>NZ_JBEPKU010000001.1:0-3158267 GCF_040544895.1 Microbacterium sp. 1262
CCGTGGGCCCTACAGCGGGTTGCTCCGCCCCCCCCCCCGGGGGGGGGGGGGGGGGGGGGGGGGGGGGCCCGCGGGGGGGGGCGGGGGGGGGGGGGGGGGGGGGGGGGGCCCCCCCGGGGGGGGGGGGGGGGGGGGGGGCCCCCCCCCCCCCCCCCCCCCCACCCGGGTGTCGGATCAGTAGGGTCGGCTGTCCAGGACTTCCTTCGCCTGCTCCTGCGTGAAGCTCTGGTCCTCGACGATGTAGGTCTTGTCGACCGACTCGCCCGCGACGACGGACTTCACGACCTCGGCCGTCTTCTCGCCGAGCAGCGGGTTGCACTCGACGATGAAGTTGAACTCGCCGTTCGCGAGAGCGGTCATGCCGTCCTTGACCGCATCGATCGTCACGATCTGGATGTCGGTGCCCGGCTTCATGCCGGCCGCCTTGATGGCGTCGAGGGCACCGAGACCCATGTCGTCGTTGTGAGCGAAGAGCACGTTGATCTCGGAGCCGAACTTCTGCAGGAAGCCCTCCATCACGGTCTTGCCCTCGGCGCGGGTGAAGTTGCCGGTCTGCGAGTCCAGCACCGTGATGTCGGTGCCGGCCACGGCGGCGTCGAAGCCGGTCTGCCGGTCGGTGGCGGCGGACGATCCGGTCGTCCCCTCGAGGATCACCATGTTGGTCGGCTTCGAGCCGAAGTTCTCGGCGACCCACTCGCCGGCGGTCTTGCCCTCCTGCTCGAAGTCGAGCCCGATCCAGCTGGCGTAGAGGTCCTCGGATGCCGAGACCGTGCGGTCTTCGAGGATGACGGGGATGCCGGCATCCTTCGCCTCCTTCAGCACGTCGTCCCAGCCGTCGCTGACGATGGGGGCCAGGACGATCGCGTCGACGCCCTGGTTGATGAAGCTGCGCACCGCGGCGATCTGCGCTTCGGGCTTGTTGTCGGCGGCGTTGAAGATCAGGTCGAAGCCGTTCTCAGCCGAGAACGCCTCCTTGACCGACTCGGTGTTGGCGCTGCGCCATCCGCTCTCGGAGCCGGTCTGGGCGAACCCGACCGTGATGACGTCGTCGCCGCCGGACGCACCGGGGGAGCTGGAGCTCGCGCACGCCGTGGCGCTGAGCGCAACGACGCCGAGCATGGCGATCGCGGTGACGACGGACTTCACCTGGGACATCGGAAACCTCCTCGTTTCGTCCGGCGGCGTCGCCGGATCTCTGATGCGTGTCACCTCTCGGGGACGCTCGAATGTTAGCGCTCACAACACGGGTGCTGTCAAGAGCGTCTCGGGTCACGAATGCGCAACGACAGGGGTTCTGTGCCATAGGTCGCCTCGGTGATCCGTTTCATCGAGGTGAGCGCTCACAAGAGCGGTGGGCCATGACTGCACCGAGCGGCGATGCCGGTGTCAAGTGCCCTAGCGAGCGTCGCGCGGATCGGGATAGGGCTGGGCCAGGGCCGAGGGGCGGCCCGTCACGACAGGAGGCGGCACCGTGTGCACAGGAGTCAGTTACACCACCCGCGATCACTACTTCGGCCGGAATCTCGACCTCGAGTTCTCGTATCACGAGGAGGTGGTCGTGACCCCGCGGAACTTCCCTTTCCGGTTCCGCCGGGTCGACCCGCTCGAGACGCATCACGCGATCATCGGCATCGCGACGATCGCGAGTTCATCCCCTGGGTGCTCGGACGATTCGAGACCGTCGACGAGGTCGAGGCCGCCCTGGCTGGCGTCACGATCATCGACGTCTCGTTCAGCGACGCCTTCCCGGCGTCACCGCTGCACTGGATCATCGCCGACCGCTCGCGTTCGATCACGGTCGAGAGCGTTCGGGAGGGTCTTCGCGTCTCGCCGGAGCTGCCGCTGGATCGCTACAGCCGCGGCAGGGGGCGATCGGGCTCCCCGGCGACCTCTCGTCGTCCTCGCGGTTCGTCAAGGCCGCCTTCACGCGTGTCGACATGCACCGGGAAGACCTCGACGCCGATGCTCTCGTGCACTACCCGCTGGTGACCGGCCAGCAGATCAACATGCAGAACTGACGGCGTTCATATCGCATTCGCGCCGTGAACGCGAGCGGGTGCGCGGGCGGAACCGGTCGACCTAACGTTTGATGACCGGGATGAACCGTCCCGGCATCCGGGGATCAGACCCGGACGCAGATCGACGGAAGGGGCCGATATGGGACTCGACGACAAGATCAAGAACGCAGCTCAGGACGTCGCCGGCAAGGCCAAGGAGGCCACCGGCAAGGCGACCGACAACGAGCGTCTCGAAGCCGAAGGTCACAAGGACCAGACCGCTGCCAACGTCAAGAAGGCCGGCGAGAACGTCAAGGACGCCTTCAAGTAAGACGCTCCCTCACGCGAGCGCCCCGGGTCCCCGCGACCCGGGGCGCTCTGCTGTGCGTGCGGCGCCGCGGATCCATTCATATGACTGGATCGGCCTACCACGGGCGGCCTCGGGACTCAAGCGCTTCCTGCCCGGTCCGCGGTGTCGGACGATTCCCTCATGACAGACCTGCTCGCGCCGGACACGGCCGCGGACGAGCCCGCGCGTCCTGGCACCGACGCCGAGCTCGGCGCGCTTCTCACCGCCGTCGCCGCCGGCGACCGGGGAGCGCTCGCCGACCTGTACGACGCGACGTCAGCCGCCGCCTTCGGGCTCGCGCTGCGGCTGACCGCGAACCGAGCGGCCGCCGAAGAGGTGGTGCGGGAAGCGTTCCTGAATGTCTGGCGCGACGCCCGCCGCTACGACCCCGGTGCGGCCCCGGTCCGCGCGTGGATCCTCGGGCACCTCCGGCGTTGCGTCCTCGATCGCGGTGGGCTGGCCGGGCTGCGCGAAGCGCTCACACGCGTCCACGAGACGGGAGGGCCCGCCTGAGCGCCGGCCTGTACCGCACCCGGCGGCATCGAGCAACCCGACGTCGTCGGGTGCGCGGGACCGAAAGACTGGGGCATGGCCTTCATCGGATATCACGCTTCGCACGAACAGCTCGCGCCCAGCGCGCTCCTGGAAGCCGTCATCGAAGCCGAACGCGTCGGCTTCGACGGGGCGTTCAGCGCTGACCATCTCGCCCCGTGGACGCCGCGTCAGGGGCATTCCGGGAACACGATCGCTTGGCTGGGCGCAGCGCTCGCGTCGACGCGGTTCCCCATCGGGTCCGTGTCGACTCCCGGGCAGCTGTATCACCCCGTCGTCAGCGCACAGGCGATCGCCACCCTCGCCGAGATGTTCCCCGGCCGGTACTTCGCGGCGCTCGGCAGCGGTGAGCTGCTCAACGAGCACGTCACGGGGGCGCCCTGGCCATCCAAGGACGAGCGCACGGCACGCCTGGGGGAGTGCGTCGACGTCATGCGGGGGCTGCTCGCGGGTGAGAAGGTCGATCACGACGGCCGCGTCCGCGTGCATGAGGCCCGGCTGTGGAGCCTGCCCACCGGACCGGCGACGCTCATGGCCACCGCGGCCTCGCAGGAGACGGCGCGCTGGGCCGCCGGGTGGGCCGATGGGCTCGTCACGGTCGGGACGAGCCGCGAGCAGGTCGCCGAGATCGTCAGCGCCTACCTGGATGCCGGCGGCCTCGGTCCCACGTGCCTGCAGGTCCACATCGCCCTCGCCGAATCGTCGGACGAAGCCGCCGCGCTCGTGCGCGACCAGTGGCTCCACGGCGTCGTGACGCCCCCGGAGGCGTGGGACATCGCTCAGCCTGAGGACTTCGCGGCCCGCGCGGGCGACCCCACAGACGCCGAACTCGCCGAGCACGTCATCATCGGCGTCGACTCGCCGAGCGGCATCGCCGAGCTGGCGGACCGTCTCGCCGGCCTCGTCTCCACCGGTTTCGACCGGCTCTACATCCACGAGATCTCCCAGGACCAACGCGCCTTCCTCGGCGAGCGGGCGGGGGCGCTCCTGAACGCGCTGCGCGAACGGCTCGGCGCGAGAACCGACCTCCCCGGAGGTGCACGATGAGGATCTCCGACACGAGCGACCTCTGGTGGAAGAACGCGGTGCTGTACTGCGTGGACGTCGAGAAGTACCTCGATGACGACGGCGACGGCGACGGCGATCTGCAGGGCCTCGCTCGGCGGCTGCCCTACCTCGCCGACCTCGGTGTCACCTGCCTGTGGCTCATGCCCTTCTACCCGACGCCCGGACGCGACAACGGCTACGACGTGTCGGACTACTACGGGGTCGATCCTCGGGTGGGGTCCCACGGCGACTTCGTCGAGCTCATCCGTACCGCTGAGGACCGCGGTATCCGGGTCATCGTCGATCTCGTCATGAACCACACCTCCGACCGGCATCCCTGGTTCCTCTCGGCGCGCGAGAGCCGCGACTCGCCCTACCGCGACTTCTACGTGTGGCGGGACGAGATCCCCGACGACCCCCGTGAGACGCAGTTTCCCGGCGAGGAGGACGGCGTCTGGGAGTGGGACGAGAAGACCGGGCAGTACTACCTCCACAGCTTCTATTCGCACCAGCCCGATCTGAACGCCGAGAACCCGGCCGTCCAGCGCGAACTGGCGAAGGTCATGGGCTTCTGGCTGCAGCTGGGAGTCTCCGGCTTCCGGGTGGACGCGGTGCCCTCGTTCGTCTCCGCGCCCGAGCGCCGCGAGCCGCAGCGTGATCACGATGTCCTGCGCGCGCTGCGGCGCTTCGCCCAGCGGCGCTCGAGCGCGGCGATGCTCGTGGGCGAGGTCAACGTCCCGCACGATGAGCAGGCCGCGTACTTCGGGGCCGACGGCGACGGCGAGCTGCACATGCAGTTCGACTTCGCCAGCAACCAGGCGCTGTATCTCTCGCTCGCGCGAGAAGACCCGCAGCCGCTGCGCTCCGCGCTCGAGAGCCGGCCCGACATCTCGACGATCTCGCAGTGGGCGAACTTCGTCCGCAACCACGATGAGCTCACCCTCGATCAGCTGTCGGACGCCGAGCGCGAAGAGGTCTTCGCCGCCTTCGCCCCCGAGGAGTCGATGCAGGTCTTCGGGCGCGGCATTCGGCGACGCCTCCCTCCGATGCTGGGCGGCGATCCGCGCCGCATTCGACTCGTCTACAGCCTGCTCTTCTCGCTCCCCGGAACACCGGTGCTGCTGTACGGCGAGGAGATCGGGATGGGTGAGAACCTCGACATCGACGAGCGAGACGCCGTCCGCGTGCCGATGCAGTGGCGTCCCGACGGCGGATTCTCCACCGCCGCCGCGAGCGCGCATCCGCTGCCGTCGCCCGAGGGGCCGTATGGGCCCCAGCACGTGAACGTCGAGGCGCAGCTCATGGCCCCCGACTCGCTGTTCGCGTTCGTCCGCGGGCTCGCGCGGAGCTACCGGCAGTCCCCGGAGATCGGCTGGGGCGACCTCGAGCTCGTACCCGCCACCGCGCCGTCTGTACTCGCGCATGGCGCCCGCACGAGCGAGAGCCGATTCGTCGCCGTGCACAACTTCGCGGGGGAGCCGGTCGCCTTCGAGATCGACCTCGGCGAGGAGCCCGACGGCACCGAGCTCGTCTGCCTCGCCTCGGGCGAGAGCTGGGCGCTCGAGGGGGCCACGGTCTCGATGGAGCTCGACGGCTACGGTGCGCGCCGCCTGCGCGTCACGCGCCCGGGTGACGGGCGCCTGCGCTGAGGGGGTTAATCCGCGGGTGAAGCCTCGGGTGAAATCCTCCCCGGGGGCGGTGTGGGCGTCCGGTTCGCGAGCAGGATGGGGACGGGAGCTCGGGAGACGGGGAACGGAAGGCCGGGGGGATCGTCCG
The DNA here is from genome assembly GCF_040544895.1 of Microbacterium sp. 1262. Lineage (NCBI taxonomy): Bacteria > Bacillati > Actinomycetota > Actinomycetes > Micrococcales > Microbacteriaceae > Microbacterium > Microbacterium sp. 1262. The sequence continues at coordinate 5,722 of NZ_JBEPKU010000001.1, forward strand.
TTCCCCGCCTCCGGGCCCGGTCGGCGCTAGCGGGCGATGGTCGTCACGGCGTCGCCCGACCACACGATGACCTCGTCGTCGAAAGCGGCGATCGCCGCCGGCGCGGCCGGATCGCTGTCGGGGATGCATTCGGGGGCCGAGGCTGTTCCCGCCGCGTCGACCCACGTCAGGGCCAAGGTTCCCGCGCAGGCATCCGTCCCGGCGCTCACGAGCGCGGTCGCGCGGCCCAGGACATCGAGAGCGACGACATCCGCGAGCGGCAGAGGAGCGAACGCACCGCTGCCGACGCGGGTGTGGGCGACCCCGTCGCATACCAGCGCGGTCTGCTGCGCCCCCACTCGCACGCTGGCGGGGGTGGCGCAGGGGAGCGCGACCTCGCCCGAGGGCGACGCCAGCACCGTGGGTGCGGAGCCCGAGGGATAGGTCGCTCGCGCCAGGAGATCGGGGTACGGGTCCCAGAACCGGCCCTGCGTGTACGTCCGCAGCAGCTGGGGAGAGCAGTCCGCCGCATCGGCGATCAGCTCGGCCTCGGTGCCGGACAGACCCGACAGCGCGCGGACCTGAGCGATGCCGCGGGAACGCGGGGTGACGTCGACCCAGGTGGTGCCGCCGTCGTCTGATCGCTCGACGACCGGTTCGCCGGCGCCGCAGGCTCCCGCCGTCGCGCGCCACAGCATGCCCTCGGCTGAGCGAGCGAGGAAGCGCTCCTCGGCACCGCCCGTGGCGGGGGTCGCGCTCGACGACGGTGAAGCGCTCGCGTCCGGCCCCGGCCCCCGGAACGAGAAGGTCGGCACGGGGCCCGCGGTCGGCGCGCCCGACGGCTGCGGACTGCGGTCGTGCTGCAGCGCCAGCGCCGTGAGCGCGACCACGACGAGCGCGAGCGCGCCGACGCCGGCCACCGACAACGCGCGGGCGATGGGCGGTGCGGTCAGGTCACGTCGCGCCATGCGCCATCAGCTCGCAGAAGGACCGGAGCGGCGGGACTCGTCGGAGGAGCGAGCGCGGAAGCCGAGGTCATCGAGCGTCGGAGCCGGACCGGTCTCGACCGGCTCGGCGCGGCGTCCCCGACGACCACGCGGCTGCTTCGCCGGGGCAGCGGCTTTGCCGCGGCGAGCCTCGCGGGCCGCGTTCTCCTCCTGCGTGTAGCCGTAGCCGTAGCCGTAACCGCCGTAGTACGCGTCGGGCCCGCGGGTGGGCACCATCGTCAGCACCACGCCGGCGACCTTGGCGTCGACGGTCTGAAGAGCGTCGATGGCGCCGGTGAGCTGGTGGCGGGTCGTCCGGCCCGCCGCGACACCGACGATCGCTCCGCTGGTCGCACGGGCGAGGATGGCCGCGTCCGTCACGGGCAGGAGCGGCGGGGCGTCGCACAGCACCACGTCGAAGTCGCGCTCCAGGACCTCGAGCAGCTGACGCATCTGGGGCGATGCGAGCAGCTCGCTCGGGTTCGGCGGGATCTTGCCCGACGGCAGCACATACAGGCTGCGACCGCCCCAGGGCAGCATGACGTCGCCCAGGCGTGCTCGGCCGATCAGCACATCGGTGAGGCCCGCTCCGCCCTCGAGGCCGAGATACTCGTCGACCTTCGGCTTGCGCAGGTCGGTGTCGAGCAGGGCGACCTTCTTGCCGGCGTCGGCGAGGGCGATCGCGAGGTTGATGGTCGTGGTCGACTTGCCTTCGCTCGGCACCGAGCTCGTGACGACGAAGCTGGAGCGGCCACCCATGTCGAGGAACTGCAGGTTGGTGCGCAGCGCGCGGAACGATTCCGCGCGGGGGCTCAACGGATCGGCGTGCACGATGAGCGGCCGGTCCTTCGCCTTCGGGTCGAAGGCGATGGCGCCGATGAGGGGCGACTCGGTGACCTGCTCCACATCGCGCGAGCTGCGGATGCGGGTGTCGAGCACGGTGCGCAGGACCGCGATCCCGATGCCGAGCGCCAGGCCGACGAGGAGGCCGAGCGCGAGGTTGAGGGGAACGTTCGGGCTCGACGGGCTGAGGGCCGGCTGGGCGTCGCGGACGCGCGACAGCTGAATGGGGCTCGCGCCCGACTCGCTCGCGGGCTCGATCGCGGGGACCGCCGCCGACAGGCTCGCAGCCAGGGCGTTGGCGATGTCCGCCGCCGCGACCGGATCGGTGTCGACCACGGTGATCGTGATGAGCGTCGTGTTCAGGGCAGCGCTCGCGTTGACCTTCTCGGCGAGCTGGCCCGCCGTCGTCCCGAGGCCGAGCTCGGCGATCACCGGGTTCATCACGATCGGCGTCGAGACGAGGCCGACGTACGTGTTGATCCGCGCCTGCGCGAACGTCGACCCCTGCTGCAGCTCGGCGACGCTGCCGGAGGTCTGCGTCGAGACGAAGACCGTGCTGGACGATTCGTAGGTGGGCGTGCGCGTCAGCGAGTACGCGGCCGCGGCGCCCACACCGACGAGGGTGACCACGAGGATCACGATCCAGTTCTTGCGGAGGATGCGAATGTAGTCGGAGAGCTCCATGCTGCCCTTCGGTGCGCGCCACGAGGGCATCGGCGGAAACTCGGATCAGTCTGCCACAGCCATGTTTCCGGCCGGGGTCGGATCGCGCACCTCGGATCAGGAGGTCGTCGCGACCGCCACGACGCGCACCACCTGGTCGATCGCGGGATCGAGCTGCGCCGCCGACGCCTCATATGTCGACCACGACCGGCGGTAGGGGTCGACGACGTCATCCTCCGTCGGATCGGCGGGCGGGAGGACGAGGCCGCGCTGGCCCGCGACCGCTGCGACCGCCGCCCGCAGTCTGCCCGCGGCATCCTGGTCGGCCGCCGTCGCGACGGCCCCCTGCAGCGCGGCGTCCGACAGCGACGAGGCCAGGCGCGCGAACTCGCGCACGGTGAACGCCACGCGTGTCCGCGCGGGGACGAGCTCCGCCACGGCGCGCCGGTGCTCGCGGGCCATCGCCAGGACGAGGTCGGCCGAGACGAGGTGCTGCTCGGTCAGGAAACGAGCCCGGTGCGCCTCGGCATCCGAGGCCGAGATTCCGCGCGCCAGCGCCAGGCGCTGCGCCTCGGGCGTCATCCCGTGATCGGCCAGGCCTCGCGTCCCGGCGCTCGTGACGCGCACGCCCCGGCCGGCCAGACGGGTCTGGAGCATCAGAGCCGCCAGGGGTGAACGGCAGATGTTCCCCGTGCAGATGGTCGCGATCTCGATCATGGGACCTCCGCTAACGTGGGCGCGTGCACACCCACCCTAGCGAGCCGGTCGCGACGACGTCGCGGCGCCCACGTCACCGTCGCGTCGACTGGCGCCAGGGCGGATCGAGCGTGCGCCGGTGGCGCGAGATGATGCTCGCCTGGGCGCTCGTGAGCCTGGGCGCGGGAATCCTGCTGGGGTATCTCGTGCTGTGGCTCCAGCCCGCGGCGTCGTGGTCGGGCGTCGCCGCGACGGCGGCGCTCTGGCTCGGGATGCTGATCCCCGTCGTCCTCGCGCTTCGCGTCTCGCGACCCGCGGGTCTCCTCCGGTTCCGAGCCGCCGACCTCCTCATCGGGCTCGGCTTCGGCATCGTGCTCCGTCTGGTGCAGGGGCTCATCCAGCAGGGGGTCGAGGGGCAGGCCCGCTTCCCCGGGCTCCTGCTCGTCGACGGGCGGCTTCCCGCGAGCTGGTGGCTGACGGATGCCGCCGCCGCGGGGCTGGTCGCCCCGGTCCTCGAGGAGTTCTTCTTCCGCGGGGTCGTGCTCGTCGCGGTCTACACGCTGCTGCGCCGGGCCGCGGGGCCGGCCACGGCCGGCGTGGCGGCACTGCTGGTGTCGACGGCCGTCTTCCTCGTGAGTCATCTCGTCGGCGGGGCCCTCGGTGTCGACGGCGTCCTCTCGATCGCGCTGGTCGGGGTCGTGTGCGCCGGCCTCGTCCTCCTGACCGGGCGCATCTGGACCGGCGTCGTCGCACACGTCGTGTTCAACCTCTCGGGCGTGGGCCTCGCCCTCGTCGGGGCGTTCGCGGGCTGAGAACGCCGGAGAGCGCGGAGCCGGCATGACGACCTGGTGGAACGCAGTCTCCGGAGGCGCCTTCTACACGCGGTGGAGCGCGGCGGTGTCGCTGCTGGTGGCCGGCGTGTTCTCGGTGCCGTCCGTCGGCGGCGCCGGAATCGAGGCGTATCTGCGCGGTGCCACGGTGGCCGTCCTGGGCTGGTCGGTGCTCGCGGCGATGGTCGTCCCGGTCGCCGCGGCCGAACGGCGGCTCGCGTCGCGTCCCGCGCGCGGTGTCGTCGTGCTCGCGTCGCTCGTCGTCGTCGCGACGATCCGTCCCGCCGTCAACGACGCCATCAGCTCCGCCCTGTTCGGCATCGTCCCGAGCGGGCCGGCGTCGTCGCGGATCGCGACCAACCTCGTCACCGCGCTCGCGCTGCTGTCCATCGTCGCCGTCATCACGTCGCGTCACGCCGCCGCACGGGCAGCCGCCGAGCGGTTGCGCGCGGCGCTCGTGCGGGTCGAGCGCGCGGAGGCGCACCGGCAGCATGTCGCGGCCGAGGCCCGCGCCGCGCTCGTGGTGGGCATCGCGGCCCTGCGCCGCTCACGCGAGCGCATGCTCGCCGGACCGATCGATTTCGACGTCGTCCGCACCTTCTCGGAGGATGTCCGCGGGCTCAGCCACCGCATCGACCGCCTGTTGCGCGAGCACGACGAGCGCGACGACGAGCGCGACGACGAGATCAGCGACGCCGCCCTCGCGTCGCACGACAGAGGCGCGGGCCTGTCGATGCGGCTGGTCGCGCCGCCGTGGTTCAGCGTCGCGCCGCTCTACGCGCTGGCGTGCTTCCCCTACGCCGTCGCCGCCGGCGGCGTCGGCGTGGGCCTCGCCGGCATCGCGGGCGGAGTCGTCGTCGATGTCATCGCCGGCGGTGCGGTGCGCCGGTGGGCCCGGCCGCCGCGTCCGGTCGTCTTCCTGCTGGTGTGGATCGCCGCCGGGTGCGCCATGAGCGTCGTCACCTACCTCTTCCTCCCGCGCATCGGTGTGCTCGGCCTCGTCCCCGTGCTCGCCGTCCCCGTCGTCGCGGTGCTGGTCGGCCTCTGCCGCGACGCGCTGTCGCGGGCCCGTACCGATGAGCGCCGGGCGGCGGCCGGGCTCGCCGAGGTCGCACGCGAGGCCGCCGAGATCGATGGGAGCGCGGGCCCGCGGCGCGCCATCGACGTGCTGCACGGGCGCGCGCAGGGCGCCTGCGTCGTCTTCGCGGCCCGCGTCGACGAGCGCGCTCCGACCCCCGACGAGGTGGACGACTTCCGGTGCCGTACCGAGGCCGCGTTCGAGGAGATCCTCGAGTCCGGTGACCCCGAGCGGATGCCGGCGAGCGAGTCGCTGGATCGGCTGATCGAGGCGTGGGCGCCCGCCGTCGCGGTCACGCAGCGCATCGACGACGCGGTCCGGCTGCGGTTGAGCGACCCCGACGCGGCCGAGCGCGTCGTCTCCGTCGTCACCGAGGCGCTCGTCAACGCCGTCAAGCACTCCGGGGCGCGGCGTGCCCGGGTCGTGGCGCGGGTCACCGGATCGGGTTCGCTGCTGCTGCGGGTGTCGTCGCCCGGGCGGCTAGGGCCCGTTTCCGGACGCGGTCTCGGGACCGTCGGGCGACGCGTGTACCAGGACGGCGACGACGTCGTCCTGGAGACGGTCATCACGCTGCCGTCACTGTGAGGGCGGCAGGCGCAGGGTGACGGTCGTCCCGGTTCCCCTGATGCTCTCGATGGATGCCTCTCCGCCGAGTCGTCGCGCGATGTCGCGGACGCTCGCGAGGCCGACGCCCGTGCCGCCGTCGCCCGGATCGGAGAGGCGGCCGCGGTGATAGGGCTCGAAGATCGAGGCGAGGTCGTCGGAGTCGATGCCCCGGCCGCTGTCGGCGACCGTCACCACGGCGGCATCCGGCTCCTCCGACACCGACACGACGATGGTGTCCTCGCTGTACTTGGCAGCGTTGTCGATGACGTTCGCGAGAGCGCGTCGCAAGAGCGCGCGATCGGTCGAGACGTGGGCGCGGCCGGCGCCGCGGACATCCACGCGCTCGTTGACGTCGCCCGGCAGCACGAGTTCCGCCGCCTCACGGGCGAGGGTCAGCAGGTCGGTCTCCTCGCTCTCATCACCGTCGGTTCCCCGCACATGCGCCGAGAGCTCTGCGGCCATGGCGATGATGTGGTCGGTCACGCGTGAGACGTGTTGCAGCAGACCCGACTGCGCCTCCGGGATCTCGTCCTCGAGCAGGTCGACGTAGCCGCGCAGAGCGGTGATCGGCGAGAGAAGGTCGTGGGCGAAGGCCCGCAGGAAGCCGTCCTTCTCGTCGTCCAGTCGCTTGGCCTCGCTCAGGTCGCGCACGATCTTGACGAAGCCCGCGGGTTCCCCGTCGTCGTCGCGGACCGCGGTGATCAGCACGTGCGCCCAGAACAGCGTGCCGTCGCCGCGCACCCGCCAGCCGGTGTCCTCGACCGACCCGTCGGTGCGTGCGGCGGCGAGCAGTCGCGCCGGCCGACCGCGCTCGCGGTCCTCGCGGCGGTAGAAGCGCGAGAACGACGTGCCGATGACCTCATCCGCGGGGTAGCGCTTCAGACGCTCGGCCCCGGGGTTCCATGACCGCACCACGCCGGCGTCGTCGAGCTCGACGATCGCGACCGACGTCACCTGCGCGGCCCAGTCGGTGGCCGTGCCCGCGAGGACGGCACCCGTCGCGCGGGCGTGGTCATAGGGGGAAGCGCTCATCGTCGTCGTCACCTCGAACGGGCCGAGTTGTCGAGAATCTCAGCGTCGAGGTCATTCTTCCGTCGTGACGAATGTGCCGCCCGCGCTTGACACGGGGTGGTCGAGTGCACGATCGTCGTGCGCCGCACCGGGCAGCACGATCGCCATCGCCGTGCCGCCCGATGCCGAAGCGCCCACGCGAACACGGCCGCCGTGCGCGACGACGGCGTTGCGGACGACCGAGAGGCCGATGCCGAAGCCCTGGATCGCGTTCTCCCGGGCATAGGGGGTCCGGTAGAACGGATCGAACACGCGCGTCCGCTCGATCGAGGTGAGCCCGGGGCCGTTGTCGCTGACGACGATGTGCACACCCGACTCGTCGACGCGCTGGCCGATGACGACCGCGGACGAGGGCGGGCTGAACTTCACGGCGTTGATCAGCAGCTCCTCGAGCGACTGGCGGATGCGCACCGGGTCGAGCACGACCCGGTCGTGCGTCGCACCGATCTGCTGGATCGAGCTGCCGCGACGCTCGGCGCGCGGCGAGACGGCGCGCACGGCCGAGGCGATCAGGTCGCTGAGCGTCACCGGACGCGGCGAGACCTCGGTGTCGGTCGACGCGGCGGCGAGCAGTTCGTTGATGCGATCGGTGAGCACCAGCACATTGCGCTCGACCAGCGAGAGGTAGCGCGTCGCTGCGGCGTCGTCGGGCCGGACGTGGTCGGTCAGAAGATCGAGGTAGCCGGTCACGCTCGTCAGCGGCGTCCGCAGCTCGTGCGACACCGTGCGGAGGAAGTCGTGTCGCAGCTGCGCGGCATCGGCCATCTCGGTCACGTCGTGGGCGACCACCAACGTGCCCAGGAGAGTCCCGTCGGCGCGGCGCACGCGGTCGGCGTCGGCGAGGATGGCCCGTTGCGCCGCCGGCGGACCGACCCACTCGACGGCGTCGCTGAGCTTGTCGCCGCGCAGGGCACGGGGGATGAGCTGCTGGTGATGGGGTACCGGCGTCGTGCGGTCCGCCGCCAGCACGGCGTCACCCGCGTAGGGAGCCTCGCTCAGCGAGAACCCCATCGCTCGGGAGAGGTCCTCGGCGGTGCGGTTCGCGAGCATGAGCCGCCCCGCGTCGTCGTAGAGGGCGACACCGCTGCGGACGGTGTCGAGCACCGTGCGCAGGACGAGTTCGTTGTCGCGGGCCCGGGCGAGCGCGCGCTCCCGTTCCTCGTGGGATGCGCGCAGGCGGCGGCCGCTGCGCCGCAGATGCTGGGCGGCGATGTTGACGACGACGGCGACGGCGAGGATGAGGCCCGGGAGGGTGAAGACGTTCGCCCACTCGAGCGGCGTGACCGGCCAGCTGCCGCGGACGAAGAAGGGGAGCGAGGTCATGAGCGCCGCCCCGCCCACGGCGGCGGTGAAGGCGATGGGCGGGAAGCCGTAGGCGATCCAGAGGATGGGGAAGATCGCCAGCATGCTGACACCGGGCAGGAGCCACACCACCTCGGTGCGCACGAGCGCGACGGCGACGATGTCCGTCACGGCGAGGGTGACCAGCCAGGAGGGCGAGAACCGCTCCCACGGGAGGAGGGCGCCGGCCATCGACGCGAGGATGACGATCACGACCGCGGCGCACATGAACGGCGACGAGAGTGACTCTGGTGCTCCGAAGGCGAGCGCGACGATCACGACGAACGTGCCGGCCACGAACGGCAGCTGCGCCCGGGTGAAGACGCGGATGCGACCGAGGCGAGAGCGCCGCAGTTCGAACAGGGGCATCCGGGGTCTCCGATCGGGGTGCATGAGAGATCGAGGACGGCCCGGGGGGACAGGCGCGGCTTTGATAACGTCGACAGATAGCGTACGCTGTCTCTTTGGTGCGCGTGCCACGCAGGCGTGCCGCTACGAACGTGAGCCCTCCACTGGCGTGTTCGTCCGATTTCGGACCAACCACCCCGGAGCGGGATTCACGAACTCCTCCGTTCGATTCAAGAAAGCAGCACTACTGTGACGCGCACTTTCACCCCCAAGGCTGGCGAGATCCAGCGCGAGTGGCTGGTCATCGACGCAACCGACGTCGTCCTCGGCCGCCTCGCCTCGCACGCCGCCGTCCTCCTCCGCGGCAAGCACAAGGCTTCGTTCGCTCCTCACGTCGACACCGGTGACTTCGTCATCGTCGTCAACGCCGACAAGGTGGCCCTGACGGGTCAGAAGCTCCAGAAGAAGATGGCCTACCGCCACTCGGGCTACCCGGGCGGCCTCAAGTCGGTCTCCTACGAGGAGCTCCTCGAGAAGAACCCCGTCCGCGCGGTCGAGAAGGCCATCCGCGGCATGCTCCCGAAGAACAGCCTGGGCCGCCAGCAGCTCTCGAAGCTCAAGGTCTACGCCGGTGCCGAGCACCCGCACGCTGCGCAGCAGCCCACCACCTACACCTTCGACCAGGTCGCCCAGTAAGCGCCGCGAAAACACTCAAGGAAACACTGATGGCGAAGATCGCTGACTCCCTCGAGGAGACCCCCCAGAACTACTCGACCGAGACGCCCGCCTCGGAGGCTGCTGCAGCCGCCGCGCCCCGTCCGGTCCTCTCGGTCCCCGGTGCCGCCGTGGGTCGCCGCAAGCAGGCCATCGCCCGCGTGCGCCTCATCCCCGGTTCGGGCACCATCACGGTCAACGGGCGCACGCTCGAGGACTACTTCCCGAACAAGCTGCACCAGCAGCTCATCAACGACCCGTTCACGGTGCTCGAGCTCGCCGGCTCGTATGACGTCATCGCCCGCATCTCCGGTGGCGGCCCCTCGGGCCAGGCCGGCGCGCTGCGCCTCGGCATCGCCCGTGCGCTGAACGAGATCGACGCCGAGAACAACCGCCCGACCCTGAAGAAGGCCGGCTTCCTCTCGCGCGACGCGCGCGTCAAGGAGCGCAAGAAGGCTGGTCTCAAGAAGGCCCGCAAGGCTCCTCAGTACTCGAAGCGTTAAGCTCCGTGGCGCTGTTCGGTACGGACGGTGTTCGGGGGCTGGCCAACGGCCCCCTCACCGCCGAACTCGCACTCACCCTGGCCCAGGCGACTGCCGTCGTCCTGGGCCAGGGCCGTATCGCGGAGGCGCGCAAGGCAGCCGGAAAGCGGCTGACCGCGGTCGTGGCGCGCGACCCCCGCGTCTCGGGAGAGTTCCTGTCGGCCGCTGTCGCGGCCGGCCTCGCCTCGTCGGGCGTCGACGTGCTCGACGCGGGCGTCCTGCCCACTCCGGCTGCGGCGTTCCTCGTCAGCGACATCGACGCCGACTTCGGCGTCATGGTCTCCGCGTCCCACAATCCCGCGCCCGACAACGGCATCAAGATCTTCGCCCGCGGCGGGGTCAAGCTCCCCGACGAGGTCGAGCGCCGTATCGAGGAGGCCCTCACCGGGCCCAAACTCCAGCCCACCGGCGCCGACGTCGGCCGCATCCGTGTTTTCGCCGATGCCGAGGACCGCTACGTCGTCCACCTGCTGGGCTCGCTGCCGCATACCCTCGACGGGCTGCACGTCGTGCTCGACTGCGCTCACGGAGCGGCATCCGGGGTGTCTCCGCAGACGTTCCGCGACGCGGGTGCGAAGGTCACTGTCATCGGTGCCGACCCGGACGGTCTCAACATCAACGACGGGGTCGGCTCGACCCACCTCGACCGCGTCGCAGCAGAGGTGATCCGGACCGGAGCCGACATCGGCATCGCCCACGACGGCGACGCCGATCGCTGCCTCGCCGTCGACGCCGACGGTCGTGTCATCGACGGCGACCAGATCATGGCGATCCTCGCCGTGGCGATGAAGCAGCGGGGGCGGCTGCCGTTCAGCACCCTCGTCGCGACCGTCATGAGCAACCTCGGTCTGCACCGGGCCATGGCCGAGCACGGCATCACCGTCGAGCAGACCGCGGTCGGCGACCGCTACGTGCTGGAGCGGATGAACCAGGGTCGCTTCGGGCTCGGCGGAGAGCAGAGCGGGCACGTCATCATGAGCCGCTACGCGACGACCGGCGACGGCCTGCTGACCGGGCTCCACCTCGCCGCCGAGATGGCTCGGCAGGGCAAGACCGCGGCCCAGCTCGCGGCCGTCATGACGGTGTATCCCCAGGTCCTCGTGAATGTCCGCGGCGTCGATCGCGACCGGGTCGCGAGCGACGCCGGCGTGCAGGATGCCGTCGCCTCGGCGTCCGCGCGCCTCGGCGACTCCGGCCGCGTGCTGCTGCGCGCCTCGGGTACCGAGCCGCTCGTGCGGGTGATGGTTGAGGCGACCACCGAGGCCGAGGCCCAGGCGATCGCCGACGAGCTCGCGGCCGTCGTGGCCGACCGCCTCGCGCTCTGAGTCGCCCTGACAGCCGAGCGGCCCCCTCCTCCTCGCGGGGGAGAGGGCCGCTCGTGCCGTCGGGCTCAGGGCTCAGGCGAGCCGGCGTCGCGCGATCATCAGCGCCCCGCCGAGCATGAGCAGCAGCGCCGTCATCGCGAGCGCACCTGCCCCGTCGCCGTCTCCACCGGTGGCAGCGAGAGAGCTGCTGCCGTTGCCGCTCGATCCGGACGCGCCGGACCCGGCCGAACCTGCCGCGTAGGTGAACGCGCCCGGTTCGACGGCCGTGCCGCACGCGCCCGAGCCCACGACCGTGACCGGCACCGTGCCTGTCGTCTCAGCCGACGGTGAGATCGCGCGGATCACGCCGTCGTTGATCACCTCGAACTGTGCGGGCACCTCGCCGAACAGCACCGCGGTCGCCCCGGTGAAGCACTGCCCGGTGATGGTGACCACCGTTCCGCCCGAGATCGGGCCGGTGCCCGGCGCGATCCCGCCGATGTCGGCGACCGGGTAGAAGGTGAACGCACCCGCGTCGCTCGACCCCGCCGGGGTGGTCACGACCACCGCGGCGTCACCGGCTGCGTGGGCCGGAGTGGTCGCGCGCAGCTCGGTGTCCGACACGACGGTCAGAGCCGACCCCGCGACGCCGTCGAAGGTGACCGATGTCGTCCCCGTGAAGTTCGTGCCCGTGATGGTCACGACGGTTCCGCCGGTCTCGGGTCCGCGATCCGGGGCGATCGTGCCGATGACCGGCTCATCGGTGTACTCGTAGCCGTCCGGCAGCGTCTCGCTGCCGCACGCGGCAGCCCCCACGACCTCGACGTCCACGACGCCCGTGCCGGCCGGGACGACCGCGGTGATGCGCGTGTCGCTCTCGACGGTGAAGCTGGTCGCCGGCACGCCGCCGAAGAGGACCGCCGTCGCGCCCGTGAAGCACGAGCCCGTGATCACGACGGTGTTCCCGCCCTCCTCCGGTCCGCCCGGAGGAGTGGCACCGTCGATCTCCGTTCCCGCGACGTAGGTGAAGTCGAACGGTGCGCTGTCGCCGTTCGGGTGGACCACCACGACGTCGACGAGTGCCGGCGCGTGCGCGGGTGTCGTCACCCGGATCTCGGTGTCGCTGACGACCTCGAGGTCGGTGCCGGCGAGCCCGTCGAACGTGACCGCGGTGGCTCCGAGCAAGCCTTCGCCGATGATCGTCACGACCGTGCCGCCGTCCTCGGGCCCGGTCGCCGGGTCGATCGACGTCACGGCGGGCACGTCCAGGCTGACGCCGGTGGTGCCCGTGAAGCCCTCGCCGTCGATCGTCACGACGGGTCCCGCCCGTCTCGGGGCCGGATGCCGGCTCGAGGTCGGTCACGACCGGCGGTGCCACGTACTCGTAGCCGTCGGGGATCTCCGCGGTGCCGCAGTCGCCCGCACCCACCACGACGACATCGACGGCGCCGGCCGTCCCCGCGGGGACGACCGCCGTGATCTGGGTCGGCCCGTCGACGGTGAAGCTCGTCGCGGGGATTCCGCCGAAGATGACCCCGGTGGCACCGGTGAAGCAGTCTCCCGTGATCACGACGGTGTTGCCGCCGGCCTCGGGCCCGCTGCCGGGGGTGACGTCATCGATCTCGGCGACGTCGACGTACTCGAAGTCCAGCGGTGCCGACGCGCCCGCCTCGTTCGTGACCACGACGTCCACGACACCGGGCGCCTGGGCCGGCGTCGTGGCCTCGATGACGGTGTCGCTGACGACCTCGAAGTCGGTGGCGTCGATGCCGTCGAAGGTGACCGCGGTGGTCCCGGTGAAGTCCTCACCCGTGATCGTCACGACCGTGCCGCCCAGCTCGGTGCCGCGCTCCGGAGCGATCGTGGCGAGGGTCGGTGCGCCGGGCTCGACGTAGACGAACCCGTCGTCGACGACGGTGCCGCCGCAGTCGGTGGGGTTGACGATCTCGACGTCGACCGCGCCCGCGGTTCCGGCCGTCGTCGTCACGGTCAGCTGCGTGTCGCTGACGACGGTGAGGTCGGTTCCGGCGACGCCGTCGAACAGGACGGCGGTCGTCCCGGTCAGACACGTTCCGGTGATCGTGACGGTGTCGCCGCCGAGCGTCGAGCCCGACGGCGGCGCGATCGCATCCACGGCGGTGACGTCGAAGTACTCGAACACGAGCGAGTCATCCGCGCCGTCGACGTTCGTGACGGTCACCGCGACGACTCCCGCCGCGGCCTGCGGCGGAGTGACGGCCGTGATCGTCCCGTCCGGGTTGATCGTGAACGAATCGGCCGGAACGCCCCCGAAGTCGACGGCGGTCACGGAGTCGAGTCCCGTTCCCGAGATGGTGGTGGTGGTTCCGCCGGTCACCGGACCGCGAGCCGCTCAGTATTCGCTGAGGGCGCTCAGGTGATGCGTCCTCGCAGCTCCGCCTCGTGGGTGGGCGCCTCGGCGAGGACGAGGCGTGCGGCATCCGTGGCGTCGGCAACGTTCCAGAGCAGCACGCCTACCGGCGCGCCCGTCTCGTCGCGGTAGTACACCACTGTCCGCGGTCCGGATTCGTCGTCGCCGGTCTCCACGACGAGGGTGTCGAGATCGGGGTCGAGCGTGCCGACCGCCTCCCACCGGACGTCGAACACCTGCGAGTAGAAGTACGGGGTGTGGCGGTAGGCCTCGCCGCCGCCCGCCATCGATCGCCCGGCCGCCCGGCCCATCTCCTGGGCGTTGTCCACGTGCTCGACGCGGGTGCGACCGAGCAGCCGGTCAGGGTACGAGGCGATGTCGCCGGCCGCCCAGATCGCGTCGTCGGTCGTGGCGAGGAACGCGTCGACCACGACCCCGTCATCGACGGCGAGCCCGGACTGCTCGGCGAGGTCGGTCACCGGCGAGACGCCGAGGCCGAGCACGACCGCGTCGCCGCGCAGCCGCGATCCGTCGTCGAGCACGACCTCGAGGCCGTCGGCCGACGCGTCCGTGACCACCTCCTCGACCCGGCGGCCGGGCACCAGGCCCACACCAGCGTCTCGGAACAGCCGCTGGTACCGCTCGGCGAGCGGAGGCGGGAACGTGCCGTCGCCGAGTGTGGTGCTCGGGAAGACCAGATCGACCCCCACGCCGTTCTGCACGAGGGCGGCGGCGAGCTCCGCGCCGATGTAGCCCCCGCCGACCACGACGATCCGCTCGCCCTCGGCGGCGAGCTCGCGCAGCCGCCGGTAGTCGTCGGCGGAGCGGAAGAAGAGCACCCGGTCGCTGTCGGGCGCATCGACCTCGTGCGGGCGTGAACCGGTCGCGAGGAGCAGCCGACGGTAGCCGATGCGCTCGCCGGATTCGTCCTCGACCGTGCGCCCGTCGCGGTCGATCGCGGTCACGGTGGTCCGCAGTCGGATCTCGGCGCCCGTGTCGTCGGCCGTGCCGAGCGGAACCTGATCCCAGGTGAAATCCGGGTCGGTCCACAGCTTCTTGGTGAGCGCCGGGCGTGTGTACGGTTCGTCGACGTCGGCGCTGAGGACACCGATCGTGCCGCTCTCGTCGAGCTCGCGGATGCCGCGGGCGGCCGCGTCGGCGACCATTCCGCCGCCGACGATGAGGTAGTCGTAGCTCTGCATCCGGCCACGCTAGGGGCGGGCGCCACCCGATCCCAGCGCGTGCCGCCGACTCCAGCCGAGCGTATGATGCGCGCGTTAACGGCGACGTCGCTCGGATTCGCTAGGATTTCGGCCGGTGCGGCAGCGGCCCGCCGAAGTCGAGGGGGCGGATGTGAACCGGGGGCGAACATCGCGACATCGAGCGCGGGTTCGTCCGGGCGTCGCGATCTGGTGGGATGCCGTGTCGAGCGGGCGGTTCTTCACACCCTGGAGCGCCCTCGTCGCCGTTCCCGTCTCCGCCATCGTCCTCGTCCCCTACGCGACCGTCGACACGCCCCTGGAGCTGCTGTCGGCGCAGTTCTCCGGTTTGCTCGTCGCGGGGATCCTGGCTGTGGCCCTGCTGCCGGTCGTGCTCGCGGAACGACGGATACCGTCATCGACGGCACGCGGGGTGCTCGTGCTGGCGGCTCTCGTCGCCGCGGCCGTCGCGCGGCCCTTCCTCAACGACGCTCTGGCGGTCGGTGCGTTCGGACTCGGAACCGACCCCGCGTGGAGCGAGCGCATCGTGACCAACGTCGTCGCGTGGGTGAGCGTGCTGTCACTCGTGGCCGTGACCGAACAGCTCTACGTCAGCTCGCGGACCGCGAGGACGCGCCTCGCCGACGCGCTGCGGACGGTGACCGACGAGCAGCGCCGCGCCGGTCGCTACGAACGGGACACGCGCGAGTTCCTCACGTCCGAGATCAGCGCCCTGCGCACCGCGCTGGCCGCTCTCGTCGCTTCCCCGCTCGACTTCGAGCGCGTGCGAGGTTTCTCCGACGGCGTCCGCTCGGTGAGCCACCGGGCCCGAGATCGCGCGGGGCTCGAGCTCGCCGACATCTCTCCCGACGACGCGGGGCCGTCGGCGATCGAGACGGCACGCACCGTGTTCGAGCGATTGCGTCCGCCGGCGCCGGGCCTCGTCGGCGTCATCTTCGCCGCGGGGAGCGCGCCGTTCGCGCTGCGCACCGAGGGCCCCGTCTTCGCGGCGGTCCTCATCGTCGGGGTGCTCGCCCTGTGTCTCGCGGTCGACCGGCTCACCCGCGGCATCGCCTGCCGCTCGTCCGCGCCCCGACGGGGGAGACGCCTCGTCGGGCTGTGGCTCGGCGCGGGGATCGTGGTGGCCGCGGCGGCGGCGGTGCTCGTGGGGGAGCCCAGCTTCATCCCCGTCATCCCTGCGATCGCACTGCCCGGCATCGCGATCGTGGCGGCGCTGTGTGCCGAGGCGATCCACCGGGGCCGGGTCGAGACCCGTCGGCTGGGCCGTGCGCTGCAGGCGCTCGTCCGCTCCGCCGCGGACCAGACCTCGAGCACGAGGCAGAACCTGGCGCATGCCTCCGACGTCCTTCACAGCCGGGTCCAGAGCACGTGCGTGATCCTCGCGGCCCGCGTGGACGACGAGATCGCGACGCCCGGCGACATCCGCGACTTCGAGCTCGCGATCAGCGCGGGGCTGACCGACGCCCTCGGGACCCGTCGGCCCGGGGCGGCGCGAGCGGCGGACCTCGCCGAGACCGTGGCGATCTGGCGACCCGTGCTGACGGTGTCTTCCGCGGTGGATCCTGCTGCGACGGTCGCCATGTCGGACGCCCTCGTGACGACGCGCGTCGTCGCGGTCGTGGCCGAAGGGCTCGTGAACGCGGTCAAGCATGCCGCGGCCCGCTCGGCCGACATCGAGGTGCGAGGCGCCGCCGACGGGGCATCCCTGTCGATCCGCGTCCGCACCCCCGGGCGGTTGCGCAGCGACGCCGGTGCGGCGACGGGCCTGGGCCTCGCCGGGCTCGGACCGTCGGCGCGGGTGTTCCAGAACGGCCGCGACGTCGTTCTCGAAGCCTCCGTGCCGGTCGGCGGACGTCGTGTGATCGACGGTCAGGGGCGCGGAGCGCTCCATGACAGCGACTCGATGTAGCGGAGAAGCACTCCCTCGCGCAGCGCCCAGGGCGAGACCTCGAGCTCGTCGACGTCGAACGCGCGCATCGCCTCGTGCAGGACGACGGCGCCCGCGACGATCTGGAAGGTGCGGTCGGCGGTGATCCCCGGGAGCTCCTGCCGGGCGGATGCCGGGATGCGGGCGAGCCGCGGGATCCACGAGTTCAGCGCCGAGCGGGGCAGGGTCATCCGCTCGATCCCCGACCAGCCCGGCACCGGGTCGCCCGCGAGCTTCGCCAGCGATCGGATGGTCTTGGAGGAGCCGACGACGTGGTCGGGTCGAGGGCTGTCCGCCATCGACGCGACGATCGGCTTCAGGGTCGCGCGCGCGTGCTCCCGCAGGACGTCGACGGCATCCTCGCCCGGCGGATCGGCGGGCAGGAACTGCACCGTCATCCGGCCTGCGCCGAGCGGCACCGAGGCGGCCGTGTCGGGCAGCTCGTCACTGCCGGCCGCGATCTCGAGAGAACCGCCGCCGATGTCGAACAGCAGGATCTCGCCCGCGGACCAGCCGAACCAGCGGCGCACCGCCAGGAAGGTGAAGCGCGCCTCCGACTCGCCACCGAGCACCTGCAGGTCCTGCCCCAGGGCCTCCTCGATCGCGGCGATGACCTGCGGTCCGTTCGCGGCGTCGCGCACGGCGCTCGTGGCGGTGGCGAGGAGCTCGGCGACGTTCTCCGTGCGCGACACCGCGACCGCCTCGGTCACGGCGGCGACGAGGGCGCGGACGCCGTCGTCGCTGATCGAGCCGTCGGGCTCGAGATAGCGCATCAGTCGTAGCACGGTCCGCTTGCTCGTCCGGGCGAGGGGGCGCCCTCCGGGGCGGACATCGGCGACGAGCAGGTGGACGGTGTTCGAACCGATGTCGAGGACTCCCAGACGCACAGGTTCACAGTAGTGGCAGGCCGCCAGCGCCGCCGGGGCTCCGGCCGGGGGTTACGATGAGCGCGATGTCCCCTGAAGATGTGCAGGCGCTGGCGCCGCTCGCTCCCGCCCTGTACCGCGAGATCGACCGCTCCGACTGGTCCCGGCTCGCGGCGGGTGTGACCCAGCCGCTGACCGAGACCGAGATCGTCCAGCTCCGCGGACTCGGGGACCGGATGGACCTCGGTGAAGTGTCGCAGGTCTACCTGCCCCTCAGCCGGTTGCTCTCGCTGTACGCCAGCGCGACCCGGCGCCTCGGGGCCGACACCGACGCGTTCCTCGGCGAGCAGGACAGCACGACGCCCTTCGTCGTCGGCGTGGCCGGATCGGTCGCCGTCGGGAAGTCGACCGTCGCGCGTCTGCTTCGCGAGCTGATGAGTCGCTGGCCCGGGACGCCCCGGGTGGAGCTCGTCACGACCGACGGCTTCCTGTATCCCAACGCCGAGCTCGAGCGTCGCGGGCTGATGGCTCGGAAGGGCTTCCCCGAGAGCTACGATCGCCGCGCGCTGATCGAGTTCCTCACGGAGGTGAAGTCCGGCGCCCCCGAGGTGCACGCCCCGTTCTACTCGCATATGCGGTACGACATCGTCCCGGACGCGCAGATCACCGTCCGCCGCCCCGACGTCGTGATCGTCGAGGGGCTGAACGTCCTGGCACCGCCGCCCGCGCCGCACGAGGTCGCCGTCAGCGACATGTTCGACTTCTCGATCTACGTCGATGCGGATGCCGAGCACATCAGTCAGTGGTACGTCGAGCGCTTCATGGCGCTCAAGGCGGGCGCATTCAACAACCCCTCGTCGTACTTCAACACCTTCGCCGACCTGGACGACGACGAAGCGGTGGCGATGGCGCGCGGCTTCTGGAACGACATCAACCTCCCGAACCTCGTCGAGAACGTCCTGCCGACGAAGCACCGGGCGACACTGATCCTGCACAAGGGCGCTTCGCACGCCGTCGAGCGCGTGCTCCTGCGGAAGGTCTGACTGCCTCGACCCGGCGTTCTGTCAGCGAGTGCTCGCTAAGCTCCGGTGTCTTCTGTTACGCACCCGTCACCGCAACCTGCTAGGTATGGATCCATGGAACTGGGGCGGCGTTCGCGCGCGCTCGTGCGCGGTGCGTTACGCGCGCGCTCGCGGCTGCGCCGCCGGCGGTCCCGGTGGCGGTCCCTCGTCGCGCTGAGCACGGTCGTCGTGCTCGCGGCGACTGCGACCCTCGCTCCCGCGGCGGCGTCGTCCGCGTTCGCGCCTGCGGCGGTGGCCGGCCCGGCCGTGGCGCTCGGCGACCGTGTCGTGCGGCTGAGCGAGCAGGCGGAACCGGACTCGCGGGCGGTGCTGCTCGTCCACGGGTGGCTGAGCACCGTCCTCCCCGACGCCGACGGCCAGCGCTCCTACGCCCGGTCGCCGTTCGCTCGTCCGGTGCAGTGGCGCGACGGCTCCGGTGCGCCGGTGGCGCGGGGGATGACGGCGTCGCTGCAGCAGCGGCTCGAAGCGCGGCCGGGGGTCGCCGTGTACGCGTTCGACTACTCCGCGAACTCCGCCGGGTGGGTCGGCTCGACCGGTTCGGCCGACAATCTCGCCGCCGCGATCCGTTCGATAGCCGACGCCGTCCACGGCCCCGTCGACGTCGTGACCCATTCGATGGGCGGGCTGGCCCTGCGGTACGCCCTGCGCGACGCCCCGGACATCGCCGCGCTCATCGGCGAGGTCGTCACGGTCGCCGCTCCCACGCAAGGCTCGGACATCGCCAATGTCGCGGTCGACATCGCCGGGGCGATCCGCGCCACGATGTCGACGGTGCCGGTGCTGCAGAACCTCGTGCTGCCCTGGATCGGCGCGGTCTGCAACAAGCAGCTCGCGGAAGACGCGCGCGGCGGCTGCGATCTGCCACCCGTCATCCGGACGGGTATCGCCGCCCTCGGCCCGGCAGGTACGTCCCTGCGCGCCGGGTCGGCGGAGCTCGCCGATCTGCCCGACTGGCCGGCGGGTCTGCACGTGCACGCGATCGCGGCGTCCGCCGTCGTCGCGATGCCGCTCCCGTCGGGGAAGACCGGGGAGGCCCGCCTCGGCGACGGTCTGGTCGCCGAGACGTCCGCCCTCGCCGGAGCGGCGGACACGACGGTGGTCACATGCCGCACGGACCTCCCGCCCGGCGTGGGCGGAGTCGGGATGATCCTGTCGGGCCAGGTCGCCGCACCGCCGTTCGGCGGCGCGTGCGGGCACGACGCGGTCTTCTCCAATCTCGAGGCGGTCGACGCCGTGCTGGCAGCGTTGCGCGGGCCCGCGTCCGGCTGAGCTCGAGCGCCCGGGCTCCCGATCTAGGATGGAGCCCATGTGCGGAATCATCGGCTACGTGGGTCCTCGTCCCTCGCAGGACATCCTCATCTCGGGCCTGGCCCGCCTCGAATACCGCGGCTACGACTCCGCCGGCATCGCCGTCATCGACGGTGAGGGCGGCCTCGGAACACGCAAGCGCGCGGGCAAGCTGCAGGTGCTGCGCGACGACCTGGCCGCGCACCCGCTGGCCGACGGCACGACGGGAATCGGCCACACCCGGTGGGCCACGCACGGCGGCCCGACCGACGCGAACGCGCACCCGCACCTGGCCGACGACGACAAGCTCGCGGTCATCCACAACGGCATCATCGAGAACTTCTCCGAGCTGAAGTCCGAGCTCGTCGCCGAGGGCCACACGTTCCGCAGCGAGACCGACACCGAGGTCGCCGCTGTGCTGCTGGGCCGCGAGTACCGGGCATCCGGCGATCTGGTCGAGGCGTTCCGCGCGACGGTGTCGCGCCTGGAGGGGGCGTTCACGCTCCTGGCCCTGCACCGCGACCAGCCCGGTCTCGTCGTGGGCGCCCGCCGCAACTCGCCGCTGGTGATCGGCCTCGGCGACGGCGAGAACTTCCTCGGCTCCGACGTCGCCGCCTTCGTGGAGCACACGCGCCACGCGCTCGCGATCGGCCAGGACGAGATCGTCGCGATCACCCCGCAGGAGGTCACGGTCACCGACTTCTCCGGCGATGCCGTCGACGTCGAGCCGTTCGAGGTCGTGTGGGATGCCGCTGCCGCGGACAAGGGCGGCTGGTCGTCGTTCATGGCCAAGGAGGTCTCGGAGGAGCCCGAGGCCGTCGCGAACACCATCCGCGGGCGCGTGCACGACGGTCTCGTGCAGATCCCCGAGCTCGATGGCCTCGACGAGCTGTTCACCGGCATCGATCGCGTCATCGTCATCGCGTGCGGCACCGCCGCGTACGCCGGCATGGTCGGCAAGTACGCTCTCGAGCAGTGGGCTCGCGTTCCCGTCGACGTCGAGCTCGCCCACGAGTTCCGCTACCGCGATCCCGTCATCGGTCCGCGGACACTCGTCGTCTCCATCAGCCAGTCCGGCGAGACGATGGACACGCTCATGGCGGTCAAGTACGCCCGCGAGGCCGGCGCGAAGACGCTGTCGATCTGCAACACCCAAGGCGCGACGATCCCGCGCGAGTCCGATGCCATCGTCTACACCCACGCCGGCCCCGAGGTCGCCGTCGCGTCCACGAAGGCGTTCGTCGCGCAGATCACCGCGCTGTACCTGCTGGCCCTGCATGTCGGCCGTGTGCGCGGTGCGCTGAGCGCTGCGGCGATCGCCGAGCAGGTCGCTCAGCTCGAAGCGGTGCCCGAGAAGATCGCCCGGGTGCTCGCGAGCGAGCAGGAGCACATCGAGCAGTTCGCCCACTGGATGGCCGACACCCGCTCGGTGATCTTCCTCGGCCGTCACGTCGGCTATCCGATCGCGCTCGAGGGCGCGCTCAAGCTCAAGGAGATCTCCTACATCCACGCCGAGGGCTTCGCCGCCGGAGAGCTCAAGCACGGCCCGATCGCCCTCATCGAGCCCGGTCAGCCGGTGTTCGTCATGGTGCCCTCGCCGACGAGCTCGCCGCTTCTGCACGCGAAGGTCGTGTCCAACATCCAGGAGATCCGCGCCCGCGGCGCCCGCATCATCGCGGTCGCCGAAGAGGGGGATGCCGCCGTCCTCCCGTTCGCCGACGAGGTGCTGCGCATCCCGCTCGCCGAGCCGCTGTTCGAGCCGCTTCTCGCGGTGGTTCCGCTGCACATCTTCGCCATGGGCCTGGCCACCGCCAAGGGCCTCGACGTCGACCAGCCGCGCAACCTCGCCAAGTCGGTCACCGTCGAGTGAGTCCGTCGGGCTGGAAGGGGGTGCTGTGATCGTCGGCATCGGCGTCGACCTGGTCGACGTCCCGCGCTTCGAGCGTTCGCTCGAACACACCCCTCGCCTGCTCGACAGGCTCTTCTCGCCCGCCGAGCGCGCCCTCAAGCCCCGGTCTCTCGCTGCCCGGTACGCCGCGAAGGAGGCGCTCATCAAGGCCCTCGGCGGCTCGGAGGGCGTGCACTGGGTCGACATCGAGGTGGCGTCGGAGTCTTCGGGGCGCCCGGTCTTCGCCCTCACCGGTGAGACGGCCGCCACGGTGGCCGCACGGGGCGTGACGGCGGTGCACCTGTCGCTCTCGCACGATGCGAACCTCGCCACCGCCTACGTGATCGCCGAGGCCGCATCGTGACCGTACGCCCGCTGCGCGAAGCCCTCATCGACGTCGAGGCGATCGAGCACAACGTCCGTCATCTGCGGCGTCTCGTCCAGACCGAGATCATCGCCGTCGTGAAAGCCGACGGTTACGGGCACGGCGCCGCGCGTGCGGCGACCGCGGCCCTGTCGGGTGGCGCGACGCGACTCGGCGTGGCGGACATCGCCGAGGCCGTCGCCCTGCGCCGAGCGGGAATCACCGCCCCCATCGTCGCGTGGCTGCACGCGCCCGGCGCGGATTTCCGCGAGGCGGCCGAGCACGGCGTCGAGCTCGGGATCTCGAGCTTCGCGCAGCTGCAGGCCGCCGCGGCGGCAGCATCCGTCGGGCGCTTCGTCGGTGTGCACCTCAAGGTGGAGACAGGGCTCGGGCGCAACGGCGTCGAGCCGCGCGAGTGGCAGCGCGTCTGCGCGGAGGCGGCGAGACTCGAGCGCATCGGCCAGCTGCGCGTCATCGGCGTCTTCAGTCACCTCTCCAACACGAGCATCGAGGACGACCGCGCCGCGCTCGCCCGATTCCACGACGCTCTCGCTGAGGCGAGCGCGGCGGGGGTGCATCCGCCGCTGCGCCACATCGCCGCGTCGAACGCGGCGATCGCGCTGCCCGAGACGCGGCTGAACTGCGTCCGCCTGGGGCTCGCGATCTACGGACTCTCTCCGCTTCCGGGTCGCTCCTCGGCAGACCTCGGGCTGCGGCCGGCGATGACCCTGCGCACCTCGGTCGCCGCGGTGCGACGCGTGCCGGCCGGCCAAGGCGTGTCGTACGGCTACACGCACCGCACCGCGTCCGAGACGACGCTCGCCCTGGTCCCGCTCGGCTATGCCGACGGCGTGCCCCGGCAGGCCTCCGGCCGCGGGCCGGTGGTCATCGGCGGCCGGCGGTTCACGGTCTCGGGCCGGATCGCGATGGACCAGTTCGTCGTCGACGTCGGTGACGCCGAGGTCTCGATCGGCGACGAGGTCGTGCTCTTCGGCGACCCCACGCTGAGTTTTCCCGCCGCCGCCGACTGGGGTGATGCCGCGGACACGATCGATTACGAGATCGTCACCCGTATCGGCCCGCGGGTGCACCGCACGGCGGTATCGTCCGAGATGACGGGAGGCCGGCGATGAGCGGAATGGACGACTACCTCGGCGAACGCGAGGTGACTTCAGCCGACGAGATGGAGGCCTGGGGGAGGGAGATCGGATCGCGGCTCCGCGCCGGCGAGCTCGTCGTCCTCACCGGGCCTCTCGGGGCTGGCAAGACGACGCTGACCCGGGGGATCGGCGCCGGCCTCGGCGTCCGCGGACCGATCCAGAGTCCGACCTTCGTCATCGCACGCACCCACCCCTCGCTCGTCGACGGTCCGCCGCTGATCCATGTCGACGCCTACCGCCTGGGGTCCCCGGCGGAGCTGTCGGACCTCGATCTCGACCTGGACGCCAGTGTCACGATCGTCGAGTGGGGACACGGCATGGTCGACGGTCTTCGCGACAGCTGGTGGGAGATCGAGCTCGAGCGGGGCTGGAGCGGCACCGGGCTCGACAACGCCTGCGGCACGAGCGGCCCGGCGGCAGCGGAGATGGCCGACGCGGCCCCGCGCCTCGTGACGGTCACGCGGCGCCCCTGAGCGCGAGGCCGCACGGCCCGGGCTACCCTGGGTGACGTGATTCTGGGCATCGACACCTCGATCGGCACGGCCGTCGCGATCGTCGACCCCGCGGGCCGTGTCCGCGCCGAGGTCGTCAGCCGCGACCCCCGCGGTCACGCCGAGGTCATCGGCGATCTGCTCGTGCGCGTCTTCCACGAAGCGGGGGTCGACCCCGTCGAGATCACGGCCGTCGCCGCGGGCATGGGGCCGGGTCCGTTCACGGGACTGCGGGTCGGGATCGCGGCCGCACGGGCGTTCGCCCTCGGGCGCGGCGTCCCCCTGATCGCGGTCGCGAGCCACGATGCTGCGGCGCGCGCACACGTCGATCCCGCGTACGCCACCGCCGGCGCGGCTCCCGTCGAGGGCGAGCCGGTCGCGATCGTGACCGATGCCCGCCGTCGCGAGGTCGCCGTCTCGGTCTACCGCGTCGAGCGGGGGATGCCGGTGCGCCTCACCGACGCGCATCTCGTGCCGCGCGCGTCGACCGAGCCCCTCGCCCTGTTCGGAGCTCCCGCCTCGGAGCTGCCGGAGACGACATCCATCAGTGCCGCAGCCCTCGGCCGGATCGCGGCCGAACGGCTGTCGGCGGGCGCCGCCGACGCGTCGGCCGCCGAGCCCCTGTACCTCCGCGCCCCGGACGTGACGGTGCCGGCCGGACCGAAGAAGGTGGGTACGTGAGCCTGCGGACCGCGACCGGTGACGACCTCGACGCGATCATGGCGCTCGAGCAGGCGTCGTTCCCCACCGATGCGTGGAGCCGCACCGCCATGTCCGCAGAGCTCGCCTCGCCGCACGGGCGCTACCTCGTCGACGTCGAGGACGATCGCGTCGTCGGTTACGGCGGTGTCCGGTCGGTGCGGGGCGCGGATGACGCCGACATCCAGACCATCGCCCTCGAACCGTCCCGGCGCGGCACCGGTCGCGGCCGAACCCTGCTGCGGGCGCTCATCGCCGAAGCCCGCGACCGCGGCGCGCGCGAGCTCTTCCTCGAGGTGCGCGCCGACAACCCCGTCGCCCAGGCCCTCTACGTCTCGGAGGGGTTCGTCGAGATCGCCCGCCGTCCGCGGTACTACCAGCCCGACGACGTCGACGCGATCATCATGCAGCTGAACCTCCGCGGTGAGGGAGGGACCGACCGATGACCACCGACCTGACCCGCTCCGAACCCCTCGTGCTGGGGATCGAGACCAGCTGCGACGAGACCGGCATCGGCATCGTCCGGGGGCGCACGCTGCTGTCGAACACGATCGCGAGCTCGATGGCCGAGCATGCCCGTTACGGCGGCGTCGTGCCCGAGGTCGCCGCGCGCGCCCACCTCGAGGCGCTCCAGCCGGCGATCGAGGCCGCCGTGGCCGAAGCGGGCGTCTCGCTGCAGGAGCTCGACGCGGTCGCCGTCACGAGCGGCCCAGGGCTGGCCGGCGCGCTCATGGTCGGCGTCGGGGCTGCGAAGGCCCTCGCCGTGTCGCTCGGGAAGCCGCTCTACGCGGTCAACCATCTGGTCGGTCACATCGCGGCCGACATCCTGACCGGTGACGACGTCGAGTACCCGACCGTCGCCCTCCTGGTCAGCGGCGGGCACACCTCGCTCCTCCTCGTCCGCGATCTGGTCTCCGACGTCGAGATGCTCGGCGAGACGATGGATGACGCCGCCGGCGAGGCCTTCGACAAGATCGCCCGCATCCTCGGTCTGCCCTACCCCGGAGGCCCCGAGATCGACCGCGCCGCAGCCGGCGGCGACCCCGACGCCATCCGATTCCCGCGCGGACTCTCCCGAGCGTCCGACCTGGCCGCGCACCGGTACGACTTCTCCTTCTCCGGGCTGAAGACCGCCGTAGCGCGCTGGATCGAGCAGCGCGAGGCGGCGGGCGAGACCGTGCCCGTCGCCGACGTCGCGGCATCCTTCCGCGAAGCGGTCGTCGACGTCCTCGTGACCAAGGCGCTCGACGCGTGCGCGCAGCACGGCGTGCCCCGGCTGCTCCTCGGCGGCGGCGTGATCGCCAATCGCCGGCTGCGCGAGGTCGCGCTCGGACGAGCCGCCGCCGCGGGCGTCGCGGTGCGCATCCCGCCGCTGAGCCTGTGCACCGACAACGGGGCGATGATCGCTGCGCTCGCCGCCGAGCTCATCTCCTCGAGCGCCGAGCCGTCGACCCTCTCGTTCGGCGCCGACTCGACGCTTCCGGTCACCGAGATCCAGGTACGCGGGTGAGCGACGACCGTCGGCGCAGTCGGCGCCCCGCCGTGGCAGCGCCGACGGATGACGTCGCGTCGGCTCCCGAGGCCGCGAGGCTGCCGGGCGAGCACCGCGGCGGGTTCCAGCGCGAGTTCACGCAGCCGACACCGCTGCTGAGCAGCCCCGAGGTCGGCCCGCGCGCCGAGCCCGCTGCGTCGCAGCCGCGCGTCGAGTGGGCCCCGGCGCCCGAGATCCTGCCCCGATCGGGGGCGTGGGCGCTCGCGCTGGCGATCGTGGCCCTCGTGCTGTCGCTGTTCGTCGGGTGGGCGTTCCCGCTGGGTATCGCAGCGGTCGTGATGGCGGTGCTGGCGCTGCGCCGACCGTGGGAGCGTCGCGGGGTCGCGGTGTGGGCGCTCGGCCTCGCCGCGTTGTCGATCCTCTACAGCGCGGGCTGGCTCGTCTGGGCGGCGGCTCAGGCCGGGCTGCTGGACTGAGCCCCGTCGCCGGGGCGGCCCTCACCGTCCTCGACGCGGTCGGCGAGGACGGCCACCCGGCGGTCTCCGACGCGCGTGAGGAAGAGGGTCGCCGACGCGCTCCCCGACAGGCTCAGCTTCTTGCGGAACTGCGCGGGATCGATGTCGACCCCGCGTTTCTTGATCTCCAGGATGCCGATCCCTGCGCGCTTGAGCGCGGCGTCGATCTCGCGGGTCTTCAGCGGCAGGACCTCGCGCACCCGGAACGTCGTCGCGAACGCGCTGGTACGCCCCGTGTCGGAGGTCATGTACGCCGTGCCGCCGGCGAGCATCCCCGCGTCGAGGGAGCGGGCCACGTCGCCGATCAGCCGAGCGCGGATGACGGCGCCGTCTGGCTCGTGCAGGTAGGCGCCCAGATCGCGCGGATCGACGTCCGGAGCATCATCGGCGGCGGTGAGCTCGGCGGCACGATCGCCGCGGATCACGAGGGCGGACCGCCGGACGCCCGGGCGAGCGAGAGCGCCCGACCAGAGGACGAGCTCGATCGTCGAGCCGTCCGCGCTGATCCACTGCGCCTCGCCGTCGGTGGGAAGATCGTCGTGGTCGAACGCAGGGCCGAGCTTGATGCCCGTCGGCATCCGACCTGCGAGGTCGAAGGCCCACTCGAGCGACGGCGTGTAGTCGGATGCCGCGATGCGCCGCGTCTCGCTGTGGCCCGAGGTGCGGCGGGCGGGGTCGAGCCAGACGGCATCGACGCCGTCGAGATCGGTCTCCTCCGCCCGCCCGTGGCGCACGCGAGCGGCTGCACCGAACGGGGCGAGGTTGTAGGCGGCCAGGGCAGCGGTGATCTCGTCGGCGTCGACGGCCAGGACCTCGAGCCCGACGCCGGCGAAGCCGAGCGCATCGCCGCCGATGCCGCAGCCGAGGTCGGCGACGCGGGCGATGCCGGCATCGCGGAACCTGCCGGCGTGGCGGGCGGCGACAGCGAGACGCGTGGCCTGCTCGAGGCCGGCCCGGGTGAACAGCATCCGATCGGCGAACGGACCGAACTTCGCCCGCGCGCGCTCGCGCAGCCGCGCTTGCCCGACGACGGCCGACACGAGGTCGGGGGAGAGGCCCTCGCGTCGCAGCCGCGACACGGCCGACGCGGCATCCGCCGTCGACGAGATCCGGAGGGCGTCGACCAGACGGAGTCCCTCGGGGGTCAGCAACGCGGAGAGCTCGGCGTGATCCACCACGACAGCCTACGCGGGGCGGTGCCGCCGGTTCAGGGACGTTGGCACTCGCGTTGCATGAGTGCCAACGTCCCCCTAGACTCGGAGTTGGCACTCTCAGGGTGAGATTGCCAACAAGTCTTGTCGAAGAAAGAGGTAGACCGTGTCGGTTTCCATCAAGCCGCTCGAGGACCGCATCGTCATCAAGCAGGTCGAGGCCGAGCAGACCACTGCGAGTGGTCTGGTCATCCCCGACACCGCCAAGGAGAAGCCCCAGGAGGGCGAGGTCGTGGCGGTCGGCCCCGGCCGCATCGATGACAACGGCAACCGTGTTCCGCTCGACGTCGCCGTCGGCGACCGCGTGATCTACAGCAAGTACGGCGGAACCGAGGTCAAGTTCGGCGCTGACGAGTTCCTCGTGCTCTCGGCGCGCGACGTCCTCGCCGTCGTCGTCCGCTGACGCAGAGCTCTTCCACGAAGGCCCGGGTGCATCGCATCCGGGCCTTCGTCATGGCAGGCGTGCGGCGGCGGATGGCAGTCCGTCGTGACCTCGCCGTGTCATGACCGTCCTATGCTTGGCTCGTGACACCCCTCGATCCCGCCCGTGAACGCTCGCTCGGCGGGATCTACGCTTTCTCGGCCTACGTGCTCTGGGGCTTCATGCCCCTCTACTTCCTCACGCTCGCCCCGATGGGGCCGTTCGAGGTCGTGTCGTGGCGCATCCTGTTCTCGCTGGTGTTCTGCGCGATCCTCCTCACGGTGCTCCGGGCCTGGGGCAAGCTGATCGCGATCCTGCGCACGCCGCGCCTGGTGCTGTGGACCATCGTGGCTGGGCTGCTCATCTACGTGAACTGGCAGGTCTTCCTCATCAGCACCCTCACGGGGCACGTGATCGAGGGGAGCCTCGGGTACTTCATCAACCCGATCGTCACGGTGCTCCTCGGCGTCCTCGTCCTGAAGGAGCGGCTGCGGGTGGCCCAGTGGGTCGCGATCGGCATCGCCGCCGTCGCGGTCGGCGTCATCGTCATCGGCTACGGGGCCTTCCCGTGGATCGCCCTGACCCTCGCCGCGAGCTTCGGCACCTACGGACTGGTCAAGAAGCAGATCGGGCCCTCGGTCGACGCCGTGAGCGGCCTGACCCTCGAGTCGCTCTGGCTGGCGCCCGTCGCGATCGTGCAGGCGATCATCGTCGCGGTCACCGGCGGGCTCGTTTTCGGCTCGGTCAGCCCCGGCCACACCGCGCTGGTGACCCTCGCCGGGATCGTCACCGCCGTGCCCCTGCTGTTCTTCGCCGCCGGCGCCCGTCGCAGCAGCCTCACGGTGATCGGCCTGCTGCAGTTCGTCGCGCCGATCCTTCAGTTCATCACGGGGGCCTGGATCCTCGGCGAGCCGATGCCTCTCGAGCGCTGGATCGGCTTCGGGCTCGTCTGGCTCGCCCTCGTCGTGCTCAGCGTCGACTCGCTGCGCGCCGCTCGTCGTCCGAAACGCGTCGACGAGGCATCCGACGTCGCCCCCGTCGTCTGACGTGGCACCGGTCCCACCCGCGTCATCGCGCGGGACGCCGCGGGCCGGAAGTAACGATCAGGTCGCGTAACAGACCGTTAACACATCGCAACATCCCTGATGCAGCGGCACCACTAGGTTTGACCCAACCTCGCGGGGCTTCGGTGCCGCGTTCCCACTCATCAAGGAGCACAATGGGCGTTCTCACCCGTTCCCGCACCGCGAAGGTCCTCGGCGGTATCGCCGTGATCGGCGCGAGTGCCCTCGTCCTCGCAGGCTGTGCCGGAGGCAGCGAACCGGCTGCATCGGGTGACGCCGAAGGGAACTCCTCGGCCGATTTCCCCATCGACTGCGAAGCGGCCGAGCCCGCGTCGTACACCCCCGAGTACACCTCGACCTCCACCGGTCCCGGCACCGACCTCACCTACACGATCGGCACGGCTCTGCCCGTGACCGGCAACCTCGCCTTCCTCGGCCCGCCCGAGATCTCGGCGACCGAGTTCGCCGCATCCGAGATCAACGCCGCGGGCAAGGGCATCACGATCGACCTCAAGCAGGGCGACTCGGGTGACACCGACAACAAGGCGTACGAGACGGAGATTCCGCGACTGCTGGGCGAAGGCGCCACGGCGATCATCGGCGCGGCGTCCTCGGGCACGTCGCTGCAGTTCATCGACCAGGTCATCGCCGCCAACGCCATCCAGTTCTCGCCGGCGAACACCTCGGCCGCCTTCACCGGCTACGAGGACAAGGGTCTCTACTGGCGCACCGCTCCCTCGGACGTCCTGCAGGGCGAAGTGCTCGGCAACCTGATCGGCGCCGACGGCAACGAGACGCTCGGCATGATCGTCCTCAACGACGCCTACGGCACCGGCCTCGCGTGCTTCACCAAGGCCGCCTTCGAGGCTGCCGGCGGCGAGGTCGTCGCGACCTCGCTCTACAACACCGGTGACACGAACTTCTCGGCCCAGGTCGAGGACGTGCTCGCAGCCGGCCCGGACGCGATCGCCCTGATCACGTTCGAAGAGGTCAAGACGATCATCCCCGAGCTGATCGGTGCCGAGGTGGCCCCCGAGCAGCTGTACCTCGTCGACGGGAACCTGGCGAACTTCGGCGACGATTTCGAAGCCGGCACCATGGCCGGCGCGAAGGGCACCTACCCCGCCGTCGACCCCGCGTCGATCGCAACCTTCCGCGACAACCTGCAGGCGTTCTGGACCGGTGCCGGCAACGCCGAGCTGCAGGACTTCACCTACGGGCCGGAGTCGTATGACGCCGTCGTGCTGCTGGCACTCGCGGCGCTGCAGGCCGGATCGACGGCCGGCCCCGACGTCGCCGCGAACCTGCAGGCGGTCTCCGGCGGCTCGGGCGAAGGCACGAAGTGCACGACCTTCGCGGAGTGCGCCGACCTGATCATCGCCGGTGAGGCCGCGGACTACGACGGTGTCTCGGGCCCGATCACCTTCAACGAGGTGGGCGACCCGACGGAGGCATCCATCGGCGTCTTCGAGTACGGCGACGACAACAACTACGAGTTCGTCCGCGTCGGCTGATCCCCACGCACGAGGGCCCCGGTCTCCCGGCCGGGGCCCTTCGTCGTGCGCGCCGTGGGGCGGGCTCGGGGTGTGGGTTGGCAGTTGGTGCCCGCTCCTGGCGCGTGTGTGGGCGCGAGCTGCCAGCTGAGCGCTGTGTGGGCTCGCGCTCGCGCGTGGGTTCGCAGTTGGTGCCCGCTCCTGGCGCGTGTGTGGGCGCGAGCTGCCAGGTGAGCCCTGGGTGGGCTCGCGCTCGCGCGTGGGTTGGCAGTTGGTGCCCACTCCTGGCGCGTGTGTGGGCGTGAGCTGCCAGGTGAAGCGCGGGGTCAGTTCGGGGGAGACCACCCGCGGCGCCGGAGAGCACCGCTGACGAGAGCCACCGCCGGCGAGCCCGATGGCCTGATGTGCGCCGAGGTGAGCCTCACGACCTCGAAGCCGAGAGCGACGTAGGCGGTGTGCTTCTCGATGTCGCGCGCCCACTGGCTCCGCGATGTGCGATGGTGGTCGCCCTCGACCTCGGCGATGACGCGGTACTCGGGCCAGACGGCATCCGCGATCCCCGCCAGCCGCCCCGAGCCATCGCGGATCTCCTGGTCGAGCAGCGGCTCGGGCAGCCCCGCCCCGACGACGGCGAGCCGGAAGTCGGTCTCCAGCGGAGACATCGCCCCCTCGCGGACCAGGCTCAACGCTTCGACGAGCTTCGCGGAACCGACGCGCCTCCCGGAGGCGACCGCCTCGGCGAGCTCATCCACCGTGCACAGCCGCGCCTCGGGGCGGCTTCGGCCACGATCGCCGCGCGGCACCCGCACGAGCGCGTCGCCGACCCGCACCAGCTCGCGGACGCCGGCGTCCCGCCCGAGCATTGCCCACGTCGACGCCGGTGACGACAGCCGCAGGCCCCCGAGAGTCCTCACCTCGACGTGCGTCGGCGCGAGCTGACGTCCGCGGATGCCGCGCCGCCGCGGCGCGCGTTCCGGCGCGACGACCCCGACCTCGAGCTCACCGGAGGGCAGAGCACCCGTTCCCCACAGCACCGCGGCTGTGCGCCCGCAGTAGAAGGCGTGTCCGCTCATGATCTGGGCATACGCCCGCGCGCGGTCGAGCACCCGCTGCCGCGCAGCGTGATCCTCGGCGAGCGGGCCGGTCGCCGCGGCCTCCCCGGCTCCCGCTCTCCGGCGCACCCCGCGGAACGGGATGTCGAGATCCAGGGCACGCAGACGCTTGAGCGATACGCCCGCGGCCGACGCATCGGCGCACGAGAACGCTTCGCCGAGTGCGTCAGGCAGAGGTTCCGGGAGTCGCGGCATCCCCCCGATTCTCCCGGTGTAGTCCGCCCCGCGGGGCTCAACGCCCACGCCTTGTGCGTCGCCCGCGCGCATCTCTCGCGGGGGAGGAATCGCCCCCAATCAGGCGAGGCGGGCTCAGGTCCCCAGCGTGCCGAGGTACAGGCCGATGACCTTGGGGTCGTTGAGCAGCTCACGGCCGGTGCCCGTGTAGGCGTCGCGGCCCTGGTCGAGGACGTAGCCCCGGTCGCAGATCTGCAGACAGCGTCGGGCGTTCTGCTCGACCATGATCGTCGTCACGCCGGCCTTGTTGATCTCCGACACCCGCAGGAAAGCCTCGTCCTGGCGCGACGGCGACAGGCCCGCGGAGGGCTCGTCGAGCAGCAGCACGTAGGGATCCATCATCAGCGCGCGCCCCATCGCGACCATCTGGCGCTCGCCGCCCGACAGCGATCCGGCCCGCTGCTGCAGGCGCTTGGCGAGGTCGGGGAAGATGGATGTCACGAAGTCGGTGCGCTCCGCGACGACCTTCGGTCGCTGATACGCCCCCATCTGCAGGTTCTCCGCGATCGTCAGGCTCGGGAAGACGTTGTTCGTCTGCGGCACGAAGCCGACGCCCTTCGACACGAGCTTGTTGGCACGCAGCCCGGTGATCTCCTCGCCGTTCAGCTTCACCGAGCCGGAGCGCACCTTCACCTGCCCGAAGATGGCCTTGAGCATCGTGGACTTGCCGGCGCCGTTGGGGCCGATGATCCCGACGAGCTCGCCGGGAGCCGCGGTGAGGTTCGCGCCGTTGAGGATGTTCACCCCGGGCAGATAGCCAGCGTGCACATCCGACAGCTCGACGACGTTCTCGGTCACTTGCGGTCCCCATCCTTCTCGGCATCCACGGCGCCTGCCGCATCCGTCGTGCCCGCGGCATCCGTCGTCGGCGCCTCGTCGATCGCCTGGTCGAGCTCGTGAACCGTCTCGACGAGCTCTTCCGCCTCGGGCGGCAGTTCGCCGGCGTGCCGGCCCGTCACGACGCCGAGGTCGACGTCCTGGTGTGCGCCGAGGTAGGCGTCGATCACCGCGGGGTTCTGCATCACGGTGTCGGGCGGGCCCTCGGCGACGACGCGTCCTTCGGCCATCACGACGACCCAGTCGGCGATGTGACGCACCATGTGCATGTCGTGCTCGACGAACACGACGGTCATGCCGAGGTCCTTCAGGTCGAGGATGTGGTCGAGCAGCGACTGCGTCAACGCGGGGTTCACCCCGGCCATGGGCTCGTCGAGCATGACGAGCACGGGGTCGCTCATGAGAGCGCGGGCCATCTCGAGGAGCTTGCGCTGTCCGCCCGAGAGCGACGCGGCGAAGTCCTTCTCCTTGGCGTCGAGCTTGAAGCGGGCGAGCAGGCCGCGCGCCTTCTCCTCGATCTCGGCCTCCTGCTTGCGCCAGAGGAAGGGCAGGATGCCGGCGAGGATCCCCTCGCCCTTCTGCTTCGGAGCGCCGAGCTTCATGTTCTCGAGCACCGTGAGCAGGCCGAGCGACTTCGTCAGCTGGAACGTGCGCACCTGACCCATGCGAGCGGCCTTGAAGGCGGGGATGCCGGCGAGGTTGGTCCCATCGAACGACCACGACCCCGCGTTGGGCTTGTCGAAGCCGGTCAGCAGGTTGAACAGGGTCGTCTTGCCGGCGCCGTTCGGGCCGATGAGGGCCGTGATCGCGCCGCGCGGGATCTCGAGGTGCTCGACGTCGACGGCGGTCAGGCCGCCGAAGACGCGCTTGACGCCGTCGGCGACGATGATCGGGTCGTTCTTCGCGACGCCGGGGCGGACCTCGCCGCTGCCGTCGTCTTTGTGCAGGCCGGTCGCCTTGGGGCGCGGCGTCGGGGGTACGACATCAGCGGACAAAGGTCAGCTCCTTCTTGCTTCCGAGGATGCCCTGCGGGCGGAAGATCACCAGCAGCATGAGCGCGACGCCGACCAGCACGAACACGAGCATCTGGCTCTGCTCGGTGGTCAGGAACGGCAGCCAGCCGATGTTGACGAGGGCCGGCAGCAGGTTCGACAGGAACGCGCGCACCACCCAGAACAGCACGGCGCCGAGCACCGGGCCGAAGATGGTGGCCGCGCCGCCGAGCAGCAGCGCCGTCCAGACGTAGAACGTCTGCGAGGTGACGTAGACGTTCGGGTTGACGTTGGTGCCCATGGCGGTGACGATGCCGCCGGCCGCGATAATGACACCGCCGACGATGAGCGCCTGCATCTTGAAGGCGAAGACGTTCTTGCCGAGCGAGCGCACGGCGTCCTCGTCCTCGCGGATGCCGCGGATGACGCGCCCCCAGGGGCTGCTCATGAGCAGCCAGACGAGGGCGACGACGATCGCGATCGTGATCAGACCGACGATGATGACCCACCACTGGTCGGACTGGTACGTCCACGGCCCGAAGCCCCACCGTCCGGGCGGAAGCGGGTTGCTGGCGCGGAACCCGGCCTGGAAGCCCGAGAGGCCGTCGGCCGATCCCGTCTGGTTGCGGAACGCCGACGTGAGGAAGAGCAGGCGCAGCACCTCGGCGGCCGCGATCGTCACGATGGCGAGGTAATCGCCGCGCAGCCGCAGGGTCGGGATGCCCATCACGAGCGCGAAGACCACGGCGGCGATGAGACCGATGAGCGCCGCCACCGGCCAGGCGAGGCCGAAGGTGAGGATCGAGATCGCGAACCCGTAGGCGCCGATCGCCATGAAGCCCGCGACGCCCATGTTGAGCAGGCCCGCGAAGCCGAAGTGAACCGACAGGCCGATGGCGGCGAGGATGTACCCGAGGGTCGCCGGGGCGAGGATCTGCGCCGCGGTGTTGCTGAGGATCTGAAGGAAGTTCACGATGCCTATCCGATTCGCTCTCGGCGCCCGAGGAGACCCTGCGGGCGGAACAGCAGGATGACGATCAGCACGACCAGCGCGCCGACGTACTTGAGGTCGGAGGGGATCCACAGCGTCGAGACCTCGACGAGGAGCCCCACGATGATGGCGCCCACGAGCGCACCGAACGCGGTTCCGAGGCCGCCGAGCGTGACGGCGGCGAAGATGAGCAGCAGGATGCTGGTGCCCATGTCCCACTTGATGCCCGGACGGAAGTAGGCCCACAGCACACCCGACAGGCCGGCGAGCGCCGCGGCGACGACCCACACGACCCGGACCACCGCATCGACGTCGATGCCGCTGGCGGCGGCGAGCGAGGGGTTGTCCGACACGGCCCGCGTGGCGCGGCCGATGCGCGTGCGCATGAGCCACCACGCGAAGCCGGCGATGACCACGAGCGAGACGCCCATGCTGATCACGTCGGTGAGGGTGAGGCGGATGGGGCCGAGCCCGGGGATGACCGAGGTCGAGCCGCCGGGGAGCTGGGCCGTCCCGCCGCCGACGAACATCTGGAAGATGTAGCGCAGCGCGAGCGAGAGACCGATCGAGACGATCATGAGCTGCACGGTGCCGAGGCCGCGGCGTCGCAGCGGCCGCCAGAGGCCGGCATCCATCGTCAGGCCGAACAGCGCCGAGACGGCGACCGCCAACGGGATCGCGATCCAGATCGGCAGGCTGAACCCGGCCGAGAAGAGCAGCGCGGCGAGCGCTCCGAAGGTGACCATCTCGCCGTGCGCGAAGTTCGACAGGCCCGTCGTGCCGAACACGAGCGAGAGGCCGATCGCGGCGAGGGCCAGCATGAGGCCGAAGTTCAGGCCGTTGACGGCGCGGGAGAGCAGCTGATCGACGAAGCTCGTCGTCTGCCGCTCGGCCGCCTCGAGCGTGAAGTTGCGCGTGATCGTGCTGGTCGCGCCGAACTCCACCTCGAGCGTCGACTCGAAGCCCTCCGGGACGGTCACCCCCGAGGGGAGGCTGTCCTCGACGAGTTCGACGGTGTACGCGACATCCTTCGTCGGAACGCCGATCGAGAAGCTGCCTCTCTCGTTCGTCTCGCCTTCGGCTTCGAAGTCGCCGCCGGTCACGACGATGGTGGCACCCTCGACGGGTTCACCACCGGTGCGGACGTTGCCCGCGATCGTGAAGGGCAACGACTCGACGTCGTCTCCTGCGGCCATGGCGGGGGAGGCGATGCCCAGGAACGCCACGACGGCCAGGAGGCCGGCGATCAACGTCGAGAACATGCGCCTCGGGCGACGAGCAGCGCGCGTCATCGAAGTGATCGCCACTGGCACCTCCTGAGATAAGTGGACGAACGCCGAGAGGTACCGGTTCTGCTGGTGGCTTCGGCGACACCTGAACGTATGCGCTGATTGTTGCTTGCGTGTTTCCGGTGCGCAACAACGAATGCGGTGTGTCGTTTCGCGGATCTCGAGCGAGGGAATGCCGCGCGGCGCCCGGCGCTTAGAATCGTTGAGACTTCCAAGGAGTGCGCATGAGCGACTACAACGACCCGTTCGGATTCGTCGGCCTCACCTACGACGACGTCCTGCTCCTGCCGGGGCACACCGACGTCATCCCGTCCGAGGCCGATACGTCGTCGCGCGTGACGCGGCGCATCACCGTGGCCACCCCGCTGCTGTCGGCCGCGATGGACACCGTCACCGAGGCGCGCCTCGCGATCGCGATCGCGCGTGAGGGCGGCATCGGCATCATCCACCGCAACCTCTCCATCGAGGAGCAGGCGGCGATGGTCGACCGGGTCAAGCGCAGCGAGTCGGGCATGATCACCGACCCGATCACGACGACCCCCGACGCGACGATCGAAGAGGTCGACGCGCTCTGCGGGCAGTACCGCATCTCGGGCCTGCCGGTCGTCGACGACGAGGGGCACCTGCTCGGCATCGTCACGAACCGCGACATGCGCTTCGTCTCGGGCTTCGAGCGGCAGACCACCAAGGTGCGCGACGTCATGACGAGCGAGAACCTCGTCACCGGTCGCGTCGGCATCGGGGCGAACGAGGTCATCGCACTCTTCGCCCACCACCGCGTCGAGAAGCTCCCCCTCCTCGACGAGGAGGGCAAGCTCGCCGGTCTCATCACGATCAAGGACTTCGACAAGAGCGAGAAGTACCCCCTCGCGACGAAGGACGACCAGGGGCGCCTGCGCGTCGGCGCGGCCATCGGCTTCTTCGGTGACGCGTGGCAGCGGGCCGAGGCTCTCCGCGACGCCGGCGTCGACGTGATCGTCGTCGACACCGCGAACGGGCAGTCCGCGGGCGTCATCGACATGGTCAAGCGCCTGAAGGCGGATGCATCCTTCGAGCACATCGACGTCATCGGCGGCAACGTCGCGACCCGCGAGGGTGCGCAGGCGCTCATCGACGCGGGTGTGGATGCCGTCAAGGTCGGCGTCGGTCCGGGCTCGATCTGCACCACGCGCGTCGTCGCGGGTGTCGGCGTGCCCCAGGTCACCGCGATCTACGAAGCGTCGCTGGCCGCGCGCGAAGCCGGCATCCCGATCATCGCCGACGGCGGTCTGCAGTACTCGGGCGACATCGCCAAGGCCCTCGTCGCCGGCGCCGACTCGGTCATGCTCGGGTCGCTGCTCGCCGGAACCGACGAGTCGCCGGGCGAGATCGTCTTCCAGGGCGGCAAGCAGTTCAAGCAGTACCGCGGCATGGGGTCGCTCGGCGCGCTGCAGACCCGCGGCAAGAAGACCTCGTACTCCAAGGACCGGTACTTCCAGGCCGACGTCCCGAGCGACGACAAGCTCATCCCCGAGGGCATCGAGGGTCAGGTCGCCTACCGCGGCCCCGTGTCGGCCGTGGCCTACCAGCTCATCGGCGGCCTGCGTCAGTCCATGTTCTACGTGGGCGCGCGCACCGTCGAAGAGTTGAAGGCTCGCGGCAAGTTCGTGCGCATCACCTCGGCCGGGCTCAAGGAGTCGCACCCCCACGACGTCCAGATCGTGGTGGAGGCCCCGAACTACAAGCGCTGATTCGCGCACGCCTGCGCGCGAAGCTCGGAGATTCTGACGAAGGTCGGATCGATCGCTCCAGATCGTCCGACCTTCGTCGCATTCTCCGAGGCGCGACCGGTATGGGTCCTCCTCCCCAGGGCGAGAGGGCTGAGGGGTTTCCCCAGAACCGGGGAGGGATGCCGCGGGGCCGCGGCGCCGCACAAGGATGACGGGATGCCTCGCCGTTCCACAGCATCCGATGTCACCCGATGGGTCGAGGGCGCCGGTGGCATCGCGCACCGCAGTGAGGTGCTCGCCGCGGGGTTCTCCGTGCGGTTGATCCGCGACGCGGTCGCTTCGGGCGGCTTGCGGATGGTTCGCCGCGCCTGGTGCGTTTCTGCAGGGGCACCGGGAGACCTCCGTGCGGCGGCATCCGCCGGCGGAAGACTGACCTGCGTCTCGCTCGCGCGGCGGCGCGGGTGGTGGGTGCCCGACGATATCTCGTCGAAGCATCACGTGCACCTTGTGCCGCACGCGTCGTCCGCGGGGATCGACGCCGACATCATGGTGCATTGGACCCGCCCGCTCTGCCCGGTGGCGCGGACTGATCTGCAAGCCGGCATCGAGGATGCGCTTGGCCACATCGCCCAGTGCCTGCCGCGGGAGGACGCGCTCGTGGTGTGGGAGTCGGCCGCCCGCACCGAGGCTCTCGCGCCCGAGACCCTCCGGGCTGTGCCGTGGCCGGCGGTCGCGGCGCGCGAGCTCGCCGGCGCGGTCACGGGGTTGTCTGACTCCGGCCTCGAAACCTTGGTCTTCGCGCCGCTGCGTGCACGCGGGATCTCTGTCGTGCAGCAGGCGAAGGTCGCCGGTCGATTCGTCGACGGCCTCATTGGCGACGCGCTGGTCGTTCAGGTCGACGGATTCGCGTTCCACGCCTCGAGTGCGCAGCGCACCGCAGACGTCGCCCACGACACCGAGCTGCGGCTGCGCGGCTACACGGTGCTGCGCTTCACCTACCGGCAGGTCGTGCATGAGCGGGCCGCCGTCCAGCGCACCCTCCAGCGTGCCCTCGCCCAACGGCTCCACCTGCGGCAGTAAGTGGGCTTGCGCGGGGACCGCCCGTGAACTTCGGACAGTTTCGTCGGTATCGGAGCGATCGAGCCGATCGGTCCGAGTTTCGCGTCATTCTCCGAACTTCGCGCAGCCCGCCCGCCCGCCCCGGACTCACCCCGCCGGCAGCCGGAAGGGCGCGGCTGCGCGCGCCGTCGCATCCAGCGCGAGGTCGGCCAGAGTGGCGCCGACACCGGGCGCGAACTTGAAGCCGTGGCCCGAGAATCCCGCGCCCACCACCACCGAGCCGACGCGATCCAGCACGAAGGCGCTGTCGTCGGTCGAGGTGTAGGTGCACGACAGGTGCACGGCGGATTCGTGGTCGAGCCCCGGCATCCATTCCCGCACGTACTCGACGAGCGTCTCGTGGTGCGTCACCCGGTGCGGGCGCGCATCGGGATCGACGACGTCCCCGACGCGGTGGAACCCGACCTTGACCCCTTCGTCCGGCGTCGGCATCCCGTACACCGGTGCCGGGTAGCGCGCGGGGTCGAGCCGATGGTTGAACGAGGGCCAGGGACCGGTCGTCGAAGCGAAATGCGCCGGGGTCTCCTCCGTGACCGTGAGGCGGGGCAAGCGGATGCCGGGCAGCAGGCCCTCGGTCCAAGCGCCGACCGTCGCGACGACGACATCCGCGTCGACCTCGCCGCCGCTCGCCAGCCGCACCCGCGCGCCGCGCTCGCCGAGATCCTCGATGCCGGCGACAGGCGCGCCCCAGCGCACTTCGCCGCCGCCGCCCTGCACGCGGCGCTCCAGCTCGAGCATCGCCGCCGACGCCCGCGCCACGCCGGCGTCCGACGAGTACAGGACGTCGGTCTCGAATCGCATCCCCGGCCACCGCGCGCCCGCCTCCACAGCAGACAGCATCTCCGCGGGGATGCCGCGCGCGCCGAGGCTCCGCGCGATCGTCTCGAGCCCGTCGCCGTCGTCGGCGCCGCCGCCGAGGTCGCTGCCGACGCCGTGCGTCACCAGCCCGTGCCGTCGCAGCAGCGGCTCCCCGTCGACCTCGCCGAGAGCGTCCCACCCGTCGCGGGCCCGCTGCAGCAGATCGAGGTAGTGCGCGTCGGCGTAGGCGTTGTTGAAGTTGCGGGTCGCGCCGTGCGACGCGCCGTGGGTGTGCCCCCGCCCGAAGCGCTCGAGGACGAGGGGGCGCTCACCCCGGCGGACGAGGGCCCACGCGGTGGCGAGGCCCATGATGCCCGCGCCGACGATCACGATGCGTGTCATGCCGCCAGCATCCCACTCGCCGCGGTCCGGGCGCGCGCACGAGCGCGCCCCGGCGTGCGATAGCCTGGTCGGCTCCGCAGTGGAGCGGAAAGGCCCGGTCCACGATGGGATCGCTCGACATACAGGGTGTCTCGTACACCCTCCCCGACGGCAGGCCGCTGCTCGACGAGGTCACGTTCCGCGTCGGCGCGGGTTCGACGACCGCGCTGATCGGGCAGAACGGCGCGGGAAAGACGACGCTGCTGCGCATCATCCGAGGGGATGCCGCGGCCCACGGCGGTGTCGTCCAGATCGACGGCGGCCTCGGGGTCATGGACCAGTTCGTGGGGCACGGCGGCGCCGGTGAGACCGTCCACGACCTGCTGATCTCGGTCGCGCCCGATCGCGTCCGTCGTGCGGCCCGTGAGCTGGATGACGCCGAGAACGCCGTCATCGCGTCCGACGAGCTCGACACCCAGATGCGCTACGCCGCCGCGATCGCCGACTACGCCGACGCGGGCGGCTACGAGTACGAGACGGTGTGGGACACCTGCACGACGGCGGCCCTCGGTGTGCCGTTCGAGCGGGCGCGCTACCGCGAGCTGACGACGCTCTCGGGCGGCGAGCAGAAGCGGCTCGCTCTCGAGGCACTGCTCCGCGGGCCCGACGAGGTGCTGCTCCTCGACGAGCCCGACAACTATCTCGACGTCCCGGGCAAGCGCTGGCTCGAGGACCGCCTGCGCGAGACGGCGAAGACGGTCCTGCTCGTTTCGCACGACCGCGAGCTGCTCGCCCGTGCCGCCGACCGCATCGTCACTCTCGAGGCCGGGGGAGCGGGCAGCACCGCCTGGGTCCACGGCGGGAGCTTCGAGACCTATCACCGCGCCCGCGACGACCGGATGGCCCGGCTCGACGAACTGCGCCGCCGGTGGGACGAGGAGCACGCGAAGCTGAAGAGATTCGTCGCCGATATGAAGGCGAAGGCCGCGGCCAGCGACGAGTTCGCGTCGCGATACCGCGCGGCGCAGACGCGGCTGCGCCGGTTCGAGGAGGCCGGGCCGCCCGAGGAGCGGCCGGCCGAGCAGAACCTCGAGCTGCGCCTGCGCGGCTCGCGCACCGGCAAGCGCGCGGTCGTCGCCGACGGGCTGGAACTCGTCGGCCTCATGCGGCCGTTCGACCTGGAGGTCTGGTTCGGCGACCGTGTCGCGGTGCTGGGCTCCAACGGCTCGGGCAAGTCGCACTTCCTGCGTCTCCTCGCCGCGGGCGGCACGGAGCCCGACGCCCTGCTCGGACACGTCACCGCCGTCGGCTCCGCCCTCGAGCCGGTCGAGCACGCGGGGACCGTGACGCTCGGCGCGCGGGTCGTCCCGGGCTGGTTCGCCCAGACCCACCGGCATCCGGAGTTCACCGGCCGCACGCTGCTCGAGATCCTGCATCGGGGCGACGATCGCCGAGCCGGGATGCCGCGGGATGCCGCGAGCTCGGCGCTCGACCGCTATGGGCTCGTCCGCCAGGCGGAGCAGAGCTTCGACAGCCTGTCGGGTGGTCAGCAGGCGCGGTTCCAGGTGCTGCTGCTCGAGCTGTCGGGTGCGACGCTGCTGCTGCTCGACGAGCCCACCGACAACCTCGACCTCACGTCGGCCGAGGCGCTCGAGCTCGCGCTCACCGCTTTCGAGGGCACGGTGCTCGCGGTGACCCACGACCGTTGGTTCGCTCGTTCGTTCGACCGCTTCGTCGTCTTCGGCGGCGACGGACGCGTCTACGAGTCGAATGAGCCCGTCTGGGACGAGCAGCGGGTCGCGCGCGCCCGTTGAGCGGACGGCCGGTCCGGCGGTCGTGTCCGGACCGGCCGGTAGGCTGGAGGAGTGACCATGGAGATCGAGCTCGGCCGCGCCAAGCGCGCCCGTCGGGCCTACGCGTTCGACGACATCGCTGTGGTGCCCTCGCGGCGCACCCGCAACACCGAGGACGTGTCGACCGCGTGGTCGATCGACGCCTTCCAGTTCTCGATCCCGGTGCTCGGCGCCCCGATGGACTCGGTCATGAGCCCTCGGACGGCCATCATGCTCGGTCAGCTCGGCGGACTCGGCGTGCTCGATCTCGAAGGGCTCTGGACGCGGTACGACGACCCCGAGCCGCTGCTCGCCGAGATCGCGGGGCTGCCCGACGCGTCGGCGACCCGACGCATGCAAGAGCTCTACGCCGAGCCGATCAAGCCCGAGCTCGTGCGCGACCGTCTGGCCGAGATCCGC
The DNA here is from genome assembly GCF_040544895.1 of Microbacterium sp. 1262. Taxonomy (NCBI): domain Bacteria; kingdom Bacillati; phylum Actinomycetota; class Actinomycetes; order Micrococcales; family Microbacteriaceae; genus Microbacterium; species Microbacterium sp. 1262. Next base: position 48,006 of record NZ_JBEPKU010000001.1, read on the forward strand.
GCGGCCGGCGTCACCGTCGCCGGCTCGCTGACCCCGCAGCGCACGCAAGAGCTGTACGAGACCGTCGTCGCCGCCGGCGTCGACCTGTTCGTCATCCGCGGCACCACGGTGTCGGCCGAGCACGTCTCGAGCGTCGACGAGCCGCTGAACCTCAAGAAGTTCATCTACGACCTCGACGTCCCGGTGATCGTCGGCGGCGCCGCGACCTACACCGCGGCCCTGCACCTCATGCGCACCGGTGCCGCGGGCGTGCTCGTGGGCTTCGGCGGCGGTGCCGCCTCGACCACGCGCGCGACGCTGGGCCTCCACGCTCCCATGGCCACGGCGGTCGCCGATGTCGCCGGGGCCCGCCGTGACTACCTCGACGAGTCGGGCGGACGGTACGTCCACGTCATCGCCGACGGCGGCGTCGGCACGTCCGGCGACATCGTGAAGGCGCTCGCCATGGGCGCCGACGCGGTCATGCTCGGCGTCGCCCTGGCGCGCGCGACGGATGCCCCCGGCCAGGGGTTCCACTGGGGACCCGAGGCCCACCACGCTCAGCTCCCGCGCGGCCGCCGCGTCGCCGTCGAGCAGGTCGGCTCGCTCGAAGAGGTGCTCTACGGCCCGGCACCGGTGGCCGACGGCACCGCGAACCTCATCGGCGCGCTGAAGAAGTCGATGGCGACGACCGGCTACTCCGATCTGAAGGAGTTCCAGCGCGTGGAGGTCGTGGTGGCGCCGTACAGCGTGCGGTGACATGAGCTCGACCGACTCGGTTCCGCCACAGGCGTCGACGGCGGCCTTCGCGCCGACGTTGCGCGAGGTCATGCTGCGCCCGTGGTGGCTGGGCATGCTCGCGTTCGCCCTGCTCGTGGCGGCGGTCTTCGCGTGGCTCGGCCAATGGCAGCTCTCGCGCGCCGTCGACACGTCGCCCCCGCCGCCGGGTCAGACCGAGCAGGTGCGCCCGCTCGCCGACGTCGCCGAACCCGGGGAGTATCTCCCCGAGCCCCTCGTCGGTCAGCGGGTAGAGGTGAGCGGCTCGTTCGTCGCCGACGACTTCGACGTCGTGTCGTCGCGATTCGACCGAGGCGAAGAGGGGTACTGGGTCACGGGGCAGTTGCGGGTCGATCCCGAGTCCGCGCGATCGTCGGAGCCGACCTCGCTCGCCGTCGCGGTGGGATGGACCTCGGATCGGACCGAGGCGGATGCCGTTGCGGCAGCCCTCGACGCCGATCCGCCGCAGGATGTCGTGCTCACGGGGCGAATCATCTCCGACGAGGGGCCTGCTCTGCCCGGACGCGGAGCCGGTCCGCAGGAGATGACGCGGATGTCGCCGGCGGCTCTCCTCAGCCGCTGGCACGACACCGCCGGGCTCGACGTCTACCGCGGCTACCTCACCTCCGCGGAATCCTTCGGGGGACTCACCGCGATCCACTCGCCGGCACCCGAAGAGCGGTCGAACGTCAACTGGCTCAACATCTTCTACGCCGTGGAGTGGGCGGTCTTCGCGGGCTTCGCGTTCTACATGTGGTACCGCCTCGCCAAGGACGCGTGGGAGAAGGAGCTCGAGGACCTCGAGGACGAGCACGAGGGCGCCGACGTCCCCGCAGCGGGAAGCGCGCCGTCGGGCCGCGACTAGACTGGACGCCATGCCTCGCGCCCCGAAACTCGCCACGTTCCCGGCGATCCGGAACGCTCTGCGCTTCTACCAGATCTGTTCGGTGATCACGGGTGTCGGCCTGCTGCTCCTGCTCGCGGAGATGATCCTGAAGTACACCCCGATCCACACCGAGCTCTTCGCCGGCGGCTCGGGTGGGTTGCTCTGGTTCGCGCCGGTGATCGCGGGCGCCGACTGCGAGTGGTGGTCGCTGTTCCTGCCGCAGACGAACTCGTGCGAGATGCTCTCGACGGGCGACGGGTTCAACATCTCGCTCGCGATCCTCGTGGTGCACGGTTGGTTCTACGTCGTGTACCTGTTCTCGTGCTTCCGCGTGTGGAGTCTCATGCGCTGGTCGTTCCCCCGCTTCATCCTGCTCGCGCTCGGCGGCGTCGTGCCCGCCCTGTCGTTCTTCATGGAGGCCCGCGTCGCACGCGAGGTGAGGACGTACCTCGCCGAGCGCGAAGCCGCTGAGGCAGCCGCATCCATCCCCGCCACGGAAGGCACCCGATGACCACACAGACCGAAACGTCGCAGCGTCCTGTCCTCGTCGTCGACTTCGGCGCGCAGTACGCCCAGCTCATCGCCCGCCGCGTGCGTGAGGCGGGGGTGTACAGCGAGCTCGTCCCGCACACCGCGACGGCCGAGGAGATCGCAGCGAAGGAGCCGGTGGGCATCATCCTCTCCGGTGGCCCCTCATCGGTGTACGAGCCCGGTGCCCCGGCTCTCGATCCGGGCGTGTTCGATCTCGGCGTCCCGACGCTCGGCATCTGCTACGGCTTCCAGGTGATGGCCCAGACGCTCGGCGGCGAGGTCGCCAACACCGGACTCCGCGAGTACGGCGCGACCGACGCGACCATCGTGACGGAGGGCACGCTGCTCGAGGGGCAGCCCCCCGAGCAGAACGTGTGGATGAGCCACGGCGACCAGGTCTCGCGTGCGCCGGAGGGCTTCGAGGTGCTCGCCCGGACTGCGGCGACCCCGGTGGCAGCGTTCGCCAACGACGTGCGCAAGTTCTACGGCGTGCAGTGGCACCCCGAGGTGAAGCACTCCGACCACGGCCAGAACGTGCTCGAGAACTTCCTGCACAAGGCCGCGGGACTCCCGGCGGACTGGAACAGCGGCAACGTCATCGCCGAGCAGGTCGAGCGCATCCGCCAGCAGGTGGGCTCGGGCCGGGTGATCTCGGCGCTGTCGGGCGGTGTCGACTCAGCGGTGTCGACCGCGCTCGTGCACAAGGCGGTCGGCGACAAGCTGACCGCGATCTTCGTCGACCACGGGCTGCTCCGGAAGGGTGAGCGGGAACAGGTCGAGAACGACTACGTCGCGTCGACGGGAGTCCGGCTCATCACGGTCGATGCGCGCGAGCGTTTCCTCGAGGCCCTCGCCGGCGTCAGCGATCCGGAGCAGAAGCGCAAGATCATCGGCCGCGAGTTCATCCGCGCGTTCGAACAGGCCGAGCGCGACCTGATGGCCGAGGCGGCCGCCGACGGGGAGCCGATCCGCTTCCTCGTGCAGGGGACGCTGTACCCGGATGTCGTGGAGTCCGGCGGCGGTGCCGGCACGGCGAACATCAAGAGTCACCACAACGTCGGCGGATTGCCCGAAGACCTGCAGTTCGAGCTGATCGAGCCGCTGCGAACCCTGTTCAAGGACGAGGTCCGTGCCATCGGGCGCGAGCTGGGTCTGCCGGAGGCCATCGTCGGGCGCCAGCCGTTTCCGGGGCCCGGCCTCGGAATCCGCATCGTGGGCGAGGTCACCGCTGATCGTCTCGAGATCCTGCGTGACGCCGACGCCATCGCGCGCGCCGAGCTGACGAAGGCGGGGCTCGATGCCGAGATCTGGCAGTGCCCCGTCGTGCTGCTCGCCGATGTCCGATCGGTGGGCGTCCAGGGGGATGGCCGCACCTACGGTCACCCGATCGTCCTCCGTCCCGTCTCGAGCGAAGACGCCATGACCGCCGACTGGACGCGGCTGCCCTACGACGTGCTGTCGAAGATCTCGAACCGCATCACGAACGAGGTCCGCGAGGTCAACCGCGTGGTGCTCGATGTCACGTCGAAGCCCCCGGGGACGATCGAGTGGGAGTGAGCGCGCGAGCGACGCTCCACAGCGAGACGGCGGATGCCGCGGCCGAACAAGCCGCGGCATCCGCCGTTTTCCGCGTCATGGCGCGGATCGCGGGCCTCCCGAGGCCGCGCGACACGCCCGGGATGTCACGCCGCTTTGCCACGATGCCGGGAGCCGCGTAACTTATTACTTGTTCGCCCCACAGGGAAGAGCGAGAAGGCCGGAAGGCCTACGCCCCCTCAAGCGGAGAACAAATCCCATCCCAAACCTCTTGCGAGAACAAGGCGCTTGCGTCTAGGATGGAACTTCCACCCCGAACAGCAGTCCTCGACTGGCGCGGAACCTCGTTCCGACGGCAGATCGAAGCGCGTCGTCGGTGGGGTATGGTTGTGAAGTTGCCCTCTGGGCTGGCTGTGAGGTCAGTTGGGGGAGCGTCCGATCCTTGAGAACTCAACAGCGTGCACTTGTCAAATGCCAAATAACCTCGACTCCACTTCGGTGGGGTGAGATTCCTTTGGATCAAAGACCTTCCCTTCGGGGGAGGCAACGGATAGTCAGCAATGATTTATCTCTTTGGTCAGCATCAAACTCGCTGCTCCAGTCTTTTTCCGGCTGGTCGCAGCAAATTTTCTTTACGGAGAGTTTGATCCTGGCTCAGGATGAACGCTGGCGGCGTGCTTAACACATGCAAGTCGAACGGTGAAGCAGAGCTTGCTCTGTGGATCAGTGGCGAACGGGTGAGTAACACGTGAGCAATCTGCCCCTGACTCTGGGATAAGCGCTGGAAACGGCGTCTAATACCGGATACGAGCTGCGACCGCATGGTCAGTAGCTGGAAAGAATTTCGGTCAGGGATGAGCTCGCGGCCTATCAGCTTGTTGGTGAGGTAATGGCTCACCAAGGCGTCGACGGGTAGCCGGCCTGAGAGGGTGACCGGCCACACTGGGACTGAGACACGGCCCAGACTCCTACGGGAGGCAGCAGTGGGGAATATTGCACAATGGGCGAAAGCCTGATGCAGCAACGCCGCGTGAGGGATGACGGCCTTCGGGTTGTAAACCTCTTTTAGCAGGGAAGAAGCGAAAGTGACGGTACCTGCAGAAAAAGCGCCGGCTAACTACGTGCCAGCAGCCGCGGTAATACGTAGGGCGCAAGCGTTATCCGGAATTATTGGGCGTAAAGAGCTCGTAGGCGGTCTGTCGCGTCTGCTGTGAAAACCCGAGGCTCAACCTCGGGCCTGCAGTGGGTACGGGCAGACTAGAGTGCGGTAGGGGAGATTGGAATTCCTGGTGTAGCGGTGGAATGCGCAGATATCAGGAGGAACACCGATGGCGAAGGCAGATCTCTGGGCCGTAACTGACGCTGAGGAGCGAAAGGGTGGGGAGCAAACAGGCTTAGATACCCTGGTAGTCCACCCCGTAAACGTTGGGAACTAGTTGTGGGGTCCATTCCACGGATTCCGTGACGCAGCTAACGCATTAAGTTCCCCGCCTGGGGAGTACGGCCGCAAGGCTAAAACTCAAAGGAATTGACGGGGACCCGCACAAGCGGCGGAGCATGCGGATTAATTCGATGCAACGCGAAGAACCTTACCAAGGCTTGACATATAGAGGAAACGTCTGGAAACAGTCGCCCCGCAAGGTCTCTATACAGGTGGTGCATGGTTGTCGTCAGCTCGTGTCGTGAGATGTTGGGTTAAGTCCCGCAACGAGCGCAACCCTCGTTCTATGTTGCCAGCACGTAATGGTGGGAACTCATGGGATACTGCCGGGGTCAACTCGGAGGAAGGTGGGGATGACGTCAAATCATCATGCCCCTTATGTCTTGGGCTTCACGCATGCTACAATGGCCGGTACAAAGGGCTGCAATACCGTGAGGTGGAGCGAATCCCAAAAAGCCGGTCCCAGTTCGGATTGAGGTCTGCAACTCGACCTCATGAAGTCGGAGTCGCTAGTAATCGCAGATCAGCAACGCTGCGGTGAATACGTTCCCGGGTCTTGTACACACCGCCCGTCAAGTCATGAAAGTCGGTAACACCTGAAGCCGGTGGCCCAACCCTTGTGGAGGGAGCCGTCGAAGGTGGGATCGGTAATTAGGACTAAGTCGTAACAAGGTAGCCGTACCGGAAGGTGCGGCTGGATCACCTCCTTTCTAAGGAGCATCTGACTCTTCGGAGTCCAGAACCCAGTTCGAAGGCACATGTTCTTCGCTGGGAGCTCATGGGTGGAACATTTGACATGGTGCGAAGGATGAGGTTCTTCTCTAGTACGCCGCTTGCGGTGGGAACGGGGAGGGTTTCGGAGGTCGCACCTGCACGCTGTTGGGTCCTGAGGGACCGGATGAGAGTCCGCAACCTCTGGGCCTTTTCTTCATGCTGCTTGGGTGGCATGTGGGGAGGGTACCGCCCGTACTTTGAGAACTACACAGTGGACGCGAGCATCTTCGATGCGACACCTTCGGGTGTTGTGTCGTGAAGATGATCTTAAAGATCATTAGTCAATTTTTTGACGATTCAACTCATGTGATTTCAAGTCTTTAAGAGCAAACGGTGGATGCCTTGGCATCTGGAGCCGAAGAAGGACGTAGCAATCTGCGATAAGCCTCGGGGAGTGGATAAGCACACTGTGATCCGAGGGTGTCCGAATGGGGAAACCCCGCTGGGCGGCGTGCCGACCTAGTGACTCCCGCCTGAATATATAGGGCGGGTAGAGGGAACGTGGGGAAGTGAAACATCTCAGTACCCACAGGAAGAGAAAGCAACAGCGATTCCGTTAGTAGTGGCGAGCGAAACCGGATCAGGCTAAACCTTGCGTGTGTGATAGCCGGCAGGCGTTGCACGTTGGGGGTTGTGGGACTTTTCTGATCATTCTGCCGAGTGGTCGACGTTACAAGAAGGTATAGACGAACAGGTTTGAATGCCTGGTCATAGAGGGTGCGAACCCCGTAGTCGAAATGCTTCTCTTGGCGTGAAGAGTATCCCAAGTAGCACGGGGCCCGAGAAATCCCGTGTGAATCTGTCAGGACCACCTGATAAGCCTAAATACTCCCAGATGACCGATAGCGGACAAGTACCGTGAGGGAAAGGTGAAAAGTACCCCGGGAGGGGAGTGAAATAGTACCTGAAACCGTTTGCTTACAAACCGTTGGAGCCTCCTTAGTAGGGGTGACAGCGTGCCTTTTGAAGAATGAGCCTGCGAGTTAGCGATACGTGGCGAGGTTAACCCGTGTGGGGTAGCCGTAGCGAAAGCGAGTCTGAATAGGGCGATTCAGTCGCGTGTCCTAGACCCGAAGCGAAGTGATCTATCCATGGCCAGGTTGAAGCGACGGTAAGACGTCGTGGAGGACCGAACCCACTTAGGTTGAAAACTGAGGGGATGAGCTGTGGATAGGGGTGAAAGGCCAATCAAACTTCGTGATAGCTGGTTCTCTCCGAAATGCATTTAGGTGCAGCGTTGCGTGTTTCTTGCCGGAGGTAGAGCTACTGGATGGCCGATGGGCCCTACAAGGTTACTGACGTCAGCCAAACTCCGAATGCCGGTAAGTGAGAGCGCAGCAGTGAGACTGTGGGGGATAAGCTTCATAGTCGAGAGGGAAACAACCCAGACCACCAACTAAGGTCCCAAAGCGCGTGCTAAGTGGGAAAGGATGTGGAGTTGCTCTGACAACCAGGAGGTTGGCTTAGAAGCAGCCACCCTTGAAAGAGTGCGTAATAGCTCACTGGTCAAGTGATTCCGCGCCGACAATGTAACGGGGCTCAAGCACGCCACCGAAGTTGTGGCATTGACATTATTGGTAGGCCTTCGTGGTCCAGCCGTGTTGATGGGTAGGAGAGCGTCGTGTGCCGGGTGAAGCGGCGGGGTGACCCAGCCGTGGACGGCACACGAGTGAGAATGCAGGCATGAGTAGCGAAAGACGTGTGAGAAACACGTCCTCCGAAAGACCAAGGGTTCCAGGGTCAAGCTAATCTTCCCTGGGTAAGTCGGGACCTAAGGCGAGGCCGACAGGCGTAGTCGATGGACAACGGGTTGATATTCCCGTACCGGCGAAGAACCGCCCAAGCTAATCCAGTGGTGCTAAGAGTCCTAACCCGGGCTTAGTTGATCCCTTCGGGGTGAGACGGTCCGGTCTAACGCTCGACCCCATGCTGGTGCGGCTAGCGTATTAACAGGTGTGACGCAGGAAGGTAGCCCAACCCGGGCGATGGTTGTCCCGGGGCAAGTGCGTAGGCCGAGTCATAGGCAAATCCGTGACTCATCAAGGCTGAGACACGATGCGGATAAAAAGTGGGTGATCCTATGCTGCCGAGAAAAGCATCGACGCGAGGTTCTAGCTGCCCGTACCCCAAACCGACTCAGGTGGTCAGGTAGAGAATACCAAGGAGATCGAGAGAATCGTGGTTAAGGAACTCGGCAAAATGCCCCCGTAACTTCGGGAGAAGGGGGGCCTTCCACTTATTAGGATTTACTCCGAAAGGGTGTGGAGGCCGCAGAGACTAGTGGGTAGCGACTGTTTACTAAAAACACAGGTCCGTGCCAAGTCGCAAGACGATGTATACGGACTGACGCCTGCCCGGTGCTGGAAGGTTAAGAGGACCGGTTAGCCGCAAGGCGAAGCTGAGAATTTAAGCCCCAGTAAACGGCGGTGGTAACTATAACCATCCTAAGGTAGCGAAATTCCTTGTCGGGTAAGTTCCGACCTGCACGAATGGCGTAACGACTTCCCAACTGTCTCAACCGCGAACTCGGCGAAATTGCACTACGAGTAAAGATGCTCGTTACGCGCAGCAGGACGGAAAGACCCCGTGACCTTTACTACAGCTTGGTATTGGTGTTCGGTGTGGCTTGTGTAGGATAGGTGGGAGACTTTGAAGCGGTGACGCCAGTTACCGTGGAGTCATTGTTGAAATACCACTCTGGTCACTCTGGATATCTAACTTCGAACCGTAATCCGGTTCAGGGACAGTGCCTGGTGGGTAGTTTAACTGGGGCGGTTGCCTCCCAAAAAGTAACGGAGGCGCCCAAAGGTTCCCTCAACCTGGTTGGCAATCAGGTGGCGAGTGTAAGTGCACAAGGGAGCTTGACTGTGAGACTGACAGGTCGAGCAGGGACGAAAGTCGGGACTAGTGATCCGGCAGTGGCTTGTGGAAGCGCTGTCGCTCAACGGATAAAAGGTACCTCGGGGATAACAGGCTGATCTTGCCCAAGAGTCCATATCGACGGCATGGTTTGGCACCTCGATGTCGGCTCGTCGCATCCTGGGGCTGGAGTAGGTCCCAAGGGTTGGGCTGTTCGCCCATTAAAGCGGTACGCGAGCTGGGTTTAGAACGTCGTGAGACAGTTCGGTCCCTATCCGCTGCGCGCGTAGGAAATTTGAGAGGATCTGACCCTAGTACGAGAGGACCGGGTTGGACGAACCTCTGGTGTGCCAGTTGTTCCGCCAGGAGCACCGCTGGTTAGCTACGTTCGGGATGGATAACCGCTGAAAGCATCTAAGCGGGAAGCCGGCCTCAAGATGAGATTTCCATGCCTTCGGGCGAGAGGCTCCCAGCCAGACTACTGGGTTGATAGGCCGGATGTGGAAGCGTGGTAACACGTGAAGCTGACCGGTACTAATAAGCCGATGACTTGATAACACACCGTTTTTGGTGCTTGCGTCCACTGAGTGGTTCTCGATGTACGGTCGAGAACCGCATAACGAATTGATCGTTGTGCAGACTGAAACATCAATAGTGTTTCGGCGGCCATAGCGTGAGGGAAACGCCCGGTTACATTCCGAACCCGGAAGCTAAGCCTCACAGCGCCGATGGTACTGCAGGGGGGACCCTGTGGGAGAGTAGGACACCGCCGGACTTCTTTCGTGAAATGGCCACCCAATGTTGGGTGGCCTTTTCTCGTTTCCGGGACGAAAGGAACGTCGTGACTGAAGAAGACCGCCCGCGATCGGAGCGCAAGCCCCGTTACTCTGCTGCGGATTCCGGCGCACGGCGTCCGCGTCGCGACGGCGATGCTCGTCCGCCGCGTTCCAATGACGAGCGCCCGCGCCGGGAAGGCGATTCCCGTCCGCGTCGTGACGGCGATTCCCGCCCCCGTCGTGATGGTGACCGTCCGTCGTACCCGCGTCGCGATGGGGCGGGGGATGGTCGTCCCCGTCGTGACGGTGATTCGCGCCCCCGTCGTGATGGTGACTCGCGTCCGCGTCGTGACGGTGATTCGCGTCCGCGTCGCGATGGTGACTCCCGCCCGCGCCGCGACGGCGATCGTCCGTCGTACCCGCGCCGTGATGGTGACGCGCGCCCGCGGCGCGACGACCGCGACGGGGCACGTTCATCGCGTCCGCCGCAGGGGTCCGAGCGTCGCGACGTCCCGCGCGGCCCCGAGATCCCCGAGACCGTCACGGCTCGCGATCTGCCGGGCGCTGCGCGCAACGAACTGAAGACTCTGAGCAAAGAGAACGCGGAGCAGGTGGCCCGCCACCTCGCCATGGTCGCCCAGCTGATCGACGACGACCCCGCGCTCGCGCACGAGCACGCGCTCGCGGCTTCACGTCGCGCCGGACGCGTCGGGGTCGTGCGCGAGACCGTCGCCATCACCGCCTATGCGACGGGGGACTACGCCCTCGCCCTGCGGGAGCTCCGCACGTACCGACGGATCTCCGGCAGTGACGACCAGATCGCGATGATGGTCGACAGTGAGCGCGGTGTCGGTCGCCCCGACCGGGCGCTCGAGGTCGGTCGAGCGGTCGACCGGTCGACGCTTCCGATCGAGGTTCGCGTCGAGCTCGCGATCGCGATGTCGGGGGCACGGCTCGACCTCGGTGAGACCGAGCGCGCGCTGCAAGAGCTCGACATCCCCGAGCTCGACCCCGACCGTGCGTTCTCGTGGAGCCCCGCCCTGTTCGCCGCCCGGGCTGCCGTGCTCGAGGACCTCGGTCGCTCCGAGGAGGCCGCGCTCTGGCAGCGGCGCGCCCTCGTCGCCGAGGAAGCCCTCGGCGCGACTGATGCGGACCGTGAACTGATCGTGGTCGACGACATCGACGAGGACGCCGCGCTCGAAAGCGAGGCGCCGGCGGAAGGCAAGACCGAGGAGCGCGGCTGATGGGCCTGTTCTCCCGGGCACCGTCGACACCGCTCGACGGTGTGGATGCCGTCCTGGCCGATCTCGACGGTGTCGTCTATGCCGGTCCCGGCGCCCTGCCGCACGCGATCGAGAGCCTCAACCGCGCGGGGGAGACCCGCCGGCTCGGGTACATCACCAACAACGCGTCCCGGCGCGACTCGGTGGTCGCCGACCATCTGCGGGAACTCGGCCTGACGGCGACGCGCCCCGAGGACGTCATCACGAGCCCGCAGGCAGCGATGCGCCTCCTCCGCGAACGTGTTCCCGCCGGGGCGACGATCCTCGTCGTGGGCGGCGATGGACTGGTCCACGAACTCGAGAAGGCGGGCTACGTCCCCACCCGGTCTGCCGACGACGATCCGGCCGCCGTCGTGCAGGGATTCGCACCCGAGGTCGGCTGGGCGCAGCTTGCCGAAGCCGCCTATGCGCTGGCGACTCCGGAAGACGAGGGCGGCATCCCCTGGATCGCCACGAACACCGACTGGACCATTCCGCAGGCGCGGGGGATCGCGCCGGGGAACGGCACGCTGGTGTCCGCCGTGCACACGGCGGTCGGACGTCTCGCGACCGTCGCCGGCAAGCCCGAGCGACCCATCTTCGATGAGGCCGTCGCGCGTTTCGGCGCCTCCCAGCCGCTCTTCATCGGTGACCGACTCGACACCGACATCGCCGGGGCCCAGGCGGCCGGCATCCGGTCGGTGCTGGTGCTGACGGGTATCGATCGGCCCAAGCACGTGCTGGCGGCGCCCGCCAACTCGCGCCCGACTTACATCGTGAGCGACCTGCGCGAGCTCCACGAGCCCTACCCCGAGGTCAGGACGAAGGGCGACGTGACGACCGTCGGCAACGCGTCGGTGCGCATCGACGGCGCCGACATCGTCATCGTCTCGGCAGGCGACCGGCCGATCGATCTGGTCCGGGCGGGCGCGGCCGCGATCTGGGCGACGGGTCGCGCGATCTACGGATTCCGGGTTCCCGAGGCTCTCTACGCGGATCCCTTCCACCGTCCCTGACCCCGCGTATCGTGGGAGCCATGTCGATGGATGGTGCCGACCCGGGCGAGCACGAGCCCACCGCCGCGGACAGCGCGACGCCGAGCATCGCCGAGCAATGGCGCGACGACCTGCTGTCTTCGCTCGACGTCATCGAAGACCAGCCCCTGAGCGAGCGTGCCGCGTCGTACGCGGCGCTGCACGACGAGCTCGCGCGCCGCCTCGACTCCGGTCCGACCGGCGCCGCGTGAGCACCCGACTCGATGCGGCCGTCGCCGCCCGGGGTCTGGCGCGCTCACGCAGCCACGCCGCAACACTGATCGCTGAGGGACTCGTCTCCGTCGACGGGCGCACCGTCGTGAAGGCGTCACATCCGGTGGCCGACACCGCGACCCTCGTCGTCGCCGGCGCCGACCACTACGTCAGCCGCGCCGCCCACAAGCTGATCGCCGGACTCGATGCGTTCGATATAGCCGTCGCCTCGCGGAGCGCACTCGACATGGGCGCCTCGACCGGCGGCTTCACCCAGGTGCTCCGCGAGCGCGGCGCTCGGCCGGTCGTCGCCGTCGACGTCGGTCACGGTCAACTCGCGCCGAGCATCGCCGCGGACGACGACGTCATCGCGGTCGAGGGCTTCAACGTCCGCGACCTCTCGCCCGAGACGCTCGCCGGGCTCGTCGGCGCCCCGTTCGAGCCGCAGGTCATCACCGGCGACCTCTCCTTCATCTCCCTCGAGCACGTCCTGCCCGCCGTCGTCTCGGTCTGCTCACCGGGAACGGATGTCGTCCTGCTCGTGAAGCCGCAGTTCGAGGTCGGGCGGACCGCCGTCAAGGGCGGGCTGGTCACCGATCCGGCGCTGCGGGCGGATGCCGTGATGAGTGTGCTGTGGTCGGCGTGGGACGCCGGACTCGCCACCCACGGGGTGATCGCCTCGCCGCTAGTCGGCACCCACGGCAATCAGGAGTACGTCGTCCACCTGTGCATCCGCGCTGGTGAGGCGGGCAATCCGACACAATGGATACACACGGTGGACGAACTGGCGGGAGCCCGATGATCGATGCGATGCGCAACATCCTCGTCGTCGCCCACGCGCGCCGTCCCGACACCGTCGCCGCGGCGCAACGCGTCCTGAACGCGCTGTCCGACGCGGGGGCGCGTCCCGTGCTGGCGGCCGACGACCGCGCCGAGCTCGTCGAGGCGCTGGGCGAGCTTCCCGGTGTCGTGACGCTCGACCTCGACGTGAGCGTCGCCGAGCTCGAACTGGCGATCGTCCTGGGCGGCGACGGCACGATCCTGCGCGCCGTCGACCTCGTCCGGGGCGGCACCGCTCCCGTCCTGGGGATCAACATGGGCCACGTCGGGTTTCTCGCCGAGATCGAGGCCGACGACATGGACGATGCCGTCCGGCGGGTCATCGATCGCGACTACGACGTGGAGGAGCGCATGGCGCTCTCGGTGCGGGTCAAGGACGGCTCCGGCGACGTCGTCTACGAGACGTGGGCGCTGAACGAGGCGACCGTCGAGAAGGCCAGCCGCGAACGGATGCTCGAGGTCGTCCTCGAGGTCGACCGGCGTCCGCTCTCGGCCTTCGGCTGCGACGGAGTGGTGATCGCGACTCCGACCGGGTCGACGGCGTACAACTTCTCCGCCGGCGGTCCCGTGATTTGGCCGGACGTCGAGGCGGTCGCGGTGGTGCCGCTCTCCGCGCACGCGCTGTTCGCACGCCCGCTCGTGATCAGCCCGGAGGCATCCGTCGCGATCGAGGTCGGCGCGGGTACGAACGGCACCGGCATCCTCTGGGCCGACGGACGCCGCTCGCAGGAGCTGCCTCCCGGAGCACGCGTCGTCGTGCGCCGTTCGAAGACCCCGGTTCGCCTGGCCCGGCTGCATCCGGCCGCCTTCACCGACCGGCTCGTCCGGAAGTTCCGGTTGCCGGTGGTCGGGTGGCGTGGTCCCAGTCTCGAGCAGCGGGAGGGCGCCTCGTGATCGAAGAGATGCGCCTGCGCGGCCTCGGTGTCATCGCCGAGGCGACGCTGCCGATGGGTCCCGGGTTCACCGCGATCACGGGCGAGACGGGCGCGGGCAAGACGATGGTCGTCACCGGACTCGGGCTGCTGCTCGGCCAGCGGGCCGACTCGGGCGCCGTGCGTGCGGGCGCGCCGCAGGCATCGGTCGACGGCGTCTGGATCATCGACGAGGGCGGACCCGTCGCCGAACGCGTCCGCGAAGCCGGGGGAGACGTCGAGCCGATCGGCGGAGGCCGCTCCGAGCTGTATCTGGGACGCGTGCTGTCGAGCGAAGGTCGTAGTCGCGCCAGCGTGGGCGGGCGTCCCGCGCCGGCGGCCGTACTCGCCGAGCTCGCCGAACAGCTCATCGTCGTCCATGGGCAGTCCGACCAGCTGCGGCTGAAGTCGGCCACCGCCCAGCGCGACGCACTCGACCGCTTCGGCGGCCCCGAGATCACCACGGCGCGCGACCGCTACCGCGCGGCGTTCGACGCCTGGCGTGCCGTCGACGCAGAACTGACGCAGCTCGACGCCGATCGCGACGCGCGCCGCCGCGAGGCCGACGACCTGCGCGCGCGCATCGCCGACATCGAGGCCGTCGCCCCGCAGCCGGGGGAGGACGCGGCGCTCGCCGAGCGGGCCGAGAAGCTCGCCAACGTCGAAGAGCTGCGTGCCGCCGCTGCGACGGCGCACGACGCGCTCTCGAACGACGACGAGCTGCCCGACGCGGTGTCTCTGCTCGCCGAGGCCCGGCGCGCGATCGAGCGCTCGGCGGCGAGCGACACGGCCCTCGCCGCTTTCGTCGAGCCGCTGGCCGACCTCGGCTACCGCGCCGCCGACCTCGTGACAGGGCTGAGCGCGTACCTCGCCGATCTCGATGAGAGCGGGCCGCAGGAACTCGCGGCCGTCGAGGAGCGGCGCGCCGCGCTCGGCGGTCTGCTGCGCGTGCACGGCACCCTCGACGAAGCACTCGCGCTGCTCGAGAGCGGATCCGCACGGCTCATGGAGCTCGACGACGACGGCGACCGCATCGAGCGCCTGCGCGCTCAGCGCGACGAGCTCGCCGAGGCGCTGGATGCCGCCGCCGCCGAGCTGACCGCGGCCCGCACTGCCGCCGCGGAGCGACTCGGTGCCGCGGTCACGGCGGAGCTCCGCGAACTCGCCCTGCCCGACGCGCGCCTGGTCGTCACGGTCGAGCCCGGCACGCCATCGGTCTCGGGGCGCGACGACGTCACGATCCTGCTCGCGCCTCACCCCGGCGCCGAGCCCCGTCCGGTCGCCAAGGGCGCCTCGGGCGGTGAGCTCAGCCGGGTCATGCTCGCGATCGAGGTCGTGATCGCGGGAACCGACCCCGTGCCGACGTTCGTGTTCGACGAAGTGGATGCCGGAATCGGCGGCGCCGCGGCGATCGAGGTCGGGCGCCGGCTCGCCCGGCTCGCCGAGACGAGCCAGGTGATCGTCGTGACCCACCTCGCCCAGGTCGCCGCTTTCGCGACGAACCACCTGACCGTCGTGAAGTCGAACGACGGCTCGGTGACCGCGTCGAGCGTCCGGCGGCTGGAGGGCGGCGACCGCGAGGCCGAGATGGCGCGTCTGCTGTCGGGCCTGCCGGATTCGGGCGCCGCGATCGAGCACGCCCGAGAACTGCTGAACCTCTCGCGTTCCTGACTGATAGAATAGAAGCCCGTGACGGACACTCATCGCGCGGCCTCTTCCCAGAACACCACCAAGCAGATCTTCGTGACCGGTGGTGTGGTCTCTTCTCTCGGTAAGGGACTGACCGCCGCGAGTCTCGGCAACCTCCTCACCGCACGCGGTCTTCGCGTCGTGATGCAGAAGCTCGACCCGTATCTGAACGTCGACCCGGGCACGATGAACCCGTTCCAGCACGGTGAGGTCTTCGTGACCGATGACGGCGCCGAGACCGATCTCGACATCGGACACTACGAGCGGTTCCTCGACATCGAGCTGAGCCAGGCGGCGAACGTCACGACGGGCCAGATCTACTCGCAGGTCATCGCCAAGGAGCGCCGCGGCGAGTACCTCGGCGACACCGTCCAGGTCATCCCGCACATCACCGACGAGATCAAGCGCCGGATGCGGCTGCAGGCGACCGAGGAGCCCCGCCCCGACGTCATCATCACCGAGGTCGGCGGCACCGTCGGCGACATCGAGTCGCAGCCGTTCCTCGAAGCGGCCCGTCAGCTGCGCCACGAGCTCGGCCGCGACAACGTGTTCTTCGTGCACGTCTCGCTCGTGCCGTTCATGGGCGCCTCGGGCGAGCAGAAGACGAAGCCGACGCAGCACTCCGTCGCGGCCCTCCGCCAGGTCGGCATCCAGCCCGACGCCCTCGTGCTGCGCAGCGACCGCCCCGTCAGCGAGAGCAACCGCAACAAGATCGCGCTCATGTGCGATGTCGACGTCGAGGGCGTCGTGAACACCGTCGACCTGCCGAGCATCTACGACATCCCCTCGACCCTGAACGATCAGGGTCTCGACGCGTACATCACGCGCCGGCTCGGGCTGGCCGAGAAGGCCGACGACGTCGACTGGACGCGGTGGAGCAAGGTGCTCGACGCCGTCCACAACCCCAAGCACGAGGTCACGATCGGTCTCGTCGGCAAGTACATCGATCTTCCCGACGCGTACCTCTCGGTCACCGAGGCGCTGAAGGCCGGCGGCTTCGCGCAGGAGACCAAGGTCAACGTCACCTGGATCCCCTCCGATCTGTGCGAGACCCCCGAGGGCGCCGAGAAGGCGCTCGCGAGCGTCGACGGCATCGTCGTGCCCGGCGGCTTCGGCATCCGCGGCATCGAGGGCAAGCTCGGCGCGCTGAAGTTCGCGCGCGAGCAGGGCATCCCGACCCTCGGCATCTGCCTGGGGCTGCAGTGCATGGTGATCGAGTACGCCCGCAACATGGCGGGCCTCGCCGGTGCGTCGTCGAGCGAGTTCGACCCGGAGACCGAGTTCCCCGTCATCGCGACGATGGCCGAGCAGGTCGACATCATCGCCGGCGGCGACCTCGGCGGCACGATGCGCCTGGGCCTGTACGAGGCCGACCTCGCCGAGGGCTCGCTCGCGGCCGAGGTGTACGGGGCGACGAAGGCCTCCGAGCGCCACCGCCACCGCTACGAGGTGAACAACCGGTACCGCGACCAGATCGCCGAGGCCGGCCTGGTCTTCTCGGGCCTGTCACCCGACCGCAACCTCGTCGAGTACGTCGAGCTGCCGCGCGACGTGCACCCGTACTACATCGCGACGCAGGCCCACCCCGAGCTCCGGTCGCGTCCGACCGAGGCGAACCCGCTGTTCCGTGGGCTGGTCGCCGCCGCCCTCGACCGGCACCGCGCGAGCGAGCTGTTCGAGGTCGAGGATGCCTGAGCTGCGCGACGAGCCCGTCGAGCCCGAGGTCATCTCGAGCGAGCTGGTGTACTCGGGGCACGTCTGGGACGTGCGGAGCGAGACGGTGCGTTTCGGTGACGGGGAGATCACGCGCCAGTTCGTGGACCACCCCGGGGCGGCCGCGGTCGTCGCGATCGACGACGAAGAGCGCGTCGTGCTGATCCAGCAGTACCGGCATCCGATCCGTCATCGCGACTGGGAGATCCCCGCGGGGCTGCTCGACGTCGCCGGCGAGCCCCCGATCGAGACCGCGCGGCGGGAACTCGCCGAAGAGGTCGACCTGGTGGCGGCGTCGCTCGAGCCGCTCGTCAGCATCTTCACGACGCCCGGGGGCAACGACGAGGTCATCCACGTCTTCCTCGCGCGCGGCCTCAGTCCGGCGCCGAGCGCGTACGAGCGCGAGGACGAGGAAGCCGACATGCGCGTCGAGCGCGTACCGCTCACGGAGGTCGTCGACGGCGTGCTCGCGGGACGGTTCCGCAACGGCATCCTGGCGACGGGCGTGCTGGCGGCAGCCGAACGGCTGCGCCGGGGCTGACGGACGTGCGGCTCGACCGCGCCGTCGCGGCGTACCTGCGCCACATCTCGGTCGAGCGGGGGCTGTCGGCGCACACGGTCGCGGCCTACCGGCGCGATCTCGACGCGTACACCGCGTGGCTCGCCGAGCAGGGGATCGGTGACACGTCCGAGATCACGGCTGAGGTCGTGACCCGGTTCGCCGAGGAGGCGGCATCCGCCGACCCGCCGCCGGCGGCCACGTCGCTGGCGCGGCTGCAGTCGTCGCTGCGCGGGTGGCACCGCTTCCTCGCCCGTGAAGGCATCGTCGATGCCGATCCCACGCAGCGGCTGCGCCCGCCCAAGACGCCGCGGCGCCTGCCGAAAGCTCTGACGATCGACCAGGTCGAGAGTCTGCTCGACGCGGCGGGTCCCGCTCCGGGCGATGTCGCCGCGACCGACATCGCCGCGCTGCGGGATCGAGCGCTGCTCGAGCTGCTCTATGCGACGGGCGCGCGCGTGTCCGAGATCGTGCAGCTGGATGTCGACGACCTCGCCCTCGGCGACGTGCTGCGCGTTCGCGGTAAGGGCGCGAAGGAGCGGATCGTCCCGGTCGGCTCGTACGCGCGCGCTGCCGTCGAGGCCTATCTGGCGCGGGGCCGGCCGGAGCTCTCCCGGCGCGGACGCGCGACGCCCCGGCTCTTCCTCGGCGTCCGCGGTGCTCCGCTGTCGCGGCAGAGCGCGTGGCTGATCATCCAGCAGGCGGCCGAGCGCGCGGAACTGACGGCGCATGTGTCGCCGCACACCCTGCGGCATTCGTTCGCGACGCACCTGCTGCAGGGCGGGGCCGACGTCCGCGTCGTGCAGGAGCTGCTCGGGCACGCGTCGGTCGCCACCACCCAGATCTACACGCACGTCACGGTCGACGCGTTGCGGGAGATCTACGCCACGTCGCATCCTCGCGCGCGCTGAGACGGGGTACAAGCGGACGGCGTCGCAGCCCCGGCACGGCAGGATAGGGGCATGAGCAGCGGCGCACCCCGGGACGACGCCGGCGCCACCCCGTTCGGCACCGAGGCGCTCACGACCCCGCTCCCCGAGCCTGGCGAAGAGGGGCTCCGTGGCGAAGCGGGCCGGCGCGCCTCATGGCTGGTCGCCGTGCGAGCGGTGTTCGTCTCGGCGGTGCTGGTGCTCGGGGTGGGCGTGCTCGCGTTGCTCTTCGTCCTCTTCATCCAATCGATGGCAGGCGGCTCGGGCCTGTCGTGGTCGAACATCGTGATCGCGGCGGTGATGGTGCTGCCACTCGCGGTGAGTCGCTTCGGCGGGATGCGTCGCGCCCGGCAGGAGGCCGACGCCGCGTTGTACCGTCTGGAAGGGTTCGCGACCGCGAACCGGCTCGGTCTGCGCCACCGCGAGGACGACCCGCAGGAGAGTGCGACCGTCTTCGGCCTCGGCAAGCGCCGGATGGCGACCGCTGTCGTGACGGGGAGCGAGCCGCGCCCGTTCCGGTCGGCGGACTATTCGTTCGACACCTGGATCGGCCGCTATCGGATGCCGCACTCGCTGACGTATCTCCGCGTAGGCCTCGCCGCCGAGCTGCCGCGGGCGAGCCTGGTCGCGGTGCACGCGCCGGGCGCGCCCTCCTGGCGTCCGCCCCTCGGGCAGGAGCGGATCGAGATCGGTGGCGGGTTCGACGAGCACTTCGGCGTCTGGTGCGCGCCCGCCGACGGCGACCGTGTTCGCCGGATGCTCACGCCGTCCGTGCGCTCCGGCCTGGCGGCGGTCGCGCCCGACGTCGACGTCGAGACCGTCGGCCGACACGTGTACTTCCTCTCCCGTGGCGCGCTGGCGCGCTGGACCGCCCCGTTCTGGCGCTGGACCGAGGACCTGCTCGCGATCGCCGCGCGTATGGAGGATGCCGCGACCGCTCACCCGGAGC
This sequence comes from Microbacterium sp. 1262, assembly GCF_040544895.1. Classification (NCBI taxonomy): domain Bacteria; kingdom Bacillati; phylum Actinomycetota; class Actinomycetes; order Micrococcales; family Microbacteriaceae; genus Microbacterium; species Microbacterium sp. 1262. The sequence continues at coordinate 67,664 of NZ_JBEPKU010000001.1, forward strand.
CGTCGCCGGGCGGCGCGCTGCGCAGCACCGACGCGGAACGGGCCGAGACGCGAGCGCTCCTGTTCACCCGGCCCGCGGTCGGTCGCCCCGTCGCCATCGGCTGCCTGCTGCCCCTCGTCTTCGGGGTCGTCGCAGGTCTCCTCACCGCCACCTGGCGCTGAAGCTCGGGCGGGGCTCGCGGCATCCGGTCGAACCCGGTTTTTCCCGGCACGGGGCGGCCGCGGGCGCGGTACCGGCGCCGCAGGATGACAGCATGCCCACCGCAGCATCCGCCGCCGTTTCGGAGAACAGGCGCGGCATCCGTCCCGGCCCCGCGCTCGCCGTCGTCTGGATCGTGGCGGGCGTCGCGGGCTGGATCGTGTCGTTCCTGCTCTACCACGAGTACGTCGGCCAGCTCACCGGTGCCGAAGCCCTCATCTCGTGCGACATCAGCCCGATCGTCACGTGCGGCCCCAACCTGCTGAGCCCCGGCGGGAACCTGCTCGGGTTCAGCAACTCGATCATCGGGATCGTGCTCTTCCCGGGCGCCATCTACGCGGGAGCCTCCGGGCTCGCGGCGCCGGGCGGGCTGCGTCCCTGGTACTGGCGGGTGTACGCGGGGTTCGTCGCGGCGGCGTTCGCGCTCGTCCATGTCTTCGCCTACCGCAGCGTGTTCGAGTACGGCTCGCTCTGCCCGTGGTGCATGGTCGTGTGGCTCGTGACGATCCCGCTGTTCTGGACGACTCTCGGCTGGACGCTGCGCGAGGGTGTCTGGGGCCGCGCGCCGCAGCGCGTCGGCGCGCTGCTGCTGGCGTGGACGCCCCTCGTCGTGGTCGTCGACTACCTGCTGATCGCCGTCGCCGCCCAGCTGCGGCTCGACGTGCTCGGGAGCCTATGACCCGGAGGCGTTGCGGCGATACGTTCGTCGGATCGGCGGTGCTGGTGTCGCCTCGGGCGTCGGCCCAGGCCACTTCTGCCCCGCGCGTCCGACGAACGTATCGGCTCACGCCGGGTGCCTGTGCGAGAATCGATCGCACGCTACGGAAAGCAGGAGTCTCGGTGACGGACAAGTCGCGGAAGGCCGGGAAGGCCCCCACGGAGGACACCCCGATCGGACCCACCGGTCGGCCATACCGAGGTTTCCCGACCCCGCCGAAGCTCGATGGTCACGGCCCGGCCCGCATCATCGCCCTCTGCAACCAGAAGGGCGGCGTCGGCAAGACCACGACGACGATCAACCTCGCCGCCGCGCTCGCCGAGTACGGTCGCAAGGTGCTCGCCGTCGACTTCGACCCGCAGGGGGCGCTGTCGGCGGGCCTCGGAATCGCGACGCACGACGTGCCGACGATCTACGACCTGCTGCTCGACACCAAGCGCGACCCTCACGAGGTCATCGTCGAGACGTCTGTGCCCGGGCTCGACGTCATCCCCGCGAACATCGACCTCTCGGCGGCCGAGGTGCACCTCGTCAACGAGGTCGCCCGCGAGACGATCCTGGCGCGCGTGCTGCGCGGGGTCTCGTCCGAGTACGACGTCATCCTCGTCGACTGCCAGCCCTCGCTCGGGCTGCTCACGGTCAACGCGCTGACGGCGAGCCACGGCGTGCTCATCCCGCTCGAGTGCGAGTTCTTCGCGCTGCGCGGCGTCGCGCTGCTGATCGAGACGATCGACAAGGTGCGCGACCGGCTGAACCCGTCCATCGAGCTCGACGGCGTCCTCGCCACGATGTACGACCCGCGCACCCTCCACTCGCGCGAGGTGCTCGAACGCGTCGTGGAGGCCTTCGGCGACGACGTACTCGAGACGGTCATCGGGCGCACCGTGAAGTTCCCCGATGCGTCGGTCGCGGGGGTCCCGATCATCACCTTCGCGCCGGAGCATCAGGCCGCGCAGGCCTACCTGCGTCTCGCGCGGGAGCTCGTCGCCCGTGGCGCCGTCGCCTGACGGGATCGTCGATGCGGCCGGGCCGGCCGAACCCGACGCGGGCGATCCGAACGGTCCGGGCTTCCGGGTCTCGCTGACGAACTTCGACGGCCCCTTCGACCTGCTGCTGAACCTCATCGGCAAGCACGAGCTCGACATCACCGAGGTGTCGCTCAGCAAGGTCACCGATGAGTTCATCGGCTACCTGCGCGGGCTCGAGCCCGCAGAGCTCGACGCCGCCTCGGAGTTCCTCGTCGTCGCCGCGACGCTGCTGGACATGAAGGTCGCCGGGCTCCTGCCGCAGGGCGAGCTCATCGACGCCGAGTCGGTGGCGCTGCTCGAAGCGCGCGACCTGCTGTTCGCCCGTCTGCTGCAGTACCGCGCGTTCAAGCAGGTCGCCGGCTGGTTCGCCGAGCGGGTCGTCGCCGAGGACCGTCGTCACACCCGGTCGGTTCGCCTCGACGAGAAGTACCGCGCGGCCGCGCCGGAGCTCGTGTGGACGCTGACCCCCGACGACTTCGCGGCACTGGCGATGCTCGCGTTCGCTCCGAAGGAGATCCCCGTCGTGGGGCTCGACCACCTGCACGCTCCGCTCGTGTCGATCCGCGAGCAGGCGGCCATCGTCGTGACGCTGCTGCGCGGCGCGGGTACCCTGAACTTCCGTGAACTCGTCGCCGGGGTCGCGCAGCCCGGCGTCGTCGTGGCCCGTTTCCTCGCCGTGCTCGAGCTCTACCGTCACGCGGCGCTGTCGTTCGAGCAGCTCGAGCCGCTCGGCGAGCTGACGCTGCGCTGGACCGCGGAGCGCTGGTCCGAGGAGAACCTCGCCACCCTGGGAGCCGACTATGACCGATGACCCGACACCGACCGTGGCCAACCCGATCGCGGACGTCGCGCGGCGGCTCGAGGCGGTTCTGCTGATCGTCGACGAGCCGCAGAGCCTCGTCTCCCTTGCCGCCGCCGTCGGGGCGCCCGTCGCAGCCGTGCGGCAGGCGGTCGCCGGGCTCGTCGCCGATTACGACGGCGAGACGGGCGGGCCGCGTCGCGGCTTCGAGCTGCGCGAAGTGGGCGGCGGGTGGCGGATGTACGTGCGAGCGGAGCACGACGCCCTCGTGAGCGAGTTCGTCAACACGCAGGCGCCGTCGCGGCTCTCGCAGGCAGCCCTCGAGACCCTCGCGGTCATCGCGTACAAGCAGCCGGTGTCGCGCAGTCAGGTGGCGTCGATCCGCGCCGTCAACGTCGATTCGGTCGTGCGCACCCTGCTCTCGCGCGGGTTGGTGACGGAAGTCGGTCACGACCCCGAGACCGGTGCCATCCTGTACGGCACGACCGACGCGCTGCTGGTCAACCTCGGCATCAACTCGCTCGACGAGCTGCCGCCCATTTCGCCGTTGCTCGACGACGGCGCCGACGGTTTCGAAGGAGAGGCGACGCGATGACGGATGCCGAAGGGGTACGCCTGCAGAAGGTCCTGGCCAATGCCGGGGTGGCGTCGCGCCGCGTGTGCGAGCAGCTGATCGTCGAGGGACGCGTCCGGGTCAACGGCGTCGTCGTGACCGAGCTCGGCAGCCGCATCGACCCGGCTGCCGACAGGGTCGACGTCGACGGCACGGCCGTGCAGCTCGACACGACGAAGCGCTACGTCATGCTCAACAAGCCGACGGGTGTCGTCAGCTCGATGAAGGACGAGAAGGGCCGCGCCGACCTGCGCCGGTTCACGAAGGACTGGGACGAGCGCCTGTACAACGTCGGCCGCCTGGATGCCGAGACCAGCGGTCTGCTCGTGCTCACGAACGACGGCGAGCTCGCCCACGTCCTGGCCCACCCCTCGTTCGGGGTGACGAAGGTGTACATCGCGAAGGTGCGCGGGCGCGTGACCCCGCAGACGATCGCACGGCTGACGAAAGGCGTCGAGCTCGACGACGGCCCGATCGCGGCCGACAAGGCGCGGCTGCTCGACACGTCGGGTGAGACGAGCCTCGTCGAGCTGACGCTCCACTCGGGCCGCAATCGCATCGTGCGGCGCATGATGGCCGAGGTCGGGCATCCGGTTCTCGAGCTCGTGCGGCGACAGTTCGGGCCGCTTCACCTGGGAACCCTCCCGGCGGGACGCGCCCGGGAGTTGACTACAGTGGAACGCGGTGCGCTGCTGACGCTCTCGCGCAGCGCCGACGGTGCCCCCGAGCACCCGACTTCTCCGGAGAACCCGTGACCGATTCCTCGCTCGATCCCGTGCGCCCCGGCCGTGCCGCGCGCACGGCCGGCACCGTGCGCATCGTCGGCGCGGGCCTGCTCGGCTCGAGCATCGGTCACGCCCTGCGTCTGCTCGGCGTCGACGTCGTCCTCGACGACGCTTCGCCCGCTCAGCTGCGGCTCGCCGTCGACTACGGCGCGGGCCGGCTCGCGGCCCCGGACGACCGCCCCGTCCTCATCGTGGTCGCGGTGCCGCCCGACGTCACGGCGGATGTGATCGAGCGCGAGCTGCGCGCCCACCCCGGCGTCGTCGTGACGGACGTCGCGAGCGTCAAGCTCGAGCCCTACCTCGAGCTGCGCAAGCGCGGGGTCGACCTCACCCACTACATCGGCTCGCACCCGCTCGCCGGCCGCGAGCGGGGCGGTGCGATCTCGGCGCGCGCGGACATCTTCGTCGGTCGCCCGTGGGTCGTGTGCCGTGACGATGAGACGCGCGCCTCCGATCTCGCGGTCGTCGAAGGGCTCGCGCTCGACCTCGGCGCGATGCCGCTCGAGATGACACCGCAGGAGCACGACGAAGCGGTTGCCCTCACCTCGCACGTCCCGCAGCTGGTGGCGAGCCTCCTCGCCGGACGCTTCGTCGCCGCTCCCGAGGGATCCCTGCGCCTGACCGGTCAGGGCGTGCGCGACACGACGCGCATCGCGGCATCCGCTCCCGAACTGTGGGTGCAGATCCTCGGCGCGAATGCGGCTCCCGTCGTCGCCGTGCTCGATGAGCTGGCGGGCGACCTGCGGGCGGTGGCCGACGCGCTGCGCGACCCGGCGGCTCCCGGTGCCCGCCGCGCGCTCGCCGACACCATCCGTCGTGGCAATGAGGGCGTCGAGCGCCTGCCCGGTAAGCACGGCCAGAACCGCCGGTTCGAGCAGATCGTCGTGCGCGTCGACGACACCGCGGGTCAGCTCGGGCGCCTGTTCGGCGACCTCGGCGAGCTCGGGGTGAACATCGAGGACCTCCGCCTCGAGCACTCCCCAGGCGCGCAGTTCGGGCTGGCCGAGCTGAGCGTCGTCCCCAGCGCCGTCCATGAAGCCGTCGCCGGGCTCGAGAAGCGCGGCTGGAAGATCGCGAGTGTTCCCCATGCCTGAATCGTCTCCGGTGCCTGAATCGTTCCCGGTGACCGTCGCGATCGACGGTCCCGCCGGCAGCGGCAAGTCGAGCGTGTCGAAGCAGGCCGCCCGCGTGCTCGGCTACGGCTTCCTCGACACCGGCGCCGCCTACCGTGCGCTGGCGTGGCGCGTGCTCGAGCGCGATGACGACACCGCCGACGCGGACGCCGTGGTGCGCGCCCTCGACGGTTTCGACTACGCGATCTCGCTCGACCCCGATGACCACTGGGTCCGCGTCGGCGACGTCTTCGTCACCGATGAGATCCGCGAGCCCCGCGTCTCGGCGGCCGTCAGCGGCGTCGCACGCGTGCCCGAAGTGCGCGAGCGCGTGAACGTCCTGTTCCGGGCGCTCGTCGCGGCATCCGGATCGGCCGGTGTCATCGTCGAGGGGCGGGACATCACCACCGTGGTCTTCCCCGATGCGCCCGTGCGCATCCTGCTGACCGCCAGCCCCGAGGTGCGCGCCGCGCGCCGCAGCGCCGAGCTCACGGGGGAGGATGCCGCGGCTGTCGCCGAGGCGCTCCACCGGCGTGACGCGTCGGACTCGAAGGTCGTCGACTTCCTCACCGCGGCGCCCGGCGTCGTGGTGGTCGACTCGACCGAATTGGACTTCGATCGGACCGTGGACGCCGTCATCGACGTCGTTCGCACCGCGACAGGAGAGAACTGATGGCTACGACCGAAGACGAGTACCAGGGCGGTCCCGACCAGCTCGAGGAGAAGCTCGCGAACCTCGACGAGGAGCTCGCCGACCAGCGGGCCGCCGCGCTGCGGGCGACCCTCGCCGACTACGAGCTCGATGATGAGGATGCCGACCTGCTCGCGGGCCTGACCGCGGGTGGCGAGGTCGTCGAGGTGCTCCCGGCGCTGCCGGTGGTCGCCATCGTCGGGCGTCCGAACGTCGGGAAGTCGGCGCTGGTCAACCGCATCCTGGGTCGGCGCGAAGCCGTCGTCGAGGACACCCCGGGTGTCACGCGTGACCGCGTCAGCTACAAGGCCGAGTGGATGGACCGCCGTTTCACCCTCGTCGACACCGGCGGGTGGGAGCCCGACGCCCGCGGCATCGACCGTTCGGTGGCCGCGCAGGCCGAGGTCGCGATCGACCTCGCGGATGTCGTGCTGTTCGTCGTCGACGCGATGGTCGGGGCCACCGCCACCGACGAGGCCGTCGTCCGTCTGCTGCGCAAGAGCGACAAGCCGGTCTTCCTCATCGCGAACAAGATCGATGACGCGCGCCAGGAGCCCGAGGCTGCGGCGCTGTGGAACCTCGGCTTGGGCGAGCCGCACCCCGTTTCGGCCATCCACGGGCGTGGAGTCGCGGATCTTCTCGACGAGATCATGAAGGTGCTCCCCGAGGTCTCGGCCGTCGCGAAGAACGAGCTGGGCGGACCCCGTCGCGTCGCGATCCTGGGGCGCCCGAACGTCGGCAAGTCGTCGCTGCTCAACAAGGCCGCGGGCGAGGAGCGCGTCGTCGTGAACGACCTCGCGGGCACGACCCGCGACCCCGTCGACGAGGTCGTCGAACTCGGCGGCAAGCTGTGGCGACTCGTCGACACGGCCGGCATCCGTCGACGGGTGCACCTGCAGCAGGGTGCGGACTTCTACGCGTCGCTGCGCACGTCAGCGGCCCTCGAGAAGGCCGAGGTCGCCGTCGTCGTGCTCGACGTGACCGAGTCGATCAGCGTGCAGGACCTCAACATCATCGACCTCGTGCTCGAGTCCGGTCGAGCGCTCGTGCTCGCGTTCAACAAGTGGGACCGCCTCAACGACGCCGACATGGACAACGCCGACCGTCGCCGCTACCTCGAGCGCGAGATCGAGCAGGACCTCGCGCACGTCACGTGGGCGCCGCGCGTCAACCTCTCGGCCCGTACCGGTCGTCACCTCGACAAGCTGGTTCCCGCTCTCGAGACCGCGCTGCAGTCGTGGGACCAGCGCATCCCGACGGGCAAGTTCAACGCGTTCCTCGCCGAGCTCGTCGCGGAGCACCCGCACCCGCTGCGCGGCGGCAAGCAGCCCCGCATCCTGTTCGGGACCCAGGCGTCGACGCGTCCGCCGACATTCGTGCTGTTCACGACCGGGTTCCTCGACCCGGGCTACCGCCGGTTCATCCAGCGACGGCTGCGCGAGATCTTCGGCTTCGAGGGCACGCCGATCGTGACGAACATGCGGGTGCGGGAGAAGCGCCAGCGCTGACGTCCGGCGCAGCACCCCGCGGCCGCTCGTGCTCAGAACGGTGGAGCCCCCGGGCCGGGTGGATCCGTGGTCGTGGTGGCGACCGTGGAGGCGACGAGCGGTGGTGGTGCGTCTTCGCGGTAGATCCGCCCGGTGGGTGAGGGCCAGATCAGCCTTCCGCCCGCGAGTTGTCGTACTCGCCATCGGGTGTGGTGTTTGACGTCGTGATGGCGTTTGCAGAGGTTGGCGAGGTTGCAGACATGTGTCGCCCCGCCGTCGGATGCGGCGATCGTGTGGTCGAGTTCGCACCGGATGGCGGGCTGCCGGGCATCCGGGGAACCGGCAGTGCCGGTCCCGTGCCCGCAGCAGCCGCACCATCGCCGCCGTGGGCCGGTAGGTGTCGCATTCGAGCACGGTTCCCGTGACCGGGTGGGTCAGCAACCGATCCCACGAGGTTGCGTTGCCCGCGAGTTCGCGTGCAGTGGCGGCGTCGATGGGCGAGCGCCCGGCCAGGTCAGCGGGCCCGTCGTCCTGACCCATCAGCGTGAGTGCGGACACGGCGACCTGCACGTGTGCCCGGATCGCCCCGAGCGTTCCCTTCCCGTCACCGGTGCCAGTCGGGTCGAGGGCCGGCGCCCCCGCGAGGAGGAGGTCGGAGAACACGTCGGCGCGGACCTGGTCGATCGATCGCGCATCGTCGATGAACGACGACCCGTCGCGAATCGTCGTGTCGGCATCGGGTGAGCCGCCGTTCGCGTCGGCTCGAGTGTCAGGCGTGCCAGGCGCATCAACCTGCGCCCGCGCGTTGATGATCTCCCGGGCCTGCCGCGTCAGCCGGTCAACAATCCCATCCGCGATCACCGTCGGCAGCGTCGCGATCAGGTCCGACATCCCATCGGCCCCGGCCTGCACCCGCACGCACCGTCCCGCCGCGGCCTCCTCGTGCCGTTCGGTGAACGTCCGCGGGTGCATCCGCTCGGCGATCATCCGCAGCGCCTCGCGCACCCGGTTGGGCGTCTCGCCCTCGCACCGCTCAACCGCGACGCGTTCGAACTCCGCCCGATCCGCCACGGGCACGAGGCATCCGACCTCCTGGATCACCCGCACATGCCCGCGGACGATGCGCCCGTCCTCCCACGCGGCCATCGTCACCGGGTAGTTCTCAACCAGGTCCCGCGCTTCGTCGATCCGCCGCTGCAGCGTCCGGTCGGTCGCGACGAACACCCCGGCGAGTTCAGCCGCGATGCCCCGCAGCGCCATCTCGCGCGCCTTGACCTTCTCCGATGCCCCGGCCGCCTGTTTCTCCGCGAGCACCCCGGCCGCGGCGAGCACCCGAACCTCACGCACCTGACCAGCCCGAACGACGTCCGCCGCCCCCTCCGCATCCGCGACCAGCTGAGCGAGGGCATCGACATCACCGTCGCTACCCATCCCGCCGCCGAGCCCATCATGCGAATGCATGTTCGAATCTTGTCACGGACCTCCGACATCGCGCCTCGACTATCCACAGGCAGCGCCGTGCTGATCGCTGCCGGAGCGCGTCCACCGGTTTCTGCTGCCTAGCGCTTGGCGGGTGACGCGCGACGCACCATCGCGGTCTCGTCGGGGGTCTCGAAGCCGAATTCGGCGTAGAGGCTGTGCGCGTCGCGCGTGAACAGCGTCCAGCGGAAGTCGTGCCCGGGGCCCTCGTCGATCATGCGCCGGAGGATACGGTGCGCGACGCCCGCGCCCTGGTGCTCGGCGACGACGAAGACATCGGCGAGATAGGCGAAGCTCGCGCCATCGGATGCCGCGCGGGCGAAGCCGATCTGTTCTCCGGTGTCGGCGCGATAGGCCCCGACGACCCGCCAGGCCGCGTCGAGCTGCGCCTCGAGCACGGAGCGCTCGCGCCAGCGGCCCCAGTAGGCCTCGGACGAGAGCCAGCGCCATACGACGTCGCGCTGGATGCGGGCGGGTGAGTCATCGATCTCGTACTCCACGTCCCCATTGTGCGCCGCAGCACCGGGGAGACCCGGCTGGTAACACGATGCCAATCACGGGCCCGCGGACCGCGGCTGTGTCAGGCTGTGAGGATGACCGACGATCCCGCCGCCGCCCCGCGCCCGCCGCACGGCCCGCGCGATCCCGGCGACGCGTGGGTCGTGGCGCCGTCGGGCGAGCGGTACTGGGGGCGCTTCGGTGCCGCGGGCCTGCTGGCCATCGATCCGGAGCGGGGCGTGCTGCTGCAGCATCGGGTGTCGTGGAGCCACTTCGGCGACACCTGGGGTCTTCCCGGCGGCGCGCGTCACGCGGGGGAGTCCGCGCGCGACGGAGCATTGCGCGAGTCGGCGGAGGAAGCCGGCGTTCCCGCGGACGCCGTTGCGCCGCGGTTCCTGTCCGTGCTGGATGTCGGGGTGTGGACCTACGGCACCCTCGTGGCCGACGTCACGACGCCCTTCCACCCGGTCATCAGCGATCCCGAGAGTCGCGAGCTCGCGTGGGTTCCCATCGATGAGGTCGAGTCCTTCCCGCTGCATCCCGGGTTCGCGGCATCCTGGCCCCGGCTGCGCGGCCTGCTCTCGCTACGCCCGACCGTCATCGTCGACGTCGCGAACGTGGTCGGTTCGGTCCCCGACGGCTGGTGGCGCGATCGGGCCGGTGCCGCCGAGCGGCTGCTCGCCCAGGTGGCGGCGTTGGCCGAGCGGGGGATGGATGCCGCGGACCTGGAGCTCCCCGAAGACATCTGGTTCCCGCGCGTGGTCGCCGTCGTCGAGGGGCAGGCGCGCGACGTCACCGCCCCCGCGGGGGTCGAGCTCGCTCGCGCACCGGCCGCCGGTGACGATGCGATCGTCGACGCGACCACCGCCGCCGTGGCCGCGGGTGAGCGGGTCAGCGTCGTGACGTCGGATCGCGAGCTGCGCGCTCGCGTCGAGGCGGTGGGGGCCCGGGCGGTCTCGACGTCGTGGCTCCGCGACCGGCTGTGACCACCGGCCGCGCAGCCCGGCGCTGGGGCGCGGCCGCGCTGGCCGTCGCTGTCGTCGCGGCAGGGCTCGTGGTCCACGGCATCCTGCCCGACACCGCCGCGACCGACATCGCCGGTGACGCGCTCTACGCCGTGTTGATCTACGCTCTCGTCGTCGCCGTCGCACCCCGTGCCGCAACCGTCGTCGTCGCGGCGGTCGCCGGCATCTGGTGCATCGCCGTCGAGCTGTTGCAGCTGAGCGATCTGCCCGCGCGGGCGGCCACCGTCTTCCCGCCGGCGGTCCTGGTGCTCGGGACGGTGTTCGACGCGCGCGACCTGCTCGTCTACGTCGTGACGATCGTCATCACCGGGGCGCTGGATGCTGTGTGGCGCCGCCGGCGAGCACCGTCGTCGCCCCCGCGATGATCAGGTCGAGCGCCGCGGTGAAGCCGTCATCGTCGCCGGCGGCGATGCGCGCGGGCGATGCAGCGACGTCACCCGAGGCCGCGCCCCACGCGTCGGCGCTGCGGCGCTGCTGCTGGTGGAAGGTGAAACCGACGACGAAATGGGTGACGGTGTCGGCGATCGTCTCGGCGAGAGAAGCCGACTCGCCGCGCTCGAGTGCGACCGCCCGGAGCCGCGCGTGCGCGGGTGGCTCGACGAGCCCGAGCGCGAGCGAGCTGGAGACGACCTCGGCCCCGTCGCGGTAGGCGAGCAGGCTGTCGTGCAGGCGAACGGCGACGTCTCGGGCGGCGGCGTCGAGGCTCGTGCCGGCCTCGTCATCGGCGCTGACCGGACGGAGGATGCGCGCGCTCACGGCCGCGAGCAGCTGCTGCTTGTTCTCGACGTGCCAGTACAAGGCACTCGGCTGCACGCCGAGATGCTCGGCGAGGCGCCGCATCGACAGATCGGGCAGGCCGACCCGGTCGAGCAGCTCGAGGGCGGCGTCGACCACGTCGTCCCTCGAGCGTCGGGGCGCGCGACCTCCGCGGTTTGAATCGTCGGCGATCATGGCGCTACTCTACCTGAACGCCGTTCACGTGAACGGTGTTCAGGAGGAGCCATGACCCCGTCGATCCCCGCGTCGCGCGCCGCGCTCGATGCGACCGACCTCGCCCGCGCCGCGGTGTTCGCGGCCCTCATCGCCGTGCTCGGGCTGCCCGGCTCGTTCCCGCTGTTCGGGGGTGTGCCGATCACAGCGCAGACCCTCGGCGTGATGCTCGCCGGCGCCGTTCTCGGGCCCGTCGTCGGCGCGGCCTCGGTGGGCACCTTCCTCGCTCTCGTCGCCGTGGGGCTTCCGCTCCTCGCGGGCGGCCGCGGCGGGCTCGCGGTCTTCGCCGGCCCGACGGCGGGCTACCTCGTCGGCTGGCTCGTCGGCGCCGTGGTGGTGGGGCTGATCGTCCACGCCGGCGGGCGGCGACCCGTGTGGTGGCGCACCGCGGCCGGGCTCCTCATCGGCGGGGTGCTCGTCGTGTATGCGTGCGGCATCCCGGTCCAGAGCCTCGTCCTGCGCCTGCCGCTCGAGCAGGCGGCGCTGGCGAACCTCGCTTTCGTCCCGGGCGACATCGTCAAGGTCGTCGTCGCGACGCTCGTGGTCGGAGCACTCGTGCGCGGCTACCCTCGCGCCTTCCGGCGCACGTGGGCGCCGCGTGCGAGCACCCGGGCCGGCGATGATGCGCCGACCCGGACCGCCGCCCCGGCATGACGGTCGGCATCCGTCTCGAGGCCGCGGCCGTCCGCCTCGGGGACGTGCAGGTGCTGGAACCCCTCACCCTCGGCCTCGACGCGCGCACGATCGCGGTGGTCGGCGACAACGGTTCGGGCAAGTCGACGCTCGCCCGACTCATCGGCGGACTCGTGCGGCCGACCTCGGGAGCCGTCCGGGTGCTCGGCTGCGACCCGGTCCGGGATGCGGCCGAGCTGCGGCGCCGCGTCGCGATCGTCTTCAGCAACCCGGACGCGCAGATCGTCATGCCCACGGTCGCCGAGGACGTCGCCTTCTCGCTTCGCGGCGATCGCGGCTCGCGCGCCGACCGCGTTGCACGGGTCGACCGGGCGCTCGATCGGTTCGACCTGACCGATCTCCGTGACCACCCCGCGCACGAGCTGTCGGGCGGGCAGAAGCAGTTGCTCGCCCTGTGCGGAGCCTTCGTCCGCGACCCCGAGCTCGTCGTCGCGGACGAGCCGACCGCGTTCCTCGACGGGCGGAACGCCGCCCGCATCGCCGGTCATCTTCTCGGCGACACCGGCCACCGACTGCTGCTCGTGACCCACGACCTCGATCTCGCGCGGCGGTGCGAGGTCGGCGTGCACGTCACCGCGGGACGCATCGTCGACGTGGGAAACGCGGCCGAGGTCGTCGATTCATACGCGAGGACCTGGCGATGACGTCTACCGAGGCGGGTGCGGCACGATGCTGACCCTCTATCGTCCGGATGCGCGGGGGTGGCACCGGCTCCCGGCGGGGCCGAAGACCCTGCTCCTCCTCGGCCTGGTGATGACGGTGTCGCTGCTCCCGGCTGCACCGGCGACTGCGGCCGGTGCGGCCGCCCTGTGCCTCGCCTGCTACGCCGTCCCCGGAACGGGCTGGCGCGAGCTGGTCCGACAGATCCGGGCGCTGCGGTGGCTCGTGATCATCGCGCTCGCCGGCCAGCTCATCTTCCTGGGGCTCGAGTCCGCCGTGGTCGGAACCGTGCGCATCCTGGCCGCGATCCTGCTCGCCGCCCTGCTGGCGCTGACGACGCCGGTTGCCGCGCTGCTCGACCTCTTCGAGCGTGCCCTCCGTCCCGCCCGGGCGATCGGCGCCGACCCCGAGCGCATCTCCCTCCTCCTCGTCGTCGCGCTCGGCTCCGTGCCGACGCTCGCGCGCCTGGCAGGCGAGGTGCGAGACGCGCACCGCGCGCGGGGCGCGGGAGGCGGCATCCGTTCCTCCGCGCTGGCGTTCATCGTCCTGGCACTGAAACACGCCGACGACCTCGGCGACGCTCTCACCGCGCGGGGCGTGCGCTGACTCGTGCCGAGTTCGCGCAACCGCGGCGCCTCATCTCACGTCGACGCGCTCGAACCGTTCTCGCGGCACGCGGTCGAGCCGCAGCGGGGCGGCGACCGGCGTGCCGCACCGGCTGCCCGCCGCACGGAATCGCTGGATCGCCCACCGCCGCACCCCGCGGTCGGCCAGCAGCTCGCCGAGATCGCCGAGCCGGGCGTCGTCGATGAGGTCGGGATGCACGGTCGTGCGGACCTCGACATCGAGCGGATGCGGCGAGGCGGCGCGCTCGCGCTGAGCGGCGACCACGAGGTCGAGCGAGCGCAGTGCGGCGCGTCCGCTCGGACCCCGGCCCGTCACGCCGGCGTAGTCGTCGGCCCCCGCTTTCATATCGAGGCCGATCCACGACAGGGCCGGCAGCACGGCTTCGAGCAGGTCCGGGTAGGCGCCGCCCGTATGCAGTCCGACGTCGAACCCGAGTTCGCGGGTCCGTGCGATCGCGTCGGGGAGGGCGCGTTGCATCGTCGGCTCACCGCCCGAGAAGACCACCCCGTCGAGCAGGCCGCGGCGCTCGCCGAGGAAGGCGGCGACGTCCGCCCACGGCATCACCCCGCTTGTCCGCGGATCGATCAGATCGGGGTTGTGGCAGTAGGTGCAGTCCCACGGGCACCCCTGCAGGAACACCGTCGCCACGAGGTGCCCCGGCCAATCGACCGTCGAGAACCGCGAGAGTCCCGCGATGCGCAGCCCGGAAGCGCTGCGACCCGCCACAGCGGACACGTCACACGACCGCCGCGGCGCGTTCGTACGAGAACGCCACACGCTCGGCGGCCTCGCCTCTCTTGCCGATGTTGAACGACGAGACCGGGCGGAAGTAGCCCATCACCCGCGTCCAGACCTCGCACTCGGCGAGGCACTGAGGGCACGTCGCGTGGTCGCCCGAGAGGTACCCGTGCTGGGGGCAGATCGAGAACGTGGGGGTGATCGTGATGTACGGGATGCGGAACCGCTCGAGCGAACGGCGGACGAGGGTCTTGCACGCCGCCGCCGTCGGTGCGGCCTCGCCCATGTAGAGGTGCAGGACGGTGCCGCCGGTGTACCTCTGCTGCAGTCCCTCCTGGAGCTCCATCGCGAGGAATGGGTCGTCGGTGAACGCGACCGGCAGCTGCGACGAGTTCGTGTAGTACGGGTTGGCGGTCGTGCCGGCGTGACGGATGCCCGCGAAGCGCGCGATATCGGCGCGGGCGAAGCGGTAGGTCGCCGACTCGGCCGGGGTGGCCTCGAGGTTGTAGAGGTGCCCGGTCTGCTCCTGGAACTCCACCATGCGTACGCGCACGTGATCGAGCAGGTCTGCGGCGAACCGCATCCCCTCCTCGGTCGTGATGTCATCCGTGTCGCCCGAGAAGTTGCGCACCGCCTCGTTCAGCCCGTTCACGCCGATCGTCGAGAAGTGGTTGTCCAGGGTGCCGAGGTAGCGCCGGCTGTAGGGGAACAGGCCCGCGTCGAGGTTGCGTCCGATGACGGTGCGCTTGGCCTCGAGGCTGTCGCGCGCGATCTCCAGCAGCCGGTCGAGCTGCGCGTACAGGCCCGCGCGGTCGCCGGCGTGCACGAATCCGAGCCGCGCGCAGTTGATCGTGACGACCCCGACCGACCCGGTCTGCTCGGCCGAGCCGAACAGCCCGTTGCCGCGCTTGAGGAGCTCCGTGAGGTCGAGCTGCAGGCGGCAGCACATCGAGCGGATCATTCCGGGGTCGAGGTCGGAGTTCACGAAGTTCTGGAAGTAGGGCAGGCCGTACTTCGCCGTCATCCGGAACAGCGCGTCGGCCTCGGGGGAGTCCCAGTCGAAGTCCTTCGTGATGTTGTAGGTCGGGATGGGGAAGGTGAACGCCCGGCCGTCGGCGTCGCCCTCGGTCATCACCGACAGGAACGCGCGGTTGATCATCGCCATCTCGGGCGCGAGATCGCCGTACGTGAAGTCGGCGAGGCGCCCGCCGACGAGCGGGCGCTGGTCGGCGAGGTCGTCGGGGCAGGTCCAGTCGAAGGTCAGGTTGGTGAACGGGGTCTGGGTGCCCCATCGCGAGGGGACGTTGAGGTTGAAGACGAGCTCCTGGATGCCCTGGCGCACGGCTCGCTCGTCGAGCCCGTCGAGCCGCACGAAGGGTGCGAGATAGGTGTCGAACGAGCTGAACGCCTGCGCTCCGGCCCACTCGTTCTGAAGGGTGCCGAGGAAGTTGACGATCTGGCCGAGGGCGCTCGAGAAGTGCTTCGGCGGGGCCGACGAGATCGCGCCCGGAACCCCGTTGAACCCCTGCTCGAGGAGCTGGCGCAGCGACCACCCGGCGCAGTAGCCGGCGAACACGTCGAGATCGTGGATGTGGATGTCGCCGTCGCGGTGCGCGGCCCCGGCCTCGGGCGCGTAGACCTCGTCGAGCCAGTAGTTGGCGATCAGCTTGCCAGACGCGTTGAGGATGAGCCCGCCGAGGCTGTAGCCCTGATTCGCGTTCGCGTTGACGCGCCAGTCGCGTCTCTCGAGGTACTCCTCCACGGTGCTTCGGACGGGGATGGTGCGCGTGGTCATGGAGGTCCCTTCGCGAGATGCCCCAGATGTGGGGGTCGGATCTCGATTCAGCCACTACATGCTGTGTCGGCCCCGCGTGGCGCGCCGGAACAAATCCGCGCACGGCTCGCACACGAACAGCGGAGAATGTCGCGGACTTCGGACGTATCGCGCGAATAGGTCCGAAGTACGCGGCATCCTCCGAGTTCCGCGACCCGCGGAGGCAGGGCTCAGCGGGCGAAGCGAAGGGTCACGATCTCGAACGGGCGGAGGGACAGCGCGGTATCGCCGGACAGAGCGGATGCCGCGACCTCGCGCTCGAGCAGATCGGTCTGGGTCACCGCGCGGGCGTCGAAGCCGGGGTGCACGACGGTGTCGACGCGGCGGCCGAGCGCCTCGTACAGCCGCACGACCACGTCGCCCGAGCCGTCCTCGGCGAGCTTGACCGCCTCGACGACGACCCCCGGATCAGCCACCGTCACGATCGGCTCGATCGCGGATGCGGTCCCCCTCACCACCCGTTCGGGCAGATTCAGCCGATAGCCCTCGACGACGGCATCCTCGACGTCCGCGCCGACGACCAGGCCGACGCGCAGTGCATACGCGCCCTGATCCTGCGTGGGATCGGGGAACAGCGCCGACCGGATGAGCGACAGTCGGACGACCGAGACCGTGCCGCCGCCGACCGAGCGCTCGGCTCGCGTGATGTCGTGACCGTACGTCGAGTCGTTCACGACCGCGACGCCGAAGCCGGGTTCGCCCACGCGCACCCACCGCTGCGCAACGGTCTCGAAGCGAGCAGCATCCCATGACGTGTTGGTGTGGGTCTTCCGCTCGATGTGGCCGAACTGCACCTCCGAGGTCGCGCTGTCGGTGTGCACGTCGACGGGGAACGCGAGCTTGAGCAGTTTCTGCGTCTCGTGCCAGTCGAGTTCGAACCCGAGCGACAGGGTGCGCGACCCGGCATCGAGTCCGATGCGCTCGACCACGCGCGACGAGCCGAACGACCGGGTGACGACGACCTCGTCGCCGTCGAGCTCGAGGCCGTCGATGTCGGTGAGGTCGGTGACGGTGTTCCGATAGTGCACGTCGACATCCCAGGCATCCCACTGCGTCGGGGTGTCGCGGTGCAGTTGCAGAAGAGCGGATGCCGCGCCCGGCGGCACACTCTCGCGACCACTCGCCACATCGACCGCCGAGACGATCAGGCCGCGATCGTCGATCACCACGCGCACGATGCCGTTGTCGAGCACCCAGCCCTCGGGCGAGCGTTCGGGGCGCACGCGGGATGCCGGGGCAACGGGTACGGCTCCGAGCGCCGGAACCCCGCCGCGCGCGTGCGGCGCGGCGTTGACCCTGAGCTCGGATGTGGCCTCGCCCGACTCGGGCGGTCCCGCGAGAGCGGTCAACGCGTCGCCGATGATCTCCTCGAGCTCGCGGGCGACCGCGGCGTAGTTGCGCTCGGCGTCCTGATAGACCCAGGCGATCGACGATCCCGGCAGGATGTCGTGGAACTGCTGCAGCAGCACCGTCTCCCACGCCCGCGCGAGCCTCTCGGCGGGATACGGCGCGCCGGTGCGCACAGCCGCGGTCGTCGCCCACAGCTCGGCCTCGCGCAGCAGGTGCTCGCTGCGGCGGTTGCCCTGCTTCGTGGCGAGCTGGCTCGTGTAGGTGCCGCGGTGGAACTCGAGATAGAGCTCGCCGACCCAGACCTCGGGCTCGGGGTACTCCGCTTCGGCGGTCTCGAAGAACCGCTGCGGTGTCGAGTGAACGACACGGGGTGAGCCCTCCAGCGAGGTCGTCCGCGCGATCGCCGCCGTCATCTCGCGCGTGGGGCCGCCCCCGCCGTCACCGAATCCATAGGGGAGCAGCGACACCGTGCCGCGCCCCTTGTCGGCGTAGTTGCGTTCGGCGTGCGCGAGCTCGGCTGCCGACACGATCGAGTTGTACGAGTCGACCGGCGGGAAGTGGGTGAACAGGCGGGTGCCGTCGATGCCTTCCCACCGGAAGGTGTGGTGCGGCATCCGGTTCGTCTCGTTCCACGAGATCTTCTGCGTGAGGAACCAGCGGGCGCCCGCGGCCTTCGCGATCTGCGGAAGAGCCCCGCTGTAACCGAACGAATCGGGAAGCCACACCTCGGGGGTGTCGATGCCGAACTCGCGCTCGAAGAAGCCTTTGCCCGCGATGAACTGCCGCGCCAGGGCCTCCGCGCCGGGCAGGTTCGTGTCGGATTCGACCCACATGCTGCCGACCGGCACGAACCGGCCCTCCGCCACACGCGCGCGGATGCGCTCGAACAGGTCGGGGTAGTACTCCTTCACCCATGCGTACTGCTGCGCCGACGACGCGGCGAAGACGAAGTCGGGGTCTTCGTCCATGAGCGAGAGGACGTTCGAGAACGTGCGAGCGACCTTCCGCACCGTCTCGCGCACCGGCCACAGCCACGCCGAGTCGATATGGGCGTGCCCGACGGCATGCAGGGTGTGTGCGCTCGCCGAGGCCGGCGCGGCCAGCACGGGAGCGAGGACGGCGCGGCCCGCGGCGGCGGTACCGGCGACGTCGTGCGGGTCGACGACGTCGATCATCCGCTCCAAGGCGAGAAGGAGGTCGGCACGGCGGGCCGACGCCGGGTCGAGCTGCGCCGCAAGTCCCCGAAGCGCCGAGGTGTCGTCCAGGAGAGCGGTGACCTCGAGGTCGCGCAGTCGCACATCGACCGTCCGCAGCACGTAGACGGGATCGTCCCCGGCGGTCGCCCGGTCGCCGACCGGTGTGGGCGCGAAGGTGAAGATGCTCCCGACGTCGGGGTTGGAGGCGCCCTCCACGAAGACGTCGATCTCACCGCCCGGCGACACCGCCTCGGTCACCGCGTTGTTGAACGGCGCGATGCCGCGCAGCGGCCGGCCGTCGACCGACCACACCATCGCCTCGCATTGGAAGCCCGCCTGTCCGGTCGTGAATCCGAGGTCGACGACGAGCTCGGGTCGCGTCCCGGCGATCGGCTCGCCCCCGTCGAACCACTCGTCCGGCGCCTCGCCCGTGACGCGGAACCAGGTCGTCCCCCACGGGCGTCCCCACGGTTCACCGACCGTGATCGGACGGTAGGCGCCGTCGCGGGCCTCGTCGAAGGCGACCGGCTCGGCCGGCGCCTCCCAGCAGCTGACCGCGAGCGGGCGGGAGTCGCGGTGGATCGCCGGGGCCAGACGTTCCCGGACGAATCGGTCGATGCGCAGCAGCGCGAGAGTGGAGCGGTCGTGCATGGAGGAGCCTTTCGAGGAGGAAGCGGGTCAGCCCTTGACGGAGCCGGCGAGGGCGAACGAGCCGCCCGAGAATCGCTGAACGAGGACGTACAGCACCACCATCGGTGCGGCGTAGAGCACCGAGTAGGCGGCGAGCTGTCCGTAGGCGATCGAGCCGTACTGACCGAAGAAGTTGAAGATCGACACCGCCGCCGGGAACTTCGACGACGTGAAGAGCAGCACGAAGGGGACGAAGAAGTTCCCCCAGGCGGTCGTGAAGACGAAGATGAACACGACGCCGATGCCTGAGCGCATGAGCGGGATGACGATGCGCGCGAGAGCCTGCATCGACCCGGCCCCGTCGACCCAGGCGGCCTCTTCGAGAGAGATCGGCACCGAGTCCATGAAGTTCTTCAGCATCCAGATCGCCATCGGCAGAGATGTCGCGGCCATGAAGACGATGACGCCCCACACCGAGTCGAGCAGCCCGAACGAGACGAACAGCGCGTAGACCGGCACCATCATCGCGGTGATCGGCAGCCCGGTGCCGAAGAGGATCGCGTACATGAACGTCTTCTGGAACCGCATCGCGTAGCGCGACAGCGGGTAGGCCGCGAGCACACCGACGACGACGGTGATGACGGCGGTGCCCAGCGAGACGAGGATCGAGTTCAGGAGAGGCTGGAACGTGAGCTCCCACGTCATCACCTGCGTGTAGTTCTCGAGGGTCCAGGTCTCGGGGACCTTCATCGTGACCTTCGCGTCGCCGTCGAAGGAAGCGAAGACGATCCACAGCAGCGGCACGAGGAAGAGCACGCCGATCGCCGCGAGGATGATCGACGACAGCACGGTCTGAGCCCGCTTCCGCGGTGCCGAGACCGAGGTGGCGATGGTGGCCATGTCAGTCGACCTCCGGCTTGAGGATGCGGATGTAGACGGCGGAGAAGACGGCGCCGATCAGGAGCGTCACGACGGCGATCGCGGTGCCGTATCCGACCTGGGCGAACTTGAACGCCTCCTGGAACGCCAGCACGGGGAGCGTCGACGACTGTGTTCCCGGACCGCCCCCGGTCATCACCCAGATGAGCGTGAACACGCCGAGCGTCTGCAACGTCGTCAGCAGCAGATTGGTCGAGATCGACCGCCGGATGACGGGGAGGGTGACGCGGATGAAGCGCTGCCAGGCGCCGGCGCCGTCGATCGTCGCGGCCTCGATCAGCTCGGGCGGCACCTCGGACAGCGCCGCGTTGTAGACCATCATCGAGAAGGCCGTGCCGCGCCAGATGTTCGCCAGGATCACCGCCAGCATCGGGAAGTAGTACAGCCAGCTCGTGCCCTCCAGCCCGAACCAGCCGAGGAAGGTGTTGAGGGTGCCGTCGGTCTGGAAGAAGGCGTAGAGGGCGAAGGCGGCGACGATCTCGGGCAGCACCCACGCCAGCACCACGAGTCCGCCGACGAGCGAACGCAGCGGCTTCACCGAGTTCCGGATGAGGACCGCGAGCAGCATCCCGAGGACGTTCTGGCCGATCACGGCGGACGCCAGCACGAACACCACGGTGAGCCCGAGCGAGAGCCAGAACTCTCCCGAGGCGAACAGGGCCGTGTAGTTGTCGAGTCCGATGAACTGCGGGTTCGCGGCGCGGGGCCCGGTCATGGCGCGGTCGGTCAGTGACCCGTAGAGCGCGTAGACGATCGGTCCGAGCATGAACGCCAGCAGCAGGAGCACCGCGGGCAGGAGCGGGAGAAGTCGTGCGGCGGCACGGCCGGCCGACCGGCCGGACCGGGAGGTGATCTCCCGGCCCGGGCGGTGCCGACCGCCGGTGGTGACGGTGGCGGTGGCGGTCATCGCTGGATCAGCCCGCCTGCGTGTTCTCCTCGCCGACGATGCCGACGAGAGCGGAGTCGTACGCGGCCTGTGCATCCTGCGGGGTCGCCTGACCGGTGAAGATCGACTCCGTCGCGCGCGGGATGTTCGCCGAGATCTGCGAGTAGTCGGGCGTCGCCGGCCGGAAGTGGGTGTACGGCACGAGCGATGAGAAGAACTCGAACGACGGGTTGTAGTCGAGGTACTCCTGGCTGGCGGCGACGTCCTTGCGCACGGCGATCTGTCCGGCCTCCTGGTGGTACATCAGCGCGTTCTCGAACGTCAGCGCCTGGGCGATGAAGTCGAAGGCAGCCTGCGGGTTCTTCGCGTTGGCGCCCATCGCGAGCGTCCAGCCGCCCGACATCGAGGTGAAGCCGTCACCGCCGCCGTCCTGCGTCGGCATCGCGGCGAAGCCCATCGTCTGCTCCCACTCCGGCCAGGCGTTCTCGCCCTCGATCCAGTTGCTCGGCAGCCACGAACCGTCGAGCGCGATGGCGATCCCGCCCTGGGGAAGGAGTTCCGTGCTGACTTTGGTTCCCCAGCCGGCGTCGAGAGCCAGCGCGGGGTCGGGGCCGAGCTTCTCCTCCGCGACCGTCTGATAGAACTCGAGTGCGTCGAGGAACCCCGCCGAGCCGGTGACCCACTTGTTCGTGTCGGTGTCGAGGAGCTCATCCTCGGTGCCGTAGAGCAGCATCTCGAAGCCCTGCATCGACGTCGCCTCGCCCAGGGCCTGCGACGCGTAGATGTTGAACGGGATGACGTCGGGGTTGCTCTCCTTGATGGTGCGCGCAGCCTCGAGCACGTCGTCCCAGCTCTCCGGCGCCCAGTCCTCGGGAAGCCCCGCCGCCGCGAACAGCTGCTTGTTGAAGTAGAGGCCCCGGGTGTCGGTGCCGAGCGAGACGCCGTACGTCTTGCCGTCGTCGCCGAGCCCGGCCTGCTTGGCGCCGTCGTCGTACTGCTCCCACTGGTCCCAGTCGGCGAGATAGTCGTCGATCGGCTGCAGGTATCCGGCGGCGGCATCCGATCGGATCTGGAAGGTGTCCTCGTAGATCACATCGGGCGCCGTCCCCGCCGACCCGTTCATGAGGGCGAGCTTGGTGAAGTACTGGTCCTGCTCCGCCTCGATCGGCACGAGCTCGACCGTCATCCCCTCGTGCGCGGCCTCGTACTCCTCCTTCGTCTTCTTCATGAGCTCGTCCATCGCGGTGAACGACGTCGTCTTCTGATAGGCGACGCGGATCGTGTCGGACGACGCTTCGTCTCCGCCCCCGCCGCCGCTGCCGCAGCTCGTGAGAGCGAGCGAGAACGCTGCGATGCCGACGACGGCCACGGTCGTGATGGGTCTCTTCATGGTCGAAGCTCCTTTGCTTTGACGAGGGGCGCTGGTGCGTGCGCACGTCTTTTATAAAACAAATGGAATAAAAGAACAAGGCTTCGCCTCGGCGTTTCCCGGTGGGTTCAGTCCGGGGCGCCCGCAATCATGAGGTCGGTCGGGCGGGCGGTCATCGCGGCATCGAGCACGAGGCACGCGGCGCCCACGGCGGCGGCATCCGTGGCCAGTCCGCTTTCGAGCACGCGGATGCCGCGCACCGTGGCGGTCTCGGTGCTCGCCGCCACGGCGTCGGAGAGGGCGGGCCCGGCCGTCGTCGAGAGGAGCTTCCACAGCGGCCCCCCGACCACGACGACATCCGCGTCGAGGAGGTTGTTGATCTGCACGACGGCGCGGGCGAGGCTCGACCCGGCTCGCCGCACCGCCGACGCGGCGCGCTCGTCGCCGGCGCGCGCCCGGGCGGCGAGCTCGCGGAGGCGTTCCCGGAGCGCGGGTGCGGCCACGGGCTCACTGCCGTCGATCACGCCCCCGTCGACGAGCAGCCGTTCGGGGGCGATGGCGGCGCCGAGGCATCCGCGCTGACCGCATCCGCATGCCGGCCCGCCCGGTTCGACGACGAGGTGGGCGACGTCACCGGCGTTTCCCGTACGGCCCCGGATCGGTGCGCCGTCGACGGCGAGGCCCGCGCCGACGCCCGCTCCGTAGTACACGAAGATGGAGTCCTGCAGCTCTTGCGCGGCATCCCGCCAGAGCTCGCCGACCATCGCCGCGACGACATCCTTCTCGACCGTGGTCGGCAGTCCCGTCGCCTCGCGCAGCAACGGCCCGAGGGCGAGGTCGTGCCAGACCGGCGGCAGGAGCGGCGGCTCGAACAGGACCCCCGCGTCCGCGTCGAGGGGGCCAGGAGCGGCGACGCCGATGCCGAGCACGGATGCCCGGGAACGGCCGCCCTCCGCGAGCAGCGACTCGACGGTGCCGACGAGGTCGTCGAGGATCTGCTCGCGGGTCGCGGCGGGTCGCGGGGCGCGCTCGGTCTGAGCGACGACCTCGCCCAGAAGGT
The DNA here is from genome assembly GCF_040544895.1 of Microbacterium sp. 1262. Lineage (NCBI taxonomy): Bacteria > Bacillati > Actinomycetota > Actinomycetes > Micrococcales > Microbacteriaceae > Microbacterium > Microbacterium sp. 1262. The sequence continues at coordinate 91,069 of NZ_JBEPKU010000001.1, forward strand.
CGACCACGACGACCGTCTCGACGGCCGGATCGAGATGGATGCCGACGGCGCACCGGGCCGTCGGGTCGAGCTGGAGCGGGGTCCGGGGCTTGCCGGGCCCGGTGACGATCGGGGTCCCCTCGCGCACCCAGCCCTCGGCGACGAGACGGCGGGCGACATTGCTGAGCGTCTGGGCGGACAGCCCCGTGCGGGCGGCGAGCTCGATGCGGCTGATGCCGTCGGGGGAGCGCCGGATCAGGTCGAGCACGAGCGTCTGGTTGTACGTGCCGACGGCCGGCAGGTTCGAGCCGCGTCTCATGGTTCCTCCCGTCGAACCATACTGCGCACGCGCATGACGAAGGCCCGCCCGGCGAACCGGACGGGCCTTCGGCGATCGCGGGGGAGCGTCAGTTGTTGCCGCGCAGGATCGCGATGATGCGGAGGATCTCGACGTACAGCCAGACGACCGTCACCATGATGCCGAAAGCGCCGACCCAGCCGTACTGACGGGGTGCGCCGTTGCGGACGCCCTGCTGGATGTTGTCGAAGTCGAGCACGAGCGAGTACGCCGCCATGATGACCACGAGCACACCGATGATGAGGCCGAGCGGGATGCCAGCGATCTTCATGCTGTGGAGGCCGAACATCATGCCGCCCGGGATTACCCCGAAGAGCATCAGGCCGACGTTCAGCAGCGAGAAGACGAGGTAGCCGAGCATCGCGATCATGAAGATCTTCGTCGCCTTGGCCGACGCGCGGACCTTGCCGCTGGCGAAGAGGGCAAGGGTCACGCCGACGACCGCGAGGGTCGCGAGGGTCGCCTGCATGACGATGCCCGGGAAGATGAACTCGAGGTAGGCGGAGATACCGCCGACGAAGAGGCCCTCGAACGCGGCATACCCGAAGATCAGGCCGGGCCGGACCTTCTTGCGCGAGGTGAAGGTGACGACCATCGCCAGGACGAAGCCGCCGAGCGCACCGATGATCCAGGGCATCATCGTGGGGGCGGGGTTGTCGCGCGTCACCGGCGAGAGTGTCCAGACCCAACCGACGACCGCCGTGGCCAGCAGGATCGCGAAGAGCCCGAGCGTCTTGACGACGGTGTCTTCGACCGTCATGCGGGAGGTCTCGCGGGCACCGGCGGCGGGTGCCGCGTACATGCCTTCGAGGTGGGCCTGCGTAGCGGCGTTCACGCCGGCGTGCTGCGCCGAGGCGGTCTGCATGCCGGGGGCGGCGGGCGGCGTCAGACCCGGCCGCTGCTCCTTGAACGCGGGATTGTCGAATGCGGGGTTATTGAGGGCCACTGCTCTCACACTCCAAGTCGAGGGTCGACACAGCTGGATGCCGTGTATACCCAGCCTACGGGAACCGGTTCCTCCCGGATATGCGCGGCGCTGTGAGCAGGCCATGAAGCCGATCGCCCTGAGCGAAATCACGCGTCATCGGCCCGTACGCTGGGGTCGTGTCCCGCCCGCTCGTGATCGGCCACCGCGGTGCGCCCGGGTATCGTCCCGAGCACACCCGCTCCTCCTATCACCTCGCGCTCGAGAGCGGGGTCGATGCCGTCGAGCCGGACGTGGTCTTCAGTCGGGACGGGGTCGCCGTGATCCGGCATGAGAACGAGATCGGCTCGACCACCGACGTTGCCGACCATCCCGAGTTCGCTTCGCGCCGCACCACGAAGACCGTCGACGGCGCGTCGCTCACCGGCTGGTTCGCGGAGGACTTCACCTGGGACGAGCTGTCACGGCTGCGCTGCCGCGAGCGGCTCCCGGCGCTGCGGCCCGACAGCGCTCGTCATGACGGCGCGGAGCCGATGCTGCGGCTGCGCGATCTCCTCGACCTCGTCACGGATGCCGCGAAGACCTCCGGGCGGCGGCCCGGCGTCGTGCTCGAGATCAAGCACGCCACCTTCCTGGAGGCCGCCGGCTTCGACGTGTCCGAGCTCATCGCGGCAGAGCTCGACGCGGCTGGCTGGACCGACGGCGACCTGCCGCTGTGGATCGAGTCGTTCGAGCTCACGATCCTCGACCGCCTGGCAGACGCCGGCGTCCGGGGCGCGCGGATCTTCCTCCTCGAGGCCGACGGTGAGCCGTACGACTCGGTCGCGACTGAGGGCGCGGGGGCACGCAGCTACCGGGAGTGGTCGTCGCCCGCGGGGCTCGACGACCTCCGCGGGCGGGTCGCCGGTGTGAGCCTGGACAAGCGGATGATCCTCGACCCCGCGCGGGGCACGGACGGCGGTCGGGTGCTCGTTGCCGCAGCGCACGAGCGCGAGCTGGCCGTCTTCACGTGGACGGCGCGTCCCGAGAACGCCTTCCTCGTCCGGCGGCACCGACGCGGTGGCGGTCGGTCCGCCTGGGGAGACTACGCGGGCGAGTGGGCCGAGCTCGCGGCATCCGGCGTCGACGGCGTCTTCGTCGACCACCCGGATCTCGGCGTCGACGTGTTCGGGCGCTGATCCCCGATGCTCAGCAGACCCCGGATCCAGCCCTACGCCCAGTATCTGATGGGGGCGTCGACGGTGATGATCTCCACGACCGTCGCGGTCGTCGCTCCCGAGCGCATCACCGTGGCTTACGTCGTCGGCGTGAGCGTCATCGTCGCGGCCTGTGTCGCGATGGGGTTCGTCTGGCGCGACAAGCCGACTCGCGGAACCGTCTGGGTGTGCATCGTCCCGCTCGTCTCGATTCTCGCCTGCGCCCCGCTGCGCAACGGTGCCATCGATCTGCTGCCGGTGACCGGAATGCTCGTCATCTTCCCGATCGCCTGGCTCGCCTTCGCGTTCCCACCGCCCGTTGCGGCGCTGGGAGTCCTCCTCGCGGGGCTGCTGCCTCTCGCGGCGGCGACCGAGCCGCCCGCCGGGCTCGCGGAGTGGCTGGCGCTCGCGACGGTGCCGGCGCTGCTCGGCATGTTTGCGATGGGAAGTCGTTTCGTCTCCACCGACCTCGGCCGCCACCGCACCAGGGCCCGACGCGCCACGCATCGATTGGCCGAGGCGCTCGACTCCTCGAACCGGGCCGACGCCGCGCTGCGCCAGCTGCTCGACACGAGCCCGGACGCGATCGTGCTCTTCGGCGATGACGGCGCGGTGCTGGTCGCGAACGCCCCCGCGCATGCGCTGGCCCAGCGTGCGGGGATCGCGATCTCGCTCGACCAGGACGGGCGCACGTCCGTCTACGAGGAAGACCGGATCACCCCGGTCGTGGTGGGGGCGGACCTGCGCGACATCATCCTTTCGGGTGAACTCGCCGAGGCGCGTCGCGTGTGGGTCGGTGAGCCGGGCGATCAGGTAGCGCTGCGCTTCGTCGCCCGCCCCATCGCGCTCGACGGCGAGCCCATCGGCGTGCTCGTGGTCGCCCAGGACGTGACCGAGCTCGTCGAAGCCGTCGACGTCCGCGATCGATTCCTCGACACGGTGGGCCATGAACTTCGGACGCCGCTCACGGTCATCCTCGGCAATGCCGAGCTCGCGCTCGCCGGAGCGATGCCGGAGCATCGCGACCGCTGGGAGACCATCCACCGCGCCGCCGAGAGACTGGAGCACACCGTCGAACTGATCCTCGCGACGGGTCGAGCGGACGCGACGCCCGGGACAGCGGCGTGCGAGGCTCGTGCCGTCGTCGACAGGGTCGTCGCCGAATCGGCCGACGGCGACTCCGGCGTGGCCGTGACCGTGACTGGAGCCACGGTGCACGCGCGCATCGCAGCCCGCGACCTTCAGGCGATCATGACCGAGCTGCTGCACAATGCCCGGCAGGTGTCGCCTTCCGCCGGTGTCGTCGAGATCTCGATCGCGATGAGACCGGACGAGGTCGAGATCTCGGTGACCGACGAGGGCCCCGGCATGACCCCTGCCGAGCGCCGTCAGGCGTTCGAGCGGTTCTATCGCACCACGCGCTCGCGTCGGAGCGCTGCGCAGGGGCTCGGGCTCGGGCTCGCCCTCGCGCGCGGGCTGGCGCGCGCCCACGGGGGCGAGGTGCGGCTGACGCCCGGGCGGGTGGGCGGTACCGTCGCCGTCGTGAGGCTGCCGCGGGCCAGCCCGCCGGACGCCCCTCCCCCACTCGATCACGTCTCCGCCGTCCCCTAGGGTGTCGGACATGCTCACCGCCGGGATCACCGTCCGCGATGTCCGTCGATCGTTCGGGCGCGTCGAAGCCGTTCGCGGAGTGGATCTCGACGCTCGCGCGGGAGCGGTGACCGGACTCGTCGGCCCCAACGGCGCCGGTAAGACGACGCTGCTCCTGATGCTCGCGTCGCTTCTGCAGCCGGACGCGGGCAGCATCCGGATCGCCGGCGTCGACCCGGTGACCGATCCCGCCCAAGCCCGCGCGCGGCTCGGATGGATGCCCGACGCGCTGGGCGCGTGGGGCTCGCTCACCGTGCGGGAGACGCTGGAGATGACCGCCCGGCTCTACGACCTCGACAGAGCCGCAGCGGCCCGCCGCGCGCGGGAGCTTCTCGATCAGGTCGGTCTGGTCGATCTCGCCGAGTCGCCCGCCCGTGTGCTCTCGCGCGGGCAGAAGCAGCGCCTCGGTCTCGCCCGAGCTCTCGTGCACGACCCGTCCGTCCTCCTCCTCGACGAGCCTGCCTCGGGCCTCGACCCCCAGGCGCGGGTGGACCTGCGCGGACTCCTGCGCGCGTTCGCCGCTGCAGGGAAGACCGTGCTGATCTCCAGCCACATCCTCTCCGAGCTCGAGGAGGTCGTCGACGACGCGGTGTTCCTGCTCGATGGCGCGACCGTGAGTCCCGACCGGGTCGCGGCGGCGGCTCGCCGCACCCGCACCTGGCGCGTCCGCGTCGCCGATCTCGATGCGCAGGCTGCCGTGCTCCCGATCGCGACGGCCCTCGGACTCGACGTCGCGCGCGTGCCGACAGACCGCCGCGATGTCCTGATCCCGTTCTCGTCCGAGATCGAGGCTGCCGCCGGTCTGCGGGCGCTGCTGGGCGCGGGCATCGCGGTCGCCGAGTTCTCGGCCGCGACCGGGATGCTCGAGCACACCTTCCTCGATCTCGGCGCCGGCCGGGATCTGGGCACCGAGGGGAAGGAGGCGTCATGAGCGTCGCCCGGCTGTGGACGGTCGCTCGGCTCGAGCTGCTCCAACGGGTGCGCACGGTGTCGTGGTACGTCCTGCTCGGCATCTTCGCCGTGCTGCTGATCGGTGTCACCGCGCTGTCGTTCCTGGCCTTCGGCGGGGGCATCGCGGAGGGCGAGCAGCGCGGCGCCGGCATCTACTCGACGATCGTCATCATCACGTTGCTGCTCGTCGTCCTCGTCTCGCCCACACTCAGCGGCAACTCCGTCAACGGCGACCGGGATGCCGCGACCCTCGCACCGGTCCAGGTGACGCTCGCGCGAACCTCCGAGATCCTGCTCGGCAAAGTGCTCGCGGCATGGGTCACGGGTCTCGCGTTCGCCGCGGTGGCCGCCCCGTTCCTCGTCATCGCGACCCTGGCCGGGGGAGTGGACCCCGTCGTCGTCGTGGTGTCGCTGGTCGTCCTCGTGATCGAGATCGGCATCATCGCTGCGATCGGCGTCGGGCTGAGCGGCCTCATCGCCCGGCCTCTCTTCTCGGTCGCCGCGACCTACCTCGTCGTCTCTGCGCTCGTCTTCGGAACGCTCATCGCCTTCGGCCTCGGCGCGACGGCGTTCTCGAGCGAGGCGACCGCGACCTACCGGCCGGCGCAGTACAACGCCGACGGGTCGCCGCAGTGCATCGACGGGGCGGACGACTGCTGGAACGATCCCGCTCGCATGGTCTGCGGCGAGCCGGAGACATCGACCTACACCGTGCCGCGGTTCGATCGTGTGTGGTGGGTGCTCGCGGCCAACCCCTTCGTCATCCTCGCCGACGCGACGCCTGCCGAGTACGACCGGTTCGGCTACCCCGTCGACCTGTTCGGTCAGATCGCATCCGGTGTCCGGCAGGCACAGGTCGCACCTGATCTCGAGACGGGGTACGACGAGTGCCGGCCAGCCGCAGACGGCGCCGTGCCGACCGCGGCGGAGATCCGAGAACGAACGGCGCCGAGCTGGTTCGTCGGACTGGCCGGGCAGATCGTGGTCGCGGGTCTGCTCGTGGCGGGAGCGTGGTCGCGGACGAGGACCCCGGCCCGAGCCCTGCCGCCCGGAACGCGGATAGCGTAAGAGTGCCATGGTCACCGAACTCGACATCACCCGCCGCGAGGCGATCGACGCCTATCACGTGATCGGCGAGGCCCCCGCGCCCGACCTGCAGGGGATCGTCCGTCTCGCAGCCACCGTCTGCGGCGTCGACACGGCCGTCATCAACATCATCGACGACCGCTCGCAGCATCAGATCGCCGCGGTCGGTTTCGAACCCGCGGTCTGCTCACGCGAAGACTCGATGTGCGCCGCCGTCATCGCGCGTCCCGGTCGGGTCATCGTGCCCGACGCGCGGCTCGACGAGCGGTTCGCACACAACCCCTTCGTCACCGGTGAGATCGCCCACGTGCGCTTCTACGCATCGAGTCCGCTCGTCACGCCGGCGGGCGTCGCCATCGGCACCCTCTGCGTCTTCAACGACTCCGTGGGTGACCTCGACGAATCGGCTCGCGAGGCGCTCGATCTGCTGGCTCATCAGGTGGTCGACCTGCTCGAGCTGCGCCGGATCAGCCGCGCTTTGAGCGAGTCGAACGATCAGCTCTCGCGTTTCGCGGGGCAGATCAGTCACGACCTCCGCAATCCGCTGACGGCCCTCACCGGCTTCCTCGAGCTCGCGATCGACAGCCCCGACATGGACAACGCGCCCGAGGCGGCGCGCGTGCTCGCCCGTGCGGAGTCGGCGGCCGACCGCATGAACGCCATGATCTCCGACATCCTCGCCTACGCCCGCATCGGCGGTGCGAGCCCCCAACGGGCGCGCGTCGATCTCGGTGCCGTGATGCACGCCGTCGTCGAGGATCTCGACGCGTCCATCTCGGCCTCCGGCGCCGACATCCGTCAGGACATCGAGGTCGAGCCCGCCGGTGATCCCACGCTCCTGCGCGCGGTGCTCCAGAATGTCGTGGCGAACGCGGTGAAGTTCACCGCGGCTGCGGGAAAGGTCCCGCAGGTGCGTGTCGAGGCGCACACGGTGCACGGCGGCTGGCGCATCACCGTCGACGACAACGGTCCCGGGGTGCCCCCGGCGGACCGCGAACGCGTCTTCGCGCTGATGGAGCGGGGGGACTCCGAGGCCGAGGGCCTTGGCATCGGCCTGTCTACCTGTCGACGGGTGATCCAGGCGCACGGTGGGCGCATCGGTCTCGACGACTCACCGCTCGGCGGCACCCGCGTCTGGATCCTCCTGCCGGACCCCGCGGCGACCGCCGCCTGAGTCGCGCGCCTCAGCGGCGCAGCGTGTGCGAGGGGTGCTCGCCGTACATCGCGGCGTAGAGCTGCGCGAAGCGTCCCGTGTGCGCGAACCCCCAGCGCAGAGCGACATCCCGCACGGTCGTCGACCCGGGAGGCGCAGCGCGGAGCTCGCGGTGGGCGCCCTCGATGCGCAGGCGGCGAAGGTAGGTGCTCGGCGGGATCTCGAACGCCTTGTGGAAGGCGCTCTGGAGTGCGCGGACCGATGTTCCGGAGGCCACCGCGATGTCGCTGATGCTGATGGGGTTGCTGACGTTCTCCTCCATGAACGCCACAGCGCGGCGCACGGCTCGCGCGGTCGGGCGTCGGCGTTCCCCCTCTTCGGGGTCGATGACGGGGAACGCCGTCACGAGCGATGCGACTGCCTGGTGCATGAGCTGAGTGCGCATGAGAGGCGAGGCGGCGACCTTCTCGTCGGCCAGCATGGTCGCCTCGAGAAAGCGCAGGGTCTCGGCGACGAGCCGTGGATTCTCAGCCCGGCGGTTCAGTCCGGAGAACTGCAGATGGTGAGGGTCGTCGCCGATCATGCCGCGCAGCACGTGGTCGAGCGTCTCCGTGGTGACGCTGAACGTGCGCAGGTGCAGCTGACCGAACTCGGCGGTGAACTCGGTGTCCGGCGGCACGATGAAGGGGGTCCGGCCGTCGCCGGACTCGCCTCCGACCTGCCACCGGTGGCTGCCATGCGCCGCGTGCGCCACGATGAGACGCGGAAAAGCTCGCGTCGTGGTGCGCATCGTCCCCGTGAACCGCACAGCGGCGGCGGCTGCGGCCGGGTGGGCGAGCGCCGCCATCTCGTATCGGAATGGCGCGGACCCGTCGACCGCGAGCGCCACCGGCGTCTCGTACAGCGAGCTGACCGATTCCTGTGCCCGACCGGGGTCGTCGGTCTGCAACCCCCGCCGAACGGGCTCGCTATTCAACAACGAGCTTGTCGGATGCGGACTCTGCCGGTTCGGGGACGACGTAAAGTCCGCTGGGGGAGTTGGCCGTGTACATCAGCGCCTCGAGCCAGGCACGGTTGATCGCGGGGGTCCGGCTGCCGTGGAACGTGAAGACGAGAGAGGCTCCGGCGTGCATCCAGACGGTCGTCCGCCCCTTGCCGACGCTGACGTCGTCCTTCCAAGTGAAGAAGAACGCCTCACCGCGACGAAGCTTCGCACCGATGGTCATCTGGAGGTGTGCGAGCGTGCGGTCCTCGATCTCGACGCGATTGTTGCCGTCGTAAACAAACCTGCCCAATATTCCTCCTCGCGCGCCATTCGGCGCGATCATCAGCTTCCGCGATCGGGTCACGACGCCGCGCGGAAGAGTCCGTTCCGCGCGCGCTCTGTCCGCGACGCGCACAGCCGTGCTGTGCCACCGCAGATTTCAGGCAGTTGTCAGGGAGTGGGAGGGGGTTGACTTTTACGGACGATTACGTAACACGTTAATCACCGGGGATGGCGGCGAGTGTGACGTCCACCCCGGAGGTGATGAGCAGATCGGTGGTCTGCGCCACGCCTTCGCCATCGTTCACGGTCAGCCAGCCGTGACCGAGCGCGAGTGCCGCCGCGATCTCGGCGCGGACGTCTTCGATGTCGCGACCGCCGATGCTGTACGGGCGACCGCCATAGAACACATCGACTCTCTTCGACACGCTTTCGCCCTTCGCTCCACCGGCGTCGAGTCCGCCGTGTCAGGCGAGACTACCGATCAGCTGAGGAATCACAAGGGGATGCGGCAGGACCGCGCTGATCACTATTGTCAGGTCGAGCACGGGAAGGAAGTGCGATGGGCAGATTCATCTACGAGAACCAGATCCGCGCAGATTTCGAGGATCGGACGCTCGCGCACCTCCAGGCCGTGATCACGACGAAGCTCCGCCGGGGCGAAGCCTTCACGCTCACCTGGAAGGACGACGTGAGCATCGGCGACGGCCGCACGACGGTATGGCTGCACCCGGGCTGCGGCCTCGTCTTCAAGTACTACGGCAGCCGGACGCCGTCGCTGAATCGCGCATGGCTCGAGGCGCTGACGTACACGGCGAACTCGCCGACGGGCCTGTACGTCGTTCCCGAGCCGCCGGAATCGCCCCGTAACGGCGCATTCCTCGACGGCGCGGAGTAGCGGGGCGCCGAGCGTCCCGCCTGTGCGACCGCCGTGCATCGCCGGTGAGACCGGGGCATATACCGCTCCGGCGATCCAGCGCTCCGTAGTGTGAGCCACAGCCGTCGGCATCCGCCTTCTGCTCCCGACCTTCCCGGTCACGAACGAGTCAGCAGGTGCTCTCATCGCTTCATCCGTCGTCGAGTCGCGTCTCGGCCCCATCCGCACCACTTACGCCGGAACCGCCGATTTCCCGCCGATGGCCAAGGCCTTCACCGATGTCTCCCGCGTCGTTCGGGAATCGGGTCTGCTGCGGCGCACGCCCTGGTTCTACGGCCTCGTCGGCCTCGCCCTGATCCTCGCGATCGGCGGCTGCGTGACCGGATTCGTCCTGCTCGGCGACAGCTGGTTCCAGCTGCTCATCGCGGCAGCCCTCGGCATCGTCTTCACCCAGGTGGCTTTCCTCGCACACGAGGCCGACCACCGGCAGGTTCTCGCCTCCGGCCCCGCGAACGACCGCCTGGCCCGCTTCCTCGCCGTCGGCGTCGTCGGCATGAGCCTGTCGTGGTGGACGTCCAAGCACGCCCGGCACCACTCGAACCCGAACAAGGTGGGCAAGGATCCCGACATCGAGATCGACACGATCTCGTTCATCGAAGAGGACGCGGCCACCGCGCGCGGCATCCGCCGATTCATCACGCAGCGCCAGGGCTGGTTCTTCTTCCCGCTGCTGCTGCTCGAAGGCCTGAACCTCCACGCGCTGTCGATGCGCCACCTCTTCAGCCGAGGCCCGGTGAAGAAGCGTGCGGTCGAGATCACGCTGATCATCGCGCGGTTCGCGGTCTTCGTCGCTCCGATCTTCATCTTCCTGCCGATCGGTATGGCCTTCGCCTTCTTCGGCGTGCAGGTCGCCGTCTTCGGGCTGTACATGGGCGCCTCCTTCGCGCCGAACCACAAGGGCATGGCGATCATCGCGCCCGACGCGAAGCTCGACTTCTTCAGCAAGCAGGTGCGCACCTCGCGCAACATCGGCGGCGGCTGGTGGGCGACGTGGCTCATGGGCGGCCTCAACTACCAGATCGAGCACCACCTCTTCCCGAACATGCCGCGGCCGGCACTCGCCCGCGCTCGCGAGATCGTGAAGGACCAGTGCGACGCCCTGAACGTGCCGTACACCGAGACCACACTCTGGCGCTCCTACGCCATCGTCATCGACTACCTCAACCGCGTCGGACTCGCCGCCCGCGACCCGTTCGACTGCCCCATGCGCGCGGAGTTCCGTCGCGCCTGAGGCGCAGCATCCCTCGACGTCGGCCACGGCTCATACTGAGTCCGTGGCCGAAGTCGATTCCGAACGCTGGCTCGTCATCGACGGGAGACGCTGGCGGCGCACCGACCCCTCGCTGCCCGATGATCTCGTCGCTGCGCTGAAGTCCCACCTCGGACGCGGCCGATCGGCGGTGGGAGCCGCGAAGCGGCGCGGAGACGACGAGGCGGTCGCCGCAGCACGCGAGCGCGTGGGCCTGGCCAAGCATGGCCTGGGAGAGCGCGGACCGTACTGGTGGGACGAGCCCGAGGGCGATCGCCTCGCGCGGGCGCGGGACGCGCTGCAGCGGCTCGATGCGCTCGATGAGGGCTGAGACCCGAATGGACGCGACGGCGGGAGTCGAACCCGCAACGCGATCGGTTATGAGCCGATGCCCGGGACCACCCGGATCGCCGCGATGCCTTCACGCTACGTGGGCGTCCGCCGGGTCGCCAGGGGTGTGAAGGCCGGAGACGCCGAGCTACGTCGTGTGACGCTCCGGTGTCTCGGTGACGTGGTCCGTGCTGGGCGCGGCAGCGTGGCGGGGCGCCAGCGAGCGCTGAGCGTGCCTGAGCATGCCGACGATTCCCGTGACGAGGACCGCGGCGCCCACGGTCAACAGGCCCGTGGCGACGAGCGTCGGAATCGAGATCGCCGCCACCCGCTCGAGCAGTCCGCCGTAGGCGTCGGGTGACCGGGTGAGCACGACGCCCGCGACGGCGAGCGTCGCGAAGGCGAGACCCCACACGATGCCGGCCCACCGCACGCGGGGAGGAGGAGGAGGCGAGGGGAACGCTGTGTCTTCGGTGGAGGTCAGGTCGGTCATCGGTTGGTCTCCTTCGGGTCGAGGATGCGGATCTCGATGTAGCCCCTCTCCTGGTCGAGGGTGAGCGACTGACGCGTCGTCGTCTCCCCTCGAGAGGGGATCGTCGTATCGACCGCGGTTCGGTCCGCACCGAGATCTCGTGCGTCGGGGCTGTCGGTGAGTACGGTCCATTCGTCGCCCTCCGAGAGGATCAGTGATGCATCGTCGCCGACAGATGCATGCAGCGTCACTTCGACACCGGGTGCGACGGTCACGTAGGTCGAGCCGGATCCCTTCTCGATGGTCAGCGGCGCCGCATCGGACGCGTCGACGAGCGCGACGCGGAGTTCGCCGAACGTCTGCCGGTAGGTCTCCGCCCCGGCCTCGGATGAGACGTTCGAGATCCCGTAGACGCCGATGTGCAGTTCCTCGACGACGGAGACAGCGACCGCGACGCCCCCGCCCATGAGCAGGCATGCGGTTGCGAAGGCGAGGAAGCCGCTGCGGCGGCGGATGGCTCCGGCGACGATCATGGCGAGAGCCGTGACCAGGGCAGCGATGAAGACACCGAGCGCGACGGAGAGGGGGCCTGGAGCGGCCAGGCCGGCGATCGTGCCGGCGATGGCGGCGGCCCCCGCGGTCACGGCGACGAAAGCGATGCTCGTGCGGGGGTGCGCAGCGCGCCGTACGCGTCGGCGCTCCGCCGCCTCGCGCGCGAACGCCGCCGCTGCGGCGCGGCGCTCTTCCCGCGCGGCGGTTCGAGCCGCGCGATCAGCGTCGCCCTGCTCGCGACGCCAGGCGCGATCTCGCTCCCTCCAGGCCGAGTGCTGAGCGCGCCAGGCGGTTAGCTCGTCGGCGTCGGCGTCGGCGTCGTTGCTCGGGGGTGGGGGCGGGGTAGGCGCAGGGGCGCCCTCCGCTCCGCCCGCGCCGGTACCCGAGTCGGAGCCGTCGGCGGATGCGGCCGGGACCGTCTCGGACGCTGCGGAAGCCCATCGCCGCTCGTCCTCCACGGCGCCCGGGACCCGACGCGCTGCTCGGACCAGCAGCGCGATCACGCCGGCCGCCACCACCACCCCGCCCATGAGAGCGAGTGCCCCGAGGACAGCCGTGACCGCTGCAGCGCTCGAATTCGTCGCGAGGCCGGCGAGAGTGATCAGGAGACCGAGGATCTGCACGACCCCGATGATCGCGACGGCGAGGATCGCACCCTGGGCGTACGAGAACCGGCCGCGCTCGAGGTCGGCGGCGTGCGACCGCCCCGAGGCATCGGGCAGGATCGCCCAGGCGGTGGCGTAGGCGACGATGGCGGGGAGGCCGATCACGGTCGCGACGACGGCGAGCCCGCGCACGATGACCGGGTCGACACCCCAGCGCGCGGCCACTCCCGCACACACGCCGCCGATCCACCCGTCTCGGCGGGCGGCGCCGAGGGCGTCGACCCAGCGGAAGAACCGGCCCTCCGTCGGTGACGCGGGATCGGGTCGCGGTGGGGCGGCGAGAGGCGGTGCGGAAGTCATGATCCGATCCTCCGCGGTGCGCGGCAGCGGGCGATATGGGGGATCGCCCTGAGGCTTCCCTGATCCTGCGCCGGCGCTGGTGTGCGGCCGCGTCCGGAGTGATTGGATGTGGCCATGTCCTCCGCTCTCGCGACTCCCGCCGCGCACCCGGGACCTCCGCCTCCGCGACCGGTCATCGGCCCGGGCACGCGACCGCCGCTCGATCGCGCTCGCGACAGCGTGGTCTCGGGCGTCAGCGCGGGGCTCGCCCAGCACCTCGGCGTCGGGGTGGGCAGCATCCGTGCGCTGTTCGTCGTCCTGACGCTCGTCGCGGGAGCCGGTCCGCTCCTGTACCTCTGGTTCTGGGCCCTCGTGCCCCGCCGACCCGGGCCTGCGGCGCCGACCCGGCAGGCGCCGGTCGCCTGGATCCTCGCCGCAGCCGCGACCGCCGCGCTGCCGATCCTGTTCGCGGTCCTCGCCATCGAGGCCCGTGATGCCTGGATGTCGCGATCCTTCTCGCCCACTCTCCTGGCGGTCGTCGCGTTCGTGACCGTCCTCGCGACGACCGCAGGGTGTTGGGCCGAGCTCGTCGACCGCCGAGACATCGATCGCGGGGGCCGGCATACCGTCACCGTTCGGACGGTCGCGGCCGGCATCCTGATCGTGGTGCTCCTCGCGATGCTGCCGCGCGTCGACTCCGACGGTCTCGTGGCGCTTCCTGACCTGGCCCTTCCCGTCGCGGGGGTGCTCGCGCTCGGCGGGGCATTCCTCGCCGGTCGGTGGCGCGACCTGTCGGGGGAACGCGTCCGGCGCATCCGCGAGGAGCAGCGAAGCGCGATGGCAGCGCATCTGCACGATTCGGTGCTGCAGACTCTCGCGCTCATCCAGAACACGGCGGGCGCCTCGAGCGAGGCCGCGCGCATCGCTCGGGCACAGGAGCGCGAGCTTCGCGCCTGGCTCTTCGACGGCGAGGCGCACCCCGACAGCGACCTCGTCAGCGACCTGCGCGACTACGCCGCCGCGCTCGAGCTCGATTATGCGGTGCGGATCGACGTGGTCTCCGCCGGGCTGTCGGCCGAGCAGGCCAGCGGTGAACTGGCGGCGGCGGCGCGCGAGGCGATGCTCAACGCCGCCCGGCACGCCGGCGGCGACGTCTCGGTCTACATCGAAGGTGGAGCCCACGGGGTCGACGTCTATGTGCGCGACCGAGGGCCCGGGTTCGACGTGACCGCGATCCCGGATGACCGGCTGGGCGTCCGGGAGTCGGTCATCGGCCGGATGCGGCGCGCCGGGGGATCGGCATCGGTCCGCACGGCGGCCTCGGGCGGCACCGAGGTCCACCTCCATGTCGGCGGCCCCGGGGACGCACGTGGCTGACGCGCTGCGCGTCGTCATCGTCGACGACCACTCCATCTTCCGGTCGGGGCTCCGGGCTGATCTGGGCACGGGGATCGCCGTCGTCGGGGAGGCCGCGGACGTCGAATCCGCCGTCGAGGTCATCGCGCGAACGGAGCCCGACGTCGTGCTGCTGGACGTGCACCTGCCCGGCGGAGCGGGCGAGGACCGTGCCGGGGGAGCGGAGGTGATCGCCCGGGCCGCCCCGACACCGGCGCGGTTCCTCGCGCTGAGCGTCTCGGATGCCGCCGACGACGTCGTGCGGGTCATCCGCGCTGGCGCACGCGGATACATCACCAAGGGCTCATCGGGCGACGAGGTGAGCCGCGCCGTCGCTGCGGTGGCGGGCGGAGACGCCGTCTTCTCGCCGAGGCTCGCGGGATTCGTCCTCGACGCGTTCGGGGCCGTGGCCGGTGAGACGGCGACGGCGGTGGAGGAGCTCGACCGGCTGTCTTCGCGCGAGCAGGAGGTCATGCGGCTCATCGCCCGCGGCTACGCATACAAGGAGGTCGCGGCCGACCTGTTCATCTCCGTGAAGACGGTCGAGACGCACGTCTCGGCGGTGCTGCGCAAACTGCAGCTGTCGTCGCGGCACGAGCTGACCGCCTGGGCGACGGCCCGACGCCTGCTCTGAGTCGCCGGGCGGGTGTCGGTGGCCGAACGTAGAATCGAGTGGTCATGCCAGAGCCCATCAAGCCCGTCATCGTCGGGTCCGCCGCATCCGTGCGCCCCGGCGCCTCCTCGGGCGAGCGTCCCGACGCCGACCTCCTCGAGGGACTCAACCCGCCCCAGCGCGAGGCGGTGACCTATCGCGGTCCGGCGCTGCTGATCGTCGCGGGCGCCGGCTCGGGCAAGACCCGGGTGCTCACACATCGCATCGCGTCGCTGCTCCGAGGCCGCGAGGCGTGGCCGAGCCAGATCCTCGCCATCACCTTCACCAACAAGGCCGCCGGCGAGATGCGCGAGCGCGTGCAGCAGCTGATCGGCGACAGCGCACAGGGCATGTGGATCTCGACGTTCCACTCGGCGTGCGTGCGGATCCTCCGGCGCGAGGCGCAGCAGTTCGGCTTCACCAAGAACTTCACGATCTACGACTCGGGCGATTCGCGCGCGCTCATCAAGCGTCTCGTGAAAGAGCACGAGGCCGACGCCTTCGGACTCACGCCGGCGGCTGTCCAGAGCCGCATCTCGAAGCTCAAGAACGAGCTCGCCGACGCCGACTCGTACGCGCGCCAGGCGAACATGTCCGATCCCGCCGAGCGCGTCTTCGTCGAGCTCTTCGGCGCCTACCAGTCCGCCCTGCAGCGGGCCAACGCCTTCGACTTCGACGACCTCATCGCCCAGACGGTCTACCTGTTCCGGGCGTTCCCGCATGTGGCCGACGTGTACCGCAAGCGGTTCCGGCACATCCTCGTCGACGAGTACCAGGACACCAACCACGCCCAGTACGCGCTGATCCACGAGCTCACGCGCCCCGTCCAGGGGCAGGGCGGCGACGCGTTCTCGTCGGGCGGCATGATGATCTTCGAGCCCGAGTCGGCCCCCGAGGTCGAGGCTGCGTCGCTGACCGTCGTCGGCGACTCCGACCAGTCCATCTACGCGTTCCGCGGCGCCGACATCCGCAACATCACCGAGTTCGAGCGCGACTATCCCGGCGCGAAGGTCGTGCTGCTCGAACAGAACTACCGCTCGACGCAGAACATCCTCTCTGCCGCCAACGCCGTCATCTCCCATAACTTCGACCGCAAAGACAAGAAGCTCTGGACGGATGTCGGCGCGGGCGACGCGATCGTCGGCTTCACCGGCTACTCGCAGCACGACGAGGCGCAGTTCGTCGCCGACGAGATCGAAGCGCTGCACCGCTCGTCGGTGCCTTACTCGCAGATGGCGGTCTTCTATCGCACGAACTCGCAGTCGCGAGCGCTGGAGGAGATCTTCATCCGCGCGGCGATCCCGTACAAGATCATGGGCGGCACGAAGTTCTACGACCGTGCCGAGATCAAGGATGCGCTGGCCTACGTCGTCGCGGTGGCGAACCCCGCCGACGAGCTCGCGGTGCGCCGCATCCTGAACCGCCCGCGCCGCGGCATCGGCGACGTCACCGAGACGTCCATCGCCCGGTACGCGGCCGACCACCAGATCACCTTCCGCGATGCGCTCGCCAACGCCTCGGCGCTCGGCGTGGGTCCGAAGATCCAGGCCGCGATCGCGCAGCTCGATGCCGTTCTCGCCGAAGCGTCCGAGATCATGCTGCCGAGCTCGGGCGAGATCGCCCCGCCGACGTCCGTGACCGAGGGCCTGACGGTGCTGCTGAACAAGTCGGGGTACATGGACGCCCTCCGGGCGAGTCGCGACCCGCAAGACGAAGCGCGCCTCGAGAACCTCGACGAGCTCATCGCGGTGACTCGCGAGTTCGCCCGTAACAACCCCGAGGGAACCATCCTCGACTTCCTCACCGAGGTCGCCCTCGTCGCCGATGCCGACGACCTCGACGACGCATCCGGCACGGTGTCGCTCATGACCATGCACACGGCGAAGGGTCTCGAGTACGACGCCGTGTTCGTCACGGGCGTGGAAGAGGACCTCATCCCGCACCGCATCTCGGCGAACGAGCCCGGCGGCCCGCAGGAAGAGCGGCGGCTCTTCTACGTCGCGCTCACCCGTGCCCGCAAGCGCCTGCATCTCTCGCTCGCCATGACGCGTGCGCAGTTCGGCGAGGTGTCCGCCGCGATGCCGAGCCGGTTCCTGCAGGAGATCCCGCACGACCTGATCGACTGGCGGCAGTCGCCCGGTGACGTCAACTCGCGCGGGGGCATGCAGTCACGAGCCCTCAATGGTCGGCGTTCCGGCGGATCCGGCGGCGGCTTCGGCGGATCGGGCAAGCGATACGGCGACGACCTCGTGCCGCTTCCGCGCAAGGAGAAGAGCGGCGATATCGCGAAGTTCGCCAACCGCATCCCGGCCAAGGTCCGTGACAACGGCGACCTCGAGCTCGGCCCCGGCGACCGCATCAGACACGACGACTTCGGCGAGGGGCGGGTCGACGCGGTCACGGGCGAGGGGGCGAAGCGCGTCGCGCACGTCCGCTTCGATTCGGCCGGCCCGAAGAAGCTGCTCATCAAGATCGCACCGATCGTCAAGCTGTGACGCAACCCCCCGCGCGGCGCGGGGGCGCGGGTTAGGCTCGGGGACATGGCGATCTTCAAGCGCTCCGCGCGAGACACCACGAGCCAGCCCGCGAACGCCGACGAGGTCGCTGCCGACGTCGACGGCGACTCCGCCGTCACCCCCGACGCCGAGACACCTGCCGAGGTGGTGCCCCACGTGGGCATCTCGGTGTCGACTTTCGGTGCTCCCGCTCAGGCCGCAGCCCCGGCGCAGCCCGAGCGGACGGTCACGCGCCCGCCGGCTGAGGCCCCCGCCCGCACCGAGACGGTGACGGGCATGCCCGACAACACCCTCGTGCAGGCGGCCCTGGCGTCGCTGCCGGAGAAGCCCGGCAACGTCGACGTCATGAACGTCATGCGTCAGAGCATGCAGGGCACGATGTACGTTCGCGTGCGCGGAGACGCGCGGGCCCTGACGGCCGAAGGCAAGCCGATCACGCTCGCGGTCTCGCAGATCGACGGTGCCCGCTTCCTCCTCGCCTTCACCGGCGGCGCATCGCTGCGGGCGAGCGTCGAGGCCGACGGCGACCGCGACACCTCGGCGCTGGGGCTTCCCGTCGCGAACGTGTTCCGCAACGCGATCGAGGGTCCGTACGAGGGCCTCATCATCGATCACGCGGTCGCCGGATCGCGCATCGTCCTGCCCGTGCAGCTCATCACGAAGGCGTTCGAAGAGGGCGATCCCGCCTTCACGATCAAGAACCTGCTCGCCGGACCGCGCAGCGCCGAGACGGCGGCTGCGGTCGGCGAGGCTCTCGCGCAGGCACCGTTGTGGGTGGCCGCGGGTCCCGCGGGCGACAGCGGCCAGCTCGGTCTCGCCGAGTCGCGCACCGTATCGGGCGAGCGGCGCCTCGAGGTCTACTCGCACCCGCTCGAGGTGCTCGTGCTCCAGCGCGGCGACCGCCCCGTGCCGGTGACCGCGCCCCAGCTGGCGCGTGCCCTCCAGTCCAACCCCGCGCTCAACGGCGTGATCGTCGACCCGGGTGGGCCTTGGATCCATGTCGACCGCGCCGACCTCGGTCCCGTCCTCGCGCGGGCCGACGAGCCCGACCCCGAGCCCGCTCCGGGCGCGCCGGCTGAGCCGGCCCCCGAGCCGCCGGCGTCCTGACGACGCCGTCGCGCTGATACATCCGTCGGGCCGCCGGTGCAGGTGAGCCCACACGCCGCGTGCGAGGGCTCACCAGCACCGCCGGTCCGGCAGGTGTATCAATCCGCTCGCTCCGTCGCCGAGCATTTCGCCGACGGGATTGTCCAGGGGCTACGTCATCCGTTCCCGACGCCCTAGGGTCGGGCCATGGCGAGCGAGCGCATCACCCTGACCGTGCCCGGCCCCGAGGGCGACCGTGAGGTCGGCCTCTCGAGCCCCAATCGCGTGCTGTGGCCCGAGCTCGGCATCACCAAGCACGAGTACGCCGAGTACGCGATCGCCGTCTCCGAGCCGTTCCTCCGTGCGAACGGTCATCGGCCCGTCTCGCTCGAGCGCTTCCCCGACTCGATCGGCGGCGAGCGATTCTTCTCGAAGAATCCGCCGAAAGGCGCCCCGGGCTACGTCGATCAGGTCGTGTGCACCTACAACAGCGGGCGGCGGCATCCGCAGGTCGTGCTGAACGAGACCGCCGCCGTCGTGTGGGCGGTGCAGATGAACACGGTCGTCTTCCATCCGTGGGCCTCGCTCGCCGCCGACACGGACAACCCGGTCGAGCTGCGGATCGACCTCGACCCGCAGCCGGGCACGGACTTCGCGGATGCCGCATCCGTCGCGCCGGCTCTGCGTGAAGTCCTCGCCGAGGCCGGCCTGACGGCGTTCCTCAAAACGAGCGGCAATCGCGGCCTGCACGTCTTCTGTCCGATCGAGCCGACGCACGAGTTCCTCGATGTGCGGCACGCGGTCATCGCCGCCGGGCGCGAGCTCGAACGCCGGATGCCCGACCGGGTGACCACCAACTGGTGGAAGGAGGAGCGAGGCGAGCGCGTCTTCGTCGACTTCAACCAGGCGAACCGCGACCGCACGATGGCGGGCGCCTACAGCGCACGGGCGCTGCCGGCGGCGACGGTGGCGACCCCGATCACCTGGGAGGAGCTCGAGGCCGGAGTCGAACCGTCCTCGTTCACGGTCCGCACCGTGCCGCAGCGGCTGGCGGACATCGGCGATCCCTGGGCCGAGCTGCAGGCCGACCCCGGCCGCATCGACACCCTGCTGGAGTGGTGGCAGCGCGACCTCGACGCCGGTCTCGGCGAGCTGCCCTTCCCGCCGGAGTTCCCCAAGATGCCGGGAGAGCCGCCGCGCGTGCAGCCGAGCCGTGCTCGACAGCCCGGCGCCGACTAGCCGGGATCGCGCCGCTCACCGTGCGGAGGGTCGCTGCCATTCGCGCTCGGTGACCACGCGCGCAACGGTGAGGCCCACCGCCAGAGCGACGACGACGAACACCGCCGTCACCCCGTACTGCACCGCGCTGATGGTGTCGCTCTCGATGGTCCCGACGATGGCCCGGTAGGCGGAGGCCCCCGGCACCATGATCAGCACGGCGGGCACGGTGAGGGTGATGCGCGGCGCCCGGACGAAGCGCGACACGGCGAACGCTCCGAATCCGACCGCGACACCGGCTGCGGCGGCCGCGACCGGCTGCATCGTGCCGTGGTCGATCATGAGGAGGCGGCCCACGTTGGCGACCGTGCCGATCGCCGCCGCCGCGAGAGCGATGCGCCAGGGCGTCGAGAACAGCAGCGCGAAGCCCATGACGCCGACGAACCCCGCGACGAGGCGTCCCAGCGACAGCAGCGGCTCGCCCAGTTCCGGGGCGGCGATGGCGACGGCACTCGTCTGGAACACGGCGGCCACGGCCCACACGGCGCACCCTGTCGAGAGCAGCACGAGGCAGGCGTACACGACGCGGTTCACTCCCGCGTTGAGATCGAGGCGGGCGAGATCGAGCGCGCCCGTGACAAGGGGGAATCCGGGCACCAGGTAGAGCACGGCGCTCGTCAGCGCGGCGCCGTACTGCGGCGAGGGCGCACCGAGCAGCTCGATCAGATGCGAGACGCCCAGGAAGGTGAGCAGCGCGGCCGAAGCCGACAGGAACACCAGCAAGAACTCGTTGACCTGCAGCCGGGCTCCGCGAACGCGCACGTACTGGCCGAGCGCGACGGCCAGCGCCACGCTCAGGCACTCGGCCCATCCGCCGTTGTTGAGGAACGCGAAGGCCGTGCAGGCCGCCGCGGCGGCCAGCACCCGCACCGCGGTCGGGTAACGCGGCGGCATCCGTTCGATCCGGTCGAGCTCGCGCTGCAGGTCGTCCGCGGTGACGCCGCCGGCGACGCGATGGGAGAGGTGCATGACCTCGGCGATCCGCTCGGAGTTGACGACCGGATGCCGCACGTCGGCCACCCTCGTGCGGAAGAGCTGTCCCCGCTGCGCGGTGATGACGATGTCGGTCATCCCGACGCGCGACTCGAGGCGATCGAGGCCGAGTCCGTGAGCGGTGCGGTCCATCGTGTCGCGCACACGGGCCGAGGAAGCGCCCGCGCCGAGCATCAGCGTGCCGAGGCGGAGGACCGCATCCGTCCGCGCGATGAACCGCAGGGGCTCGAGGTGCAGTTCGGCGGTGCCGTCGGGGACGTCGTCGCGCTGGTCATCCCGCATGGTTCGATCCTCCCACCCGAGGAGGCTGCTCGGGTGGGAGGATCGGCCGGACCAATCGGGTCGATCGGGTCGCCGCGCTGTCAGCGGCGCGCGAGGCGACGGAGCCGCGAGAGCAGCACGACGCCTCCGGCGGAGACCAGGAGGACTCCGCCGATCAGGAGACCGATCGGCGAGCCCTCGCCGCCGGTCCGCGCGATGCGGTCGGTGGTGGGCCGCGCCGCGCTCGTTCCGATGGCCGCAGCGGAGTCGCCTCCGGCAGCGGTGTCGGAAGCTCCGGGCATCGGAACGCCGGGCGCCGGGATGCCGGGCGCCGGGGTGCCGGGCGTCTCCCCGGGAGCGGCGACGTCGACGAGGTACACCCCGTCGGCACGGTAGTCGAGTGCGCCGTCGAATCCCGCCCCGGCGCCGGTGAGCTCCACCGCGTCGAACGTCGTGTCGGCGGCACGCGCGCCGTACGCGATCAGCCGCAGGGGAGAGGTCGGAGCCTCCGCGGGAAGGTCGACGCGCAGGGTGCCTCCGAGCGTGGCGGTGCCCGCGATCGAGAGGGCCGGCGCTGCGTTCTCGACCGACAGCTCGAGCGCGGCATCCTTCGCCTGCGTGAAGTCGCCGCCCACGGCGAGCCCGGAGGTCGCCTCGACGAGCGATCCGCCGGTGACCGAGAGGTCGCCCGTGCCGAGGGCCGTCGGGGAGGTCGCCTGCACGATGCCGTCGTCGACGATGGTGCCGCCGGTGTAGGTGTTCTCGCCCGACAGGACGAGGGTGCCGGAGCCGTCCTTCGTCAGCGACCCGGCACCGTCGATGTCGTTGCGCCACTCGTCGGCTGCGGCGAAGCCGCCGGAGCCGGCATCCATCGTCACCGT
Organism: Microbacterium sp. 1262; assembly: GCF_040544895.1. NCBI lineage: Bacteria > Bacillati > Actinomycetota > Actinomycetes > Micrococcales > Microbacteriaceae > Microbacterium > Microbacterium sp. 1262. Next base: position 113,177 of record NZ_JBEPKU010000001.1, read on the forward strand.
GACATCGGTGTCGAAGGCGCCGTAGCCGTTCGACGCCTCGAACAGGTTGAGTCGTCCCCAGCCCTCGGGGTCGTCGAGCACGGCGTGGCCGGAGTCGATGGCGGTGGAGTGGAGCACCCAGCGGCGCTGCTCGGCGTCGAGGTAGGGCAGCCGGTGCTCGAGCAGCACTTCGGCGCCGGCCGGGACGCGTGCGGGCAGGCCGGCGATGCCCGTGCTCGGCAGCCCGTAGGTCATGCGATCGCGGTACTGCTGCGCGAGCGCGTCGTAGTCGGCATCGTCGAGCGTGGATGTGGATGCCGGGGCGGGCAGCGTGTCGATCAGACCCTGCGCCTCGGCCGACGCGGCGGCGCGCAGCTCGGCGTTCGCGGGATCGTTCAGGCTTGCGGCGGCGAGGGCGGTCGCCAGCACGCGACCGCCGATGACGTCGAGCGAGGAGTGCATCCCGGCAACGATGCGGCTGTCGCCGATCTCGGCGGCGTTCGCGATCAGGAGGTCCTGGTACTGCGGCGCCGCGTCGGCGAGGGCGAACGAGGCGAGGTAGGCGGCGTTGGTGTGACCGCTCGGAAAGCCGCCGTCGCTCGCCGCCTCGCTGTCGGGCTTTCGCACCGGCATCAGCGCGGGGACGATGATCGAGTCGTCCACCCAGCGGAAGGGTCGCTTGTAGCTGAAGAAGTTCTTCGACGGGTTCGACGAGGCCGAGGGACCGCGCACCGTGTCGACGAGCGCGACGACCGAGCCGAGCTCGGAGTTCGGGTCTGCCCAGCGGCCCGACGCGTTGCCGGCGTCGTCGTAGCGCACCGTCGTGGCGTCGGCGGGGATGGCGTCGGGGATCGTGGTGCCGGCATTCATCGCCTGGCGGAACGCGGAGGCTGCCGGGCCGAGTCCGTCGATGGCGCTGTAGCTCTGATGACGGCGGTCGAAGATCCACGCGGCGGTCTCGTCCGCTGCGGTACGGGTGCGCGCGACCTCCACGTTGCGCGCGATGTTGGCGTCGAGCACCGCCGCGCCGGCATCCGTCGCCCGGCCGGTGTCCCAGGTGGCTCCCGGCTGCCAGAGGTCGAGCATTCCCGAGAGCACACCGATCGCGGGGTTCGTCTCGGGCGTGGTGTTGGCGGAGCTGTTCGCGGTGTAGACGTCGACGAACGTGCCGTAGGGAGCGGCGTGCGGTGCGATCGCGTTCTCGTCGAGCAGATCGCCGGCGGCCGCGTTCGCGGGCGCGGCGACGCCGAGAGCGAGGGTCGTGACGGCGAGCGCCGCCACGGCCAGGGGGATGCCCGTGCGGCGCCGGGATGGATCGGAAGCAGAGGGAGCGAGGTGCATGCAGCGTCCTTCGGATGCGGGGGGAGAATCGCGCCCCCAGCCCGGGCGGGCGGGGGTTGCGGGCGACTCTCGCACGCTAGGAAGCGGCGCGCAACGATCGGTGGCCGCGGCGTGAACGGCCGGTGTCGCCCCCTCGCCCGCCGTCAGTCCAGAACGTCGGCAAGGTCGTAGGCGGCGACGGTCTCGAGCTGGTCGAACGTGCACGAGCGGGCGTCCCGGTCGTGGCGCCAGCGCTCGAACTGGACCGTGTGCCGGAACCGCCGACCCTCGAGCTGGTCGTAGCGCACCTCGAGCACGAGCTCGGGTCGCAGCCTCACGAATGAGACATCCTTCGACGATGCGAAGCGCGAGCGGTCGGATTCGCCGGTGACCGCCGCCCCGGCGGCATCCCGCTCGACCAGCGGCTCGAGCTCGTCGATCAGCTCACGGCGCCGCTTGTCGCTCCACGCGGACACCCCGCCGACCCCGTGCAGCTCGCCGTCATCGCCGTACAGCCCGACGAGCAGTGAGCCGACCCCGGTGCCGGACTTGTGGATGCGGTATCCGATCGCGACGACGTCCGCCATGCGGGCATGCTTGATCTTGAGCATCGTGCGCTTGCCCGGGGCGTAGGGCTGATCCACGGGCTTGGCGACGACGCCGTCGAGGCCGGCGCCTTCGAACTCCGCGAGCCAGCGACGCGCGGTGCGCACGTCGTCGGTCGCGCGCGTCACGTGGATCGGATCGGGCACGTCGCGCAGCAGCTCGACGAGTTCCTCACGCCGCCGCGAGAAGGGCTCGGCCTGCAGGTCTCGCTCGCCGCGGGCCAGGAGATCGAACGCGATGAACATGGCAGGTGTCTGCTCGCTCAGCAGCGCCACTCGCGAGGCCGCGGGGTGGATCCGCTGCGAGAGAGCCTCCCACTGCAGCCGCCGGCCGGCACCGGTGTCGGTGGCCACGACGATCTCACCGTCGATGAGGCACGGCTCGGGGAGCAGCCTCGAGAAGGCGTCGACGAGCTCGGGGAAGTACCGGGTGAGCGGCTTCGAACCGCGGCTTCCGATCTCGACCCTCTCGCCGACCCAGGAGACGATCGCGCGGAACCCGTCCCACTTCGGCTCGAACGACAGCCCCGCGCCGCGGGGGCCGGCATCCGGAATGGCGGGCACCGCTTTGGCCAGCATCGGGGCGGGGATGTCGTACGTCATCGCGGTCCCTCAGGCGCGCAGCTGCTCGCGCGGCTTCGGTCGGGCCCAGCGGGCGGGCAGGTTCGGCCCGTCCCACACCTGCACGATGCCCCACACGACGGCGGTGATCGGGACGGCGAGCAGGGTGCCCAGGATGCCGCCGATCGCGGTGCCGGCGGTCAGTGCGACGAGCACGACGAACGAGTGCAGCTTCATCGTGCGGCCCATGAGGACCGGCTGCAGGAAGTTGCCCTCGAGCTGGTTGACGAGCACGACGGCACCGACGACGAGGACCGCGTTGAGCGGGCCGTTCGCGACGAGTGCGACGAGCGCGGCCAGGATGCCGGCGAGCGTCGCACCGACGATCGGGATGAAGGCCAGGAGGAAGACGAGCACGGCCAGGGGGATGGCGAGCGGAACCTGGAGGGCGAGCAGCGCGATGAAGATGCCGACCGCGTCGACGAAGGCGACGGCGGCGGTGCCGCGGATGTAGGAGCCGAGCACCACGACCGTCTTGTCGCCGATACGGCGAGCCCGCTGCTCGTTCGCCCCGCGGAACGGGCGCAGCAGGAACTCCCACATGCGCGGGCCGTCCTTGAGGAAGAAGAACAGGATCACCACCATCAGCACCGCGCCGGTGATGAAGGTCGCGACCGCGCTCACGCCGGCTATGGCGCCCGATCCGAACTGAGCGCTGGTGACGAAGTCGCCGAGGGCGCCCAGCCACTCGTCGATCTGCTTCTGATCGATCGAGAAGGGCAGCGTCTGCGCCCAGGCGACGAGCTGCTGGAATCCTTCCTCGGCCTGGGAGTACAGGTCGTCCCACTGGTCGCGGACCGCCCACACGATGAGCCACGAGAGGCCGCTGAGCAGCAGCACGATCGTGAGCAGGGTGATGATCGTCGCCAGCAGCGACGGCACGCCGTGCCGACGCATCCAGCTCATGGCCGGCGCGAACGCGCACGCGAAGATGAGCGCGAGGATCAGGGGGATCGCGACGACCGACACCTGGCGCAGCACGTAGACGACGCCGATCGCGAGGATCACCAGGACGATGATCTGCACTCCGCGGATGGCCAGCCGCCCGAAGCCGTCGGCCCACAGGCCTGCGGGAGGTCGCTCGGCGTCGCGGTCGATGGCATCCGCCAGCACGATCTCGGGCCGCGGTCTCCGTCGGAACAGGCTCATGACGACGACGCTAGCGGACCGCGACGCCCCTGACGCGGGGTTGCGCTCGAGGCGCTCGCGGGGCAGGGCAGCGGCGACGGCGGTCACGTCCGCGGCTCCTCCCGTTCACCGACCCGTCGCTCAGGTGTCGGCGGGTGGACACCTGCGCCGACCACCGTTGAAGGGCCGCCCGCACGCGGCGGCTTTCGCACCTCCCCCCAGATACGAAAGAGGATCTCCATGCAACGGAGAGCGCACACGCGCGCCTGCACATTGACGGCGACGAGCATCGTCACCGGCCTCGCCCTCGCGTCGGCACCCGCCATCGCCGCGGGCGCGACCGAGGCCGACCCGGCATCCCTTCCGAAGAACGTCATCCTGATGATCTCGGACGGCGCGGGCTACAACCAGTTCGACGCCGCGAGCCTCTACGAACACGGAACGAGCGCGCACCAGGTCACCGTCGATCCCGCGACCGGCGCGATCGCGCACGAGGCGGCCACGCCCGGTCAGGCCTACGAGACCTGGCCCGTTCAGGTCGCCCAGTCGCACTACTCGGCCTCGGGTCGGGCGGAGTACGTCACCGAGAAGGCGTGGGGGGACTTCGACTGGGTCGCTTCGGGCGCCACCGACTCCGCGGCAGCGGGCACGGCGCTCGGAACCGGTGTGAAGACGAACAACGGGACCCTCGGCTTCGAGCCGGGCGGGGACCGCCTGCTCACCGTCGGCGAGCAGGCGCAGGAGGTCGGCAAGAAGGTCGGGCTCGTCACCTCCGTGCCCTTCAACCACGCCACCCCCGCGGGCTTCATCGCCCACAACGCCGACCGCAACGACTACCAGGGCCTGGCGGCGGAGATGATCGACAGCGGCGTGGACGTCCTCATGGGCGGCGGACACCCGATGTACACCGACGGACACCAGTCGCGTGCCGCCGACTGGACCTGGATCGCGCAGAACGACTACGAGCGGGTGTCGACGGGCGCCACGCCCTACAGCTTCATCGACGACAGAGCCGACTTCGAAGCTCTCGCCGCAGGCACCGCCGTCCCCGAGAAGGTGTTCGGCCTCGCGCAGGTGGCCGAGACGCTGCAGTACAACCGTCCCGGTCTCGCCAACGATGCCGTGCTGCCGTACACCGATCCCGCGAACGACGTCCCCGACCTGGACACGCTCGCTCGCGGCGCGCTCAACGTGCTCGACACGGGCGACGAGGGCTTCTTCCTCATGGTCGAGGGTGGGGCGGTCGACTGGGCCGGCCACGCGAACCAGACCACGCGCCTGATCGAGGAGCAGATCGCCTTCAACGACGCCGTCGAGGCCGTCGAGGCGTGGGTCGAGGAGAACAGCAGCTGGGACGAGACGCTCGTCGTCGTCACCGCAGACCACGAGACCGGCTACCTCGCGGGTGCGGGCGCCGGTCCCGAGGCCGGATGGACGCCGATGTCGGGAACGGCGGGTCAGCTGCCGGACCTCACCTGGCACTCGGGTGGACACACCAACGCGCTCGTTCCGCTCTTCGCCAAGGGCGCCGGGGCCGAGGTGCTCGAGGCGCGCGCCGATCAGTGGGACGTCGTCCGCGGCGCCTATCTCGACAACACCGCGATCGGCGAGACGATCTTCGACTTCCTCGGACACGGCGAGCGCAGCTCGGCGGATGCGGTGGCGCTCGAGGCCACGGTCGCGGGACATCAGGCGGAGGGGGCCCTGCGCCTGAGCGTCGCCGGCCACGGCGAGCGGGTGTCGTTCAGCGGTTCGGGGGAGGGGCTCGACGCCACTCTGCCGCTCGTGACGGTCGCCGACACGCGCAATGAGGTCCGCGCTCAGGGACGCGGTTGGACGCTCGCGGGCTCCGCGACCGATTTCGTCGCGGGCAACCGCACGCTCGCGGCGGAGAACCTCGCCTGGACGCCGCGCGTGATCCGGTCGGAGTCGGGCGCCGCCGCGGGCGGGCGCGCGACCCTCGAGGCTCCCGCGACTCTGGCGGCTGCGGACCGCACCTCGCGCCTGGGCGCGACGGTCGTGGGCGCTGATCTCGACCTGTCGATCCCCGCCGAGGCAGCTGGCGGTCGGTACGGCAGCGAGATCACGCTCACCCTGTTCGCGCAGGACTGAGCGTCCCGCGCAGCACACCCCCATCGGCGGGGGCGGGCTCCCGCCCGTCCCCGCCCACGCTCACCGGAGACACCATGCCCCGCATCCCTCTCGTCCGTGCCGTGCTGCTGGCGACCGGCGTCCTCGTCGCGCTCACGGCGTCCGCTTCGCTCACCGTCGTCCCGGCATCGGCTGCCGCGCCGGAGTCCCCCGCGATCGAGTGGGGGGTCGTCCCCGCCGACGCTGCGGGACCCGACGGCCGGGTGTCGCTGCGGCACACCATCGACCCGGGCGCCGCGATCACCGACGCCGTCGCGGTCACCAACCACTCCGCCGAACCCGCCGTCTTCGCCGTCTCCGCCGGTGACGGGCTCGTCGGCACCGACGGTGCTTACGACGTCCGCACCGATGAGCCGGAGGCGGGCGGCGCGTGGATCGATGTCGGCGGGCTCGACGGGGGGTCGCTGGCCCTGGCGGCGGGCGAGACCCGGGTGCTGCCGGTGACGATCGCCGTTCCGGCGGACGCGACGCCGGGCGATCATCCCGCGGGGATCGTCGCCGGACTCAGCACCGACGAGACGGGTGTGACGGTGACGCACCGCGTCGGCGTGCGCGTGCACCTGCAGGTTGCCGGCGAGATCGCCCCCGCGCTGCGGATCGACGCCGCCACGGCGAGCTTCACACCGTCGTGGATTCCGTTCGCGCCCGGGACCCTGACGGTCGAGTATCAGGTGACCAATACCGGCAACGTCCGGTTCGGGGCGAGCGCCGCCGCCGAGGCCGCGGGGCCGCTGGGGCTCATGCCGGGCAGGGGTGCCGGTGAAGCGCTCGAGGTGCTGCCCGGCGGATCGGCGACGCAGCGCATCGAGCTGCCGATTACGCCGCTGTTCTTCGCCGCCGGCGAGGTCGCGGTGACCCCGATCTCGCTCGGCGACGATCGCGTGCCGCTGCCCGAAGCGGCATCCTCGGGGTTCTCGACGCCGGCCGTGCCCTGGTCGTCGATCGCGGTCGTCGCGCTGGGCGCGGGAATCATCGCGCTCGTGGCGGTCATCGTGTTGCGCCGGCGCGCGCGCTGAGCCGCCGCCCACCGCGGATCAGGTGAACGCGCCGACGCCGGTGATGTCGCGGCCGAGCAACAGCGCTTGCACGCTCTCGGTCCCCTCGTAGGTGTGGATCGCCTCGATGTCGGCCATGTGCTGCATGACCCCGTTCTCGAGCAGGATGCCGTTGCCGCCGAGCAGGTCGCGCGCGACCTGGGCGATCCGCCGTGCGGCGCGGGTGTTGTGGTACTTCGCCAGGGAGGCCTGGGTCGGGCGCAGGCCGCCGGCGGTCTCGAGGTCGGCGAGGCGGCGGCAGTAGAGCTGCATCGCGGTGAGCTCGTCGAGCATCTGCGCGAGGCGCTCCTGCACCATCTGCGAACGGGCGAGCGGCCGCCCGAACTGGATGCGCTCCCCGGCATAGGTGACCGCAGCCTCGTAGCAGGCGGTCGCGTGGCCGAGCGCCGACCACGCGACCCCCGAACGGGTGGCGTAGAGGACGGTCGAGGCATCCCGGAACGACCTCGTGCCCTCCAGCACCGCGTCGGCCGGAACCCGCACGTCGCGCAGGGCCACGTGAGCCTGGTGGATGCCGCGCAGTGAAGCCTTGCCCGCGATGACGGTGCCGGTGTAGCCCGGGCGGTCCTGCTCGACCAGGAAGCAGCGCACCGAGCCGTGCAGATCATCGCCCTCATCGTCGACGCGTGCCCACACGAACGTGATGCCGCCCGAGGCGCCGTTGCCGATCCACTTCTTGGCGCCGCGGAGCACCCACTCGTCGCCTTCGCGGCGGGCGACGGTCTCGAGCGAGACCGAGTCGGAGCCGTGGTCGGGCTCGGTGAGGGCGAAGCTGCCCAGCACCTCGCCTGTCGCGAGGGGGCGCAGCCAGCGTTCCTGCTGGGCGGGCGAGCCGAACAGCGCGAGGGTGCGCAGCGCGAGCCCGCCCTGCACCGCGTGCGCCGTGCCGAGCGAGCCGTCGCCGCGTGAGATCTCCATCGTCACCAGGCCCGCCCCGAGCGGTGTGATGCGCGTCAGGTCCGCATGCTCGATGCCGTCGACGAAGAGATCGAGCTCACCCATCCGCCGGACGAGGTCGAGCGGGTAGATCGCGGAGTCCCAGGCCTGCTGCATCCGGTCGCCCACCTCGTCGACGAAGGCGCGGGCGCGGTTCCAGGCGGCCCGGTCCTCGTCGTCGACGTCGGCGAAGACGCCGTAATAGTCGGAGTCGCGGCGTCCCGTCAGGACATACGAGGCGACGCGCTCGCCGGGGAGCGCGTCGAGATCACGGTCGGCTTCATCGCTCATGACATCCAGTATCGCCCCGAATGGCACTGAGTGTCACCGGTTGCACTCAGGAGAGATCGGCGCGGAGACGGCGGGTGACCTCGGCGAGCGGCATGCGGCGGGGGAAGACGGCCACCACGACGTCGTCGGCGGCGGGCGCCTGACCGTCGGGGTGCACGCCGAAGCGATGCAGCAGGTCGTCCAGCGCGGCTTCCACCGTGGCTCGCGTGACGGCGTCGTCGCCGCGCAGGAGGCGGCGCAGGACATGGTTGTGCACCGCGGTCACCGCAGCGCTGAAGGCGACGGCCTCGGCGGCATCGAGGTCGGGCAGGCGTTCGCGCAGGTGGTCGCCGAAGAGCCGCTCGTAACGGAAGACCATGACGATCTCGCGCTCGCGCAGCGCCGGGACACCCCGCACCACGCGATACCGGCGTCGCGCCAGCTCGACATCGGCGGCGAAATGGTCGAAGGCCGCGAGGGCGGCGTCGCACACGGCCCGCCAGGGGCTCTCGTGCGGCGTCTCGAGCAGCTCGCGCAGCGTCGCGATCGCCACGTCGTGGTCGGCGAAGACCACATCGTCCTTGCCGCCGTACTGCCGGAAGAACGTCGACCGCGACAGACCCGCCGCCCGCGCGATGTCGTCGACCGAGGTGCGCTCGTACCCCTGCTCGTCGAACATCGCGACGGCCGCGGCCACCAGAGGGTCGCCGGGGGTGCGGGAGGCCTCGGTCATGGGCACCGAGCCTAGTGTCAAGTCGCTTGCCGCCGTCCGGCGCTCGGCGTTGACTGCGAAGATGACCGCGCTCTGGAAGTCCGACGTCACCGTGCCCGCCGGAACGCCGTTCGAACCCGGTCGACGCCACGACGTGATCATCGTGGGCGCGGGGCTGACCGGCCTCGCCACCGCCCTCGAGCTGGTCCGGAGCGGCATGGATGTCGCGATCGTCGAGCGCGGCGGCATCGGCGAGCTCGCCTCGGGCTCGAACACCGGCAAGATCTCGCTTCTGCAGGGCGCGACGCTGTCATCGCTCCGCCGGCACCACCCGGCATCCCTCGTCCGGGCCTACGTCGACGCGAACCGCGACGGCTTCGAGTGGATCACCCGCGCCGCGGACGAGCTCGGGGTCTCGACCACGACCCGAACCGCGTACACGCATGCGCAGGGGGCTGAGGGCGTGGCGGCCGTGACCGAGGAGTACCGGGCGGCCCGGGAGGCGGGCCTCGACGTGCGGCTCGCGGGCGCCGACGAGCTCGCCGCCAGTCCCGTCCACATGGCCAGCGCCGTCGCTCTGGATGATCAGCGCGCGATCGACCCCATGAGCCTGTTGGCGGCACTGGCGACCGCGTTCGTCGCGGCCGGAGGTCGGCTCCACCTGGGCACGGCGGTGAGCCGGGTGCGGGTCGTGCCGAGGCCGCGGGTCGACACCGAGGCGGGCCCGCTGTTCGCCGGGAAGATCGTGCTCGCCACGGGCGCCCCCATCACCGATCGGGGGCTCTACTTCGCCAAGGTGAGCGGGATGCGATCGGCGTGCGTGTCGTTCGATCTCGAGGGCGAGGTGCCCGACGGCATGTACCTGTCGGCCGACAGTCCCACCCGGTCGGTGCGCACCGCGACGGCCGCCGACGGTGCCGGCCCGGAGCGGTCACCGCAGCTCATCGTCGGCGGCGCCGGACACCCGGTCGGCCGGACCGACAGCGAGCTCGCGAAACTCGACGAGCTCATCGCGTGGGCCCGGGACACGTTCCCGGTGGGCGCGGAGACCCACCGCTGGTCGGCGCAGGACTACACCTCGCACAACCTCGTGCCGTTCATCGGCTCGATGCCGCGCTCGCTCGGTCGCGTGCGCTTCGCGACCGGCTACGCCAAGTGGGGGCTCACGAACGCGCCGGCAGCGGCCCTGCGGATCGCCAGCGAACTGCGCGGCGAGAAGATGCGCGAGCGGCCGACCTGGATGACGGTCATCGGAACGCGATTGACGGTGCCCGCAGACCTGGCGCGCGGGGTCTCCGAGAACGCGAAGGTCGGAGCCGTCGCCGCGCAGGGCTGGACCGCGGCGCTGGCCCGGTCCACCCCGGTCGCGCAGCCTGCGGAAGGCGAAGGGACCGTCGCGCAGCACCACGCCCGGCCGGTGGGCGTCTCGACGGTCGACGGTCAGACGCGGGCGGTCAGCGCGATCTGCCCGCACATGGGCGGTGTGCTCGAGTGGAACGACCTCGAGTGCACGTGGGACTGCCCGCTGCACGCGTCGCGCTTCACCCCCGACGGCGAGCGCATCGAGGGTCCCGCCTCGACGGGCCTGCGACGTCTGCGCTGACCCGAGAGGTCAGTCCCGCGCGAGCAGCTGTTCGCGCACCTGACGTCGCAGCACCTTGCCGATGAGCGACCGGGGCAGGTCGTCGACCGCGACGATGCGGCGCGGGACCTTGTACGCGGCCAGACGCGTCCGGCAGAAGTCGCGGAGCCCCTCGACGTCCAGCGAAGCGCCCTCGCGCAACACGACCGCGGCGACGACCTCCTCGCCACCGGATGAGCGGGGAGCCGCGACGACGGCCGCCGCCTCCACGTCGGGGTGCGCGTGCAGGGTGTCTTCGACCTCGCTGGGCGAGACGTTGAACCCGCCGGTGATGATCAGCTCCTTGAGCCGGTCGACGATCGTGACGAAACCGTCGGGCGAGACGACGGCGATGTCTCCGGTGCGCAGCCAGCCGCCGGGCAGCAGCGCGTCGGCGGTCTCGGCGGGGCGGCGCCAGTAGCCCGAGAACACCTGGGGACCGCGCAGGAGCAGCTCGCCCTCCTCGCCCGGTTCGCGGTCGACCGACGGGTCGTCGGGGTCGACGATGCGGATGTCCGTGCTCGGGAACGGCACCCCCACCGTGCCGGGGCGGCGCGAGGGACCCATGGGATTGCCGAGCGCGACGGGGGAGGACTCGGTCATGCCGTAGCCCTCGACGAGGAGCCCGCCCGTGGTGTCCTCCCAGCGGCGGACGGTGGCGACCGGCAGGCTCATCGCTCCCGAGATCGCGAACCGCACGCGCGAGAGGTCGATGGTGCCGCGGGATGCTGCGCGGGCGAGCTGGTCGTAGATCGGCGGCACGGCGGGGAGGAACGTCGGCGGGCTCTTCTTCGCGGCATCCGCCATGAGGCCGACGTCGAACTTCGGAAAGAGCACGAGCTTCGCTCCGATGCTCATCGCGAAGGTCAGGCAGAGCGTCATGCCGTAGGCGTGAAAGAGCGGCAGGACGCCGTAGAACGTCTCCTCGCCCTCGACGAGCCCGGGAACCCACGCGCGCCCCTGCATCGCGTTGGCCCGCAGGTTGCGGTGGCTCAGGACGGCGCCCTTGGGGATGCCGGTCGTGCCGCTGGTGTACTGCAGCAACGCCGTGTCGTCGAGGGCCGGTCCCGCCACACGACGCGACAGGGGGCGGTGGTCGACGAGCTTCGGCCAGGGCAGTGCATCCTTGGTCCGCGGCTTCGCGGTCAGCTGGGCGCGCGATTCCCGTGCTTTCGCGATCGGCAGCCGGAGCAGCATCCGCTTGCCGCGGGGGAGCGCCTCGGTGACGTCGACGCTGATGATGCGCTCGACGCGCAGATCGGTCGGGAAGTCGGCGATGGTGTCGACGGTCTTGTCCCACACGATGGCGAAGCGCGCGCCGTGGTCCTCGAACTGGTGGCGCAGCTCGCGGGCCGTGTAGAGCGGGTTGTGCTCGACGACGATCGCGCCGAGGCGCAGCGCCGCGTAGAACGCGACGACGTGCTGCGGGCAGTTGGGCAGCACGATCGCCACCCGGTCGCCCGCGGTCACCCCGAGCCGGCGCAGCCCCTCGGCGGCCCGGTCGACGTTCGCGCCGAGCTCGCGATACGTCATGGTGGCGCCGAAGAATTCCAGAGCGGTCCGATTGCCGTGCCGTTCGACGGTCGCGGCGAGCATCTCCGGCAGGGTCTGCGTCACCTCGTCGATCTCGGCGGGGACGCCGTCGGCGTAGGCCGACAGCCACGGGCGGGACTCGAGGGCGGTCATGTCCCCATCCTGCATTCCGCGGCATGCCCGCCGCTGAATACGGCCTGGGGGTTGCGTGCGCGTCAGGTGGCGACGTAGAGCACTCCGGTGATGAACAGCGTGATGATCGTCGTCCACATCACGATCGCCGCTCCCTGCCAGAGCAGGACGGTGCGCGGGGGCACTCCGGTGGCGGTCAGGGCGGCGGCGGTGAACTGCGTGGGCAGCAGAAGCGGACCGAGCAGGCTCACGCCCGGGGTGCCGTAGCGGTGGTACGCCTTCTGGAACTTCTCGCTTCGGGCCGACTTCGGCTTCTCGGGTGCCCCGCCGCGCGTCGTCACGGCCGTGCGGACACGAGCGGCCACGAGCACGACGACCGCGACGCAGACGAAGTTGCCGATGGCGCCGGCCAGCGCGGCGACGACGGGGTGGATGCCGCCGATGATGCCGATGCCCGCGGCGCCCTCGCCCTCGATGAAAGGCACAGCGCCGGCGAGGGCGACGATGACGGGCTGAAGGATGTCGGGCATCCGGGCCACGAGGTCCTGGAAGCCGAGGATGAGGTCTGCGAAGGGATTGGTCATGGATCCATCCCAGCGGCGGCCCGACGCTCACGGGAGTGCCGGGGCGTCACCGGAGTCCGGGAGGTTCTGCGACCCGGACCGTGACAAACGTCATGGCCGTACTGTGGGCCTCGTGAACGACCGCGACCCTCGCCCGGCAGCCGCGCCGCGCAGCACGACGCTCGCCCGCGAGGTCGTGGCCACCTCGTGGTACATCGCTGTGTCCATCGTCTTCTTCATGATCTCGGCGCTCGGCATCTGGAGCCTGTGGGCACTGCTGGTCCGCACCCGCCTGGAGGATCCGGCAGTGATCGTCGGATACGCGGTCGGATCGATCGCCGTCCTGGTGTCGACGGTCGTGCTGCTCGTTCGATACCGAGCCGACGGCGATGTGGGGGAAGCGGATCGCCCGCCTCGCCTGCGCCGCTTCCTGTCGTGGCCGGTTCTGCTGGGGACGGGCGGATCGGTGCTGCTCGGCGCGGCGACCGTGTCGGTGCTGTTCGGGGCCTCGGTCCTGGCGACCATCCTGTGCCTGGTGCGCTGGGGGCCCGGCATCCGGTGGCGCGGCGTGATCCTCGTCGAGGCCGCCCTCGTCGCGCTCTGGTTCGCCGAGCGTGCCCGTCTCGAGGGTGCGGGCTCGCTGACATTCGCTCTCCTCGTCTTCGGTGTCGCTCTGCCGGCATCCATCGCTCTGTCGCTGTGGTCCTGGGACGTGGTGCTCGAGCTCGATCGTGCGCGTGCGACCGAGTCGCGCCTCGCCGCGACGCAGGAGCGGCTGCGCCTGGCGGGGGAGCTGCACGACCTGCAGGGGCACCACCTGCAGGTGATCGCGCTGCAGCTGGAGCTCGCCGAGCGGATGCTCGCCCGGGATCCGGATGCCGCGGGGGAACAGATCCGCCTGGCCCGCGCCTCCGTCGACGCGGCGCGAACGGGCACCCGAGAACTCGCCGGACGCTTCCGCGGCGTGCCCCTGCCCGATGAGTTGGCCAACGCCGCCGATCTGCTGCGCGCGGCCGGACTCGCGGTGCGGTCGGACGTGGCCGCCGACGCCGTCCTCGCCCCCGCAGACCTGCTGGGGCCGGTGATCCGGGAGTGCACGACGAACGTCCTCAAGCACGGCGGTGGCCGATGGGCGGAGGTGCGGCTCGATCGCGACGGCGGATTCTGGCGTGTCATCTTCGCCAACGACCCGGGTCCGACGTCGTCGCTCGGCGCTGGCTCGGGCCTCGCGGGCATCTCGCACCGGGTCGGGGTGGCCGGCGGCGATCTGCGGACCCGCCGCGAGCACGACCGGTTCGAGGTCGTCGTCTCGGTACCCGCGGAAGCCCCCGCGGCCGCCGCGAGGCGGGAGCAAGCGGGCGAGGGGATGCCGCGGTGATCCGGGTGCTCATCGCCGACGACGAGGACATGATCCGTTCGGCCCTCGCCGCGCTGCTCCGGCTCGAGGACGACCTCGAGGTGATCGCCGAATGCCGCGACGGCGAGAGCGCGGTCGAACAGGCGCTCGAGCTGCGTCCCGACGTCTGCCTGCTCGACCTCGAGATGCCCGGCATCGACGGGGTCGAGGCGGCGGCCCGCATCCGGCAGCGGGTTCCGGCGCGCTGCGTCGTCGTCACACGGCACGCGCGGCCGGGCGTGCTGCGACGCGCGCTGAGCGCCGGCGTCGACGGCTTCGTGCCGAAATCCCGCCGCGCCGACGACGTCGCCGCCGTCATCCGCGAGGTTGCCGCGGGGCGACGCTACGTCGACCCCGAGATCGCCGCCGATGCCCTCAGCGACGAGCGGAGCCCCCTCACCGATCGGGAGCTCGACGTGCTGCGGGCAGGTGCCCGAGGCGAGACGATCGCCGAGATCGCGGCGACGCTGCATCTGTCGGCGGGCACGGTCCGCAACCACGTCTCGTCGGTGCTGGGCAAGCTCCATCTCGCCACCCGGCAGCAGGCGGCGATCATGGCGCGCGAGCGCGGCTGGATCTGACACCGCCCCCTCCGTTCGGCGGGGCGCGGGCACGGGGCCGTCAGGCGCGGGTAGTAGGCTTTCCGATCGGGCGATCTCTCGACATCGAGATTCTTCACGCCCATCACCCACCGTCGCCCAGCGAAGGATTGCAGTGGACCTTTACGAGTACCAGGCCCGAGACCTGTTCGAGAAGTACGAGGTGCCGGTGCTCGCCGGCATCATCGCCGACACCCCTGAGGAGGCGAAGGCGGCGGCCGAGAAGATCGGCGGTGTCGTCGTCGTGAAGGCTCAGGTCAAGACCGGAGGTCGCGGCAAGGCCGGCGGCGTCAAGGTCGCCAAGACCCCCGACGAGGCATACGCCGCAGCCGAGGCCATCCTGGGCCTCGACATCAAGGGCCACGTGGTCCAGCGCGTCATGATCGCGCAGGGCGCCGACATCGCCGAGGAGTTCTACTTCTCGGTGCTGCTCGACCGCGCCAACCGCTCGTACCTGAGCCTGTGCTCGGTCGAGGGCGGCATGGAGATCGAGGAGCTCGCCGTCGAGCGTCCCGAGGCGCTCGCGCGCATCGAGGTCGACCCGCTGCAAGGCATCGACAAGGCCAAGGCCGTCGAGATCGCCCGCGCCGCGAACTTCCCCGACGACCTCGTCGAGAAGGTCTCGGACGTGTTCGTCAAGCTCTACGACGTCTACAAGGGCGAGGGCGCGACCCTCGTCGAGGTGAACCCGCTCGTCCGCACGGGCGCCGGTGACATCGTCGCTCTCGACGGCAAGGTCTCGCTCGACGAGAACGCCAGCGAAGTGCGCCACCCCGAGCACGAGGAGCTCGAGGACAAGGGCGCCGCAGACCCGCTCGAGGCCAAGGCCAAGGAGTCGGGCCTGAACTACGTCAAGCTCGACGGTCAGGTCGGGGTCATCGGCAACGGTGCGGGTCTGGTCATGTCGACCCTCGACGTCGTCGCCTACGCCGGTGAGAAGCACGGCGGCGTCAAGCCCGCCAACTTCCTCGACATCGGCGGCGGCGCGAACGCCCAGGTCATGGCCTCGGGTCTCGACGTCATCCTCGGCGACGAGCAGGTCAAGAGCGTCTTCGTCAACGTCTTCGGCGGCATCACGTCGTGCGTCGCCGTCGCGGAGGGCATCGTCAAGGCCCTCGAGATCCTGGGCGACTCGGCGACCAAGCCGCTCGTCGTGCGTCTCGACGGCAACCAGGTCGACGAGGGCCGCGCGATCCTCGCCGACGCGAACCACCCGCTCGTGACCCTCGCCGCCGGTATGGACGAGGGCGCCGACAAGGCCGCCGAGCTGGCGAACGCCTGAGCTCCGGACGCGAAAAGGACCAACGACATGTCTATCTACCTCAACAAGGACTCCAAGGTCATCGTCCAGGGCATCACGGGCGGTGAGGGCACCAAGCACACCGCGCTGATGCTCAAGGCGGGCACCAACATCGTCGGCGGCGTCAACGCCCGCAAGGCCGGCACCACCGTCTCGCACACCGATGCCGACGGAAACGCCGTCGAGCTGCCCGTGTTCGGATCGGTCGCCGAGGCGATCGAGAAGACCGGCGCCGACGTCTCGGTCGCGTTCGTGCCGCCCGCGTTCACCAAGGACGCCATGGTCGAGGCCATCGACGCCGAGATCCCCCTCCTCGTCGTCATCACCGAGGGCGTGCCCGTCGGCGAGTCGGCCGAGGCCTGGGCCTACGCGAAGTCGAAGGGCAACAAGACCCGCATCATCGGGCCGAACTGCCCCGGCATCATCACGCCCGGCGAGGCTCTCGCGGGCATCACGCCGGCGAACATCACGGGCAAAGGCCCGATCGGCCTCGTATCGAAGTCGGGCACCCTGACCTACCAGATGATGTTCGAGCTGCGCGACCTCGGCTTCTCGACCGCCATCGGCATCGGCGGCGACCCGATCATCGGCACCACGCACATCGACGCCCTCGCGGCGTTCGAGGCCGACCCCGAGACGAAGGCCATCGTCATGATCGGCGAGATCGGCGGCGACGCCGAAGAGCGCGCGGCCGAGTACATCAAGGCGCACGTCTCCAAGCCGGTCGTCGGCTATGTCGCGGGCTTCACCGCCCCCGAGGGCAAGACCATGGGCCACGCCGGCGCCATCGTCTCCGGCTCCGCGGGCACGGCGCAGGCGAAGAAGGAGGCCCTCGAGGCCGCCGGAGTCAAGGTCGGCAAGACGCCTTCCGAGACCGCCGCGCTCATGCGGGAGATCATCGAGAAGCTCTGACGCTTCGGGATACGACGAAGGGGCGGATGCTGCGGCATCCGCCCCTTCGCTGTTCTCCGGAGCTGCGCCCGGCGGCGGCGTGCCGCGGTCGGGTCAGACTCCGAGGAGCGCCTCGAGGGGCCCGCGGGCGAAGAAGATCACGAATCCGCCGGCGACGACCCACAGCAGCGGGCTGATCTGCTTGACGCGGCCCGAGAGAGCGTTGACGAGCACCCACGAGATGAAGCCCGCACCGATGCCGTTGGCGATCGAGTAGGTGAGCGGCATGACGGTCGCCGTGAGGAACACCGGCAGCAGGACGCGGAAGTCGGTCAGGTCGATGTGCGCGATCTGCGACAGCATCATGGCTCCGACGATGACCAGTGCCGCCGCGGCGACCTCGGTGGGCACGATCGAGGTCAGCGGCGTGAAGAACATCGCCAGCAGGAAGACGAGGCCCGTCACGACGTTGGCGAGGCCCGTGCGCGCGCCCTCGCCGATGCCCGAGCCGGACTCGACGAAGACCGTGGCCGACGACGAGCTCGTCGCGCCACCCGCGATCGCACCGACGCCCTCGACGATCAGCGCCGACTTGATGCGCGGGAAGTCGCCCTTCGCGTCGGCGAGGTTCGCCTCCTTCGCGAGTCCGGTCATGGTGCCCATCGCGTCGAAGAAGTTGGAGAAGACGAGGGTGAAGACGAGCATGACGAGGGTCACGATGCTCACCTTGCCGAGGTCGAACCCGAAGTCGACTGCGCCGATGAGGCTCAGGTCGGGGACGCTGACGGGCGAGCCGGAGAGGGCCGGGACGGTCAGTCCCCACCCGCCGGGGTTCTCGGTGGCCGCGCCGAGGTGCCAGATCGCCTCGACGACGATCGACAGGACCGTGCCCGTGACGATGCCGATGAGCATGCCGCCCTTGACCTTGCGAGCGACGAGGATGCCGGTCAGCAGGAGGGTGATGACGAACATCAGGGTCGGCACCGACGCGACGGACCCGCCGACGCCGAGACCGACCGGGGGAGAGGCCTGTCCGGTCGAGGTCACGAACCCGGAGTTGACGAAGCCGATGAACGCGATGAACAGGCCGATGGCCACCGTGATCGCGAGCTTCAGCTGCACGGGCACCGCGTCGAAGATGAGCTTGCGCAGGCCGGTGGCCGCCAGCAGCACGATGATGACGCCGTTGATCATGACGAGCGCCATCGCCTCTGCCCACGTGACCTCGCCGACGACCCCGAACGCGACGAAGGCGTTGATGCCCAGGCCGGCGGCGAAGGCGAAGGGCAGACGCGTGATGAGACCGAACAGGATGGTCATGACACCCGCGGTCAGAGCGGTCGCGGCACTGACCGCCGCGAAGTCGAGGGTGGTCCCCGCGACATCCGGCTTGCCCGACAGGATGATCGGGTTCAGGATCACGATGTAGGCCATCGTGACGAAGGTCACGAGGCCGCCGCGGACCTCCGTGCCGATCGTCGAGCCGCGTCGGCTGATGTCGAAGAAGCGGTCGATGGCACCCTGGGGCGCGCGCGATTGCGTAGTGTTCACAAAATCCTCCGAGAAGACGGTAGCGCCCCGCGCGCGTCCGCCCGACACGCACAGGCTCGCTGGGTAGGGTCGATCAGGCATGAATCGCCTGCTCGTCGCCCTCCTCTCCGCCTTCGACGCCCTCGTCGCGGTGGCCGTCGGCGTTGCCGCGGCCCTGGCGCCGCTGACCGTCCTCTGGGCCGTCGCTTTCGGTGGTGGAGCCGACTGGTCGTCGCTCTGGCCCGCGTCGGTGCGCCTCTGGCAGTTCGGGAACCTGGTGCCGCTGCAGGTGACGCTGCCGCAGGAGTACACGGTGGGAACCGGTATCGGCGCCGACGCGATGTCGTTCTCGCTCTCGCTCGCGCCCCTCGCCGTGGCGCTGCTCATCGCGCTTTTCGCCGCGCGGTCGGGATCGCGCG
Organism: Microbacterium sp. 1262; assembly: GCF_040544895.1. NCBI lineage: Bacteria > Bacillati > Actinomycetota > Actinomycetes > Micrococcales > Microbacteriaceae > Microbacterium > Microbacterium sp. 1262. Next base: position 131,938 of record NZ_JBEPKU010000001.1, read on the forward strand.
CTGCCGGCGCGGGAGCTGGGTTCACGGGCGTGCTCACGGGGGCATCGACCGTCGCCGTCGTTTCGGCCATCCTCGCCGCGACAGCCTCGACTCCGTACGCCGTCGTCGAGACCTGGCAGGCCGTCCTGCTGCCCACCGCCGTCTTCGCGGTGCCGGCCCTGGTCGGCTCCGTGACCCGCGCGTGGCGCGACGGCGACGACGGCCCCGTCGATTCGCTCTTCGTGCGGCTCGACCGCAGCGGTCATGCCGCCGTGGTATCGGCGGGGGCTCGCGGCCTCGCGATCGCCGTTCTCGGCTTCGTCGCGGTCGGTGCCCTCCTCGTCGGCGTCGCCATGCTCGTCCGCGGCGGCGACATCGTGGCGCTCTTCCAGGCGGCCAACGTCGACGCGATCGGCGCGACGGTCATCACCATCGGCCAGGCGGCGTACCTGCCGACCTTCTTCGTGTGGGGCGGCGCGTTCGCGGCCGGCCCCGGGTTCTCGCTCGGCGCCGGCTCGACGGTCGCCGCCTCCGGCACGCAGCTGGGTGTGATCCCCGGTATCCCCGTGCTGGGAGCCGTCCCGCCGGCGACGCCGCCGATGCTGCTGCTCGCGGCGCTGCTGTTCGTCGCGGTGGGATTCGTCGCCGGGGCGGCGGCACGGCGCAGGCTTCCGGCGCCGGCATCCGCTCTCGCCGCCGAGCCCGTCGCGCCCCGGCTCATCGCCGCCGCGATTCTGGCGGTCGGAGGCGGTCTCGCCGTCGCGGTGCTGTCGATGTCGGCATCCGGCGCGTTCGGTCCTGACCGGCTCGACCAGATCGGCCCGTCCGCGGGCGCCGTCGGCCTCGCCTTCGCGGTCGAGGTCGGCATCGGTGCCGCGATCGCCCTCCTCGGCCCGCGGTCATCGCATCGCGAACCCGGGCGCGACGCCCCCTCGGCAGCCGATGCCGAACACCCGGCTCAGACCGCCGGAAAGGCGTGGGTAGAGTAGGACGGTGCTGACGGTCGCGGTCCTCATCTCCGGTGGCGGGTCGAACCTGCGGGCCCTCCTGGACGCCGCGGCCGAGCCCGACTTCCCCGCCCGCGTGGTGGTCGTCGGAGCCGACCGGCCCGCCGACGGTCTCGCTCATGCCGACGCGTACAACATCCCGACCTTCGCGGTCCCGTTCCGCGAGTACGCGACGCGTGAGGAGTGGGGTGACGAGCTCGCTCGCCAGCTGGCGGCCTGGGCCCCCGACCTCATCGTGCTCAGCGGGCTGATGCGACTGCTGCCTGCCGCGGTCGTCGACGCGTGGTCGCCCCGCATCATCAACACCCACCCGGCGTATCTGCCCGAGTTCCCGGGCGCTCACGGCGTACGTGATGCGCTCGCAGCCGGTGCCGAGCTGACGGGGGCAAGCGTCATCGTCGTCGATGCGGGCGTCGACACCGGGCCGATCCTGGCCCAGGAGCGCGTGCCCGTGCTCCCCTCCGACGACGAGTCGTCGCTGCACGAGCGCATCAAGCCCGTCGAACGCCGACTGCTCATCGACGTCGTGCGGCGCATCGCCACCGGCGAGATCGACCTCGCCGCGCCCGCATCCCCGAACCCGACCGCTCCGACCGCCTGACGCACCGCAGGCCCCACACCGCACCCGAGGAGAACCGCCATGGCCGGACCGAGCCACGACCCCGCCCTCTACCGCGCGCGCGACCTCGTCGCCGTCCGCCGAGCGCTCATCTCGGTGAGCGACAAGACCGATCTTCTGCCGCTCGCACAGGCTCTCGCCGATGCCGGTGTCGAGATCGTCTCGACCGGTGGATCGGCCGCGCTGCTCCGCGATGCGGGCCTGACCGTGACCGATGTCGCCGAGGTCACCGGGTTCCCGGAGTCGCTCGACGGGCGAGTGAAGACGCTGCACCCGGGCGTTCACGCCGGTCTTCTCGCCGACCTGCGACTCGAGAGCCATGAGGCCCAGCTCGGAGAGCTCGGCATCTCGGCGTTCGACCTCGTCGTCGTGAACCTGTACCCCTTCGTCGAGACGGTGGCCTCGGGCGCTGCGCCCGACGACGTCGTCGAGCAGATCGACATCGGCGGGCCCGCGATGGTGCGCGCGTCGGCGAAGAACTTCGCCAACGTCGCGATCGTCGTCTCGCCCTCGTCGTACCCGGCCATCATCGAGTCGGTCTCCGCCGGCGGCACGAGCCTCGCGCAGCGCCGCGACCTGGCTGCCCGCGCTTTCGCGCACACGGCGGAGTACGACCGGGCCGTCGCGACGTGGTTCGCCGAGTCGACCCTCGAGGGCGACGAGCTGCCGCAGCACCTCACGATCCGCGCCGAGCGTCTGGCGACGTTGCGCTACGGAGAGAACTCGCATCAGCGCGCCGCCATCTACACGCGCGCGGGAGGCCACGGCATCGCTCAGGCCGAGCAGCTGCAGGGCAAGGAGATGTCGTACAACAACTACGTCGACGCGGATGCCGCACTGCGCGCCGCGTTCGACATGGTCAAGCCCGCCGTCGCGATCATCAAGCACGCGAACCCGTGCGGCATCGCCGTCACCGCACCGCAGGCGCTCGACCCCATCGCATCCGCGCACTTGCGCGCGCACGAGTGCGACCCCGTGTCCGCATTCGGCGGGGTGATCGCCGCCAACCGGACCGTCACGCTCAAGATGGCCGAGAACCTGCGCGACATCTTCACCGAGGTGATCGTCGCTCCCGACTTCGAGCCCGCCGCGCTCGAGGTGTTCAAGCTGAAGAAGAATCTCCGCGTGCTGCGGCTCCCCGCCGACTGGCGTCAGGAGCGCATGGACGTCCGGCTCGTCTCGGGCGGGCTGCTGCTGCAGGACGCCGACCGCTTCCCCGATGACATCGAGTCGGTCGCCACGGACTGGCAGCTGGTGTCGGGGGAGCGTCCCGACCCCTCCGAGCTCGAGGGGATGATCTTCGCGTGGAAGGCGTGCCGTGCCGTCAAGTCGAACGCCATCGTGCTCGCTCAGGGGTCTGCGACGGTCGGCATCGGCATGGGACAGGTCAACCGCGTGGACTCGTGCCGCCTCGCCGTCGAGCGCGCCGGAGAGCGGGCGGCCGGCTCGGTCGCGGCATCCGATGCCTTCTTCCCCTTCGCCGACGGCCCGCAGGTCCTCATCGACGCGGGGATCAAGACGATCATCCAGCCCGGCGGTTCGGTGCGCGACCAGGAGGTCATCGATGCGGCCCAGGCCGCGGGCGTGACGATGTTCTTCACGGGCGAGCGCCACTTCTTCCACTGACGCCGAGCGGGGTCGGCCGAGTCAAGAGGTGATCGGCGGGCCCGGAACGGGCGATAGGGTCGCTTCGGGTGTGGATCGTTTCGAGGAGGAACGAGTGATCTGGGAGATCGATGAGCGCGCTCGGACGATCGAGGGGCTCGATGCGGACGGCCGACCGAGGCCGGAGTACGCCGCGTCTCTCGGACTGCGCCGAGCACCGTTCGGCCGGCGCGTGCTGGCCACGGCCATCGAAGCGCTGGTCCTGCTCCTGATCCAGTCGCCGCTGCTCGTCTTCGTGGTTCCGGCGCTGAGCGGCATCGCTCTGGCGGCCGAGCCCGTCGAGGCGCTCGGCGCCCGTGACGATCTGCTGCTGCTGATCATCCTCGCGGCCGTGAGCTCGGGTCTGTCGACGGCTTTCGTCCTCACCCAGCTCATCCTGCTCGGCCGCCGTGGAGTCACTCTGGGCAAGGCGCTGACGGGCTTGCGCGCCGTGAACGTCCGCACGCTGGAGCGTCCCGGCTTCTGGCGAGGCGCTGTCGTGCGCTACCTCGTCCTCTGCGCGAGCATGATCGTCCCGATTCTCGGCCCCCTGCTCGTCATCGCGCTCTCGCCCTTGTTCGACCCCAACCGGCGAGGCCGCAGCTGGCCCGATCTCGCGGCCGCCGTCTGGCTCGTCGACATCAAGCGCGGGCTCAACCCGTACGACGACAAGCGCATGCGCATCGCGAGGAAGACGGTCGCGACGGACCTGCTCGATGTGAAGACGGAGCTGCCGTCGCTCGCGACACCCGTCGCCTCGGCGGGCACCGGGTCGTACGTTCCGCTCGCGCGAAACAAGGGCGGTGTGCTCGGAGCCGTTCGCTCCGCACCCGGCAGCGGAATCATCGGCGAGACGGATGCCGTCGAGGAGGAGGAACGCCCGGGCATCCCCACCACGGTCGCGCCGGCGCCGTTCGTTGCACCCGCACCGGGCATGCCCGCGGCGTCGCCGCCGCCCGCAGCGCCGGGAGTGCCTGCCGGCGCACCCACGCCCGGTGCTATTGCTCCGGGGGCGATCGTCGCTCCCGCCGCCGGCGCGGCGCCGTGGACGCCGCCGTCGCTGCTCGAAGAGCCCGTTGCGCCGCCTGCCCCGGCTTCGCCTGCCCCGGCTGCCCCTGCCCCGGCTGCGCCCGCTGTGTCGGCCCCGGCACCCGTTCCCGCCGCCGAGCGGGTCGCCGCGCCGTCCGCGGTCGTCGAGCTCACGCTCGACTCGGGCGACACGATCGCGGTGCCGGGCGGGGGCGTCGTTCTGGGCCGGGCCCCGGCAACCGGTCCCGACGATGTGGACGTCTCACCCGTTCCGGTCGTGGACCACACGCGTTCGATCTCGAAGACCCATTGGGCGCTCCTTCGCTCCGGCGGCCGAGTCGTGGCTGTCGAGCGCGGCTCGACCAACGGAAGCGTTCTCGTGCGCGGCGCCCGAGAGCAGGTCCTCGTCCCCGGCCAGCCCGTCGAGCTGCGCGACGGCGACACCATCCGCTTCGGCGACCGCTCCGCGGTCGTCGCGATCCGCTGACTCCCCGCCGACCGACGTCGCACGGCTGACAGGAAACCTCGATGAGACTCAAGCTGACTCTGCAGCGCCGCGATCACACCGGGACGGACATCGTCGTCACGTCCGACTCGACCGCCACCGTGCACGACGTCGCGCGTCGGATCGTCGACAGCGACCCGCGACGTGAAGTCGCCGCGGGCGACTCGGATGTCCTGACGTTGACGGTGGCGCCGCCGACGTCGCCCGATTTCGTCATGCTCGACCCGAACATGCTCGTCAGCGATGCTCCGATCGGCTCGGGGTTCGTTGCCACCGTGACGAACCTCGGAGCGGACTACGTCGCCACCCGCGGTGCCGGCGGCCCCGTCGCCGCGATCCTCCACGTGGTCGGCGGGCCGCTTGCGGGACGCGAGTTCTCGCTCCCGCAGGGCCACTTCACGATCGGCCGCTCGCAGGGCAACGACATCGTGCTCGATGACCGGCTGGTGTCCAAGCGTCACGCGCGCATCGAGATCGGGGCATCCGTCGAGCTCGTCGATCTGAACTCCGCCAATGGAATCGTCATCGACGGCGGTCTCGTGCAGCGCCTGCGCGTGATCCCCGGCCAGCGGTTCCAGCTCGGCGACACCGAGCTCGTCATCTCGATGGTCGAGAGCTTCGCCCCCGTCGAGCAGGATCCTGTGCTCGAGCGGGGCGGCAGTCTCCTGTTCAACCGCAGCCCGCGGGTCGAGGCGCGCTACGTCGGCGAAGAGCTCGAAGAGCCGCGGATGCCGAAAGATCCGGTGTCGCGCCTCTTCCCATGGCCGATGCTCATCGCGCCCCTCATCCTGGGCATCGCGATGTTCTCGATCACCAACCAGCCGCGCACGCTGCTCATCGTCTTCATGACGCCGATGATGCTGCTCGGAAACTTCATCTCGCAGCGGACGCAGCTGGGCCAGCGTCAGCGCAAAGAGGTCGAGATCTTCGAGCGCACCTTCGAGGAGCTCGAGGAGAAGCTGTACCGGCTGCGGCCGCGTGAGCGCGAGGTGCGCAACGCCGAGGTCCCGCCCGTCGCCGTGGTCTTCGAGCAGTCGATGCAGCTCGGCCCGATGCTGTGGACGCGGCGCCCCGAGCACTGGAACTTCCTCTCGGTGCGGATGGGCACCTCCGAGGCTCCTTCACGCACGAGCGTCAAGCGTGCTGAGAACCCCGATGCGCTGCAGGAGTACGTCGAGCGCGTCGACCGGCTGCGCGAGCGCTACCGGATGATCGACGGCGTCCCCGTCCTTGAGTCGTTGCAGAGCGTCGGCGTGCTCGGCGTCGCCGGCGGCGCACGCGAGGCCGCGGATGCCCTCCGCGGGCTGGCCGTGCAGCTGTTCGGGCTGCACTCCCCGAACGATCTCGCCGCCGTCGCGCTGACCGAGCCCGAGTGGGCGAAGGAGCTCGAGTGGCTCAAGTGGCTGCCGCACACCTCGAGCGAGCGCAGCCCGTTCCGCGACATGCCGCTGTCGGATTCCGCCTCCACCGGCGCCGCACTGCTGTCCGGGCTCGAGGAGCTCGTGATGCGGCGATCGAAGGCGGCAGCCGCGCCCCGTCTGCCGTTCGACGACGACTGGGACCCGATGCGTTACGGCACCGATGTCCGTCGCGCCGCCGAAGAGGCGACCTTCCCGGGGCAGACCGCGGTGCTCGTCATCGTCACCTCCGACGCGCCGGTCGATCGTGCCCGTCTCACGCAGGTGCTGGAGCGCGGCGCCGACGTCGGTGTCTACGGCATCTTCGTCGCGCCCGTCGTCGACGCACTGCCCGCCGTGTGCCGCACGTTCGTCGACGTGTCGGCGGGACTCGGCGCGGCGCGTGTGGGAACCGTCCGCAGCGGCGTCGAGTACCCCGTCACAGAGGTCGAGGGCGTCTCGAACGAGCTCATGACGGTGCTCGCGAAGCGACTCGCTCCGGTGGCCGATGCCAGCACGATCATCGAGGACTCCTCCGACATCCCGAACTCGGTGATGTTCCTCTCGCTCGTCGGTTCCGAGCTCGCCTCCGACCCGACATTCGCTGTCGAGCGCTGGCGCGAGAACAACACGATCCTCGACCGCAGCGGGGGAGCGCTGCCGCGGCTGAAGAAGGCCGGCAACCTGCGCGCCATCGTGGGCCAGGGTGCGACCGACGCCATGACGCTCGACCTGCGGACGCAGGGGCCGCACGCCCTCGTCGGCGGTACGACGGGCGCCGGCAAGTCGGAGTTCCTGCAGGCGTGGGTGCTCGGCATGGCCGCGGCCCACAGCCCCGACCGCGTCACCTTCCTCTTCGTCGACTACAAGGGCGGATCGGCCTTCGCCGACTGCGTCGAGCTGCCGCACACCGTCGGCCTCGTCACCGACCTGAGCCCGCACCTGGTCCGTCGCGCCCTGACGAGCCTCCGGGCCGAGCTGCACCACCGCGAGCACCTGTTCAACCGCAAGAAGGCGAAGGACCTGCTCGAGCTCGAGAAGCGTCGCGACCCCGAGACGCCGCCCGCACTCGTGCTCGTGATCGACGAGTTCGCCGCGCTCGCGGGCGAGGTGCCGGAGTTCGTCGACGGCGTCGTCGACATCGCCCAGCGCGGTCGCTCGCTCGGCATCCACCTCATCATGGCGACGCAGCGTCCCGCCGGCGTCATCAAGGACAACCTCCGCGCCAACACGAACCTCCGCGTCGCCCTGCGCATGGCCGACGAGTCGGATTCCAAGGACGTCGTCGACGACCCCGTGGCGGCCCGATTCGACCCCAGCATCCCCGGCCGCGGTATCGCCAAGACCGGCCCCGGCCGTCTCGTTCCCTTCCAGTCGGCCTATGCCGGTGGCTGGAGCACCGATGAGGTCGTCGCCGCCGACGTCAGCGTCGCGGAGCTCCGCTTCGGGTCGGTGCAGCGCTGGGAGGTCGACGAGAAGCCCGAAGACCCGGCCGCCGAGGTCGATCCCGGACCCAACGACCAGAAGCGCATCGTCGCCACCCTCGTCGCCGCCGCGAACCGAGCGGCGATCCCGGCACCCCGTCGGCCCTGGCTCGACGACCTCGAGACCACCGTCGACATCCGTTCGCTGCCCGCGGGTCGCGCCGGGTCGATCCTCATCGGCAAGAGCGACATCCCCGAACGCCAGCTGCAAGAGGCCGTTTACTTCGAGCCCGACCGCGACGGCTCGCTGCTCGTGTACGGCACCAGCGGCTCGGGCAAGTCCACCGTCCTCCGCACGATCGCCATCGCCGCCGCGACGACGGGCCGCCGTGCCGAGAACATCGAGGTCTACGGTCTCGACTTCGGCTCGGGGTCGCTCAAGAGCCTCGAGATCCTGCCGCACGTCGGCTCGGTGATCCCCGGCGACGACGCCGAGCGCGTGCAGCGCATCATGCGTTCGCTCGGGAAGGTGCTCGATGACCGGGGCAAGCGCTTCAGCGCCGCCAACGCGTCGACCATCGCGGAGTACCGCGAGCTCACCGGCCGTGACGAGGCGCGCATCGTGCTGCTCCTCGACGGGTTGCCGCAGTTCCGGGCCGAGTGGGAATCCACCACGGCGCGGATGCCGTTCTACCAGGCGTTCATGCGGATCCTCGGCGAGGGACGTCCGCTCGGCGTCCACGTCGTGGCCACCGCCGACCGTTCCGGCTCGGTGCCGACGGCGGTCAGCTCGAACATCTCGCGCCGCGTCGTGCTGCGACTCTCGGACGAGAACGCCTACGCGCTGCTGAACGCGCCGAAGGACGTCCTCGACGAGCGCTCCGCGCCCGGGCGGGCGATCGTCGACGGCTTCGAGACGCAGATCGCCGTCCTCGGCGGCACGCCGAACGTCGCGGAGCAGACGAAGCTGCTCGGTCAGCTCGCCGACGAGCTGCGATCGCGCGGCGTGCGCGAGGTCGCGGAGATCGGGTCGCTGCCGACGCGTCTCGCGCCCGCGGACCTTCCCGACCGCATCGGCGAGTTCCCGGTGCTCGGCGTCGCGGAAGACACCCTGGCTGCGCGCGAGTTCGACCCCGTGGGAACGTTCGTCGTGGCCGGCCCGCCGATGGCGGGCAAGACGACCGCGATGAAGGCCATCATCACGTCGATGACGCGCCTCGACCCCGAGGTGACGCTGTTCCACTTCGGCGGCCGGCGCTCGCAGCTGCGCGACTTCGCGCCGTGGGTGCGCAGTGCCACGACGCCCGACGACGCGAAGGAGCTCGCCACCGAGCTGGCCGAGCTCGTCGCCGACGAGACCCTCGGGCGCCGCATCCTCATCGTCGTCGAAGACGTGCCGCAGTTCGCCGACTCGCCGGCGGAGCGCCCGCTGAAGGCCCTGTTCCAGGCGGTCAACCGCAGCGACCACCTGCTCATCGGCGACGCCGACGTCACGCAGGTGACCAGCGGATTCGGCCTCGTCGGCGACTTCAAGGGCGGGCGCAAGGGCGTCATCCTCAAACCGGATGCCTTCGACGGCGACGCCGTGTTCAAGGTGCCGTTCCCGAAGGTCAAGCGCAGCGACTTCCCCGAGGGCCGCGGCATCTTCGTGCAGGCCGGTCGTGCCGTCACGGTGCAGATGCCGCTGGTGGAGTCCGAGACCGTCGCGGCGTCTCGTCCGGTCGCGGCGGGCGCGGGGGAGGCCGTGTCGACCGACACCGTCACCGAGACCATCCGCTGAGTCGGATGTCGTCGGGGCGGGTCCGCGCGTCGCCAGCCACTGCGGGCGGGCGGTGGTGGGCGTGGATCGCGGGCGCCGGGATGACGTCCGCGGTCGTCTCGGCTGCCGTGATGTATCCACCGCTCCGGCGTATCCGGCTCGACCCCGGCCTCGCCCTTCCGATCATGGTGACGGCATCCGTGGTCGCGGTTCTCGCTCTCGGCGCGGCGGCCGTCGTCCGGCCCGCGGCAAGGCGAACGGATGCCGCGATCATCGCCACGATCGTCGCGGTGGCAATGGTCGCGGCGATCGGATACCGCGCTGTGGTGGGAACGTCTGCGGGCACGTCGTTCTCGGAAGCGCAACTGCGGCTGTGGTTCGCACTCGCCGTGGCGCAGGTCGTGCTCCTCGTCATCATCGCGGTGCAATCGCCCCGCACCCGGCGCGCCGATGAGGTGCGGCGTTGAGCATGCGAGCGACGATGCGGCGGTCATCGCCTACGTCCAGGCCGACCTCGAGCAGCTGTTCGCGTCGGTCGTCACGGTGACGCACTGAGCGTCTCTGTCGCTCCGGGCGCCGTGCCGCAGCGACCGCCTCACCACGACGAGCGCACTCCGCGAGCCGAACGCTCCATGTGGTGATCACCGTCGTCTCACCGATCGGGTGGCCAAGTGAGCGCACCGATGGACACGAAGTGGGACCCCGTCATCCCCTATCCGCTCTTCCTCGCGCCGACGGCGATCCTGGTCGGCCTCGCTGCCCTCTCCGGGGTTCTCGCGCTGGTGGTCGCCCTCAGTGCGCGAGCCGGCGACGAGTCAGGGCAGCGGGGTCCACTGGGCCCCACGGCGCCGGCCATGGTCAGTGCTTTCGCTTTCTCCTCCTCGTCCCCGACGGGGCACCCGGTGGGGTGACACCGTCTTCGGTGAGCAATGGGTGGCAGCAGCCGTTTGCGCCGGCGCGTTCGTCGTGCTGCTCTTCGGCGTGGCTGCCTCGTCCGCGAAGAGTCGTCGTCGCCGAGGCGCAGACGCATGAGCCCGTCCGCCGCGCACCTGGACGATGACCGCCCGCAGAGCGTGAACGTGGGATGACGTTCTTCAACGACAGTGCCACCGACTGGGCCGACGATCATTCCTTGAGCGCGGAGACGCGGTTCAGTCGCCTCGAAACGGTCGCTTTCCAGCGGCATTCCGAGATCTTTCATACCCTGGCGCTGCGCGTCGGAACGGCGGAGATGCGCGCCAGAACGGTGGTGGTACGTCGGGTGGTGGCTCAGCCGTGCCGTGTGGTTCTGGGATCGTGAAGGTGACCAGTGGTGGTGGTGCGTCTTCGCGATAGACCCGCCCGGTCGGTGAGGTCCAGACGAGGGTTCCACCCGCGAGTTGTACCACGTGCCATCTGGTGTGGTGTTTGACGTCGTGGTGGCGCTTGCAGAGGTCGGCGAGGTTGCACACGTGTGTCTTGCCGCCGTCGGATGCGGCGATGGTGTGGTCGAGTTCGCATCGGATGGCGGGTTGTCGGCATCCGGGGAACCGGCAGTGCCGGTCCCGGGCTCGCAGCAACCGGATCATCGCCGCGGTGGGCCGGTACGCGTCGCATTCCAGCACGGTTCCGGTGACGGGGTGGGTGAGCAGCCGGTCCCACGAGGTGGCGTTGCCCGCGAGCTCGCGGGCGGTGGCGGCGTCGATGGGGGAGCGCCCGGCTAGATCGGCCGGCCCCTCGTCCTGACCCATCAGCGTCAGCGCGGATACCGCGACCTGCACGTGTGCGCGGATCGCGCCGAGGGTTCCGTTGCCGTCACCGGTCGCGGTGGGATCGAGGGTCGGTGTTCCGGCCAGCAGGAGGTCGGAGAACACGTCGGCTCGAACCTGGTCGATGCTCCGGCCGTCGTCGATGAACGACGACCCGACATCAAGCGTCGTTTCGGCGTCGGGTGCGCGGCCATTCGCGTCGGCTCGCTCGTCAGGAACGCCCGCGGCGTCGCGCGCAGGTCGTGCGTTGATGATCTCCCGCGCCTGTCGCGTAAGTCGGTCGATGATTCCGTCGGCGATCACGGTCGGCAGCGTCGCGATCAAATCCGACATCCCGTCCGGGCCGGGCTTGACCGAGACGCACCTCCCCGCCGCGACCTCCTCGTGGCGTTCCGTGAACGATCGCGGGTGCACCCGTTCGGCGACCATCTGGAGCGCGTCGCGCACCCGGTTCGGGGCGTCGCGTTCGCACTTCTCGATCGCGAGGCGTTCGAACTCCGCACGGTCACCCGCCGGGATGACGCATCCGACGTCCTGGATGACCCGCACGTGCCCGCGGACGATCCGCCCGGCCTCCCATGCCGCCATCGTCAACGGGTAGTTGTCGACGAGGTCTCGGGCTTCGTCGATGCGACGCTGCAACGTCCGGTCGGTCGCGACGAACACCCCGGCAAGCTCGGCGGCGATCCCACGCAGTGCCATCTCCCGCGCCTTCACCCGCTCGGACGCGCCCGCCGACTGCTGCTCAGCCAGCACCCCCGCCGCCGCCAGAACCCGCACCTCCCGGACCTGCCCGGCCCGCACCACATCCGCAGCCGCCTCGGCATCCGCGACCAGCGCCGCGAGCGCGGCGACGTCGGCGTCGCTGCCCATCCCGCTGTCGGATGCGTGGTTCGAATGCATGTTCTAATCATGGCACCGACCTCCGACATTCATCCGAACTGTCCACAGGCTGCGGCATCCGCGCGATCGACCGTCGGAACATGCCGCAGCGCAGCCGTCCGAACCTGACGCGTCACGCACGTTCGGACCGCGGTGGAGCCTCCCGAGCGCCTGGGTTCCGCTCATCATCATCGCCGTCGTCAACATCGTTCCCGCCGCGATCGTTCTGGCTGGCCGCGGCCGCGGCTCACATCGCCCTGCACGTCTTCCTCTCGCGCGTCGTCCGATTCCGCGGGGGTGGTCCGATGTCGAGAAGCTCGAGATGACGATGGCGCCGGAGGCCATGTCGCCTCGCACGAAGGCCGCGCTCGCGGGTGTCGGCCACCTCACCTGAGCCCACCGACGGGCGGGATGGAAAAGACCGCGGTATCACGGCGCGTCCTCTCGGCATGAAGGGCGGAACTGCGCCACGGGCTGTCAGAGGAAAGCGATTGCCTAGCACATTCCGAGATGGGGAGTTCTCCCCATCGACCTCGGGCCTGGGCTGCCGATAGGTTTTGGGTGTCGGCTCCGGAGGGGGGTCGGGACATCTACTTTCAGGAGGGCCGTCATGGCTGATTTCGGTGCGTCTTATGGCGAGATGGAGCAGGTTGCGAGTTCGCTGGCGCAGGCTCGTGATGACATTCAGGGTCAGCTGGACACCCTGAAGTCGCAGGTCGACACGCTTCTGGGCGATGACTTCAAGACGCAGCACGCGTCGGGCAAGTTCGGTGAGGGCTACTCGGAGCTCACCACGGGTCTGAAGAACGCGGTCGATGGCATCAACGACATGTCCGAGTCGCTGCTGGGCATGATGCGCGCGATCCAGGACCTCGACCAGCAGCTCGCCGGCAGCTGATCTCGTCTTCTCGGAGCCGAGGCGTCCTGGGCGCCTCGGCTCCGCTCGATTCTCGGAGGTGACCATGGTCGACGTGCGGATCGACTACGGCGCGATGCGCGCCAGCCGCAACGCTTACGCGAACATGCGGGATGTTCTCGACGGGGCGACACGGGCGATGTCGAACGTGTCGGGCGCGGCCGTGCCCCAAGACGTGCTGCGGCGGCGTCTCGAGGATCTCCACGATTCGTGGGGTGGCGGTATCGACAAACTCGCCCGCTATGCGGAAGACGCGGGCACGGGACTCGAGGGCATTCTCGAGGCATTCCAGCAGCTCGACACCGAGCTCGGCAACAGCATGGTTCCGCAGGAAGGATCGGCGTCGTGACCGACTTCTCCGCTCTCGGCTTCGACCCCGCCCCTGGCGATGTCGCGACGCTCTCCGGATATGTGGATGCGCTCACCACCAGCTGCGACGGCGTCGATGACGCGCTGTCGATGATGGACGGCTCCGACGACGCCGCCTGGATCGGGAAGTCGGCGACGGCGTTCCGCGCCGCACTCAGCGAGGACTTCCGACCGCACCTCAGTGACACCGGCGAGGCGTTGCGCACATCGCGGACGGCCCTCGCGACCTGGACCGATCAGCTCACCAACTACCAGCGGCGTGCCGCAGCGCTCGCGGAGGAGGCCTCAGCGGCATCCGCGAGCGTCGCCTCATCGGAATCGGCCCATGCGCAGGCGCAGGCGAACAAGGACGCCGAGGACGCCGACCCGGATGCCGTGTCGAACGCGTCGACGGCGCTGGCGAACGCGCAGGGCGAGCTGGAGTCGATCCGCGCGCGCGCTCGTCAGCTCAAGGACGAGGTCGATGCCGACGCCGCCGCCGCGGCCGGAGCGCTGCTGTCCGCGAGCGACACGCTGAACTCCTACGCCGGCAACCCGGTCATGAACTTCCTGGGCTCGGCCGGCGACTGGCTCGCCGACGCAGGCAACTGGCTCATGGACAACGTGGTGCCGATCCTGGAGGACATCCTCCGGGCGGCGCTGCCGATCATCGCGATCCTCTCGCTCTTCATCCCCGTCCTCGGCACGGTGGCGCTCATCATGTCCATCGCGCTCGTCGCGATCGACGGCCTGCAGTGGGCGACCGGTCGCGGAACGTTCGCCGAGTTCGCCACCGGCGCCCTCGGACTGCTGGCGGGTGGTGCGCTCGGGCAGGCTGCGAAGGCGCTGATCGGCCCCGGTGGACAGGTGCTCATCCCGTCGATCCAGGGCATGACGCCGGCCATGGCCGGCGGTGGGGCCGCGGCGGGAAGCGTCGCCGTGGCGCTCAACGTCAATCTGCCGAACATGGTTGCGAATACCTACTGGACCGTGAACAGTGCGATGGACGCCCACAGCAAGGGGACGGATTTCGTCGACAGTCTGACCGGGCCGTGGCAGAACCTCTCCGAGCGGTTCAACAACACCCTGCGCGGCAACGGTCCGCGCACCGACGAGGAGGTCTGATGACCGAGCAGGAGGCGACGCTCGACCCGATCGCGGCTGAGGGGGCGCCGCTGCGGGTCTGGCAGCGCGTGCCCCAGGGGTGGATCGAGTTCCGCTCGTTCGGCGATCGTTCGCCGCAGGAGTGGCTCGACTGGTACCTCGTGAGTGCCGAGGGCTGGCTCCCGGATGCTGCGCGCGACGCGATCGTCGACGGATTCCGCGCCGGCGTCGAGCTGTTCGCCGACACAGCTTTCGCGTTCGCCGGTGTCTCGCTGACGTTGGGCGAGCGCCCGGCGGCGTTCTTCCTCTGCACGAACGTGGTGCCGGGGGCGGCCGAGACCGACGCCGCCGCGACGGCGTTCCACCGGCTGCTCCCGCTCGCGCGGTTCGGCGAGGGCGGGCGCAGCGAGAGCTTCACCACCCCGGACGGCCGCGTCGGCACCATCACCCTCGGTGCGTCGATGGACGGCGGGATGCCGCATCTCACGGCGGTCGGCGAGATCCGTCTTCCCGGCGGCGCGGGCACCGCCGTCGTCATGGGGTTGTGCTCCGACCCGCAGCAGTCGGCCGAGCTGGCGCTGCACGTCGCGTTCGCGCTCACGACCACGCAGGCTCTGCCCGAGGGTGTCGAGCCCGCGGAGCCCGAGCCCGCCGCCACGTAGCATTTGTCCATGGCGTTCGCTTTCATCCAGGCAGCATCCCGCCCGCTCCTCGAGACAGGCGAGGCGGGGGAGCCTGCGGCATCCGCGGGGCCGTCCGACGCCGATCGTGCTGTCACCGTCCTGCGTGCCGACTACGAGCGATGGTCGCGCTGGGCGCTCGGAATCGTCGGATTCGTCGCTGCCGCGGGCGGCGTGTTCTTCGCGGGCGGGCTGGTCGCGACCGTCGTGGCGATGGGCGTCGTGACACCGGACACCGTCATCGTCATCGTCATCGCAGCGGCGATCGCGCTCGGAGGCGTCGCGCTGCTCGTGGTGTTGTGGCGCACGGGTCGCGCTTTGACTCGCGCCGCGTCGTTCTGGCTGCGCGCACCGTACGTCGCGGGCCAGCGCGCGCCGCGCGCCGCCGGATGGGTACAGGCGCGTACCGTCAACCTCGAGCCGCGCATCCTGGTCCGTCTGAGCACGGCGACCTTGGCGCTGCTCGTCGCCATCGGCGGTGTCGCGGTCTTCGTGCGTGACCTCGGCGCCGGCGTCTCGGTTTTCACGGTGCCGGTCCTGCTGGTCGGCATCTGCGGCGCCCTCAGCGGCATCGGTCAGATCAGCGGCGTATTGCGTATCGTCAACGGCCTGAGTGCGGGCGACCCGCTGTGGGCGTGGCTGACGCGCTCGGTGCGCGCGCGCTGAGGCACGCTTCACCTGCCGCGTACGCTGGCCCCGTGATCCTGCCGTCGTCGCCGCCGAGCCGCGTGCACGCGTTCGCCACACGTGCCTTTGCGATCGTTGCCGTGATTCCGTCCGTTGCGCTGATCGTATTCCTCGTGGGGTCGCTGATCCTCTCGGGCGGGCAGGTCAGCGAGTCCACAAGGGCCAAGTGGGCCGTCGCGGCGCCGTATCCGCTCTTCGTCATGCCCGCCGGAGTCCTGATCGCGCTAGCCGGTGCATTCGTGGTCTTGGCCGTCGTCTCGGTGGTGACCGCGCGTCGCGACGATGTGCCGGGTCTGCGCGGACTTATCGGGCCTGGCATTGCCGCCGCGATCGCTGCGGTCCTGTTCGCCGGTATGACGCCGGAGCGCGGCGTGCGTGCGGGGGACATGGTGTGGGGTGCCCAATGGACCGCGGCCCCGATCTCGGCTCTCGCGGTCGTCATCCTGGTCGTGGGCATCGCCGTGCTCTCCCGACGTTCCTCGATTGGTGAGCGATGACGGCGGGCCGGCTGAGGCACTCGCGGAGCAGCTCATACCGCCACCGCGCGACAGGGCGAGCGCGACGCACGTTTGCCATGGCCCTGGCCACGGGAATGGTAGTGATCATGACGGGATGCAGTTCCGCAGCCGAAGCACCGACGGGAGATGCGCTCTACCGCGACGGCGAGGATCGATACCTCTCGTACGCGACGACCATGCATTCGGTGATCATGGCGATCCACGATGGTGAGTGGAAGGTGGATCAGGGGTCGTGGGGCGCCTCGCCTATCCCGTGCCGGACAGAGGGCGGCTCCGACGGGTATGCCTTCTCGTGGGCCCGACTGCTGGAGCAGGATGCCCCGGATGTCGACGCGATCGTGGCGGCATCATCCGCTGCCTTCGAGGCCGCAGACATGTCGGCGACCACCACGACCTACGGCGAGGGAGACCGCCAGGAAGTCAACGTGATCGCGACGGGTGGTCCCGTCGTTCGTGGCGTCGTGACCATCCGCCCTGCCCTGGGTACGATCCGAGTGACCGCGGAACCCGGGTGCTTCCCCGGTGACGCCGCGAAGCTGTATGACATGGTTTTCGCCGGCATCTCCTACCCCGGACTCGCCCTGCGCGTGCCGGCCTTCGAGGGGCCCGATTGGCAACCCCGGTTCTATTTCCCCGAGGACGGCAGCCCGGTGTACTGGAACGAGGACGGAACGCCGATCGAACCTCCGCCCGCGTCCACCGACTTTCCCGTCGCCCCGTACGGTGGTGACTCATAGGCTTCCTCCACACCACGGCTCGCGGCTGGGCAGAAGGCCACTCGCTCGCCGCTGACGTCCGATTCGCGCAACTCGAGGCTGTGGCCTACCAGCGGCATCCGGAGATCTTCCAGCACTTCGGCGCCGACGGCGCCGCGATGGCGCACCGCCTGCACGCGAACGCGAAGAGGTCATCGTTACATCGCATCCTCGACGTCGTGCTGTGGGCCCTCGTGATCGGCGCGTTCTTCGCACCGATCGCGGGCCTCGCCGTGCTCATGGGCGACCGCTTCGACTTCCACCGCATCGAGGCCCAGCGGGCGATGCCGATCGCGGGCGCGATGTTCACCGTCGCGGCGGTCAGCCAGGCCACCCTCCTGGTCATCTGGCTGGTCCGGGGCGCCCGGTTCTCGTGGCCGGAGTTCTCCATCCACCTCGTGGCGGCGGCGATGGCACTTCTCGCGCTGGGCACGATGCCCGGCGTCGCCGAGCTCGACGACTACACGGGGTGGCAGCAGTGGCGGGTTCCGGTCCTCATCGCGCTCGGCGTCGCCGGGCTGGCAGCCCTCGTGATGCTGGTGCGCTTCCGCGTCCGCGAGCCCGATGGCGACGGCGAGGGCGCGCCCGAGACAGGCCTCAGCGTCGGCGACATCCGCGCCCGCATCGCGGCGCTGCCGTGGGACGAGCGTCAGGCCATCATCGACGACCGCAACGCGGCGCTTGCGGTGCTGCACGAGCGCGGCTTGATCGACGCCGACACCCTGGAGCAGGCCCTCGGGTGCGAGCCGGGAACGCTGTTCCTCCTCGACGCCGAGCGGCGCGCGTGAGCCGGTGGGTGCGGAGGCGGGACCGGCTCAGACGTTCGGGCGGCCGTAGGTCTCGAGGAAGCGCAGCCACACCTCGCTGAGCGTCGGGTACGCCGGCACGGCATGCCACAGTCGCGCGAGCGGAACCTCGCCGACGACCGCGATCGTCGCAGCCTGCAGCAGCTCGCCGACATCCGCCCCGACGAACGTCGCTCCGATGAGAACGCCGCGGTCCTCGTCGACGATCGCCCGTGCCTGACCGGAGTAGGCGTCAGACCGCGTCGACGCGCCCGCGATCCACGAGAGGTCGTAGTCCAGCACACGGATGTTGCGTCCCGCAGCACGCGCGGATGCCTCGGTCTCGCCGATCGATGCCACCTCGGGGTCGGTGAACGTCACCTGCGGCACGGCGCCGTGGTCGGCGGTCGCGACGTGCGCGCCCCATGGGGCGTCGTCGATGGTGCCCCCGGTCGCCCGCGCGACGATCACGTCGCCCGCGGCGCGGGCCTGGTACTTGCCCTGGTGGGTGAGGAGGGCGCGGTGGTTGACGTCGCCGACCGCGTAGAGCCAGTCGGATCCGCGGACGAGCATCGTGTCGTCGACCTCCAGCCACGAGCCAGGCTGGAGGTCGACGGCATCCAGCCCGAGATCGTCGGTACGCGGGACGCGACCGGTCGCGACGAGCACCTCGTCGGCGCGGACGCGCGTGCCGTTCGACAGCTCGAGCTCGACCTGACCGTCGTCGACGCGCTGGGCGGAGACGAGGTCGGTGTGCAGCAGCACCCGCGCGCCGCGGTCGGTCAGCGACTGCGCGACGAGGTCGCCCGCGAAGGGCTCCATCGGTCCGAGCAGCCGGCTGCGCGCGATGAGCGTCACCTCGCTGCCGAGGTCGACGAACGCCGTGGCCATCTCCGCGGCGACGACACCGCCGCCGACGATCGCGAGCGAGCCCGGGATCTCCTGCACGGCGGTCGCTTCGCGACTCGTCCACGGAGACACATCGGCCAGGCCGGGGATATCGGGGAGGAGAGCCGCCGAACCGGTGCACACCGCGACGGCGTGACGTGCGATGAGGGTGGTGAGCGAGCCGTCGGGTCCGGTGACCTCGACGCGCTTCTCGCCGGAGAGGCGGCCGTGCCCGCGGACGAGGTCGACGCCGGCCCCCTGGAGCCACTCGACCTGCGACGCGTCGTTCCAGTCGGAGGTCAGCGAGTCGCGGCGGCGAAGCACCCCGGCGACGTCGATCTCGCCCGTCACAGCCTGCTTCGCACCGTCGACCGCGCGCGCCGCGCGGAGGGCGGCGCCGGCTCGCAGCAGACCTTTCGACGGCATGCACGCCCAGTACGAGCACTCGCCGCCGACGAGTTCGCTCTCGACGATGGCGACGCTCAGGCCGCCCTGCACGGCGCGGTCGGCGACGTTCTCTCCGACGGGACCGGCTCCGATGACGACGAGGTCGTAGGTGCGTTCGCTCATGTCGCGACGCTAACCCCGGTTGCGGGCTGTGCGCCAGCACTTGCGCTCAGCGGGGTCGCGCGTGCCGCCAACCGGCTGAGCGGCTCGATCCGACCCGTGAGCGGGGATGGCAGGGGGTTGAGCCTGTGCGCGGTCCGGTCGGGCGGCGATTCGTCGGCCGGCGACGCAGGGGAGTTCTCCCCATCGACGCGGCGTCCAGGCCCCCGATAGCGTGTGAGCGTCGGCCGGACCGAGCCGGCGGAGGGGGCCCGATGTCAGACGTCGAGATCTACTATCACGCGCTCACGAGCACCGCGGATGCGATCCAGACGCGGGTCTCGAGCGCGGTGATGGACAACGCCGACATCCAAGGCGACGACACCGGTGTCGAGAACCCCGCGCACCGGGTCGCGCTCCGTCTCGAGATGAACCGGCGGCTGAGCGGACTGAATCGCGCCGTGCTCGAGCGCACGACCGCGGCATCCCAGGTCGGCGCGTTGCTGACCGCGATCGCGACGCGCTACTCCGACCTCGACGTCGAGCTCACCGGGCAGGAGCAGCCGTGACCCTCACCTCTCCGAACCGCGGCTACCCGCTCGAACGCCTCGAGGGCAATCCCGGGTCGATGAGCTGGTGGAGCAGCGCGTTCAGCCGTGTCGCCGGCTCGCTCGGTGAACTCCGTACGACCGTCCAGTCCGCGACCGACCTCGACGGTGTCGGTGCATCGATCCGGTCGGCTCGCTCCAAAGCGCAGGAGGTCGCCAGCGCCTTGGCCGCGGAGATCGCCGAGGCGGAGCTTCTCGCGGGGGTGCTGCAGCGGTACGCGGACGCGTTCTCGTCGTCGGCGGAGGCGGCGAACCGGCTCATCGACGACATCGAGTCCGCCCACGCTTCGTTGGCATCGGCATCAGCCGCAGCCGATGAAGCGGGGCTGAACGCGCTATGGACCTCGCGCTCCGGCGAGCCGGCCGACGTCCGGCGCGCGAACGATGCGGCGCAGGATGCCGTCGCCGCCCGGGATGCCGCGGCGCGCGATCTGGCCGATCTTTGGGAGCAGTTCGAGAGCCACTACTCCGCCTGGGATGCGGCCTACGACGCGGCGCTCGCCGAGCTCGCCGGCGGTGCGGGGCCGGCGATGACGTCGCAGGCGCAGAACCTGCTCGACCAGCTGCTCGCGGCGGACACCCCGCAGGCGGTGCTCGAGCTGTGGCTCGCACACCCCGAGCTGCAAGACGAGATCGCCCGAGCGCATCCCGACATCATCGGCAACCTCGACGGCATCCCCTACGACGTCCGCGGGCGGGTCAACCGAGAGCGCCTGGAGGCGTTGTACAACTCCAACCTGACCGGAGAGTTCGGCGACCAGATCGACGCGCTCTGGAACACCCTCGTGCAAGGTGCACCGCCGCCACTTCTGGTTTCATTCGATCCGGACGGGTCGGCTCAGGTGACGGCCGCTCTCGCGTACGGCGACCTCGCGACCGCGACCGACATCAACGTGCTCGTGCCCGGGATGCTGTCGAACGTGACGGGGATGGGCGAATGGGGCGATTCTGCGCGTGCGCTCAACGCCGCCGGGTCGAACATCGCGAGTGTCGTGTGGTTCGGGTACGACTCGCCCACCGTCGCAGAGGAGCCGTCCATGCAGCGGGCGAACGACGGCGCTCCGGCTCTTCGTGCCTTTCTGCTCGGTCTTGACGCAGTGCACCCCGCGGCAGAGAAGGCCGTCATCGCGCACTCTTATGGCAGCACCACCGCCGCCCTCGCGATCGGGTCACGCCCGGACGCTCTCGGCGTCGACCAGTTCATCGCCGTGGGATCGGCCGGATTCCCGAGCGACCCGCAGATCTTGTCGAACCTTCAGAACGCCGAGGGCCTGAGGATGTACGCGACGCTGTCCGAGAACGACGCCTGGGCGCGGATCGGCCGCGACACGAGCTGGGGTGGCGCGCACGGCACCGTACCGGAGACTCTTCCGGGAATGACGGAGTTCGGCAGCGACGGTGGCCGCGCCGACGGCGAGGACCTCGCCCCGACACCTGGGCATGCCGCGCATTCGGGTGGGAACGGGCCGCTTCCCTCCGGGGACGGCGAGGGATACCTCGTGGAAGGATCGGAGTCGTTCTACAACATCCAGCAGATCATCCTGACCGGTGAGCCCGGGACGGAGATGGACGGCGAAGGCAGCGAGAGCGGCTTCTGGGATCTGCCCGACTGGCTGGAGTGGCTGCCCGTTGACCCTTACCGGACGTGACTGATGAGATCGACCTCGCGGATGACGATGACGGCGCTCGCCGTCGGATTGGTGTTGACGATGACCGGATGCGGTGGGCAGGGCGATCCCGGATCGACCGGAGGCGCCGGTGGCGGCGAGTCCGGTGAGACGTACGCCCAGGCCGAGCAGCGGTTCACGGCGCTCGCGACCGGCGTGCACTCGGTCATCATGGCCATCGAGCCGACCGAGTGGAGTGTGGTCGACGGCGCGTATGGTGCTCACCCGACCGGGTGCCAGTCGGGCCTCAGCGAAGAGGGCGGGTATCGTCTCGTGGCGGTCCGCGGGATCGAGCTTCCCGGCCGTGACCCGCTGGAGGTCGCTCAGGCGGCCACGGGAGCTTTCGATGCTCTCGGTATCGACAGCGACACCGCCGACCGTGGGCAGGGAGATGCGCGCGAGGTGACCGTCGTCGCGACAGGCGGCATCGCCGAGCGGACTGTGGTCACCATTCGCCCGGCAACGGGCCAGGTGAGGGTGTCGGCCGAGACGGAGTGCGCGCCCGGATCAGCGCACGACCTCGCGACGCAGGTCTTCGGCGAAGAACGGCTGCCCGCGGATGTCTGGCGCCGGCTCCCGGCCTTCGACGGTCCGACATCCGAGCCGTCGTTCTCGTTCCCGCCCGACGGGCCGCTGTACTACGACGAGTCCGGCAACCCCGTGCAGCCGCAGCCCAGCGGCGACTGATCGCGTGCGCGCTCGTCAGCGTCTCGCCGTCGTCGCGACGATCGTCGCCGTTGCGGGCCTGACCGGTGCGTGCGCCGGTACGCCCGACGCGGATCCGTACCCCCGGGCGCGCGAGCAGTTCACGGCGATGGCCGACGAGCTGCATACGGTGATCATGGCCATCGAGCCGACCGATTGGCGAGTCGACCAGGGACAGTACGGAGCCCGCCCGAGCGGATGTCAGCTGGGCGTCAGCTCGGACACGGGATATTCGTTCACGGCGGTGCGCGCGCTCGATCTGCCGGGCCGGGAAGCCGCGGAGATCGCGGCGGCGGCATCCGAGGGCTTCGCCGAGCTCGGTGTCGACGCGGAGACCGTCGAGCGGGGTTCAGGGGATGCGCGGGAAGTGACGGTGGTGGGCGAGAGCGATGCCGCGCGCACCGTGGTGGTGATCCGTCCGGTCGATGGCCGTGTGCTCGTCTCCAGCGAGACCGCCTGCACGCCCGGGTCGAGCTCGGAGATCCTCACTGCGATCTTCGGGGAGGAGCAGTATCCCGACGACGTCTGGCGTCGGCTTCCCGCGACGGAGGGGCCGTCATCGGTGCCGCAGTTCTCCTTTCCGCCCGGCAGCCCCCTCCACTACGACGCCACCGGCGCGCCCATCCTGCCCCCGCCCCGCTGACCTCCTCGTCGACTCGCCAGAAAGTGCGGGTGCGGGAGGGGCGGCATCCGCATTCTGTGGCGAGTCGACGCAGCAAAACCTCGGAACGGTCGTGTCCGATTTCCGCGAGCCGGTGTCGGCGGAGCGTGTCAGGCTGGGGGCATGACCAGTGACGGGATGACCTTCGACGAGCGGTATCGCGCCATCGACGCGCGCGACCGCCGCTTCGACGGCCAGTTCGTCACGGCGGTGCGCTCGACGGGCATCTACTGCCGCCCGAGCTGCCCCGCGCGCACACCTCAGCCCGCCAACGTGACCTTCTACCCGACGAGCGCCGCCGCTCACGAGGCCGGATACCGCGCGTGCAAACGCTGCCTGCCCGAGGCCACGCCCGGGTCGCCGCAGTGGAACCTGCGCGGCGACCTCGCCGCGCGAGCGATGCGTCTCATCGCCGACGGGGTCGTCGATCGCGAGGGCGTTCCGGGGCTCGCATCGCGCCTCGGTTACTCGTCGCGTCACCTCACCCGACTGCTCACCGCGGAGCTGGGGGCCGGCCCGCTCGCGCTGGCCCGCGCGCACCGTGCCCACACCGCACGTGCCCTGCTCGTCGACACCGACCTCGCCATCGCCGATGTCGCCTTCGCCGCGGGGTTCGCGAGCGTGCGGCAGTTCAACGAGACGGTCGGTGAGGTCTTCGCAATGCCTCCCGGCCAGCTGCGCGCGCGCCGGCAGGCGGGGGAGCGGATGCCGGGCCGCATCGACCTCGTCCTCCCGGTGCGCGAGCCGTTCGACGCCGCGGGCCTCTTCGGATGGATGCGGGCCCACGCCATCCCCGGGGTCGAGTCGGGCGACGAACGCTCATTCGCCCGCGTGATCCGTCTCGCCGGGGGACCGGCGTGGTTCGAGGTGCGCCAGGATGACGCGGGGCGCGTGCGCCTGCGCGCCGAGCTGGCCTCGCTGGCCGACCTGTCCACCCTCATCGCGCGGGTCCGGCGGCTGTTCGACCTCGACGCCGATCCGACGGCGATCGACGAGGCCCTCGCGCGGCATCCCGCACTCGCGCCTCTCGTGGCGCGGATCCCGGGCGTCCGCCTGCCCGCGGCGATGGACCCCGACGAGATGCTCATCCGCGCGATGATCGGCCAGCAGATCAGCGTCGCCTCCGCCCGCACCGTGCAGGGGCGCCTGACCGCCGAGCTCGGCGAGCCCGTCCAGACCGCCGCCGGCCCCGCGACACTCTTCCCGACGATGGCGGCGATCGCCGAGCGCGGCGCTGAGGTGCTGCGCGGGCCCGGGGCGCGCATCCGGGCGATCGTCGGCGCCGCCACCGCGCTCGCCGACGGCTCGCTGCGTCTGTCTCCCGGTGACGACACGCACGAGCAGCGCGCGGCGCTCCTCGCCTTGCCAGGCATCGGCCCCTGGACCGCCGACTATGTGCGGATGCGGGTGCTCGGCGACCCCGACATCCTGCTGCCCGGCGACGTCGCGGCACGCGCGGGGGCGGCCGCCGCCGGTATCCCCGCCGGCCCGTCCGAGCTGGTCGCCTGGGCCGAACGCGCCGCCCCCTGGCGCAGCTACCTCATGGCCCACCTCTGGTACGCCGCCCCCGTCACGCAGGCGTGGCGCGAAAGCGCGACCGAGCCGACCCTCCCGCCGTCCCGAAAGGCCCGAGCATGACCGCCGTCTCCCACGCCCCCGCCCCGATCGACGCCACCCGGGTCGAGACCGCTTCGATCCAGACGGTCGAGACGCCCGACGGCCCCTTCACGATCCTCGAGTCGCGCGGCGAGGTGCTCGCGTCGGGGTGGACGGCCGACCCGGTCGCGATCGTCGACCGGCTCCGGCCCGCCGCCCGCCCCATGCGGGTCGTCGAGGCTCCCACGGATGCCGCCGCCGCGGTCGCCGCGTACTATGCGGGCGACCTCGCGGCGATCGACGCGGTGCCGGTGCGCCAGTCGGGAACGGCGATGCAAAGCGCCGGCTGGCAGGCGCTCCGGCGGATCACGCCGGGCGAGCCGCTGACCTACACCGGCTTCGCGGCGGCGCTCGGTTCTCCCGGAGCCGTGCGTGCCGCGGCATCCGTCTGCGCCCGCAACGCCGCGGCCCTCTTCGTGCCGTGCCACCGCGTACTCCGCACCGGTGGGGCGCTCGGCGGGTTCGCCTGGGGCGTCGAGGTCAAGCAGAGTCTCCTGACGCGCGAGGCGCGGCTGGGCGGCTGAGCCGGCGCCAGTTTTTCCTTGCACTCAGCGAATACTCAGGTATAGCCTGGAGGGCTCCCGTGTGTGCAGCGGGTGCTCTGTCCGCTCGACCTCAGGAGGAAGCCATGTCCCCGGCCATCGTCATCACGAAGTCCGTCGCTCTCCTCATCATGATCGACGGACGCCCCGCACGCGGAGGAATCGCCCGGTAGCTCCGGGAAGCGCTTCGCCGCTTCCGACGTTTCCTCCCGCGGGGCCCCGGTCCCGCTTCGCCGCGCTCGCGCGCGCCCCTCGCCGTCTTCGGCATCCGCTCGACACACCTCAGGATCATGACTTCCTCGACGCCCCCTCGTCTGTCCACGCCGCGCGCGCTCGCGCGTCTGCTCCCCTTCGCCAAACCGGTGCTGCCCCGGCTGAGCCTCGGCTTCGCCAGCGCGCTCATCGCGAGCCTGCTGGCTCTCGGCATCCCGCTCGTCCTCGAGGTGATCGTCGGCCCTGACGGCCCGATCAACTCGGGCGACCCGTGGCTCATCGTCCTCGGCGCCGGCGCCGTGCTCGCCCTCGGTCTGCTCGAGGCCCTCATGGTCTGGGCGCGCCGCTGGTTCGTCCTCGCCCCCGCGACCAAGGTCGAGTACGAGCTGCGCACCGACTTCTTCGCGCGCCTGCAGCGGCTGCCGGTCGCCTTCCACGACCGCTGGCAGTCGGGTCAGCTGCTCAGCCGGATGATGCAGGACATCAGCCTCATCCGTCGCTGGCTCGCCTTCGGCATCGTCCTGCTCGTCGTGAACATGCTCACGATCGTCGTCGGCTCGATCATCCTGTTCCGGTGGCACTGGCTGCTCGGCACGATCTTCGTCGTGGTCTCGGCGCCGCTGTGGATCGCGGGATTCATCTTCGAGAACCGCTACGGCCTGCTCTCCCGGCAGAGCCAGGACCAGGCGGGCGACCTCGCCACAGCCGTCGAGGAGTCGGTCCACGGCATCCGCGTGCTGAAGGCGTTCGGCCGCGGCGGACACGCCCTGCAGAAGTTCACGCGCCAGGCCGAGACCCTGCGCGAGACCGAGGTCAAGAAGGCCAAGGCGGTCGGCTGGATCTGGTTCTGGCTCGTGCTGCTGCCCGACATCGCCTTCGCCCTGTGCCTCGGCGCGGGCATCTACCTCGTGCAGGCGGGCGAGCTCGGCGTCGACTCGCTGATCGCGTTCTTCGCGATGGCGACGATCCTGCGCTGGCCCGTCGAGTCGATCGGGTTCCTCTTCTCGTTCCTCGTCGACGCACGGACGGCCACCGACCGCATCTTCGAGGTGTTCGACGAGCAGAACACCATCGTCGACCCCGAGAACCCCGCGACCATCGCGCAGCCGCGCGGCGAGCTCGTCTTCGAGGGCGCTCATTTCCGGTACCAGGACGCCCCCGAGAGCGAGCGCGACCTGCTCGACGGCATCGACCTCGCGCTGCGGCCGGGGGAGACGATGGCGCTCGTCGGACTCACCGGCTCGGGCAAGACGACGCTCACGACCCTGCCGGGGCGCCTGTACGACGTCACCGGAGGCCGCGTGCTGCTCGACGGCGTCGACGTGCGCGACCTGCGGCTCGACGAGCTGCGCCGTCACGTCGGCATGGCGTTCGAGGACGCGACGCTGTTCTCGCAGACCGTCCGAGAGAACGTGCTGCTCGGTCGCGAGGACCTCGAACGCGGCAGCGAGGAGGCCGAGCGCGTCATGCGCGAGGCTCTCTCGGTCGCGCAGGCGAACTTCGTCGACTCCCTTCCGAACGGCGTCGACACGGTCATCGGCGAAGAGGGGCTGAGCCTGTCGGGCGGACAGCGGCAGCGCCTGGCGCTCGCCCGAGCCGTGGCCGCGCGCCCGGCCGTGCTCGTGCTCGACGACCCGCTGTCGGCGCTCGACGTCGACACCGAAGCGCTCGTCGAAGATGCGCTGCGCGAGGTGCTGGCCGACACGACGGCGCTCATCGTCGCGCACCGCCCCTCGACCGTGACCCTTGCCGATCGTGTGGCACTGCTCGAGGAGGGGCGGGTGACCGCGGTCGGCACCCACTCCGAGCTGCTGCGCACGAGCGAGCACTACCGGCACGTGATCTCGAGCCTCGAGGACGAGCAGGACCGACACGACCATGAACGACACGACCATGAACGACACGATGAAGCGGAGGTGACCCTGTGAGCACCGTCACCGGGACGAGCGGCGAGGACCGCTCCGATTACACCCGCGAGGAGAGCCGAGAGATCCGGCGACGCTCGCTGCGTCTGCTCGGGTCGCTGGTCTCCCCGCTGCGCATGCAGCTGGCGCTGGCGGCGGTCGTGCTCGTCATCTCGACCGCGCTGCGCGTCGCGGGCCCCGCGCTTGTCGGCTGGGGCATCGCCAACGCGCTGCCAGCCGTGCAGGAGCAGGCCGACTGGATGCCGACCATCGCGGTCGTCGTCGTCTTCCTCATCACCGCCGTCGGCGGCGCCGCGCTCATCGGCTGGTACGCCGTGGTGGCGGCGCGCCTGACCCAGGCGGTCATGATCGACCTCCGCAAGCGCATCTTCCGCCACACGCAGCGCCTCAGCCTCGAGTTCCACGAGTCGTACACGTCGGGACGCATCATCTCGCGTCAGACGAGCGACCTCGACACCATCCGCGAACTGCTCGACGGCGGCCTGAATGAGCTCGTCTCGGGTCTGCTCTACGGCGGATTCACGCTCATCGCGCTGCTGCTGCTCGACTGGCAGTCGGGCGTCATCCTCGCGGTCATGGGCATCCCGCTGTTCCTGCTCATGC
Source organism: Microbacterium sp. 1262 (assembly GCF_040544895.1). Taxonomy (NCBI): domain Bacteria; kingdom Bacillati; phylum Actinomycetota; class Actinomycetes; order Micrococcales; family Microbacteriaceae; genus Microbacterium; species Microbacterium sp. 1262. Next base: position 159,738 of record NZ_JBEPKU010000001.1, read on the forward strand.
GCTGGTTCTACCTGCGGTCGCAGGTCGTCTACCGCGAGTCGCGCGTCATCAGCGCGAAGGTGATCGTGAAGTTCGTCGAGTCGATGACCGGCATCCGCGCGGTCAAGGCGTTCCGCAAAGAACCCGCGAACGACACCGAGTTCGGTGGGCTGTCGAGCGATTACCGTGATGTGAACATGCGCTCGATCCGCCTGTTCGGAACGTTCGAGCCGGCGCTCATGGCCGTGGCATCCGTCTCGCTCGCCCTGGTGCTCGCCTGGGGAGGATTCCGGGTCGTCGACGGCACGCTGAGTCTCGGGTTCCTGCTGTCGGCCGTGCTGTACGTGCGGAACTTCTTCGCGCCCATGCAGGAGGTCGCCTTCTTCCTCAACTCGTACCAGTCGGCGACGGCGGCGCTCGAGAAGGTCTCGGGTGTGCTCGAGGAGGACCCGACGGTCCCCGACCCGACCGATCCCGTCGAGCTGCGGGAGGCCCGCGGGCACCTGCGGTTCGAGGACGTGACGTTCGGCTACTCGGATGCCGTGACGATCCTGCCCGACTTCGCGCTCGACATGCCCGCGGGGCAGACGATCGCGCTCGTCGGCACGACCGGTGCGGGCAAGTCGACGCTCGCCAAGCTCGTCGCGCGGTTCTACGACCCCACGAAGGGGCGGGTCACGCTCGACGGCGTCGACCTGCGCCGGCTGCATCCGAAAGATCTGCGCCGCGCGATCGTCATGGTCACGCAGGAGGCCTACCTGTTCAGCGGGACGGTCGCCGACAACATCGCGCTCGGCAAGCCCGACGCGACGATGGATGAGATCCAGGCGGCGGCGAAGGCCGTCGGGGCGCACGAGTTCATCGAGCGGCTGCCCGAGGGTTACGCAACCGACGTCAACAAGCGCGGCGGGCGCGTGTCGGCCGGGCAGCGTCAGCTGATCTCGTTCGCGCGAGCCTTCCTCGCCGACCCGGCGGTGCTGATCCTCGACGAGGCGACGGCGTCGCTCGACATCCCGAGCGAGCGGCAGATCCAGGAGGCCCTGGGCACGCTGCTGGCCGACCGTACGGCGATCATCATCGCGCACCGCCTGTCGACGGTGGCCATCGCCGACCGGGTGCTCGTGATGGAGCACGGCCGCATCATCGAGGACGACACCCCCGCGGCGCTCATCGCCGGCACGGGCAAGTTCGCCCAGCTGCACAGCGCCTGGCGCGAGTCGCTCGTCTGAGCTCACGCCGAGAACGCACCGCCCCCGCGAGAACGTACCGGGGGCGGTGCGTTCTCGGCGTAACGGTGCGTTCTCGCCGCCGGTCAGCGGATATCGCCGGCGCGGTGGGTGACCGCGGCGAGGGGGTGAGAGGTGCCGAGATCGGCGAGGGCCACCACTCCGTCGATGCCGACACCGACGGGGTCGACCAGGCGTACCGACGCATCGCCCGTGTGCAGGTCGGCGGTGAAGGCCTCGAGCAGCGGGATCGAACCGAAGACGCCGCCGATCGCGCACACCGGGAAGGTCTCCTCGTCGGTGCGCACCTGGGCGATCGCCGCGCGCACGCTCTGCGCGAGCTCGTGCGCGGCGCGGACCGAGATGTCCTGCGCGACGGTGTCGCCGGCGACGGCGGCGCGCGCGACGACGGCGGCGAAGCTCGCCACGACGCGGACCCGATCGGGATCGGCCTGCAGGCTCATGTACGCCTGCGACAGGTCAGGCCACCGGTCCGACACCGTCGCCGTCAGCTCGGTCGTCGGCCCCCGGCCGTCGTAGGCGCGCATCACGGCATCCAGGGCCTCGCGGCCGATCCAGTAGCCGCTGCCGGCGTCGCCCATGATCCACCCCCACCCGTCGACGCGCGCAGTGGTCTCCGCGCCGACGGCGAGCGTGACGACTCCGGTTCCGGCCGCGATGACGGCTCCGCGTCGGTCACCGAGCGCGCCGAGGAACGAGGTCGTCGAGTCGTGGGCGAGCACGACGCCGCGCACGCCCTGCGCCGCCGTGAGCGCGAGCATCGCGTCGGCGTCGGCGTTCGCGTCGGTCAGCCCCGAGATGCCCGCGACCACGATGTCAGCGGGCGAGCCTGTGCGCGCCGCGGTCTCGGCGACGACGGCGGCGAGCTGGGGGAGCAGCGGCTCACCGGTTCGGATGCCGGGGAAGAGCAGGTCTTCACCGGATGCCGCAGTCGCGCGCACCTTGATGCCGCTCTGCCCCGCGTCGATCGCGAGCACGCGTCGTTCGCTCACGGGGTGCCCCCGAGCACGCGGCGCAGGAAGCCCGCCTGCGCCTCCCACTGGTATCCCTGGCCGCCCTCGTGCTCGTTGAAGGGGAAGACCGACATCTCCTTGTGCGCGCCGCCGTAGGCGTTGAACGCGGCGTAGACCGTCGAGGGCGGGCACACCGGATCGAGCAGTCCGACCGAGAATAGGGTCGCCGCGTCGGCGCGGCGGGCGAAGTTCACGCCGTCGAAGTACGACAGCGTCTCGAAGACCCGCGCCTCGGCGCCGCGGTGCACGGCGAGCCAGCGCCCGACCTCCTGGTAGGGGTCGCTGCCGGTGAAACCGATGGCGCGCTCGAAGTGGCAGAGGAAGGGAACGTCGGGCATCGCCGCGACGAGTCCGTCGCTCAGGCCGGCGGCCGCGATGGCGATGCCGCCGCCCTGGCTGCCGCCCGTGACCGACACCCGTGAGGCGTCGACCTCCGGCAGCGACCGCACCGCGTCGACCGCGCGCACGGCGTCGGTGAACACGCGCCGGTAGTAGTAGGTCTCGGGCGACTCGATGCCGCGCGTCATGAAGCCGGGCACGGCGGGGCCGGAGCCGTGGGGGTCGGGAGTCTCGCCGCCGCTGCCCCACACACTGCCCTGTCCGCGGGTGTCCATGACGAACGAGGCGTACCCGGCAGTGGCCCAGGCGAGCCGCTCGGTCGGCAGGCCGCGTCCGCCGCCGTAGCCGACGAACTCCACGACCGCCGGCAGCGGGCCCTCGCGATGCGCGGGGAGGATCAGCCAGGCCTTCACGGGATCACCGCCGTACCCGGGGAAGGTGACGTCGTGCACGTCGACCGTCGCGTACAGCTCGGATGCCGCGGACACGGTCACCTCACCGCCGGCCTCACGCGAGCCCGCGAGCGTCGCCGACCAGAAATCGTCGAAATCGCTGGGCTCGCTCACCTCCGGGCGGTAGTCCTGGAGTTCGGCGAGCGAGAGATCGAAGCGCGGCACGCGCTCACCCTAGCGCGAAGCCCGGAGCCGTGAGAGATATCTCGACATCGAGAGAACCACCCCCGTGCGATACGCTGAGGAACGACCCTCGACGCGCTTTTTGGAGAGACGACACGTGCCCGACTCGACCATCATCTACACGTACACCGACGAGGCGCCGGCACTGGCCACCGCCTCCTTCCTGCCCATCGTCGAGGCCTTCGCCGGTGCGGCCGGCGTGGCCATCGAAACCCGCGACATCTCGCTCGCGGGTCGCATCCTCGCCGCCTTCCCGCAGAACCTCACGCCCGAGCAGCAGGTCGGCGACGCCCTCGCCGAGCTCGGCGGCCTGGCGACGCTGCCCGAGGCCAACATCATCAAGCTGCCGAACATCTCGGCCTCGATCCCGCAGCTGAAGGCGGCCATCGCCGAGCTTCAGGCCGCGGGATACGACATCCCGAACTACCCGGACGAGCCGCAGAACGTCGACGAGAAGGACGTGCGCGCACGCTACGACCGCATCAAGGGCTCCGCCGTGAACCCCGTGCTGCGCGAGGGCAACAGCGACCGCCGGGCCCCGCTCTCGGTCAAGAACTACGCCCGCAAGCACCCGCACCGCAACAAGCCGTTCGCCGACGGGTCGAAGACTCGCGTCGCGACGCTGGGCCACGACGACTTCAAGTCGAACGAGACCTCGACGGTCATCGAGGGCGACGACGTCCTCGCCATCCGCTTCACGGCTCAGGACGGCACCGTCACCGAGCTGAAGTCGGGCCTGAAGGTGCTGCCGGGCGAGGTCGTCGACGCGACCTTCCTCTCGGCCGCAGCCCTCGACGCCTTCCTCGCCGACACGGTCGCGCAGGCCGCGTCGGACGACGTGCTGTACTCGGTGCACCTGAAGGCGACGATGATGAAGGTCAGCGACCCGATCATCTTCGGCCACGTCGTCCGCGCCTTCTTCGCCGACGTGTTCGCTCGCTACGGCGATGACCTCGCCGCTGCCGGCCTCACCCCCAACGACGGCCTCGGCGCCATCCTCGCGGGCCTCTCGCAGCTCGCGAACGGCGACGAGATCCGTGCCGCCTTCGAGGCCGCCATCGCCTCCGGGCCCCGTCTGTCGTACGTCAACTCCGACAAGGGCATCACGAACCTGCACGTGCCCTCCGACGTGATCGTCGACGCCTCGATGCCGGCCCTCATCCGCAACGGCGGCAAGCTCTGGGGCGCCGACGGCGGCGAGGACGACACGATCGCCGTCATCCCCGACTCCTCCTACGCCGGCGTCTACCAGGCGACGATCGAGGACGTCATCGAACACGGCCCGCTCGACCCGGCCACGATCGGCTCGGTGCCCAACGTCGGCCTGATGGCGCAGGCGGCCGAAGAGTACGGCTCGCACGACAAGACCTTCGAGATCCCGGCCGCCGGAACCGTCGAGGTCGTCGACTCGTCCGGGTCGGTCCTGCTGTCGCACGAGGTTCAGGCGGGCGACATCTGGCGCGCGACGCAGACGAAGGATGTCGCGGTGCGCGACTGGGTCAAGCTCGCCGTCACCCGCGCGCGTGCGACGGGCGTGCCCGCCGTGTTCTGGCTCGACGAGAACCGTGCCCACGACGCGAACCTCATCGCGAAGGTGAAGACCTACCTCGCCGAGCACGACACGGACGGGCTCACGATCGAGATCCTCGCTCCCGCCGACGCGACGCGCTACTCGCTCGAACGCATCCGCCGCGGCGAGGACACCATCTCGGTCACCGGCAATGTGCTCCGCGACTACCTGACCGACCTCTTCCCGATCCTCGAGGTGGGCACGAGCGCCAAGATGCTCTCGATCGTCCCGCTGCTGGCCGGCGGTGGTCTGTTCGAGACCGGCGCGGGCGGTTCGGCTCCGAAGCACGTGCAGCAGCTCGTCGCCGAGAACTACCTCCGGTGGGACTCGCTGGGTGAGTTCTTCGCCCTCGCGGCGTCGTTCGAGCACCTCGCCGAGTACACCGGCAACGCTCACGCGAAGGTGCTCGCCGACACGCTGGATGCCGCCACCGGCACGTTCCTCGAGCAGGACAAGTCGCCGGGTCGCGCACTCGGCACGATCGACAACCGCGGCAGCCACTTCTACCTCGCGCTGTACTGGGCGCAGGAGCTGGCGGCTCAGACGGTCGACGCCGAACTCGCCGCCGCCTTCGCGCCGGTCGCCGAGACCCTCGCCGCGAACGAAACGGCGATCGTGGAGGAGCTGATCGCGGTGCAGGGTTCGCCGGCCGAGATCGGTGGCTACTACCGTCCCGACGCCGAGCTGGTCGCGGCCGTCATGCGGCCTTCGGCGACGCTGAACGGCATCATCGACGGGCTTTGACTCCGCTCTGACACAGCGAAACGCCCCGGCCGCTTCGGCGCCCGGGGCGTTTCGCGTCGTGCGTGGGGGAGTCCGTCAGAAGCGGATCTCGGCGACGACCTCGCCGTACTCGGTCTCGTTGACCGGCGTGAAGCCGACACGGGTGAAGAACGCTTCGGGCCCGCCCTCTCCGGCCTCGTAGATCACGTTGAGGCAGTCGAAGCCTCGCTTGCGCGCCTCGTCGACGAGCTGTTCGACGGCGAACCGTCCGACACCGCGGCCCTGGTCGTCGGCGTCGACGTTGATGCGCCACAGCACCGAGCGGAAGTGCTCGTGCGGCGCGTCGGGGTCGAAGCCCGCGCTGACGAAGCCGACGACCTCGTCACCGTCCAGGATCACGCGCTGCCACGAGGTCGCCGGGTCGACCACGGTCGCCGCGATCGCGTAGCTCTCGGGCACGACGAATCGCTCCTGCCCGGGCTTCAGCGACAGGTTGTTCACCGCGACGATCGTCGACGCCGACAGTTCTTCCACTCGGAGGTCAGCCATGGTCACAGGCTAACGGTGATCGATCGACCGCGCATCGGTCGATCGGGGGATGGGCCCGGATGCGTCGATCAGGCGTGGACGTAGACGTCGGTTCCGGCGACAGCCCACTCGTAGATCTGGGCGGCGCGCGAGTCGGGCATCCCGACGCAGCCGGCGCTCATCCGGTTGCCCCAGTTGCTGTGCCAGTAGACGCCGTGGAACGCCTGGTCGCCGTTGAAGTACATCGCCCACTTCACATCGGGCTGGACGTAGCTCACGCCCGAGTCGGCCGCGGTGCCGCGCATGTCCTGGCGCGGAGTCTTCCACCCGATCGTGTAGTAGCCGGTCTGGGTGTCAGCGCCGGGGCGGCCGGTGGAGACGAGCCACGAGTCGACCACGGCGCCGTTCTCCTTGAGGTAGAGGCGCTGTTCGCTCAGGTCGACCTCGAGCAGCCGTGTGATGGTCTCCGTCGTGACGGGGACGACCTCGACGGGCAGGCGGTAGGCGGCATCACCCGTCGCGAGCTGCTCCGCGAATCCGGCGGCGATGCCGTCCGTCGAGCTCAGCGTGCGACCGTCGAGGCCGGCGTCGGAGTCGTCGATGACCTCACCCGCGGCGTTGGCGAACACCACGCCGTTGACGGGCGCCCGATCGACGAGCCCCGGAAGGGTGTCGACCACGGGCTGGATGGCGGCGGGGTCGGCCGTGATCTCGAACGAGCCGTCGTCTTTCGTGCTGACCGTGAGCCAGCTCGCGGCGAGCGCGCGGTCGACGGGGACCGTGCGCTCGTCGCCGACGTAGAAGCCGACGCCGTCGAGCATGCTGTTCAGCGAAGCGGCGGCCTCCTCCGCCGCGGCGGTGGTGGTCAGCGCCGTCACGGGCGTGAGCTCGGGGTCGATGACCGCGTCGGTCGTGCCGGAGTCGAAGGCGCTCTGCAGGCCCGCACGGGCCGCCTCGGGGTCGACGCCCGCACCGGGGACGTCGGGACTGACGACATACGACGAGCCGTCGAAGGAGACGGATGCCGCCGTAGGCTCGACGTACAGGTCGCCCGCGGCGCCTCGCAGGGCGGTGGTGGCCGTCGCTTCATCGAGGGCCACGGGAGCAGCGATGGGCTCGCCGAACCACTGGGTGATGTTCCAGGCGGGCCGCGCGTCGAAGGCGGAGGAAGCGAGCTGCGTGCCGTCGACCTGTGCTCCGAGATCCGCACCGGAGACGCTGTCTCCGCCCTCGCCGAGCGTGACAGTGGTCTGATCGAGGCGGTCCTGTACGGCGGCCGCAGCGGCGCCCGGCGTCATGAAACCGACGGGAACACCGCCGATCGAGGTGCCGGGGGCGATCAAGAAGAGCGATGCGGCGGCGCCGCCGAGCGCGACGACGCCGACGGGAATGCCGATCCACAAGCCGAGGTGCCGCTTCTTGGGCGCCGGCTCCACGGGCGCCCATTCGACGCGCTGCCCGGCATCGTCCGAGGGCGTGCCTCGCTCGGCCGTGCTCTCGTGATCATGCTTCGACGCGACATCCGTCACCGCTGTACCCCCGTCTGCGCGTGAAAGCGCACTCGGTTCTTATGGTACGCGAAGGCACTCGGAGAGCGGCCTGAGTGAAACCAGAGCGTTATCTGGCGGCGCGATCCGGATCGCGCCGATGCGTCATTCCGTGCCGCAGAGCTCGGTGTAGGTGTCGATGCTGCCCTGCACGTCGCTCAGCGCCGTGGTGAGCTCCGTCGCACGATCGGTGTCACCGGCGGCCACAGCCTCCATCGATTCGGCGGCCGAGGAGAACGCCGTCTGCAGGTCGGGCAGGATGCCGGACACCTCTTCGTTCGTCACTTGGGCGGCGGCGTCGCCCATGCCGTCCGAGATCGTGCGCAGCGCGCCGGCGGCGGCGGCGGGATCGGAGGGGTCGATCTCCTGGATTCCCTGCGTCGCCTCGGTCATGACGTCGTTGACCTGGGTGCACGCCTCCTCGACCGACTGGGTGCTTGCGGGGGTCGAGCCCCCAGCAGCGGAGCCGTCTCCGCCGGTGCACCCGGTCAGGGCGACGAGCGCCAGCGCGGTGACGGTGAGGGCGGTCAGGCGACGGTTCATGGGGTTCTCCTCGATGCAGCGATCTCTCCACCCTACGGAGGCGCGACGATCGAACGTTCCCCTTGACATCTGCAGGGGAGGCAATGTGCGGATGTAACGGGTTTGTAAACATCGCTAGCAAACCTGGACGCAACTCTTGTGTCCGCCACATTCGTAAGGTCTACTAACAAACATGGCGAGCACCGATACCGAGGCCCCGCGGCGCACGACGCGCACCCGGCGCCCGGGCGCGAAGATCCTGCCCGAGCACGCTCGGGCGCATAACCGCGCGCTCGTGCTCGAACGGCTCTTCCACGGCGGAGCGATGAGCCGTGCTGACCTCGCTCGCCAGACCGGCTTGACCCGGGTGACGATCTCCGACCTCGTCGCCGAGCTCATCGGCGACGGCTTCGTCAGTGAGCGAGGCACCCGCGAGGCCGCCGGACCGGGCAAGCCCGCGATCCTCGTCGACCTCGCTCGCGACGGCCACCGCATCGTCGGCCTCGACCTCTCCGGGAGCGACCGTTTCCTCGGTGCGGTGATGACCCTCGACGGCGAGATCGTCGCTCGTCACGAGGTCGCCGTGCCCCGAGGCCGCGACGACATCCTGCCGGCGGTCGTGCACCTCGCGCGAACACTGGTGGACGACGCGCACGCGCCGGTGCTCGGCGTCGGCGTCGGCACCCCCGGTGTCGTCGATGACACCGGAGTCGTCCTCGCGGCACCCGGCCTCGGCTGGGATCGCCTCGACCTCACCGGCATCCTGAGCGAGGCGGTCGGCGCCCCGGTGCTCGTTGCCAACGACGCCAACGCCGCAGTGCTCGCCGAGCACACGTTCGGCGGTGCCGGCGACGACATCATCCTCGTGAAGGTCGGCCGCGGTGTCGGTGCGGGCCTGCTCACGGGTGGCGAACCGCTGCGCGGCGCGCGCTCGGCCGCCGGCGAGATCGGCCACGTGACGGTGGGCACCGACGGCGGCCCCGATTGCGCGTGCGGGAAGGTGGGATGTCTCGAGGCCTGGATCTCGGTTCCGTCGCTCTCCGCGCGTATCGCTGCCGGCGCCGCGAGCGACCGCGACGGTCTGCTGCGAGACGCGGGTGAACGTCTCGGCATCGCCCTGGCCCCCATCGTGGGTGCTCTCGACCTGTCGGAGATCGTCCTCTCCGGCCCCGCGGAACTTCTCGACGGCACGCTTGCGAGCGCCGCCGCCGAGACGGTGCGCACACGCACGCTCGCCACGTTCCACGACGAGCTGCAGGTGCGGATGACGGAGCAGGGCCAGGACATCGTCCTGCGCGGTGCTGCCGTCATGGTCCTGTCAGGGCGTCTCGGCGTCTCCTGACTTCGCTCCACAGCTCCATAGCCCCACCTGCACCACCAGCTCCACACCCGGGCGAGCCATCCGACTCGTCGACACCAGAGAAGAAGGAATCACCATGAAGAAGAGCCTCGGAGCACTGTCGCTCCTCGGTGTCTCCGCCCTGCTGCTCGCCGGTTGCGCGAGCGGCGACGCGGGACAGAGCGCCGAGACCGGCGACCTGACCGTATGGCTGGTCGGCACCGACACGCCTCAGGACGCCCGCGACTACCTCAAGAAGACGTTCGAAGCAGAGAACGAGGGCTGGACGCTGACGATCGAGGAGAAGACCTGGGCCGACACCGCGGACAACTACGTCGCCGCGCTGTCGTCGAACGACGCGCCCGATCTCGTCGAGGTCGGCAACACGCAGTCGCCCGGCTTCATCGATCAGGGTCTGTTCCTCGACATCTCCGACCTCCAGGCGGACCTCGGCGGCGACGAACTGCTGCAGAGCTTCGTCGAGCTCGGGTCGGCGGACGGCAGCCTGTACGCCGCTCCCTACTACGCGGGGTCGCGCATCGTCTTCTACTCGCCCTCTTCGTACAGCGGCGAGGTGCCGACGACGCTCGAGGAGTACGTCGCCGACGGCATCGCTGCGACGACCGCCACCAAGTCGGGCATCTACGCCCCCGGCAAGGACTGGTACAACGCGCTGCCCTACGTCTGGGCGAACGGCGGCGAGATCGCGACGCAGGACGGCGACACCTGGAAGGGCGGCTTCTCCAGCTCGGGCGGCATCGCCGGTCTGACGATGCTCCAGGACGTCTACCAGAACGCGACGACCGCGCCGGCTGACGCGGACGAGACCGATCCGCAGGTTCCGTTCTGCGCCGGCGAGATCGGCTTCCTCTCGGCTCCGGCGTGGGTGAAGTGGTCGATCCTCGCGCCCGCCGACGACGCGAAGGCCCCGGGCTGCCCCGAGACGGTCGGCGCCGATCTGAAGGCGTTCGCTCTTCCGGGCATGACCGCCGGTGAGGTCGCTCCGGTCTTCGCCGGAGGCTCGAACATCGCTATCGCGGCGAAGTCGGACGCTCCCGACAAGGCCGAGGCCGCACTCAAGATCATCCTCTCGGAGGGGTACCAGAAGATCCTCGCCGAGAACGGGCTCATCCCCGCGCTGACCTCGTTCGCCGACTTCCTGCCCGATGACGAGATCACGGTCGAGGCGGCGAAGGCCGTCGCATCGTCGAAGGCCGTTCCGGCGAGCCCCAACTGGTCCGAGGTCGAGTCTTCCGGTGTGATCAAGGACGCTCTCGTCAAGATCGCGCAGGGCGGCGACGTCACGGCGATCGCGACCGAGCTCGACGGTCAGATCGAAGCCATCCTCAACAAGTAGTCGTGAGTCGTGGGGCGCGGGAGTCCGCGCCCCACGAACACCGCAGAGAGGACAGCACGATGACTAACGTGCTCACCCGAACGCCGCGACGGCCCGAGCCGCGGGCGAAGCACGGGCCGCCGCCTACCGCGCGGCAACGGTCTCGGCGTCGCCGCGACAACGTCGGCGCGCTGACGCTCCTCGGCCCCTCGCTCATCATCCTCGGGGTGATGGTCGGGTACCCCGCCGTACTGATGCTCGTGCAGTCGTTCACCGACTACGCCATCCGCAACAAGGTGCAGGGCACGCTTCCCGACTTCATCGGGTTCGAGAACTACCTCGAGGTCTTCACGCAGTCCGACTTCCCGGCCGTCCTCGTCCGCAGTCTCGGGCTGATGGTGGCCATGACCGTGCTGATCGTGGGGCTCGGCGCCCTCGTGGCGGTGCTCATGACGCGCCTGCGGCGCGGGTGGCGCATCCTCGTCTCGCTCGGTCTCCTCCTCGCCTGGGCGATGCCGCCGCTGGCGGCGACCACGGTCTGGGGATGGATCTTCGACTCGCAGTACGGCATCGTCAACTGGGCGCTGAACACGATGACCGGCTCGACCGACTGGACCAACCACTCGTGGCTGGCGAACCCGTGGTCGTTCTTCTTCGTCCTGACGGTGATCGTGGTCTGGCAGGGCGTGCCCTTCGCGGCCTTCACCCTGTACGCGGCGCTGGGGCAGGTCCCCGCCGAGGTGCTCGAGGCGGCATCCCTCGACGGCGCGGTCGGGTGGCAGCGCTTCCGACTCGTCGTGTTCCCGTATCTGCGCAACGTCGTGACGGTCGTCGTGGTGCTGCAGGTCATCTGGAACCTCCGTATCTTCACGCAGGTCTACGCGCTGCAGCAGCGTGGCGGCCTCATCTCCGAGACCAACGTGCTCGGCACCTACATCTTCCGGCAGGGCCCGGGGGAGTTCGGCGTCACGAGCGCGATCGGCGTGCTCATGGTCGTGCTGCTCCTCACCCTCTCGTGGGGATACATCCGCACCACGCTCAAGGAGGAGGAGCTGTGAGCACCCAGGTCACCCCGGCGACCCAGCTCGGCACGATCGGGGTCGATGAGGTCATCGGCGAGGTGGGCCGGGCGAAGCGCCCCCGGCCGCGCTCGCTCGCCGTGCGACGACCGCCGCGCCGCCGCATCCTCTCGCGCGCAGGACTGAACCTCGCCGCGCTCGTCGTGTTCGTGTGCTCGGTGTTCCCCGTCTACTGGATGCTGAACATGTCGTTCACGCGCGGCGAGAGCATCATCAGCCGCACCCCGAGCTTCCTCCCCTTCGACTTCACGCTCGGCAACTACGCCACGGCATGGACGCGCGAGGCGGCCCCGGGGCAGACCGACTTCGTGCACGGGCTCCTCTCGTCGACCCTGGTGACGGTCGGCGTGCTCGTCATCACGCTGGTGCTGGCCTTCCTCGCCTCGATCGCCGTGGCCCGCATCCGCTTCCGTGGGCGGCGCTCGTTCATCGTCGCCGTCCTCATCGTGCAGATGATCCCGGGCGAGGCGATGATGTTCACGATCTACGGCATGATCGACGACTGGCGCCTGATGAACACCCTCGTCGGCCTCGGCATCGTCTACGTCGCCGCCGTCATCCCCTTCACGATCTGGACACTGCGCGGATTCGTCGCGGGTGTTCCGGCCGATCTCGAAGAGGCGGCCATGATCGACGGGTGCACCCGCACCCAGGCGTTCTGGAAGGTGACGTTCCCCCTGCTGGCGCCCGGACTCGTCGCCACGGGCATCTTCGCCTTCATCCAGTCGTGGAACGAGTTCACCATGGCGTTGCTGCTCATGAAGGGCTACAACCTGACGCTCCCGCCGTGGCTGCTGTCGTTCCAGTCGGCGACGGCAGCGACCAACTGGGGCGCCGTGATGGCGGCATCCACCCTCATCTCGATCCCCGTCGTGATTTTCTTCCTCATCGTGCAGGGGCGGATGTCGGGCGGGCTCGTGTCGGGGGCCGTGAAGGGATGACGCTGCGCATCGGTGTCGACGTGGGCGGCACGAAGATCCTCGCCGTGTCCGTGGATGGCGACGGCAACGAGATCGCCCGGCTGCGTCGGCCGACCGGGTGGGGCGGCGATGTCGTCGCCGACGGCGTCGCGGCGGTCGTCGCCGACCTCGCGGGGGCTGAATCGGTCGTCGCGGTCGGCGTGGGCGTGCCCGGGCAGATCCTGCCGGGCAGCGGCGTCGTCGAGCATGCCCTGAACCTCGGAATCGACCGGTACGACCTCGCGGGAGCCGTCGCGGCGCGGATCGGCATTCGACCGGTGATCGACAACGACGTGCGGTACGCGGCGGTGGGTGCCCGGGCACTCCGTGCCGGGGGAGGATCGCTCGCTTTCCTGAACCTCGGAACCGGCATCGCCGCGGGCATCGTCGACGAGACGGGCCCGCGCCGCGGCGGGCGCGGCGCGGCCGGTGAGGTCGGGCACATCCCCATCGACCCGAATGGGCCCCGTTGCCGCTGCGGACAGCGCGGATGCATCGAGGCGTTCGCCGGCGGGGGAGCCGTCGCCGAGCGCTGGGGCGGTTCCTCGCCGCTGCCCGTGCTCGCGGTCTTCGATGCTGCGGATGCGGGAGACGAGCGCGCCGACGGCATCAGAGCGGACGTGGTGCGCGGCGTCGAGGCGGCGGTCCGGCTGCTGGTGCTCACGACCGACGTCGACGTGGTCGTCTTGGGCGGGGGCGTCGCCGCGCTCTCCGATCGGCTGCTCGTCCCGGTGCGGGCCGCTCTCGCCGCATCCGCCGGCGCGTCGCCGTTCCTGCGGTCGCTGCGGTTGGACGAGCGGGTCGAGCTCGCGCCCCGGGACGTGCCCGTGGGGGCGCTGGGTGCCGCCGTTCAGGCCCAGGCGAGCGGAAGCAGGTGCTCGGTGCTGAGCGGTGCGAGCGGCAACGCCGCGGCTTCGGGAGCGGTGAGCCAGCGCGCCTCCGCGATCTCGGCGGCGGCGCTGACCGACGCGGGGTCGAGCGTGATCGCGAACGCCTCGGCGACGACGCGGAAGCCCGGCTCGTTCGCGGCATCCGACTCGAACCGGCCGAGGTAGACGAGGTCGGGCTCGGCCACGACGACGCCGAGCTCCTCGTGCAGCTCGCGGACGAGGGCCGCGCCGGCGGACTCGCCCGGCTCGGGCTTGCCACCGGGCGCCATGAACCGCTCGGTGCCGCGCTTCCGGACGAGCAGGGTACGCCCGTCGCCGTCGGTCACGACCGCCGCACTCACGTGGACCTCCCCGGCCGGGACGGAGTCGCTCACGGCGCGAACACCTTTCCGGGGTTCAGGATGCCGGCGGGGTCGAAGACCCGCGCGATGCGCCGCTGGAGCTCCCACTGGTCGTCGCCGAGCTCGTCCGCGAGCCAGCGCCGCTTGAGGACGCCGACGCCGTGCTCGCCGGTGAGCGTTCCGCCGAGGCGCAGCGCCGACTGGAAGAGGTCTTCCGCCGCCTCCCAGATGACCTCCGGGACCTCGTCGCCGTCGAAGATGAAGTTCGGGTGCAGGTTGCCGTCGCCCGCGTGGCACACGGTCGGGATCGTCAGACCGAAGCGCTCCTCGATGCGGGCGATCTCGTCGAACATCGCGGGCAGGGCGCTGCGCGGCACCGAGACGTCCTCGATGAGCGCGGTTCCGAGGGTCTCCATCGCGGGATGCATCGACCGCCGCACCGTCCACAGTTGCTGGGCCTCGGCGTCATCGGCGGCAAGGCGCACGGTGCCGCCGGCGGCCGCGAGCACCGCGACGACGGCCTCCGCCTCGGCCGTCGCGCCCGGGCCGTCGGTCTGGACCGTCAGCTGCGAGGCACCGGGCGTGGGGGCGGGAAGCCCGAGCAGGCGGTGCGAGGCGGCGAGGGAGGTCGCGTCCATCAGCTCCATGATCGCCGGCTGGATCCCGGCCGCCGTGACCGCCGATGCCGCGACCGCGGCGGAACGCACATCGGAGAACGTCGCGGCGATCGTCCGGGCCTGGCCGGGGACGAGGCGGCGGAGCTTCAGCGTCGCCGCGACGACGACGCCCAGGATGCCCTCCGACCCGATGACGAGCGAGGTCAGGTCGAGGCCCGTCACGCCTTTCACGGTGCGATGTCCGAGACGCATCAGGCGACCGTCTGCCAGCACGAGATCGAGGCCGAGGACCGCGTCTCGCACCACCCCGTACTTCGCGCAGAGCAGGCCGCCCGCGCCGGTGGCGATGTTGCCGCCGACGGTCGAGATGTCGCGGCTCGCGGGATCGGGCGCCCACCAGAGGCCGTGCTCCGCGAGCGCCGTGTTCAGCTGCCCGTTGAGGATGCCGGGCTCGACGACGGCGATGAGGTCGTCGGGGCGGACCTCGAGGATGCGGTCCATCGAACGCAGCGAGAGCCCGATCTCACCCGCGCCCGTGTTGGCGCCGCCCGCGAGGCCGGTGCCGGCGCCCCGCGGCACGACCGGGGTGCCGGTCGCGGAGGCGATGCGCATCGTCGCCTGGACGTCCTCGACGGTGCGGGCGTGAACGACGGCGAGGGGCGATCCGGATGCCGCCTGGCCCGACTTGTCCGCCCGAGCGGCGGCCCGACCGGCATCCGAGACGTCGACGCGGTCGCCGAGCTCGGCGACGAGCCGGGCGACGACGTCGGGAGCGGTCATGACAGGCGCCGGCGACCGGCGATCACACCGCAGGTCACCGCGATGACCCCGAAGACGAGACCGACCCAGGCCTGGTCCATGCTCCACCACGCGATGGTGGCCGAGGCGTAGACGAACAGCTCGACGAGGGCGCGCACGAACGGGTGCACCATGAGCACGGCACGCGGCGAGACGAACAGGGCCCACAGGAGGATCGCGGCGACCGGAGCGCCGATGCCGAAGACCAGGTTGAGGGGGAAGTCCCACGCCGCGAAGCCCCAGATCGCGAAGGTGACGAAGGCGAAGAGCTGGCAGGCGAAGGCGAGGAGGTCGATCGCCGAGAGAGCCCGTCGCGTGCCGGCCGCCTGCTGCGGCGCCTCGGGGGTGGCGGGACGGACGTTCGGCAGTTCGGACATGCCTCCGATTCTAGGCGCCGGCCTCACGTCGCCGACCTCGGGAGGGACCTCGGGCGAACGGGTCACGCGCGCCCGGTCCAGACGCGGCGGACGCGCAGGTCGGCGTCGAGCAGGACGGCATCGGCCGGGCTCCCGATCTCGAGCCTGCCGAGGTCGGGACGTCCGATCGCGCGGGCCGGAGTAGCCGTCAGCGCCGTCACAGCTGTCGGCAGCGCCACGCCCGCGGCGACGGCCGTCCGCAGCGCGGCATCCTGCGTCAGGGTGGATCCGGCGATCGTGTCGTCGGCGAGCCGCGCCACGGAGTTCTCGACGCGCACCGCGAGCGCCCCGAGCACGTAGTCTCCGTCGGCCGATCCGGCGGCCGCCATCGCGTCGGTGACGAGCGCGATGCGCCCCGGTGCGGCGGCGAAGGCGATCCGCACCACCTCGGGGGCGAGGTGCACGCCGTCGGCGATGACCTCGAGCGTGACGCGTGGGTCGGCGGTGGCCGCGCCGATCGGACCGGGCTCACGGTGGTGGAGGCCCGGCATGGCGTTGAAGGCGTGGGTGAGGATCGTGGCGCCGGCGTCGAAGGCCCGTCGGGCGGTCTCGGCGTCGGCGTCGGTGTGACCGACGGCGGCGGCCGCACCCGCGGCGACGATCCGCTCGATCGCGGTGAGCGCGCCCGGCAGCTCCGGAGCGATCGTGACCTGGCGGATGGTGCCGCGACCGGACTCGAGCAGCCGCGCGACGGCGTCGGCCACGGGCCCGATGAGCAGTTCCGGATCATGGGCGCCGTGATGCCCGGGATCGAGGAACGGCCCCTCGAGGTGCGAGCCGAGCACCGTGGCATCCGTTTCCGCGAGGTCGGCGATGGCGGCGACCCGTCGGACGAGGTCGTCGACGGATGCCGTGACGAGCGAGATGACCGCTCGGGTCGTGCCGTGCGCCCGGTGCAGCGCGCGCGCGGTGCGGATCGTCTCGGCACCGTCGTCGTATGCCGCGCCGCCGCCGCCGTGGCCGTGGATGTCGATGAAGCCGGGAGTGAGGATCGCGCCGGGGCCGGCGGCATCGGTGGCATCGACGACCTCGTCGACCGGTTCTTCGGCGACGGCATCGCGCCACGCGCCGCCGGTGCCCTGCGCGGCGACCCGCCCGTCGCGCACGACGAGCCAGGAGTCGGGCATCTCGCGGCCCCCGTCGACGAGCCGAACGGAATGGATGACGCGGTTCAGACCGTCCATGCGACCTCCGGGGAAGCGGGGAAGCGGATGCCGAGGGTCGTCCACAGCGGTCCGAGCGCGCCGACGCGTTCGCGGAAGGACTCCCACGTGCGGTTGTCTGCGCTGCCGGTCGCAGCCGACCAGGCGGCTTCAGCGGCCGCCGCGATGCGAGGGAAGGCGAGTGCATCGATGTCGTCCAGGTCGCGGACGGTCTCGGTCCACAGCGGCGCTTCGACCCCGAGGATGTCGTCTTCCGAGATGCCGGACACGACCTCGCCGGGCTCCCACGAGTAGGCCCGTTCGAGGCTCGTCGGACCGTTCGCCCAGGTCAGGCCGAGGGGAGCATCGGCCGTCGGTTTCATGTCGAGGTACACGGCGTCGGCGGGCGAGAGGATGACGCGGCCGCCGCGCGCGACGAAGGCCCGCGCACGTTCGTCGGCACCGTCGGTCGGCGAGACGAGGCCCCAGTACTGGCCGATCGTGCCGGGCGCGAGATCCGCGGCGGCGCCGGCCTCGTGCCAGGCGATCGGCGTCTTGCCGAGGTCGGCGATGACCCGCGAGGTGCGGGCCACGAAGGCCGCGAAGTCCTCCGCCGGGGTGCCGTGCGCCTCGTCACCGCCGAAGTGCAGGTAGGGGCCGGGGGTCAGCTCCGCCAGCTCCGTCAGGACGTCGTCGACGAAGGCATCGGTCTCGGGTGCGCCGATGCGCAGCGACGAGAAGCCGACGCCCATGCCCGTGTACGCCTCGCCGGCGACGGGAGCGGGGCCGCCCGCGGCATCCCACCCGTCCAGCGCCGGTGGCGCGGCGACCTCGGGGTAGGGGAGCCCGACGGCGTGGGTGTGGCCGGGCATGTCGAACTCGGGCACGACGGTCATGTGGTTCGCCGCGGCGCGGGCGATGATCGCGCGGTAGTCGTCGGCCGTGAAGAAGCCGCCGGCGCCGCCGCCTACCGCGCTCGCCGCCGCCCGGGCGGTGAGCTCCGGGCGGCGGGTCAGCGCGAGCCGCCATCCCTGGTCGTCGCTGAGGTGCAGGTGCAGGACGTTGAACTTGAGGCTCGCCGCCCGCTCGAGGTAGGCGGTGACGGTCGCGACGTCGTGGAAGTGGCGGGCGACATCGAGCATCACGCCGCGATACCCGAAGCGGGGGGCGTCGTCGATGTCGACCCCCGGAATCACCCAGCCGTCGGACGAGCGGGTGATCAGCTGGCCGAGAGTCTGCACGCCGTAGAAGAGGCCCGCGGAGTCGGCGCCCCGGATCGAGATGCGGCGGTGGTCGACCGACAGCCGGTACGACTCGGGCGGTCCGTCGCTGTCGACCGAGAGGTCGATCGCGGCGCCGTCGAGCTCCGCGGCGCTGTCGGGCTCCGCGGTGCCGGCGGCCGCGGTGAGGTGCACGCCGGTCCGGGTCAGGACGAGCCGGTGCAGGACGCCCGCGGCATCCGGGTCTCCCGTCACCGCGACGGTGTCCGTCAGGGTGAACGTCACCCCCTTCGCGGGCGTGACCGAGGCGGGCAACGGGACCAGCGGCAGCGACATCAGCGCGCCCCTATCTGTAAGGGTGCCTAACAAACTTTGAGCCAGCGTATCAGTGCGGCATCCGTTATGCTCGACGCGTCGCGACTGGCGTTGAGGTGGGCCACCACCGGGGAGCGACCGACACGGCATTCGACCGCACGCCTGGGCCGATGTGGAACCTTCACTGCTCGTAAGCTCCGTCCCGAAAGCCGTCGTCTGGAGATCGTCATGACCGATTCGTACTTCAACGCCCCGCTCGCCGAGGTCGACCCCGAGATCGCCCAGGTGCTCGAGCGCGAGCTCGACCGCCAGCGCGGCTACCTCGAGATGATCGCGTCCGAGAACTTCGTGCCTGTCTCGGTGCTGCAGTCGCAGGGTTCCGTGCTCACCAACAAGTACGCCGAGGGTTACCCGGGTCGCCGCTACTACGGCGGCTGCGAAGAGGTCGACGTCGCCGAAGAGCTCGCGATCGAGCGGGCCAAGGCGCTCTTCGGCGCCGAGTTCGCCAACGTCCAGCCCCACTCGGGCGCGACGGCCAACGCCGCCGTCCTGCACGCGATCGCGCGCCCCGGTGACACGCTCCTCGGCCTCTCGCTCGACCACGGCGGCCACCTCACCCACGGCATGAAGATCAACTTCTCGGGCCGGCTCTACGACATCGTCGCCTACGGCGTGAACCCGGACACCTCGCTGATCGACATGGACGAGGTCCGTCGCCTCGCCCTCGAGCACAAGCCGAAGGTGATCATCGCCGGCTGGTCGGCCTACCCCCGCCAGCTCGACTTCG
Source organism: Microbacterium sp. 1262 (assembly GCF_040544895.1). Lineage (NCBI taxonomy): Bacteria > Bacillati > Actinomycetota > Actinomycetes > Micrococcales > Microbacteriaceae > Microbacterium > Microbacterium sp. 1262. The sequence continues at coordinate 179,080 of NZ_JBEPKU010000001.1, forward strand.
CCGCCTTCCGTGCGATCGCGGACGAGGTCGGCGCGTACCTCTGGGTCGACATGGCGCACTTCGCCGGTCTCGTCGCCGCCGGTGTGCACCCGTCGCCGGTGCCGCACGCCCACGTCGTCTCGTCGACGGTGCACAAGACCATCGGCGGCCCCCGCTCGGGCATCATCCTCACCAACGACGCCGACCTGGCGAAGAAGATCAACACCGCGGTCTTCCCGGGCCAGCAGGGCGGCCCGCTCATGCACGTCATCGCCGCGAAGGCGACGGCGTTCAAGCTCGCCGCGACGCCGGAGTTCAAGGAGCGCCAGGAGCGCACCGTGCGCGGCGCCGCGATCATCGCCGACCGTCTGACGCAGCAGGATGTCGCGGGTGCCGGCATCGCCGTCCGCTCGGGCGGCACCGACGTGCACCTCGTGCTCGTCGACCTGCGCGACGCGGCGATCGACGGCAAGCAGGCCGAAGACCTGCTGCACGAGATCCACATCACCGTCAACCGCAACGCGGTGCCCAACGACCCGCGCCCGCCGATGGTCACCTCGGGCCTGCGCATCGGGACGCCCGCTCTCGCGACCCGCGGCTTCGGCGACGCCGAGTTCACCGAGGTCGCCGACATCATCGCGCTCGCGCTGCAGCCCGGCGCCGACCTCGATGCCCTGCGTGCTCGCGTGGCGACGCTCGCCGACGCCTTCCCGCTGTACCCCGGCCTGCAGCAGTAACCCGGCGTCGCCGGTCGCCGACCGGTCGCCGAGAACGCACCCTCCCCGCGAGAACGCACCCCGCACGGTACGTTCTCGCCCGGAGCGTATGTTCTCGGCGACCGCGCCCCGGCGACCGCGACCCTCTCGAACGGAGAACGACATGACCGCGCAGAAGCTCGACGGGCGGGCCACCGCCGCTGCCATCAAGACCGAACTGGCCGACCGCGTCGCCGCGCTGAAGGCCCGCGGAGTCACCCCGGGCATCGCGACGGTGCTCGTCGGGGCCGACCCGGCATCCCAGCTGTACGTCGGGATGAAGCACCGCGAGTCCGAGGCGATCGGCATGAACTCGATCCAGATCGAGCTGCCGGCCGAGTCGACGCAGGCGGAGGTCGAGGAGGTCATCGACCGCCTCAACGCCGACCCGACGTGCCACGGCTACATCGTGCAGCTGCCGCTGCCCAAGCACCTCGACACCGACCGCATCCTCGAGCGCATCGATCCGGCGAAGGATGCCGACGGCCTGCACCCCGTGAACCTCGGGCGTCTCGTGCTCAACGTCAACGACCCCATCACGACGCCGCTGCCCTGCACGCCGCGTGCCGTCATCGAGCTGCTTCAGCGCAACGGATACGACCTCGCGGGCAAGAACGTCGTCGTCGTTGGGCGCGGTGTCACGATCGGCCGGTCCATCGGCCTGCTGCTGACCCGCCGCGAGATCAACGCCACGGTGACCCTGACCCACACCGGAACCGCCGACCTCGGCGCGCACCTGCGCGAGGCCGACGTCATCGTGGGTGCCGCGGGCGTGAAGCACCTCGTCACCGCCGCGGATGTGAAGCCCGGCGCCGCCGTCCTCGACGTAGGCGTCACCCGCGAGAACGACCCCGAGACCGGCAAGTCGAAGGTCTACGGAGACATCGCGCCGGATGTCGCCGAGGTCGCGGGCTTCCTCTCGCCCAACCCGGGCGGCGTCGGCCCGATGACCGTCGCTCTGCTGATGACCAACGTCGTCGAGGCCGCCGAGCGCGCGACCGCCTGAGCCTGCTTCGTCCACCCGTCGACTCGCCAGAAAGTGCGGATGCCGGCCCGCCCGGATCCGCGTTCTCTGGCGAGTCGACGGGAGCTCAGAGGAAGCGGGAGAGGAAGGCGCGGGTCCGGGGCTCGCGGGGAGCGCCGAACACCTCCGACGGCGCGCCCTCCTCGACGATGACGCCCTGGTCGAGGAAGACGACGCGGTCGGCGACATCCCGCGCGAACGCCATCTCGTGCGTCGCCATGAGGATCGTCGAGCCGGACACCGCGAGGTCGCGGACGAGCTCGAGCACCTCGCCGACGAGCTCGGGGTCGAGCGCCGAGGTGATCTCGTCGAGCAGCAGCACCTCGGGATCGGTGGCGATCGCGCGGATGATCGCCGCCCGCTGCTGCTGACCGCCCGAGAGCCGGTCGGGGTGCTCCCCGGCCTTGTCGGCGAGCCCGATGCGCGCGAGCAGGTCCCGCGCACGCGCCTCCGCCTCGCGCCGGGGCACGCGGTGCACGACCCGCGAGGCGAGGGTCACGTTGTCGAGCACGGACAGGTGGGGGAAGAGGTTGTAGCTCTGGAACACCGCTCCCAGCCGCGCGCGCACCGCGTTCGCGTCGACCCGGGGGTCGGAGATGTCCGCGCCGGCGAGGAGGATCTGCCCGTCGTCGATCGGCTCCAGCAGCCCGAGGCAGCGCAGCAGCGTCGACTTGCCCGAACCGCTTGCGCCGATGAGGGCGACGACCTCGTTCCGGGCGAGCGACACATCGACGCCGCGCAGCACCTCTTTGTCGCCGAACGACTTGCGGATGCCGCGGGCGTGCAGCACGTCGGCAACGCTGCCGGGCTCGGTGTCGGGCGCGGTGCCGGGTCGGTTCCAGCTCACAGGATCGATCCCGTCTGCTCGCGGCGTCGGAGCCTCGCGGTGTACCAGTCCGTCAGTCGGATCGTCGGGATCGCGAGCAGCACGAACAGCACGCCTGCCACGACGTACGGGGTGAAGTTGTAGGTCGTCGCGACCACGCCCCGCGCCTCGGCGATCGCGTCGAACGCCGCGAGGATCGAGATCAGTCCGACATCCTTCTGCATGGAGATGAAATCGTTCATGAGCGGCGGGGTCATCTTGCGCAGCGCCTGCGGCAGCACGACCCGCACGAGGGTCTGCGGGTAGCTGAGCCCGAGCGCGCGGGCGGCGAGACGCTGCGACGGATGCACCGACTCGATGCCCGCCCGCACGACCTCCGCGACGTAGGCGGAGTACGTCAGCGTGATGGCGAGGACTCCCAGAAGCACCGGATCGATGCGGGTGTTCAGGATCGTCGGCAGCCCGAATCCGATCAGATAGAGCACGATGACGAAGGGCAGACCGCGGAAGAGGTCGGTGTAGGCCGCGGCGATCAGCCGGAGCGGGAAGAACACCGGTCCGCGCAGGGTCCGCAGCAGCGCCAGCACCAGCGCCACCGCGGCGACCGTGAAGACCGAGATGGCGAGCACCTGCAGGTTCACGAGGAAGCCCTGCCACACCTCGGGGAGGGCCTGCAGCGCGACGGCGGGGTCGAAGAAGCTCCGCTGGACGGTCGCCCAGCCCTCCGTGTTGATCACGGTCACCCAGACGACCGCGGCGAAGGCGAGTGTCGAAGCGACGGCGATCAGGACCGACCGGCGCTCGCGGCCGCGCCGATACGCTCGGCGCTCGAGTTCGAGCGCGCTCGGGACGGAGGTGGTCACGGATAGACGCTAGCGCGCCCTCACTGGAGGAGCGTCACGCCCTCCGTGAGTCCCGAGAGCCACTTCTGCTCGAGCTCGGCGAGGGTGCCGTCCTCGCGCAGCTCGTCGACGGCGGCCGTCACGGCGGGGGTGAGCGGCGAGTTCTTCGCGAGCAGCAGGCCCCATTCGTCCTCGATGCCCGCCTTCGGCAGCTCGCCGACGAAGAACGAGTTCTCGATGTAGAAGTTGACCGCGAGGTAGGCGGTGGGGGTGTCGAGCACGATCGCATCGATCTGTCCCGCGCCGAGCGCGGCCACGGCATCCTCGTTCGAGTTGTACAGGCGAGCCTCGGCGTCGGGCGCGACCTCTGCGAGGGTCTGCGCGCTCGTGGAGTTGGCCATCGCGCCGATCGTGAGGTCGGTCAGCCCTGCGATGTCGGAGACGCCGTCGGCCGCGCCGCCCCGGATCGCGACGATCGACTGGCTCGCGGAGTAGTAGGGCGAGGAGAAGTCGACGCCCTGCTTGCGCTCGTCGGTGATCGTGTACTGCTGGACGTTGATGTCGAAGCTCTTCGGACCCGGCGCGATCGCGGCCTCGAAGCTCGTGCGCACCCACACGACGTCGTCCGGTGCGAACCCGAGCTTGTCGGCGACGGCGTAGGCGACGGCGGCCTCGAACCCCTCGCCCGACTCGGGGTCGTCGTCGACGAAGTACGGCTCGTAGGCCGTCTCGCCCGTGGCGAAGGTGAGCTTGCCGGGGGTGACGTAGTCCTCGGCAGCGGGTCCCGACGCGGCATCGCCCGAGGCGGCGGGCGCGGGCGAGGACGAGCAGCCGGCGAGGACGATCGCCAGAGCGGCGACGCCGATCGAGGCGGCGCGGACGAGAGAGCGGGACATCGGGGAACCTCCGGGTGCGGATGCCGCGCATCGGCGTGCTGTCACCGGCGGCTGCATCCATTCTCACCCGGCCGGGATGCCGCGGCGCGCGCGGGTCGTCGTGTTACGCGGCCTCCCTGCAGGCCCGGCTGCGGGCCCGAACCCCGCGAGGTCCCACTTGGGCCGGGTAAGCGCGGCTCACACCCGGCCCAAGTGGGACCTCGCAGGGGTGGACCCGCGGGGGTGGGGTCGGGCAGGATCGGCGGCGTGCGAGACGACGGCGGTGGGGGAGGGTGCAGGGGAGCGGGGGCGATGACGACGCAGCGGCTGCGCTCGCACCAGCTGAGCGAACCCGCGTCGTCACTCGGCGAGGCCGGGGCTCACATGCTCGCCGTGCAGGCGCAGGAGTTCTGGTCGGGTCGATGGGCGCTGGCCCTCCGTACTGCCGGCGACCCTTCGTTGAGCGAGGTGGATGCCGCGTTCGAGGACGGCACGCTCGTGCGCTCATGGACCCAACGCGGCACCCTGCACATCGTGCGCTCGGTCGACCTCGCCGGGATGCTTGCGGTGACCGCCGACCGGCAACAGCGTGCCGCGGCGGGCATCCTGCGCGGGCTCGCGATCGACGAGGCGGTGCTGGCGACGGCTGAGCGTGCCGCCCGACAGGCGCTGCGCGGCGGGAACCGGCTCACGCGCGACGAGTTCGCCGACCTCCTGCGCGGTGCCGGCATCGGGACCGAGCGCTCGCGCGGCAACCACATCCTCTCGGCGCTCGCCGTCCGCGGGGTGCTCGCCTTCGGCCCGGTGGTGCCGCGCGAGGGTGGACCGACCCGCGACCAGTTCTTGGTCGCCGTGGACGAGTTGCCGTCCGGACGGGTGCCCGATGATCCGTTGGCCGAGATGTTCGCCGGCTACATCCGCTCGCACGGACCGGCCCGCGTCGAGGATTTCCGCTGGTGGGCGGGGCTGCCGATCGGAATGGCACGACGTGCGGCCGAGGCGGCCGGCGACCGCGTGGTCGAGATCGAGGCCGGACTGTTCGCGGCACCGGGCGCGGGGCCCGGCGTGCCGGCATCCGTTGCCGGGGTAGACCCGGAGCGCGACAGCGGGGATGTCGTCGCCCTGCCCGCCTTCGACGAGTACTTCCTCTCCTACGCCGACCGGACGACCGTCTGCGCCCCCGACCTCGCGGCTCGGATCGGCCCCACCCTGAACGGTCAGGTCGTACCGATCCTGGTCTCCGGCGGGCGGGTCATCGGCACCTGGCGCCACTCCGTCGACGCCGGGCGGCGCCATCTGCCACCTGAGCCCGCGCTCGTGACAGACCCAGCGGTCGCGGCATCCGCGATCGAGGCGTCGCTCGACCGGGTCTCGCGCTTCCTCGCCGGCTGAGCTCCCGCGTGGCGGTGCGCTAACTCCTCACACCCGCGGCGGCCATACGTCCGCACCCGCGCGAGCTCGTGATTCCGGCCTGCCGACGGCGTGAATCTGAGGAGCTATGGCGCGCCGGCCGCGAGTCAGCCGGCGGCGTGGCGGTCGAGGAAGGCGTAGACCTCGCCGTCATCGACACCGGGGAAGTTGCCGCGCGGCAGCGGCGAGAACATCTGCATGTGCACGCGGGCGCTCGGCCAGGCCTTGCCCTCCCATCGCGACGTCAGGTCGGGGTCGGGCCGCCGGCAGCATGACTCGTCGGGGCACGTGGATGTCGCCCGCTTCTGCGTCTCGCGGCCGCGGAACCAGCGGGCGTCGTCGAACGGCACGCCGACGGTGATCGAGAACTCGCCCTCGGCGGTGGTCCCGGTCTGGCTCGAGCACCAGAACGTCCCGCCCGGGGTGTCGGTGTACTGGTAGTGCTCGACCGTGCGGTTCTGCTCCTCGAACGCCGACCGCGCCGAGAAGGCCCGGCACACGACCTGGCCCTCCACGCTGCCGGTGACGTCCATCGGCAGCGGCAGGCCGTCGTTCTCGTAGACCCGTGTGATGGCCCCCGCGCCATCCACGCGCAGGAAGTGCAGCGGGATGCCGAGATGCCGGGTCATGAGGTTCGTCATGCGCATCCCGGCTGCCTCGTGCGTCACCCCGAACGCGTCGCGGAAGTCCTCGACCGCGAGGTTGCGGTCCTTCTTCGCCTGCGACAGGAACGCGACCGAGGCCGTCTCGGGCATGAGGCAGCACGCGGCGTAGTAGTTGATCTCGAGGCGCTGCTGCAGGAAGTCGGCGTAGTCGCTCGGGGGAGTGTGGCCGAGCAAGCGGTGCGCCATCGCCTGCAGCGCCATCGACCGCAGGCCGTGACCGCCCGGGATCGAGGCCGGCGGAAGGTAGATGCGCCCGTTCTCGAGGTCGGTGACCGAGCGGGCGGAGTGCGGGAGATCGGCGACGTAGAGCAGCTCGAACCCCAGCTGCTCGGCCATGATGCTCACGGTGCGGTGCGTCAGGGCACCCGAGGTGTGGCCGGCCGCCTTGAGCTGCTTCTCGGCGAGGCGCTCGATGTCGGGCAGGTAGTTCGCGACCTCGCGCATCCGCAGGCGCAGCTCCGTGTTCGCACGCCGGGCTTCCTCCGGAGTCGCGATCGCCTCGCGCTCGCGGCGCTGAAGTTCGCGATGCAGTCCGAGGATGGACTCGAGCGTGTCGTCGCTCATCGTCTTGCCCGCGCGCACCGGTGCGATGCCGAGTCGCCGGAAGACGGAACTGGCCTGCGCCCGCTCCAGCTCGAGCTCGAGGGCGGCCCGGCGGTTCGGGGGCTCCGGGGAGAGGAGGTCGGTCACGTCGGTGCCGGTCGCCGACGCGATCGCCTGCAGCAGCGAGAGCTTCGGCTCGCGTCGACCGTTCTCGATCAGACTCAGCTGGCTGCCGGCGACGCCGACCTGAGCGCCGAGCTCGTCGAGTGTCAGCCCGCGGGCGACACGGTGATGGCGGATGCGGTGCCCGAGGGTTGCGAGTTCGATTCCGGATGCGGCCATTCCTTGATCATAGGGAAAGAATCGGGTTTCTTGAAAGCATTGGACGCAGCAAGACGGGGTATTCATGCGTTGAAATCGTCAGGTATCACCGATCTCGCCGCCGACGTAGGAGACCGACATGGCCATCGCCGACCTCTTCACCCGCCCCGCCGTCACCGGCACAACCGCAGCGGGCGTCGCTCCCCGCCGCGCGCGGCCCGACCTCGGCGCCCGGCCGTCGGCGGCATCCGGTCCTCTCGGCGATCTCGTCGCCTGGGTCGACGAGATCGCCGCGCTCACGCAGCCCGATCGGGTCCACTGGGTCGACGGGTCGGCGGCCGAGAACGACGCACTGCTGCGCGAGATGGTCGACGAGGGCAAGCTCATCAAGCTCAACCCCGAGTGGCGGCCCGGGTCGTACCTCGCGCGCTCGCACCCGAGCGACGTCGCCCGCACCGAGGCGCGGACCTTCATCGCGTCCGAGCGCGAGGAGGATGCCGGCCCCACCAACAACTGGGTCGCACCCGACGACATCCGGGCGACCATGACGCCCCTGTTCGCGGGTTCGATGCGCGGGCGCACGATGTACGTCGTGCCGTTCTCGATGGGGGCGGTCGGCGGCCCGCTCTCGCACATCGGCGTGCAGGTCACCGACAGCGCCTACGCGGTGGCGTCGATCGGCATCATGACCCGCGTCGGGGCGGCCGTGCTCGATGAGATCGCCGGCGGCAAGCCCTGGGTCAAGACCGTCCACTCGGTCGGCGCGCCGCTGGCGCCCGGCGAGGCGGATGTCGCGTGGCCGTGCAACGACGAGAAGTACATCGTCCACTTCCCCGACACCCTCGAGGTCTGGTCGTTCGGGTCGGGCTACGGCGGCAACGCCATCCTCGCCAAGAAGTGCTTCGCGCTGCGCATCGCGTCGGTGATCGGCCGCGATGAGGGTTGGCTCGCCGAGCACATGCTGCTCATCCGGGTCATCGACCCGGCCGGCAAGGCGTACCACGTGGCCGCGGCGTTCCCCTCGGCCTGCGGCAAGACGAACCTCGCCATGCTGCGCCCCACCATCCCGGGCTGGCGCGTCGAGACCCTCGGCGACGACATCGCGTGGCTGCGTCCGGGATCCGACGGGCGGCTGTGGGCGATCAACCCCGAGGCCGGGTTCTTCGGCGTCGCGCCGGGCACCGGCGAGTCGACCAACGTCACGGCGGTCGAGACGCTGTGGGGCAACACGATCTTCACGAACGTGGCGCTGCGTCCCGACGGCGACGTCTGGTGGGAGGGGCTCACCGACGAGGCGCCCGCCGAGCTCATCGACTGGGAGGGCAAGCCCTGGACCCCCGACTCGGGCCGACCGGCCGCGCACCCCAACTCGCGCTTCACCGTCAGCGCCGCTCAGTGCCCGCAGATCGCGTCGGATTGGGATGCCGCCGAGGGCGTGCCACTCGACGCCATCCTCTTCGGTGGTCGCCGGGCGACGAACGTCCCCCTCGTCGTCGAGGCGACCGACTGGACGCACGGCGTCTTCATCGGCTCGAACATCTCGTCGGAGCGCACGGCGGCGGCCGAGGGGACGCTAGGGGAACTGCGCCGCGACCCCTTCGCCATGCTGCCGTTCTGCGGCTACAACATGGGCGACTACTTCGCCCACTGGCTGAAGGTCGGGCAGAAGCTGCGGTTCGACCGGGCCCCCCGCGTCTTCCAGGTGAACTGGTTCCGCAAGGGCAGCGACGGGCGCTTCCTGTGGCCCGGGTTCGGCGACAACTCGCGCGTCATCGACTGGATCGTGCGGCGCCTGAATGGCGAGGTCGACGCGGTCGACAGCCCGATCGGACGACTCCCGCGCGCCGAGGACCTCAACCTCGACGGCATCGAGGTGTCGCAGCGCGATCTCGATGAGCTGTTCGCGGTCGACACGGACTCGTGGCTGCGCGAGGCCGACCTCACCGAGGAGTTCTACGACACCTTCGGTGACCGGCTGCCCGCGGCCCTGCGTGCCGAGCTCGAGGCCCTGCGCTACCGCCTCGGCCACCGGGCCTGACCCCGGCCCGCCACGAGAACACACCGTCGCCGCGAGAACGCACCGGAAAGGGTGCGCGTTCGCGGCGATGGTGCGTTCTCGGCGTCAGACCAAGAGCTGGTGCTTCGCGAGGTCGCGGTACAGCGGGACCGTGGCGACGAGCTCGGAGTGCGTGCCCTGACCGACGACCCGGCCGTGGTCGAGCACCACGATGACGTCGCTGTCGACGACGGTCGAGAGCCGGTGCGCGATGACCACGAGGGTGCGGCCCGTCGCGACGGCGTCGATCGCCTCGCGCATCCGCTGTTCGTTGAGTCCGTCGAGCGAGGACGTCGACTCGTCCAGCAGCAGGATCGGGGGCGCAGCGAGCAGCGCGCGGGCGATCGCGAGGCGCTGACGCTCGCCGCCCGAGAGCATGACGCCCGCTTCGCCGACGGGCGCCTGAAGACCGAGCTCGCTGCGCTCGAGCACATCGCCGAGGTTGACGGCGCGCAGCACACGCTCGCACTCCGCGTCCGTAGCCCCGGGCGAGGCGAGGCGCAGGTTGTCGGCGATCGTGCCGGCGAGGGTGGGGGCGTCCTGCTCGACGTAGCCGAGCTGCGCGCGCAGCTCGGCCCGGGGGAGGGACCGGATGTCGTCACCCCCGACGAGCACCGCTCCGCCGGTGACGTCGTAGAACCGCTCGATCAGGGCGAGGGCCGTCGACTTGCCCGCACCCGAGGGACCGACGAGGGCCACGCGCGCACCGCGGGGAACGCGGAAGCTCACGCCGCGGAGCACCTCGCCCTCGGGGACGGCGGTCGCTCCGGCTGTCGCTGCGGACGAGGCGGCGGCGTCTGCGCCGTTCGCCGGCGAACCCGTCTCATCGGCCGTGACCGCAGCGACCGCCGAGGTGTCGACGCGTGCGTCCGCGAGGGTGCGCAACGCTTCGTCGGATGCCGAGCGCCGGGCGGCGACGACGGCCTCGGGGTATCGGAAGTGCACGTCTCGGAACTCGATCGCGACATCGCTGTCGCCCGAGACGGCTACGGTGGCTGCAGCATCCGGATCGGCCGATTCCTCCGTGGGCAGGTCGAGCACCTCCTGGATGCGGCCGAGCGCGCCGAGCGCCTGATTGACGGAGGTGATCGCCCCGAGGAACGACGCGAGCGGCTGCACGAGGAAGAACAGGAACATCACGAACGTCACGAGGCTCGCGATCGAGATGGCGCCCGAGGCGACGCGGTATCCGCCGACGCCGAGCACGACGAGCAGTGACAGCTGCAGCGCGACGCCCGCGACGGGCACGACGAGGGCCGACGCCTTCGCGACGCGCACGCCCGCGTCATAAGCCTGGCGTGCGGCCCCCGTGACGGCGGCCTCCTCGCGCTCGGTCGCTCCGGCGGCGCGGATCGTGCGGATCGATCCGATCGCCCGCTCGACACCCGAGGCCAGCTCGCCGACCCGTTCCTGCTGTTCGCGCGTGGCGCGACGGATGCGGGTGCTGAGACCCACGACGACGGCGACCGAGGCTCCGATCACGATGACGATGAGCAGCAGCAGCAGCGGGTCGATGAAGAGCATCGCGACGATCGCGCCGACGAAGATGAGCGCGTTGCCGACCGAGTCGGCCAGCCCCTGGGTGAGCACGGCGTAGAGCAGGGTCGTGTCGGTGCCCACGCGCGAGACCAGGTCGCCGGTGCGTCGGGCGTCGAACTCCGAGATCGGCAGTCGGAGCAGGCGTGCGATGAGCCGGCGGCGGCTGGAGAACACCACCGCCGTGCCGGTGCGCTGGAGCAGATAGTGCTGGAAAGCGCCGATGGCCGACGAGACGACGACGAGGATCACGAGCGCCCACACGAGGATGCCGAGGGTGTCACCCACCTGCACACGCTCGATGACCTGCCCGACGACGAGCGGCTGGCCGAGCGTGGCCACCGCCTCGACGATGCTGAGTACCGCGACCGCCACCAGCACGCCCTTGTGCTCGAACAGGTACGGGAGCAGCTGCGACAGGCGGGCGCGCGGGCCCTCGTCGGTGCGGCGGCGGCTGCCGCGCATGCGGCTGCGGGTGTCGGACATGCGGTTCCCTCGGTTCGGCGAAGCTCTCTCCTTCGACCGTACTTCTTTCATCGAGGGTGGTTGTCCGTCCGCGGTATCGATGGAAGAGTGCCCGGATGCGTTCGATCACGAAACGTCAGGCGGCACCGCTTGCCGCGGCCGCGTTCGTCGTGCTCACGCTCGCCGGCTGCACCGGCCCGGTTGCAGACGGCGAAGCGGCAGAGCCGTCGGCATCCGTCGGTTCCACGCCATCTCCCACCCCGACATCCGACGCGCGCACCGACGAGCAGCAGTTGCCCCTGCCGGTCGATGAGATCGCGGACTGGGCCAAGACAGCGGTGCCCCGGTCTTCGGACACCACCGGCATGGGGACGCTGTCGGGGTGGCTGAGCCAGCACACGTCCGCACACCAGACGTCGCAGTTCTCGTCGCTCCCCGCCGGGACGTACCAGGCGCAGGTAGCGTGCCGCGGTGCCGGCACGATCACGGTGACCGCGGGCCCGATCGACAGCGCGGCATCGGGCGATCCCGTGACGTGCGACAACAGCACGATCGCCTTCGACGTGACCGTCGAGCAGCCGGGCGTGAGCGTCACCATGGACCTCGCCGGCGACCCCACCATCTACGCGCTCTCGCTGGAGCGGACTGCTTAGCCCCTCAGCGCTCGACGAGAACGCCGTCGGCGTCGGCCCAGACGTGTCGGCCCGGCGTGAAGACCACGCCGCCGATGGTGACCGGAACGTCGACCTCGCCGCGGCCGTCCTTCGCGCTCTTGCGGGGGTTCGAGCCGAGCGCCTTGACGCCGAGGTCGAGCGACGCGATCGCGACACGATCGCGGATCACCCCGTTCACGATTATGCCCGCCCAGCCGTTCTCGACCGCCGACGCGGCGATCAGGTCGCCCACGAGAGCCGACTCGAGCGATCCGCCGCCGTCGACGACGAGCACGGCGCCGCCGCCCGGCGTCGCGAGCACGCGCTTCACGAGCGCGTTGTCGCGATGACAGCGCACGGTGCGGATCGGTCCCGCGAAGGAGGTCCGGCCGCCGAGGTCGAGGAACTGGACGCCGAGCGAGTCGAGCTCGTCGCCGCGTTCGTCATAGAGGTCTGCGGTGGCGGTCGTCATGTCGACAGGGTAGCGGCGACCGCCGAGTCCAAGCCGTCAGGCGCCCGTCGCGATGGGTCGATCGGGATGCTGCGACCACTGGCTCCACGAGCCGGGGTAGAGCACCGGCCGGTATCCCGCGAGGCTGAGGGCGATGGCCTCGTGCGCGGCGCTGACGCCCGAGCCGCAGTAGACGCCGACCGTCGCGCCGGGTTCTGCGCCCAGCGCTGCGAACCGTTCGCGCAGCTCATCCGAGCACCGGAACCGCCCCGACTCATCGTTGTTCTGCGTCGTCGGCGCGGACACCGCGCCCGGGATGTGGCCGGCGCGCGGGTCCATCGGCTCGACCTCGCCGCGGAACCGTTCGCCGGCGCGGGCGTCGAGCAGCAGGCCGGTGCGGGCCTGATCGAGGACGTCGTCGATCCCGAGCACCGGTAACTCGCCGGGCGAGACGACCGCGGTACCCGGACGCACGTCTGCCGCGTCGCCCTCCTCGAGGTCGAACCCCGCGTCGATCCAGGCGGCGAGGGCGCCGTCGAGCACCCGGACGTCGGCGATACCGGCATCCCGCAGCACCCACCAGGCGCGGCCGCTCGCCAGGTTGGCGACATCGTCGTAGACCACGACGGTGTCGCCCTCGTCGATGCCCCAGTCGCGCACGGCGGCCTGCAGCGTCTCGGGGGAGGGCAGCGGATGCCGGCCCTCCGTCGGCTCGCCGTGCTCGGCGAGCTGGGTGTCGAGGTCGGCGTAGCGCGCGCCGGGGATGTGGCCCGCGCGGAACGCCGGGCGTCCGTCGGGGCGGTCGAGCCACCACCTGACGTCGAGCACCCGCACGGGGCCGCCGTCGGGGTAGCGGCCCGCCCCGATGGCGGTCCGGAGTTCAGCGGCAGTGGTGAGGATGCGGTCCATGCGTGCGATTCTCGCGCACCGCGGCCCCGGTCGTCGTCGGACGTCGTCGCTAGTGTTGTCGCGTGCCAGAATCCGTCATCTCCGCCCGTGGGCTGCGCAAGACCTATGCCGTGAAGAGCAAGCCCGACTTCGTCGCGGTCGACGACCTGTCGTTCGAGGTGGCGCCCGGAGAGTCCTTCGGGCTGCTCGGCCCGAACGGCGCGGGAAAGTCGACCACGATGAAGATGATCGGCGCGGTGTCCACCCGCAGCGGCGGCGACCTGCAGATCCTCGGGCTCGATCCCGATCGCTACGGCCCCGAGATCCGATCCCGGCTCGGGGTGGTGCCCCAGCAGGACAACCTCGACGGCGAGCTGAACGCCCGCGAGAACCTCTACATCTACGGGCGGTACTTCGGTCTTCCGGGCAAGGTCTGCCACGAGAAGGCCGACGAGCTGCTCGCGTTCGCGCAGCTCGAAGACAAGGCGAAGAACAAGGTCGATCAGCTGTCGGGCGGCATGAAGCGGCGCCTCACGATCGCGCGCGGCCTCATCAACGACCCGCGCATCCTGCTGCTCGACGAACCGACGACGGGCCTCGACCCCCAGGCCCGCCACGTGCTGTGGGACCGGCTGTTCCGTCTGAAGGAGCGCGGCACGACGCTCGTCCTCACGACCCACTACATGGACGAGGCCGAGCAGCTGTGCGACCGACTCATCGTCGTCGACAAGGGGCGGATCATGGCCGAGGGCACGCCGGCCTCGCTCATCCGCGAGCACTCGAGCCGTGAAGTCCTCGAGGTGCGCTTCGGGTCCGACCGCAACGAGTCCGCGGCCGCTCAGCTGCGGGGCATCGGCGACCGCGTCGAGGTGCTGCCCGACCGCATCCTCGTCTACGCCCACGACGGTGAGGCGGCTCTCGAGCGTGTCTCGGCGGTGGGGCTCACGCCGCTCACGAGCCTTGTGCGCCGATCGAGCCTCGAAGACGTCTTCCTGCGCCTGACCGGACGGTCGCTGATCGAATGAGCACCCAGACCGCGCACCCCACGCTCGACGATCTCCGGGCCGAGGCGATGGCCGGTGGGCGCAAGCCCCGGCGCTACGGCACCTGGTACGTCGCCGAGCACATGGTCCGTGCGATGCGCGCCTACGGCTGGACGATCGTCGTCGGCGCGGTCGGGCAGCCGATCATGTATCTGCTCGGGCTGGCCGTCGGGCTCGCGGCGCTCATCACCGCGCCGATCTCCTCCCACGGCCAGGAGGTCGGCTATCTCCCGTTCGTCGCGCCGGCGCTGCTCGTCACCGCCGCGATCGCCGTGGCCTCCGAGGAGATGACCTATCCGGTGATGGCGGGCTTCAAGTGGCGCCGCTACTTCTACGGATTCAACGCGTCGGCGCTGTCGAGCCCGCAGATCGCGAACGGTGTCATCATCGGTGCGACGGCGCGGATGATCGTCGCCGTCGGTGCTTACTACCTCTTCATCTGGCTGCTGCCGTTCGGCGCTGTCCCGAACCCCGCGACGGGCTGGCTGTCGATCCTCGCCGGTGTCGCGGCCGGTATCGCCTTCGGCATCCCGCTCATGGCGTATGCGGGCTCCATCCAAGACGACAAGGGGCAGTTCGCCCTCGTGCAGCGCTTCATCTTCATGCCGATGTTCCTCTTCTCGGGCACCTTCTACCCCGTGGAGACACTTCCGGTCGGCCTGCAGTGGATCGCGTGGATCTCGCCCCTGTGGCACGGCGCCGAGCTGGGGCGCGCGGCGACCTACGGGGCCGACATCGGCGTCGGGATGATCGCCGTGCACGTGCTCTACCTGCTCGCACTCGCCGCCGTCGGCTACCTCTGGGGCCGCCGTGTCTTCACCGAGAGGCTCGCGAAATGAGCGCCGTGATCGCGCCGGAGACGCCGACGGGCCGCCGCGGGGGCGTACGCGCACTGTGGGCCGGCAACCCGGGCGCGGTCGTGCAGCGCGGTCTCATCGCGGCTCGTTCGTCGAGTTGGATCGTCGTCCTCTCGGGCTTCTTCGAGCCCGTGTTCTATCTCGCGTCTCTCGGCATCGGGCTCGGCGCCCTCATCGGCGAGGTCGAGACCTCGTCGGGAGCCGAGGTCCCGTACGCGGCGTACATCGCTCCCGCGCTGCTCGCGGTCTCGGCGATGAACGGTGCCGTGTACGACTCGACGTGGAACGTCTTCTTCAAGCTCAACTACGGCAAGCTCTACGAGGGGATGCTGTCGACCTCGCTCGGGCCGCTCGACGTCGCCCTCGGTGAGATCCTGTACGCGCTGCTTCGCGGTCTCGTCTACGCCACCGGCTTCATGATCATCATGCAGGTGCTGGGGCTGAACCTCGCATGGACCGCCGTGCTCGCCCTCCCGGCGGTGCTGCTCATCGCCTTCGGGTTCGCGAGCATCGGCATGGCCGTCACGAGCTACATGAAGACCTTCCAGCACATGGACTGGATCAACTTCGTGCTGCTGCCGATGTTCCTGTTCTCGGCGACCTTCTACCCGATCACGGTCTATCCCGAGTGGGTGCAGGTGATCGTGCAGGCGCTGCCGCTGTGGCACGGCGTCGAGCTGATCCGCGGGCTGACAACCGGCATCCTCTCCGCCGGAATGCTGTGGCACGTGCTCTACTTCGTCGTGATGATCGCGCTCGGTCTCGTATTCACGACCAAGCGGCTGCGCGCCCTGTTCCTCGACTGACGCGCCGCGACCGCGCAGAGACGACGGATGCCGCGAGCCCGAGGGCCCGCGGCATCCGTCGTCCGAGGCGGGGATCAGCGTGTGGCTGCCGCCTCGCCGATGTTCGCGTCGTACTCGGAGTCCTTGGTCTCCTTCGACAGCCACAGGGCGATGAAGGTGAGCACGGCGGAGGCCGTGAGGTACACGCCGACGAGCCAGGTCGAGCCGCCAGCGAGCGCCCACAGGGTCGTCGCGATGCTGGGCGCGACGGCGGCACCGAGGATCGACGCCACGTTGTAAGAGATGGCCGAGCCGGTGTAGCGAACGTTGGTCGGGAACAGCTCGGGGAGCAGCGCGCCCATCGGGCCGAACGTCGCGCCCATGAGCATGAAGCCGAGCACGAGGAACGCCTGGACGAGCGCCCCGGTGAACTTCGGGTCGAGCTGCGGTGCGAGGAAGACCGCGAACAGCAGGCCGAACACCGCGATGACGCCGGTGACCCACAGCAGCAGCTTGCGGCGGCCGATCGAGTCGGCGACGGGGCCCGACAGCAGCGTGAAGATGCCGAAGAAGATCACGCCGACGATCTGCATGATGACGAAGTCGGTGAACCCGAACCCGAGGCCCGGAACGTAGGCCGCCGCGTCGAAGGCCGCGCCCGATGCCTCGGCGGTCGCCTGCGCGGTCTCGAGGGTCGGCTTGGTGCCGTACGCGAGGGTGAAGCTCGTCATCAGGTAGAAGAGCACGTAGGTCGCGAGCATGATGAAGGTGCCGAGGATCAGCGCGCGCCAGTGTCCGCGGATGACGGATCCGAGCGGGAACTTGCGGATGGCGCCGGTCTTCTCCGCCTTCGAGAACGTCTCGCTCTCGACGAGCTTGAGGCGCACCCACAGGCCGACGATGACCATGACGGCGGAGAACAGGAACGGCACGCGCCAGCCCCAGGCGAGGAACTCCTCGGAACGCTGGGCCGGGCCGTCGGGGTGCGGCAGCGCGAAGTAGATCACGAGGAAGACCGAGTTCGCGATGATGAAACCGATCGGCGCGCCCAGTTGGGGGAAGGTGCCGTACCAGGCGCGCTTGCCCTTCGGGGCGTTCTCGGTGGCGACGAGCGCCGCTCCCGACCATTCGCCGCCGAGGGCGAAGCCCTGCGCGAGACGCAGCACGAGGAGCAGCAGCGCCGCCCACCAGCCGATGTCGTTGAAGGTGGGGAGGCATCCGATGAGGATCGTCGCGATGCCCATCGTGAGGAGCGAGGCGACGAGGGTCGCCTTGCGGCCGAACTTGTCGCCGAAGTGGCCGAAGACGACGGCGCCGATGGGACGCGCGATCATCGCGGCGCCGAAGACCGCGAACGAGGCGAGGAGCGACGCGGTGTCGTCGTCGCTCGGGAAGAAGAGGATCGGGAAGACCAGGACCGCCGCGGTCGCGTAGACGTAGAAGTCGTAGAACTCGATCGTGGTGCCGACGAGGCTGGCGGTGATGACGCGGGAACGGGGGTTCGCGGGCGCGGTGGGAGCCGCGGTGGCGGATGACATGTGCGGTGTGATGCCTGTCTGGGAGAACGGGTGAGCGCCCTCGTGGGAGCGTGCCGGTGGGCGGACGTCCGAGGCGGGGTGGTGCGGCGGACGTTCGACGCGGGGATCACCGGCGGCGTCGACGGTGTCGGCGACGCACGATCGTCCATTCTACGGCGGATGCCGCGACCCGGTGTTCCGAGACGCGGCATCCGCGCGTGGTGGACCGCAGTCCGGGGGTGTCAGCGCCAGAGCACCGCGATCGCGACGTTGGCCACCGTGCCGATTCCGATCAGCCAGAAGATGGCGGCGGGAACCGCCTGGGTGCGCTTCTGGCGGGCCGAGCCGATGCCCAGCAGCGCACCGATCACGAGCAGGATGACGAGCTTGACGGTGATCTTGACGTAGTTGAACTCGTGGTCGGTTCCCCACGGTGCTGCCAGGGCGAGCCCGGCGACACCGGCGACGAGGAGGCCGTAGCTCATGACCCGCGTGATGCGGCGGGCGCCGAGGGCTTCGACGAGCCAGGCGCCGAAGAGCGTGGCGAAACCGATGAGGTGGACGACGAGGACGATTCCGCGGAGGGTTTCCATACCCTCAGCCTAGCTGAAGGTATGGAGTGCCGACACAGTGTCAGCCGCGAAGCGAGCGCAGCGTCAGCGCCGTGCGCAGTGCAGCATCCGCCGCCTCCGCGCCCTTGTCCTCCTTCGAGCCGGGCAGACCCGCCCGGTCGATGCCCTGCTGCTCGTCGTCGAGGGTGAGCACGCCGAAACCGACCGGCTTGCCCGTGTCGATCGCGACGCGCGTCAGCCCGTCGGTGGCCGCCGACGACACGAAGTCGAAGTGGGGCGTTCCGCCGCGGATGATGACGCCGAGGGCGACGACGGCATCCGCTCCGGAATCGAGCGCGGCCTTCGCCACGACCGGGAGCTCGAACGATCCCGGCACGCGCACGAGCCGCCAGGCCGCACCCGACTCCTCGAGCACGCGCTCGGCGCCGGCGATGAGTCCGTCGGTGATGACGTCGTGCCACTGGCCGGCGACGACGACGACCTTCAGGTCGCCCGCGTCGATGTTCTGGCGTTCGGGAGCGCCGTGTCCGCTCATGCGATGTTCTCCGAGTTCTGTCGAGGGTCGGTGGTCTCGTCCGCGGGGGCCGCCACGGTGCCGCGGGCGAGCGCCGCGCTCAGCTCGGCGTCGTCGATGATGTGGCCCATGCGGTCGCGCTTCGTGGCGAGGTACTGGTGGTTGTTGGCGCCCACGCCGACGAGCAGCGGAACCTGCTCGGCGATGTCGAGGCCGAGCGCGCGCAGCTGCGACACCTTGTCGGAGTTGTTCGTCAGCAGGCGGATGCTGCCCACGCCGAGATCGGCGAGGATGCCGGCAGCCGCGGCGTAGTCGCGGGCGTCGGCGGGAAGCCCGAGCGCGAGATTCGCGTCGAGGGTGTCGAGCCCGCGCTCCTGCAGCTGGTAGGCGCGGAGCTTGTTGATCAGCCCGATGCCGCGACCCTCATGACCGCGCATGTAGATGACGATCCCGCCGTCGCGGTCGATCGCGTCGAGGGCGGCATCGAGTTGCGGGCCGCACTCGCACTTGAGCGAGCCGAACGCCTCGCCCGTGAGGCACTCCGAGTGCACACGCACGAGTGGGGCGGCATCTGCGAGGTCGCCCGAGACGACGGCGATGTGGTCGGTGCCGGTGACGCGGTCCTTGTACGCGAGGAAGCGGAACGTGCCGTGCGACGTCGGCACCTGCGCCTCGGCACGCAGGCTCACGCGGCGCCGGTTCGAAGCGGCGCCGCCGGCGGGACGCGGGTCGGTCTCGTCGAGGTGCGCGATGAGCTGCTCGATCGTGATGACCGGGATGCCGTCGCGCTCGCCGAGCTCGAGCAGGCCCGGCATCCGCATCATCGAGCCGTCGTCTGCGACGATCTCGGCGATCGCGCCGACCGGCTCGAGACCGGCGAGCTGCATCAGCTCGACCGCCGCTTCGGTGTGACCGCTGCGCTCGCGCACACCGCCCTCGACGGCGCGCAAAGGCAGGATGTGGCCCGGACGGATGACGCTGCCCGGCGTCGACGCGGGATCGGCGAGCACCGTGAGGGTGCGGGCGCGATCGGCCGCGCTGATGCCGGTGGTCACGCCGTCGGCGGCGTCGACCGAGACGGTGTAGGCGGTGCCGCGGGCATCCTCGTTCGTCTCGACCATCGGCGGGAGATCCAGCCGGTCGGCCCACTCGGCGGGCATCGGCGCGCAGATGAAACCGCTCGAGTGACGGACCGTCCACGCGATCCACTCGGGTGTGGCGAGCGCGGCCGACAAGATGACGTCGCCTTCGTTCTCGCGGTTCTCATCGTCGGCGACGATGATCGGCTTTCCGGCCCGCAGCGCGTCGAGCGCCTCGGAGAGGGGAGAAAGGCTCATCGGGAGCCTCCTTCGTTCGAGAGGGTGGTGAATGCCAGCAACCGCTGGACGTGTCGGGCGAGGATGTCGGTCTCGAGGTTGACCGCGTCGCCGACGATCCGGTCGCCGAGGGTTGTCGCGGCGAGCGTCTCGGGGATGAGGGAGACCTCGAGCCAGGCCTCCGCGACGTGGGCGGCGCTCACGGCGCTGACGGTCAGGGAGACGCCGTCGACCGTGATCGACCCCTTGTCCACGACGAGCGGGGCGAGGTCGGCGGGCACGGAGATGCGCAGGACGCGCCACTGCTCGCCGGGGCGTACCTCCAGGACGTGGCCGAGTCCATCGACGTGTCCTTGCACGATGTGCCCGCCCAGCCGGGTGTGCGCCGCGAGCGCGCGTTCGAGGTTGACGGCCCGGCCCGGCTCGATCCCGGTGAGGCTCGACACGTCGAGGGTCTGGCGCATGACGTCTGCCGTGAACCAGTCGTCGCCCTGGTCGACCACCGTGAGGCAGACACCGCTGACGGCGATCGAGTCGCCGTGGCCGGCATCCGACACCGCCTTCGGCGCGCGCACGGTGATCCGCACGCCCTCGCCCGACGGCTCGACGGCGACGACCTCGCCGATCTCTTCGATGATTCCGGTGAACATCAGGCGTCTCCTTCGGACGGGGATGTCGGGGGCGCGGGGGAGGCGACGATCAGCAGGTCGTCGCCCAGGGTCTCGACCGAGCGCACGCGCAGACGTCGCTGGTCGGTGATCGTCTCGACGCCGAGCGAACGCAGCGCCGGGCGGTCGTCGCCGACCGTGCCGGAGCCGATGAGGGTCGGGGCGATGTAGGCGAGGATCTCGTCGGCGAGCCCTGCCCGAATGAAGGCGCTGGCAATGGTCGGGCCGCCCTCGACGAAGACGCGCTGCACCCCGAGCTCACGCAACTGCGTCATCAGCGAGGGCTCGTTCGCGCTCTCGCCGCCGAGGTTCTCGCCGTCGCGGTGCAGGAGGGGCAGCGGGTGTCGACGCACGAGCGCGTCGTCGGGCACGGCACGCTGACCGAGGACGACGGGCATCGGCTGCCGCTCGTAGAGAGTGCCGTCGGGACGCCGCGCCGTCAGGGCGGGATCGTCGGAGAGCAGGGTGCCCGTGCCCACGACGATGGCGTCGGCCTCGCTGCGCCGGCGGTGGACGTCTGCTCGTGCGGCGGGGCCGGTGATCCACTGGCTCGTGCCGTCGGGTGCCGCGGCGCGAC
Organism: Microbacterium sp. 1262; assembly: GCF_040544895.1. Lineage (NCBI taxonomy): Bacteria > Bacillati > Actinomycetota > Actinomycetes > Micrococcales > Microbacteriaceae > Microbacterium > Microbacterium sp. 1262. Next base: position 200,218 of record NZ_JBEPKU010000001.1, read on the forward strand.
CGTCGAGCGACTGCGCCCACTTCACGGTGACGTGCGGCCGGCCGAGGCGCTGCACGGTGAGCCAGTCGTGGATGAGCGCGTGACCGTCGTCGGCGAGCACCCCGCCGACGACGTCGACCCCGGCATCACGCAGGCGCTGCGCGCCGCCGGCCGATGCGTCGCCCGGGTCGGACGCGGAGTAGACCACCCGCGCCACGCCGGCCTCGATGAGCGCGAGCGCGCACGGGCCGGTGCGGCCGGTGTGGTTGCAGGGCTCGAGGCTCACCACGGCGGTGGCGCCGCGGGCCGCGCCGGCGGAGAGCTGAGTGAGAGCGTCGACCTCGGCGTGGGGAGTGCCCGCGCCACGGTGCCAGCCCTCGGCGAGCACGGACCCGTCGGGTGCCAGGAGCACGGCGCCGACCTGCGGGTTCAGCCCGCGCGGACCGTTGCCGGCGAGCTCGAAAGCGCGACGCATCGCGGCGATCTCGCGGTCGGTGGTGCCCGGCATCCTTCGTCCTTCGGTCAGTCTCCGGGGACGCGGGCGGGCGCGCGCAGCGCGAACGCTGCCGTGCTTCCTCTCATCCGGACTAGCGACTCGCGTCGCATCACCGTCGGTCCCGGAATTCCACCGGATCAACCTCTCGGCCCGAGGGCCTCGAGGGTCGCGGACTCTCACCGCCGGTTCGGATTCTCACCGACCCCGGAGCACGTTCAATACTCCGATCGTACTCAACGCGGCGCTGCCTGCGGCATTCCCGACTTCCGCCGTCACTTGAGCAGGCGGGAGAGTCGGCGATCCGCGAGCAGCTTGCCGCCGGTCTGGCACGTCGGGCAGTACTCCAGGCTGTTGTCGGCGAAGAAGACGCTGCGCACCTCATCGCCGCAGACCGGGCACGCCTCGCCGCGGCGCCCATGCACCCGCATCCCGCGGCGTTTGGCGTCCTTCAGGTCGGCAGGAGGCTTGCCCGATGCCGCGGCGACGGCCTCGGCCAGCGTCGCGCTGAGTGCGGTGTAGAGCCGGTCGACCTCCGCGTCGTCCAGATTCGCGGCCAGCGCGTAGGGCGACATCTTCGCCGCGTGGAGGATCTCGTCGGAGTACGCGTTGCCGATCCCCGCGACGATGGACTGATCGCGCAGCACACCCTTGATCTGGGTGCGGCGGCCCGCCAGCAGGCCCGCCAGGGTGTCGCGGTCGAACGAGGGATCCAGCGGGTCGGGACCGAGCCGGGCGATGCCCGGCACCTCGGCCGGATCACGGACGACGTAGACCGCGAGCGACTTCTTCGTGCCGGCCTCGGTCAGATCGAACCCCGAGTCGTCGTCGAAGCCGACGCGGAGCGCGATCGGGGTCTTGCCGGGGCGGATGACGGTCGACGGCAGCGCGTCGTACCAGCGCAGCCACCCCGCCTTGGCGAGGTGGAAGACCAGGTGCGTGCCGCCGTCGGTGGCCAGGTCGACGAACTTGCCGTGACGGGATGCAGCGGTCACCGTCGCGCCCTCGAGCGTCTCGATCGGCGGGTCGTACGTCTTCAGCGCGGAGATCGCGCTGACCCGGGCTTTCGTGATGCGGCGTCCGGCGAGGCGACCGCCGAGGTAGTCGACGAGTCCCTGCACTTCCGGCATCTCGGGCATGGCGTCATCCTGGCACGCACCACCCCCACGCGGCACGGGCTTGCGCCCGGACCGCGGCCTGGTTCAGGCGTGGTTCAGTCGGCGAGGATCGGCCAGGGCTGCGGCGCGCGGTCGTCGTCGGGCAGGATGCCGGCGATCCAGCCGTCGTGGCGGGCGTCGCGGTGCGGGAGCCCGCGCCGCAGCATCCCTTCGTACCGGAAGCCGAGGCTGCGCGCGGTGCGCGCCGATGCGACGTTGCCGACGATCGCCCGCCATTCGATGCGCGCGAGCGACAGCGGCTCGGCGAAGCCGAAGTCGATGACCGCGCGGGCTGCCTCGCTCAGGTAGCCGTGCCCGCGCGCCGATACGCTCATCCAGAACCCGATCTCCGCGGCACCTTCCGGGCTCACGCGGTGCAGGCCGATCATGCCGATCCACTGGCCGTCCCGGCGGATGCCCCACGTCAGCTCGGACTGCTCGTCCCACCAGGCCGCAGCCTTCGCGATGAACTCCTCGGCGTGCTCGCGCGTGTAGGGAGAGGGCACGGTGGTCCAGCGCGGGACCTCGGGATCCTGCGCCGCCGCGGTGATCGCGTCGACGTCGTCGAGAGTGGGCATCGACAGCTCGAGCCGCGCGGTTCGGAGGGTCACCGGTTCCATCCTCCGACCCTACCGAGGCGGGCCGGCCGGTTCGGGTCGTGCCCAGCCTTCGTCGCGGTGCCGCGAACAGGCCCAGCCCGGTGTCGCCGTGCCTCGCGCCCCCGGGGCCCGCTCTCAGCCTGTTGACGGCACGCGTTTCAGCTGTTCCGGGGATCGAGCTCCGGTCAGCCGACATTCCGCGCCGGGACGGAGGACTCCTCGTCGTGTGCGTGCCAGGCGGCGTCCAGCCGTGCCGTCAACAGGCTGGCGGCGCCATGGCGCCTCTCATCGCGCGGAACGCGGCGCCTGAGCCTGTCGGTGGCACGGATCAGCGACTTCCGCACAGGCAGCGGGCGAGTCTGGCTGTTCACAATTTCCTCCTGCGCAGGCCATGCACGGGACCACGGACGACACCGTGTCGGCATGGACCCTCACGCCTCGTCAGCCTGGCTTCCCGCAGAGATCATGGAGTTGCGTCGTTGGTCGACATCCGATCTGCGCGCGGGTGGTCTCCGCAAGCGCGACATCGCGGATGCCGTCTCCGCCGGGCGACTTGTGAGGCCCCTGCGGGGCTCGTACCTCGTCGCGGATGCGCCACCAACCGTCGTCGTCGCGGTCTCGCTCGGCGGTCGTCTCACCTGTGTGAGCCTGTTGCGCCTTCTCGGGGTGTTCGTCCTCGAGCCGGCCGGGCCGCATGTGCAGCTACCGCGGACGGCCTCGCGCGTGCCGACGCGCGAGACCCTCGCGGGGTCGAAGTCGGTGCTGCATTGGACACCTCCCATCGCTCCGCGCCCCAGATGGTTCGCGTGCTCGAGCATCATCGACGCGCTGGTCCGCGCGGTGCAGTGCCAGTCACCCCGAGCTGCCGTCGCGACGCTCGACAGCGCGCTTCATCTCGGGCTTCTCCAGGCCGCGGATCTCGACAGCGTCTTTGCGGCCCTGCCTCTCCGATACCGCCCGATCCGGCGTCTGATTGACGGGCGGGCCGAATCCGGACCAGAGACGCTCATGCGGCTCCTCCTGCGCGGAATCGCCAAGACGGTCGAGGTGCAGGTGCGCATACCTGGAGTCGGACGAGTCGATCTGCTCGTCGATGGTTGGTTGATCGTGGAGTGCGACAGCGATGCTCATCATTCCGGGCTCGACGCGCGCCGACGAGACAGCGCGCGCGACCTCGCGGCCGCAGCCCTCGGCTACCTGACGCTACGACCGATGGCGGCGGACATCATGTGGCGACCCGATCGGGTCCTCGAAGCCGTGCGCGGCGTTCTCGCATCCGGTGTGCGGCCGGCTCGCGTGCGCTGACGCTTCTACCAGCGGATGCCTGCTGCTCTGCGTGCCGTGCGCAGGCTGAAACGGCTCGCGGTGGGGCGTAGGGGCTTGGGTGGGGCGCTGAGCCTGTTGACGGGACGGAGATGACGCGAAGACAGGGCTGTTCTCCGGCCCGCCCGGCCCGTGGGGCGGTTCTCGCTCGGTGGGTCGACAGGTCTCGCTCGACGCGCCGACCGGGCGACCGGAGTGCGGATGCCTGCTGTTCCGCGTGCCGTGCGCAGGCTGAAACGGCTCGCGGTCGGGCGTAGGGGCTCGGGTGGGGCGCTGAGCCTGTTGACGGGACGGGGACGGCTCGAAGATGGGGCGCCGACGCGACGGCTACCCCGCAGGACGGGGACGGCTGCCCCGCAGGACGGTGCCGGTAGGCCCGTCGGTGGCGACGGGGGTTCCGGCAGCCCCGCCGGTCGGGACGGGGCCGCCCGCAGCGGACGGGCCCCCGCAGCGGCGAGGACGGGGCCGTCCCGGGATCAGGCAGAGGGGTTCTGCGAGATGTAGACCGCCATCGCGGCGAGGTTCGTCAGGGGAGCCATCGCACCGTTGCCGGGTGCGTCGAAGACCATCGCTTCGACGCCGGCCTCGGCGTAGGACGCGACCCACGCCGCGGCCGACGGGAGCGGCACGGCGAGGAGGCGCGATGCCTCCTCTTCGGGCAGGCCGAAACCGAGGGCGGCTTCATGGGCGCGGTCGGCGGTGGAGAACGCGAAGATCACGGCGCCCTCGTCCGAGCGCAGCGCGAACGGGGTGGGCTCGTCGTCGGAGCCGCGGGCGATGAAGAGCCAGCGGTCGAGCGCGAAGGCGGCGCGCCAGAGTCGCTCCTGCACGGCGGCGTCGGCGGGGGAGGCCTTCGACGCGGCCGCCGCCTCGTCGAGCGCCTCGATCAGCTCGGGCGCGGGCTCGACCGGCATCTCCGCTGCGGTGGTCGCCGGCGCCGCGTTCTGGTTGCCGTCGGTCGCAGCGGGCAGTCCGGCGTCGGGCGCGGTCGATTCGTTGTCAGACACGACGCAGCAGTCCCAACTTGTCGTAGACGTCAGCGAGCGTGCGGTCGGCGACCTCGTCGGCGCGCGCGGCGTTCGACGCGAGCACCCGGTCGAGCTCGGCCGGGTCGTCGAGCAGCTCGAGGGCACGCTCGCGGACCGGTCCGAACTCGGAGACGACGACCTCGGCCAGTCCCTTCTTGAAGTCGCCGTAGCCGCGACCGGCGTACTCGTCCTCGATCGAGGGGATCTGGCGGCCCGTCAGCGCGGCGTAGATGACGAGCAGGTTCGAGACGCCGGGCTTGTTCTCGCGGTCGTAGCGAACCGAGCCCTCGGAGTCGGTGACGGCCCGCATGACCTTCTTCGCCGACACCTTCGGGTCGTCGAGCAGCCACAGCACGCCGGCATCCGACTCGGCGGACTTCGACATCTTCGAGGTCGGGTTCTGCAGGTCGTAGATGCGCGCGGTGTCCTGCTGGATGACCGGCATCGGCACGCGGAACGTCTCGCCGTAGCGCGAGTTGAACCGCTCGGCCAGGGTGCGCGTCAGCTCGACGTGCTGCTTCTGGTCGTCGCCGACGGGCACGATGTCGGTCTGGTAGAGCAGGATGTCGGCGGCCATGAGCACCGGGTAGGTGAAGAGCCCCACGTTGGTGGCGTCGGCGCCGTAGCGCTGCGACTTGTCTTTGAACTGCGTCATCCGGCCGGCTTCGCCGAACCCGGTGATGGTCGAGAGCACCCAGGCGAGCTCGGCGTGCGCGCGGACGTGCGACTGCACATACAGGGTCGAGCGCGAGGGTTCGATGCCCGCCGCGATGTACTGCGCTGCGGTGCGCCGAGTCTTCGCCCGCAGCTCGGCGGGGTCATGCGGCTGAGTGAGGGCGTGCAGGTCGACGACGGAGAAGAACGCGTCGTAGGTCTCCTGCAGGTCGCGCCACTGCATGAGAGCCCCGATGTAGTTGCCGATCTGGAGCGAATCGGCGGACGGCTGCATTCCGGAGTACAGGCGGGGCTTGGTCACCAGAAGAGTCTACGGGCGTCGCCCCGCGGGCCGTCGCCCCGTCGCCTCGATCAGCCCGGGAAGACGTAGTCGGCGACGACGGGGGCGTGGTCGCTCCACCGGGTGTCCCACGACGGCGCGCGCACGACACGGTAGTCGGTGACGCGCTCCGCGAGCTGCGGCGTGGCGAGGTGGTAGTCGATTCGCCACCCGGTGTCGGTGTCGAACGCCTTTCCGCGGTTGGACCACCACGTGTAGGGACCGTCGACCTCGCCGGCGAACCGACGTCCCACGTCGACCCACCCGAGGCCGGTGCCCCGCTCGCCGTCGACGGTGTCGATCTCGACGCCGGCGGGCGCGGTGAACCGGTCGAAATAGGCCCGCTCGCGCGGGAGGAAGCCGGCCTTCTTGCGATTGCCGCGCCAGTTGCGGATGTCGAACTCACGGTGGCCGACGTTCAGGTCGCCGGTGATGACAGCGAGTTCGCCGAGCTGCGGCATCCGCTTCTCCATCGCATCGAGGAAGGCGTACTTCGCGACCTGCTTCTCGGTGTCGGCCTCGCCGGTGAAGACGTACGCGCTGACGACCGTGAGATGCTCGCCCGCGACCTCGATGTCGGCCTCGACCCAGCGTCCCTTCGAGTCGAGATCGTCGTCGCCGAGCTCGATGCGCCAGACGTCGAGGGGCTCGCGGGCGGCGATAGCGACACCTGCGCGCCCCTTCGCGAGCGCCTCGTCGGAGACGAAGTGCCAGTTCGGCAGGGCAGCGGCGAGGTCGGAGGCCTGGGCGCGGACCTCTTGGAGGGTCAGGATGTCGACGTCGGCGGTCTCGAGCCACTCGTGCATTCCCTTGCGGGCGGCGGCGCGGATGCCGTTGACGTTGACGGAGGCGATGCGAAGACGACGTGACACGTCTGCCAGCGTAACCGCGGCCTCCGACAGGGCTCACCGCGCGGCGCGCTGCTCCGCGTCGAGACGTCGCAGCAGCTCGCGCGCCCGCTTCACATCCCGGCGGGCGGGAACTCGCCGCCACCACCCGGCTTCGGCGAGGGCGTGCTCGGCGTCGCGCAGCTGTGCCTCGGCGACCACACGCAGGGCGCGCCGCTCGTCCTCGCGCCTCTCTTCCTCGGTCCTCACCTCGAGCGGGATGCCGTCATCCGCCGCCGACACGGCCACCCACGACGCTGCGACGAGGATGACGATGCCCGCGAGGCGCAGCCAGAGGAGGAATCCGATGAGCACCGAGAACGTCGCGAGGAGCGGGTTGGTGGGGGAGTAGACGGCGAGGAAGCCGGCGCCGAGCTGCAGCACGCTCAGCGCGACGCCGCCGAAGATCGATCCGGGGATGATCTTGCGCCAGGGCAGCGCGGTCCCGGTCAGGAACCGGATGAGCGCGGTGAGGGCGGCCGCGTTGATCACGATCGCGACCAGCACAGACGCGAGTCGGCTGAGCACGTCGATCGTGGTCGACTCGTACGGGATCTCGAAGAGGTCGAACACCTGCCGAACGACGCCGCCCGCCACCAGACCCAGTGCGGCGCCGAGCACGAGCGCGAGGCCGAAAAGCAGGGCGGCGCCGAAGTCGCGCAGCTTCAGGAGCAGGTAGTTGCGCGTGTCGAAGGGGAGGCCGAAGATATCCCGCACCGCGCGGCGCGTGAACGTCACGAACCCGATGGCCGTCCAGATCGCGACCGCGAGGGCGACGGCACCCGTCACCGCCAGGACGCTGCCGCTGTTGCGGGCGATGTCGGCGACGTCGGTGGGGGAGACCGGACCGCTGCCGGAGATCAGCCCCGGGATGTAGCTGTTGACGACGTCGATGAGGGCGTCGATCGCCATGCGCGATCCCCCGAGCCACAGCCCGACGACGGCGAACGCCGTGTAGATGGTGGCGAAGAGGGCGAAGAGCGACTGGTAACTGATGCTCGCGGCGAGGAGGAAGCCGTTGTGCCGCAGAAAGTGGCGCCATACCCGGATCGGGAACCAGCCGAGCGTGCGACGCGTGATCGTCGTCGCACGCTCGATGGGCTGGTCGAGCCGCTCGCGCAGCCGAGACGCATCCCACCGTTCGCTCAGCGCATCTGTCGCGGAAGGGTCGGGATCCACGTCGTCGAATCTATCGGCAGCGGCGGCGCGAGCTGATCGGGCGCGAGCCCGGCCGGCTCAACGCCCGCGGAGAACCGCCTGCTTGACCTCGGCGATCGCCTTGGTGACCTCGATGCCGCGCGGGCAGGCCTCGGTGCAGTTGAAGGTCGTGCGGCAGCGCCACACGCCTTCCTTGTCGTTGAGGATGTCGAGGCGCACGTCGCCCGCGTCGTCGCGCGAGTCGAAGATGAAGCGGTGCGCGTTGACGATCGCGGCGGGGCCGAAGTACTGGCCGTCGGTCCAGAACACGGGGCACGACGAGGTGCACGCGGCGCAGAGGATGCACTTGGTGGTGTCGTCGAAGATCTCGCGGTCGGCGATCGACTGGATGCGCTCCTTGCCGGCCTCGGGCTTCGAGTTGGCGATGAGGAAGGGCTGCACGTCGCGGTAGGAGGCGAAGAACGGCTCCATGTCGACGACGAGGTCCTTCTCCAGCGGCAGGCCCTTGATCGCCTCGACGTAGATCGGCTGCGAGATGTCGAGGTCCTTGATCAGCGTCTTGCAGGCCAGGCGGTTGCGCCCGTTGATGCGCATCGCGTCGGACCCGCAGATGCCGTGCGCGCACGAGCGGCGGAAGGTCAGCGACCCGTCGACATCCCACTTGATCTTGTGCAGGGCGTCGAGGACCCGGTCGGTCGAATAGAGCTCGACGTCGTAGTCGACCCACCTCGGCTCGCTGTCGACCTCGGGGTCGAAGCGCCGGATGATGAAGGTGACCAGGAACGACTGGATGCCGGTGTCGTTCGCCGCCTCGGCAGGGGCCGCGGCATCGGTTTCGACGATCGTCATCAGTACTTCCTCTCCAGCGGCGGGTACCGCAGTTCGCCGTTCTCGTTCTTGGTGAACACGACGGGCTTCCAGTCGAGCCGGATGTGGTCCTCGGCGTGCGACGAGTGGGGGTCGCCCGACAGATAGGCCATCGTGTGCTTCATGTAGTTCTCGTCGTCACGCGTCGGGAAGTCATCGCGCATGTGTCCGCCGCGACTCTCCTTGCGGTTGCGAGCGGCGACCACGACGACCTCGGCGATGTCGAGCAGGAAGCCCAGCTCGACCGCCTCGAGCAGATCGGTGTTGAACCGCTTGCCCTTGTCGTCGACGTGGATGTTCTTGAACCGCTCGCGCAGGTCGGCGATGACGTCCATGACGTGCAGGAGCGACTCCTCGGTGCGGAACACCTGGGCGCCCTTGTCCATCTCGTCCTGGAGCGTCTTGCGCAGGACCGCGATGCGCTCGGTGCCGGGGTTGTTGCGCACGCCTTCGATGAGTTCGCGCACGTCCTTGGCGGGGTCCGCGGGCAGCGGCACGAAGTCGGCGGTCTTGACGTACTCGACGGCGTTGCGGCCGGCGCGCTTGCCGAAGACGTTGATGTCGAGCAGCGAGTTGGTGCCGAGGCGGTTCGAGCCGTGCACCGAGACGCACGCGCACTCGCCGGCGGCGTAGAGGCCCGGCACGACGGTGGTGTTGTCGGCGAGCACCTCGGCCTCGACGTTCGTGGGGATGCCGCCCATCGCGTAGTGCGCCGTGGGCATGACGGGCACCGGCTCGACGACGGGGTCGACGCCGAGGTAGGTGCGGGCGAACTCCGTGATGTCGGGGAGCTTGGTCTCAAGGACTTCGGCGCCCAGGTGCGTGCAGTCGAGCAGCACGTAGTCGCGGTGGGGACCGGCGCCGCGGCCTTCGGCGACTTCCTGCTGCATGCATCGCGAGACGATGTCGCGGGGAGCGAGGTCCTTGATGGTGGGCGCGTAGCGCTCCATGAACCGCTCGCCCGACGCGTTGCGGAGGATCGCGCCCTCGCCGCGTGCGCCTTCCGTGAGCAGGATGCCGAGACCGGCGAGGCCGGTCGGGTGGAACTGGAAGAATTCCATGTCCTCGAGCGGCAGGCCCTTGCGCCAGACGATGCCGACGCCGTCGCCCGTGAGGGTGTGGGCGTTCGAGGTCGTCTTGTAGATCTTGCCGAAGCCGCCGGTGGCGAAGATGACGGCCTTCGAGTGGAAGACGTGCAGGTCACCGGTCGCCAGGTCGTAGGCGACGACGCCCGCCGTCTGGGTCGAGCCGTCGGGCGCGGTCACCGTGATGAGGTCGAGCACGTAGTACTCGTTGAAGAAGTTGATGCCGAGCTTGACGCAGTTCTGGAACAGCGTCTGCAGGATCATGTGGCCCGTGCGGTCGGCGGCGTAGCAGGCGCGGCGCACCGGCGACTTGCCGTGGTCGGCGGTGTGGCCGCCGAAGCGGCGCTGGTCGATCTTGCCCTCGGGGGTGCGGTTGAAGGGCAGGCCCATGTTCTCGAGGTCGATGACCGCGTCGATGGCCTCCTTGGCGAGGATCTCCGCCGCGTCCTGGTCGACGAGGTAGTCGCCGCCCTTGACGGTGTCGAAGGTGTGCCACTCCCACGAGTCCTCTTCGACGTTGGCGAGCGCCGCCGCCATGCCGCCCTGCGCCGCACCGGTGTGCGAGCGGGTCGGGTACAGCTTCGAGATCACCGCGGTGCGGGCACCCGGACCGGCTTCGATCGCCGCCCGCATGCCGGCGCCGCCGGCGCCGACGATGACGATGTCGAACTGGTGGTAGTGGATGCCGTCCTTGACGACGACCGCTTCGGTCTGGGTGCTCACGGGGCGAGCCTTTCGTTGCTGTGATTCACGTCGTCGGAGCGCAGGGTCAGCCCTGGCAGGTCTCCCAGAGCATGCTGTCCGCGGTCACTCCGAGGCAGGGGTCGAAGGTGAACACGACCAGGGTGCCGAGCAGGATCAGCAGACCTGCCGAGAGCCAGATGGCCCACACGAGGACCTTCCGCGCCGTCGCACCCGCGACGTAGTCGTTCACGATCGTGCGCATGCCGTTCGCGCCGTGGATCAGGGCGAGCCAGAGCATCAGCACGTCCCACCACTGCCAGAACGGGCTGGCGAACTTTCCGGCCACGAAAGCGAAGTCGATGCCCTTGATGCCCTCGCCGAGCATGAGGTTGACGAAGAGGTGGCCGAAGATCAGGACGACCAGCAGCACGCCGGAGGCGCGCATGTAGACCCAACCCCACTTCTCGAGGTTGGCGCCCTTCTTGCGGACCTGCGGGCTGCGGGGAGCGGCAAGGGTGTCGGCGGTCATCAGTGACCCCCTCCAATCTCGGAGAGAACGATGGGCACGTGACGCGCCGCGAAACCGATGATGGTGACGGCCCAGACCGCGAGGACACCCCACCACAGCTGACGCTGGTGGCGCGTCGCCCACGGCCACAGGTCGACGGCGATGATGCGCAGACCGTTGAAGGCGTGGTAGACGATCGCGGCGACGAGGGCGACCTCGCCGAGACCCATGATCGGGTTCTTGTAGGTGCCGATAACGGCGTCGTAGGCCTCGGGCGACACGCGGATCAGCGCGGTGTCGAGCACGTGGACCAAGAGGAAGAAGAAGATGGCCACGCCGGTGATGCGGTGAAGCACCCACGACCACATGCCCTCGTTGCCGCGGTACAGCGTGCCGCGCGGGGTCTTGGATGTGGTCTGGGCTACCGACGGTGTGACGCGTGCTGGTGCAGACACGGTCGTCCTCCCTGGATCGAACACGGTTCGTGGGGGCGATCGATGCCCCGGTGGGGCGATTGACCCCCGGCGTCACATGGGCGCACATCGATTCTAGGCCGGGAAAATGACGCGGGGCGACGAAGGGCACCCTAAAGAAAGCGGGTTCTTGCGCCGGGGGCTGCGGCCGCGTCCCGGTACGCTCGGAGCATGATCGACGAGATCCCGGACTTCTACGCCGTCATCCCTGCAGGAGGCGTGGGCAGCAGGCTGTGGCCGCTGTCGCGTGCCGACGCGCCGAAGTTCCTGCACGACCTCACCGGATCGGGCCACTCGCTGCTGCGCGACACCTGGGACCGGCTTGCGCCGCTCGCAGGGCCCGACCGCATCGCCGTCGTCACCGGTCGCGCCCACCGTGCGGCCGTCGAGTCTCAGCTCCCCGGCATCCCCGACAAGAACGTGTTCCTCGAATCGGAGCCGCGCGACTCGGCGGCCGCGATCGGTCTGGCGGCCGCGATCCTCCACCGACGGCATCCCGACGTCATCATCGGCTCGTTCGCGGCCGATCACGTGATCCGCGGCAGCCGGGTCTTCGAGTTCGCGGTCCGAGACGCGGTCGAGGTCGCGCGCGAGGGCTACATCTGCACGATCGGCATCACCCCCTCCGAGCCCGCTGTCGGCTTCGGCTACATCAAGCGCGGCGGCGAACTGATCGTCGAGGGCGCTCGCGACGCCTCTCTCGTCGAGCGTTTCGTCGAGAAGCCCGACCTCGAGACGGCGCGAGCCTATGTCTCCGACCGGTCGTACCTCTGGAATGCGGGCATGTTCATCTCGCGGGCCGATGTCCTCCTGGCCGAGATCGAGGCGAACAGCCCCGAACTGCACGCGGGCCTGCTCGAGCTCGCCGAGGCCTGGGACGATCGCGACCGGCGCGGTCCCGCCGTCGACCGCATCTGGCCGCAGCTGAAGAAGATCGCGATCGACTACGTCGTCGCCGAGCCCGCCGCCGAGAAGGGCAAGCTCGCCGTCGTGCCGGGGCACTTCGACTGGGACGACGTCGGCGACTTCGCGAGCCTCGCGAAGCTCAACTCCAACGGACGCAAGAACGACCTGGCCATCCTCGGCGAGAACGCCCGCATCCTCTCGGACGCGGCCAGCGGCATCGTGGTCAGCCACACCTCGCGGGTCATCAGCCTGATCGGCGTGAAGGACATCGTCGTCGTCGACACTCCCGACGCGCTTCTGGTGACCACGAGCGAGAACGCGCAGCGCGTCAAGCACGTGGTCGACGCCCTCAAGCTGACGGGACGCGGCGACGTTCTGTGACGCGCACATTGCGTCTTTGTAACCATTCGCGGGGCGGGGTGCGTCCGGGGTGCAACCCGGACGAAACAGTAGGTAACTTCTTTCCAGCCGCCGCGAAGTCCGCGGCGCCTTCAATGTGGAGGCTGCATTGACACTCTCGACCCCCCAGAAGCTCGTCGGCATCACAGCTGCCGCGGGCCTTCTCGTCGCCCTCGCCGGTTGCGGAGCCGCACCCGATGAGGCTGGCGGATCCGCCGCACCCGAGGCGGGCTCGGACTTCACCCCCTGCCTGGTCTCCGACGAGGGCGGCTGGAACGACCGTTCGTTCAACCAGTCGGCGAAGGAGGGCATGGACCGCGCGGCGAAGGAGCTCGGCGTCGAATCGATCGAGGTCGAGTCCACCACCGAGAACGACTACGCGCCGAACCTCGAGACGCTCGTCTCGGAGGGCTGCGACCTGATCGTCGCCGTCGGCTACAAGCTCGCCCCGGCCACCGTCGCGTCGGCCACCGCGAACCCCGACATCGACTACGCCATCATCGACGACTACGCCGACACCGATTTCGACGGCAAGACCGACGCCCCCAACATCAAGCCGCTGGTGTTCAACACCGCGGAGGCCGCCTACCTCGGTGGCTACGCGGCGGCCTCGTGGTCGGCTGAGGCCGGCGTGAACAAGGTCGGCACCTTCGGTGGCGACAAGTTCAACTCGGTCACCGTCTTCATGGACGGCTTCCAGCTCGGTGTCGAGAAGTACAACGAGGACAAGGGCGCGAACGTCGGCGTCGTCGGCTGGGACATCACCGCTCAGGACGGCAACTTCACCGGTGGCTTCACCGCCAACGACACCGCGAAGCAGGTCGCTCAGGGCATCCTCGACCAGGGTGTCGACGTGATCCTGCCCGTCGGCGGCCCGATCTACCAGAGCGCCGCGCAGGCCATCCGCGAGGGCAACCGCGACGTCGTCATGCTCGGCGTCGACAGCGACCTCGCCGTCTCGGACGACACGGTCGCCGACCTGACGCTCGTGTCGATCCAGAAGGCGATCGACGTCTCCGTCTACGACGCCACCGTCGCGGCGCAGGGCGGCGACTTCACGACCGACCCGTACGTCGGCACGCTGAAGAACGAGGGTGTCAAGCTGTCGAGCTTCCACGACTTCGAGTCGCGTCTGCCGGCCGGTCTCGCCGACGAGCTGACCGCCCTGCAGGAGGCGATCGTCGCCGGTGACATCACCGTGGACTCGCCGAACTCTCCGTGAGCTCATGAGTCGTCGGGGCCGGGGGACGGAAGTTCCCCGGCCCCGACCGCTGTCCACCCACCATCCGTCGCATAGATTGGCCGACATGAAGCTCGAACTCCGGGGCATCACCAAGCGCTTCGGCACCCTGGTCGCCAACGACCACATCGACCTCGTCGTCAGGCCGGGCGAGATCCACGCTCTCCTCGGGGAGAACGGCGCCGGCAAGTCGACGCTCATGAACGTCCTCTACGGCCTCTATCAGGCCGATGAGGGCCACATCCTCCTCGACGACGTCGTCCAGGACTTCCGCGGACCCGGCGACGCCATGAGCGCGGGCATCGGCATGGTGCACCAGCACTTCATGCTCGTCCCGGTCTTCACCGTCGCCGAGAACGTCATGCTCGGTCACGAGAACACCAAGGGCCTCGGCGTCCTCGACCTCGCCGCGGCCCGCGCACACGTGCGTGCCGTGGCCGACCGCTTCGGCTTTCAGATCGACCCCGACGCCGTCGTCGGAGATCTGCCCGTCGGCGTGCAGCAGCGCGTCGAGATCATCAAGGCGCTCTCGCGCGAGGCCAAGGTGCTCGTCTTCGACGAGCCCACCGCGGTGCTCACGCCGCAGGAGACCGACGAGCTCATGGCGATCATGCGCCAGCTGCGCGACGAGGGCACCTCGATCGTCTTCATCACCCACAAGCTGCGCGAGGTCCGCGAGGTCGCGGACCGCATCACCGTCATCCGGCTGGGCAAGGTCGTCGGCGAGGCATCGCCGACGGCGAGCAACGCCGAACTGGCGGCGCTCATGGTCGGCCGCCCCGTCGAGATGGTCGTCGCCAAGGGGGCCCCGAACGTGGGGGAGGGCGGCCTCGTGCTCGACGGCATCCGCGTCGTCACGCCCTCGGGGATCGTCGTCGTCGACGACGTCGACCTGCAGGTGCAGTCGGGCGAGGTCGTCGCGATCGCGGGCGTCCAGGGCAACGGCCAGACCGAGATCGTCGAAGCGATCCTCGGGCTGCTGCCGATCGACCACGGCTCGATCCGCCTCGACGGCGACGAGCTGGGCGGGCGCAGCGTGCGCGCGATCCTCGACCGCGGTGTCGGCTTCGTGCCCGAGGATCGCAAGGAGGACGGTCTCGTCGGGGCGTTCTCCGTGCAGGAGAACCTCATCCTCGACCGCTCCGACGACCGCGCCTTCACTCGTGCGGGCACGATCGACCGCCGCGCCCTCGAGGCGTTCGCGCGTGAGCGCATCGCCGAGTACGACATCCGCACGCAGGGCCCCGACACGGCGGTCGGCACCCTGTCGGGCGGCAACCAGCAGAAGGTCGTCATCGCACGCGAGATGGCCCGCCCGCTGCGTCTGCTCGTCGCGGCGCAGCCCACGCGCGGCGTCGACGTGGGCAGCATCGAATTCATCCACAAGCGCATCATCGAGGCCCGTGACTCCGGCGTCGCCGTCCTCGTCGTCTCGACCGAGCTCGACGAGGTGGTCGCCCTGGCCGACCGCATCGCGGTGATGTACCGCGGTCGCATCGTCGGCGTCGTCCCGGCGACGACGCCGCGCGACGTGCTCGGCCTGATGATGGCCGGCGAGGTCCCCGAGGAGTCAGCAGCATGACCACCCCCACCCCCGGTCCCGGCCCCGACCTCCCCGTCGAGCCCGCGGACTCGCAACTGCCCCCCGTCGGCGGACCCCTGACCGGCAAGCCCGAGGTGGCCCCGCCGCCGACGACGAACCGCATCATCAGCGAGGTGATGCGCAGCAGCGGCGTCATCACCGTGCTCGCCATCGTGCTCGCGCTCATCGTCGGCGGCATCATGATGGCCGTCACGGACGAGCGCGTGGCCGCGGCATCCGGCTACTTCTTCGCCCGCCCGGGCGACACGCTGGTCGCGATCTGGCAGTCGGTGTCGGGCGGATACGACGCCCTGTTCCGCGGCGCCGTGTTCAACACGCGCGTCGACGGCTTCGCGACGCAGATCCGTCCGCTCACGAACACGCTCGGCTTCGCAGCGCCGCTGATCGCGGCGGGTCTCGGTGTCGCGCTGGCCTTCCGAGCCGGTCTGTTCAACATCGGCGGCCGCGGCCAGATCCTCATCGGCGCTGCGTTCGCGGCCCTCGTGACGTTCAACCTCGACCTGCCGATGTTCATCCACCTGCCGCTGACCCTGATCGCCGGCATCGTGGGCGGGGCCCTGTGGGGCGGGCTCGTGGGACTGCTGAAGGCGCGCACCGGCGCGCACGAGGTGATCCTCACGATCATGCTCAACTACATCGCCTACTACCTCGTCAGCTGGATGGTGCGCACCCCCTCGCTGCTGCAGCAGACCGGCACGACGCAGTCGATCTCGCTGCGTACCCCGGACTCCGCGCAGTTCCCCGAGCTGCTCGGCCCGCAGTATCCGCTGCTGGACTGGGGCTTCATCGTCGTCATCATCGCGACGATCGTCGTGTGGTGGGTCATCGAGCGCTCCAGCCTCGGGCTGCGCCTGCGCGCCGTGGGCGAGAACCCGCACGCGGCACGCGCCGCGGGCATCTCGGTCGAGCGCATGTACATCTACGCGATGCTCTTCGCCGGCGGGCTCGCGGGCCTCGCGGCCATGAACCAGGTGCAGGGCCAGGTCACCACCGGCTTCACCGGCTCGATCGACGCGGGCATCGGATTCGACGCGATCACGGTCGCCCTGCTCGGGCGTTCGCGTCCGTGGGGCGTCTTCGCCGCCGGCATCCTGCTCGGCGCGCTCAAGGCGGGCAGCTTCACGATGCAGGGCTCCGAGGGCATCCCCGTCGAGATCGTGCTCGTGGTGCAGGCGCTCATCGTCCTGTTCATCGCAGCCCCGCCGCTCGTCCGGACGATCTTCTTCCTTCCCAAGACCGAAGCTGAGAAGCGCGCGTCGGGCCGCACGAAGAACTCGTCGCGCCGCGCCGCTGTGAAGGCGGGTGCCTGATGGCAACGACCGATCTGACCTCCGCCGCCGCGGCCCCCGCCGCGGTGAAGGTCCGCCACCTCAAGCCGGCCATCGCCCTCGGCGTCGCCACCGTGCTGCTGGCACTGCTGTTCGCCCTGGTCCCGCGCGGCGGCACGAGCACGTTCCGTCTCGCCGACGGCGGGTCGACGATCCCGATCCCGGACGTCGCCCTCCCGACGGGGCCGACCAGCTGGGCGCTGCTCGCCCTGATGGCCGTCATCACGGGCGTCGCGGCGTGGGACGCCCTCGCCTATCGCCGCCCTCGCACCTGGCTGATCGCGGTGGCCGGTTTCGTGGGGGTGTTCGCCTTCCTCGTCTGGGCCGCGGCCGAGGGGCTCGTGCCCGTCATCGGTCTGCTGTTCGGTGCGGTGTCGCTGTCTGTCCCGCTCATCTTCGGCGCCCTCGGCGGCGTCATCGGTGAACGGGTCGGTGTCGTGAACGTCGCCATCGAGGGCCAGTTCCTGCTCGGCGCCTTCGGCGCGGTGCTCGTCGGCAGCATCACCGGCAACCCGTTCATCGGACTGATCGCCGCCATGGTCGGCGGCGTCCTGGTGAGCCTCGTCCTCGCGGTCTTCTCGATCCGTTACCTCGTCGATCAGGTCATCGTCGGCGTCGTGCTGAACGTGCTGGTGACCGGCCTCACCGGCTTCCTCTTCGGAGCGCTCCTCGCGCCGAACGAGGCGACGCTCAACCGCGCGACGACCTTCCAGCGCCTGCCGATCCCGCTGCTCAGCGACATCCCCGTCATCGGACCCGTGCTGTTCAACCAGACGTTCATCGTCTACCTGATGTACGTCACGGTCGGTCTCGTCGCGTGGGGTCTGTACCGCACCCGCTGGGGTCTGCGTCTGCGCGCCGTCGGCGAGCACCCGCAGGCGGCGGACACCGTCGGCATCAAGGTGAACCCGACCCGGTTCTGGAACGTCAGCCTCGCCGGTGCGATCGCCGGCGCCGGTGGTGCGTACTTCACGCTGGTGTCGGTGCCGACCTTCACCAAGGAGATGACCGCGGGCCTGGGCTTCATCGCCCTCGCCGCCGTGATCTTCGGACGCTGGGACCCGATCCGCGCCACCCTCGCGGCGCTGCTGTTCGGGTTCGCGACGAACCTGCAGAACCTTCTGACGGTGCTGCGGACGCCGATCCCCAGCGAGTTCATGCTCATGCTGCCCTACCTCGTGACGATCCTCGCGGTCGCCGGGTTCGCGGGGCACATCCGTGGGCCGGCCGCCGCCGGCAAGCCGTACATCAAGGGGTGACACCGCTGTGACAGACATCGATTGGGACGAGCTGCGCGCCGTCGCGACGGAAGCCATGACGCGCGCCTACGCGCCGTACTCGCGCTACCGGGTGGGCGCGGCAGCGCTCGTCAGCGACGGACGCATCGTCTCGGGATGCAACGTCGAGAACGCGTCGTACGGCGTCGGGCTGTGCGCCGAGTGCGCCCTCGTCGGCGACCTGCACATGTCGGGCGGCGGACAGCTCGTCGCCTTCGTGTGCGTCAACAACGACGGGCAGACGATCATGCCGTGCGGTCGGTGCCGCCAGCTGCTGAACGAGTTCGCCCTGCCCGGAATGCTGCTCGAGACCGTCTCGGGCATCCGCACGATCGACGAGGTGCTGCCCGATGCGTTCGGGCCCCGCGACCTCGAGGAGGCCGCCCGATGAGCGCCGAGTCCACCGCATCCGCTGTCGAGGCGTTCGACGCCGTCGACGTCATCCGCACCAAGCGTGACGGGGGTGCCGTCCCTGAGGACGCGCTCCGCTGGATGATCGACGCGTACACGCGCGAGTACGTCGCCGACTCGCAGATGGCGGCTTTCGCGATGGCGGTGCTGCTCAATGGGATGCAGCGCGACGAGATCCGCGTCATGACCGACGCGATGATCGCTTCGGGCGAGCGCATGAGCTTCGCCGGTCTCGGCAAGCGCACGGTCGACAAGCACTCCACCGGCGGTGTCGGCGACAAGATCACTCTGCCGCTCGCGCCGCTCGTCGCCGCGTTCGGCGTCGCCGTGCCGCAGCTGTCGGGACGCGGCCTCGGCCATACCGGCGGCACGCTCGACAAGCTCGAGTCCATCCCCGGCTGGCGTGCCGCGCTGTCGAACGACGAGATGTTCGCGCAGCTTCGCGACGTCGGCGCCGTGATCTGCGCCGCGGGATCGGGCCTCGCGCCCGCCGACAAGCGGCTGTACGCGCTCCGCGACGTCACCGGCACGGTCGAGGCGATCCCGCTGATCGCCTCGAGCATCATGTCGAAGAAGATCGCCGAGGGCACCGAGTCGCTCGTGCTCGATGTGAAGTTCGGCTCCGGCGCCTTCATGAAGGACGTCGACAAGGCTCGCGAGCTCGCCCGCACGATGGTCGCGCTCGGCGCAGACTCGGGGGTCGCGACGACCGCGCTCCTCACCGACATGAACGCCCCGCTCGGTCTCGCGATCGGAAACGCGAACGAGGTCCGCGAATCGGTGGAGGTGCTCGCCGGCGGCGGCCCCGCCGACGTCGTCGAACTGACCGTCGCGCTCGCGCGCGAGATGCTCGCGCTCGCGGGTCAGCCCGACGCCGACGTGGAGGCCGCCCTCGCCGACGGCCGGGCCATGGACGTCTGGCGCCGCATGATCCAGGCACAGGGCGGCGACCCGGATGCCGCACTCCCGACGCCCCGCGAGACGCACACGATCACCGCGCCGACGGCCGGCGTCGTCTCTCGCCTTGAGGCGCTGCCCTTCGGCATCGCCGCCTGGCGTCTCGGTGCCGGCCGTGCGCGTGCCCAGGACCCCGTCATCCACGCCGCGGGCATCGACCTGCACGTCAAGCCGGGCGACGAGGTGGCAGCCGGTCAGCCGCTTTTCACCCTGCTGGCCGATGATGGTGCGCGGTTCGACCGCGCTCTCGACGCGCTGCACGGCGCGTGGGAGATCGACGACGACGCCCCGCCTGCGGGGCCGCTCGTCCTCGAGCGCATCACAGCCTGAGCCCGCCGGCACACCCCGTCCGTCCACCCGCCCGTTTCTTCCGGAGGAGCCCGTCATGCCGATCGAACAGCACGCCGACGTCAAACTGCAGGGCGTTTCCGTCCGGTCGCTGCCGAAGGTGTCGCTGCACGACCACCTCGACGGCGGTGTCCGCCCCGCGACCATCGTCGAACTGGCGGACGAACTCGGGCTCGACGTTCCCGAGACCGACGCCGACGACCTCGCCGACTGGTTCGAGGAGCAGAGCGACTCGGGTTCGCTCGTCGACTACATCAAGACCTTCGAGGTCACGCTCGGGGTCATGCAGACCGGCGAGGGACTGCGCCGCATCGCGCGCGAGTTCGTCACCGACCTCGCCGCCGACGGCGTGGTCTACGGCGAGGTGCGGTGGGCGCCCGAACAGCACCTGCGCGGCGGACTGTCGCTCCAGGAGGCCGTCGACGCCGTGCAGGAGGGCATCGAGGAGGGCGAGGATGCCGCCGAGGCGAAGGGTCACGACATCCGCGTCGGTCAGATCCTCTCAGCGATGCGTCAGGCCGACCGCTCGCTCGAGATCGCGCGTCTGGCGGTCGACAACCGCGGTCGCGGAGTCGTCGGCTTCGACATCGCGGGACCCGAGGACGGCTTCCTCCCCGCACAGCACCGCGAGGCGTTCGACTACCTCGCCTCGGAGTTCTTCCCGGTGACGGTGCACGCGGGCGAGGCTGCGGGACTCGACTCGATCCGATCGGCGCTCATCGACGGCCGGGCGCTGCGCCTCGGTCACGGCGTGCGCATCGCGTCGGACCTCAACGTCGTCTCGCGTGAGGGCGAAGAGGTGCTCGTCCAGTTCGGCGACCTCGCCCGGTGGGTGCGCGACCGCGAGATCCCGCTCGAGCTGTCGCCCTCGTCCAACCTGCAGACCGGAGCCATCGCCGGATGGGGCACGCAGTGGGAGGACCACCCCTTCGACCTGCTGTACCAGCTGGGCTTCTCGGTCACCGTGAACGTCGACAACCGCACGCAGAGCCGCACCTCGCTCACGCGAGAACTCGCGACTCTGGCGCAGACCTTCGACTACGACCTCGACGACCTCCAGGCCTTCCAGCTGAACGCCGCCGCCGGTGCTTTCCTCTCGGTCGAGGAGCGCGAGGAGCTGATCGAGGTCATCGCCGAGGGCTTCGGAGCCTGACCCCGAACTGGGACCCAACTCCTCAGATCTGTGCCGATTGCGCGGAGTTTGCGCGTTCCACCGAGGCCCTGAAGCTGGATCTGAGGAGTTAGCGCGCCGGACGGTTCGACACCACAGCTCGGAGCTGGTGCGCCAGCCGGTCGCGGTGGTGGAAGATGTCCTCGGCGAGCGGACGAATGGTCATGTACCCCTGGGTCGCGGCTGCGAGATCTCGTCGCTTGTCGCGCTTCTGGGCATCCCAGCCCGAGTGGTGGGCCTCGCTGTCGCATTCGATGATCAGCCACCCCTCGACGAGGAAGTCGACGCGGCCTACCCCGGGGATGACGACCTGGCTCTCGAAGCGGCACCCGATCGACCGGAGAATGAGGCGGAGGAGCGACTCGGAACCAGATTCTGCTGAGGGGTCGAGCAGTGGACGGAGGCGTCGGTAGCGGCGCGGCAATCTCTGAAAGACATCCTCGATGTCCTCCGCGTCGATCATGCGCTGGTGCCAGGCGTTGTCGAGAGTGGCGACCGCTGCGCGCGGATCTTGGCAGCGGCAGGCCTGCGCAAGGGCCGACACGAGATCGGCGGCAACCGAAGTCGGCGGGTCGTCATCGATTCGCCAGTGCCGGATGACGCCGTCGGGCGCCGCCGGAAGCCTGCTGGACCCGACGCGGGCGTTCACATGCAAAGAGTGTCGATCCAGGACGAACACGCCGACAGCTTTCAGCAGCGACACGCAGTCGAGACGGCAGCCCAGACGCGCCGCCGCCAGGAGATCGTGATGAGTCGAGGCGGGAAGGTAACGGCCGCGGCGGACACGGACCAGCGTTCCCTCCGCGAGCGCGCGGTCGATCTCTGAACGGCGGAGACCGAGGTCTGTCGCGCTCTTCCAATCCGTCGGCAGCACTCCGGCAGTATGCGAACTCCGTGCCTCCTGCGGGGGGCGTAGTGCGCTGCTGTGGACAGCAGGCCCCGGAATCAGCTCGGGGGAGGATCCGCTGCCCCGGCATCAACTCCTCAGTTTTTCAACCTCCGCAGGACCCGCTGCAGTCTCGGGCGTCTTCGGCGCCCACATCTGAGGAGTTATGCCGCCCGGGCCACCGGGTCAGCGGGGGAGAGAGGCCACGAGGTCCGACAGAGCCGCAGTAACCTCGGCGCGCATGTCGGGATCGGAGATGGTGGGGGTGCCGTCGCCGGCCTGCGGGCCGTAATCGCCGAAGGATGCGTGGCTGGCGCCGTCGATCTCGACGAAGGTCGTATCCGCGGGGAGGAGGTGGCGGTTGTCGTCGACCTTCTGAGGGGTCGTCAGGCCGTCCTCCGAGCCGGACAGGCTGAGCACCGGCAGCCCCGACGCCGACAGATCGGTCGCGCAGTACGACGCGAACAGGACGAGCCCGTCGGCATCCGCGGCCAGCTGACAGGCCCGTACGCCACCGAGCGAATGCCCACCGACCAGCCAGGCGTCCACACCGGGGACGAGGTCGGTGAACGACGAGAGCGAGCGAGGGTCGAAGAAGGCGAGGTTCAGCCACGGCCGGGTGATCACCACGCTGACGTCCTCGTCGGCGACGACATCGGCCAGGATCGCGGCGTATGCCTCGGCCTGCACCTTCGCACCCGGCACGAAGACGAGTCCGACCTCTGCCGGTCCCGCAGCCGGTTCGAGCACGAGACTGCCGCCTGCCTCCGACATGACGATGCGCTCGTCGGCGCGGACGGCGTCGAGCGGCCCGGCCTCGGCGTCCATGACTCCGACCTGGCTCCAGACCAGCATGCCGATCACCGCGGCCACGACGATCCCGACGACCGACAGAACGACGACGAGGACGATCCGACGCCGTCGCGAGCGACGATGCGGGCGAGCGGGCTCGTCACCCGTCGCCCGCACCGCTGCCGCGTCGCTCATCGAGCGTCGGAGCCGATCGCCGCCTGACGTTCGGAGACGGCGCGCTCGACCCGCGGGTACAGCGGGTGCGAGGGCTCGAGTCCGGTAACGGATGCCGTGAAGGATGCCGCGTCCTCGGCACGCAGGCGCTGCTGCAGCTCGACGGACTGCGGGTCCTCCGGGTCGTCGAACGCGAGGGCGGCACCGATCGCCGCGACCAGCGCATCGACCGACAGGCCGGCCTCGGCTGCTTCCGCGGCCGGGCCGACGAAGCGCTCGTGCCGGGAGAGCTTGCGCAGTGGCTGACGCCCCACACGTCCGACGGTGTCGGGCAGCTCGGGGTTGGCGAAGCGCCGCAGGATCGTGGCGCGGTAGTCCGCGAGCTCGCCGGCGTCGAGACCGTGCTTGTGGACGAGGAGCGCCGAGGTCTCTTCGAGCGCGGCCGAGACGCTCGCGGCGATCTCCGGCACGGCGAGGGCTTCGGCCACGGTCGGGGTGCCGGCCTGCGCGCCGAAGTACGCGGTCGTGGCATGACCGGTGTTGACCGTGAAGAGCTTGCGCTCGATGTACGGCTCGAGGTCCTCGACGAAGTGCGCGCCGGGGATGTTCGGCAGTTCGCCGCCGAACGGGCCGGACTCGATCGCCCACTCGTAGAACGGCTCGACCGTGACGTCGACTCCGGCGCCGGCGGGCTGCGCGGGCACGATGCGGTCGACGGCGGTGTTGGCGAAGATCGCTCGGCCCGAGAGGGTCTCCCACGCGTCACCGGCCTGGGCGCGGATCTCGTCGCGCAGCAGGTCGGTGGCGCCGATCGCGTTCTCGCAGGCCATCACGGCCAGCGGTGCCGCGGCCGGGTCGCGCAGAGCGAGGCCGGCGAGGATGTGGGGCGCGATGAACTTCAGAACGGTGGGACCCACCGCGGTCGTGACGACGTCCGCGTTCGCGACGGCATCCGCGACGGCCTGCGGGTCCTCCGCGCTGTTGAGTGCGCGGAAACCGGTGACGGTGCGGTCGACACCGCCCTCGCCGACCTCGTGGACGGTGTACTCGGAGGCAGCGTTGATGGCGTCGACAAGGGGAGCGGCGACGTCGGAGAAGACGAGCTCGTAGCCGCCTTCGTTCAGGAGGAGGCCGACGAAGCCGCGGCCGATGTTGCCGGCTCCGAAGTGGACCGCGGTGCTCACTGGTTCACCGAAGCGAGCAGGGCGTAGAGCTCGTCGGGGGTCTGCGCGGCCTTCAGGCGAGCGACGTCGTCCTCCTCGGAGAAGAGGAGGGCGATCTGAGACAGGATGTCGAGGTGCTCGTCGCCCTTGCCGGCGATGCCGACGACGAACGACACCGGCTCCCCGCCCCAGTCGACACCGCCGTCGTAGCGGACGAACGACAGCGCCGAGTCGAGGATCGCGTCCTTGGTCTCGTTGGTGCCGTGGGGGATGGCGAGCTCGTTGCCCATGTACGTCGACACGGTCTGCTCGCGCTGCTGCATGGCGTCGAAGTACGCGGAGGTCACGGCACCTGCGGACTCGAGCAGGTCAGCGGCCTCCTTCATCGCCTCTTCGCGGGTGGCGCTTCCGGAGTGGATGCGGATCTGACCGATGTTCAGGACCTCACGTGCCATGTCTGTCTCCTTCGAATGATGTTGCTGGGGGATGACGCGGGGCCGGGGCGGATGGACCGCCCCGGCCCCGGGTCTGGGTTTCGAGCCTACGCGTCGGCGTCGTGCTGCTTGCGGACCATCTCCACGACCTCGTCGTACTTCGGCGAGTTCATGAAGTTGTCCACCGACACGTGAACCGCGTCGGGGTTCTGCGCCTTGGCGCGGTCGGTCAGCTGCTGCTGCGTGATGACCAGGTCGGCGGTGCCGTCGAGGTTCGCGATCGCCTTGTTGACGACCGTGACGTCCTCGATGCCGGCCTTCTTGAACTTGTTGCGCAGGACGCTCGCGCCCATCGCGGACGAGCCCATGCCGGCGTCGCAGGCGAACACGACCGACTGGATTGGCTTCGTCGCCGTCGCGGTGGCGGCGCCGGTCTCGGCTGCTGCACCGGTGGCGGCGGCAGCACCCGATGCGCGCAGACCCGACAGGGCCTCCGAGCTCTTGCCCTTGTTGGCCTCGGTGCGTGCGATCGCGTCCTCGAAGGTGCCCTCACCAGCCTGCTCGCGAGCGAGGTCGCGCTTGCGGCTCGCCAGCAGGATCGCCGCCGAGACCGCGAACGTCACACCGGCCGAGATGATCACCGAGAGGATGACGCCGAGGTGGCTGCCCGGGGCGGTCTGGATGAGCACCGCGAAGATGGATCCCGGCGAGGCCGCGGCGACCAGGCCGGAGTTGAAGATGGCGTTCGTGGCAACACCACTGGCGCCGCCGGCGATGAGCGCGACGATCAGGAGGGGCTTCGCCAGCACGTACGGGAAGTACACCTCGTGGATGCCGCCGAAGAACTGGATGATGAACGCACCCGGTGCGGTACCGCGCGCGATGCCGACCCCGAAGACGGAGATCGCGAGCAGGAGGCCGGCACCCGGGCCGGGGTTCGCCTCGACGAGGAAGAGCAGGCTCTTCCCGGTCTCGAGCGACTCCTGGGTTCCGAGCGGGGTGAACACGCCGTGGTTGATGGCGTTGTTGAGGAACAGAACCTTCGCGGGCTCGACGATGATGCTCGCCAGCGGGATCAGGCCGCGGTCGACGAGGAAGCCGACGGCGCCACCGAGCACGTCGGTGACGAACTTCATCACCGGGGCGAGCCAGAAGAAGGCTGCGAGCGCGGCGAAGAATGCGACGAAGCCGGCGCTGAAGTTGTCGACGAGCATCTCGAATCCGGCGCGGACCTTGCCCGCCCACAGCTTCTCGATCCACTTGAGTGCCAGGGCGGTCAGGGGACCGGCGACCATTGCGCCGAGGAACATGATGGTCCCCGAGGCGCCCACGATGACGCCCATCGCAGCGACGGCGCCGACGACACCGCCGCGGACACCGAAGACCATGCGGCCACCGGTGTAGGCGATCAGGGTGGGCAGCAGGTAGGTGATGATGGGACCGACCAGGCCGGTCCACTCGGTGCCGTCAGGGGTGACCCCGCCGCCGAGCATGCGGGAGTCGGCCCACTGCCAGGCCTCGATCGGCCCGTCCTGTCCGACCCATCCCGTGTCGATGAACAGAGCGGTGATCAGACCCCATGCGATGAAGGCCGCGATGTTGGGCATGACCATTCCCGAGAGGAAGGTTCCGAAGCGCTGGACGCGGACCCGGACCCCACCTCCCGCGGGTGGTGTTGACGTCGTTGTCATTTCTGGTTCTCCTTCTGGTGCAGTGTGTGGTGCGGGTGCTGGTGCTGATCAGATGCCGGCGGCGGTCTGGGCGGCGGCACGTGCCGAGGCCGCGTCGGTCGCGGTCAGGGCGGCCTCGGCGATGCGGCGGGCGTCGTCGAGGGTGTGGTTGAGCAGGGTGGCGCGAACGTCGGCGAGCGCGGTGGGCGCCATCGACAGGCTCGTGGCGCCGAGGCCCACGAGCACGACGGCCAGCAGCGGGTCAGCTGCGGCCTCGCCGCAGATGCCCACGGGCTTGCCGTTGGCCTGGCCCGCCTTGCCGGTCTCATGGATGAGACGCAGCACAGCCGGGTGCCAGGGGTCCTGGAACGACGACACCGAACCGAGCAGGCGGTCGGCGGCGAGCGTGTACTGGGTGAGGTCGTTGGTGCCGATCGAGGCGAAGTCGGCGACCTTGAGGACGTGGTCAGCGAGCAGCGCCGACGACGGCACCTCGACCATGACACCCGCGGTCTTGATGCCGTACTCGCGGGCGATGCCGACGAAGTACTCGGTCTCCTCGACGGTCGAGACCATCGGCGCCATGACCCACAGGTCGGCCTCGGTCGCGGCATCCGCCTCGGCGAGCGCGGTGAGCTGTTCGCGCAGGATGTCCTCGCTGGCGCGCAGGGCGCGGAGACCGCGGAGGCCGAGCGCCGGGTTCTCCTCGTGCGCGTCGTTGAGGAACGCGAGCGGCTTGTCGGCGCCGGCATCCAGCGCGCGGACGACGACCTTCTGGCCCGGGAACGCCTGCAGCAGCTTCGTGTAGGCCTCGCGCTGCTGGGCGACGGTGGGCGCCTGCGACGAACTGAGGAAGAGGAACTCGGTGCGGAAGAGGCCGACGCCCTCGGCGCCCAGCTCGACGGCCTGTGCCGCGCCCTCGGGCTTGCCGAGGTTCGCCAGCAGCGGGATGGCGGTGCCGTCGGCGAGCGCGCCGGGGGTGATCGGGGCGGATGCCGCCGACTTGCGCTCGTCGGCACGGTTCTGCGCCTGTGCGAGCTCGTCCTCGCTCGGGTCGGTCGTGACGACGCCCTTCGCGGCGTCGACGATGACCGTCTCGCCCTCGGAGAGGCTGGCGGCGTCCGTGACGCCGACGACGGCGACGATCGACTTCTCGCGGGCGAGGATCGCGGTGTGCGAGGTGGGCCCGCCCTCGGAGGTCACCAGCGCCAGGACCATGTCGAGGTCGAGCAGCGCGGTGTCGGCGGGGGCGAGGTCCTTGGCGACCAGCACGAAGGGGTGGCCCGGCTCGGGGACACCCGGTGCGGGGACGCCGCGGAGGTGAGCGATGACGCGCTGCGCGACGTCGTCGAGGTCGGCGGCGCGCTCGCCGAGATAGCCGCCCATCGCGGACAGCTGGTCGCGGAACGAGGCGAAGGCGTCGTACACGGCGAACTCGCCGGTCTTGCCGGCCTGCAGGCGGGTCGAGACCTCGGCCTCGAGGCTCGGGTCCTCGGCCATCATGGCCTGCGCTTCGAGCACGTCGCGGGCGGCGCCGCCCGCCTGTGCGCCACGCTGTTCGAGCTCGCGCGCGACAGCGGCGACGGCATCCTTCACGCGCGCCGTCTCCTCGTCGAGCGACAGCTCCGACTTCTCGTCCTTCGGCGCGGGAAGCGGCTCCGCCATCCGTGCGATCGGTCCCTGCGCGACTCCCAGGCCGATGCCCACTCCGCGAAGCTCACTCATTGCTCGATCTCCTTCGTATCGTCCGTGTTCGTATCGATGGTCGTTCGTGGTCACTCGTCGTGATCGGTGGCGAGCAGGTCGGCGAGTTCGTCCAGGACGCTCTCGGCGCTGTCGCCGTCGGCCGTGAGGGTGACGTAATCGCCGTACTCGACGCCGAGCGCGATGACTCCGAGGATGCTCGCGGCGTTCACGGGAGAGCCCGAGCCCTTCGCGATCGTGACGTTGGCACCCGACTGCTTGACCGCCTGGGCGAACAGCTTCGCGGGACGGGCGTGGAGCCCGTTGGACGATCCGATGCGGACGGTACGCGATGCCTCGCTCATGAGGGGGTCCTCTCCGTTGAAGGGATGTCGGTGCTGGAACGTGTCGTGGTGGTGGCCGGAGCGGTGATCAGCGCGAGCGTCCGGCTCCCGTCGAGATCTCGGAAGATGTCGGCGGGCATCAGGATGACGCGCGTTCCGCGGGCAGCCGCGGCCTCGGTGATCCGGTCCAGCTTCGGGATGAGCTGGGGGCCGACGAGGACGATGTCCGCCGCGTCGAGATCGATCGGCAGTGACTGCTCGGTTCCGGCGGTGGCGGTGATGTCCAGGCCACGCGTCTGCGCCGCATGGCGCACCCGCTGTGCGACGAAAGTACTCGACGCGCCCGCGCCGCATACGACCAGGATCCTCATCGACCCGCCTCCTCCTCTCCCCATTGTTGTGAGACCCCTGAGAGGCGACAAGGTCTTCCTGCTTCCGCAGGGGCGGAAGGTCGGCCGGGCCATGATGGAATGGGAGCGTGACCAGGAGCCGGCAGGACCGCGTCCTCGCGATTCTCGCGCGCGACGGCGACTGGGTGACCGCAGCCGCGCTCGCGGATGCGATCGGGGTCACTCCGCGCTCGATCCGCAGCTACGTCACGGCCCTGAACGCCCGGGTGCCGGATGGCGTCGTGGTCGAGTCCGGACCGCAGGGCTACCGCGCGGGGCCGGAGAGCGCCGCGGCGGTGCATGTGGGCGACGCCGGCACTCCGCGCGACCGGCTGCACCGTCTGGTGCGCGCGCTGCTCGATTCCCCGGACGGAATCGACGTCTTCGAGACGGCCGAGGCCTTCTTCGTCAGCCCCGCCACGATCGATGCCGATCTCAGCCGGGTGCGCGGGCTGCTCGGCGGCACCGAGCTCAGCCTGGAACGCACGTCGTCGCGGGCACGGCTGCGCGGCACCGAGATGGCCCAGCGACGGCTGCTCAGCAGGCTCGCCCACGAGGAGACCGATGACGGCTCCTTCGACCTCGACAGCCTCCGTCGCACTCTCGGCGAACGGTCCGTCGGGGCGGTCGCCTTCGGCCCCTTCAAGGACGACCTGGTCACCGAGCTGACCGAGCTCGGCTACTTCGTCAACGAGTTCGGCATCGGGGATGTCGTCATGCACATCGCCATCGCCGCCGACCGGATCACGCGGGGTCGGGCTCTCGAAGTGGCGGAGGCCGACGACGCCGCGTTCCGCGCGGAGGTCGGCGACATCCTCGACCGCCTCACGCGCCGGCACCTCGGCGTCGTGCTGGGGTCGGGCGACCGTCAGCATCTCGCCGCCCTCGTGCTCACGCGCGTCGTGGCGCCCGGTGCGACCGAGCCGGCGGCGCTCATCCGCGAGCGCATCGACCCGGACGTCGCGACCGCCGTCCGGGACGTCGTGCGGCGGGCGGCCGCGGAGTTCCTCGTCGACATCGACCAGGAGGACTTCGTGCTGCGCCTGTCGCTGCACGTGCAGAACCTCAAGCACCGGGCACGCGAGCAGGCGTGGTCGCGCAACCCGCTCACACGATCGCTGAAGACGACGTATCCGATGATCTTCGAGGTCGCCGTGTACATCGCCGACGCGCTGCGGGGTCTGCTCGGCATCCCGCTCCTCGACGACGAGATCGCCTACATCGCGATGCACGTCGGCGGGCGCCTCGAACGCAGCCGGCTCTCGGCGCAGGCGCTGACGGCGACGATCGTGTGCCCCGGGTACTACGAGCTGCACGAGCTGTTGCGCTCGAGCGTCGACCGTTCGCTGGGACAGGCACTCGACGTGGTGGGCGTCGAGACGCGCGTCGACCCGGACTGGGCCTCCATCGACACCGACCTCATCCTGTCGACCATCGCGCCTCCGGTCATGAGCGACCGGATCGTCCACATCCAGCCCTTCCTCACCGACGCCGACATCGATCGGGTGCAGACCGCCGCCGCGCGGCTCCGCCGGGCCCGGCGCCTGACGCGCTTGCGCGCCGAGCTGGAGCGCTACTTCGACCCGTCCGCGTTCATCCGCGGGCTCGACGGCGACGGGGGAGAAGAGGCCGCGATCCGCCGGCTGGGCTCACTGCTGGTCGATCAAGGCGTCATCGACGACGACTACATCGAGCGCACGATCGAGCGCGAGCGGCTCTCGTCCACAGCCTTCACCGACGCGCTCGCCGTCCCGCACGCCATCGGGATGACCGCGACGCGTACGGCCATCTCGCTCGGGATCGCCGACCCTTCGATCGCATGGGGTGACGGCCGGGTGCAGGTCGTCGCGATGGTCGCCTTCTCGGAGTCGGACCGCGCCGCGTTCCAGACGGTCTTCGAGCAGCTGGTCGAGGTGTTCAGCGAGCGCGAGAGCGTGCAGCGCATCGTGCGACGGGGGACCACCTTCAGCGCCTTCCTCGACGAGCTCGTCGCGGTCGTCGACGGCTGATCGCTCGCGCTCAGCGGGCGAGTCGTGCTTCGAGCCCCAGCTTCACCGCAGGCCACTCGTGCGGGAGCACGGAGTACACGACCGTGTCGCGGAGCGTCCCCTGCGGGCCCAGCCGGTGGTTGCGGAGCACACCGTCCTGCTTCGCGCCGAGACGCTCGATCGCCGCGCGCGACTGGCGGTTGTGCCACGACGTGCGGAACTCCACCGCGATGGCGTCGCAGCTCTCGAACGCGTGGCCGAGCAGCAGACGCTTCGCGGCCGTGTTGACCGCCGTCCGCTGCGCCGACGGCGACAGCCAGGTGTGCCCGATCTCGACGCGGCGGTTGGGCTGGTCGATGTTGCAGAACGTCGTCATCCCCACCGCGACATCGTCGCGCAGCACGGCGAAAGGGTTCATGTGGCCCTCGTCGCGCCAGGCGAGACGCTGCGCGATGTCAGCGGGAACGGACGCGGGAACCGAGGTGTACCAGGCGTACTCGAGGCCGGCCGTGGCTCGCGCGAGGTCGTCGGCGTGGTCGAGGTCGAGCGGGACGAGTCTCACGTGGTCGTCAGCGAGCTCCACAGGTTGCGTCAGCAGCACTCCCGAAGCCTAGCGGCGCGGATACGCGATACAGACGTCGGACGGGTGGTGCTGGTGGGGTGTGCGGGGTCGCTCGAGGCGACATCAGCCCCGCGCGTCCGACGAATGTATCGCCAGAAGCGCGGGACCGTGCAGGCCGGAGGGCGGGGATCAGCCGATGGCCGCGAGCAGCTCGCGCACGCCGGCCTCGAGCGCGGCGAGCCGGGATGCCGCGTCGGCGGCCGAGTCTCCGCGAACATCGAGGTACAGCTTGAGCTTCGGCTCGGTGCCGCTCGGGCGCACGAGGATACGGGCGTCGCCCTCGAGCCAGAGGCGCAGGATGTCGCCGAGCGGCGGACCCGATACCGGAGCGGCGAGATCCTCGAACGACACGACTGCCGCGTCGCCGATGCGGGTCGGCGGTGCCGCGCGGAGCGCTGCGGTGATGCGTCCGATGACCGCGAGATCGTCGACCCGGACCGATACCTGCCCGCTCGCGAAGCTGCCGAACTCGGCGTCGAACTCGGCGAGCAGGTCACCCAGCGTCCGACCCTGTTCGCGCGCCTCGGCGGCGAGGCCGAGGATCGCGATGGCGGCGGAGATGCCGTCCTTGTCCTTCACGGTCTCGGGGTTCACCAGATAGCCGAGTGCCTCTTCGAAGCCGAAGACGAGTCCGGGGGCGCGCGAGATCCACTTGAAGCCGGTGAGGGTGGCGTGGAAGGCGAGGCCGTGGCGCTCGGCGACGACCTGGAGCGCCGGCGAGGATACGAGCGAGCAGGCCAGCGACGCGCCCTCGGCGACGCCGCCCTCCGCGGCTCGACGTGCCGCGCGCCAGCCGAGCAGCAGGCCGATCTGGTTGCCGGTCAGTCGCCGCCAGCCGCCCTCGACGGCGGTATCCGGAATGGCGACGGCGAGGCGATCGGCGTCGGGGTCGTTCGCGAGGATGAACTCCGCGTCGTTCGCGCGGGCGGTCTCGAGTGCCAGATCCATCGCGCCCGGTTCCTCGGGATTCGGGAACGCGACGGTCGGGAATCGGCCGTCCGGCTCGGCCTGCTCGGCGACCGGGACGGGGTGCGGGTAGCCCGCAGCGTCGAGGATGCGCAGCATGGTCTCGGTTCCGACACCGTGCATGGCGGTGTAGACCCAACGCATCCCGTTCGCGCCCGCGGGCGCCGGGGCGACGGTCGCCGTCGCGGCGACGTACGCCTCGACGACGGTGTCGTCGGCGGTCTCGTACTGCTCGGAGCGGGGGAGGACCGAGATGTCGCCGGCGTCCGCCACCCGCTGGATGTGCGCGGCGATCTCGCCGTCGGCGGGCGGGACGATCTGCGAGCCGTCGTCGGCCCCGCCGAGGTACACCTTGTAGCCGTTGTCGTCGGGCGGGTTGTGGCTCGCCGTGACCATCACACCGGCGTCGGCGCCCAGGTGCCGCACCGCGAACGCGAGAACCGGCGTCGGGAGCAGCCGCGGCAGCAGGATGGCGCGCAGCCCCGCCCCCGCGAAGATCTCGGCCGAGTCTCGCGCGAACCGCGCTGAGCCCCGGCGGCCGTCGTAGCCGATGACGACGACGGGGGGAGCATCCGGTCCGGCCTTCTCGAGCAGATACGCCGCGAGCCCCGCGGCTGCTTGCGTGACGAGCACGCGGTTCATGCGGTTGCTGCCGGCGCCGAGGCGGCCGCGGAGTCCCGCGGTGCCGAAGGCCAGGCGCGTGCTGAAGCGGTCGACGAGGTCGGCCGCGGCCGCTTCGTCGCCTGACTCGGCTGCGGCGATGACTGCGGCCAGCTCATCGCGGGTGTCGGAGTCGGGGTCCTGGGCCATCCAGGCGCGCGCAGCGTCCCAGGGAACCGCCGGCGTCGTCGCGTCGACATTCACGCCCGTGACCGGCTCGTCCGCGCCGGTCACAGCGCCTCGATCACGCGGGCGAGGAGCGCCGAGATCACCGGCTCGGCCTCGCGCCCGGCCTCGATCACCTCGGCGTGGCTGAGCGGGGTCTCCTGGATGCCGGCGGCGAGGTTCGTGATGAGCGAGAACCCGAGGATCTCCATGCCGGCCTCGCGGGCCGCGATGGCCTCGAGCGCCGTCGACATGCCCACGATGTCGCCGCCGAGCGTGCGAGCCATGCGCACCTCGGCCGGCGTCTCGTAGTGCGGGCCGCGGAACTGCGTGTACACGCCCTCGTCGAGCGTGGGATCGATCGAGCGCGCGATGTCGCGCAGTCGCGAGGAGTACAGGTCGGTCAGGTCGACGAACGTCGCGCCCTCGAGGGGCGAGTCGGCGGTGAGGTTCAGGTGGTCGCTGATGAGCACCGGCTGGCCGGGCCGCCACGTCGGCTTGATGCCGCCCGCGCCGTTGGTCAGCACCATGATCTTCGCGCCGGTGGCGGCGGCGGTGCGCACGCTGTGCACGACCCGGCGAACGCCGTGCCCCTCGTAGTAGTGGGTGCGGGCGCCGATGACGAGGATGCGCTTGCCCTCGGGGGTCAGGATGCTGCGCAGCGTCCCGACGTGCCCCTCGAGTGCGGGTTTGCTGAAGCCGGTGACGTCGGTGGCGGGGATGGTCGCCGTGGTCTCGCCGATGAGCTCGGCTGCGCGACCCCAGCCGCTGCCGAGGGTGAGCGCGATGTCGTGGCGCTCGACGCCGCTGATACGGGCGATGTCGGCCGCAGCCTCGCGGGCCACATCGAGCGGGTCGACAGCGGGATCGTCGAGCGGGTGCGCGGAGGAGTCAGGCATCCCCCCACTCTAAGACTCGCGACCCTCCAGACGCAGGCGTGCGCGACCGACTCCGCGGCTGAGGAAGAATGGAGACCATGTCGCCTCTCAGCTTCGAGCGCACCCAAAGCGTCGCCGTCCTCGGCGGCGGCCCCGGCGGATACGAGGCGGCCCTGGCCGCCGCCCAGCAGGGTGCGGAGGTGACGCTGGTCGAACGCGCCGGCGTGGGCGGCTCGGCCGTCATCACCGACGTCGTCCCCTCGAAGTCGCTGATCGCCACGGCTGATGCGGCCGTCGCCATCAGCGAGGCATCCGATTTGGGCGTGCAGCTGTTCGCGCGGTCCGACTCCGGCACTCCGCTCAAGCCGGAGGTCGCCATCAATCTCGCGGCCGTCAACCGCCGGCTGCTCTCTCTCGCTCGCCAGCAGTCCGACGACATGCGCGCGCAGCTCGTCGAAGCGGGCGTGCGCATCATCTCCGGCCACGGGCGCCTCGACGGCACGCACGCCCTGATCGCGGCGACAGGCCCCGGTGGCACCGACTTCGACCGCGTGGAAGCCGACACCCTCGTCGTCTCCGTGGGGGCGTCGCCGCGCGAACTGCCCAGTGCGAAGCCCGACGGGGAGCGCATCCTCACCTGGACGCAG
This sequence comes from Microbacterium sp. 1262, assembly GCF_040544895.1. Lineage (NCBI taxonomy): Bacteria > Bacillati > Actinomycetota > Actinomycetes > Micrococcales > Microbacteriaceae > Microbacterium > Microbacterium sp. 1262. The sequence continues at coordinate 234,554 of NZ_JBEPKU010000001.1, forward strand.
CTCTACGACATGAAGTCGCTGCCCGAGCACCTCATCGTCGTGGGATCCGGTGTGACGGGAGCGGAGTTCGCCTCGGCCTACATGAACCTCGGGGCGAAGGTGACGCTGATCTCCAGCCGCGACCAGGTGCTCCCGGGCGAGGACGTCGACGCGGCCGCCGTCATCGAGAAGGTGTTCAAGCGCGGCGGGATGACGGTGCTGTCGAAGTCTCGCGCCGAGAAGGTCGAGCGCACCGAGAACGGCGTCGTGGCGACCCTCTCGGACGGGCGCACGGTCGAGGGGAGCCACTGCCTCATGGCGGTCGGCTCGATCCCCAACACCGCCGGCATCGGTCTCGAAGAGGCGGGCGTCCAGCTGACGGATTCGGGCCACATCCAGGTCAACCGCGTCGCGCGCACATCCGTGCCGAACATCTACGCCGCGGGTGACTGCACCACGTTCGTGCCGCTCGCCTCGGTCGCCGCCATGCAGGGGCGCCAGGCCGTGTTCCACGCGCTCGGCGACACCGTCATCCCGCTCGAGCGTCGCCGCATCACCGCGAACATCTTCACCGCGCCCGAGATCGCGACGGTGGGCCAGCAGCAGAAGGACATCGAGTCGGGCCTGGTCAACGGGTACGTGCACAAGCTCCCGCTCGCCGCGAACCCGCGCGCCAAGATGATGGGCGTCAAGGACGGCTTCGTGAAGATCATCGCGCGCGAGGGCTCGGGAACCGTCATCGGCGGTGTCATCGTGGCGCCCCGCGCCTCGGAGCTCATCTACCCGATCGCGATCGCCGTCGAGCGCCGTCTCACGGTCGACCAGGTCTCGCGGGTCTTCGCGGTGTACCCCTCGCTCACGGGCAGCATCACGGATGCCGCTCGCGCGATGCACCTCGTCCAGCGCGACGAGGATCCGCTCTCCTGAGCCGAGCCGAGCCCACGAGCGTCGGAGAATCGCGCGAAAGTCGGAGTGATCCTGGCGATCGCTCCGATGTACGCGCCTCTCTCCGACGCTCACGCGCGGTCATGCGGCGCCGTGTCACCTCACATCGGCGTAGTAGCGCGTCTCCGGCTCGGCGCGGACGGCAATCCTGACGGCTGTGGTGCGGGTGGCATCAACGAGCTCGAGAGCGTGCGGCTTCTCGTCGCAGTCGATGCTCGTCTCCACGCCACGCGAGCCGGACGTCGTCGAAGCCTCGACGAACACCGTCGCGGTGTGACCGCCGAAGCACCGCACCTCGACCACACTCGCCGGCGCCGGCTCGGCGAGCGTCAGGATGACCCCTGCGCTCCGGTCGCCGGAGTTCTCCAACGGCATCGTATGGCCGCTCGTCGTGCCGATGCCGACATCCGCGCCGGCTTGTTCGGCCGCGACCGCGGCGAGCCACCCGTCGGCCGCCGCGAGGTCGACCGTGTCGGAAGCGCAGGCGCTCAGCCCGAGAGCGAGCACCAGCAGGCAGACGATGGGAAGAACACGTGCAGGGCGGCGCATGCCCGCACCCTAGGGGTCAGGAGATGGTGAGCAGGGGGTGACCTGCGCCCACGGTGGTGCCCGGCGTCGCGTCGATGGAGCCGACGACGCCGTCCTTGTGGGCCTGGATGGGCTGCTCCATCTTCATCGCCTCGAGCACCACGACGAGGTCGCCCTTGACGACCTGCTGGCCGGCTTCGACCGCGACCTTGACGATCGTCGCCTGCATCGGTGACTTCACGGCGTCGCCGGATGCCGCGGCGCTGGCGTTGGCCGCGTGCGAGCGCCGCGAGGGCGGCACCTGGGCGGGGCGGCCCACCGCGACCGGCGGGGAGGCGACCCGGTCGGGGAGGCTCACTTCGAGGCGCTTGCCGGCGACCTCCACGACGACCGTGTGGCGGCCGCTGGGCTCGGCGGGAGCCTCGAGCTCGCCGTCCCACGCCGGGATGTCGTTGACGAACTCGGTCTCGATCCACCGCGTGAACACGCCGAATGTGCCGTTCTCCGCCGTGAAGGCGGGCTCGCGCACCACGCGGCGGTGGAACGGCAGGACGGTGGGCATACCGGCGACCTCGAACTCGTCGAGCGCGCGGCGAGAGCGCTCGAGTGCCTCCTCACGGGTGCGACCCGTAACGATGATCTTTCCGAGCATCGAGTCGAACGCGCCGGAGACCGAGTCGCCGGCCGTGACACCGGAATCGAGACGGATGCCGGGACCGCCGAACGTCTTGAAGACGTGGATGCGGCCGGGCTGCGGGAGGAAGTTGCGTCCCGGGTCTTCGCCGTTGATGCGGAACTCGATCGAGTGTCCGACCGGCGCAGGATCGTCGTAGTCCAGCGTGCCGCCCTCGGCGATGCGGAACTGCTCGCGGACGAGGTCGATCCCGGTCACCTCTTCGGACACGGGGTGCTCGACCTGGAGGCGCGTGTTGACCTCGAGGAACGAGATCGTGCCGTCGGCGCCGATGAGGAACTCGCAGGTTCCCGCCCCGACATAGCCGACCTCGCGCAGGATGGCCTTCGAGGCGGAGTAGAGGATGTCGTTCTGCTCGTCCGTGAGGAAGGGCGCGGGCGCTTCTTCGACGAGCTTCTGGTGGCGTCGTTGCAGCGAGCAGTCGCGCGTGGAGACGACGACCACGTTGCCGGCTGCGTCGGCGAGGCACTGCGTCTCGACATGGCGCGGCTTGTCGAGGTACTTCTCGACGAAGCACTCGCCTCGGCCGAACGCGGCGATCGCCTCACGAGTGGCCGACTCGAACAGCTCGGCCACCTCGTCGAGCTCGCGCGCGACCTTCAGACCACGCCCGCCGCCGCCGTAGGCGGCTTTGATGGCGATCGGCAGGCCGTACTCGTTCGCGAAGGCGATGACCTCGTCGGCACCGTCGACGGGCCCGGGGGTGCCGGGCGCGAGCGGAGCGCCGACCTTCTCGGCGACGTGCCGCGCGGTGACCTTGTCGCCGAGAGCCTCGATGGCCTCGGGGGAGGGGCCGATCCAGGTGAGTCCCGCGCCGATGACGGCGCGGGCGAACTCGGCGTTCTCCGCGAGGAAGCCGTAGCCGGGGTGCACGGCGTCGGCGCCGGAACGTCGCGCGACGGAGAGGATCTTCTCGATGGAGAGGTAGGTCTCGGCGCTCGTGGACCCCTCGAGGGCGTACGCCTCGTCGGCGAGGCGGGCGTGGAGCGCGTCGCGGTCCTGGTCGGCGTAGACGGCGACGGACGCCTTCCCGCTGTCACGGGCGGCGCGCACGATACGGACGGCGATCTCGCCGCGGTTCGCGATCAGGACCTTGGCGATCTCAGGCATGAATGCCAGCCTAGCGAGCACGCGGCCCCGACTTTTGGATCACTCGCACAAAGTGACCGGGCGAACGTGAGTGGATGCCTACGAAGCGGGCCCGCCGTTCATGATGTCAGCCGCGTGGTCCAGAGGTCGGGCCAGGCCACGCCGAGCTCACGGACGAGGCGGCGCAACGTCGACAAGGACATCCCGACGACCGTGGAGGGATCGCCGTCGACCCGCGTGATGAAGGGGCCGCCGAGGCTGTCGACAGTGAAGGCTCCCGCCACCTGCAGAGGTTCGCCGGTGCCGACGTACGCCGCGATCTCGTCGGCGGTGATGTCGTCGGCGAAGGTCACCGCGGCGTCCGCGACGGCGTACGCCTCCTGCGCAACGGTCCCCGGGCGCACGCGGATCACCGAGTGCCCCGAGTGGAGGCTGCCTGTGCCCCCGCGCATCCTCTCCCACCTCGCGGTCGCCACGTCGGGCCGGAGCGGCTTGCCGAGGACCTCGCCGTCGAAGGCGAACATCGAGTCGCCCCCGATGACGATGCCGTCGAAGTCGGGTTCGAGTCGCGCGAGCGTCGCGACCACGTCGGCCGCCTTGCGTCGCGCCAGCAGCAGGACGTGCTCGTCCGGCGGCAGCACGCGACCCTCCTCGGCCTCGAGGGCGGCGATGACGGCCTCCTCGTCGACCTCGGGGGCACGGGTCGCGGGTTCGATGCCCGCCTGACGCAGCAGCATGAGGCGGGCGGGGGAGGTCGAGGCGAGGCACACGCGCATGCCGTTCACGCTACCTGCGGTCGCGCGTGTGCGAGCATCGAGGGATGCAGTCCGGCGACCTCCTCGATCTCGACGTCACCGACGTCGCCCACGGCGGCGTCTTCGTCGCACGACACGAAGGCCGCGTCGTCTTCGTCCCCGACGCGATCCCCGGTGAGAGGGTGCGCGCGCGGCTGACCGACACCGCGAAGTCGTCGTTCTGGCGTGCCGAGGCGCTCGAAGTGCTCGAGGCTTCGCGGCATCGGCGACCGCACGTCTGGTCGCCCGCCGACATCGGCACCGCGCCGGAGAACCGCCCGGGCGGGGCCGACTTCGGGCACATCGACCTCGAACACCAGCGCGAGCTCAAGCAGCGCGTCCTCCGTGACGCTCTGAAGCGCTTCGGCGGTGTCGACAGCGACGTCGTCGTCGCGGCAGCCGGCGCCGACGAGACGCCGGACGGCACGGGATGGCGCACGCGCGTGAGCCTCCACGTCGACGGGGATGGACGCATCGGGCCCTTCGCCGCGCGCTCGCACCGCGTCGTCGAGGTCGACGACCTGCCGCTCGCCACCCCGGCGATCGCCGAATCGGTAGCCCGCGGCCGGTCGGCCGCTCCCGGGCGCCTCGACCTCGTGCAGCCCTCCGACGGGCGCGTGCGAGCCCTGGCCCGCCCGGAGACGCCCCGCGGTCGAGGTCGGGGCGGTCCGCGTCCGGTGGCCGACCCGGCGCTGCGCGAAACCGTGATCGAGAGGGTCGGCGACCGGGAGTTCCGCGTCGACGCCGGAGGGTTCTGGCAGGTCCACCGGCTCGCGCCGGTCGCGCTGCGCGACGCGGTCCACAGCGGCCTGCGATCCGCCGGCCGAACCGTCGATCCCGACGCATGGCACCTCGACCTGTACGGCGGGGTCGGTCTCCTCGCGGCCGCCGTCGCCGAACTGGGAGGCACGGCCACCCGCATCACGAGCGTCGAGTCCGACACCCGCGCCACCGACCACGCCGGGGAGAACCTGGCCGAGTGGGTGGGTGCCCGCGCCGAGACCGGCCGGGTCGACCGCTGGCTGGCGCAGGTCGAGGAGACCGCATCGGCTGCCGAACGCGCCCGGCTGCGCGCCGGGGTGACGGTTCTCGACCCGCCGCGGTCGGGAGCGGGACGAGACGTCGTCGATTCGCTGCTGCGGCTTCGGCCTGCGACCCTCGTCTACGTCGCGTGCGATCCGGTCGCCCTCGCGCGCGATCTCGGCATGCTGCGCGCGGGCGGCTACGCGCCGGTGTCGTTGCAGGGCCTGGACCTGTTCCCCCATTCGCACCACATGGAGGCGGTTGCGGTACTCACCGACGAGGGCCCCCTGTCCTAGGCTGAGCCCATGACACGGGTGGCACTCATCGACGATCACGAGTCGGTCCGGCTCGGGCTCGCCGCCGCCTGCTCCCGAGCGGGAGTCGGGGAGGTCGTCTTCACCGGCAGCACCGTCGCCGAGTATCTGCGATGGCGGAAGGACACGGGGGAGTCACCGGCGGATGTCGTTGTGCTCGACCTCATGCTCGGCGACGGCGCCACCGTGGCGGAGAACGTCGCTCAGCTCGTCTGGGACGGATCGCAGGTCATCATCCACAGCGTCGCCGACCGGCCGGCGGCGGTGCGTGAAGCCCTCTCTGCGGGCGCGTTGGGCGTCATCAGCAAGTCGGCGCGCACCGACGACGTCGTCGCGGCGGTTCGGACGGTGGCGCGGGGCGAACACCTGGACAACGTCGAGTGGGCCAGCGCGGTCGACGGCGACCGGGCGTTCGCCGATGCCCAGCTCTCCGCACGCGAGCGCGACGTGCTCCGCCTGTACGCCGCCGGACTGCCCCTGAAAGCGGTGGCCGAGCGGCTCGGGATCGCCTACTCCACCGCGAAAGAGAACATCACCCGGGTGCGCGTGAAGTACGTCGAGGTCGGCCGTCCCGCACCCACCAAGGTCGACCTCCTCCGCCGTGCGATGGAAGACGGTCTCGTCGGCGAAGCCTCCGATGCCCGCTGAGACCCCGGGCACCGGCACTACCCGCCCGCGTCGTCCCGCGGAGTTCCGCGAGGCCCTGGCCCAGACTCAGCGCTTCACCCAGTCGCGCATCGACCGCATCCTGGGCATCGTCGTCGGCACCGGAAGCGCCGTCATCGGAATCCAGGCGCTCGTGGGAGCGCTCAGCACCCCCGCCGGACATTCCGCCTGGCACACGATCCTGCTGATCGTGGTCCTGGGCACGCTGCTGATGATGTGCGTCGCGTTGATCACCTCGCGGGCCGTCCGCGTGTTCGCCGCGATCTTCGCCGGCGTCTTCCCGATCGCGACCGTCCTCTGGCCGCTGGCGGCCGACCGGTCGACCACCGTCGACGAGCAGCCCTGGTTGTGGTTCCTCATCAACGTGGGGACCGTCGCGGCCGTCTTCTGCATGCCGCTCGCCGGACAGATCGTCTGGGCGTTCCTTCTGCCGTTGCTGTACGGCGCGATGCGGCTCACACTTCTGCCTCTCACGCCCGCCACCGTGCTCGACGTCGCGCTCGACTCGGCGTTCGCGATCATCCTCGCGAGCGTCCTGATCGTCGTCGGCTGGATCCTCCGGTCCCTCGCGGCGAGCATCGACAGCGGACGGGAGGGCGCGGTCCGCTCCTTCGCGCAGGCGGCCGCAGCAGACGCGGTCGAGAAGGAGCGGGTCGCCGTCGCGGCACTCATGCACGACAGCGTGCTGGCAGCACTGATCGCGGCCGAACGCGCCGAGACCGACCGGGAGCGGACTCTCGCGGTCGCCATGGCCCGCGAAGCGCTCACGCGACTGGCGAACGTCGACCAGGAGGTGGGCGAGGGCCCCGACGCCCCCATCCCGGCAGGCGTCGTCGGTGCCGAGCTCGAAGCGACGGTCCACCGACTGTCTCCGGACGCCGGGGTCTCTCAGCGGATCGAACCCGATGCCCGGTCTGTGCCGGGCCGTGTCGCCCGAGCGCTGCACCTCGCGGCGGCGCAGGCGGTGACGAACTCGGTCGAGCATGCCGGCGCTGCGAATCTGCGCGTGTCGTTCCACGCCGACAGGGCTGGGCTTGCGATCACCGTCGCCGACGACGGACCCGGTTTCGAGGCGACGCGCGTCGCCGAGGATCGCCTCGGGATCCGTGCCTCGATCATCGCGCGGGTGGCCGCTGTGGCCGGGGCCGCCACGGTCGACTCCGACGCATCAGGGACGACCGTGTCCATCAGCTGGCAGGAGAGCTCATGAACCGCTCGGTCCGCTGGGTGCTGTCGGCACTCGGGGTCGCCTTCACGGCGTACTTGGCGGTCGGCGGCATGTTCTGGACGCGCCCCGTCGATGTCCCCGTCGTGCTGATCCTGAATCTCGTCGTCTACCTCGCCGTCACGGGCCTGTGCATCTTCTGGCCCACGCGGCCGATGGATGCGGCGGCGAAGCCGGCCGCGGAGGTTCCGGCGATGAGCGCCGTGACGGCGGGCATGAGCCGTCCGGCGCCGCTGCCCCTGTGGATCGCGCTCCTCGCCCTCGCGGTCACCGTCGTGATCCCGTCAGCCACCTGGTGGGCCGCGGGCGAAGAGGGGCGGCTGCAGCCGTTCGCGACCTGGAGCCTCGGCGGGCTCGGTGCCTTGATGGCTGTCCTCGTCGTTCGCCGGCGCTCGATCGTGGCCTGGTCGGGCATCGTCGTCCTGTTCCTGCAGTCGGTCGTGTGGATCGGCCCGGAGCCGACGCTCTCGCTGGGAGCCGTCGGTTCGGCGATCTGGGTGGGCGGAGCGCAGATCATCGTCCTGCTGATCGACCGCGCGGCCGTCGAGACCGCGCAGCTCACGGCGCTTCAACGGGAGGCGTCCGAATGGCTCGCCACACAGGAGGGCCGCCGTCGCGAGCGCCGGGTCCGCGTGCAGCGCGCGCTCGCCGTTGCGGGGCCGGTGCTCTCGCGCACCATCAACGCGGGCGGCGACCTCGACGACGACGAGCGTCTGCAGGCGCGGCTCGCGGAAGGGCGTCTGCGCGATGAGCTGCGCGGTCCGCGGCTGCTCGACGACGCGGTGCGCCGCGTGCTCGAAGACGTCCGGCGAGCCGGATCCCACGTCACTTTCCTCGACGAGGGCGGCCTCGACGGCCTCGATGAGCGCGAACTCGCCGCCATCCGCGCCGAGCTCGCCGACGTGCTCGATGGGGCACGGTCGGAGCGGCTCTACATCCGCACCTCGACGCATCCCGACACGGCGGTCACGGTCGTCGGTCGCTCGCGTCATGACGACGACGCCGATGAGACGGTCGATCTCTGGCGCGAGATCGCGCGGCCCCGCCCGCGTCTCTGACCGAACGGAAGGTGCTGGGGGCGAGGGGCGGCGAAGCCGCCCGCCCCTCGCCATGCGAGTGGTTACCCGAAAACCGACTCGCAGCAGTCACCGGCTAGAAGCTCGGGTGACCGAACGCAGTAGCGTTCCAGCACATTCAGTCTGCGGCAGCGTGCCAGATCCGTCTGTAGGTATTTCGGGGGACAAAATCAGTTTCGCCCGTCAACCGGTGAAACGCCCCCAGCCGAAGCCGCGCCGCAGCGGCGTCCGCAGCGCGCGTGCCGAGCGCCGCCAGGCGGACTCGGGGGCCGGCTCGGGGGCGATCGCCTCCGCGGCTTCCTGGGCGTACGACTCGCTCACGACGGCGATGACGGCGGCCAGCTCCTCCGGGGTCGGATCGCCGCGCCGCACCTCGATGCGCAGGGGTCGCTCGTCGTGGCCCGCCTCGTCCCGGGAATCCTCTCGACCGCTCACAGCGGGATGTTCCCGTGCTTCTTCGCGGGCAGCTCGGCCCGCTTCCCCCGGAGCGCGCGCAGCGACTTCGCGATGTAGACGCGCGTCTGCGCCGGCTCGATGATGCCATCGAGCTCGCCCCGCTCGGCGGCCAGGAAGGGGGAGGCCACGTTGTAGGTGTACTCGGAGGCCAGGCGCGACCGCACCGCGGCGACATCCTCGCCTGCCTCTTCGGCGCGCTTGATCTCACCGCGGTAGAGGATGTTGACCGCGCCCTGGCCGCCCATCACAGCGATCTCCGCCGTCGGCCAGGCGACGTTCACGTCGGCGCCCAGCTGCTTGGAGCCCATCACGATGTAGGCGCCGCCGTAGGCCTTCCGGAGGATGACCGTCACGAGCGGAACCGTCGCCTCGGCGTAGGCATAGAGCAGCTTGGCCCCGCGGCGGATGACGCCGGTCCATTCCTGATCCGTGCCGGGAAGATAGCCCGGAACGTCGACGAGGGTGACGATCGGCACCGAGAAGGCGTCGCAGAAACGAACGAACCGGCTCGCCTTCTCGCCGGCATCGATGTTCAGAGTGCCCGCCATCTGCGAGGGCTGGTTGGCGATGATGCCGACCGTCCGTCCCTCGACCCGGCCGAAGCCGACGACGATGTTCGGTGCGAACAGCGGCTGCACCTCGAGGAAGTCGCCCTCGTCGACGATCCCCGAGATGACCTGGTGGATGTCGTAGGGCTGGTTGGGTGAATCGGGGATGACGACGTTCAGGGCACGGTCGTCGTCAGTGGTCTCCCACTCGAAGCCGGTCTCGTACACCGGGGCGTCCGACATGTTGTTGTCGGGCAGGAAGCTCAGGAGCGACCGGGCGTAGTCGATCGCGTCGTCCTCGTCCTGGGCCAGGTAGTGCGCGACACCCGAACGCGTGTTGTGGGTGTGGGCGCCGCCGAGCTCCTCCATGCCGACGTCCTCGCCGGTGACGGTCTTGATGACATCGGGGCCGGTGACGAACATCTGGCTCGTCTTGTCGACCATGATGACGAAGTCCGTGAGGGCGGGGGAGTAGACCGCGCCGCCCGCGGCGGGCCCCATGATCAGCGAGATCTGGGGGATCACTCCCGACGCCGCGGTGTTCAGGCGGAAGATCTCGCCGTACTTGCCGAGCGCCACGACGCCCTCCTGGATTCGGGCGCCACCCGAGTCGAGGATGCCGATGATCGGCATCCCGCCGCGCAGCGCGAGCTCCATGACCTTGATGATCTTCTCGCCAGCGGACTCGCCGAGCGAGCCGCCGAACGTCGTGAAGTCCTGCGAGTAGACCGCGACGGTGCGGCCGTGGATCGTGCCGACGCCCGAGACGACGGAGTCGCCGTAGGGGCGGGATCGGTCCATGCCGAACGCGGTGGTGCGATGGCGCACGTACTCGTCGAGCTCCACGAACGACCCCGGGTCCACGAGCATCTCGATGCGCTCGCGGGCGGTGAGCTTGCCCTTCTTGTGCTGCTTCTCGCGTGCCGCGGTCTCGGCGTCGACGACGGCCGTCTGGTAGCGGGCGCGGAGGTCGGCGATCTTGCCGGCGGTCGTGGACAGGTCGGGCTGGTCGGTCACGCGTTCCACCCTATCCAGCGCGGCCCCGCAGCCGTTGGAGCACACCCACAACGACGACGGCGATCGCCTGTGGAAACCCTCGGGCGCAACCCCTCGCCGAGCCGCGATCCGGCATCGTAGGGTGACGCCATGACGATCCCCGAGAACGGCTATCCCCGCGCGGCCGCGGTCTCGCCCCGCGTGCACGTCGTCGAGCACACCGATTCGACCAACGCCCACCTGCGTCGCGACGTCGAGGCCGACCCCGATGCCCACCCGCACCTCTCGGTGCTCCTGACGACCGACCAGCGCGCCGGTCGCGGCCGGCTCGATCGCAGCTGGACGGCTCCCGCGGGCACCGCGCTCGCGATCTCGGTGCTCCTGCGCGTGGGCGCTGTGCCGGTGCACTCGCGCGGCTGGATCCCCCTGGTCGCCGGTCTCGCGATGAGCGACGCCGTCTCCGCGCAACTGCACGGACGGCAGGTCGGTGTGAAATGGCCCAACGACGTCCTCGTCGACGGGCGGAAGATCAGCGGCATCCTCGCCGAGGTCCTGCCGGGCGAGACCGGCGACGTGATCCTGGGTGCCGGGGTCAACACCACGATGGCCGAGGTCGACCTGCCGGTCGCCACGGCGACCTCGTTCGCCGTGCTGGGGGTGGAGGTCGACGAGGACCGACTGCTCGCGGACTACCTCACGGGCCTGCGCGACCACATCGCCCACCTCGCGGTGAGCGGCGCCGACGACGCCCTCCGGGAGCGGGTCGCCGCGGCGTGCGTCACGATCGGCGAGGACGTCGTCGTCTCGCTGCCCGGCGGCGAGACGCTGACGGGGACGGCGGAGCGCCTCGATGAGGACGGGCGCCTGGTCGTGCGGACGGGCGCTGTCGAGAGCGTCGTCGGAGCCGGCGACGTCGTGCATGTCCGCGGAGTCGGCTGAGGCCTCGCGGCATCCGGGCGTGCCGCCGAGGCGTTGTCGCACCCGCGGGCCATGATGGTGCTGTGACACAGCCAGCAGCCTCGTTCGGTCGCCCCGTCGCGCCAGCGCTCGGTGCCGCGGCCCCCGAGCTTCGTGTCGCGCGGTTGCGCCCGCACGCCGGGCCGCTCCTCTTGCCGGCGCTGCTGCTCATCGTCATCGCGGGTGTCACGGGGTACTTCACCGGGAACGTGCCCGACCCCTTCACCAACGTGATGCTGTGGTCGGCCGCGGGGCTGGTGGTCGTGCTCCTCGTCGTGCTGCCGTACCTGCGCTGGCTCGCGCATTCGTACACGATCACGACCCGTCGGGTCATCGAAACCTCGGGACTCATCGTCCGTCGCCGGTCGGAGCTCAGCCATATCCGTGGCTACGGCATCGACGAGTCGCGCGGCCCGATCCAGCGCCTGAACGGGACGGGAACGCTGACGCTCTCGAACGGCGTCGACCCCGCCATGCGGCTGCGGAGCATCCCGGCCGTCGCCCTCGTCCACGAGGTGCTGGCAGACCAGGTCGAGGTGAGCCAGATTCTGGCGCATCGCGACTCGCACAGCATGCCGATCATCGGCTCCGACGCCTGAGCATGATCGCGCCCGCTCACGCGTGCGACCCCGTCTTCGTGTGCGGGATGATGGATGCGAACCCGGAGGAGGCGCCATGTCGTTGCGAGTAGGAATCGTCGGCGGAGGGCAGCTGGCCCGCATGATGATTGCGCCGGCCGTCGAGCTGGGACTCGATGTGCGCGTCCTGGCCGAGGAGCCGGGCATGTCTGCAGCCATCGCGGCGACCGCGACGGGCGACTACCGCGACCTCGAAACGGTCCGGGCCTTCGCTCGCGACGTCGATGTCATCACCTTCGATCACGAGCACGTTCCGCAGGAGGTGCTCCGGGCGCTCGTCGATGACGGCGTCGCCGTGCACCCCGGTCCCGACGCTCTCTTCTATGCACAGGACAAGCTGCGCATGCGCGCGAGGCTCGCCGAGCTCGGGATGCCGCAGCCCGAGTGGGCCGCGATCTCCGATGCCGCCGGCCTGCAAGCCTTCCTCGACGACAACGGCGGGCGCGCGGTCGTGAAGACGCCGCGCGGTGGATACGACGGCAAAGGCGTTCGTGTCGTCCGTTCCGCAGACGACGCCGCTGACTGGCTTGACGCCCTCCAGCCGGGGGGACAGCTGCTCGTCGAGGAGCTCGTCGAGTTCACGCGCGAACTCGCGCAGCAGGTGGCGCGGCGGCCCTCCGGGGCGTGGCGTTCGTACCCCGTGGTCGAGACCGTGCAGCGCGACGGGGTGTGCGCGGAGGTCATCGCCCCGGCTCCGCGGGCGGGTCAGCGCCTGATCGAGGTCGCCGAGAACATCGGGGTCGCGATCGCGGAAGGGCTGGGTGTCACCGGCATGCTCGCGGTGGAACTCTTCGAGACGGCCGATGACCGGCTCCTCGTGAACGAGCTCGCGATGCGCCCGCACAACAGCGGTCACTGGAGTCAGGACGGCGCCGTGACCGGACAGTTCGAGCAGCATCTCCGCGCGGTGCTCGATCTGCCCCTCGGCGACACGGCTCCGCGAGCGCCGTGGTCGGTCATGATCAACATCCTGGGCGGTCCCGTCTCCGACTCGCTCGCCGCGCGCATCCCCGCCGCTCTCGAAGCCCACCCGGGTGCGAAGGTCCACACCTACGGCAAGGCCCCGCGGCCCGGGCGCAAGGTCGGACACGTCAACCTGTCGGGCGACGACCTCGACGCCGTCGTCGGCGACGCCCGCGTGGTGGCGGCGAACTTCGACGACTGAGCCCTCGGGGGTACCGCGCCGCTCCGGGGATTCCACAGGTGGCCCGCCTAACCTGGGTCGGTGACATCCTCGCCGCTGCATTCGTCGGACGCTCCGCTCGTCGGAGTCGTCATGGGTTCGGACTCCGATTGGCGCGTCATGAGCGACGCATCGCAGGCGCTCACCGACCTCGGTGTCGCGCACGAGGTCGAAGTCGTCTCGGCCCACCGCACCCCCGACAAGCTGCTCCGCTACGGTCGTGAGGCACGCGCGCGAGGGCTGCGCGTCATCGTCGCCGGCGCGGGGGGAGCGGCGCACCTCCCGGGCATGCTCGCGTCGCTGACGCCGCTGCCGGTCGTTGGCGTGCCGGTGCAGCTCGCGACCCTCGACGGACTCGACTCGCTGCTGAGCATCGTCCAGATGCCCGGCGGCATCCCCGTGGCCACCGTGTCGATCAACGGCGCGAAGAACGCCGGCCTCCTCGCTGCGCGCATCATCGGCGCGGGCGACGCTGAGCTCGCCGATCGGCTGGAGGAGTACGCCCGCAGCCTCGAGCAGCAGGTCGAGGAGAAGAACCTCCGACTCAAGGAATCCCTGTGACCGTCACCGCTCCGCCGCGCAACTCCGCACGGCCGCGACGCGGAAGCCTTATCGAGGAGCGGCCGCTGCGGCATCCCGACACTACCTCGCCCGAGGTCATGGGTCGTCGCGGGTGGTGGCTCGTCGTGCTCAACTTCCTCCTGCCCGGCTCTGCCCAGGTGCTCGCCGGGAATCGCCGACTGGGGCGTTTCGGTCTCGCCGCAACGATCACGATGTGGGTCATCGCGCTCCTGACCGTGCTGACCGGTCTGCTGTGGCGCCCGCTGCTGCTCTCGCTCGCCACCAACTGGTTCGTCCTGCTGATCGTCCAGGTGGTCATCGCGTTCTACGCGGTGCTGTGGATCGTGCTGACGGTCGACACGTTGCGTTTGGTGAAGCTCGTGCGCGCGGGCACGGTGGCCCGCATCGGCGTCCCGCTCCTGGCCATTCTGCTCGCCGTCGCGTCGACGTCGGCCGCCGCGTGGACGTTCGACCGCGTGAACTCCGTTCGCGAGACGCTCAGCACCGTGTTCGGTGCGAGTGGGCCGAGCGTTCCGCCGTCGGACGGCTACTACAACGTCCTCCTGCTCGGTGCCGACAGTGGTGAAGGCCGCGACTCCATGCGCTTCGACTCGATCTCCGTCGTGTCCGTGAACGCGGAGACCGGGGCGACCACGATCACCGGTGTCCCGCGCGACATGGGGCACTTCCCGTTCGCTCCGGGGCCGATGAAGGATCTGTATCCCGACGTCCACGAGGGACGCGTCGACCCGAACTGCGGGTGGAGCAGCGGCATCAACCAGCTGCAGACCGAGGTGGAGATCTGTCGCGACGGCAACGCCCTCTATCCGGACGCACATGACGACGGATCGTCGCCGGGGGTGGAGGCGACGAAGGACGCCGTCGAAGGCATCCTCGGAATCACGATTCCCTACTACGTCTTCATCGACATGAAGGGCTTCGCCGACCTCGTCGACGCGCTCGGCGGTGTCGACATCAACGTCGTCGAGCGCCTACCCAAGGGCGGCGGGCCCCAGTACGAGGGGCAGCCGGCCGACGACTGGGCCGAGGGATGGATCGAGGCGGGCCAGCAGCACATGGACGGTGACACCGCCCAGTGGTATGCCCGGTCGCGCTACACGACGAGCGACTTCGACCGGATGCGTCGCCAGCGCGAGCTGCAGCAGGCGATCCTCGCGCAGATGACACCGCAGAACGTGCTCGACCGGTTCACCGAGATCGCGGATGCCGGGCAGGTGCTCGTCCAGACCGACATCCCCGCCGATCTGCTGCCGTTCCTCGCCGATATCGCGATGAAGGCCAAGGAACAGCCGGTCACCACGATCGAGCTCACGCCCGAGAACGGAATCGAGGAGCGTGACCCCGACTTCGCGCTGGCGCAGGAGATGGTGCGCAACGCGCTGCACCCGCCGACACCGGAAGCGGAGACCGAGGGATGACCACCGTCCTCAAGCTCGTGCTCGACCAGCTCGCCGACGTCGTCGACGCCGACACGGCGGAGGCATCGCTCGAGGTGGCGCGCGCGCTCATCGCCACCGCCCCGGCCCGCTGCGAAGTCGCCGGGTTAGTCGCCTCGGATGCGGGCAATGCCGCCGCCGCGATCGCCGGTCTGGCGCAGACCGTCCGCGCACCGTTCCCGCGCACCGGGCTGCTGGCCTCGTGGCCCATGGGCATCACGGGGGGAGTGGCCGGGGGACTGCTGCACGCCCCCACGCTCCTCGCCCCGCTGGTCAAGCACGACCGTGCCCACGACCTCGAGCAGACCGTCGTGACGGTCTGGGACCTCGCCGCGTGGGAGACTCCCGCCCTGCTGCCCAGGGCGACGGTGCTGGCTCAGCGCGCGCTGCTCAAGCGCGCCGAGAAGCACGCGGATGCCGTGGTCGTCCCGACCCACGCCCTCGCCGAACGCCTCGCCGAGATCGCCCCGCGGCTCGGAGCGCGGGTCCGCGTCATCCCCGGGGCTGCGCCGGATGGGTTCCGCGTGCCCACGGACGCGATCGGGCGCCGCCGCGAGCTCGGGGTTCCCGACCGGGTCGCGATCGTCGCCGGCGGCACCGAGGACCAGCTGCGCGCCGTGCTGTCGTCGATCGCCGGCGAAGAGACCGTCAGCGTCGTGATCTTCGACGAGCCGGCTGATATCGCCGGCGTGATCGAGAACGCCGGCATCGCCCGCGACCGGGTGATCATCCCCGGCCGACTGGATGCCGCCGACCGTGCGGCCGTCCTCGACGCCGCGGTGCTGCTGATCGCGCTGTCGGAGCAGTCCGCGTTCCCGTGGCGCGCCATCGAGGCGATGGTGCTGGGCGTACCGGTCGTGGCCGCTGATTCGCCCGTGCACCGCGAAGTGCTGCTCGACGGGGCGCGCATCGCTCCGTTCGCCGAGCTGCGCGACGCCGCCGGCGAGGTGCTGGCCACCCCCGACGAGCTGCACCGATGGGCGGTGCGGGCCGGCGATCGCGGACGAGCCTTCTCGTGGCGGGATCACGCGGAGCGGGTCTGGGCGCTGCACGCCGAGCTGTGACGGGGTCGTGATGCACGGCCGATCGATTTCTGTTTCGCAGACTGGAACAACATCGGTCACACTGTTCACATGAGTCGAAGGTGGAACACCCTGTCGCGGCGACTGCTTTCGCCTCTCGTCGCCGTCGCGGTGACCGCAGGACTGCTCGTGAGCATGTCCGCCACGGCTCCGGCAGCGGCCCAGCCGAACCAGGCTGTGCAGGGCGCCGCGTCTGCAGCCACGCTCGGACGGTCCGCGCCGACGGCCGTTGACATGTCGCAGTTCCGCGCCGGCAACATCATCTCGGACGCCATCTTCTACAACGGCGCCGCGATGAACGAGGGCCAGGTTCAGGACTTCCTCAACTCACAAGTGACCACGTGCCGGTCAGGCTACGTCTGCTTGAAGGACAAGACGGACCAGACGCGGTGGATCGCAGCCGATCCGATGTGCCGCACCTACGAGGGCGGGGGCGTCGAGAGCGCGGCACGCATCATCACGAAGGTCGCCCAGGCATGCGGCCTCAATCCGCAGGTGCTCATCGTGATGTTGCAGAAGGAGCAGGGCCTCGTCACCGACACGTACCCGTACGACTCCCAGTACCGCATCGCGATGGGGCAGGGTTGCCCCGACACGGCGGGCTGCGATTCGGCGTACTACGGATTCTTCAACCAGGTGTACGGAGCGGCACGTCAACTTCGCCGCTACGAGAACCCGCCGGGGACCAGCAACTTCTTCACCTGGTACGCGCCGGGTCGGACGTGGAACATCCTGTATCACCCGCCGGCGCTGGTGAACGGCCAGTGGGTCGATCAGTGCGGCTCGTCACCGGTCTACATCGAGAACAAGGCGACTTCGGCGCTGTACTACTACACGCCGTATCAGCCCAACGCCGCGTCCTTGCTGGCGGTCACGGGGGAGGGGGACGGATGCTCCTCCTACGGCAATCGCAACTTCTTCCGGTTCTTCCACCAGTGGTTCGGCAGCGCACAGCCCGACTACTGCGCGGCGCCGCGTGAAGAAGAGGTCGCGGCGGTCTCGGGCATCTACGTCGTGACGGCGGACGCGCTCAACGCTCGCCGCGCTCCCGATGAGCGGTGCGGAACCGGAGTCATCACCCTGTCCGGCGGAGAGATGGTCGTGCGCCGGGCGACCTACGGTGAGTGGGTGCGGGTCGACGCGCACGGGCGTGTCGCCTGGGTTCACTCCCGCTATATCGCGCCAGTCAACTCGCAGCCAACGCCGACTCTCGACCTCGACGGCGCGTCCCATCTGTTCGCGGCGGGTTCGGACGGAACTATTTGGGCGTACCCCTACGCCGCTCCCGCTCGCTGGGGTTCGGCCGTCGCGCTCGCTCGCAACACCGGAATGCGTTCCATCCTCGGCATCGGAGACTTCGACCGTGACGGTCACCGTGATCTCATCGGGGTCGACGCCAGTGGTGATCTCTGGCTGTTCCGAGGCGACGGGTCCTCGCTGGGAACCCCGACGAAGATCGACGGCGACTGGCGGTCGGTCCGGCTGATGTCAGCGGCCGGCGACGTCGACGGAGACGGCATCCCGGATCTCGTCGGCATTCAGGGCTCGTCCCTCATGCTGTGGCGCGGTGACGGCAAGGGCGGTTTCCAGGCCGGTGAGCGTGCGGGCCGCGGGTGGGGTAGCATGACTGCGCTCGTCGGCGGGTCGGATTTCACGGGTGACGGCAACACCGACATCATCGCCCGCGATGACGCTGGTGTGCTGCGCCTGTATCCGGGCACGGGAAGCGGGGGGTTCGGGGCGGCGATCAACCTGGGCCGGGGTTGGACATCCATGGCCGCGTTCGCCGCGATCGGTGATTTCACCGGAGACGGGAAACCGGACCTCGTCGCTCGTCATAACGATGGAGCCCTCCACCTGTACCGCGGTACGGGCGGTGGACTCGCCCACGTCGCGCCGGTCGGGAGCGGTTGGGGCGGGATGGTCTCGCTCGCAGGGCCAGGCGCGCCGGTCGTGAGCCCGCCGTTCGTGCGCGATATCGACGGTGATGGCGGTGCAGACGTACTCGCGGTCGCCCCGCCGGGCCTGACTCTGTACCGGGGCGACGGGCGGGGCGGCTGGGCGGGAACGCTCTCGCTGGCAACCGACTGGCCCGCCGGTGCGAAGCTGGTGAGCCTCGGAGACTTCTCGGGCACCGGTCATGTCGACGTCGCCCGCATCGAGCCCAACGGGCGCTTCGTGCTGCTCCCCGGAGCGGGTGACGGACGCGTCGGACCGCCCCGATCGATCGGGAACGGCTGGGGGACGTTCACATCCGTCATCGGCGGCATCGATTTCGACGGCGATGGCCACGTCGATGTCATCGCGCGCGACTCGGCCGGGCGGCTGCTGCTCTACCGCGGCGACGGCGCGGGGGGCTGGCTCGGAGGCGGGCAGCAGATCGGTCGCGGCTGGGGAGGGTTCGTCGATCTCACCGTCGTCGGCGATTTCGCCGGTGACGGCACCGCTGACATCCTCGCTCGCAGCACCGACGGTCGCCTCTGGCTCTACTCCGCGCAGGGCGACGGAACCTGGACGCCCGGACGAGTGGTCGGTCGTGGTTGGTCCGGGATGACGAGCCTCGTCGGCACCGGCGATTTCGACGGCGATGGTCGCCCCGACGTGATCGCGCGGACCGCGGCCGGCGCGCTGCTCCTGTATCGCGGGAACGGCGCCGGGGGCTTCTCCGGCTCCGTACAAATCGGGCGTGGTTGGGCCGGCTTCGAGCAGGTCGGCTGAGGCCTGGCCTCGGCAGGCCCCCAGCCCGATCCGGCTATGATGAACCGGTTGCGGACGCCTCCGCGCATCGACCCGAATAGCGAAACGTGACCGATACATCTCCTCTGTTCGCCGCCGTGCCACGCAGCGAATTCGCCCGTCCCGGCTCGGGGCGGGGCCTGCTCGACGTGGTGCGTTGGCGCTACCTGCTGCGGCTGCTGATCCGGACGGGCGTCACCACGCGCTACCGGAACTCCGTGCTGGGCTGGACCTGGTCGTACGTCCGCCCCGCTGCGCAGTTCCTCGTGTTCTGGGTCGTGCTCGGCCTCTTCCTCAGCCTCGAGCGGGGCATTCCCAACTACGCGGTGTACCTGTTCTCGGGGATCATCGTCATCAACCTGTTCTCGGAGGCGTACAAGAACGCGACGACCTCGATCGTGGGAAACGCGCCCCTCGTGCGCAAGGTCTACCTGCCTCGGCAGCTGTTCGCGATCTCCGCCGCCGCCGTAGCATTCGTGCACTTCCTGCCGCAGCTCGCTCTGCTGCTGATCGTGTGCGGTTTCCTCGGTCTTTTCGCCCAAGCATCGCTGCTGTCGGTCCTGGCCGTCCTGGCGGCCGTCGCCATCATCCTCATCTTCGCGCTGGGGCTCGGGCTGCTCTTCGGCGCGATCAACGTCCGCTTCCGTGACGCCGAGAACGTCGTCGAGCTGCTCTTGCTGCTCGCCACCTGGGCATCGCCGGTCCTGTACTTCTGGACGATGGTCCGCGATGCACTCACAACACTCGGGCTGCCGTCGTGGCTGCTCGAGGTGTACCTGCTGAACCCCATCACCCAGGCCGTCGAGCTCTTCCATTACGCGTTCTGGTTCCCCATCAGCGACAGCGCGCTCGAGATGCCGCCCGCCCTCGGGATCAACACGATCTGGGCGTTCGTGATCTCCTTCGCGTTCCTCTTCCTCGGACAGAGCGTGTTCCGTCGCCTCGAGGGAAGGTTTGCGCAAGACCTATGACAACCACAGCCACTCGGCGGCCGAGCATCATCATCGACGGCGTCGAGAAGACCTTCCTGCTCAATCACGCCTTCTCCCTGAAGGACAGCGTGGTGTCGTGGCTGCGCGGTCGGAAGACGACGAGCGTGTTCCATGCGCTGCGCGGAGTCGACATCGTCATCGAAGAGGGTGAGTCGGTCGCGATCCTCGGTTACAACGGGTCGGGCAAATCGACGCTTCTCAAACTCATCTCCGGCGTCATGCAGCCGGATGGCGGCGAAGTCCTCACCCGAGGGCGCGTCGCAGGACTGATCGAGGTCGGTGCGGGTTTCCATCCCGAGCTCTCCGGGCGGGAGAACGTGTTTCTCAACGCGGCGATCCTCGGCATGAGCCGGAAGGAGATCGAGGCGCGATACGACGACATCGTCGCCTTCAGCGAGATCGGTGAGTTCATCGATCAGGAGGTCAAGCACTACTCGTCGGGCATGTTCATGCGCCTCGCTTTCTCGGTCGCGATCCACGTCGAGCTCGATGTCCTGCTCGTTGACGAGATCCTTTCCGTCGGCGATGCCCCGTTCCGCGAGAAGTGCCGGCTGAAGTTCGCCGAACTGATCGAGCAACGCAAGACGTTGGTGGTCGTGTCGCATGACATGGAGATGGTGCGCGAGCTGTGCAGCCGCGGCATCGTCATCCAGAAGGGCGAGGTCGTGTTCGACGGGCCGGTCGAGGAAGCGATCGCGCAGATCGGCGACTAGCGTGACCGAATGGTTCGCGAGCAGCCCGGCGTATATCGTCGCGGCCATCGTCGTCCTCGTGCCCGGGCTGGGGATGGGATCGATCCTGCGGCTCCGGTCGCTGGCTCTGTGGGCGCTCGCTCCCGCCTTCACGGTGGTCATGGCCGTGGGCTCGGCTCTTGTGCTCGGTCTGCTCGGCCTGCCCTGGTCACCCGTCAGCGCGCTCATCGCGTTCGCCGGCCTCTTGCTGCTGGTCTGGGGTATCCGCTGGGCTCTGCCCTGGCCGGGTCTCGGCGGCGTCGACCCCCGCCGTGGGACGGACACCACCATCGTCTTGATCGGGCTTCTGCTGGGCGTTGTGCTGCTCGGCATCCGGTTCGTCGCCGAGTTCGGCACGCCCGACGCCATCTCGCAGACGAATGATGCGGCCTTCCACCTGAGCGCGGTGCGGTTCGCGACCGAGACGGGTATCGCCTCACCGCTCGCGATCACCGAGGTCATCGGCGCCCGGGGCTTCTACCCGTCCGCCTGGCACACTCTCGCGGCCCTGATCCCGCCGCTGACCGGCGCGTCGATCCCCCTCGCGGCGAATGCCGTGACGTTCGTCATCGGCGTCGTGGTCTGGCCCCTCGGGCTGGCCTTCCTCGCCTTCCGCGTGGCCGGCCCCGTCGCAGCCGGCGCTTCAGCCACGGTCGCGGGTGCCGTCATGGCATTCCCTCTCGGCCTCGTGCAGTGGGGCGTCCTGTACCCGCAGCTGCTCGCCGGCGCGCTCCTCCCCGCCGCCGTCGCCACGACCATCCCCGCACGCGTCTCCGAGCATGTCGCCGGCGGCGCGAACGCGCTCGAGCGGCGTGTTGCCATCGGCGCAGTGGTACGCGGGCTCGCGGTCGTCCTGCTCCCGCTCGGTGCCGTCATGGTGGCGCAGCCCTCCACCGCGCTCGCCTGGGGAGTCGCCGCTCTGGCGTTGCTGCTGTGGTCGCTGCCGGAGCGCTTCGCGCGCAGGAAGCGCGCGGGGCTGACCGGCCTGATCGCAGCCGTTGCAGCGGCCGGCGCGCTGATCTGGGTGTGGTGGTACTTCGGAGCCAGCGTCTCCGCCACCTGGGAGCCGCACACCCGCATCCGTTCGGCGGCCATCGAGGTCGGCGTCAACGGCTTCCTGGGCTATGCGCCGGCTCTGTCCGTCAGCATCGCGATGCTCCTGGGCCTGCTGGCCGGTCTGGCCGCGGGCGGGTGGCGCATCCGAGCGATCGCCTCCGCATGGGCGGTGAGCGCCGGTCTGTACGTCGTCGCCGCGGCGGTGGGGTCGGATCAGGTGCGGGCGGCGCTCGTGGGGCCGTGGTACGAGGACCCGTACCGGCTCGCTGCCATCGTTCCCGTCTTCGGGCTCGTGCTCGCCGGTGCGGCAGTCGCCGCCGTGGCGGACCGCATCTCGGCGCTCGCGCGGCGGCGCACCGACGGCTATTCCTCGCGCGCACTCGTGGCCGGCGCAGTGGGGTTGCTGTTGTGCGTTCCCGTGATCGTCCAGACGGTTGCGACGCCGCGTGTCGAGCGACGAGACGTCTTCGCCAGCGAAACGGATCCGCATGCCTACGAGGTGTCGGCGACCTCCTTCGTCTCGGAGGACGAGCTCGCACTGCTCGAACGTCTCGACGATGTCCTGCCCGAGGATGCCGTCGTGATCGCCAACCCGAGCACCGGCGCGTCTTTCGGCTATGCGCTGAGCGGGCGCGACGTGATCCCGCGCACGTGGGCGCCGCCGTCGGCCGACCCGTATTGGCTCCTCGCCGAGAACCTGCGCAATGTCAGCGACGACCCGGCCGTCTGCGACGCGCTCGCCGTCTTCGGCGCGGATTACCTGCTCGACTTCGGACCGGGTGAGTGGTACCCCGGACGCTGGATGATGCCGGGGTTTGCCGACATCGATGAGCGGCCGGGCTTCCAACTGGTCGACCGCGAGGGCGACGCATCGCTCTGGCGCGTCACCTCCTGCTAGACGCTGGGCTCATCACCGCTACCGTCATCGACAGCGGCTCGGTGCTGCGGCGAGGGAGCGGTCGCGTGCCCGTCCGAGGGCGATGCGGGTGTCCCTTCGGCGTCCGTGCGAAGCTGCCGGGCTTCGGCGAGGAGCGCCTCCTGAATCGCGAATCTTCGCGCCAGCCGGGTGAGCTGGCGTTGCAGACCGGCGTTCGCTCGGTACTGCGCGTAGACGAACGCGAGGAAGACGACGACGAGCGCGTACAGCAGAAGATCCGTGCCGCGTCCGACGCCCATCAGCTGCGCGAGCCACGTCAGCCACTGCGGGAACAGCACGGACAGGATCGCAACGAGGGCGAACGCGGCGAAGAGCATGCGGCGCAGCGCCTGGTGGGTGTCGCTCCCCGGCTTGCGCAGCAGAAGGAACCCCAGGACGAGGATGGACCCGATCAGCAGGATCTGAATGCCCACGATCACTTCACCACCAGGTCCACGAGGATGTTGACGGCATTGAGCAGGCTCTGCCCCTTCGCCTTCGAATAGTCGGTGTAACGCAGCTCCACCGGGTGTTCGGCGTGCGGGAGACCGGTGCGGTTGAGCTGTAGGACGATCTCCGTCGCGTGCGCCATGCGGTCCTGTTGCAGATCGACCCGCGCGGCCGCGTCGCGCCGCAGCACGCGCAATCCGTTGTGGGCATCGGTGAGGCGGGTGCCCGTCGTCATGTTCGTGACCCAGACCGCGGTCTTCAGCACGATCTTCTTGGCCCATCCCGGCCGCGTGCGGTCATCGAGGAAGCGCGAACCGAAGACGATGGCCAGGTTCTCGTCGTGCGCTCGGCGGACCATGGCTACGGCGTCCTCGACGCGATGCTGCCCGTCGGCGTCGAACGTGACGAGGTACTCCGCCTGCGGGTGTGAGAGAGCGAACTCGATTCCCGTCTGCAGCGCCGCGCCCTGCCCCAGATTGACCGGATGCCGCACGACCGTGGCTCCGGCCGCGACGGCAGCAGCGACCGAGTCGTCGCGAGAGCCGTCGTCGACGCAGACGACGTGATGGAAGTGAGCGGCGAGTTCGCGAACCACGTCCCCAATGACCGTCATCTCGTTGTAGAGGGGAACCACCACCCAGGTGATGGCGCCGACGCGATCGACGGGAGGGATGGCGGGGGACACGGTCTCATTGTCGCAGACGCGGACGAGAAGCCCGGGGTGGTTAGGATCGAGGGGTCATGCGCATCCAGGTCGTCTCGCGAATCTATGCGCCGGAACCGGCTGCGGCGAGTCTGCGGCTCTCGCTCCTCGTCCGAGAGCTCGACGAGCGCGGACACCATGTCGAGGTTCTCACCAGCCGTGCACCGCGGTCAGCGACGTCGGTGCGTCTGGCCGGACGGGTTCGCCGCTGGCCGGTGCTCCGAGATCGATCCGGGCAGGTGCGGGGTTACCTGCCTTACCTCAGCTTCGACATCCCGGCGTTCTTCCGCGTGCTGTTCGGCCCGCGAGCGGATGTCGTGGTCGTGGAGCCCCCGCCGACGACCGGAACCGTCGTGCGCATCGCCAGCGCCATCCGGCGGGTCCCATACGTCTACTACGCAGCCGACCTCGTCTCCGTCGCGGCCGAGTCAACGAGCGCACCGCGGATGGTCGTGCGGCTCGTGCGCGCCCTCGAGACGTGGTCGCTCGGCGGAGCGCGCGCGGTGCTCGCGGTGACCGCGGGAGTCGAGGCGACGGTGCGCGCCCTGGCCCCCGGCGCGCACGTGACCGCCGTGGGGCACGGCGTCGACGACGAGACCTTCCACCCGGCGGTGACGCCCGACGCGGCCGCTCACGTCGTCTACATCGGCACCGCCAGCCAGTGGCACGGTGCGGGAGTCTTCGTGGACGCGCTGGCGGTCGCGCGTTCTCGGGGACACGCGATCACCGCCTTGTTCGTCGGTCAGGGTGGCGAATGGGATCAGCTGAAAGCGCGCACGAGGCAGCTCGGCCTCGATGACCTCGTGCGCTTCCGCGAGCAGGTGCCGGCTCCTGAGGCTGCTCGATTGATCCGGGGAGCGCGTGCGGCGCTGGCGTCGATCCGCGAGGGCGGGGGGTACGAGTTCGCCGTTCCGACGAAGGCATACGCCGCACTCGCCGTGGGCACTCCGGTCGTCTACGCGGGGCCGGACCCCGTGCGCTCGCTCGTGGTCGACAACGATCTGGGTGCCGGCACCGCGTGGGATGTCGAACCGGTCGCCGCCGCGCTGATCGAGACGGCCTCGGCCGAGCCGTCTGCGGAGCGTCGGGCCGCGGTGGCGGCCTGGGCGGCGCGGAATCTCTCCGGGCGCGCCGTCGCTCGCCGCGCAGCCGACGTGACGCTCGCCGCCGCTGACGACCCGGGGTTTACACGGGGTCGTCGCAGACGGGCTCGTTAGGATGAATACGGTGTGCGCCTTCTCGCGGTGCGCACGGGAAGTTTGAGATGACCCATTCACATGACACCCGCGTGGTGGACTCAGCCGACGTCGCCGCTGATGTCTCCCTGGGGGCGGGCACCGCGGTGTGGCACTTGGCCCAGATCCGAGAGGGTGCGCGCATCGGACGCCGTTGCGTCATCGGCCGCGGAGCGTACATCGGCTCCGGGGTGACGGTCGGCGACAACTGCAAGATCCAGAACCTCGCGCTCGTCTACGAGCCGGCGCGCCTAGCCGACGGTGTGTTCATCGGTCCGGCCGCGGTCCTGACGAACGACACCTACCCGCGCGCGATCACCCCCGAGGGTGAATTGAAGAGCGCGGACGACTGGACGCCCGTCGGGGTCGAAATCGAGCACGGGGCGTCCATCGGTGCGCGCGCGACCTGCGTCGCCCCCGTGCGCATCGGCCGCTGGGCCATGGTTGCAGCCGGCGCGGTCGTCGTGCGCGACGTGCCCGACCACGCGCTGGTCGCGGGAGTGCCGGCCAAGCGCATCGGTTGGGTGGGGAAAGCCGGGGTACGCCTCGAACAAGCGGAGGACGGCGTGTGGGTCTGCCCGAGCACGGGCGAGCGCTACACCGAATCCGCCGGAATGCTGAAGGAGTCGCGATGACTGAAATGATCCCGCCCGCTCGTCCGATCGTGGGCGATGAGGAACGCGCCGCCGTCGACCGCGTGCTCCGGTCCGGCATGATCGCCCAGGGCCCCGAGGTGGCCGCGTTCGAGCAGGAGTTCGCGGCGCACTTCGTCGAGTCGCGGCCCGTGGTCGCGGTGAACTCCGGTACGTCCGGCCTGCACCTCGGCCTTCTGGCGGCCGGGATCGGACCGGGCGACGAAGTGATTGTCCCGTCCTTCACTTTCGCGGCCACGGCGAACTCGGTGGCCCTCACCGGCGCGACGCCCGTCTTCGTCGACATCGAGCCCGACACGTTCTCCCTCGATCCCGCGGCCGTCGAGCAGGCGATCACCTCGCGGACCCGCGGCGTCCTCCCCGTTCACCTGTACGGTCACCCGGCTCGGATGGACGAACTCGCCGACATCGCGACGCGACGCGGTGTCGCCCTCTTCGAGGACGCTGCACAGGCTCACGGTGCGGCGCTCGGTGGCCGCCCTGTCGGCACCTTCGGCGCGTTCGCGATGTTCTCGCTCTATCCGACCAAGAACATGACGAGCGGCGAGGGCGGCATGGTTTCGGCCGTCGACGAGGAGTTCGCCCGCCGCGTGCGTCTTCTGCGCAATCAGGGGATGGAGCGTCAGTACGAGAACGAGGTCGTCGGTTTCAACGCTCGGATGACCGACATCCATGCCGCCATCGGACGGGTGCAGCTGACGAAGGTCGAAGCGTGGACCGAGAAGCGCCGGGCGAACGCCCGGTTCCTCGACGACAACCTCCGCGGGGTCGTCGTTCCCCCGGTCGTCGAGGGCGCACGCCACGTGTACCACCAGTACACGATCCGAGTCCCCGAGGACCGTGACGGCTTCGTCCGCGCGCTGCGGGATGAATACCAGGTCGGATCGGGCGTCTACTACCCGATCCCGAATCATCGTCTGCCCTCGCTCGCCTCGTTCGCACCCGGCCTGGAGCTTCCCGAGACCGAGCGTGCTGCGGCCGAGGTCATCTCGCTGCCGGTGCACCCCTCGCTGAGCGACGGCGATCTGGAGCGCGTCGTCGCGGCGGTCAATGCGCTGGCATCGGCGGGTGCCGAATGACGCTGCGTGCGGGACTCCTCGGCGTCGGCATGATGGGACGCCACCACGCCCGCGTCCTCCGTGAGGTCGACGGGGTCGAGCTGGTCGCGATCGCGGATCCCGCGGGCGATCCCTTCGGCGTCGCCGGCTCGCTGCCTGTGCTCGACGACGTGGACGCGCTGATCGCCGCGGGGATCGATATGGCCGTGGTGGCGGTTCCGACCCGATTCCACGAGGACGCCGCGTTGCGGCTCAGTGCGGCCGGCGTGCACACCCTCGTCGAGAAGCCCATTGCCGACACGGTCGAGGCCGGGGCGCGCATGGTCGAGGCATTCGACGCCGCCGGCCTCGTGGGAGCCGTCGGTCACATCGAGCGATTCAATCCTGCGCTGCAGGAGATGCGGCGTCGCCTCCGCGAGGGCGAACTCGGCCAGGTCTATCAGATCCAGACGCGCCGTCAGGGCCCGTTCCCGGCCCGCATCGCCGATGTCGGGGTGACCAAAGATCTGGCGTCGCATGACATCGACCTGACCGCGTGGGTCGGCGACAGTACCTACGAACGCGTATTCGCCCAGACCGCTCACCGCAGCGGCCGCGAGCACGAGGACATGATCGCGATCACTGGACGGCTGGCGTCGGGCGTCATCGTGAATCACCTGGTGAACTGGCTGTCGCCGATGAAGGAGCGGGTCACGGTCGTCACGGGGGAGCGGGGAGCCTTCGTCGCCGACACCGCGACCGGTGATCTCACCTTCTACGCGAACGGGACTATCCCGCTCGAATGGGAATCGGTGTCGAGTTTCCGCGGCGTGTCCGAGGGGGATGTGATCCGGTTCGCCTTCCCGAAGCGCGAGCCTCTCCGTGTCGAGCACGAGGCCTTCCGTGACGCGGTGCTCGGACGACCCAGCGACGTCGTGACCATGGCCGATGGGCTGCGAACGTTGTCCGTCGTCGAGACGGCGCTGAGCGCCGCCAAGACCGCGAAGGCGGCGACGCTCTGATCGCGCAACCGTCATCGCGCGCCGGGGGACCGCAGTGAAAGAACTCTGGCTGTCGTTGCGGGAGCTCCTCCGGCTGCTTCCGCCGAACGCTCGAGGTTTTCTGACCCGCTACGCGATCAGTTCCTCGGCGCTCGCGCTGATCGACATCGTGGCGCTCGGCCTCCTGGCGCTGGTGCTGGGCTCGTTCGCCGTCGGCCGACCGGTGACGCTGCCGGTGTTCGGCGAGGTGTCCTCCGCTGCCGTCATCTGGCTGCTGGTCGGCGCCTGCGCTCTCATGGTCGTCAAGTCGATGATCGCCCTCGCGCAGCAGTGGTACGTGACGCGCCGCATGGCCGAGTTCGAGCTGACCATCGGCAACCGGCTGTTCGAGGCGTACATCCGCGCTCCGTGGCTCGAGCGGCTCAAGCGCAACTCGTCCGAGCTCGTCCGGATGGCGGATGTCGGCATCGCCAACACGACGTCCGGTCTGCTGCTCCCCGCGGCCTCCCTGCCCTCGCAGGTCGTCACCTTCCTGTCCGTGCTGCTGGTGCTCGTCGTTTCGCAGCCGCTGATCGCCGCCGTCACGCTGCTCTACCTCGGGCTGGTCGCCGCGCTGCTCTACGGTTGGGTCTCGCGTCGTGCTGTCCGCAACGGACGCATCAACCGTGACTATTCCTTCAAGACCGCTCAGCTCATGACGGAGATGGTGCAGGCGCTGAAGGAGATCACGCTGCGCGACAAAGCGCAGGAGGTCGCCTCTCTCGTCAGCGCCAATCGCGAGCAGGCGGTGCGCGCGCGCGCCACCATCGGCTTCCTCGGCGCCATCCCGCGATTCGTCGTCGACTCCGCCATCATTCTCGGCTTCCTCCTCATCGGCGGCGTCGGTTATGCGACCGGCGGCGTCGAGACGGCGTTCACGTCGATCGCCCTGTTCGGTCTCGCCAGCTTCCGGATGGTGCCCTCGATGCTGCAGTTCCAGGGTGTGATGACCTCGACGGCGTCGACCATGCCGCATGCCCGCGCCGTGATGCGCGATATCCGAGCGGCGGACGAGTACGTTCGCGATGCGGAGTCCGTCGGCTATGGTGCGCTCGACCCGCAGCCGGAACGCCTCGTCCTGAGCGGTGTGTCGTTCACCTACCCCGGCAGCGCGGTTCCCGCACTCGCCGACGTCGATCTCGAGATTCCCTTCGGCGGGCACGTCGCTTTCGTCGGAGCCTCGGGCGCAGGCAAGTCGACGATGGTTGATCTGCTTCTCGGCCTCATCACGCCCTCCGCCGGATCGATCCGCGTGGACGGCCAGGATCTCCGGGGAGTCCTCGGCACCTGGCGCTCACGCGTGGGATACGTGCCGCAGGATGTCGCCCTGTTCGATGGGACCATCGGTCAGAACGTCGCGCTCACCTGGAGCACGGACTACGACCGAGACGCGGCGGCATCCGCGATCGACCGCGCGCAGCTGGGCACCTTCCTGCAGGCCCGCGAAGGCGGGCTCGACGCGCGGATCGGCGAGCGCGGTCTCGCCCTTTCCGGAGGTCAGCGCCAACGACTCGGTATCGCACGTGCCCTCTATCCCCAGCCGGTCGTCCTCGTCCTCGACGAAGCGACGTCCGCCCTCGACACGACGACCGAGGACGCCGTCACCGCTGCGATGGAACGGCTGCGCGGTGCCGTGACCGTCATCACGGTGGCGCATCGCCTGTCGACGGTGCGCCGTGCCGACCTCGTGTGCTTCTTCGCAGACGGACGCATCGTCGCCAAGGGAACGTTCGACGAGGTCGTCCGTCAGGCACCCGACTTCGCCGCCCAGGCGCGCTTGGCGGGCCTGACCTGATCAGTGATGCCGGATGATGCGCCGGTAGGTCTCGTCGAGCTGGGGCAGGTAGCGTGCCGCGGTATGCCAGGTGCGCGCCCAGTCATCGGCCGCGAGCTCGGCGGACGCCGCGCGCGGGTCGGACAGGTCGCGGAGCACCTGCTCGGTCACGGCTGCGGGGGTGCCCTCGCGGATGGGCAGACGCCCGCCGTCGGGCCCGGGAAGGTGATCGCCGACGGCCGCCAATGGCACCCCGATCGCGAGGGCCTCGAGCTCGGAAACGCCAAGCACCGAGTTCGACTGCCCGACGGCGACCGACGCATGCGAGAGGAAGTCGAGATAGTCCGGGTGCGACATCCGCGGCTCGAGCTTCACGCCGAGCGCGGCCGCTTCGGGGGCACCGGGACCCCAGTCGAGGCCGCGGACTTCGACCCCAGCCGCGATCAGCCCGCGAGCGACCGTCAACATGTCGCGCTGGCCCTTCACGTCCTCCCAGCGCGAGGAGAAGGCCACGTAGGGCTGCGGGCGCCACAGGGGCAGCTGCCGCGGATCGATGAAGATCGGCAGGTACTCGGCGTCGCTTCGTGCCTGGGTGGCGTTACCGGCGAGATCAGGCGTCGAGTAGAAGACATGCGCTGCCTGGTCGATATACGACTGGATCTTGGCGTGTTCGCTCGACGCCCAGCGGGTGCGGATGTCGGTGCCATGCAGGTGCAGGACGTAGGGACGTGACGGGACGAACCAGGGGAGGACCCGGCTCGCCGTCGTGGCGAAGTGCACGTGCATCGCCTGCGACCATGCGGCCCCCGCTGCGATGCGCGCGAAGGTTCGGGCGAGCGCGGGCTTGGAGGGCTTGGTGCGACCGGGCCGCACCGCGGGCCACGACTTCTCCGGCGGGATGATGCGCCACGGACGGCCGCTGTCGCGTGCCGCTGTCACGATGTGTCGTCCGACGAAGGCGCAGTCGTTGAGGTGCAGAACGCGCGGGGAACGAGGCATCCCTCCATGCTAAGCGGCCCGGCCGAACGCACCCGCGCTGTTATTCTCGGTGAGTGCGCGTGCGAGTGGTGACGTCCTGGTACCCCACGCGCCAGAACCCGGGCGCAGGGTCGTTCATCGCACGGGATGTGCAGGCGCTCACACGGGACCACGACGTCGAGGTGCTGCACCTCGTCGGACGCCGCCTCGACGACGGACGGCGGGCGTTCGTGGACGGAGGGGCGCGTGTGCGACGGATCCCGGTCGATGTGCGCTCGCCGCGCGGCTGGGTCTCGGTGCAGCGACACTTGGACAATGTCGACAGGGGCGTCGACATCGTGCACACGATGGCCGCGCCCGCCGCTATGCCGTTCGCGCTGCGTCGTCCCCGACGCCCCTGGGTCCACACCGAGCACTGGGGCGCCATCCCGCGACTCGTCGACGAGGGCCCCGTCGGCAGTGGAGCAGCCCTCGGCATGCTCCTTCACGGCCCCGACGAGGTCGTGGCCGTCGGCGAGCATCTCGCCGACCGTATCCGGGCTGTGCGGAAGCGCCCGGTGTCGGTGGTGGGGAACATCGTCGATGAGTTACCGGTCCCCTCGACCGTCCGGCACGAGCGAGGCGGGGTTCTGCGGGTCGTCGTCGTCGCGTCCCTCGTCGAGTGGAAGGGGTGGCGCATCGCGCTCGAGGCGATCCGACGCCTGCGCGATCGCGGCGTCGCGATCGAGCTCGACTGGATCGGTGACGGAGCGGACCGAGCGGAGTTCCTCGCGCAGGGAGCGGATGTGATCCGAAGCGCGCCGGGGCATCGGGACCGTGCCGGAGTCGCGCAAGCGCTCGCGGACGCCGACGTGTTCCTGCTTCCTACCAACGGCGAGACCTTCTCGCTCGCGACGGTGGAAGCGCTCTCGATGGGGACGCCCGTCGTGGTGACCGGTGCCGGAGAGCACAACACCTTCGTCGCGCCCGCTGTCGGCGAAGCCGTCAGCCGTGACGCGGCAGCGATCGCGCCGGCCATCCTCCGGGCGGCCGAGCTCGACCGTGAGGCGGTGCGCGAGCACGGACGGGACCTGTGCGCGCGGTTCAGCGAGACCGCCTTCCGCGAGGCCTATCGCTCGATCTACGAGAGGCATACCGGTGAGTGACAGAACCGTAGACATCATCATCGCCGTGCACGACGTCCGGCGGAACATCCGTCGCGCCGTCGGATCGGTGCTCAGCGACGGCGATCCGTCAATCCGCGCCCTGGTCGTCTGCCACAACCTGCCCGCCGCTGTTGTGACGGCCGAACTGGCCGACGTCATCGAACGGTCTCCCGGGCGCGTGCGGTTCATTCAGCTCGACGACGGCGTCCCGAGCCCCTCGGGTCCGTTCAATCTCGGTCTCGCCGTCTCGGATGCGGACTACGTGGGGATCATGGGCTCCGACGACGAGCTCGATCCGGGTGCTGTCGCGCAGTGGCGTGCTGTCGCCGAGCGTCACCGCGCAGACGCCGTCATCGCGAAGGTCGTGCGGGGCGACCGGCGCGCTGTCGTCCGCTCACCGGCCAAGCGCGTGTGGAAGACGGGCGTCCTCGACTTCGCGAAGGATCGGTTGCCTTACCGCAGCGCGCCGCTGGGACTCATGCGGCGGGATGCCGTGGAGCGCCTGCGACTGCGCCTCATGGACGGTGCCCGCAGCGGCGGCGACCTCCCGTTCGTCACCCGGTTGTGGGCGCTCGGACGCGTCGTGCCGGCGGCCGGAGTCGCGGCGTACATCGAGCACGCCGACGCTCCGGTACGCGTCACGTGGGATCCCAAGCCGGTGCGGCAGGAGCTCTCCGCCATCCGCGAGGTGCTGGGCAGCGCGTTCGTCCGCTCTCTGGCTCCCGGCTACCGCGACGCGCTCGCCACCAAGCTACTGCGCCGCAACCTCATGGACACCGTCCGCATCCGAGACGGCGGGCGCGGATTCACCCGCGATGATGTGCGGGCCTTCCGCGAGGTCGTCGACATGATCGAGTCGATCTCGCCCCGCAGCCTCGGCTACATCGCGCTGATTCATCGGCTCACCGTCGACGAGCTGCGCCGCGGCGAGCCCGATCTCGAGGTCGTGCACCGGTTGAGCGAACAAATGGCGAATCCTCGGCACTGGGCGATGGTCCGGCCGGCGAAGTTCACGGCGTTCTTCCATGCTCAGGCGCAGCCGCGCTATGTCGCGGCATCCGCTCTGATCAAGGTTGGGGCTTCTCGGTTCCTGCCGCTGGCGAGGAACACAGCTGTCGGTGTCGCCGGGCTCGTGCTCGCGACGCTCGTCGCGCTGCTCCTGCGTCGGAGATAGCCGCGGAGCTCCGCTTATAGACTGGGGTGTATGCGCATCGCCGTGATCGCCCTTGGAAAAATCGGGCTTCCTCTCGCCGTTCAGTTCGCCGAGTCGGGCCACGAGGTCATCGGGGTCGACGTCAACGCGAGCACTGTCGCGTCCATCAACGCGGGCGTCGAGCCGTTCCCCGGTGAAGCCCACCTGCAGGAAAAGCTGGCGCGCTTGGTCGCGGACGGGCGCCTGCGCGCCACCGTCGACTACGCCGAAGCCGTCCCCTCGGCGGACGCCGTCGTCCTCGTCGTGCCGCTGTTCGTGGACGACAGTACGTGGGAGCCGGACTTTGCGTGGATGGACGCCGCCACTCGGTCCCTTGCGCAGCATCTCACTCCCGGCACCCTCGTCTCCTACGAGACGACCCTCCCGGTGGGGACGACCCGGAATCGGTGGAAGCCGCTTCTCGAAGAAGGCTCCGGGCTCACCGAGGGCGACGACTTCCACCTGGTGTTCTCGCCTGAGCGTGTGCTCACCGGTCGCGTCTTCGCGGACCTGCGCCGCTACCCCAAGCTCATCGGTGGACTGTCGGGGGCCGGCGCACAACGGGCCCGCGAGTTCTACAAAGCGGTGCTGCAGTTCGACGAGCGCCCCGATCTGCCCCGACCCAACGGCGTGTGGGACCTCGGAAGTGCCGAGGCGGCGGAAATGGCCAAGCTCGCCGAGACGACCTACCGCGACGTGAACATCGGGCTGGCGAATCAGTTCGCGCTGTTCGCCGGCGACCACGGTATCGACGTGTACCAAGTCATCGAGGCGTGCAATTCGCAGCCCTACAGCCACATCCACCGGCCCGGCATCGCCGTCGGGGGACACTGCATCCCCGTCTATCCGCGGCTCTACCTCTCGACCGACCCGGATGCCGACATCGTTCGTACAGCCCGCCTGCTCAACGCTTCGATGCCCGAGCGCCTCGTCGCCCGGGCGGAGGAGCTGCTCGGATCCCTGGAAGGGCTGCGCGTGGTCGTGCTGGGTGCCGCGTACCGCGGGGGAGTGAAGGAGACCGCCTTCTCGGGCGTGTTCCCGACCGTCGAGGCGCTCCGCCAGCGCGGAGCCGTCGTGACGGTGCACGACCCGCTGTATGACGACGATGAGCTCGGTCGATTGGGGCTCGCCGCGCACAGCGCCGGTGCGACCGTCGACATGGCGATCCTGCAGACCGACCACGACGAGTATCGGGAGCTGACTCCGGCGGACCTGCCCGGCATCCGGCTTCTCGTGGACGGACGCAACGCGACCGACGAGAGCCGCTGGGCGGGCACGCCCCGCATCGTCGTGGGTGCGGCGTCGGGATCGACCATGGCATGACCGGGCTCGGGCCGGCGTCGGCCCGACCAAGACAGGACTGGGTCGACATCGCGAAGGCTCTCGCGATCCTCCTCATCGTCGTCTACCACGTCACGACGTGGTTCGCCGGGTACGTCGCGCCGTGGGTGTTCGAGCATCGGTCGTTCATCGTCTGGCGCGAACTCAGCCGCGTACTCGTCCCGGTGCGAATCCCGCTGTTCTTCCTCGTTTCGGGACTCTTGGCGCAACGGGCGATCACCCGGCCCTGGGGGGACCTCTGGCGCTCGCGGTTTGCAACACCGCTGTGGGTCTTCGCTATCTGGACCTGTCTGATCGCGGCGCCATGGTCATTCCGGGCTGCTCCTGGCGACCCCGCGGGCCACCTCCCGATGGTGGTTCAGTCACTATTGCTCGCCGGGACGCACTTCTGGTATCTCCCTGCGCTCGTCGTGTACATCGCCGTCGCCAAGGTCGCGGTCGGGCGACCCCGCTGGGCCCTGGGCGCGAGCGCCCTGGCGACCTTCGTGGTCGGACCGTTGCTGGTGGGGCATCTGGATGTCCTCGGCCCTGTCCTCGGCCCGAATGTCGAGCGACTATTCCTATTCGCCGTGTGGTTCTGCCTCGGGTGTTTTGCGCCTTCGCTCGTCCAGCGGGTCAGCACCCTGCGGTACCGGTGGCTGATCGTCGCGGGGGCGGTCTTCGCCTTCGCGTGGACACTCGTCCCCCTCGGGTGGCTGGCGCAGCGGGTCGTCGTCCCAACGATCACCATCGCGGGCATTGTCGCGCTCGTCCTCATCAGCCGCATCCTGGAGCGCGCCGCCGTCGTGCGCACCTGGGGCAGATACCTCGCGCGGCGCACATTACCGATATACGTCGTCCACGCCTTCCTGCTCGAGGTGCTGGCGCTCGTGATGACGCGGTTGCCGATCGGCGCCAGCCCAGGGCTGGCGCTGCCGGTCGGGTCCTGGACGGCGGCGCTCTTCGTGCCCGTGACCTTCGCTCTGGTCGTCGCGGCGTCCCTGGCGCTCGACGCCGTCGCGCCGCGCATCGGGGCGAGATGGCTATTCACGGCGCCTCGGCTCGTCGCGGGTTCCGTCGCCGTGAAGATGTGAGCGGCGGTGGCGCAGCGGCGTGAGGGAGGCAGCGCTGCGGGTGAGCTATTGGCCGCGCTGCGCGTAGAAGGCCTCGGCGGCGTCCTTGGCCGGTGCCCACCATTCCTCGTGCTCGCGATACCAGTCGATAGTCGCTGAGAGTCCGGCTTCGAAGTCCTGGTAGCGCGGAGCCCAGCCCAACTCGGCACGGAGCTTCGTCGAGTCGATCGCGTAACGCTGGTCGTGTCCCGCGCGATCAGTCACGTGGTCGTACGCGTCGGCGGAGTGCCCCGTCAGGCTGAGGATCAGCTCGACGACCGACCTGTTGTCCCTCTCCCCGTCTGCACCGATGAGGTAGGTCTCGCCGATGTCGCCCTTCTCGAGGATCGTCAGGACCGCGGACGAGTGATCATCGGCGTGGATCCAGTCGCGCACGTTCGCGCCCGCGCCGAAAAGTTTTGGACGGACGCCGCGCAACACGTTCGTGATCTGCCGGGGGATGAACTTTTCGACGTGCTGAAACGGCCCGTAGTTGTTCGAGCAGTTGCTGATGGTCGCACGTATGCCGAACGAACGGATCCAGGCCCGCACGAGCATGTCCGAGCCCGCTTTGGTGGACGAGTACGGTGACGAGGGGTTGTACGGCGTGCTCTCGGTGAAGCGCTCCGGAGCATCGAGCTCGAGGTCGCCGAACACCTCGTCCGTGGAGATGTGGTGGAACCGTATGTCGTGCTTGCGCGCAGCTTCGAGCAGCGTGAAGGTGCCGACGATGTTCGTGTCGACGAACGTTCGCGGCTCGTGCAGCGATCGGTCGTTGTGCGATTCGGCGGCGAAGTGCACGACCGCGTCCACTCGCGAGAACAGCGTATTCACGAGCGCTGCGTCCGCGATGTCTCCCCGAACGAGACGCACTCGGTTCTCGGGGAGGTCCGCCAACGATGCCGGATTCCCGGCGTAAGTGAGCTTGTCCAGGACGATGACCGCGTGGTCGGTGCGGGCCATGACGTGATGGACGAAATTCGCGCCCACGAATCCGGCACCGCCGGTCACGAGCAGGGTCTTCATGAGGGTGAGCTTACGAACATCGACGATGCCTCGGTGCTACCGCGACACGGCCTTCAGGGTCGGATCGGCACCGATGATTCGGCCTCGCACGCCCTCGAGGCGGCCGATGAACGCAGTCCATCCCGCGCTGAGGGTGTATTCGGAGCCGCGCCGAACGCCGATAAGCAGCCCCGCAACGACGAATGCGTAACGCTGCCATCGCGGGAAGGGGTGCCGGCGGTACACGTAACCGACCCCACGCCCGTATGCCCGAAGTTTGCGCATCGACTCCGCGCGGGTCAGGCCCGAGACCTCCGCGATGCCGTTCACGTGCGCACCTGCGTCGTGCACCCAGACGAATGTCGACCGAAGCGCGGGGTGCTGGTTCAGCACCCTGAGGAGAAGGTCGGTCACCTCGCCCGCCTGCCACGGGGTCGCCGCCCCGGTTCCGATCGACTCGTCGAAACCACCCGCGGTGCGGAACACATCGAGGTCGATCACGAGGCCCATCTCGATGACGGACCAGACGTTGCGGGCATCGACGGGTGTGCCGGAGGGCGGGAGCGCGAATCGCGCTCCCGAGGGCGTCTCCACCCGGACCGCACCGGCGGTCGCCCCCGTCATCGCGCGCCGAATCGCGGCGACGCTTCCCGGCGGGAACGTCGTGGTGTCGTTCGGGAACATCACGTGGGCGTCGCGCAACCCGTCCGACCCCAGACGGACGCCGGCGTTCCGTCCTCGGGACGCGCCGCGATCGGATGTCGCGACGTGAAGGCCGGCCGCAAAGCGGGGACGCCAGCGCGCGACGAGTCGCTCGACGTCCGCGACATGGGACTGCGCGATGATCGTGAGCCGATCATGCGGCTGGAGTTGATCCGCGAGACTCTGCAGCAACAGGTCGAGGGCACTCACCCGTCCGAGCGTGGAGACGACGAGGAGCAGCGGCTTCTCGGTCATGAAACACCCTCCTGTACCAACCGGCGGAACCCATGCGCCGTCTGCCGCGCCAGAAGGACGGTCGAGACTGATTCCGTCACGGCGAAACCGACCGCGACGCCGAGCGGGCCCACAAGCCATGCGCCTGCGAGCATGGCCGGCACGCCCACGATCGTTGCAGTCACCGTCGCCCACATGACGCTCTTCTCGGCTCCCGCCGGGAAGAGGACGTGACGGGTCATGGAAGTCCGGAGCGAGTACATCGCGAACCCGATGCCCAGCGCAAAGCACACGCCCATCGCCGCCCCGGCTTGCGGTCCGAAGAAGAGGGCGGTGACGGGCGGGCCGGCGAGGCCCAGCACGACGGCTCCGAGGGCGCCGAAGCCGCCGTGCATCAGCAGCGCCGTGCGCAGCCGCTTACCGCGCTCGGCGCCGGTCACCTCCGCCGTCCACGACTGAAGGGCGTTGGCGAGGGTCAGGGGTAGGAACTGCCCGAGTTTGGCGAGCTTGTCGGCGGACGCGAAGCCGGCGGCGGCCGAGCCGGACGCGATCGTGTTGACCAGCGGCATGGGCACCGAAGAATACGCGCCGAGCGCGCCGTCGTTCAGGGCTACGGGCGCTCCCACGCGGAACAGTCCCGGAATCTCCCGCAACGGCGGCCACGGCGACGGGTAGCGTCGGAGGAGTCGCAGGGTGTACACCGTCGTTCCGATCAGCGTGACGAGGATGCCGACGGTCGGGTACACCTCGACCGGCACACCGCCGACTATCGCGATCATCGCGGCGACGGCGACGAACAAGCGCGGGATCACGTCATAGAACAGAATCGAGCGCGGGTCGCCGACACCTACGGCGAACCACGTGAAAGACAGGCCGATGAGGGCGCCTTGCAGCCCCATAAGCGACGCGAGAAGAGCATGACCCGGCGCCGCTACCGCCGCACACAGCACGACGAGCAGCGGCAGGGCCACCACGGACATGGCCAGTCGCACCACCACGGCATCCCGGTACAGGCGCCCCCGTCTGACGGGGTCGGTGGTGCCGGCGATGAGCGCCGGGCCGACGGTGGTCCAGCCGTACGCGACGGCGATGGCCGCGAACGTGCCCACCGATTCGCCGGCGATGGCGCTGGCCCAGCCGTCGTCGCCCGCGGAGCGGGACACCGCAGGCAGGACGACGAGGGGTGACACCGCGGCGATGGCCGGGATGAGAGTGAAGCCGAAGAGACGCGCCCGCAGCGAGCTGCTCTCAGACACGCGGGCGCCTCGCTTCAGCGGCCGCACGCAGCACGTCCGCCACGCCGAGCGCGGAGGCGTCCCAGGTGAAGCGCTCCGCCCAGGCTCGCCCGGCGGCGCGGCGCTCCTCCCGCTCGCCGGCATCGAGCTCAAGCACGCGCGAGATCTGCCGGCCGAATTGCTGCGGGTTCCGAGCATCGGCGTAGAAGGCGTGCTCGCCTCCGACTTCCCGCAGGACGGGCACATCGTTGGCGACGACCAGGCAGCCGGCGCGGAGCGCATCCACGACGGGCAGCCCGAAGCCTTCGGTGAGCGACGGACAGGCATAGACCGTCGCCGCAGCGTAGAGCGCTCCGAGCTGATCGTCGCTCACCCAGCCCGGGAGAACGACGTCGGACTGGAGACCGAGAGCCGCGACGGTCTCGGCGAGGGGGTCGTGCTCGCCGCCGCCGACCACGACCGTCCGGGGGCGGAGCGCCGGCTCGATCGTCGCGATGGCGGCGAGCAGTCCCGCGAAGTTCTTATGGGGCATGCGGTTACCGGCACTCAGCAGAAGGGGGCGTTCCGCGGAGACGCCGAGGGAACGCAAGGCCGGCAGGGGGTCGGCGCTGCGCCGTGACGGCGCGCTGCCGTTGTGCACGACCGTGATGCGGCTGCCCGCGAGGCCGAGGTGATGCGAGATGGCGGCGCCCGCGGCATCCGAGACCGTCAGGACCCGGTCGGCCGTCCGTGCGGCCCGAGCCATCAGCCACGCAGTGACGGCGCGGGGGAAGCGCGCGATTCCGGTGCCGCGCACCTCGTGATAGATCACGTCGTGGATCGAGACGACGCGCGGGACCGCGCCGCGCGTGACGGGTCCGAAGTTCGCGGGCGACCAGACGAGGTCGGCGCGTGCACGGCGAGCCCGCCGACTGACGGCGAGGATCTCACCGAGGGCCCACGTGGCCCGGTCCGCGCCGACCCACGGCACCGTCTCGACCCGGCCGGGGAAGAACCCCGAGACGGCTGCGGCCCCAGAGCGGCCGGTCACGGCCACGAAATCGGCGTCCGGCAGGATGCCGGCGAGCCGGGGGAGGAGCTCCCGGACATACGTCTCGGTGCCGCCGCGGCCGCCGGTGTATCCCAGAAGGTCGACGAGGATCCGCATCCGCGGTCAGCTCTCGATGACGACTTCGGGCTTCTGCTCTCGGCGCGGGGTGGTGAGCACGCCCGAGAAGAAGCTCATCATCACCGTCTGGAATCCGAGGATGATGCCGAGCGCGCTCGGGATGGCGATGCGCACGGCCTGCGCGGCATCCTGCGTGCCAAAGTCGATGCTCCCCCACCGTGCGACCTGGACGATCCCGATGACCACGCCGAGGAGGAAGATCGCAACGCCCACGAGGAGCCCGCGTTCGGCAGACCACTTCGCGACGATCCGGCGATATCGAGCACTGGTGGGGAGGAATCCTTCTTGCGTCGCGTACAACTTGGTGAGCCAGAAAAACAGCAGCGCCTGATAGCCCAGCACGCACAACGCGCTCGCGTAAACCATCGTCGTCACGTCGAACCCGATCCCGGCGACCTCGACGCCACCGAAGGCGAGCACGGCGACCGTGACGGCGCCGAGGAAGAAGGCGACGAGACCGGGGAAGACGAAGAGCCAGCGCGGGGCGAAGAGCAGGAGGAACCGCAGGTGGCGCCAACCGTCGTGCCAGCTGCGCAGGTGCGGCGGCCGCGAGCGCCCGTCCTTCTTCAGGGTCGTCGGGACCTCCTCGATGCGGTACTTCGCGAGAGAGGACTTCACCACCATCTCCGAGGCGAACTCCATTCCGGTCGTCTGCAGATCGAGCTCGCGCATCCGCTCGCGATTGAATCCGCGCAGGCCGCAATGGAAGTCTCTAACGTTCGGGCGGAAGAACAGCTGGCCGATGGCCGAGAGGACGGGATTGCCGAGGTACTTGTGCAGGGGCGGCATGGCGCCCGGCTCGATGCCACCGGCGAAGCGGTTGCCCATCACCAGATCCGCACCCCCGCGCAGCCTCTCGACGAATGGCTCGAGGTTCTCGAAGTCGTAGCTGTCGTCCGCGTCGCCCATGATGATGTAGCGACCACGGGCGTTCTCGATGCCGTTGATG
This sequence comes from Microbacterium sp. 1262, assembly GCF_040544895.1. NCBI lineage: Bacteria > Bacillati > Actinomycetota > Actinomycetes > Micrococcales > Microbacteriaceae > Microbacterium > Microbacterium sp. 1262. The sequence goes on from NZ_JBEPKU010000001.1 coordinate 275,128, forward strand.
AGCGCGGCACCGTAGCCGCGACGGCTGGCCGCCGAGACGCGGGCACCGAGGCGGAGAGCGATCTCCTGGGAACCGTCCGTGCTGCCGTTGTCGGAGATGAGCACCTCGCCGTTGATGCCGGTGCGGTCGAGGAATCCCTGCGCCTTCCGGATGCAGACCTCCAGCGTCTCGGCCTCATTGAGGCACGGCATGAGGATCGTCAGCTCGATCGTCGTGTTCGGTGCGGGAGAGGTCACGCAGGGCCTTCTTTCTGTTTCCGTGCTGCGGAATGCGAGCGGGACAGCGCCGTGAGGATCTTCTCGACGGTGCTGCGGATCGTACGCGTCTGGACGGCCGTGTCGTACCATTCGCGGGACGTGCGGCGCATGCGGTCACCGCCGGAGGCGACCGTGATGATCGCATGAGCGATGTCGGCGGCATCAGCGGATCGTGCGACGACACCGTTGATGCCGTCGTCGATGAGCTCGGTCGACGCGTTTCCCTCGTCGGCGACGAGGACAGCGGGGGTTCCGTGCGCGTTAGCCTCGACGACCACCAGACCGTATCCCTCGCGGCGCGAGGGGTTCACGAGGCAGAGCGCTCCGTGCATCAGCGCGTCGAGCTCGTCTTCGCTGACGAAACCGGGGAAATCGATCCAGTCGTCGCCCCCCGCAACCGTGGCGGCGCGGCGGACGTCGGCCGTGCTCGGGCCGCTGCCCAGGATGACGAGACGCAGGTCCGGGATGTCGACACGGGCGGCGGCGACCGCAGCGGGGAGGGTCTCGACGCGCTTGTCGGGAATGTGACGGCCGGCGTAGAGCACATACGGGGGCGTCGCTGCGGGCTGGACAGGCCCGGCATCGACCGCGTTGTCGATGAGCCCGGGGCTCACAAGGGGCTCGTTGCGCAGCCCCTCGGCGCGCAGTCGGCGCGCGCTGAGCTGCGAGTGGCAGGTCGCGAGGGGGGTGGCGGCGATCGCCAGGCGCTGCAGTGCCCACGCCACGAATCCGGTGACCCCGCCGGAGTACTCCTGCCACTGTGAGCGCGGCCACACCTCGAGGTAGTCGACGGCGACGCGGGTGCCGGAACCGAGGAGCGCGAGACGGGCGGCGAACACGTTGAACACCGGGAGCCCGCTGACGAGGATCGCTTCGTAGCGGCCACGCCGCCGGACGAGCGTCATGAACAGGCCCGCTGCGAACCGCAGGGCAGCGGGGATCCGCCGCGTGCCATCGGAGTTGTAGAGCGTCAGGCGCGGCGTCACAGTGATGACGTCGAACCGTTCGAGCGGCGGCGCGGACGCGTCCCATTGGCGCGCGGTCAAGTACTCGACTTCGTGGCCGGCGTCGATCATGGCCTCGGCGAACGCGCGGTACTGGCGCTCGCCGCCGCCGGTGGAGAAGGGGAACAGGCAGTCGTAGGCGACGGCGATCCTCGGGTTTCTGATCACGTCGTCAACATCCCTCGATGCGGAACAGGCGCGCGTCGGTACCCTCGGAGTCCACGAGCACCAGGTGCTCGCCGGGGTCGAGATCCTGGACGCCGTCGTACGCCGGGGCGAGGGACTGGTCCATGACGTCATGCCGACCGAAGTCGAGGACGTAGTCGATTCCCAGCCTGTCGACCACCGAGCACACCTGCGGGTCTTCGTCGATGTCCCGCAGGTGTCGGTTCAAGAACAGCAGGTCCTCGGACGGGGATCCGAATACGTGGCGTTCCGTCACTTCTCGCTCAGCGAACGCGAGAGCCAGGGACGCGCCGGTTCGAGGGCTTCCGATGATGAGGGCATCCGGGGGAGTCGTCTCATCCAGGCGTTCGAGCAGAGCCTGCTCCTCCTCGGTGAGGATGGGTGCTTCCTCGGTGTAGGCGTATGCCTCGCGGACCTCTGCGAGCGCGATGCGGGCATTCGGGCCGAGCGCGACCGTCGCCAGCAGGGCGAGCGCGACCGCTCCCGCGAGCTGGCGTGACCAGCGGGGCAGACCCAGCCGTGCTGCGAGGCGGCGCGACGCATCGACGATGACGACGGCGCCCAGCGTCGCTGCGGGGACGGCGGCCAGGGGGATCAGCGCCGCGAGGCGATTCGAATCGTTGTACCAGGGATTGGTCAGGATCTCTCGCACCGGGTGATCGATGCGCAGACCCGAGGCGACGACGAAGAGGAGCACGGCCACGGCGAACGGGAGCACCGAAGGGAGCAGTCGGGGGCGACGGGCGACCGCCACGGCCGCCGCGATCAGAAGCACGGCGATCGTCACCGTGGGTGTGAAACCTCGGGGAGCGACGAGGAGACCCTGCCCGAAGGCCTGCGCCGGGTCCTGCCACGGAGACCACCACGAGTGCTCCGGCGAGGTGCGGAACACGGTCCATACGGCGACCGAGACGAGAGCAAGGCCGGCTGTCACCGACGCCAGCAATACCCAATCCACGCGTGTCGGGTTCGAGACCGCCCGCGCCGTGAGCGAACTCACGACGAAGACGGTGGCGAACGCCAACAAGGCGAGGAACGCGTTCGGGTGGCCGAGGAAGACCCCGCCACCGATCAGCGCCGCCAGAAGCAACGCGCGGACCAGCCCGCCGCGCCGCTCCTCCATGCTCAGCACGACGGCCGCGAGCCCGGCGGGCACCATCGCGTACCCCATGAGGTTCGGGTAGAGGACTCCCCAGTTGAAGAAGAGCGCGGGGAAGGCTCCGAAGCCGGTGGACAACGCCGCGGAAGCGATGAACACCAGGCGTCGCTGACGGAACAGAGCAGCCGAGAGCGCCATCGCGGACGCGGGCCACAGGATGGCGACGATCGCGAGATTCGCGACGTTGACCCCCACGGGAACCGAGCTGCCGGTCAGCTCGACGACGAGCGCCGTGAACGCGTGCCATCCGTTGGGATAGGCCGAGATGTCCGAGGTCGCACCGATCTGGAACGGAGACGCATCGCCGACCTGGGTTGCCAGACCGATGGCGTTGAGGTGAACGATGTTGTCGAAGCGCTGCGCGATGTTGGCGGGTGCGCCGAAGGCGCGGGCGAACAGCACGGTGTTGACGACCGCCGCGAAGGCGAGCGACAGCAGAGCGGTCACGTCGGCGCGGCGCGGCGCGGTCAGCGGATCAGGGCCGGCCAGCCGCCGGAGCAGAACGGCTATGCCCGTGATGACGACCGTCATGACCAGCATGGGCCACACGCCCCACGGAAGTCCCACGAGAGGGGCGACCGTCGCGGCGCCCGCTGCGATCGTCACCGATACGGCCGGTGCGAGCAGCCACCGCGTCGGAGTACGCAGCCCCCATCCCGCGGCTATGACGACGAGGCCCGGGACGATGAGGATCACGACGGCGATGAGCAGTGACGGAAGCACGCTGAACCAGCTACCCATTCGATCCCGTCTCCGTTACTGCGTTAAATTCGACATGTCATCGTAGCCGACGCCCCCTTGGCGCTTACTCAACGCCCGCTGTCTCTCAGGGTCGGTCGCTTAGGCTTGATGATGCCACGCACGGGCTGCGCCCGTCCTGACACGAAAGACGCCCTTTCATGGATCTCCTCATCGTCGGTTCCGGATTCTTCGGCCTCACCATCGCCGAGCGCGCTGCGGCCGCCGGCCGGAAGGTGACGGTCATCGACCGCCGGCATCACATCGGTGGCAACGCATACACCGAGAACGAGCCGACGACCGGTATCGAGGTCCACAAGTACGGCGCGCACCTCTTCCACACGTCGAATGCGACCGTGTGGGAGTACGTCAACCGGTTCACGGCCTTCACCGACTACGTCCACCGTGTGTACACGACCCATAAGGGCGTCGTGTACCCGCTGCCGATCAATCTCGGCACGATCAACCAGTTCTTCCAGGCCGCCTACACGCCGGGTGAAGCTCGCGATCTCATCCACGAGCTCGCGGGTGAGTTCGACCCGAAGAGCGCCCAGAACCTCGAGGAGCGCGCCATCGGGCTCATCGGGCGCCCCCTGTACGAAGCGTTCATCCGCGACTACACCGCGAAGCAGTGGCAGACCGACCCCAAGGAGCTGCCGGCGGAGATCATCTCGCGGCTTCCGGTTCGGTACACCTACGACAACCGCTACTTCAACGACACGTGGGAGGGCCTGCCGGTCGACGGCTACACCGCCTGGCTCGAGCGGATGGCGGACCACCCGAACATCGACGTACAGCTGAACACCGACTTCTTCGACGAGTCCCAGCCGCTGAACAAGGCGGCGACGGTCGGCCAGGTCCCGATCGTCTACACCGGGCCCGTCGATCGCTACTTCGACTACACCGCGGGCGAGCTGTCGTGGCGCACGCTCGACTTCGAGCAGGACGTGCTCGACATCCCCGATTTCCAGGGCACGAGCGTCATGAACTACGCCGACGCCGACGCGCCGTACACGCGCATCCACGAGTTCAAGCACTTCCACCCCGAACGCGCGGACCGCTACCCGACCGATAAGACCGTCGTCGTGCGGGAGTACTCGCGGTTCGCTACGCGCGAGGACGAGCCCTACTACCCGGTCAACACGGCCGACGACCGCAACGGTCTCCTCGCTTATCGCGATCTCGCCAAGGGAGAACCGGACGTCCATTTCGGTGGGCGCCTGGGCACCTACCAGTACCTCGACATGCACATGGCGATCGGCTCTGCGCTGTCGATGTGGAACAACCAGCTGGCGTGAGGGCGCGTACCCATGGTGCGCACGCCCGCAGTAGCAGCGGACGCGATCGGAAGTCGCCGGCGATACGCGGAGCTGCGAGCGTATCGCGCTGACATCGACGGGCTGCGGGCGGTGGCCATCCTCCTCGTCGTCACCTACCACATCTGGTTCGGCCGCGTCTCGGGAGGCATCGACGTCTTCCTCATGCTGTCGGCGTTCTTCCTGACAACATCTTTTTTGCGGCGCGTCGACACGGGACGGGCCGGCGGCACGGCGGCTCGTCTCGCGGCGACTTTCCGCCGGCTCCTGCCCGCGGCGGCGGTGACGCTGCTCGCCGTCCTTCTCGTGGTGCGTGCGGTGTACCCCGCGACGATGTGGCGCGACATCTGGGCGCAGACGTGGGCGTCTCTCGCGTACGTCCAGAACTGGTGGTTGGCTGCGGATGCGGTCGACTACTACGCACGGTCCGAAGCGGTCAGTCCGCTCCAGCACTTCTGGTCGCTCTCCGTTCAGGGGCAAGCCTTCGTGCTCTGGGCTCTGCTCTTCGCCGTCTGCGCTGTGGTGATCCGCCGGACGCGGCGCTCGTCCACGCTCGTCCTCGGCGGCGTGTTCGGCGCGGTCTTCGTCGTTTCGCTGACCTATTCGATCGTCCGCACGGCCACGGCGCAGCAGCCCGCCTATTTCGACACCGGGGCCCGCCTGTGGGAATTCGCTGCTGGATCGCTGCTCGTCGTGGCGCTCCCACACGTGCGGCTAGCGCCGGCGGCCGCCGCTGTCCTCGGATGGGGTGGCCTGAGCGGGTTGATCGCGACGGGTGTGATCTTCGACGTGCAAGGGGGGTTCCCCGGCTATCTCGCGCTGTGGCCGATCCTCTGCGCGGCAGCGGTCGTCGTCTCGGGGGCGACTCCGACGGCCTGGGGGCCAGCGCGCGTCCTCGCCTCGCGGCCGTTCCGCTTCGTCGGTCGCGACGCCTATGCGCTCTACCTGGTGCATTGGCCGATCCTCGTGACGTGGATGGTGCTCCGCGACCGTACGGAGATCGGTCTGTTCGGCGGAGCCTTCCTCCTCGTTCTCTCGCTCGCCTGCGCGCGGGTGCTGACGGCCACCGTCGATGAGCCCATGCGCGCGTGGCGGCGGGGCGCACCGGGGCTGCGGGCACCTTTGACAGTCCTCGCGGTCGCCTCGGCGGCGGTCATCGCGCCGCTGACGGCGTGGCAGGCGATCACGACGCACCAGGTGCGCGTCGCTACCGAAGCGGCCGTGGCCGCCAACCCTGGAGCCCGAGCCCTGCTCACGCAAGACGTCGTGCTCCGCACCACCGACGCCCCGCTGATTCCGCTGCCCACCCAACTCGACGCCGAGTGGGTGCAGCTCGAACGGGAGTGCGCGGGGCCGTTCGCGGCGGAGGACCCGCTCCTCACCGGCACCTGCTTCCAGACGGCGGACGCGGCGCGGTCGTCCGATGTGATCGTCGTGATCGGTGACTCCCATGCTCAGCAGATGACCGGCGCTCTGCTGCCGGTTGCCGAGGAGCATGGCTGGGGCGTCATCACCCTGATTTCGCGGCGGGTGCGCCATGGGGCTGGCCGAGCCCGGGTTCGATCCCGAGATGTGCGGGCGGTGGCGTGAGGCGGCGATCCGGCACGTCGAGTCGATCCGCCCCGACGCGGTCATGACCATCGTGACTCGAGCGGACCCCGGCGAGGAGGACGAACAGCTGCGGCCGGGCATCGTGGAGTTCATCGAACGGATCGACGCGGCCGGCATCCCGCTCGTCGCTGTGCGCGACAACCCCCGCTTCGAGCACGATATGTTCTCGTGTCTTCTGACGGCGGACGAACCGAGCGACTGCGCCGTTCCGCGTTCTCAGTCTCTCGCGGCTAGTAATCCCGCGCTGGAGCTCCCGCACGAGCACCTCGTCCACGTGGACCTCACCGACTGGATCTGCCCCGATGATCTGTGCGAACCGGCGATCGGCAACATCGCGGTCTTCCGCGACGACAACCATCTCAGCCCTCCTACGCGCGCAGCTTGGCGCCCGTCCTCTCACAGCAGCTGGGGAGCGGCCGCTGAAGCGGCTACGGCCGGACAGCGCCCGTAGGATCGAATCTGTGAGTCCTGCCGTCGTCGGCGCCCCCGGATCGCCGCGGCGCTATTTCCACTCGTTGTGGCTGCTGTCGGCGCGCGACCTGCGGGTGCGGTATTCGACGAGCGCGCTCGGATACCTCTGGTCGGTGCTCGATCCACTCGTCATGAGCGGTATCTACTGGTTCGTCTTCACACAGGTCTTCCAGCGCGACGTCGGCGAGACGCCGTACATCGTCTTCCTCATCACGGCGCTGCTGCCCTGGGTATGGTTCAACGCCGCCGTCACCGACTTCACTCGCGCGTTCAACAAGGATGCGCGGCTCGTGCGCTCGACATCGATCCCTCGGTCGATCTGGGTGGGCCGTATCGTGCTCAGCAAAGGCGTCGAGTTCCTCTTCTCGCTGCCCGTGCTCGCGCTCTTCGCGATCTTCGGAGGTGCCTCCGTCACCTGGGGACTCCTGCTGTTCCCTGTCGCCGTGCTGCTCCAGGTGGCGCTGCTGGTCGGGCTCGGTCTGATCGTTGCGCCGCTCTGCGTCCTCTGGGGCGACCTCGAGCGAACGACCCGCCTCGTCCTGCGAGCGCTCTTCTATGCGTCCCCCATCATCTACGGCGTCGCCGACCTGCCCGGCGTCTTCAGGGAGCTCGGAGCGTTCAACCCGTTGGCCGGCATCCTCACGCTCTACCGCGTCGGTTTCTTCCCCGACCAGTGGGACACACTCTCGGTCGTCGTCGGCGCCGTCTCCAGCATCCTCGTGCTCGTCCTCGGGGTGTTCGTCTTCCGCCGGCTCGAACGCCCGGTCCTGAAGGAGCTGTGATGAAGCCGCTCGCCATCGACGTGCGCGACCTCGGCGTGCGTTTCCGGCGCAACCGCCGGGGACGGCGCAACCTCAAGGACCTCTTCGGTGGCTCGTCGCGTCGTAGCCGCCCCGGCGAGTTCTGGGCGCTGCGGGGCGTGACGTTCTCGGTAACCCCCGGGGAATCGATCGGCGTCGTCGGTCGTAACGGGCAAGGCAAGTCGACGCTGCTCAAGCTGGTCGCCGGCGTGCTGCTGGCCGACGAGGGCTCGGTCGACGTCAACGGCGGCGTGGCTCCGCTTATCGAGATCACCGGTGGCTTCGTCGGTGATCTGACCGTTCGTGAGAACGTCCGGCTGACGGCAGGCCTGCACGGGATGTCGAAGGCCGAGGTGAACCGCCGGTTCGACGACATCATCGACTTCGCGGAGATCGGCGACTTTGTCGACACTCCGTACAAGCACCTCTCGAACGGCATGAAGGTCCGACTGGCCTTCTCGGTCGTGTCGCAGCTGGACGAACCGATCCTGCTGGTCGACGAAGTGCTCGCCGTCGGCGACCGCGCTTTCCGCGCGAAGTGCTACAAGCGCATCGACGAGCTGCTGGCCGAGGGGCGCACGCTCTTCTTCGTCAGCCACAACGAGAAGGATCTGCGCCGATTCTGCACCCGCGGTCTATACCTGGACAAGGGTGCACTGGTCTTCGATGGGCCGATCGGCGATGTGCTCGACCGATACAACGAGGATCACAACGCCGGCTAACCGCGCGGATCGGTGCCAAAGATCCGCGCCCAGCTCTCGGTCGAGGTGATCTCGGGCAGCGCGCGTCGGTACTCCGCGGCCAGGCGCGGCCAGTTGCGCCGAAGGCTGGCGTGCAAACGGATGCTGTCGACGAAGAGCGCCCGGAACTTCCTCCGGTCGCGCGTGTAGATGTTCTTGCCCGAGCCGTCGGCCGCGCTCACGAGGGCGCTGTCGTAGCGGGGGATGCGCCACCAGTTCGCATCTCCCTTGCCGAACTCGGCCTCAGGCTGGGCGACGTTCTCTGCAGCGGGTTCGTGGAACCAGTGTGCGACGACGGTGCTGAGGGTGAACCAGCGCAGCGAGAAGCCGGTCGGGCTGTCGAACACGTTCCGACGGTAACGTCGGAACACCTGACGCCCGCGCCGCGAGCGCAGCGGAATCCCCGAGTCGCGGTGGATGACGGTCTCCGGGAACCGTGCTGAGAGAGCGCGAGCCGCAGGCATGGCGGTGGCGATGTTCTCGGCCATGTGGCCGGGACCGCGCAAGACGTCACGCAGCGCACGGTTGCGCAGTGCTACCGGGTAGTACTGCATCATCATCAGGTGCTTGAGGTCGACACGGCGGCTGTGACGGATGAGCGTGCCCCCGCGCTCCGAACGGGAGTGCAGCAGCGCGGCGACGATCCGGTTGCGGGCGTGGAAGTAGGCCTGCCAGTCGATGGAGTCGTCCTTGCCGGCCCAGGAGACGTGCCAGAGCGCGACGCCCGGTAGCGACACCGTCGGGTAGCCGGCGTCGCGAGCCCGCACGCAGTACTCCGCGTCATCCCACTTGATGAATGCGGGCAGCGACAGGCCGATCTCGCGCAGAATCTCCGTCGGGATGAGGCACATCCACCAGCCGTTGTAATCGGCGTCGAGGCGCATGTGGAGAATCGGCGACTGCCGCAGGTTCGTGATCGAGAAGTCGTGTGGCATCTTCTCCTGGAAGAGGTTGCGCCACATGAACGCCTTATCGTCGACCACCTCGGCCCACGCGTGCAGCTTGGGACGGTCGAGGAGGTCGAACATATGAGCACCGACGATGGTCGGTGTTGTCGAGAACCGTCCGAAGACGATCGATCGACGCAGCGATTCCGGCTCGAGCCGGACATCGTCGTCCAGCAGCTGCACGAAGTCGCTCTCGGGGCGCGCGAGGGTCTCGACCATCGCTCGGGCGAATCCGCCCGAGCCCCCCAGATTGGGTTGCCGGATGACATGCAGGGTGTCGCCGAGCGAGTCGGCGGCCTCGGCATAGCCCGTCTCATCGGCGACGAGCTGCGTCCCCTGGTCGATGAGGAAGATGCGGTCGATGAGTTCGAGCACATCCGGGGCGGCGGCGAGCGCCCCGAGCGTCTGAACGCAGTAGTCCGGCTTGTTGTACGTCGTGATGCCGAGGGAAGCCTTGCCGGTTCGTACCGGCTCGTCCGTGGTGGTCCACTCCGCGCCCTCGAAGCGGGCGGCCTCTTCGTCTGCGACTATGTCGAACCAGATCCAGCCGCCGTCGCTGTACTGGTTGAGGACGAGGTCGAAGTGCGACTCCACCGTGCCGACCACCTCGCGCGTCTCGAGGCGCTGGCGCACTCCGCCGCCGTTCGAACGGTAGACCAGGATGGTCGCCGGACCGGAGGTGCGCACCGTGAGCGTGATGTTGCGCACGGACGTCCAGTGCTGCCAGTACGAGGCGGGGAAGGCATTGAAGTAGGTGCCGAACGACACGCGCCGGCCGGGGACGATGCGTGCGCTGTGCCGGTCGATGATGTTCGCGAGCTGCGCGCGTGACGAGACGCGCACGGCCTCCTCGTCGATCTCTGTCCAGGTCTCGGGGTCGACGTAGAGCGGAATCAGATCGGGGTCCCGTTCGAGCGGAAGCACGACATTCTGCAGAACGTGAGGCAAGACAACTCCGAACGACGAAGGGGGGACACGACCTCGTGAGCTTACCGTGCCCGGCTCGGAGGCATCTTCCGGCGGCTCCGATAGGATCGTCCGATGCGGCTCGATGCTCCGAAGGTGTTGATCACGGGTGGGGCCGGTTACATCGGCGCCACCGTCGCGAGCGCCTGCCTCGACGGCGGACTTATCCCGATCGTGGTCGACGATCTGTCGACGGGCCTCGAACGCCACGTCCTGAATCGTCACTTCTACCGCGGCGACATCGCGGATGACGGCGTCATCGACCGTGTGCTCGATGAGCACGGGGACCTGTATGCGGTCATACACTGCGCCGCCCGTGTCGTCGTCCCCGAGTCGGTCGCCGATCCATTGGCCTATTACGCCTCGAACGTGGCGGCGAGCGTCGCGCTGCTGCGGCGGCTGAGCGACCGCGGTATGAGCCGTTTCATCTTCAGCTCCTCCGCGTCCGTGTACGCGGAGGTCGAGGGCGGGGTGACAGAGGACGCCCCGCTGCATCCCGCGAGCCCCTACGCCCGAACGAAGGCCATGACGGAGCAGATCCTGGCGGATGCCGCTGTGGCCGGCCAGATACGCGCGATCAATCTGCGCTACTTCAACCCGGTAGGCGTCGACCCGCAGCTGCGCACCGGCCCCACCTCGCGGCACCCTTCGCACGTGCTCGGTCGCATCATGGCGGCCGCCGAGGAGGGATCCGCCTTCACGATCACCGGCAGCGACTGGCCGACGCGGGACGGTTCCGGGCTACGCGACTTCGTCCATGTCTGGGACCTCGCGCGTGCACATGTTCAGGCCGTCCGCCGGTTCGACGCAATCGTGGACGACGAATCACCCATCGTCACGCTCAACGTCGGCACCGGTACCGGCACCACCGTGCGCGAACTCGTCGACGCCTTCGTACGGGTCACCGGCGTCGAGGTAGACGTCCGCATGGGTGAGCGAAGGCCTGGTGATTCCGCCGGCGCATACGCTGTCGTGGATCGCGCACGCCGGCTGCTCGAATGGCGAGCGGAGCGCACCGTCGACGAGGCGATCGCCGACGCGTGGGCATGGACCCGCGCGCAGGAGGACTAGGGGACTACGCGGCCGGCTGATCAACCAGCGGCTGCATCGGCTGCCACGTGCGGTCACGGGCGATGCGCCGCCCGTCGCGGAGGCCGCGGAAGAGATTCGAGGTGCCTCGCACGGTGCGCTCGACGAGGAAGAGCCGGATGAGCTCCTTGCCGAAAGTCAGCGTCGTGCCGAGGCCGAACAGCACCGGGTTGTAGACGCCTTTCGTGCGGTAGTACTGCTTGATATGCGCCCGGTTGCGCATGATGTAGTACCGGTAGGCGTCGCTCGAGGCGTTCATGTGGCGGATGCCCATGTCCCACTGGCGGATCTCGCGCGTGCGGCGCAGGACGAATTCGTCGACGATGACCGACGTCGTGATGCGCGAGGCGAGCCAGCCGTAGAGCTGGTCGTCCCAGTAGATGAAGAAGCGCGGGTCGGGCAGTCCGATGCGGGCGACGATGTCGCGGTGGATGAACATGCCCTCGAAGCAGCCGGAGTTCATCTCCTTGTACCCGGGCTCGCCGAAACCGGCGGGCGCGAAGGGGATGGGGATGCCCATGCGTTCCGCGATCCGGTACTGCCAGTAGAACTCGCTGCCGTCGTAGTCGTACCGGCGACCCTGGATGCTGCGGAACCGCGGCGCCCAGCGTCCCATCTTGGCGAGCCCGTCGGGCAGCACCTCGACGTCGTCGTCCATGAGCCAGATCCACTCGGACCCGAGCTCATAGGCCACGCGCACGCCTTCGCTGAATCCGCCGGATCCGCCGGTGTTCGTCTCGAGGCGCCGGTACACGAGCTCGGTGCCCAGTCGATCGCGGAACGACTCGACGACCGCGGTCGTGTCGTCGGTCGAGGCGTTGTCGATGATCACCACGCGACCGGGCTTCGGGTCCATCCGGACGACGCTCTCGAGCAGCCGCGACAGAAGCGCGGAGCGGTTGAAAGTGACGACGGCGATGGTCGCCGATGTCGGGTCGAAAACCTGCGCGCTCACCGGCCCGATCCTACCGTGCGATGCCGTGCGTTCCCGTCGAGGTGTCGTCGGGCAGCCCGGCGGCGGGCGATCCCGGCCGCGCGGCGTCCCGGATGTTCTCGCGCCACGACTTCGACTGCCCGGCTCGCAGCGCGCAGAGGACGAGCATCAGCCAGCCGTACCCGTGCAGCGGGAAGCTCTCGAACAGGGCGTCGACGAGGACCGTCACGAGGATGAGGGGAGTCCAGGCGTAGAGGATCGACCGGCGTTCGCTCGCGACGAGCCACGCGCGTCCCAGTGCCAGTCCGGCGAAGGTGATGAAGATGAGGAGACCGACCCACCCGAGCTGGAGCACGACGTCGACGTACGCGTTCAGCGCCGAGTTGTGGCGGTCCCCGAGCGCGAAGTTGATCGCGTTGAAAGGGAAGTCGGTGCGCGACCACGGCCCGAACCAGCCCCATCCGCGCACCGGCTCGACGCGAACGAACGAGGCGACCTGGTCCCACAGCTCGGCCCGGATCGAGAAGTCCGTCCCGGCTCCGATCCACGCGATGATGCGCTCGCGCAGCAGATAGCCGACCATCGCGCTGACGATCACGGTGGCACCGAGCACGGACTGTACGGTGCGTCGGAGTGCGTGTCGGGTGCGACGCACGAGGCCGAGTGCCGCCGTCGCGACGGCCGTGGCGACGGCGAGGACGAGGACGGTGGGGGAGTCGGAGAGGGCGGCGAGGAGCGCGGCCAGCACGGCCGAGAACAGCGAGACACCGGTTCGCACCGACACCGTGCGCCACTCGATGTAGAACGTGATCAGTGCCAGGACCGCGATGAAGCCGAGGGAGTTGCGGGTGCCGAAGATGCCCTGAACCGGCCCGAGAGCGGCGATGTCCCCTTCGATGCCGAGGAAGGTGAACGGCATGTCGAAGAACACACCCGAGAGCAGCTCGAGCAGGAGCGACAGCACCAGCAGCACCCGGAAGACGTCGGCCAGCGCGCGGACCGTCTGCAGGGTGTCGCGCGTGTTCGCGATGACGACGGCGAGGAACGCGATCGCCGCGAGCGCGAGCCAGCCACTGACGGTCCCGGAGGTGTCTGTCGTCCACGTGACGCTCGCGAGGGCCCAGCCGAGGAACAGCACGAGGGTCGATGGGATGAGGCGCACGAGGGTGAACTCGCGACGGCGGACCAGCAGCACGGCCGCGCCGACCGCGCACAACCCCGCGATCACGGTGAACCAGGTGACCCGGCCCGCGGTGCGGTCGACGAGGTGCTGAGCGAACACCGCGGCGATCGCCGTGTGTGCGAATGCCTGCGCGAACGCCGCGGAGTCGAGGGTGCGGACGACCCAGGAGGCGGACAGTCCGGGTGGAGTCGTCACGCCACGCCTTCGACGGGCGCGCCGCGCTCGATCGGGGCACCGCCCTCGAGGGGCCACGCGGCAGCGAGTGTCGAGCGACGCCGGACGGGTGTGCCGCGAACGGAGGCGGGGGCCTGCTTGATGGCGAAGGCGAGCATCACGAGCAGGAACCAACCCCAGTTCAGCAGAGGCGACGACTCGGTGATGCTCTGGACGAGAAGGATCGTCGCCACGAGCGCGGGGATCAGCAGGAGGCGCGACCGCGGTTCCCGCTGGGCGCCGGGGCGGGGGATGCGGCCGAGCGCCAGGAACCATGCGCGCCAGGTGAAGGCGCCGAGGGCGACGGCGAACAGCACCACGCCCACCACCCCGAGCTGCATGGCGACGTCGAACCAGGTGCTGTGCGCTTGCATCACCGTGACGCCGCGGTCGACGATCCAGCCGTCGAAGAAGGGATCCGTGGGCACCCACGGCACCGAGTAGCCCCAGCCGATGATCGGGCTCTCGGCGAATCGCTCGCCCACCGTCGCCCAGATCTCCTTCCGACCGCTGAGGTCGGAGGAGCGCCCGAGCATCTCGAACAGGGCTTCGCGGACGAGCCACAGGGTCGTGATCAGGGCGACGCCCGTGACGGTGAAGACGATGTAGAGGATGCGGCGGGTGCGCGCTGTGCGCGCGCGTCGCATGAGCAGGACGACCACGATGACGATCGCGATGGCGATCGCGCACATCGCGGCGGTGGCCGACGAGCCGCGCCAGAAGCAGAAGGCCGCCAGCAGTGTCCACACCACCAGCGGGCCCCGGCGGCCGGCCCGGGTGTTGATCTGCAACCCGAAGACGACGAGTCCGAGCAGCGCGATGTAGGCGAGCGAGTTCGCGTTGCCGAAGATCCCCTGGATGCGGTCATCCGTGAAGAGCTTGTCGCGAGACCAGAACATGATCGGGTCGCCCGTGAAATCGGGCCCCGGGCGGACGAAGCCCGGGAGGATCGGCCCGCGCCAGATGAGCGAGACCCACAGCTCGAAGGCCAGGGAGAGCGCCAGCATCCACTTCACCGCCGCGGCGATCGCCTCGATGATCTGACGTCCCGTGAGGACGGACGCGACGAAGATGGCCTGCGCGGTGGTCGCGAGCAGCAGCGCCAGCGTCATGGCGGTCGCGCGCGGCCATTCCGTCCACAGCAGCGAGACCACCGCCCACCCGACGTAGGCCAGGGCGAACCACGGCAGGCGGCGCCAGCGGCGGCGGGGTCGCTGAATCAGCCAGATCGCCGCTGACACGGTGGTCGTGACGGCGACCACGACGGCCGAGCCGCCTACCCCGATCGCCATGAGCCAGGCCGTGCCCGCCATCGAGGAGGCGATGATCAGGGTGCACCAGGCTCGCACGAGCCGGAGCGGGAGGCGCCGCGGCGATGAGGTCGTCGCCGCATCCGTTCCGGATTCCCCGCGCGTATGACTGGCCATGATGCTCTCAGATTAGCCGCAGGGGCTGAGAGCCATCACGTACCCCGGAGCGCCTCCGGCTGCTCGGGAAGGCGGTCGCCCTGCTCCGCGTCGAGACGTTGCTCGGCCGGACCGCGCCCGATGAGCGGGGCCTGCTTGATCTTGAACGCGAACAGGATGATGAGGAACCATCCCCAGTTCAGCAGCGGTGCCGACTCGGCGAGCCCCTGGACGAGCAGGATGGTCGCGACGAGGGAGGGAACGAGCGTCAGAGCCGTATACGGGCGATCGGCCACGAGGTCCCACCGGGGCCGATCGACGGCGAAGAACCAGGACCGCCAGACGAACGCCAGCAGGGCGAGCGCGATGAGAGCGACGCCGATGAAGCCGAGCTGGAGCGCGACGTCGAGCCACATGTTGTGCGCCTGCATGACGCTGACGCCGTGGTCGACGATCCAGCCGTCGAACGCCGGGTCCGACGGAACCCAGGGGGTCGAGTAGCCCCACCCGATCAGCGGCCGCTCGGCGATGCGCTCGCCGACGGCGTCCCAGATCCGCTGACGTCCCGTCAGATCGGACGAGCGGCCGAGCAGATCGAACACCGTGTCGCGCGCGAGCCACACGACGGCGCCGCCGAGGCCGGCGACGACGAGGTACATGACGTAGAAACGCGTGCGCTCGCCGGGGCGGCGCGCGGTGCGCATCAGCAGGATCGTCACGAGCACGACCGCCACAGCGATGGCGCACAGGAGCGCGGTGGCCGAGGCCGCCCGCCAGAAGAGGAAGACAGCGAGCGCCGTCCAGAGCCCGAGCAGGAACCTGCGCGGCGCGCCCGATGCGATTCGCACGATGAAGACGATGATCGCCAGGAGGGCGATGTAGGCGAGGGGGTTGGCGTTGCCGAAGATCCCCTGCAGGCGGCCGCCGTTGAAGAGGTTGTCGCGTGACCAGAGGGTGATGGGGTGGCCGGCGTAGTCGGCATCCGGTCGGACGAAGCCCGGGAGGATGTCACCCCGCCAGATGAGGGCGACCCACAGTTCGAACAGGATCGACAGGGCCAGCATCCACTTCAGCGCCGCCGCGACCGCGCGCAGGATCTCGCGCCAGGTCAGCACCGCGCCGACGAACATCGCCTGCACGGTCGTCGATACGAGCAGCAGCAGCGTGAGCTCGGTGGCACCCAGCCACGCGGACCACAGCATCGACATCACGGCCCACGCGACGTAGGCCAGCGCGAACCACGGCAGGCGGCGCCACTGCACCCGCGGCCGCAGAGAGACCCAGAGGACCGTCGACACGAGTCCGGTCGCGACGACGACGACGCCTGCGACCGCCGGGCCGAACGCCATCAGCCAGCTCGTGCCGGCCATCGACGCGGCGATGACGAAGACGCACCACGCCCGCAGGAGGAGATGCCCGGTGGTCTCTCGCGCGGGCGCCGCGGGAGGCGCCGAGACGGGGTGGCGTGAGTAGACGGCCATGGTGCAGACAGGCTATCGCGGCGGCGCGTCCGGCACCCGATCCGACGGTGCCCGCGCTCTAGGCTGGGCTCGTGCTGATTCCGATCTCGAACATCGCCAGAGACTACGCATGGGGCTCCCAGACGCTCATCGCCGAGCTGCAGGGTCGCGAGCCGTCGGGGGAGCCCGAAGCGGAGATCTGGTTCGGTGATCATCCGGGCAGCCCGTCGCGCGTCGACGACGGCACGGGACGCGCGCTCGACCTCGCCCTGTCCGAGGCTGGGCTCGAGCCGCTTCCCTACCTGCTGAAGATCCTCGCGGCGGCGACATCGCTGTCGATCCAAGCGCACCCTTCCCGAGAGCAGGCAGCCGTGGGATTCGCGCGCGAAGAGGCGGCGGGCATCCCGCGGGATGCCGGGGACCGCCTCTACCGCGACGAGAATCACAAGCCCGAGATCATCGTCGCCCTCTCGGATTCATTCCGCGCGCTGGTCGGATTGCGGCCGATCGCCGACACCCAGCGTCTGCTCGCCGCTCTGGGCGAACGTGCGGGCGTCGTCGCGTTGGCCGCTGCGCTCACGCCGACCGACGCCGAGGACGAGTCTGCGGCGCTCCGCCGCGTCATCGGATGGGCGCTCTCGGGCGAGGCATCGGATGTCGTGACCGGCCTCGCCGCTGCGCTCGACAGATCTGCGGGGGCGGCCCGCTCGGATACGGACTTCGCCGCCGAGACGGCCGTGCTCAGCGAGATCGCGGGTGCATTCCCCGGCGACCCGGGGCTCATCGTGGCGACCCTCATGAATCTCGTCGAGCTGCGACGAGGCGAGGCGCTCTTCGCGCCGGCGGGTGTGCTCCACGCTTATCAGCAGGGCCTCGGAGTCGAACTGATGGCCGCCAGCGACAACGTGCTCCGCGGTGGCCTCACGCCCAAGCACGTCGACGTGACGGAGCTGCTGCAGATCGTCAGCACCGACAGCGGTCCCGCGCCGATCGTCGAGCCCATCGAGGTCGCTCCCGGGGTGTTCGGCTATGACGTCGGCGTGCCGGACTTCCGTCTCGCGCGCGTCGAGACGACCTTCGAGGCGGTCACCGAGATCGCGCTCGCCGGCACGGCGATCGTCCTCGCGACCCGCGGCGACGTCGTCGTCGAAGCGGACGGTCAGCGCGTGGAGCTCGTGCCCGGCACGGCGGCCGTCGTCGCGGCGGCGTCCGTCGCGATCGGCGGCGCGGGGGAGGCATTCGTCGCGCAGCCCGGCGCCTAGCGAGTCGCGACACGCCGATGGAGCGTCGCGAAGCTTAAACATGGGCTTGAGGGTTTACGATCCGCGACTTGACCCAGAGGAATCACACGGGTGTAATTAATGCGAGACACGCGGCTCGCGTGCCGGCCGGCGAGGAGGGGACACGATATGACGGCATACCGTTCGGGCGTTCCCGACAACTGGTTCGTCGATCCGGTCAACCTGGGCGTGCCCGGTGTTCGCCGCGTCGACACCGACGGTGACGACAATGCGCTCGCCTGGCAGACCGACGCGCTCTGCGCGCAGACCGACCCCGAGGCGTTCTTCCCCGAGAAGGGCGGCTCCACCCGCGACGCCAAGCGCATCTGCACGTCGTGCGACGTCCGCGGGGAATGCCTCGAGTACGCCCTGCAGAACGACGAGCGCTTCGGCATCTGGGGCGGCCTCAGCGAGCGCGAGCGCCGCAAGCTGAAGCGTCGCGCGGTCTGACGAGCTCCGGCGGCCGGGGTCGCTGATATCGGCGAACCGCCTCGCCGCTGTCGAGCTCGCTCAGAATCGCCACCTAGGCTTGCTCCGTCATGCCCGCCCGTGTTCATGCGCTCCTGGTCGTGCGTCCCGATGGACGCGCACCGGCGGCCTTCCATCTCACGCGCACGCTCGCCGCGCTGCGCGATCAGACGCGCGCCGTCGACGCATTGACGATCGTGCTGTGCGGCGGCGACGACCGTCTGCGCGCTCTCGCGGAGGAGTCGGGTGCCGAGGTGGTGATCGCCGCGCCGTCCCGAACGGGCTTCGCTGCCGCGCTCCGGCTGGCGTCACGACGTCTCGACCGTGACGCGGTGTGGCTGCTGGCGCAGGACGTCGCGCCCGAGCCGCAGGCGCTGCAGCGGCTGGCCGCCGCGCTCGAGACGGCGCCGTCCGTCGCGATCGCCGTTCCGAAGCTCGTCGAGTGGGATGACAACACGCGCATCGTCTCGCTGGGACGCTCGATGACGAGGTTCGGCGCTGCGGTCGGTCTCGCTGACGGTGAGCACGACCAGGGCCAGCACGACGGGACGGACGACGTCCTCGGCGGTGATGTGCGCGGCATCCTCGTCCACACCGCGGCGTGGCGGGAGCTCGACGGGCTCGACGATGCCCTCGCCGGTGCCGACGAGGGGCTCGATCTCGGCGTGCGTGTGCGTCTGGCCGGCGGCCGCGTGGTCCTCGCGCCCGGGGCGCGCATTGCCGTCGCGCACGACGGCGTGGCCGGCCCCCCAGCACCGCGGACCACGGGCGCCCGCGCCCGCGTCACGCATGCCGCCCGCGTCGCGCAGCTGCATCGGCGATTGGTTTACGCCCCGCCGCCCGTCGTCGTACTGCACTGGCTCACGCTCCTGCCACTGGCGCTCTGGCGCAGCGTCGTCGACCTCGTCGGCAAACGTCCCGCGCGGATCGGCCCGGAATGGTCGGCCGCCGTGACCGTGCTGGTCCGGTTGCGTGCCGTCGCCCGCGCCCGACGTCGGATCGCTCGTCACCGGCGCGCATCCTGGTCGCAACTGGCGTCGCTGCGAGTCAGCTCACGGGTCATGCGGCAGCGTCTCATCGAGGATCAGCCCGCCGGCGACGGTCCGCGTCGGACCGAGCTCGGCTTCTTCTCCGGCGGTGGTGCGTGGGCAGTCCTCGCAGCCCTCGTCGTCTCGATCGCGGCGATGCCCGCGGCATTGAGCTGGCCCTCCATCGGCGGCGGAGCCCTCGCTCCGCTCGCCGCCAACGCGGCCCGCGCCTGGTCCGAGGCGACGGGTGCGCAACGACCGCTCGGGTGGGAAGCGGTCGGCCCCGCTGACCCGTTCAGCGCCGTTCTCGCTGTGCTCGCATCGTTCTCGCCGACGGACCCGTCGCGCGCGCTCGTGGTGCTGTGGCTCCTCGCCCTCCCGCTCGCGGTGCTCGGCGGATGGTTCGCTGCCACGCGCGTCACCGAGCGTGCGGCGCTGCGCATCGTCGGTGCCGCGATCTGGGCACTGGCGCCGATGCTCCTCGTGGCACTGGGCGACGGGCGCCCGGCATCCGTCATCGTCCACCTCGTGCTGCCGTGGCTGGCGTTCACCGCTGCCGGCGCTCACCGTTCGTGGGGCAATGCCGGTACGGCTTCGATCCTCCTCGCCGTCGTCTTGGCCTGCTCCCCGGTTCTGTCCGCTCCCGTCGTGATCATCTGGGTCTTCGCCGTCGTGCTGTCGATGGTGCTCCGGGGCCGGCGCGCGGCGTTCCGGTGGCTGTGGATCATCGTCCCGTCGCTCGCGCTGTCGGCACCGCTCGTTCTCGCCCGGCTCCGCGCCGGAGACCCGTGGTCGCTGCTGGCCGACCCGGGGGTGCCGTGGAGCGGCCCGCGATTCGCCGATGATGTCGTCGGGAGATTCCTGTTCGCCGCCGGGTTCCCTGCAGATGCGGGGTGGGCGGCCTTCACGGGAGCCTCCGGCCCGGTGTGGTGGTTGCTGCTGTTCACCGCGCCTCTGCTCGCGCTCGCGCTCGCCGCTGCCGCGTCGACGCGTCGCTTCGTCGGAATCGTGCTCCTGGCCGTCGCGGGTCTCGGAGTCGCGACCGCCTTCGCCGCGGCAGGCCTGGCCGTCGCCATCGACGGGACGACCGCGATCCCGCTCTGGCCGGGCGCCGCCCTCAGCCTCGCGTGGATCGGAGTCGTCGGCGCGGCGCTGTTGACGCTCGACAGCGTGGTGCCGGTTCGAGCGGTCCGGACGGTCGCCGCCGCGATCGCCGTCGCCGGTCTGGCCGTCGCAGCCGTCCCGACGCTGACCGCTCACGCGCGGGATGCCGCGGCCGTCGGTCGCGGCGAGACGAGCACCCTTCCCGCGTTCGTGGCGGCCGAGGGGGCGAACACGCCGGGACTCGGAACCATCGTGCTGACTCCCACCGACGACGGTGTCGCGGTCGATGTCGTCTGGGGCGGCAGCGCGACCCTCGGCGGCCAGTCCTCACTCGTCACCGCGCGCACGGAGCTGACCGATGCCGATCGGGAAGCGGCGCAGGTCGCCGCCGACCTCGTCGCCGATACCGCGAACGACGTCGTCGGCGAACTGCGCGACCACGGTGTCGCGTTCATCCTGCTCGCGTCGAACGGCGACGACGAATCCGCGGCGGCCCGCAGCACACGCCTCGCGGCGGCGACGGCGCTGGGCAGCCGCGACGGCTTAGACGCCGTCGGCTCGACGGACAAGGGCGAGCTGTGGCGCCTGTCCGGTGAGGTGGCTCCCCGGGCGGACGCGCCGGCATCCGCGCGCGCATTCGCCGCCGCAGCGTGGAGCGGCATCGCCGCGGTGTTCGCCATCGCCCTGCTGCTGGCCCTGCCCACGCGGGGCAGCCGATCGGCATCTCGGGCCGCTCCGCGTCTCGTGGGGATACGCGCGCTCCGCAGGAGGGACCGATGACCACGCGAACTGCACTCGTGACCCGTCTCGTGGCGGGAGCCGTGACCGCTGTCGTCATCGGCGGCGGCGTGATCGCTGCCGCTGCCGCGCCGTGGCCGACCCTCACGCGCGAGCCGATGTCGCTCGACGTTGTGCCCGAGGCGGCGCGCTCGGTCGCGGCGTGCGACGGACCCCTGCTCGCGCTCGGCCGTGACGCGACGGCTGCGAGCGCGATCACCAGTGCCGCGTCGTCGACCGTCGTCGCGGCTGCCGACGGGGCCGAACCCACCGAGTACACCCTCGCCGCCCCTGACCGTGCGGACGACGGTGCACCGCCGGCGGCCTTCTCGGCAGAGCCGACGGGAGGTCGGCCGACGGATCTCGGCGCGGCGTCGGCCGCATCGCTCGACGAGGCCGACCTGCGCGGACTCGCCGTCTCGGCCTGCACGCGTCCCGCGATGGAGTCGTGGCTGGTCGGCGGATCGGCGGCGACGGGCGCCAGCGACCTGGTCCTCCTGACGAACCCGGGCGATGTCGCCGCGACCGTCGACCTCCGCGTGTTCGGCGCCGACGGTATGCAGGAACCCGTCGCGGGCCAAGGCATCGTCGTCGGGGCTCGCTCGCAGCGGGCCATCCCCCTCGCGGCTCTCCGTCGCGGCGAGCAGAGCCCGGTCGTGCAGGTCACGGCCCAAGGCGCCCCCGTCCGGGCCTCGCTGCAGTCGACACTGACCCGCACGCTCATCGCGGGCGGAGTGGACCAGATCGGTGCGAGCGCGCTCCCCGCTCCCCAGCAGGTGATCCCGGCCGTGAACGTGACGGTCGCACCCGACTCCGGCGCTTCGGCCGGAGGGCTCTCGGTGCGCCTGATGGCCACAGCGGCCGACGCAGGCGCGAGCGTCACGGTGCGTTCCGTCGCGGACGGCGGTGTGGTATCCCAGCAGGATGACATCGCCCTCACGGCTGGCCGACCGGTCGAGCTCGAGGTGACGGGGATGCCCGTCGGCGACTACACGGTGACCGCGACCGCGGATGCGCCTCTCGTGGCGGCGGCATGGACATCGACCGACCTGGCGGCCCCTGCCGACTTCGCCTGGGCGGTGGCAGCGCCGCTCGTCGAGGCCCCCACTCTCGTCGCCGTCGCGCCGGCCCCCGGGCCGACG
This sequence comes from Microbacterium sp. 1262, assembly GCF_040544895.1. Classification (NCBI taxonomy): domain Bacteria; kingdom Bacillati; phylum Actinomycetota; class Actinomycetes; order Micrococcales; family Microbacteriaceae; genus Microbacterium; species Microbacterium sp. 1262. The sequence goes on from NZ_JBEPKU010000001.1 coordinate 297,407, forward strand.
CTCACGCTGACGGCCGACCGCGAGACCATCGCCACGGTGACGCCGGTGAGCGGCGGAACGCCCCGGACGCTCGAACTCGCCGCCGGGCAGTCGCGGACGATCGAGGTCGAAGCCGGAACGATCTACCGGATCGATCCCGGGGCCGGCGGCATCCGCGGTTCCATCGGCTTCTCGGGCGACGGACAGCTCGGAACCTACCCGGTGGCCGGTTCCGCCGCAGCGGCGGCCGAACTCACCGTCTATCCCTAGGCGTCGGTCAGAGGAAGCGGAAGCGATCGGGCCCGAGATCCCACGGGTCGCGATCGAGGTACTCGGCCGCAGCGCGGAAGACGCAGCTCTCGACCATCATCCGGCGGTGCAGGTCGTCGTTCCGGTGCAGTCGGTTCAAGCGCTCTATCGGCAGGCGGTACAGCACGATCCGTTTCTCGGCGGCGAAGACCTGCCAGCGAGGGATGCCGTCTCCGTCGCTCGCCGCGGGCATCCCGGCGACCTCGAAGCGGACCTCCCGCAGCTCGGGCCAGGCGCTGCGCAGGAACTCAGCAGCGGTGCCCACCGACAGATCGAATCGCTCGGAGCGCGTCTCGAGGGGAGGGAGTGGCGGCCGCACGACGGGGCTCCGGTCATCGCGGCCATGACGGCCGTGCCGCGACGGCCGGTTCCGCCGCGGCGGGACGGGTCGGGAACGACGCCGGATCATGAGGCCATCCTATGCCGCGAGGGGCGGAGGCTCGGCGCGGCATCCGGACGTACGGGGTACACGGCGTTACCGTGGATGCGATGCGCGAGAGACTGTGTTCGAAGGTGGGCTGCGCCCGCGAGGCCGTGACGACCCTCACCTTCGACTACGGCGACCAGATGGCCGCCCTGGGTCCGCTCGGCGGCGGAACGGACCCGCACGCGCACGACCTCTGCGCCATCCACACCGAGCGCCTGTCGGTGCCGAAGGGCTGGGTCGTCATCCGGCACGAGACCCTGCGGGTCTGACCGGGAATCCGCGCGGCGTCTCCTGGGCCGCGCCGACGAGCGCCGCTGCGCGCTCGTCGGTTCGCATGATCGCGGCGTACTCGCGGTCGCGTCGCACCGCCACGACCGCTCGCACGAGCGTCTCCGGGTCCGAGTGCGGCAGGGGTGAGACGAAAGGTGCGATCTCGGCGGCGATCATCGCCGCCGAGCGCGAGCGCGCCCCCGGTTCCATGCCCTCGGCCGAGCGTGCGAACTGAGTCGCCCGTCGGGCGATGCGGTCGGGCAGTCTTCCCACATCGGCCACCTCCGCCCATTCCTGCAGCTGACCGGGGACGGGCCCGGCGGGGGTCGGGAGGCGGGGCGCGCGCGTGCGTTCGCAGTACGTTCCCGCGACCATGTCGCCGAGGCGGGTCGATCGCGGGGTGAACGTCGCGACGATCCCCGCGAGGGCGCCGAAGGTGAACCAGATCTCCAGCACACCGACGAGGGCGCGGATGAAGGCCTGGCGGAATCCGGTGGCGCCACCGTCGGTGCGGACGATGCGACCGCCGACCGCCAGCTTCCCGAGGCTGCGGCCGCGCGTGAGCGTCTCGATCGCCGTCGGGATGACGACGAGCACGAGGACGAGCGCCGAGACGACGAGGATTCCGGACAGGTTCTCGAGGCCGAGGCCCCCGACGACGAAGCCTCCGACGAAGTAGGACAGCAGCAGCAGCGCGACGCCGCAGAGGACGTCGATGAGAGCTCCGAGCGCGCGGAGGAAGAAGCCGAGGGGCTGAACGTCGAGTGCGACCGCCTCGCCGGTGAGGATCTCGTCCTGGGCGATCTGCACCGGGGGAGCGGGCGTGGTCATGGGTACAGTTAAGCAAATGGACCTCGACGCCCTCGTCGCCGCGCGTCGCGCCGAATGGGATCGGCTCGACGCGCTCGGCCGCGCCCGCCGCTTGTCGAGCGACGAGGTCGACGAGCTGGTCACCCGCTATCGCGCGGCGTCGGCCGATCTCGCCGACATCAAGACCTCGGCGGGTCGCAGCGTCGAGGGCGATCGGCTCTCGATGATCCTGTCGCGCGCACGTCTGCGGCTGACCGGAGCCCCCGAGAACGTGCTCCGGCAGCTGCCCCGCTTCTTCCTGCAGCAGCTTCCGGCCGCGCTGTACCGCGTGCGCTGGACCACGCTGGCGGTCGCCGTCGGCTTCGTCGTGATCAGTGCCCTCGTCGCCTTCTGGGTCTCGGGCGATCCGGCCGCGGTCGCCGCCCTCGGCTCGCAGGCGCAGCTCGAGCAGTATGCCGAGAACGACTTCACCGCCTATTACAGCGAGAATCCCGCCGCGGTGTTCGCGGGAACCGTGTGGACGAACAATGCGTGGATCGCCGCCCAATGCGTGCTGTTCGGGATCACCGGCCTGTGGCCGGTCATGGTGCTCATGCAGAACGCCGTCAGCATCGGTCAGGCAGCGGCGATCCTCATCTCGTTCGACCGCGGCGACGTCTTCCTGCTGCACATCGCACCGCACGGCCTGCTCGAGCTCACCTGCATCTTCGTGGCCGGGGCGACGGGTCTGCACATCTTCTGGGCGTGGGTCGCGCCCGGGCGGCGCAGCCGCGGCGAGGCGCTCGCAGCCGCCGGCAGATCCCTCGCGACGGTCGCGATCGGACTGATCCTCGCGCTCGCGCTCTCCGGGCTGGTCGAGGGCTTCGTGACGCGTCAGCCCTGGCCGTGGCCGATCAAGATCGGCATCGGTGCACTGGCCCTCGCCGTGTTCCTCGCATACATGCTGGGCCTGGGCCGCATCGCGGCGCGGCGGGGCGAGACCGGTGACCTCACCGAATACGAGGCCGGCACCCCGCGTCTCGTCGCGGGCTGACGAGCGCGTTCACCGCGGCTTAATTTGATCTGATCAAAAATACCGGATACGATCGGGGCATGACGATCGCGACCGCTCCCGAGGCCATCCGCGCCTTCGGTCTGCGTGTGACCGAGTCCCGCTCCGCCGTCTACGACGCTCTGCATGCGAGCCCCCACGCCAGTGCCGACGAGGTCTATGCGGCCGTCGTCCAGCGGATGCCGCAGACCAGTCGGCAGTCGGTGTACAACGCCCTCAACGACTTCGCCGACGCCGGTCTCGCTCGGCGCATCGAGCCCGCCGGCCGCTCCATGCTGTTCGAGCTGCGCGTCGGCGACAACCACCACCACCTCGTGTGCACCGAGTGCGGCCGGGTCGAAGACGTCGACTGCGCCGTCGGGCACACGCCGTGCCTGCACCCGTCCGACGACCACGGGTTCGAGGTCGCCTCGGCCGAGGTGACCTACTGGGGTCGGTGTGCGGCGTGCGCCGCATCCGCGCCCCCGGCAGCATCCTGATCTTCTCTCTCTCCCGAAAACCCCCAACGGAAGGATCCCCATGAGCGATCGCGACCAGCAGTCCGCGCCCATCGGCGAGGACGTGACCGACACCGACCAGGCGGTCACCCCCATCGACACACCCGAAGACGAGCGCGCCGACGGCGAGACCCGGCCGCGTTCCAACGACGCCGGCGGCTGCCCCGTCATCCACGGCGGCGAGCAGGGACAGGGGCACGGCCACGGATCGCACGGCGGACAGCCTCACCCGACGGTCGGCAACGCCAACCACGTCTGGTGGCCGAACCAGCTCAACCTGCGCATCCTGAAGAAGAACCCCGCCGTGGCCAACCCCGTCGGTGAGGACTTCGACTACAAGGCCGCGTTCGAGTCGCTCGACCTCGCCGCCGTGAAGAAGGACATCGAAGAGGTCCTGACCACGTCGCAGGACTGGTGGCCGGCCGACTTCGGTCACTACGGCCCGCTCATGATCCGTATGGCCTGGCACTCGGCCGGCACGTACCGCGTCACCGACGGCCGCGGCGGCGGTGGGGCCGGCCAGCAGCGCTTCGCCCCCCTGAACAGCTGGCCCGACAACGTCAACCTCGACAAGGCTCGGCGCCTGCTGTGGCCCGTCAAGAAGAAGTACGGCCAGTCGATCTCGTGGGCTGACCTCATGATCCTCGCCGGCAACGTCGCGCTGGAGTCCATGGGCTTCTCGACCTTCGGCTACGCCGGCGGCCGTCCCGACGTCTGGGAGCCGGACGACGACGTGTACTGGGGCCCCGAGACGACGTGGCTCGCCGACGAGCGCTACTCCGGCGACCGTGACCTCGAGAAGCCCCTCGCCGCCGTGCAGATGGGCCTCATCTACGTCAACCCCGAGGGTCCGAACGGCGAGCCCGACCCGCTGAAGTCGGCCCGCGACATCCGTGAGACGTTCGGCCGCATGGGCATGAACGACGAGGAGACCGTCGCCCTCATCGCCGGTGGCCACACCTTCGGCAAGACCCACGGCGCGGCCCCCGACTCGAACCTCGAGGACAACCCCGAGGCCGCGGGCCTCGAGATGCAGGGCCTGGGCTGGAAGAACAACTTCGGCACCGGCCACGGCGACGACACGATCACGTCGGGCCTCGAGGTCACCTGGACGTATCACCCCACCCGCTGGGACAACGAGTTCTTCCACATCCTCTACGCCTACGACTGGGAGCTCATGCGCAGCCCCGGCGGCGGACACCAGTGGCGTCCCGTCAACGGTGCCGGTGCCGACATGGTGCCGCTCGCGCACTCCGACGGCCGCCGCGAGCCGCGCATGCTCACGAGCGACCTCGCGCTGCGCATGGACCCCGCCTACGACGAGGTCTCGCGTCGCTTCAAGGACGACCCGGTGGCCTTCGGCGACGCGTTCGCTCGCGCCTGGTTCAAGCTCACGCACCGCGACATGGGCCCCATCGCCCGCTACCTCGGACCCGAGGTGCCGCAGGAGGAGCTCATCTGGCAGGACCCGCTGCCCGCCGTCGACCACGAGCTGATCGATGACGCGGATGCCGCCGACCTCAAGGCGCGCATCCTCGCGACCGACCTGACCGTGAGCGAGCTCGTCTCGACGACGTGGGCCGCGGCCTCGACGTTCCGAGGCAGCGACAAGCGCGGCGGCGTCAACGGCGCCCGCATCCGTCTCGCCCCGCAGAAGGACTGGGAGGCCAACAACCCGGCCCAGCTGCAGCGCGTGCTCGGCGTGCTCGAGAGCGTGCAGGCGTCGTTCAACGACGGCCGTGCCGACGGCAAGAAGGTCTCGCTGGCCGACCTCCTCGTGCTGGCGGGCAACGCCGGTGTCGAGAAGGCCGCGCGCGACGGCGGCGTCGAGGTGACGGTTCCCTTCCGTCCCGGACGCACCGACGCCACCGCGGAGCAGACCGACGAGCTGTCGTTCAGCCACCTCGAGCCGGTCGCCGACGGGTTCCGCAACTACTACGGCCCGAACGCGTTCCTGCCGGCGGAGCACCACCTGATCGACAAGGCGAACCTGCTGACGCTGAGCGCTCCCGAGATGACCGTGCTCGTCGGTGGCCTTCGCGCCCTGGGAGCGAACTACGACGGATCGTCGTTCGGCGTGTTCACCGAGCGTCCGGGCGTGCTGACGAACGACGTGTTCGTGAAGCTGCTCGACCTCGGCGCCACCTGGAAGCCGCTCGACCCCGGCTCGCACGCCTTCCGCGGCGTGAACGCCGACGGTTCGGAGATCGGCATCGGCACGCGCGTCGACCTGCTGTTCAGCTCCAACTCGGAGTTGCGCGCCATCGCCGAGGTGTACGCCTCGGATGACGCGAGCGAGAAGTTCGTGCGCGACTTCGTCGCCGCCTGGACCAAGGTCACCGAGCTCGACCGCTTCGACCTGCGCTGACCCGCAGCATCCCTGCGAAGGCCCGTCCCGATTCCCCGGGGCGGGCCTTCGTCGTCGCTGCTCGCGCTGGTTCGGGTTCGGGTTCGGGTTGGCAGTTGGGGCCCCAACCTGGGTCTCGTAGGGGCGCGAGCTGCCAGGTGAGCAGGGGCTGCGGGTTTGGGTTGGCAGTTAATGCCCAAACTTGAGGCTCGAGAGGGCGCGAGCTGCCAGGTGAAGGGGATGCTGCAACGCGGGGCCCGGGGCGGGGCAGGGCTACACGGCTGGGTTGGCAGTTGGTGCCCAAACCCGGCTCGGAAGGGGGCGCGAGTTGCCACGTGAGCAGGGGCTGCGGGTTTGGGTTGGCAGTTGGGGCCCCGACCTGGGGCGTGTAGGGGCGCGAGCTGCCAGGTGAAAGGGATGCCGCAACGCGGGGCCCCGGGGTGGGGCGGGGCTGCGGGTTTGGGTTGGCAGTTGGTGCCCAAACTTGAGGCGCGAGAGGGCGCGAGCTGCCAGGTGAAAGGGACGCTGCAACGCGGGCACGGGTAGAGCACGGCTGCGGGTTGGGTCAGAGGCGGCCGGCGGCCTTCAGTGCGAGGTAGTGGTCGGCGATCGCGGGGGGCAGCACGTCGGGCGTCGCGCTGAGGGCGGCGCCGCCGGCGCGACGGATCGCCGCCGCGACCGACTCCGAATCACGCGTGGCGTGCGCGATCGCGGCTTCGCGGTAGACGTCCTCGGCGGTACGCTCAGCCGGCGCAGCCTCGGGTGCATCCTGTGCCGACCCGACGAGAACGGTGGCGCGCTCCGTCAACGATGGCAGGGCTCCGAGGAAACCTCGGGCGGCATCGGGGGCGTCCTGCGCGGTCAGCAGCACCACGAGAGAGGGCCGCGACGTCAGCGCACGCACCTCCGTGAGGACGGCGTTCCAGTCGGTGTCGATGAGCGTCGGCTCGACCGGTGCCATCGCGTCGACGAGGGCAGGCAGCAACCGCGGGCCGTCGATGCCGGTGACTCGCGCGCGCCGAGCACGGTCGAACATGACCAGATGGACATGGTCGCCGGCACGTTGGGCGAGGGCGCTGAGCAGCAGCGCCGACTCCATCGCGGCATCCAGACGGACACCGTCACCCACGCGCGATGCGCTGGTGCGGCCCGTGTCGATGACGATCACGACGTGTCGATCGCGTTCCGGACGCCAGGTGCGCAGCATCGTCGTCCCGGCGCGGGCGGTCGCACGCCAGTCGATGGAGCGGACGTCGTCACCCCGCACGTATTCGCGCAGGCTGTCGAACTCCGTGCCGCGCCCGCGCACCTGGACGCTCGTGTTGCCGTCGAGCTCGCGCAGCCGGGCGAGCCGCGACGGCAGATGCCGACGCGAGGCGAACGGGGGCAGCACGCGCAGCGCACCCGGTGCCGCGATCACCCGCTGCCGCCCCGCGAGCCCCAGCGGGCCGCGGCTGCGCAGCGCGACGAACGCCGAGCGCAGCTCGCCCCGGCGCCGGGGGAGGAGCGGCATGGCGACAGCTCTCCGCTCACCTGCAGGAAGGTCGACGGCGGCGCGCGCGTCGCCGGCACCGGCGGTCGGCTGCCAGCCGTCGCGAAGGAGACCACGGATACCGCGGGCCCCGCGATTGCGCAACAGGATGCTCGTCTCGACGGGCTCGCCCGCCCGCGCGCGTGAGGGGATGCGACGCTCGATCTCAACGGTGCGCAGCGGTCCGGCGGCTATGACGTCGACGGTGGCGAGGACGAGGCACAGCCCGATCCACGCGAGCGCCGCCCACGCCGCATCGAGCCCCGCCGCGGGAGCGAGCACGACGGGCACGACGCCGGCGGCGACGAGCAGCACGAACAGGCCGGAGAGGTACACGACGCCTCAGATCGGGACGCGGGTCTGCTGCAGCACTGAGCTGAGGATCGTGTCTGCGGAGACGCCCTCGATCTCGGCATCCGGGCGCAGCTGCAGCCGGTGGCGCCACGCGGGAACGAGCATCGTCTGCACGTGGTCGGGCGTGATCGCCGGGTAGCCGCCCAGCCAGGCCCACGCCTTGGCGGCGGCGAGCAGCGCGGTCGCGGCGCGCGGGCTCGCGCCCAGCTGGACGGACGGGGACTGCCGGGTCGCCCGGGCCAGATCCACGACGTATCCGAGGACGTCGTCCGAGACCGCCACGGCGGCGGCGGCCTGCTGGGCGGCGCGGATCTCGGCGGCGGTGACGACCGCCGACACGCCCGCGCTCTCGAGGGATCCGGGTCGGAAGCCGTCGGCGTGGCGGCGCAGCACGGCGATCTCGTCGTCGCGCGCGGGCAGGTCGATCACGAGCTTGAGCAGGAAGCGATCGAGCTGGGCCTCGGGCAGGGTGTAGGTGCCTTCGTGCTCGACCGGGTTCTGCGTCGCGGCGACGAGGAACGGATCGGGCAGCGGACGCGAGACGCCGTCGGCCGAGACCTGGCGCTCCTCCATGGCCTCGAGCAACGCGGCCTGCGTCTTCGGCGGCGTGCGGTTGATCTCGTCGGCGAGGAGCACATTGGTGAAGACGGGCCCGGAACGGAACTCGAACTCTCCGGCGTGGGCGTCGTAGACGAGCGATCCGGTGACATCGCCCGGCATGAGGTCGGGGGTGAACTGGATGCGGGCGGTGTCGAGGCCGACCGCTCGGCTGAAGGTGCGCACGAGCAGCGTCTTGGCGACGCCGGGCACGCCCTCGAGCAGCACGTGTCCGCGGCCGAGAAGCGCGATCAGGAGGCCCGTGACGGCCCCGTCCTGTCCGACGACGGCCTTGCCGACCTCGAGCCGGACGCGGTTCATCGCCTCGCGCAGGTCGCCGGGTGCGGTCTCGCTCATGGGGTGTTCCTTTCGGGACGGACGGATCGGAGGACTGCTGCTTCCACCTCGCGCAGACGGTCGGCGGCGTCGACGAGGTCGCGATTGTTACGGGGGAGGTCATCGAGCAGGATGCCGCGGACGCGCGCGCGATCGTCTCCGATGCGGCTCGCCGCGGCATCGGAGACCGCGCCGGCGTCGGCGGCGCCGAGTCCCAGCAGGCGCGCGATGCGGCGCAACGTCTCGCGGCGGAGCTGGTCGAGCGCGTGCACGGGGTCGGCTGACGCGGCGTACAGGCGTGCCCGCCCCTCGGTGGTCTCGGACGCGCGGACGGTGACGGGCAGATTCTCCACCACGAGCGGGCCGAGGCGCCGGCCCCGCCAGATGGCGGCCGCGACGGCCGAGGCGACGAGCAGGAGAATCGACGGTGTCACCCAGGGAGGCGTGAGCTCACCCAGCGACGGCGCGGCTGTGAGGGAACCGTCACCGATGGACGGCAGGTACCACACGACGGTGCCGGTGCCGCCCAGCAGATTCAGGCCGAGCGCGGCGTTGCCCGCTTCGTCGAGCCGTTGGTTGACCAGCAGCGCGGTCGCGTCCAGAGCGACGACGGTGTCGGCGCCGCGGCCCGAGACGATGAGGCCGTAGCCGTCGCCGGCCGCGTAACAGGTGCGGTCTGCGCCGTCTCCGGTGAACACCTCGCCCGGCCGGACCGGCCCGCTGACGGCTGCGGCGGGCAGGTTGCATGCGGGTGCGACGGCTGAGCCGTCGCCGAAGCCGGCGCTGCGCGGGTCTCCGAGGAGCACACGCAGATCGCGGGTGCGCGGCTCGAGCAGGACGACGCCGGAGGCGGCATCCCGCAGCTCCCGGAGGTCGTCGTCGTCGAGGGGTGAGGTGTCGGCTATCGCGAGCGTCGCGTCGCCGCCCTCGAGCGCCTGGAGGGCGGCCGTGCGGTCGCGGGCGATCTCGACCTCGACGCCGCGATCGCGCAGCAGTTCGGCCAGTGCGCGCGAGCCCTCCGGCCCGGCGGCCTCCGGATCGAGGAGGCCCTGTGCCGGCATGGTGTTGATGCCGGCGATGGCGGCGACGGCGAGGCCGGCGACGAGAAGGCCGGCGGTCACCGTCGCCCAGCCGAGCACCGAGCGCGATCGACGGCCGGCGGACGGCGTCGCGACCCCCGCACTCATACGGGCACCTCGACCCGCGCACCGGCCAGTCGCTCATCGAGGGTGCGCACGGCGGCGTAGCCCTCGGCTGTTCCCGGGCGTCGAAGGTAGCGAACGTCGTCGAAGGTCCGCGCCACCGCTTCGAGCTCGACGCTCTCTGCCGGGAAGGCGCGCCCCGCCTCAGCAGCGAAGCGATGCACGGTCGTGCCCGGGGCCGGGTCGACGATCGTCCGCTCGGCGAGTCCACGGGCGAGCGCACGCATGCGCAGCACGATGGCCTCGTCCCACGCGCTGCGGCGCGCGGCATCCTCGGCGTCCGAGCGCAGCTGAGCGGCGCTTCTCGTCTCGTCCTCACCGAAGAGCGGCACGCTCGCGCGCGAGCGGACGACCGCGCGGGGACGCCCCCAGATGAGGATCGCCACGGCGACCAGCACCAGCAGCACCACGATCGCGCCGACCGCGAGCCACGGGCCGAGCGTCGCGGGTACCTGCCCGCTGAAGAGAGCCGCGAAGAAGTCGACGACGCCGCGAGCGAAGCGGTCGATCGGGGTGGGCTCGGCCTCCTGGTACGCGGTCTTCGACAGTTCCTCTTCCGCCCATCGACGGGCTTCGTCCGGGTCGGGCGCGATCGGGGTGGCGAAGAGCCTCATGCGCGGTCAGCGCCCGGAGCGGTCCAGTCGGTCGACGACGGGCGGTCCGCCGGTGCGACGGGGGGCTCGGCTGCCGTGGCGGGCTGTTGCGGCGCGGGCGATCCGGCGGGCGGGGACTGAACGGGCTGATAGCCGGGGTACTGTGTGGGCGGCGGCGGGTAGCCCGGCTGCGTGCCGGCATAGGCCGCGGGTGGCTGCCAGCGTCCGTCCATCGCGCGTCCCACGTTTCGCCGATACGGATCGGGCGCGGGCGCGCCGGCATCGCGCTGATCGATGTACGCCGACAGATCGAGGTCGAGTCCCTCGCGGCGCATCCGGCAGTCGATGTAGACGAGCGCGCCGGCGGTCGACTGGACGATGACCGCGATGGTCTGGATGAGGGTGACGAACGCCTGGGCGAACAGCGTGCCGACGAGCAGGGCGATGATCTGGCCGGGTTCGGGGTCGCCGGTCGGAGTGATGACCGATGTCAGCCCCATCGTGACGAACGAGAAGGGCACGCTGATGACCTGCGCGAGGATGCCGAAGCTCATCGAGATGATGACGATGATCCCGAGCGTCGGCCAGAACCGGCCGCGGGTGAGCCGCCAGGATCGCCCGATCGCCCCGAAGACGCTCGCCTGCTCGAGGACGATGACCGAGGGCACCAGCAGCAGCTTCGTGCTCAGCCACAGGCTGAGCGGTATCGCCGACAAGGCCAGGAGGATGGCGAGGACGATCGCCGCCGGCCCCACGCTCACGGCGAGCCCGATGACGCCCGCGGCGAGTACGCCGATGACGACGGCCACGATGAGGAAGACCAGAGCCGAGTATCCGATCAGTCGCCACGCCACCGGCTTCACCCGCTGCCACAGCGCGCCGAGCGTGTGCTTCTCGGCGACGACGGCATGGGCCACCTCGCTGACCACGACGCCTTGCACGAGCACGCCGAGCGCGCCGGAGGCCAGCGACAGCACCAGCGCGGTCGCCCCGCTGATCGCGATGGACCCGGCCAGGACCGTCTCGAACTCGTCGGTGCCGGGGCGCAGCGACGCGAGTCGGCCGAACGTCGCGAAGCCCACCGCGACGATGCCCGCGGTGGCGACGAGGATCGCGACCGTCTGCACGACCAGCGCGAAGCCCAGCAGCACCTTCGGGTTCTGCCGCAGCGCGGAGAACGAACGGCCCAGGATCACCCCGAACGAGAGCGGATGAAGCGGGATGATGCCGGGACGCGGCGCCGGCGTCCACGCGGGGTATGACGTCACGATGCACTCCTGGAACAGTCGGCTCGGTCGAACCCATCGTGTCACACGAGGGCGCGGCATCCGGAGTCGCGGGTCCGTGGGTCGGGTACGGTGAATACGCGCACGTCGCGCGCGAGCCCGAGCCGAAAGACGAACGCCGCCCATGACTTCTCGCATCCTGGTGGTCGATGACGACACCGCACTGGCGGAGATGATCGGCATCGTGCTGCGCACCGAGGGGTTCGACACCGTCTTCTGCGCCGACGGCGCGGCGGCTGTCGAGACCTGGCGCACCGAGAAACCCGACCTCATCCTCCTCGACCTCATGCTCCCCGGCGTGGACGGCATCGAGATCTGCACGCAGGTGCGTGCGGAGTCGGGCGTGCCGATCATCATGCTGACCGCGCGCACCGACACGGCCGACGTCGTGCGCGGGCTCGAGTCGGGCGCCGATGACTACATCGTCAAGCCGTTCAATCCCAAGGAACTCGTCGCCCGCATCCGCACGCGCCTGCGCCCCGCCGTCGCGTCGGCCTCCGAGTCGCTGCGCATCGGCGACCTCGTCGTCGACGTCGAGGGCCACGAGGTGCGGCGCGGCAGCGACGCCATCGCGCTGACGCCGCTGGAGTTCGAGCTGCTCGTCGCGCTCGCCTCGAAGCCGCAGCAGGTCTTCTCGCGCGAGATGCTCCTCGAGCAGGTGTGGGGCTACCACTACAAGGCCGACACGCGGCTCGTGAACGTGCACGTGCAGCGGCTGCGGGCGAAGGTCGAGATCGACCCCGACAACCCGCGCATCGTGACGACCGTCCGCGGCGTCGGCTATCGCGCCGGCGCCGTCATCTGACGCTGCGATGCCCATCCGCACCGTCACGACGGCGACGGTCGCGACGCACGGCTGGCGGTCCTGGGGGCGGCGGCTCGCCCGGACCTGGCGACGATCGCTGCGGTTCCGCACCGTCGCGATCACGCTGGGTGCCACGGCGCTGACGATCACCGTGGCGCTGGTGTGGATGTCGCTGGCGATTCAGAACGACCTCTTCGAGTCGCGCACCTCGCAACTCCTCGGAGAGGCTCAGCGCGCGACCCAGTCGGCGCAGGCGACCCTGGATGCCGCCGAGGTCGGGGGCGATGTCGTCGCGGTCGACAACCTGATGGAGAGCGTGCGCACGTCCATCCAGCGGCAGTCCTCGACCGATCGCATCGCCGCCTTCCGGATCTCCTCGGAACCGTCCGCCATCGCGCCGCAGGACTTCGACTCGGCGGGTCTCCCGGCCGACCGCATCAGCGACGCGCTTCGCGCACAGGTGCAGAGCGACGACGAGCTGCAGTGGTGGCAGCCCGTCGGCTTCGCCGTCTCCGGCGGCGGGCAGGTGCCCGGCATCGTCGTCGGGCAGCAGATCGTGCTGCCGGAGGTAGGCGCCTACGAGCTGTATCTCGGGTACGACCTCGCCAGCGAGGCCCAGACGCTCGGCTTCGTCCAGATCACGCTGTGGATCGTCGGCGTGGGGCTGGTCGTCCTCATCGGCGCGATCTCGTGGATCGTGCTGCGCTCGGTCACCGAGCCGATCGCCCAGGCCGCCGAGAGCAGCTCGCGACTGGCGGCGGGAGACCTCGCGGTGCGGCTGCAGGTGCGCGGCGAGGACGAGTTCGCGACCCTCGGACGGTCCTTCAACGCGATGGCCGACAGCATCGAATCCCAGATCAAGGAGCTGGCGGAGCTCTCGCAGGTTCAGCAGCGCTTCGTATCGGATGTCTCGCACGAGTTGCGCACGCCGCTGACGACGATCCGGCTGGCCTCCGACATGCTGAACGATCGGCGCGAGGAGTTCGATCCGGTGGCGGCGCGCGCCGCGGAGCTGCTGCACGACCAGGTGCACCGGTTCGAGGTGCTGCTGACCGATCTGCTCGAGATCAGCCGTTACGACGCGGGCTCGGTGCAGCTCGAGAGCGAGCCGACGAGCATGACGCAGCTCGCGGAGGATGTCATCGCATCGATGGAGCAGCTCGCGGAGCAGCACGGCAGCGACGTGCGCCTCGTGGCACCCGGGGGCTACTCGCCCGTGGAGATGGACCCGCGACGCGTGCGCAGGATCGTCCGCAACCTGCTGGGCAACGCGATCGAGCACGGCGAAGGCCGACCGATCGTCGTCAGCGTCGACAGCGATGCCCGAGCGGTCGCGATCGGCGTGCGCGACTACGGCCTCGGGATGCGCCCGGCCGACGCCGAGCGCGTCTTCGACCGTTTCTGGCGCGCCGATCCGTCACGCAAGCGCACCATCGGGGGCACCGGCCTGGGGCTCTCGATCGCCCTCGGCGACGCGCGGCTCCACGGCGGCACCCTGGCGGTGTGGTCCGAGCTCGGGCGCGGAACGAATTTCGTGCTCACCATCCCTCGACGCAGCGAGCCGCTCGACGGGCACTCCCCGCTCCCGGTCGATCCCGGTGAGGATGGCGTACCCTTCGACGACCTGGGCCTGACCCAGCCGATCTCCCTTCCTCGTTCCGCGAAAGGCTCGTCGTGATGCGTCTGCGCCCGGTCGCCGCCGTCCTGGGGATGCTGTTCGTGCTGCTGCTCGCGGGCTGCACGGGGCTGCCGACCTCCGGTCCGGTCGTCGCGGGCGCCCCGATCGATCAGGAAGCCGGCTCGGTCGACTTCTCGTTCCTGCCCGACGATCCGCCCCCGGGAGCAACGCCGCAGCAGATCGTCGCGGGCTTCCTCGCGGCCGGGTCGGGGCCTCGGGACGACTGGGGGACCGCCCGGCAGTTCCTCGCACCGGACTTCCGATCGTCGTGGCAGCCGACCGCGCGCGCCACGATCGACCTTCCCGGCGAACGGGTGTACACCGTCGCCGGCGACGGGACCGTCACGGTCTCCATCACCCCTGAGGCCGCGGTCGACGCGTCCGGCGCGCTGTCGGTGACCGACGGCGGATCCATGCCGCTCGACTTCGCTCTCGTCGAGGTGGACGGCGAGTGGCGCATCTCGGACGCCCCCGACGGCGTCGTGCTCGACCGCGCCCGGTTCCAAGCGGTCTTCCGCGAATACTCCGTGATGTACTTCGATCGCTCGTGGACGTATCTCGTGCCCGATCGTCGCTGGTTTCCGGCGACCAACGCGGCCACCCACATCACCGAGGCCCTCATCGACGGCGACCCGAGCCCGTGGCTGTCCGGCGCGGTGTACTCGGCGTTCCCCGAGAGCCTCGAGCTCGCGACCCGCGCGGTTCCGCTCGAGGGGGGCGTTGCGCAGGTGCCGCTGTCGCAGTCTGCGCTCGCGATCGTGCCCGAGACCCGCAACCGGATGCAGGCGCAGCTCGACGCGAGCCTCCAGTCCGCCGGCATCCGCGGCGCCCAGATGTCGGTCGACGGCGAGCCCGTCGCTGCGCAGGCGGTGGACGTCCGTCCTATCCGCGTCGACGTCCGACCCGCCGTGCTCACCGAAGACGCTTTCGGGTTCCTCTCCGGCTCCGAGATCGAGCCGCTGCCCGGGCTGTCGACCGTCATCCCCGACCTCGACCCCGAGTCGATCCAGGTGGGGACCGACCGGAGTGCGGCCGCTGTGCGCACGGCCGCCGGTGCCGTCGTGCGCGCGCGCGATGACGCCACCTTCGAGATCGTCGACGAGCGGGCGGGCCTGATCGACCCCACGATCGATCCGCAGGGATTCATCTGGAGCGTTCCCGCCAGTGCGCCGTCGGGACTGACGGCGACCGGGGCGGACGGAACGGTCGTCTCCATCGCGAACGCCTGGCCGGGCGCATCGCAGATCTCGAGCATCGAGGTGTCACGGGACGGAACGCGCATCGCCGCCCTGGTTCGCGACGGCTCGCGCCCGGCGCTGTGGATCGCCGGCATCCTCCGCGACGACGACGGCTCGCCCGTCGGGCTCGGCGATCGTGAGACCGTGACCCAGCTGCCGGGTACGGGCATCGACGCGAGCTGGGTCGACGGTTCGACCATCGCGGTCCTCGCCGAGGACGGCGACGCCGATGTCGTCATCTCGCAGTCGGTGGGCGGGTTCGGCGAGCGGATCACGGCGCCGGCGGGGCCGGTCGCCATCGCAGCGACGAATCAGTTGCGCGCCGTGCGGCTGCTCGACGGCGAGGGCGTGCTCTACGCGCAGAAGGGCCAGGCCTGGCCGACGGTCGCGGGCGGCATCCGGGTGCTCGCCAGCCAACAGGGTTCGCCGCGCTGACTCCTCCCCACCGACCGTGTCGGCGCTCTCTTCCACAACGGGGAGGTTCGGTGCCAGGGGCGACGCGAGCGCCTCGACAGCATGGAAGCGTGCAGCCGATCGCCTCCCATCCCGAGTCCTGGCGAGAACACCTCGCGGACGCGCTCGACCTCCTGATGCCCGTCTGGTGCGCCGGATGCGACGCACCGGGACGCGCGCTCTGCGCGACGTGCGTCGCAGACCTCCCGCGGCCGCGCCGGCGCGATGCCGACGGTCTCGACGTCCGGAGCCTCGCGCGGTACGAGGGCGCTGCGGCACGCATCATCCGAGCGCTCAAGGAAGACGGCCGCACCGGATTGTGCCGCCCCCTCGGCCGTCTGGTGGCAGGCCTCGTCCGCGATGCGGGGTGGGAGGACGCCGTGCTCGTTCCCGTTCCGCCGTCTCGGGCGGCCCTACGACGACGGGGGTACGCCGTGCCCGAGATGATCGCACGGCACGGCGACGTCCGCACGGCACGTCGGCTCCGCGTGCGCGGCCGCGTCCTCGATCAGCGCCGCCTCGACCGCGCCGAGCGGCAGCGGAATGTCGCGGGCTCGTTCGTGGCACGGCCCGGGACGACGGCCGCTGTCATCGTCGACGACGTCATGACCACCGGGGCGACGCTGCGCGAGGCGCAGCGTGCGCTCCGCGAGGCCGGCTCACGCGTCGTCGGCGCCGTCGTGCTCGCGGACACGCCCTTGCGGATGACGGTCGGAGATATTCCTGGCGGTTCATGAGTGACATTGCTCGCTCGCCGCACTAGCGTGGGGGAGACCAAGGCGAACGAAGGTCCGCCCTTGAACCGGGCGGACCGGAGCAAGGAGGTCAGGATGGAAACCAGCATCGTCGGCGTGGGAGTCGGGATCACGGATCGCTTCCGCACGGTGGCTGAAGAGAAGTCCAGTCGCATCGAGACGCTCGCACCCCGTGCGCAGCGCCTCGACATCAAGGTCACGCATCACGCCTACCGCAACGGGCGCATGGATGATGAGACCGTCGAACTGACCCTCACCGGAAAGGGACCGATCGTTCGGGCCGAGGCCACGGACGGCGACAAGTTCGTCGCCCTCGACCTCGCGGTCGACAAGCTCGTAGAGCAGGTGCGTCGCGCCAAGGACAAGCGGGTCGACGCGCGGAACCACCCCCGAGGGGCCAAGCTCGACAAGGGAACCGGAGCCCTGGAAGGCATCGACGTCGAACCGGCGTCGGTCGACGTCCTGCGCGCCGTGGCGACGGGCGAGGTGCCCGTCATCGGCGACTCGGCGGAGGAAGAGGACTACACGCCCGTCGTCATCCGCACGAAGGAGTTCGGTGCTGAATGGATGACCGTCGAGGAAGCCGTCGACCGGATGGAGCTCGTGGGCCACGACTTCTTCCTGTTCATCAACGCGCGCACCGACCACCCGAGCGTCGTGTATCGCCGCAAGGGCTGGGACTACGGTGTCATCTCGCTGACCGCAGCCGCCCCGCCGGAGGCCGAGCTGGCGTCCTGACCTGAGGACGACGACGGGGGCGGGTGCCATCACGGCATCCGCCCCCGTCGTGTGCCGGTCGAAACCGGGCCGTCAGTCGAACATGCCGTCGAGCATGCTGCCGATCACGAGACCGCCCAGGATGCCGCCGACCATGTTGCCGCCGCTGCCGCGACCGCCCCAGCCGCCGCCGTATCCTCCGGGGCCGCCCCAGCCGTCGTTCGGGCGCGAGCCGTCGATGTCGCGCTGGGCGAGCTGCAGGGCTTCGCCGGCGAGAGCGGCGCAGCGCCGCGCGTCGGCCAGCGCCTTCTCGCGATCGTCCTCGGGGATCGGACCGACCGGGGCGAGCCCGAGTCGCAGGCTCTCGGCCTCGGCCAGTCGCGTGCGCGCGTCCGCACCGATCCAGCCGCGGTGTCCGGCGATGACGCTGCGCGCGACGGACAACTGTCGGTCGGCGTCGTCGATGGCGTGTCGCACGTGGCTCTCGGGCGGGATCGGGCGGGCCGCCCGCTCGCGGGCGGTGTCGACGGCGACGTCCAGCGCGGCGTTCTTCTCGCGGAGCATCGACAGCTCGGCGAACGGGTCGCCCTTCGAACCGGCGGGGCTGACGCGGGTCAGCGCCTGCTGGAGCTCCGCCATCGCGGTGGTGACCGCCGGGGTCTGCGGTGCCGTCCGCGCGGCGACGAGGTCGTCACGCGAGTCGGCCACGACATCGGCGAGCGTCGACTGCGCTCGCAGCGCTTCGACCTCGAAGTCGTCGACCGCGTCGAGCAGCGTGCGCGCGCGGCGCACCGCTTCGGTCGCCGTCTCCAGCGCGATGTTGGCCGGCCCGCGCTCGCCGGCAGCACGCCGGCGCTCGGCGACATCCGCCCCGTGCTCGGCGAACTCGAGGAGTCCGGCGGCCTCGTCCGCGTTCCCGCTGACCCGGTTGAGCGCGTCGGGGTGATAGCGGCTCGAGACCCGGTCGATGACGGCGCGTGCGGGGTCGATGCGCTCGCGCAGAGTGGCGACGTCGGCGCGGATGCCGGCGAGGATCTCGGGCGCCCGCCGCGCGCGCTCGATCGCCTCCGACAGGGCCGATACACGGTCGTCGAGCAGATCCTGAGCCCACTCGCACAGCTGGACGATGCGCGCGTTGCGCGTGCGCACCTCTTCCGGCGTGTCGGGGATCTCGTCGTGGTTGAGCTGCTTGAGGTGGAACGCCTCACCGAGGTGGTGGCGCACGGCGGCGATGGCCTCGCGCAGAGGAGCCGTGGCCTCCTCGCCGAGCTCGGCCTCGGCGAAGACCATCTCGTCGCTCGTGACGCGCAGGCGCTCGTCCGCCCCGACGAGGGCGATGTCGGCCTCGCGTGCCAGGTTCGCGTCCGCGTCCGCGACGTCCTGCTGTTCCCGCTTGCGTCTGCCCCAGAATCCAGCCATGTTCCGATCCTAGGTCTCGGCGGTCGGCGGAGGAGGGGATGTCGTCGTCTCTCGCAGGCGACGCCAAGGTCACGGGCCGATAACATGGCTCCATATGCCCGTGCGTACGCGCGGGCGCGGCCGACGTGGCGTCGGCGCACCCGACAGATGGAGATCCGCTGTGGCCAACCCTCTCGAGAAACTGCTCCGCGCCGGTGAGGGCCGTGTGCTGCGCCGCCTGCAGCAGATCGTCAAGGCCGTGGGCGCGCTCGAAGAGGACTACGCCCGCCTCACCGACGACGAGCTGCGGAACGAGACCGCCGAGCTCCGCACGCGTCACGAGGCCGGCGAGACGCTCGACCGGCTGATGCCGGAGGCGTTCGCCGCGGTCCGCGAGGCCGCCAAGCGCACGCTGGGTCAGCGCCCCTACGACGTGCAGGTCATGGGCGGTGCGGCCCTCCACCTCGGGAACATCGCCGAGATGAAGACCGGTGAGGGCAAGACGCTGACGGCCACCTTCGCGGCCTACCTGAACGCCATCGCGGGCAAGGGCGTCCACGTCATCACCGTCAACGACTTCCTCGCCTCGTACCAGTCCGAGCTCATGGGTCGCGTCTATCGCGCGCTCGGCATGACGACGGGGACGATCGTCTCGGGTCAGACCCCCGAGGTCCGACGTGAGCAGTACGCGGCCGACATCACGTACGGCACCAACAACGAGTTCGGGTTCGACTACCTGCGCGACAACATGGCGTGGCGCCGCGAAGACCTCGTGCAGCGCGGCCACTTCTTCGCGGTCGTCGACGAGGTCGACTCCATCCTCATCGACGAGGCCCGGACCCCGCTCATCATCTCGGGGCCGTCGTCGGGGGAGGCGAACCGCTGGTTCGTGGAGTTCGCGCGCGTCGCCCTCACCCTCGAACCGGGTGTCGACTACGAGGTCGACGAGAAGAAGCGCACCGTCGGAGTGCTCGAGCCCGGTATCGAGAAGGTCGAGGACTACCTCGGCATCGACAACCTCTACGAGTCGGCGAACACCCCGCTCATCTCGTTCCTGAACAACTCGATCAAGGCGCGGGCCCTGTTCAAGCGCGACACCGATTACGTCGTGATGAACGGCGAGGTCATGATCGTCGACGAGCACACGGGCCGTATCCTCGTCGGCCGCCGCTACAACGAGGGCATCCACCAGGCCATCGAGGCGAAGGAAGGCGTTCCGGTCAAGGCCGAGAACCAGACGCTGGCCACCGTCACGCTGCAGAACTACTTCCGCCTCTACGACAAGCTCTCGGGCATGACCGGTACCGCCGAGACCGAGGCGGCCGAGTTCATGTCGACCTACAAGCTCGGCGTCGTCCCGATCCCGACGAACAAGCCGATGATCCGCAAGGACCAGCCCGATCTCGTCTACAAGAACGAGACCGCGAAGTTCGCGCAGGTGGTCGAGGACATCGTCGAGCGTCACGCGACGGGTCAGCCGGTGCTCGTGGGCACGACGAGCGTCGAGAAGAGCGAGTACCTCTCGCGCCTGCTCGCGAAGAAGGGCGTCAAGCACGAGGTCCTCAACGCCAAGAACCACGCCCGTGAGGCCGAGGTCGTCGCCCGCGCCGGCCGCCTGGGCGCCGTCACGGTCGCGACCAACATGGCCGGTCGCGGTACCGACGTCATGCTCGGCGGCAACGCGGAGTTCCTCGCCGTCCAGGAGATGAAGTCGCGCGGGCTCGACCCCGTCGAGACCCCGGAGGAGTACGAGGCCGCGTGGGACGAGGTCTTCGCGTCGGTCCGCGAGACCGTCGCCGAAGAGGCCGAGAAGGTCGTCGCAGCCGGTGGTCTGTACGTCCTCGGCACGGAGCGTCACGAGTCGCGCCGCATCGACAACCAGCTGCGCGGTCGTTCGGGCCGTCAGGGCGACCCCGGTGAGAGCCGGTTCTACCTGTCGCTGACGGACGACCTGATGCGTCTGTTCCAGTCGGGCGCGGCCGAGGCGATCCTCGCGCGGACGAATTTCCCCGAGGACGTCGCGATCGAGTCGTCGATGGTCTCGCGGGCGATCAAGAGCGCGCAGGCGCAGGTCGAGGCGCGCAACGCCGAGATCCGCAAGAACGTCCTCAAGTACGACGACGTCCTCAACCGTCAGCGTGAGGCGATCTACGCCGACCGCCGCCAGGTGCTCCACGGCGACGACCTGTCGGAGCGCGTGCAGCACTTCATCGAAGACGCCATCAGTGCCGTCATCGACGACCACACATCGTCGGGCCACACCGAGAGCTGGGACTTCGACGCTCTGTGGACCGAGCTGAAGACGCTCTACCCCGTGGGTGTCACGATCGACGAGGTCGTCGCGGAAGCGGGGAACAAGGGGCGGATCACCGCCGAGGTGCTCAAGCGCGAGCTGCTCTCCGACGCGAAGATCGCCTACCAGAACCGCGAGGAGGCGCTCGGCGAACCCGCTATGCGTGAGCTCGAGCGGCGCGTCGTGCTGCAGGTGCTCGACCGCCGCTGGCGCGACCACCTCTACGAGATGGACTACCTCAAGGACGGCATCGGCCTGCGGGCCATGGCTCAGCGCGACCCGCTCATCGAGTATCAGCGCGAAGGCTACGAGATGTTCCAGTCGATGATGAGCCAGATCAAGGAGGAGTCGGTCGGCTTCCTCTACAACCTCGAGGTCGAGGTGCGCTCCGCCGAGAGCGGCGAGGTCGACGCCAAGGGGCTCACCCCGACGCCCGTCGAGACGCAGAAGCTCGAATACTCCGCCCCGAGCGACACCGGATCGGGCGAGGTCGAGGTACGCAACGACCGCGGTCAGGTGCAGAAGAGCGCCACGGCGAAGGCCCGTCAGCACGCCGCGGAGCAGGAGGCGCCCGCCGACGCACCGCGCGGCGCGTTCGGCCAGAAGACAGGCACGGCCGAGGACGCCGGCGACGCGGGCAACCGCGCCGCACGACGCGCCGCAGGCAAGAAGAAGTGATCCGGCGAGCGGGCCACGCATCGTCGATCGGCCCGCTCGACCCCCGGATATCCTGATCGGATGAACCGCCGAATCCTCGATCAGTCATCGAAGCTCAAGGACGTCCTGTACGAGATTCGCGGCAGCGCCCTGGCCGAGGCCGACCGACTGGAGGCCGACGGCCACAGGGTGCTCAAGCTCAACACCGGTAACCCCGCCATCTTCGGGTTCGAGGCCCCCTTCCAGATCGTCCGCGACATGATCGAGTCGGTGCCCAACGCGCACGGCTACAGCGACAGCCGCGGCATCCTCTCCGCGCGGCGGGCCGTCGTCTCGCGGTACGAGGAGGTTCCCGGGTTCCCGCACGTCGATCCCGACGATGTCTACCTCGGGAACGGTGTCTCCGAGCTCATCACGATGACGATGCAGGCTCTCCTCGACGAGGGCGACGAGGTGCTGATCCCAGCGCCCGACTATCCGCTGTGGACCGCCATGACGAGCCTCGGCGGCGGCAAGCCCGTGCACTACCTGTGCGACGCGACACAGGGCTGGGAGCCCGACCTCGACGACATCCGCTCGAAGGTGACCCCGCAGACGAAGGCGATCGTCGTCATCAACCCGAACAACCCCACGGGTGCGGTCTACAGCCGCGAGGTACTCGAAGGCATCGTGCAGATCGCCCGTGAGAACTCGCTCCTTCTGCTCTCGGACGAGATCTACGACCGGATCCTCTACGACGAGGCGACCCACATCCCGCTGGCGACGCTCGCTCCCGATCTCCTCTGCCTGACCTTCAACGGCCTCTCCAAGACGTACCGCGTCGCCGGATACCGGTCGGGCTGGCTCGTCATCACCGGGCCGAAGGCGCACGCGAAGGGCTTCCTCGAGGGCATCCAGCTGCTCGCATCCACGCGGCTGTGCCCGAACGTGCCGGCGCAGTTCGCGGTGCAGGCGGCGCTGTCGGGCGTGCAGTCGATCGAGGCGCTCATCGCCCCGTCGGGGCGGTTGCACGAGCAGCGGGATGCCGCATGGCAGGGTCTCGAGAGCATCCCCGGCGTGACCTGTCACAAGCCCGAGGGTGCGCTGTACGCCTTCCCGCGCCTCGACCCCGAGGTCTACGACATCCATGACGACGGCAAGCTCGTCTACGACTTCCTCGTCGCGGAACACGTGCTGCTGGTGCAGGGAACCGGCTTCAACTGGCCCGATCCGGATCACCTGCGCATCGTCACGCTGCCCGAGGCGCGCGTGCTGACCGAGGCGATCGAGCGGCTGGGGAACTTCCTCTCGTCTTACAAGCAGTAGCCCGTCACAGCAGGGCGAGCGACGTCGCGCGCCACCGCCCGTCGAGGCCTTCGAGCCGGAGCGCGACGGCCCGCGTCCGATGCGGAGTGGTGACGACCACCGTGCCCTCGACGACGCCGTCCGCCGGCTCGCACGTGCGGACCGAGACGATCGAGTGGACGGGCCGCGCCGGCGTCACCTGTCGGGCACTGCGTGCACGCGCCGCGAGATTCGCGCGCGTGACGAGAACGCGGAAAGCATCCTCGCTCAGCCATCGAGCGAGCTGCTCGACCTCGCGCACTCCCGCCAGCACCTCGAGGACCCCGCGGGTCAGGTTGCGGATCAGCGGCTCGGGATCGGGCAGATCTGCCGTCGACGTCGGCTGCGCTGCGAAGTACTCGGCGACGTCGAGCGAGGACCCGATGCGGGGGTACCGGCGGGGTTGGTTCGCGCTCATCGACGTCATCGCACGCTCCTCCTTCCATCGGCTGTGTCAACGCCGACGAGTACAGCACACCGCCGAATCTGGCCGGATGAGAATCCTCCAACCTGTGGAAAGCGCCCTCGGGGTGCGCCGCGTCACCGCTAGCCTCACGGGGTGCGATGGCGGCGGTTCTTCGAGGATCTCGAACACCAGCTCGACTCCGAGTGGGAGGCCGAGCGAGCGGCGCTCGACACCGAGGCCGAGCGGTTGCGACTCTCGCGGCTGACTCTGCGCGAGCGGCTTCAGGAATCGATCGGCGCAGAGGTGACCGTCGATGTGGCCGCCGGTGATCCGATCCGCGGCCGCCTGACGGGGGTGGGAGCCGACTGGGTGGGCCTGGACCGCGCGGACGGCCCCGGTGCCGCCGTCGTGCCCTTCGCCGCTGCGTCGTCGGTCGTCCTCGCGGAACCTGATCTGCTCCGCAGCGCGCGTCCCGCGGGACGCGGCTCGGCGCTGTCGGAACGGATGACGCTCGGGTTCGTGCTGCGTGACCTGGCGCGCCGTCGCGTCCCCGTGCACATCGTGGTCGCGGGCGGAAAGACCTGGGCGGGGACGATCGATCGCGCAGGCGCCGACCACCTCGATCTCGCGCTGCACGACGCAGCTGAGCCGCGGCGACCGAGCGCTGTCACGGGGCACCGGATGATCGCCTATTCGGCTCTGCGGGTCCTGCACCTGCAGAGCGGCCACGGCTGAGAAGTCAGTCGCTGCGGTTCCGCCGCCCCCACAGCTCGGGGAAGCTGGCGACCTGCGACTGCTGCCACAGGGCGGCGCGGCGGGCGTCCTCGACTTGCGCGTCGAGGTAATCCTCGACGCTGGACGACTCGATCCGCCAGCGGGGCGGTGTTCCGACCTTCGCTCCGACGAGACGCCCCTCGACGGCGAGCGCGACCACTTCGTCGACCTCGATCTGCAGCATCTCCGCGACCTGGGAAGGCGTCAGGAAGCGCGCGCTGTCGGGCGTGGCGGGCATGGTCCCATTATCCGCGGGCGAATGTTCGCCCGCTCGGCTCTTGACAGCCCTGTGGACAACCAGCACGGCCGTGGCACCGCCTCGCCCACGATGGTGGCATGGTCGCACGAACCTCGTTCCGTAACCGCATCCGTCGCGCCGACGCACGCGTCATCATCGGCGTCGTCCTCGTGTCGATCTCCGTCGCGGGGGTCTGGGCCGCGGTGTCAGCGGCGCGGCAGACGTCGGCGGTCCTGACCGCGGCGCGGACCATCGTCGTCGGCGAGACCGTCGAGGCTGCCGATCTGCGCGTCGTGGAGGTGGCGCTCGGATCGGCTGACGACATCTATGCCGCACCGGGTGCGCTCGAGCCGGGCGGTGTCGCGACGCGGACGATCCCCGCCGGCGAGTTCGTGCCGCGCGCCGCAGTCGCATCACCGGACAACGTCGAGGTGACGACCGTCGTCGTGCAGACAGCCGGTGCCGTGCCCGGCTCCGTGTCGCCGGGGACCCGCGTCGAGGTGTGGAGTGCGCCGCAGCGCGAGCGAGGGGTCTTCGGCGAGCCGCGCATCCTCGTCCGAGAAGCCACGGTGCGCGCCGTGCAGGCCGGCGACGGGCTCATGGCACAGCAACGATCCGCCGCTGTCGAGCTGGTGGTGGCGCGCACGGACGTCTCGGCCGCGCTCGCCGCTGTCGCGGCCGGTGACGCGGTGTCGGTGATCCCGGCCGCGGGCGGGACGCGCTGATGCGTATCGTCGTGGCGATTCCCGATGCCGCGCCGTTCACCGAGCGACTGCGCGCCGGAGGTTTCACCGAGGTAACCGCGCTCGCGCCCGAGGATGTGGCCGCGGCAGCGCACGACGCGACCTTCGCATGGTCCGCTCCACAGGCGCGCGAGCTATCCGGTACCGCTGCCGTGATCGCAGGCGCGGACGTGCTCCTTCTCGCAGCATCCCGTTCGTGGCTCACGCGCGACGTCGTCGAGTTGTGCGACCGCACCGCGACCAGGATCGTCGCGTGGAGCCGGGGCGCGGCCGAGCATCGAGCGGCCGAGATCCTCGGGGTCGCGGTCGTCGATTCGACCACTGATGCCTTGGACGCCGTCACCGCCGTTCCCGCATCGACCCCGCCCGTTCGGTCGCGCGGGAGGGTGATCGTCGTGTGGGGCGCCTCGGGCGCGCCCGGTCGCACGACGATGTCGATCGAGATCGCTCGCGAGACGGCGCGCGATGGGCGCAGCGTCGCGCTCGCGGACGCGGACGCACACGCGCCCGCCGTCGCCGTCGCGCTGGGCGTTCCCGACGAGGGGCCGGGCCTGGCCGGCGCGTGCCGACGTGCGTCGCGCGGCGAACTGACACCGGCGGAACTGGCTCGCATCGCGGAGCCTGCGGGCGCCGTCGATGTCCTCGTCGGCATCAACCGGCCGGCGCGCTGGCCGGAACTCGGGTTCGAGCGTGTCACGCGCGTCCTCGAGACCTGTCGTGACTGGGTCGACGATGTCGTCGTCGACGTCTCGGCATCGCTCGAACGGGATGAGGCGATCGTCAGCGATCTCGACGGGCCCCGGCGCAATGCCGCGACCCTCGCCGCGCTCGAGTCGGCCGACCTGGTCGTCGCGGTCGCTGCCGCCGACCCCGTGGGGCTCTCGCGGTTCCTGCGGGCTTACCCCGAGCTGCGCGCGACCGTCGGGGCCGTGCCCGTCCACGTCGTCGTCAACAAGCTCCGGGGCGGCCCGCTCGGGATCGATCCACGAGGCCAGATCCGCCGCAGCTTCGAGCGGTACGCCGGGATCGAGCGATGCTGGTTCGTCCCGTGGGACCCGCGCGCCACCGATGCGGCTCTGTTGGGGGCCCGGCCCGTCGGCGAAGGAAACGGTCGGGGCCCCATCCCGGCAGCCGTCCGCCGACTCGTCGGCGAAGCGATCTCGCCCCCGATGCGCGCGGTCGCGGCGTCGCGCCGCCATCGTGTGACGGCGCACGCCGCGTCGGCGGGATCGGCCCCCTAGTCTGGGATGGTGTCGACCCTCAGCGATCTCGTCCATGCTCAAGGACTGTCCACCGACGCCGACGTCGAGTGGCTCCACCGCCTCGCCGGTGACGGTCAGCTGCTGGCCGATCTCGCCTTCGCCGACATCGTCATCTGGGTGCCTACCGCGGACGACTCGTTCATCGCCGTCGCGCACACCCGGCCCGGGGGAGCCGCGACCCTCTTCTATCGCGACATCGTCGGCGATCGGGTGCGCCCGCAGTGGCGCACGCAGGTGAAGGATGCCTTCACCCAGGCGCGCATCGTCGACTCGGCCTCGCCCGACTGGTTCGAGGAGACGCCCACCCGCGTGCGCGCGGTGCCGATCGTCCGGGAACGGGCGACCGAGGGGCGCGCCGCGCACGTGGTCGGTGTCCTCACACGACACACGAACCTCGGCGAGGCACGGACTCCCTCGCGTCAGCAGATCACGTTCAACGACTGCGCCGACGACCTGTTCGGGATGGTCGCCTCGTCCGACTTCCCCGATCTGAACGCCCCGACGGCTCCGCGTCGCGGCGCTCCGCGCGCATCCGACGGGCTCATCCGGCTCGATGTCGACGGCATGACCACCTTCGCCAGCCCGAACGCTCTCTCGGCCTTCAACCGGTTGGGCTTCGAGGACGAGCTCGAGGGCGAGCCTCTGATCGAGGTGGCAACGGCGATCCTTCCCAGCAAGCGCGAGTTCGACGAGTCGCTGCCGATCGTGATGGCCGGCCGTGCACCCTGGCGCGCCGACATCGAGGCCCGCGGCGTCACGGTGTCGCTGCGCACCATCCCGCTGCGCGACCACGGCACCCGCATCGGCGCGATCGTCCTATGCCGCGACGTGAGTGAGATCCGGCACCAGGAGCAGGAGCTCATCACGAAGGACGCGACGATCCGTGAGATCCACCATCGCGTGAAGAACAACCTGCAGACCGTCGCCTCGCTGCTGCGTATCCAGGCCCGCCGGACGCACTCCGAGGAGGCGCGTGACGCTCTCACCCAGGCGATGCGCCGGGTGTCGGCGATCGCGGTGGTGCACGACACCCTGTCGGAGGGGCTGGCACAGAACGTCGACTTCGACGAGGTGTTCGCGCGCGTCCTCAAGCTCGTCGCCGAGGTGGCGGCCGCGCCGAACACCCGCGCTCGCACGCGGTCGTCGGGGCGCTTCGGCACCCTGCCGAGCGAGTACGCGACGCCGCTCGCGCTCGCGCTCACCGAACTCGTCACGAATGCCGTCGAGCACGGGCTGGCGGGCACGGAGGGCGATGTCGAGATCGTCGCGGAGCGTTCCGCGGAGCGCCTCGAGGTGAAGGTGCGCGATTCCGGCAGCGGCTTGCCGGAGGGGCAGGTCGGGCGCGGCCTCGGCACGCAGATCGTCCGCACTCTGATCCAGGGCGAGCTCAGCGGCACGATCGACTGGCACACGCTCGTCGGCAGCGGAACCGAGGTGACCATCGAGATCCCGCTGCGCTACATCGAGCGCGACGCGGGCTGAGCGCGTCGCGGGGTCCCCGTCAACGCGCGGACCCCGCGCCGACGTGTCGGCAGCGGGGTCGGGGAGCGGGTCAGGACGCGCGGCGAGCGCGTGCAGCGCGGCGCTTCAGTGCGCGACGCTCGTCCTCGGACAGGCCGCCCCAGACGCCCGAGTCCTGGCCGGTCTCGAGGGCGTACTGCAGGCAGATCTCCGTCACGGTGCAGCGGGCGCAGACGGCCTTCGCCTTCTCGATCTGGTCGACGGCGGGGCCCGTGTTGCCCACGGGGAAGAAGAGTTCGGGGTCGACGGTCAGGCAGGCAGACTTGTCGCGCCAATCCATGTGGTGCTCCTTGGGGTGGTGATTCTGTCGGGCCGGACTCGGGTAGTCCGGTACCCTGGTTAAGTGTGCGAGCGGATGCTCGCCCCACTTCGCTGTGGGAGCACACGGCTTGATCTATCGTCCCATAGCCCGGACAGATGAATCAAGGGTGAACTGCGGATTTGCTCGCCGCCGGGCCGTGAATACCGGTATCGCGCGGCTCTGATCGAAGGTCGGATGCCATGGCCCCCACTGCTGTCGAACGTCTCGCGGGAGCCGTGCTCGCCGCAGAAGCCATCGCGTTGCTCGCGGTCGTCGGCTGGGAGATCGTCGCGCTGGTCGGCGGCGACACCATCGACGTTCCCAGCTCCGTCGCCCTCATCGTGTTGACCGCCATCGGTGCCGTGGCCCTCGCAGCATTCGCCGTGTCGGTCTGGCGCCGGGTGTCGTGGGGCCGTTCGGGCGGCATCGTCGCGCAGCTTCTGATCCTGGCGGTCGCCCTCGGCGCTGCCACGGGTCAGTACGCCGACGCCGGCACCGCTGTGCTCATCGCGGTGCCGGGCGTGGTCGGCTTCGTGCTGCTGGTGGCCGCGACCCGGCGTGCAGCACGCGGCCGCGGCGACGCCTGAGTCGTCGAGGCCCTCAGTCGAGACCGAGCAGCGCGCGGACTCGCGCGACGTGACCCGTCGCCTTGACGTTGTAGAGCGCGTGCTCGATCCGGCCGTCGGCGTCGATGACGAAGGTGGATCGGATGACGCCTTCGACGGTCTTGCCGTAGTTCATCTTCTCGCCCCATGCGCCGTACGTCTCGTGCACGGCGTGGTCGGGATCGCTGAGAAGCGGATAGGTGAGCTGCTCCTGCTCGCGGAAACGGCGCAGCTTCGCCTCGTCATCGCGCGAGATTCCGATGACCTCGATGCCCGCTGCGCGCAGCGACTCGACGCTGTCGCGGAAATCGCAGGCTTCCCGCGTGCAGCCGGGAGTCATGGCCGCCGGGTAGAAGAACACGACCGTGCGCCGTCCGCGCAGGTCCGACAGCGAGAGCGTCGAGCCGTCCTGGTCGTCGAGGGAGAATTCGGGGGCGAGGTCGCCCGGTTGCAGACGCGTCATGATTCCAGCCTAGAACGGCGAACCGCCGGGTCGACCCCGGCCGAGAAGGTGCCGAGCAGGCGCTGAAGCGAGTCGAGTCGCGCCGGGCCACGTTCTCCCAGCCGGCCCTGCGCGACGGCCTCGACGATCGCGCAGTCGGGCGCATCGGGAAGATGCGTGCAGCCCCGCGGGCACTCCTCGGCGACAGCGGCGAGGTCGGTGAACGCGGCGAGGATGTTGGCGGGGTCGACGTGCCCGAGGCCGAACGAGCGGACCCCGGGCGTGTCGATGACCCAACCGCGCCCCTCGGGGCCGAGATAACGAAGCGATACCGTCGAGCTCGACGTGTGGCGACCTCGACCGGTGACTTCGTTGACGTGTCCGGTCGCCCGCGCGGCTGTCGGCACCAGGGCGTTCACGAGGGTGGACTTGCCGACGCCGGAGTGACCGACGAACACCGTGGCGTGGCCCACGAGCTTCGCGCCGAGCTCGTCGACCGGCATCCGTCCCCGCCCGCTCGTGAGCACTTCGAGGTCGTCGACCCCCTCGAAATGCGCGAGGAACGCGGCCGGGTCGGCGAGATCGGTCTTGGTCACCACGAGCAGGGGATGGATGCCGGCGTCGAGCGCCGCGATGAGGTAGCGGTCGACCAGGCGCGGGCGGGGCTCAGGGTCGGCTGCGGCGACGACGATGACCATCTGATCGGCGTTGGCCACGACGATCCGCTCCACCTGGTCGGTGTCGTCGGCGCTGCGGCGAAGCAGCGTCGTGCGTGGTTCGATGCCGACGATGCGTCCGAGAGTGCCTTCGTCTCCCGACACGTCGCCGACCACGCGTGCCCGGTCGCCGCTGACGATGGGCTGCTTCCGCAGCTCGCGAGCGCGCACCGCGAGCGTGGTGTGCTCGTCGTCGCCGTCCTCGTCGATGAGCACGGTGTAGCGGCCGCGGTCGACACCCACCACGCGCGCCACCTGGGCGTCGCTGTGGGCGGGTCGTCGCTTGGTGCGCGGCCGATTCGCCTTCGGGTTCGGACGCATCGGGATGTCGGACTCGTCGTACTCCTCGTCGAGGTCGTCGTCGCCGCCGAGCCAGCTCACCCGGCGACCTGCGCGTCGGATCCGAGCATCTCTGCCCACAACTGGGGGAACTCGGGCATCGTCTTCGCGGTCGTGCCGATGTCGTCGACCTCGACGCCCGGGACGCGCAGGCCGATGATCGCCCCCGCCGTGGCCATCCGGTGGTCGTGGTGCGCCCGCCAGAGCCCGCCGCGCAGCGGCGTGGGCGTGATGCGGATGCCGTCCTCGAGCTCTTCGGCCGAGCCGCCGAGCGCTCGGAGGTTGCCCACGAGAGCGGCGATGCGGTCGGTCTCATGGCCGCGGATGTGGCCGATGCCGTGCAGTGTGCTCGGCGAGTCGGCGAACGCCGCGAGCGCGAAGAGCGACGGGGTCAGCTCGCTCGCCGCCGACAGGTCGAGGTCGACGCCGCGCAGCTCGCCGGTGCCGGAGACCGCGAGAACACCGCTGCGTCGCGTCACGCGGGCGCCCATCTCGGTCAGGATGTCGACGAGCAGCGCACCCGGCTGGGTCGAGTGCACGGGCCAGTGCGGGATCGTCACCCGCCCGCCCGTCAGCGCGGCCGCGGCCAGGAAGGGGGCCGCGTTGGACAGGTCGGGCTCGATCGTGAGCTCTTTGCCGCGGAGCGGACCGGCGGGGACGAGCCACTCGCGGTCGCTCGGACGCTCGACGTTCACGCCACGGTGGCCGAGGGCCTCGACCGTCATGTCGATGTGCGGCAGGCTCGGCAGGCGGTGACCGTCGTGCACGAGGCGGAGCCCGACATCGAACCGGGGCGCCGCCAGCAGGAGCCCCGACACGAACTGGCTCGAGGCGCTCGCGTCGATCGTGACCTCGCCGCCGCGAACGTGGCCGTGCCCGTGCACGAGGAACGGCAGCGTCCACCGGCCGCCGTCGTCGATGTCGACGCCGAGCTCGCGGAGGCTCCGGATCATCTCCGCCATGGGCCGGTGCAGGGCGCTCTCGTGGGCCGTGACGGTGACCTCGCCGCGCGCGAGTCCGGCGAGGGGAGTGACGAAGCGCATGACGGTGCCGGCTTGCCCGCAGTCGACCACGGCATCGGCCGGTTCCGCCCCGAGCGGCGTCACGACGAGGTCGGGGCCGAAACGGCCCTCGCCGGGCACGGCTTCGATCTGGGCGCCGAGAGCTCGCAGCGCGTCGATCATGCGCGCGGAGTCGTCCGAATGCAGCGGCGCGATCAGGCGCGAGGGAGTCTCGGCGAGGGCCGACAGCACGAGCTCGCGGTTGGTGAGCGACTTGGAGCCGGGCACGGCGACCTCGGCCCGGACGGGGCTCTCAGCGACGGGCGCGCGCCACGGCGCGCCGACGTCGGCGGTGCGGGGGGAATACGCGGCGGTGGTCATGGGTTTCACAGTATCGAACGCCCTCGTGCTGTCGAGGTCGTTGGTCCCACCGAGTGAGAGGAGCCCATGATCGCACTCGCCGATCCTGCGGTCGCGCCGTGGGACGCCCACGTAGACTGGCCGCTGATGGAAGAGCAAGCGGTCACCGATCCGAGCGCCCAGTTCGAGGAGCAGGCGCTCCCGTTCATGGACCAGCTTTACGCCGCCGCCATGCGGATGACCCGCAATCCCGCTGACGCAGCGGACCTCGTGCAGGAGACGTTCGTCAAGGCGTTCGCCTCGTGGTCGTCCTTCACGCAGGGGACCAACCTCAAGGCGTGGCTGTACCGGATCCTGACCAACACCTACATCAACACCTACCGCAAGAAGCAGCGGGAGCCCTACCAGGGCACCATTGACGACCTCGAGGACTGGCAGCTGGGAGGAGCGGAATCCACCACCGCATCCCGGAGCCGCTCCGCCGAGGCTGAAGCGATCGACCACATGCCGGCGTCCGCGGTCAAGGACGCGCTGCAGTCGATCCCCGAGGATTTCCGGTTGGCGGTGTACCTCGCGGACGTCGAGGGCTTCGCCTACCAGGAAATCGCCGACATCATGAAAACCCCGATCGGCACGGTCATGAGCCGTCTGCACCGTGGCAGACGCCTGTTGCGTGACCTGCTGGCCGACTATGCGAAGGAGCGGGGCATCGAGATGCCCCCCACGAGGAGCAAGAAATGAGTGACTGCGGCTGCGAGAAGGCGCGACGCGATCTGGAAGAGTACCTGCGCAACGAGGTCTGCAAGACCGAGCACGCCGACATCCGGGAGCACCTCGAGTCATGCCCGGCTTGTCGCGACGAGGCCCTGGTGTCGCGCACCCTCACCGAGGTCGTCGCCCGAGCGTGCCGGGAATCGGCACCCGAGGAGCTGCGCGACCAGGTTCTGGCGCGTCTGCGGGAGGCCCAGGAGGCCGCTCACGCGTGAGCGCGCTCCGCGCCCGAGCCCGATGACGGCCTGAGCTCGGCCGTGAGAGCAGAAAGGGGCGGACGTTCGCACGTCCGCCCCTTTCGCTACCGCTGGCTCAAAGCGTGAGCGCCTGCTCGATGAGCTTCGCCTGCTCCACGGCGTGCACCTTCGGCGAACCGGTCGCCGTCGACGCCGCCGCAGGCCGGGTGATGCCGCGCACCGAGCGGCCATCGAGCTTGGCGGCGGCTTCGAGGGCGATGAACGGCCAAGCGCCCTGGTTCTCGGGCTCGTCCTGGACCCACACGACCTCGGCGTTCGGGTAGCCCGCGAGGACCGCCTTCAGCTCGTCGATCGGTGCCGGATAGAACTGCTCGAGACGCACGAGCGCGATGGCCGGGTTCGGCTTCTTGTCGAGCT
This sequence comes from Microbacterium sp. 1262, assembly GCF_040544895.1. Taxonomy (NCBI): domain Bacteria; kingdom Bacillati; phylum Actinomycetota; class Actinomycetes; order Micrococcales; family Microbacteriaceae; genus Microbacterium; species Microbacterium sp. 1262. The sequence continues at coordinate 330,406 of NZ_JBEPKU010000001.1, forward strand.
CGGACTTCAGGTCCCAGTGGATCTTGCCCGAGTGCAGCAGCACACGCTTGACCGCGCTCTTGTCGGTGATCGCGCTGTCGTCGATCACGGGCTCGAACTTGCCGCGCTGGAAGTCCTCGACCGGGCTCGTCGCACCGCGCAGGCGCAGCATCGCCTTCGGCGTGAACACGACGAGGGGGCGGCGCGGACGTGCGTAGGCCTGGCGGCGCAGCAGGTGGAAGTACGACGCGGGGGTGGAGGGCCGAGCGACCGTCATGTTGTCCTGAGCGCACATCTGCAGGTAGCGCTCGATGCGAGCCGACGAGTGATCCGGCCCCTGGCCCTCGTAGCCGTGGGGGAGCAGCAGGACGACGCCCGACTGCTGGGCCCACTTCTGCTCGGCCGACGAGATGAACTCGTCGATGACCGACTGCGCGCCGTTGGCGAAGTCGCCGAACTGGGCCTCCCAGAGCACGAGCGAGTCCGCGCGCTCTACCGAATAGCCGTACTCGAACGCCATGGCCGCGTACTCGCTCAGCAGCGAGTCGTAGACGTAGAAGCGGCCCTGGTTCTCGGACAGGTTCGCGAGCGGCAGCCACTCCTGGCCGTTCGAGCGGTCGTGGAGGACGGCGTGACGCTGCACGAACGTTCCGCGACGCGCATCCTGACCGGCGAGGCGGACGTTCGTGCCCTCCATGAGCAGCGAGCCGAACGCGAAGAGCTCGCCCATCGCCCAGTCGATGTTGCCGTTGCGGCTCATATCGTGGCGCTTGTCGAGCAGCTGCTTGAGCTTGCCGTGCACCGTGAAGTTCTCGGGGGCGTTGACGAACGCGTCGCCGATCTGATGGATGACGTCTTCACCGACACCCGTCGTCTCCGGGGCGCCGACGGCCTGATCGATCGGTCCCGACAGGCCCACCGGGCCGGACGCGCCGGTCTCGGCGGCGTGCGTCTCGGCGAACGCGACCTCGAGGCGGTCCTGGAAGTCGCGCTTGGCCTGCTCGTACTCTTCCTCGGTGATGTCGCCGCGTCCGACCAGCGACTCGGTGTAGAGCCGGCGGACCGAGCGCTTGGCCTCGATGAGGTTCGTCATGAGGGGCTGGGTCATCGACGGGTCGTCGCCCTCGTTGTGACCGCGGCGGCGGTAGCAGACGAGGTCGATCACGACGTCGCGCTTGAACTCCTGGCGGTAGCGGAACGCGAGCTGCGCGACGTGCACGACGGCCTCGGGGTCGTCGCCGTTGACGTGGAAGATCGGCGCCTGGATGGTCTTGGCCACGTCCGTCGCGTAGACCGAGCTGCGGGCGTCGAGGGGGAGCGTCGTGAAGCCGACCTGGTTGTTGACCACGACGTGGACCGTGCCGCCGGTCCGGTACCCGCGCAGCTGCGACATCTGCAGCGTCTCGACGACGACGCCCTGACCGGCGAACGCGGCGTCGCCGTGGACGAGGATCGGCAGCCACGAGAACGAGCCGATCGGGCCGCGGTCCTGCTTGGCGCGCACGATGCCCTCGAGAACGCCGTCGACGGTCTCGAGGTGCGACGGGTTCGCGGCGAGGTACACCGGCAGTTCGTCGCCCTCATCACCGACGAAGGTGCCCTCGGTGCCGAGGTGGTACTTCACGTCGCCCGAGCCGCTCTTCGAACCGATCGCGACGGAGCCCTCGAACTCGCGGAAGACCTGGCCGTAGGTCTTGCCGGCGATGTTCGTCAGGACGTTGAGACGGCCGCGGTGGGCCATGCCGATCGCGGCGCCCTCGAGGCCCGTGCGCGCCGCGCCCTGGAGGACCTCGTCGAGCAGCGGGATCAGCGACTCGCCGCCCTCGAGGCTGAAGCGCTTCTGGCCGACGTACTTGGTCTGCAGGAAGGTCTCGAACGCCTCGGCCTGGTTGAGCTTGCCGAGGATGCGCAGCTGCTCGTCGTGACCGGGCTTCTGGTACTTGACCTCGACGTTGTCCTGGAACCACTTGCGCTGCTCGGGATCCTGGATGTGCATGTACTCGATGCCGATCGTGCGGCAGTACGAGTCGCGCAGAACGCCGAGGATCTCGCGGAGCTTCATGACGCGCTTGCTGCCGAACCCGCCGGTAACGAACTCGCGGTCGAGGTCCCAGAAGGTCAGACCGTGCTGCTCGATCTCGAGGTCGGGGTGCGTGCGCTGGCGGTACTCGAGCGGGTCGATGTCGGCCATGAGGTGGCCGCGCACCCGGTAGGAGTTGATGAGCTCCTGCACGCGGGCCGTCTTGTCGACGCGCTCGGCGAGGTCGACGTTGATGTCGGTCGACCACTGGATGGGCGCATAGGGGATGCGCAGGGCGGCGAAGATCTCGTCGTAGAAGCCGTTCTTGCCGATCAGCAGCTCGTGAACGGTCTTGAGGAACTCGCCCGAGCCGGCACCCTGGATGACGCGGTGGTCGTAGGTGCTGGTGAGAGTGATGGTCTTGCCGATGCCGAGGTTGACGAGCGTCTTCTCGCTCGAGCCCTGGAACTCGGCCGGGTAGTCGAGCGCGCCGGCGCCGATGATGCTGCCCTGGCCGCGCATGAGCCGCGGAACCGAGTGCACCGTGCCGATGCCGCCGGGGTTGGTCAGCGAGATCGTCGTGCCCTGGAAGTCGGCAGCGGTGAGCTTGTTCTTGCGAGCACGGCTGACCAGGTCTTCGTAGGCGGCCAGGTACTCGCCGAAGCTGAGCGACTCGGCGCGCTTGATGCTCGGCACCATGAGCGCGCGCGTGCCGTCGGGCTTGGGGAGGTCGATCGCGATGCCGAGGCCGACGTGCGCGTGCGCGATCACCGACGGCTTGCCGTCGACCTCTGCGTACGAGACGTTCTGGCTCGGGAAGGCCTTGAGCGCCTGGATGAGCGCCCAGCCGATGAGGTGGGTGAAGCTGATCTTGCCGCCGCGCGTGCGCGACATGTGGTTGTTGATGACGATGCGGTTGTCGATCATCAGCTTGGCGGGGATGGTGCGCACACTCGTCGCGGTCGGCACCGTGAGCGAGTCGTCCATGTTCGCCGCGAGGGTCTTCGGCATGCCGCGCAGCGGGGTGACGACATCCTCGCGCTGCTCGACCTCGGCGGCGGGGGTCGTCGGGGCCTGCGCGGGCACCGGCTGCGCGGCGGCGGGCCGAGCCGTCGTGCGAGCGACCGGCTGCGAGCCGACCGTCGGCACCGGGGCCGTCACGGGGTGCGACGCCGCCGCGGGCTGTGCGGGGGCGGGTTGCGCGGGAGCGGTGCCGGCGGGCTGCGCCGGGGCGGACCCGGCGGGCTGGGAAGCGCCGCCGTTCACGTGAGCGGCGTAGGCCTCGAGCGTCGGCCACCACTCCTTGTCCACCGAGTTCTTGTCTTCGCGGAACTGTTCGTACAGTTCCGCGACGAGCCATTCGTTCGCCCCGAACTCGCCGTCGTTCGAGGTTCCGATTCCGGTCGCCTGGCTGGACACGGCAGATCGCCTGCTTTCATCGGTGAAGATCGGTTCTCACGGCGGTCGTCCGCCGCCGCGCACAGTCTCCTAGGGTAGCCCAGATCAACCGACCGGATGCCGCGGCGACACCCGTGGTATCGCATCGTGATGGAGCCCGCCCGGCCCTCTCGCCGCACGCCCGGCTGTCTGTCGGGTCGGCGGCGTAGCGTATGGAGCATGCGTTTCTCCGGTGCTGAGCCCACGGTCGACCTGACGTACTCCGACGTCTTCCTCGTGCCCCGCCGATCGGCGATCACGAGTCGGCTCGATGTCGACCTCGCCCCCGGCGACGGCACGGCGGCCACGCTGCCGATCGTCTCGGCGAACATGAACTCCGTCACCGGCCCGCGTCTGGCCGCCACGCTCGCCCGCCGCGGCGGACTCGGCGTGCTGCCGCAGGACATGCCGCTGCAGGACCTCGACGCCGCCATCCGGTGGGTCAAGGCTCAGCCGGTCGCATGGGACACCCCCATCGTGCTCTCACCGGATGCCACGGTCGCCGAGGCATCCCGCATCCTTCCCGCGCTGGATGGGCACGGCATCGTGGTCGCGGACCCGTCGGCGCCGACGCTGCGTATCGACGACATCACCGGGATCGTTCCCGCGGCCCGCCTGGCCACCGCACTGCCGGACGCCCGCCTGGGCGACCTGGTACGCGACCGTGCGACCGCGATCGACGCCGATGACGTCTCCGGTCCTCGCGCCGCCTTCGACCTCATCGACGCGGCCGATGTACCGGTCGTCGCAATGCTCCATCAGGGTGCGCTCGTCGGCACGCTGTCGCGTCGCAGTGCGCTGCGCACCGCGATCTACCGCCCCGCCGTCGACGGCGACGGGCGTCTCATCGTCGCGGCAGCGATCGGGATCAACGGCGACGCGGCAGCCAAGGCGCGGGCGCTCGCCGCCGCGGGCGTCGATGTGCTCGTCGTCGACACCGCCCACGGGCACCAGGAGGGGATGCTGCGCGCACTGCGCGAGGTCGCGGCGCTCGACCTCGGTCTGCCGATCGTCGCGGGGAACATCGTCACGGCCGACGGCGTCGCAGACCTCGTCGAGGCGGGTGCCACGATCCTCAAGGTCGGCGTCGGCCCCGGGGCGATGTGCACGACCCGCATGATGACGGCCGTCGGACGGCCGCAGTTCTCCGCCGTGCTCGAGACCGCGCAGGCGGCGGCGGAGCGCGGGGCGCACGTCTGGGCCGATGGGGGAGTCCGCTATCCCCGGGATGTGGCGCTGGCGCTCGCCGCGGGCGCGGCATCCGTCATGATCGGCTCCTGGTTCGCCGGCACGATCGAGTCGCCCGGCGAGGTCCAGCTCGACGACGAGGGGCGTGCGTTCAAGGAGTCGTGGGGCATGGCTTCGACGAAGGCCGTCGTCGGCCGGTTCGGGCGCCTCGACGCCTACGAGCGAGCCCGCAAGGAGCTGTTCGCCGAGGGCATCTCGTCGTCGCGGATCTACCTCGACCCGCTGCGCCCGGGCGTCGAGGATCTGCTCGACATGATCACCTCGGGTGTGCGCTCGTCCTTCACCTACGCAGGAGCCGCGACGGTGGCAGAGTTCCACGAGCGCGCGACGGTCGGTCTCCAGTCGGCCGCCGGCTACGAAGAGGGCAAGGCGCTTCCCGTCAGCTGGTAGAGCTCGCCGCCTGCGCCGGCCTCTGGCCAGACGACTCCCATTCGTCGCGCAGTACACCCATGACGACCGAGTCGTACCGTCGGCCGCGCACCTCGCGCGCATCGCGGAAGCGCGCCTCCTCGACGAAACCGAGACGGTGGCCGACAGCGAGCATCCGCTCGTTCCCCGACCAGGTCGCGAAGTCGAGCCGGACGACGGAGGTCGTGCGGAAGAGGTACTCGGTCCAGAGGCGCAGGGCCTCGGTGCCGACCCCGCGGCCGCGCTGGGTCGGGTCGTAGACCGTCAGGCCCATCCGCCGCCAGTCCGAGACCTCCGACTCCCAGTGCCACGAGACCGTGCCGAGCATCGTCGCCGGATCGTCCGCCGTGACGATGACCGCCCGCGTCAGCGGGGCGTGTGCGCCGTACGAGCCGTCGGCGATGCTGGATGCGAGTCGTGCGCACGCGGCATCCACCCCCGCGACGTCGAGCTTCGGGAAGTAGGGGCCGTCCCAGCGATGCCAGTCCTGATGGGGCTGGAGCCACCTCCGGTAGGGCTCTACATCGGCCGGCACGAACGGACGAACCCGGATGCCACGGCTCTCGCCGATGCCCGTGGTGCGGTCTTCCGTTCTCCCCGGCGCGCTCGTCGAATCTGTCATGAGTCGATTGTCGCGGCTGCGCCCGGCGCGCGCCTCGGACAGGCGTAAGATCAGGCGCACGATGGACGACCCTCCTAGTTGCCGACCCTCGCCCCGCCGACCCCGACCGATCGGGGGTGACGCCTGATGGATTTCATCATGCTGGGCGTGGGGCTCCTGCTGACCGTCGGCACCGGTCTGTTCGTCGCGAGTGAGTTCGCGCTCGTCAACCTCGATCGCGCGGACCTCGAGGCCCGCCAGGCGGCGGGCGAATCGCGCCTCTCGATGACGATCGCGGCGCTGCGGATCACCTCGACGCATCTGTCGAGCGCGCAGCTCGGCATCACGCTGACGACGCTGCTCACCGGTTACACGATGGAGCCGGCGATCTCGAACCTGCTGTCGCCGGTCTTCGAGGCGTGGGGCTGGGCCGAGACCGTGTCGCGGCCCGTCGCCGCCGTCGTGGGCGTGTCGATCGCGACGATCTTCTCGATGATCCTCGGCGAGCTCGTCCCGAAGAACTTCGCTCTGGCGATCCCTCGTCAGACGGCAAAGCTCGTCATCCCGTTCCAGACCCTCTTCACGACCGTGTTCCGGCCGGCCGTCACGGTGCTCAACGGCAGCGCGAACGGAGTGCTCCGCTCGATGGGCGTCGAGCCCAAGGAGGAGCTGTCGGGGGCCCGTTCGGCGGAGGAGCTGTCGAGCCTCGTGCGCCGGTCCGCGAGCGCGGGCGTGCTCGAGAAGGACACCGCATCGCTGCTGGACCGTTCGCTCACCTTCGCTCGGCTGACCACGGCCGACGTCATGACGCCGCGCCCGAGCCTGCACGCGGTCGCTGCGGGCGACAGCGTCGAGGACGTCATCCAGCTCGCGCGGCGCACGGGCCACAGCCGGTTCCCGGTCTTCGGTGACTCGATGGACGACATCACCGGAATCGTCCACGTCAAGCAGGCGGTGAGCGTCCCGCGCGAGCGCCGCGCAGACGTTCCCGCCGCCGCCATCGCGGAGGATCCGCTGCGGGTGCCCGAGGCCGTGCATCTCGACGCCGTGCTCAGCGAACTGCGCGCCCGGGGGTATCAGATGGCCATCGTCGTGGACGAGTACGGCGGCACGGCCGGTGTCGTGACGCTCGAGGATCTCGTGGAGGAGATCGTCGGCGAGGTGCTCGACGAGCACGATCGCAACCGCGCCGGGGTGCTGAGGGTCGCCGGCGGCATCGTCTTCCCCGCGGAGCTGCGTCCCGACGAGGTGCTCGACCGCACCGGCATCCGGGTTCCCGAGGGCGACGTCTACGACACCGTCGGAGGGTTCGTGATGAGTGTGCTGGAGCGCATCCCGGTCGTCGGCGACACCGTCGAGATCGAGGACGGCACGCTCACCGTGCAACGGATGGACGGCAGGCGGGTCGACCGCGTGCGTTTCGAGCCCACCCCGGTGCCCGAGGAGGCACCGACCGCGTCCCCGGTCGAGCCGATGCGACCGGCGCCGCGCCGCGAGGACGGTGATCGTCGATGAACGACTGGGCGGGACTGGCCTGGCTCGTCGTGCTGCTGGCCTTCAACGCGTTCTTCGTCGCGAGCGAGTTCGCCGTCATCTCCGCGCGCCGATCGCAGATCGAGCCCCTCGCCGACAAGGGGTCGCGCTCGGCGAAGACCGCGCTGTGGGCGATGGAGCACGCAACCCTCATGCTCGCGACGTGCCAGCTGGGCATCACGATCTGCTCGCTGGTGATCCTGAACGTCTCCGAGCCGGCGATCCACCACCTGCTGGCCGTGCCGCTCGGGCTCACCGGGTGGGGCGAGGCGGTGGTCGATGTCGTCGCCTTCGCCGTGGCGCTCATCGTCGTGTCGTACCTGCACGTCGTGTTCGGCGAGATGGTTCCGAAGAACCTGGCCTTCTCGCTGCCCGACCGCGCCGTGCTGCTGCTGGCGACGCCGCTGCGGTGGGTCTCGCGGCTCTTCTACCCGATCATCGTGGCCCTGAACTGGATCGCCAACCACGCGGTGCGTCTGTTCCGGGTCGAACCGAAGGACGAGGCGACCTCGACCTACACGCTCGACGAGGTCGCGACCATCGTTGCGACATCCCGTATCGAGGGCGTGCTCGACGATGCGTCCGGAACGGTCGCGGCCGTCGTGGAGTTCACCGACAAGAAGGCGGCGGATGTCGCCGTGCCGTTCGGCGAACTGGTCACGCTGCCCGAGACGGCGACCCCCGAGGACGTCGAGCGCGCCGTCGCGCGGCACGGCTTCTCGCGCTACGTCATCGTCGATGACACCGACCAGCCGGTCGGCTATGTGCACCTGAAGGACGTGCTGCGGGAGGCGGAGGATGCCGACGGCGCGGCATCGCGTCCGATCAAGTCCAAGCGCATCCATCTGATGGTGCCGGTCGCCGAGACGACCGATCTCGAGGACGCGCTCGCCCTGATGCGCCGATCGAGCCGTCACCTCGCCCAGGTTCGGGATGCCGAGGGTCGGACGACCGCGGTGCTCTTCCTCGAGGACATCATCGAGGAGCTCATCGGCGAGGTGCACGACGCCACGCGCCGCGCACCTCGCTGGGCCTGAGCCTGGCCGGGTGACGGCGCTCGCTCAGCGGCGCCGCGCGCGAACGTACTGCGGCGGCCAGACCGAGGCGTCCTCGCCCAGCTCGTCGGCCGCGCGGAGCCCGAAGTGGGGGTCGCGCAGCCACTCGCGTCCGGCCATGATCGCGTCGGCGTCTCCGGCGGCGAGGATCTCCTCGGCCTGCGCGCCGGTCGTGATCTCGCCGACCGCGCTGACGGGCAGCCCGGTGGTCGCGCGGATCTGGCTCGCGAAGGGCACCTGGTAACCCGGTCCCGTGGTGATTCGCTGGTGTGCGACGAGGCCGCCGCTCGAGACGTCGATGAGGTCGGCGCCGCGCTCGTGCGCCCAGGCCGAGACCGTCGCCGTCTCGGCGACATCCCAGCCGCCCTCGGCCCAGTCGGTCGCCGAGAAGCGCACGAACAGCGGGGCGTCGGGAGCGGCGGCGCGAACCGCCTCGACGATGAGCAGCAGGAGCCGGGCGCGGTTCTCGAGCGACCCGCCGTACTCATCGGTGCGCTGGTTCGACAACGGCGACAGGAACTCGTGCAGCAGATAGCCGTGGGCCGCGTGGATCTCGAGCACGTCGAAGCCGGCTTCGCGTGAACGGCGTGCCCCATCGGCGAACGCGGTCACGAGGGCGTCGATCTCAGCGCGCTCGAGCTCGTCGGGCCGGGCGTAGCCGTCGAAGGCGACGGCCGAGGGGGCGAGTGCCTGCCAGCCGCCCTCCGCCTCCGGCACGGTCCCGCGCTCGGCGGCGAACGGCGAATACGTCGACGCCTTGCGGCCCGCGTGCGCGAGCTGGATCGCGGCCACGGCGCCGCGGTCGTGGATCGCCGTCACGATCGGGCGCCAGGCGTCGCGCTGCTCGTCGTTCCAGATGCCGGTGTCTTCGGGGGTGATGCGACCCTCGGGCACGACCGCGGTCGCCTCGGCCATGACGAGTCCGGCGCCGCCCGAGGCGAACTGCGCGAGGTGGACGTGATGCCAGTCGTTCGGCATGCCGTCCTGCGCCGAGTACTGGCACATGGGGGCGACCCAGAGGCGGTTGCGCACCTCGACGGTTCGGATGGTCAGGGGGCTGAACAACTGGCTCACGCCGGGCTCCTTCGGGGCGCCGATAGGGTGGCGCCATGGTCGAGATCCACGAATGGGATGCGCGCGACACGGTCGCGCTCCTGCGCAAGCCAACTGCCGACGACCACAAGTATTCCCGCGGGGTGCTCGGTGTGCGAACCGGATCGCAGGAGTATCCCGGTGCCGCCGTGCTCGGTGTCGAGGCCGCCTGGCGGACGGGCATCGGGATGGTCCGCTACCTCGGCCCCGAGCGTCCCGCCGACCTCGTGCTCCAGCGCCGGCCCGAGACGGTCACGGCGCCCGGCCGCGTGCAGGCGTGGCTGATCGGATCGGGGACGGATGCCGCGACCCGGCCCGCCGCCGAGACCGCACGGCTGGGAGAGTTGCTGCAGGGCGACCTCCCCGTCGTCGTCGACGCCGGGGCCCTCGACCTGGTCCCCGGCGCGACCGCCCCGCTCGTCGTCACGCCGCACCAGAGCGAGCACGCGCGCCTGCGCGGGCTGCTCGGCCTCGACGACGTGACACCGACGTCACTGACCGACCGCATCGAGGCCGCCCGCGAGACCGCGGCCGCGGCCGGGATCACCGTGCTGCTCAAGGGCGCCGAGACCGTCGTCGCGGCCCCCGACGGATGGACCGCCGTCGTCCGGGCCGGCACCGGGTGGCTCGCCACCGCGGGCACCGGTGACGTGCTCGGCGGCATCCTGGGTGCTGTCGTGGCGGCCCGGGGCGCGCAGCACGATCTGGATGCCGCGGCCCTGGCACCGCTGGCCGCCGCGGCGGCGTACATCCACGGACATGCCGGTCGCGGTGCCGGTCCCGGCCCGATCACGGCGCTGGACGTCGCCGAGGCCGTACCCGCCGTGATCCACGTGCTGCTCTCCGGCGGCGACCCGGCCGCCCGCTGACACCACCGGTGGGCCCCAATGGCCTCACCGTAGGATGTGACGGTGTCGAGACGGGGAACGCTGTGGGTCGCGTTCGCGCTCGTCCACGTCGTGGTCTCGGTGCTCGGATTCGTGCTCCCGAATCAGCCGATGGGGGATGTCTACCTCGTCTACGAACCCTGGTCGCAGCGAGCGCTCGCCGGTGAGGGCATCGTGGGGATCGACGAGGACTGGGTGTACCCCCAGCTCGCCCTCGTCCCGCTTGTGCTCGCCCACGGGTTCGCGTGGATCGCCGGCTACACGGTGGGCTGGGCCATCTTCGTCACGGCTCTGGACGCCGTCGCCTTCGCGGTCCTCGTGGGCCGCGCGCGATCGCGCGGACGCGTGACGGCGGCGTGGTTCTGGCTCGCGGCGATTCTGCTCCTCGGCCCGGTCGGCCTCTACCGGCTCGACGCCGTCACCGTCGCGCTCGCCGTGATGGGTGGCCTGTGGCTTCGCGGACGGCCCTGGCTGGCCGGCATCCTGCTCGCCGTGGCGACATGGATCAAGGTCTGGCCCGCGGCGATCATCGCCGCCGCGGTCATCGCGCTCCGGCGGCGGTGGGCGCTCGTCGGTGCCGGGCTCGTCGTCTCGGTCGCGACGCTCGCGGCCGTCGTCGCCGCCGGTGGCCTCGACCATGCGCTCGGGTTCATCGGAGATCAGACGGGGCGCGGTCTTCAGGTCGAGGCGCCCGTGAGCATGTTCTACCTGTGGGGGCAGATGCTCGGCATCCCGGGGTTCTTCGTCTACTACTCGACCGAGATCCTGACGTTCCAGGTAACCGGCACCGAGATCGATCCGGTCATCGCGTCGATGACTCCGATCCTCATGATCGGGGTGGGGGCCGTGGCGGTCGTCGCCGCCCTCAAGGTGCGCCGTGGCGCTGCGGTGCGCGACCTTCTGCCCGTCGCGGCGCTCGCGATCGTCACCGTCTTCATCGTGCTCAACAAGGTCGGTTCGCCGCAGTACCTGTGCTGGCTCGTCCCGCCCGTCGTGCTCGGACTGGTCGTCGCGCGCCGCGCCTGGGTGCGACCGGCGATCCTCGTCCTCGTGCTCAGCGCGCTCACCCAGCTCGTGTACCCGGTGTTCTACGGCGAGGTCCTCGCGGCGCATCCCCTCGGCGTCGGCATCCTCACCGTGCGCAACGCCCTGCTCATCGTCCTCGGTGTCTGGATGGTGGTGCGCCTCGTCCGGGTGCCGGTCCGGACGCCGTCATCCATCCCCGCCTGATCCGGAGGTCCATCATGCTCATCGCCTTCTCCGTCGCTCCCAGCGGCACCGGCAGCAATCCCGACGGCTCGGTGCACGATGCCGTCGCCGCAGCCGTGGCCGTCGTGCGGGCATCCGGCCTGCCGCACCGCACCACTTCGATGTTCACCGAGGTCGAGGGGGAGTGGGACGAGGTGATGGCCGTCGTCAAGCACGCGACCGAGGCGGTCATGCCGTTCGGGTCACGCGTATCGCTCGTGCTCAAGGCCGACATCCGGCCGGGCTACAGCGGCGAGCTCGACGGCAAGATCGAGCGCCTCGAGGGCGCGCTCGAATCGATTCGACATGAGGGGGAGCGCGGCGCTACGCTCCCGGAGTGACGACGCCCGCCATCTCCCGCCCGACCGCCCGCCGGGCCCTGCTCTCGCTCGCGATCGGCAGCTTCGGCATCGGGATGACGGAGTTCGTCGTCATGGGCCTTCTGCCGGAGATCGCCGGCGAGCTGCTGCCCTCCGTCTACGCGAGCGATCCGGAAGCCGCGATCGCCCAGGCGGGGTGGCTCATCACGCTCTACGCCGCCGGCGTCGTCGTGGGGGCGCCGACCATCGCAGGAGTCGTGGCGAAGTACCCGCGGCACCGGGTCATGGTCTTCCTCGCGCTCGCCCTCACCCTCGGCAACGCGCTGACGCTCGTGCTGCCGACGTTCGAGCTCGTCGCGGCATCCCGGTTCCTCGCGGCCCTGCCACACGGTGCCTACTTCGGCATCGGTGCTCTCGTCGCCGCCGACGTCCTGGGTCCGGGCAAGCGTGCGCAGGGCGTCGCGTTCGTGCTGACGGGCCTCACGATCGCCAACGTCGTGGGTGTTCCGCTCGGCACCTTCCTCGGCCAGCAGTTCGGTTGGCGGGCCGCGTTCCTCGTCGTCGCGGCGATCTTCGCGCTGGCCACCGTGGCGATCGCACTGACCGTCCCGCATCACGCAGGGGAGCCGTCGCGCACCCTGCGCGCCGAACTGCGGGTCTTCGGCATCGGCCAGGTGTGGTTCGCGCTCGGCATCGGGGCGATCGGCTTCGGCGGCTTCTTCGCGGTCTACAGCTACGTCGCGACCCTCGTCACCGAGGCGGCCGGCTCGCCGCAGTGGGCGGTGCCGATCGTGCTCGTCGTCGCGGGTCTCGGCATGACCGTCGGGAACCTCGTCGGAGGCAGGCTCGCCGACAACGATCTGCGGCGCAGCCTTCTGGGCGGCCTGCTCGCTCTTGCGGCGGTTCAAGCGCTGCTCGCACTGACGGCCGGCTGGATCGTGGCGGTCGGCCTGTTCGTCTTCCTGGTCGGGTTCTTCTCGTCGGCGTTGAGCCCGACCATCCAGACGAGGCTGATGGATGTCGCGGGCGACAACCAGTCGATCGCGGCGGCGCTGAACCACTCGGCGCTCAACATGGGCAACGCGTTGGGTGCGGCACTGGGCGGAGTCGTCATCGCCGCCGGGCTCGGGTTCGTCGCGCCGGTCTGGGTGGGGGTCGTCCTCGCCCTCGCCGGGTTCGGGGTCGCGTGCGCGAGCCTCGCCGTCGAGGCTCGTGCGCGGCGGCGCTCGCCTTCGCTGATCGACCGATCCGACGCGCCTGCGCCGACACGCTGAGACGTCAGCTTTCGAGCAGCCGTCGCAGGTGAGCGCCGACGATCGGCGTCTCGATCAGGAAGGCGTCGTGCCCGAAATCGCTCGAGATCACCACCGCCGCCTCGTCGATCGTCGATCGGATGCCGCGGGCGATGCGGTGCTGGCCCTCGACGGGGAACAGCCGGTCGGAGTCGATGCCCAGCACGAGGGTGCGCGCGGTGACGCGTGCCAGGGCGTCGTCGATCCCGCCGCGGTCACGGCCGACGTCGTGCGAGTTCATCGCCTCGACGAGCGTGATGTAGCTGTTCGCGTCGAAGCGTCGCGTGAACTTGTTGCCGTGGAAGTCGAGGTAGCTCTCCACCGCGAAGCGTCCGCCGAGACCGAGCGGGCTCTTGCCTGACTGCCACGTGCGCTGGAAGCGCAGGTTCAGCTCGGTCGGGCTGCGGTAGTTCAGCAGAGCCATGCGGCGCGCGAGCGCGAGACCGCGGTGCGGGCCGTCGCCGTCTGCCGCGTCGTAGTACTCGCCGTCCTGGAACCTGGGGTCGATGCGGATGGCTTCGAGCTGGACCGAGTTCAGCGCGATCTGGTCGGCGGTGTTCACGGGCGGGGCGGCGAGGATCGCGAGCCGCTCCAGGCGGTCGGGGTGCCCGATACCCCACTCGAGCGCGTGCATGCCGCCCATCGATCCGCCCACGACCGCGGCCCACACCTCGATCCCGAGGGCGTCGGCCAGCCGGACCTGCGCGGCGACCTGATCGCGGATCGTGAGGTACGGGAACCGAGCCGCCCATTCGTAGCCGTCGGACGAGATCGACGAGGGGCCCGTCGACCCCTGGCAGCCGCCCAGCATGTTCGGGGCGACCACGAACCAGCGGTCGGTGTCGATCGCCAGACCGGGACCGACGATGTCCTCCCACCAGCCTGCCGTCGGGTGCCCCGGGCCTGCCTCGCCGCGCAGGTGGCTGTCGCCGGTGAGGGCGTGGAGCACGAGCACGGCGTTGTCGCGTTCGGGTGAGAGCTCGCCCCACGTCTCGTAGGCGAGGCGGAAGCTCGGCAGCTGCTCGCCGCTCTCGGTGATGAGCGGACCGAACGCACCGAAGCTCCGATGGCCGACAGGGTCGCCGTCGCGCCAGGCGCCCGTGGCGGGCGGGCGTCCGCGCAGCAGGCGCGCATCGGCCTCCGTGATCGGCGCGCTCGGCACCGTGTCCTCGGAGGTCTGCCAGTCCATGTCGCCATTCTCCCGGGTGCGGGCGCACGCTGCTCGCGTGTTACGTCACGACCGGAACGGAGACACCTCGTAGGCCGCGCCGTGCTGGCCCGCGAGTGCGACGGGCATCCCGTCGATCGTCTGGACGAAGCTGCCGGTGGGGTCGACGCCGTGCGGCATCCGTCCGTCGATCTCCGGCAGGGTGCCCACCGTCTCGTTCGAGATCCAGACGACGTGACGGTTCACCCGTTCGCCGAGAGCGCTCACGAGGTCGGCGAAGCGGCGACGTTCGTCGGCACCGAGGTAGAGGAGCACCGCGCTGTGGAAGACCACGAGCGTCGCCTCGGGCGGGCTCTCGGCTGCGACCTCGGGAAGGAGTTCGAGGATGTCGCCGGCGACGATGCGCGGTGGGTCGGCCCGCGCCACCTCGACGGCAGCGCGGAGTCGCCCGATGCGCTCGTCGTGGACGGGGCCCGGCCAGATGAGCGTCTCGAGCCAGGCGATCGCATCGGCGTCGCGCACGTCGATCGGGGCGAGGTCGATGCCGGCGCGCCAGACGATGTCGGGAAGGGACTCGGGCACGGCGCCGGGGTCGTCGATGCGGCAGCGCAATAGCGGGCGCGGAGCGGCATCGGGTCCCGCGGGCACGATGGTCCGGGGGTGCTCGCAGCCGGGAGACGAGTACTCGTACGCGTACCGATCGGGATAGAGGCAGAGGCCGGCGGCGGTGCCGGTCTCGAGCAGGGCGATCGGGCCGTCGATGCGCGAAAGGGGAGGTAGGAGGGTGGCGCAGCGTCCGACCTCGTTGGTCTGCGTGCGGCGCTCCGCGGTGATGGCGGCGACCCGGTCCCACTCCGAGATCAGCCGCTCGCGCCAAGCGGCGAACGGCCCGAGTCCGCAGCCGGCCCATCGCGCCGCGGCGAAGACGAGATTCGGCTGGCCGCGCCGCTCGCCCAGGAGCGCGATCCGCTCGGTGAGATCGTCGTCGCCGGCGATGCCCTCGGCCCATTCGGCGTAGAGCGGCGAGCTGCCCCGGGCCCAGTCGGCGAACGCATGGTAGCGGCGGGAGGTGTCGGCGTCCATCGCTTCAGGGTAGATGCGCTGAGCGTCACGATCGTCGCGTAAGATACCGCGAAGCAAGGGGAGTACTTCCGCCTGCGGCGCTCTCGTCATTACGGATCCGACGTCGGATTCCGGGACGCCGGTCCCTCCGGGGATGAAGGAGACCTGGCCGTTCGCTACTGTCGACCCCTTGGAGCCTTCGTGGACATCACTCCGCTCGTGTGGATCATCACCATCGCGGTGACCATCGCCTTCTTCGTGTACGAGTTCTTCGCGCACGTGCGCACTCCGCACGAGCCGACGATCGCCGAATCGGCGCGCTGGTCGGCGTTCTACATCGGCCTCGCGCTCATCTTCGGCGTGGTCATCGGCTTCGTGCCGGGCTGGGGCTGGGTGTTCGCGGGCGAGTACTTCGCCGGTTACTTGACCGAGAAGGCCCTGTCGATCGACAACCTCTTCGTCTTCCTGATCATCATGACCGGCTTCGCGGTGCCGAAGAAGTACCAGCAGAAGGTGCTGATGATCGGCATCGTGATCGCGCTCATCATGCGCGGCGCGTTCATCGCCATCGGCGCGGCGCTCATCGACAACTTCTCATGGATTTTCTACATCTTCGGTGCGCTGCTGCTCTTCCTCGCCTACCGTCAGGCCTTCTCGCACGGTGACTCCGACCCGGCCAACGGCAAGTTCATGACGTTCGTCCGCCGCCACCTTCCCGTGACCGACGAGTACAACAGCGACAAGCTGACGGTGCAGAAGGACGGCAAGCGCTTCGTCACGCCGATGCTCCTCGTCATCATCGCGATCGGCTTCATCGACCTCGTCTTCGCGGTCGACTCGATCCCGGCGATCTACGGTCTGACCAACGAGGCCTACATCGTCTTCACGGCGAACGCCTTCGCCCTGATGGGCCTGCGGCAGCTGTTCTTCCTCATCGGCGGTCTGCTGGAGCGTCTGGTCTACCTCGCGCAGGGCCTGGCGGTCATCCTCGCCTTCATCGGCGTGAAGCTCGTGTTCCACGCGCTCCACGTCAACGAGCTGCCCTTCATCAACGGCGGCGAGCCGCTGTTGTGGGTTCCCGAGATCCCGATCTGGTTCTCGCTGCTGTTCATCGCCGCTACCGTCGCGGTCGCCACCGTCGCGAGCCTCGCCAAGACGCGCGGGGACAAGGCGAAGAACGATCGCGAGCAGGTTCAGGGCGAGCAGATCACGACGGCCACCGACGCCGACTGACGGCGCCGCGAACGACGGATGCCCCGGCCCCACCGCTCACGGTGGTCCGGGGCATCCGGTCGTTCTGAGGAGGAACGATCAGGCGCGCGCCGCCTCGGCGACGTTGCGCGCGGCCGCGAGGGCCTGCTCGAGGTCGGCCTTGAGGTCGTCGATGTTCTCCAGCCCCACCGACAGGCGGACGAGGCCGGGGGTGACGCCCGTCGTGAGCTGCTGCTCCGGGGTCAGCTGCGAGTGCGTCGTCGACGCGGGGTGGATGACGAGCGACCGCACGTCACCGATGTTCGCGAGGTGGCTGAACAGCTGCAGCGAGTCCACGAACGCGCGGCCGGCGGCGACGCCGCCCTTCAGCTCGAACGACAGCACCGCCCCGACGCCCTTCGGCGCGTAGCGGTTGGCCGCGGCGTACCAGGGCGAGGTCGGCAGGCCCGAGTAGTTGACCGAGGCGATGTCCTCATGGTTCTCGAGCCACTCGGCGATCTCCTGTGCGTTCTGCACGTGGCGCTCGATGCGCAGGGAGAGCGTCTCGATGCCCTGGATGAGCAGCCACGCGCTCTGGGGTGAGATCGCCGCGCCGAGGTCGCGCAGCAGCTGGACGCGGGCCTTGATGACGTAGGCGAGGCCGTCGCCGACAGCCTGCGTGTAGACGGCGCCGTGGTACGAGGGGTCGGGCGTCGTGAGCCCCGGGAAGCGCTCGGAGTGCTCCGTCCAGGGGAAGCTGCCGCCGTCGACGATGACGCCGCCGATGACCGTGCCGTGGCCGCCGAGGAACTTCGTGGCGGAGTGCACGACGATGTCGGCGCCGTGCTCGAAGGGACGGATGAGGTAGGGCGTGGCGATCGTGTTGTCGACGATGAGCGGCACGCCGGCCTCGTGGGCGACGTCGGAGACACCGCGGATGTCGAGGACGTTGATCTGCGGGTTGCCGATCGTCTCGGCGAAGAAGAGCTTGGTGTTGGGCCGCACTGCGCGGCGCCACTCCCCGAGATCGTCCTGGTTCTCGACGAACGTGACCTCGATGCCGAGCTTGGCGAGCGTGTACTTGAACAGGTTGTAGGTGCCGCCGTAGATCGAGCTCGAGGCGACGAAGTGGTCTCCGGCTTCGGCGATGTTGAGGATCGCGAACGTCTCGGCGGCCTGACCCGACGCGACGAGGAGGGCCCCGGTGCCACCCTCGAGTGCGGCGAGGCGCTGCTCGACGACATCCTGCGTGGGGTTCTGGATGCGCGTGTAGATGTTGCCGAACTCCGCGAGCGAGAACAGGTTCGCGGCGTGGTCGGAGTTGTCGAACACGTACGAGGTCGTCTGGTAGATCGGCGTCGCCCGTGCCTTGGTGACCGGGTCCGGTGCGGCTCCGGTGTGGATCTGCTTCGTCTCGAAGCGCCAGTTCTCGGATGCGGACATGCGTGGCTCCATCGGGTCGGGAAGCGGCGACGGTCGCCGGCCTGGGTCGAGCGTACGGAAACCGGGTGTGCCCGACAATGCGCGGGACACGCTGCGTAACCTGACGGCTACGGTGGGAGCATGACGCGACGTGCAGTGGTCACCGGTGCGAGTTCGGGAATCGGCGAGGCGGTCGTCCGCGCGCTGCGGGCGTCGGGGTGGGAGGTCGTCGGCGTCGCCCGGCGGGCGGAGCGCCTCGAGGCGCTCGACGCCGAGGTCGGCTCCGCCTCATTCGCCGCGGATCTGACCCGCGAGGGGGATGTCGCCGCCCTCACCGAGCACCTCGCCGCCTCCGGCGATGTCCACGCCCTCGTCCACGTCGCCGGCGGTGCCCGCGGCACCGACCGCGTCGAAGACGGCGCGGCCGAGGACTGGCAGTGGATGTTCGAGGCGAACGTCCTGTCGGCGCAGCGGCTGACCGCGGCTCTCCTCCCGCTGCTGCGACGCGCCGTCGCGGCGGGCTCCGGCCATGCCGACACCGTCTACGTCACCTCGACCGCCGCTCAGACGGCCTACCCGGGAGGCGCCGGCTACAACGCGGCGAAGGCGGGGGAGTCGATGCTCGTCCACGCGCTGCGGCTGGAGCTGAACGGCGAGCCGATCCGTGTGGTCGAGATCGCGCCCGGCATGGTGCGCACCGAGGAGTTCACGCTGAACCGTCTCGGCGGCGACCAGGAAGCGGCGGACCGCCTGTACGAGGGCGTCGAGCAGCCTCTCGTCGCCGAAGACGTGGCGGATGTCGTCGCGTACGCCCTGAACGCGCCGGGGCACGTCAACCTCGACCTCGTGACGATGCGTCCCGTCGCGCAGTCCGCGCAGCACCTGCTGGCGCGCGGTCCGCTGCGTCCGCGGTCGACCGGAGCCTGACCGCCGGGCGATCAGCCTCCTCAGCCGCGGGGCTGGGCGATGGTCCCGTCCGTGCCGCCCGCGGGCTGCGGAGCGGCATCCTCAGCGTCGGCGAACGCCACGCGCGGCACGACGAACAGCAGGACCGCTGCGACGAAGCCGCCGGCGGCGCAGATGGCCCACACCGTGAGGTAACCGCCGAGGGAGGCGGCGGTCTCGCTCGCGACGACACCCGCGCCGGCAGCCAGCACCACACCGAAGATCGCCGACGAGAACGTTCCGCCGACGGTCTTGGTCGTGTTGGTCATGGCCGACGCCACACCGGTCTGCCCGCGCGGGGCGGCCGCTGCCGCCGCAGCCGGCATCGCGCCGACGAGCGCGCCACAGCCCAGGCCCGCGATGCAGAGGTTGAGCAGAACCTGCCAGAGCTCCCGGTGGAACGGCAGGAAGAGCGCGTACCCGATGCCGACGAGCAGCGCTGCGCCGATGAGGACGACCCGGGGACTCGCTCGGCGAGACGTGACCGCGAACAGTACGGCGCCCACGATGAGCGACACGAGGTAGACCCCGATGATGTTCGACCGGTCGGTGGCGTCGAGCCCGAGACCGTAACCGAGCGCAGGGTCCGTGCCCGCATAGGTCGACAACGGGCCCTGGGCTCCGAGCAGACTGATGCCGACGAGGAACGCGGTGGCCTGCACCGGCCACATCTCCGGGCGGGCGAGCATCCGAATATCGACCGCGGGGTCGGGCTGGCGCAGTTCGAACCGTCCGAAGACGACGAAACCTACGATTCCCGCGAGGAGCAGCGCCCACACCCAGAAGGCCGCGGGGCCGTTCAAGCGGAGGAACGTTAGGGCGCTGGTGACGAACAGCAACGAGACCGCGAGGAGCACGAAGCCACGTGAGTCCAGCTGCCGCCGGCCCGGCTCCGGCTTCGACTCGGGCACCCAGAGCCAGATGACGATCGCGACGAGGGTCACCGCCACCGCCGGCACGATCAGCGTCAACGTCATGTCGCCGGCTGTGGCGGCGTAGATCCGGCCCGCGGCCAATGCGCCCATGATCGCGCCGGCCTGAAGCCCGACGACCAGGAGCCCCGCCGCGCGCCGGGTGAGCGAGACGCCCCGGCTCTGCCGCCTGCCCCGTTCGAAGATGAGCGCGATCTCGAGGGGGAGCCAGACGACGTAGAAGCCCTGCAGCGCCCAGGCGATGAGGAAGGTCCAGAAGGATGCCGCAAACGCGAGCCACCAGGTCGCCGCGGCGGTCAGGACAGCTGCGACCAGCAGGATCCGCTTGTGCCCGTACATGTCGCCGAGCTTGGCCAGCACCGGTACGACGAGCGCCGACAGCAGCAGTTGCGCGGCCTCGAACCAGTTCACGTCCGAGTCGTGGATCCCGAGCTCGGCGACGATGTCACTGAAGAGCGGAACGTAATAGCCCTGCAGGATGCCGCTGACGATCTCGACCAGGATGAACCACCCGATCAGACCCGCGGTGACGCCCAGAGCGGAGGTGCGCAGCGTCGTCGACACGGGGCGAGCATACCGGCACGACCGGCCTACCCTGAGAGGGTGACGCCCCATTCCCTGCCCGAGCTCGCCGCCGCCGGTCTGATGGCCCCCGAGTGGGCCGAGGCGCTGCAACCCGTCGCCGGTGACATCGCGTCGCTGGGTGACCGGCTGCGCGCCGAGACCGCCGCCGGTCGCGGGTACCTGCCGGCGGGCGACCGCGTGCTGCGCGCCTTCCAACGGCCGATGGCCGACGTCCGCGTCCTGATCGTCGGTCAGGATCCCTACCCGACCCCGGGGCATCCGATCGGACTCTCCTTCGCGGTCGACGCCCACGTGCGGCCATTGCCCCGGAGCCTCGGGAACATCTATCGGGAGCTCGAATCGGACCTCGGCATCGCCCCCGCGCCGCACGGCGACCTCTCCGCCTGGAGTGATCAGGGCGTGCTGCTGCTGAACCGAGTGCTGACGGTCGCCCCCGGGGCACCGGCATCCCACCGGGGGTGGGGCTGGGAACGCGTGACGGAGCACGCCATCCGCGCGCTGGTAGCGCGGGAGCGCCCCCTCGTGGCGGTTCTCTGGGGGAAGGATGCCGCGACCCTGCGGCCGCTGCTCGGCGACGCGGCGATCGTGGCGTCGCCGCATCCCTCACCGCTCTCGGCGAACCGTGGCTTCTTCGGGTCGCGCCCCTTCTCGCGCGTGAACGAACTGCTCGTCGCGCGGGGTGGCGAGCCTATCGACTGGCGCATTCCGGAGGCCTGAACCGCCGTCGTCATCGGCGCGAAACGTCTGCGCCGTAGAGTTGCTGCATGCTCGAGGAGGACTCCAACCGCGACCGCCGACGCCTGCCGCGGCACCTGCGCCGTCCGGCCGAAGCCGAACGGCCCTTCTCGTACGAGATCCGGCCGGCGCGCCCGGATGACCTCCCCGACATCCGCGAGATCTACAACTACTACGTGACCAACTCCGTCGTGACCTTCGACGAGAAGAAGTGGTCGCTCGCGCAGTGGCGCGAGAAGTACGACTATCTGACGAAGCTCAAGCTGCCGTTCCTCGTCGCGGTGTCGCCGACGGGGCAGATCCTGGGATACGCACTCGCGTCGCCGTGGAACGGCAAGACCGGATTCCGCTACACCGCCGAAACGTCCATCTACCTCGGTCAGGCGGCCACCGGGAAGGGCCTCGGGCGTGCGCTGCTCGAGGCACTCATCGACGCATGCCAGCAGCTGGGACTGCGCGAGATCGTCGCGGTCGTGAGCGACAAGGGCGCCGAGGCGTCGATCGCCCTGCACGAGCGTTTCGGGTTCGTCGAGGTCGGCCGGATGGGGCGCGTGGGCCACAAGTTCGGCCGGTGGCTGGGCACGATCTACCTGCAGAAGTCGCTGGAGCAGCCGAAGAAGGGGCTGCGCGGGCTTTTCACTCAGAAGTCCGGCTGAGGCCTCACCCCGCGTCGTCGGCATTCGGGTCGGGTTCGGCCGGGTGACCGGTTCGCACCGCCTCGACGAGCGATCGCCACGGTTCGTCGAGGTCGTCGTTCAACTCGGCCTGACGCGTCGTCTCGCTGTCGGTGACGGCGATCCGCCAAAGGAAGCGGTCGGCCCCGCCCGATCCGGTCTTGCCTGCCGGTGCCGACGCGTCGATCTCCTGCCAGGGGCACCGCCCTATCAGCTCGCGCCACCCGTCGCGGTCAGCCGGCGTCGGCTCGACGCGCCACGTCCGGGTCAGGCCGGCGAAACCGCCGGTGCGCTCCACGACGATCCGCAGCTGCGCCGCGGAACCGTCGTCACGGGTGTCAGGCATCCTCCAGCACGCCGACGCCCTGCCATCCGGCACGCACGGCGGCGACCTCCTCCGTCTCCTCACCGTACTCGTCGACGGCCTGGGCGATGGTGGCGGCGGCGAAGGCAGCGAAGTCGGAATCGGGGGAGAGCGCTCCCGAGGCGAGTGTGCGATACCAGATGAGTCCCGCGCGTTCCCAGGCGTAGCCGCCCAGCCGCGCTGCGACGAGGTGGAACGCTCTGTTGGGAATGCCCGAGTTGATGTGAACCCCGCCGTTGTCGCTGGTCGTCACGACGTAGTCGCGCATGTGCCCGGGCTGCGGGTCGCGTCCGAGAACATCGTCGTCGTAGGCCGACCCGGGTTCGGCCAGCGACCGGAGGGCGCGCCCCTGGACGGCATCCGTGAATATGCCCGCGCCGATGAGCCACGACGCCTGCTCGGCGCTCTGGCCGAGTCGGTGCTGCTCGGTGAGCGCGCCGAACACATCGGACAGCGACTCGTTGAGAGCGCCGGACTGACCCGCGTACGTCAGGCCTCCCGAGGACTCGGTGATGCCGTGGGCCAGCTCGTGGGCGATGACGGTCAGCGACCCGGTGAACCCGGTGAACACCTCGCCGTCGCCGTCGCCGAAGACCATGCGCTCGCCGTTCCAGAACGCGTTGTCGTACGCCTCGCCGTAGTGGACGGTGGCCGCGAGCACACCGCCTCGCCCGTCGAGCGAATCGCGGCCGTAGGCGTCGCGGAAGAACGAGAACGTCGCGCCGAGCCCGTCGAAGGCCTCGTCGACCGCGCGATCGCCGGTGGGCGGGTCGTCTTCGCGGCGGACGAGGACGCCCGGAAGCTCTTCGCGGCCCTGCGCGTCGGATACGGCCCGGTCGGCTGCGGCGATGCGCTCGGCGACGAGAGTGCCGCCCGGCTCGACGGAGAGACGCAGCTGCGAACGTCCGGCCAGATCGGACGGACGCGCGGCGAGGGTGGTCCGCGCGGCGACCGCGGCCCGCGCGAGGTGGGGCTCGCGAGCGGAGGCGACGCGGGCGAGGAGGTACGGGGGGATGATCGCGCGCATGGCCTTACGGTAGCGGCGGTCACCGACATCGAGTGCGGAAGGGGACGTCTAGTCCTGCGTGCGATGCGGGTCGATCACGGGCACCGAGGCGAGGAGGCGACGCGTGTAGGCCGCCTGCGGCTGGAGCAGCACCTTCTCGGTGGGGCCCTCCTCGACGATGCGCCCCTCGGTCATCACGATGACCTCGTCGCAGAGGTTCTGGACCACGCCGATGTCATGCGAGACCAGCAGCAGCGTCATCCCCTGTTCCGCACGCAGACGGCGCAAGACCTCGAGGATCTGCGCCCGCACCGTCACATCGAGCGCCGACAGCGGCTCGTCGCCGACGAGGATCGCCGGGCGGTGCGCGATCGCGCGGGCGAGCGCGATGCGTTGGCGCTGACCCCCCGAGAACTCGTGCGGGTAGCGCTCCGCCGCGTCGGCATCCAATCCGACGTCCGACAGCACCTCGTGGACGCGCGCGCGGCGGTCGCCGGGAATGTCGAGCGCCCACAGGGGCTCAGCGATGATGCGGCCGACGCTCATGCGGGGATCGAGCGAGGCGTACGGGTCCTGGAAGACGATGCCGGTGCGTCGGCGGAGCCAGTGCAGGCTGCGAGCCGACGCGCGGGCGTCCACGGGACGCCCGTCGATCGTCACCGTTCCCGTCGAGGGCGTGTCGAGGCCCAGGAGGAGCCGCACGAGGGTCGACTTGCCCGACCCCGATTCGCCGATGATCCCCAGCGCCGAGCCCGAGCGGACATCGACGTCCACGTCGTCGAGCGCGACGGTCTCGCGTCGTGGCGCACCCGCACCGCCGGCGCGCACCCGATAGCGCTTGCTCAGGCCGCGCGCCGAGATGAGCACCTCGCCTGTCATGCGTCTCCCTCCGGCCGCCAGACCGTGGCCGTCGCGTCGCGGAGCAGGCCACGGGTGACCTCCGACTGCGGAGCGGTGAGCAGGTCGGCGACCGTGCCGTCCTCGACGACGCGACCATGCTCGAGCACGACCGCCTCCGACGCGACCTGAGACAGCACGGCGAGGTCGTGGGTGATGAACAGCAGCGACATCCCGTCGTTCTCGACCAGCTCTCCCAGGAGCGCCAGGATCTCGGCCTGGATCGTCACGTCGAGCGCGGTCGTCGGCTCGTCGGCGATGAGCAGGCGCGGCCGAGCGGCCAGGGCCATGGCGATCGCCACCCGCTGGCGCTGGCCGCCCGAGAGCTGATGCGGGTAGCGGCGCAGCGCGCCCTCGGGGAGCCTCACCCGATCAGCATCGGCCTGAGCCCGTGCGAGAGCCTCACGCCGGCCGGCGCGGCCGTGGATGCGCAGGGGCTCCGCGACCTGCCGGCCCACCGTCCGCAGCGGGTTCAGGGCGGTCTGAGGCTCCTGGAAGACGATGCCGATCTGCTCGCCGCGGAGAGCGGCCAGCTCGCGGTCCGGCAGGCCGATCAGCTCCCGCCCGTTCCACCGGATGCTGCCCTCGACCTCGGCGCCGTCGGGAAGCAGCCCGAGCACAGCCAGGGCGGTCAGCGACTTGCCCGACCCCGATTCCCCGATGAGCCCGACCCGCGCGCCGTCGGCGACGCCGAACGACACGTCGTCGACCACGCGGCGCCCGTCGAGCACGACCGACAGGCCCTCGACCTCGAGACTCATGCGACCACCGCCGGAGTATGCGATGCGGCGGGGGAGCGCCGCCGGGCGAGCGTCGGGTCGGTCGCCTCGCGCAGACCGTCGCCGAGGAGGTTGAGTCCCAGCACGGTGATCGTGATCGCGAGCCCCGGCCACACGACGCTCAGCGGATGCGCCGTCAGGTACGTCTGCAGCTCGCTCAGCAGCAGCCCCCACGAGGGCTGCGTGGGGGGAGCGCCGAAACCGAGGTAGCTCAGGCCCGCCTCGGCGAGGACCGCGACCGCCATGCCCCACGACAGCTGCACGATGAAGACGGGCGCGACGTTCGGGAGCAGGTGGCGCAGGGCGATCTGCGACGGCGTGAGGCCGTTGGCGCGCGCCGCGAGCACGAAATCGCTGTGCAGCGTGCGGCGCAGCTCCGGCCGGGTGACGCGCGCGATGTTGACGCCGAATCCGATGCCGACGGAGATGACGACCACCCACAGTGAGCCACCCCACACCGCCGAGATCATCATCGCGATCAGCAGCACGGGAAAAGCGATCAGGATGTCGACGAGCACGGCGACGACCTCGCGGGTCCAGCGGCGGGTGAGCGCGCCGAGGCAGGCGAGTGCGATACCGATCAGCGTGGCGACGACGCCCGCGCCTGCGGCGACGAGGACCGTCGTGCGCGCCCCCGCGATCAGCAGCGAGAGGATGTCGCGACCCGACGCGTCGGTGCCGAGCAGATGCGGCCAGCTCGGCGGGCTCCACCGCGCCGGGATGTCCACCCGCTGCGGGTCGAACGGGGTCCAGACGAGCGAGACCGCGGCCACGACCCCGATGGTGACGACCACGATGAGCCCGAAACGGCTGGCAGGAAGCGACCACAGTCGCCGCAGCCACGGCATCCGGTCGTTCATGAGGCCTCCCGCTGTCTCGGATCCAGACCGCGATGCACGAGGTCGACGATGAAACCGACGACGAGAACGACCGCCGTGAGCGCGAGGAGCTCGCCCTGGACCTTCGGCAGATCGCGCAGGCCGACATCCGAGACCAGCATCCGGCCGATACCCGGCAGGGTGAACAGCTGCTCGATCACGACCGCTCCCACGACGATGCCCGCGACCTGCAAGCCCAGGACGCTGATGATCGACAGGCCAACCGTCGGCAGGCCGTGGCGAAGCAGCGCGGCACGGCGCGTGAGTCCCTTGGCAGCTGCGGTGCGGACGAAATCCTGCCCCATCGCCGAGAGCGTGGCGCTGCGGACGAACCGCATCAGCATCGCGCCCTCGACGACGCCGATGGTGACCGCGGGAAGGATCAGTGCGGCGAAGGCCCGCGCCGGGTCGCCCCACCCGCCGCGCGGGAAGCCCTGCGCGGGCAGCCAGCCAAGCCAGATCGCGAACACGACGACCAGCATCATGCCCGCCCAGACCACGGGTACGGCGGCGATCGCCTGCGCGCCGAACGAGAGCGCCGTGCCGTCGGCGCGGCCGCGACGGATGGCCGCGATCACGCCGAAGGGAAGCGCGATGATCAGTGCGACGAACATCGACATGAGCCCGAGGGGAACGGTGACCTGGGCCTTGGCCGCGAGTTCGGCCGCGACCGGCGAGCCCGTCACCAGCGACGTGCCGAGGTCGCCGCGCAGCAGCCCCGACACCCACTCGAGGTACTGCGTAGGCAACGGCACGTCGAGACCGAGGCGTTCACGCAGCGCCGCGACCTGCTCCGGCGTGGAGTTGGTTCCGGCGATCTGCTGCGCGACATCGCCGGGCAGAACCCGCAACGTCACGAAGATCAGCACGCTGGCGACGACCAGACCCAGCAACAGCAGGGCCAGTCGCGTCAGCGCGTAACGGATCACCCGTCGCTCTTGGCGATCTCGGCGAGGCTGATGCGCGCGTTCACGTTGTCGACGGGCATACCCGAGACGTTCGTGGCGACCGCGACCACTGAAGCCCAGTTGTAGAGCCAATCGGCGGCGTGGTCCTCGGACACGATCCGCGCGGCCTTCTTCAGGAGGTCATCGGCGGACTGCTCGTCCGTCGCGAGCAGCGACTGCGCGTAGAGATCCTGCACCTCGGCGTTGTCGTAGGTGAAGTAGTAGTCGGGATTCGCCCAGTTCTCGAAGTCGCGCGGCTCGGCGTGGTTGACGACGCTGAGCTCGTAGTCCTTATTGGTGTACACGTCGCTGAGCCAGGTGCCGAAGTCGACGGGGTTGACCTTGAGGTCGATCCCGACGTCGTTGAAGTTGGAGACCAGGATCTGCGGGAGCGTCGTGCCGTAGGCCGACGGGATGGTCAGGGTCAGCGCGAGATCGCTGACGCCGGCCTCACTCAGCAGCGCCCGGGCTGCCTCGGGGTCGTAGGAGACGACATCCGAGAGGTCCTCGTATCCGGGGTCGGCCTCGGGGATCGGACCGTAGAGCGTCTGCCCTGCACCGACGGCCTCGACGATCGCGTCGTGGTCGATGGCGGTTCGGATCGCCTCGCGCACCCGGACATCAGCCAGGGGCCCCGACGTGGAGTTCATCGCGAGCACGCTCTTATCGGTCGCGCTGCCGGTCTCGACGACGAAGTCGCCGCCGCCCTCGACCTGATCGGCGAGGTTCGCGTCGAAGCCGACGACGACGTCGATCTCGCCGGCGAGAGCGGCGTTGATGGCTGCTTGGTTGTCGGGGATGAAGTCGAACGTGACGTCGGCTACCTGAGCCGCATCCCCCCAGTACGCCTCGTTCCGCTCGAGCGTCAGGCTGGCGCCCTGGCGCCAGTTGGCCAGGCGGAACGGGCCGGTGCCGTTGGCGGCGGTGTTGTAGTCGACGGTGTCGCCCTCTTTGAGGATGATGCCCGCGCGGCCCGTGAGGTTCCACAGCAGCGACGAGTCGGGCTGCGACAGCGTCAGCACGATCTTCTGCCCGTCGGCGGTGACCGACGTGACGTTGGCGAGTCGTTCGCTGTCCGCCCATTCGGCGGTGGCCTGCCGGGTGGTCAGCGACGACACGACATCCTGAGGCGTGAGGGGTTGGCCGTCGTGGAAGGTGACTCCCTCACGCAACGTGAACGTGTAGGTCAAGCCGTCTGCGGAAACCTCGTGGGCGCTGGCGAGCGCGTCGACGATCTCGCCCTCCGCGGTGCGGGCGACGAGGCCCTGATAGACGTTGTCGATGAGCGTCTGATCGAGCGAGATGCCCGCGGTCTGCCGGATGTCGAGGTTCGAGGGCTCGAGCACCAGGCGGATGTTGACGCTGGCGTCCGGGTCAGGGGCGCCCATGGTGGCGGACGGCCCGGGCTCGGTCGACCCGGTGCAGCCGGCGAGGAGGAGGGTGCCTGCAGCCAGCAGTGCGGCGGCGGTCACGGTGGTGCGGCGGAGCATGTGGAGGAGGGTTCCTTTCGCAAGGGCGGTGGCATCGTTGCTGTCCGATGCGCGTCCGCGAACTCAGTGCGGCATACAGCCTAGGGTCCGCCACGACCGCGAGACGCATTCACCGACGTCCAGCGTCGCACGGCGACTCCCTATTTCATCGAGAGCGGGCCGTGCGCAGGCTGAGCGCGGGCTGCGGGGCGGGTGAGACGGCCGCAGGCCGGTTGAGCCTGTCGGCGGTACGGCTTGGCCGGTGGAGCTCGCCGCAGTAGCGCAGACCGGGCCGATCTCCGCCGACCAGACGCGCCCTCCAACCCGGCGATGCCCGCTGTTCGCGGGGGTTCCGTCGCCAGGATGAACAGCTGAATCGCGCGACGCAGCTGGGCCACGCGCGCGTTGAGCCTGTCGGCGGCACCGCAGCACGGCTTCGCCGCGGCGCCGCGGCCGTTGACAGGCTGAACAACCCTCCTGCGGCGCCCGGGTGCCCGTGACGTCGGCTCCGCCTGTTGACGGCACAAAGCCCGCAGTATGCGGGGGAGTCAGGCGGTGGCGGCGTCGCGGATGATGCGGGCGAGCTCGGTCGGGAGCTCCTCCTGCACGTTGTGGCCCGATTCCACCGTGACGATGCGCGCTGCGGGAAGGCGCTCGCCGAACCGATCGACGTCGGCGTCGGTCAGATAGCCCCGTGTGCCCCGTACGAGCGTGATGGGCGCCGCCACGGCGGCGAAGTCATCCCAGCCCGATGCCGCGAGGGCCGGAGCCAGCGCATCCTGCCGCTCGGATGCCGCGGCCGCGGCGCCGGGGTCGCCGGCGAGCCCGTTGGCGATGCGTGCGAAGTGGTGCTTCCACTCCACGCGGCCGTCATCGCGCACGCGCGAGTTGAGGAAGACGCCGCGCTCGGCCGCGGTGCGGTCTCCGCCGAGCCCGAACGACAGTGCACGCTCGACCATCTCCGCGCGAGAGGCCCAGCTGGTCGGTCCGGCGAAGAACCGCCGGATCTGCGACGCCGCTCCGGCGGGGTCGAGCCCGGGCGCGATGTCGACGATCACGAGGGCACGCACCAGCTCGGGGTGCGCTGCGGCGAGGGCCGCGGCCGTGAGGCCGCCGAGCGACTGCCCGACCACGACCTGCGGAGTCGTCGTCCACTGCGCGAGCGCCGGTGCGATGTCGGCCGCGAGCGTCCGTCCCGTGTAGTCGGCGTCGTCGCGCCACGCGGAGTCACCGTGTCCCGGCAGGTCGATCGCCAGCGCCGGCCGCCCGAGCGCGAGGACGGTGCGATCCCACGTATGGGCGTTGAGGCCGGCCCCGTGAAGAAGGGTGACCTCGGGCTCGCCGTCGCCGAGTCGGAGCGCGCTGACCGGTCGCCCGTCAGGGGCGAAGGTGAACAGCCGCTCGGCCGCGGGTGTCGGAACGCCGGCCTCAGCGGCCTGGACGGGCAGGAACGAGAACTCGTCGAACGTGTCGTCGTGCACGGTGATCCTTCGCATCGGGGAGGGACCATTCTCCCGCGACGGGGGAGGGCGGTGGATAGGGTTGACGCATGAATCCGGAGCGGCGCATCCATCTCGCCAAGGCGGCTCGTCCGGCCTACGACGCGCTCGACGCGTTCGCCCGCACGGTCGGGACCATCGCGCAGGATGCCGGCATCGACGAGCGTCTGAAAGAGCTCGCGCTCGTCCACAGCTCGCAGCTCAACGGCTGCGCCTACTGCGTGCGTGTGCATGTGGGTCGGGCGGTGGCTGCCGGTGTGACGGCCGACGAGATCGCCCAGCTCGCCACCTGGCGCGAGTCGGGGGTCTTCGACGAACGCGAGCGTACGGCTCTCGAGCTCGCCGAGGCGTATGTGCACATCGCCGACGAGGGCGTCTCGGACGAGCTGTACGACCGCGTGGGCGGGGTCTTCTCCGAGGCGGAGTACGTCGCGCTGAGCTGGCTCTTCATCTCGATCAACGCGTTCAATCGCCTGACGATCGCGGGCCGGTACCCCGTGCCGCCGCTCCCGCGTCCCGGCGGATGAGCGGCGCGGCATCGCTGTCGGTGCCGGGAGCCCTGAACTTCCGCGACACCGGCGGCCTGCGGGCGGGAAACACCTCGACACGATCGGGCGTGCTCTACCGTTCGGGCAACCTCTTCCGCGTCGACGACGCCGGGCGCCGCGCTCTCGGCGCGCTCGGGCTGCGTCGCATCATCGACCTGCGCGACGACGACGAGGTGCGCTCCGAGCCCACGGTCCTCGGAGATCTCTCCATCGAGACCCAGCGGGTGCCGCTGTTCCTGGGGTCGGTCGCCTCGCTGTTCCGCGCCGACATGTCGCTCGAGTCGATGTATCGTTCGCTCATCGACGACTCGGCTCCGCGCGTGCTCGAGGTCGTCCGCGGGGTCATCGCCGATCAGCCGGTGCTCGTGCACTGCACGATCGGCAAGGACCGCACCGGAGTGACGATCGCGATGATCCTCGCGGCAGCGGGAGTGGACGAGGATGCCGTCGTCGACGACTACGCCCGCACGGAGACGTTGCTGCCGGCCGAGCGCAACGCGCCGATCCTCGCGTATCTCCGCGCGCACCACCCCGACGCCCCGCAGCTGGTCGACCTGGCCACGCGGTCGCCGGCGCCGGTGATGCGCGCGCTCCTGGCCGACCTGCGCGAGCGATTCGGTTCCCCGGCCGACTACCTCCGGTCGCATGGACTCGCCGACGACGAGCTCGCCGAGCTGCGCCGCATCATCCTGATGTGAGACCTCGGGGGGCCGTCCGGTTTCGGCTACGTAGGTAAGGCATGCCTACACCGCGGGTATAGTGGAGTCATCATGACCGAGCTCCACAGCGCCGCCGCCTGCCGCGCCTCGAAGCACGTCCGGGTGCAGCACCTGGTGACGGCCGACGAGCACTCGCTCGCCGAGCTCGAGGCGCTCCTCGCCACCCTGCCGCTGTGCTCGACCGGCCGGGTCTTCATCGAGGTGCCCGACGCCGCTTGGATCGGCACCGTGTCGGCGCCGGCCCGCATGGTCGTGACCTGGCTCGACCGTTCACGCCGAACCGGTGCTCCGGGTTCGGGCCGGGGCTGCGGGTCGGGCGAGGCGCTCTCTCGCGCGGTCACCGCGTGGGCCGACGAGATGCTGTGCACGGATGCCGCGAAGGCGACGCGCGTGCACCTGCTGGGCGGGTTCCTCGGCACGGTCGACATCGTCGATCACCTCACCGCGCGCTGCGGAATGACCGCCGCGTCGATTCACACGCCCGAGCGCTTCGGGCTCGCGACCGCCCGCTGAGGTCCGTCAGCGGCTCTCGGCGCGCCGGGGGATGTAGTTGCCGTCGGCCAGTCCCGCGTCGATCTCGAATCGGTTGCGCAGGGGATCGCGGCCCGCGATCAGGTAGAGCAACGGCATGAGGAGCCCGTATCGCCGCCACTGCCGAGCGTGCACGGCCTCGTGCGTGAGGATCCGCTCGCTCGGTTCACGGTCGCCGGTCAGGAAGCACGACCCGACGCAGACGCCCCCGCGGCCGAACGTCCATTCCGGCATCCCGCGGAAGACCCACAGCCCCTGACGTCGCTCGACGCGGCCGGTCGACCACAGCGTGCCCCAGACGAACCCGAAGGCGGTGCCCGCCCGGGCGCCGAACTCGCTGACGGGGGAGTCCAGCAGCATCCGGGGGATGAGCCGGTCCACCGCCGCGCCTCGCGCGACCGCCGCGTCGGCTCGCTGCCGCCATCCGGCGGGCGGCATCCGGACGCTGCTCACGCCAGAGCCCCGACGACCCGCAGCACGGAGCCCATGTCGTCCACGACGGCCTCGGGATGCGGCGGAGCGAACCCGGAGACGGACGCTCCGGCGAACGAGAACCGCCCGCGCAGGATGCCGATCGCGTTGGTGAGGGTTGGGATGTCGATTCCGAACGGCACGGCCGTGCTCACACCCGTGATCGCCGCGGGGTCGAGGACGTCGAGATCGACGTGAACGTAGACCGAGCCGGCGCCGGTGGCAGCGACCGCGTCCGCCAGACGGGCGGGATCGGCCAGATCGTCGACGCCGAGATGCGTCAGACCCGCGATCTTCGCCGCATCGGTCTCTGCGTCGTCGAACTCGCGGGCGCCCGCAAGGACGATGCGATCGGCGGGCACCGCGGCATCCGGTGACAACGGGGTCGTCTCGAACACCGCGCGCAGGGCCATCCCCGCGAACGCACCCGAGGAGGACGATTCGGGGGTATGCAGGTCGGCGTGCGCGTCGAACCAGACGACGGCCATGTCGGGATGCAGCGCGGCCGCATGCGCGATCGCCGGCACGGCCACTCCGCAGTCGCCGCCGACGACCAGCACGTGGCCGCTCGGGCTCGCGCCGTCCGCGGCACCGTCGGCCTCGGTGAGGGCGGCCGTGACCAGGTCGCGGGTGCGCTGGAGCGAGCTGAACCGCCGGATGCCGCTGCCGAGCGCCTCGCCGGCCTCGATCGGCACGTCGACCCGGACGGTCGCGCTGCGCGGGAGGTCGCCCGCGATCGCGTCAGCGCCGTCGATCAGCGTCATCGATCGAGTTGAGGGCGAGCCCTGCCATTGCGGGACCACGATGAATCGGGTCATTCCTTCGTCCTTCGTCGGGCGTTCTCAGCGGTTCGAGCGTCGACGCCCGGGCGGCAGAGCCGGCCCGGGCGTCGACATCGGCACTCAGCGCTCGATGGCGCCGGCGGCTCCGCCCGTCTTCAGCGCGGCGAGTCGCGCCTCCACCTCGGTGAGCTGGCCCACGTCCTCGAGGCTCTCGAACTGCGCGTCGAGGCTCGAGGCGGCGAGTTCCTGCTTGCCGGCGGCGAGCGCCTCCTGGCGGCGGACCTTGTCTTCGAAGCGTCCGAGCTCGCTCGTCGGGTCGAGTACGTCGATCGACTTGACGGCGTCGTGGACGCGGTTCTGCGCCTCGGCAGTCTTCGCGCGCGCGAGCAGCTCGGAGCGCTTCGCGCGGAGCTGGTCGAGCTTGACCTTCATGCCGTTGAGGCCGTCCTTGAGCTTCTCGACGACCTCGGTCTGGGTCGCGATCGTCGGCGCGATGGTCCGGGCCTCGTTCTCCTCGCTGATCTGACGCTGCAGCGCGACCTTCGCGAGGTTGTCGAACTTGTCGGCGTCGGCGGTGTTGCCCACCGCGCGCAGCTCGTCGGCCTTCCGGCTCGCGGCGAGGGCCTTGTTGCCCCACTCTGCCGCGGCCTGGACATCCTCCTGGTGGTCGCGCTCGAGCAGGCGCAGGTTGCCGATCGTCTCGGCGATCGCCGACTCCGCGTCGGCGATCGAGTTGGTGTAGTCCCGCACGAGCTGGTCGAGCATCTTCTGCGGGTCCTCGGCCTGGTCGAGGAGGGCGTTGATGTTCGCCTTCACGAGCGTCGAGATGCGACCGAAGATGGACTGCTTTGCCATCGGGGTTCCTTTCGTGGGTGGTCGGGAAGAGGGAGAAGTCGTCAGAATCGGCCGCCGCCGCGCCGAGAGCGGCCGCCACCGAACCCGCCGCCGCCGCTGCGACCGCGTGAACCGCCGCCGAACCCGCCGCGCGAGCCGTTGAAGCCGCCGCCGAAGCCGCTGCCGCCGAAGCCCGACGAGCGGCGTCCGGACGACCCGCCCCCGAGGAGCGAGTTCAGCACCATGCCGCCGATCATGGCACCCATCATGCCGTTCGAGTTCGATCCGGGGGAGCCAGTTGCGAAGCCGCCGACATCGGTGCGTGCCGCGTCGATCGCGAGTCCGCTCAGCTGCGTCGCACGTGTTGCGTCGGCCAGCGCGCGCTCGGGTTCGATCTGCGCGGTCGCCTCCGCCCGGTCGAGCGACGCGCGAGCTTCCGCCACTCGCGTGCGGGCCGTGGCGCCGACGGCTCCGCGTCGCGTGCCGATGTAATCCTCGGCGGCCGACACCTGCGCCCGGGCCTGCTGCAGCTGCTGTTCGAGCGTCTGTCGCGCGCGGGCGGCTCGCTGCGCGGCATCCCGGGCGCCGGCCAGCGCGGCGTCGATCGCCGAGTTCGCGCCCAGCAGCGTGGACAAGGCGGCCTGCGGGCGACGGTGCTCGCCGGTCAGCTGGGAACGGGCGGCGTCGATGTGCTGCCGGGTGGCGGAGGCGACCGCGGCGAGCGTGCCGTCGGGGTCGGGTACGCCGACCGCTGCCGCAACGTCCTGTTCGAGGTCCGTGATGAGCGCCGCAGCGTCGCGCTCGGCGGTGGCGAGATCCGCGGCGACCTTCTCGACCGCGGCCTCCAGCTGAGCGGCCTGCGCGACGGCTCCTTCGGCGGCACGCAATGACACGGCCGCCGCAGCGCCGTCCCCCGCGGCGATCGCACGCTGCGCCGTCGCGAGCTGCTCGTCGGCGTAGTCGAGGCGGCTGCGCACCTGCTCGGGGTTGTCGCCGATGGTCGCGAGTTCCTCGGGGGCGTACGCCGATCGAAGCCGCTCGAGAGAGGCGACCGCTCCGTCGAGCCCGGTTCCGGCGGCGCCGCGTTCCTGCTGGATGCGAACGAGCGCTTCGGGGGCGTTCTGCTCGAGGTCGCGCAGACGGTCGAACTCCTCGGCGCGCGCGTCGAGCTCGGAGTCGGCGTGCGCGCACAGCTCGAGGATGCGGGTGTGGATCGCGCGGACGTCCGCCTCGGTGTCGGGCTGATCGTCGTCGAGGCGCTGCTGCAGCGTGAACGCCTCGTCGAGGTCTCGGCGTGCCTGCGCCAGGGTCTCGGCGAAAGCGGTTGCCGCCTCGTCGCCGAACTGCGCCGTCGCGAAGCCGAGCTCCTGCTCGCTCGTCCGGATGGCGTCGTCGGCTGCCACGAGCGCGCTGGCGGAGCGCCGGGCGAGATCCTCGATCGGCTCGGCGGCCGCGCCACGGGCGGAGCCGGGGCCGGCGCCCGCCCGACGACGGCGCACCAGGACGACGATGACGGCGATCACGGCACCGACCGCGAGAATTCCGAGGACGATCGTCAGGCCCGACATGCCCGAGCCGCCCGCCGCGCCGCCGGATCCACCGACCGCCGCCGCGAGTCCGCCGGCGGCGGCGAACGCGGCGCCGCCCCAATCCTCCGACCGGAGCTCTGGAAGGATGTCGCGCGTCTCGATGTCGCCGAGCGTCTCGCCGTCGACGGGGCCGTTGGTGTCGCCCGACAGGTAGAAGTTTCGCTGCTCGGTCGCGATCGCCAGTACGTACTGGTCCACGCCGAGGCCGCCGCGCTGGGCGACCGCGTTGGCCCAGCCCTCGGCGTCGGACGGGCTGGTGAACGCGTCGACGTACACGACCCACAGGTCGATGCCCGCCTCCGAGCTCAACGCGGTGAGCCTCTCGTCGACGGCACGCTCTTCGCCTGGCGTCAGCGCGTCGGCCTGATCCACGACGCGTCCCGAGCCGAGGTCGACCGGGTCGGTCGCCCAGGCCGCGGCGGAGCCGCCCGCGACGAACATCAGGCTCGCCAGGATCGAGAGCGTCACCGCTCGGAGCACGCGCATCCGTTCCCCTTCCGAGGTCGGAGGACCGGCCTCGTCTCCACTCTATTGAGGGCGTCGTGCCTGAGCCTATGCCGGGACTGTGAATCAGCGGCCAGCGGAATCGCGGCGCGGATACCCGGCGACGGGAACGGCCGCGGTTACGCTGACCCGCGGCCCGACGGGGCGCGAGGCGGGAGGAACCATGGACGACAGATACGGCACCGATGTGCTCGCAGCCGGATGGCGCGATGCCGGACGCAAGGTGGTGCCGGAGGTGCCCGCCGATCCCGATCTCGTCGTCGAGGTGGCGGCCGACGGCTACTGCGGAGCGGTCGTGGCCGTCCGCGGCGGGAACGTGGAACTCGAGGACCGCCTCGGCAAGGTGCGTCTGTTCCCGCTCGGGGGCGGCTTCCTCGTCGACGGCGAGCCCGTCAAGCTCGTCGCTCCGAAGGCCGCACAGCCCGCGGGTCGGCTGCGTACCGCTTCGGGGTCGTTCGTCGCGCCGCAGCAACGGGCGCGCGTGGCACGCGCGTCGCGCATCCTGGTCGAGGGACGACACGACGCCGAACTCGTCGAGAAGGTCTGGGGCGCCGACCTCCGCGTCGAGGGCGTCGTGGTCGAGTACCTGCAGGGGATCGACCTGCTGGAGGACCTCCTCCGAGACGAGCCGCCCTCTGCCGAGCGTCGCTACGGGGTGCTCGTGGACCATCTGGTCGCGGGCTCGAAGGAGACCCGCATCGCGGAGCAGATCCTGCGTGGTCCGCACGGTGCCCACCTCAGGATCGTCGGGCACCCCCACATCGACGTCTGGCAGTGCGTGCGCCCCGAGGCCGTCGGCATCCGCGCGTGGCCGCAGGTGCCGCGGGGCATCGAGTGGAAGACCGGCGTCTGCCGGGCGCTCGGCTGGCCCGCCGAGGACCAGGCCGACATCGCGCATGCCTGGCAGCGCATTCTCGGATCGGTTCGGACGTACCGCGACCTGGATCCTGCGCTGCTGGGCCGGGTCGAGGAGCTCATCGATTTCGTCACGGCCTGACGCCCCAGGTCCGCTCGGCGCACCTCCCGTCGCTCGATACCCTGGACTCATGCCGCAGACCGACGCGCCCGACACCGGTGACGAACCCCGCTACCGCGAGCGGCCCGTGTCGTTCGCCCGCCGCAGCGGGCGGATGAGCGACGGACAGGAGCGCGCCTGGAACCAGCTCGGCGGCTTCTACAACGTCCCCGTCGAACGGGATCAGGCTGTGCTGAGCGTCCGGCCGGGCTCGGAGGTCGACCCCGCCGCGCTGTTCGGTCGCAGTGCGCCGCTCGTGGTCGAGATCGGCTCCGGCCAGGGGCACGCGATCGTCGCGGCTGCACAGGCCGCGCCGGAGACGGATTTCCTCGCCGTGGAGGTGTTCCGGGCGGGGCTCGCCCGCACCATGCTCGACGCCGATCGTGCGGGCGTGCGGAACCTCCGCCTCGTCGAAGCGAACGCGCCCGAGGTACTCGAGCACCTGCTGCCCGCGGCATCCGTCGACGAGCTCTGGATCTTCTTCTCCGACCCGTGGCACAAGACGCGTCACACGAAGCGGCGCCTCATCTCGCCCGACTTCACGCCGCTGGCGGCGCGGGCGCTCAAGCCCGGGGGCGTGCTCCGACTCGCGACCGACTGGGAGGACTACGCGCGCCAGATGCGCGAAGTGATGGGGGATGCCGCGGGCTTCGTCCCCGACTTCGAGGATGACTGGGCGCCGCGTTTCGAGGGCCGCGTGATGACGGCCTTCGAGCGGAAGGGCATCGCCAAGGGGCGCGACATCCGCGACCTCGCCTATCGCCGTACCGACGCGGTCTGACGGAGGGCGGACGCCGTGAAGACGCACCCGGGACTGGCCGCCCGCCCCGTCGTCTCGGCGAGCACCGTGCCCGCCCTTCTGGTCTGCCTGGCGGCGCCGGCGTTCTTCGTGCTGCTGCAGCCCTGGCTCGGGTGGACGCTGCTGGTCCTGGGGCTCGTCTCGGCTCTCGGCGTCGACCGCTGGCGGGTGGGTGAGGAGACGCGGCCCTCGCTGGCGCGCGATCTCTCCCTGATCGCCCTCGGTCTCGTCGTCGTGAGCCTCATCGACCTGAAGGCCGAGCTCGACAACCTCGCGATGCTGCGCTTCACCCTCGCGCTGGGCGGGGCGGTGCTGCTGCCGTACCTCGTCTCGCGCTTCGTGTATCGCGATCACGCCATTCGCTTCCCCTGGCGCGGCGGAGGGCGCTGGACCACCTTCCAGTGGGCCTGGCTCGCCGCGGTCCTCGTGCTCGGCTGGCTGATCCTGCCCTTCTACTTCATCACGTCGGGCGTTTACACCAACTGGCCCGTCGTCGACACCCCCGACCTCATCGCGCGCCTCTTCGTCGGCGTCGGCGCCGTAGGCATCTGGGACGAACTGTTCTTCATCTGCACCTGCTTCGCGCTGCTCCGGCGGCACTTCGCCGATGTCTCGGCCAACGTCCTGCAGACGATCGTGTTCGTCTCATTCCTCTGGGAGCTCGGCTACCGCGCCTGGGGACCGGTGCTGACCATCCCGTTCGCGCTCCTGCAGGGCTACATCTTCCTGCGCACGCGGTCGCTCACCTACGTCGTGACGGTGCACCTTCTCTTCGACGCGGTCGTCTTCGGCGTGCTCGTCCACGCGCACAATCCGGGTCTCCTCGACGCGCTGTTCCTCGTCCCCGCGCCCTGACCCGCGGCTACGCTGGGTCGCGGGGCCCCGACGCGGGGCCCGCGGACGAGGGAGCAGTACCCGCAACGGACAAGACTGACTCGGACAGGTCTGTCATGGCATGGGTGATCCTGATCGCAGCCGGCGTCCTCGAGGCGGTATGGGCTGCCGCGCTCGCGGCATCCGAGGGATTCCGCCGCAAACGGCCCGCGTCGCTCTTCGTCGTCGCGCTCGCCGCGAGCATGGCGGGCCTCGCATACGCGATGACCGAGCTGCCGACCGGCACCGCCTACGCCGTCTGGGTCGGGGTCGGAGCGACGCTCACTGTCGTGTGGGCGATGGTGACCCGTCGCGAGCGCGCGTCGACCGCGCGCATCCTCCTGCTTCTGCTCCTGGTCGCCTGCGTCGTCGGCCTCAAGGTGGTGAGCTGACATGACGCGTGCATGGACGATCCTGCTCGCCAGCGCGGTCTGCGAGGCTGTCTGGGCGACGGC
Organism: Microbacterium sp. 1262; assembly: GCF_040544895.1. Lineage (NCBI taxonomy): Bacteria > Bacillati > Actinomycetota > Actinomycetes > Micrococcales > Microbacteriaceae > Microbacterium > Microbacterium sp. 1262. Next base: position 369,199 of record NZ_JBEPKU010000001.1, read on the forward strand.
CCTGGGCGAATCGGACGGGCTACGCCACCCCGTGCCGAGTGTCGTGTTCGCCATCGGTCTGCTGCTCAGCATGCTCGGGCTCGGACGCGCTATGAAGCACATTCCGATCGGTACGGCCTACGCGGTCTGGGTGGGGGTGGGCGCGGCGCTGACCGTGACCTGGTCGATCGCGACGGGCGCTGAGGCGTTCGCTCCGGGCAAGGTGGTCTTCATCGCCGGCATCGTGGTCGCTGTCATCGGCTTGAAGCTCGTTCCGGCCACGAGCAGGACTGCGGCGCGAGGGTCACAGCCGAGCGAGGAGCGCGGGACCGAAGACGAGAGCGGCGGCGATCGGCACGACGAGCGCCGCTAGGGCGATGATGCCGAGGATGGCGATGTTGCCCAGGATCGAGCCGAGCAGGGCGCGACCGCGGCCGGCGGCGAGGTGGATGCGGTCGAGGGGAGAGAGGGGAGCGGCGGTCACAGTTCGACGCTACGAAGCGGTGGCCCTGCGACGCGTCGGTCGATCGGCTGAGAAGCATCCCCCTGCGGGATGATCCGTGCCTCACGTGTGTCAATACCCTCGGTCCGCGCCGGCTCGGTGCGTAGCGTCGCGGTCACGCAACGACGAGAGGACGAACACATGAGTGACCGAGAGCGTCCCGACATCCCCGGCGACGACATCGAGACCGGAACCGCCACCGGCGGGGCATCGGCCTTTCCGGGGGCTCCGAGCGCGGCGCCCGACGAGCCCGCACCGGAGGGCCATGGTGGAGATGCCGACACGACGACCGATGGCGACGGTCAGCCGCTCGAGAACCCCTCGGGCGGTTGAGGGGTCGCGCGACTGTCGCGCATCGAGTCGGCTGTCAAGACGGCGACCGAGGGCTGGTCCCGGTGCGAGCCTGGACCCACGGATGACGACCACGCCAGATCGAAGGAGAAACGATGAGTGACAACGAAGACCCCCGCGCGATCCTGGCGGAGCTGCTGCCCGAGTTCCGGTTCGCCATGGTGACGACGGTCGACGAATCGGGGAAGCTCACAGCGCGCCCGCTGACGGTGCAGGAGGCCGAGTTCGACGGAGACCTCTGGTTCGTCGTCGACCGCGGATCGTCCGTCGCGACGCACGTGGCCTCGCGGCCCGCCGTCGGCGTCGCCCTCAGCAAGGACGACGCGTGGGTCTCGCTCGCCGGTGAGGCGACTGTCGTCGACGACCGCGCTCGCCTCGAACACTACTGGTCGAGCACTCTCGAGGCCTGGTTCCCCGACGGCCCGGACGACCCCAGCATCACGCTGCTGCGGGTCGACGCGATCTCGGGGGAGTACTGGAGCAGTGCCGGCGGACGCATCGCGACCGCCATCGGCCTGATCAAGTCGAAGATCACCGGTGAGACCTATGAGGGCCGCAACGAGAAGCTGGACCTCTGAGTCTTCGGGCCTCTACGCCACGATGGGCCGTCGCCGCTGCTGCGGGACGGCCCATCGTCGTCGAGCGGAGCAGGCCTACTTCGCGAGGAAGGCGAGCAGGGCGTCGTTGAACTCGCGGGCGTGGCTCACGTTGAGGCCATGAGGTGCGTCTTCGATGAGCGCCAGCTCACTGCCCGGAAGCTGCTCGTGGGTCCGCTTGCCCGAGCCTTCGAAGGGGACGGTGCCGTCGCCGTCGCCGTGGATGATCAGCGCGGGCACGGTCACCGCGGCCAGATCGCGGCGGAAGTCGGTCGTCGCCCACGCCTCCATCGACTTCAGTGCCGCGTGGTGGTCGGCCTGGCGCGCGAGCGCGAGGGCCTCCTGGCGCTGCTCCTCCGTGACCTTGAGCTCGCCGTCGACGGAGAAGAAGGCGGTCGTGAAGCCGTCGTAGAAGGTCGCTTCATCCGCGCGGAGGCCGTTCTCCATCTCGTCGGCGGCCTCCTGTGTGAGCGGGCCCTCCGGGTTATCGGGCGTCTGCGCGAGGTACGGCGGCACCGCGGCGGCGAACACGACGCTCCGCAGCCGATCCTGGCCGTGATTGGCGACATAACGGGCGACTTCGCCGCCTCCCATCGAGAAGCCGACCAGGGTCACGTCGCGCAGGTCGAGGGTGTCGAGGACGGATGCCAGGTCCTGAGCGAACGTGTTGTAGTCGTAGCCCGAGCGAGGCTTGTCGCTGCGCCCGAAGCCGCGGCGGTCGTAGGCGACGACGCGGTACCCGGCGGCGGTGAGCGCGGGAATCTGCTCGGACCACGATTCCGCCGACAGCGGCCAGCCGTGGATCAGCACGACCGGGCGACCCGATCCGCCGGTGTCGTCGACGTGCAGCTCGATGTCGTTGAAGAGGCCCTTGTGGGCGGTGATCTCAGTCATGCCCACATCGTCATCGCTTCCGAAGCGTTTTTCGAGCAGTTGACGGTTCTCGGAGCCGAGGCTAGGCGCCCGCGGCAGACTGGAGGAATGAGGTCGGCGTGATGTCCGGGGGAGCCCGTGCCGGAAGGTGACAGCGTCTTCCGCATGGCAGCCCGGCTCCGGCCTCAGGTCGTGGATCGGACGATCTCGTCCGGAGAACTGCGCTCTGGCCCGGCGGCCGGGACATCCCTCGCCGGTTGGCGGATCGCTGGGCTCGAGACCCGGGGCAAACATCTGATCACCTGGCTGGATCCCGATTTCGCACTCCACACGCATCTTCTGATGCAGGGGTCGTGGACGGTCACCCGTTCGGGGCGCGTCGTTCCCGTGCGCGTGCAGCCGGCCGTGCGTGTGCGAGCCGAGTTGGACGACGGCGCGACGCTGTGGGGCATCGACATGCCCGTCGTCGAACTGCTGCGCGCGAACGGCGTCGCGACTGCGCTCGGTCACCTGGGGCCGGACCCGCTGCGCGACGACTGGGATGCCGTCGAGGCCCTTCGGCGGCTCGATGCTCGTCCGGATCGGACGTTCGCCGGCGCTCTGCTCGATCAGCGCAACATCGCGGGTCTGGGGAACCTCTGGGTGAACGAACTCGCGTTCCTCTCGGGTGTCCACCCGTTCGACCCCATTGCGACCGCTGACCTCGAGTCGCTCGTCGCCCGTGCCGCGCGCGCTCTGCGCTTCTCCGCGACAGTGCCCGGTATGTATCAGGTGACCACCGGCACCGCGCGTCGGGGGAGCGCGCACTGGGTGGCCGGCCGCGCCGGCAAACCGTGCCTCAGGTGCGGGACGCGCATCCTCGTGCGCGCCGAGGTCGCGGGCGATTCGGAACAGCGGCGCACGTGGTGGTGTCCCGCCTGCCAGCCGCGTCGAAGCTGACGGATCAGCCGGCCGGCGCTGCTCCGCGCTGGCGCTGCAGACTAGGGGCCGGTTCGACGGAGTCGACCGCATCTTGCATCCGCGAGAGGAAGTCGATCACGGCCGCGGTCGCCTCGGGCGTGGTCTCGTCGGCCACCTGATGCATACGGTCGTGCATGGCCGACAGTGTGGAACGGACCTCGTCGTCTGCGCGTTCCGTCGGTTCGAGATAGACGCTGCGCCGGTCGCTCGGATGCGGCACGCGACGAAGGTAGCCGGCGGACTCGAGGCGGTCGAGAAGGCTCGTCGTGCTGGCCGTGGAGATGCCGAGGTACTTAGCGACGTCCCCCGGCTTCACGGGAACGTTGCGCGACTGCGCGCGCAGAAGCTGACGGATGACCAGCAGCTCGTTCTCTCCCATCGACATCGACTCGCGCGTGCGGCGTCGCATCGCCGCCTCGGCCGCTTGGTAGAGACGCAACGCCTCGAGCGCGCTGGTCGCGCGCTGACGATCGTCGTTGTAGAAGAAGCCGCTCATCTGCACACCTCCGCGGTCCTGGCTGATGCGTTTTACCTTACCAGATATCTAACTTGACGAGATACTTTCCCAACTAGTAGCGTTCCCAACAAGTCATCCAGCATCTGTGAGGAGCAACAATGGGCCAGCTGTTCTACGGCAACGCGTCCGAGTCGATCGAGATCCCGGACCGCCTGCTCGCGCACCTCAAGGTGCTGACCGCGACCAAGCTCCGCCGCTCCGAGAGCTTCACGCTCACCTGGCGTCACGGCGCCGACATCGCGGCGGGGCGTCAGACCATCTGGCTGCAGCCCGCGATCCCGCTCCGCTTCGTCTTCGGCGGGGCGGAGATGGAAAAGCTCGACTCGGCGCTGCTCACCGAGATGGCACGGGCGGCAACTTCCTCCACCGGCCTCGTCGTCGACTTCGCGGACTTCGACGCGGCTCCTGCTGCCCCGATCGCCGCTGCTCCCGCCGCTGCCGAGAGCATCGCAACCGCTCCGAGCGCGCTGGCGACGGCAGCATGACCCTGCTCGAGCGCGCCCCCGAAGCGCCGCGCATCCTCACCGCCCGAACGATCACCTGGTCGACGGTCGCCCCCGGTTTCTACGTCGCCTCCACCGACGGGGAGTTCGTCGGATCCGTCGACACCTCTTCTGACGGGCACTTCATCGCGTTCGACGGTCAGGCCACCCCCATCGGCCGCTTCGCAACGCTGAAGGAAGCGCAGCACTCGCTTCTGACGACCGAGGCGCCCGGAAACCGGGCTCGGAAGTCCCGCGCACGTCGTCATCTGCGGATGACGGCCACCGCCTCGGGCGCTGTCGCGGGCGCACTCGCCCTGACCGCCGGAGCACTGGCTCCGTTCATCTGAGACCGGACGGCATCGGCCGTCGCCGAAGAGAAGGAGAACGCCATGAGCAACGATGACACCCGTCGCGAGACCGACGAGAACGCTTACGAGGGACCCGACGTCGAGGTCTCCACGGCCGACACCGACGGCGACGGTACGCGCGAGCCGGGAGGTCTCGGCAAGGACGGCACCATCCCGAGCAACCCGGACGGCGTCGCGGCCGGACACACCGGAACCGCCTCGACTTTCGAACCGGAAGAAGACGAGAAGTCCTGACCCGATCGATGTGCCCGGAGACCTGCTCTCCGGGCATTTTCGCGTCAACCGGGGTGTTCTTGCCTGGACGACGCGACGTTCACAGAGTCACAAGCCGTCAGCAGGCTCCGTAGCCGTGGACCACTGATCGAAGTCATCCGCGTCCGGGGCGATTCGACCCCAGCTCGCATCGACGGTCATGTCGGCGTTCAGCAGGCACGCGTACTCGAGCGGCGCATCGACCGTGGGATCGGTGACGGGGACGACGACGTACCAGAGGCCATCCGGGCGGAGCGCGGATCGGGCACTACCGCTCTCGACCGTGGAACGATCGAGTTGCTCGGACGCCGGAGCGTTTCCGTCTCTGACCGCGACGAGGCACGCATCGAGCAGATCGGATGTCGACAGGGACGGTGCCGGCGAGGAGATCGGGGGCGTCGTCGAGTCCGGCGTCGCGGACGGTTCCGGCTGAGTCGTCGGTGACAGGGTCTCGCTCGGGGTCGGCGATGGCGAGGGTGCTGCCGCGCCGCCGATGCCCGGGGTGGCGCACCCCGCGGTGAGCAGCGCGAATGCGAGGATGGCTGGCACACTGATGCGACGCCGAAGGACGATGCTGGTCATGGGTACTCCTCGTTCTCAGTTCTCGACGCTTGCGGGCACGCGGAAGCTGTCTCCCTCGTACTGCCAGATGTCAGGCCAGCGCGCGATCACGCCGTCGCGCTCCTCCGCGCGCGGCATGCTCGGCAGGCGTCTTCACGCTGTAGGTCAAGGCTCGGGCGGGTGTCGCAGAGGCGAGCACCAAAGAGCCAGCCGCGACGGATCCGAGCAGCACCGCCCGGCGGCTGAGCGCTCGCGGGGTCTCGTTCTCGTCCGTCGACACGAGAAGAACCTAACAGGAGGCTGAGATCCTGCCGAGGTTCGGTCTCCCCCCTCCCGCCGCTGGGACGTTTCTCCGCGGCTTGCGCCCCGCCGATAGGGTCGGATGGTGCTCCGCCTGATCTTCTTCGCAGCTGTCGGCGCGCTCCTCGGTGGCGCGGTGGTCGAGTACGTCGGGCCGCCGGACGCCGGCTGGGCGATCATCAGCATCGCGCTTCCGGTCGCGATCATCAGCGGGACGTTCATCCTCATCGGCCGATCGATGGCCGGGGGAGTGGCGGTATCGAAGGACGATCTCCGTCGCGCTCTCGATTCGCGGCGGCTCGGCCTCGCCCGCGTCGATGCGATCCGGCAGACCGGTACCCAGATCAACGATCAGCCGTTGTGCGAGATCGATCTGACCGTGCGGCCGATCCAGGGGGAGGCGTACGCGACCACTCTGCGCACCGTCGTCGCCCTGACGGAGCTTCCCGCGTTCCAGCCCGGAGTTCAGCGCCAGGTCGCCATCCTTCTCGACGGCGGACCCGAGGTCGCCTTCGTCGACGGTGAGCTCTCACCGTCTGAGGTCGGCAACCTCACGGTCCCCGATCGGTCGTCGGTTGGGTTCGTCCCCATCGCGAGCCACACCCGGATCTCCGGCGGGCGCCGCAAGGGGCCGCTGATCGGCGTGGGCAGACGCGGCCGGCCGCTGCGCCTGCTCGTGTTCACGGCTGTCGCCGTCGCGGTGGCCGTCGCTGTCGTCGCGCCCTATCGGGAGGCGGTGGCACAGACCGTCGAGGCGGTGCTCGACGGCAGGGCGCACGTCGACATGCGTCAGCCCGGGCCGCTCGCCCAGGCCCAGGCCGCCCTCGAACGCGAGATCGGCCACGACCGCGTGAGCTCGATCTACGTCACCCCGGATTTCGTCATCGTCGAGGCTCCCGTCACCGCCGGCACCACGCATACCGACAGGTGGATGTACCGCGGTGGTCAGGTGGAGCATTCCGGCGCCGTGTCGATTCAACCGAAGTCGGCCACGGAAGCGTTCTCATGGGAAGACGTCGATCTTGCAGGCATTCTTCCGGCCATGGAAGAGGCTGCGTCCCAGAGCGGGCTCCCCGTCGATGACGCGGGGGCGACGGTCATGCGCACGTGGGGTGGCGCCGAAGCGGTGTCATCCGGAGAGAAGTCGGGGCCCATCGAGATCAACTTCTCACTCGAGGACGACTACGAGACCGCGTCGTTCCGGATGTCGGCTGACGGCAGCGGGCTCACCCGCGACTGACCCCCAGGCCGGCGCGACTCACGGGCGGGCGAGGTCGTCCGACCCGAGCCGAGTGAGCGCGGAACGAACGCTGCTCTCGGCGAGAGCGTCGTCGGGCGGGGCGTACGGCGGCAAGAACATGCGTGTGATGAGGGGGCCCATCAGCATGTCGTAGACCTGATCGGCATCCACGTGCGGGGGCTCGGTCTCTCGTCGCGCAAAAGCGGCATCGATCACCTGCTTCACGCGGGCGCGGCGCGGGCGGATGAACTCCGCGTCGAGCAGCGCCGAGAGATCTTCGTCCGTCCTTGCGACCCCCACGAGGTCGACCACGCTGTTTCGAGCGACCGGGTCGGAGAGCACAGCGATCCCCTCCCGCTGGACCGCCCGAAGGTCGCCGGCAAGCGAGCCGGTATCGGGCAGCGGCCCCGGTTCGAATCGGCGAGACAAGACGGCGACGGCGAGGTGGGCCGTGCTTCGAAACCGCCGATAGAAGGTGGGGCGCGTCGACCCGGCCCGGCTCACGAGGCCGTCGACCGTGAGAGCGCAGAAGCCCTCCTCGGCGAGGACCCGCTCGCCTTCCCGGAGAAGTTCCTCGGTGATGTCCTCGACGCGCGGGCGACCGACCCTTTTCCCGGACATGCCCGTCACTGTAGCTGTGGTCTCTTCGCGCATGTCCGCGACGCTTCGTGGTGCGGATCGTTCGGCGCGGGTTCCGGTGCCCGTGCCGCGCAGGCCTTGGCCCGGTCTCGCCGACGGCCCGCTATCCTGTGAGTGCCCACCCGTGCCCTATCGAGAAAGAACACCCGTGAGCAATCGCCATTCCTCCACCGACCAGGAGGGTCGATCTTCGTACCCCCTCGCTGAGAGAGGGGGTGAATCCGAATGATCGAAGCAGTCCTGACGCTGCTGTTGGGAATCCTGCTGACACTGGCGATCATCGCCGCCTGCGGCTTCTTCGTCGCGCAGGAGTTCGCGTACATGTCCGTCGACCGGTCGCGCATGGCCGCCCGTGCCGAGAAGGGCGATGCCCAGGCGGCACGTGTGCTCGCGATCACCAAGCGCACGTCGTTCATGCTCTCGGGTGCGCAGCTCGGCATCACGGTCACCGGCCTGCTGATCGGTTACGTGGCGGAGCCCCTCATCGGCGAGTCCATCGGCACGCTGCTGGGCGGCGTCGGCATCGATCCGGCTGTCTCGGTGCTCATCGGAACGGTGGGCGCGCTGCTGCTGGCCACCATCGTGACGATGATCTTCGGCGAGCTGTATCCCAAGAACCTCGCCATCGCCAGCCCGGAGCCCCTGGCCCGCGCCCTCGCGGTTCCGACCCGCATCTACCTGATGCTCTTCGGCTGGCTCATCACGGTGTTCGATGTCGCCGCGAACGCCCTGCTGCGGCTGCTGCGCATCGAGCCGCTGGAAGACGTCGACGAGAGCGCGACCGCGCGCGACCTCGAAGCGATCATCGAGGAGTCCCGCGCGAGCGGCGATCTGCCCGACGATCTGTCGATGATCATCGACCGCATCCTCGACTTCCCGCAGCGCGACGTCGAGCACGCGATGGTCCCGCGCTCGCGCATCGACTCGATCTCGCCCGACACGACCGTCGGAGAGGTGCGCGCGCTCATGGCGACCGGCCACACCCGTTATCCCGTCATCGGCGAGGAGGACGACCCGGTCGGTGTCGTCGAGCTCATCGACCTGCTCCGCGGTCGCCATGACGACGACGCGCCCGTCTCGACGATGATGCGCGAGGCGGTCGTGCTGCCGACGACGATGCAGCTGCCGGTCGCCCTCGACCGCATGCGGCAGACGCGCAACGAGCTCGCCTGCGTCGTCGACGAGTACGGCAACTTCGACGGCATCCTCACCATCGAGGATCTGACCGAGGAGGTCATCGGCGAGATCTCCGACGAACACGACCTCGAGGTCCACGAGATCGTGAACGTCGGCGAGGACCATTGGCGTCTGCCCGGCGACGTCCATCTCGACGAGGTCGAGCGCCTGATCGGCTTCGACCTGCCGCGCGACGACGCCGAGACCATCGCAGGTCTCATCATCAGCGAGCACGGTGACCTGCCGCCCGAGGGCGCGGTCGTGCGCATCGACCTGCCCGAGCGGGCGTCCGAGACGGTGCAGGGGCTGCGGATGCAGCGCTGGCTGGATGTCGAGGTCGCCGAGGTCGCCCGTCTCGTGCCCTCCGAGCTCGTCGTGCGTCTGCACGAGGTGGATCTGGATGCCGTTGAAGCCGGTCCCGAGGTCGGCGTCGATGCCGTCGTCGCGGCTGGCGCGACCGAGGAGGTCACCCGATGAGCTGGTGGGTCGTCACGATCATCACGATCGCGCTCATCCTGGCGAGCGCGTTCTTCGTCATCGTCGAGTTCGCGCTGCTCGCGGCTCGGCGCCACCGCCTGGAAGAGGAGGCCGACCGCAGCGCGTCGGCGCGTGCCGCTCTCCGCGGCGTCAACGAGCTGACCGTCATGCTCGCGTTCGCCCAGCTCGGCATCACGGCGTGCACGTTCCTGCTCGGTGCCATCACCAAGCCCGCGATCGACTACGCGCTCGCTCCGGTGTTCGAGCAGTGGGGACTTCCTTACGTGCTCGCCGACATCATCGCGTTCATGCTGGCGCTCATCGTGGTGACGTTCCTGCACCTCGTCATCGGCGAGATGGCGCCCAAGTCGTGGGCGATCGCCCACCCCGAGGTGGCCGCGAAGGCGACGGGCATCACCGCCCGTGCGCTGACCTGGCCGCTGCGTCCCTTCCTGCTGTGGATCAATCACATCGCCAACCGGCTCGTGAAGGCCTCGGGTGTCGAGCCCGTCGAGAAGGCTGCCGCAGGCGGTCAGGACGCCGACACCATCCGCGAGATCGTCGCGCACTCACGCGCCGCGGGAACGCTCGAGGAGCAGTACTCCGAGCCGATCGCACGCGCCATCGCCCTCGGGTCGCTGACGGTCGGCGACATCGTCCGTACCGACCGGGTGCCCACCGCGGTGCCGGCGACGGCCAGTGCCGCCGATGTGCAGGCGGCCGCCGCATCCTCCGCGCACCTGCGCATCCTCGTGGGGGAGGGGCCTTCGAGCCGCGTCGCGCACGTTCGCGACACGCTCGCGGTGGCTCCCGAGACGCCGGCGCTCGAGATCGCCCGTGACGCGCTCGTGCTCGCGCCCGATGCGTCGGCGTACGACGCGCTCGCGCGTATGCGCCGCGGACACGTGCAGCTCGCGACGGTCGTCGACGGTGACCGTCTGCTCGGCGTCGTCACACTGGACGACCTGCTGCGCGAGGTGCTGCCTGGCGCCGCTGAGGCGGAGTTGGTGGCGCCCGCGAGTTGACCCGACGGCGCGAGCTCGTTCAGTTGGCAGGTCCCGCCCCATCCCGCTCGATGTGGCGGCGGGAACTGCCAGGTGAGCGCCCATCGTGCCGAGACTCCCGCTAAGCTACTGGTAGTAACTTAGCGGGAGGCGTGATGGGCGAGGGCGCACGGCGACAGCGGATGCCGCGGCGCGAGCGGCGCGCGCAGCTGCTGGCGGTCGCTCGCGAGCTGATCCGCGAGCGCGGGACCGACGAGTTCACGCTGGGTCGGCTCGCCGAGCGCGCGGGGGTGACCAAGCCCGTCGTGTACGACCACTTCGGCGATCGCGCGGGCGCCCTGGCCGAGCTCTACCGGGAGTTCGAGGAGCAGCAGCGGGCGGCTCTCACCGCGGCGCTCGCCGACGAGCCGCTCGCGCTCGATGCCGTGTGTCGCGCCGTCGCGGGAGCCTACATCGACTGCTCGCTGGCCGAGGGGCGCGAGCTGGCGGACGTCGTCTCGGCGCTCGATGGATCCGCGATGCTCGTCGAGGTGCGGCGCGAGGCGCAAGGCGCCTACCTCGCGTTGTGCGATGACGTGCTCGCCTCGTGCGGCGTTCGTCTCGATGACGCCGGCGCGCAGGCTCTCGTCGGGGCCGGCGACGCACTCTCGCGGGCGGCGCTGGACGAACGCGTGAGTCCCGCGGCCGCGCGCTCCACCCTCACGCGCGTCCTGCGCGCCCTCGTGACATCAGCCACCGAACCGGAGGAATCATGACCATCTCGCACGAGCCCGCGCCGGGCGTCGCCCACTGGGTGCTCGCCCATCCGCGATCGACCTCTTTCAACGCCCGGCTCTTCCGTGACGGGGTCGCCGAGCTGTCGCGAACGCGCAGTGTCGAGACATCCGATCTGTACGCGCAGCGGTTCAATCCGGTGTTCCCCGACAGTGAGCTCGACGTCACGCTTGGGCGGGCGGCGGGCCCTGCGGGGGGCGAGTACGGCGGCGTCCCCTTCCCGGACGACGTGCTCGAGGAACAGCGCAAGCTCGCTGCCGCGGAACTGCTCGTGCTGCAGTTCCCGCTGTGGTGGTACGGGCCGCCCGCGATCCTCAAGGGGTGGATCGACCGCGTGCTCACCAACGGCTTCGCCTACGGCGACATGGATCCGGAGCTCGGTGTCCCGCGGCGCTACGGTGACGGCGGGCTGGCCGGCCGGCGTGCGCTCGTCGTCGTGACGGTGGGAGAGGACGAGCGCTCGATCGGGGAGCGCGGAATCAGCGGCGACCTCGACTCGCTCCTGTTCCCGCTGACGCACGGCGCGCTCTGGTACGTCGGGATCGAAACCCTCGACCTTCACGTCGTCTACGACGCCGACGGGTTGGATGCCGCGGGCGTCGACCGCGAGGCCGAGCGCCTGCGTGCCCGCATCGCCGGGCTCGACAGCGAGACGCCGCGTCGCTACCGGGCGCTCCGCGACGGTGATTACCGCGGCACCCGGTCGCTGCGCAGCGACATCCATCCGGGGCGGACCGATTTCGGCATCCACCTCGCCGACTGAGCCGGACCGTGCCCACGATGGATACACCTCTGGGTACGCAGAAGGGCAGTCGAACCCTCGACTGCCCTTCTGCTCACTGGTGCCCCCGACAGGAATCGAACCTGCGACCTTTGGTACCGGAAACCAACGCTCTATCCCCTGAGCTACGGAGGCGTGCCGATCGAGACTATCACCGCGGAGGCGACCGGAACGACCGTGGGAGAGGTGGCAGCATTGGCTTTACAACTGTTAAAGTCGTTGCATGACGCAAAACAGCTTCGCTTACGATGACGCAGCCCGCATGGTCGCCATCGGGACGAAGGCCGAGAGGGATGCGCGTCGCGCGACGCGCTGGTTCCGGATCTTCGTCGTGGCGCAGGCCGCGTACGCGCTCGCGTTCACCCTGTCGATCGACGTCGCCGGCGTCGGCTACTGGAAGGCCTTCGCACCCTTCCTCCTCGCCACGCTCTGCATCTGGACCATCGCGTTCCGCTACCAGCGGTCGGTGCCCCGCAACGGACTGCGGAACATGGGGATCGCGGTCGCGACCTGGTTCGCGCTCTACACGCTGATGCTCGACCCGGCGCTCCAACTGCTCCAGCTCTCGTCGCCGTGGTGGTGGGTTCTCGCGGGAGTCGTGTCAATCTCTCCGATCTTCGCCTGCCTCTTCCCGAGCTCACGCCGATGAGTCACCCGCGCAAGGACATCGACGCCCTCATCCATTCGCCCGTGCGCTTCTCGCTGCTAGCTGCCCTCCGCAATCTCGAGGACGTCGACTTCCGCTTCCTCGCCGACCTGCTCGAGGTGAGCGACTCGACCCTGTCGCAGACGCTCACCGTGCTGGCCGACGCGGGGCTCCTCGAGGTGCGGAAAGAAGCCGTCGGCCGGCGGACGCGGACGTGGGTCGGCATCACGGATGCCGGTCGCGAGGCGTTCGCCCGCCACCTGGCGACGCTGCAGGCGATCGTCGAATCCGGTTCCGCGACGCCGACAGCACCGGCATCCGACCGCAAGCAACCCAAGGACGCACCCGCATGACACCTCGCACTCGTCTTGCCGCCGAGAACGAACTGGATGCCGCCGCCGACGCTCTCGCGGAGGCGTTCGAGCATTACGCGTGGACACGCCATGTCATCCCCGACGATGACTACGCGTGGCGGCTCCGTGAGCTGCAGCTCGTCTACCTGCGGCACGCGCACGCCCACGGCTTCGTCGGGGTCGCGGGGCCCGCTGACGGAGTGATCGCCGTGCTCCCGCCGGATGCGCCCGACCCGGCACCGGCCGTCGTCGACCGCATCGTTCAGCTGCACGGCGACCGACTCGGACGACTCGGCGACGCCGCTGACACGCCGTCCGAGCCGGACTCGTGGCGGATCGAGACGGTCGGCGTCGTGCCCGCCCGTCAGGGGCAGGGCCTCGCATCCGACCTCATCCGGTTCGCGCTCGCGGAGGGCGGGCGACGGGGTGCCGACCGCTTCGCGCTCGACACGTCGGACGAGCGCAACGTCCGGCTCTACGAACGACACGGCTTCTCGGTCGTCTCGCGGGTCGAACCGCGGGACGCGCCACCGGTGTGGAGCATGAGCGCCGTCGTCGGCGCCGCCGCTCCGATGAACGAAAGGACCAAGACATGACCGCATCCGAGACGCTCGCCCGCTACATCGCCGCGACCAACACGCATGACTTCGACGAGGTTGCACAGGTGCTCGACGCGAGCGCGGTGTACTACTTCGGCGATGCCACCTGCGTCGGCCTCGCTTCCGTCCGCGCCTACTTCGAGCGGACGTGGACGCTCATCCCCGATGAGGTCTACGGGGCGGAGGACGTCGAGTGGGTCGTGGATGCCGCCGACGCGGCGGTGGCCGTCTACACGTATCGCTGGAGCGGACACATCGACGGACAGGCCCGAAGCGGTCGCGGTCGGGCGACCAACGTCTTCCACCGCACCGGCTCGGGCTGGCGCCTCGTGCACGAGCACCTCAGCACGGGCCCTTCGCCCCACAGCGGCGCTTAGGCGGCGAGACCAGCGGGTCAGGGGACGAGCGGCTCGGGAACGGGCTCGGCGGCGACGGCCGGTGCATCCGTGATCGCCGCGACGTCGGCTGCGAGGCGATCGGCGAGATACGCGTGCCCCGCTGTCGATGGGTGGTCGCGCCCCGTGGCACTGGTGTCGATGACGTCGCTGTAGTTGGCGTCGGTGATCCAGCCCTCGGCGATGGGGGAGAGGTACCACCAGCCCCGGGCGCCGGCGAGCTCGGCGAGATCCCGGTCGATGCGGGCCGTCTCACTCTCGACCGGGAGCACCTGCGGTGCGGGGCCCAGCACGACGATGCGCGCTTCGGGGTAGGTCGCCGCGAGATCGTCCCACGCCGCGTTCACGGCGTCGCGGTACCCGGCGGCACCTTGCTTGCGGTCGTTGATCGACCCCTGGATGATCACGAGGTCGGGATCGAGTGCGGGGTCGAGCGCGGCGATTCGGTCGCCGAACGCGGGACCGTCGATGCCCGGCTTGAGGTAGCCGCTGCCGCGGACGCCGTCGACGATCGTCGTCCACCCGGTTCGCTGGGCGACGACATAGGCGTATCCGAGGGTCGGATCGGATGCCGCGGAGCCGTAGGTCCACGAGTCGCCGAAGATCAGAACGCGAGCCCCCGTGGGAAGCGCGAGCGGCGGCGCCTCGATCCTCGCGACCGCGCCGGGTCCGGCCGCCACCGGTGCCGCCGTGGGAGCCGCCCAGGGCCGCAGGAATGCCGTCAGCGCCACCGCGACGACGGCGGCCGAGATCGCCGAGACAGCCCACACGGTTCTGCGGCGGGGGCGGGCGTTTCGGGTTCGCACACGCTGAGGGTACGTCATCGGATGGGGTGCCGGGACGCCTGCGTGGCAAGACCGCGCGGCCCGAGGCCTGACCCCTCAGGCGCGGACGGCGGCGACGGCTTCGATCTCGACGAGCTGATCGTCGTAGCCGAGCACCGTCACGCCCATCAGCGTGCTGGGCACGTCGTGGTCTCCGAAGGCGTCGCGCACCACCTCCCAGGCGGTGACGAGGTCGGCCTGCGAGCTCGACGCGACGAGCACACGCGTGCTGATGACGTTCTCGATCCCCGCGCCGGCGGCCGCCAGGGCGACCTTCATGTTCTCGATGCAGGATGCCGCCTGGGCGGCGTAGTCGCCGACGCCGACCGTCGACCCGTCGGCGGCGAGCGGGCACGAACCGGCCAGGAAGATGAGGCGCGCGTCGGCGGGCGCGGTGGCCGCGTACGCGTACTCAGCGGCATCCGACAGGGATGACGCGCGGATGAGGGTGACGGTCTTCGACATGAGGGCTCCTCGTTTCATGGCCGACCACCAGCCTCTCATCGCGGCCGATCCGATCACCGCCGGGAGCGGCCCGACGGCGCTTCGCTGCGTGCGAGGATTACCCGGTGCAGCGCATCCTGACGGCCGAACTCGACCTCCAGCTGACCGGTCCCGTCGACGTCATCCTGCAGATCGCCGCGTCGCGCGCGGCGTCTTTCCGCAACGAAGAACTGAGCGTCACGCTCGCCGGCCGCTCGCTGTCCGTCTCCGAGATCGTCGACCCGCCCGCGTCTCCCGCGGGCACGCGCATCCATCGCCTCGCGGGAGAAGCGGGCACGATCTCGGTTCGGTACCGCGCTGTCGTCGACGGCTCCGCCGCCCCGGCGCCGACGAGCGAGCTCGAGACCATCGCGTACCTGCGGCCGAGTCGCTACGCGCAGTCCGACGAGGTGTTCGCGCACGCGCGTCGGCAGTTCCGGGGCCTGCAGGGCCGCGAACTCGTCTCGGCCATCAGCGACTTCGTGGCCTCGAACACGACCTACGCGCCGGGTCTCAGCCTCGGCACCGACTCCGCGGTCACGACCCTCGCGACCGGACAGGGGGTGTGCCGCGACTACGCCCACCTCGTCATCGCGCTGCTGCGCGCGATGGACGTTCCCGCGCGCTATGCCGCCTGCTACGCGCCGGGGCTTCGCCCGATGGATTTCCACGCCGTCGCCGAGGCGTACGTCGACGGCGCCTGGCACGTCATCGACGCGACTCGGCTGTCGAACCGCCGCGGG
Organism: Microbacterium sp. 1262; assembly: GCF_040544895.1. Taxonomy (NCBI): domain Bacteria; kingdom Bacillati; phylum Actinomycetota; class Actinomycetes; order Micrococcales; family Microbacteriaceae; genus Microbacterium; species Microbacterium sp. 1262. The sequence continues at coordinate 385,077 of NZ_JBEPKU010000001.1, forward strand.
CTCGTCCGGATCGCGACCGGCCGGGATGCCGCCGACTGCGCGTTCCTCAGCTACTACGGCGGCAACGTCGCGCTCACGCATCTGCGGGTCGATGCCGAGGTCGCCGGGGGAGACGCCGCCGTCGACGATCCCGCCCGAGACGATCACGAGGCTTTCATCACCCTCGCGTGATGCCGTCCGCGAGACGTTCAGCATCGGGCCCGTGGCCGCCCGCCTAGAATCGGAGGGCTATGAATCCCGATGCTCTTGCCGAAGCCCTCCTGTCCGTCGTCGCCCCGCTCGCCGAGGCGCGACGCCCCGGCTCGAGCGATGGTCTCACCGCCGCCGACTTCGTGTTCGAGCGCCCCAAGAACCGGGACCACGGCGACTGGGCGTCCAACGCGGCGATGAAGCTGGCCAAGCGTGTCGGTGCGAACCCGCGTGAGTTCGCCGCCGAGATCGCCGCGGCGCTCGCCGAGACGCCGGGGGTGGCATCCGTCGAGGTCGCCGGCCCCGGGTTCATCAACATTCGCCTGGATGCCGCCGCCGCCGGCGCGCTCGCCCGCGAGATCGTCGAGGCGGGGGCCGCGTTCGGCCGCAACGACAGCCAGGCCGGCAACTCGATCAATCTCGAGTTCGTGAGCGCGAACCCCACCGGTCCGATGCACATCGGGCACACGCGCTGGGCGGCGCTCGGCGACGCGATCGCCCGTCTCCTGCTCGCCAGTGGGGCCGAGCTCGTCCGCGAGTTCTACATCAACGACGCGGGAGCGCAGATGCAGCGGTTCGGCCGCTCCGTGCTCGCGAGCGCCAAGGGAGAGCCCACGCCCGAGGACGGCTACCCCGGCGCGTACATCGACGACCTCGCCCAGCGGGTGCTGTCGGCGCGCCCGGATCTGCTGACCCTCGCCCTCGAGGAGCAGGAGCAGGTCGCTCTCGACCTCGGCTACGAGCTCCAGATGGCCGACCTCAAGGACTCGCTCGAGAAGTTCAACGTGCACTTCGACGTGTTCTTCAGCGAGCGGCTGCTGCACGCGACCCCCGCCGACGGTGGACCGAGTCTCGTCGACCAGGCCGTGGACCGGCTGCGTGCGCAGGGACACGTCTTCGATCAGGACGACGCCGTCTGGGTGCGGACGACCGACTTCGGTGACGACAAGGACCGCGTCATCCGTCGTTCCAACGGCGAGTACACCTACTTCGCCGCCGATGCCGCCTACTACCTGAACAAGGGCGACCGCGGTTTCGCGCACAAGATCTACCTGCTGGGCGCTGATCACCACGGCTACGTCCACCGTTTGAAGGCCCTCGCAGGCGCGGCCGGTGACGACCCCGAGAAGGACATCGAGGTGCTGATCGGCCAGCTCGTCTCGGTCAACGGTGCGCGTCTGTCCAAGCGTGCGGGCAACATCATCGAGCTCGACGACCTGCGCGACTGGCTCGGCACCGACGCGCTGCGCTACTCGCTCGCGCGTTACCCCGCCGACTCGCCGCTGACCCTCGATCCCGAGATCCTGCAGAAGCGCACGAACGACAACCCCGTGTTCTACGTGCAGTACGCGCACGCCCGCACGCACAACGTCGCGCGCAACGCCGCCGACTCCGGGGTCACCCGCGATGCGTTCGCCCCGGAGCTGCTCGACCACGAGACCGAGTCGGCTCTCCTCGGCGCGCTCCAGGAGTTCCCGCGCGTCGTGGCGTTCGCTGCCGAGCTGCGCGAGCCGCACCGGGTCGCCCGGTACCTCGAGGAGCTCGCGAGCCTCTACCACCGCTGGTACGACACCTGCCGTGTCACGCCGCTCGGAGACGAAGAGGTCACCGACCTCCACCGCACTCGCCTCTGGCTCAACGACGCCACCGGGCAGGTGCTGCGCAACGGGCTCGACCTCTTGGGTGTCAGCGCCCCCGAACGGATGTGACCGACGTGAGCGGTGCCACTCAGCCCACCCTTCCGCTGCCCGAGGCTGTCGCCGTGCCGCCGAAGCGACGGCGGCGGGCGCTGCCGTGGATCATCGCTCTCGTCGTGGTCGTCGGCCTTGCGATCGCCGCGTGGTTCGTCGCTGAGAGCATCACGCGCAGCATCCTCACGAATACCGTGCGCGAGCAGGTGATCACCCGGCTCGCACTGCCCGAGGACCGGCAGATCGACGTCGGCTTCGACGAGCCGGTGCTGCCCCAGGTCATCGGGGGCCGGCTCGACCGTCTCGATGTGGCGAGCGACGGGATCCCGCTCGGCGACGTCGTGGCCGACGTGTCGGTGCGCGCGACCGATGTTCCCATTCGAGCCGACGGAGGCGACATCGGATCGGCGGAGGCGACGGTGGTCTTCGCGGAGGACCAGCTCGAGACCCTGCTATCGCAGGTCTCCGGCGACTCAGGTGCGGGGGTCACGCTGGATCCGCCGAACGTGACGGTCGACGTCGAGATGCCGCTGTTCGCCCTCTCGGTTCCGCTCGGGCTCGACCTGACGCCGAGCGCTGCAGACGGTGACATCGTCCTGACGCCCACTGCTGTCCGGCTCGGTGGCGCGGCGCTGACCGGCGACGATCTCCGCCAGCGATTCGGCTCGGCCGCCGACGGCGTGCTGCGCGACTACCCGATCTGCATCCGCGATCGCCTTCCCGCCGGGCTGACGCTGCGCGAGGTGCGCGTGGAACCCGGCGCGCTGGTGGCCGAGGTCGATGTCGACGGAGCGATCATCCGCGATCCGGCGCTTCAGGCCGACGGCACCTGCGCCTGAGCCGGCCGCCCCACCCGGACGCCTGCCCCGGCTCAGTGGCCGTGAGCGAGGAGAAGCGCGACGGCGACCGCCGCGACCAGCCCGAGCAGCAGCGCGGATGCGACCAGGCGCTGCAGCGCGGTCAGGCCCGTGCGCGCACTGGCGAGCAGCACGACACCGACCAGCACCGCCGCGTCGGCGATGATCCCGATGATCAGCGCCGTGTCGAGGTCGATGAGGTCGAGCAGGGCGAGCAGCAGCGCGAGCAGCGGGAGCGACGCGGTTCCGAGGGCGACCACGGCCGTGCGCGCCATGACCGCCAGCTCTCGTGCGCTCGGGAACTGGCGATGCCCGATCTGATGGGCGATGACTTCGGCGACGAAGCCGGCGGCCGCGATTGCGAAGATGCCGACCGCGAGGGCGAAGATCGACTCGGTGACCGTGACGTGCTCGGCCGTGAGGAGTCCCGCCAGGATCGCCAGCCCGGTCACCGTCGCATAGATGCGTTCCTTCAGCGCACCGATACGCTCGTCGAGTCCGGCCGGTTCGCGCGTTCCATTGCCCATCATCGCCTCCTGCGCCAGGCTACAAGCGTGGAGTGCTCATGACAGCGGATGCCGGCGGTCCGCCTCTTCTCGTCGTCTCGGATGCGGCCGCGTGGCGAGCCTGGCTCGACGCGCACGAGTCCGACTCCGACGGCGTGCGGCTGGTGCTCGCAAAGAAGAACGTGACGGAGCCGACGTCGCTGACGTACGCCGAGGCGCTCGACGAGGCGCTCTGCAGCGGCTGGATCGACGGCCGGCGGAACTCCCGAGACGACTCCACCTTCCTGCAGCTCTTCACGCCGCGCCGCGCCCGTTCGATCTGGTCGCTCCGCAATGTGGGGATCATCGAGCGGCTGGTCGCGGAGGGGCGCATGCGTCCCCGCGGCCGGATGGAGGTCGAGCGTGCGCAGGCCGACGGGCGCTGGGAACGCGCTTACGCAGGCCAGGCCGGGGCCGCGGTGCCGGCTGACCTCGAGGCTGTGCTCGCGGCGTCGCCCGCGGCATCCCGCCGGTTCGCCGCGCTCCGCGCCGCCGAGCGGTACTCCGTCCTGCATCCTGTCCTGAGCGCGCCGTCGGATGCTGCGCGGGCGGCGCGGATCCGCCGGGCCGTCGCCCGGCTCGCGGAAGAGGACGCGCCCTCGTCGCTCTCGTGAGCGGGCTCACGGCCGCGTCTGTCGCGGGCGGTCACACCGGCGGAGCCCGCGCGGCGGGTGTCCTAGACTGGCGGCACCGTCGCGGCCCCGTCTGCCGGACGGTCAGCGTCTCTCCCGATTGGTGTTCCCGTGTCCGCGTCCGACGTCCGCCCTGCCGTACCGGAATGGCTGCTCCCTCCCGCTGACGTCAACGAGCTGGTCGAAGCCGTCTGGCCGCCCCGCGCCGAGCGCGACGACCTCGGTGCGCTGTCCGTCGGCGGCATCGCGACCACCGACCTCGCCGCTCAGTTCGGCACGCCGCTCTACGTGCTCGACCAGGATGCCGTCGTGGCGCAGGCGCGTCGCGTCCGTCAGGCATTCGACGCCGCCGCCGCACGCCACGGCACGAGCGCTCGGGTGTACTACGCCGGCAAGGCGTTCTTGAGCACCGAGATCGTGCGATGGGTGACGGCGGAAGGGCTCGCGGTCGACGTCGCGACCGGCGGTGAGCTCGCCGTCACCCTGGCTGCGGGAGCGGATCCGGCGCGCATCGGACTGCACGGCAACAACAAGTCGCGCCTCGAGCTCGCGCGCGCCGTCGAACTCGGAGTCGGTTCCGTCATCGTCGACAGCCTCGTCGAGATCGACCGGCTCGCCGAGATCGCCGCCGCACGCGAGGCGGTCCAGCCCGTGCTGGTCCGGGTCAACAGCGGCGTGCACGCCGAGACCCACGACTTCCTCGCGACGGCCCACGAGGACCAGAAGTTCGGCTTCGCGCTCACGGATGCCGAGGCCGTGGTCGCTCGCATCCGCGAGCTGCCCTCGCTGCGTTTCCTCGGGCTCCACTGCCACATCGGATCGCAGATCTTCGGTACGGCGGGCTTCGCCGAGTCGGCGTCACGGCTCGTGGCCGTCCACGCCCGCCTTCTCGGCGGCGGCGAGGTTCCGGTGCTCAATCTCGGCGGCGGCTTCGGCATCGCCTATACGAGCGTCGACGACCCGACCCCGATCGAAGAGCTGGCCGACGGCATCGTCGCGGCCGTCGCTCGCGAGTGCGAGGCCCACGGCATCCCGCTGCCGATGCTCGCCTTCGAGCCCGGTCGGGCCATCGTCGGCCGCGCCGGGGTGACCCTGTACGAGGTCGGCACCACCAAGCCGGTCCGCGTCAGCGACGAGCTCGAGCGCCTGTACGTCAGCGTCGACGGCGGCATGAGCGACAACGCACGGCCCGCCCTGTACGGCGCGGCCTATTCGGCACGAGTCGCGAACCGTCGCAGCGACGCGCCCGCCGCGCTCTCGCGTGTCGTGGGTCGGCACTGCGAATCGGGCGACATCGTCGTCGACGCCGAATACCTGCCCGCCGACGTCACTCCGGGCGATCTGCTGGCTGTCCCGGCGACGGGTGCCTACTGCTACTCGCTCGCCAGCAACTACAACTACGTCCCGCGCCCGCCCGTCGTCGCCGTCTCGAACGGCGTAGCCCGGGTGATCGTCCGCGGCGAGACGATCGACGACCTGCTCGCCCGCGACGCGGGCATCCCCACAGAAGGAGCCGAATGACGGACTACCGCCGCCTGCGCGTGGCCCTGCTCGGAGCCGGCGCCGTCGGCTCGCAGGTCGCCGCGCTGTTGCTCAAGCATGGAGACGAACTGGCCGATCGCGCCGGAGCCGCCCTCGACCTCGTCGGTATCTCGGTGCGCGACATCGACGCGCCGCGAGACGTCGAGCTGCCGCGCGAGCTGCTGACCACCGATCCCGAACCGCTCCTCGTCGGCTCCGACATCGTCATCGAGCTGATGGGCGGGATCGAGCCCGCGCGCACGAGCATCCTGAAGGCCATCGGCGCCGGAGCCGACATCGTCACGGCGAACAAGGCGCTGCTCGCCACGCACGGACCCGAGCTGTTCGAAGCGGCCGACCAGGTGGGCGCGTCGATCTACTACGAGGCTGCGGCCGCCGGCGCCATCCCGATCATCCGCCCGCTGCGCGACTCGCTCGCCGGCGACCGGGTGCAGCGCATCATGGGCATCGTCAACGGAACGACGAACTACATCCTCGATCGCATGGACCGCGAGGGATCGGACTTCGCCGACGTCTTGGCCGACGCGCAGGCGCTCGGGTACGCCGAGGCCGACCCGACCGCCGACGTCGAGGGGTACGACGCTGCCCAGAAGGCCGCGATCCTCGCGTCGCTCGCCTTCCACACCGCCGTGCCGCTGAATGCGGTGCACCGCGAGGGCATCACCCAGATCGACGCCGACATGATGGATGCCGCGCGCAAGGCCGGCTTCGTCATCAAGCTCCTCGCCGTGTGCGAGCGCCTCGCCGATGCCGAGGTGTCGCCGTCGGGCGAGACGATCTCGGTGCGCGTCTACCCCGCGCTCGTGCCTCGCGAGCACCCGCTCGCGAGCGTGCACGGAGCCAACAACGCCGTGTTCGTCCAGGCGGAGGCCGCGGGCGACCTCATGTTCTACGGCGCGGGCGCGGGCGGGGTGCAGACCGCGTCGGCTGTGCTGGGCGACGTTGTATCGGCGGCCCGCCGCCACATCGCCGGCGGTGTGGGCGTGGGGGAGTCGACGCGGGCGAACCTGCCGGTCGTCCCGATCGGTCACGTCACCACGCGCTACCAGATCACCCTCGAGGTCGACGACCGCTCGGGCGTCCTCGCCGCGGTGGCGGGGCTGCTCAGCGACGGCAACGTCTCGGTGGCGACGCTCGAGCAGACGATCGTCGCCGACGGCGACGTGCAGACGGCCCGCCTGGTCATCGGCACGCACACCGCCCGCGAGCAGGACCTCAGCGACGCTGTCGCCTCGCTCGGCGAGAGCGGCGTCGTCAAGCGCGTCGTCTCGGTGCTCCGGGTCGAGGGAGACTGACATGGCATACGTGTGGCAGGGGGTCCTGCGCGAGTTCGCCGACCGTCTCGACGTCACCGAATCGTCGACGATCGTGACGCTCGGCGAGGGCGGTACGCCGCTGGTGCCCGCTCGCGAGCTCTCGCGGCGCACCGGCGCCGACGTCTGGGTGAAGTTCGAGGGCATGAACCCGACGGGGTCGTTCAAGGACCGCGGGATGACGGTCGCGCTCTCGCGCGCCGTCGAGCGCGGGGCGAAGGCCGTCATCTGCGCCTCGACGGGCAACACGTCGGCCTCTGCTGCGGCCTACGCCGCCCACGCCGGAATCACAGCTGCCGTCCTCGTCCCGGAGGGCAAAATCGCGATGGGCAAGCTGAGTCAGGCGGTCGCGCACGGCGGCCGTCTCATCCAGATCCGCGGCAACTTCGACGATTGCCTCGAGATCGCGCGCGAACTGGCCGACCACTATCCGGTGCACCTGGTCAACTCCGTCAATCCCGATCGCATCGACGGGCAGAAGACCGCGGCGTACGAGATCGTGTCGCAGCTGGGCGACGCGCCGGACTTCCACTTCGTGCCCGTCGGCAACGCCGGCAACTACACGGCCCATGCTCGCGGCTACCGCGAGGAGGCGGCCCGCGGGGCGGCGACGCGCGTTCCGCGGATGTTCGGCTTCCAGGCCGCCGGATCGGCGCCGCTCGTCCGCGGCGAGGTCGTGAGAGACCCCGACACCATCGCGACCGCGATCCGCATCGGCAACCCGGCCTCGTGGCACCTCGCCCTCGAGGCCCGTGACGCGACGCAGGGCTGGTTCGGCGCCATCGACGACGACCGCATCCTCGCGGCGCAGAAGCTTCTCGCGAGCACGGCCGGTGTGTTCGTCGAACCCGCGTCCGCGATCACCGTCGCCGGCCTGCTCGACCGGGCCGAGGCGGGCGTCATCCCCGCGGGCTCGACCGTCGTGCTGACCGTCACCGGTCACGGCCTGAAGGACCCGCAGTGGGCCCTCCGCAACGCGGACGGCACTCAGGCCGAGCCGATCGTCGTCGACGCGGCGACGTCGGAAGTGGCATCCGTGCTCGATCTCGCGCCGGAGGCGACGGCATGACCCGCTCGGTTCAGGTGCGTGTTCCCGCGACCAGCGCCAACCTCGGTCCCGGCTTCGACACCCTGGGTCTCGCGCTCAGCGTCTACGACGAACTCATCGTCACGGAGCTGCCGGCACCCGGCCTCGAGATCACCGTCTCCGGCGAGGGAGCCGCCGACGTCCCGACGGACGCCTCGCACCTCGTCGTGCGGGCGATGGCCTACGCGTACGAGGCGTTCGGGCGGACGATGCCCGGCGTGCGCCTCGAAGCGGTCAACGCGATCCCGCACGGGCGGGGGATGGGCTCGTCGGGCGCCGCAGTCGTATCGGGACTCCTCGCGGCGAAGGGCCTCCTCGCGGGCGACGTGGAGATCGGTGCCGACGCGCTGCTGCGCCTCGCGACAGAGCTCGAGGGCCACCCGGACAACGTCGCGCCGGCCCTGTTCGGCGGCCTCACGATCGCCTGGGTCGACGAGCACGGCCCGCAGCACAAGAAGCTGCTCGTCCACCGCGGCGTCGCGCCGCTGGTGTTCGTGCCCGACTTCACGATGTCGACCTCGGTGGCGCGGGGGTTCGACCCTCTGCAGGTCACGCGCGAAGACGCGATCTTCAATCTCTCGCGTTCGGCGCTGCTCGTCGCGGCTCTCACGCAGAGCCCTGACCTGCTGTTCGCGGCCACCGAGGACAAGCTCCATCAGTCGTACCGCGCCCAGGCGATGGTCGAGACCGACAAGCTCGTCCGGGCTCTGCGTGCCGAGGGGTTCGCGGCGGTCGTGTCGGGTGCCGGCCCCAGCGTCCTGGTCCTCGCCGACGGGCCGGGGCAGCGTCTTGCGGCCGCCGAGGTGGCCGCGCATACCACAGACACCCCGTGGGACGCGCGGATGCTGGCGGTCGATGTGCGCGGTGGTATGGTGAGGGACCATACGGAGGGTTCCACACCTTTGTGATCTGAGCCTCCGTCGCAATTCTGCGAATCACCGCGAACACCCCTGATCCATACCCCGTGCCGTCGGCCGGACGCGTGTGGCAGGTGGATGGCGCCCGCCGTGGACGGCGCTGGACGCGGTTCTGTCATATCCACCGTTTAAGAGGAGCACTCGTGGAGTCCAACTCCGAGAACCCGACGATCGACGAGACCGTCGACGCCCCAGCCGAAGAGGCGACCGAGCAGCAGGATGCCGTCGTCGAGACGCCCGCTGAGGAGGCCGCCCCCGTCGAAGACGCTGCCCCCGCTGAGGAGGCCGCCCCCGTCGAAGAGGCCGCCCCCGTCGAAGAGGCGCCCGTCGAGCAGGCGCCCGCCGAGGTGGCCGCCCCCGCCGAGGTGGCCGAGCCCGCTGAGGCGGCTGAGCCCGCCGAGAAGCCGGCGAAGGCGCCGCGCAAGCGAGCACCCCGTCGCGCGAAGAGCACGGATGCCGCGCCTGCGGCGGCCGCTGACGAGACCCCGGCCGCCGCCTCCGAGGCAGCAGCGGAGGAGCTCTCCGCCGCCACCGATGCGCCGGCCACCGCCGATGCTCCCGCAGCCGACGCCGTCGCCGCCGACGCGCAGCCGGCCGCGGATGAGAGCGCGTCTGACGCCACGGCCGAGGCCGTCGAGGCGGAGCCCGCGGAGGCGCCGAAGAAGCCGGCGCGAGGCCGTGGCCGCGGACGCAATGCCAAGAAGGAGGCCGAGGCCGAGGCTGAAGCCGCCCCCGCGGGCGATGCGGCCACCGAATCCGCTGACGCTCCGTCTGCGGAGGGTGCCGTCGACGCTCCCGCCGAGCAGGCGCCGGACGCCGACGCCTCCTCCGACGACTCGTCGAAGTCCGACTCCGGCGAGGGCGAAGCCGAGTCGACCGGCCGTTCGCGCAGCCGTTCGCGCAGCCGCAACCGCAACCGCAACAAGGACAACGCGCAGGGCAGCCAGGGCCAGGCCGGCCAGAACCAGGGCGGCAACCAGAACCAGGGTGGCAACGGCCAGGGCGGCAACAACAACGCCGCCGATGATGACGACGCCTCGGGACAGAACGGTCGGGGACGTCAGCGCAACAAGCGCCGCGGCCAGGGCAGCGGCGACGAGTTCGAGACCGAGATCAACGAGGACGACGTCCTCATCCCGATCGCCGGCGTGCTCGACGTTCTCGACAACTACGCCTTCGTGCGCACGACCGGCTACCTCCCCGGTACGCAGGATGTCTACGTCTCGCTCGGACAGGTGAAGAAGTACAACCTGCGCAAGGGTGACGCGGTCGTCGGCGCGATCAAGCAGCCGCGCGAGGGCGAGCAGTCGAGCCGTCAGAAGTACAACGCGCTGGTCAAGGTCGACTCGATCAACGGCCTGTCCGTCGAGGACGCCGCCGACCGGGTCGAGTTCGGCAAGCTGACGCCGCTGTACCCGCAGGAGCGTCTGCGCCTCGAGACCGGCCCCGAGAAGCTGACCCAGCGCATCATCGACCTCGTCGCTCCCATCGGCAAGGGCCAGCGCGGTCTCATCGTCGCACCGCCCAAGGCCGGCAAGACGATCGTGCTGCAGCAGATCGCCGGCGCGATCGCGCAGAACAACCCCGAGGTCCACCTCATGGTCGTGCTGGTCGACGAGCGGCCCGAAGAGGTCACCGACATGCAGCGCACGGTGAAGGGCGAGGTCATCGCCTCGACCTTCGACCGTCCCGCCGAGGACCACACGACCGTCGCCGAGCTCGCGATCGAGCGCGCCAAGCGTCTCGTCGAGCTCGGCCGCGACGTGGTCGTGCTGCTCGACTCGATCACGCGCCTCGGTCGCGCCTACAACCTGTCGGCCCCGACGTCGGGCCGCGTCCTGACCGGTGGTGTCGACGCTTCGGCGCTGTACCCGCCGAAGCGCTTCTTCGGTGCAGCGCGCAACATCGAGAACGGCGGCTCGCTCACGATTCTCGCGACGGCGCTGGTGGAGACCGGCTCCAAGATGGACGAGGTCATCTTCGAAGAGTTCAAGGGCACGGGCAACAGCGAGCTGCGCCTGTCGCGTCAGCTGGCCGACAAGCGCATCTTCCCCGCCGTCGACGTCAACGCCTCCTCGACGCGTCGTGAAGAGATGCTGCTCTCCTCCGACGAGGTCAAGATCACGTGGAAGCTGCGCCGTGCCCTCGCGGGTCTCGACCAGCAGCACGCGCTGGGCGTCATCCTCGACAAGCTCAAGGAGACGCAGTCCAACGTCGAGTTCCTCGTGCAGATGCAGAAGTCCATCCCGGCGCCGACCACGCACTCCGGCGGGCACGACAACAGCATCCGCTGATCGTGTTCGAGTCGGTCCGGGGGCTGCTCGACGAGCACCGCGCGGTTCAGGAGGAGCTCTCCGACCCCGCGGTGCACGCCGACGCTGCGCGCGCGAAGCGCGTGAACCGGCGGTACGCCGAGCTGTCGCGGATCGTCGCGGCCCACGACGCGTGGGTCGCGGCATCCGACGATCTCGCGGCGGCTCGCGAGCTCGCCCGCGAGGACGAGGCCTTCGCCGCGGAGGTGCCCGCGCTCGAGGAGGGGCTGCGCGAGGCGCAGGAGCGGCTTCGCCGTCTGCTCATCCCGCGCGATCCCGACGACGCCCGCGACGTCATCATGGAGATCAAGCAGGGCGAAGGGGGAGCGGAGTCCGCTCTCTTCGCCGCCGACCTGCTGCGGATGTACATGCAGTACGCCGCCTCGCGCGGATGGAAGACCGAGCTGCTCGAGCGCAACGAGTCCGACCTCGGCGGGTACAAGGACGTCCAGGTCGCCATCAAGGGCTCGTCGTCCGACCCGTCGCAGGGGGTGTGGGCCCACCTGAAGTACGAGGGCGGGGTGCACCGCGTGCAGCGTGTGCCCGCCACCGAGTCGCAGGGGCGCATCCACACCTCGACGACCGGCGTGCTCGTGTTCCCCGAGGTCGATGAGCCCGAAGAGATCACCATCGACCCGAACGACCTGAAGATCGACGTCTTCCGTTCGTCCGGCCCGGGCGGGCAGTCGGTCAACACGACCGACTCGGCCGTCCGCATCACCCACGTGCCGACGGGCATCGTCGTCTCGATGCAGAACGAGAAGAGCCAGCTGCAGAACCGCGAGGCCGGCATGCGCGTACTGCGCGCCCGGCTGCTCGCGAAGCAGCAGGAGGAACGGGATGCCGCGGCATCCGACGCCCGCCGCTCGCAGATCCGCGGGATGGACCGGTCCGAGCGCATCCGCACGTACAACTTCCCCGAGAACCGCATCGCCGATCATCGGACCGGGTACAAGGCCTACAACCTCGATCAGGTGATGGACGGCGCCCTCGCGCCGGTCATCGACAGCTGCATCGCCGCCGACGAAGAGGCCCGCCTCGCGGCTCTTGCCGACGACTGAGCCCCGCTCCCCCTCCCGCCAACAGGGCGGACAGGGGAGGGGGAGTCAGATGTGGTACTCGGGGGCGGTCAGGACGGCGCGGGTGTCCTCGCCCTCGCGGCGGGCACGCGGCCGGGCGGGGACGCCGACGAGCACCGAGTCGGCCGGGGCATCCTTCGTGACGACCGCATTGGCGCCGACGACGCTTCGGGCGCCGATCGTGATCGGACCGAGGATCTTCGCGCCGGCGCCGACGGCGACGCCGTCCTGGAGGGTGGGATGCCGCTTGCCGGCATGACGGGTGCGGCCGCCGAGGGTGACCCCGTGGTAGAGCATGACGTCGTCACCGATGACGGCGGTCTCGCCGATCACGACGCCCATGCCGTGGTCGATGAAGAACCGGCGGCCGATGCGCGCCCCCGGGTGGATCTCGATCCCCGTGAGCCAGCGGGTCAGCTGCGACCCGGCGCGCGCGAGGAAACGCGCGCGCCGGAGCCACAGCCGATGCGTGATGCGGTACGACCAGACCGCGTGCAGCCCCGGGTACAGCAGCGCGATCTCGAGGCCGCTGCGAGCCGCGGGGTCGCGGAGCTTCGCGGCGGCCAGGTCTTCGCGGATGCGTGCTCGGAGCGTTCCCATCAGTCTTCGCGCAGGTCCTCGAACAGCGGGGTCGAGAGGTAGCGCTCACCGAACGAGGGGATGATCACGACGATGTTCTTGCCCTCGGACTCGGGGCGTGCCGCGACCTGGAGCGCGGCCCAGACGGCGGCTCCCGACGAGATGCCGACGAGGATGCCCTCCTTCTGCGCCACCTCGCGCGCGACGCGGACAGCGTCGTCGAAGGTGACGTCCTGCACCTCGTCGATGACGCCCTGGTCGAGGATCGGCGGGATGAAGTTGGGCCCGATGCCCTGGATCTTGTGGGGGCCGGGCTTTCCCTCCGTCAGGAGGGGCGAGTCCTTCGGCTCGACCGCGACGACCTTCACATCGGCGACGCGCTCCTTGAGCACCTGGCCGACGCCGGTGATGGTGCCGCCCGTGCCGATGCCGGCGACGAAGTAGCCCACCTGGCCATCGGTGTCGCGAAGGATCTCCTCCGCGGTCGTGCGGCGGTGGATGTCGGGGTTGGCCTCGTTGGCGAACTGCTTCGCGAGGACGGCGCCCGGCGTCTCGGCGGCGATCTTCTCCGCCTCCGACACGGCGCCCTTCATGCCCAGCGACGGGTCGGTGAGCACGAGCTCGGCGCCGTAGGCCTTGAGCAGGAGGCGACGCTCCATCGACATGGAGGAAGGCATCGTGAGGATGACGCGGTAGCCCCGCGCCGCGCCGACCATCGCCAGGGCGATGCCGGTGTTGCCGCTCGTGCCCTCGACGATCGTGCCGCCGGGCTGCAGGGCACCGGCCTTCTCGGCCGCATCGACGATGGCGATGCCCAGACGGTCCTTGACGGATGACGCGGGGTTGTAGAACTCGAGCTTCGCGAGAACCGTGCCCGGCAGGCCCTCGCTGACGCGGTTCAACCGCACGAGAGGCGTGTTGCCGTACGCGGTGGTGATGTCGGGGTGGATGCCGTGAGTGACCGGGTCGGACATGTCTGCCTTTCGGGTTTTCGAGCGGATGCCGCGTCGCGGCGGGATCGTCGCCCCAGCCTATTGTCGCCCTTCGCCACGGGAGCCGAATGTGACGAATCCGCACTCGTGATTAGGCTTGTCGGCGCCATGAGCACCGCGCCCCTTCCCGCACCGACCCTGACCGAGGTCCTGCGTGCCGCGACCGCCGAGCTCGAGGCCGCCTTCGTCCCGACCCCGCAGGTCGACGCCGAGCTCCTCGCCGCACACGTCCTGGGAGTCGGCCGCGGCGAGCTGTCGGCCGCCGTCTTCCGCGGCGATGCGATCGGCGCCGAGGATGCCGCGCGACTGGCTGAACTGGTCGCGCGTCGCGCGTCGCGCGAGCCCCTGCAGCATCTGACCGGCGTCGCGCCGTTCCGCCACCTCGAGCTCCGCGTCGGCCCCGGTGTGTTCGTGCCGCGCCCCGAGACGGAGTCGGTCGCTCAGATCGCGATCGACCTGCTGCGCGCGGCGGCCGGCCCCGAGCCCGTCGCGGTCGACCTGGGCACCGGCTCGGGAGCGATCGCCCTCGCTCTGGCGACAGAGGTGCCGCACGCACGCGTCTACGCCGCCGAGAATTCCGTCGACGCGTTCATCTGGACGAAGGAGAACTTCGCCCTCGTCGGGGCTCCGAACGCCCGCCTCGCCTTCATCGACCTCGAGCGCGCGTTCCCGGAGCTCGACGGCACCGTCTCGGTGCTCGTGTCGAACCCGCCGTACGTGCCCGACGACGCGATCCCGCGCGATCCCGAAGTGCGGCTGTGGGACCCGCCGGCGGCGCTCTACGGCGGCGCGGACGGCCTGGACGTCGTGCGGACCCTGTCGCGCGTCGGGCTCCGCCTGGTGCACCCCGGGGGCAGCATCGTCATCGAGCATGGCGAGCTGCAGGGGGCCGCGATCCGCGGCATCCTGGCCTCCGACGGGTGGTCGGCGACCGCGACGCATCCCGACCTCACGATGCGCGACCGCACCACGACGGCCATCCGCTCCTGAGTGCGGCCGGGGTCCGCCGTACACTGGAGCGGTCATGTCTCCCGTTTTCGACTGCCGCGACGAGACCCAGGTCCTCCCCGGCATGCGCCAGGCGCGCCAGGCCATCGGTCGCGGCGATCTCATCGTCCTGCCCACCGACACCGTCTACGGTGTCGCCGCCGACGCCTTCAGCGCCTCGGCCGTCGCCAAGCTGCTCGCCGCGAAGGGACGGGGTCGTCAGTCGCCGCCCCCGGTGCTCGTCGCCGGCATCGCGACGATGCGCGCGCTCGTGGCCGAGGTCCCCGAGCCCGTCGAACGGCTCGTCGAGGCCTTCTGGCCGGGCGGCCTGACGATCGTCCTGCCGGCACAGCCGTCGCTGTCGTGGGATCTGGGGGAGACCCGCGGGACCGTCGCCGTGCGCATGCCCGCCGACAGGTTCGCCCTGGAGCTCCTGGAGGAGTGCGGGCCCTTGGCCGTCTCGAGTGCGAACCTCACCAAGATGAACGCCGCCGTCACGATCGACGACGCGGTGCGGATGCTGGGCGACAGCGTGTCGGTCTATCTCGACGGCGGCCCCGCGGCGACCGGCGTCGCATCGACGATCATCGACGCGACGCCCCTCGTCGGCCCCGACCCCGCCCCGGTGCGCGTGCTGCGTGACGGGGCGGTCACACGTGAGGCTCTGCGCGACGTCCTCGGCGACCTGCTCGAGCCCGACGTCGAGCCGGAGCATGCCGAGGCGGCGAATCGCACGCCCATGGAGTCGGGCTCGGCCGGTGTCACCGGCGGAGAGACCGCCGGCGGCAGCGTCGCGTGAGGCTCTACCTGGCCACCTTCGTGGTCACGGCCCTCGTCACCTTCGGGCTGACCTGGCTCGTGCTGAGGGTGAGTCTGCGCTACAAGCTCTATCCGGAGATCCGCGAGCGCGACGTCCACAAGACACCGACACCGAGGCTCGGCGGCGTCGGGATGTTCCTCGGCGCCACCGCCGTCATCCTGACTTCGTCGCAGATTCCCTTCTTCTCGATCTTCTGGGCCAGACCCGAGCCCATCTGGGCCATCCTGGCGGCGACCGCCCTCATCGTCGTCGTCGGCGTCGCCGACGACCTGTGGGACCTCGACTGGCTCATCAAGCTCGGCGCGCAGTTCGGCGCCGCAGCGATCGTGGTCGGGTTCGGGGGCGTGCAGATGTACACGATCCCGCTCGGCGGGCAGACTGTCGTCTCGAGCGCCGCGAGCTTCACGATCACGGTCTTCTCGATCGTCGTCGTGATGAACGCCGTCAACTTCATCGACGGTCTCGACGGCCTCGTGGCGGGCGTGGCACTGATCGCGAACGGGGTGTTCTTCACTTACACCTACCTGCTCGGTCGCGACTTCGGTGCGAGCAGCTACGCGAACCTCGCCTCCTTCCTCGCCGTGGTGCTGCTCGGGGTCTGCGCGGGCTTCCTGCCGCTGAACTGGAACCCTGCGAAGCTGTTCATGGGCGACTCCGGAGCGCTCATGATCGGGTTGCTCATGAGCTGCTCGGCCATCCTCGTCACGGGCACCCTCGTCCCGGCCACGGGTGACAACGACGTGTTCGGCCGCTCGCAGCTGCTGGGTGCGTTCATCCCCATCCTGCTGCCGGTCGTCGTGGTCCTCCTGCCGCTGCTCGACTTCGGGATGGCGGTCATCCGCCGCATGTCCCGGGGCAAGTCGCCGTTCTCGCCCGACCGCAAGCATCTCCATCACCGCATGCTCGACATGGGTCACAGCGACCGCGACGCCGTCCTGATCTTCTACGCCTGGACCACGGTCGTCAGCCTCTCGGTGCTGCTGATGTACATCGGCACGACCGCCGCCTGGCCGGGGGACTACCTCTTCGGCCTCGGCTTCCTCATCCTCGGCGTCGCCGCGTGCCTCGTCGTCACCCTGATCCCCGCTCGGTCCGCGCGGGATGCCTCACCCGTGGAGAACTCATGAATCAGAAGACCCTCTCGAGCACGCCGATCCTGCGTGCCGCGCTCACCTGGGGCCTCATCGTCGGTGCCGTCGTCGCTGTCGTCGCCGCCGTCGCGGGCGCGGTCGTCGCCGGACCCGAGGGTGCGTGGAGCGGAGTGATCGGTGCGGCGGTGGGAGTCATCTTCCCCGCACTCACCGCGCTCAGCATCCTGATCGCCAACCGGTGGTACGGGCAGGACACGTTCCTGCCGATCTACTTCGGCATCGTGATGGGCGGCTGGGTGGTCAAGTTCGCCCTCGTGCTCGTGGCGCTCCTGGTCATCAGCCGCATCGAGTGGATCGTGTCGCCGATGTTCTTCTTCGCCCTGGTGGCTGCGGCGATCGGCGCGATCACCGTCGATCTCGTCGTGATGGCGCGGATGCGACTGCCGCACGTATCGGACACGACGCTGCCGGAGACGAACCCCGAAGTCTGACGTCCAGGCATTCGGATGACGGGCAGTGCCCGGTTGTTTGATAGGCTGACACAGCACTTCACGGATGGTGGGCAGCGGCGACGCTGAGGCCCCGTGGAGATCTCTTCTCATACTTACCGAGCTGGTTCACGCTGGCACGAGAAGCTGGAGCCAACCCGTTGACTCAAGCGGCAATGATCGCCATGGCGGCCGACAACGAATTCCACCCGCCCTCCATCAGCGACTTCTTCCCTGAGGTCCTGCTCTTCGAAGGCACTCCGTTCGCGTTCACGCGGATCTCGATGGTGCAGTTGATCGCGACCGCGGTGCTGGTGCTCATCCTCGTGATCGGCGCACGGCGCATGACCGTCGTGCCGGGACGCTTCCAGAGCGTGCTCGAGCTGGGCTTCGGCTTCGTGCGCGAGCAGGTCGCCTATCAGGTCCTGGGCGAGAAGGACGGCAAGCGGTTCCTTCCGATCCTGACGTCGCTGTTCTTCGGGATCCTCTTCCTGAACCTCACGGGCATCATCCCGTTCCTCAACATCGCGGGCACCGCGGTCGCGGGCGCGCCGCTGATGTTCGCGCTGGTCGCATACGTCGTCTTCGTCTACGCCGGCCTCAAGAAGCACGGCCTCGGACGTTTCCTGAAGAACTCGCTCGTGCCGAGCGGTGTGCCGATCGTGATCGTGCCGCTGATCGCCCTGATCGAGCTCATCTCGATCTTCGTCGCGCGGCCCTTCTCGCTGTTCCTGCGACTGCTCGCCAACATGATGGTCGGCCACCTCATGCTCGTGCTGTTCTTCGCAGCCACCCAGTTCTTCCTGATGAGCTTCAACTGGTTCTCGATCCTGTCGGCCGGTACCCTCGCGATGGGTTTCGCCTTCACCCTGTTCGAGATCTTCGTTGCCGCCCTGCAGGCATACATCTTCACCATCCTGACCGCGGTCTACATCCAGCTCGCTGTCGCCGAAGAGCACTGACGATCAGCCACCCGGCTGCTCGCCCTACGAAAGGAAAAATCCAGTGGACGCTACGACGATCCTTGCCGCCGTCACCGGAAACATCGCAACCGTCGGCTACGGCCTCGCCGCCATCGGTCCGGCCATCGGCCTGGGCATCATGATCGGCAAGACCATCGAGTCGACGGCCCGTCAGCCCGAGCTCGCCGGTCGCCTCCAGGTGACGATGTTCATCGGTATCGGCCTCATCGAGATCCTCGCGCTGATCGGCATCGCCACGCCGTTCATCTTCAACGCGCTCTGATCCGCTCGTCATTCACCAAGAGGGAGGCATGATGGTCGACGCACTGCTCACCGTCGCCGCCGAAGAGGGCTCCGGCAACCCGCTGCTGCCCGCCTACTACGACATCATCTGGTCGGGCGTCTGCTTCGTCATCATCGTTCTCGTCGTCGTCTTCTACGCGCTGCCCCGTGTCACCACGGTGCTCGACGCGCGCAGCGCGGCCATCGAGGGCAACATCGCCAAGGCTGACGAGGCGCAGCGCAAGGCGGAGGCAGCGCTCGAGGAGTACACCGCTCAGCTGGCCGAGGCCCGCAAGGAGGCCGGTGAGATCCGCGACGCCGCTCGCGAGGACGGTCGCAAGATCGTCAGCGAGGCGAAGCAGAACGCATCGGCCGAGGCCGAGCGTCTCACCGCTGCCGCGCACACGCAGATCGAGGCCGAGCGCCAGGCTGCCGTCGTCTCGCTGCGCAGCGAGGTCGGCACGCTCGCTCTCGACCTGGCCGGCGGCGTCATCGGCGAGACCCTGTCCGACGACCAGAAGGCGCAGGCCGTCGTCGACCGCTTCCTCAGCGAGCTCGAGGCTTCTGAGAAGGCGTCGAACTGATGGGCAGCGCGACCACTCAGGCACTCGTCGCGACGACGGCGGCCATCGCCGAGACCCCCGGGCTCACGCTCGACGTGTCCGGTGAGCTGTTCGTCGCGGCGCGGGCTCTGGCGGACTCGCCGCAGCTGAGCGGCGCGCTGACGGACAACGCGGCTTCGCCGCAGGCTCGCGACAAGGTCGTCGGCGACGTGTTCGGTCCGGCCTTCGCGGCGCAGACCGTGTCGCTGCTGCGCACAGCCGTCGCGCAGCGCTGGTCCTCGGTCGACGACTTCGTCGACGCCGTCGAGGAACTGGCGATCCGCGCCGCAGCCGTCGCCGATCAGGGCGATCTCGAGAACGAGCTGTTCGGTGTGCTGCACACCGTGTCGGCGAGCCCCGAGCTCGAGCTCGCTCTCGGCAGCCGGCTGGGGGAGGCCTCGGCCAAGGGGGCTCTCATCGAGCGCCTTCTCGACGGGCGTTTCGGTTCCGCAACGCGTCTGATCGCTTCGTCGATCGTGCAGCGTCCGCGTGAGCGCCGTGTGCGGCAGCTGCTCGAGCGGGCGATCCGCATCGTCTCGGACCAGCGCGGCCGCGTCGTCGCGAGCATTCGCACGGCGACCGCTCTCAGCGATCAGCAGCGCGCCCGCCTCGCCGAGACCCTCTCGAACCGCTACGGCACGCCCGTCGCGCTCAACCTCGTCGTCGACCCCGCGGTCGTCGGGGGGCTGCGCATCGAGATCGGCGACGACGTGATCGACGCGACCGTCGCCTCTCGCCTCTCCGATCTCCGCCAGCGACTGGCGGGCTGACCCACCTCACCGCCCGCAGGGGCGCACCGGCCGGATGCATCCGGACCCTCAGACTCAGGACCGAAGGAACACCATGGCAGAACTGTCCATCAGCCCGGATGTCATCCGTGACGCGCTGAAAGACTTCGTCGCCGCGTACGAGCCCACCGGGGCCGCCGCGACCGAGGTCGGCACCGTCGTCGACGCGGCCGACGGCATCGCCCACGTCGAGGGTCTGCCCGGCGTTATGGCGAACGAGCTCGTCCGCTTCGAGAACGGCGTCGAGGGCCTCGCGCAGAACCTCGACGAGCACGAGATCGGTGTCGTCGTCCTCGGCGACTTCGCCGGTATCCAGGCGGGCCAGAAGGTCACGCGAACCGGTGAGGTGCTCTCGGTCGGAGTCGGCGAGGGCTACCTCGGCCGTGTCGTCGACCCGCTCGGCAACCCGATCGACGGTCTCGGCGAGATCGCCACGACCGGCCGTCGCGCACTCGAACTGCAGGCGCCCGGCGTCATGCAGCGCAAGTCGGTCCACGAGCCGATGCAGACCGGCATCAAGGCCATCGACGCCATGATCCCCGTCGGCCGCGGTCAGCGTCAGCTGATCATCGGCGACCGCCAGACCGGCAAGACGGCCATCGCGATCGACACGATCATCAACCAGAAGGCCAACTGGGAGTCGGGCGACGTCAACAAGCAGGTCCGCTGCATCTACGTCGCGATCGGCCAGAAGGGCTCGACCATCGCTTCGGTGAAGGGCGCGCTCGAGGACGCCGGTGCCATGGAGTACACGACGATCGTCGCGGCTCCCGCATCCGACCCCGCCGGCTTCAAGTACCTCGCTCCGTACACCGGCTCGGCCATCGGCCAGCACTGGATGTACGAGGGCAAGCACGTCCTGATCATCTTCGACGACCTGTCGAAGCAGGCCGAGGCCTACCGTGCGGTCTCGCTGCTGCTGCGCCGTCCGCCGGGCCGCGAGGCGTACCCCGGTGACGTCTTCTACCTGCACTCGCGTCTGCTCGAGCGTTGCGCGAAGCTCTCCGACGACCTGGGTGCCGGATCGATGACGGGTCTGCCCATCATCGAGAC
This sequence comes from Microbacterium sp. 1262, assembly GCF_040544895.1. Lineage (NCBI taxonomy): Bacteria > Bacillati > Actinomycetota > Actinomycetes > Micrococcales > Microbacteriaceae > Microbacterium > Microbacterium sp. 1262. The sequence goes on from NZ_JBEPKU010000001.1 coordinate 405,885, forward strand.
CAAGGCCAACGACGTCTCGGCGTACATCCCGACCAACGTGATCTCGATCACCGACGGCCAGATCTTCCTGCAGTCAGACCTGTTCAACGCCAACCAGCGTCCGGCGGTCGACGTGGGCATCTCGGTGTCGCGCGTCGGCGGTGACGCTCAGGTCAAGTCGATCAAGAAGGTCTCGGGAACGCTGAAGCTCGAGCTCGCTCAGTACCGCTCGCTCGAGGCGTTCGCGATGTTCGCGTCGGACCTCGACGCCGCGTCGCGTCGTCAGCTGGCTCGCGGTGCGCGTCTGACCGAGCTGCTCAAGCAGCCGCAGTACTCGCCGTACCCCGTCGAGGAGCAGGTCGTCTCGATCTGGGCCGGCACCAACGGCAAGCTCGACACGATCGAGGTCGAGGACGTCCTGACCTTCGAGCGCGAGCTGCTCGACTACCTCAAGCGCAACACGTCGATCCTCGACACGCTGCGTGAGACGAACGTGCTGGGCGATGACACCGTCGCCGAGCTCGAGAAGGTCGTCGACGAGTTCGTGCTCGAGTTCCAGGGCGGAAAGGGCCAGGCCATCAACAAGCCGGGCCACGAGGAGACCGCTGCCGCCGAGGCCGACGACGTGAACCAGGAGCAGATCGTCAAGGGCCGCCGCGGCTGACGCGGAGGACGACACACACTTATGGGCGCACAACTCCGGGTCTACAAGCAGAAGATCAGTTCTGCTCAGACGACCAAGAAGATCACGAAGGCGATGGAGCTCATCGCGGCTTCGCGCATTCAGAAGGCGATGGGACGCGTCCGCGCATCCTCTCCCTTCGCGCGAGCTGTGACGCGCGCCGTCTCCGCGGTGGCGACCCACTCCGACGTCGAGCACCCGCTGACGACCGAGCGCGAGACGATCCGTCGTTCCGCGGTCGTCATCTTCGCCTCCGACCGCGGCCTCGCCGGCGCGTTCAACTCGCAGATCCTCCGCGAGGGTCTCGAGCTGGCCGAGCTGCTGCGGTCGCAGGGCAAGGAAGTGGACTACTACCTCATCGGTCGCAAAGCCGTCGGGTACTTCCAGTTCCGCCGGATGCGGGCTGCGGGCGAGTGGACGGGTGACACCGACACGCCGCACTTCAGCACGGCCGAGCAGGTCGCCGGGGCTCTCCTCGACGCCTACGCTCAGGGCGGCGAAGACGGCGGCGTCGACGAGATCCACCTCGTGTACAACCGTTTCGTCAGCATGATGACGCAGACGCCTGAATCAGTCCGTCTGCTGCCCCTCGAAGTCGTCGAGGCCGATGCGGCGACGGCGGACCAGGCTCCGGTCTATCCGCTGTACGAGTTCGAGCCCGACCCCGAGACGGTGCTCGACGCGCTGCTGCCGGTGTACGTCCAGAGCCGCGTGTTCAACGCGCTTCTCCAGTCGTCCGCCGCTAAGCACGCCGCGACGCAGAAGGCGATGAAGTCGGCGAGCGACAACGCCGACAAGCTCATCACCGACTACACCCGCCTGCGCAACAACGCTCGCCAGGCCGAGATCACTCAGCAGATCGCCGAGATCGTCGGCGGCGCCGACGCTCTGGCGTCGGGCAAGTAAGACCAACCGAAAGAGACAGACATGACTACCGTCACTGCCGAAGCCACGTCGGTCGTCGGCCGCGTTGCGCGCGTCACCGGCCCCGTCGTCGACATCGAGTTCCCGCACGACTCGATCCCCGACATCTACAACGCGCTGAAGACCACGATCACGATCGGCGGCGAGTCGACCGAGATCACCCTCGAGGTCGCTCAGCACCTCGGCGACGACCTCGTTCGCGCCATCTCGCTGAAGCCGACCGACGGCATGGTCCGCGGCCAGGAGGTGCGCGACACCGGCGGCCCCATCACGGTCCCCGTCGGCGACGTCACCAAGGGCAAGGTCTTCAACGTCACGGGCGACGTTCTCAACGCCGCCGAGGGCGAGACCGTCGAGGTCACCGAGCGCTGGGGCATCCACCGCCAGGCGCCGAGCTTCGACCAGCTCGAGTCGAAGACCCAGATGTTCGAGACGGGCATCAAGGTCATCGACCTCCTCACCCCGTACGTCCAGGGTGGAAAGATCGGCCTCTTCGGTGGTGCCGGCGTCGGCAAGACCGTCCTCATCCAGGAGATGATCCAGCGCGTCGCGCAGGACCACGGTGGTGTGTCGGTGTTCGCCGGTGTCGGTGAGCGCACCCGTGAGGGCAATGACCTCATCCACGAGATGGAGGAGGCGGGCGTCTTCGACAAGACCGCCCTCGTCTTCGGCCAGATGGACGAGCCGCCGGGGACGCGTCTGCGCGTCGCCCTGTCGGCCCTGACGATGGCGGAGTACTTCCGCGACGTGCAGAAGCAGGACGTGCTGCTCTTCATCGACAACATCTTCCGCTTCACGCAGGCCGGTTCCGAGGTCTCGACGCTGCTGGGCCGTATGCCCTCGGCCGTGGGCTACCAGCCCAACCTCGCCGACGAGATGGGTGTGCTCCAGGAGCGCATCACCTCGACGCGCGGTCACTCGATCACCTCGCTGCAGGCGATCTACGTCCCCGCCGACGACTACACCGACCCGGCCCCGGCGACGACCTTCGCGCACCTCGACGCCACGACCGAGCTCTCGCGCGAGATCGCGTCGAAGGGTCTGTACCCGGCCGTCGACCCGCTGAGCTCGACGAGCCGCATCCTCGACCCGCGCTACATCGGTGAGGACCACTACCGCGTGGCCACCGCCGTGAAGCAGATCCTGCAGAAGAACAAGGAGCTGCAGGAGATCATCGCGATCCTCGGTGTCGACGAGCTCTCCGAAGAGGACAAGATCGTCGTGTCGCGTGCACGCCGCATCCAGCAGTTCCTCTCGCAGAACACCTACATGGCGAAGAAGTTCACCGGTGTCGAGGGCTCCACGGTCCCGATCAAGGAGACCATCGAGTCGTTCGACGCGATCGTCAAGGGCGACTTCGACCACGTGGCCGAGCAGGCCTTCTTCAACGTCGGCGGTATCGGCGACGTCGAAGAGAAGTGGGCGAAGATCCAGAAGGAGAACAGCTGACATGGCTCTGACGGTCACGCTCGTCTCCGCCGAGGCGGAGGTCTGGTCGGGCGAGGCGTCCCTCGTCGTGGCCAAGACCGTCGAGGGCGAGATCGGCTTCATGGCGGGTCACGAGCCGGTGCTCGCGATCCTCGCCGAAGGTCAGGTGCGTATCACGCAGCCCGGCGGCGAGAAGATCGTCGCCAATGCGCAGGACGGCTTCCTGTCGATGGAGGGCGACGAGCTCACCATCGTGGCGGGTAACGCTGCGCTCGCCTGACCCGCACTGCGTCTACGAGAGACCGCACCCTCCGGGGTGCGGTCTCTCGCGTTGAAGGGAGATTTCCGGATGCTGCTCCTGCTGCCGCCGTCCGAGACCAAACGCGCCGGGGGTACCGGTGCGCCGCTCGACATCGACGCCCTGGCCCTGCCGCAGCTGGCGCCCGAGCGCCGCGCGGCCGTGGACGCGCTCGTCGCGTTGTCGGCGGATCCGGACGCCGCGGCGCGGGTGCTCAAGCTCAGCGCGCGTCAGCTGGGCGAGGTGGCGGTGAACTCCGCGCTCATGACCTCTCCGACGATGCCCGCCGTCGACCGGTACACCGGCGTCCTCTTCGATGCTCTCGATGCGGCCGCGCTCGACGCCGGGGCGCGGGGCTGGCTCGGCGAGCATGTGCTCATCCAGTCGGCGCCCTTCGGTCCCGTCGCCGCGCTCGATCCCATCCCGGCGTATCGGCTGGCGGCGGGCACGGCGCTTCCGGGCATCCCGCCGCTCCGCCGGCATTGGGCTGCGGCGAGCTCGGCCGCCTTGATGGGGGCCGGGGCGCCGTTCGTGCTCGATCTGCGCTCGGAGGCCTACGTGGCCCTGGCTCCGGTCCCCGCGGCGATGCCCTCCGCGTTCGTCCGCGTGGTCTCCGCCGGCGCCGATGGAACAGTGCGCGCCCTCAACCACTTCAACAAGCACGCGAAGGGCGAGTTCACGCGTTCGCTCGCCCGTTCGGCTGCGACCGTGAGCTCTCGAGACGACCTTCTCGCGTGGGCCGCGTCACACGGATGGGTGCTGCGCGAGACGGCTGGATCGTCCGAGCTCGAGCTCGTCGTCTGATGCCCCATGCCCGGTGCTGTCGAGGTCGCACGCCGGGTCCGGTGTTTCGCTAGCATGAGCGGCGACCCACGGCGCGAGCGCTTCGTGCCGGGTCGCGACTGAGGAGGTCGTACATGTCGGGTTACTACGACGATGGTGCGGGCGCGGGCGCTTTCCTCGCCCTCATCCTGCTGATTCTTCCCATCATCCTGATCATTGTGCTCGCGGGCTACATCATCAGCTCGTTCTTCTACATGAAGATCTTCGAGAAGGCCGGCGTGCAGGGAAAATGGCGCGCCTGGGTTCCGGTCTACCGCGAGATGGTCTTCGCGAAGCTCGGTGACATCTCTCCCTGGGTCATGCTGGGCGCGCTCGTCGCGACGGCGGTGCTGAGCAACATCCCGGCGATCGGATTCATCTTCAGCTACCTCGCGATCGTCGCGCTGGCTCTGGCCAGCGTTCGCGTCGGTCAGAAGCTCGGCAAGGACTGGCCGCTCGTGCTGCTGTACATCATCCCCGGCATCGGCGGGCTGATCTGGCTCGGTATCGCCGCGTTCTCGAGCTCGCCGTGGAATCCCCACGTGCAGCCCTCGCCGTGGCGCACCTCGTTCCTGCGCGACACGACGGTCTGGCAGGGCATCCCGGTCCAGCCCGACGGCGGCGCGGCACCCGCACCGGGCGCGTACGGCTCCACCGGTGCCGGCTATGCATCTTCCTCCGCTCCCGCCGCGCCGCCGGCCGGTTCGTACCCGCCGCCGGCCACGCCGCCGGCGCCCCCGGCCGGTGCCTACCCGCCGCCGGCGGCACAGCCGCCCGTGACGCCTCCGACCACCGAGCCCCCCGCGCCGGACGCCCCGCGGCAGTGAACACCCGAGGAACCCTCGTCGTATGACGGGGGTTCCTCGCCGTAGCGGGCGCCGACCCCACGGATTCGGGTCTAGCGTGGAGGGATGGACGACGCAGTGCACACCCGCCGACTCGGAACCTCCGGCCTGCTCGTCTCGGCCGTCGGGCTGGGATGCAACAACTTCGGGCGGCGGGGAACTCCCACGCAGACTCTCGACGGCACGGTCGCGGTGCTCGACGCCGCTTTCGACGCCGGCATCACCTTCTTCGACACCGCCGACATCTACGGCGGCGAGCCCGGTCTGTCCGAGACGCTGATGGGTGAGGCCCTGCGGGGACGTCGCGACCGCGTCGTGGTCGCCACGAAGTTCGGTCACAGCGCCGTGGACCTCGGGCTGCCGGGCGCGAAAGGATCTCGCGCCTACATCCGACGCGCGGTGGAGGCCTCGCTCGAGCGCCTGCAGACCGACTGGATCGACCTCTACCAGCTGCACACCCCCGACCCCGAGACGCCTATCGAAGAGACGCTCGACGCGCTGTCGGAGCTCGTACGGGAGGGCAAGGTCCGCTACATCGGACACTCCAACTTCGCGGGTTGGCAGATCGCCGAGGCCGAGGCCGTGGCGCGTGCACGCGGTGATGTGCCGTTCGTCTCCGCGCAGAACCACTACAGCCTGCTCGCACGCGCCGCCGAGCGTGAGGTCCTGCCGGCCGTCCGTCATTTCGGGAGGGGATTCCTCCCGTACTTCCCGCTGCACAACGGCTTGCTCACCGGGAAGTTCACCCGCGACCACATCCCCGCCGACTCGCGGGTCGCGAGGGAACGGCGTCATCTGTGGGAGAACGCTCCCTGGGACGCCATCGAGGCGTACCGGACCTTCTGCGACGAGCGTGGCATCACGATGGTGCAGGCGACCTTCGGCTGGCTCCTGGCGCAGCCGGCCCTGAGCAGCGTGATCGCCGGCGCGACCTCACCCGAGCAGGTTCACTCGAATGCGGCAGCCGCCTCGGCGTGGCACCCCGATGCTGCCGAGCTGGCCGCGATCGACGCGCTCTTCCCGCTGCCGTCCGACCCCGCCGCGGGGTGAAGAAATCACGCTCAGCGGGTGCGTCCACTAGAGTGTGACACGCCCATCCGTCGACGAAAGAAGAGTGACAGCGTGCCCGACCCCACGACCCAATCCCGGATCGTGGACGTCCCGTCCGGTGCGATCGAACTCCGGTGGGCCGCCGCGACCGACACCGGACGCCGCCGCGACAGCAACCAGGACGCCGTCCTCGCGCAGTATCCGCTGTTCATCGTCGCAGACGGCATGGGCGGACATATCGGCGGCGAGATCGCGAGCGCGAGCGCCGTCGACCGGCTCCGTGGTGTCGCCGAGCGCGGAGTGGTGACTCCCGAAGACATCGAAGAGGCCCTCGAGCGCGCCGTCGGAGACATCGCGGATCACCCCGAGACGACGGATGACGGAACGGGAACGACCGTCACCGGCGTGTACCTCGACATCGTCGACGGCGAACCGCAGTGGACGACGTTGAACATCGGCGACTCGCGGGTGTACCTGTTGCGCGACCAGGCGATCGCCCAGGTCACGACGGATCACTCCGTGGTGCAGGAGCTCGTGGCGGCCGGCCGCCTCAGCCCCGAAGAGGCGGAGCAGCACCCGTACGGGAACGTCATCACCCGCGCCGTCGGGCCGAGCGACGGAGTCACCCCCGACTACGTTCGCCTCGATGTCGTCGACGGCGATCGCTTCGTGATCTGCAGCGACGGGCTCACGAAAGAGCTCACGGACTACGGCATCCTGCACTTCCTGCTCGAGAACGCCGATCCGGCGGCGGCTGTGTCGGCGATGATGACGGCGGCGCTGGAGAACGGGGGTCGTGACAACGTCACGGTCATCGTGCTCGACGCGCACGTGCGTGCTTCGAACGACGACTCCTCCCCGGACCAGGGCTGAGCCCGATCCTCCACCGCGGGCCGTGGCGCCTCTCCGGCGGCGTCTCGTCATCGCTTGACTGGGGTGCGTGCACTCCTCAGCCCGACTCGACGACCCCATCCGGCTGTCCACGTCGCTGACGCAGACGCAGGCGCGGCGATCATCCTTTCCGCTGTGGGCGGTGGTGGTCCCCATCGCCGGGGCGGTGATCCTGTGGCAGGTGACCGGCTCGCCGACGGTGCTCTGGTTCGCTGCGCTCGGTCCTCTCGTAGCCACCGCCACCATGCTCGATTCTGCACGCGTCGCGCGGCGGGAGCGGCGGCGGGCCGCGAAGCACGCAGCGGCGAGCATGCACAGAGCGCGCCTCGAGGTCGACGAGCGGCACGCGCTCGAGCGCGCGGAGCTCTGGCGTGCCACGCCGGATGTCGCGCGGCTGCTCGACGACCCCGACGAGCTGTGGCGCCCGAGGGCGGTACGCGATGTGCTCGTGATGGGAGCGGGTGATGCGCGGTCGTGTGTGCGGATCGAGGGCGAGCCGACGCCGGAGCTCCGGCATGCCGCAGGGGTGCTCCGAGATGCACCGGTCACGATCCCACTGACTGCAGGAGTAGCCGTCGTCGGACCGGCTGCGGCGGCAGCGGCGATCGCGCGCGCTCTCGTGATGCAGATCTGCCTCGTCCACCCGTCCGGTGAGGTGTGGGTGGTCGGCGCCGCTGAGGACTGGGCCCGTGACCTCCCGCACGCATCGACTCCGGGCGGCCGGCGCCTGTGGTGGGGGACCGGGGTGCCGCCTGCCGATGCCGACATCGTCATCGTCTCCGCGGGCTCCGGCGCACCGCCGCCGCAGTGTGCGGCCGTGCTCCGCGTGGGGGACGCCGACGCGGCGGTGCTCGCGTACAGCGGTTCGTCGCGGCCGATCCGTCCGGAGCCGCTCGGACGGGAGCAGGCTGCTGCGGTGACCGCCCTGCTGCGGGAGCGCGCGGAGGCGATGGGTGGTGACGCGGCGGCACCTCCGTCATTCGATGATCTCCCCGTCGTCGGAGGGGCCGGCCTCGCTGCCGTCCTCGGGGCGGGGCCCGACGGCCCGCTGGCGATCGACCTGGTCGACGACGGGCCGCACGCCGTCGTGGTGGGGGTCACGGGCAGCGGCAAGAGCGAACTGCTCGTGACGTGGATCGCCGCGCTCGCGCGGAGTCTGCCGCCCGAGCGGGTGAATTTCCTGCTCATCGACTTCAAGGGAGGTCGGGCTTTCGATGCCCTCGCGTCGCTGCCCCACGTGACCGGCGTCGTGACGGATCTCGACGAGCGCAACGCGGTGCGCGCGATCGAGAGCCTCACCGCGGAGGTGCGCCGTCGCGAGCGCGTTCTCGCCGGCCTCCGGGCCCGCGACATCGCGGATGTGCCGGACGCTCTGCCGCGATTGGTCGTCGTCGTCGACGAATACGCCGCGCTCACCTCGACACACCCCGCGATGCACGATGTCTTCGCCGACATCGCCGCTCGAGGCCGCGCACTCGGGATGCACCTCGTGCTCGCGACCCAGCGTGCTGCGGGCTTCCGTGAGGCGGTGCTCGCGAACGCACCGTTGCGGGTCGCGCTTCGCGTGACCGACGTCGCGGATTCGCGCGCCGTGCTCGGTTCGGGCGACGCCGCCATGCTTCCCGGCGGCCGCGACGAGCGCGGGACCGCGCTGGTGATGCGTCCGGCTGATGTCCATCCGCACGTGATTCGGGTGAGCCGGTGCCCGTTGCCGGCCATCGAGTCGATCGCGCGAGCCGCGGCGGGTGCGGCCCCCGCGCGTCGGCCCTGGTTGCCGCCCTTGCCGGATCGCGTCGCGCTCGCCGACCTGCGGGGCGAGGGGTCCGTGGTGCTCGGTCTGGCCGACGAGCCGGATGCGCAGCGTCAACGTGCGGTGACGCTGGACCCTGGAGCGCCGGGGGTGGCGGTGCTCGGACGAGCCGGAGCCGGGCGCACGACGGTGCTCCGGACCATCGCTGCCCAGGTGCCCCACGATCGGGTGTGCTGGCTGCCCGACGATCTCGAGGCCGCGTGGGACGTCATCGTCGGACTCGACGACATCCCGCCGGGGTGGCTCATCGTCGTCGACGATCTCGACCGTGTGCTGGCGAGGCTGCCGGATGACTACAGCGCCGCCGCCGCGGCGATCCTGGAACGTGTGGCGCGCGACTCGCGGTCGCGTGGCGTTCAGTTCATCTGCTCTGCACAGCGGATGACCGGCGCCGTCGGCAGGATCGTCGACCAGCTTCCCGATCGCGCCGTGCTCGCCGCCGTGTCCCGGTCGGAGCATGTCGCCTTCGGCGGTGAGGGGGCTCACCATGACCCGACGGCCCCAGCGGGCCGCGGGAGGTGGCGCGGCATACTCGTGCAGTTCGCGGACGCCGGAGCGTTCGACCCCGCGCGGGAGCGGGCCCGGCCGCCCGACGTGTTCGAGCCGCGCCACGCCACGGCGTTCGTCGCGCCGCCCACCGCCGCCACGCGTGCCGCGCTGGAGCATTGGAATCGTCGGGGCTTCGAGATCGCGACCGTCGAGCAGACGACGTCGCTGCGGTCGAGGAGGGTGGTCTGGGGCACCCCGGACGCCTGGATCGGTCGGTGGCGCGCAGCGGCGACCGCCGCGCAGACCCGATGCCAGCTCGTCATCGATGCCTCGTGCGTGGGGGAGGTGCGGCTTCTGACCGGCAACAGAGATCTGCTGCCGTACGCCGCTCCCGGGCGCGGCCGCGCCTGGGTCATCGACACGCGGACGGATCGGGTCCGGCGGGTGGTGCTGCCCCTCAGCTCAGCGCGTCATCCAACGACCCCGCGGTGATGCCGTGCGCCGCCGCGACGCCGGAGTTGACGACGTGGCCTCCGGCGGTGTTCAATCCGGCGGCCAGGGCGCCGTCTGCCCGCAGGGCAACGCGCCAGCCGTGGCGGGCGATCTGCCGGACGTAGGGCAACGTCGCGTTGGTGAGCGCGGATGTCGAGGTATTCGGCACGGCGCCCGGCATGTTGGCGACGCAGTAGAACACGGTGTCGTGCACGCGGAAAGTCGGGTCGGCGTGGGTCGTCGGTCGCGTGTCCTCGAAGCAGCCTCCCTGGTCGACCGCGATGTCGACGAGCACCGAGCCCGGCCGCATCCGTGCGACGGTCTCGTTGCGCACCAGTTTGGGAGCCTTCGCCCCGGGGATGAGCACCGAGCCGATCACGAGATCGGATGCCACGACCGCACGTTCGAGATCGAGCGGGTTGGATGCCGCGGTCTTGACGCGCCCCTGGAAGTGATCGTCGAGGAAGCGGAGACGCTGGATGTTGGTGTCGAAGATCGTGACGTCCGACCCGAGACCCGCCGCGATGTACGCCGCGTTGGCCCCGGCGACCCCGCCGCCGATGACCGTCACCGCGGCGGGCCGGGTTCCGGGAACGCCGGACATCAGCAGTCCGAGGCCCCCGGCGGAGCGCAGCAAGGTTGAGGCCCCCACCATCGGGGCGAGGCGGCCGGCCACTTCGCTCATCGGGGCGAGGAGCGGCAGGCCCCCGCCGGGCAACTGCACCGTCTCGTAGGCGATGGCGGTCATGCCGCTTTCCATGAGCCGGTCGGTGAGCGGACGGTCGGCTGCAAGATGCAGGTAGGTGAACAACACGAGGTCGTCGCGGAAGCGGTGGTACTCGCTCGCGATCGGCTCCTTGACCTTCAGCAGCAGCTCCGCGCGTGCCCAGACCTCGTCGGGGTCGTCGAGGAGCACCGCGCCGGCGTCGGCATACTCGGAGTCGGGAAGCGACGATCCTTCGCCGGCCCCGCGCTGGACGAAGACCTCATGGCCTGCGACGACCAGGTCGTGCACGCCTGCGGGGGTGAGGGCGACGCGGTACTCGTTGTTCTTGACCTCGGTGGGAACGCTGATGCGCATGGCAGTCCTTTCTGCGCTCCCTCGTGAGGAGCCGCTACACCGTCGGCCGGATGATGCCGACGTTCTGTCCGCCGCCGAGCACGGTCAGCGGAAGATGAGAGATCACGCGGGCCACCGGCGCCGCTTCGAGCGCACCGGCCTTCACGAGGAGCGTGAGTGCGATCGCCGTCGCGGCTCTCCCGTTGCCGTCGAGCACCTTCAGGGCCACGGTGGTGCCGTCGGGGGCCACCATCACGAGCACACCCTCGGCACCGGTCTTCGCGAAGACGCCGAGGCGCTCGATCGCGACGGTGTCGGGCCGGCCGGGGCCGTCGATCGTCCACGGGTTCTCGCGAACTGCTCGGACGAGGGCGCCGGCCATGCGGTGCAGCGCGAAGGGCGACCGCTCGCTCGCGGTGCCGATGCGCTGGATAGCGCGTCCGAGCGCGATGAGGCTCATCGCGTAGACGGGGGCGCCGCAGCCGTCGATCGCCATCGCCGACGCCTTGGTGCCGGTGAGTCGCTCGATGACCTCGCGGGTGTGAACCTGAAGCGGGTGGTCGGGGTCGAGGTAGGTGGTGGTGTCCCATCCGCTCGCGACGCAGGCAGCCAGCATCGCGGCGTGCTTGCCGGAGCAGTTCATCCGGATGCGGGTGGGGGAGCCGAGTTCGCGGACCATCTCGTCGCGCGTCGCGGTGTCGCCCGGCCAGGCGGGAGGGCAGCCGAGGTCGTCCTCGCCCAGCCCGACGTCGTTGAGGATGCCTCGGACGACGGAGACATGCCGGTCGGTGCCGGAGTGGCTGGCCGTCGCCAGGCCGAGTCGCTCACCCTCGAGAGAGGCCCCGGCGGTCAGGCTGGCGAGGGCTTGGAGGGGCTTGAGCGTCGAGCGCGGCAGGATCGGGGCGTCGACGTCGCCGAGGGTGCGGATCGGTGCGCCGTCGGCGCCCAGGACGACCGCTGCACCGGCATGTCGCGACTCGATGAAACCGCTGCGCTCGACGACCGCGAGCTCGACAGCGGCGGGAACGGCGAAGGTCTGCGGCACCCCGACAGCCTACCGTCGCGGACCCCGCGATGCCGCGTGCCAGACTGTCCGCATGTTGGGTGAGCATCACTACTCCGTGCGGGCTGAGTGGACCGGCAACCGCGGCACCGGGACGAGCGGCTACCGGGACTATGACCGGGCCGTGACGTTGAGCATCGAGGGCAAGCCGCCCCTCGCCGCGTCGAGCGATAAGCCCTTCCGCGGAGACCCGAGCCGGTGGAATCCGGAGGATCTTCTGCTCTCGGCGCTCTCCGAGTGCCACCTGCTGTCGTATCTGCACGCCTGCGTGACGACCGGCGTCGTCGTCGTCGAGTACACGGACGACGCCACCGGGATGATGCGCGAAGACGGGCGTGGCGGCGGTGCGTTCACGGAGGTCGTTCTGCGGCCCCGCGTCGTCGTCGCTGAGGAGTCGATGCGCGAAGCAGCCATCGCGGCGCACGCGCAGGCGAACGAATGGTGCTTCATCGCGAACTCGGTGAACTTCCCGGTCCGGCACGAGCCGACGATCGTCGTGTCGGGCGAGGGATGATTCGCTGCGTCAGCGGCGCTCGTGGGGCAGGGCCTGCTTGATCCGTTCGACGGCGTTCTGCGGCGGGGCCTCGTTGTAGGCGCCGGCGAGCTCCTGACCCGACAGGGCGTGGATCGCGGCCATGATCTCGTCGGTGGCATTGCGGCGCGCGCGACCGGAATCCGCCGACCCGTGGTGGCTGAGGTCGAGCGGCTCGCCGAATCGCACGGTGACGCGTGGGCGCAACCGCGGGAACTTGGCGCCGACGGGCATGATCTCGCTCGTGCCGATCAGTCCGACGGGGATGACCGGTGCGCCGGTCTGCAGAGCCAGGAAGGCGACCCCGGTGCGGCCCTTGTACAGGCGGCCGTCGAGTGACCGCGTGCCTTCCGGGTAGAGAGCCGTCGACCATCCCGCGTCGAGCATCTTCTTCTGCTGATCCAGGGCATCCAGCGCAGCCTGGCCGGCACCGCGCCGGACCGGGAACGCGCCGGCGGCGTAGAAGAACTCGCGCGAGAGCCACCCGCGGAAACCGGTGCCGTCGAAGTAGCTCGACTTCGCCAGGAACCGCACCGGACGCGGCGAGGCCATCGGGATGACGAAGGAGTCGATGAACGAGAGATGGTTGCTCGCGAGGATGACGGCGCCCTTGCGAGGGAAGTTCTCGCGGCCCTCGATGCGCGGGCGGTAGAGCATGCGCGCCAGCGGCGCGAGCACCCAGCGGCCGATCACGTAGGTGAGACCGATTCCGGGAACGGCTTCGACGGCGGCTGCGGCTTCTTCGTGCTCGCCGGGCTCGCCGGACTGCGGCTCGGTTGCGTCAGCGTTCACCAGACGAGGCTACTGCGGAACGCATAACTCCGTGGACATGTTGTCCCAGCGCGCGCACCCGCCGAGCGCGCGCGCCGAACTCGCGGAGCGGGCCGAACTCGCGGAGCGCGCGTCGAAGGGTGGACTCGTCAGAATGGCGGAACTCCCGGTCCGGGCGGAGCCGCGACGGTGAAGGCGACGAGCGGTGGTGGTGCGTCCTCGCGGTAGACCCGCCCCGTCGGTGATGTCCAGATCAGCCGTCCGCCGGGGAGTTGTCGTACTCGCCATCGGGTGTGGTGTTTGACGTCGTGATGGCGTTTGCAGAGGTTGGCGAGATTGCACACGTGGGTGGCACCGCCGTCGGATGCGGCGATGGTGTGGTCGAGTTCGCAGCGGATGGCGGGTTGCCGGCATCCGGGGAATCGGCAGTGCCGATCACGGGCCCGCAGCAGCCTGACCATGGCGGCGGTGGGCCGGTAGCTGTCGCACTCGAGCACGGTTCCCGTGACCGGGTCGGTCATCAACCGATCCCACGCGGTCGCGTTGCCCGCGAGCTCACGTGCAGTGGCGGCATCGATGGGGGAGCGGCCGGCCAGGTCAGCCGGCCCCTCGTCCTGACCCATCAGCGTGAGTGCCGATACCGCGACCTGCACGTGCGCGCGGATCGCCCCGAGGGTTCCGTTCCCGTCACCGGTGCCAGTCGGGTCGAGGGTCGGCGAGCCGGCGAGGAGCAGGTCGGAGAACACATCGGCGCGCACCTGATCGATCGTGCGGGCATCGTCGACGAACGACGACCCGTCGCAAATCGTCGTATCGGCATGGAGCGCGCCACCGCTCGCGTCGGTTCGCGCGTCAGGGACGTCGGCTCGTGCTTCGGGGGCGCCCGCGCCACCCGCCGCGTCGCCCTGCACCCGCGCATTGATGATCTCCCGGGCCTGGCGCGTCAGCCGGTCCACGATTCCGTCGGCGATCACGGTCGGCAGCGTCGCGATCAGGTCCGACATCCCATCCGGCCCGGGCTGCACCCGCACGCACCGCCCCGCGGCGGCGTCTTCGTGCCGCTCGGTGAACGTCCGCGGGTTGATCCGCTCCGCCAGCATCCGCAGCGCTTCGCGCACCCGGTTGGGCGTCTCGCCCTCGCACTTCTCGATCGCGGCGCGTTCGAACTCCGCCCGGCCCTCTGCGGGCACGAGGCATCCGACCTCCTGAATCACCCGCACATGCCCGCGGACGATGCGCCCGTCCTCCCACGCGGCCATCGCCAGCGGGAAGTTGTCGACCAGATCCCGGGCCTCGTCGATGCGGCGCTGCAACGTCCGGTCGGTCGCGACGAACACCCCGGCGAGCTCCGCCGCGATCCCCCGCAGCGCCATCTCGCGCGCCTTGACCTTCTCGGACGCGCCCGCGGCCTGCTTCTCCGCGAGCACCGAGGCCGCGGCGAGCACCCGAACCTCACGCACCTGACCAGCCCGAACGACGTCCGCCGCTCCTTCGGCATCCGCGACCAGCTCCGCGAGCGCATCGACGTCTGCGTCATTGCCCATCCCGCCGCTCAACCCGCCATTCGAATGCATGTTCTAATATTCCCACGGACCTCCGACATCGCCCCGCGGTTCTCCACAGCCCGAAGGGGCACGTGCATCCGCCGCTCTCAGCGCACACCGATGCTCGTGCGAGAGGATGAGAGCTCCCACCCCCGATCGAAGAGGTTCTTCCGTGCGTCTGCGCCCGTTCGCCGCCCTGTCCGTCGTCGCCGTCTCGGCGCTTGCGCTCGCCGGTTGCGCGAGCGGTGACACGGCCACCGAGTCGCCCAGCCCGAACGCCTCCGGTGCGTCGGAGCAGTGCCTCGTGAACGCCCAGCCGGGGGAGTCCTCCGACAGCATCGAGGTCTCGGGGTCCGCACCCGAGCTCACGGCGAAGGTCAATCCGGGCCTCGAGCCCGCCGAGATCGAGCGGACGCTCACGACTCGCGGCGACGGCGAGGACCTCGTCTCGGGCGATCTCGTCTCCGGCTCCTACGCGATCTACGACGGCGCGACGGGCGAGCTGCTCGAGCAGTCGCGCGACACCTCTCCCGATGACTCCGGTCTTGTGCCGGTGCTGCTCGACCCGCAGCAGTACTCGGTGTTCGTCGCGGCTCTCGAATGCGCGCCGCTCGGCTCGACCGCCGCCCTCGCGATCCCCGGCTCGGCCTTCGGTCAGGATCGGACATCAGTGGTCGTCGTCGCCGAGGGGGTCGAGAAGCTTCCGACGCGAGCCGACGGCGCCGACCAGGCCCCCGTCGACGGAATGCCGACCGTCGCCCTGGCCGACAACGGCGCCCCCACCATCACCCTCCCCGGCACGGACGCGCCGACCGAGGTGCAGCTGGCCAACCTCAAGACCGGTGACGGCGCCACCATCCAGCCCGGTGACACCGCGTTCGTGCAGTACACCGGCGTGAAGTGGTCGGACGGCTCGGTGTTCGACTCGAGCTGGGACCGCGGCCAGCCCGCAGCGTTCGAGACGAATAAGGTCGTCGCCGGCTTCCAGCAGGCGCTCGAGGGGCAGCAGGTCGGCTCGCAGGTGCTCGTCGTCATCCCGCCGGCCGCGGGTTACGGTGCGCAGGAGGGCAGCGAGCTCCAGAACGAGACGCTCATCTTCGTCGTCGACATCCTCGGCGTCCAGCGCACCCCGGCCCCCGCCGCGGGCTGAGGTCACCCACCGCCGCGGCAACTAAACCGGCACACCCGCAGCACCTAGGCTGACGGCATGCGTCGCGTCCTCATCCTCGGCTCCACCGGCTCGATCGGAACGCAGGCGCTCGACGTCATCGACTCCCGTCGAGACCGGTTCGAGGTCGTGGGACTCGCCGCGGGCTCGAACGCTCGGATGCTGGAAGAGCAGGCGGCGCGGTTCGGTGTGACCCACACCGCACTCGGTGCGGCCGACGCGGAACGTCTCGTCCGTGACGTCGAGGCCGATGTCGTGCTCAACGGCATCACGGGGTCGGTCGGGCTGGGCCCGACCCTGGCCGCCCTGGAGTCGGGCCGCACCCTCGCGCTGGCGAACAAGGAATCTCTCATCGTCGGCGGCGAGCTCGTCGCGTCGCTCGCCGCGCCCGGTCAGATCGTGCCTGTCGACTCGGAGCACTCCGCCATCGCGCAGGCGCTGCGGTCGGGCGAGCCTGACGAGGTCCGGCGGCTCGTGCTCACGGCATCCGGCGGGCCGTTCCGCGGCCGTCGCCGCGACGAACTGGCCTCCGTCACACCGGACCAGGCCCTCGCTCACCCCACGTGGGACATGGGACGCGTCGTGACCACCAACTCCGCGACCCTCGTCAACAAGGGGCTCGAGGTCATCGAGGCGCACCTGCTGTTCGGCGTGGAGTACGACCGCATCGACGTCGTCGTGCATCCCCAGTCCGTCGTGCATTCGATGGTCGAGTTCCTCGACGGGTCCACCATCGCCCAGGCCTCGCCGCCCGACATGCGCCTGCCGATCTCGCTCGGTCTCGACTGGCCGCGCCGGGTCGCGGGCGTCGGCGCTCCGCTCGACTGGACGCGCGCGAGCGCGTGGACCTTCGAGCCGCTCGACGACGCCGCGTTCCCGGCCGTCGCCCTCGCCAAACGCGTGGGTCGCGAGGGCGGAACCTATCCGGCGGTCTTCAACGCCGCGAACGAGCAGGCCGTCGAGGCGTTCCATGCGGGCGCGCTGAGCTTCCTCGGCATCGTGGAGACCGTCGAGCGCGTCGTCGAAGCGCACCGCCCGCCGAGCGAACTCTCGCGGGAGTCGCTCGCGGAGGCCGAGTCGTGGGCCCGGAACGCCGCTGACCGGGCGATCGGTGCGACGCGATGACGACCGCCGTCAGTAGACGGTGAGGCCTCGCGCGGCGAACTGACCGCGGACCCGGGCGAGCAGCTCGGCATCCGGCGTCGGTCGCCCGGCGAGCGGATAGGGGATGCCCAGACGCTCCCACTTCGACGTACCCATCTGATGGAACGGCAGCACCTCGACCCGCTGCACGTTCTGCCACCGGGCGACGATGTCGGCGACGGCGTCGACGTTCTCCGCGGCATCCGTGAGTCCGGGCACGAGCACGAACCTGATCCACACCGGAGTGCCGCGGGCCGCGAGGCGGTCGCCGAACTCGATCGTCGGCTGCAGGTCGCGGCCGGTGACCTCGCGATAGGTGTCGGGCAAGCCCGACTTCACGTCGAGCAGGACGAGTGAGACGTCGTCGAGCAGCGCATCGGATGCCGCGCGGCCGAGGTTGCCGGAGGTGTCGATGGCGACGTGCACCCCGAGCTCGGCGGCGGCTCGGGCCAGGCGGGTGACGAAGGCCGACTGCTGCAGCGGCTCGCCGCCGGAGATCGTGAGCCCGCCGCCCGTCGCGCGGAAGACCGGCAGGTACCGGCGCAGCCGGGCGACGATGTCGTCGAGAGCGGTGAGCTCGCCGTCGCGCTGACGCCAGGTGTCGGGGTTGTGGCAGTACTGGCACCGCAGCGGGCATCCCGCGAGGAAGAGGGTCATCCTGGTGCCGGGGCCGTCCACGGAAGTGACGAGCTCCCAGGAGTGCACACTCGCGACGTGCCCGGACCGTCGTGCGGCGAGACGGTCATGACGGGGATCGCTCAGATCGGCGGTGCAGGCTTCGCCCGGCACCAGGATGGCGGACACGGGAGTCAGACCCCCGTGTGGAAGGTGCGGCTGAGCACGTCGAGCTGCTGCTCTCGGGTCAGTCGCACGAAGTTGACCGCGTAGCCGGACACCCGGATGGTCAGCTGCGGGTACTTGTCGGGATTGACCATCGCATCCTCGAGCGTCTCGCGCGTCAGCACGTTGACGTTGAGGTGGTAGCCGTCCGACGCCATCTGCGCATCGAGCAGCCCCACGAGGTTGCGCACCCGTTCCTCGGGCGTGCGCCCGAGACCGCTCGGCGTCACCGTCGTGGTCAGCGAGATGCCGTCCTGGGCCTGGTCGAAGGGCAGTTTCGCGACCGACAGTGCCGCCGCCAGCATCCCGTGCGTGTCGCGCCCGTTCATGGGGTTCGCGCCCGGGGCGAAGGGCTGACCGGCACGGCGACCGTCGGGGGTGTTGCCGGTGGCCTTGCCGTACACGACGTTCGATGTGATCGTCAGCACCGACT
This sequence comes from Microbacterium sp. 1262, assembly GCF_040544895.1. NCBI lineage: Bacteria > Bacillati > Actinomycetota > Actinomycetes > Micrococcales > Microbacteriaceae > Microbacterium > Microbacterium sp. 1262. Next base: position 424,149 of record NZ_JBEPKU010000001.1, read on the forward strand.
GGGTATGCACCGCATCGCGGTACGTCTGGTGCTTGCGGATCATCGACATGAAGTCCGACACCAGCTCGCGGGCGATCTCGTCGACGCGGTCGTCGTCGTTCCCGAAAGTGGGGAAGTCGCCGTGCACAAGGTAGTCGACGACGAGCCCCGACGCATCGCGCACCGGCTCGACGGTCGCGTACTTGATGGCCGAGAGCGAGTCGGCGGCGACCGAGAGCCCCGCGATGCCGCATGCCATGGTGCGCAGGACGTTGCCGTCGTGCAGAGCCATCTCGAGACGCTCGTAGGCGTACTTGTCGTGCATGAAGTGGATGCAGTTGAGCGCGTCGACGTACGTCTCGGCGAGCCACTCCATCATCACCCGGAAGCGCTCGCGCACGTCGTCGTACCCGAGCACGTCTCCCGAGACGGGGGCGGCGGCCGGTGCGATCTGCTTGCCGCTCACCTCGTCGCGTCCGCCGTTGATGGCGTACAGGAGAGTCTTGGCGAGGTTGACCCGAGCCCCGAAGAACTGCATCTGCTTGCCGACCGTCATCGGCGAGACGCAGCACGCGATGGCCGCGTCGTCGCCGCACAGTGCGCGGATGTGGTCGTCGGACTCGTACTGGATCGACGAGGTGTCGATCGAGACCTGCGCGCAGAACTCCTTGAAGCCGTCGGGCAGGGCGTCGGTCCACAGCACGGTCAGATTGGGCTCGGGTGCGGGGCCGAGGTTGTAGAGCGTCTGCAGGAAGCGGAAGGCGGTTTTGGTCACGAGCGTGCGTCCGTCCTCGCCGACGCCGCCGATCGACTCGGTCACCCAGGTCGGGTCGCCCGAGAACAGTGCGTCGTACTCGGGTGTGCGCAGGAATCGCACGATGCGCAGCTTGATGACGAGGTCGTCGACGAGCTCCTGGGCCTCGGCCTCGGTCAGGATGCCGCGCGCCATGTCGCGCTGGATGTACGCGTCGAGGAACGCGGTGTTGCGCCCGAAGCTCATCGCGGCGCCGTTCTGCTCCTTCACTGCGCCGAGGTAGGCGAAGTACAGCCACTGGATCGCCTCGCGGGCGGTGGCGGCGGGCCGGGTGATGTCGAAGCCGTACGAGGCGGCCATCTCGGCGAGCTCGTGCAGGGCGCGGATCTGCTCGGCGTTCTCCTCGCGCGAGCGCAGGATGTTCTCCGTCGAGGGGTGCATGTCGAGCTCCGCCCGCTCGACGTTCTTCGCCGCCACGAGTGCGTCGGTGCCGTACAGGGCGACGCGGCGGTAGTCGCCGATGATCCGGCCGCGGCCGTAGGCGTCGGGAAGGCCCGTGATGATGTGGCTGCTGCGGGCGCGGCGGACGGCCGGCGGGTAGACGTCGAACACACCGTCGTTGTGCGTCTTGCGGTACCGCGTGAAGATCGTCTCGAGGGTCGGATCGACCGGATAGCCGTATGTCTCGAGGGCGCCCTTGACCATGCGCCATCCGCCGTTCGGCATGATCGCCCGACGGAGGGGCGCGTCGGTTTGCAGACCGACGATCAGCTCGTCCTCTCGCCGGATGTAGCCCGGAGCGTGCGACGTGATCGTCGAGGGGGTGAGGGCGTCGACGTCGTACACGCCGCGCTCGCGCTCCGCCGGGAACATCTCGCTGAGCGTCTGCCAGAGCCCGGTCGTGCGGGCCGTCGGTCCCACGAGGAACGATGCGTCACCGGTGTAGGGCTCGTAGTTGCGCTGGATGAAGTCACGGACGTCGATGTCGTCCTGCCACGGGCCCGGGGCGAAGCCCGCCCACGCGGCGGGGACCGCGTCGTCGTCGTGTGCTGTCGTGGTCGGGATGACTGTGCTCATCGTGGGTCCTTCGTCCTGTCGGAAGGCCCGCCGGGGAGCGGGGAAGGCGCTGGTCGTGCCTGCCGCGGCGTGCCTGTGGCCGACGCTACGCCGCACCCGCAGGTGGTGGAGGAATCGTGCACGCGAGCGACAGGACGGCGGGAGACCCCTGATTTTTCACAGTGGTCCGACCACAAACGCGCTCAGTCGGCGTAAGGCACGGCCCAACTCGGTTCGGGCACGGGCCAGCCGGCGTCTCGGAGCGCGCGACGGGCGAGCTCCCGAGCGGAATACGGCGTGCGGACTCCGCGGATGTCGCGATAGTCCTGGTGTCCCGGCCCCGCCCACAGGATCGCGTCGCCTTCTCCGACGAGCGAGACGGCCTCGATGATCGCCTTCTCGGGCGGCGACGACTCGCGGATGTCGGCATCCGGTCGCGCTCGCCGAGCGCCCTCGAGGAGAGTGGCCCGGATCGCGTCGGGATCCTCGAACCGTGGGTGGTGGTCGGTAACGATCAGGATGTCGCTGCCGAGGACGGCAGTGGCACCCATGTCGTGCCGCTTGGTCTTGTCGCGATCGCCGTCGGCCCCGAAGACCATGACGACGGTCCCGGGGGTGACGCGCCGCACGGCGGCCAGGGTCTTCTCGAACGCATCGGGGGAGTGCCCGAAGTCGACGTACACGGCCGGGCCGCGGTCACCCGAGACGCGCTGCGTGCGCCCCGGCAGGTGAGCGTCGATGCGTCGCCCGTCCAGCACGCGCACGAGCTCGTCCCACGCGTAGCCGCCCTCGAGCAGCATGACGATCGCGAGGCCGGCATTCGCGGCCATGTGCCGTCCGATGACCGGAACCGTCGTGGTGAGCTGTCGTTCGTCCGGCCCGACCAGGCGGAACTCGGTGCCGCTCTGCCGCTCCGCGACGATCTCGACCGTCCAGTCCGCGGTCGCGGAGGGCGACTCGGCGATCGCGGGTGTGACGATCGTCGTCACGGGGATCTCGGCCCGCGCAACGATCTGGGTGCCGGCTTCGGAGTCGAGGCAGACCACGCCCCGGCGCGCACGGTCGGCACGGAACAGGGGGAGCTTGGCCTCGAAGTACTCCGCCATGTCGCGGTAGTCGTCGAGGTGGTCGTGCGTGAGATTGGTGAAGCCGGCGACGTCGAAGACCACACCGTCGACACGGTGACGTGTCAGTGCCTGCGCGCTCACCTCGACGGCGACCGCCTCGACGCCGCGTTCGCGCATGAGGGCGAGCAGCGCGTGGAACTCCGAGGCCTCGGGCGTCGTGAGCCGCGAGACGATGACCTCGCCCGCGATGTGGCGCTCTGCCGTGGACGACAGCCCGGTGACGGCTCCGAGCTGACCGAGGATGCCCTCGATGAGGTGCGACACGCTCGTCTTGCCGTTCGTCCCGGTCGTGCCGAAGAGAAGAGGAAGGCGGTCGTCACGGCCTGTGCCGTAGACCCAGGCAGAGAGCTCGCCCAGTCGGGCCCGGGGGTCGTCGACGACCACGATGGGCAGGCCGGCGTCGGCGGCGAGCTCGGCCCCGCGGGTGTCGGTGACGATCGCGGCGGCGCCCGTCGCGGCGGCCTGCGTCGCGAACTCGGCGCCGTGCCGCGCCGCGCCGCGGATCGCGACGAACGCTTCCCCCGGACGCAGGTCGGCCGTCGCGAGGGTGATACCCGTGACCGAGACGTCGGATGCATCGCCGACGATCCGGCCGCCGACGTGGGCGGCGAGCTCGGCCAGGGAGCGGCGCGGCGGCGTCTCGGGTCGGAGGACGGGAGGGAGGTTCGGGGCGTCGGTAGGCATTCCCACCATTGTCTCATCCCGGTTCCGGGGCGGCCGCGCCGATTGACGCGCCCGCCCCGGCTGTGCTCACGCGCGTCGGCGGGTGATCGCCAGGACGAGCGCCGCAGCCGCGAGGACGAGTGCGCCGGCCGAGAGCCAGATCGGCAGCGGGTCGGCCGCGGGCGCGGCCGCGGCCGTCGCCTCGGCATCGGCGGCGTCGGACGTGCCCGCGGACGAGTGGCCGCTCTCGGAGTGACCGCCGTGCGCGTCGGCTGCGGCCGCCCCCACAACCACGACGGGAGCGGGGTACTCGAGGTCGTCCGGGTCCTGGCCGTCCTCGGCGACCTGCACCCAGGCAGCCTCTCCCGCCTCGCACTGCTGCGTCACGGGGAAGGCGAAGCTCTCGCCCTCGGCCGATCCCGGGAAGATCACGTTCATGCCGGCGGAGGCCGCGTAGGCGTCGGGGATGGGCGCCACCGCTGTGTACGTGACGCGCGTGGGGATGCCGTTCTCGCCCGCTTCGGTGGTGATGGTCCACGCGCCGTCGATGACGGGGGTCGCTCCCTGTGCCTCGGCGGGGATGTCGACGACGAGCGCCGTCGTGGGCGATCCGTCGCAGCCGTGGCTGAACGAGAAGTCGATGCGGGTCGAGCCGTTGGCGGCGACTTCCTCCGGCGTCACGTGGACGTGCGCGGAGGCGGCCAGCGGAAGGGCCAGGGCGAGTGCGGCGCCGGCGGTCACGCCGACGGCCAGGCGCGCACGGCGGCGCGCGGTGATGGTGAGGGTCATTGTCGTCTCTCGGAACATGCGGGCGGCGTCGTGCCGGCCGCTACGGGAAGGGGGGGTCACGCGGTGGCGACCGGCGGACCCCGCAGCGACAGAGAGGAACGGAGACGACGTGCCGGGACGACGCGCGTGCTCCCGACGGCGGGACGCAGCAGGGGCGTCCGCGCGCGAACCGACGGCGACATCAGACGCACGAACCGACGGATGCCGCGATGGATGAGGCGCACGAGGCGCTCGCCGACGACGAGCGTCGCGACGGTGACGGCGGCCGCGACGACGTGCGTGGCGGTCATGTTCATGCCGAAGGCGTGCGTGTGCGCGACAGGCCCGAGCGCGGCGAGCGTTCCGCCGTGGACGTGCCCGAGGGGCGCCGTCGGGTCAGTGGAGCCGGCGATGGAGAAGAACGTGTGGAACAGGCCCTGGCTCGCCAGCACGACGAGGCAGGTCCGCCATGCCGAGGGTGCCCTGCCGGCGAGCCAGACGGCCGCGGGGGCAGCGAGCAGCGTCGCGACGACGATGAGCCAAAAGGGCGCGAGCCCGCCCGAGATGGTGTGGGCGGTGGCGGCGAAGACGGTGGCGATCGCGGCGGAGGCGGTTCCGCGCAGCGCGCGAGCACGCCGCACTGTCGCACTCTGCGCCCGCTCCATAGTGGGAGTTTACGGCCTGGGCCGATTCAAAGACTCGGCGGGTACTCTGAGCGGTCGTGACCGTCCTCGCTTTCGTCATCGGCGTCGTGCTGCTCGTCGTCGGGCTCGCCGTGTCGATCGCGCTGCACGAGGTCGGCCACCTCGTGCCCGCCAAGCTGTTCGGCGTGCGCGTCGGCCGGTACATGATCGGCCTGGGGCCGACGCTCTGGTCGCGGCGCTTCGGCGAGACCGAGTACGGCGTGAAGGCGCTGCCTCTCGGCGGCTACATCTCGATGTCGGGCATGTACCCGCCAGCACCCGACGAGCCCGACGCCGCCACCCGGCGCAGTGGTCGCTTCTTCGGGGCGATGGTGCAGGACGCCCGTCTCGCCAACGCCGAGACCCTCGTCGAGAACGACGCGCGTCCGGCGTTCTACCAGCTCTCGGTGTGGAAGCGCATCGTCATCATGGTCGGCGGGCCGCTGATGAACCTCGTGCTCGCGATGGTGCTCTTCGGCATCGCGCTGAGCGCCATCGGGCTGCCGAGCGTCTCCACGACGATCGCCGGTGTGAACGAGTGCGTCGTTCCGGCCGGCGTCGAGCGCACGACATGCGAGCCCGGCGATCCCGTCTCACCGGCCGCGGCCGGCGGCATCCGTCCCGGGGACGTCATCGTCGCCGTCGACGGGACCGAGGTGTCCGGCTATGTCGAGGCGACCGCGATCATCCAGGCGTCGCCGGGACGCACGATCCCGGTCGTCGTCGAGCGCGACGGCGACCGCGTCACGCTCGAGGTCACCCCGATCGCCGCGGAACGTCCCGTGACGACGGCGGACGGCGCGACCGAGGTCAAGGAGGTCGGGTTCGTCGGCATGACGGGAACACGGGTCAACGTGCCGCAGCCGATCTGGACGGGGCCGCAGGCCGCGGTCGAGCGGCTGGGTGCCGTCGCGAGCGTCATCTGGCAGCTGCCGGTCAAGGTCTACGAGACCGGAGTCGCCCTCGTGACCGGTGGGGAGCGCGATCCCAACGGACCGCTGTCGGTCGTCGGTGCCGGGCGTATTGCCGGGGAGGTGGCCGCGACCGACGCGCCGATTCAGGACCGTGCCTTCCAGGTGCTGAACCTGCTCGGCTCGCTCAACATCGCGCTGTTCATCTTCAACCTGCTGCCCCTGCTGCCTCTCGACGGCGGACACGTCGTGGTGGCCCTGTGGGACGGGATCAAGCGCGCCTGGGCGAAGCTCTTCCGCCGCCCGCCTCCGCGCCCCGTCGACGCCACGAAGCTCGTGCCCGTCACCTTCGTCGTCGTGATCGGGCTCATCGTCATGGGCGGCACGCTGATCCTCGCCGACGTCTTCAACCCGATCTCGATCCTCGGCTGACGCGCTCGCCGCCGACGCGGCGCGATCAGGCGGAGACGGGCTCGAGCGCGAATCCGATGAGCCGCTCGAGTGTCGGCAGACCATCTCGCGACAGGATCGACTCGAGATGCCCCTGCACGGAGGCGTACGCCGGTCCCCGGAGCGCGTACACGTCACCCGACGACGGGTCCGCCGCGATCTCGGTGTCGCCCAGGCGTTCGGTGCCGGGGGCGACGCGTGCCGTGAACGTGTTGTAGAAGCCGATGGACGCGGGTTGTCCGAACACGTCGACGCTCTTCTGCAGGCCCTGATGGGGCGACGCGAGGGGGGCCAGCGCGATCCCGAGCCGGTCGGCCAGGATCTGGTGGCTCAGGCACACGGCGAGCAGCGGCCTGCCCGCGTCGGCGCGCCGGCCGACGAGCTCGCGCATACGGGCGATGCGAGGGCTGGCGCCGTCGCGCGGATCGCCCGGGCCGGGGCCGAAGACGACGAGACCGGCCTCGTCGACCGCGGCATCCGTGACCTCGTGCCAGGGAGCGATGCGAACGGCGAACCCGAGGTGGTGCAGCTGGTGCCCGAGCATCGTGGTGAACCGGTCCTCGGCGTCGACGACCAGCACCTCGCGGCCCGCGTAGGGGCCGCCCCCCGCTGCTTGCGGGTCGAGCCAGAACTGCGCGAGACGCGCGTTGCGCGAGGAGAGCAGGGCCGCGATCGTCGGATCGTCGCCGATCCGCGGGCGGTGCGCGGCGGGTGCGTCCTCGTCGACCGCCGTCGTGTCGGCGATCGCCGCGGGCGCTTCGTCGCGGTCGACGGCGCCGATCGCGCCCAGGACGCCTGCCGCCTTGCCGTGGGTCTCGCCCACTTCGCCCGCCGGGTCGGAGTGCCGAACGAGCGTCGCTCCGACGGGCACGCGCAGCCGGCCGTCGACGAGATAGGCCGTGCGGATCAGGATGGGGGCGTCGAGGTCGTGGCCGCCTCCCGCCGCGGGGGTGAAGAGGGCGGCGACACCGGAGTAGTAGCCGCGGGGCGTCCGCTCGTGCCGCGCGATCACCGTGCAGGCGTTCTGCATCGGCGACCCCGTGACGGTGGGTGCGAACATCGTCTCCCGAAGGATGTCGCGGGGGTCCATGGTGCTCGAGCCGCGCAGCATGTACTCGGTGTGGGTCAGGCGCGACATCTCCTTCAGATGAGGGCCGGTGATACGGCCCCCGTCGGAGCAGACCGCAGACATCATCTTCAGCTCTTCGTCGACGACCATGAACAGTTCCTCGGTCTCCTTGGTGGAGGAGAGGAACTCCGTCAGCGTCTCGGCGGTCGCGCCACCGCGGGGATGGCGGAAGGTGCCGGAGATCGGGTTCATCGTGACGATGCTCGTGCCGGGCTCCGCGGGCGCCCCGCTGCGCGCGCTGACATGGGCCTCCGGGCTGGCGCCGACCGCGACGTGACCGTCGGTCACGACGAGGAAGGTCCAGTAGGCGCCGCGCTCGTGCTGCAGCAGCGCCCGGAACCAGGTGAGGCCGGCGGTGACGGCATCCGTCTCGACCGTCGCGGTGAAGTCGCGCCGGATGACGAAGTTGGCGCCCTCGCCGCGGCCGATCTCGTCGGCAATCACGCGACGGACGATTTCGGCGTAGTCCTCGTCGGAGATGTCGAACCCGGCGTCCTCGAGCGGCACCCGCTCCGACGGCAACTGGCGCAGTGCCTCGGCCAGGGGCAGGGAATCGTGGTCGGCGACACGCAGGCAGCGCAGCGGTGCCCGGTCGTCGTGGCAGACGAAGCCGCGTTCGACGACCTGGCGGAACGGCACGAGGGCGAGCACTTCGCGCGGTGTGCCGTCGGGATCGTCCAGCGGGATGTCGGCGAGCCGGTCGACGTCGACGACGTCGCCGCGGAGCACCTCGACGGTCGCCCCGTCGCGCGCGATGAGCGCGAAGGGCGCACCGCTCGCCGCGAGATCGGTCAGGGTCGGGAGAGAACCGGTCATCGTCGTCTTTCTTCGTCGGAGCGCCCGCCCCACGAAGAAGACCGCCGGGCCTTCAACGCCGGGCGGTCTGAAACGTGTGCACGTCGAACACACCGCCTAGGCGGTGTGCCACCAGGAGAGGCGCGTGCGCATGGGCCGAAATTATCACACCCGCGCCGGGGACGCGGTGTCGCGCGGCTCCCAGCCCGTCTGCGGCGGTGCCGCGTAGGCTGTGCCCGTGCCAGCTGTCAATCTCGGGATGCCCCAGGTTCCGGACGTCCTCGCCCCTCGCCGCAAGAGCCGGCAGATCCGCGTCGGGAAGGTGCTCGTCGGGGGAGGAGCCCCCGTCAGCGTGCAGTCGATGACGACGACGCCGACCACCGACATCAACGCGACGCTGCAGCAGATCGCCGAGCTCACGGCATCCGGCTGCGAGATCGTGCGCGTGGCCGTTCCCTCGCAGGACGACGCGGATGTACTGCACATCATCGCCAAGAAGAGCCAGATCCCCGTCATCGCCGACATCCACTTCCAGCCGAAGTACGTCTTCCAGGCGATCGACGCCGGATGCGCCGCGGTGCGCGTGAACCCGGGCAACATCCGGAAGTTCGACGACCAGGTCGGTGCGATCGCGAACGCGGCGAAGGCCGCCGGCGTCTCGCTGCGCATCGGCGTCAACGCCGGCTCTCTCGACCGGCGCCTGCTCGAGAAGTACGGCAAGGCGACGCCGGAGGCGCTCGTCGAGAGCGCCGTCTGGGAGGCCTCGCTGTTCGAGGAGCACGACTTCCATGACTTCAAGATCTCGGTCAAGCACAACGACCCGATCGTCATGGTCAAGGCCTACCGGCAGCTCGCCGAGCGCGGCGACTGGCCCCTGCACCTCGGGGTGACCGAGGCGGGGCCGGCGTTTCAGGGCACGATCAAGAGCGCCACCGCGTTCGGCATCCTGCTGGGCGAGGGGATCGGCGACACGATCCGCGTCTCGCTGTCGGCGCCGCCGGCCGAGGAGGTCAAGGTCGGACACCAGATCCTGCAGTCGCTCAACCTGCGGGAGCGCAAGCTCGAGATCGTCTCGTGCCCCTCGTGCGGGCGTGCGCAGGTCGACGTCTACACGCTCGCCGACGACGTCACCGCGGGTCTGAAGGATGTCACCGTGCCGCTGCGCGTCGCCGTCATGGGCTGCGTCGTCAACGGGCCGGGCGAGGCGCGGGAGGCTGACCTCGGCGTCGCGTCGGGCAACGGCAAGGGGCAGATCTTCGTCAAGGGCGAGGTCATCAAGACCGTGCCCGAGTCGGAGATCGTCGCGACCCTCATCGAAGAGGCCCGCCGTATCGCCGACGAGCTCGGTCCCGACGCGCCGCTCGGCACGGCGCAGGTCGTCACCGCCTGAGATCGGTTCCATAAAGCTTCGACGGCGGATGCCGCGGCCGGCATGCCGGTCCTGCCAGGCTGGCTGCGTGCTTCGCCGTCCTGCCGCGCTCCTGTCCCTCGCGCTCGCCGCAACTCTCGCGGTGGGGTGCGCTCCCGTCGACCGAGCGGCGGAAGCACCGACGCCGGCGCGCCCGTCCTCGGACGCGCCCTCCCCGACGCCCACGCCGACGCCGAACCTCGAGCCCGTTCGGGCCTTCGACGGCGACTGCGAGCAGATGCTCACGGGTGAGCAGCGCGACGAGCTCCTCGGTGCGGGGTCGCTGACCCGGGCCGAACAGTACCTCGCGTGGGACGCGGAGCGTCCGGTGGAGGTCGACGTCGAGCCCCTCGGGACGCTCGGGGGCCTCGCCTGTACCTGGTTCGCCGGTGAAGGCGCGGATCTTCCCGAAGGTATCGGCAGCCTCACCATGACAGTGGTTCCGGCGGTGGAGGTGAGCAACGAGTTCGCAGCGCGCTACTCCGTGGCGACCTGCGAGCCCAGCTACGACGCCAACCACTGTCGTCTCGGGCGCGTGGTGGACGACGTGTGGGTCGGCGCGAATGCCGGCTGGGGCGCGGTCGAGACCCCGGACGAGCTGCTGGGTGCAGCCATCGAAGCGGTCGCCGCCAACCTACCGACGGCGACGCAGCCTCGGCGCGCTGCCGCCACCGATGACGTCTGGCCGGTTCCCGACTGCGTGTGGCTCGGCGAGGCCATGGGCCTCGAGGAACTGATCGGTCCGTATCGCCACGGCTACTGGGAGGGTTCCGAGCAGCCGGAGGAGGTCCTGCTGGCAGCGGCGGGTGTCTTCCGAGCGTGTCCGCTGTTCTCCGACGGCGAGCGGATAGATTACGAGACGGACGAGTTCCACATCCTCTCGCCGCAGGTCGCGCCGGGCCTGGGGTGGCAGTGGGACGAGTTGCGCGGGCGGGCGGCGGAGTCATCGGTTGTCGAGCTGGACGTGGCCGGTGCGACCGACGCCTTCGCCACAGATTGGGGTTACGGCTCGTACAAGGCGTTCGCGACCGACGGAGTGAACGTGGTCAGCCTCTACGACGAGAATCTCGACCTCGCAGGGCAGGTCCTCGGGCGAATGCTCTCCGCGCTCTCGAGCTGACGAGGCAGCTGCCTCTCACCAGATGGAGCCTGCCGCGTACGAGTGGTCCACCTCGGTGTCCAAGGAGGTGCGGATGGCGATGCGCAACGCTTGCGCAATGTCCGAGAGCGGCAGCGACGGCTGGCCCTCGGGTGCGTTCTCGGTGGCGTAGGGAACGTGGATGAAGCCGGCGGCGCGATCGCCCGGCTCGCCGCCATCCAGGGCCGTGAACATCACGTGGTTGCAGACGAAGGTGCCCGCCGAGTATGAGACCGAGGCGGGGATGCCCGCCGCCATGATGTCCGCGGCGATCGCTTTCACGGGCAGCGTCGCGAAGTGTGCGTCGGGCGCGTGCCCGACCGACGGCTCGTCGACGGGCTGCTCGCCGCTGTTGTCCGGGATTCGCGCGTCCTTGAGGTTGAGCGCCACTCGTTCGACAGCGATCCCCGTGCGGCCCCCGGCCAGGCCGGTCGCGATGATGACGTCGGGGGAGTGCTCGATGATGAGCTCGAGCAGCTGCAACCTGGCCCCGTGGAAGGTCACCGGCAGCACCGCCATGACCAGGTTCTCCGGGCCCGTCCAATGGTCGGCGACCAGGTTCACCGCGTCCCCCGATGGGTTCGTCGCGTCTCCGGCGAACGGCTCGAATCCAGTCAGCAGCACGGTTCTCATGAGTTCAGGCTAGGCGGCCGCTCCGACATTCGACCGGGGCGAGTCGCTGCTCCACGGCCTCCGGCACGGTCGTCATCCGCTCAGATTAGTTCGCACGACCGCGAACCTTCTCGGTGGTGCCGGACACTACATGGTGTGGGAGATGATGAGGCCGCTGCATGGCAGCGACTGCGGGCGGGCGACGAGTCCGCGCTGGGAGACCTGTTCGACAGATACGAGTCGCGACTGTTCCGGCACGCGACCCGGCTGCTGACCGATCGCGAGGATGCGAAGGACGCGGTCGCCATCGCGTTCTTCGAGCTCTGGCGCAAGCGCGCGAGCGTGCGCCTGGTCGACGGGTCGCCGCTGCCGTGGCTCTTGACGACCGTCGCGAACGCGGCTCGCAATCTCGAGCGAGCGGGGCGGCGCTACCGAGCGCTGCTGGCGAAGACCCCTGCGGCGTCCGCATCCGCGGCACCGTCCGCCCACGACGAGAGCGGTGTACTCGCGGCGCTCAAGCAGCTGCCGGCCGGTGAGCAGAGCGTCGTCGTCCTCAGCGTGCTCGAGGGCTACCCGGAACGCGACGTCGCGCAGACCCTGGGCATCCCGGTCGGCACGGTGAAATCACGCCTCTCACGGGCGAAGAGCCGGCTACGAGACGAGATGACGGCGTTGGAGGCATCGTGGACCTGAACGATCAGCTCACCCCGAACGAGCACGGCGATCTGCGCGATCGTGTCGTCGGGGGTGTGAAGCGGCTGCGCGCCGCCCGCGCGCGCCGCTCGCGCATCGTCGCGGGAGCGGCCGCGTCCGCCCTCGTGGCAGTCGTCGTCGCGGGCGTCGCCTTCGCGGCCCTCCGCCCGGACGACCGCATCCTGACTCCGGTCGAGACGTCCACGCCGACGCCGACGCCCACACCCACGCCTTCCCCCACTCCGACGGCGGAGCCTTCGCCCACCCAGACAGCGACTCCGGATGCGGAGCCGCAGCTGTCCGCGCCGACCATGGCCTTCAGGGGCGATTGCACACAGGTGTTCGATGCGAGCGCGCTCTCGTCGGCTGTCGGGGTCGAGCTCGGCCCCGCGACGGACCTCAGCACGCCCGAGGTCCGGACGCTCGGCGGTCTCGATTGCTCGTGGGAATCCAGCACTTTCGAATCCGTGCAGGTGTCCGCCCTCCCCGCGGACGTTGTTCCCGCGAGCGTCGTCTCCACGTACTCCGACACGGTCTGCGAAGGTTTCCGCTACGACAGCGAGGGTTGTCGTCGGGCGGTGTCCGATGGCGACACCTGGATGCTCGTGACGGTCAGCGGCGTGTTCGGTAACGCTGACGGGGTCAGCAATGACGTCGTCACGGCCCGACTCGACGCGGTTGCCCCGCTCTTCATGTCAGCCCTCGAGAATGCCGGTCGTCCGATGCCGGCGGCGCGCACTTCCTCGTGGTGGTCTCCGACGACGTGCGATGAGCTGCGGGAACGGGTCTCGGTGGCCGACATCCTCGGCACGACCGACTTCGTCGAGGGGTACCCCTCGGCTTTCGGCACAGACGTTCACATCGAGATCGCGCGCGACGCGGGGCTCGGCACCGTCTGCCGCTGGTACGCGCCGAACTCAGCCCGTCTCGACGCGGTCATCGTGACGATCTATCCCGGAGGCGCATGGGAATGGGATCGACTCGCTGCAGGTGACGGGCGACGAGACGTCCCGGTGCCGGTCGACGTCGCGGGCGCGACCGAGGCCGTGCAGGGCGTCGGGGCTATCCGTCCGGACAGCTCCTACCTCCTCGCGACAGATGGCGTGAACGTCGTCGAGATCATGGAGGCGCCGGACGTCGTGGATGCCGCGGAGCGCGTGCTGTCGGCGATGCGGGACGCGGCGGGGTGAGGAACGATCGCGCGCACACCGCGGCCCCGCGGCATCCGTAGACTCGACTCGTGGTCACCCGTATGTCGCACCTGTTCCTCCGCACGCTCCGTGAAGATCCCGCGGGCGCCGAGGTCGCCAGTCACAAGCTGCTGATCCGCGCCGGCTACATCCGACCGCAGGCGGCGGGCATTTTCGCCTGGCTGCCTCTCGGCCTGCGCGTCAAGGCCAAGATCGAGCGCGTCGTGCGTGAGGAGATGGCGGCGGCCGGTGCGCAGGAGGTGCACTTCCCGGCGCTGATGCCGCGCGAGGCGTACGAGGCGACGGGACGCTGGGAGGAGTACGGCGACCTGCTGTTCCGCCTGCACGACCGCAAGGGCGGCGACTACCTGCTCGCTCCGACCCACGAGGAGGCCTTCACCCTCCTCGTCAAGGACCTCTACTCGTCGTACAAGGACCTGCCGCTGACGATCTACCAGATCCAGGACAAGTACCGCGACGAGGCCCGTCCCCGTGCCGGCCTGCTGCGCGGCCGCGAGTTCACGATGAAGGACGCGTACTCGTTCGACGCGAACGACGCCGGGCTCGAGGCGAGCTATCAGGCCCAGCGCGACGCGTACGAGCGCATCTTCCAGCGCCTCGGTCTCGAATACGTCATCGTCCAGGCGGATGCCGGGGCCATGGGTGGCTCCCGCTCGGAAGAGTTCCTGCACCCGACCCCCGTCGGCGAGGACTCGTTCGTGCGCTCCGCGGGCGGATATGCCGCGAACGTCGAGGCGTTCACGACGGTCGTCCCCGAGGCGGGGCCGATCGACGGGCTGCCGGAGCCGGTCGTCTTCGACTCGCCTGACACCCCCACGATCGAGACGCTCGTGGCACACGTCAACGCCACCCTCGAGGGCGAGTTCACCGCGGCGCACACGCTCAAGAACGTCGTGCTCGCTCTCACGCACCTCGACGGCACGCGGGAGCTCGTCGTCGTGGGCCTGCCCGGCGACCGCGACGTCGACGACAAGCGTGTGGAGGTCGCCTTCGCGCCGGCCGAGGTCGAGCCGGCGACGGCCGAGGACTTCGCCAAGAATCCGCTGCTGGTCAAGGGCTACATCGGCCCTTGGTCGCCCGAGGGCCCGGTGCTCGGCGAGGAGTCAGCGACCGGCATCCGCTACGTCCTCGACCCCCGCGTCGTCGACGGGACCTCGTGGATCACGGGCGCGAACATCGACCAGAAGCACGTGCACTCCCTCGTCGCGGGCCGCGACTTCACGGCCGACGCGTTCGTCGAGGTCGCCACCGTGCGCGAGGGCGACCCGGCGCCCGACGGCTCGGGCCCGGTCTCGATCGCGCGGGGCATGGAGATCGGTCACGTCTTCCAGCTCGGCCGCAAGTACGCCGAGGCGCTGGGGCTGAAGGTCCTCGACGAGAACGGCAAGCTCGTCACGGTCACGATGGGCTCGTACGGCATCGGCGTGACCCGCATCCTCGCGATCATCGCCGAGCTCAACAACGACGAGCGTGGACTCATCTGGCCCGCGTCGGTCGCTCCGTTCGACGTGCACGTCGTGGCGACCGGCCGGGACGCCGCGGCCTTCGAGCTGGCCGAGCAGCTCTCGGGCGAGCTCGAGGCGACGGGCCTGGAGGTCGTCTACGACGACCGCCCGAAGGTGTCGCCCGGCGTGAAGTTCGGCGACGCCGAGCTGGTGGGCGTGCCGCGCATCCTCATCGTCGGGCGAGGCGCGGCCGACGGCCAGGTCGAGCTGTGGGACCGTCGGACGGGCGAACGCGAGACCCTCGCCGCGGCCGACGCGGTCGCGCGACTCACCGCCCGCTGATCTCAGCGCCCGGTCGCCGGATGCCGCGCAGATTGCGGCATCCGGCGCACGTGTTCCTGCGGTCGACAGGCCGAAGTGCGCCCGAAAGCGGGCAGCCGCCGAGAGACCCGGGGCTCAGAGGTCGGCGTAGCGCGCTCGGAAGACCGTGAACACGCCGTAGGCGATGAGCCCGGCCCCCACGACGACCACGATCTCGGGGCCGAACGTCAGGTCGAGCAGCGCCCGGATCGCGGCATCCAGGCTGCCGGCCTCGTCGGCGCGCGAACGCACGGCGGCGACGATGAGCACACCGCCCAGCGACCCCAGAGCAATGCCCTTCGCGATGAAGCCGAGGATCCCGAGGCCCTCGACGGCGCGACCGACCGCTCCGTCGGGGATCGTCATCTTCGAGTGGAAGGAGCGCCGCACGCCCATCACGACGAAGACCACTCCCGCGATCGCGACACCGGCCCCGACGAGCACGATCGCGAACACGCCGCCCGGAAGCGCGAGGATGCCGCGGCTCGCGTCGCGCGCGGCTTCATCGGCCTGCGGGCGTGCGCCGAGCGCCACGGCGGCGGACAACCCGCCGAAGAACAGGAACACGACGGCCTGTCCCCATTCCGAGACCCGCAGCCCCCAGACGGCGGCGCCGCGCCGGCGCCGCGAGGCCAGCATCCCCTCGGCGAGATGCCACACGCCCAGCGCGGTCAGGAGAGCGGCTGCGGCCCACAGCGCGACGAACCCGAGCGGAAGCTCGGCGACCGCGCGGAAGGCTCCCGTCTGGTCGGCGTCGCGGTCGCCGCCGAAAGCGACCGCGACGATGAGCGACCCGATCAGCAGGTGCACGAAACCGTTCGCGACGTAGCCGCCCCGGGCGAGCACGCGCGCCGCGGGATGCCGTTCGACGGCGCGCGCCGCGTCGTGCACCCCGTGTTCGGCCATCCCGCGAGCCTACGACGGCACGGGCCGGAGAGGGCGGCGGCGGG
This sequence comes from Microbacterium sp. 1262, assembly GCF_040544895.1. Classification (NCBI taxonomy): domain Bacteria; kingdom Bacillati; phylum Actinomycetota; class Actinomycetes; order Micrococcales; family Microbacteriaceae; genus Microbacterium; species Microbacterium sp. 1262. The sequence continues at coordinate 440,281 of NZ_JBEPKU010000001.1, forward strand.
CCGGGACGCGACGGATGCCGCCGCGCCCCGGCCCGGGGGATCAGCCGCGAGCGATGCGTCGGCGACGCAGCGCCAGGAGCACGCCACCGAGGACGGTGAGCACGGATGCCGCCACGGCGACGGGCATCAGGATGCCCGAGTCGCCGCCGGTGGCGGCCAGCGAACCGTCGACGTCCGCGGCAGGTGCGCCGGTCGGCACGGCGCCTCCCGGCGCGGTCCCGCCGGGAACGGTCCCGCCGGGAAGGGCGGGCGTCGTCGGAGCCGGAGCGGGCGCAGCGGCCGCGATCGCGAAGTCGACGCGCTGCGGCGTGATCGAGCGCGCTCCGAGAGCCTGCGAGAGTTCGACGGCGTGCTCGCCGGCGGTCAGGCCCGAGGTGACGACGATCTCCCACGTGCCGTCCGCCGCCACGGCGGTGACGGCGCCGCCGAGGTCGGCACGTGCCGCCACGCCCTCGGCGGCGGGCGCCAGGCGCACCTCGGCGCCGGGGAAGCCGACGCCCGCGAAGCGCACGGACGACACATCGGAGGCGAGCTCGCCCGACGGCGCCTCGCGCACCCCGAAGCCGGTCAGGTCGGCGCGCTGCGTCAGCCACTCGTCCGGCGTGGTCGGGCGGTCGATGATGCGCGTCTCGCCGATGCAGCCATGCCATCCGTTGCGCGCGGCGTCATCGGTCCAGTCGGCCCCGAGGATCCACGAGTGTCCCTCGTGCCAGGCCATACCGCCGACGTTCGTGGCGTTGCGCAGCACCGGGGCACCGTCGACGTACATGGTCGTCGTGCGCGACTCGGGGTCGTTCACGATCGCGACGTGCTGCCATTGGTCGACCATGATCTCGCCCGACCAGTTGACGCGGTCGCCGAGCGTGGCGTCGGCGTCGAGGCTGGTGTACTGGAACTCGCGCAGGTTCGAGATGCCCAGCGCGGTGGGGGAGGCGGTCCAGTCCCAGCGGGTCTCGGGCACACCGATCTGCGACCGGTTGCCGGTGCGGGTCACGGCCTTCGACCATCCGTTCGCCGAGGCGTTCCAGTCGGCGTCCATCTTCACGAAAGTCTCGATCGTGTACCCCTGCGACAGGTCTGCCTCATTGATCGGGGCGTCGGCGGCCGTCGTCAGGTAGCTGAAGCGCGATCCCGACGAGTCGTCGAAGCACACGGCCGCCGCGTCCGACGAGTAGCCGTGCACGTCGGACGACTGGACGGTCACGTCCTCCCAGAGCGTTCCGACCGCGTTCGTGTCGGCGGGGTCGGGACGGGTGAGGTCGTTGTCGCCGGCGATGTCCTCGATCACCGTGTCCGCGTCGACGACGCCCTCCTGACCGTTGAATCGCCAGTGCGCGAGCGTGCCCTCGGCCTCGACGAAGTCGAGTTCGTTGCCCGGGGCCTCGGTCGAGATCGGATCGGGGCCCTCGAAGCCGTCGAGAAGGATAGCGCGCGCGGCCTCCGTCAGCCTCGGCTCATCGGCGGAACCGGCGGTGAACCCGGGAGCGAAGCCGGCGAAGCGTTCCCGGAAGTCGATCGGGACCGAGAAACGCTGATGCTCACCGTCGAGGAGGGGCTGGTCGTAGCTCGTGAGGCTCTCCTGCGGCTTCTGCACAACCCACGGCGACCCCGTTTCGAGCGACAGGCGGCCGTTGGTGAGGTCGAACTCGACGAGGCCGAGGTAGCCGTTGCCGCCCTCGTACGCCATCTGATAATCCATCAGCACCTGATGCACGTCGTGGCCGAAGTCGTTCTGCTTGACCTGTCGCGTCGCGCCGTGGAAGTGGCCGTTGAAGGTCAGGAAGATCTGGTCGTTGCCCCGGATGAGGCGGTCCCACATCCGCTGGCTGTCGCCGGTCTCGACGGGGGAGGTCTGGTCGGCCGCGACGTTGATCAGTGCGTGCGAGGTGAGGATGACCGGGACGTCCGGGTGCGCGTCGAGCACGCTCTGGGCCCAGGCGAGCGTTGCGTCCGAGGCGTTCCAGGCGACGGCGAGCGACATGAACCGCTGGCCTTCGGCCTCGAAGATGTGGAACTGGCTCAGCCCCAGCGGGTCGCTGCCGCCGTACGTGCTCTGCGTCGCCGCCCGTGTCGCGCCGAACCAGCGGTTGAAGGGCTCGTTCGCGACGTCGAGCTGGTCATCGCGGACGCCACTGTTGAGCACGTCGTGGTTGCCGGGAAGGATCGAGTAGGGCGCAGCGGCCTCGTCCATGGTGCGCATGGCGGCGTCGGCCGCACGCCACTCGGCCTCGACGCCGGCGCGGTCGACGATGTCCCCGAGGTGCAACGTGAAGGGAATGCGCAGGTCGTCCGCGTGAGCCGTCAGCCACTCCGTCTGCGTCGCGAACGGGTCGGTGCCGTAGCGCGGCAGGAACTGGTCGGCCGAGTAGCGCGAGTAGAACTGCGTGTCGGGCAGCACGGCGAGGGTGAAGCGGGAGGCGAGGTCTTCGGCGGGAGGCGCGGCGGCGGTCGCCGCGGTGGTTGCGGGCGCGGCCACGGCGAGACCGGCGGCGAGGCCCGCCACGGTCAGGGCGGCGGCGGTGCGACGCGTGCGGGTGGCTGACGGAAGGCGTGAGGACACGCGGGAACTCCTGTTCGACGGGGAGGGCGGCGCGATGTGCGCCGATCCCGACTCTGGAGAGACTCCGTGACGGCTAGGTGTCCGAGGGGCGACCGCCGGGTGGCTCAGCGATGGCCGAAGTCGTGCCGCCAGACGGAAGGAATCGGGCCGGAACGCGCAGCGATGTGCGTGCTCCGGCCCGATCGGCGTATCCGGGTCGTCAGTCCATGACGAGGACGGCCTTGACCGCCTTGCCCGACTGCGTGTCGGCGATGGCCTGCTCGATCTCCGAGAACGGGTACTTGGTGATGAGCTGGTCGAACGGGAAGCGTCCGGCCTCGTGCAGCGCGAGCATCTCGGGGATGAACTTCTGCGGCACCGCGTCACCCTCGATCGCGCCGACGAAGGTCTTGCCCGAGCCCGAGATGGACGCCAGCGCGATCTCCGTGCCCGGCTTCGGCACACCGACCAGCGCGATCTTCGCGCCGAACGCGGTGGCGGCGACGATCGTGTCGACGACCGCGGGAACGGCCGTGGTGTCGACGGCGAAGTCCGCGCCGACCCCGCCGGTGATCTCGAGGATGCGCGCCACGGCGTCTTCGTCCTTGCTGTTGACCGTGTGGGTTGCGCCGAGCTTCGCCGCGAACTCGAGCCGCTCCGGGATGATGTCGACCGCGATGATCGTCGTGGCGCCGGCCACCTTCGCGCCCATGATCGACGACAGCCCCACGGCGCCGGTGCCGGTCACGATGACCGATGCGCCGGCGGGAACGTCGAGCGAGTTGAGCACGGTGCCGGCTCCGGTCTGCACGCCGCAGCCGAGGGGGCCGGCGATCTCGACGTCGGCGGTCGTCGGCAGCTTCACCGCGTTGCGGGCCTCGACGATGACGTGGCTGGCGAACGAGGACTGACCGAAGAACGAGCCGTGCACGGCGGAACCGTCCGCGGCGGTCATGGTGGCCGAGCCGTCCTCGCGCGCCCCGCCGAAGTTGAGCGCCATGAAGTTGCGGCAATAAGCCTCGCGTCCCGTGAGGCAGTTGGTGCAGTGGCCGCACGAGGCGAACGACACCGCGACCTTGTCGCCGACGGCGTAGCCGACGACGGCATCGCCGACCTGCTCGACGGTGCCCGCGCCTTCGTGGCCCAGGACGAACGGGAACGCCGCGGGGATGTGACCATGCTGCACGGCGAGGTCGGTGTGGCAGAGGCCGGTGGCGGCGACCTTCACGAGCAGTTCGTTCGGACGGATGCCGTCGAGGGTGATCTCCTCGAATGTGAACGGTGCGTCCTGGCCGTGGAGAACGGCGGCGTGCGCGTTGGTGGTCATGAGAGGTTCCTTTCGCGTTGCGGTCGCGGCGGCAGAGCCGTCGTCGCGACCGATGTCACGATCGGGCGTGGTCTCCCGCAGCGCGGGCCGCCCGGTCCTCAAACAGTATGCGCCTGAATCGATACAGGGGAGGCGACCCGGAACCACGCGGGCCCCAGCGGCAGGATGCTGCGACCGAGCGTTCGCGCGTAGAACTTCTCGAGCAGCATGTACGCCGCGAGCGCGGAGGCCAGGAGCAATGCGACCGAGCCGGCTGCTCCGACGGCCGGCGGCCCGCCGAACGCGGTGACCGTCTGCAGGCCGAGGCCGGCCGCGACGGCCAGCAGTGTCACCGGCAGCACGGTGTTGCGCGATGCCGCCGAGAGGGCGAACACGAGGGCCAGGATCGAGAACATGAGCGTGAACACGCCACGCGCGGGCCCCTCGACCTCGAAGAACCCGAGCTCGCCGCCGAGCAGGAAGCCTGGCATGCAGATCCAGTACCACCCGAAGGCGTTGTAGACGATGAAGTGGAAGTCGTCGCCCGCGAAGTACGACAGCATCCCCGCGGTGACCTGAACCACGCCGCCGAAGACGGCACCGACCCAGAACACCGGGCTCTCGTTCTGCAGTCCGAGATGCTCCAGCTGTGCCGTGAGCGTGGCGATCACGAAACCGAGCAGTCCGATCAGTCCGGGGTCGGCGAGGCGGGGAGCGCGTTCGGTCATGCCCCCAGTATCCCGAGATGGCCCGCTCGACGTGGCGTCCTCGGCGCCGGGCAAACACGTTCCCCGCCCCATCGGGTAACGTGGGATGGATGCCGGGAGCGCGAAACGCGCCCGGACAAGAGCTGAATATGGAGGGCCCCCATGGACATCGATCTCTCACTGCTGCGCACCGTCGAGCGAGAGAAGGAGATCCCCTTCGACGAACTCGTCCGCATCATCGAGCAGGCGGTCCTCACGGCGTACGCCAAGCACACCTCGCCCGACGGCGAGCTGCCCGAAGGGGCTCGTGCGGAGCTCGACCGCAAGACCGGCCACGTCGCCATCTACGTACCCCTCCGCGATGACGAGGGCGCCGTCGTCGGCGAAGAGGAGTCGACTCCCGACGACTTCGGCCGCATCGCCGCCTTCGCCGCGAAGCAGGTCATCAGCCAGCGCCTGCGCGACATCGCCGACGACGCCGTGCTGGGGGAGTTCCGGGGCAAGGAGGGCGACATCGTCGCCGGTGTCATCCAGCAGGGGCCGAACCCGCGCATGGTGCACGTCGACCTCGGCACGATCGAGGCCATCCTCCCGCCCGAGGAGCAGGTCGCGGGCGAGGAGTACCGGCACGGCTCGCGTCTGCGCGTCTACGTGACCTCGGTCTCGAAGGGCACCAAGGGCCCCTCGATCACCGTCTCCCGCACGCACCCCGGACTCGTCCGCAAGCTCTTCGCCATGGAGGTGCCCGAGATCGCCAACGGTCTCGTCGAGATCACCTCGCTCGCGCGCGAAGCCGGTCACCGCACGAAGATCGCGGTCAAGGCCAACGATCCCTCCATCAACGCCAAGGGCGCCTGCATCGGCGAGTTGGGCCGCCGCGTCCGCGCCGTCACCGAAGAGCTCGGCGGCGAGAAGATCGACATCATCGACTACAACGCCGACCTGCCGGCGTTCGTGGCCAACGCCCTGTCGCCGGCCAAGGTCACCTCGAGCTTCGTGCTCGACGCGGCCACGAAGGCCGTCCGGGCGCTCGTCCCGGACTACCAGCTGTCGCTCGCCATCGGCAAGGAGGGGCAGAACGCCCGCCTCGCCGCGAAGCTGACCGGCGCGAAGATCGACATCCAGCCCGACTCGATCCTGGAGTCCTGACGAAACCGGGACGTCGGTCGAGGGGGTAGAATGGAACCTGTTCGAACGTGCGTGGGCTGTCGCGCGCGTGCCTCCCGGTCCTCACTCCTGCGAGTCGTGGCCCGCGACGGCGTCTTGATCGCAGATCGAGCCGCGTCGCTGCCGGGCAGGGGCGCGTGGGTGCACGAGACGCACGAATGCATGGATGCCGCGTTGCGGCGCCGCGCGTTCGGACGAGCCCTGCGGGTGTCCGGCCCACTGGACACGCAGGATTTCCCGATTGATCACCAGCGCAAAGGCTGAACGGCTATGGACACGAAGTGAACGGCTCGAAATGAGACCCGTCCGCGCTTAAGCGGTCCGCCCTGTCCGAGGGTGGGCCTTCAGACAGGAGAATTGTGGCAAAACCACGCGTACACGAGATCGCTTCCGAACTCGGCGTCGACAGCAAAGTCGCGCTCGCGAAGCTGAAGGAGCTCGGCGAGTTCGTCAAGAGCCCCTCGTCCACCATCGAGCCCCCCGTGGCTCGCAAGCTGCGGGCTGCGCTCGAGGCTGAGGGCGGCTCTGCCGCCGCGGCTCCCGCTCCCGCTGCGTCGGGCGGCGCCAAGCCCGGTGCCGCTCGTCCGGGTGCTGCGCGCCCCGGCGCCGGCAAGCCCGGTCCCGCCGGAGCGAAGCCCGGCCCGGCCGTCAAGCCCGGCCCCGCGAAGCCCGCCGCGCCCGCAGCTCCGGCTGCCCCCGCGGCATCCGCCCCGGCAGCTCCCGCTGCGCCTGCCGCGCCGTCGGCGACCCCTGCGGCGCCTTCCGCTCCGTCGGCCCCGACGCCCGGCGCCGGCAAGCCCGGTCCGGCCAAGCCGGCAGGCCCGACGCCCGGCGGCTCGCAGCCGCCGCGTCCCGGTGGCGCACGCCCCGGCAACAACCCCTTCGCGCCCTCGCAGGGCATGGGCCAGCGTCCCGCCGGTCCCCGTCCCGGCAACAACCCCTTCGCCTCGGCGCAGGGCATGGGCCAGCGGCCTACGCCCGGCAACATCCCGCGTCCGCAGGCCCCGCGACCCGGTGCTCCCCGTCCCGGCGCTCCGCGCCCCGGTGGCGCCGGTCGTCCCGGCGGCGGCGGTCGTCCCGGTGCTCCCTTCCAGCAGCGTCCCGGCGGTCCCGGTCGTCCCGGCGGTGCCGGCGGCTTCCAGCGTCCGGGTGCTCCCGGTGGCGGTTTCGCCGGTCGTCCCGGTGGCGGCGGTGGTCGCGGTCGCGGCCCCGGCGGCGGCACCGCAGGCGCCTTCGGCAAGGGCGGCGGCAAGTCCAAGCAGCGTAAGTCGCGTCGGGCGAAGCGGCAGGAATTCGAGATGCGGTCGGCGCCGGTCGTCGGCGGCGTCAACGTCCAGAAGGGCAACGGCGAGATCATCCGCCTGCGCCGCGGTGCATCGATCGCCGACTTCGCGGACAAGCTCGAGGCGCTGCGCGGCTACACGGTGCAGCCCGGCACGCTCGTGACGATCCTGTTCAACCTGGGCGAGATGGCCACGGCCACCGAGTCGCTCGACGAGGCCACCTTCGAGGTGCTCGGCGAGGAGCTCGGCTACAAGATCCAGATGGTCTCGCCCGAGGACGAGGACAAAGAGCTCCTCGAGGGCTTCGGTCTCGATCTCGACGCCGAGCTGGAAGCGGAGAGCGACGAAGACCTCGAGATCCGTCCTCCGGTGGTCACCGTCATGGGCCACGTCGACCACGGTAAGACGCGACTGCTCGATGCGATCCGTCAGACCAACGTGGTCGCGGGCGAGGCCGGCGGCATCACGCAGCACATCGGTGCGTACCAGGTCTGGACCGAGCACGAGGGCATCGAGCGTGCGATCACCTTCATCGACACCCCGGGTCACGAGGCGTTCACCGCCATGCGTGCCCGTGGTGCGCAGGTGACCGACATCGCGATCCTCGTGGTCGCGGCCGACGACGGCATCATGCCGCAGACGGTCGAGGCCCTGAACCACGCGCAGGCCGCCAACGTGCCGATCGTGGTCGCGGTGAACAAGGTCGACAAGCCCGACGCCAACCCGGCCAAGGTTCGCCAGCAGCTCACCGAGTACGGTCTGGTCGCCGAGGAGTACGGCGGAGACGTCATGTTCGTCGACGTGTCGGCTCGACAGGGCACCAACATCCAGGAGCTCCTGGACGCCGTCCTGCTCACCGCCGACGCCGGTCTCGACCTGACGGCGAACCCGAACAAGGCGGCGCGCGGTGTCGCGATCGAGGCCAAGCTCGACAAGGGCCGCGGTTCGGTCGCCACGGTGCTCATCCAGTCCGGAACGCTCCGCGTCGGCGACGCGATCGTCGCGGGAACGGCCTACGGTCGCGTCCGCGCCATGATCGACGAGAACGGCGACGCGGTCGACGAGGCCTACCCCTCGCGCCCGGTGCAGGTGCAGGGTCTGAACTCGGTGCCCCGAGCCGGCGACGTGTTCATCGTCACCGAGGAGGACCGCACCGCGCGTCAGATCGCGGAGAAGCGCGAGGCTGCCGAGCGCAATGCCCAGCTGGCCAAGGCCCGCAAGCGCATCTCGCTCGAGGACTTCACCCGTGCTCTCGAAGAGGGCAAGGTCGAGTCGCTCAACCTCATCATCAAGGGTGACGTCTCGGGTGCCGTCGAGGCCCTCGAGGAGTCGCTGCTCAAGATCGAGGTCGACGACTCCGTCCAGCTGCGGATCATCCACCGCGGCGTCGGCGCCATCACCGAGTCGGACATCAACCTGGCGACGATCGACAACGCGATCGTCATCGGCTTCAACGTCCGTCCCGACACGAAGGCGCGGGAGCGTGCCGCCCGCGAGGGTGTGGACGTCCGGTTCTACTCGGTCATCTACAACGCGATCGACGACGTCGAGCAGTCGCTCAAGGGCATGCTCAAGCCGGAGTACGAAGAGGTCCAGTCGGGTGTGGCCGAGATCCGCGAGGTGTTCCGCTCCTCGAAGTTCGGCAACATCGCGGGTGTCATCGTCCGCTCGGGCACGATCACGCGCAACGCCAAGGCGCGCGTCATCCGCGACGGTGTCGTGATCGCCGATGGTCTCGCCATCGAGTCGCTCCGCCGGTTCAAGGACGACGTCACCGAGGTCCGTACGGACTTCGAAGCCGGTATCGGCCTCGGCAAGTACAACGACATCCAGATCGGCGACGAGATCGAGACGACCGAGATGGTGGAGAAGCCGCGCGGCTGACCCATCGTTGGTTGCTACGGCGACGGATGTCGCTCGGATAACAGGACCCCCAAGACCCCGACTATCCGAGCGACATCCATCGCCTCCGCAATCGCCGGTCCGCCGACGAGCGGGCCTGAGTAGGGAGAAGAAGGTATGTCCAGCGAACGTCAGTCGCGTCTGGCCGATCGCATCCGCGTGCTCGTCGCGGAGCGGCTCGAGAAGGGCCTGCGCGATCCGCGCCTCGGCTTCGTGACCATCACCGACGTGCGTGTGACGGGTGACCTGCAGCACGCGTCGGTGTTCTACACCGTGTACGGCTCCGACCAGGAGCGAGCCGACTCGGCCGACGCCCTGCGCGCGGCGACGGGCATGCTCCGCAGCGAGGTCGGTCGCAAGCTCGGCGTGCGGGTGACCCCCACGCTCGAGTTCATCCTCGATGCCATCCCCGAGAACGCGGGTCACATCGAGCACCTGCTGCGCGAGGCGCGCGAGCGGGATGCCGCCACCGCGGCCACCGCGACGGGCGCGAGCTACGCGGGAGAAGCCGACCCCTACGTCAAGCCTCGCGAGGCCAACGAGGACGAGGACTGAGAAGAGGGATGCCGCGCTGCCGCGGCATCCCTCTTCCGTCTCGTCACCGGGGTAGGCGCAGCCGGCCGTCGACGGCTTCGACGAGGCCGTCTGAGACGAGCGAGTCGATCGCGCGGTCACGCTGAGTGGCGTCGGGCCAGTCGCCGATGACGTCCTCGGCGGCGACGTCGTGCGTCGTCGTCGACCGCAGGACTCGGAGGATCGCGCCTCGTGCCTGCCGGTCGCTGCCCTCGTACCGCGCCTGCTTCACGCGGGTGTCGCCGGTGTCGGGATAGCCGGCGGCGCGCCACGCGCAACGGTCGGCCAGCGGGCACGCAGCGCACCTCGGTACGCGGGCCGTGCACACGAGCGCTCCCAGCTCCATCGCCGCCGCGTTCACGACGGCCGATGCGGCGATGTCGTGGGGCAGGATCTCGGTCATGTCGGCGAGGTCGCGCTTCGCCGCCGGCCCGGGCTGCGAACGCCCCTGCACGGCTCTCGCCAGGACGCGGCGAGTGTTCGTGTCGACGACCGGATGCCGGTCGCCGTACGCGAAGACGGCGACGGCACGCGCGGTGTAGTCGCCGATACCGGTGAGCGCGAGCAGGTCGTCGACGTCGCGGGGCACGACGCCGGCGTGGCGGTCGCGGATCTCGACGGCGGCACGGTGCAGCCAGAGCGCGCGCCGCGGATAGCCCAGGTTGGCCCATTGCCGGACCGCGTCGGCTGGGGCCGCGGCGGCGAGATCCGCCGGTGTCGGCCATCGCTCGAGCCACGCCTCCAGCAGGGGGATCACCCGGGCGACGGGAGTCTGCTGCAGCATGAACTCACTGACCAGGGTTCCCCAAGCCCCGAATCCCGGGCGTCGCCACGGGAGATCGCGCGCGTTGTCGCGGTACCACGCGATGAGCGGCGAGGCGAGGTCGGGCATCCGTTCAGCCTACGATGTCGTGGCTGTGCTCCTCCGTCGCGGGGTGCGCCGCAGTCTCAGGGTGACGGGCTCATCGCGCAGCTCGACGACGCGCGCGCTGCCGTCTGCGTCGCCCTGCTCGTCCCCCCACGTGAACCCCGAGCCGGTATGCATGATCGTGGTTCCCGCCGGACACAGCCACGAGGCTGCGGGGAGTCTGCGCAACTCGACCGTCGCCGAGGCCTCATCCCACGCCAGGCGGTCGATCACGATGCCGCCGCGCGCGCGGAGCCCCGTGACCTCGCCACGCGGCCACCGTGCCGGAAGCGCGGGCAGCAGATGGAGGGAGTCCATCGTCGACCGAGTGAGCATCGACGCGACGACGGCGGGCAGCGCTCCGCTGGCGTCGAGGTTGAAGATGCTGTCGGCGTCGTGGGTCGTCGTGAGCGACGGCCGCCAATGCAGGAGTGCGAGCCATTCGACGCAGCGCACCGCCGCCTCCGCATCGCCGAGAGCGGCAGCCGCCTGACCGAGTTGCCCGAGCCCGAACGCCATCTCCATCCGGCCCGGCGGGGGAGCGGGATCGTGTGCACGCCAGGCGATCTTCGCGTCGATCGTCCGACGAGCGGCCTCCCGCAGCGCGGCGGACGAGGGGCTGTCGGCGGCGAACATCTCGTCGGCGTCGTACCAGAGCGGGTACAGCTGCGAGACGTGTCGGTGCGCGATGTTCTCCGGTACCGCCGGATCGAGCCACTCGGCCAGCGTCCCGTCGGGCGCGACCGCCAGGTCGGGGAGGCTGTTCGCCAGCGCGTCCCACCGCTCGTCGAGCGAGCCGTCTGCCCGGGCTCGACCGAGCAGGCGGGCCGCGCGGGCGGCGTCGCGGTAGGCGGCGACATCGACGGCGGCGTCGACCGCGAGCGGCGTCGCCCACCCGGCCGGAGTGTTCTCGGGTGAATAGCTCGGTGAGAAATGGCGGATGCCGTCGACGACGACCGTCGCGGTCTCGCCGAAGGACAGCACGCCCTCGACGAGCTCCCAGAGGCGATCGTCCACGATCGAGCGGTCGCCCGTGAGCGCCAGGACGTCGGCCGCGATCCGGAGGACCCAGGGGCCGGCGCCGGCCCAGAAGACGTGCGGGTAGGCGCGGTCGACATGGTTGGCGATGCCGTGCGTCGACATGCGCGAGGGGAGCAGCATCCCGTCGGCGCCGTAGATCCGCCGCGCATTCTCCCGGTAGTCGTCGAGGTGCGGAAGGACGAGCCCGAGGAGCGAGAGCGCGAGCTCGGGTGTTCCCGTCACGCCCACGCCGGCGAGGGCCCCGTTCTGCACGTTGCCGTTCATCGTGTAGTCGGCCGACCATGCCGGCCTCCAGGTGCCCTGCCAGACGCCCTGGAGGGTCGGCGGCAGCTCTCCGGCCGACGAGATGATGTTCGACCGGCCCGAAACATAGGCGATCTCGATCGCGCGACGGACGGCGTCGGCGCTTCCCGATCGGGCGTCCCGCCACAGCTCGCCGGTCGTCGCCGTGCCCACGCCGGGTGCGACGTCGAGGTCGAGCAGCGATGAGGTGACCAGGGAGCCGTGATCGCGCTCCTGCGAGCGGAGTCGGTCCTCCCAGTCGGCAGCGCGCGCGGGAGCGAACGGCTGCCCCACGACCGACAGATCGACGCGCACCGTCCGCCTCACCCTCGCGGGTACGAGCACGCGAGCCTCGAGCGCGTCCGCATCCTCCCGCCAGGCGACGCCCGGCTCGGGGATCGCCGCGGTCACGGTGGCGAGGAGTCGACCGGCGACGTCGACGATCTCGAGGCATCCGGTGTCGCCCGCGCGCAGGCGCCCCGTGACGGTTCCGGTGTAATCGGGGGCGAACGACGCGGCGGGGGTGTCGTCGACGGGAGCGAGTGCCAGGCGGATCCGCATCTCGGTGTCGGCGTCGGCTTCGAGGGCGAGCTCGATCGTGTCGCTCGCGCGCGGGGCGACGACGCTGACCCGATGGGACGCGTCGGACTCGTCGCGCCAGGCCACGCTCGCCACGCCGCGGACGAGGTCGATCTCGCGCGCCTCGGTCGAGCATCCGCCCGAGGTTGCCACCGTCAGCGAGCCGCACAGCGCGAGCGGGTCGGTCCAGACGAGCTCGGCGAACCCGGCGTCGGTCAGCGCGGCGTCGAAGATCTCGGCGGCCAGCGCCGGGTTGCCGCTCCCGAGGGCCGCCCGCAACCGCGGCAGGGCGGGATGCAGCCGGGGTGCCGGTGGCCGCGGGTTCGCGGGCAGGAAGAACCTCTCGTGGGCCATCGAGATGCGCAGCTCGTCGCCGGGTCCGTGGACGACGGCGCCGACACGACCGCTTCCGACGATGACGCCGTGCTCCCACGACTCGGCGGGCTCCGCGCTGCGGAAGACCAGATCCGGGCCGGCTTTCACGAGCGCTTCGAGGTCACAGCGATTCCCGGTGCACGAGCGAGGTGGGCAGCACCTGCACACGCTCGACGTCGTCCCCGCGAATCGCGCCCAGAAGCGTGTCGGCGGCAGCACGGCCCATCTCCTCGAGCGGTTGGCGCACGGTGGTCAGCGGGGGGTCGTTCGCTGCGGCGAGCAGGATGTCGTCGAAGCCGACGAGCGAGACGTCGGTGGGCACACGCCTACCGGCCGCTTGCAGCACGCGCATGGCGCCTGCAGCCATGAGGTCGGAACAGGCGAACACCCCGTCGAGGGCCGGGACGCGCTGCAGCAGCCGGGCCATCGCCGCCGTGCCGCTGTCGAGGGTGAAGTCGCCGTGGACGATGGGTCCGGGCTCGATGCCGTGGCGCGCGAGCTCGTCGGTCCATCCGCGGGTGCGCTCGCGCGCCTGCTCCATGTCGAGGGGGCCCGTGATGATGCCGATGTTGCGGCGCCCGTGCTCGACGAGCGCCCGTGCGGCGAGGACCCCGCCGCCGTAGTTGTCCGAGTCGATCACGATCGGGTCGGGGCCGATCTCGCCGCGTGGGCGGCCTACCCACGCGATGGGCACCGGCGAGTCGGCGAGCCGGTCGACGAGGTGGGTGATCTCGTGCTGGAGCACGACGATGGCGCCATCGAGTGCTCCAGATCGCAGGAACCGCGGGATGCGATCGAGGTCCTCGTGATCGGCGGGAAGCAGGACCGGTTGCACCTCGCCGGCAGAGAGGCCCTTGGCTGCGCCCTTCATGACCGCGGTGAAGAACGTGCCGCTCAGCCCGCCGAGCTCGTCGAAGGCGATGACGAGTCCGATCGCGCCGGCGCGCCCGCCGCGCAGCACGCGCGCGGCGAAGTTCGTCTCGTAGCCCAGGCGCGCGGCCTCGCGGCCGACGGCGGCCGCCATCGCCGGGTCGACGTTCGTTGCTCCAGCCAGGACGCGCGCTGCCGTAGCGCGTGAGACGCCGGCCGCGCGGGCGACGTCGACGATGGTCGGTCGAGACATGGCTCCCTCTTCCTAGGTCGGGTTCAGCGAGCGAAAGATCGTTCTCTGACGCGATGATCTTCGCACGACAGCAGCCGCTGCGCGCAACCCATCCGTTCATGGTCCCGGTCTTGCAGTGCGTGTGACGAAACTGGCGGATGCCGCGGCTTGCCAGCTGTTCGATCTCGGGATACTGTTTCCCGGCATGAGAGAACGATCTCTCAGTGGGGTCTCTGATCGCCCCGCGCACATCACATGTCCCCAAAGAAGAGGAGCAGTTGTGAATCGTCGCAGACTGGCCCTGCCCGTCGCAGCTCTCGGCGTCGTCGCGATCGCGATGACCGCGTGCACGTCCGGTGGATCGGGCGGCGGGTCAGACGACCCGAACGCCGAGTTCGAGTTCTGGTCGTTCACGGGAATCGGGCAGCAGGACTCCGTCAACCAGTACCTCGAGCAGAACCCGGACGCGAAGGTGAAGCTGTCGGAGGTCGGCAGCACCGCCGAGACGGCGACCGCGCTCACCGCGGCCCTGGCCGGCGGACGCGTCCCCGACCTCGTCATGATCCAGAACGACGAGTTGCCGAAATTCATCGAGAACCCCGGGAACTTCATCGACCTCCGCACGCTGGGCGGCGACGACATCGGCGAGGGCTACCTCGACTGGGCCATCGCCGAGGCGACGGGTGAGGATGGCTCGATCATCGGCATCCCGACCGACATCGGCGGGCTCGGCTTCGCCTACCGCGCAGACCTCTTCGAGGCGGCAGGACTGCCGACCGACCCGGACGAGGTCGCCGAGATGTGGTCGACGTGGGACGGCTTCATCGAGATGGGCAAGAAGTACACGGCCGCGACCGGAGAGCCCTTCGTCGACAACGTCGAGACGAGCGTCTTCTTCTCGACCGTGAACCAGGTCACCGAGAAGTACTACACACCGGACGGCGAGCTCATCTTCGACACCAACCCGCAGGTGGAGGAGGCGTTCGACGTCGCGGTGCGCACCTACGAGGCGGGCATCAGCGCCGGCATCGCCGCCTGGTCGTCGGGCTGGGCTCCGGGCAAGGCGAACGGCGCGTTCGCGGTCAGCACTGCGCCCTCCTGGATGCTGTCCGGCTACAAGAACGACGCTCCCGACACCGAGGGGCTCTGGCGAGTCGCCGCGATCCCCGGCGTCGGCGGCAACTGGGGTGGCAGCGTCATCGCGATCCCCGCCCGCGCGAAGAACCCGCAGGCCGCGTGGAAGTACATCGAGACGATGCTCTCGCCGGAAGGACAAACGGCGCACTTCGCCCGCACCGGCACGTTCCCGGCGGCCAAGAGCGCTCTCGAGAGCAGCGAGGTGACCGGCTACACCGATCCCTTCTTCGGGGACTCCCGGATCGGCGAGGTCATCAGCAACTCGGTGCTGCAGTTCCAGTCCTTCCACAACGGGCCGGACACGAGCGCGATCGGGGCGGCGCTGCTCAATGCCCTCGTCGACATGGAAGCGGGCAACGTCGCGCCGCGCGACGCGTGGCAGACCGGCGTCGACAGCGCCCGGGCCGCGATCGGCGGTTGACCTTACCCGCTCGGTGGTGGTCCGCCCGTGGGCGGGCCACCACCCTCATCGAGGACGCATCATGACCGCGACAGTCACCGCCACCGCCATCACCATCGACAAGAAGACCGCTCGGCGCGAGCGTCCGCCGAGACGCGCCATCCGCCAGCCGCTCGCGGAGCGCATCGCGCCGTACATCTACATCGCCCCGTTCTTCGTGATCTTCCTGATCTTCGGGCTGTTCCCCCTGCTGTTCACGTTCTACGTGGCCTTATTCGACTGGAACCCGATCGGGGAGCAGACGTTCGTCGGTCTGGCGAACTTCGAGCGGCTCGTCCAGGACTCCCGGTTCTGGAACGCGTTCGTGAACACCTTCGGGATCTTCCTCATCTCCACGATCCCGCAGCTGCTGCTGGCGCTCGGCCTCGCGCACCTGCTGAACCACGCCACCCTCAAGATGGCGAACTTCTTCCGCATGGCGCTGCTGGTGCCCTACATCACCTCGGTCGCCGCGACCGCCCTCGTCTTCGCTCAGATCTTCGACAAGAACTTCGGGCTCATCAATTGGGTGCTCGACCTCTTCGGCATCCCGGCGGTGAACTTCCTGTCGTCTCAGGTCGGCTCGTGGATCGTCATCTCGTCGATGGTGATGTGGCGATGGTTCGGATACAACACGCTGCTCTACCTCGCCGGGCTGCAGGCGCTCCCGCGCGAAATGTACGAAGCGGCCTCGGTCGACGGCGCGTCCGGCTGGCAGCAGTTCATCCACCTGACGATCCCGTCGCTGCGGCCCATCATCATCTTCACCGTCATCATGTCGACCATCGGCGGGCTGCAGATCTTCACGGAGCCCCTGCTGGTGGCTCCCGAGTCGGGGCTGACCTGCGGCGGCGGGCGACAGTGTCAGACCCTCGCGCTGTTCCTCTACGAGCAGGGCTTCGGCCAGTTCGAGTTCGGCTACGGTTCGGCGATCGGTGTCGCCCTCTTCGTCGTGGTCGTCGTGGTCTCGGCGATCAACTTCTTCCTGACCACCCGCACCCGAAAGGCCCGATGATGTCCGACGCCGTCGACACAGCTGTGCCGTGTCCCCTCGATCCAACCGCGCTGAGCGCGCCCCGCAAGCGTGCGCGGCGCGGAGGCGGGCGCGTCGGCCGCGTGCCCTGGCCGGTCTACGTGCTGCTCGGGATCGCGGTCGTGATCAGCGTCTTCCCGCTGTACTACATGTTCGTGATCGCGTCGGTGGGTGCCTCCGCGGTCACCTCGATCCCGCCGCGCTTCTACCCGGGGCTCAACTTCTTCGACATCGCGACGAAGGTGTTCGACACGGTGCCGTTCTTCCAGTCGTTGCTGAACAGCGCGATCGTCTCGCTCTCGATCGCCGTCATCGCATCACTGCTGTGCGCGCTCGCCGGTTTCGCCTTCGCGAAGCTGCAGTTCCGGGGCCGCAACGCGCTCTTCGTCATCGTGCTGCTCACCATGACGGTGCCCGCTCAGCTGAGCGTCATCCCGCAGTACCTGATCATCTCGTGGCTGGACTGGGTCGACACCCTGCAGGCGATCATCGTCCCGGGGCTCGCCAGCGCGTTCGGCATCTTCTGGATGCGGCAGCACATGGCGACCACCCTCAACGACGAGCTCATGCACGCGGCCCGCATCGACGGGGCGAACAGCTGGCAGATCTTCTGGCGCATAGGGTTCCCGGTCGTGCGGCCGGCGGCCTTCGTGCTCGGCCTCATCACGTTCACCTCGGTGTGGAACGACTTCATGTGGCCGTTCATCGTGCTGAAGTCGCCCGAGCTGTTCACGGTGCAGATCGCCCTGAAGCAGCTGCAGGCGAACCGGTCGATCGACCTGGCGCTGACGATGGGCGGGTCGTTCCTGGCAACCTTGCCGCTGCTCATCGTCTTCTTCGTCGTCGGGCGCCGCATGGTGGCGGGCATCATGGACGGGGCGTTCAAGGGGTGACGGGCACGACATCCACCCCCATCCGCGTGCTGGTGTGGGGCGAGAACCATCACGAGAAGCATCACGACATCCCGCGCGCCCTCTATCCCGAAACGATGCACGGGACCATCGCCGCGGGCCTGCGGCGACTGCTCGGCGACGCTGCCGTCGTCGAGACGGCGACGCTCGACGATCCGGAGCACGGGCTGAGCGAGGAGCGCCTCGCGCAGACGGATGTGCTGTTCTGGTGGGGGCACCTCCTGCACGACGAGGTCGACGACGTCGTGGTCGAGCGGGTCCATCGGCACGTGCTCGGCGGGCTCGGTTTCGTGGCGCTGCATTCGGCGCACTTCTCGAGGATCTTCATCCGTCTCATGGGGACGACCTGCGCGCTGCGCTGGCGGCAGGCGCATGACCGGGAGCTCGTGTGGACGGTCTCGCCGTCGCATCCGATCGCCGCCGGCGTGCCGCAGCCGATCGTCATCCCCGAGCAGGAGATGTACGGCGAGTTCTTCGACGTGCCGCAGCCGGACGAGCTCGTCTTCGTCTCGAACTTCTCGGGCGGCGAGGTGTTCCGCTCGGGCATGACGTTCTTCCGCGGTCACGGGCGGGTGTTCTACTTCTCGCCGGGTGACCAGGACTATCCCGTCTACCATCAGCCCGAGATCCAGCTCGTCCTCGCGAACGCGGCGCGATGGGCTCGGAACGACCGCCCCCGCGCCGCCGCCCGTCTGGCGATGCATCGCACGGGGGAGTGGGACGTTCCGCGGGAGTGGGACGGCGAGGAGCAGTCGTGACGGGGCGCGCCCGTCGTGTCGTCATCGTCGGGGCGGGAGCGATGGGGAAGGCGTGGATCGACACGGCCGCTCGTCGTCCTGATCTCGAGATCGTCGGGCTCGTCGACATCGTCGCCGACGCCGCGCGGGCCGCGGCAGTCGAGCGGGGACTCGATGTCCCGAGCTTCGGCTCGGTCGATGATGCGCTCGACGCCTTCGACGTCGACCTGGTCGTCAACGTCACGATCCCGCAGGCGCATCTCGAGGTGAGCGCCGCGGCGCTGCGGGCGGGTGTTCCCGTCCTGAGCGAGAAGCCGGTGACGCCGACTGTGGCCGAGGCGCTGCTGCTGTCCGCCGTCAGCGCGTCGACCGGGACCCTGATGGCGACGAGTCAGTCGCGTCGGCACTCCCGCGGGATCCGGGCGTTCCGCGACGCCCTGGCCAGCCTCGGCGGGGCCGAGCAGCTCGACGTCCGCTTCTTCCAGAACCCCCGGTTCGGAGGTTTCCGAGACGAGATGCCGTCGCCGCTGCTCATGGACATGGCGATCCACCAGTTCGACCAAGCCCGGTACCTGCTCTCGAGTGAACCCGTGTCGGTCTTCTGCGAGGAGTTCTCGCCGAGCTGGAGCTGGTATCGCGGCGCCGCCGCGGCCGAGGCGATCTTCCGCTTCGCCGATGGGCGCCGGTTCTCGTACTCCGGCAGCTGGTGCGCCGACGGTCTGACGACCTCGTGGAACGGCGACTGGCGGGGAAACGCTGCCCATGGATCCGCTGCCTGGGACGGAGAGACCGACGTCGTGATCCAGCCACGTGAGGGCGGCGCGCAGGCTGCTGTGCTGGCGGACGGGGCCGAGGGGCTGGATGCCGCCCTCGCCGAGTTCGTCGCAGCCCTCGACGGCGGTCCGGTGCCGTCCGGCGAGATCACGCGCAACATCGGCAGCCTCGCCATGGTCGAGGCTGCCGTGGCGTCCGCGGCCGCCGGCGCCCCGGTCAGGTTCGACGACCTGTTCGAGCGGGCATCGGCGCGCGCCGCGGAGCTCGCTCGCGTCGGTGGCTTCGATGACGCCGTCGGCAGACTCGGGATCGACCCGCGCCGCGCGTCCTGACGGTCAGCCGAACGCGAGCAGACGCGTGTCGTCTTCCGGCGGTGCGGCCGGCGGCCGCGGGCATGATGGACGGCGCTCTCGCGGTGTGACGGGCACGGCAACCACCCCCTCCCGTGGGCTGGTTCAGGGCGAAGACGATCCCGTCAGAACGGCGGAGCGGACCCCCGAGGCGCGTCGGGTCGCCCCAGTGATCGTGGTGGGGGAAACGCTCCGGGTGGTGCTTGATCGCCTCGGCGATCGGTTGGCTCGTCGATGGTGAAGGCGACGAGTGGTGGGGGTGCGTCTGCGCGGTAGACCCGCCCGGTAGGTGAGGTCCACACGAGCCGCCCACCCGGGAGTTGTCGGACATGCCATCGGGTGTGGTGTTTGACGTCGTGGTGTCTCTTGCAGAGGTTGGCGAGGTTGCACACGTGCGTGCCCCCGCCCTCGGATGCGGCGATGGTGTGGTCGAGTTCGCAACGGATGGCGGGTTGCCGGCATCCGGGGAACCGGCAGTGCCGATCCCTCGCCCGTATAAGTCGCACCATGGCGGCGGTGGGGCGGTAGCTGTCGCACTCGAGCACGGTTCCGGTGACGGGGTCGGTGAGCAGCCGGTCCCACGAGGTCGCGTTGCCCGCGAGCTCGCGTGCGGTCGCGGCATCGATGGGGGAGCGGCCGGCTAGATCGGCCGGCCCCTCGTCCTGACCCATCAGCGTCAACGCCGACACGGCAACCTGCACGTGTGCCCGGATCGCCCCGAGCGTTCCGTCGCCGTCACCGCTCGCGGTGGGATCGAGGGCCGGCGTCCCGGCGAGCAAGAGGTCGCTGAACACGTCGGCGCGGACTTGGTCGATCGTGCGGGCGTCGTCGACGAACGATGACCCGGCGCCCACTGCGCTCTCAGCATCGCTCTCCACATCCGCATCCGCGGCGTCAGCCTGCTGCCGCGCGTTGATGATCTCCCGCGCCTGTCGGGTCAGCCGGTCGACGATCCCGTCGGCGATCACCGTCGGCAAAGTCGCGATCAGGTCCGACATGCCATCGGCGCCGGCCTGCACCCGCACGCACCGCCCGGCCGCGGCCTCCTCGTGCCTCTCGGTGAACGACCGCGGGTGCATCCGCTCGGCGATCATCCGCAACGCGTCGCGCACCCGGTTCGGGGTCTCGCCCTCGCACCGTTCGATCGCGACCCGTTCGAACTCTGCCCGTTCCTCCGCGGGCACGAGGCATCCTGTCTCCTGAATGACCCGCACGTGGCCGCGGACGATGCGTCCGTCCTCCCACGCCGCCATCGTCACCGGATAGCTCTCCACCAGGTCTCGCGCCTCGTCGATGCGCCGCTGCAACGTCCGGTCGGTCGCGACGAACACCCCGGCGAGCTCCGCCGCGATGCCACGCAGCGCCATCTCGCGCGCCTTGACCCGCTCCGCCGCCCCAGCCGCCTGCTTCTCGGCCAGCACGCCAGCTGCCGCGAGCACCCGAACCTCACGAATCTGCGCCAACCGCGCAGCATCCGCCGCCCCCTCCGCATCCGCGACCAGTTGAGCGAGGACGTCGACATCAGCGTCGCTGCCCATCCCGCCACTAAGCTCGCCGTTCGAATGCATGTTCTAATGTTGCCACGGGCCTCCGACATCGCCCGTGCCTTTCCACAGCCGGCCCGCTCCTCCTCCCGACGGTCAGCCGAAGACGAGCAGCCGTGTGCCGTGAGCCGGCACCGTCAGCGTGACGCGTCCGTCGGCGACCTCGACGCTCGTCCCGCTCCACACATCCGTGCACGAACCCGCCGTCCCCACGTCCCCGAGCCCGAGCCCGAGCCCGAGCCCGAGGTCGGCGAGGTGGACGACGAGCTCCTGCTCATCGTCGCCGAGCCAGAACACCGCACGGTACTCGCGCGCGCCCACGCGCGCGCTCCAAATGACCAGATGTCCGTCGCGCACGATCTCGCGCGACTCCTCGCCGTCGCGCAGCGCGAGGACGCCGGGATTACGCAGCAGCGCGAGCGTCTCTGGCGGAGTGTCGGGCAGGTGGCCGCCCATCATGAGCGGTGAGCGCATCATGCTCCACAGCGTCATGACGGTGCGCTGCTCGTCGACCGACAGGCGGCTGAGACGGTCTTCGCCGACGTGTCCGCGCACGCCGATGCGTCCGAAAGGGAGCATGTCGGCATCCGCCCACGCACCGCGCCGCTGGAACGGCGCCCAGCGGGCGGCGCGCTGGAACTGTTCGACCACGTGCGCCCAGTCATCCCAGAAGTCGTCCGAGATCCGCCACATCTGGCCGTGTTCGCGCAGCGTCTCGAGGTGCGCGAGCGACAGTCGCTTGCCGGGCGACAGGCTCAGAACCATCGCCCGTCCCGACCGATCGATTGCGCGCGAGATCGCTGCGATCTCGGCGGTCTCGACGGGCGGGTAGAGCACATCGTCGAGCTTCACGAAGTCGACGCCCCAGGCGGCCAGTTGCGCCATGACCGAGTCGTAGTACTCCTGCGCACCGGGTGCCGTCATATCGACGCCGTAGTTGTCGGGGTTCCACACGCAGACGTTCGAGCGGTCGGCGATCGAGTCGCACGTCGCGTCGGGGCGGCCCGAGACGGGCAGAGCCGCATCCGCTGCGGCGCGCGGGACGCCCCGCATGAGGTGCACCCCGAAGCGCAGGCCGAGTTCGTGGACGCGGTCGGCGAGCGGCTGGAAGCTCCCGTCCGCCGCGGAGGGGAAGCGTCCCGGCGCGGGGAGCGGCCGGCCCCAGGCATCCAGCAGCGGCCGAGAGACCTCGCGATAGTCGTGCGCCCCCGGATCGGGTTCGTACCACTGGATGTCGACGACGATCGTGTCCCAGCCGAACGCGAGCAGGTGCTCCGCGACGTATTCGGCGTTCGCCAGCACCTCGGTCTCCGTCACGGACGACCCGAAGCAGTCCCAGCTGTTCCACCCCATCGGGGGACGGGATGCCGCGGCCCGGCGCTCGCCGATCACGGCGCTGCCACCGCCGCGAGGTGAACGACCGCCGCGCGGTCGGGGTGGAACGTGGGGAACTCCAGCCCCACCCGTGCGAGCACGGTACCCGCGATGACCGGGCCGTCACCCACACGCTCGCCGCCACCGCCACCGCCACCGTCACCGTCACCGCCGAGCTCGGGGCTCTCCCGAAGCCACGCCGGAACCTGCCAGGGCGGTCCGAACGAGTCCGAGCCGCTCACCGACACCCGGTAGCTGCGGTCGGTCGACAAGCCGGGGAACCGCACACGGGCGATCGTGTCGGCCGAGGTCGTCGGCGTGACGATCGTGAAGAGCGCCTCCGACCCGTCGGGCGCGACCACGCCGCGCACCTGCGGAGCCGCGGCGTCGAGCTCACCCGAGCCGACGGTGCGCCCCGTCGCGATGAGGTGGCGGTGCCGGCGGTATCGTGCGATCCAGTCGCCGAGGACGCGCCGGTCGTGCTCGTCGAGATCGCGGATGTCCCACTCGATGCCGAAGTGGCCGAGGAAGGCGACTGCGCACCGGAACTGCAGGTCATGCGCGCGTCCCGTGACGCTCGACACGGGGGAGGCGACGTGCGATCCCATCATCTCCGGCGGCACCAGGAGTCCCGTCCAGCGCAGGATGCCGAAACGGTCGTGGGGGTCGTGGCTGTCGGAGGGATGGATCCGGTCAGTCCGTTCGAGGATCCCCAGGTCGACCCGCCCGCCGCCGGAGGCGCAGCTCTCGATCTCGAGGTCGGGATGGCGACGGCGGAGCTCGTCGATGAGGCGGTACACCGCGAGGGTCTGCTCGTGAACGGCAGGGGTGCCCGAGGCGGGGTGCCCGGCCGCGATGAGGTCGCGGTTGTGGTCCCACTTGAGGTAGCTCACGCCGATGTCCTCGATGAGCCCGTCGAGCACGCCCAGGATGTGGTCGAAAGCGGCCGGATGCGTGAGGTCGAGCACCTGCTGGAACCGCTGGCGCGGCGGCAGCTCGGGCCCCGCCCGAAGGATCCACTCGGGGTGCGCACGGGCGAGATCGGAGTCCTCGTTGATCATCTCCGGCTCGACCCAGAGCCCGAACTCCATGCCGAGAGAGCGCACCTCGTCGGCCAGTGGGCGGAGGCCGTCGGGCCACGCAATCGGGTCGGGCGCCCAGTCGCCGAGCCCCGCGCGGTCGTCATTGCGCCCCCGGAACCAGCCGTCGTCGAGGACGTAGCGCTCGACGCCGAGCTCGGCGGCGCGGGCCGCCAGATCGACGAGCACGCGGTGGTCGTGGTCGAAATACACCGCCTCCCAGACGTTCATCGTCACGGGGCGGGGGCGGCGCGACGAA
The DNA here is from genome assembly GCF_040544895.1 of Microbacterium sp. 1262. Taxonomy (NCBI): domain Bacteria; kingdom Bacillati; phylum Actinomycetota; class Actinomycetes; order Micrococcales; family Microbacteriaceae; genus Microbacterium; species Microbacterium sp. 1262. The sequence goes on from NZ_JBEPKU010000001.1 coordinate 463,681, forward strand.
CGCGAGCGCTCACGCAGGTAGGAGTGGAAGCGCGCCGCAGCGCCGTCGAGTCCGCGCCCGTAGCTGCCGAACACCCAGGGGCCGGTGTACTCCTCGCCGGGCGTCAGCCGGATCTCGCCGGGAAGGATCGACTCGCCGCCCCGAAAGTGCAGGCGCCCGTCGGTGCGCTCGATCGTGTGCTCGTGGTCGCCGCTGAATCCGACGTGTCCGATCCATACCTCGCCGGAGCCGGCGGAGAACCTCGGCGTGCCGACCGCCTGCACCAGCGTCGCGTCGAGACCGGTGCGGCCGCGCCGCGAGACGCGCGAGTGATCACCGCGGACGACCGGATGCCGCTGGGGCATGCGCTCGTGCCCCCATCGGCCGGTGAAGTCGAGCACCTCCTGCGCCCACGTCGGTATCGGAAGGGCGACGGCGAGGGACTGGATCTCGAGCGGTGCCGCCGCCTCGGTTGCGCCGGCGGTGTTCCGGACCCGAGCGCGGGAACGCACGAGGCCGTCTCGTGTGAGATCGATCTCTACACCGAGCTCAATCTCAGCAGCATCGTCGTGGAGGACCGCGTCGACCCGCCCCGCTCCGCCGGACGTCACGCCCGGTCCGGCCTCGGCGCCGTCGAGAGTCAGCGAGCGCAGCACGAACCGCGGCGCCCACCCCGAGCCGTCGCGATGTGCGGACAGCCCCGGGGCTCCGAACCACCCGCGGCTGTGCTCGGGCAGCACGCTCGCGCGGTACGGAACGTCGGAATCACCGGTCATCCCGTTCCGCTGCTCGGCCGCGACGAATGCGAGGAGGTCGGGCTCCGCCGACGTCACCGCCTCGCCCCAGTGGACGATCTCCGGCATCCCATCGTCCGCCGTTGCGATCACGACGGAGACGTCCTCGGCGTTGAGGTGGATCACGCGCATGGAATCCATGCTCCTATTCTGCTGACATCGCTCGGGCGGTACAGTCAGAGATCGATCTCAGCACATCGAAGGAGATGTCACAACCATGACCGCATCCGCCCTTGCGCCCGATGCCTCCCGGCTGCTCCCGGGAACCTATGATCGTCGTCGCCGCACCAATCGCACGTACCTCGTGTCGCTCGACGAGCACGCTCTCGTGCAGAACCACCGCATCGAAGCGGGCATCGGCGATCAGGCCTGGCACCTGAAGCCGTCCGTCACACCGGGCGTCGAGAACGGCTGGGCACGTCATTGGGGCTGGGAGACGCCCGGCGCACTCTTGCGGGGCCATTTCGTGGGGCACTGGATGTCGGCGGCCGCGCGCGAGATCGCCGTCACCGGCGATCCGGTGCTGCGGGGCAAGCTGGCCGTTGTCCTCGACGAGCTCGAAGCGTGCCAGGATGCCGGCGCGGGCTGGGTGTTCGGCATTCCGCAGACGTTCCTGCGCCGGCTCGCCGAGGGGCGCGAGGTGTGGGCGCCGCAGTACAACATCCACAAGACCTTCATGGGTCTGGTGGACGTGTACCGAGACCTCCGCGACGAGCGAGCCCTGCGCATCGCCCACCGCGCTGCGGCGCTGATCGCGGAGTGGGCGCGGGAGTTCGAGCGCGACGAGTTCCAGGCCATCCTCGAGGTCGAGACGGGCGGCATGCTCGAGGTGTGGGCAGACCTCCTCGAGGCCACCGGCGACGACATGTATCGCGAGCTCCTCGACCGATACGACCACCGGTCGCTCTTCGACGGTCTGCTGGCGGGCGAGGACATGCTGACCAACATGCACGCGAACACGACCATCCCGGAGGTGCTCGGTGCCGCGCGGGCCTTCGAGGTCACGGGTGAGGAGCGCTGGCGACGCATCGTCGAGGCGTACTGGGACTGGGCCGTCACACGACGCGGAACCTTCTGCACGGGCGGACAGACCTCGGGTGAGATCTGGACGCCGCCGTTCGCCTTCGCCGCGCGACGGGGCACGAAGACCCAGGAGCACTGCGCCGTCTACAACATGATCCGGCTGGCCGACGTGCTGTTCCGATGGACGGGCGAGGCGTCGTACCTCGACTACATCGAGGCCAACCTCGTCAACGGCATCCTGGCGCAGCAGCATCCCGGCACCGGCATGGTGAGCTACTTCCTGCCGCTGCAGAGCGGAGCGCGCAAGGAGTGGGGATCGCCCACCGAGGACTTCTGGTGCTGCCACGGCACGGTGGTGCAGGCGCACACGCGCCACTCGTCGCTGGCGGTGTACAGCGACGGCGAAGCCGTCACCGTCGCGCAGTACATCCCCGTCCGCGCCGACGTCGCCACGGCAGCAGGCCAGCTGGCCGTCGAGGTCCGCACGATCGACGACGCCCTCTACGTCGGTCCGGACGCGAACGCGGGCCCCGGCGGCCCGGCGCATCGGCCGCACGCCCTTCGGGTCTCGGTGGCGGTCGAGTCGCCGCCGACCGTTCGGGGCCGCGTCCGGATGCGTGTGCCCGCCTGGACCGCGGGCGAGGTGCACGTCCGGTCGGACATCGCCGTGGTGCGGCGCGGCAGCTTCGTGGAGATCGATCATCCCGGCGGGCGCACCGAGATCGAACTCGGTTTCGGATTCGAGCTGCGGACGGTGCCGATCCCGGATGAGCCCGAGACCGTCGCCTTCGTCGAGGGCGCCGTGGTGCTCGCGGGTCTCGTCGACCGTGAGACGCCGCTCATCGGCGACAGCTCCGACCCGGCGACGCTGCTGGCTGCCGACGACGAGAGGCAGTGGTCGCAGTGGCTCACGCGATACCGCAGTGTCGGCGGCTCGGCCGGCATCCGATTCGTGCCGCTGAACGAGATCGTCGACGAGCGCTACGCCGTGTACTTCCCGGTCGTCGCGCCCGCGTGAGCCCCGTCGGTGGCGGCCTCGGTCAGCGCGGACGGCCGGTCGAGCCGCGGGCCACGAGAACCGTCGGCAGCTCGACCACCTCGTCGGCGAGCTGCGCACCGCCCGCCATCTGAGCCAGGAGCGTGACCGCCGCAGCGGCCATCTCGCGGATGGGCTGACGGATCGTGGTGAGCGGCGGATGCAGCCACCGCGCGCCCCGCACATCGTCGTATCCCACGACGAGAACGTGGCGCCCCACCGCGAGCCCAGCCTCGGCGATCGCCCGGTAGGCGCCCGCGGCCATCTCATCGGAGCAGGCGAAGAGCCCGATGGGGCCCTCGCCGCCGAGGTCATCGAGCGCCGCGGCGCACGCTCGTCGCGCGTCCGCCGCACCCCAGTCCGCCGTCGTCAGGATGCGGGGCGCAGCCGGGGCCGTCTCGTCGAGCGTCGAGAGGAAGCCCTCGATCCGCGCACGGCCGTACCGGTACGACGGAGCCCCGCCGATGACGATGAAGCGCCGCGCGCCCTGCGCCAGCAGGTGCTCCGCCGCCGCCGAGCCGCCCGCGTGATCGGTGTTCCGCACGCTCGGCACGTGCTGGGTGGTCCCCGACGGAGGCTCGAGCAGGACGATGGGGATGCCCGCGCCCTGCACGACCTCCAGCTGGGCCGCGGTGGGCAGGATCAGACCGAGCACGACCCCCGCCGATCCCCGGGAGCGGATGCGGGCCGGCCAGTCATCGCCCGGATCGTCGCGCTCCGCGGTGAGGACGAGGTCGTAGCTCAGGCGCGAGGCCGCCGTGTGAGCCCCGGCGACGACCTCGTCGGTGTAGGGGTCATGGAAGTGCCCGAGAACCAGATCGAAGATGCGGGACGTCCCGCCGCGGGGCCGGCCGCGCGGTGTCCCGCTTCGCGTGTACCCGAGCCGCTCCGCCGTCTGCAGCACACGCGTGCGGGTCTCGGGCGACAGCTCGCCGCGGCCGCGGAGCGCCCGTGAGACGGTCGCGACGCTCACGCCCGCGGCCGTGGCGACGTCGGTGAGGCTCGGTCGGGAAGACGGCATTCGCCTATTTTGCGCAAAGCCCGACGTCCGCGTCGAGGGGCTGTGACATCGTGGTCCGCGATCACACGCACCGGTGCGGAGGGAGACGAGGATGTCGAGACGATTGCGCATCGCGATCATCGGGACCGGGTTCATGGGACGGATGCACGCGCACGCCTGGCGCACCGCTCCGCGGTTCTTCGATCTGCCGGTCGAACCGGAGGTGGTCGTGCTCGCGGGCAGCGACGCACAACGCGCGGCCGACGCCGCATCGCGGTTCGGCATCGCCGAGTCGAGCGACGACTGGCGAAGTGTCATCGCACGCGACGACATCGACGCCGTCGACATCTGCACCCCGGGCGACACCCACGCCGAGATCGCGCTCGCAGCCCTCGACGCCGGCCGTCACGTGCTGTGCGAGAAGCCGCTGGCCAACGACGTCACCGACGCCAACCGGATGACGGATGCCGCCGCCGCGGCGGCATCGCGCGGGGTCGTCGCGATGTGCGGGTTCAGCTACCGCCGCACGCCCGCCCTCGCTCTGGCGCGACGTCTGATCGAGGAGGGACGCATCGGCCGCATTCGGCACGTGCGCGCGCAGTACCTGCAGGACTGGCTCACCGACCCGGACGCGCCGTTCACCTGGCGTCTCGATCGCGGTCGCGCGGGATCGGGTGCGCTCGGCGACATCGGGGCGCACAGCATCGATGCCGCCCAGTGGCTCACCGGCGCGCGCATCACGAGCGTCTCCGGCACACTCCGCACCTTCGTCGACGAGCGCCCGGTCCTCGACGAGCGCGTCGGGCTCGGCGGCCGAGCCGGTGCCGGAGCCGCAACTGAACGCGTGACCGTCGACGACGCCGCGGCGTTCACCGCATCGTTCTCCGACGGCGCCCTCGGCATCTTCGAGGCCACGCGCATGGCCACGGGGCACCGCAACGCCAACCGCATCGAGATCAGCGGTGAACGCGGAGCCGTCGCCTTCGACTTCTCGCACCTGAACGACCTGCTCTTCGCCGACGCGACGCTCCCTGCCGGTGAGCAGGGGTTCCGCCGCATCGACGCGACCGAGCCCGAGCATCCCTATGCCGGAGCCTGGTGGCCGGCAGGACACGGACTCGGCTACGAGCACTTGTTCACCCACCAGAGCGTCGACTTCGTCCGCGCCGTCGCCGGTGAGATCGAAGCGCACCCGTCGTTCGCCGAGGCCGCGGGCGTGCAGCGCGTCCTCGCGGCGGTCGAGGAGAGCGCGGCATCCGACAGCAGAAGCATCCGAGTGGAAGGGGTCATCTCATGACCGCGAGACAGGCGCTCATCGTCCGAGGCGGCTGGGAGGGGCACAAACCCGTCGAGGCCACCAACCTCTTCGTGCCCTTCCTCGAAGAGAACGGCTTTGAGGTCCGCATCGAAGAGGACAATGAGGTCTACACCGACCGGGCGACGATGGAAAGCACCGACCTCATCGTCCAGTCCGTGACGATGTCGAAGATCTCACGCGAGGCCTTCGCCGGCCTGCGCGACGCGGTCGAGCGCGGAACGGGGCTGGCGGGCTGGCACGGCGGCATCGCCGACTCGTACCGCGACAACTCCGACTACCTGCAGCTCATCGGCGGCCAGTTCGCGACGCATCCCGCGAAGCACCCCGATGCCCGCGTCGGCGACGAGACCGACAACTACCTCTGCTACACCGTCGACCTCACCGACGCAGGTCGCCGCTCGGAGATCATGGCGGGCCTCGAGGACTTCACGCTCCGCACGGAGCAGTACTGGGTGCTCTCCGACGACCTCAACGACGTGCTCGCGACGACGACGCATCCCGTGCAGCCGTACCACCCGTGGCACCGCCCCATCACCTCGCCTGCCGTCTGGACGCGCGAGTGGGGACAGGGCCGCATCTTCGTCGCGACGCCGGGGCACAGCCTCGTCGTGCTGCGCGACGTCAACGTCCGCACCATCATCGAGAGGGGGATGCTGTGGGCGAGCCGCACGGCATCGGTGTAGTCGGCCTCGGGGTCATCTCGGGCCAGTATCTGGAGACGCTGGGCGATCACCCCGCCGTCCGTATCGTTGCGACGGCCGACCTCGACGTCGACCGCGCCCGGTCGGTCGCCGAGCGGTTCCCCGGAGCCCGCGCCCTATCGGTCGCCGAGCTCGTCGCCGACCCGGCGGTGCAGACCGTGGTCAACCTGACGATCCCCGCCGCTCACGGCGAGGTCGCGCGCGCGGCGCTCGCCGCGGGCAAGAACGTCTACGGCGAGAAACCGCTGGCCGCGACCTTCGACGAAGCGCTCGGGGTCATGGCCGGCGCGGCCAGCGCCTGGGTCGGCGGGGCCCCCGACACCGTGCTGGGGTCCGGTGTGCAGACCGCGCGAGCGGTCGTCGACGCCGGCGAGATCGGCCGACCGGTCGCGGCCGTCGCGACGTGGCTGTCGTCGGGCCACGAGGCCTGGCACCCGCATCCCGACTTCTACTATCGCGAAGGCGGCGGACCGCTCTACGACATGGGGCCGTACTACCTCACGGCGCTGTTCCACCTGCTGGGACCCGTCGTCAGCGTGTCGGGTGCTTCGTCGCGATCACGCGACGACCGCACGATCGGTTCGGGCCCGCGAGCGGGGGAGCGCATCCCCGTCGAGATCGACACGCATGTCACCGGCGTGCTCGAGCACGCCGGCGGCGCGGTCTCGACGGTCACCTTCAGCTTCGACGCCGCCGCAACCCACGCCGCACCGATCGAGGTGCACGGCGAGAGCGCATCGCTGACCCTGCCCGACCCCAACTTCTTCGACGGCGACGTGACCATGCGGCGACCCCGCGCGGAGGAGTGGACGGCCATCGCGCCGCGCGCGGGCTATCGAGGCGCGGGCCGCGGCATCGGGGTCCTCGACTTCGTACGCGGCGGCTCCGGCGCGGGGCGTGCGAGCGGTGAGGTCGCCCTGCACGTCCTGGAGATCATGAGCGCCCTCACGCGGTCGGCGCGAGAGGGACGCCGCATCACCCTGACCACGACCGCGGAGCGTCCTCCGCTGGTCCCGCTCACCGAGCACGAGCACTGGAGAACCACATGACCTCGTCCGCACGTGCGGTCATCGACCTCGACGTCGTCGGCGATCGCATCAGCCGGCACATCTACGGGCACTTCGCCGAGCATCTCGGACGCTGCATCTACGACGGCTTCTGGGTCGGCGAGGATTCGGCGATCCCCAACACCCGCGGCATCCGCACCGACGTCGTCGAGGCCCTCCGCGCGCTCGACATCCCGAACCTGCGCTGGCCGGGCGGTTGCTTCGCCGACACGTACCACTGGCGCGATGGCATCGGTCCGCGCGAGCAACGGCCGAAGATCGCCAACACGAACTGGGGCGACGTCGTCGAGAGCAACCACTTCGGAACCCACGAGTTCATGGATCTGTGCGACCTGCTCGGCACCGAGGCGTACGTCAACGGGAACGTCGGCAGCGGCACGGTGCAGGAGATGTCGGAGTGGGTCGAGTACCTCACGCGCGACGACGACAGCCCCATGGCGCGTCTGCGCCGCGAGAACGGTCGCGACGAGCCCTGGCGTGTGCCCTTCTGGGGCATCGGCAACGAGCCGTGGGGATGCGGCGGCAACCTGTCTCCCGAGTTCTACGCGGAAGAAGCGCGGCGCTACGCGACCTATTGCCACGACCACGGCGAGAACAGGTTGACGCTCATCGCCGCCGGCGCCAACGAGGACGACTTCGAGTGGACGCGGGTGCTCGTGAAGACGCTCGTCGAGTCGCACGCCGCGAACCTGTACGACAAGCATCCGTACCAGGCGATCTCGTTCCACTACTACACGCACACCGGATCGGGCATCAATCGCGAAGACGCGACGACCTTCACCGACGAGCAGTTCTACGACACGATGGCCTACGCCCGCGACTTCGAGCGGGTCGTCCGCGGACACGTCGCGGTCATGGACTCGTACGACCCCGAGAACCGGGTGAGCCTCGTCTGCGACGAGTGGGGCACGTGGTGGAACGCCGAAAAGGGCACGAACCCGGGCTTCCTGTTCCAACAGAACACGATCCGCGACGCGCTCGTCGCCGGCATCCATTTCGACATCTTCCACCGGTACGCGCGGCGCATCTCGATGGCGAACATCGCACAGACGGTGAACGTCTTGCAGGCGATGATCCTCACCGACGGCGAGAAGCTCGTTCTCACGCCGACCTACCACGTGTTCGAGATGAACAAGGGGCACCAGGACGCCCGTGCGCTCGCCGCCCACGTGCTCGACGCGCCCGCGACGACGGCGCGCGGGGGAGAGCTGCCGCTGGTGTCGATGTCGGCCTCGACGAAGGAGGGGGCGGCGCTCATCTCGCTCACCCACCTCTCGGTGGACGACGAGTGCGAGGTGCGCATCGACCTCCGCGGACGTGGCGCCCGCGTCGTGCGTGCCCGGGTGCTGGGAGCAGAGAGCGCGACGACGTACAACGACGCCGACGTGCCCGCTCGTGTCGAGCCGCGGCCCCTCGCGACCGCCCTCGACGGTGGCGAGCTCGTCGTGACGCTGCCGCCGCACTCCTTCGCGACCATCGAGCTGGCGCTGGACTGACCGCGGACGGGGCCGACGGGGCGTCACCGTAGGCTGGGAGACATGCCCGAACCCGCGCCCCGCGGCATCCTGCTCGTCGACAAGCCGGGCGGGATGACCAGTCATGACGTCGTCGCCCGAGCCCGTCGAGCCCTCGGCACCCGCAAGATCGGCCACGCCGGCACTCTGGATCCGATGGCGACGGGGCTGCTCGTCCTCGGTGTGGGGCCGGCGACCCGCCTGTTGACCTACATCGTGGGGCTCGACAAGACCTACGAGGCGACGATCCGCCTCGGCGTCTCGACCGATTCCGACGACGCCGACGGCACCGTGACGGAGCACGCGACGAACCAAGCCCTCGCCGCGGTCGACCGCGCCGGCATCGATCGCGGCATCGCGGCGCTCACCGGCGAGATCGACCAGGTACCGAGCCGGGTGTCGGCGATCAAGGTCGGCGGGAAGCGGGCGTACGACCTCGCTCGCGCGGGCGAAGAAGTCGAGCTGAAGGCGCGTCGCGTCACCGTCTCTCGCTTCGATGTGCGCGACGTCCGCGACGTCGTCCTGAACGATGTCGCGGGCGGATCCCGCGCGATCGACGTCGACGTCATCGTCGACTGCACGAGCGGTACCTACATCCGCGCCTTGGCCCGCGACCTGGGAGCAGATCTCGGCGTCGGCGGGCATCTGACGGCGCTCCGGCGCACCCGCATCGGACCTTTCGAGGTGTCGGATGCCGAGGCCGAGATCGCCCCGGACGCGACGCTGCTGCGCGACGCGGATGTCGCGGCCGCGGTGCTCGGCGCCTTCGAGGTGACCGCCGACGAGGCGCGCGACCTGCGCCACGGCAAGCGTCTCGTCGGAGCGGCGGCGCGCCTGTCGGCGCCGCACCCGGCGGCGATCGACCCCGATGGGCGACTGGTGGGGATCGTCGAGCGTCGCGGCGACGACGTCAAGAGCCTGATGAACATGGCGGAGGACGCATGATCACGGTCTTCACCATCGTTCAGGTGGCGGTGGCGGTCGCCGCCGGTCTGCTCTGTACCGTCCTCGGCCTCGCGAACCGCCGCCCGAGCGACCTCTCGGTCGGGTCGCTCGCCCTCGTCGAGGTGCTTCTCATCACCCAGGTCGTCGTCGCGATCATCGCCCCGCTCGCAGGCAACGCCCCTTCGGGCAGTCTCCTGGAGTTCTGGGTGTATCTCGTCTCGGCCGTCCTGCTGCCGCCTGCCGCTGTGTTCTGGGCGCTCATCGAACGCAGTCGCTGGAGCACCGTCATCCTCGGCGTCGCCGCCCTGTCGGTCGCGATCATGGTGTGGCGGATGCAGGTGATCTGGACGGTTCAGGTCGTCTGAAGCCATCCGCGCGACGCCTATCATTGGTGGGGTCATGGATCATCCCCGCCCTCGAATGACCGGCATCGGCCGCGTCCTCGTGGTCGTGTACGCCGTGATGGCGCTCGCCGCGACGGGACGCTCGTTCGTCCAGATCGTCGAGGACTTCTCCAACGCACCGCTCGCGTACTCACTGTCGGCGGCCGCGGCGCTGGTGTACGTGCTGGCGACCGTCGCGCTGGTGAAGTCGGGCTCGCGCACCTGGTACGCGATCGCGTGGGTCGCGATCTGCTTCGAGCTGGCCGGGGTGCTCGTCGTCGGCACGCTCAGCCTCGTGCTGCCCGACCTGTTCTCGCACGACGCCACCGTCTGGTCGGGCTACGGTTTCGGCTACTTCTGGGTTCCGCTCGCCCTGCCCTTCGTGGGGATCTGGTGGCTCGTGTCGCACCGCAACGGTGCCGGAGAGAGCAGCGAGCGCCCGGCCGTCCTGGAGGGATCGTCATGGTGACCGTGTACCGAGACCCCGCGGAGGTCCCCGCGGACTTCGGCCCGAGCGTCGTGGCCATCGGCAAGTTCGACGGCGTGCACTCCGGGCACCGCGCGGTCATCGACCGGGCCCGGGTGGATGCCGCCGCCCGCGGCGCGCGTGTCGTGGCGGTCACCTTCGACCGCAACCCGCTGAGCCTGCTGCGTCCGGAGCTCTGCCCCGAGCCGCTCGTCGCTCTGGATCAGAAGATCGGGCTCCTCGCGGCGGCCGGGGTGGATGCCGTCCTCGTGCTGCGGTTCGACGCCGAGCTCGCAGCGCTCTCGGCGCGTGACTTCGTCGAGAGCATCCTCGTTCGCGCGCTCGGTGCCGTCGGCGTCCTCGTCGGCGACGACTTCCGCTTCGGTCGAGGCGGCGAGGGCGATCCCGAGGTGCTGGCCGCACTCGGGCGCGAGCACGGTTTCGATGTCGACGTCGTCACGGACGTCCGCGCCCGCGACGCCGGCCGGCGCGTCTCGTCGACGTGGGTGCGCGATCTGCTCGCGGCCGGCGATGTCGCCGGTGCCGCCCGCCTGCTCGGCCGCCCTCACGCGGTCGAGGCCGAGGTCGTCCACGGACTCAAGCGCGGCCGGGAACTCGGGTATCCGACCGCGAACCTCGCCACCGACGCCGCGGGCTTCATCCCGGCCGACGGTGTGTACGCCGGCTGGCTCGTCGACCTCGGGATGCCGGGTGCCGACGGCGCGATGCCGGCAAGTGTCATCCGGTATCCGGCGGCGATCTCGGTGGGCACCAATCCCACGTTCGACGACGTGCCGCAGCGACAGGTCGAGGCGTACGTGCTCGACGAGACGGATCTCGACCTCTACGGTCACCGCGTCGAGGTCCGCTTCACGGCCCGCATCCGCGGGATGGTCGCGTTCGCGGGTATCCCGGCGCTCATCGAGCAGATGGACGACGATGTCGTCCGCGTGCGCGAGGCCCTCGCCTGAGGCCAGCGCCTCGCGCGCCCGTGCGGGCCGCAGCCCGCGGGATCAGTACGACGACTCGTCGACCGCGCCGGTGGCTGCGCCGCCGGCCTCGAGTCGGCGCGCCTCGCCGAGAATGGTCGCGCTGCCGCTCGTGCCGAGGCGCGTGGCGCCTGCGTCGAGCATCGCGACGGCGTCAGCGAAGCTGCGCACGCCGCCGGAGGCCTTGACCTGCACGGCCTCGCCGACGTTCTCGCGCATGAGGCGGACGTGGGGAACTGTCGCCCCGCCGCCGGCGAAGCCGGTCGAGGTCTTGACGAAGTCGGCGCCGCCGGCCTCGGTCAGGCGGCTGCCGCGGGCGATCTGCTCGTCATCGAGCAGGCTCGTCTCGAGGATGACCTTGACGATCTTGCCTTCGGCGGCCTCGACCACGGCGCGGATGTCGTCGACCACGACGTCGTCGAAGCCCGAGCGCAGCGCGGCGATGTTGACGACCATGTCGAACTCTGAGGCGCCGTCCGCGGCGGCCTGACGGACCTCGGCGACCTTCGACGCCGTGGACGTCGTGCCGTGGGGGAAGCCGATGACCGTACCGACGGCGACACCGGTGCCCGCGAGACGCGCGACAGCGTGCGGGATGTCGGAGGGGCGTACGCACACCGAGAAGACTCGCCACTCGGCGGCGATGTCGAGCTCGGCGTCGACCTGGTCGCGGGTCAGCTCGGGCTTGAGGATGGCGTGGTCGAGGGTCGCGGCGAGCTCGCGCTCGGAGATCGTGGACATGCTTTCAGCGTACGCCGTCCGGATCTCGAGGCATCGACGGGAATACCCCTGGGGGGTATCCTGTTGTCGTCGCTGAACCACGAAGGAGCATCATGACGACTCAGACCTACACCGTCGAAGGCATGACCTGCGGGCACTGCGCCGCAGCGGTGACCCGCGAGCTCGGGCTCGTCCCGGGCGTCTCCGACGTCGCCGTCGACGTCGACGCCGGCACCGTCGCGGTCACGGCTGTGCAGCCGCCCGACGACGACGTCGTCTCGGCCGCTGTGGCCGAGGCGGGCTACACGGTCACCGGACGCCGCTGATGAGCGCGGACACCGCCGGGCGGGAGAGCAGCCATGCCGTCCTCGACATCGAGGGGATGACGTGCGCGAGCTGTGTCGCCCGGGTCGAGAAGCGGCTGCAGCGCCTGGACGGTGTCCACGCGACGGTGAACCTCGCGACCGAGTCGGCGCGCGTCGAGCATCCCGCCGCCGTCTCGGTCGACGACCTGGTCGAGGCCGTCGGCCAGGCGGGGTATACCGCTCGAGTGCGCTCCTCTCCGGCGCAGCATCCGGCGGAGCATCATGACGCTCCGGGCCACCAGCACGACGTCGAGGACATGCCGGGCCAGACCACTCTGCGCACCCGGCTGATCTGGGGCATCGTGCTCGCCGCGCCCGTCGTGGCGCTCGGCATGGTGCCGGCGTGGCAGTTCCCCGGCTGGCAGTGGGTGTCGCTCGTCCTGACCGCGCCGGTCGTGTTCTGGGCGGGTTGGCCGTTCCACCGCGCCACCTTCGCGAACGCGCGCCACGGCGCGCTGACGATGGACACGCTCGTCACATTGGGCACCTTCGCGGCCTTCGCCTGGAGCCTGTGGGCGGTGCTGTTCGGCTCCGCCGGGCGCATCGGCATCCGTCACGACGTCGTCCTCTTCGGCCCCGTGCACGACCCGACATCGCTCGTCTACTTCGAGGTCGCCGCAGCGGTGACCGTGCTCATCCTGCTCGGTCGCTACATCGAGCAGCGCTCGCGGCGACGTGCGGGCGCCGCGCTGCGCGCCCTGCTCGAGCTCGGGGCGGCGGATGTCGAGCTGCCGGACGGGCGTCGCGTCGGCATCGACGCGCTGCATGCGGGCGACGAGTTCATCGTGCGGCCCGGTGAGAAGGTGGCCACCGACGGCATCGTCGTCGACGGCGCGGCGGCGGTGGACGAGAGCATGCTGACGGGCGAGTCGGTGCCCGTCGACGTCGGCCCCGGTTCCGAGGTCACCGGCGGCACGATCGCCTCCGGCGGACGGTTGCGGGTACGCGCCACCTCGGTCGGCGACGAAACCCGCCTCGCGCATCTGGCGCGGCTGGTCGACGAGGCCCAGTCGGGCAAGAGCCGCGTGCAGCGTCTCGCCGACCGCGTCTCGGCGGTGTTCGTCCCCGTCGTCATCGTCGTGGCAGTGCTGACCCTTCTCGGCTGGGTCATCGCCGGCGCACCCGTCGCCGCGGGCTTCACCGCCGCCGTCGCGGTCCTGATCATCGCCTGCCCGTGCGCGCTCGGGCTCGCGACGCCCATCGCCGTCCTCGTCGGCACCGGCCGAGGCGCCGAGCTCGGCATCCTCATCACCGGTCCCGAAGCCCTCGAGGCCGCCGAGCGCATCGACGTCGTGCTCATGGACAAGACCGGCACCCTCACCGAGGGGCGGATGTCCGTCGCCTCGGTCGTCACCGCGGCCGGAGCCGATCGCGACGACGCGTTGCGGGCGGCCGGCGCCGTCGAATCCGCCTCGGAGCACCCGATCGCGCGCGCGATCGTCGCAGCCGCTGGCACCGTGCCGCCGGTGACGGAGTTCACGGGCGTCGCCGGAGGCGGCGTCAGCGGCGTAGTCGAGGGGCGCGAGGTCACCGCGGGGAGCGTCGCCTTCGTCACCCAGCGACTGGGCGAGCTGAGCTCCGAGCTCGATGAAGCCGCGCGCGACGCCGCGGCATCCGGTGCTTCCGTCGTCGCCGTCGGCTGGGACGGGGCGGTCCGTGCGGTCATCGCGGTCTCGGACCGGGTCCGCGACGACGCCCGCGAAGCCGTGGCGCGGCTGCACCGCACCGGGGCCTCGGTGGTCCTGGTCACCGGCGACAACGCCGGCGCCGCGGGGGCGGTCGCCCGCGAGCTGGGCATCGACGACGTGGTCGCCGACGTGCGTCCCGAGGGCAAGCTCGAGGAGGTACGGCGCCGCCAGGCCGCGGGGAAGCGCGTCGCGATGGTCGGCGACGGCGTCAACGACGCGGCCGCCCTCGCCGCTGCCGACCTCGGCATCGCGATGGGCGGTGGCACGGATGCCGCCAAGCACGCCAGCGACATCACGCTCACCGCTGGCAGCCCCCGGGCCGTGGCCGAGGCGATCGAACTCAGCCGCCGTACCCTCGGCATCATTCGCGGCAACCTGTTCTGGGCCTTCGCCTACAACGTCGCCGCCGTGCCGCTCGCGGTGGCCGGTCTGCTCAACCCGATGGTCGCCGCGGCCGCCATGGCGTTCTCGAGCGTCTTCGTCGTGCTCAACAGCCTGCGACTGCGATCGGCGTTGCGGCCCGCGCGCCGGAGCGCGTAGCCGACCCGGCTCGTTAGGATCAGTTCATGGCCGTCAGACACCGCACAGCTCTCCGCTTCATCCCGGTCGTCACGGCGGTCGCGCTGCTGGCTACGGCATGCGCGACTCCCGCCGGCGGAGCTGCTACACCCGCTCCGTCCGAGTCGGCCGCGACGCCGTCGCTCGCGCCCACTCCGTCGGAGACGCCAAGCCCTGTCGAGACGCGGTCGACAACCGACGAGATCAATCTGCCGTCGTCATGCGACGAGCTCTTCACGGGCGATCTGCGCGCCACGCTCGACGCTGAGATCGCCCCGCTGAACGACCCTGGCGTGACGATGTACTCGACCGAGAACGCCGAGGCCCTGACGGTGCTCGAATCGGGGGTGCCGAGCTTGCGTTGCACGTGGGGAAAGCCCTCCGACCGAGGCATCGCGACCACCGTGGCACTCGTCTCGCCCGCCCAGTCCGAACTCATCGCTGACGCGTTGTCCACCGCGGGCTTCGGCTCAGAGGAAGCTTCGGGAGGCGTTTACTTCCGGACATCGCAGCAGATGCTCTCGATGGACGAAGAAGTCGTCGACTTGGGTGAGACTCACTTCCTTCGCGGGAACGCCTGGGTGTCGACGCGGTGGGTCAACTACAGCCCCGATTCCTACACCCCCGGCATCGTCGCTCAGCTCTGGCGCTGAGTAACGCCCCGCATCGCGGGGCGCGCCGGTCATGGCATAGAATGGTGAGCGGGGACATCGTCGGGTTCGACGCCGCAGCTCGCTGAAGCGAGTGCCCGTGGCCGACCGACGCGAACGCCCTTCGCTCGCATGACGCTCCGGTGTCCGTTCGAGCGGCACCTCGTACGTTTCCGTCACGACGGAACTCCGGCACTCAGGCTCAGGAGGAGCATGCCGACCATGGCCACCGCCGCAGCGACCGCCAACCGCCGACGGAGATCTTCGTCCGCCCGACGCGATGATGACGCGCCGCTGATCCCGATCTTGGCGCGCAAGGTGCGCGAGGTCGAGGCCAAGGCCCAGCGCGGAAAGCTCGGACCCACGAACCGCGTCAAGTTCCAGGTCATCGCCTTCTTGGTGCGCGAAGAGCGCGCGCGGGTGAAGGCCGACGAGAACGTCTCCACCGCCGCCCGGGCGGAGCTGCTCAAGCGGCTCGACGGCGTCGCCACGATCCTCGCGAAGACGGCCGCGCGCGACACGTCTCTCATCCAGCTGCTCGAGGTCGACCAGGCGACGTCGCCGGTGGCGAAGCGGATGCGGCGCGACTGGCTTCTCGAGTCGGGTGCCGAGCTGCCGGAGGACGAGCTCATCATCACCGATGCCGCTCCGGTTCAGGCGCCCGTCGTGCCCGCGGCTCTCGCCGACCGGCAGGTCACACCGCCGCAGGTGATCGCACGACGCGAGGCGAACCCCTTCCTCGCGCCCGACCTCGAGCTGCACGCGCCGCACGACACCCCGCGTCGGAGACTCGACGGCTGGGAGTTGATGGGGCCGCTCTACAAGGCGTTCGAGTCCGGCGCCGGCGGGGCGGCTGCCTCGATGGACCTGCCTCCCGTGCCGGAGTTCGACCGCCTGTCGCCCAAGGGTCTCGAGATCATGCCGCACCAGTCGCGGTTCCTCGAGTCGGTGCGAGCCGGTCACCGCTCGTTCCTGCTTGCCGACGAGCCGGGTCTCGGAAAGACGGCGCAGTCGGTGCTCGCAGCATCCGTCGCCGGCGCCTATCCGCTGCTGGCCGTCGTGCCGAACGTGGTCAAGATGAACTGGGCGCGCGAGGTCGAGCGCTGGACGCCGCAGCGACGCGCGACCGTGATCTCGGGCGACGGCGATCAGATCGACGCGTTCGCCGACGTCTTCATCGTCAATTACGAGGTGCTCGACCGCCACCTCTCGTGGCTCGGTTCGATCGGCCTGCGCGGCATGGTCGTCGACGAGGCGCACTTCATCAAGAACCTCAGCTCGCAGCGTTCGCAGAACGTGCTCGCCCTCGCGGGCCGCATTCGCGAGCAGGTGCGCGACCCGCTCATGCTGGCCCTCACCGGAACCCCGCTGATCAACGACGTCGAGGACTTCGACGCGATCTGGCGGTTCCTGGGGTGGACCAACGGCGAGAAGCCCGGCCCCGTGCTCATGGAGCGTCTGGACGAGACCGGCCTCACGCCGGCCGACAAGGCGTTCTATCCCGCTGCCCGCGACGCCGTCATCTCGATGGGCATCGTGCGCCGCAAGAAGAAGGACGTCGCCGCCGACCTTCCCGACAAGCTCATCGCCGACCTGCCCGTGCAGCTCGACGACGAGTACGGCCGGTCGATCCGCCAGGCCGAGCACGAGCTCGGCGAGCGTCTCGCCGCGCGGTACCGCCGGATCATCGAGGCGCGCGGCGACCGTGTGCTCATCGGCGAGGCCGACTCCGACATCGTGCGCCTCGTCGCGACGCAGGAGCTCGAGGAGTCGAAGGCCGCGGGCACCGGCGCCGAGAACGTCTTCACGATGGTCCGCCGCATCGGCCAGGCCAAGGCCGTGCTCGCCGCCGACTACGCGGCCCAGCTGCAGCGCTCCGTCGGCAAGGTCGTGTTCTTCGCCAAGCACATCGACGTCATGGATGCCGCTGAGGCCCACTTCGCGGCCGCCGGGCTGCGGACCGTGTCGCTGCGCGGCGATCAGAGCGCGACGGCACGCCAGGACGCGATCGACGCGTTCAACAACGATCCCGATGTCGCCATCGCGGTGTGCTCGCTGACGGCTGCCGGCGTCGGCGTGAACATGCAGGCAGCCTCGAACGTCGTCCTCGCCGAGCTGTCGTGGACGGCGGCCGAGCAGACGCAGGCGATCGACCGGGTGCACCGCATCGGTCAGGAGGAGCCCGTCACCGCGTGGCGGATCATCGCCGCTCACACGATCGACACGAAGATCGCCGAGCTCATCGACTCGAAGCAGGGTCTCGCGGCTCGGGCGCTCGATGGTGAGGCCGTCGACCCGACCTCGAGCGACTCGGTGCAGCTGTCGGCTCTCATGCACCTGCTGCGTCAGGCGCTCGGCGCGGACTGAGCCGTCCTCTCCGCTGTTCGTCGGTGGTCGGAGGGCGCGCCTGGTCGCATCCGCACGGGCCTCGCGAGTTCTCCCGGCGGGCTCGCCTGGCAGCACCCGCGCCGCGACGATAGTCTCGACCTGAGGCAGCGTCGCCACACTCCACCCTGAGCAACAACGAAGGATCTCCCCATGAAGATCGGCATCCTCACCAGCGGCGGCGACTGCCCCGGACTCAACGCTGTCATCCGAGGCGTCGTGCTCAAGGGCACCACCTCGTACAACATCGAGTTCGTCGGCATCCGCGACGGCTGGCGCGGCGTCGTCGACGGCGACTTCTTCCCCCTCACGCGCCACGAGGTGAAGGGCCTGTCGAAGGTCGGCGGAACCATTCTGGGTACGAGCCGCACCAACCCGTACGAAGGCCCCCGTGGCGGCGCCGAGAACATCGCGGCGACCCTCGACAAGCACCGCATCGACGGCATCATCGCCATCGGCGGCGAAGGCACGCTCGCTGCGGCCAACCGTCTCGCCAACGACGGCATCAACGTCCTCGGTGTGCCGAAGACTATCGACAACGACCTGAAGGCGACCGACTACTCGTTCGGCTTCGACACCGCCGTCAACATCGCGACCGACGCGATGGACCGCCTGCGCACGACCGGTGACTCGCACCAGCGCTGCATGGTGGCCGAGGTCATGGGCCGTCACGTCGGCTGGATCGCCCTGCACGCCGGCATCGCCGCCGGCGCCCACGTCATCTGCATCCCGGAGGTGCCGATGTCGATCGAGGAGATCACGGCGCAGGTGACCAAGGCGTTCGACCGTGGCCGCGCCCCGCTCGTCGTCGTGTCGGAGGGCTTCAAGCTGAAGGGTCAGGACGAGGCCTACAGCGACAAGGGCCTCGACGCGTTCAACCGTCCCCGTCTCGGTGGCATCAGCGAGGTGCTCGCTCCCGAGATCGAGCGCCTGACCGGCATCGAGACGCGCGCCACCGTGCTCGGTCACATCCAGCGCGGCGGCTCGCCGTCCGCGTTCGACCGTGTGCTGGCCACGCGCCTCGGGCTCGCGGCGGCCGACGCGCTCGTCGACGGTGCCTGGGGTCAGATGGTCTCGCTCAAGGGCACCGACATCGTCCGCGTCTCGTTCGACGAGGCCCTCGGCGAGCTGAACACCGTTCCGCTGTACCGCTACGAGGAGGCCGCCGCGCTGTTCGGCTGATCTCCGCGTCGCTTCGTCTCGGCCGCGTCCGCGGCAGGTTCCCCGCCTGCTCGTGACGCGGCCGTTTCGCTTCTCTCGGTTTCAGCGCACCCGCGCGCGCGCACGGATGACCGACCCCAGCGACGCGCGGAGCGGCTGGCCGAGGTAGATGCCGAGCGACGCGCCCACCGCCAGGGCGATGCCGACGGTCGCGGCTGCCGCGAGGGTGCTGAATCCGGTGAGCAGGGTCGCCGGGCTGTCACCCGACTCGACCACGCCGAGGAGCCCGCGGAACACCGCGGCACCGGGGACCATGGGCAGGATCGCCGCCGTCGTGATCGCGACAGACGGAACGTGCAGACGATAAGCGGCGAGAATGCCGACGAGGCTCCCGACGAACGCGCCGACGCCGCTCGCCGCCGCCGTCTCGAAGCCGAGCGAGGCCGCGGCCACGTATCCGAGCCACGCGACGATGCTGAGCGCGACGCTGACGACGATGATGCGGAGCCCGGCCCCGTTGATGACGGCGACGGCGAGGGCGATCAGACCTGCGCCGAGGAACTGCAGCGGCACGGGTCCGAGCGGCAGCGCCTCCGTCGGGGCCTCCAGGCCCAGCCCGATGACTCGCGCGGTCTCGATGCCGGCGAGGATGCCGAGCACGACGCCGAGAGTCTGCGTCACCAGCTCGAGGATGCGGCCCATCGCCGTCAGCGCGAAACCGTCGATGGCGTCCTGAGCCGCCCCGACCACGGTGAGGCCCGCCAGCATCAGCACGATGCCCGAGGCGACGATGACGGAGGGGCGCATGGTCATCGCGGCCTCCCACCCCGTCGCTCGAAGAAGCGGGGAGGCCGCGGCGACGATCGTGAGCACGAACGCCCCGGCGATCTGACTGAAGAAGAACGGCACGCGCGCCCGGCCCAGGAGGAACTGGGTCACCGCCGCCGACCCCGCGGCGAGGAACGACAGCACGATGACGAGCCAGTTCGCCCCGAACATCACCGCGACCCCGACCGCCAGCAGCGCCTGCGCGGCGACGGCGACGGGCTGCTGATACCGGAACGGTGTGCGACGGATGCCGCGGAAGCGCAGGGCCGCGGCATCCAGGGGGAGTCCCGACCGGATCTCGGCCACGAGCGCCTGCAACCGCTGCAGCCGTGCATGGTCGGGCGCGGCGCCGCGGACCACGCGCATGAGCGTGATCGGTCGGTCCTCGCCGCTGCGATGGTGCGCGACGGTGATCGAGTTGTACGTCACGTCGACGTGCACCGGGTCGAGGCCGTAGACCCCCGAGACCCGCACGATCGTGAGGGTCACTTCGCTGGCCGGCGAGCCCGCCACGAGCATCGTCTCGCCGAGTCGGATCGCCAGGTCGAGCACCCGCACCGCGAACGCGTCGTCGATCACCGGGAGCATCTCCGTCGCCGGGCCGCCGGCCGGATCGGAGGTGTGGACGAGCGCATTCAGCGCCGTGAAGAGCGAGCGGCGTCCCATGGGTTCCAGCCTAGGTCCGTGCGCCCGGGGCCTCGCTCCCGGACGGGTCGTCACATGGCGCTGCGCGCATGGGACGCTCCGTAAGATGGTCCGGTGGGCGCGGCATCCGGGCGCCCGTAGCAATCGCGCCGGCACCGGCATCCGGGAGTCCCACATGGCATTGATCGTGCAGAAGTACGGCGGGTCGTCCGTCGCCGACGCGGAGAGCATCAAGCGGGTCGCGAAGCGCATCGTCGACACCCGCCGCGCCGGTCATGACGTCGTCGTCGCGGTGAGCGCGATGGGCGACACCACCGATGAGCTGCTCGATCTCGCGAACGAGGTCGCACCGATCCCGGCTCCCCGCGAGCTCGACATGCTCCTGAGCTCGGGCGAGCGCATTTCGATGGCGCTCCTGGCGATGGCCATCCACTCGATGGGCTTCGAGGCGCGGTCGTTCACCGGCAGCCAGGCGGGCATGATCACGGATGCCACGCACGGTGCCGCGCGCATCGTCGACGTCACGCCCGTGCGGCTGCGCGAGGCCCTCGACGAGGGAGCGATCGTCATCGTCGCGGGGTTCCAGGGGTTCAACCGCGACACCCGCGACATCACGACGCTCGGCCGTGGCGGATCCGACACCACGGCCGTCGCGCTCGCCGCAGCGCTCTCGGCCGACGTCTGCGAGATCTACAGCGACGTCGACGGCATCTACACCGCCGACCCGCGCGTTGTGCCTAAGGCTCGCAAGCTCGGCGTCGTCTCGGCGGAGGAGATGCTCGAGCTCGCCGCGAACGGCGCCAAGGTCCTCTACATCCGTGCGGTGGAGTACGCCCGCCGTCACGGCGTCATGATCAACGCCCGGTCGACGTTCAGCTCGGGGTCCGGCACGTTCGTGCTCGGTCCCGGGATGACGCTGCCCGAAGGCCGAAAGGAAGAAGAGATGGAAGAGCCGATCGTCGCGGGCGTCGCCACCGACCTCAGCCAGGCCAAGATCACCGTCATCGGCGTGCCCGACGTCCCGGGCAAGGCTGCCGAGATCTTCAAGATCGTGGCGAAGTCGGGCGCGAACGTCGACATGATCGTCCAGAACGTCTCGGCGGCCACGACGGGTCGCACCGACATCTCGTTCACGCTGCCCAAGACGGATGCGACCGTCGCGCTCCGCGCCCTCGCGGGCGAGCAGAGCGAGGTCGGCTTCGAGAGCCTCGTGCACGACGATCAGATCGGAAAGCTCTCCGTCGTCGGTGCCGGGATGCGCACGCACTCGGGCGTCTCCGCGACGCTGTTCGAAGCGCTGTCGAACGCCGGGGTGAACCTCGAGATGATCTCGACCTCGGAGATCCGCATCTCCGTCGTCGTCCGCGGCGACGAGCTCGCCGAGGCGGCTCGCGTCGTGCACACGGCGTACGGGCTCGACGGCGACACCGAAGCGGTCGTCTACGCCGGCACCGGGCGCTGACGCCCCGCCGGCCGTCGACGCCCCGCCGACGCCGGGCAGGCGCGGCACCTGCGACAATCGAAAGCCGTCCCCGACCCGTCACCGAGGAGCCCCGCGTGCTGTACATCTCGACCCGAGGCGGCGCTGAGCCGCTGCCGTACTGCGACGCTCTCCTCGAGGGGCTCGCGACCGATGGCGGTCTCGCCGTGCCGCAAGAGATGCCCTCGGTCTCGCCCGAGACCCTGGAGCGCTGGCGTGCCCTGACCTACCCGCAGCTGGCCACCGAGGTCCTGGCGCTCTTCGCCACCGACATCGAGCGCGACGACCTCGCCCGCATGACCGAGGCCGCATACGCTCCCTTCCCCGATGCTGTCGTGCCGCTGCGGCGGATCGGTGGCGGGATCACGCTGGTCGGGCTCTCCGAGGGCCCCACGCTGGCCTTCAAGGATCTCGCGATGCAGTTCCTCGGTCAGGTCGTCGAGCACGCTCTCGCGCGCACGGGGTCCGTGCTCAACGTTCTCGGTGCGACCTCGGGCGACACCGGATCGGCCGCTGAGTACGCGCTGCGCGGCAAGGAGCGCATCGCCGTGTTCATGCTGTCGCCGCAGGGCCGCATGAGCCCGTTCCAGCGGGCGCAGATGTTCTCGCTCGACGAGCCGAACATCCACAACATAGCCATCGAGGGCGTTTTCGACGACTGCCAGAACCTGGTCAAGGAGCTCGCGGGCGACCTCGAGGTCAAGCGGTCGCTGCGCCTCGGCGCGGTCAACTCGATCAACCTCGCCCGCATCACGGCGCAGGTCGTCTATTACTTCTGGGCCTGGCTGCGCGCGACGGACGCCGACGGCCACGCCGAGGTCTCGATCACGGTGCCGTCCGGCAACTTCGGCAACATCCTCTCGGGGTTCTACGCGCGCGAGATGGGTCTGCCGATCCGCCGGCTCGTGCTGGCGGCGAACGAGAACAACGTGCTCGACGAGTTCTTCCGCACCGGCATCTACCGTCCGCGCTCCGCCGCGCAGACGTTGCAGACCTCGAGCCCGTCGATGGACATCTCCAAGGCCTCGAACCTCGAGCGCTTCATCTTCGAACTCGTCGGGCGAGACCCCGAGCGCGTCGTCGCGGCGTGGAAGGATCTCGAGTCGCAGGGTTTCGCGGACTTCTCCGCCGACCTCGCTCGCTTCACCGCCGAGTTCGGCATCGTCAGCGGAACGTCCACGCACGCCGACCGCCTCGCCACCATCCGCGCGGTCCACGAGGAAGCGGGCGAGATCATCGACCCGCACACCGCCGACGGAGTCACCGTTGCTCGCCAGTACATCGAGCCCGGCGAGGCCATGCTCGTCCTCGAGACCGCCAAGCCCGAGAAGTTCGCGGAGACCATCCGTGAAGCCATCGGGATCGACATGACCTACTCCGACGAGCTGCAGGCGATGCTCGATGCGCCGCAGCACGTCGTCGACCTGCCCGACGACGCCGCCGCGCTGACGGCCTTCATCCGCGAGCGCGCCCTGAGCTGATCCCGCTCGTCCGCAGTCGGCCCCGCCGCGGCGTGGCGGTGGCGATACACCTGCAGGACCGGTGGTGCTGGTGTCGCCTCCGCGTGACTCTGAGTGCGCGTGGGCACCACACATCCGACGGATGTATCGCGCCCGGCCAGGGGTTGAGCGTCAGCTCGCGGCGCGGAGCGCGACGATCGCGTCCCAGATTGCGCGCGCGACGGCGTCCTTCGGACCGGAGGCTTCGGCGACAACCGTGCCGCCGTGTCCGATGACGGCGACGGCGTTCTCGCCCGCACCGAAACCGGCGTCCCACCCGACCTCGTTCACGACGAGGAGGTCGACGCCCTTGCGGTCGCGTTTGCGTCGCGCGCGCTCCAGCAGGTCGTCGTCCCGGGTCTCGGCGGCGAACCCGACAACGGTCTGACCGTCGCGGCGAGCGGCGGCGAGCCCTGCGAGGATGTCGTCGTTCGGCACCAGCTCGATCGTCTCGAGCGGACCGTCCTCCTTCCGCAGCTTGTGCTCCGACACCCGAGCGGCGCGATAGTCGGCGACGGCTGCGACCATGATGACGATCTCTGCCGCGGCGGCGGCATCCGACATCGCCCCGCCGAGCTCAGCCGCGGTCTCGACATGCTGGACCGTGATGCGCGGGTGCGCGATGGCGGCGTCGAGAACGCCGGCGTCGACGGATGCCGCGACGAGCGTCACCGTGGCGCCGCGCCGCGCCGCCTCGACGGCGATCTCCGCGCCCTGACGACCGCTCGACCGGTTGCCGAGGAAGCGCACGGGGTCGAGCGGTTCGCGGGTGCCCCCGGTCGAGACCGCGACGTGCAGGCCGTCGAGGTCGGTCGGCGCGGGGGACACCAGCGCGAGAGCCGCCGCGACGATGTCCTCTGGCTCCGACATGCGGCCCGGGCCGCTGTCGCCGCCGGTCAGCGGGCCGTCCGCGGGCCCGACGAGCAGCACGCCGCGCTCGCGGAGCGTGGCGACGTTGGCGGCGGTCGCCGGGTGCCGCCACATCTCGGTGTGCATCGCAGGGGCGACCACGACGGGTGCCGTGGTGGCGAGGAGCGTCGTGCCCAGCAGGTCGGATGCCAGACCCGCGGCCATCGACGCGATCGTGTTGGCCGTCGCGGGCGCGACGATCACGAGGTCGGCGCTCTGCCCCAGGGCGACGTGCCGCACACGCGCGACGTCGTCGTGGACGGACGTCGTGACGGGGTTGCGGCTGATCGCCTCCCATGTCGTCAGGCCGATGAAGCGCAGCGAGTCCTCGGTGGGGATGACGTGGACGTCGTGCCCCTGCTGGACGAGCAGCCGTACGAGCTGGACGCTCTTGTAGGCGGCGATGCCACCGGTGACCCCGACTACGATGAACATGCCCCCGATCCTCCCACGGCCCCGGGCGGGGTGCGCGGATCGACCACCGGCCGCCGAGAGCGAGTGATCCCATGTGCACCGTCGTCATCCAGGTGCCCGCCGATCCGAGCCGGCCGGTTCGGCTGCTGGCCGTCCGCGACGAGGATCCGTCGCGTGCGTGGGACCCGATCGGTCCCTGGTGGCCCGACACGCACGCCGATGTCGTCGGCGTGCGCGACCGTCGCGCCGGCGGGGCCTGGCTCGCCGCCGACCCGGCCGCTCGCCGGCTGGCCGTCATCCTGAATCGAGCCGACGTGCTCCCGGATGGCGCGCCGGCGCTGTCGCGCGGCGGCATCGTCCTGGATGCGGTCGCGGGCTCGCCGCCGACGGGCGCCCCGCCCACGCACGGCTTCAATCTCGTCGACGTCTCGCCCGGTGGGGTCCGCGTCTCGATGTGGGATGCCGCGACCCTGCGGACGGTCGACCTCCGTCCCGGCACCCACATGATCGCCCACGACGACGTCGACGATCCGCGCACCGCCCGGATCCGTCGCTGGCTCGGCGAGTTCGCGGCGGCCGCGCCGGAGCTCGATCGCGCGGACGGCCTGCAGCCCTGGCTCGACGTGCTCCAGGACACCGCGGCCACCCCGGCCACCGACGACGCCGCGATCATCCGCGACAACCGTCCGTACGGCGTCCCGACCTTGTCGCTGCTCGTCTGCACCGCCTCCGTCGGCACTGGCGGGGTCGACCTCGCTTACGGCGCCCTCGACGTGCCGGGGGAGTGGAACCGCCCCGAGATGGCGTGAATCGCGCGGTCATCGGCCGTCACGTGCGTCGGACCCGCCCCGGTGCGCCGATAGAATCGCCGAAACCCGATCACGCTCCACGCAAGGAACCGCTATGACCCGCATCTCCGATTCCGGACTCTCCGTCGCCGTCGTCGGCGCCACTGGCCAGGTCGGAAAGGTCATGCGCGAGATTCTCGTCGAGCGGAACTTCCCGATCCGCGAACTGCGCTTGTTCGCCACCGCGCGCTCGGCGGGCACCTCGATCGAGTTCGCCGGGCACGATGTGATCATCGAGGACATCGCCACCGCAGACCCCGCCGGCATCGACATCGCGCTCTTCTCTGCGGGGGCGACCGGATCGCGCGCGCACGCGCCGCGCTTCGCAGAAGCGGGCGCCGTCGTCATCGACAACTCCAGCGCCTGGCGCATGGACCCCGAGGTTCCCCTCGTCGTCAGCGAGGTCAACCCCCACGCCACGGTTACCCCGCCGAAGGGCATCATCGCGAACCCGAACTGCACCACGATGGCCGCGATGCCGGTGCTGAAGGTGCTCGACACCGAGGCGGGGCTCGAGCGCCTCATCGTCTCGACCTATCAGGCGGTCTCGGGCTCGGGCCTCGCCGGCGCCGAAGAGCTGCTCGGCCAGGTCGAGGGGGTCCTCGCTCAGGGACACACGCTCGATCTCGTGCACGACGGCTCGGCGGTCGACTTCCCGCAGCCCGAGAAGTACATCGCCCCGATCGCGTTCGACGTCATCCCGTTCGCCGGCAACCTGGTGGACGACGGCGACAACGAGACCGATGAGGAGAAGAAACTCCGCAACGAGAGCCGCAAGATCCTCGAGCTGCCCGACCTGCGTGTCGCCGGCACCTGCGTGCGCGTCCCCGTGTTCACGGGTCACTCGCTGTCTATCCACGCCGAGTTCTCGCGCGACATCACGCCGGAGCGGGCGCGCGAGGTCCTGGCCGCGGCGCCCGGTGTCGTGCTCGAGGAGGTCCCGACGCCTCTGCAGGCAGCCGGCAACGACCCGAGCTACGTCGGCCGCATCCGCGCCGACCAGTCCGCGCCCGAGGGCAAGGGACTCGTGCTGTTCATCAGCAACGACAACCTCCGCAAGGGTGCCGCGCTGAACGCGGTGCAGATCGCGGAGATCGTCGCCGAGCGTCTCTGACGTCAAGGCGGGGCGGCGGGATGCCGCGCGCCGCCACCGGGATAGACTGGTGCATCGTGAGTGAAAAGGTCGACGTCGTCCTGATCGGCGGGGGCATCATGAGTGCCACGCTCGGTGTGCTGCTGAAGCAGCTCCAGCCCGATTGGAAGATCGAGGTGCACGAGCGCCTGTCGGATCTGGCGCAGGAGAGCTCGAACCCGTGGAACAACGCGGGCACGGGCCACGCCGCGCTGTGCGAGCTGAACTACACGCCCGAGGCGTCGGACGGCTCGGTAGATCCCGGCAAGGCGATCACGATCAACGAGCAGTTCCAGCAGAGCCGTCAGCTCTGGGCCTCGCTCATCGAGCGCGGCATCCTCGACGAGCCGTCGACGTTCATCAACGCGACGCCTCACATGACCTTCGTCCGCGGTGAGAAGGACGTCGCGTTCCTCAAGCGCCGCTACGAGGCGCTCAAGGACCAGCCCCTCTTCGCGGGCATCGAGTACTCGGAAGACTCGCGCGTCATCAACCAGTGGGCGCCGCTGCTGATGCAGGAGCGCCGCAAGGGCGAGCCGTTCGCGGCGACGCGCGTCCCCGCCGGCACGGATGTCGACTTCGGATCGCTCACCCGGCAGCTGTTCTCGCACCTGCAGGAGCAGGGCGTGGAGGTCATCACCGACCGTGAGGTGCGCACGCTGAGCCGCCAGAAGGACGGCTCGTGGCGGGTCTTCTGGCGCAATCGCCTCGGCAAGACCCCCGGGCACACCGACGCGCGCTTCGTCTTCGTCGGGGCCGGCGGCTGGGCGCTGAAGCTGCTGCAGAAGTCGGGTATCCCCGAGATCAAGGGCTACGGCGTCTTCCCGATCGGCGGGCAGTTCCTCAAGACCACGAACCCCGCCGTCGTCTCGCAGCACAAGGCCAAGGTGTACTCGCAGGCCTCGGTGGGTGCTCCGCCGATGTCGGTTCCCCACCTCGACACCCGCGTCGTCGACGGCGAGGCCTCGCTGCTGTTCGGACCGTTCGCGACGTTCAGCCCGAAGTTCCTCAAGAACGGCCGCATCACCGACATCGTGTCGCAGGTGCGCCCCCACAACCTGCTGCCGATGCTGAAGGTGGCCGTCGACAACCCGAGTCTCATCTCGTACCTCGTCGGCGAGCTGCTCAAGAACCACCGCAAGAAGGTGGAGTCGCTCCGCGTCTTCATGCCGACCGCGAAAGACGAGGACTGGGAGCTGATCCAGGCCGGTCAGCGTGCTCAGGTCATGAAGAAGGACCCGAAGAAGGGCGGCGTGCTGCAGTTCGGCACCGAGGTCGTGACCTCTGCCGACGGGTCGATCGCCGGTCTGCTGGGGGCCTCGCCGGGCGCCTCGACTGCGGCATCCATCATGCTCGGACTTCTCAAGACGTGCTTCCCCGACCGCATCGCGGGCTGGGAGCCCGAGCTGAAGAAGCTCATCCCGAGCTACGGGCAGCCGCTGAACCCGCGGGCGGATGCCGCTCGCGCGTCGATCGAGGCGACGGCCGAAGCGCTCTCGATCAATCCCTGACGGGCATGGCCAAGCTCTACTTCCGTTACGGAGCCATGAACTCCGGCAAGTCGACGGCTCTCCTGCAGGCGGCTTACAACTACGAGGAGCGCGGCCAGCACGTGCTGCTCGCGAAGCCCGAGATCGACACGAAGGGCGCCGGCCAGATCGCAAGCCGGCTGGGCGTCGAGCGAGACGTCGACTTCCTCGTCGGTGCGGACGACGACCTGCGGGCCGTCTTCGGCGTGCATCGTGAGCGCGTGCGCGCCGAGACGGGAGCGGATGTCGCCTGCCTCCTCATCGACGAAGCGCAGTTCCTGACGTCGGAGCAGGTCGACGATCTGCTGCGGACCGTGGTGGAGGAGAACGTCCCGGTGCTCGCCTACGGCATCCGCACCGATTTCCAGACCCGCGCCTTTCCCGGTTCGGCGCGTCTGATGGAGCTCGCGCACAGTCTCGAAGAGCTGAAGACGATCTGCCGCTGCGGGCGGAAGGCCCTCTTCAACGCACGTCTGGTCGGCGGACGCT
The DNA here is from genome assembly GCF_040544895.1 of Microbacterium sp. 1262. Classification (NCBI taxonomy): domain Bacteria; kingdom Bacillati; phylum Actinomycetota; class Actinomycetes; order Micrococcales; family Microbacteriaceae; genus Microbacterium; species Microbacterium sp. 1262. The sequence goes on from NZ_JBEPKU010000001.1 coordinate 492,196, forward strand.
TCGTGTTCGAAGGCGACCAGGTGGCGATCGACGAGCTCGCTCTCGACCGGGTGACGTACGAGTCGATGTGCGCTGAGTGCTATCTCCGCGAGTCGGGTGGTCGCCTCGCCTGAGGCATCCGGCGACTGATACGTTTCACGACGCGCCTGTCCAGGGCTTTGCGCGGTCAGACCACAAGATGTATCGTGGTCCGGCCACCAAGGAGAGGGGCGTCATGGCTGACGGAACCCCGGCGCGCGCCTGGCGCGTCGTATTGGAGAAGATCGAATCCGATCTTCTCGCCGGCAAGCTCGGTCCCGGCGACCGACTGCCGTCCGAGCGCGACCTCGTCGCGCAGCTCGGGGTCGGGCGATCCAGCGTGCGCGAAGCGCTCCGCGTGCTGGAGGTCATGGGCCTCATCCGCACCGCGACGGGATCGGGGCCGAGCGCGGGGGCCATCGTCGTGGCCCGCCCGACCGGCGGCATGCAGGCGCTCCTTCGGTTGCAGGTCGCCGCGCAGGGCTTCGCCATCTCGGATGTCGTGAACACGCGTCTCCTGCTCGAGGAGTGGGTCGCCGGTGAGCTGGCCGGCTCGTCCGACGTCGATCTCGAGCGGGCGCGCGAAGCGCTCCGTGCGATGGATGCCGCCGACCTCAGCCCCGCCGACTTCCTGGTACTCGATGCGCAGTTCCACGTCGCCTTGGCCGAGGCGTCGGGCAACGAAGTCGTGGCGGCGATGATGGCGGGCCTCCGATCGTCGATCGAGGACTACGTGCTCCAGGGTGCCGCGCGCATCCCGGATTGGGACAGCGCGGTGGACCGCCTGCGCGACGAGCACAACGCGATCGTGGCGGCGATCGACGAACAGCGGGTAGACGATGCCCGCACCGCCGTCCACGACCACATCACGGGGTACTACGCGTCCGCGAACCCCGTGCGCCCCGAATCCACCTGAACCCATCCGGTCCGACCCCGTCGGCCCCGCCGGAACTGAGGAGAGAATATGGTCACCCGACAGTTGCCCAAGATTCCCGAGCTGCTCGAACTGATGCAGTTCAAGGCCCCCGATCTCAATGGACGCCGCCGCCGACTCACGTCGGCCCTGACGATCGATGATCTGCGGACCATCGCGAAGCGCCGCACGCCCAAGGCGGCGTTCGACTACACCGACGGTGCGGCGGAGGGCGAGATCTCGCTCGCGCGAGCACGGCAGGCGTTCCAGGACATCGAGTTCCACCCCGACATCCTGCGTCCGGCGGAATCGGTCGACATGTCGACCGAGATCCTCGGCGGGCGCTCGGCGTTGCCGTTCGGAATCGCCCCGACCGGATTCACCCGGTTGATGCAGACGGAAGGCGAGAGCGCGGGGGCATCCGCCGCGGGCGCGGCCGGCATCCCGTTCACCCTCTCGACGCTCGGGACGACGTCGATCGAGGGCGTCCGGGCGGCCAACCCGCACGGACGCAACTGGTTCCAGCTCTACGTCATGCGCGATCGTGAGATCTCATATGGTCTCGTCAAGCGGGCGGCCGAGGCGGGCTTCGACACTCTCATGTTCACCGTGGACACCCCGGTTGCGGGAGCGCGCCTGCGTGACAAGCGCAACGGGTTCTCCATCCCGCCCGCGCTGACCGTCGGGACGATCGTCAACGCCATCCCGCGCCCCTGGTGGTGGATCGACTTCCTCACGACGCCCAAGCTCGAGTTCGCGTCGCTCACGACCACCGGCGGCACCGTCGGCGAACTCCTCAACGCCGCGATGGACCCGACCATCAGCTACGACGACCTCGAGGTCATCCGCAGCATGTGGCCCGGGAAGATCGTCATCAAGGGCGTGCAGAACGTCGAGGACTCCAAGCGGCTCATCGACCTCGGAGTCGATGGCATCGTGCTCTCGAACCACGGCGGCCGCCAGCTCGACCGCGCCCCCGTGCCGTTCCACCTCCTGCCGCAGGTCGTGCGCGAGGTCGGGAAGGACGCCACGGTCATGGTCGACACCGGCATCATGAACGGTGCCGACATCGTTGCCTCCATCGCGCAGGGCGCGAAGTTCACTCTGATCGGACGCGCTTACCTCTACGGGCTGATGGCGGGCGGCCGTCAGGGCGTGGACCGGACCATCGCGATCCTGCGCAGCGAGATCGAGCGCACGATGCAGCTGCTCGGCGTCTCGAGCCTAGAGGAGCTCGAGCCGCGTCACGTCACGCAGCTGCAGCGGCTCGTGCCGATCACAGGCTCAGCTCCGCGTCGCGCCGCCACGCGGGCCAAGACGGCGTCGCGAGCCTGACGACGGGACGCGAAGCAACGGGCCCCGGTGCCGGCAGTCGTCAGGCTGCTCGGCCCGGGGCCCGAATGCGTGGCGCGGTGTCGCCCGCGTCAGTGGGTCAGCGCAGCGGAAGCGTGGGGATGAGCTGGTCGAGGAAGTCGGCGGTCTCTTCCCAGCCCTCGACCGCGTGGCAGGCCACGCCCATCGCGAGCACCGGATAGTCGTTGCCGTTCTCGTCGAGACGGTCGCCGACGAACAGGATGTCGTCCTGCGGGATGCCGCTCTGCTCGATCAGGCGCGTCATGCCGTAGGCCTTGTCGATGCCGCGCTCGGTGATGTCGACCGACGTCGAGCCGCCCGCGCGCACCTCGAGGTCGGGGATGCGGTCTGCCACCGCCGCTCGCAGCGCATTCTTCTTCTCGCCGGAGGGATCCCACGCCATCTTCGCGTCGACGGGAGCTTGCTGGCCCAGCGCGGAGAACGTGATCTGAGACCCACGGTCCTCGAGGATGGGGCCCCAGGTCTCGCTCTCCCACAGGCCGAGCCGACGCGCCTCTTCCTCGACCGCGGCGAGGGCGCGGGACTTCTGGTCATCGGTCAGCGAGCGGGCGTAGACCGTCTCGATGCCGGCGGGGGAGAGGCGGTAGTACTGCGTTCCACAGGTCGGCAGCAGGTGGAAGTGCGACAGCAGGTCTGCATCCGTCTCGGGCAGCTGGTCGACGACCTGCGCGGTGAACTGCGCGAGCTGTCCGCCGGAGATGATCGCGACCTCGACGCGGGCCGCAAGATCGAGCAGCTGGCGCCCGATACGCGGGTTGATGGCGCTCTTCGAGGGAGCGAGGGTGTCGTCGAGGTCGAAGGCGACCAGTCGGGGGATGGGCATCCGTGCTCCGTTCTCCGGTGGCATGAAAGAGGCCCCGCCTTGCGGCGGAGCCTCTTCGCTGTCGGGGTGACAGGATTTGAACCTGCGGCCTCGTCGTCCCGAACGACGCGCGCTACCAAGCTGCGCCACACCCCGTGGCAACCCTCCAAGCTTACCCCGATCCGGCTCGGAAGACGAATCGGCTCACGCCCGAGCGCGGAGGACCAGCACGGAGGCCTCGGGGCGGCACCCGAAACGCACCGGCGCATAGATGGAGTGACCGAGGCCCGCGCTCACATTGAGTGGGACACGGTCCGCACCCCATGAGCTCAGGCCGCGCGCCTGATCGAGCGGAATATCGCAGTTGGCGACGAGGGCGCGCGAGGCGAAGGGGATGCGGACCTGCCCGCCGTGAGTGTGGCCGCCGAAGACCATGTCCGCCCCCAGATCCACGAAACGGTCGAGCACGCGGCGATACGGGGCGTGGGTGACGCCCAGGGTCAGGTCGGCGCTTCTGCGGCCTTGCAGGGCCGCCAGAGCGCCCGGCAGCACGTCGAGGTCGTCCCAGTCGCGGTGCGCGTCGTCGACCCCGACGCCGTCGATTCGCATGCCGGCCACGCGCACGGCAGCGGCGGCGTTGTCGAGCTCGGACCAGCCGAGGTCGTCGGCGAAGAACGAGTCCATCGCCGCGGTGTCGATTTTCGGCGCCGCTTTGGCGTGACGCGAGGGGCCCGTGAAGTAGCGCAGCGGGTTCCGCGCGCTCGGCTCGAACACGTCGTTCGACCCGTGGACGAAGAAGCCCGGCACGCCGCGGAGGGGAGCAAAGGCGCGGCGGATGCCGGCGAGGCCGCGGGCATGGCCGAGGTTGTCGCCCGTGTTGATGACCAGGTCCGGCTGCGTCGTCTCGGCCAGCTCTGCGATCCACCGCTGCTTGCGCTGCTGCCACGGCGCCATGTGGGCGTCGGAGAGGTGCAGCACGGTGATGCTGGGGCTGCCCTCGGGCAGCACGTGGACTTCGTGGCGACGGACGGTGAACAGATGGCGCTCGATGCCCACCCCCCAGACGACCGCACCGCCGGCGCCCAGGGCGCCGGCGGTGGCGATCGTGGAGAGCGTCCTGCGGACGCCTGCCATCAGCAGTTCTTCGCGGTGTACTCGATGGTGATCTGCGTCCCGCGGCCGACCGCCTCGCCTGCGGCAGGGCTGGTGCCCGTCACCGTCGGCTGCGGCGGGTCGTCCTTCTCGGTACACGCCGTTGTCACGCTCGTGAAGCCGGCGGCTCGCAGTTGGCGCTCGGCCTCCTGCGGGTTGCCCGTCACCGGCGGCACCGTGGCGCCCTGACCGTTGCTCGGTGTGATCGTGATGGTCGCGCCGCCCGCGGCGCGACCCGCGCCCGGATCCTGCGACACGATCCGGCCTTCGGGCTCGGTCGAGTCGGTGGGCTCGGCGACGTTCACCGAGAAGCCGGCCGCCTCGAGGATGCCGCGCGCCTCATCGACGTTCTGACCGACGACGTTCGGGAGCTCCGTGAGGGTGTTCTTCGTGAGGTTCGTGTCCGGGGTCGGGAACCGATCGCCGCCGAACTTGGCGTTCGCCGCTCCCTGCATCTTCGGCCAGATCGCGTTTCGGATCTGATCGAGTCGCCAGCCGTTGACGCGGTACTCGTTGAGCTTCGCGAAGCCGTCGACGTTGCCGACCCAGACCACGGTGGCCACCTTGGTGCTCGCACCGTCCATCCAGGTGTGCTCGTACTCGTGGATACCGGTCTTGCCGAACACCGGCACGCCGTCGAAGATGCGGGCGCCCTGGCCCGTCGCGTTCATGACGCCTTCGAGCGCGAAAGCGGCAGTGGCGGCGACGTTGGCGGAGATGGCCTGGTCGCAACTCGTCTGCGGCGTGATGTCGGTGCCGTCGGACTTGACCGCACGGTCGATGACCTTCGGCTCGCACCGCGTGCCTCCACCGGCAATCGCCGCGTAGGCCTCCGCCATGTCGATGGGTGCCACCGCCGCGGATCCCAGCACATCATAGGGGTTGTTGTTGACGTCCAGCGGGTCGCCGTTGGACTGCATGACGCCCATCTTCATCGCGACCTGGTTGGTCGAGCACACCGAGATGCGCTCGGCCATCGCGAGGAAGCCCGAGTTCAGCGAGTCTTCGGTGAACTTCTTGATCGTGCCCGAGTAGCCGTTGCTGCTCTGGAAGTTGCCGATCTCGTTCGGGCGGCCGCTGTTGCCGGTGCGGACGTTCTGGGTGGCGCCGTCGCAGCTCGTCAGCACGCGCTTGTTCCCGACACGGCCGTTGATCACTTCGTTCACGGAGTGCCCCTGCTCGAGCCAGTTGATGAGGCTGAACACCTTGTAGGTCGAGCCCGCGGAGTGACCACCGCCGCCGTCCTGGTTGCGCACGTTGTAGTTGACCGGGGTCACCGTGCCGGCGTCGTCTCCGGTGGGCGCGAACGGGCGATTCTGCACCATCGAGAGCACGCGGCCGGTGCCGACCTCGACCTGGACGCCAGAGGCGCCGAGGTTCAGACGGTCGTCGGTCGCGGGCACGACGGACATCGCGTCGAGCGCGGCATCCTGGAGCTGCGGGTCGAGAGTGGTGTAGATCTTCATGCCGCCGCGGCGCAGGTTCTGTTGGCGCTCCTCGAGCGACTCGCCGAAGGCCGGGTCGTCGAGGACGATGTTGCGGACGTACTCGCAGAAGAACTCGGCGCCGGCGGCGAGCTGGCAGCCCTGCGGGCGCTCCTGGATGTTCGGGGTGATCGGCTCCGCGACAGCGGCATCCCGCTCTTCCTGCGTGATCTTGCCATCCGAGAACATGCGGTTGAGCACGTAGATCTGACGGTCCTTCGTCAGCTCGTAGCCGTTGGCGGCGCCGTTCGACTCGCTGTCGGGTCGATCCAGACGGTACGTGTTCGGCTCCTGCACCATGCCGGCGATCGCAGCCGCCTGGCCGATCGTGAGCTGCGAGGCGGGCACGCCGAAGTAGTACTGCGACGCCGCGCCGATGCCGTAGACGGTGCCGCCGAAATGCGCGATGTTCAGGTAGCCGAGGAGGATCTCGTTCTTCGGATACCGCTTCTCGAGCTGGATCGCGTACCGCATCTCCTGCAGCTTGCGCTCGATGCCGTCGGTGCCGGAGGAGACGGTGGTCGAGCGGAAGCACGCCTCGACCTCGTCCTGCGACTTCGCTTCCTTCTCGCACGCCTGCTGCAGCACGTTCTTGACGTACTGCTGGGTGATCGACGAGCCACCGCGGGTGTCGCCACCGCGCAGGTTGCCGAACACCGCGCTCGCCGTGCCGAGGAGGTCGACGCCGCCGTGCGTGTAGTAGTTCTTGTCCTCGCTCGACGTGATGGCGTCGAACATGACCGGCGCGACCTCATCCCACGTGACGGGAATGCGGTTCTGGTCGTAGAACTGCGTCATGAGGACGTCGTTGCCGTCGCTGTCCTTGCGGTAGAACTCGGTCGGCAGCATGAGCTCGTCGACTTCGAGGTAGCTCGGCATCTTGTCGAAGACGTCGATGGCGCTGCTCGCCGCGTAACCCGACACGGCGATGGCGGGGGTTACGGTAGCCGTGACGAGGATCCCGGCCACAGCGCTCAGGCCGACCAGGCCGGCGAGACCGCCGAGCACACCGGTGGCCGTGCGTTTCTTGTGAGGCATAGGGTGATCGTAAGCGAGATACCTGGGCATCCGCCTCAGGACCACCCCTTGCGCGCGTGCCTCCGCGCATGCCGGCGCGCGAGCGAAAGCCACAGATCGGAGCCCCGATGACGACGTGGGAGTACCTCACCACGCCCCTGCTGATCCACAACACCGCGGCGATCCTCAACAACTGGGGCAAGCAGGGCTGGGAGCTCGTGCAGGTCGTTCCTGGACCCGAGGGCGGGCTCGTCGCCTACTTCAAGCGTCCCGTGGGCGGGGGAGCAGCCAACGCCGGTCTCGGGGCGGCCCACCAGGCGGCCCAGCAGTTCGAGGGCACGGGCGCATGAGCGTCTCGGCGCGTCTGGCCGAGCTCGGCATCCAGCTTCCGCCCGTCGTCCCGCCCGTCGCCGCCTACATCCCCGCGACTGAGCACGACGGTCTCGTCTACACCTCCGGGCAGCTGCCCATGGTCGACGGCTCGCTGCCCGCGACCGGCAAGGTCGGCGAGGGCGACGGTCACGTCGCCGCCGACGCGGCCAAGCAACTCGCGCGTCAGTGCGCGCTCAACGCCATCGCCGCCGCGGCGGATGTGGCCGGCGGTGTTGACAACCTCGCTCGGGTCGTGAAGGTGACCGGGTTCGTGGCGTCCGTCCCCGAGTTCACGGGACAGCCCGGTGTCATCAACGGTGCGAGCGAGGTGCTGGGCGAGATCTTCGGCGACGCCGGTCGTCACGCGCGGTCGGCGGTCGGGGTGCCCGTGCTCCCGCTCGACTCGCCCGTCGAGGTCGAGGTCGTCTTCGCCCTGGTCTGATCCTCGCGCTCTCCGCCCACCGCGAACCTCGGCCGGAACACCGCCCGTGCGGTCGCTCGCGGCTCTACGCTCTGGTGTGGACCACGCGGAAGGGCGGTAGGGATGCAGGGACTCGAGGTCACGGTTCTTCTGGGCATCGCCCTTCTGGTCGGAACCGTCCTGGCGCCGCGGCTGCGCGTCGCGACGCCGCTGGTGCTGCTCGTGATCGGTCTGCTGCTCGGGTTCGTGCCCGAGCTGCGGGCGATAGAGCTGCCGCCGGAGACGGTGCTGCTGCTCTTCCTGCCGGTGCTGCTGTTCCGCGAGGCGTGGACGACGTCGCTCCGCTCAGTCCGCCGGTCGCTGCGCTACATCGTGCCGATGAGCACCCTGCTCGTCGTCGCCTCGGCGTTCGCCGTCGCGGCGGTCGCGACTTGGCTGGGGGTGCCGTGGGAGGCCGCGCTCGTGCTCGGGGCGGCCGTGGCGCCGCCCGACGCCACCGCGGTGGCCGCGCTCGGCCGGCTGCTGCCCGCCCGCACCTTCATGAAGCTCAAGGCGGAGAGCCTCACGAACGACGGCACCGCCCTCGTCCTCTACGCCATCGCGGTCTCGCTCCTGCTCGGCGACCAGGTCAGCGCCCTCTCGATCACGGGCATGGTGCTCCTCTCGTACCTCGGCGGCGCTGCGGCCGGCATCGCCGTCGCGGCCCTCGCCTTCCTCGCGCTGCGGCGGATGCAGTCGACTCTGACGATCAACCTGACGCTGCTGCTCGTCCCGTTCGTCGCGTTCCTCATCGCCGAGCTGATTGAGGCGTCCGGCGTGCTCGCGGTGGTCTTCGCGGGGCTCATCGTCGCCTGGGTGTCGCCGCGCATCACGACTGCCATGTCGCGCCGTGCCGCCGATGCCACCTGGCCGTTCGGGGTGTACCTGCTCAACGGAGCGCTGTTCGTGCTCATCGGCCTCGAGGTCCAGCTGGTGCTGCATGAGATCTCGCCGTCGGAGATCGGCATCCTGCTTCTCGTCACTCTTGCGGCGTGGGTCGCCCTCTTCGTCGTGCGCTACCTGTTCCAGTGGCTGTTCTCGCCCTTCTCGCGCCCGGCGGCCGGGTCGAGCAGATCGCTGCGTCATCGCTCGCGGGTCGTCAGCACGGTGTCGGGGTTCCGCGGCGCCGTGTCGCTCGCCATCGCGCTGTCGGTGCCGATCACGACGGCTTCAGGGGAGCCGGTCGAGGGACGCGATTCGATCGTGTTCGTCACCGCGGGGGTCATCGTGCTCACGCTGCTCGTGCAGGGGCCGTTGCTGCCCGTCGTCATCCGGTGGGCGAAGCTCCCCGCCGACGACGCGGCGATCGAGGAGTACGAGCTCGCGCAACGCGCGATCTCGGGCGCCGCTCTCGCAGCACTCGACGACCTCGCGGCGGAGCACGGGGTCAGCGATCGTGTCCGCGACCGTGCCCGGCACGAGGGCTACGAACGCCTCGAGCTCGCCAACGCCCGCGCCGTCGCGCGCCAGCGGGCGGCGGAGGAACGCGACCCGGATGCCGACATCGACGACGACTCGTCCGACGAGGATGCGTCGCGCATGGGCCCCGTGCCGCCGGGACCGTCGGACGGGGACGGGCATCGGCCCGCGCCGCAGCTCGAGATGCTCGCCGTGAGCGACGACATCGACTTGACGCAGCGCTCGCCGCTCATCCGGCACCGGGAGGCGACGCGGCTGCGGCTGGCGATGCTCGATCGCAAGCGCGAGGTGCTGCTGCGCCTGCGGCGTGACGGCACGATCGACGACCTCGTGGCACGCCGCATCCTCGCCGACCTCGACATCGAGGAGATCCGGGCCCGCGGGCTCGATCGCGACGCCGAGTGACGCGATCGAGCCCGCGCGCGGGCTACTTCAGCTGTGCGCTGATGACCGACATCACCGCGGTGTCGGCGAGTGTCGTGGTGTCGCCGACCTCCCGGCCCTCGGCGACATCCCGCAGCAGTCGTCGCATGATCTTGCCCGAGCGGGTCTTCGGCAACTCGCCGACGATGTAGACGTCGCGGGGCCGTGCGATGGGTCCGATCTGCTCGCCGACCCACTGCCGGAGCGACGTCGCGAGACCGTCGGGGGAGTGCGCGTCGAGGTAGCTCTGCTTGATGATGACGAACGCCACGACGGCCTGGCCCGTGGTCTCGTCCGAGGCTCCGACGACCGCAGCCTCGGCGGTGGACTCGTGGGCGACGAGCGCGGATTCGATCTCGGTCGTCGACAGGCGGTGGCCCGAGACGTTCATGACGTCGTCGACGCGGCCCATGAGCCAGATGTCGCCGTCGTCGTCGAGCCGGGCGCCGTCGCCGGCGAAGTAGTAGCCCTGCTTCTGGAACTTCTCCCAATACGTCTCGACGAAGCGGTCGGGGTCGCCCCAGATGCCGCGCAGCATGCTCGGCCAGGGCTCGGTGATGACGAGCAGCCCGCCGTTGCCCTCGCCCACGCGGTTGCCCTCCTCGTCGACCACATCGATCGAGATGCCGGGCAGCGCGACCTGCGCCGATCCGGGCTTGGTCTCGGTAACCCCCGGCAGCGCGGAGATCATGATCGCGCCGGTCTCGGTCTGCCACCACGTGTCGACGATGGGCGCCTTCTTGCCGCCGATGACCTTGCGGTACCACATCCACGCCTCGGGGTTGATGGGCTCACCCACCGAGCCGAGCAGGCGGATGCTCGACAGGTCGTACTCCGCCGGAACCTGTCGGCCGACCTTCATGAACGAGCGGATCGCGGTGGGGGCGGTGTAGTAGATCGTCACGCCGTACTTCTGGATGATCTCCCACGAGCGGCCCGAGTGGGGCGTGTCGGGAGTTCCCTCGTAGAGCACCTGCGTCGCGCCGTTGGCGAGCGGGCCGTACGTGACGTAGCTGTGGCCGGTGACCCACCCGATGTCGGCGGTGCACCAGTAGACGTCCGTCTCCGCGTGCAGGTCGTGCACGACGCGGTTGGTGAACGCGGCCTGCGTCAGGTATCCGCCGGAGGTGTGCAGGATGCCCTTCGGCTTTCCCGTCGTGCCCGAGGTGTACAGGATGAACAGCGGATTCTCGGCGGGGAACGCCTGCGCCTCGTGATCGGGGGATGCCGCGGGCACGACGTCGTGCCACCACAGGTCGCGCTCCTCGTTCCACTCGATGTCGTTGCCGCCGCGCCGTACGACGATGACGTGCTCGACCGTGAGCTGCGGACCTGCGCCCCGGTCGGCCAGCGCCTGGTCGACGGCGGGCTTGAGCGGCGAGACCTTGCCCTTGCGATAGCCGCCGTCGGCGGTGATGACGAGCTTGGCTCCGGCGTCGTCGATGCGGGTCCGCAGGCTGTCGGCGGAGAACCCGCCGAACACGACCGAGTGCACGGCGCCGACGCGGGCGACGGCGAGCATCGCGGCGACGGCCTCGGGGATCATCGGCATGTAAATCGCGACGCGGTCGCCCTTCTCGATCCCGAGCTCGGTCAGGACGTTGGCGAGGCGCTTCACCTCGTCGGTGAGCTCGCCGTAGGTCACGGCGCGGTCATCGCCCGGCTCGCCCTCCCACAGCAGTGCGACGCGGTCACCGAGGCCGGCCTCGACGTGACGGTCGAGGCAGTTGTACGCGACGTTCAGCTCTCCGTCGGCGAACCACTCCGCGAACGGGGGATTCGACCAGTCGAGCACCTGGGTGAAGGGCTTGTGCCAGTGGAGCTCCCGGGCCTGGTCGGCCCAGAATCCCTCGCGGTCGGCCGCGGCGCGCTCGTAGAGCTCGGCGGTGCCGACGGCGGATGCGGCGAACTCGGGCGACGGCGCGAACCGTCGGGTCTCGGTCAGCAGGTGGTCGATCTGGCTGCTCATACGGCACGCTCCTTCGCGGTCGATGGCGCCGCGCGCGGGCGGCGTGCGGTCAATCTAGACCGCGGCGAGATCAGGAGACTACCGCCGATAGTGGGTGGTCATGCCGACGGTGGCGCGGGGGTGCGGTGATTGGGTCGCAGCCGGTTCGACAGCGTAAGCTGATCCCGGCTGCGACATCGTTCGCGCCCGTGGCGGCCCGACCTACCCCCCAAGCGGCGGGACGTTGCGTGGGCGGCACCCCTATCCCCCAATGTGGGGTGCCGTCCTTCTTCTTTTTGTCGCGGGTTTCACGCGGCGAGGTGGTGCTTCCACTCGTCCGGCAGCGCACGGTGGGGCCGCAGCGGCGAGAGAGCGAACGCGGCCGCTGCGAGTGTCAGCAGCAGAGGCGACAGCAACAGGGCGACACCGTTCGATGCCGCGCTGCCGACGATGCCCGCGACGAGTGCCCCGAGGGGCATGGCGCCCTGCGTGACGAATCGGTTCGCGGCGGTGGCGCGTCCCATCAGCTGCGGCGGAGTCACCTCGGCGCGCAGGCCGGCGGAGCTGATCATCGTCGTCACGACGATCAGGCCGAAGGCGAAGCTCGACCCCGCGACGAACACGACCGAGGGAAGCGGCACCACGTACGCGGATGGCAGGATCAGCGCGGCCACGGGAAGCAGGCAGTATCCGACGAGCATCGTCCGGATGGGACCCAGGCGGTTGCGGATCCGCATGGCGACGAGCGAACCGATGATGGCGCCGGTCGCTCCGATGCCGCTCGCGAGCGCGTAGCCGCTCGCGGTCATCCCGAGGTCGTCGAGCGCGACGAGAACGATCAGCGTTGCGAAGACGCCGGCGCCGGCGTTGATGAGGGCATTCGTGACGAGCATGGTCCGGAGAACGGGATGCCGCCGGACGAACGCGATCCCCTCGACGAGCGACGCCCAGAACGGGGGAGGGGCGACACCCTTCTCGCGAGGCTCCGGTGCGCGGATGAGCGAGGCCGCGACGGCGGCCAGGATGCCGGTGACCGACGTGATGACGTAGAGGAGCGGTGCCGCCAGGCGTGTGAGCACGGCTGCTGCCAGCGCGGGGCCGACGACTTGCATCGAGGCGTCGGTCGACTGGATTCGAGCCGTTGCCTCGGATACCCGCGACGGCCCGACGATGGCCGGGGTGAACGCCGTCTGCGCCGTGTCGGAGAATACCGACGTCACGCTGATGATTGCGGCGACCGCCATGAGCTGCCACACCGAGAGCCAGCCGGCGATGTACGCGACCGCGACGCTCGCCGCAGCGACAGCCCGGATGAGCTCGGTGCCCACGAGGATGGGCCTCTTAGGCCACCGGTCGACCCAGACGCCCGCCGGGAGACCGATCACGAGATAGGCGCTCAGACCCAGCGCGGAGATGACGCCGACCTGCCACGCCTCGGCTCCGAGGACGGCCACCGCCGTCACCGACAGGGCGAGTGTCGCGAACTGGCGTCCGGTCTCCTGGAGGGCATTCGACGCCCACAACCATCGGAAGCCCGTGTTGCGGTGAACCGCACCGGTCGACTCGTCCTGAACCACCATGCCAGTGTCTCGTTCCGGTTCCTCCCCAGCGGGGATAAGACACGGCTTGTGCCACGAATGGCGGCAGCCCGCGAATGAGGGCGGGGGCGCTTTCTAGTGTCGGGGCATGGCATCAGCATTCGTCGTCGTTCCGCGCCCGGGCTCCGCTGCGCCCTCACGCGGCGAACCGGCGTCGGTGCCGGGACCGCGGCGACAGCTCCCCGATGATGCGGCGCTCGACCCGTTGCGCGAGTACCTGCTCGATCCCGATGTGACGGACGTCTTCGTCAACGGGGAACGCGGCGTCTTCATCGACCGCGGCCGGGGCGCCGAGGCCGTCGAGGGGTGGTGTCCGAATGAGGCGGAGGTGCGCGCTCTCGCCGTCGCGTTGATCGCCCTCGGCGGGCGTCATCTCGACGACGCTACGCCCTGTGCCGACGTGCGCTGGGCCGGCGGCATCCGGGTGCACGCCGTGCTTTCGCCGGTGGCCTGCGAGGGGTCGGTGATCTCGATCCGGCTCCCCGCCGCCGAGCAACTGAGTCTCGCCGATCTCGAGCAGCGAGGCATGTTCGACACCGCGGTCGCCGCGGACCTTCGTCGGCTCGTCGAGGAGCGGACCAACCTCCTCGTCACAGGGGCGACGGGCGCCGGCAAGACGACGCTCCTCGCAGCGCTGCTCTCGGCCGCGAGCCCGACCGACCGGATCGTCACGATCGAGGATGTCGCCGAGCTTCGGCTCGATCACCCGCACCATGTGAGGCTCGAGGCGCGCCAGCCCAATCTCGAAGGCGCCGGAGCTGTGCCGCTCGCTCGGCTGGTCCGGGAGGCGCTGCGCATGCGGCCCGATCGGCTCGTGGTGGGCGAGTGCCGCGGCGAAGAGGTCCGCGAGTTGCTGACTGCCCTCAACACGGGGCACCAGGGCGGAGCAGGGACGGTGCACGCGAGCGGTCTGGCCGACGTCCCGGCCCGGCTCGAGGCGCTCGGTGCGCTGGCGGGCCTCGACGATCACGGCGTCGCCCGCCAGGTGGTGAGCGCGATCGGCGCGGTCGTCCACGTAGGAAACGTCGACGGTGTGCGACGGGTCATGGGGATCGCCCGCCCGGTCCTCCGGGACGGGCGCCTCGGAATCGAGGAACAGGCATGACGCGGACTTGGCGCTGGCGCCGTTCCGCGGCTGAGTCGGATGCTGCAGCGGCGGATGTCGCACCCGTCCTGCATCGTCTCGCCGTGCTCCTCGAAGCAGGCATCGCACCCGACCGGGCCTGGGAGCACCTCGCCGCCTCGGGTGACTCGGCACCTCGGCGCGTGCACGAACGACGACGAGCGGGCCGACCGCTCGCCGACGCCATCGCTGCCGAGGAGGGCGCCTGGCGCGAGGTCGCCGAAGCCTGGCAGGTCGCGACGACGGTGGGCGCCCCGCTCGCGCGCACGCTGCGCGGGATGGCCGAGGCGCTCCGCGACGCCGAGGCAGCTCGTGACGACATCCGCGTCGCGCTCGCCGAGCCGGCGGCCACGGCGCGCCTGGTCGGGTGGCTGCCGCTCGTGGCGGTCGCGCTGGCTTTGCTGCTCGGCTTCGATGTGCTCGCCACGCTGCAGCACCCCGTAGGCGCCGCGTGCCTCGTCGTCGGGGCGCTGCTGATGGTGGGCGCGCACGTGTGGACACGTCGTCTCGTGGCTCGCGCCCGCCCTGCTGGCGGCGTTCCCGGAATGTCGGCGGAGCTCCTCGCGGTCGCGCTGTCGAGCGGCGTGTCGATCGGCCGCGCAGAGGAGGTACTGGCGTCCGTCGACGTCTCGCCGGCGGATGCCGACCGCGACGTCCTGGATCTGTCGACCTCGGCAGGCGTGCCCGCGGTGGATCTTCTGCGGGCCACCGCGGAGCTCGAGCGTCACCGCGCCCGCATCGAGGGGCGGATGCGGGCGGCGCAGCTGACATCACGGCTGCTACTGCCGCTCGGGGTCTGCACACTGCCCGCGTTTCTTCTCATCGGCGTCGCGCCGATGCTTCTCAGCGCGATGACGAGCACCTCGGTGACGCTGTGACTCCGCCACCCCCGCGCGAGCTCGATCGCGTCCGACCAGACCCAGACCGTGCCCACCGTGCCCGATCCGAACACTCAACGACAGAACGGAGCAGACATGAACCGATCCCTTCCTCGATTGACACGAGCGCGCGCCGCGAGGCTCTTCGCCGACGAGTCCGGCGCCGCGACCGCGGAGTACGCCATCGCGACGATGGCCGCCGTCGCCTTCGCGGGCCTGCTGGTGATGATCATGCGCAGCGACGAGGTGCGCGGCATCCTCACCGATCTCGTGCGGCGGGCGTTGACCGTCGAATGAGGTTCTGCCGAGACGAGCGCGGTTCGGTGGCCGCCGAATTCGCGGTCGTCGTTCCGGCGGCGATGCTCCTGGTGCTGCTCGCCGTCGCCGTGTTGGCGGCGGCGGGCACGCAGATCCGGCTCGAGCATGCGGCTGCTCAGGCCGCGCGGCTCGTCGCGCGCGGCGAGGTTCCGGGGCGGGCGGCGGCGGCGGTGCAGGCAGCGGCAGGGGGCGCCGCGCTCGACGTGCGATCCGACGCGGACCTCACGTGCGCGATCGTGACGGCCGATCATGCGATCCCGCTGCCGCTGCCGTCACTGCGCGCGGAGAGCTGCGCGCTCACCGGAGGGCTCTGATGGCGGGCGTTGCGACGGCCATCGGCGTTCTGGCGGTGACGGCGACGGTCGCCGCGGGCTGCGCCCTGGCGGGAGTCGCGGGGATCCAGTCGGCGCGGGTGTCTGCCGTCGCCGACACGGCGGCGCTCGCGGCGGCCGATGCCGCGCTCGGGTTCGTCGGGGGAGTGCCGTGCGAGCGAGCCGGGCAAGTCGTCGCACGGTCGGGGCTCGCGCTCACAGCGTGCGAGGTGGACGGCGTGGTCGCGACCGTCGCGGTCGCGTCGTCGGCCGGCGTGTTCGCCGTTCAGGCGCGCGCCCGGGCCGGCCCGCCGGAGTGACTCATTCGATGTCTCGACCGCGGTCGTGAACCCGCCACCCAGGGGAGCGGCCCGGTCGCCTCAGCCACCGGGCCTGGCCGAGTGGGACTGATCAGGAACCGCCGGCTTGCTGCGATCGTAGGGGGCGTCCGTCATCCGCCGCGTGGGGGTGATCCGCAATGCGTGATTCCCGGCTGAACCCCGTCGCATCCTGCCGTCGCCAGGCGGGCCTGTGAAGGGTGTATTTCGCGTGCACGCGCGCGCCCGCGCGGCCCGTGAGCCCCGGCATGCCGACGCGAGGATATGGCGCGCCGTTCCCAGCGTCCTCCACCGTGTGGCGCGTGTATGGTGTGCGCTGGAGAAAGGAAGACTCGTGGCAGGCGGCAAGAAACTCGTCATCGTCGAGTCCCCGACCAAGATGAAGTCGATCCAGGGCTACCTGGGCGACGAGTACGAAGTGCTCAGCTCGGTCGGGCACATCCGGGACCTCGCTAAGAAAGAGGACATCCCGGCCGACAAGAAGCAGGCGTACGGCAAGTACTCCATCGACGTCGAGAACGGCTTCGATGCGTATTACGTGGTCAGCGATCGCAAGACCAAGACCGTTGCCGAGCTCAAGCGCGCCCTGAAGGACGCCGACGAGGTCCTGCTCGCCACCGATGAAGACCGCGAGGGCGAGGCGATCGCCTGGCACCTGCTTGAGGTGCTCAAGCCCAAGGTCCCGGTCAAGCGCATGGTCTTCCACGAGATCACCAAGGACGCCATCCGCGCGGCTGCCGACAACACCCGCGAGCTCGACCTCGCACTCGTCAACGCGCAGGAGACCCGCCGCGTCCTCGACCGCCTGTACGGGTGGGACGTCTCACCCGTGCTCTGGCGCAAGATCGGCTCCGGCCGCGACGGTCAGGCGCTGAGCGCCGGCCGCGTGCAGTCCGCCGCGACCCGCATGGTCGTCGAGCGCGAGCGCGAGCGGATGTCGTTCGTCTCGGCGTCGTACTGGGACATCGAGGCCCACGCGGCGAAGGACGGCGGCTCGTTCTCGACCCGCCTCGCGCGTCTCGACGGCGCCCCGCTGGCCCGCGGCACCGACTTCGACGACGCCGGCTCGCTGAAGAAGGCGGTCGTCGTCCTCAGCGAGAAGGACGCCCGCGAGCTCGCCGCAGCGATCGAGAAAGCCGCCACCGCCGCCGTCACCGCGGTCGAGGCCAAGCCCGGAACCCGCAGCCCCAAGCCGCCCTTCACGACCTCCACGATGCAGCAGGAGGCCGGCCGCAAGCTCTCGATGAGCGCCAAGCACGCGATGAGCGTCGCCCAGCGTCTCTACGAGAAGGGCTACATCACCTATATGCGCACCGACTCGACCGCGCTCTCGGCGCAGGCCGTGACGGCCGCGCGCACGCAGGCGGTCGCGCTGTACGGCGACCGTGCGGTTCCCGCGAGCCCGCGCTCGTACCGCAACAACGCCAAGAACGCCCAGGAGGCGCACGAGGCGATCCGCCCGTCGGGCGAGGAGTTCCGCACGCCTGCATCCGTCGCGTCCGGTCTCGACCGCGACGAGCAGCGCCTGTACGACCTCATCTGGAAGCGCACCGTCGCCAGCCAGATGTCCGACGCGAAGTACGAGACCACGACCGTCACGCTCGAGGTCGACGCAGCCGGCAAGCGGGCCGCTTTCACGGCATCCGGAACCGTCTACACCTTCAAGGGCTTCCTCGAGGCGTACGAAGAGGGCAACGACGAGAAGCGCGGCGACAACGACCGCTCCGCCGACCAGTCGCTGCCGCCCGTCGCCGTGGGCGACGAGCTCGCGCTGTCGGATGTCGAGCCCAAGGGCCATGCGACGAGTCCCAAGCCCCGCTACACCGAGGCGAGCCTCGTCAAGGCGCTCGAGGAGAAGGGCATCGGCCGTCCGTCGACCTTCGCGAGCATCATCGACGTCATCCTCGAGCGCGGCTACGTCACCAAGCGTGGCCAGGCGCTCGTCCCCAGCTGGCTCTCGTTCAGCGTCGTGCGGCTGCTCGAGCAGCACTTCTCCGACCTCGTCGACTACGACTTCACGGCGGCGCTCGAAGACGACCTCGACGCCATCGCCCGGGGTGAGCAGGCGCGCGAGGCGTGGCTGAAGGAGTTCTACTTCGGCTCGGACAACCACGTGGGCCTGCGCAACATCGTCGAGAACCTCGGTGACATCGACGCCCGCGAGCTCAACGCGACGCCCATCGGCGACGTGGCGACCCTGCGGTTCGGCAAGTACGGGCCGTACCTCGACGTCCCCGTCGGCGAGGGCGAGACGCGCATCGTCAACGTCCCGGACGACCTCGCGCCCGACGAGCTGACGCCCGAGAAGGCGCAGGAACTCATCGACGCTCCCGTCGCCGGTGACCGCGTCCTCGGTGAGAACCCCGAGAACGGCAAGCTCATCGTCGTCAAGGACGGACGCTTCGGCCCTTACGTGCAGGAGCTCGAGCCCGAGCCCGAGGAGACCGTCGACGAGGCGACCGGCGAGGTCGCCCCCGCCAAGAAGAAGACGACGAAGAAGAAGGAAGCGGCCCCGAAGCCGCGGACCGCGTCGCTGTTCAAGTCGATGAGCGTCGACACGGTCGACCTCGAACAGGCGCTCAAGCTGCTGTCGCTTCCTCGCGTCGTGGGCGTCGACCCCGAGTCGGGCAACGAGATCACCGCACAGAACGGCCGCTACGGTCCGTACCTGAAGAAGGGCACCGACTCGCGCACGCTCGCGAGCGAGCAGCAGCTGTTCGACATCACGCTCGAGGAAGCCCTCGCCGCTTACGCGCAGCCCAAGTACGGCGCTCGTGCGGCGTCCAGTGCGCTCAAGGAGTTCGAGGCCGACCCCACCAGCGGCAAGCCGATCAAGCTGAAGGACGGCCGCTTCGGCCCCTACGTCACCGACGGCGAGACCAACGCGACGATCCCGCGCGGTGAGAACGCCGAAGAGGTCACGTTCGAACGCGCCGTGCAGCTGCTCGCCGACAAGCGCGCCAAGGGGCCGGCACCCAAGCGCAAGACGGCGGCGCGCAAGACCACGACAACGCGCAAGCCCGCGGCAAAGAAGAAGTGACCGGCTCCGCCGACCGCGGACTCTGGATCACCCTCGAGGGCGGCGACGGGTCGGGGAAGACGACCCAGGCGACCGCTCTCGAGGCCTGGCTCCGCGAGAGCGGACGCGAGGTCGTTCGCACGCGCGAGCCGGGCGGCAGCGACGTGGGCGTGCTCATTCGCGACATCGTCCTGCACCACCGGGGAGACATCGCTCCGCGCGCCGAAGCCCTGCTGTACGCCGCCGACCGTGCTCACCACGTCGCGACCGTGGTCCGTCCGGCCCTCGACCGCGGCGCCGTGGTCGTGCAGGATCGGTACCTCGATTCGTCCGTGGCCTACCAAGGGGCCGGACGGGTCCTGGATGCGGGCGAGGTGCGCGACCTCTCGCTGTGGGCCACCGACGGCGCGCTGCCCGACATCACGGTGCTGCTCGACCTCGATCCCGCCGCCGCCCGGGCACGTCTCGACGCCGACGACAAACCGTTCGACCGGCTCGAGGCCGAGAAGGCGGACTTCCACGAGCGTGTGCGCACCGCCTTCCTCGGGCTCGCCGCAGCGGAGCCCGAGCGGTTCCTCGTGCTCGACGCATCCCGTCCACCGGTCGACCTGTCCGTCGAGATCCGCGCGCGCGTCGAACGCTCGCTGCGCGGCTGAGCCGGCGCGGACGGCGGGCCGCGGCCCGCGCGGCGTGGGGTAACCGACGTCGGAGGCTCCCCGTAGGCTGGACCCATGACCGCCTCCGCTCCGCTCGCGCCGCCGTGGGGCGAGGTCTGGGGTCAGGACTCGGCCGTCGCGGCGCTGCAGGCCGCGGCATCCGACCCCGCGCAGCTCGCGCACGCCTGGCTCATCACGGGCCCACCCGGCTCGGGGCGTTCGACGCTCGCGCACGCGTTCGCCGCAGCGCTGATCGCCGAGCCGGGGGATGAGGGCGCGATGCGGCAGGTCCTCGCGGGCACGCATCCCGATCTCACGGCCCTCCGCACGGAGGGCGTGGTCATCTCCATCCGTGACGCCCGCGCGCTCGTCGAACGGTCGTACTTCTCGCCGTCTCTCGGTCGCTACCGGGTCATCGTCGTCGAAGACGCCGATCGGATGGTCGAGCGGACGAGCAACGTTCTGCTCAAAGCTCTCGAAGAGCCGCCGGAGCAGACGGTCTGGGTGCTGTGCGCGCCGAGCGATGCTGATCTGCTGCCGACGATCCGCTCGCGCGTGCGGACGCTGCGACTGCGTGAGCCCGACGTGGCGGATGTCGCCGGCCTGATCTCCGCGCGCACGGGCGTCGACGAAGCGGTGGCCGAGCAGTCCGCTCGTCTCGCCCAGCGTCACATCGGTATGGCTCAGCGCCTCGCGACGGATGCCGCCTCTCGGGAGCGCCGCGATGCGACGCTGCGCGCGGTGCTGGCGGTGCGCGGGGTGTCCGACGCCGTCGAGACGGCCGGTCGCATCGTGAGCGCCGCGACGGAAGATGCCAAGGCTCTGACGGCCGAACGCGACGAGTCCGAGCGAGAGGCGCTCCGGCGTACGCTCGGGGTCGCTCCGGGTGCACCCGTGCCGCCCGCCGTGCGCGGTCAGCTCAGCGCGCTCGAGGACGAGCAGAAGCGTCGGGCGACGCGCAGCCTGCGCGACGGCATCGATCGGGTCCTCACCGATCTCGAATCGATGTACCGCGACACGCTGATGCTGCAGTTCGGCCGGGAGGGCGACCTCATCAATCGCGAGCTGACGAGCGAGCTCGCCGCTCTCGCGTCGGCATGGACTCCCGACCGCACGCTCGTCGTGCTCGATCGGATCTCGGCCACGCGAAGCGCCCTCGAAGGCAACGCGGCCCCCCTGCTCGCCCTCGAGAGCATGCTCATCACCGTCGCCAGCGGAAGGACACCGTGAAAGCTCCCCGTCGTCTGGTCACCGTCGTCGCGATCGCCGCGGCCACGGTGACGGTCCTCACCGGATGCGTCTTCAAGGGAAGCCCCGATCAGGCTTCGCCGGCGCCGAGCCGCACGCCTATCACCGAGGGCGTCTCAGCGGATCTGATGCCGTTCTACGGGCAGGAGCTCGAGTGGGAGTCCTGCGTGGGCGCCGACTCGGGTTCATACGATTGCACGACGGTGCGCGCGCCGCGTGACTGGAACGATCCGTCCGCGGGCGAGATCGAGCTCGCGGTCGTCCGGCGTGCGGCCGGGTCGGGCGAAGCGCTCGGGTCGCTGCTGGTCAACCCCGGCGGTCCCGGCGCGAGCGGGTACGACCTGATCGCCGACAGCGCGCAGTTCGCGGTCGGGTCGGTGCTGGCCGACGCCTACGACGTCATCGGGTTCGACCCGCGCGGTGTGGGCCGCTCGAGCGCCGTCGCGTGCTTCGACGCCGCGGGCACCGACGCCTACTTCTTCGACATCCCGGCGGCGCCTCGAGGCACGCCGGAGTGGGAAGCGGAGTTGACGGAGCGCAACGAGCAGTTCGCCGCCGCGTGCGACGAGAACAGCGGCGGCATCCTGCCCTTCATCACGACCGAGTTCGCCGCGCGCGACATGGATCTGCTGCGTGCGGTGCTCGGCGACGAGAAGCTCAACTACCTCGGGTACTCGTACGGAACCTTCCTCGGGGCGACCTACGCCAAGCTCTACCCCGAGAACGTCGGGCGTCTCGTGCTCGACGGTGCGATCGACCCGAGCGTGTCGTCTCTCGATGTCAGCGCCACCCAGGCGGTCGGCTTCGAGTCTGCGCTGCGCGCGTTCATGGCGGCCTGCATCGAGGAAGAGGACTGCCCCTTCCGAGGGTCCGTCGATGACGCGATGACCGACCTCGGGACGCTGCTTGCGAGCGTCGACGCGTCGCCCCTGCCGGCATCCGACGGTCGCCGGCTCGGCGCCGACTCGCTCATGACCGCGATCATCGCCGCGCTGTACTCGCAGGACAACTGGCCGATCCTGCGGCAGGCTCTGTCGCAGACTCTGGCGGGCGACCCGCAGACGGCGTTCCTGCTCGCCGACTTCTACTACGCGCGCACGTCCGACGGGCAGTACTCGGACAACTCGTCCGAGGCGTTCCGCGCGTACAACTGCATGGACTACCCGGTCGAGAACGACCCCGAGGCCGAGGCCGCGTCGAAGGCGCGCCTCGCGGTGGAAGCGCCGACGGTCGCACCGTACTGGGAGGGCGTCGACGCCTGCGCAGTCTGGCCGTACCCGCCCACCGGTACCCGCGGCGAGATCACGGCCGACGGTGCCGCGCCGATCGTCGTCGTGGGCACGACCAACGATCCCGCCACTCCGTACGAGTGGTCGGAATCGCTCGCCGATCAGCTCGCCTCGGGCGTGCTCGTCACGCGAGAGGGCGAGGGGCACACCGGGTTCCAGAAGGGCAACTCGTGCGTCGACGACGCGGTCGAGGCCTTCTTCCTCGACGACACGGTGCCCGAGGACGGCCTCGTCTGCCGCTAGGTCTCTGCTCCCTCGGCATCCCACCGGTCCCAGCTTGCCGCGTGAGGTCCCAGTTCGGCCGGGAACGGGGCCGCTGAAACCGGCCCAAGTGGGACCTCGGCGGCGGTCAGGACGGGCGCGGCAGGGTCCGGAGCATCTCGACCGCTGCCCGCGCGCCCTCGGGTGAGCCGTCGAGCGCGCTGAGAGCAGCGGCGACCCGGATGTCGAAGTCGGCCGGGGCCGATGTCAGACGAGAGACTCCCGGGACGATGCCCTTCTCGTTGATGGCCCAGGCTCTGGCGTCGGCGTGCCACGCGTACCCGAGCCGCACGGCCGCGTTGCTCAGGCAGAGACTGAGGTAGGCGGTGTCGCCGCGACCAGCGACCTTCGCTGCGGCGTCCACGAGGAAATCCACCTGCCACAGGTCGTCGAGGAAGGGTCGGCGTCGCGGATGATGACGTCGACGGGCATTCCCGCGATCGTCGCCCACGCGCCGCTGTCCACCCACGGGCCCCAGCTCCCGGCCGGTCCGATGGTGACCGACGTCCCGGCTCAGCGAGACACCGACGCGGAGAGGACGCCGCGGTCGAATGTTCGCCCGTCGACGTAGACGCCGAGATCGACGTCCGAGTCGGCGGCATGCGTGCCGCGCGCGCGGCTGCCTCCGAGCGCCACCGCGACCACGCCCGGCGTCGCTGCAAGATCACGCGCGATGCGAACCAGATCGGCATCCGAAAGCATGCCGCCAGGCTAGCCCCCGCCGCCGAGGTCCCACTTGGGCCGGGAATGATGCCGCCATACCCGGCCGAACTGGGACCTCGACGGGCGCGGACCCCGCCCAACTGGGACCTCGGCGGGTATCAGCGTCGAAGGATGCGGCGCGCGAGGGCGTTGCCGAGGAACTGTACGCCCTGCACGAGCAGGATGATGATGATCACGGCCGCCCAGGTCACCCACGGGTTGAACTGACGGAAGCCGTTCACCAGCGCGAACTGACCGAGGCCACCCGCCGCGATCGCGCCGGCGACCGCGGTCATGTCGACGAGCGCGACCACGATGAAGGTGTAGCCGAGCACGAGCGGTCCGAGCGACTCGCGGGGGACCAGCCGGAACAGGATGCGCGAGCGGCTCGCACCGGCGGCGCGGGCAGCCTCGATCACCCCAGGGCGCACCGTCAGCAGGTTCTGCTCGACGATGCGTCCGATGGCGAACATCGACGCGATCGAGATCGCGAAGACGGCGAACTCGATGCCGATGCCGCGGATGCTGAACGCGCGGGCGAGCGGCTGGACCGCGGCCATGAAGATGATGAACGGGATCGGCCGGAACGTGTTGACGATCACATTGACGATGCCGAACACGACGCGGTTGGGGAACAGGCTGCCGGCCCGGGTCGCGTACAGTGCGAGGCCGATGAGGAAGCCCGCGATACCGCCGAACACGAGGCTCAGCGTGATCATGTAGAGCGTCTCGGCCGTCGCCGGCCAGAGGTCGGGGAGCAGGTCGATGAGCCTATCCACGGGAGTCCTCCTCGATGAGCGGTGCGTGGGCGGATGCCGCCGCCACGGCACGGTCGACGGCGTCCTTCTCTCCCGACAGAGCGAGGGTCAGATGGCCGAAGACGCGACCGCGGATGTCGTTGATGCCGCCGTGGATGAGCTCGAACCGGACGCCGTGCGACGACAGCGCCGCGAACACGTCCGCCTGCGGCGACTCGCCCTCGCGGATCGTGAAGGTGACGATGCGGCCGGGGTGCCGGGCGCGCAGTGCCGCGAGCTTGTCGCCCGTGGGCGCCTCATCGATGATGCTCGCCACGAAGCGGCGCGTGGCGTCGTGCGACGGTGCCGAGAGAACGTCGAAGACGTCACCGCTCTCGATGACTCGTCCATGCTCCATCACGACGACGCGGTCGGCGATCGCGCGGACGACTTCCATCTCGTGGGTGATGACGAGGATCGTCACGCCGAGCTCGGTGTTGATGCGCTTGAGGAGGGCGAGCACCTCCTGAGTCGTGTCGGGGTCGAGAGCGCTCGTCGCCTCGTCCGCCAGCAGGATGCGGGGGCTCGTGGCCAGCGCCCGCGCGATGCCGACGCGCTGCCGCTGCCCGCCCGAGAGCTGTTCGGGGTAGTTCTTGGCCTTGCCCGAGAGCCCGACGAACTCGAGCAGTTCGGCCACGCGTTGCTTGACCTCGGCACGCGGGCGGCCGGCGACCTCGAGGGGGTACGCCACATTGCCCGCGACGGTGCGCGAGTCGAACAGGTTGAACTGCTGGAAGATCATGCCGATGTCACCGCGCAGGGCTCGCAGCTCGCGCTCGCGGAGTCCCGTGATGTCGCGGCCGTCGATCTCGACGCTGCCGCTCGTCGGCGTCTCGAGAGCGTTGACCAGGCGCAGCACCGTGCTCTTTCCCGCGCCGGAGTACCCGACGATGCCGCACACGGTTCCGGCCTCGATCTCGAGGTCGACGCCATCGACCGCGACGACGGGCTCGCCGCCCTTCGTGGACGGGGGGAAGCGTTTGGTCACGCCGGACAGGCGGATGAGGGTCATGCGGGTCTCCTCGAACGGGACATGCGTGTGCGGCCCGTCCGGGGGAGCGGGCCGCACACGCGGGGATGTCACTGGTTGGCGCGGATGTCGTCCTCGACCTGCTTCAGGGCGGAAGCCAGCTCGTCCTTCGGCGTCTTCACGAGCACGGCCGAGCCGCCGGACGCCTCCTGCAGGCCGTCGGTGACCGCCTGGGTGTCCTGGAAGATCTCGACGAGCTTCTGGTAGGTCGGGTTGTCGGCGTCCTCGGCCTTCGCGGCGAAGATGTTGATGTACGGCTGCGCGCTCGGGTCGCTGGGGTCGTCGGTCGCGAGCGCGTCGTCGAACTTCAGGCCGGCATCCTCGACGAAGTCGTTGTTGATGATCGCGGCGGCGACATCGGGCAGCGACGTCGCGGTGAGGGCGGCGTCGAGTGCCTCGACCTTGACCTTCGAGCCGGGCTCGACGTCCGCGGTCGTCGAGAACACCGTGCCGCCGTCCTTGAGCTCGATGAGGCCCTGCGCCTGCAGCACGAGCAGACCGCGGGCCTGGTTGCTCTCGTCGTTGGGGACGGCGACGGTGGCGCCCTCGGGGATGTCGTCGACCGAGTCGTACTGCGTCGAGTACAGGCCCAGCGGGTAGGTCGCGGTCGAGCCGACGGCCACGAGGTCGTCGCCGGCGTTCACGTTGTAGGTCGCGAGGTAGATGATGTGCTGGAACTGGTTGAGGTCCAGCTCATCGGCCGACAGCGCGGGGTTGGGCTGCGTGTACTCGGTGAAATCGACGATGTCGACCTCGATGCCTTCCTCGGCCGCGGCCTCCTTGTAGGTCTCCCAGTAGGGGTCGCCCGCGCCCACGACGCCGATGCGCACCGGGCCGTCCTGTGCGGCCTCACCGGCGTCGCCGGCGCCGGCGTCCGACGCGCACGCGCCGAGCAGGAGGGTCAGGGGGAGGGCCAGGGCGGCCGCGGTCAGAAGTCGCTTGGACATGAGTGGTGCTCCTCGGATCGGGCACCGCGGGGCGGTGACCCGCCCGTGCGCGACCGGGGTCGCGCTCGCCTCATCGCGGTGCCCTCCGACGGTAAGCGCCACGGGTGGACGGGGAGTAATCGTCGCGTAACACGGCGTCTCCCGATATAAGGGCGTCGGCCGCGCCCCCGGTTCGCGACGGGGTCGGAGACCATGTAACATTGCTGATCGTGCATCGCACAGCGACGCGCGCCGCCTTAGCTCAGACGGCAGAGCGATTCACTCGTAATGAATAGGTCAAGGGTTCGATTCCCTTAGGCGGCTCCACAACGAAAGGCCCGAACTCCGAAGAGTCCGGGCCTTTCGCGTTCCCGTTGGACGGGCCGCCGCGCGGCTTACAGCGTCGCGGCGAACGGGTCGAAGTCGACCGGCACGGTGGGCACGGGCGCCACGGTGCTCGCGACCTTCACGAACTCGCCCGAGGCGGCCGATTCCTGCGCCGAGAGCATGACGTCGAGCACGTGGTAGCCGAGCTCGCCGGTGGCGACATGCGGCCGGTCCTCCGCGATCGCGCGGACCATGTCGAGCAGGCCCAGGCCGCGGCCGGTGAGCTTGCCCTCCTGCTCGATCTCGATCCACTCCTGCTCGCCCCAGTTGCCGTCCGAGATCGACTTCCGCGCCTTGACGTAGGCGATGCGTCCTTCGAACTGGTTGGGGTCGGGGAGCACGATGGAGCCCTCGGTGCCGTGCACCTCGAACACGCCGTGGCGTTCGAGGGCCGAGTCGAAGCTCAGCAGGCTCGCCGCCTGCTGACCCGCCTCGAAGGCCGTGATGACCTGCATCGTGGTGGGCACCTCGACGGGGAAGACGGTGCCCGCGTTGGGCCCGGCCTGGATGGTTCGCTCCTCGAGCTTCTTACGCCCGACGGCGGCGACGCGGTCGACCGACCCGAAGAGGCTGACGAGACCACTGAAGTAGTACGGACCCATGTCGAGCAGCGGTCCGGCTCCCTGGGCGAAGAGGAACGCGGGGCTCGGGTGCCACAGGTCGGGGCCGACGGTCTGGAACGTCGTCGACGCGAACATGGGCTCGCCGACCACACCGCTCTGGATCGCGCGCTTCGCGGTCTGGAAGCCGGGGCCGAGGAGCGTGTCGGGGGCCGAACCGATGCGCAGGCCCGCGGCATCCGCCTGGCGCAGGAGCTCCGCCGTGCTCTCGCGGTCGAGGCCGAGCGGCTTCTCGGTCCAGACGTGCTTGCCCGCCGCGATCGCGCGCGAGGAGATCTCGACGTGGACGGCGGGGATCGTCAGGTTGACGACGACGTCGACATCGGGGTGCGCGAGGACATCGTCGGTCGTGCCCCATCCGGCGACGCCGTGCTTCTCGGCCTGAGCCTTGGCGCGGTCGACGTCGAGGTCGCCGAGGATGACGACGCGGACATCGGGAAACGAGCCGAGGTTCTCGAGGTAGGTGTCGCTGATGACACCGACGCCGACGAAACCGACTCCGACGGGCCCGGTCATGCGCTGACTCCGTTCTCACGCAGGAACGCCAGGCTGGCGGCGACGTCGGCGAAGACGTCGCCGGGTGCCTTATCGTATTCGACGACGGCGTACTTCAGAGCGGTCGCCGCGCGCAGCGACTCGGCGAGGGGGACGTCGCCCGTGCCGGCGTGACGCTGATCGAGGCTGTCGGATCCGAACTCCGCGGCTCCTGGGGCCCAGGGGTTGGATGTCGGGACGACGCCGTCCTTGACGTGGACGGCGATGAGCCGGTCGCCGAGGCTCTTCACGAGGGCCGGGACGTCCTGGCCACCGGTGAGCGCCCAGAAGAGGTCGAGCTCGAGCGTGACGCGCTCGTCGAGGAGCGAGACGAAGCGCTCGTAGGCGCTCTGACCGTCGAAGGACGCGACGAACTCCTGCGCGTGGTTGTGGTAACCGACGCTCAGGCCGAAGCCGGCGGCGATCTCGGCCTGCGCGTTCAGGCGCTCCGCGATGTCGGCGACGCCGTCCTCGGTGAGCCACCGCTCGGGGGCGACGAACGGGTCGATGACCGTCTTCATGCCGATCGTTGCGGCGGCCTCGTAGACGACCTCGGGTGCGGGGGTGGGGATGGAGCCGTCCGGCGTCCAGAGCTCGTCGGTCAGCAGGGGAGCGTGACCGGTCGGCGAGGTGAGGCCGGCGGCATCCAGCGCCGCGCGGATCTCGGTCGGACGCGAGACGAAGTCGAACGCCTCGACGTGTGCGAATCCGATCTCGGCGAGCTTCGCCAGCGAGCCGGACATGTCGGCGGAGAACTCCTTCGCAAGCGAATAGAGCTGGACGGATGCCTGGACCTGAGTCACAGTCGACCTTCTTTCGTACGTCATCGTGCGGGGTGCCTGTGGTGGCACGACGTCACGCTAACACGTAATACATCCAGGTGGAGGTTTCTTGTTACAGTCGCGGTGTGAGCAACGCCGATCGCGCGAAGATGGGGCGCCCCGGCGCGTACGCCAAGGGTGTGGCGCGACGTCAGGAGATCCTCGACCGCGCGATCGAGGTCTTCCAGGAGCGTGGGCTGCAGGGAACGTCGCTGCGGCGGATCGCCGAGGCCATCGGGGTCTCGCACGCCGCACTGCTGCACTACTTCGAGTCGCGCGAGCAGCTCCTCGTGGCCGTGTACGAGCACGCTGAGACGCAGCGCGGACAGCGCGGTCGGACTCCGCCCGAAACGGCGGTCGGGGTGATGACGCGCGCAGCCGTCGACAACCTCGAGGTTCCGGGCCTCGTCGAGCTCTACTCGATCCTCGTCGCCGGTGCGCTCGAGGCGGGGAGCGAGCACGGCAAGCGCTTCTTCACGGCCCGGTTCGAGCGCATTCGAGGCGAGCTGACCGAGCGGCTGCGGGCCGAGCAGCGTGCGGGAACCGTTCGTGACGACGTGCCGGCGGAACAACTGGCGGCTCTGCTCATCGCGGCATCCGACGGCTTGCAGATCCAGTGGCTCCTCGAGCCCTCGATCGAGCTCGAGCGCACGCTCGCCTCTCTCGCAGTGCTCCTGCGTCCGTCATGAATTCGCACCCGGCGTGAACCATACTGAGTGCATGGCCCGAGCGACCCGCTTCCCGAGCCGGCGGCGCGCGTGACGACGACTCTCGATGCGGTCCTCGAGATCCTCAGCTGGGCGGGCTTCGGCGGCGCTGTCACGTTCGGCATCGCGCTCCTCGTGCTGTGGGCGGCGGACGGGACGTGGCTTCCGGCCGACGCGCTCGTCGACCACGAGCCCGACGGCACGTGGGTGCGCTGGTTCGACGACGAGGGTGAGGCGAACAGCGCGCGGGTCGATGAGCATACGGCGGCGCTCCTCGCGGGCCGCGATCGCGCCGACATCTGGTATCGCCACGGGTGGCGGGGAAGGATGCGGCTGACCCGTCGGCCGCCGGTTCGCCGACTGCTCGTCGGCTTGTCATCCGGATTTCTCGCTGTGGGCGTCGTCGCGCTCGTCGCATCCTGGGTCGTCCTCTTCGTCCGCGGCTGAGCGGGGTCTCGAGTCGGCGGACGGACTGGCGTATCCGAATGTAGCTAGATAAGCTACCTACGTGAATAGCGAACGAAGTGTCCCACGCTGGCTGCGCATCGGCATTCCCGCCCTGCTCGTGCTCGTCTGGCTCGTGGGCGGCTCGGTGGGTGGACCCTACTTCGGGCGCGTCAGCGAGGTGGCCACGAACGACCAGTCCTCGTTCCTCCCCGCGAGCGCCGACGCGACGAAGGTCAGTGAGCGCCTGACCGACTTCACCGGCGGTGAGGAGATCCCGGCGGTCGTCGTCGCCGCGGCATCCGATCCGCTCGACGAGGCGCAGCTCGCAGCACTCGGCGAGCTCGGCACCGCCATCGGCGAGCTCGACGGTGTCGGCGAGGTGTCGCCGCCCATCCCGTCCGAGGACGGTCTGGCTGTCCAGGTCTTCGTGCCGATCGACGCCTCGGGGGAGGTACGCGACGTCGTCGAAGAGGTCCGGGCGCTCGTCCAGGAGGACCTGCCCGCGGGCGTCGAAGCGTGGGTCACGGGACCCGCCGGCTTCACGGCGGATCTCGCCGAGGGCTTCCTCGGCATCGACGGACTGCTTCTGATCGTCGCGCTGGCCGCGGTGTTCATCATCCTGGTCGTCGTCTATCGCTCGCCGTTGCTGCCGATCCTCGTTCTGCTCACATCGGTCTTCGCGCTGTGCGTCGCCCTCCTGACGGTCTGGTGGCTCGCCAAGGCCGACATCGTCGTCCTCAACGGACAGGTGCAGGGCATCCTCTTCATCCTGGTGATCGGCGCGGCGACCGACTACGCCCTGCTCTACACGGCTCGTTACCGCGAGGCGATCGGGGCGGGCGCATCCCGCTGGGACGCGACGCTCCGCGCCTGGAAGGGCGCTGTCGAGCCGATCCTCGCCTCGGGCGGCACCGTGATCGCGGGCCTTCTCTGCCTGCTGCTCAGCGACCTGGCGAGCAACAAGGCGCTCGGTCCGATCGCCTCCATCGGCATCGCGTTCTCGATGCTCTCGGCGCTTACCTTCCTGCCGGCACTCCTGGCGCTGTTCGGGCGGGCCGCCTTCTGGCCCTTCATCCCCCGCACCGGCGCCATCGATCTTCCTGACGACCCGCGGGAGCCGGTTCGCGGACTCTGGCCGCGTCAGGCGCGTTTCGTCGCACGTCGTGCCCGGACGGTCTGGATCGCGAGTACCGTCGTGCTGCTCGTCGGCGCTGCAGGCGTGCTGCAGCTCAACGCGAACGGTGTGCCCTCGAGCGACCTCGTGCTCGGAGCCTCAGAAGCCCGCGACGGTCAGGCCGCTCTCGCCGAGCACTTCCCGGCGGGGTCGGGCAGCCCGGCGTCCGTCATCGTTCCGCAAGACCGTCTCGCCGACGCGCTCGCCGTGCTCGAGGAGAACCCCGGCATCTCATCGGTCGCCGCGGTCGCAGCGGATTCACCCACCGGGCAGGTCTCGGTGGCTCTCGAGGGCGGCGAGCCGGTCTTCACCGCCGCCGGGCCCCCGGGGGCACCGGCCCCCGAGCCGACGGTGTCGGAGGGCGATGTCCTGCTGTCGGTGACGCTCGCCGATCCGGCGGACTCGCTCGAGGCCGAGCAGACGGTCCGCGATCTGCGAGCAACCTTCGCCGACGAGGCACCCGAGGTACTCGTGGGCGGGACCACAGCGACGAACGTCGACACCAACGACACCTCGATCCGCGACCGGACAGTCATCATCCCGGTCATCCTGGTCGTGATCCTGCTCATCCTGATGCTGCTGCTGCGCTCGATCCTCGCGCCGGTGCTGCTCATCCTGAGCACCATCCTGTCGTTCGGCACGGCGTTGGGAGTGAGCGCCCTCGTGTTCAACCACGTGTTCGACTTCCCCGGAGGCGATCCCGCGGTGCCGCTGTACGGCTTCGTGTTCCTGGTGGCGCTGGGGGTCGACTACAACATCTTCCTCATGTCGCGTGTTCGTGAGGAGACTCTCGAACACGGAACCCGTCGAGGCATCGCCCGGGGGCTCGTGGCGACCGGCGGGGTCATCACCTCGGCGGGGCTCGTGCTGGCGGCGACGTTCGCGGCTCTCGGCGTCATCCCGATCCTGTTCCTCGCGCAGATCGCCTTCATCGTGGCCTTCGGGGTGCTGCTCGACACCTTCGTCGTCCGCTCGCTCCTCGTCCCCGCACTCGCTCACGACATCGGCCCCGCCATCTGGTGGCCGTCGAAGCAGTGGCGACGCGAGCGGGACGTGCAGCGCGGGGACACGCGGCGTACCCTCGACGCATGACCCGTGCCCTGTTCATCGTCGATGTCCAGAACGACTTCACCGAAGGCGGAGCACTCGGTGTGACCGGGGGTGACGCGGTCGCCGCGGCGATCACGCGTCACCTCCGGGAGCACGCCGGCGATTACGAGATCATCGTCGCCTCGCGCGACTGGCATCACGGCGATCATGACAACGGTGGGCATTTCGCCGTCGACGAGCCCGACTACGTCGACACCTGGCCGGTGCACTGCGTCGCCGACACCGCGGGCGCGGAGTACGACCCCGAGCTCGACGTGTCCGCCGTGACCCACCACGTGAAGAAAGGGCAGGGCGTGCCCGCGTACTCGCTCTTCGAAGGGACGACCGAGGAGGGGCATGCCGTCGCCGACCTGCTGACGCAGCACGGGGTCGTCGACGTCGACATCGTCGGCATCGCGACCGACTACTGCGTGCGCGCATCGGCCCTCGACGCGATCGCGCACGGTCGTCGGGTACGCATCCTGACCGACCTCGTGGCGGGCGTCGCGGAAGAATCGAGCGCGGCCGCGCTCGCCGAGCTGGCCCACGCGGGCGCGGCGCTCGCCGCCAGCACGGACCGGTGAGAGCTCAGCCGCCCGGCTTCTCCGGCTTCCCCGGCTTCTGAGAGCCCGGACCGTTGGACATCGGCCCCGCGCCGCTGTTCGCACCGGGACCGTTACCGTTGCCGCTGTTCTCGCCCGGTGCTGATCCGTTGCTCCCCGCGGGAGGCGCGTCGGTGATGACCGTTTCGGTGGTCGGGGTGTCGGCTGGCACGATGTCGGCCGGCACAGTGTCGGTGGTTTGCGCCGGAGCGCCGGCCTGACCGGTGCCGGGGGCGACGACAGTCTGCGTCCCCGTCGTGACATCGTCCGCGGGCGTTTCTGGCTCCTCGCTCTCGCCTGCATCGCCGTCGACGCCCGAAACGGACGGGGACGGAGTCTCGACGACGGTCGGCACGGCGACATCCGTCACCGGAGAGGCCTGCGGCGGCATCAGCATGAGATGTGCGGCGACCACCACGCCAGCCGACGCTGCGGCGAGGGCGCCGACAGCCATCGCCGTCCGCTTTCGGTGACGCTGTCGGGCGGCGGTGACCCGTTCCGGTGCGGACGTTGCGGTCGCACTGAGGCTGGGCGAGAAGAACGTGGGTTCCGTGCCTGCTCCGCGTGCCGCGAGAGCCGCGGCTGCCGTCACGGGGGCGTCGAGGTTCGTCGGCGACGCGGTCCCGCGCGTCGAGGTGAGCGGCCACGCGGCGGTCGCGACGTCAGACTGAGCGGCGCGGCTCGCGGCGGGCACGAAGCCGGATCGCGCCGCTGCTGTGCTCGCCGGGAAGGCGACGGTGGCTTCTCCCGCGACGTCGGCCTGGGCGCGCGCCCCACTCAGCCGTGACATGACCTCGAGCGCGGTCGGGCGATCCTCGGGGCGGCGTGCTGTCATCGCGCACAGCAGGTCGCGCCAGTGATGATCGAGCCCCTGGGGCATGTCGGGATCGCGTGACAAGCGTGCCAGCAGCTGGCCGCGATTGCCGTCCGACCCGGAGAACGCGCGCTCGCCCGTGGCCGCCTCGAGCATCACGAGGCCGAGGGCGTAGATGTCCGACGGCGGGGCCGGGTCGGCCCCGTGCAGCAGCTCGGGAGCAATATAGGCGGCGGTGCCGATCAGCAGGCTCGGTGAGGTGACACGTTCGCTGTCCAGAAGGTGGGCGATGCCGAAGTCGGCGAGCTTGGCGCGCAGCGGAACCCCCGGGACCGTCGAGCGCGCGAGGAGGATGTTGGACGGCTTCACGTCGCGGTGCACGATTCCCGCGTCGTGGACGACGTGAAGCGCGTCCGCGAGCTGGCCGCCGAGCGCTGTGAGCTCGCCCTCGTCGAGCACACCTGTCGCGATCCGCTGGGCCAGCGTCGTCCCGACGACGTGCTCCATCACGAGGAAGCGCGGTTCGGCCGTCAGATGGGCGTCGAACAGCGTGACCAGTCCCGGGTGGTTCAGCGAGGCGAGCAGGCGCGTCTCGATCGCCGCACGATCGGACGCGGCACTGTCGGTCAGCTCGGGCCGCAGCACTTTGACAGCGACCGGGCGTCCGAGGGCCTCGTCGCGCGCGAGGAACACCCGCGCCATGCCGCCCGAGCCGATCGGCTCGACGACGCGATACCGGCCCGCCAGGAGGGCGCCCGGCAGCGCGACATCATCGTTCGCGACACCGTCGATCATCCCGCGTCCTCGTCCTCGGCCGTCCCCACCGCGAGCAACGGTAGACCTGCGCGATCTCGAGCGAAGAGGACTGGCGCTCGGGCCCGGTCCGCGCTATGGGGCGACGGTTCAGGCGTTGCCGCGCAGGGCGACGACGGGTTCGATGCGAGAGGCTCGTCGAGCCGGGATGCCGCCGGCGGCGAGGCCGATGATCGCTCCCAGGACCGTTCCGCCGAGTGCTACCCACGGGTCGAGCACCGGCGACCACTGCTGCACGATCGAGACCCCCAGCACGGCGAACACGCCGAGCGCCGACCCGATGAGGCCACCGAGCAATCCGATGACGATGGACTCGACGACGAACTGGCCGGCGATCTGTCTGCCGGTGGATCCCAGCGCGCGGCGCAGCCCGATCTCGCCGGTGCGTTCGAGCACCGAGAGGGTCGTGACGTTCGCGATCCCCAGCCCTCCCGCCAGCAGCACGATGACGCCGAGGATGAGGAAGACCACATTCACGTCTCCCTGCACGTCGCGGGCGAGGTCGGAACGCCCCTGCGGTGCGCTGACCTCGAGCGTGTCGACCGCGTCGGGGGCGAGGGCCAGCGGTGCCTGCTCGCGCAATTGCGGACCTGTGCCGACCACGATGCGCGCGATCGCGTCGCCGGGGGAGGCGAGCTGGAAGTCCTGCCGGGCAGCCCCCGTGGGGATCACCACGGCATCGACGACCTCGGCGCGGCGGTCGAGTTCGTCGAAGATGCCGACGATGGCGTAGGCCACCCCTCCGATGAACACCGACGGCTGCGTGTCGACGCGGTTGATCGCGAGCCGCTCGGCGGCCCGCGACCCCAGCATCGCGACGCGGTCGCCGCGTGCGTCGTGCCCCTCGTCGAACGATCGGCCGGTGACGATGCGCCCGCCGAGGGTGTCGAGGATCTCGCCCGAGGCCGCGAAGAGCGCCGGCGGAGCGGGCGCCGCGATCGAGGGATCGTTGATGGGGACGGTGGTGATCGTGTTCTCGCGCAGCGTGACGGGCGCCAGCACGGCGGCGGACTCGACGCCGGCGAGGTGCTCGAGGCGCAGGGGGGCGTCCCACGGCAGCGAGGCGGTCGCGACCCGCTGTCCGCCCCGCGCCTGCGCTTCGGTCGGGGCGATGCTCAGATGGGTGGCTGCGGCCGCGTCGAACTGTCGGGCGATCTGCCCGGCTGCGGTCTGCGCGAAGCCGACGGTCGCGACGAGCGCGCCGATGCCCAGCACGGTTCCCATGACGGTCATCACGAGGCGTCCCGGGCGTGAGCCGATGTCGGTCGTCGCCTCGAGCACGAGGTCGCCGAATCCGAAGCGATCGGCGCGCGCCACCTGGCGTGCCTCAGCGACCGCAGTCGTCGTCTCGACGTCGGTGCGGCGGCGAGAGACGCGCCCGCGGAGCTTCTTCCAGAACGCCGGCATCAGCTCAGCTCGCTCATGCGGCCGTCGGCGATGCGGATGCGCCGTGCCGCGCGGTCGGCCACGCCTTGGTCGTGGGTGATGACGACGAAGGTCAGCCCACCCGCGTTCAGCTCCTCGAACAACGCCATGATGTCCGCCGTCGTGGACTGGTCCAGATTGCCGGTCGGCTCGTCGGCGAGGATGACCCGCGGCTGCGTGACGACGGCACGCGCCACCGCCACCCGCTGGCGCTCGCCGCCCGAGAGGAGACCGGGCCGGAAGTCGACGCGGTGGCCGAGGCCGACGCGCTCGAGCGCGGCCCGTGCGCGGTCGGCGCGCTCGGCCCGCGGTGTGCCGCTGTAGAGCATCGGCAGCATGACGTTCTCGAGCACGGTCCGCCGCGGCATCAGGTGGAAGGCCTGGAACACGAACCCGAGCCGACGTGCTCGCACCGCGGCGCGCTCGTCCTCGGTGTATCCGCCGGTGAGCTCGCCCGCGAGGCGGTACTCACCCACCGTCGGGCGGTCGAGGAGGCCGAGGATGTTGAGCATCGTCGACTTGCCTGACCCGCTCGGCCCGACGATCGACACGTACTCACCGTCGGAGACGGTCAGATTGATGCCTTTGAGCGCCTGCACCTCGGGCGGTCCGGGGAACGATCGAGTGACGTCGCGCAGTTCGATCACCGGCGGAATTTCATCCGATCGGATGACGTCCTCGCCCGCGTCAGGCGCGGCGGAACGGTCGGAGGTGGCGACGATCGTGTCTGTCATCGCCCGACCACGACGAGATCGTCCTCCGCCAGTTCGCCCTCGGTGGCGCGCACCTCGACGGCGCCGCCGGCCGACAGTCCGGTCTCCACGACGACGAGCCGGGTACGGGCGTCTGGGTCACGCGGGTCGCCCTCGACGACCTCGACGCGGGTCTCGCCGCCCGGCCCCGCCGTCAGCGCCGCCGCGGGAACGCTCAGCACGTCGCCGGCGGTCGCGCCGACGGCGATCGTCACGCGCACGTTCGTGCCCTGGAGCTGCGAGATCTGCTCGGGGGTCAGCTCCGCCGGCTCGAGGCTGACCTTCCACCGGCTCTCGCCGCCGGTGCCCGGTGCCACCGCGGTCACGGTCGCGGCGTGCTCAGCCCCATCGGGCAGCGCGAAGGTGGCGGCCGAGCCGACCGTGAGCAGCTTCGCGTCGGCCTCGGCCGCCGAGCCGTTCAACGCCACGGTCGCTCCGGAGACGGTCATCGCCGCGCCGGAGAGGATGCTGCCGCGCTCGGCCGTGACCGCGTCGACGCGGCGGGGCAGCTCGGTCAGATAGAGCACTTCGCCGGCCGGCAGAGCGGGCAGCGCTTGCTGGCGGGCTCGGGCGAGATCGTCCTGCGCCTGCGAGAGCTGGCTCGCGGCGGCGTCGACGGCGGCGCGCTCGCTGCTCGTGTCGGGGGCGGCGTTCGCCTGCTCTCGCGCGAGCTCCGCGGTAGCCACCTGGTTCTGGGCGGCGACGATCTCGTCCCAGGAGGCGCCGTTATCCCGCGCACCCTGCAGGACCGCGCGGGCGTTCGCGACCTCGAGGTCGGCGCGAGCGATGGCGTCGCCGTCTCGCCCGGCCGAGGCCAGCTGAGCGCGCGCGGCGGAGAGAGCTTGCTCGGCCGATCGGACGCTCTCCTGCGCCGCGCGCACCGCGCTGTCACCGTCTTCTTCCGACTCGGGGCCGGTGTAGCCGACAGCGGCGTACAGCGCGGTGACCGCGTTCGCCGCCTGCTCGTCGAAGACGTTGTCGGCGGGATCTCCCGCGTCGATGCCGACGGAGCGCATGGCCTCCTTGAACTGCACGACATCGGGGCCGGAAACGCCGAACCGGAGTGTGCGGTACGCAGGCAGCTCGCCGGGCAGCGTGATGACGG
Source organism: Microbacterium sp. 1262 (assembly GCF_040544895.1). Classification (NCBI taxonomy): domain Bacteria; kingdom Bacillati; phylum Actinomycetota; class Actinomycetes; order Micrococcales; family Microbacteriaceae; genus Microbacterium; species Microbacterium sp. 1262. Next base: position 529,362 of record NZ_JBEPKU010000001.1, read on the forward strand.
GACGCCCCGCCACCTCGAGCGCGACCGAAAGTTGCGTCAGCTCGGCTCCCAGAGCCGGAACCTGCCCGGTGACGACGGCCGGACCCGAGATCGCGGACGTGTCGATCTTCACCTCGACGGGGTCGGCGAAGCCCACCTCACCGCGGATGGTGACGTCATTGCTCAATGGGCCGAACTCCACCGGAACGGTCACGAGACCCGGTGCGGGGGCGTCGTCCGCCGCCGCCGAGGCGGGCGCCATGACGAACCGGCCGACGAGCAGCCCGCCGACCAGCGCGACCACGGCGACTGCTGCGGAGATCCAGAGCACGCGGTTGCGTGAGACGACCGACCGCCAGACGGCGAGTCGTGCACCTCCCGCGGCCGGCGTGGATACCGCGGCATCCGTGCTGTCGGCGGCGTCGGGCGCTTCCGCGGGGTCGCCGATGAGTTCATCGAACGAGTCGTCAGCCTCCGAGACGGCGTCGTTCACGCGCTCACCACTCACGGACGAGCCTGCTCAGCAGCCGCCTTCATCGCCTCGAGCTCCGTCTTGTGATCGGCGATGAACTGCTCCTCGGCGTCGAACTGCGCCTTGTCGTACTTCGCGCGGTAGTCGGTCTCCTTGCGGCAGTCGAGATCCGCGAGCGCGAGTTCGACCTCGCGCTCGTAGATGTCGTCCATCGTCGCCTGGTCGGGCCCGGCTTCCGTCATGGTCTCGTACATCTTGTTAAGCTCGTCGAAGATCGAGTTCTGGGCGTCCGCCTGCGTAGCGAATCCGGGGTATCCCGCGGCATCCATGCACGCGGACCATTCGCGGTCGAGGTCGACGATGGCGGGGAGCGACGCGGAGTTCTCGTAGAACTTCGTGATGGCGTCCATCACGTCGGCGAATTCGTCGGACTGCAGGGGGTCGTCGCCGCTGATCTCGTGAGAGGCCGAGCCGTTGCAGCCGGCTGTCTCCCAGTTGTATTCGTACGACCCGTCCTCCGACATCTCCTCTTCGCTCGGGGTCGGCCCGTACAACGCCTCGTAATACGCGGCCTGTTCCGACTCGGAGAGCGCCATGACGTAGTCCGAGTTGGGGTCGGGGGTCATCTGCTCGGGCTCAGGCTGCTCGTCCGCCTCGGGGTACTTCACAGCGCCGTAACCCCACTGGGCCACGAAGTCGCGATCCTCGGGCTTCCATTCGGTGCCCGAGCTGAACGACATGCTGCTGGGGGCGGGGATGTACTCGAAGCCCTCGTCCTGCATGCATTGCGCGACGAGTTCTTCGCGCTGCTTGTTCTCCTTCTCGAACTTCGCCTGCTGCTCTTCCTCGCTCATGTCGCTGCCGTAGAAGGCGGAGAAGTACTCGGAGAGCGGCGATTCCTCAGCCGCGTCGGCGGAACCGTCGGCGGCCGTGCAACCGGCCAGAACGAAGACGAGACCGATCGCGGCCGGTGCGGCCCATCGAAGCGTTTTGCGGTGCACGTGCAACCCCCTTGTTTCAAGATCGCCTCAACACTATGGGGTCGCTGAGAGTCGCGAATCATCCATGAGGATGACGTTTGAGTGAAGATGGGCGACACAGACGGAGGGAACCGCGATGACGCGACGCGACTCGGAAAGCGACGACCTCGGCGAATTCGGGGAGTTCTTCTCGGCAGCCGCTGGGGTGCCTGTGGCGTCCCCGGAAGAAGTGTCGGCATCGCGCCGCCGTCGACGCCGCACCGGCTGGATCGCCGCAAGCGTTACGGCCGCGATCATGCTCGGTGCGCCCGGGGGATACGCCGCCTGGGCGTTGACCGCCCCGCTCAAGCCGGCTGCGGGCGAGGTCTCGATTCCCCGAGCGCCCGCCCCGCCGGCTGCCGTCGACCTCGGTCTTACCGCTGATGGCGCAGCCGCCCTCTCGGTCGCGGGCGCCGAGCCGTATCTCGGCCCGGAGGCAGCCGGGGTCTGGATGGTCCAGGGCGGTGACGATCCTCGCCCGATCGCCAGCATCACCAAACTCGTCACAGCGCTCGTGGTCCTTGACGCCTACCCGATCACCGACGGCGACCGGGGGCCGACGCTCACCTTCGACCGCGACGATCACGCGCTCTACGACGCGTACTTCGTCCGTGACGCGACGATCGCTCCGATGCCGATCGGCAGCTCGCTCTCGCTGCGCGACGCCCTTGCGACCATGCTCATCCCGTCGGCGAGCAACTACGCCGAGGCGATCGCCGTGTGGGCGTTCGGCTCGGTGTCGGGCTTCCGCGCAGCTGCCGATCGGTGGCTCACGGCGAACGGCCTGGAGCGGACGAGCATCGTCGAGCCGTCTGGCCTGGATCCCCGGAACACCAGCTCCCCGAGCGACCTGATCGCACTCGGTCGCATCGCCGCGGCAGATCCGACGGTGGCGGCGATCGCCGCGACGCCGTCTCTGACCCTGCCGGGGCCGGGGGCCATGGCGAACACCAACCGGTTGCTCGGACAGAGCGGGATCACGGGACTCAAGACCGGCACGCTCGAGGAAAGCGGTGCGAATCTGCTCTACACAGCGACTGTCGACGTCGGTCTTCCCGAGCCGCTGAGCGTCGTGGGGGTGGCACTCGGCGGCTCATCGCAACGCGGCGTGGGCGCCAGTGTGCTCGGCATCCTGCAACGTGTCTCCGACGGGTTCCACGTCACCTCTGTCGCGCAGCCCCGTCAGCAGATCGGCACGTACACGACCGCGTGGGGCAGCTCGGCCCGGGTCGTGCTGGGGGAGGGGGCCTCGTTGCGCACGTGGTCCGACACGCCCATCGTCGTCGATGGAGACGTGCGCGAGCCCCGCCTCTGGACCGACGGCGAGGTACTCGGCGAGATCACCTGGTCGGCCGGCCCGGAGTCGGTCACCGTACCCGTCGTGCTCGACGGCGAGATTGAGCCTCCCTCCGAGTGGTGGCGTCTCACTCATCCGGGTGAAATCGGCTGATCGATTTCCGCGGTCTCCGCGACCGGCGGGAGGGATGGTGTCGGTTGTAGGTCGACCCGTCGTATGCCGCATCCCGCGCATCGGACGTAACGGACGATTCCCTCCGACGTCGGGTGCGCGGACTCGGTCGTCCAGCCGTGCTCGTGAGTGCGCGTGTGAAGCGGTGCGGCGGACGATGCGGGGGAGGAGGGTGACATGATTCGATCGTGATGTAATGCCGTTATGCAGCTCAACCCTTACGGCGAGTACGCGGTCCTGCTCGCCGCTTCGCTGGCCAACGACTGGCCGAGCGATCGAGATGGGATCGTCGCGCGCACATACGAGTTCGGGATGACCGCGATCTACGCCCCGGCGGCCCCGTCCGACCTCGATGCGACCCGCGCGGTCATCGATTCCTGGCTCGAGGTCGTCGATGCCGAGTCGGCAGCGCAGCGCGCCACGCTGCTCAACCGGCTCATGGCCGCAGCGACGGCGTACCCCCGGCTGACCGACCACGACGGCGAGTGGCACCTCCACTACCGCGACGACGACCAGCGTTTGCCGCAGGTTCTCCGCGCGGTCATCGCGGTCGGTACGGCTCTCCACGTGACGACGCGGGGGATGGAGCGCCTGTCGCGGTGCGCCGCGGGCCGTGTTGCCGGAGATCCGTGCCGCAACGTCGTGGTCGACGTGACCCGTAACGGCCGGCAGCGCTACTGCTCGGTTCGGTGCGCCAATCGCGACGGCGTGCGTCGTCACCGGGCGCGCTCGGCGATAGCGCATCGGGTGGGCTGACCGCAAACACCGGCGCCCGTCGAGGCGGATGGTCACAGTGGAGGGATGCACCACGCCCCCTCCCCGTTCCGGGGTGTCGAGCCGCCGGAGGGCTTCGGGCTCGTCGTCGGCAACTGCCAGGCCGAATCGATGCGTATCGTCCTCGACGCCCCCGACCGTCCGACGGTTCGGGTGCCTCCCGTCCACGAGATGGATGCCGCCGACGTTGAGCGCCTGCACGAGCTGCTTCCCCGGGCTTCCTTCCTCGTCGCTCAGCCTGTTCGTGACGACTACCACGGTCTACGCCTCGGAACCCGCCAGCTGGCGGCATCCCTCACGCCGTCCGCCCGCCTCGTGACCTTCCCGGTCGTCCGATACGCGGGTCTGCATCCGTTCCAGGCGGCGCTGCACGTGGACGGGATCGAAGAAGTGCCGCCGATCGTGGCGTACCACGACATCCGCACCCTCGCCGCGGCGGCCGGGGTCCCTGCGCTTCCGCTGCTCGACCGCCGGGCCGTGCACCAGGTTGAGAGCGACTCCCTCGCCGAGCTGCGTCGCCGGGAGGAGGCGATCGACGTCGCTGCGTCAGACCTGCTGCGGCCCACCTCCGCCGAGGTCATGCGCACGATCAACCATCCGGGCAACGGCGTCTGGATGCCCCTGGCCGAGCGCGTGCTGTCGGCGCTCGGCCTGCCCGGCGGCCCGACCGACCCGGGGAGGCCCCTGCTGAACGCCGTGCGGGCCCCGCTCGAGGACTGGGTGGTCGATGCCTGGGGGCTGCCCGATGCACCGCGTCGCTCGTGGATCGTCGACGGGGTCGAGGTCGATCCGGCACTCGTCGCCGAAGCTCACACTGAGTGGTACCGGGCGCACCCCGACTTCGTCGCCGCGGCGATCGTCAGGCTCCGCGAGCTGGCCGGGCGGTGGAGCGGTTGACCCCGTCCGGCCCCCGCTCATCGGGGGCGTGCTAGCGTTGGAACGTCCCTTCGGGGCTCGTGTGTCGTTCGCCTGGCTCACTGTCGAGCAGATCGTCCGACGCGATCACTGGTTCATCCAGCTCCCTTCTTCTTCCGCGCATCACGCTGTGCGCGCTCATTCTCAGGACATCGTGCTTTCAACTCTTTCTTCTTCCGCGCCCGCGCTCGTCTGGCGACAGGCGGACGCCGACTTCTTCGTCGCGACTCTCGACGGCCAGTACGCCGGATTCGTGACCACCGGTTCAGCACCGGCGACCTTCGACGCCGAGAGCGGCCACGGCGCCGATCTCGGCACGCACGCCTCGCCCGACGCGGCTGCTGCAGCCGTCGCCGAAGCGGCCCGGCCGGCATCTGCGCGCCGCAATGCGCGCTCGCCGCGACGACGCACCCGCGGCCCGGCGTCGCCTCAGCGCGTACGCGCCTGAGCTCCGACTCCACCCTGCGAGGTCCCACTTGGGCCGGGTCCACCGCCGGTTTTCCCGGCCGAAGTGGGACCTCGGTCAGCCGTGGTGCGGGGGGTCGGCCTCGAGGTCGCGGGCGACCGTCGCGACGCCTCGGCGCATCTCGAGGTAGATCTGGCGGACGCTCGCGCGCTCGTTGAGCTCGGCACGCCGGACCCACTCGTCGATCGTGAGCCGGAGGACGAGGGCCATCGTCGAGACGGCCGCGCGAGCGGCGAGCACATCGGCGTCGGCGCCCGCCGCGTCGACGGCGGCATCGGTGAGCTGCTCGACCTCTTCGGCCTCATTGCGCAGCGCGACGGCCAGCAGCGACGGCTCCGAGCCGACGAGACGGCGGATGCGCAGCGCGCGGATGTGCTCGTCGGGATGCGCGTCGAAGCGGTCGAGGAGTTTCAGCCAGCTGCGTTCGATCCCTTCGACGACGGACGCTCCCGCGCGCACGGCGTCGATGGCGTCGCCCACGACGCGCGCCGAGTCGTCGGCGCTGGCGAACACGGCTGCCTCCTTCGTCGCGAAGTAGCGGAAGAAGGTGCGCTGCGACGTGCCGGCGCGGCGTGCGATGTCGTCCACCGTCGTGCCATGCACGCCGTGCTGCTCGAAAAGGTCGAGCGCGGCATCCGACAGCTCGCGCTGGGTCTCCTGGCGTCGACGTTCGCGCAGACCCGCGGGATGCTCCTCGATGATCGGGGCATCGTTCTCGCCGTCGCGGTGCATGGCATAAGTGTCGCACAGCGCCAACGTGGCAGAGACTGCCATATGATCAGTCAGTGACACTTGAGCAGCAGCATCCCGATACCTCAGCCATTCCGACATCTTCTGCCTCCCGCGCGACATCCGTGCGCACCGGCCCCGTCATCGCACTGCTCGTCGCCTCGGCGTTCGTGGTCATCCTCAACGAGACGATCATGGGTGTCGCGCTTCCGCGGCTCATGGTCGACCTGGAGATCACCGCCGCGACCGCGCAGTGGCTCACCACCGGATTCCTTCTGACGATGGCCGTCGTCATCCCACTGACGGGGTACGTGCTCGCACGCTTCCCGATTCGCAGCGTCTTCTTCACCGCGATGTCGCTGTTCGCCGCGGGCACGCTGATCGCGGCGCTCGCGCCGGGCTTCGGGATGCTGCTCACCGGACGCGTCGTGCAGGCCTCCGGCACCGCCATCATGATGCCGCTGCTCATGACCACCGTCCTGAATGTGGTCGAACCCGCTCGTCGTGGGCGGATGATGGGCGTCATCAGCATCGTCATCGCTGTCGCCCCGGCGATCGGACCGACCGTCTCGGGTCTGATCCTGTCGGTGCTCGACTGGCGCTGGATGTTCTGGCTCGTCCTCCCGATCGCGCTGCTCGCGCTCGGCCTCGGCGCGATCTGGGTGCGGAACGTCACCGAGACACGCGAGGCGCGCTTCGATGTCGGATCCGTCGTGCTCTCCGCTCTCGGCTTCGGCGGGCTGATCTTCGGGTTGAGCTCGATCGGGGAGTCGGCGACCGGCCACGCACCGGTCCCGGTGTGGATACCCCTCGTCGTGGGTGCCCTGTCGCTCGCCGCCTTCGTCGTGCGTCAGCTGAAGCTGCAGCGCACCGATGCGGCCCTGCTCGACCTGCGGACCTTCCAGTCGCGGTCGTTCAGCCTCGCCGTCGTGCTGGTCGTGGTCGTGATGTCGGCGCTGTTCGGATCGCTCATCCTGCTGCCGCTCTACCTGCAGCAGGTGCTCGGTCTCGACACCCTGACCGTGGGCCTGATGCTGCTGCCCGGCGGCGTGCTCATGGGGCTCATCGCTCCCGTGGTCGGCGCGCTGTTCGACCGGTTCGGCCCGACCCCGCTGGTCATCCCGGGCATGATCGTCGCGGCCTCCGCGCTGTGGGGCATGACGACGTTCGGAGTCGGAACCCCGATCGCCTGGATCATCGCTGTCCACATGGGCCTCAACCTCGGCCTGGGGTGTGTGTTCACGCCGCTGCTCACCTCGGCGCTGGGCTCGCTGCCGGTGCGGCTGTACTCCCACGGCAGTGCGACGGTGAGCACGCTGCAGCAGGTCGCCGGCGCAGCCGGAACCGCTCTGTTCGTGACCCTGATGTCGGTCGGTGCCGCATCGGCTGTCGCTGACGGCGTCGATGCGATCGCCGCGACCGCCGCGGGCGTCCACACGGCGTTCGTCACCGGCGCATGCATCGCCTCGGCGGCGGTCGTGCTGACGTTCTTCGTCCGCCGCCCGGCTCCCGTCGCGGCGCCGCGGCACTGACGGGCACCCATCCGACGAAGAAGGCGGTGACGCGCGAAGCGTCACCGCCTTTTCGGTCGGGTCGACGGATGAGGCCGGTCAGCTCCGTGCGGTGACTGAGCGCAGGGCCTCGAGAACGCGCTCCTCCGTCATGCCGCGCTCGCGCAGAGCGTCCGCCGCGGGAGCGGAGAGGCCGAACTCGTCGATGCCGACCACGGCGCCCGTCGAGCCCACGATCTCGTGCCAGCCGAACGGCGACGCCGCCTCGACCGCGACTCGCGCGTGGAGCGACGGCGGCAGGACCGCGTCGCGGTACGCCGCGTCCTGAGTCAGGAACCACTCACGGCTCGGCATCGACACGACCCGGACCGCGAGCCCGGATGCTGCGGCCGTCTCGGCGGCCGAGAGAGCGAGGGCGACCTCGCTCCCGGTCGCGATGATGACGGCGTCCGCATCCGCGGCGTCGCGCACGACGTAGCCGCCGCGGCGGACCCCGGCGTGCACGTCATCGATCGGGATGTCGAGCACCGGCACGCCCTGCCGGCCCAGCACGAGCCCGGCGGGGGAGTCCGCCTCGACGATCGCATGCCATGCCGCCACGGTCTCGTTCGCGTCGGCTGGGCGGACGACGGAGAAACCGGGCATCGCGCGCAGGCTCGCCAGGTGCTCGATCGGCTGGTGGGTGGGACCGTCCTGACCCAGCGCGACCGAATCGTGCGACCACAGGTACGTCACCGGAAGTCCCATGAGCGCCGACAAGCGGATCGCGGGGCGCTGGTAGTCGCTGAACACCAGGAATGTGCCGGCGAAGACGCGCCAACCGCCGGCGAGGGCGATGCCGTTCATCGCGGCACCCATCGCGTGCTCGCGGACGCCCCAGTGGATGTTGCGGCCCGCTCGCGTTCCCAGGCCCGTCTCCTCGGGCAGGAACGATCCGCCCGCGTGGATCTCGGTGCGGTTGGGCTCGGCGAGATCGGCCGATCCGCCCCACATCGCGGGCAGCGCCTGCGCGAGGGCCTGGATGGCGGCACCGGAGGCGTCGCGCGTCGACACCTCCGTGCCGGGGTCGAAGCGGGGGAGTCGCGCGCCGAGATCATCGGGCAGACGGCGTGCCCGGAACGTGGCGTGCGCGTCGGCTCGAGCGGCATCCGATGCCTGCCACCGTGCGAACGCCTCGTCCCATTGCGCGTGCAGACGCGCACCGCGCGCTCGAGCGGCGCGCGAACGGCGCAGGACCGCCTCGCTCACGTCGAAGGGCGCAGCCTGCGTGCCGAGCGCGTCGCGCAGCAGTTCGATCTCGGCGGCCCCCAGCGGAGCGCCGTGGGATGCCGCGGTGTTGAGGGCTCCGGGCGAGGGATACGCGATCTGCGACTTCAGGATGACCAGGCGCGGCTTGCCGATGGGGTTCGGTGCGCCCAGGACGCGGTCGAGCTCGTCGACGTCGACGTCGCCGCTTGCGGCCAGCTCGATCCGTTCGACGTGCCACCCCTGGGCGCGGAAGCGGGCGCCCACGTCCTCCGACGACGTCAGACGCGTGTCGCCCTCGATCTGGATGTCGTTGTCGTCGTACACCACGGTGAGGTTGTCGAGTCCATGACGGCCCGCGAGGGCCCCGGCTTCGTACGAGATGCCCTCCTGCAGGTCGCCATCGGAGGCGAGGACCCACACGTGCCGGTCGAAGGGCGATGCGCCCCGCGGGGCGTCGGGGTCGAAGGTCGCCCGCTCGTGCAGCATCCCCATGGCCATGCCGACGGCGGTGGCGAGGCCCTGTCCGAGCGGCCCGGTCGTCGTCTCGACCCCGGCGGTGTGTCCGAGTTCGGGGTGGCCGGGAGTGCGCGAGCCGAGCGTGCGGAAGGCGCGGAGGTCATCGATCGTGACGTCGTACCCGGTGAGGAAGAGCTGCGTGTACAGCAGGATGCTCGCGTGCCCGCACGACAGCACGAAGCGGTCACGACCCTGCCACTGCGGGTCGGCGGGGTCGTGCTCGATGTGCCGCTGGAAGAGCGCGGTCGCGATCGGCGCGAGGGCGATCGCGGTGCCCGGGTGTCCGGAGCGAGCGGCCTCCACGGCATCCGCAGCGAGCAGGCGGGCGGCGACGACGACGTCGTGCTCGGTGGCTTCGGTGGTGTCCGGGATGGTGGCCGGTGCGGCGGGCGTCGACATCAAGTTCTCCATAGTCATCATGATGTCATAACGACTCTGCGACGCAATCTTGCAGGAAAGCCGGGTTTCGGGCATGATCGACCTCGGATTAGTCATGACGTCATGATGACGCGAGTCAGCAAGGAGGCGACCGAAGGTGACAGCAGCCGGAACCGCGAAGTACCGGACCGTCCACGACGAACTCCTGCGACGCATCCGCGAGATGGCCGTCGGCGACCGGCTGCCGTCCGAGCCCGAGCTGTGCGAGGAGTTCGAGGTGAGCCGCATCACCCTGCGCAAGGCCGTCGACGGGCTCGTGCAGGACGGATGGCTCGCTCGCGAGCACGGCCGCGGCACGTTCGTCACCGAGCCGGTTGCGGGCGATCACTACCCGGAGCACTTCGCCGACGTCGTCACCGGGTTCCACCGTCAGCAGACGAGCGCGGGCAACGTCGTCACGACCCGCGTGCTCCGTCAGGAGCTCGTGCCCGCCGGTGCGCAGGTGGCCCGCCTCCTCGAACTCGAGGAGGGGGAGGGCGTGGTCGAGCTCGTCCGTCTGCGCTACGTCAACGGCCAGCTCCACCAGCACGTGTTCACGTGGGTTCCGCACGCCCGGTACCCCGGGGTGTACACCGGTGACTTCTCGGACCAGTCGCTGTACGCCTTCCTGCAGGAGCAGTACGGAGTCAGCCTCGTCCGCAACGACATGACGGTGCGCGTCGACGAGGTAGCGCCGGACGTGGCGCTGAACCTCGGGGTGAGCGCCGGCCTGCGGCTGCTCACCATCGATTCCCTCGTGTTCGACGCCGACGGCACGCCGGTCGCCTTCGGCACGGCACGCCACGCTCCGGAGAACAGCGAGATCTCCCTCACGCTCCACGGCCCTCGGCCCGGCGTCTGACCGGAAGGACCCCCATGCTCATCGAACAGCTCAGCGACGACCGCATCCAGTTCGCGACCGACCTCGACGGATGGCGCGCGGCCATCGAGACGGTCAGCCGACCGCTTCTCGGCGACGGCTCCATCACGCGGTCGTACATCGACGCGATGATCGAGTCGATCGCCGCCGGCGGCACCTACATCGATCTCGGGTTCGGCATCGCGCTGGCCCACACCCGCCCCGAGAAGGGTGTCGTGCGCACGGGGCTCTCCGCGCTCTGGGTAGACCCCGCCGTCCTGCTCAACGACGAAGGGGCCCACCCCATCACCCTCTTCTTCTGCCTGGCGGCGACCGACACCGAGTCGCATCTCTCGACGATGTCGGAGCTCGCCCGACTGCTCAGCGACGACCGCGCCCGTGCGGTTCTGCTCTCCGCCCGAACCACCGCCGACGTCCGCGCGGCCCTCATGACAGGAGTCACCCAATGACCAAGTTCCTCGCCGTCTGCAGCTCCGGCCTCGGCAGCAGCTTCATGGTGCACATGAACATCGAGAAGGTGCTGAAGGAGCTGGGAGTCTCCGGCATCACCGTCGATCACGCCGACCTCGGCTCGGTCGCCCGGGGCGACGCCGACACCATCTTCGTCGGCCGCGACATCGCGGAGGCCGCGAGCGGCCTCGGCGACGACGTCGTCGCTCTCGACAGCATCATCGACCTCGCGGAGCTCCGGACGAAGGTCGACGAGGCCGTCAAGCGGCACTCCTGACCCGACCCTCCCTCCACCCGACGCTTTCACCGACGAAAGGAGCATCCGCGATGGATGCTGTCATCGATGTCCTGCTCGACATCTTCACTCAGCCGGCGGTCATCGTCGCGCTCATCGCCCTGATCGGTCTCGCTGTGCAGGGGAAGTCGTTCAGCGACGTCCTCAAGGGCACGATCCGCACCCTGGTCGGCTTCCTCGTGCTGGCCGCCGGCGCCGGCGTCGTGGTCGGCTCGCTCGATCCGTTCGGCGCGATGTTCCAGCACGCGTTCAACGTGCAGGGCGTCGTCCCCAACAACGAGGCGATCGTCGCGCAGGTGCTGCTCGACTACGGCTCCGCCGCCGCGCTCATCTTCTTCTTCGGCATGATCGTCAACATCGTGCTGGCGGCGACCACGCGCTTCAAGTACATCTACCTGTCGGGTCACGTCGCGTTCTACATCGCGGCCATGTTCGCCGTCATCCTCGGTGTCGCCGGCTTCGAGCCGTGGGCTGTCGTGCTCTGGGGCTCGATCGCGCAGGGCATCTACATGGTGGTCTCGCCTGCTCTCGTCCAGCCGTTCATGCGCCGCGTGACCGGCAGCGACGACGTCGCCCTCGGGCACACCGGCGGCGCCGGCGTCGCCCTCAGCGGTCTCGTCGCCCTGATCACTCGGGGCAAGGGCCGCTCGAAGTCGACCGAGGAGATCTCATTCCCCAGCGGGCTCGGCTTCCTCCGCGACACGACCGTGATCGTCGCGCTCTCGATGGCCGTGATCTACATCATCGTCGGACTGTTCGCGGGAGCCGCGTACATCGAGGGGGAGCTGTCGAACGGACAGAACTTCATCGTCTTCCTCGCTCTGCAGGCCGCGACGTTCTCGGCCGGCGTCTTCATCATCCTCGCCGGCGTGCGCGTCGTGCTCGCCGAGATCGTGCCCGCCTTCAAGGGCATCTCCGAGAAGCTCGTGAAGAACGCCAAGCCCGCGCTCGACGTGCCGATCGTCTTCCCCTTCGCCCCGAACGCGGTGCTCATCGGGTTCCTCGCGAGCTTCGTCGGCGGCATCGTCGGCATGCTCGGGATGGCCGCGCTCGGCACAGCGATCATCATCCCCGGCGTCGTGGCGCACTTCATGACGGGTGCCGCCTCGGGCGTCATCGGCAACGCCGTCGGCGGCCGCCGGGGCGCCGTCCTCGGAGCCTTCGCCAACGGTGTGGCGATCACCTTCCTGCCGCTGTTCCTGCTGCCGGTCCTCGGTGACATCGGGTTCTCGAACTCGACCTTCTCCGACTCGGACTACGGCGTCTTCGGCCTGATCCTCGGCGGAGTCTCCGGTGCCGGCGGCCAGATCGCCGTCATCGTCGCGCTCGCCGTCGCCCTCGTCGCGCTTTACGGCACGACCTTCGCCCTGCGCGGTCGCGACCGGCGCAAGGTGGCGGAAGCCGAGGCCGACGCGAGCCCGGCCCCCGCAGCCACGTCCCGCTGAACCGAACCGATGCCCGCCGGGGTCCGCCCCGGCGGGCATCGTCCTCCTTGGAGCATCCTGTGACCACCATCACCCCGCGCGCCGTGCTGTTCGACTGCGACGGCGTGCTCGTCGACTCCCTCGAGGCCGCCGCCATCGCATGGGACGCCTGGGCGAGGCGGTACGCCCCGGGCTTCGACTTCCGCACGCAGATCGAGCACGGGGTGCGCGCCGCCGACACCGTCGCGACGCTCGTGGCGGCAGGGCTGCGCGACGAGGCCGTCGCCGCTCTCGAGGAGGCGGAGGTCGCATCCGCCGCACTGACGGCGCCGATCGCCGGCTCGGTCGCCCTCACCTCACGTATCCCGTCGGGGTCGTGGGCCGTCGTGACCTCGGCCACGCGCGAGCTGGCGCACCGGCGACTCGCGGCCGCGGGGCATCCCGTCCCGTCCGCGCTCGTGTCGGCGGAGGACGTCGGTCACGGCAAGCCCGACCCTGAGCCCTACCTCGCCGGCGCCGCCCTGCTCGGCGTCGACATCGCGCGATGCGTCGTGTTCGAGGATGCCGAGGCCGGCGTGCGTTCGGCTCGCGCCGCCGGAGCGGGATGGGTCGTCGGCGTGGGGGACCACCTGGGTTCCGCCGTCGTCGACGCTCGGATCGATGACCTCCGCTCCGCCGACTGGCGAGACGGCAGCCTGCACCTGCCGGGGTGATGACCTCCCCCGTCGCCGAGCCGACGCGAAAGGCGGTGACGCGCGGAGCGTCACCGCCTTTTCCGTCGGCTCAGGGCTTACCGCGCGGAGGTCCGCACGAGCATCTTGCCGGTGTTGGCCCCGCGCATCATCGCCAGGAAGGCGTCGACGGTGTTCTCGATGCCGTCGACGATGGTCTCGTCGTAGGCGATCTTCCCCTCGGCGAACCAGGCGGTCATCTTCTCGGTGAACTCCGGCGCGAGGTGCAGGTAGGCGGCGAGCGTGAAGCCGGTCGCGGTGAGACCACGGGTGATCATGTTGGCCATGTTGTCGGGCCCCGGCGTCTTCTCGGTGGTGTTGTACCCGGTGATCGCGCCGCAGAGCGCCATACGACCGCCGGTGTTCATGACGTCGAGCGCGGCCTCGAGGTGGTCGCCGCCCACGTTGTCGAAGAACACGTCGACGCCGTCGGGGGCGTGCGCGGCGAGCTGCTCGCGGACGGGCGCGTCCTTATAGTTGAAGGCTGCGTCGTAGCCGTACTTCTCGGTGAGCAGCGCGACCTTCTCCGCAGAGCCGGCCGAGCCGATGACCCGGCCCGCTCCGAGCAGCTTGGCGATCTGACCGACGGCGGTGCCGACGGCTCCGGCTGCACCCGAGACGAAAACAGTGTCGCCCGGCTTCATGTGCGCGATGGCGGTGAGGCCGACGTAGGCGGTCAGGCCCGTCATCCCGAGGATGTGCAGGCGCACCGACAGCGGAAGGCCCGGCACCTCGGGGACGGCACGGAACGTCGAGGCGTCGGCCTGGACGACATCCGACCACCCGTGCTGGTGCAGCACGACCGTGCCCACGGGCAGATCGTCCGAGGCGCTCGCCACGACGCGGCCGATCGCGCCCCCGGCGATCACGTCGCCGAGGGCGTACGGCGGGACGTAGCTGCGGACATCGTTCATGCGCCCGCGCATGTACGGGTCGACGGAGACGAACTCGTTCGCCACGCGCACCTCGCCCGGAGCGGGCTCGCTCAGCTCGACGCGCCCGATCGAGAAGTCGTCGGGCGTCGGCCAGCCCTGAGGGCGGCGAGCCAGACGGATCTGTGTGCTGGTTCCGTGGGTCATGTTTCTCCTTCGTGAGGGGTCGGTGACGGATGCCGCGGGCTCGGTCGGAGTCGCGGACGAGAGGGCGGCGCGGATGGGCGCCGGGTCAGATCGCGAGGCCGAGCGCGAGTGCGATGACGCCGAGAGCGGGGATCACGCCCTGCTTCAGGGCGGCGGAGGCCTTGGAGCGGTCGGAGAGGATGAGCACGAGGCTGGCCGCGACCATGGAACCTGCTCCGGTGAAGACGAGGGCCGCGCCGACCGGGACGTTCCCGGCGATGACGAATGCGATGCCGATGAACACCGTGATCGCGAGGAAGAGGTTGTAGAAGCCCTGGTTGAAGGCGAGGGCCTTCTGCGTCTCGGCCTGCGCGACCGTTCCGGTGCCGAACGTCTTGCGGGCCCGCTCGCTCGTCCAGGCGATGGACTCGAGGTAGAAGATGAAAACGTGGATGAGCGCTGCGAGGCCCGCGAGCGCAAGACCGACGATGATCATGAGCTGTTCCCTTCCGGCGGTGGACACCGCAGTTTCTGTATCGCTTGGTTCAATATATACTGAACTGACCGATACACAAAAGGGGGCGCGGCGCATGGGCCGAACGCAGAGCTACGACCGCGACGACGTCGTTCGCGCGGCGCGGAGCGTCTTCTGGGAGCAGGGCTACGAAGGCGCGCCGTTGCCCGAGCTCGAGCGCGTCACCGGCCTGAACCGATCGAGCATCTATCACGCATTCGGCTCCAAGCGCGGCCTTTTCGACGCCGCGGTCGAGAGCTACCTCGACGAGATCATCCGGCCCCGACTGTCGCCTCTGACCGTCGATGAGGTCGCCCCGGGCGCCCTGGAGGAGTACCTCCTCGGCCTGCGAACCGCCCTCAAGCAGCCCGCTTCGCTTCCGGCGTCGAGCGGGTGCCTGCTCGTGAACACGGCAGCGGCGCCCATCGGGCGCGACGAAGCCGTCGCGCACGTGATCGCCGGGTACCGATCCGAATTGCGCTCAGCCTTCGGTCGCGGTGTCGCCGCCCGCCGCTCCGACCTCGACGGTGCTCAGGTCGCGACCCTGGCGGACGCGTGCACGGGGTTGGTCGTGTCGGCCTTCGCCCTCGCGCGCGTGGATGCCGCCGGTGCGGCGGACGCTGTCGGCACGGCGATCGCGCTCGTCACAGGGTCGCCGCAGTCCTGACAGCGGCGGGCGGGTCCGCAGGGCGTCGGCCGGTGATCCGCTTTACGCCCCTCCCTTGACTTTTGGCAAGCGTTCGCGCCGAGTTTCGGCCGAGACCTACGGTGAGCCCGTGGAGCACAGCGATCAGTACACCTTCGACAACCCGGTGACCCGATACGACCGGGTCGAGCCGCCCGTCCAGCACCAGCCCGAGCCGGGCATCCAGGCCAACATGCAGCCGGTTCCCGACCTCGGCGAGCAGACGTACCGCGGTTCGGGGCGCCTGTTCGGTCGCAAGGCCCTGATCACCGGCGGAGACTCCGGCATCGGCGGCGCCACCGCGATCGCCTTCGCCCGGGAGGGGGCCGACGTCGTGATCGTCCACCTGCCCGCCGAGCAGCGCGACGCCGACCGCATCCTCGGCCTCATCGCCGACGCCGGCGTGCGCGGGCATGCCATCGCCGCTGACATCTCGACGGCCGAGGCGTGCCGTGCGCTCGTCGCGGAGGCCGCCGACTTCCTCGGGGGCATCGACATCCTGGTCAACAATGCGGGAAAGCAGGTCGCGGTCGAACGGCTCGAAGATTTGACCGACGAGCAGTTCGCCGCGACCTTCCACACGAACGTCTTCGCGAACTTCTGGATCACGAAGGCGGCTCTGCCCCACCTCCCGGCGGGCGCCTCGATCATCAACACCGCCTCGCTGGAGGCGTACAAGCCGGCACCCGACCGGGTCGACTATGCCGCGACGAAGGCCGCGATCAACAATCTCTCGAAGGGGCTCGCACAGCAGCTCGCGCCCCGCGGCATCCGGGTCAACGTCGTCGCGCCCGGTCCGACGTGGTCGGCGCTCCAAGTGAGCGACGGCGTCTCGGACGACCAGATGCAGGCCTTCGACGACGAGAGCACCTACCAGCGCGCCGGCCAGCCCGCCGAGATCGCTCCCGCCTTCGTCTTCCTCGCCTCTGCCGAGTCGAGCTACGTCTCCGGCGAGACCCTCAACGTCAACGGGGGCATGGTCACCCCGTGAGCGACACCCCCTTCGCGGTCGTCTCGCTTCGCGGGGACGTACCGCAGCTCGACGACGCATCGGACGATTCCGTCGGCGCGTTCCGGCAGATCACGGTCGACCCGGCGCTCGGCGCCGACGCTCTGATCGAGGCCATCGCCGCTGCCGAGATCACCACGCCGTGGATCCTCGTGGCCGGCCACGACGATCACGGGCTCGCGGAGGATCTCGTCGAGCGGATTCTCGACGGCGCGCTCGGCGTCTTCGGTCTCGCCGGGCTCGTGGTCGAGGGGGCGGTGATCCCCGACGGCATCCGCGAGCACGAGGTGCCCGCGACCCTCGTGACGGAGGACGTCGCGGCGTCGGTGCGCGACCTCGCGGCCGACATCGCCGCGTGGGGGCCGCGCGTTCCCGAGGCGTGGGCGCAGGTCATCGCGTCGTCACGGACGGATACCGCCGTGCGCGCCACCCTCGCCCGACGTGCTCTCGTCGACGATCCGGCCTACCGTCCGACGGCCCTCACTCCCGCGCAGCTGGCGCTCCTGCGCGACGTTGCGCGCCGCATCATCCCGCAGGGCGCAGGAGCGACGATCGATCTCGCTGCCCGCCTCGACCGCATGATCGAAGCGGGGGAGAGCGACGGCTGGCGTCCCACCGGCATGTCGACCGATGCCGAGGCATACCGGGCAGGACTCGATGCACTGGCCGCCATCTGGATGCGCGGACCTGCCGCCCAGGATGCCGTCATCCGTCAGGTGATCGAGGGTGAAGCCCCCTCCGGCACGGTCCTCACCCCCGATCAGCTGAGCCTGTGGTTCGAGGACGCCCGTAACGACCTCGCCCGCGTCTGGCTGTCGCACCCGGCGTCGCTCGCACGTGTCGGCTACACCGGCTTCGCGACCGGCGGAACCGGGCCGGAGCCCGCCGGCTACCTCGTGCTGGCCGCGGGCGAGCGCGAGGAATGGGAACCCGAAGAGCTCGGACGCCTCGGCGCCGCGAAAGGACGCACCGCATGAACCTCTCCGGAATGCGCCGATACGACCTCGACGAGGTCGTGGATGTCGTCGTCGTCGGGACCGGAGCCGGCGGCGGGCCGTTGCTCAGCAGGCTCGCCGAGCGCGGACTGCGGGTCGTCGCGCTGGAGGCCGGACCGAACCTCGAGATGGACGAGTTCACCCCCGATGAGCGCGAGGCGACGCGCATCAACTGGATGTCCGACCGGTTCAGCGGCGGCGACACCCCCACAGCCTTCGGCCCGAACAACAGCGGCTGGGGCGTCGGCGGCGGGACGCTGCACTGGGGTGCGTTCACCCCGCGCCCGGACCGCCGCGACCTCTCGTTGCACAGCGAGACGGGGCAGGGCCACGACTGGCCGGTCGACTACGACGAACTCATCCGGTACATCGTCGAGGTCGAGCGGGTCATCGGCGTCAGCGGTCCCACTCCCTACCCGTGGGATCCGCAGCGCGAATACCTCGACGGTCCGACCCGCCGTAACGCGCCGGCCGATCTCGTGCTGCAGGGCTGCGAGCGTCTGGGGATCACCGCGACGGACGCTCCGGCCGCCATCATCACCAGCGATCGCGACCAGCCGCACTACGGCCTGCGTAAAGCGAGCATCGACGTCGGCGGCATCCATCAGGGCGACCGATTCGGGTACAAGGCGACGACAGCCATCACCTATCTGCCCGTCGCGGTCGCTCACGGAGCCGAGATCCGGCCGGACTCGATGGTGCACCGCATCGAGCAGGATGCCGCGGGCCGCGTAACGGGCGTCGTCTACCTGCACGAGGGCGTCGAGTACCGGCAGCGCTGCGCTGCTCTGGTTCTCGCGGGCGGGGGCATTGAGACGCCGCGGCTCCTGCTGAACACCGGGATCGCGAACTCGAGCGGACAAGTGGGGCGGAACTTCCTCGCCCATGGCGCCGTGCAGGTGTGGGGCCGGTTCGACGAGAGCGTCCGGGGCTACCGCGGCTATCCGTCTGCGGCGATCACGGAGGACTTCGTGCGGCCCGAGGGCGTCGATTTCGCGGGCGGCTACCTCATTCAGAGTCTCGGTGTCATGCCGCTGACGTACGCGACATCGCTCGTGCGGGGCGGTTCGCTCTGGGGACAGGACCTCATGGACGCCCTCGACGCCTGGCAGTTCTCCGCGGGCATCGGGATCAACGGCGAGTGCCTCCCGTCCGACGACAACCGGCTGATCCTCTCGGACGAGACCGACGAGTGGGGCATCCCGCGCGCGGAGATCAGCTTCTCGCCCGGGCCGAACGAGAAAGCGATCGACGACCACGCCGTGGGAATCATGACGCGGATCCTTGACGCTGCGGGCGCACGCGAGACGCGCGTCCTCGCGCGGACGGCCCACACGATGGGCACGTGTCGCATGAGCAGCGATCCCGGTGACGGCGTCGTCGATCCGGAGGGTCGGTCTCACGACATCCCCAACATGTGGATCTGCGACAACTCGACGTTCCCGAGCGCGCTGTCGGCGAATCCGGGACTGACGCAGATGGCGCTGTCACTGCGCACGGCGGATCGGCTGCTCGCCTCGGCCTGATCGGCGGGAAGACGGGGAAGGGCGGATGCCGCGTGCTGCGGCATCCGCCCTTCCCTCGTCCGTGCCGTGTTCGATCAGCTCTTCACGAGCTGCTTCTCGCGCTTGCGGGCGACGACGCGGCCCCGCACCGAGACGATCAGCACGAGCGCGAGGAGCGCGTAGAGCACGATCGTGATCGGGCTCTGGACGAGCACGGAGAAGTCGCCGTTGGAGCTCATCGCCGCGTCGCGCAGGCTCGTCTCGGCCAGCGGCCCCAGCACCATGCCGATGATCAGCGGCGCGAGCGGGAAGTCGAGCGCGCGCATGAGGAACCCGAGCAGTCCGATGCCCAGCAGCATGAGCAGGTCGAACGTCGAGCCCGAGGTCGCGTAGATGCCCAGGCCGCAGAACACCGTGATCCCCGCGTAGAGGTACGGGCGCGGGATCAGCAGCAGCTTCGCCCACAGCATCGCGAACGGGAGGTTCAGGATGAGCAGCACGACCATCGCGATGAAGAAGCTCGCCAGCAGCGACCAGACGAGGTCGGGCGCCCGGTCGAACAGCAGCGGGCCGGGCTGCAGGCCGTACTGGCGGAAGGCGGCCAGCATGATCGCGGCCGTCGCCGAGATCGGCAGCCCGAGCGCGAGCAGCGCACCCATCGCCATACCCGTCGTGGAGTTGCCGGCGGCTTCCGGAGCGGCGAGACCACGGATGGCGCCCTTGCCGAACTGCGGGTTCTTGCGCCGCGCGTCGAGTCGCTTCTCCAGGCCGTAGGCGAGGAAGGTCGGGATCTCCGAACCGCCGGCGGGCACGACGCCGAACGGCAGACCGATCGCGGTGCCGCGTGCCCAGGCGGGTGCGGCTTCTTTCAGCTCGCGACGCGAGAGCCACGGCCGTCCCGTCGGCTTGATGAGCGCTTTGTTCGAGGTATGCCGTTCGAGGCAGGCGACGTAGATGACCTCGCCGAGGGCGAGGATCGCGACCGTCACCGTGACGAGGGAGATGCCGTCGAACAGGTTGGGGGAGTCCATCGTGAAGCGCGGAGCGCCCGACACGCCGTCGATGCCGATCACGGCGATGCCGAGGCCGATGAACAGAGCGGTGAGGCCCTTGACGACGTTGTCGGTGACGACCGACGACGTGGCCGCGAACGCGAAGACGGCGAGCGCGAAGAACTCGGCGGGGCCGAACCTGCTCGAGAAGTCCGCGAGGGCTGGAGCGACGAAGACCACGACGATCGACGCCACGAAGCCGCCGATGAACGCGCCGATGGCTGCCGTTGCGAGTGCCTGTGCCGCGCGTCCGTTCAAGGCCATCTTGTGGCCCTCGAAGGTCGACGCGATCGCCGAGGCCTGGCCGGGCGTGTTCATGAGGATGCCCATGGTCGAGTCGCCGAACAGGCCGCCGAAGTACACGCCCGCGAACATGATGAAGGCGGCCGTCGGGTCGAGCGAGAACGTGATCGGCAGCAGCAGGGCGACCGCCATCGAGGAGCCGAGGCCGGGAAGAACGCCGACGGCCGTGCCGAGGAGGCATCCCACGAGCACCCAGAGCAGGTTGGCGGGGGTCAGTGCGCCGGCGAAGCCCTCGCCGAGAAGCTGAAGCACATCCATGTCAGAACCCTCCGAGGATGCCGGAGGGGAGCGGCATCCCGAGCACCATGTCGAAACCGATGTAGGCGATCGAGCTCACCGTGAGCCCGACGACGAGTCCGCCGAGATGCCTCGTCGAGCCGAAGGCGCGCGCGACGCACCAGAAGAGGAGACCTGCCGCGATGATCCACCCCAGGACCTCGAGCAGGAAGGCGAAGCCGAGGAACGACAGGACGACCCACAGCAGCGAACGCACGTCCACCCGGACGGCCCGGGCGGGAGCGGAGCCGTCGGATTCGGCATCCGCTTCGTCGCCGCCGATGACGTCGGCGCTGACCGCTGCGATGTCGGGCTGTGCCGCGCTCGTCTCGCGCATCTCCTTCACCGCCGAGACCACGAGCGCCGCGGCGAAGATGTAGAGGCCTCCGGCGATGATGGCGGGGAAGAACTGCGGCCCGGGGAACACGGCGTTGGCCGGCACCTTCATCGTGAAGATGCCCACCACCAGATAGGTGGCGAAGGCGGCGATGATCACCGGCATCGTCAGCCCCTTGAGCAAGGCGGCGATGCCGGGGCCCGAGACGAGCCGCAAGCGATCGCCGACGACGGCCGAGGTCGCGGTCGGGTTCGGGGGGAACGTCATAGTCCCATCTCCTCGTACAGGTTCGTGATGCGCTCTTCCTCGTCGTCGAGGAAGGCGGTCAGCTCGTCTCCGGTGATGATCCGCTCGGTCCAGCGGTAGCGCTCGATCGCGTCCTGCCACTCCGGGGTGGCGACAGAGTCGAGCACGAGCTCGGTCAGAGCGGTCACGTCGGCCTCATCGAGCCCCGAGGGCGCCGCGAGCATGCGCCAGTTCGACAGCGAGATGTCGTAGCCCTGCTCAGCGGCGGTGGGGATGTCGATGCCGTCGATCGGTTCCTTCGCGACGAGCGCGAGCGCCCGCAGTCGGCCCGCCTCGATCTGATCGATGTTGTCGGGGTAGCCGCCGGCGGCCGCTTTCGCGGTGCCGTTGAGGAGCGCCTGGATGGCCTCACCACCGCCGTCGGACGAGATGTAGGTCGTGTCGACGGGGTCGATGCCTGCGGCGAGGGCCAGGTCGGTGACCACGAGCTGATCGAACGATCCGCCGCCCGTCCACGGAATCGACTTCGGGTTCTCGCGCCAGGCGTTCACGAGGTCGTCGAGAGTCTCGTACGGCGAGTCGGCCGGCACGACGATGACGTCGTACTCCTCGACGACGACCGCGAGCGGAGTCACGTCGCTGAGCTTGGCGGCTGAGTCGAACTGGATTGTCGCCGCAAGCAGCCCGGTGCCGCCGACGAGCATGTTGCCCGGTTGGCCGTCGAGCACCGAGACGTTGCCGAGCGCGATCGTCCCGCCCGCGCCCGGCATGTTCACCACCTGCACGTTGTTGACGAGGCCGTTGGCCTTCTGCGCCTGCTGCAGCTCGCGGGCCACGCCGTCCCAGCCGCCGCCGGCGGCCGCGGGGGCGATGATCGTCATCGAGGCGTTGATCTCCTGGCCGGTGGCGGCCGAGGTGACCGAGCCGACCGCAGCGGTCGTGATGGCCGCCGCCGCGACGGCGCCCCCGATGATGCGGGCCGCGGTGCGCCGGCCGCGGTGCGCCGGGCGCGCGCCGGCGTCTGTCGCGCTATGCGTCATGATCACTCCATTCGCGCGGACATCGTCGTCTCCGCGAGATCGAATTAGGATGGCACTTCGCTGAGCCGCCCCCGAGCGTGGCGGCATTTGTTCTCATAGATGCGCACGGGCACGGCCCGACAGCGTCCGATCGCACGAGGAAGTGGACAGGATGCCGTTCACGGTGAGAGCGTCTGCCGCGCGCCTCGTGCTGCTCGTGCTCCCGTCGGTGGTGACCCTCGCGGCGTTGTCGGCCACGGTGGCCACAGCCCTCGCGGCGCAGGAACGGACGATCCGAGAGGCGACGACCGAACGCGTGCTCGAGGTGGCGTCGAGCCTCGCCGACCTTCCGGAGGTGCGCGAGGCCGTGACCGGGGCCACGGGAGCCGGGTCGTCGACCGACCTGGCGGATGCGGCCGACCTGGCCGATGCGACCGCGGTCCTGCAGCCGATCGCGGAGCTCGTCGGCGAGGCGGCCGGCGTCTACTACGTCGTCATCACCGACGACGAGGGTGTCCGGATCACCCACCCCCTCGCGTCCGAGCGCGGCGTGCAGGTCGAGACCGCCAACGCCTCCGTGCTCGCGGGCGAGACGTTCGTCGGCACGGAGGTCGGCGCCTCGGGGCCGTCGCTGCGCGCGAAGGTCCCGGTGCGCGGTTCGGACGGAACACCCATCGGGATGGTGGCTGTGGGGGTGCTCGAGTCCCAGATCGCCGGCGAGCTCGACGAGGCCGTCGGCGCCCTGCTGCCCTGGGCGATCGGTGCGCTCGTCGTCGCGACGCTCGCGAGCTCGATCCTGACCGCCGCGGTCGAGCGCCGGTTCCGCCGGCTGGATGTCATCGCCGCGGAGCACGCGCAGATGCGGCGGACGGCGACGGCGCTGCGCGAGCAGTCGCACGAGTTCAGCACACGGCTGCACGTCATCCACGGCCTCCTGTCGCGCGGCGACACCGACGAGGCTCGCGGATACATCGAAGACATCGCGAGCGTGCGCCGCCCCCTCGGCACCGGCGACGACGGGGCCCGCGACGACCAGCCCGTGCTCGCCGCGATGATCCCGACCGTGCGTGCCGAGCTGCACGAGATCGGGGCTCGGGTGCGCTTCGACCTCGACCTCGGCGGGGACGTCGCCCCGGACATCGACGAGGGGATCGTGTCGGTGGTCTCGAACCTGTGCCGCAACGCGGCGGAGGCGGGCGCGGCGAATGTGATCTGCGAGCTGGGCCGCCGGGGGTCCCGCATCGTGGGCTCGGTCGACGACGACGGCCCGGGTGTCGAGCCGCGCGTCGCCCGCCGCATCTTCGCGCCCGGTTACTCCTCGAAGACCGACACGACGGGCCTCGGTCGAGGCTTAGGACTGGATGTCGTACGCCGAATCGTCACGGCCCGATCGGGCTCGGTCGAGGTCGGGAGATCGGCGCTCGGGGGAGCGCGATTCGCCTTCGAGCTGGAGGCTGCGCGATGACCGGACCGATCAGGGTCCTCGTCGTCGATGACGACCGCGGTGCGCGCGCCCTCCACGCGGGATTCGTCTCCGACACACCCGGATTCGTCGTCGTCGCCACCGCGGGTACCGGCGAGGCGGCTCTCGAGCACAGCCGGTCCGGGGTCGACCTGATCCTGCTCGATATGCGGCTGCCCGGCATCAGCGGCATCGAGGTGCTCCACCGGCTGCGCACGCTCGGCGACGACGGACCCGACGTGCTGGTCATCAGCTCGTCGCAGGATCAGACCACCGTGCGTCAGGCTCTCGCGGCGCGGGTCGTCGGCTACCTCGTCAAGCCCTTCACGCAGGCCGCGCTGAGCGAGCGACTCGAACGCTATGCCGCCGACCGCGAGCGGATCGTCAGCGGCGACCGTGACGCGCTTCTGGCTCAGGGCGAGATCGACCGGCTGCTGTCGACCGGCACCATCCGAACCGCGCCGGTCGCGGCATCCGGATCGCACCGGGGGGAGGGACGGATGACGGGCGGTGGTGACCACGCCGGCCTGCCGAAGGGCCTCGCTGCGCCGACGCTCGCGCAGGTCGTCGCCGCCCTCGACCCGGTCGTCGCGCTCACGGGAGCCGAGGTGGCCGCGGCCTGCGGCATCTCTCGCGCTACCGCGAACCGCTACCTGACGCACCTGGTCGACACCGGCGTCATCCATCTCTCGCATCGCTACGGCAAACGCGGCCGTCCGCAGGTGCTGTACCGGCTCGCCCCGTCGCCCGAGCGCTGAGCGTCGCCGCGTCGTCGGCGGCTTCGGCGTGCCACCGACGCGCGGGCGTAGCCTGAACGGATGAGTACGCCCGAGGTCTTGCGATACACCGCGTTCAGCACGCGACCCGAAGGTGGGAATCCCGCCGGCGTGGTCCTGGATGCCGGCGCACTCGATGCCAGCGCCATGCAGCGCATCGCTGCCGACGTCGACTACGCCGAGACGGCCTTCGTCACCGGCACGACCGCCGACGGTGCACGCTCGGTCCGCTACTTCTCGCCCATCGCCGAGGTTCCGTTCTGCGGCCATGCGACGGTGGCCACGGCGGTCGCGCTCGCCGCGCGGGGCCAGGTCGCCTCCGACGGTGCGGTTCGTTTCGATACCCCCGTCGGCGTCGTGTCGATCGCGGTCTCGCGCGACGACGACGGCATCCGCGCGTCCTTCACCAGCATCGAGCCGTCGGTCCGCGACCTCGACGACGCCGATCTCGAGGCGATTCTCGGTCTGCTCGGCCTCACGCGGGCCGACCTCGACCCCGAGCTGCCGCCGCGGCTCGCGAACACGGGCAACACGCATCCGGTCATCGTGCTGGCAGAGCAGAGGACCTTCGACGACTTCTCGTTCGACCCCGACGCGGTTCGTGCGCTGCTCGACGACCGAGGGTGGCCCGCCACCATCACGGTGGCTCTCCGCGCCGCTTCCGATCGCTTTCAGGCCCGCAACCTGTTCCCCGTCGGCCGCATCACGGAGGACCCGGCGACGGGTTCGGCTGCCGCGTCGTTCGGCGCGTATCTGCGCGCGCTCGGCGCCGTCGACGCTCCCGCGGTCGCGGTCATCGAGCAGGGGGCCCATGTCGGCAGGCCGGGGGAGCTGACCGTCGACATCCCCGTGGAGGGCGGCATCACCGTCTCGGGTCACGCCGTCGCCATCGTCTGATCAGCTGAGCCTCGCCGCTGCAGTCACAAGCGATCGGTGCGAATCCGAGCGTTGCGGCCGCCGAGCCACCACACGAGCGGACCGGCGATCGGAAAGACGAAGATCCCGATGATCCACAGCAGCTTGCCCCCGCCGGTGTAGCGAGGCGAGGCGAGGATCGAGATCAGGCTCGAGATGAACAGGATCGCGACGACGGCAGCGACCACGGCGGATACCACGGCGACCGACGTCGTCACCCCCGGCATCCACTCGCGAGGCAGCCACTCGTCTGAGACGACGAGGAATCGTGCGGTTTCGATCATGCTTCCAGCCTCGCCCCAGGCAGGGCTCGTGTCGTGAGCCTGTCGATGGTTCTCGGCTACGCCGGCAGGATGACGTTCAATCCGCGAAGAGAGTGATCAGCGAGATCGCCACGAACGCGATGAGCGGCAGCATCAGGATGCCGAGCGCGACGGCGTTGAGCACGAGGTGGTCGCGCAGCAGGGCGAGGTACTCGCGCAGCAACGCGCTCGGCCGGTAGTAGCGGGCGGTGCGCGCGCCGATCGCGTGGCCCGGCATGCCGAGGGTCCGCAGAAGAGTGGCGGCGCGGAATGCGTGATAGTCGCTCGTCACCGCGAGCACCGGGCCCGTGATGCCGCGTTCGGTGAGGATCCGGCGGGTCAGCGTGAGATTCTCTTCGGTCGTCCGGGATACATCCTCGATGACCAGGCGTTGGGCGGGGGCGCCGAGCTCTGCGGCGTACTCCGCCATCGCGGCCGCCTCGCTCCGCGGCTCGTCTGCGCCCTGACCGCCCGAGACGACGAGCATCGCGCCGGGGGATCGCTGCAGGGTCTCCACGCCGAGCGCCACGCGTTGGGCGAGCAGCGGCGGCACGCTCCCGTCGCGGCGAAGGCCCGACCCGAGGGCGATGATCGCGGCCGGTGCTGCGCTGCGGCGCGCGATGCGCGCGTACACCGCCGACCAGCAGAGGTAGGCGACGAACCCCATCCCGACGTAGCCGATCGGACCGGCGAGCAGCAGGAGAATGACGGCGAGCTCGAACCATCCCGCCGTGACGGCGACGATGCCGAGGGCAAGGATGGCGAGAACGCCGATTCCGGCCAGGAGCGAGAGGCGGTTCGCCAGCGATCGTCCTTCGCGCTGCAGCATCACCACACCGTTGGCGAGCAGGGCGACCCCCAGCCCGATCGCGGCGAGCAGAGGGACGATGAAGACCAGCAGGAGACCGACGACGTCGTTCCCGGGAACGGCGAGCGTGGCGAGCGCCACCGTCAAGCCGAGGATGAAGGTCACCACAGCGGCGACGAGCGAGGTCGCCGCGAGCGTCAGGAGGACGCCCGGCAACATGCGGCGGGAGTCGCGGGCGGCGAGGAGTATCCCGAGCGCCGCGAAGAAGAGTGTGAAGAAGCCGGGCACGTCCTCAGCCTAGAGAGGGGGGATAAGCGCAGTCCGGTGCCGTTGTCAGGCTGTGAGCGGGGAATCGGCCCGGAGCACAGATTGGATCGGCGCTCAGCCTGTCGACGGCACGGCAAGGTCGAGCATCGCCCGGCCTGAGCGGCTGTTAGGTTCGCTGGGTGCAGAGTCTGTTCCAGCGAATCGCAGCGACTTCGGCGGCGACACCGTTCGGGGTGATCGTCGTACAGGCGATCGTGTGGGTCGGGATGTCGGCGATCTGGATTCCCTGGGCGCTCGACGGCGGCGACGTCATTCGTATCGTCCTCGCCGTCATCTCACCGTTGCTCGCGCTCTACTGGGTGGTGGCGCTGGTTTTCGGCATCCGTCGACGGCGGCTTGCGCGGGAGTCTCGCGACGACTGATCCATTCGTCGCTGGCCGTCGATGCATCCGTGTGATTGCATCGAACAGATGGATCTCTCGTGGATGTGGTTGTTGCTCATCGCGGCCGGAGCGGCGATGCAGGTCGTCTCGGTGCTCTGGTTCGAACGGCTTCGCCCGGGCATTCCCTACCCGATGTGGACATTCCCCACGCGGGAACCCGGTCGAGTGCGGGCCGTGCGCATCGTCGGGGTCGCCTTCATCATCTTCGGGTCGACCATGTTCGCCTCGTCGCTCTCGGGGCTGTGGTTTCTCGCGCCGATCGCCGTGGCGGTGGCATTCGTGCCGATGCTCGCCGCGATCTATCTCGTGAACGGCGGTTTTACCTCGAGCAGCGGGCAGCGAGCTCAGTCGGCATCATCGGCACCATCCGCGTCATCCGACTGATCGCGGCGACGCGCGTCGGCAGCGACGCCCAGCACGATCCCGAGAGAGAGGCCGATCGCGCCGCCGAGCGCGATGTTGTCGAACGCGAGCATGCCGATCGCACTGCCGAGGGGAAGGCCGAGCGCGATTCCGATTGCGACCCCGTTCGCGCCACTGCTCGCGCGATCGCTATTGCTGGCTGAGCCGTCGTTCACGAGGCGCTCCGTCGTTGTTGGGAAACGAGAAATGGCTCAGGACTGGAGGTGCCTGAGCCATTTCTGCGGTCGGATGGGGTCAGTTCGCGGCGCGGTACGCCTCGATCACGGCTGCCGGAACACGGCCGCGCTCGTTGACGGTGTGACCGTTCGAACGCGCCCATTCACGGACAGCCGTCAGGTCGAGGTCGCTCTTGTTCGCGCGCGAGGAGCGCGAACGCGAAGGCGTGTTCGCGCGGATCGAACGAGCGACGTCGACGAACGGCGCCAGAGCCTTGTAGAACTTCTCGGCGTTGTCGTCCGAGAGGTCGATCTCGTAAGCGCGTCCCTCGATCGAGAACGTGATCTGCTTTCCTTCGCCGCTCTCGAGAACGGTTCCGTCGAGATCGTCGATGAGCTGGGTGATTTGTTTGCGGGCCATGGCTGACATATTAGCGGTTCGATCGCGTTACGCATCACCACTCGACAACACTATTTCGTGTCGTCGCCAGCAAAAGACTCAGGCCTTCTGTGCGCGCGCATTGGGAACGCAATGAGTCATCTGAAGACCCGCCACGTCGCGAGGGCCGTTGTGCCCGAGATTGCGCAGTCGCTCGAGCTCGTCCTCGCTGAGCGTTTGCGACTGCAGAGGCGGCAGGTCCTTGATTTCTTCCAGCGTGATTCCCAAGCCCTCGCCGACGCGACGGCCGAGGTCGTCCTCCACCATGTAGAAGTGCCAGAGCATCCGCTCTTGGACGAGGCGAGCTGCCTGTCCGATCAGGTCGACGAAGTTCGCCACGAGGTCATCGCGCTCCCAGTCCTCCATCAGCAGGTACCGCTGTCCGGCCTGCGTGTAGTCGTTCGTCCGGGGGATCCGCTTGCGCGTCAGCCGCCCCACGATCTCCGGCCCCTGCTCGTCGTGGATCGGGTACTGGGCTTCGCGGAGCCCGCCGGTGATGGACGGCTCGTAGTTGACGTGGGGATTCTCACCGCCGTTGTCGACGTGGTACGCCATCTGTCCATCGCGGAGGTTCGTCGCCACCGTGGCGTTCTTCGGGGAATTGACCGGCAGCTGCAGGTAATTCGGACCGACGCGGTAGCGCTGAGTGTCGGAGTACGAGAACGTGCGCCCTACCAGCATCTTGTCGTCGGAGAAGTCGAGGCCGTCGACGAGGACGCCGGTGCCGAACGAGATCTGCTCGTTCTCGGCGAAGAAGTTCGACACGTTCCGGTTGAGCACCATCTTGCCGACCACGCGCGGCGGGAACTCGTTCTCGGGCCACACCTTCGTGTCGTCGAGCGGGTCGAAATCGAGCTCGGGGTGGTCGTGGTCGTCCATCATCTGCACCTGGAGCTCCCATTCGGGATACTCGCCGCGCTCGATCGCCTCGTACATATCGCGGGATGCGTGACCGAGATCACCGGCTTGCACGGCGGCGGCATCCGCTTCGGTCATCGAGCTGACGCCGACGGAGGGGATCCAGTGATACTTGACGAGCTTCGTCTCACCTTGCTCGTTGACCCATTTGTAGGTGTTGACCCCGAAACCCTGCTGGGTGCGATAGTTCGCCGGGATGCCGCGGGGGCTGAAGAGGTTCACGAGCATGTGCATCGACTCCGGCGTCTGCGACATGAAGTCGAAGATGCGCGCCGGCTCCTGCCGGAAAGTGATCGGGTCGGGCTTGAGCGAGTGAATGACGTCGGGGAACTTGATCGCGTCACGGATGAAGAAGACGCCGAGGTTATTGCCGACGAGATCCCAGTTGCCGTCTTCGGTGTAGAACTTCACGGCAAACCCGCGCGGGTCGCGCGCCGCCTCCGACGAATCGCGTCCGCCGATGACGGTCGAGAACCGGACGGCGAGGTCGGTGCGCTTGCCCGGCTCCTGGAAGAGCTTCGCGCGCGTGAACTGCGAGATGGGCTCGTCGCCCCACATGCCCGTGGCCTCGAAGTAGCCGAAAGCGACGAAGCCGCGCGCGTGCACGACCCGCTCGGGGATGCGCTCGCGGTCGAAGTGGCTGATCTTCTCGAGGAAGTGATAGTTCTCGAGCGTCGCGGGCCCGCGAGCTCCGACCGTCCGCTGATTCTGGTTGTCGTAGACGGGGTGTCCCTGTCGGGTCGTCAGCTCGGGACGGTCGTCGCCCTCAGCCGGGCCCTGGTTCGATACATCGGTCATCGCGTCCTCCGTATGGTTCGCATCGTCGTGGGGATGCGGCCGACGGTACGGGGGAGCAGATGCGGTCGGAAGGGGGTTGCGGGGGTACCGGCGTTTGTCAGTCCCGCCCTGGTCCGCGAAGTCGGGTTGAGCGCGCAGAGCGTCGGCTATCTGTTCTTCCGGCCGCGGCGCGACGGTCGCAGCAGCCTCGAGCTCAGGAACGCTCGGCTCATCCGCAGCCGGGATGTGGTGACCAGAAGTGTTGTCGTACGACGCGGCGGATCCTTCGGCCGGCGCACTGCCAAGCGGTACGTCCATGTCGAGGCAGGCATCATGAGCATGGAGATTGCTGCGTGGCCAAGAGGCGGTTGCGTTATGTGCGAGCGTTCCGACTTCTTCGGAGGCTGAGAGTTCTGACGCTGCTCCAAGGCGAGCCCCGTGGGGCTCGAGCCCCCGCAAGCAGGTTTCAGGCGCAGTCCTCGCTTTTCAGACCGCTGAGGTCCGCGGATCACTGATGTCCCACCCGCCCCACATGATGCTGATACAGTGATCGGTGCTCTTAGGACTCTCTGACCCGTGAGCGAGCGCTGCCCAGCAGCAGCCTGGAGACCACGCTCACGGCGTAGTTGACGTCGCCTCTGGTGAGGTCTTCGACGTCGCCTCCGTGGACCAGTGCGTTCCGGTACCCGCGCGTTCGTGCGATCACGTTGCGATCTCCGCTCGAGACCCGGACGCCGTCCAGCGAAGCTTGATGCCAGATCCGTTCCTGCAGGGAGCTTGAGTTGAGCTGAGCGATAGCAAACTCGACCCGACGACTTTGATCGTCGGTCAGGCCATCGACGGCTCGCTTTCTCAGCGCGCGAAGTTCGTGCTTTTGGAATGACGGCTGACGCCGCACATCGGCGGCGTAGTACTCGAGTGCTTCCCAGATCGCCGAAACGCGAATTGCGATCGGCAACTGCTCGTCTGCGGCACGGCGGAACGCGGCGAAACTCTGCGAGCTACGTTCATCGGCGGGAGCAGAAGGCGCCGCCTGTATCGTCTTGTCAAGCTGTGCCTCTCCCGCTCGCACCGGGTTGCGAAGGTCCCTAGCCCATGACCGTCCGCTCTGCATGCCCGTGACGATCGCGACAGATGACTGGCGCAGAAAACCTCGCACATCGTCCCTCCGGAATGATGCAGGAGTGCCGTCGCTACCTACGGAGGCCCCATTGCGCATCAGCACGAGGAGCCAATCGAGTGCGCGACGGATCACAGCTACTCCCTCTTCCTCTGCGTCAGACATCCAAGTGACATTCGAAACATGCGTGACCGCTATAGCCTTGGCTCCTCGGTACAGGGCCGCGAGCTCATCGACGGCGTTGGTTTGGCCCTTAAACCGGTGCAGCAAGCCTTCCGGCATCGGCAGGAGTCGGACCGAAGGGTTGAGCGTCAGAGCCGACTCGATGTCGCAGTCCAACACCGGCACGGCAACTTCGAACAGCTCCGCCGTCGGTTGTAGCTCCTTGCTAAGCTTCACACGGTCACGCGAAAATCCGGCTCCTCTGACCTGCATATTGATGAGGTCAGGCGCGCCGACTCGCGAAAGTGCAAATGGGCTGACGCCATACTCGCGGAACTCGCTGACGCTGAATACGTCGAGGATGAGAGCATTGACTTGGGTTTCCGCCGCTGTTATGGTTCCGCCGAAGTAGGGCTCCTCAGAGCCCGGCCGAAGTACGGCAACGTCCGCCAGGTAGTCGAATTGTGGGAACGGTCCACCAGTCAGTGTCAGGCGCGCATGCGGAAGACGGTCCTCCTCAAATACGACAATGTTCGAGGCGAACTCGGAGACGTCCGTCTCACCGATTCGAACAGTGAACCTCGGCTGGGAAAATCGGCTGCGGAGGTGCGCGTCTGGGCGCTTCCAATTTTCAGTCATTGGGGTCGTCGGGCGCTCGAAGACGGATCTCGTTAGCGGTCATCGCAATGCTGAGGGTTTCAACGAAAGTGACAGCGAGTGGGCTCGTCACGGAAATGGGCTGCGCCGTCTTTGCCGCAGCGCTCAGAACATCTTGAACTCGAGGCAATGCGGCGATTAGCTGCTCGACAGCTGCCTGTCGCTGGGGCGAGCGTCCCGGGATGTCACGATCGGCCCACGAATCGAAGGCGTAGCTGGCATACATTAGCGCCGCTTCCGGCAGGCCGCACTCGATAGCACGCGTCGCGCAATCGAGCCAGAGGTGCGCAGCGGGTGTTTGCAGGTGATCAGGAATACCGAGACCAGTTCCCGCTCGTCCCGATGCGCCAATCGACTGCACCGTTCGGAGGAGCAGATGCGCGGCATCGCGAACTGTCGCGAACCCTCCTGAACTCCACCAGGCTGACAGACTGGCGGTTTCGTTCTCGATGACGAGTTGACGTTGCGATGGTTCCGCGAGCACGCGCAAGGTCCCCGAGAGTCGATCGATCGCAGCGAGATACGCCATGATGGGCGCACGCGCGTCGTCATCTCGTATTCTCGCGACCTCGTCTGTCGCCAGCGGCCAGGTGATGACGACGGTGTCGTCGGCACTGCCGAGCTTGCTCAATTCGGCGGCGATGAGCGCGTGCCACTGCTGCAGGTCGGCTGCGATGGTTTCGTCTCTGATGGTTTCCGATAAGGCTGCTGACCACCTCTGTTCCGTCGTCAGGGAGAGTCGCATTGCTGCCAAGAAGAGACCGGCTGGATCGATGGCGCTCCAGTCCGGTTCGAGGGTGGATGGATCCGGCCCGACTGGGTCATCCTCAGAATGGTTCGCCCGCCCGCTCGGCTCTTCCATGGGGGTATTAACGGCTCGCAAGTCGTCTGGTTCGGTATGCGGTTGAATCACCGCAGACTTCGAGCCTGACTCTGGTTCTTGCCGAGGTGCTGCGCGCGAAGCGCGTTCCAGCGATATTGACAGCAACGGGAGGACGTCCAAGGAAAGGTCGCGCATCTGGACGGGGTGTTGTCCATCTTTGACCTCACCCAGGCGGAAAAGGATAGGACGGCCAAGACCGACCTCGGCCGCCAGCCTCTTCACGGTGACCACGGAACTAGAAATCGACTCAGAGAAGACTCGGAGTAGACACGTCTGATGTGCTTCGGCTGCGGACAGAAAGCGCTGCAGCACTCGGTCGAGTTCCTGATCCGCGACCTCTCGCAGGCCGAGCCATTCGCAAGCTGCCTGAGTGAGAACAACGATTTTCTGTGTCTGACCGATACTCACGCTTCTCGTGGTTATCTCGACCAGTGGGACGGGTTCCACCAGCGCCCGGTCACGCATGCCTTCGGAAAGTGCTGTCCATTCGGAAGTGTCCTCAAGGGAGACCCTGTGAGCGATCGCAGACACTTCAACCGGTGCGCTTGCGAGCTGTTCGGAGAACGCAGTCAGGGCTCGTAGCATCGAGAACATCGACTGATTGAGAAGCGCCAGCTTCGGCGGCGAAGTTGCGGGCGGCGGGGGCATGGCGTCCCACGCTTCTAAGACGTCGTTCCAACGCGAGCCGTTGGTGACCCAATGGATCAAGCGGAGTGCCGCATCCACATGTCGCACTTCCTCGCTCGTGACGGGGCGCATGTCCCTGATCGAGTGATCACGACCGTCGTCCACCGCGGATCCGAGCGACCAGCCTTCAAACGCGTCCATTACGTACCCCCGTCACGGATTGTAATGGTCGAACGTCGACTCGCGGCTGGCCTTGAGGCTGCAGACCCTCGTCGCCGCCGAGGGCGAGCTCGCCGCCCCCCCACCGATCCCGCCGGGTGCGCCGCGCTCGCGCGACAGTGATTCTCGCTCGACGCAAAAAGGCGAGGTTGACGAGCTTGTACATGTCGAGCGTCTGTTGTCGCGTCGTTCCAATCAGATCAAATCGAACCGTGCCCAGCTCGTCGAGCGATGGCTGGAGGCGCACCGGGCGCCGCGCTCTCGGCTTACGTCCTCGCGCGGCTCGAGCCGCAGGCACGGTCGCTGTCTCGGCCCACCGAACCGGACGATCTTGACGAGGATGACCGGGCGATCGCGCTGCAGCACGAGCTGGCAGTGATCGACCCGCACCTGCATGAGCGCCGGACTGCCAACCGCCTCAGTCGCGTGGAGGCCGAGGCGTTGAACAACGACCTTCTTGCCGCGAACGGGGTGGCGAACGGACCGACGCTCAAGCGGTATCGGGGGTCGATTCAGCGTCGTCGACCTGCGCCGGTGCGCTGAGGGCGATAGCGGCATCGCTGATTGCGAGTTGCTTGAGCCGGGATTACGCGGGTTTTCGGCCCTGCTCAAGGTGGGCCCCGTGGGGCTCGAACCCACGACCCGCGGATTAAAAGTCCGATGCTCTACCGACTGAGCTAGAGGCCCTGAGCTTCCCAGCTTAGTAGCCGCGGCGGGGGCCCCAAACCGCCCGACACCCGACCCGCCGACATCCGTCCGGACACGACAAAGCCGCCGGTGTGCTCGCACCGGCGGCTTCGCCTCGGCCACGGAGATACCGAGGCCGTGCCGCGGGAACCCCTCACCGCGGCTGTTCGGGTCACATCGGGGGCATCAGCACCGTGTCGATGAGGTAGACCGTGGCGTTGGCCGTCGTGACGCCACCGCAGATGACCGCGGCGCTGTCGTTGACCATGATGTTGTCGCCCGAGCCGGTGACGGTCAGGTCGGCACCGTTGACGGTGGTGTGGGTGCCGTCGATCTCGTCGGGCGCGATCTGGCCGGGCACGACGTGGTAGGTGAGGATCGACGTGAGGGTCGCCGAGTCGGTCTTCAGCGACTCGATGGTGGCGGGGTCGATCTTCGCGAAAGCGTCGTCGACGGGAGCGAAGACGGTGAACTCGTCACCGTTCAGCGTGTCGACGAGGTCGACGTCAGGGTTGAGCTGTCCGCTGACGGCGGCGACGAGGGTGGTGAGCAGCGGGTTGTTCGAGGCTGCGGTGGCCACCGGGTCCTGAGCCATGCCGGCGACCGAGCCGGATCCGTCCGGAACGGCTGCGGCGTAGTCGGCACAGCCGGGGCCGACGAGGTTGGCGGCCGGGTCCATCGAAGCGTCGGGCGAAGCCGTCTCCATGGGAGCGGCGGACGACGAGGGGGCCTCGGTCTCCTCGGTCATGGTGTCACCCGATCCCGACGAGCAGGCCGACAGAGCGAGGGCTCCGGCGAAGCCGAGGGCCAGGGCAGCAGTGAACTTCTTCTTGGTGCTGAGCATGATTGCCTCCGTGTGTTCTCCGCCGTGGGTCCGTCCCCGGCGTCGAGGGTTCTTCGGAGGCCCCCACCGATCGGATCGGAAAAAGTTCAAGAAAGTTCGAAACCGAGTTTTCAGGCATCCGAAGCACCCCTCTCATACGAAGAAGGGCGACACGGATGCCGTGACGGCCGTGGCCGCGAAGTGCGGCAGGTAGAGAACCGATAACAGGTCGGCGCTGCATCCGGGAACAGGTCGGAGGATGCGGCATGCTGGTAGCGATGGTCATAGATGGAATGGACGTGCCCGACGACGGGCCGTCGACGGATCACGTCGCGGAGCTGATCCAGCGTTGCGCCGACGGTGACCACAGTGCTTTCGCCCGCCTGTACGACACCCTGTCGGGGCGGGTCTTCGGACTCATCCTGCGCGTGCTGGTCGACCGCGCGCAGAGCGAGGAAGTGCTCCAGGAGGTCTTCCTCGAGGTGTGGCAATCCGCTTCGACGTTCGCTCCGAAGAAGGGGCAAGGAAGATCGTGGGTTCTCACGATCGCCCACCGCCGAGCGGTAGACCGAGTCCGGTCGTCGCAGGCGAGCAGCGATCGCGATGTACGTGCGGGCTACCGAGAGATGGCGACACAGCCCGAAGGCGTCGCCGAACAGGTGGAGCTGCGCATCGAAGGACGGCGCGTCGCTCGGGCTCTCAGCTCTCTACCCGAGGCGCAACGAGAGGCCATCACCCTCGCCTACTACGGGGGTTACAGTCAAAGCGAGATCGCAGCGCTGGTGGGAGCGCCGCTCGGAACGATCAAGACACGGATGCGTGATGGATTGACCAAGCTCCGTAGTGCAATGGGGGTGACATCGTGAACGAACAGACATTCGCCGAGCTCTCGGCAGGGTACGCGCTCGGAGCGCTGTCGCCTGAGGACGAGCTCGCCTACCGCGAGGCCCTCGACGCGCACCCCGAGTGGATGCCCCTGGTCGAGGCGGATGCTGCAGCGGCGGCTCTGCTGTCGGAAGGTGTCGCCGATGTGACGCCCCCGCCGGGCCTGAAAGCGAGCCTGCTCGCGCAGATCGGTGCGCCCGAAGCCGTCGAGCCGCAGGCCGAGACCTCCGCACCCGTCGAAGCGCCGCGCCACGAAGACGACGTCGCCGACCCGGCGGATGAGCTCCAAGACGACGACCCGCGGGCCGCGGCATCCGGCTACTCCGTCGGCTCTCCCGTGACCGAGGAAGTGCAGCTGGTGCAGCGTCGCAACTGGACGCGCAGCCTGTTCGCCCTGACCGCCTCGATCGCGTTGCTCGTCGGCATCGGCTGGGGCGTCGGCACCCTGACGCAGGGCATGCGCGCGCCGTCCGCCGAGAGCGTGCTCGCACAGATCGAGCGCTCCGACGACGCCCAGTCGAGCACCGCACAACTCGTGGACGGCGGCGAAGCCACTGTTCACTGGTCGCCGAGCGTCGACGGCGTCGTGCTCGTCGCCGAAGGCCTGCCCGAGATCGCCGACGACCAGTCGTACGAGGCATGGTTCGTGCGCGGCAGCGCGCCGATCCCGGCGGGCGCGTTCGAATCGAGCGACGGTTCGGCCGCCATGCTTCTCGAGGGTGACATGCAGCCTGAGGACGTCATCGCCCTCACCATCGAGCAGAGCGGCGGGTCGCCGAGCGGCCTGCCCACCACCGACCCCATCGTCGCGATCCCGACGAGCGCCTGACTGCCCGACCCCGTTATCCGGCAGCGGAACGGCTGGCCCCGCGTGGGCCGGCCGTTTCGTCGTTTCCAGCTTGTGCCCGCGAGGGCCGGAGGGCTGCCGCTCTCGCTTAGCCTGGAATGATGACGGACGGATCCCGGGACTACCACAAGCCCGTTCGGCGACCCGCCGACGAGTTCGATCGGCACTTCGCGGGTGAAGATCCGGCGGAGGTGTCTCGCGTCGCCCACGCGACGGCGGGTGCCCTGTTGTCGCGGGTGCGCGAAGACCCGAGCGACGCCGTGGTCGACCGCCTCGTCGGATTCACCGCCGAGCACGGCATCGACACCGTCGCCGAGCTGTGGTCGCGATCGCCCGCGAAGTCGCTGCCGGGCGCGCTCTGGCGGCTGTACCTCCTGCAGCTGATGATCCACCGCGACCCGCGCACGGCCGCGCTGCTCTACGAACGCGGACGGATCGTGCTGCGTTCTGCCGACGAAGTGATCGCCGGGGCCCCCACACCGGCGGGGCCGGAAGAGCTCGTGGCCCTCATCGACGTGATCATGCGCGGCGTCTTCCGCGGCGACTTCGCGGTTGCGCTCGAACGGGCCGCGTCGTTCTGCCGCGTGCAATCCGCCGGAGCGACCTCGGTGGCCGACGACCACGACGTCAGCGAACCCGACCGTTCGTCGGCGCTGACCGCGCGCGCCCTCCGGCTGAGCACGTACGCCGACGACCTGGGCTCGTGCGCGGGGCTGTGGCGCCGCGAAGCTCTCACCTGAGGCAGCGCCGGCGTCCGGAGAGAAAGCCGGCAAAGACCCCGGAAAAGAGAAGTGCCGGGCCGCAGAACGCCTCTCGGCGCGTGGCCGCTCGCAGCGGCTGAAGATGGAGCCCGGGGTTACTGCGGCCCGGCACATACAGTCTAACGGAGCCTCGGACGTGGGCATTCCCGGGGTAGACAAAACCGGTGGTCGGCCGGTACTGGAGGGGGCTCGCGGGCGGCGGCGGGCGGGCCGCGATGCAAGGGATCGTGGGCGACGCGCCGGGGGGAGCGGCATCCGTACCGGGGTGTCGCGCAGGATGTCGTGCATCCCGGCACCGGGCGCGTCGTAGGCTCGGCGCATGGCACTGCGTTTCGCGCTGATGATCGACCCGCTCGCGGCGGATGACACCCGGTCGGACTTCGCGTCGACCTTCACTGCGGTCGATCCCGCGGCCCCGGCGCTGACGGTGGGGGAGCTCAGCACCCAGCGCGGCGACGGCATCTTCGAGTCCATCGGCGTGGTCGACGGCCACCCCCAGGAGGTCGAGGCGCACCTCGAGCGCCTGGCGCACTCCGCCGAGCTCTGCGACCTGCCGGTGCCGAACATCGCCCAGTGGCGGGCGGCCGTGGCTGTCGCGGCATCCGAATGCGGTTCGGGAGAGGGAGTCGTGAAGCTGATCCTCAGCCGCGGCATCGAGCACGGACCGACCCCGACGGCGTGGGCGACGGCAGCGGCCGCGGCGGACTTCAGCGAGCCGCGCACGAGCGGCATCCGCGTCGTGACGCTCGACCGCGGCTACGCCATCGACGCGCCCGCGCAGGCTCCGTGGCTGCTCCTGGGTGCGAAGACCCTGTCGTATGCCGTGAACATGGCCGCCCTGCGCGAGGCGCACCGGCGGGGAGCCGACGATGCGATCTTCCTCAGCTCCGACGGGTTCGTGCTCGAGGCGCCGACGGCATCGCTCATCCTGCGGCGCGACGACACCTTCGTCACCCCGGCGCCCAACGGCGGGATCCTGCACGGCACGACGCAGCTGAGCCTGTTCGAGCACCTCGCGGAGCGCGGCTTCGAGACGGCGTACGAGACGATTCCGGTCGACGAGCTGCGACGAGCGGATGCCGCATGGCTGGTGTCGAGCGTCCGGCTCGCGGCTCCCATCATCGAGCTCGACGGCGCCGCTCTCGACATGGACGCCGAGTTCACGGCATCCCTCAACGCCTACCTGCTCTCGCCGCGCGACTGACCCCCGGTCTCGGCGGTCAAGGCCGAGGGTGTGGAGTGGGCATCAGGCGGATGCCGCGAGCTGCAGGCTCGGGTGGGAGCGCAGGGCGCCGAGGGCGGCGGACTCGACGAGCTCCCAGTCGTGGCCGACGAGCGCGTAGTCGAAGCGCAGTGTCACGTAACCCCATGAGGCAGCGTTCGCGTCGCGAGTGAGGTCCTTGTGGCGCTTCGCCTCGCCGTGGTGATTGGCCCTGCCGTCGAGCTCGACGATGAGCCGGTCGCCGATCAGCGCGTCGACGACGCCGACTCCGAAGACGGAGACCTGCGTCCTCACCCGGAGGCCGTGCTTCCGTAGACGCCACCGCAGGAGCGACTCGAGTCCGCTGTCAGCATCCGTTCGAGCGAGGCGCAGCGCCTCCCGGCCGCGGGCATGGGTGTGCCGGCAGAGCCACCGCAGGTCGTCCCGCGTGAGGCGGCGCTGTCGCAGCGCGGATTCGAGCGTGACGAAGAAGCGCTCAGGGCCGCGGCATCCGAGGATCTGGCACAGCACCTGCCGGAGGGGAAGAGGACCGGATGCCGCGTCACGCGCATCTCGGTCCCAGTGCTCGATGCACCCGCAGGACCCGTCGTGGTGGGCTCGCTGGCCGGTCTTCAGCCATACGTGCGGTTCGTCGTCGTCATCGAGGGTCCAGAGGCCGTGATGCCTCGCGGCCGTCACGCATGCCATCGAGCCGCCGTGCGCTGCAATGGCTCGGGCCGAGGCGCACGCGCCGGGGGAAGCGTACATGCCGATCCGGATGCGGCTGAGCCGGCCGGAATCGACCGCCGCGGTTCGCCCCGACACCCCGCCCGAACGGCATCCTCACCGGGGTGCCGGCACGGATCCCTTGCATCCGGGCACGACGGCCGCCCGAACGCCCGACGCAGCCCGCCGCACCGGGATGCAAGGCGGAAACGGCGACGCGCCGGGCGAGGAGTCCTCGCACCGGCGCGTCGCGCACGATCCCTTGCATCCCGGCCCTTGCCGGACCCGGCCCACGACGAGCCGGGGGCTCGACTCACCCGAAGCGGCCGGAGACGTAGTCCTCGGTAGCCTGCACGGACGGGGTGGTGAAGATCGACGTCGTGTCGTCGTACTCGATGAGCTTGCCGGGCTTGCCGGTTCCGGCGATGTTGAAGAACGCGGTCTTGTCGCTGACGCGCGACGCCTGCTGCATGTTGTGCGTGACGATGACGACGGTGTAGTCGCTCTTGAGCTCCTGGATGAGCTCCTCGATCGCGAACGTCGAGATCGGGTCGAGGGCCGAGCAGGGCTCGTCCATCAGCAGCACGTCGGGCGAGACCGCGATCGCGCGAGCGATGCACAGACGCTGCTGCTGTCCGCCCGAGAGGCCTGAGCCGGGCTTGTCGAGGCGGTCCTTGACCTCGTTCCAGAGGTTCGCGCCGCGCAGCGACTTCTCGACGAGGGCGTCGGCGTCCGACTTCGAGATGCGACGGTTGTTGAGCTTGACGCCGGCCAGCACGTTCTCGCGGATCGACATGGTCGGGAACGGGTTCGGCCGCTGGAACACCATGCCGACCTGACGGCGCACGAGCACCGGGTCGACCCCGGGGCCATACAGGTTGTCGCCATCGAGCAGAACGCTGCCCTCGACGCGAGCGCCGGGGATGACCTCGTGCATGCGGTTCAGGGTGCGCAGGAAGGTCGACTTGCCGCAGCCCGACGGGCCGATGAAGGCGGTGACGCTGCGGGGTTCGATGTCGAGGGAGACACCCTCGACGGCGAGGAAGTCGCCGTAGTAGACGTTGAGGTCGTTGACTTCGATGCTCTTGGACACGGAGGTTTCTTCTTTCGGGTCAGCGGCCGGTCTTGGGTGCGAAGAACTTGGCGATCAGGCGCGCCACGAGGTTCAACAGCATCACGATGACGATGAGGGTCAGAGCCGAAGCCCAGGCGCGGCCGACGAAGGCCTCGGCGGGGATGCCCTGGTTCATGTACTGGGTGTAGGTGAAGACCGGCAGGGTCTGCATACGACCGTTGAAGAGGTCGTAGTTCATGGATGCCGTGAAGCCGGCGGTGATCAGCAGCGGGGCGGTCTCGCCGATGACGCGCGAGATCGAGAGCATCACACCGGTGGTGATACCGGCGATGGCGGTGGGGAGCACGACCTTGGCGATCGTGAGCCACTTGGGCACACCGAGCGCGTACGACGCCTCGCGCAGCTCGTTGGGGACGAGACGCAGCATCTCCTCGGTCGAGCGGACGACGACCGGGATCATCAGCACGGCGAGTGCGACCGACCCCATGATGCCCAGGCGGATGCCGGGGCCGAGGAAGAGCGCGAACAGGGCGTAGGCGAACAGGCCCGCGACGATCGACGGGATGCCCGTCATGACGTCGACGAGGAACGTGATGCCCTGAGCCAGACGCTTCCCCTGGCCGTACTCGATGAGGTAGATCGCGGTGAAGATCCCGATCGGGATCGAGATCACAGCTGCGGCGAGAGTGATCAGGACCGTGCCCATGATGGCGTGCAGCGCGCCGCCGCCTTCACCGACGACGTTGCGCATCGACGAGCTGAAGAACTCGCCGCTCCAGCTGGGAGCGCCGAGCGTGATGACGGTGAAGGCCACCGAGACGAGCGGCACCATCGCGATGAGGAACGCGACGGTGACGACCCCGGTCACCAGGCGGTCGACCGACTTGCGGCGGCCTTCCACGGCGGCCGAGACCGCCGT
This sequence comes from Microbacterium sp. 1262, assembly GCF_040544895.1. Lineage (NCBI taxonomy): Bacteria > Bacillati > Actinomycetota > Actinomycetes > Micrococcales > Microbacteriaceae > Microbacterium > Microbacterium sp. 1262. The sequence goes on from NZ_JBEPKU010000001.1 coordinate 570,932, forward strand.
GATGAGCACGAGGTATGCCACGGCCGACAGGATCAGCCATCCGGGGACGTTGAGCGCAACGCCGGATGCCGCGGCGATGACGCCGAAGAAGATGCCGACGACCACGAGCGAGGCGCCGAGGATCGCCCAAGGCCCCCACTTGGGCAGGTGCCCCGTGGTGAGGCTCGTCGAAGCGCTGCGCGCCGACGTGCTCGGGGGAGTGAGAGTCGCGGTCATGTCAGTTGGCCCCCGAGAATTCCTTGCGGCGGCTCACGATGTAGCGCGCGACCGCGTTCACCGCGAAGGTGACGACGAAGAGGATGAGGCCCGTGGCGATGAGGACGTTGACGTTCGTCCCGTAGGCCTCGGGGAAGGTGAGAGCGATGTTCGCCGCGATCGTCGAGGGGTTGCCCGACGTGAAGAGCGCGAACGTGACCCCGCCGGACACGGACAGGACCATGGCGACGGCCATGGTCTCGCCGAGTGCTCGTCCGAGGCCGAGCATGGCGGCCGAGACGATGCCGCTGCGGGCGAAGGGGAAGACGGCCATCCGGATCATCTCCCAGCGCGTCGACCCGAGGGCCAGCGCGGCCTCTTCGTGCAGGGTCGGGGTCTGGAGGAAGATCTCGCGGCAGATCGCGGTGATGATTGGGGTGACCATGACCGCGAGGACGACAGATGCCGTGAAGATCGTGCGGCCCGTGCTCGAGACGGGACCGTTGAAGAGCGGGAACCACCCGACGTTGTCGACGAACCAGCTGTAGATCGGCTGCACGGCGGGTGCCAGTACGCCGATGCCCCACAGACCGAAGACGACGGAGGGAACGGCCGCGAGCAGATCGACGACGTACCCGAGTGCCTGAGCCAGCCGGCGCGGGGCGTAGTGCGAGATGAAGAGGGCGACGCCGAGCGACAGCGGCACGGCCATGAGCAGCGCCAACGCGGCTGCCCAGACGGTGCCGAAGACGAGCGGCCCGACGTACGACCAGAAGTTGTCGGGCAGGATCGAGGCGTCTTCGTTGGTGGCGACGAAGGCGGGGAGCGACTGGATGACCAGGAAGATCGCGACCGCGGCGAGGGTCACGAGGATCATCGAGCCGGCGAAGAGCGCCGTGCCGGAGAACCAGCGGTCGCCCGCTCGGGTCTTGGCCTTCGGGGCTCCGGTGCGGGTGACCTCGGGTGTGGTGGTCATGGCTTCGATTCTGTGCGACGGACGGGAACCGCGCGAGGTGCCCGGTCCGGCGCGAACCGGACCGGGCACCCGGAGCGTATTACTTGATGGCCTCGATGGCCTCGGTCACCTGCGTGCGCAGGGTCTCCGAGATCGGAGCGGAGCCGGCCGCGGATGCCGCGGCATCCTGGCCCTCGGCGCTCGCGGCGTAGCTGAAGAAGCCCTTGACCATCTCAGCGGTCGCGGCGTCCTTGTACTCGGCGCAGCCGATGAGGTAGCTCACGAGGACGATCGGGTAGACGCCGGCCTCGGTGCTGGTGCGGTCGAGCTTGATCGCGATGTCGGTGGCGGCGCGACCCTCCTCCTCGGGCGAGGCGTCGACGATCGCGGCAGCAGCCTCGGGGGAGTACTCGACGAATTCCTCGCCGACCTTGATCGCGACGGTGCCGAGGTCGCCGGCGCGCGAGGCGTCGGCGTAGCCGATGGTGCCCTGGCCGCCCTCGACGGCCGAGATGACACCCGACGTACCCTGAGCGGCTTCGCCGCCGAGGGCCGGCCACTCCTCGACCGAACCGGCGGTCCAGACGTCGGGAGCGGTCTTGCCGAGGTAGTCGGTGAAGTTGCCGGTGGTGCCCGACTTGTCGGAGCGGTGAACCGGGGTGATCGCGGTCGCGGGCAGCTCGACACCCTCGTTGAGGGCCGTGATGGCCGGGTCGTTCCACGTCGTGATCTGGCCCGCGAAGATCTTCGCCAGCGTCATGGCGTCGAGGTTGAGCGAGTCGACTCCGTCGATGTTGAAGACGACGGCGATCGGCGAGATGTAGGTCGGGAGCTCGACGAGGTCGGAGCCCTCGGCGCACGCCTCGAACGGGCCGGCGGTGATCTCGTCGGTCTTGAACGCGCGGTCCGAGCCGGCGAACTGAACGGCGCCGGCCTGGAACGACTCGCGTCCCGTGCCCGAGCCGGAGGGGTCGTAGTCGATCGTGAGACCGGGGTTGGCGGTCTGCAGGCCCTGGGTCCAGGCCTGGACGGCGACCTCCTGCGACGAGGCGCCGCCACCGACGAGGTTGCCCTCGAGGGAGGGGGCCGAGGAGTCGCTCGAGCCGGCGCCGGCGTCGGGAGCGCCGCCTTCGTTCGCAGCGCAGCCCGCGAGGGCAAGAGAGGCCACGGCGGCCACGGCGCCCAGCTGGGCGAGTCGGGAGAGCTTCACTGTGTGAATCCTTCGCATGTTGATGACGAGAACCCGGTGCAGGTTCGTCCCGAACGGTAGACACCGTCCCTTACGAGAGTGCGCTGTGGGGGTGAACAGAAGGTGAACGGCGCTCCCCAGCCCCGGAAAGACGCGGCTATCGGGGGATCATCGCGTGCGAGATCACACCTTCGGAATGTGGGTTTCGATTGCGACGATCCCGGCCCCGGGGTTCTCCCGCGGCAGGTGCACGACCGAGAATGCGCCCGTCTCGAGCGATGAGGCGCTACCGAGATACGACCCGCGCAGGGTGCCGGTGGCCAGCGCCATCTCGCTGAGGAGGTCGGGCAGCACCGGGCCGTGGGTGCAGAGCACGACCGGCTTGCGGGCGCGCACGCGATCACCGACGACCGACCGGACATCGGCCTGACCGTTCTCCCAGGCATCCTGCGAAAGGTGCGGAGACTTGTCGATCCGCTTGCTGATCGCGGCCGCCAGGGGCGTCACGGTGCGCACGCATCGCCGCGCGTCGGACGAGATGATGCGGCGGACGCCGAACGCGACGAGCGGGCCGACGATCGCGTGCGCCTGCTTCTTGCCTCGGGACGAGAGCGGCCGCGCGGCATCCTCGCCGTCCCAGTCCTCGCGAGCCACGGCTTTTGCGTGCCGCAGCGCGATGAGGGGGAATGTGTCGATGGCGCGCTCGTCGACGAGCCGCACGAACTCGTCGAGGATCTCAACGTCGACGGGGTAGCTGAGCGCTTTGCGAGCCTTTTTCAGACTCATCCACTCGAGCGCGGCGATCTCCTTGTTCGGTACGAACGTCGACATCCTGATCGCCAGGTCGGTCGCCTCAGCCGCCCAGTAGTGGACGATCTTCTGCTTCTTGCTCGGCAGGTGGTACTTCGAGACACCGACGGGCGGACCGAGCCGGACCGAGATGCCGGTCTCCTCCCGGATCTCGCGCACGGCCGTCTCGGCGAGCATCTCACCGGGATCGACCTTGCCCTTGGGCAGGGTGAGGTCGCGGTACTTGGTGCGATGGATGATCAGCACCCTGACCTTGTCGTCGACCCACCGCCAAACGACTCCGCCTGCCGCGTACACCGCGGTGTCGGTCATCGCACCGCCCGCGCCCGGCGGCGCCGCTGCACCTGAGCCATGGTGCGGTCCTGCAGATCGACCAGCGGCTTGCCGTCGTCGTCGAACGCGTGGCGCGTCCACACCCCGCCGTCACCGAGGTGCCACGAGCTGGTCGAGTCGCTCATCGCCAGGTCGAACAGCGTCGTCAGCTCCTTCACGTGGGCAGGAGCGACGACGCGCACCAGGGCCTCGACGCGGCGGTCGAGGTTGCGGTGCATCATGTCGGCGCTGCCGATGTACGCGATCGTGTCGCCGTCGTTGTGGAACGTGAAGATGCGCGAGTGCTCGAGATAGCGCCCGAGGATCGACCGGACGGTGATGTTGTCGGTGACGCCGGGAAGGTCGGTGCGCAGCGAGCAGATGCCGCGCACCCATACGTCGACACGCACGCCCGCCTGGCTCGCCCGGTACAGGGCGTCGATGATCTGCTCATCGACCATCGAGTTGACCTTGATGCGGATGTGAGCGGGCTTGCCGTCGAGCGCGTTGCGGCGCTCGGCGTCGATGTGCCGAAGCAGCCCCTTCCGCAGGTGGAGGGGTGCGACCAGCAGCCGCTTGAACTTCTTCTCGATCGCGTAGCCGCTGAGCTCGTTGAACAGACGCGTCAGGTCGCGGCCGACCTGCTCGTCGCTCGTGAACAGGCCGAAGTCCTCGTAGAGCCGGCTGGTCTTGGGGTTGTAATTGCCGGTGCCGATGTGGCTGTAGCTGCGGAGCGTGCCGTCCTCTTCGCGGATGACGTGCAGCAGCTTGCAGTGGGTCTTCAGCCCCACGAGGCCGTAGACGACGTGCACACCGGCCTTCTCGAGCTTGCGAGCCCACACGATGTTGGCGGCCTCGTCGAAGCGGGCCTTCACCTCGACGAGCGCCAGCACCTGCTTGCCGCGCTCGGCGGCGTCGATCAGCGCCTGCACGATGGGGCTGTCGCCCGAGGTGCGGTAGAGCGTCTGCTTGATGGCGAGCACGTGGGGATCGCGGGCCGCCTGCTCGAGGAACGCGACGACACTCGTGGTGAACGACTCGTACGGGTGGTGTACGAGGACGTCGCCGGCGCGGATGGCGCCGAAGAAGTCGGTGCGCCCGTTCTGCTCGGCGGGCTGGAAGGCGGTCGCCGTCGTGGGGACGTGGGGCTTGTACCGCAGCTCGGGGCGGTCGATGCGCGCGAGGTCGAAGAGTCCGCGCAGATCGAGCAGTCCCGGCAGCCGGTAGACCTCTTGGTCGGTGATGTCGAGCTCGCCGAGGAGCAGGTCGAGCGTGACGTCGTCCATGTCCTCGGTCACTTCGAGCCGGATCGGCGGCCCGAAGCGACGCCGGAGCAGCTCGGCCTCGAGGGCCTGGATCAGGTTCTCGGTCTCGTCCTCCTCGATCACGACATCCTCGTTGCGCGTGAGCCGGAAGGTGTGGTGCTCGAGGATCTCCATGCCGGGGAAGAGGTCTTCGAGGTTGTTCGCGATCAGGTCCTCGAGCGGCAGGTAGCGCTTGACCGATGTGCCGGTGTTCAGCTCGACGAACCGCGGGAGCATCGGCGGCACCTTCAGGCGCGCGAACTCCTGCCGGCCGGTCTTGGCGTTGCGGATGCGGATCGCGAGGTTCAGCGACAGCCCCGAGATATAGGGGAAGGGGTGTGCCGGGTCGACGGCTAGCGGCATCAGAACGGGGAAGACCTGCGCCTGGAAGTAGTCGTACAGTCGGCCGCGCTCGGAATCGTCGAGGTCATCCCATCCGACGATCTCGATGCCCGCCTCCGCCAGGGCGGGCTGCACCATGTCGCCCCATGCGCCGGCGTGGCGCAGCTGCAGCGCGTGCGCCTCGGCGGAGATGTCGGAGAGCACCTCCTGCGGAGCTCGGCCGACGTTGGTGGGTACCGCGAGGCCGGTGACGATTCGCCGCTTGAGGCCCGCGACGCGCACCATGAAGAACTCGTCGAGGTTGCTCGCGAAGATCGCCAGGAAGTTGGCCCGCTCAAGCACCGGCAGCGTCGGGTCTTCGGCGAGCTCGAGCACGCGCTGGTTGAAGGCGAGCCAGCTGATCTCACGGTCGGTGTAGCGGTGGTCGGGCAGCTGTGCGTCGACGTCTTCGACGGCCGGGTCGAAGTCGTCGTCGTCGGCGTCGCCCAGACCGGAGTCCAGAGCCTCGGTGTCGATCATCCCCTCATCATGGCAGTCCTGCGTGTCCTGCCGGTGAACGAGGCGGAGAGTCAGCTCTGCGCGGATGCGCCGCCGGCGGGAACCGGCTCGTCTTCGTACACGTTGAAGCGGTAGCCGACGTTGCGGACGGTGCCGATCAGCTGCTCGAGGTCGCCGAGCTTCGCGCGCAGTCGCCGGACGTGAACGTCGACCGTGCGCGTGCCGCCGAAGTAGTCGTATCCCCAGACCTCGCTCAGCAGCTGCTCGCGGGTGAACACCCGCGAGGGGTGCGTCGCGAAGAAGTGCAGCAGCTGGAACTCCTTGTACGTGAGATCGAGCGGCCGTCCGTGCACCTTCGCTGAGTACGACGACTCGTCGATCGTGATGCCGGAGGTCTGGATGCGGCTCGAGACCGCCTCCTTGCTCACCCGTCCGATCGCCAGACGGATGCGCGCGTCGATCTCGGCGGGGCCGGCGGTCGCGAGGATGACGTCATCGATGCCCCAGTCCGTGGAGACAGCGGTGAGGCCGCCCTCGGTGACGATGAGCACGAGCGGTGCGTCGATGCCGGTGCTGCCGAGGATCTTGCACAGCGACTTCGCCCCCACGAGGTCATGACGCGCGTCGACGAAGACGACTTCGGCGCTGGGGGCGTTGACCAGCTGTGCGGGTTCGGCGGGGATCTGCCGCACCCGGTGGCTGAGCAGCTCGAGCGCCGGGAGCGCGAGACCACCGCCGTGCGTGGAACTCAGAACGAGAAGCTGTGCCAACGGGGATTCCTCCGGGAGCGGCCGGGACGTGACCTCATCTTAGGCGTTCGCTGGGCGCGGCCTGTGCGCACCGTCGCACCGCGCGACATGGTGGGCCACAATGGGACGGTGACCACGCCCGATCTCGCACCCCCGCGCACCGTCGTCGGAGTCGTCGCCGTCTGGATCGCCGCGGCCGTCGCCGCAGTCGTCGTGGGGATCCTCGCCCCCGCCGAAGACCGGGCCATGTGGATGCCGGTGGCCCTCGGCGGCTGCCTGATCCTCGCCTTCGCGATCCAGCTGGCGCTGGGACGGGTGCGCGGCTTCATCGAGCGCGTGGCCGTGAGCGTGCTCGGCGCGCTGTTCGTCATGGGCTTCATCGGCATCGGGTTCGGGCTCGCGTCGCTCGTCGGAGCCTGACCGCAACCGCTTGCCACAGGCGTGAACGGTCCGCGCGGGCATAGAGTAGAGACATGGATCTCCTCGCGCTCGAAATCTTCTACGTGGGCCTGCTCGGACTGGCGTCGCTCGCCATCGTCTTCGTGTCGGGTGTCGTCGTGAAGAACCTCTACCGCGGCCAGCGCTGACATCGTGCTCGAGCTGCCCACCGACCTGCCGGCGGACCTCGTCCCGCTGTCGTGGCTGCTCGGAGTCTGGGAGGGCTCGGGCGTCATCGACTACGAGACGGCCGACGGTCATCTGACCGGCGAGTTCGCGCACCAGGTGAGCTTCAGCCACGACGGTGGCGACTATCTGAACTACTCCGCCAGCGCCTGGCTCCTCGATGACAGCGGTGCACGCATCCGCCCGCTGGTCGCCGAGACCGGCTATTGGAGGGTCGCGCGTCCGGCAGGAGCCGAGGATGCGGGACCGGGACTGCTTCCGGCATCCGCACCCGGGCGCGAGCGCACCGTCGACGACGTCGAGGCGCTCCGCAACGCTGAAGGCGGCTTCGACCTGGAGGTCGCCCTCGTGCACTCCGACGGCGTGAGCGAGCTCTACCTCGGGCAGGTCCGCGGGCCGCGCATCGACCTCGCGACGGACGCCGTCGTCCGCACGGCGGGGGCCAAGGAGTACACCGCGGCGACTCGCATGTACGGGCTGGTCGACGGCCACCTCCTCTGGGCGTGGGACATCGCGGCGCTCGGCGGCGAGCTCGCCTCGCACGCGTCCGCCCGTCTGGCCAAGGCCGAGTGATGCCGGGCGACGGCGCGACCTTCGCCGGCGTCGACGGAGCGGTGTGCGACGACCTGGGGCTCACGCACATCGGCAATCCGATGCGCGAGCAGCAGCTCCTCGACAGTGGCGGTGCGGTCGCACCCCTGGGCGACCGTGCAGTGGTCACGGTCGCGGGCCCCGACCGGCTCAGTTGGCTCGACTCGCTCACGTCGCAGGCGCTGACGCAGCTGCTCCCGGGGGAGAGCACCGAACTGCTCGTGCTCGACCCGCACGGTCACGTAGAGCACGCGGCATCCGTCGTCGACGACGGCGAGACGACCTGGCTCATCACCGACGTCGAGCGTCTCGAGGCGCTGGTCACCTGGCTCACGCGCATGCGGTTCCGGCTGCGGGTCGAGGTCGTCGATCGTTCCGGCGACACGGCGGTCGTCGGCGGAACGGCATCCGCCGTGGCCGACCTGGCATCGTCCGCCGTGTGGCGCGACCCGTGGCCCGAGGTCTCGATCGGAGGGTGGGGGTACGCGGCCGGCGAGGGGCATCCCGCCGCCGGCCGCGACTGGGCCGAGGCGATCGTCGACCGCGAGGACCTCCGCCGGCTCGCCGACGATGCCGCCGCGGGCCGTCGCCGTGTCGCCGGGCGATGGGCCGCGGACGCCCTGCGCGTCGCCGCGTGGCGGCCGCGCGCGGCCACCGAGGCCGACGGCATGACGCTTCCCCACGAGGTCGACTGGCTCCGCACCGCCGTCCACCTGTCGAAGGGCTGCTACCGCGGCCAGGAGACGGTGGCGAAGGTGCACAACCTCGGCCACCCGCCCCGCCGGCTGGTGGCCTTGCAGCTCGACGGCAGCGACGCGGTGCTTCCGGAACGCGGAGCGGTCGTGCGCCGCGACGGCGACGAAGTCGGTCGCATCACCTCGGTCGCCCGGCACTTCGAGCAGGGCCCGATCGCCCTGGCCATCGTCAAGCGGTCGGTGCCCGTCGACGCCGAGCTCGTGGTGGACGCGGACGGCGAGAGCGTGGCCGCTGTGCAGGAGGTCGTCGTGCCGCCCGACGCCGGGCGCACTGCTGCGCCGCCGAGGCTGCCGCGCCTGAGCCGCCGCACCTGACGTGTCGCCCGAGCGCTCCGACGAGCCGCCCGCCGTCACCGCACCCATCGCGACCGGCTGGCGGGCGCGCGTGCGCCCGCGTCGGGGTTTCGAGCGCGCGCGCGACTCCGCTCCGGCGATCGTGCAGATCGTCGTCGCGGCATCCGCGGCCTACGCCTTCGCGCACCTCGTGCTGGGGCATCCGTCGCCCCTGCTCGCGGCGACCGTGACCATCTCGAGCCTGGGTCTGGTGCGCGACGCGCGGCCTCGTCGGGTTCTCGAGACGGTGATCGGGATGCTGGTGGGCGTGCTCGTCTCGGAACTCATCGTGGTCGTCGTCGGATCGGGAACCTGGCAGCTCGCCCTGGCTCTCGCCGCGACGCTGCTCACCGCACGGGCGCTCTCGGCGCAGCCGAGCTTCGCGATCTCGGCAGCGATCCAGTCGGTGATCGTGATCGCGATTCCCGGAAGCATGCCGTTCCTGCGCCTCGTCGACGGATCGGTGGGAGCGGTGGCCGCGCTGCTGGCGACGGCCCTGCTGCCGCGCCGGCCGCTGCGCGAAGTCTCGCGCGCGGGCCGCGCCCTGTTCGCGAACTTCGACGGCGCGGCGGCGACCGTCATCCAGGCGTTGCGCCGCGGCGACCGCGTGCGTGCTGACCGCGGACTCGAGAAGGCGCGAGCGCTGCAGCCGCTCGTCGACGACTGGGCGACCTCGCTGGACTCCGGGCTCGCCGTAGCGCGCATCTCGCCGTTCCTCCGGCGCCAGCGTGAGGAGCTGCAACGTCAGGACCGGATGCGCGCATCCCTCGACCTCGCGACACGCAACCTCCGGGTCATCGCGCGCCGCGTGGTGTACGCCCTCGAAGACCGCCAGCCGCGCCCGATCGCGGCGGACTTGCTCGCCCAGATCGCGCGCGCCGCCGACCTGCTGGGTCAGTCGATCGACGACATCGCGCTGGAACCGGCCGCCCGAGAGTCGCTGCTCGCGGTCGCCACCCGGCTCGATCCGACCAGTCTGGCGCCCGGTTCCTCACTCGGCGACCAGAACGTCATCACGGCGCTGCGTCCACTGGTCGTCGATCTGCTCACGGCGGCGGGGATGCCGCAGGCCGAGGCCCGCGCGGCGATGCCGCGGATCTGAGCGCCCGCCGACGGTACGGCAGGCAGCAGGGGTTCGCAACCGCCTCGCGCGGCATCCCGGCGCCTCCCTGGCGTGGTCGTCTTCCCCTGGAGTGAGGAGCGATCATGAAGGCAGTGGTCTGGCACGGCATCGGCGACATCCGGCTCGACGAGGTCGACGAACCGCGCATCGAAGACGGGCATGACGCCATCGTCCGCATCACCCGCAGCGCGATCTGCGGCACCGATCTTCATTTCATCCGCGGCACCATGTCGGGGATGAAGGAGGGCACCATCCTCGGACACGAAGCGGTCGGCGTCGTGACCGATGTCGGCGGACATGTTCGCGGCTTCCAACCCGGTGACCGTGTCGTGATCAACTCGACGATGTCGTGCGGCGCGTGCCGCTACTGCCGCGATGGGCACACCGCGCAGTGCGACGTGGCGAACCCGAACGGGCCGCACGCCGGCACATCCTTCTTCGGCGGGCCCGAGGCGACGGGGCCGATCAACGGTCTGCAGGCCGAGTATGCGCGCATCCCGTGGGCGCAGAACACGATGACGAAGCTGCCCGACTCCGTCACGGACGATCAGGCGATCCTGCTCTCGGACATCTTCCCGACGGCATGGTTCGGCGCGCAGCTGGCGGGGGTCTCCCGGGGTGACATCGTCGTCGTGCTCGGAGCGGGGATCGTCGGGCAGTTCTCCGTCGTCTCGGCGTTCAAGCAGGGGGCGGGACGCGTGATCGTCGTCGACGGCGTCGCGGATCGCCTTGCACAGGCCCGGACCCTCGGGGCAGAGATCATCGACTTCAACGACGTCGACCCCGTGTCGGCCGTCATGGAACTGACGAACGACATCGGGGCCGACTGCGTCATCGACGCCGTGGGTGTGGACGCCGAACGTCCGGCTCGTGGGCCGGCCGCTCCGGATGACGACGCCGCGGCGGAATTCGACGAAGAGGTCGCGCAGGTCGCGCCCGACATCGCGCCCCAGGGCGATCTCTGGCGACCCGGCGACGCTCCGTCGCAGGCATCGCGCTGGGTGGTCGAGATGGTCGCCAAGTACGGCCGCATCGGGATCATCGGGGTCTACTCGCCGCTGGCCGAGGTCTATCCGATCGGGCAGGCCATGAACAAGAACCTGACCGTGCGGATGGGCAACTGTGATCACCACAGCGTCACGCCTCCGCTGATCGACATGGTCGCCGCCGGTGTCTTCGATCCCACCGCCCTCATCACGGCGCACGAGTCGCTGGCGGGCGTCATCGATGCGTACGAGGCCTTCGACCGCCGCGAGCCCGGCTGGATCAAGGTCGCCCTCGACATCGGCGGCTGATCCTCGACCCTGCCCTCGGACGTGCTGAGCCGATGCGGCGGCCGCCGATCCTGCCCTGCCGGCGCGCTCGGCCTGTCGACGGAACAAGCGAGCCGGCGAGGGTGTTCGATGGAGGGGAGGGAAGCCACATGACCAGCGAGAACGCCCCCACGGCCGCGGATCTGCTGCGCCGCGCACTGGCCTCACCCGACGGGTCGGAGCGGGTTCGCAGCGCGATGGCGGCGGGAACCTACCCGCGTCCCGAGTACGTTCCGGTGCTCGTCGAGCAGTGCGCGCACGAGCCCGACCTCACCGTTCGCGAGACCCTGACCTGGGCCCTCACCCGGCAGGACCGCGACACGACTCTCGATCGGGTGCTTCCCGAGCTCGGATCGCCGTTCCCGAGGGCACGGGCTCAGGCGCTCCACACGCTCTCGAAGATCCGCGACCCCCGGGCCTGGCCCGCGATCACATCGGAGCTCCTGCACGACGAGAACGCCGAGGTCGCGCGGACCGCGTGGCGTACGGCAGCCGGACTCGCACCCGAGGCCGAGCGCGCCGCGCTCGCATCGGAACTGGCGGCGCACTTGGGCCTCGGGCCGGACGATCTGCAGCAGAGTCTGAGCCGGGCGTTCGTGATGCTCGGCGAATCGGGCCGCGACGCGATCGACCGGGCTGCGGCAGCGGGGGAGTGGAACGTCCGCGTGCACGCCCTCGCGACGGAGCACCTCGTCTCGTACCCCGAGGAGGGCTACGAAGCCGCTGTCGCCGTCGCTCGCCGTGCTGCGGCGCGACGGGACGCCGCTGACTGGAACGAGGGCTGACCTCGCGCGATGACGGACGCGGCGGGCGTCAGTGCGGCGCGACTGCGCTCCACGGAACGGTGAACTCGCCCAGGCGCCACCGTGAACGGTCGCCGAGGTCGATTCCGCGGTCAGCCATCGCCCCCAGGGCCGTCCGCCACCGTTGCACCGGGCCGAAAGCGGATGCCGGCGCGGCCCGCCGCCACTCGTCGTCGAGCGACGACAGCAGCTCGTGCACCCGCTCACCGGCGACGTTCCGGTGGATGAGGGCCTTCGGCAGACGTTCGGCCGCGATCGCGGGGGAGTCGAGCCCCGCGAGACGGAGCGAGATCGTGAGGCTGCGGGGTGCGGCACCCGGGCCCACCTCGATCCAGGTGCTCACCCGGCCGATCTCGTCGCACGTGCCCTCGACGAGCATGCCGTCGGGTGCGAGGCGCGACGTCATCCGGGACCACGCGTCGGCGACATCCGCTTCGTCGTACTGGCGCAATACGTTGAAGGCACGGATGATCGCCGGCCGGCGGCTACCCGGCACGGGCACCTCGAACCCGCCTCGCGCGAATCCGACGCGGGCGTCCGGGGCGAAGGGCGTCCGTCCGACCCGCACCTCCTCGAGTTGCGCGCGCGCGCGAGCGACGCGCTCGGGATCGATCTCGAGCCCGAGCACCTCGACGTCGGGTCGCGCGGGGCGCAGGCGTGCCTCCAGCTCGAACGCCGTGACGCCGCTCGCGCCGTAGCCGAGGTCGATCACCAGGGGGTCGGCGCACCGGCGCAGCACGGGATGCCGCGCGATCCAGCGATCGACGCGACGCAGGCGGTTCGTGTTCGTGGTTCCACGGGTGGCCTGCCCGATATGTCCCGGGGCCATGACCCCATGATCGCAGGCCCCGGCTCGATAGACTCGGAGCATGAGTGCGCCCTACACGCTGATCCTCCTCCGCCACGGGCAGAGCGAGTGGAACAAGTCCAACCAGTTCACCGGCTGGGTCGACGTCCGACTCACCGACCAGGGCAAGGCCGAGGCCCAGCGCGGCGGTGAGCTGCTCGCCGAGGCGGGCCTGCTTCCCGACGTCCTGTACACATCGGTCCTCAGCCGCGCCATCCAGACCGCTCAGATCGCGCTCGATGCGGCCGACCGCCTCTGGATCCCGGTCAAGCGTTCGTGGCGTCTGAACGAGCGCCACTACGGCGCCCTGCAGGGCAAGGACAAGGCGCAGACCCTCGCGGAGTTCGGCAACGAGCAGTTCATGCTGTGGCGTCGTTCGTTCGACGTGCCGCCGCCGCCCCTCGCCGACGACGACCAGTACAGCCAGGTGAACGACCCGCGCTATGCCGACATCGACGGCGAGGTGCCCCGCACCGAGTCGCTGAAGCTCGTCATCGACCGTCTGCTGCCCTACTGGGAGTCCGACATCGCCACGGACCTGCGTGCCGGCAAGACCGTGCTCGTCACCGCTCACGGCAACTCGCTCCGCGCGCTCGTCAAGCAGCTCGAGGGCATCAGCGACGACGACATCGCCGAGCTGAACATCCCCACCGGCATCCCGCTGGTCTACAAGCTCGACGAGGACCTGAAGCCGCTCGGTCCGGGAGAGTACCTCGACCCCGAGGCGGCCGCAGCGGGAGCTGCTGCCGTGGCCAACCAGGGCAAGGCCTAAGTACGACACGCACGAAGGGGCGGTGCCGATCGGCACCGCCCCTTCGTCGTCGAGACCGGATGCCGGTCAGAGACCGCTCTCGCTCACGATGACGTTGATCGTCTCGGTGTCGGGGCGCCATTCACCCGTCGCGAGGTAGGCCACGCGCTTGCCGACCGTCACCGCGTGATCGGCGAAGCGCTCGTGGTACCGGCTGGCGAGGGTCGCGTCGACCGTGGCCGCGGCCTCGCCCTGCCAGTTCTCGCTGAGCACCTTCTCGAAGACGCTGAGGTGGAGGTCGTCGAGCCGGTCGTCGAGAGCACGCAGCGTCTCGACGAGCGCGAGGTCTTCCGAGCGCAGCAGCTCGGTCAGCGTGCGCGCGACCTCGACGTCGATCTCGCCCATCTTGGTGAAGGTGCCCTTGAGGCCCTTCGGGATCGCTCGCTCGGGGAAGCGCATGCGGGTGAGCTGCGCGATGTGCTCGGCGATGTCGCCCATGCGCTCGAGCGACGCACTCGTGCGCAGCGCTGAGACGACGATGCGCAGGTCACGGGCGACCGGCTGCTGGCGGGCGAGGATCTCGATCGCCAGCTCGTCGATCGCGATGGCCTTCTCATCGATCACGGCATCCGCGTCGATGACCTCTTCGGCGAGGGTGATGTCGCTCGTGCCGAATGCACGCGTGGCCTTCTCGATCGCGACGGTCACCAGCTCGGAGATCTCGACCAGGCGGGTCTGGACGTCCTCGAGGGACTGGTGGAACACTTCGCGCATCGGAGCACCTTTCCTTCTTGCGGAGACAGCACGACGCCGTACTCACGGCGACGCGATTGTCGCTCGACAAGGTTAACGAACGGTGCCGAGCCGATGAACATCCGCGCGAGTCGGGGTAGGAACGGCCGAGACGCGATGGGCGGACCCTGCGCCGCGTTCTAATCTGGAGGAATGAATCCGACGCAGCTCGCGCTGCTCGCCCTTCTCGCGGGCGTGTTCGTCGGCCTTCTCATCAGCGCCGTGGCCTTCCTCGCCTGGCGTGCTCGCGCTCAGGCGCAGGAACAGGCCGACGGCGAACTGCCTGCGGGCGCGCGTGAGGTTCTGGGCGCCCTCGACGAGGCTGCGCTCATCGTCGATGCGTCGTTCACGATTGTCGCGACGTCGCCCTCCGCCGAGTTGTTCGGTCTCTTCGAGGGCGAGTCGATCCCCGGCGATGAGCTGCGCGAGCTGCTGCGGTCCTCCCGCGGCGTGCCGCATTCCGAGACGGGAACGCTGAAGCTCCGACGCGGCGTCGCGCCGGCGGAACCGCGCCTCATCGTCGCGCGCGCCAGCAGCATCACGCCGCGTTTCACGCTCGTGCTGGTCCGCGACATCACCGAGCGCGAGCGGCTCGCTGAGATGCGCCGCGACTTTGTGGCCAACACGAGCCACGAGCTGAAGACACCGGTCGGAGCCGTCACTCTGCTCGCCGAGGCGATCGAGTCGGCCGCCGACGACCCGGAACAGGTGCGCTCGTTCGCCAGCAGGCTGAGCGCCGAGGCGATGCGGCTCGGCAACCTGACCTCGCGCATCATGAGCCTGTCTCGCCTGCAGTCCTCCGACGAGCTGACCGAGCTGCGCGACGTCGCGATCGACGAGGTCGTCACGTCGGCGATCGAGACGCACGCGATCGCTGCCGAGTCGGCGGGCGTCGCCCTCGTGCGCGGTGGCGACCGCGGGCTCTACGTCCGCGGGGACGTGCAGGTGCTGAGCGAAGCGGTGGGCAATCTCATCGCCAACGCCATCGTCTATTCGCCGCCGGCGAGCCAAGTGGGCGTGGGCATCCGTGGCAACGGCGACACGGTGGAGATCGCCGTCACCGACCGGGGTATCGGGATCCCCGAGAGCGAGCAGCAGCGCGTCTTCGAGCGCTTCTACCGGGCCGACTACGCCCGTTCCCGACGCACCGGGGGCACCGGGCTCGGGCTGTCGATCGTCAAGCACGCCGTCCAGCGCCACGGGGGCGAGGTCCAGCTGTGGTCGCGGCCGGGCCGCGGCTCCACGTTCACCATCCGCCTTCCCGCGATCGCCGCGCCCGACGGCGCGGCGCCGACGCCCCGGAAGACCAGAAAGAAGATCGCCCGGGCCCTTCCCGCCCGGACGAAGGGAGACCCATCATGACCCGTGTCCTGCTCGTGGAGGATGAGCCCGACCTCGCCGACCCGCTGGCCTACCTGCTGCGACGGGAGGGCTTCGAGGTCGAGATCGCCGAGGACGGACCCGCTGCGCTCGAGGCTTTCGAGTCGCGTGGTGCCGACATCGTGCTGCTCGACCTCATGCTGCCCGGGATGCCGGGAACCGAGGTGTGCCGCATCATCCGGACGACGTCGAAGATCCCGATCATCATGCTCACGGCCAAGGACTCCGAGGTCGACATCGTCGTCGGGCTGGAATTGGGCGCCGACGATTACGTGACGAAGCCGTACTCGTCGCGCGAGCTGCTGGCGCGGATGCGGGCTGTGCTGCGCCGTGCGGCGACCGCAGAGGTCGATGTCGACGAACGCGTGCTCGTCGGTGGTCGGGTCACGATCGACCTCGACCGTCACACGGTCGCCGTGGACGGCAGCGTGATCAACATGCCGCTCAAGGAGTTCGAGCTGCTCGAAGTGCTCATGCGCAACGCCGGACGCGTGATGACCCGCGGGCAGCTGATCGACCGCGTGTGGGGCAGCGACTACTTCGGTGACACGAAGACCTTGGACGTGCACATCAAGCGCATCCGCTCGCGTATCGAGAGCGACCCGGGGCAGCCGTCGATGCTGCTCACCGTTCGAGGCCTCGGCTATCGATTCGAAGGCTGACGCTCGCGAGCGCGATGAACAGAGGGCCCGGCGATGAACGCCGGGCCCTCTGTTCGCGTCAGATGCGCCGAGTCGTCACGGTGTCGGGGTGGCCGACGGGGTGGGGGTCACCGACGGGGTCGGCGTCTCGAGCGGGACGTACTCGGTGTAGTAGGGAAGCTTGCCGTCGAGGACGGGCACGTCGATGCGTACGCCCTCGGCGTCGCCCGACTGGAACGACATCGGAAGGGTCGCGCCGGGCTTGGTGTCGATGCCGTCGAGCAGGATCGGCTCGTTGCCGTCGACGCCCAGGCTGATGCTGTCGCGAGCCGGAACCTCGATCTCGGTGGTGACGCCGTCGAACCCGAAGATGAGCGTGTGGTCCTCGTCGGTGGGGTTGACGATGGCGGCGAGGAAGTTGCCGGCCGTGCCGGACTCGTCGGCGATGACCATCGCGTTGCGGACGTCGAGCGGGCCGGACGGCGGGATGTTCACGCCGTCCGAAGCGGAGAAGTCGATCGTGGTCGCCTGCGGCGCGATCATGCTGCAGCCGGCGGCTCCCAGGGTCAGGGCGGCGCCCACGGCAATCGAAGCGACGATTCGCAGTTTCACGGATCCTCCAGGCAGGCAGACGGCGTCCTCAGCAGTCTAGAGGGTGACGAGGCTGGTCCGCCGACATCGGCTGGATGCTGCGGGGCATAAGCGGCGGCAAACCTTACTGTATGCCCCCTGTGTTATCCTGGATGTTGCCGAAGGGATATAACTCCATGCTTTTTGAGGTTGGCGAAACCGTCGTCTACCCCCACCACGGGGCAGCCACGATCATCGAGGTCAAGGACCGGATCATCAAGGGCGAGACGAAGAAATACCTGAAGCTCAACGTCACCCAGGGAGACCTCATCATCGAGGTCCCGGCTGACAACGTCGACCTGGTCGGCGTTCGCGACGTCATCGGCAAGGACGGTCTCGAGCGCGTGTTCGACGTCCTGCGCGCTCCCTTCACCGAAGAGCCGACCAACTGGTCGCGTCGGTACAAGGCCAACCTCGAGAAGCTCGCCTCGGGCGATGTCATCAAGGTGAGCGAAGTCGTTCGCGACCTGTGGCGTCGCGATCAGGACCGTGGCCTGTCCGCGGGTGAGAAGCGCATGCTCGCCAAGGCGCGTCAGATCCTCGTCTCCGAGATCGCGCTCGCGCTGAAGGCCGATGAGGACCACGCTTCGGGCGTCCTCGACGAGGTCCTCGCCTCCTGAGGCCGATCCGGCATCCGCTGCCGTGGGCATCATCCCCGTTCCGCGCGTCGCTATCGTCGTCGTCGCGGCCGGTTCCGGAACACGATTGTCGGCCGGGGCGCCGAAGGCTTTCGTCGGTATCGACGAGCATTCGATCCTGAGGCACGCCCTCGACGGCATTGCCCCGGCGCCGGCGGCGCAGGTCGTGATCGTCGTTCCCCGCGGACGTCAGGGCGACGCGCAGACCGAGGCCGAAGCGGCGTTCGGCGGGCGGTCCGATCTCGTGTCGGTCGTCGTCGGTGGCCAGACGCGGCAGCAGTCGGTCGCCGCGGGGCTCGCAGCGCTGTGGGCCGACGTCGAGACCGTCCTCGTCCATGACGCCGCTCGCGCCCTCACCCCGCCGGATGTCTTCGAACGGGTGATCGCCGAGGTCGAACGCACCGGCGCCGGGGTCGTCCCCGCCCGGCCGGTCGTCGATACGCTCAAACGCGTGACCGGCGCCGTGGTCGACGAAGCCGTCGATCGCGCTCCGCTCGTAGCGGCGCAGACTCCCCAGGGTTTCCCCCGCGCGCTCCTCGAGGCGGCGTACGCCGCGGCGACGGAGGAGTACACCGACGACGCCGCCCTGTTCGCGGCCGTCGGTCACCCCGTCCACACGGTGATGGGCGACGATCTGTCGTTCAAGATCACCACGCCCGCCGACCTCGATCGAGCGCGTCACCTGTTGCGGCCGGCGACTCCTGCGGCATCCGTGATCCCGCTCGTCGGTATCGGTACCGACGTCCACGCCTTCGGGGGGGACGGGGAATTGCGGCTGGCTGGGCTCGATTGGCCCGGCGAGGCCGGACTGCGCGGTCACTCCGACGGTGACGCCGTCGCCCACGCGATCGTCGACGCGGTGCTCGCGGCCGCGGGCCTCGGCGATATCGGCACCCACTTCGGCGTCGACCGTCCCGAGTACGCGGGTGCCTCGGGCGTCGTCTTCCTGCGGCGGGTGCGCGAGCTCGTGTCTGAGGCCGGGTTCGCGATCGGCAACGTCTCGGTTCAGGTGCAGGCCAACCGCCCGCGATTCGCGCCGCGCCGTGCCGAGGCCGAGGCGGTCTTGACAGATGCCCTCGGGGCGCCGGTTTCCGTCGCCGCGACGACGACCGACGGGCTCGGGTTCACCGGCACCGGCGAAGGCGTCTCAGCGACCGCCGTCGCCCTCGTTCACCGCATCCGCTGACGGGTCAGCCGACATCCGGCACGGGTCGGGCGCAGTTGCGCGGATGAAGCGCGGTTCGAGCTGCGCCTGATGCATCGAAGTGCGCCCGACGTCGACCGTGCTGCGGCTCAGCGAGCAGCGGACTCGGTCGCGGGATCGAGGTCGCGCGTCATGAACACCGACAGCGGATCGGGGGAGTAGTCGCCGAAGGGCGGGCAGCACGAGAACCCGGCGCTCTCGTAGAGTCCGCGTGCCGGGACGAAATCCGCGCCGGAGCCGGTCTCGAGCCAGAGCGAGCGGATGCCGACGTCCCGGGCTTCCCGCTCGAGGTGCTGCAGCATCGCGCGTCCGAGCCCGCGCCCGATGAAGGCCTCGGAGACGCGCATGGACTTGATCTCGGCGCAGTCGCTGCCGAAGACCTTGAGCGCTCCGACGGCGGCGATCTCGTCGCCCAGCCAAGCCGAGTACACCCGCACGGAGGGATGCTGCAGCGCCGTCAGGTCGAGTGCGTGCACGCTCTCGACGGGCGTGTTCGCGAGCATGCCGGCCAGATGTGCGGCCAGCAGCCCGCGCGTCGCGACGCCGGAGAGATCATCTCGGACGATGGTGAGCGATTCCGTCATGTCAGGCCTCCAGGGGTGTCGGGGCAGGGTTGCTACGAGAGCGCGAGGTCGCGGCGAGCAGCACCAGGCCCGCGGCGAGCACCGCCAGCCCAACGAGCGCGAGCGGAGCGAGACGTTCACCGAGCAGGATGACGCCGAGCAGACTTGCCGTCAGCGGTTCGGCGAGGGTGAGAGTCGCCGCGGTCGCGGCGCTCAGACCGCCGAGCCCCCAGGTGAACAGGGCGTAGGCGAGCGCGACGGTCGCGAGCCCGAGCCAGAGAGCCATCGTCCAGCCGCGGGCGTCGGTGAGCCAGCCCATGTCGGTGAAAGGGAGCATCGCGACGCCGCACGCCGCAGCTCCGGCTCCCATCGCGCCCGAGACGGTGAAGGCGTCCCAGCCGCCGGAGATCAGCCGCCGCTGCGCGTTGGCGATCACCGCGAACGAGGCGCCCGCCCCGAGTGACCCCAGCACGCCAAGACCGTCCGCCCCCGCCGAGCCGCCTCCCGCGACGGCGAGCAGGGCGACTCCGGCCGTGGCCAGGGCGGTCGCTGTCATCCACGACGTCGTCGGCCGCCGCCGCGTGAGGGCCCACTCGAGCAGTCCGGCCAGCACCGGCGCGGATCCGAGTGCGATGACCGTCCCTACGGCGACACCGTTGCGCGCCGTGCCGAGGAAGAACAACGGCTGGTAGAGGGCGAGGCAGAGCCCGGTCAGTGCCATGAGGGCGACGGCGCGCGAACTTGCGACCGGGCGGATGCCGTCGCGTGCGAAGCGTGCGCGCTGTCTTCGGGCCCCGACCGAAAGGCCGACGGCAGCGAGCGCCGTGCCGCCGACGATGAGCCGGGCGGCGCCGACCCCCAGCGGTGTGGTGCTCTCGGGGCCGAGAGCCTGTGCGGTGCCGGTCGTGCCGAACAGCACTGCCGCGGCAAGGACGGCGATCACGGGCAGCACCCTCCAGTTCTACCGCGTCTCGGAGCGCGCTCATGCCACGGCGGCGTGGCAGCCCGCCGGTAGGCTGGTGCAGTGACCGTTCGCCTCTACGACACCCGCGCGCAGGCGCTGCGCGATTTCGCGCCGCGCGACCCGTCGAACGTCACGGTCTACGTCTGCGGTCCGACGGTCCAGTCGGGGCCCCACATCGGCCATGTCCGGGCCGCTGTCGGGTTCGACATCCTGCGTCGCTGGCTCGAGTACCGTCACGGGCGGGTGACTTTCGTCCGCAACGTCACCGACATCGACGACAAGATCCTCGCCAATGCGACGGATGCCGAGCCCTGGTGGGCGCTCGCCTACCGGATCGAGCTCGAGTTCACTCGCGCTTATGCGGCGGTCGGCGTGCTCGCGCCGACGTACGAGCCGCGCGCCACGGCATCCGTTCCGCAGATGATCGAGCTCATCGAGACCCTCATCGAGCGCGGCCACGCCTACGCGGCGCCGGACGGATCGGGAGACGTGTACTTCGATGTGCGGTCGTGGCCCGATTACGGTTCGTTGACGCGCCAGTCGCTTGACGCGATGGAGGCCGCGGCGGACGCCGACCCCCGAGGCAAGCGCGATCCGCGCGACTTCGCCCTGTGGAAGGGCGCCAAGCCCGAAGAGCCGTCGGACGCCGCCTGGAGCTCCCCCTGGGGACTCGGCCGTCCCGGCTGGCACATCGAGTGCTCGGCGATGAGCCGGCGCTACCTCGGCGGCGAGTTCGACATCCACGGCGGCGGGCTCGACCTGCGCTTCCCGCACCACGAGAACGAGCTCGCGCAGTCCACCGCCGCGGGTGACGCCTTCGCGCGCTACTGGGTTCACAACGGCCTCGTCACGGTCGGCGATCAGAAGATGTCGAAGTCGCTCGGCAACTTCCTGCTCGCCGACGATGTGCTGCGTGAGCGCGACCCCCGCGTCGTGCGATACGCGCTCGGAGCCGCCCACTACCGCTCGAGCCTCGACCTGACCTCACAGAGTTTCGATGAGGCGGAGGCGGCGCTTGCCCGCATCCAGGCGTTCCTGCAGCGCGCCGCACGCCTGCTTCCCGACGCATCAGCGTCTCGCGACGTCGAACTTCCCGCCGCCTTCGCCTCGGCGATGGACGACGATCTCGCCGTCCCGCAGGCGCTCGCCGTTCTGCATGAGACGGTCCGGGCGGGCAACACCGCTCTCGACGCGGGCGATCGAGACGCAGTGGCGCATGCCGTCGCAGCCGTCTCGGGAATGCTCGCTGTGCTCGGACTCGACGCCGCCGGCGAGGCGCGCGGCGACGACGCCGAGACCATCGCTCTCGATGCGCTCGTGCGCACCATGATCGACCAGCGCGCCGAGGCGCGCGCCACCAAGGACTGGGCGACGGCCGACCGCATCCGCGACGCGATCGCGGCGGCCGGCATCGTCCTCGAAGACGGTCCCGAGGGGACCCATTGGAGTGTGAACCGTGGCTAAGCCAGGAAACCCGTCCGCCGGACGCGGCAAGAAGAAGGGCCCCACCAAGGGCACCGGCGGCAAGAACCGTCGCTCGCTCGAGGGGCGCGGCCCGACCCCCAAGGCCGAAGACCGCGCCTGGCACCCCGCCGGTAAGCGCAAGGCCGCCCAGGAGCGCTACGTCGCTGCCGGCGGCAAGCCGCAGCAGCGCCAAGGCAGCTCGAACCGCGCGCCCAAGTCGAAGTCGGGTGACGACACCGAGACGGTCACCGGCCGCAACAGCGTCCTCGAGGCGCTGCGCGCCAAGATCCCCGCCACCGCCTTCTACATCGCGCAGCGCGTCGAGATGGACGACCGCGTCAAGGAGATGCTGTCGATCGCCACGAACCGCGGCATCCCCGTGCTCGAGGTCACGCGGCAGGAACTCGACCGCATGGCCGGGTTCGACGGCGTGCACCAGGGCGTCGCGATCAAGGTGCCTCCGTACGAGTACGGCCACCCGCAGGATCTTCTCGAGCAGGTCATCGACTCGGGCGAGACACCGCTGCTCGTCGCGCTCGACGGCGTCACCGACCCCCGCAACCTCGGAGCGATCATGCGTTCGGCGGCCGCCTTCGGCAGCCAGGGCGTCATCGTGCCGCAGCGCCGCTCGGCGGGCGTCAACTCGGCCGCCTGGAAGACCAGCGCCGGCGCGGCCGCGCGCATCCCGGTCGTGATCGCACCGAACCTGACGACGACGCTCAAGGAGTTCAAGAAGCAGGGCGTCTTCGTACTCGGTCTCGATGGCGGGGGAGACGTCGCGCTGCCAGCGCTGCAGCTGGCCGACCGCCCGGTCGTCATCGTCGTGGGCTCGGAGGGCAAGGGGCTCTCGCGTCTCGTGACGGAGACGTGCGACCAGGTCGTCTCGATCCCCATCTCGTCGGCGACCGAGTCGCTCAACGCCGGTATCGCGGCGTCCGTCGCGCTCTACCAGGTCGCCACGATCCGCGCCGCCCAGGAGTGATCGCGGTGACGCCGGCTGTGACCGAGCGATGACCTTCCTGTAAATTCCGGGCGGTCCATCAGAGACGACCCCGCGGGATGACGATCCAGCGGGTAGTTTCGAACCGTGAGCGAGAACGACAACACCTCCGGCTCCCGCACGATCGTCGCGACCCACCCGCTGGCGCTCGCGCCGGTGAGCTCGCCTCCGGCCACGGTCGACGGTTTCGTGCGTGAGTTTTTGCTGAACCTCAACATGGAGCGCGGCGTCGCCCTGTCGGCGGCCACCGAGACCGACAAGTACATGGCGCTCGCGGCGACCGTCCGCGATTACCTCGTCGCGCGGTGGCTCGAAGATCAGCGACGTCAGCGCGAGGACCAGCGGAAGGCCGTCTGCTACCTGTCGGCGGAGTACCTGCTCGGGCGCCAGCTCGACAACAATCTGCTCGCGTCGGGGCTCACCGACATCGCCACCGAAGCACTGGCCGCGTGCGGCATCGACATCGACACGATGCGTGCCCACGAGGTCGAGCCGGGCCTCGGCAACGGCGGTCTCGGGCGGCTGGCCGCGTGCTTCGTCGACTCGCTGGCCACCCTCAGCGTGCCGAGTATCGGCTACGGCATCCGCTACGAATACGGCATCTTCCGGCAGGTGTTCCGGGGCGGCGAGCAGATCGAGAAGCCGGATGCCTGGCTCGCACTCGGCTCGCCGTGGGAGTTCCGTCACCCCGAAGCGGCGCAGACCGTGTCGTTCGCGGGTCACACCGAGACCTACGACGATGACGGCGTCATCCGCAGCCGGTGGGTGCCGGCCTGGAGCGTCCGTGCCGTGCCCTACAACTACATGGTCCCCGGCTACCAGAACGGTCGGGTGAACACCCTCCGCCTCTGGAGCGCCGAGGCGACGAAGGCCTTCGACCTGCGCACCTTCAACAGCGGCGACTACGTCGAGGCGGTGCGCGCGCAGACCTTCGCCGAGAACATCTCGAAGGTCCTCTACCCCGAGGACTCCACTCCGCAGGGCAAGGAGCTGCGCCTGCAGCAGCAGTACTTCTTCGTCGCGGCATCCATCGCCGACTACATGACGAAGGTGCTGCCGGAGGACTTCGATCTCGAGGATCTGCCCGACCGCGTCATCTTCCAGCTCAACGACACCCACCCCGTCATCGCCGTCCCCGAGATGATGCGCGTGCTGGTCGACGAGCGGAAGCTCGACTGGGATGCCGCGTGGGCGATCACCCAGAAGTGCTTCGCCTACACCTGCCACACCCTGCTGCCGGAGGCGCTCGAGGTCTGGTCGGTCGATCTGCTCGGTCGCCTGCTGCCGCGGCATCTCGAGATCATCTACCGCATCAACGACGAGTTCCTGCTGCGCGTGCGCGAGCGGTTCGGCGACGACGAGCAGCGTCTGCGCGACATGTCGATCGTCTCCGAGCACCGGGCGGTGCGCATGGCCTACCTCGCGACGGTCGCCGGGGCGAAGGTGAACGGCGTCGCCGAGCTGCACTCGCAGCTGCTGCGCGAGAAGGTGCTGCATCAGTTCGACGAGATGATGCCCGAGAAGTTCACGAACGTCACGAACGGCGTCACGCCGCGCCGGTTCATGCGGCTGGCGAACCCGAAGCTCTCCGAGCTCATCACGGCCGCGCTCGGCACGGGCTGGCTCACCGACCTCGAGCGGTTGCGTGAACTCGAGTCGTACGCGGAGGACCCGGACTTCCGCGCTGCCTTCGCCGACGTGAAGGCCGCGAACAAGCGGCGCCTCAACGACGTTCTGATGAAGCGCGACGGCTTCGAGATCGCCGACGACCATCTGCTGGACGTCATGGTCAAGCGGCTGCACGAGTACAAGCGTCAGACGCTGAAGCTGCTGCACATCGTCACCCTCTACGAGCGTGTCGTGTCGGGCCGAGTGGCGGTATCCGACCTGCAGCCGCGCACCTTCATCTTCGGCGCGAAGGCGGCTCCCGGCTACGCGATGGCCAAGCGTGTGATCCATCTCATCAACGCGGTTGGCGCAGTCGTCAACAACGACCCGCGCCTCGAGGGGCGCCTCAAGGTCGTCTTCCCGCCGAACTACAACGTCACCCTTGCCGAGCGGGTCATCCCCGCCGCCGACCTGTCGGAGCAGATCTCGCTGGCCGGCAAGGAGGCTTCGGGCACGGGCAACATGAAGTTCGCCCTGAACGGCGCGCTCACCATCGGCACCGATGACGGCGCGAACGTGGAGATCCGTGAGCTCGTCGGTGACGACAACTTCTTCCTGTTCGGCATGAGCGAGCCCGAGGTCGAGGAACTCTGGGCCGCCGGCTACCGGCCGGGAGAGTTCGCCCAGGCTGACGACGAGCTGCGCCGTGCCCTGGACCTGATCGGGTCGGGCGCGTTCTCGGAGGGCGACCGCTCGACCTTCGAGCCCGTCGTGTCGAACCTGCTCTACGACGACCGGTTCATGGTGCTGGCCGACTACACGTCGTACATCGCGGCGCAGGAGCGGGTGGATGCCGCCTACGCCGACCGCGATGCCTGGACCCGTTCGGCCATCCTGAACGTCGCCCGCACGGGTTTCTTCTCGTCGGACCGCTCCATCCGCGACTACATCGACCGTATCTGGCACACCCAGCCCGCTCGCTGACTCGCCACACGCGCGGACCGCGGTCTGCGCTCGACACCCAACGGAGGTAACAGTCATGGCACGCATCGCTGTCATCGGAGGCACCGGCTACGCCGGCAGCCACATCGTCGAGGAAGCCGTGTCGCGCGGCCACACCGTGGTCTCGGTCGCCCGCAAGGTTCCCGCTGAGCGCGTCGAGGGTGCGACCTACCTCGAAGGCACCCTGCTCGACGTGCCGGCGCTCGTCGGTCAGCTCGAGGGCGTCGATGTCGTGGTCTCCGCCGTCGCGCCGCGCGGCGACATGCAGGGCCAGGTGCGCCCGAACACGGCGCTGCTGGTCGAGAGTCTTCCCAAGAACGTGCGCGTCGGCGTGGTCGGCGGCGCGGGTGGCAGCCTCGTCGCGCCGGGCGGTCCGCGCCTGATCGACAGCGGCTTCCCCGAGGAGTTCAAGGACGAGGCGCTCGAGGCGATCGGCATCCTCGAAGACCTGCAGGCCGACGAGAGCGGTCGCGACTGGTTCTTCATCCACCCTGCGGGCGGCTTCGGCTCATTCAACCCGGGCGAGCGCACCGGACACTATCGCGACGGTGGAGACGTGCTCGTGACCGACGAGAACGGCGACTCGTTCATCTCGGGCGCCGACTTCGCCATCGCGGTCGTCGACGAGATCGAGAACCCGAAGCACGTCCGCGAGCGCTTCACTGTCGGCTACTGACCGGCCGCACCCCCTCGGAGCGCGGGCGACCTGGCGCTCAGACCAGGTCGCGCCAGTCGACCTCCGCCTCGTCGTCGTCGACCGGGACGGAGTCGGTGACGATCGGCACCGACATCGTCTCGGTCGGCGGCCCCATGACGGTCGCCTCGTCGCGCCGGTGACGGAGCACGTTCTCGACGTACGACGACAGCACCTCCGCGAGGGGAACGGACCGTCCCTCGGTCTGCGAGAGGTACCAGCGGTGCTCGAGCACCTGATGGAAGAGCTCCGCCGGTTCGAGCTTGGCGCGCAGGTCCCACGGCACCGAGAGGACGACGGGCTCGAACACGCGGGTGAGCCACTCGTGCGCGACCATCTCCTCGTTCGACCCGAGGCGTGACACACGCGCGCTGAACTCATCGAGGTCGTTGAGCAGACGGCGGGCCTGGTTCTCCTCGACATCCAGTCCCGTCAGGCGGAGCAGGCGACGCTGGTGGTGGCCGGCGTCGACGACCTTCGGTTGGATCGATACGCGTGTGCCGTCGGCGGCCGCGTCGATCGACATCTCGCCGATGTCGAACCCGAGCGAGTTGAGCTTCTGGACGCGCTCGGTGATGCGCCACGACTCGTTCGCCGAGAACGTCTCCTGGTCGGTG
The DNA here is from genome assembly GCF_040544895.1 of Microbacterium sp. 1262. Classification (NCBI taxonomy): domain Bacteria; kingdom Bacillati; phylum Actinomycetota; class Actinomycetes; order Micrococcales; family Microbacteriaceae; genus Microbacterium; species Microbacterium sp. 1262. Next base: position 597,623 of record NZ_JBEPKU010000001.1, read on the forward strand.
AGGGCCGCCCACAGCGAGTGATACGACGACATGATGCCGTCGGCGATCGCGATGGCGTCCACACCGCCTTCGAGGCGGCCACCGGCTTCGAGGTCCATGATCTCGCCGGCGATGTTCGTGCGTGCGATGTCGAGGTCGTGCATCCGCTGACCGCGCGTGAGGCCCCGCTCATGCAGCTCGCCGGTCTCGGCGTCGACCAGGTACGCGGCGAACGCGCCGGCGTCGCGGCGGAAGAGCGTGTTCGACAGGGAGACGTCGCCCCAGAAGAAGCCGACGTTGTGCAGGCGCACGAGGAGCACGGCGAGGGCGTCGACGAGACGGGTCGCCGTGTCGGGACGCAGCACCTGGGTGAAGAGGGCGCGGTAGGGGAGGGAGAACTTCAGGTGGGCCGTGACGAGGGCAGCGGGCAGTTCCTCGCCGTTCTCGTCGCGACGTCCGTCGATGACTGCGACGCGCTCGACGCAGGGCACGTCGAGGCGCTGCAGCGAGCCGAGCATCTCGTACTCGCGCCGAGCCATCGTCGCCGTCGTCTCCTTGATCGCCACGACGCGTCCGGACAGGTTCGCGAAGCGCACGAGGTGACGCGAGATGCCCTTGGGAAGGTAGACGATGTCGGGCGTCGACCAATCGGCGAGGGTCGTCGACCAGGGGAGGGCGAGCAGACCCGGGTCGACGCTGCTGGCGGTGATCGAGAGCGAGGCGGTCACGGATTCTCCGATCGGATGTGAGGCGCAAAGACTGCGGCGCGGGCGACCAGAGGCCACCCGCGCCGCAGCGTACGAAGATACCGGATCAGGCCGAAGCGATGGCCTTGTCGGTGAGGCGCTCGCCGGTCTCGCCGTCGAACACGTGGACGTGTCCGGTGACGGGGGCGAGGACGACCCGGTCGCCCGCGTTCGGGTGACGGCGGCCGTCGACGCGCGCGACGATGTCGGTGCGCTTGCCGTTGATGTCGGTGTGGCCGTAGAGGTAGCCGTCAGCACCGAGCTCCTCGACCAGGTCGACGTCGACGGTCAGGCCCTGGCCGTCCTCGGGGTTGACGATGATGTCCTCGGGGCGGATGCCGATCGTGACCGTCGAGCCGTGCGCCTTGCCGAGCGTGTCGGCCTCGACCGCGGCGACCTTGGTGCCGAACTGCACGCCGCCCTCGGCGAGCGACGCCGTGAACAGGTTCATGGCGGGCGAGCCGATGAAGCCGGCGACGAAGACGTTGTTCGGCTTCTCGTACAGGTCGCGCGGCGTGCCGACCTGCTGCAGGATGCCGTCCTTGAGGACCGCGATGCGGTCACCCATGGTGAGGGCCTCGGTCTGGTCGTGCGTGACGTAGACCGTGGTGACGCCGAGGCTGCGCTGCAGCGAAGCGATCTGGGTGCGCGTCTGGACGCGGAGCTTGGCGTCGAGGTTCGACAGCGGCTCGTCCATGAGGAACACCTGGGGCTTGCGGACGATGGCGCGGCCCATCGCGACACGCTGACGCTGACCACCCGAGAGGGCCTTCGGCTTGCGGGTCAGGTACTCCTCGAGGTCGAGGAGCTTGGCGGCCTCGAGCACGCGCTGCGCGCGCTCTTCCTTGCCGACGCCGGCGATCTTGAGCGCGAAGCCCATGTTCTCGGCGACCGTCATGTGCGGGTAGAGCGCGTAGTTCTGGAAGACCATCGCGATGTCGCGGTCCTTCGGGGGAACGTCGGTGACGTCGCGCTCACCGATGCGGATGCTGCCCGAGTTGACCTCTTCGAGGCCGGCGAGCATGCGCAGCGAGGTGGACTTTCCGCAACCGGAGGGGCCGACCAGAACGAGGAACTCGCCGTCGCCCACTTCGAGGTTGAGCTTGTCGACCGCGGGGCGCGTGCCACCGGGGTACAGACGGGTTGCGTTGTCGAAAGTGACAGTCGCCATCGTTTCTTCTCCTTCACCGGCAGGTACGTGCCGGACGATCCGTTGTGAATGGAACGGGGTCGCCCCCGTACGCCCCTCATCGGGCGCGCTCTCAGTATGGCACGGGCGCGGGCGTGCGGGAGACAACGCATTCCGGGTGGTGCTCTGGGCTTTCCCAGGCTGGCTGATTACCATCGAGTGACCCGTGAGGCCCGCCGCGAGTCGCCCCGCGCGGCCTCATCCTTACTTCTGTTCCCCGAGGTTCCATGTCTTCTGACGACACTCCTGACGCTCCCGAATCGCCGGCAGTCATCGACCGTCGCGAGGCGGTGCGCGAGAAGGCGCTGCAGGTTCACACCCGGCAGTCGCGTGCGCGCATCGCGCGTCGCTCGGGTCTCGGGGTGCTCGCTGTCGGAGTCGTGGCAGCCGCAGCGGTGGCCGTCACCATGACCGTCTCGAGCGCCGGCAGCAAGCCGCAGCTCGAGCCCGCCACCGCGTCGGGCGACGGTTTCGTCGTCGCCGACGTCGTCAACACCTCGGTCTCCACCGACATCGCCGCCGAGACCGACGCGTCCGCGCCTGCCGAGCCCGCCCCGGATGCCGCGGCCGCGACTCCCGCCGAGGGCCTTCCTACTCCGACCTCCACGACGGCACCGCCCGTCGAGATCCGGGTCTACGTCGACTATCTCTCCGCCGGCGCGCGCGAGTGGCAGGTCGCCAATGCGCAGCAGCTGACCTCGTGGGTCGACGACGGTGCGGTCACGCTCAGCTACTACCCGGTCGCGATGCTGACGGCGAAGTCGAACGGGACGAAGTACTCGCTCCGTGCGGCCAGCGCTGCAGCGTGCGTTGCGACGAACGCGCCCGACGCCTTCTTCGCGTTCAACAACGAACTGCTGACGCGTCAGCCCGAGGTCGACTCCGACGGCTACTCCGACAGCGAGCTCGCCAACATGGCGCAGGCTTCCGGCGTCGACTCGACCCGCGTCGTCCGCGACTGCATCGAGTCGGGCTCGTACGCCGCATGGGCGAAGTCGGCGACCGAGCGCGCCGTCGCCGGCATCCCCGACACGAATGGGCTGGCGCTGACCGGAACACCGATGGTGCTCGTCAACGGCAAGCAGTACATCGGCGACCTGAGCGACCCGGCCGAGTTCTCGCAGTTCGTGCTGACGACCGCGAGCGACGCGTACTACAAGTCCGCGCCCACCCCGACTCCGACGCCGACCGAGGCGCCCGCGTCCTGACGGGCCGCCTGCGAGGCTCGCGGGAGTTTCGGCGCCGCTCGCGTCCGTCGCTAGACTGGACGCCTTGCCGACTTGGCGCAATTGGTAGCGCACCGTACTTGTAATACGGGGGTTACGGGTTCGAGTCCCGTAGTCGGCTCAGTAAGGTCAGCTCAGCTCGTGGGGATCCGTCCCATCACGTCGCGTGCGAGTTCCGCGGCGGTCGTCTTGGTGACGAGCGTGCCGTCGACGATCACCCATACTCCGTCGCTCAATGCATATGCCAGGACACTCCCGATGCCGTCTTCGACATCGCGGTGGAAGACATCGACACGCGAGAAGCTCTCGTAGGTGTACTCGTTCGAGGCCGTGAGCGCGGTCCGCAGCTCCTGCTCTACCTGAGGCTCGAGAAGGGCGACTTCCACGTTCACGACTCCGTCCGACATCGGAACACCCCAGCCGCAGCTCGTCGTTTCGCGAGCGCCCTCATATGCGGCGCGAGCCAGCGGGCCGGGCAGAGCTTCGGCGCTCCACGCGATGGTGGAGAGAGGGCCGATTCGGGCGTCATCGTTAGCCGCTGCACGCACCTGCTCGGTGGTCAGCATCTCAGCGCACGACGGTACGGAGACGACCCTGGGCGTCGGCGCCGCCGTTGGCGTCGACGGCGCGGGTTCAGCCGTCTGCTGCGGAGCTTGCGATGGAGGAGGCGTCGTCGTGAGCCTCGTCTCCTCGTCGGGAGTATTCGCCGTGCACCCTGTCGCTGCGAGAAGGAGGGCTAGCGAGAGCAGGCTGAGGCGGCGCAGACGATGGCGGGGCTTCATGTCTCGCAACGCTATCGCAACGCCTCGGCTCAGTAGCCCTCGAGATCGGGGTCCCAGTCGTCCGTGTCGATCGGCGCCATCGGCTGCGCCTGTCCGGCGGGGCGCCGATAGGGGTAGTGCGGGTTCATCCGGAGCAGGGTGGCACCGGTCGAGAAGTCCGGTTCGTCTCCGTGCCACGGAGCGGGCTCGGACATGATCGCGATGCCGGGGCCGAGGATGAGGTCGACGCTGCTGTTCGCGGAATCGCCGCTCGCGACGGGAATCGTCACCCGCTCGGAGTGCGCAAGGTTGGCGAGGGCGACGTTGAGTCGGAGCAACACGTCGGCGACGTCGTCCGTCGTGAGGACGACGCCCGTTCCGTAGTGGATCCGACGCACTGGACAATTGTCGTCGGGTGGCGAAAGTATGCAAGGTGGCTTGCGCGAGCGGGGGAGCGCGACGCATCATTTGCGCCCTCGGCGCGGTCTCCCGACGCCCGACGGGCGCGGTACATTTTGGTCAGCCGCTCGGACGCTCAGGCGTCAGAGGAGCCCCGGTCCGGGGCGGGTCGCGACCGCTGCTCGAGAGGGAGAACCATGGGACATCTGATCTACGGTGTCGCACCGGCCATCAACATCGACGACTGGGCGCTGCAGCATCTCCGTGCGGTCATCGTCACCAAGCTCCGTCGCGACGAGAGCTTCGTCTTCACATGGGGCAGCGAGCCCGACACGCATGGTGACGACGCGGCCGCGGGGCAGGAAGGCGAGTACGGAAGCGTCTGGATCTCACGCGCCTCCTCGCTGTACTTCAGCTTCACCGAAGCGCCGACGGGGACCCTCAACCGGCGGTGGCTCGTGGTTCTCAATGAGGCGGCGAACAGCGCGGCCGGGTTGCGGTTGGTCCCGGAGCCGCCCGGCGACTGAGTCCTCAGGCCGCCCGGCTGGCGATGAACGCGGCGGACTTGGACTGCAGGAACGAGCACAGAGCGGACACCATCGCGAGCTCTGAAGAGAGTTCGAAGGCGCGGCCCGCGTCGAGCTTGACGTCCTGCTCGCGCGCTTCGAACGTGATCGCCCAGTGCGTCGACCCGACGGGCTCGGGCTGCAGGTAGGTCACGGTGCCGGCGTTCACCAGGTCGAGGCCGATGAGGCCGGTGTCGTGGCCCCCGGTGCCGTCCTGAGGCATGACCCGCAGCCGCTCGCTGATCGGGTAACCGAGCTCAGCGAACTCGGCCAGCCAGGCCTCCAGTGTTTCCTTCGTGCGAAACGGCATGCGCTCCTCCAATGGCACCCGGCAAAACACCCTGTCGTGTTGCCAGCGCTCATTATCACCTGAGCTCGCGACCGTTCCCGACGCCCGCGCCCGCGGCGTTCGCTTCGATGCTCGCCTCTACTGAAACGGGATCAGCACGTTGCGTTCCACAGCTCCGTGCCACACTGCGGCAGGCATCAGATGATGTCGATCGCTCCGCCGAAATCGTCGTTCCACGACGTGAGGTCGTCGGTGTCGGCTGTCGGGCCTGGCTCAGGCGCGAGCCGGGGATAGTCGGGATGAAGCTGCAGCCAGCCGACGGCATCCTCGAAATCCGGCTCCGGGATGTCGATGGCGGCGGGCCGGGACAGGATGTGGATGCCCGTCCCGATCACGAGGTCGACCTGCGCGGGTTCCTCCGATCCCGGCTCGATTGCGAGGATGGTGACGACTTCACTTCCCGATGTGGCGGCGACGCTCGCGGTCAGAGCCAGCAGCGCGCGGGCGACGGCGTCGCTGGTGATGAAAGTCTCGCCCCCGTACTTCACGTAACGCATCGCCGTGCACGATGCCACCTCACCCCGCGATGCGGCACGGGGTTGCCAACTCGCGCTCGGCGGGCTAACCGCGCCTGTGGTCGCTCCGACGCGTGACGGCGTTGCGCCAGACGACCGTGTTGAGCTCGCCGGCGGGGCTCATCCAATGCACCACCACGACGCGGTCGTTCCATCCGTGTGCGACAGCCGCGACCCGTTCGGCCGGCTTGTGCGGCCACGACACCCATGCCCACACCGTGGGCCGCTCCGCCGGCCACTCGAGCGGGTCGGGGCCGTAGGCCTGCATCGGGATCGTGCACGGCGGGATGCGCATGAGGACCCGCTCGGTGCGCTCGTCGGCACGGCGATCGATCGCATCGGCGTAGCGCTTGTTGGTCCCCACAGGCCGGGTTCTCCTCTCCCGGCCCGAAGACTGTCATGGCCCGACGACATCCCGACGAGATGGCGCGCGGACGCGTCGTCAGTGCTTGCGGATGTTGACGAGCTGCCAGCCCTCCGGCACCTGCGCGAAAAGCGCCTGCCGGTCATCGGCCTCGATGTCGCGCAAACCGTCGCGCCGCTGATACGTCGCGGTCGCCTTCAGCTCTGTGCTGCCCTTGATCATCTGGACGGGAGCCGACACGAGGTCGAAGCCCTCCGGCGCGGCAGCCTGCGCCTGATCGCGGATCTCCTCGAGCGAGTGCCCGGCAAGCTCGACGGTGGTGTTCTCGACACGACGAATGGTGCCCACGTACATGGGACAAGCCTAAGCGTCGCGTCAGTGCAGCCCGATCATGTCGGCACGATCGTGCATCGTCACGGCATCGCGACCGCCGCGACCGCGAGGGGTCGGCTCCGGGGTCAGGTACAGACCGCTCCCGGAATTCGCGACGGCGGTGAGCGCCTCGAGCCAGTCGCGGTTGAGCTGCGGCGAACGGTGACCGTGGTACTTGAATACCAGGTCGGCGTTCTGATGGATCCAGACCGACCGCCGCCCGTCGCCGATGCTCACGTCGTCGCGCCACGTGAAGAAGAAGCACTCGTTGCGCCGCAGCTTCGACCCGATCACCTGCTGCAGGTGCGCGAGCGCGCGGTCCTCGATCTCGACTTTGGTGTTGCCGTTGCCATAGATGAATCGCCCCATGATGGTCCCCGAGAAGAACGATTCGCGGGTCGGCCGCCGCACCGAGGGGGGATGTGCGACGTGCGGACCAGACCCGCGAACCGTTCCCCGTTCTCCTTCTCCACGGTCCCGGTTCGTCCTGCGAGCGTCAAGAGGGGGCGGATGCAGTGCTCGCGGGTTCGTGGCGTGCGGCGCTCCTGATGCACTATTGACCGAGTGACCGATCAGACTCGACCCCCGGCTCTGCCGCTCGGAGCGGCGATCGCCGCGACGGTGTTCATCGGCGTCCTCACCGCCGTTCAAGCGCGCATCAACGGCGCGCTCGGCGCAGCGATCGGTGACGGGTTCGTCGCGGCATCCATCTCGTTCGGAAGCGGGCTGGTGCTCATCCTCGCGATCACCCTGCTGGCTCCCAGCGGGCGGCGGGGACTCCGTCTCCTGATCGCGGGGGCGGGGCGCGGCATCCCGATCTGGATGCTGCTGGGCGGCCTCGCGGGCGCCGTCACGGTCGCCACGCAGGGGCTCACCGTCGCCACGATCGGAGTCGCGCTCTTCACCGTCGGGCTGGTCGCGGGCCAGACGGCGGGCGGCCTGGTACTCGATCGCGTCGGGTACGGACCCGCCGGGGTGGTCGCCGTGACCGTGCCCCGCCTGGTCGGGGGACTGCTCGCGATCGTCGGAGTCGTCCTGTGCGCGCTCGGTCAGCGGGGTGAACCGGTCGCGTGGTGGATGCTAGCGCTGCCGCTCATCGCCGGAGCCGGCATCGCCTGGCAGCAGGGCACCAACGGGCGCCTGCGCCAAGAGCTTGGCAGCCCGCTGTCGACGACGGTCGTGAACTTCACGGGCGGCTCCATCGCGCTCGGCATCGCGGCTGCGGTGAGCGTGACCCTCAATGGAATGCCCGCGGCGCTGCCGTCCGAGCCCTGGATGTACCTGGGCGGCGCGATGGGGGTCGTCTACATCGTCATCTCGGCCGCGCTGGTGAAGCGCACCGGCGTGCTGCTTCTGGGCCTCGGATCGGTCGTGGGGCTGCTCGCCGCATCGATCGTCCTCGACGCGATCGCGCCCCCTCCGGCGGGACCGTCGCTGCTGGCCGCCACGGTCGCGGCCGGTGTGGCCTTCGTCGGCGTCGTCATCGCCGTCGTACCCTGGCGGCGCCGAGTCCGCTGAGGTGTGATGAGCGCGACTCAGCGACGAGCGGCGTAGTGCTCCGCGAGGCGCGCGAGGCCCTCATCGATAGAGACGGTCGGCGCCCACTGCAGGTCGCGCCGGATGTCGGTCTGATCGAACCAGTGCGCGGTCGACAGCTGTTCGGCGAGGAAGCGCGTCATCGGCGGCTCGTCGGCGCCGGGACGCACCTCCCAGACCTTCTCCACGGCGGCTCCCGCCGCGCGCGCGACGGCAGCCGGTAGGCGCAGCTTCGGCTCGGGGGCTCCCGCTGCGCGGCAGATGCCCGCCATCAGGTCGCCCACGGGCCGCGGTTCGCCGTTGGTGAGCACGTAGGCGCGACCGCCGACGGCATCCGCCCGGTGCAGGGCCGCGACGATGCCGGAGGCGGCGTTATCGACGTACGTGGTGTCGATCAGCGCCGTGCCGCCGTTGAGGAGGGGCAGGGTGCGCCGCCGCGCCCGAGCGACGATGCGCTCGATGAGCTGCGGGTCGCCCGGCCCCCACACCAGGTGCGGCCGCACCGCGACGACGTGCATGGCTGCGCTGTCGCGGCTCAGCGCGATGAGCTCGGCCTCCGCCTTCGTGCGCGCGTATTCGCCGCGCGCGCGGACGGGGTCGGCCGGGTCGGCCCCCGCTCCCGCGAGCGCAGACCCGGCATGGGCGACCGATGGTGAGGAGACCTGGACGAAGCGCGCCACGCCGGCTGCCGCCGCGGCGTCGAGGAGGGTCGTCGTGCCGCCGACGTTGACGTCGTGGAACTCGCGCCGGTCACCGGCGAGCGACACCTTCGCGGCGAGGTGGACGACGGCATCGGCGCCCGCCACCGCATCCGACACGGTCCTCGCATCCGTGACGGATCCCCGGACGTCGTGCGCGCCGGCGACACCCGAGGGGCGACGCTGCAGGGTCCGCACCTCATGTCCGGCGGAGATCAGCTCGGCGACGACGGCGCGACCGAGAAATCCGGATGCACCGGTGGCGAGGACGATCACGGCGCGCTCGGCTTCGCGCCCGCGAGCACGCGCTCGGCCCATGCCGCCAAGCGCGACCGGTCGATCTTGGAGTTGTGACGGATGTCGGTCGGCAGCGCCGGGACGATGAGCGCCGCAGCGACGGGCGTGTCGGATGCCGCGCGGATGCGCTCGGCCAGATCCGACGGTGCGAGGCCCGGCCGACGCGCGCCGGGCGTCGTCTCGACGACCGCGACGCAGACCTGGCGGCCGCGCGGTCCGACCCCGACGATCGCGGCACGGCGAACGTCGTCGATGCTCTCGATCTGCTGCTCGGGACCGACGGGCGTCACGGGGCCGTCGGTCGTGACGATGACGTGGGGGAGCCGCCCCTCGACCCAGAGCCTGCCTTCGCCGTCGAGGTGGCCGACATCGCCGGTGCGGTGCCAGCGTCCCGGATGCGCCTGAGTGCCGCGTACGGCATCGCGGTCGGTAGCCCAGAGGCGGTGATATCCGCGCTTGAGGTGCGGTGCCGAGACGACGATCTCACCCGTCACGTGCGGCGTGTCCGACAGATCGCCCGTTGCGCGCCCGTCGTCGTCGAGAGCCGAGATGCGCACCGTGCCCGATCCGATCGGCGTGCCGACGCAGACCCCGGCGTCGGGTGCCTGCTGTGCGCTCTCGAGCTCGCCGAGGGTGACGTCGGTGACGAGCAGGCACTCGGTCATGCCGTACGGCGTATGCGCCGCGGCGGCGGGCATGAGCTGGTGCGCCTGACGCAGGAGATCGATGCTCACCGGCGCGCCGGTCGAGAGGAACGTCCGGACCTGCGCGAGCGCTGCGCGATCGTCGGGAGTGAGCGCGCCGGCTGTGGCGCAGACGTTCGCGACGGCGGCGGGGGAGAGGAACACGATTCGCGCACGCGAGGCGCGCACGGCTTCGGCGACGGCCGACGCCGTGAGGGTGCGCGGTGCCGAGACGTCCATGCGCGGCGTCGCCGATCGCGTACCGAGCGCGGGTCCGAGCAGCGCAAACGGAGCGAAGCCCGTGACCAGTCCGACGTCCGGGGTGACGTCGAAGTGCGCCCCCAGGGTGTCGCGTAGCGCGGCCAGTTGCGCGTGCGTGTAGACGACGCCCTTCGCCGGTCCCGTCGAACCCGACGTGAAGAGGATGGCCGCCTCGTCGTGCGCGCTCGGGGGTGCCGGAACGGTGGCACGCGACCCGGAAGCCGCGATCTCGGCCAGACTCGCCTCGACGCCGAGCGCGCGCGCTGCCGGCGCCGGAAGGTTCGGCGCCGAGATGCGTCGGCCGGGCCATCCGAGTGCGCGGGCCGCTGCGAGGCCCGCCTGCTCGCCGATGACGAAGGCGGGCGCGGTGCCGCGAACGGCCCGCGAGAGTCCGCGGATGCCCAGCCCCCGGTCCGCGACGACCACGACGGCACCGATGCGAAGGCATGCGTAGAGCACGGCCGTCAGGGTCGGGCCGGGCTGGACCAGGAGCGAGACGCGGTCTCCGGGACGGATGCCGAACGCCGCGAATCCGGCGGCGAGCTGGTCGACGCGCTGCGCGAGTTCGTTCCAGCTGACATCGAGCGGTTCGCCGCCGACCCGACGGGTGAGGTCGACCACGGCGGTGTCCCCGTCGTCGCGCCGGTCGTACAGTCGCTGCCAGATCGGAACGAACGGCTGAGCGTCGCCGTACGCGTTCTCCTCCTCGGCGCGAATGCCGCGGTCGACGGAGTCGCCGTGGTCGCCGCCGGACAGGCCCTTGTCGTCGAGCCAGTCGAGCACCAGCTCTGCGTACGGTCGTTCCTCGGCGAGCATGTGACCGGCGCCTTCGAAACGGTGGACGTCGGCGTGCGGGAGTCGACGCGCGAGATCGTCGAGGTGGTGCTCGCCGAACACGGGGTCGCGCGGTCCGCGAAGCAGCAGGGCGGGCACGGTGAGGTCTACGAGACCGCCCGCGAGCTCATCCAGCGCCGGTGTGCTCGGGTGGTCGGGCGTCGCGGGGATGTCGGCGACGAAAGCGCCGATGCCCCGGCGGAGCTCGCTCGACGCGTAGGGCGCCCGGTAGGCGGCGCGCACGTCGGGCGCGAGCGGGGGATCGGCCAGCGCGAGGGTCGTGTCGAGGAACGCGGTCGTCTTGACCGTGGTGGTGGCCAGCAGCGATCGGGCTCCTGCGACGCGCAGGGCCGAGGGCAGCGGCATCCCGGCCGGGTGGTGCACAGCCGTGTTGAGCACGGCGACGGCGTCGACCCGGTCACGATTGCGCACGGCCCACCCGAGAGAGACCGGGCCGCCCCAGTCGTGTCCGAGAGTGACGAGGGTGCCGGCGATGTCGAGGTCGTCGATGATCGCACCGAGGTCGGCGATGCGCTGGGGCAGACCTCTCGTCAGCGACGTCCGCTCGGAGTAGCCCATCTCGAGCTGGTCGACGGCGACGATCCGCCAGGCCGGCCCGCCGGCCCGTGCACGCTGCAACGACGCAGCGACGAGGCCGCGCCAGAGGTACGACCAGGTCGGGTTGCCGTGCACGGCGATGATCGTCCCGACGGGCTTGATGCCTTCGCGCGCGAGCAGCGGGGCGGTGTCGAGCAGGTGCCAGCGGCGCTGCGACCCGGCGTCGGCGCCGACCCCGGTGACGACGCGGGTCGTCGACACGTTGCTCTCTACTCCGGGCAGCTCCCGCGGCACCGAGGGGATCACCAGGCGAGCTCCAGCATGCTGGTGTTCAGGCCCGACCCGACCCCCATCAGCAGGACCCGGTCGCCACGCTGCAACGTCGACTTCTCCGCATCGAGGGTGATCGGGATGGACGCCGGTCCGACGTTGCCCAGGTGAGGGTAGGTCACCGGCACACGACGCCGGTCGAGACCGACCGCCTTGACGATCGCGTTGGTGTGCACGGACGAGACCTGATGCGTGATGTAGCGGTCGATCGTCGACCACGAAAAGGTCGACTGCGCTTCCTTCCACGCATCGACGACGAGCGCGAGCCCGCCTTTCAGGAGCGCTTTGGCGTCGGTGAACATCCCGTCGACGCTGCCGACGCACAGCTCGTGGAACTGCGTGGCCGCGCGGGTGACGCCACCGACGATCCGGTGCCCGCCGGGGTTCTCGCTCGCCCGCCCCAGCACGGCCGCGGCGGCGCCGGAGCCGAGCGTGAGCGACGCGAACTCGCTCATGAAGCCGTCGCGGCCGAGACCGCCGCGATTGAGTCGCTCGACGGTGTTGACCTGGATCTCGTCGGCATCCTCGCCGTTGACGATGATCGCGTAGTCGATTTGGCCCGACTGGATCATGCCCGACGCGAGGCTCATGCCGTTGATGAACCCGAGGCAGGCGTTGGCCACGTCGAAGTTGATGGCCGAGGTGGGCAGGCCGAGCCCGTGGTGCAGCCGAACCGCGACCGACGGCTCGAGATGCTTGCGCGACACCGAGGTGTTGATGAGCAGTCCGATCTGGTCCGGGCGCACACCCGCCTCGTCGAGCGCTCGCCGGCCGGCCTGGATCGTCGCGTCGTCGGACGACTCGCCCGCCGCCCAATTGCGCCGCTCGTTCACGCCCGCGACGCGTCGCAGCAGGCCGGGCTTGAGCTTCAGCTGACGCAGCACATCCGACAGCCGCTCCTCTATCGCGTCTGACGGGGTGATGCGGGAGGGGAGGACACTCGCGACCGAGAGGAGGGCGACGTCGTCGTAACGAGTGGTGGCGTTTCCGTGCAATGCGACTCCCGCGGTGTCTCCGGTGGCCAGCGGCTTCTGCCTCCGACCTGCGCTCGAGGCGCCTCCGGGCATCCCTCGATTTTACGTCTCGACTCATGCGGTCGGCTGCATGCGGATCGCTGTGCTACCTCGCCGCGCCCGTCGGGATGTCCGGCATACGAAGGGTGCGAGGGTGCCGGAGCGTGCGTTGGAAGGCCCGGATGAGGTCGACGGTGACATCGAGCTCGAGGGCCATCGCATCCACGTGTCCGTCGTGAATGCTCTCGGCGCGCGCGTAGTCGTCGACGGACACCAGCATCCGCGCCGCCCATTCGTCGGCTCTCGCCTCCTGCCGTTCGGCGTGGTGCGGGTCGCGAAGCGGCACGTCACCGTGGACGGCATGAGCGCACTCGTGTGCCAGCACCGACCGGTGGAGGCGTCGGGCCATTCCCGGCCGGAGCCGGACGATACGGAGCCCGTGCTCGTACTCTCCGTCGCGATCGGGAGGCAGGTCGGTGATCGTCAGGCGTACGCCGAGAAGATCGAGTGTGTCGAGAAGTTCGTCATCCGTCACCGTCGTCCCCTCCGCGGTCATCGTGTGGCGCTTTGGCCACCGCCCGCTCAGTATCGCGTGAGGGTCCGACATCGATGCGAGGGATGGGAGACCCGTCGCGGGTCCGGCGAGACTGCCGGCCCGGCATGACGACGACCTGCGCGATAGGGATGCCGACCGCGCGGCAGACGGCGTCGAGTTGGTCGATCGTGAAGACCTTCTTGGCAGCGAGCACCCGCGACAATTGCGAGGCCGACATGCCCGCTTGGGCGGCGACGTCGGTCTGGCGCAGTCCGCGGCGTGCGATCTCGGTGGCGAGCAGGCTCGCCACATGACGACTGAGCGGGCCGGGTTCCGGGGTCTTTCCTGAGGGCACGTGCCCAGTTTGGCGGAGTTGGCGGCATTCTGCCGCCCGGCTGCATCATCCGTCACACTCGTCCGCTCCGCGGTCATTCTGCGGCGCCTTGGACACGGCGATGTCGACGGCTCCGCTGCCGGGCCACCGCCGCCGGCCGGGCATGACGACGACCTGCCCGATAGGGATGCCGACGGCGCGGCACACCGCGTCGAGCTGATCGATCGTGAAGACCTTCTTCGCGGCGAGGACGCGCGACAGCTGCGAGGCCGACATGCCGGCCTGGGCGGCGACATCGGTCTGACGCAGCCCGCGACGAGCGATCTCGACGGCGAGCAGATTCGCGACGTGGCGACTGAGCGAGCCGGGTTCCGGCGTTCTTCCTGTGGGCACGTGCCAAGTTTGGCTGAACTATTGCCATGTGGCAAGAGCGTCAATAGTGTTGCCATATGGCAGACGGCTTGCTAAGCGCTCGAGTGGCTCGGTCCATCCGCGCGGTTCTCGCGGATGAGCGGTTGACGCAGGAATGGCTGGCAGAGGCGAGCGGGATCCCGATGCGAACGCTCGCCCGCCGCTTGCACGTTCGGCAGCCGTCGGCGATGTCGATCGAGGAGCTGGCGCGGATCTCGGCAGCGCTCGACGTCGACATCGCCGACCTCCTCGACGAGCGTCGTCTGTCGGCCCGCAGGCTCCGATCCCGCTCGCAGCCTCCGACCTGAGGGCGATTCAGGGCATCGGGCTCAGAAACGACTCGCCGTCGATCGACTTGCGGCGCCCCGAGTCGCGGTCTGCGGGCTTACCGCCGACATAGAGCCAGCCGAGCAGCTCCTCGCGCTTGCCGAGCTTGTGCGCCTTCGCGACCGCCTTGGATCGCGTCGCGCCGCCCGTGCGCCAGAACACGCCCCACCCGGCCTCGTCGAGAAGCAGGCTCAGCATGTGAGCGACGCCTGATGCCACGGCCTCCTGCTCCCACCGCGGGACCTTGCTCTTCTTGCTGTAGCTGGCGACGACCGCGATGAGCAGCGGGGCGCGCATCGGCTTCGTCGAGACACCGAGCTTGCCCTCGGCCTTGTTCAGCGCGCGGCCCAGCCGCGTCCGCCCGTCGCCTCGGATCTCGATGAGCCGCCACGGACGCAACGACGAGTGGTCGGCGACCCGCCCCGCGGCCGAGACCAGTCGCACGAGCTCCTCGTGCGAGGGTGCCTCGTCGGTGACCTTCGACCACGACCGGCGTGCGCCGGCGGCTTCGAAGGCTCCGGTCACTTCTCCTGCTCGGGCGTGAACGACAGCGACAGCGAATTCATGCAGTAGCGGTCACCGGTGGGCGTGCCGAAACCATCAGGGAAGACGTGCCCCAGGTGCGAACCGCAGTTCGCGCAGCGCACTTCCGTGCGCACCATGCCGTGCGAGCGGTCCTCGATCAGTTCGACGGCCTCGGGGCGCACCGACTCGTAGAAGCTCGGCCACCCGCAGTGCGAGTCGAACTTCGTTCCGCTCTGGAACAGCTCGGCGCCGCAGGCGGCGCAGGTGTACAGGCCCGCGCGGCTCTCGTCGAGCAGCTCCCCGGTCCACGCGCGCTCGGTGCCGGCCTGCCGCAGCACCGCGTACTGCTCAGGGGTGAGCTCCTCGCGCCACTGCTCGTCGGTCTTGTTCACGGAATAGGTCATGTCTGCTCCTTCGCCTCGTCCTATTCAACTCGACGTTGCGGGTCGATGTTCCCTGAGAATGGCTTCATGTCCGACGAGTTCGCCGCCGTGATCGAGCGCTACCGGCGGTTCGCCGTCGACGAGGCACCCGGGCGATCGGATCTCTACGCGGCATGGGCGCGTCGCGTCGTCGAAGATCGCGACCTGCTGCAGGTGCTCTCGCGGCTTCCCGCGAACCGGCGCCAGCCGCCGCTCGTGTTCGCGGTCTGCCGCCTGCTGGGTTCCGGCGACGTGGATTCGTCGTCGTGGGCATCGTGGGTGCTCGACCACGCCGACGCCGTCGTCTCGGAGACCCTCGTCCGCTCGGTGCAGACGAACGAGCCGCTCCGCTGCGCCGCGCTTCTTCCGACGCTGTCGCGCGTCGCGGGGCCCATCGCGTTGCTCGAGGTCGGAGCGAGCGCCGGGTTGTGCCTGTATCCCGACCGCTACTCGTATCGGTACCTGGGTGACCACGGCGAGACGCGCCTCGACCCGCCCGCGGGGGCGGCCCCGGTCGAGCTGACGAGCGAGGTGAGGGGAGTGCGGATGCCGCGCGTGCGGCATCCCGAGATCGTCTGGCGCACCGGCATCGATCTCGCCCCGTTGGACGTGCGCGATCCCCGCGACGTCGACTGGCTGACGCGCCTGGTGTGGCCGGGCGAGAGCGGGCGGGCGGAGCGCATCCGAGCGGCGGCGGCTGTCGCGGCATCCGACCCGCCCCTTCTGTTCGCCGGCGACGCGTACGACCTTCTTCCGGACGTGGCAGCGCTCGCCCCGGCCGACGCGACGCTCGTGATCACCACGCCCGGGGTGCTCGTGCACATCCCGCGGGAACGACGCGCGGGCGTGGTCACGCGTGCTCGCGGACTGGGGCGGTGGCTGACGATCGACGAGCCCGCCACCCATGACGGCTGGGCAGGCGGTGCTCCCTCCGGCTGGCGCGACGGCTTCGCGGTCGCCCTCGACGGGGAGATCGACGCTGCGGCCGACCCGCTCGGGCGATGGTGGGAGTGGCGTCCCGGCTCCGAGCGCGCGCGGTCGTAGCGTGGAGACGTGCCACTTTCCGAACGCGACCGCTCGATCCTCGATTTCGAGGCGCGTTGGGGTGCTCACAGCGGCGCGAAAGAAGAGGCCGTCCGCGAAGAGCTCTCGCTGAGCCCCGCGCGGTACTACCAGCTGCTCGGGCGGATCATCGAGTCGGTCGACGCGCTGTCGCACGATCCCCTGCTCGTGCACCGCCTGCGGCGCATGCGTGCGGCGGCCGAGCGCTCGCGCGCCGACCGCGCGGCCATGTGACGCGAAGCTTCGGCAGATAGCATTCCTCCGTGCCGACAACGACATACCCGAAAGACCGCTTCGACGAGCTGCCCGCCGACACCACCCGCGTCGGCGCCCACCGGGCCGAGAACCCCCGGCTGCGCGCCGGCGTGCTCCTGGTCTGGGCTGCCGTCGCGGTCCTCGTCCTGGTGGCGGCGGGCGTCCTCGGCACGATGATCGTCACCGGTCGCATCGGGTTGTTCCCGGCGGCGCCCACGGCGACGTCCGTGGTCGAGGCTCCCGTCGAGGCCGATCCGGTCGTCGACACCTCGTATCCCGTCCTGATCCTCAACGCGACGTCGGAGCGCGGACTGGCGACCGCCCTCCGCGACACCGTCGTCGGTGCCGGATGGAACTCGGATGTCGTCGACGCGGGTGACGCCAGCACTCATGACTTCGCGACGACCACGATCTTCTACGTCCATGCGGAGGACGAGGGCGCCGCGCGGGGCCTCGCCCAAGTCATCGGCGGAGCGGACGTGGAGATGAGCGAGGCCTATGCAGGCCCGGACGGCGCGGACGGGGCGCCCAGCAAGCAGCTCACCGTGGTCGTCGGCGAGGACCGCGCGGGCGGCTCTTCCGGCGGCGAATGAGGGGGCGTGTTTCACGCTCGTGAAATTCTCGATGCGGCCGTGTCAACAGTGACCGGAAGCGCCGGATCCGGCGGAACGCCCTGCATACGATGACGCTGTCGCACAGCATCAGGAGATTCGCATGACACAGGGCACCGTCAAGTGGTTCAACGCCGAGAAGGGTTTCGGCTTCATCACCGTGAACGAAGGGCAGGACGTCTTCGTCCACTACTCCAACATCGAGATGAGCGGCTTCCGCGTGCTCGAAGAGGGCCAGGCGGTCGAGTTCACCGTGGGGACGGGGCAGAAGGGTCCGCAAGCGGAATCGGTGCGTGTCGTCGCCTGAATCGCAACACTCCACGGAGCGCACCGCCATCGCGGTGCGCTCCGTCGTTTCCCCGGGTCGCGTCACCGGCCACGCGGCTTGCACTCCCCATGGGCGAGTGCCAGAATGGCTTTAGCACTCACGTTCATCGAGTGCTAAAGACTGTTCTCCACCGTCCGGGAGGGACGACACACACATGGCAAAGATCATCGCTTTCGACGAGGAGGCCCGCCGCGGCCTCGAGCGCGGCCTGAACACGCTGGCCGACGCCGTCAAGGTGACGCTCGGCCCGCGCGGTCGCAACGTCGTGCTCGAAAAGAAGTGGGGCGCCCCCACCATCACGAACGATGGCGTCTCGATCGCCAAGGAGATCGAGCTCGACGACCCGTACGAGAAGATCGGTGCGGAGCTCGTCAAGGAGGTCGCCAAGAAGACCGACGACGTCGCCGGTGACGGAACGACCACCGCGACCGTCCTCGCTCAGGCGCTCGTCCGCGAAGGCCTGCGCAACGTCGCAGCCGGCGCCGACCCCATCTCGCTCAAGAAGGGCATCGAGAAGGCCGTCAAGGCCATCACCGACCAGCTCCTCGCTGACGCCAAGGAGGTCGAGTCGAAGGAGCAGATCGCTGCCACCGCTTCGATCTCGGCTGCTGACGCCTCGATCGGCGAGCTGATCGCCGAGGCCATCGACAAGGTCGGCAAGGAGGGCGTCGTCACCGTCGAGGAGTCGAACACCTTCGGCACCGAGCTCGAGCTCACCGAGGGCATGCGCTTCGACAAGGGTTACATCAACCCCTACTTCGTCACGGACCCGGAGCGCCAGGAGGCCGTCTTCGAGGACCCGTACATCCTCATCGCGAACCAGAAGGTCTCGAACATCAAGGACCTTCTGCCCATCGTCGACAAGGTGATCCAGGAGGGCAAGGAGCTCCTCATCATCGCCGAGGACGTCGAGGGCGAGGCTCTCGCGACGCTGGTCCTCAACAAGATCCGCGGCATCTTCAAGTCGGCTGCCGTCAAGGCTCCCGGCTTCGGCGACCGTCGCAAGGCTCAGCTGCAGGACATCGCGATCCTCACCGGCGGCCAGGTCATCACCGAAGAGGTGGGCCTCAAGCTCGAGAACGCCACCGTCGACCTTCTCGGCCGTGCGCGCAAGGTCATCATCACGAAGGACGAGACCACGATCGTCGAGGGTGCCGGTGACTCGGCTCAGCTCGAGGGCCGCGTGACCCAGATCCGTCGCGAGATCGACAACACCGACAGCGACTACGACCGCGAGAAGCTCCAGGAGCGGCTCGCGAAGCTCGCCGGTGGCGTCGCCGTCATCAAGGCCGGAGCTGCGACCGAGGTCGAGCTCAAGGAGCGCAAGCACCGCATCGAGGACGCCGTCCGCAACGCCAAGGCAGCTGTGGAAGAGGGTGTCGTCGCCGGTGGTGGTGTCGCGCTCATCCAGGCCGGCAAGAACGCGTTCAGCGGTCTCGAGCTCTCGGGCGACGAGGCGACCGGTGCGAACATCGTCAAGGTCGCGATCGAGGCTCCGCTGAAGCAGATCGCTCTGAACGCCGGCCTCGAGCCGGGCGTCGTCGCCAACAAGGTGGCCGAGCTCGAGATCGGACACGGCCTGAACGCCGCGACCGGCGAGTACGGCAACCTGTTCGAGCAGGGCATCATCGACCCGGCCAAGGTGACGCGCTCCGCGCTGCAGAACGCTGCGTCGATCGCGGGCCTGTTCCTCACGACCGAGGCGGTCGTGGCGGACAAGCCGGAGAAGACCCCGGCTCCCGCGGGCGACCCCACGGGTGGCATGGACTTCTGATCCATCGCATACAGAACGGCCCCTCCTTCGGGAGGGGCCGTTCTGCGTTTCGGAGGGGCCTCAGCGGAACAAGCCCGCGGCCGCTGCCTCGGCCTGCAGGTACTGCTGGCCGGCGGCATCCAGTGCCGATCCGATGTCGCCGAGCGCCGCCTCCACCTCGCGCTGCGCCGCGCGCCACCTCTCGACGACGACCTGGAAAGCGAGAGCGGCGCTGCCGGTCCACGAGCCCTGCAGTTGTGTCAGTTGCGCCATCATCGCGCCGGTGTCGCTCTCGATGCGTCCCGAGGTGGCGCGGATGGCGGCGGTGGCGCTCGCTACGGCGTCGCTGTCGATCGAAAAGGTGGCCATGTCGCTCCTTGCGTCGTGTGCGGTGGATGCCGACACGCTAGGTCGCCGTCGACCCGCTGCGCTCTCGCGCGGATGCGATCGGGGAGAGGCCGGTGCCCGGTGCGGCGGGGGAGAAGCCGCCGCCACCCCGCTCAGCGCTCGTCGCGCAGACGCGGCAGCGGCTGGGTCTCGATCCAGAGATGCTCGGCGGCCTCGCGGCGATCGGCTAGGGGGAACGCGACCCGGAACGTGGCGCCGCCGCCCGGCGTGGCCTGGACGTCGATCGAACCGTGCAGCGCCTCCACGATCGAGGCGACGATGGACAGGCCGAGGCCCGAGCCGCCGGTCTCGCGCGTGCGCGACGTGTCGGCCCGCCAGAACCGCTGGAAGATCTTCTCGCGCAGCGGTTCGGGGATGCCTTCGCCGTGATCGATCACCGAGATCCATCCCATGCGGGCGTCGCGATCCAGGCCCACGGCGATCTCGATCGGGGTGCCCTCCGGGCTGTAACGCCGCGCGTTGCCGATGAGGTTGGCGACGACCTGGCGGATGCGGTTCTCGTCGCCGAGGACGACCGGTACGAGCGGCGGCTCGCTCGGCTGCAGCAGCGGCTTCGTGTCGGCGGTCGCGCCGGGCGACGTGCTCGCGGACGCGGCATCCGTCTTCCGGGACGCCGTGCCGGAGTCTCCCGAACGAGCGCCCCGCTCGTCCTTCGGTCGCCGCCGCAGGCGGGAGAGCGTCTGGCCGGTGCGGTTGCGGGCACCGCCGGAACGCTTCGTCGTCGTGGCGGTCCCCGTGTTCGTCGGCAGATCCACCGTGAGCGTCTCATCGGAGTACTCGATCACCGAGACATGGCGCTCGGGCGCCGCCGCTCGCGTGTCGAGCGCGGCGTCACGGGCGATGGGACGCAGGTCGACCGGCGCGATGACCAGGTCACGGCGTTCGTCGAGGCGCGCGAGCGCCAGGAGGTCTTCAACGAGACCGCTCATCCGAACGGCCTCCTTCTCGATCCGCTCCATCGACTGCGCGGTGTGCTCGGCGTCGGTGATCGCGCCCATCCGGTACAGCTCCGCGTATCCGCGGACCGTCACGAGCGGCGTGCGCAGCTCGTGACTGGCGTCGCCGATGAACCGCCGCATCTGCTGGACCGTGGCGTCGCGCTGGGCCAGGGCGGTGTCGATGCGGTCGAGCATCGCGTTGATGGCGATCTTCAGCCGGCCGACCTCGGTGCCGGGGGAGATGTCGCCCATGCGCTGGCTCAGGTCGCCGGCCGCGATCGTCATCGCGGTCTCCTCGACCTGACTGAGGCTGCGGAAGGTGAGGGTCACGAGCCAGCGGGTGCCGAGAGCGCCGGCCACGAGGATGAGGGCGGCGATCACGGTGTAGATGCTGATGAAGTTCGCGACGGTCTGCGTCACCGAGGTCAGCGGAAGCGCGACGAGCTGCGTATAGCTCTCACGCGACCCCTCGGGCTGGAGGACATCGACACTCGCGTGGAAGGTGCCGGTTCCCTGGCGAGCGGGGAGCTCGAAAGGCTCGGTGCCTTTGACGACCGTGCGGTCGAGGGGGAACGAGGCGGGCAGATCGGGGCGGACCGACTCGGGTCCGCCCGCGACCGACAGCAGCTCGCCCTCAGCGCTGTAGATCGCGACGACGAAGGTGGTCGGCGCCGGTGACTCCTTCGCCTCGAAGAGCGCGATGCCGTCTTCGACGGTGACATCCATCACCGTGCTCGCCAGGTCGGTCGGGGCCAGCGAGCGGAGGCTGCCGTCGAGCGCGGCGACCTGGGCGTTGCGCAGGAAGATCATCGTTCCCACGCCCGCCGCGATCAGCCCCATCGCCAGCAGGGTGACGATGACGCCCGTGACCTTCGTACGCAGGCTGATGCCGCGCCACCACCGGGTGACGCCGTCGTTCGCGGAATCGCTCAGGCGTCTGCGCTCCCGCGGATCACGCCGACTTGTCGGCCTTGAGCATGTATCCGAAACCGCGCTTGGTCTGGATCAGCGGCTCGGAGGAGTGCGGGTCGATCTTGCGGCGCAGGTACGAGATGTAGCTCTCGACGATGCCGGCATCGCCGTTGAAGTCGTACTCCCACACGTGGTCGAGGATCTGCGCCTTGCTCAGCACCCGGTTCGGGTTGAGCATCAGGTAGCGCAGCAGCTTGAACTCGGTGGGCGACAGGTCGATCGAGACGTCGCCGACCTGGACGTCGTGGGTGTCCTGATCCATCGTCAGCTCGCCGGCGCGGATGATCGACTCCTCGTCGGCCTGCATCGTCCGGCGCAGGATGGCCTGGATGCGGGCGACGATCTCGTCGAGACTGAACGGCTTCGTGACGTAGTCGTCGCCGCCGGCGTTGAGTCCCTCGATCTTGTCCTCGGTCTCGTCCTTCGCGGTGAGGAAGAGGATCGGCGCGGTGTAGCCCGCGCCCCGCAGGCGCTTGGTGACGCTGAAGCCGTTCATGTCGGGCAGCATCACGTCGAGCACGATCAGGTCGGGCTCCTCCTCGAGCACGGCCGAGATCGTCTGCGCTCCGTTGCCCACGGCGCGGACCTGGTATCCGGCGAACTTCAGCCCGGTGATCAGCAGGTCACGGATGTTCGGTTCGTCGTCCACGACGAGAATGCGCGGTGCTGTCATAGGCCCATACTGGCACCGGATCCCATCGGTTTGCTGGATATCGCGCCGCAGGGGGTCGACCTGGTAGGGGTCGCGAGAGGATGGAGGCATGCCGCGTCCGATCGATTCCGACCGTCTCGCATTCCATCGGCTCGTCTTCGCACGTCGTCGTTCGGGGTGGTGGACCCCGCTCGCGGTCGGCGCCGTCGGCGTCATCTTCTTCCTCGCCATGCTGCTCGTCGTCGCGCTCGCGGCGCTTCTCATCGCGCTGTCGAGCGACGACGCGGCTCGGGCGCTGAACCGCGTGCTCGAGACCTCCGAGTCCCTGGATGTGACGAACCCGCTGTCGCTGCTGGTCGGCCTCGGCGCCATCGCACTGCTGCTGCCCGCGTACCTGCTCGCGTCGCTCCTCATCAACGGACGTCGTCTCGGGTTCGCCTCCGCCGTCTTCGGGCGGCTGCGCTGGCGCTGGCTGATCGTGTGCGTCGGACTCGCCGTGGCCATGGCGGTCGTCGTCGCGATCGTCACCTCGCTACTCCCGGCCGAGCAGAGCGGAGCATCGCTCACGCCCCCGGCGGGTGCCACGCTGTGGCTGAGTCTGCTCGTGGTCATTCTCGTCGTGCCGGTCCAGGCCGCCGCCGAGGAGTACATCTTCCGCGGCTACCTGATGCAGTCGATCGGGCGGTGGCTGCGGCATCCGCTGTTCGCCATCCTGCTGCCGGTGCCCCTCTTCGTCATCGGGCACCTCTACGACCCGGTCGGTCAGGCAGCCGTCGCGCTCTTCGCGATCGCCGCGGGCTGGCTCACGTGGCGCACCGGCGGACTCGAGGCCGCGATCGCGGTGCACATCGTCAACAACCTGCTGGCCTTCGTGACCGGGATCGCGACGGGAGCCGACCCGGCGGCGGCGGATGTCGGCTGGGTCAGCTTCGCGACGTCGGTGCTGCTGCTCGGGGGCTACTGTCTCGCCGTCGAGCTCGTGCTGCGGCGGCGACCGATCGCGCGCACGTACGGCCTGCCGCGGACCCAGCTGCCGCCGCCGATCCCTATGCCGACGCCGACGGCGACCGTGCCGCTTCCCGGCGAGCCGACGCCCGAGCTCACCAAGCCCTGACACGTCCGCCGTGGGGCGACCGGCTCAGGCCGCTTCGAGCTTCTCGGCGTCGAGGATCGTGTAGCTGTACCCCTGCTCGGCGAGGAAGCGCTGCCGGTTCTGTGCGAAGTCCTGGTCGACGGTGTCGCGCGCGATGAGCGTGTAGAAGCTCGCGGTGTGACCGTTGGACTTCGGCCGCAGCAGACGCCCGAGTCGCTGCGCCTCCTCCTGGCGCGAGCCGAACGATCCCGAGACCTGAATGGCGACAGAGGCGTCGGGGAGGTCGATCGAGAAGTTCGCGACCTTCGACACGATCAGCACGGGGATCTCACCCGTTCGGAACGCCTCGTACAGTTCCTCGCGCTCGTCGACGGGCGTCGAACCCGTGATCTTCGGCGCTCCCAGCGCGTCGGACAGCACGTCGATCTGATCGAGGTACTGCCCGATCACGAGGATCTGCTCGCCCGCGTGCTTCGCGACGAGGTCGCGGACGACCCCGATCTTCGCGTGCGCGGTGGCAGCCAGGCGGTACCGCTCGTCGTCGGCCGAGGCCGCGTACTCGAGGCGGTCGGATGCCGGCAGGTCGACGCGCACCTCGTAGCAGACGGCGGGGGAGATGAAGCCCTGTGCCTCGATCTCCTTCCACGGCGCGTCGAAGCGCTTGGGGCCGATGAGGCTGAACACGTCGCCTTCGCGGCCGTCCTCCCGGACGAGGGTCGCGGTGAGGCCGAGCCGGCGTCGCGCCTGCAGGTCGGCGGTGAGCTTGAACACGGGGGCGGGCAGCAGGTGCACCTCGTCGTACACGACGAGACCCCAGTCGAGCGCGTCGAGGAGCGCGAGGTGGGCGTATTCGCCTTTCCGCTTCGCGGTGAGGATCTGGTAGGTCGCGATCGTGACCGGCTTGACCTCCTTCGACTGACCGGAGTACTCGCCGATCTCCTCCGGAGTCAGACTCGTGCGCTTCAGCAGCTCGTTGCGCCACTGCCGCGCGCTGACGGTGTTGGTCACGAGGATGAGCGTGGTCGTCTTCGTGTCGGCCATCGCCGCGGCTCCGACGAGCGTCTTGCCCGCGCCGCAGGGGAGCACCACCACACCCGAGCCGCCCTCGGTGAAGATGTCGACCGCCTTGCGCTGGTAGGGGCGCAGGCTCCAGCCGTCCTCGTGCAGCTCGATCTCGTGCGGCGTGCCCGGCGTGAAGCCGGCGAGGTCTTCGGCGGGCCAGCCGATCTTCAGCAGCTCCTGCTTGATCTGGCCGCGGGCCCAGGCGTCGATGACATACGTGTCGGGCGTGGGGTTGCCCAGGAGCAGCGGCTGGATGCGCTTGTTGCGCGTGACCTCGGAGAGAACGGCCGCGTCGCTCGAACGCAGGATCAGGGTGCCCTCGTCGTCGCGCTCGATGACCAGGCGTCCGTAGCGCGTGACCGTCTCGCGGATGTCGGTCGACACCGACGGCGGCACGGGGAAGCGTGACCAGCGGTCGAGCGTGGCCAGCATGTCTTCGGCATCGTGCCCCGCGGCGCGTGCGTTCCACAGTCCCAGGCGCGTGATGCGATAGGTGTGGATGTGCTCGGGCGCCCGCTCGAGCTCGGCGAAGATCGCGAGCTCGTGCCGCGCATCCTCTGCGCTCGGGTGGGCGACTTCCAGCAGCACGGTGCGGTCGCTCTGGACGATCAGGGGGCCATCAGCCATAACGAGCAATCGTACCGGTGCTCAGCCGACGTCGGCCTGCGCGGAGCGTCCCTGCGATGCTCAGGTCAGCCGGGCGGAGACGATGCTCGACACCGGCAGAGTGCGTTCGACATCCGAGGCGCGGTCGCGCCCGCGCAGCCGGCCGCCGCCCAGTCCTGTCGCTTCGAGCACGAAGTCACGTGTCGAGCCGTCCGGCAGGCGCACGCTCACCTCGATCACCGCGCGTGCCTTGACCGCCTGCTCGAGCTCGCGGCCCAGCCACGCGGCATCCGCGTCGTCGGAGGAATGGGCTCGGCGCATGCGCTCGATGAGAGGCAGGAAGCGGGTGTCGTCGGCGCCCCCCGGTGCGTCGTCCGCCGATGCGGCCAGCTTGGCGCGGTCGAGGATCCGTACCTGTCCGTTCTCGTCGACCGCGGCGACGGGGTAGCGAGCGTCGCTCAGCATCCAGAAGACAGCGTCGACCGAGCTGCGGCTGATGAGCCGGTCGCCATCGTGCACGAGCCCGAGCGGACGCAGTGCCTGATCGACGGCGAGCGTGTCGAGGGCACCCTGGTCGGATGCCGTGACCTGCGTTCGACCGGTGGGGTCGGAGCCCACGCGCAGTCGGCCGTGGCGGCCGGCCGCCCGTTCGAGCTCGTACGCCAGCGGCTGCGGCAGGCCGGTCAGCGAGATCGCGGTGAGGAACTCGGCAAGGGATGCCGGATCCTCTCCGGCCGCGAGCGCCGCTCCGATCGATTCGGCGGAGAACCGGTAGGTCGACGCCTGCGCGCGCGACTCGCGTCGCGCCGCCCGGCGCAGCCGCGCATCGATCGCGGGCTCGAGGGGGCCCGGCGCGATCGCCGTGAGGTCGTTCTGAAGGAAGATGCGGTCGACCTCGCCGGGCAGGTGCGCCTGCAGCGTCACCCGGTCGACGTCGCCGCCGTTCGCGAGCGCCGTCGCCCAGGCTGCGGGGCGCCCCGATGCGTCGATGATCGCCCACAGCCGCCACCGCGCCGTCAGGCGCTCGGCACGCACGGACCACTGCGGATCGAGCGGATAGGCGAGGTGCCACTGCGCCGGCGGCTGCCATCCGCCGTCCGTCGTCCGCAGAGCCGCCGGGAGCGCGTCGCGCAGGCGGCCGGCGGTGTCGGCCCAGCGATCGGCGGAGCCACGGAGCAACCAGCCGGTTCCCTCGGTCGTCACCCGCCACTCGCGGTCGACCGGACCGAGGAGCCCGGCGTCGAGACCGATCCCGATCACGAGGTCGGCTGTCTCGGCATCCGCCACCGCTCCTGCTTCGATCAGGCGGCGGCGGTCGGCGGCACCCAGGGTTCCCGCACCGGTGCGTCCGAGGGGCGACGGCTGCGTCAGCGACAGGACATCGGCGAGTGACGAGAGCGCGGTGAAGGCGCGTTCGGCCAGCTGCGCATCGTCCTCCGGCGAGCCCGTCGTGATGGAACGGCCGGGGGTCTCGGGGCGGGGGACATCGCGCCACGCCGCAGCGGCACCGGCGTAGGGCATCCCGCCAGGAGAGACGAACCCGAGATGCAGCAGGGCGTCGCGTGCCGGACCGGGCGGAACCGCATCGCCGGAGGCGACCGCGTCGTCCATGGCTTCGACGAGCGGCCGGGAGAGAAGCGGAGCGGCCTTGGCCACCGCCGCGGGATCGAGCAGGGCCTCGGCGGCGTCGAAGAAGTCGGCCCAGGCGACGTCGGGCGAGACGCGGCGTCGACGCAGCAGGTCCGTCAGGACGTCGTCGTCGACCGTGGCGAGCCAGCTCGCGAGGGCACGGGCGTCGACGGGAGACACGTCACCGGCCCTTGTTGGCCCGGCTCCGTCGGATGAAGGTCATGATCAGCACCGTCAGCAGCAGGGCGAACGCGACGGGCGGCGCGATCCACACGATGGCGCTGACCGTGGGCCACGCTCCGGTGCCGAAGTCTGCCTGCTCCATGCCGGTCGCGGTGCCGATGATGATCGCGAAGAAACAGATGATCGCCAGAATCAGCAGCCCCAGCGACATGAACGCGAGGATGCGGTCGATACGGCGGACCGGAAGGTCGTCGCCCGTGCTGCGCGTGCTCATCCGCATCAGCGTAGCGGTTCGCAGTGGTGCCGTAGGCTGGTTACCGGGGCTGACACGGCCCCGGCATTCCGTTCTGCCCGCGAAACGCGGTCCGTGACAGCGAGGTACGCACATGCCCACCGGCAAGGTCAGGTTCTACGACGACGAGAAGGGGTTCGGCTTCATCTCCTCCGATGACGGCCAGGACGTCTTCCTGCACGCCACGGCACTCCCGGCGGGCACCGAGTCGCTCAAGCCCGGCACGCGCCTCGAGTTCGGTGTCGCTGACGGCAAGCGCGGTCTGCAGGCGCTGGCCGTCCGCGTGCTCGAGGCTCCCGTGAGTCTGAGCAAGCGCAACCGCAAGCCCGCGGACGACATGGCGATCATCGTCGAGGACCTCGTGAAGCTCCTCGACGGCATCGGCGCCGATCTCCGTCGCGGCCGCTACCCCAGCTCGGGTCACGGCAAGAAGATCGCCGCGGTGCTGCGCAAGGTCGCCGATGACCTCGACGCCTGAGTCCGCCGACACGTCGGCGCCGGACGAGGTCGGAGTCATCGAGCCTGCGTCCGACGAGGTCGCGGCGTCCGACGACGCGCCCGAGCCGGTCGCGGTCGACGAACGTCTGCTCGCCGCTCACGATCTCGCCCTGGCTGCGCTCGCCGAGATCACGCCCCCGTCGACCGTCGGCGATCCCGTCGACTACGTCGTCGAGGCCGAAGGCGTCGTCTCCCTCCGCTTCGCCAACCGTCTGGCCGGCTACCCCGGGTGGCTGTGGACGGTCAGCGTCGCCGTGGTCGAAGATGCCGAGCCGACCGTGCTCGAGGTCGAGCTGCTCCCGGCCGTCGGAGCGCTGCTCGCTCCCGAGTGGGTTCCGTGGGCCGTGCGGCTCGCGGACTACCAGGCCGCTCAGGCCGCCGCGGACGATGACGACGCGGACAGCGACGATGACGACGCGGACGATCTCGACGACGACGCGGCCGATCTCGATGATGACGCGGACGACCTCGACGACGACGCGGACGAGGACGACTTCGCGGACGGCAGCACGGCGGTCACCCACGCGGGCGACGTCGACGGGGTCGACATCGACGCGCTCGATTCCGGCGCTGCCGATGACGACGAAGACGACTCGGATGACGACGAGTTCGACGACGATGATGACGACTCGGACGAGGACGATGATTCGGACGAGGACGACGACTCCGACCACGACGAATCGCCCTGGGAGCGCTGACCGCTCGAACGGGAACGAAGAAGGGATGCCGCGCGGTGCGGCATCCCTTCGGTCGTCTCAGCGGCGTTACGTCCTCAGAGACGGTCGATCGTGTAGTCGATGCACTTGATCAGCTGGCGCACGTCGTCGGGCTCGATCGAGACGAACGTCGCGATGCGCAGCTGGTTGCGGCCCAGCTTGCGGTACGGCTCGGTGTCGACGATGCCGTTGCCGCGCAGGCTCTTGGCGACGGCAGCGGCATCGACGGTGTCGTCGAAGTCGATCGTCACCACGACGGGCGAGCGGTCGGCGGGATCGGCGACGAACGGCGTCGCGTGCTCGGATGCCTCGGCCCAGTCGTACAGCGCGGAGGAGGATTCTGCGGTGCGGTCAGCCGCCCACTGCAGGCCGCCGTTGCTGTGGATCCACTCGAGCTGCTTGTCGAGCAGGTAGAGCGTCGCGACGGCGGGGGTGTTCAGCGTCTGGTTGAGTCGCGAGTTGTCGAGCGCATTCTTCAGGCTCAGGAACTCGGGGATGTAGCGGCCCGAGGCGGCGACCCGCTCGATCCGCTCGATCGCGGCGGGGGAGACCGCGGCGAACCAGATGCCGCCATCGGAGCCGAGGTTCTTCTGCGGGGCGAAGTAGTAGACGTCGCACTGCGAGACCGAGAAGTCGATGCCGCCGGCCGCGCTCGTGGCATCGATGACGGTCAGCGCGCCTTCGTCGCCGACGACGCGGCGCACGGGGGCGGCGACACCGGTCGACGTTTCGTTGTGGGGCCAGGCGTACACGTCGACGCCCTCCACAGCCTCGGCCGAGATGCTCGAGCCGGGCTCGGCCTTGCGGATGTCGGGAGCCTGGAGCCAGGGCGCGGATGCGGCCGCGCCGAACTTGCCGCCGAACTCGCCGAAGACGAGGTTCTGGCTGCGGTTCTCGATGAGGCCGAATGCCGCGGCATCCCAGAACGCGGTCGATCCGCCGTTGCCGAGGATGATCTCGTATCCGTTGGGCAGCCGCAGCAGATCGGACAGGCCGGAGCGGACCTGGCCGACGAGGCTCTTCACCGGCGATTGGCGGTGCGACGTGCCGAGCAGGATCGAGCCGGGACCCGACAGGGCGGCGACCTGCTCGGGGCGGATCTTGGCGGGACCGCAGCCGAAGCGGCCGTCGCGGGGAAGGATGTCTCGGGGCAGGGTGACGTGCGCCATGAGCCGATTCTAGGGGCGGCGTCCGGGCCCGCCGTGCCATGAGCAGGAGGTAAGGGCAGCCTCGCATGTCCTCACCAGCGGATAGGCTGGGATCCTCCCGACCACGCGCACGACAAGGGCTGTGATGACCGATCTCATCGACACGACAGAGATGTATCTGCGTACCATCCTCGAACTCGAGGAAGAGGCGATCGTCCCCCTGCGTGCACGCATCTCCGAGCGCCTCGGGCACTCCGGCCCCACCGTCTCGCAGACGGTCGGCCGCATGGAGCGCGACGGACTCGTCGTCGTGTCGGAAGACCGCTCGCTCGAGCTGACCGACAGCGGCCGGCAGAAGGCAGTCGACGTCATGCGCAAGCACCGTCTCGCCGAGCGCCTGCTCAGTGATGTCATCGGACTCGACTGGGCCTATGTCCACGAAGAGGCCTGCCGCTGGGAGCACGTGATGAGCGAGCTCGTCGAGCGTCGCCTCATCGAGCTGCTCGGTCACCCCACCGAATCGCCCTACGGCAACCCGATCCCCGGTCTCGACCAGCTCGGGGATGTGCCTGCGCGCACCTTCGACGACGGTGTGGTGGGCCTCGTGCGTCTGCTGAACGAGACCGGCGGGCCGATCGAGGGCACCGTGCGACGGCTCGCCGAGCCGGCCCAGGTCGACCCCGAACTGCTGCAGCAGCTGCGGGCAGCGGGCGTCGTCCCCGGCCGCGACGGCACGTTCCAGTTCTCGGAGGGGTACGTCCTCGTTCAGATGGACGGTGTCGACGAGGGGCTCGAGCTACCCGTCGAGGTCGCGTCGCACATCTTCCTCACGCGTCGCGACTGAGTCCGCGAGCGTTCGGCCACCGGACCTGAGCGTCCGGTGGGGAAGGGAACGACAGCGTGACTTATTCGTTACCTTCCGGTAGCCTCGAGAAGTCTTCAGGCGAGAAGCCCGTCCGAGACCGCTGCATGGATTGCCTCTTCGGCTCGTCGTCCACGCGGTGACACCCGAATGTCGCGTGGACCTACACGCGCAGTGTCGACGAGCCAGCGCAGACCATCGCGCAGAGGCGCCGGAGGACTGATTTGGCTGAACACAACGATTCGTCGGTAGACGTACCCGAGGTCGACGCGACGAATCCCGAACGCTCTGGTCGCGCCCTGCGTGCCCGCCGCTTCCCGACAGCGAAGAAGCAGACGCGGGACGTCGCGACCATCGAGAACCGCGCTTCCCGCCGGAGCCGTCGCCGGGTCCACCCCGTTCGCAGCACCTTCACCGTCGCTGCCGTGGTCGGCCTTGTCGCCACCGTCGCCATCCCGGCCTTCGCCGCCGTGCGCGGTACGTCGGCCGACGCGATGACGCTGCAGCAGGTCGCCGCAAACAATGCGCAGTCGATCGTCGTCGCGTCCGAGGTCGGACCCGCGTCTCTCGACCGCAGCGGCTTCACGGCGACCACGCCCGAAGAGATCAAGAAGAAGAAGGACGAGGAGGCCGCCGCCAAGGCAGCCGCCGAGGCCCTCGCGAACCGCATCTCCGCGAGCAGCTCGACCGCCTCGTCGTCGACGTCGTACAGCCAGTCGATCCCGCTCGTCGCGCCGGGTTCCGGTCTCGTGCGTCGTCCGCTGATGTCGTTCAACAACTTCGGCACCCCCTACGCCGGTCACCGTGGCACCGACTACATGGCCGACCGTGGCACGCCGATCTACTCGGTCGCCGACGGCACGGTCGTCGCGTCGAGCGAGAGCGGTCCGGGCTGGGGCGTATACGTCAAGGTCGCGCACAACATCAACGGCACGAACGTCACGAGCCTCTACGCGCACATGGACTGGGGCACCCGCGCGGTGCAGGTCGGCGACACCGTCTCGGCGGGACAGCTGCTCGGCCAGGTCGGTGACACGGGTCGCGCGTTCGGAACGCACCTGCATCTCGAGATCGTGGTCGACGGCGCGTACATGAACGCCGAGTCGTGGCTCGTCGCGAACGCGGGCTGACGACACGCATCATCCGTTCATCTCCCGTCGACCTTCCTGGGGTCGAGGGTGTATTACCCTGAACGCGACGCTCGCGCACGCCGAGGGGGAGCCGATGGGACCAGTACCGGGCATTCGAACCGTGAATGCAATCGGTCGCTACGTCCTGCGGCATCGTGTGCACCACTGCGGCCTCGGCCGTGAATCAAGGCGCTGTCTTCATGACAGCGCCTTTTTTCGTGCTCGCACCCTCGCGGGACCTGCCCGCACGGCATGCGCGACGTCGGTCATCGAACATCCGCTGAAGCCGTCAGGGCAGTTCGTGAGGACAGGAAATGCGCACTCTGGTACTGAACGCCGGGTATGAGCCACTCGCTGTGGTGTCGTTCCGTCGGGCCCTCCTCCTGGTGTTGAACGACAAAGCGACGATCGTCGAGCACGTCGTCCACGATCCCGTTCTCGGGATCGATGGAACGTACGAACGCCCGGCGGTGATCGTTCTGACCCGGTACGTCCGTATCCCGAATGCGCGCCGCGTGCCGGTGACGCGGCGTGGCGTGCTCCGCCGCGACGCGCACCGATGCGCCTATTGCGGGAAGGCGGCGTCGACGATCGACCACGTCATGCCGCGCTCGCGCGGGGGCAGCAACTCGTGGGAGAACCTCGTCGCCTGCTGCCTGCGATGCAACAACCTCAAGAGCGACCACACTCCGCAGGAGATGGGGTGGGAGCTGCGATGGCTGCCGAAGCCCCCGCGAGGCCCGCAGTGGGCGGTGCGGGGCACGGAGCGATCCGACCCACGGTGGGAGCCGTACCTGAGTCTCGCCGCCTGATC
This sequence comes from Microbacterium sp. 1262, assembly GCF_040544895.1. Taxonomy (NCBI): domain Bacteria; kingdom Bacillati; phylum Actinomycetota; class Actinomycetes; order Micrococcales; family Microbacteriaceae; genus Microbacterium; species Microbacterium sp. 1262. The sequence continues at coordinate 629,865 of NZ_JBEPKU010000001.1, forward strand.
GCCGCGGTGCGCGCCTACCGCGCTCTCGGGCCGTAAGCGCGCAGGAATGCGCCGGCGCCATCGGTCATGATCTGTCGGACCCGCTCGGCGTCCGTCCGGCGGCGAGCGGGCTCGTTGAGAACCCGGAGCGTCGTGAGCGCGTGAAAATGCTCGGCGGCGAGTCCCGGGTCGTCGAGGTCGAGCAGACCCTCGGTCGCGAAGTGAGCGAAGCGCTCGGCGAGAACGTCGGCGTGCGCTCGGTCCAGCGGGTGGTCCTCGAGTTCGGGCAGGAGCGACTCGTTCTCCGAGATCAGCTTGACAGCGGCTGCGTAGTTCGTCGACGTGGCGAGGAACCCCCCGAGGTCGGCGGCGAACGCGATCACAGCCTGGTGCAATCCATCGCGGCCGTCGATAGCGACGGTGTCCGGCAGGTGCGTCTCGGCCAGCTCGCGGAGGGTGTTCACGGCCGCCTCGCCCGCGCTCTCGACCACTCCGAGCAGCAGCCGCCGTTTATCTCCGTAGTAGTCGTAGACGGTGCGCTTGGAGACACCCGCGCGCGCCGAAACGGCATCCATACTCGAGCGCTCGACACCCACCTCGACGAAGAGCTCTCGCGCCGCCGCGAGTATCGCGGAGCGCTTCTGCTCCTGGCCCTGCCTGACCGGCCTCGCATCGCTCATCGTCATCCTTTGCTCTTCCCGAACTCTACACCGACCAGTGCAGCAAAACTACACGGTACGGTGTAGTGTACCTGCCGTGCAGAAGACAACGCAGGCATCTCTCCAAGCTCACGATCTCGTCAAGCGCTATGGAACCGTCACCGCCGTGGACGGCCTGTCATTCCAGGTTCGGCCCGGGATCGTGACCGGCTTCCTCGGGCCGAACGGGGCGGGCAAGTCCACCACTCTCCGCATGTTCCTCGGCCTGGACAAGCCCACGAGCGGCGCCGCGACCGTGAACGGGCATCGTCTGCATGAGTTGCCCCATCCGATGCGGGTGATCGGCGCGATGCTCGATGCGCGTGCCGTTCATCCGCGGCGTACGGCCGTGGATCATCTCGCGTCCGTCGCGCGTGCTGGAGGCATGCCACGGGGTCGAGTCGGGGAGGTTCTGGAGTTGGTGGGCCTGGCTGAAGCAGGGAGCCGGCCGGCCGGCGACTTCTCGCTCGGGATGAAGCAACGGCTGGGGATCGCCACGGCGTTGATCGGCGACCCCGGCATTGTCATCTTCGACGAACCTCTCAACGGGCTCGACCCGGAAGGCATTCGCTGGGCTCGATCCCTGATGCGCGAGCTCGCTGCGGAAGGCCGATCGGTGCTGTTCTCGAGCCATCTGATGGGTGAGATGCAACTGACGGCGGATCACCTCATCGTGATCAACCACGGTCGTCTGCTCGCCGACCAGTCTTTGGACGCATTCATCGCCTCGCACACGAACGAGTACGTCCGCGTTCGGACTCCGAATGCCGATGTCCTGCGTGATGCGCTCCGGCGAGCCGGGCTTCCGGTTCGGGCGGACGCCGATCGCAACGACGTCCTCGTCGTCTCGGGGACGACGACGGAGAGCGTCGGCCGCATCGCAGCCGCCTCCGGCGCCGAGGTGTTCGAGCTCACCCTCGTTCGGGACTCGCTCGAAGACGCGTTTCTCGCCATGACCACGATCGAGCAGAAGGCCGCCTGACATGAACCTCTTCGCTTCCGAATGGATCAAAGCCCGCAGTGTCCACAGCACCTGGATCCTCGCTGCCTCGGCAGTCGTCGTGACGGTGATGGTCAGCCTGCTGGGGGTGAGCGGGCTCGTGGCCGATTGGCAGGCCGCGCTCCCTTCCGATTTCGACCCCACCGGCATCAGCTTCAAGGGCATCCTGGTCGGTCAGATCCTCCTCGCGACCATCGGATCGCAGGCCATCACCAGTGAATACGGCTCGGGGCAGATCATCACGAGCCTCGCCATCGTGCCCCGGCGCGGGGCCCTCCTGGCTTCGAAGCTCGGAGTTTCGGCGCTCATCGGCTTGGTCGTGGCAGTCGCGGCGGTGGCAGGCAGCTTCGGTGCCACGCAGGCCGCGCTCGCTGCGGCCGGTCTGCCCGTGTCGGCACTCGATGACCCTGGAACTGCTCGGGCCATCGTCTGTGCGATCGTGTACCTCGTCCTCACGGCCGTCCTCGGCCTCGGATTCGGCATCATCACGCGAAGCTCTTCCGGTGCGCTCGCGATCATCGTGACCGTCGCGCTTCTCGTGCCCGCTCTCGCCCCGGGGATGCCCGGGGTCATCGGTGAGTTCGCGGGTACCTACTGGCCCACGACGGCCGGCCAGGCCTCGTACGCTGTCGGGACGACCAGCGGGATGCCGCCGCTGGTGGGACTCGGGATCATGGCGATCTTCACGCTATGGACGACGCTCGCCGCTCTTCTCGTCCTCAGAACGCGTGACGTGTGAGACGACCTTCCGCATCCGGTAGTTCGTCAGCGGCGGACCGGTAGGGGCGCAGGGTCACGGGTGGGGTGTCGGAGGCGTTCACGCGATCCAATCTGCCAGGCGATGTCGGAAGTCGGTCGTATCTTCGATCTCGACATTGATGGTCTAGAACATATGTTCTACCCTTGCTGAGTGAGGTCGATCATGCGCAATCCCGCTGCCGCCGAGGACGTGCAGCGACTGCGCGCGCAGATGGAGCGGATGCAGGGGCGCCGCCTCGATGCTCCGGTGCTGCCGACCCATCCTGCCCTGGCCGGACTGCTGCCCGGGCGAGGGCTGCGGCCCGGCGCCGCCTATTCGCTCGGCTCGTCGTCCTCGCTGCTGTTCGCCCTGCTCGCCCAGCCGTCGCAGACCGGGTCGTGGTGCGGTGTGGTCGGGATGCCGGGCTTCGGGGCCGAAGCGGCGGAGCATGCCGGGGTCGACCTGTCCCGCGTCGTGCTGATCCCCGATCCGGGTGCACGGTGGCTCGCTGTCACCGCGACGATCGCCGACGTCCTTCCCGTCGTCGCGGTGCGTCCGCCCGAGCGGGCGAAAGACTCCGACATCGCCAAGCTCGCCGGCCGGCTGCGCGACCGCGGCACGGTGCTGCTCGTGCAGGGGCCGTGGCCGCAGACCGAGGCGATGCTCGACGTCACCGATCCGCGGTGGTCGGGGTTGGGCGACGGCGATGGGTACCTCAGCGACCGCGAGCTGACGGTCACCGTGTCGAGCCGGCGGTTCCCGGTTCCCCGATCGGCGCGGATGCTGCTGCCCGCGCCCGATGGTGCGATCTCGGCTGCTCCGCAGGAGCGGGCTCTCGCGGGCGGCCCGATCGTCGAGCCGATCCCGATGCGACGGGCGGTCTGACATGGGGGAGCAGGAGGCGACGGCACCGGTACGCAGCCTCGTGGTGTGGGTTCCCGACTGGCCGGTCGTGGCGTCCGTGCGCGAAAGCGGCGGCGATCCGAACGCGCCGATCGCGGTCTTCGAGAAGGGCGTGGTCATCGCGTGTTCGGCGGCCGCGCGGGCCGACGGCGTCGCACGTGGGCAGCGTCGCCGTGACGCGCAGGCCCGATGTCCCGCGCTGCAGGTGGCCGACGCGGACGCGGTGCGCGATCACCGAGAGTTCGCGCCGATCGTGGCGCGCCTCGAAGAGATGGCGCCGGGAGTGCAGGTGCTCGAGGCAGGGCTCTGCGCGCTGCGCGTGCGCGGCCCCGCACGTTTCTACGGCGGTGAGACCGAGGCCGCCGGCGCGCTGCTGGCCGCGGTGGCCGAGGGCGACCTCGACGTGCGGGCCGGTGTCGCCGACGGACCCTTCACGGCGCAGCAGGCCGCGCGGATGAGCACCCGCCCCGACCGGCCCATCCGGGTGGTCGAGGCCGGGCGCTCGGCGGAGTTCCTCGCACCGTTGACGATCGCGGTGCTCGACGACGACTCCGTCGACCTCTTCGCCCGGCTCGGCGTGCAGACCCTCGGCGACCTCGCCGCGATCGAGCCCGAACGACTGGTCGAACGCTTCGGCCCCCGCGGCGCGCGCTTGCACGGCCTCGCCTCCGGCGCCGATTCGCGCCCGGTGGTACCGCGCACCCCGCCGCCCGAGCTGCACCGCGAGGTCTCGTTCGAGCCTCCGCTCGACCTCGCCGACCAGGTCGCGTTCGGCATGAGGGTCGCGGCCGAGGAGTTCATCTCCGGACTCGGCGCGGTCGATCTCGTGTGCACCGAGCTGCGCGTCATCCTCACCGGCGACCGGGGCGAGACGAGCAACCGCGTCTGGCTCCACCCCGGCACCTTCGACGCCGCCGCCGTCGTCGACCGGGTGCGCTGGCAGCTGGCCGAGAGCGGCAAGCTCACCAGCGGTGTCGCTCGGGTCAAGATCGAGCCCGAAGCGGTGGATGCGGCATCCCATCACGCCGTCTCGCTGTTCGGCTCCGGTCCCGAGCAGCGGGTGCACCACGCCCTGTCGCGGGTGCAGGCGATGCTCGGCCACACGGGCGTCGTGACCCCGGTCGTGGGCGGTGGCCGCTGGCTCGCCGAGCGGCAGGTGCTCGTGCCGTGGGGTGACCGCCCGGTGACGAGCTCGCGCGAGCGGCCCTGGCCGGGCAGCCTGCCCGATCCGCTGCCCGCGACGGTCTTCGAGCGGGCGCTGCCGCTGGCTGTCGTCGATCGGGAGGGCGACATGGTGGCCGTCGACGGGCGGGGCGAGCTGACGGCGATCCCGGCCGCTCTGGTGTCGTCGACCGGGTCGCGCGGCATCCGCTCGTGGGCGGGGCCGTGGCCGGTGATCGAGCGGGCGTGGGATGCCGCGCGAGCGCGCCATGCCCACCGCTTCCAGATGGTCGATGCCACCCAGACCGCGTGGCTGCTGGTGTGCGACGGCGGCGAATGGTCGGTCGAGGGGCGGTACGACTGATGGGCTTCAACAACCCCTCGGTGCCGTGGTCCGAGATGGAGCGGCTGCTCAGCGGAAACCGCGCGCCGAGCGCGCCGCCGGGTGCGGACGGGGGCGACAGTCCCGCGTGGTCGCGCAAGCGGGGCAAGTACTCCGCGCCGAGAATCGAGCGTCCCGAGAACGCGGTGCCATACGCCGAGCTGCACGCGCACACGTCGTACTCGTTCCTCGACGGGGCCTCATCGCCCGAAGAGCTGGCTGAAGAGGCCGAACGGCTGGGGCTGCACGCCCTGGCTGTCACCGATCACGACGGGTTCTATGGCATCGTCCGCTTCGCCGAGGCCGCCGAGCAGCTGGCCGTGAAGACCGTGTTCGGGGCGGAGCTGTCGCTCGATCTGCCGCAGCGCGTCGGCGCCGCGCGCAACGAGGCCGACCCGCCGGGCGAGCATCTGCTCATCCTCGCCCGCGGCGAAGAGGGGTACCACCGGCTGGCGCGGGCGCTCACGCAGGGCCAGCTCGCGGGAGCGGAGAAGGGCAAGCCCCGGTACCGGCTCGACGATCTGGCCGACATCGCCGGAGGCGAATGGAGCATCCTCACCGGATGCCGCAAGGGAGCAGTGCGTCGGGCGCTCATCGAGCGCGGACCGGATGCTGCCGCCGCCGAGCTCGACGCTCTGGTCGACCGGTTCGGGCGCGACGCCGTCGAGGTCGAGCTGATGGACCACGGCGAGCCGCTCGACTCGCGGCACAACGACATCCTCGCCGGCCTCGCGCGTGAGCGCGGCCTGCCGATCCTCGCGACGAACAACGTGCACTACGCCGTGCCCGATCGCGCCCACCTCGCTGCCGCGATCGCGGCGGTCCGGGCCAACCGCGGTCTCGACGAGCTCGACGGGTGGCTGCCGTCCCACGCCGGGGCGCACCTGCGGTCGGGAGCCGAGATGACGCGGCGCTTCCGCCGGTTCCCCGGAGCCGTGGCGCGCACCGTCGAGCTTGCCGACGAGCTCGCTTTCCCGCTGCGCCGGGCCAAGCCCGCCCTGCCGAAGCTTCCCGTTCCCGAGGGGCACACGCCGATGTCGTGGTTGCGGCACCTCGTGTGGGAGGCCGTGCCGCGCAAGTACCCGAACCTCCCGCCCGAAGACCGCGACCGCATCGAGCGAGAGCTCGCGGTCATCGAGCAGAAGGACTTCCCCGGCTACTTCCTCATCGTTTACGGCATCGTGCAAGAGGCGCGGCGTCGCGGCATCCTGTGCCAGGGGCGAGGATCGGCGGCCAACAGCGCCGTCTGCTACCTGCTCGACATCACCGCGATCGACTCCATCTACTACCGGCTGCCGTTCGAGCGCTTCCTCTCCGCCCTGCGCGAGGAGGAACCCGACATCGACGTCGACTTCGACTCCGACCGGCGCGAGGAGATCATCCAGTGGGTCTACGCCACCTACGGGCGCGAGCGGGCGGCGCAGGTGGCGAACGTCATCCAGTACCGGCCCAAGAACGCCGTGCGCGACATGGCGAAGGCCCTCGGGCATTCCCCGGGACAGCAGGATGCCTGGTCGAAGCAGGTCGAACGCTGGGGTGCGACCCTCGACACGGGTCCCGACCACGACATCCCCGAGCGGGTGCTCAGCTATGCCGCCGAGCTGTTGAAGGCTCCCCGGCATCTGGGCATCCACTCGGGCGGCATGGTGCTGACCGATCGTCCTGTCGGCGAGGTCGTGCCGATCGAGCATGCCCGGATGCAGGACCGCACCGTCATCCAGTGGGACAAAGACGACGCCGCCTGGATGGGCCTGGTGAAGTTCGATCTGCTGGGCCTCGGGATGCTCGCCGCGCTGCAGTACTGCTTCGACCTCATCGAGGGGGCGACGGGGGAGAGGTTCGAGCTCTCGACGCTGCCGAAGGAGGAAGCCGCCGTCTACGACATGCTGTGCCGGGCCGACTCGATCGGGGTGTTCCAGGTCGAGTCTCGCGCGCAGATGGGCCTGCTGCCGCGCCTGCAGCCGCGACGGTTCTACGACCTCGTGATCGAGATCGCGCTCATCCGGCCGGGGCCCATCCAGGGCGGTGCCGTGCACCCGTACGTGCGCCGCAAGCTCGGATACGAGAAAACGACGTATCCGCACGAGAAGCTCAAGCCCGTGCTCGAACGCACGCTCGGGGTGCCGGTCTTCCAGGAGCAGCTCATGCAGATGGGCATGGTCATCGGCGGACTCTCGGGCGAGGATGCCGACCTGCTGCGTCGTGCGATGGGCTCCAAGCGCGGCATCGAGCGCATCGATTCGCTCAAGCAGAAGCTCTACGAGGGCATGGCCGAGAACGGCCTGGTGGGGGATGCCGCCGACGACATCTACGCGAAGATCCAGGCGTTCGCGAACTTCGGCTTCGCCGAGAGCCACTCGCTGTCGTTCGGCCTGCTCGTCTACGCCAGCTCGTGGATCAAGCTGCACTACCCGGCGGCGTTCCTCGCGGGGCTGCTGCGGGCTCAGCCAATGGGCTTCTACTCGCCGGCAACGCTGGCGGCCGATGCCCGCCGTCACGGGGTCGAGGTGCGGCGCCCCGACCTGCAGCTCTCGGGGGCCGAGGCCGTGCTCGAACCCGTGTCGGGCGAGGCGGGGCGGTCGGGGCCGACGGGCCGAGACAGCTGCCTTGGCGAGCAGCCTCCCGTGCCGGTCTTCGACATCAATGCCCCCGACGAGTCCGCGGCGCATCGCCGCGACGGTGCATTCGCGGTGCGGCTCGGGCTCGCCGCGGTCACCGGCATCGGCAAGAGGCTCGCCGAGCGGATCGTCGCCGAGCGCGAGACATCCGGCCCCTATCGCGACATGCGCGACCTGGTGCGCCGCACCGGCGCCGACACGACGCAGCTCGAAGCGCTCGCTACCGCGGGAGCGCTGGAGTGCTTCGGGCACACCCGTCGCGAGGCGATCTGGCTGGCGGGATCGGCCGCGCAGGACCGCATCGAGTACCTGCCCGATTCGCTCATCGCCGTGCAGCCGCCGTTGTTCACCGACCAGTCGAGTTACGACGTGCTGGCCTCCGACCTCTGGGCCACGGGCATCTCACCCGACGACCATCCGATGACCCATTACCGCTCGCAGCTCGATGCGCGCGGCGTGCTCACCGCGAACGACCTGCGACAGCACGAGTCGGGGCGCCGCGTCGAGATCGCCGGGCTCGTCACCCACCGGCAGCGGCCGGCGACGGCATCCGGCATCACGTTCCTCAACCTCGAGGACGAGCACGGACTGATGAACGTCATCTGCTCGACGGGCATGTGGCACCGCTACCGGAGGGTCGTGCGTGACAGCCCGGCACTCATCGTCCGCGGCATCCTCGAGCGGTCGAACGAGGGGGTCGTGAACATCCTCGCCGACGCCTTCGAAGACCTGCGGGTGGGGGTGAGGCACCAGTCACGAGACTTCCGCTGAGCCGGCGCCACCGCGCGACCCGATGCGAGCCGACGCGAATGGTCGTCACGCGTGGGGGACAACCGCCATCTGGGTCGGGTCGCGGGTCAGGCGGGGGTAGCCGATAGCACTGCCCAGCCGCGCGGGGGAAGGGATGCCTCGCCGGCGTGCCTGTCGATGTCGTCGGCCAGCGATCCGGCGAGCAGCCGCGTCGCATCGGCCACCGGCACGGTCACCGGCGCGTCGCCGACGTTGAGCGCCGTGACGACGGCATCCGTTCCCGTCGCGGTCCGCAGCACGATTGCGGTGTTGTCGATATGGATGACGTCGGTGTGCGCGCGATGCAACCAGGGATGCTGCCGGCGCACGGCGATCAGCTGCTGATGGGTGCGGAGGATGTGCTGCGCGGTCTCGGGCAGTGACTCGGGTGCGGGCGGCGCATCGGGGAACTCGGGGCGCACCGCGTCGTCGCCGCCGAGACGTTCCTCCTTCACCGCCTCGTAGCCGTACTCGTCGCCCGCATACACCGACGGCACCCCCGCCACGGTGAACAGCGCCGCCAGCGCGTGCGGCACCAGGTCGGGGCCGATCGCCGAGGCGATCCGCGTGACGTCGTGGTTGCCGACGAAGGTCTGCGGAGCGAAGACCGACAGCAGCTCGTTGTTCCGCTCGATCGCGTGCTTCAGCTCGAAGAGGTTGCGGTCGGCGATGCCATGCCAGATGCCCTGCCACAGCTCGTACTGCGTGAGCGAGTCGATCGTCGACTCCTCGACGATGCGAGCGGCGTCGCCGTGGATGACCTCGCCGAGGAACCATGCCTCGAGGTACTCGGCGCGAACCCGCGGCAGCACTCTCGCCCAGAAGGCGGACGGCACAGCGTATGCGGCATCCAGTCGCCAACCGTCGATGCCGCGACCCAGCCAGTGGGTCATCACCTCGACGACGAGATCCGCGACAGCGGGGGAGTCGTGGTTCAGCGTGACCAGGGCGTCGTGCCCCTCGAAGACGTCGGCGTCGACCGGCTCGCCGGGCCGCCAGCCGTCCCACCGCACGCGGAAGAGCTCGGCGGTGTCGGCTTCCGGCCCCTGCTCTTCCAGAACCGCGAACGCAGGGTGCTCGCGCCCCACATGGTTGAAGACACCGTCGAACAGCACGCGGATGCCGCGGTCGTGGGCCGCCGCGATCAGACGGTCGATGTCGCCGTCATCACCGAGCCGGGCATCGATGCGGAAGTAGTCGACGGTGTCGTATCCGTGCGTGCTCGAGGGGAAGACCGGGCCGAGGAGCAGCCCGTTCAGGCCGAGCTCGACGACGTGATCGAGCCAGCCCTCGATGCGGTTCAGCCGGTGCTCGACGGGCTGGTCTGCGGCGCCGGCATCCGACTGGCCGTCGTCGTCGGCGCCGTCCGGCCGGATCGGTGCTCCCGTGAACCCCAGCGGGTACACGTGCCACAACATGACGGTCTCGGCCCAGTTGCTCATCCCCGCAGTCAACACGAGCGGATGCCGGATAGGGAACGACGTGCGAGACGCGGCGCGGGGGCCTAGAGTGCCGCCTGTTCGTTCGGTCGCCGTTCCATCAGCCGCCAGGCTCCGCCCGTGAGGGGTGCCGTCGTGACCACGGTGTAGACGATCGCGACGATGCCGAACGATGCGAAGAGACCGAGGCCATCGGCGGCGATGCCGCCGAGCAGCGCGCCGAGCGGGACCCCTGCCCACGTGCCGGCGTTGAGCAGGCCGAAGACGCGACCGCGCATGGGCGCCGGGACGCGCTCGAGCTGCACCGCGCCGAGGATCGGGTTCAGCGCGCCGGCCGCGAGCCCCGAGACGCCGGCGGCAGCGACGAGCGCCGGGAACGGCGCGCCGAGGGCGAACACCGCGCTGGACGGGCCGCCGGCGACGAGGAAGCACAGAGCGAAGGTCACGCGCCGCGGCACCCGGTGCGCGATGAAGCCGAACGCGATGTTGCCCATGAGCGCGCACCCGCCCATGACAGCGACGATGACGGCGAGGGCTCCGGCGCCGCCGAGCTCGGCGTTCGCGTAGAGAGGCATCAGCGAGGCGCTGCGGGCCGCATCGAGCAGGTTGGTGATGAGTACCATGCCGACGATGAGCCGCATGAGCGGATCACGCACGACGAACCGGAACCCGTCGCGCAGCTCGCGCCAGTACGAGCGCCGGGCTGCGGCATCCGTGTCGCCGACGGCGGTCATTCGCACTGTCGTCGCGGGGACCATCAGGCGGGTGATCGCAGCCGAGATGAGAAACGCGGCAGCGTTCGTGACGAGCGCTGCCATCGGTCCGAGGAGAGCGACGAGCGCGCCGGCGACGGACGCGCCGATGAGCTTGGAGAGGCGCTCCGAGCCGTCGAGGAGTCCGACGCTCCGCTCGAGCCTGACGTGCGCCGCCTCCGTGAGCTCGGGCAGCATCACGCGGCGCGCGATCTGTCCGGGGGTGTCGAGCACGCCGCTCGTGAAGACGAGCGCCAGCAGAGCCCAGAAGGGCAGGCCCACCGTGAGCGCGAGCGCGGGGATCGCGAGAACCGTCACACCGCTCACGATGTCGGCGACGACCGCGGCGCGACGGCCGCCGATGCGGTCGACGACCACCCCGCCGAACACGCCTCCCACGATGACGGGCGCGGTCGCGGCGAACGCGGCCAGCCCGACCTCGACGCCCGAGCCGCCCGTGGCCAGGACGTAGAAGGGGATCGCGAAGGCCGTGATGACGTTGCCCGTCTGCGAGATCGCGTGCGCCGACAGTAGGGCGTAGAGGGCGCGGGATGCTGCGCGCCGGTGTGTCGCATCGGCCGAACGGGCAGGGGAGTCGGTCGTGGTCATGGCCGGCGGTAGGCCTGGTAGACGAGGGCGACCGGGACGGCGGTCTCGTCTGCGTCGTCGTGCCGCGCGCTTGCTTCTTGCCACCGGTGCATCAGCGACTCGAGTTCGGCGCGCATCGCTGTCAGCTCGTCGATCGTGAGGCGCAGCGTGCGGTCACCGGTCGCCCCGGCGGCCACCCACTCGGGGGGAAGAGTCGGCATCGCGTCGACGTACTCGCTGTAGCGGGCGGCGTAGATCTGCGCGATCGACTTCTCCAGCGCCGATGATGCGGCTCGTTGGGCCGGGTCATCGAGGTGTTCCGCCGGTTCCCACGTCGTCTCGGCAGCGGCGGCCTGCCACCAGCGCTCGCGCTGATCGGCGCTGCGTGGCGCGGCGGGCTCGATGAGGTCGATCGAGGCGAGTTTGCTCAGGTGGTAGCTGATTGTGCCCGGCGCTTCGTCGACGGTCTCGCCGAGCTGGGCCGCCGTCTGCGGGCCGTTCTCGCGCAGGATGCCGAGCAGCCGCAGTCGGGTCGGGTGCGCGAGCACGCGCATGGCGGCCGCCGTCTCGAGTCGAGAAGCGGAGCGATCGGCAGAGGTCATACCCGCAACGCTAGATGCACAAGAACCATTGCGCAACAGTTCTTGTGCTTTATCGGATGCGGCGGGCAGGTGCGACAGACGCCTCAGCTCTGCGCCGCGAGCCACTCCGCGAACGTGACGGTGCCGCGTTCGGCGTTCGCGTGCCCGCGCAGGCGCCCCGACGACATCGCGCGACCGAACGATCCCGGCAGGCGCATCTCGATCGTGGTGCGGCGGATGCCGCGGGCATCGAGCAGCGCTCGCACCATGTCGATGAGCAGCTCGTCGCGCGGCCCGGTCAGATCGCGCGCCCGGCCGACCGGCTCGCCCTCCGCGAGCGTGACGAGGTGCTCGGCGACCTCCTCGGCGGCGATTGGGCGGACCCGGGCCGCGGGGACCACCGTGATCGGACCCACCTTCCCGCGGACGAGCGTCTGCTCGGCGAACTCGTGGAATTGCGCAGCGCGGAGCAGCGTGTGGGGGAGCGCCCCGCGCTGCACCGCCCGCTCGTGCGCGAGTTTGCCGCCGTAGTAGGCGGCATCCACCCCGTCGATGCCGACGATCGAGAGCGCGACGAGGTGTCTCACGCCTGCGGCCGTTCCCGCCTGCTGCAGGTTGGCCGACACACTCTCGAAGAACCGGCGCGAGCGATGCCGCGAGAGCGTCTGGATGCCGCTGACGTCGACGATCGTGTCGACACCGTCCAGCACCGACGGTGGGAGCGAGCCATGCTCGAGGTCATGACCGTTGCTGCGCGCGAGCGCGACGACGTCATGTCCGCGTTCGGTGGCGATGCTGTGGACGAGCTTGCCGACGGTGCCGGTGCTGCCGGCGATCGCGATCCTCACGAGGTCAGTATGCATCGGCTCACGCGGTTCACCTGGCAGCCGTGGCCCCACCCCCCGAGCTGAAGGGGCATGAGGTGCCAAATGAAGCGCGGACTGCCGTGGGAGCTTGGGCTGCGCGAGGTGGGCATCGGCGAGGCGGTTCACTTGGCAGCTGTGGCCCCCATCCCCGACCCGAGGTGGCGCGAAGTGCCAGACGAAGCGCCAGCCCCGGCGAGCCACCCCGCCGCAGCCGTGCCGCAAACAGGCTCAGCGGTCGACGCTGACCACTCCGAGCTCGTAGGCGAGGATCACAGCCTGTACGCGGTTCGTGAGGTCGAGCTTCACGAGGATGCGGCCGAAGTGGGCCTTCACGGTCGATTCGCTCAGGTGCAGGGCCCCAGCGATCTCGGCGTTGGTCAAGCCCTGCCCGACGAGGCGGAACACGTCGTGCTCGCGCGGCGACAGCGCCGAGAGCGCATCGGGGGATGCCGGTCGGCCCGTGCGCGAGAGATGCGGCATCGCCGCGTCGATGAGCTTCGCGGTGATCCGGGGCGACACGACGGCATCACCTGCCGTCACGGCCCGCACCGCGGCGACGAGCTCGTCGGGGCGGGTGTTCTTCAGCAGGAAGCCGGCCGCGCCCGCCCGCAGCGCGCCGAACGCGAACTCGTCGAGGTCGTACGTTGTCAGCACGATGATCCGCGTCTCGGGCAGAGCCGCGGTCAGCCGGCGGGTGGCCTCGATGCCATCGAGTCCCGGCATCCGGACGTCCATGAGCACGACGTCGGGACGCAGCCGCTGCGCTGCCTGCACGGCTTCGGCGCCATCGGATGCCTCACCCACCACGACCAGGTCGGGCTGAGCCTCGAGCACGAGGCGCAAGCCGTACCGGATCAGTTCCTGATCGTCGACGAGCAGCACCGCCGTACGGGCCTCGGGCGCGCCGGGCTGGCTCATCGTTCCTCCGTCGAGAGGCGGACGAAAACCCGCCAGCCGCCGCCGGCGACCGGCCCAGCCTCCACCGAGCCATCGTAGAAGGCGGCGCGCTCACGGATGCCGACGAGCCCGCGCCCCGGAGAGGTGGGCGCGGCAGCCGGTGCCGACACGTCCTTCACCAGGATGGTCACGTCGGCGCGCTCGAACACCAGCCGCACGAGCACGTCGCGAACGTCGCGCCCGTGCCGCAGGACGTTCGTCAACGCCTCCTGCACGATGCGGTAGATCGTGAGGCTCACGGCCGCGCCCTCGGTCACGGTTCCAGTCTGCTCCAGGCGCACCGGGATGCCGGCTGACCGGAACTCCTCGACGAGCACCGGTATCCGTTCCACCCGGGGCGCCTCCGGCGTCAGAGGCGCATCGCGCTCGTCGCGCACCGCGGTCAGCAGCCGCCGCACCTCGCCGAGCGTCCGCCGCCCGGTCTCGCTCACCCGGCCGATGGCACGGTGCGCCTCGGCGGGCCGCTGGTCGACCGAGGCCTGCGCGCCGTCGGCGAGCGCGACCATCACCGCGAGGCTGTGCGCGATGACGTCGTGCATCTCGCGGGCGATGCGCTCGCGCTCGGCCGCGGCCGCGATGCTCGCCTCCTGATCGCGCTCGCGCCGTAAGTGCTCCGCCCGCTCGGCGAGCGCTGCGGCCTGTCGGCGGCCGTGCCCGGCGTTGATGCCGAGCAGGGTCGCGATGAGGCTCGCTGCGATCACCACGACGGCGATGCTCGCCCAGTCGGTGGCCCAGGCGGCGGCATCCGCTCGTGGTGCCAGGCCGAGGAGCGGCGGACCGACGCGCACCCGCACGGCGAGCGCGAGCGACGCCACGAGCGCTCCCGCGGCCGCCCACCCGAACCAGATCCACGCGCGGCGTGCCTCGTCGAGACCGACGCGGTAAAGCGCGACCACCACGAAGAGGGCCTCCGCCCCAGTACCGACGGCGAAGGATACGAGCATCAGGGCGACGGCGGCGCCGAAGCCGAGCGCCGGGTGCCGCCGCGCGGCCGCGACATCCGCCGCCCCGGCGAGCGCGAGCAGCAGCATCGGCCACAGGGGAGTGGCGATCGTCGACTCGACGGAGAGGTACCCGAGGAACAGCGCGACGATCAGATACGAGACGAGGGTGACGGCATCCGCCACGTCTCGTCGTCGCTGCGACGGGCTCACGCGTCCCTCGTCCGCAGTGCGACCGCGCCGACCACGAGCGCTGTCGCGGCCCAGACCGCGGCGATGAGCCAGCCGGCTCCGACGCTCATGTGCCCGCTCCAGAGGTCGAGGAACGGTCCGCCCTCGATTCCCACCCGGCCCATGGCGTCACCGGCGTTGCCGAGCAGGCCGAGACGGATGACGCGGGAGAGGAGCCCGAACGGCAGCACCGAGCTCAGCACCGGCAGCAGCAGCGTTGCGGCGAAGACGATGATCGATCCTGCCGTGGTCGAGCGGACCAGGGCCGTCACGCCGAGTCCGAACACCGCGCAGAGCCCGAGGTAGACGGCCGAGCCCACGAGCGCGAGCATCACGTCCGGTGCGGTGAGGGGAGCGCCCAGACCGAAGCCGTCGTAGATCGGGTTCGTGACCGCCCACGCCCCGAACACCGCGGCGAGGGCCACGGCGGTGACGGTCGTGAAGGTGACGAGCGTCTTGGCGGCCAGCATCCGGATCCGATGGGGCACGGCAACGAGCGTCGTCTGCATGGCGCCGGAAGAGTATTCGGCGCCGATCGTCATGACGCCGAAGATACCGGCGATGATCTGCCCGAGCACGACCGTCGGCACGGTCACGTCGGCCATTGTGCGCTCGATGGATGGAACCGAGGGCACGCCGGATGATTCGAGGGTCAGACCCAGGAACAGGCTGCCGCCGATTCCGACCGCCAGGATGCCGACGAGCGCGAGCACGGATGACGGCAGGCTCAGGATCTTGATCCACTCGGAGTGCACGACGGCGGTGAAGGGCGGGCGCTGCGTGCGGGCGTCGAGGCGGTGGGGCTTGGTGGTGAGGGCCATCAGTTGTCCTTCTCGTTCTGGCTCGGTGCCGACGGGTATTCGGTGGCCTGCGCGGTGAGGGCGAGGTAGGCGTCTTCGAGCGAGCCCGACACCGACGTCACCTCGTAGAGCACGACGCCCGCGGCCCCGGCGATGCGCGCGACCTCTTCGGTGGTCAGATCGGTGATGTCGAGTGCGCCGTCTTCGCGCGTGATGACGGTGACTCCGGGACGCGCGATCGCCGCCACGAGCCGCTCGGTGTCGTGCGTGCGCACCCGGACGACCGGCTGCGTCGCTCCCGCGATGACATCACGCATCGGCCCGTCGGCGATGATCGCGCCGCGGCCGATGACGATCAGGTGGTCGGCGGTCTGCGCCATCTCGCTCATGACGTGCGAGGAGAGCAGCACCGTGCGGCCCTCGGCGGCGAGCTCGCGCAGCAGGCGGCGGATCCACAGGATGCCGTCGGGGTCGAGTCCATTGATGGGCTCGTCGAGGATGATCGTCTGCGGGTCGCCGAGCAGCGCTGCGGCGATGCCGAGCCGCTGGCCCATGCCGAGCGAGAAGCCGCCGACGCGCTTGCTCGCCACGGAGTCGATGCCGGTGCGCTCCATGACCTCGCGCACGCGTGGGGCGCGAATTCGGTGGGTCGCCGCGATCGCGAGGAGGTGCTTGTAGGCCGTCCGGCGCTTGTGCGCGGCGCGGGCGTCGAGCAGCACCCCAACCTCGCGCAGCGGCGCGGGCAGGTCGCGGTACGGGCGACCGTTGACCTCGGCCGTGCCGGATGTCGGCTTGTCGAGCCCCACGATCATGCGCATGGTGGTCGACTTGCCGGCGCCGTTCGGGCCGAGGAACCCCGTCACCCGGCCCGGCTCGACGGCGAAGTTCAGGCCGTCGACCGCGACCTTCTGCCCGTACCGTTTCGATAGCGATCGAACGCGAATCATGTGTCACCTTTCGTCCCCATCGACGCTACGAAGGGGCGCGAAATGTCACATCGGACTGCGGTTCGGACTTGCCCGGCGCACCAGTACCTGGGTCTACATGGGCTCGAGGGGCGCGGTCGTCTTGCTGCGCGCGCGTGGCTCGGTGAGGATCGAGGAATGTCCGACTCGTCGCTGCGTCCGGTTCGTTCCCTCGTCATGATGCTTCGGAGCCCGCGGCTGCGGGTCGCCTTCGCCGACCTGATCGGGCCGACGCCGTCGGCATCCGTCGATGGAGAGTCGGAGGCGTTCGTTCGAAGCGGCGTCGCCGAACGGACGGATGACGGCGTGCGCCTGAGCGAGAGCTTTCTGGATGACGCGCTCGCCGCGCTCGACGTTCAGCTCGGTGCTCTCGCCGTTCTGCAGGGGTCGCGGATCTCAGCGGGCGACCTCGCGCTCGACGAGCTCGACCCCGCCGTGGCGGCGGTAGCGCGCCGGGTCGTCGGCGCGGGCGAACGGGTGAGCGAGCCGGCGCTCAACGAACGGCTGAGCATGTTCGTGACGGATGCCGCGTTCTTCCGCCGTCACGCCGTCGACACCGGAGTGCTCGCGCGCACAGCCGATGGGGCGCTGTACTGGCTCGCCGATCGCGGCGAGTGACGGCGGGCAGCTTCTTGCGCGCCTCGGGTTACGGGGCGGCGGCGGTCACCTGTCGAAGCGGGCTCCGGCGGGGTTGCTCGGCAGTGCGCAGAGCACGAGGACCGCGATCCCACCGATCCCGGCGATCAGACCGAGGAACCAGAACGGACCCGCCAGGTTCGCGTCGTGCAGTCGTCGCCACGAGAGCGCGATCATCGGAATGAGGGTCGCGAGCTGCCACAGCACGAAGAGAAGTGCGCCCACGCCGAGGAGCGGTCCGGGTTCGTTCCGGCCGGTGAGTGGGTCGGTCGTCATCCCGGCGAACGCGCCGATGATCATGAACACGGTGATGGCCGTCACGACGAGAAAGTGTGCGAGGTACCAGAACCAGAATTCGCTCCGGCTCGCGCGACCTGAGAAGGTCACGTACTTCCGCCAGAAGCGGGCGAAGGCCTGGCCGAACGAGGCGCCGTAAAGAGGCTGCGACAGGGGAGTGGGCCCGGAAGCGGGAGCTTGGGGAGCGGCGTAGGTCACAGGATCCTCCAGTGGGTGGTTCGACTCACGAGAATGGTGCGGGCCTATCCTGCCGTATTCGTGCGCTCGCCCGCGGGCTATCTCGCGAGGATTCTCTGGAATAGCCGGTGGTCCTGCCAGCGCCCGGCGATGAGCAGGTATTGAGGTGCGAGCCCGAATTCGACGAAGCCGCACTTTCTGAGCACGGTTTGCGAGGCGACGTTGTCGACGAGCGTGCCGGCCTGGATGCGGTGCAGGTGAAGCTCGTCCGCCGCGAGGCGTGAGATCTCGTTCACCGCTGCGGTCATGAGGCCGCGACCTGCGTAGCTCTGGTCGATCCAGTAGCCGAGGTTGCCGCTCTGAAAGGCTCCGCGGGTGATGCCCGAGAGCGTGATCCGCCCGATGATCCGCGATCCGTGGGCAAGGACGAGGGGGAGTGCCGTACCGGCCTCGCGGCCAGCGACGAGCGCGGCGATCTCGGTGCGCTGACCTGCCTCGGTGGTGAAGTTCGCCGGGCGGAGGGGCTCGAAAGGTGCGAGGTATTCGCTATTCACGCGGTACGCCTCGGCGAGGGCCGCCGCATCCTCTGGGCGGAGCGACCGCAAGACGACGTCGTCGTGCAGGTCGATCTCGACGGGCGTTGGTGTCATCGCGCTGCCTCGGTTGCCGCCAACGCCGCTTTGGTGCCGACGCGGGTTCCCCACATCATCACGATGATCATGAGCGCGGCGCCCACGAGCACCATGATCCCGAGCGCTGCCGGCGGCATCGGCACGAGAGAAATCACGCCGATTGCGATGGACAGGTAACCGGTGAGGAGGGTCGCCCCCTTCGAACGTTCGTGGGCAGCAAGCCAGGCTTCGTCGCTGGCCATGGTGCTGGGTGTGCGGATGCCGGCGAGCGAGTTCCGCCTCAGCTTTCCGGATGCCGCGGCCCGCGCCATCCAGATCAGCAGAGCACCCGAGCCGGCCATCGTGACGAACAGGACGATGCGGGGGATGATCTCGGCTTCCATCCCTTCGACCCTATCGACGGGTCTTTCAGGATGCCGGGCCTGTACAGACGAGAGCCCCGACTTCCGCGCTGAGGATGCGGATGCCGGGGCTCTCGAAGTCTGTCGGGGTATCAGCCCCGGACGCCGAGCGCGAAGCTGATCGCGCCCTCGCCGTCGACCTGCGCGTCGAGCACGCGGTCATCCAGCGCAAGGGCCGCGGCCGGGTCGACGAAGATGCGAGCACCGTCGGCTTCGACAACGGCATCCTCGCTCTGCGGAGCCTCGGCGAGGGACAGGGCGAAGCCGGTCTCGGGGGAGCCGGAGTCGCTGATGCGGATGCCGCCGGTCTCGGCGGGGATCTGGGCGGTGAGGTTCTTCACCGCGGTGGCGGCGTTCTCGGTGAGCGTGAGCATGAAGCTCTCCTTCCGTGGATTGCTGCGGAGCCCGCCACGATTCCGAGAATCCGAGCCGAACGCAAACGTGACCGCCGACTCCCAGGGGATTCTGAAGGTCGGCGGGCGACTACCGCGTCAGAGGGTTTTAGCGAGAACGAAGCTCACGATCAGCCCGAGCAGTAGGCAGCAGACCCACGCGGTCGCCGCCGACACGTACCAGTTCTGGCGGAGCTCGAGACCGAGGCGATCCGGGTGGTCGCGCGGGGTGCGGCGGAGGCTCCGCTGTGTGATGAGCATCGGCGGAACCATCAGCACGAAGCAGAGCAGCAGGCCGATCAGCTGCAGGAGCGCGCTCGATGACCGTCCCCCGGGAGCGATGATCTGCCACGCTTCGGCCAGGGCGAGAGTGATGTTGCGTGGCCCGCACAGCGCGGCGAGTCCCGCGGCGCCGATGACCATGACGAGGATGCGGAGAGCGCGATCCGGTGTCGTCACGGAGGCTGTCGGCGGCGTGGCGCCGTGGTGTTGATGAGCCCAGAACTCGCGATGTGCACGCCGTCCTGCGAGCGGCCACACTGCGACGGCGATGAGTCCCGCGATCACCCAACCGAGCCACTCGTCGCCTTGCATCGGGATGCCGAGGGCGTCGAATGCGATCAACCCGCCGATCCAGGTGGCCATCGTGGCGAAGAAGAGCACGAACGCGGCGAGGATTCCGAGTGCCATCCGCACCGGCCTGCGCGGTGGCGCGGCGGCTGAGGCATCTCGGGTCACGTTGGTCAGCATAGGGCTGGGGTGCGCCGGGGTTGAGGAGGGACGGGATGCCGCGGCCCGCGGCCGTCTAGACTTGGAGCGCCTTGCCTCTGTAGCTCAGTGGAAGAGCCACTCCGTCCTAAGGAGCGGGTCGGGGGTTCGAATCCCTCCAGGGGCACCGTCATGCTCACGGCTTCCACCTTGATGCGGGAGCTGATCGCGAGTGATGTGGCCGTGGTTGTTGCGGCGCGATTCGGATATTGGAGGCTGGTCAGCCTGCGCGCTTCACCGTGTTCGCGAGACGGCCTTGGCTGCCGAGTTCGCGCTTGTGATGAGGCGCGTCGCTAGAGAACAGTTCTCCGGAATCCTTCGCTGAGCACACCTGATTAATTGTGGTAGCGAGCTCGTTCGAATCGGCCGAGCTCAGAAACCGCGCGTGTTCTCGAAGATGTGGCAGGGCGAGTCGATGGGCTCTAAACGCTCTGCGGCAGGCGGGGACGATCTGGCTCGTTCCGCCCCTGGAACCCCGCGGCCGGACAGAGCCGCGGGGAATCAACCCGCACTCCGCGGCGATGCGCGCGCGGTCGCTGGTCTTTCCCCTTGAGTTGAACCGGTAGCATCGCCACAGGTCCGCGCCTTGATCGCGCGGATAAGAGCGATTCACTTCGGGTTGGGGGCAAGCTGTGGAAACTGGAGGCGGCCGGTTGCTGGACGCGTTGCGCCGTCACCTGGCAAGCGGAGCATCCCTCGACTCACTCTCTGAGTCCTTCTCAGTCTTCGTTCATGAGGCACTCAAGGGTGACCTCGCTGAAGTCGACGCCCGTCTCCTCCTCTGGAGGGACAGCCTTGCGCACCACCCGCTGAACGGCCTCGAGGAAGAGAATCTCCTCAGAGCTCGCCTCGACCAGCATCGTGTCGCCCGGGAGTTCGTCGCATGGGCCGAGCATAAACTCGAGGTCAGGTCGCTGACCAAGCGCACCCGCGACACCTCGACGATCGTTCACGGGGCAAGCCCGCTCGCGGTTCAGGGCGCTGGGCTTGAGGCGGAGAGTCTTGGCCTGGTCGCTTCGCCGAGCTTGCACATGCCCTTCGGAACCACCGACCAAGCGCAGGTGGCGCAGATTGCCGAGCACTTCCAGCGTGCATGGAACCATCCCACGGCGACCGTTGCCGTGCGCGAAGATTTCTTTGAAGCAGCGCGTGCTCTGTATGAGAATCGCGCTCCAGAGTCCCTCTACCTCCGCATCCTGACGTCCCTCTTCAGCGACTTCGTCGACGAGTCGGGCGAGGAGACCGAGCGGCGTAGCCTCACCGGTTTCTACGACACTGAGGTGTGGAAGAAGCTCTACAAGTTCCAGCGGGACGGAGTCCTCGGCGCGATTGAGAAACTCGAGCGCCACAACGGCTGCATCATTGCGGACAGTGTCGGCCTCGGAAAGACGTTCGAGGCGCTCGCCGTGATCAAGTACTACGAGCTCCGCAACGACCGCGTGCTGGTCCTCGCCCCCAAGCGCCTACGAGAGAACTGGACGCTTTACCGCGCCAATGACGCACGCAACCCATTGGTCGCCGACCGCTTCAACTTCGACGTTCTGAATCACACGGACCTGTCTCGCGAAGCCGGCATGAGCGGGGACATCGACCTTGCTCACCTGGCGTGGGGCAACTACGACCTCGTGGTGATCGACGAGTCGCACAACTTCCGCAACAACCCCCAGAGGGACGACCGCACCACGCGCTACGAACGGATGATGAATGCCGTCATCAAGTCCGGGGTGCGCACCAAGGTGCTCATGTTGTCGGCAACCCCGGTCAACACGCGCCTCGCCGACCTGCGCAACCAGGTTCTCTTTGCGACCGAGGGCGACGACCGGGCACTCGCGCGCGAGGGCGTGAAGGACATAGGTCAGACTCTCCGCCAAGCACAGACGCGCTTCAATGCGTGGCAAAAAATCCCGGATGAGCAGCGCACCGCGAAGTCTCTCGTCGGGATGCTTGGCATGGACTATATCCGGCTGCTCGATCTGCTCACGATCGCTCGCTCCCGCAGGCACATCGAGAAGTACTACGGCGTCGAGGACACGGGCAAATTCCCGGAGCGGCTCGCTCCGATAAACCTGACTCCAGGCATCGATCTCGACGGCACCATGATCTCGCTGGACGAGATCAACCGAGCGATCCTGCGGCTCACCCTCGCTGCCTACAAACCCACCAGCTACGTGCGCGAGGGACTAAAGGAGAAGTACGCAGAGGTATACGACCGGTCGCTCCGCACCGGTGGTGCCCGCAAATGGGTGCAGACGGACCGTGAGAACAACGTGGTGCACCTCTTGCGAGTCGGCCTGCTGAAGCGACTCGAGTCCTCGGTGAAGTCGCTCGGCCTCACGCTCGGGAAGATCCTCGACACGATTGATGCGTCGATCGAGCGTTTGAACGAGTTTGAGGTCGACGGAGCGCAGGGTACGTCCATCCAGGACGACGGCGCGGCCGCAAATCTCGGGCTCGACGACCCGGACCTGGACGATGCGGTGGGCGGCAACGTCAAGGTGTATCTCCAGGACATGAACCGCAGTGGTTGGCGGCAAGACCTGGAAGCCGACCGCGAGACCGTGGCCACGCTCCTCGCCGAGGTGACCAAGGTGGACGTCTCCCGTGACGCGAAACTGGCCGAACTCAAGAAGTTCCTTCGCGACAAGGCAGAGAATCCGACGAACGAGGGCAATCGCAAGGCATTGGTCTTCACCGCGTTCAGCGACACGGCCCAGTACCTCTATGAGCATGTGGGGCAGTGGGCCCGGCGCGAGCTCGGCGTCAATGTCGCCCTCATCACGGGGCAGTCGACGAAGAGCACCGTCACGGGTCAGCGTCAGGACATGCACGTCGTGCTGACCGCGTTCTCGCCGATCTCCAAGGGCGGCAACCCCGACGGCGACGCCATCGACTTTGTCATCGCGACCGACGCGATCTCCGAAGGGCAGAACCTCCAGGACTGCGACACCGTCGTCAATTACGACATCCATTGGAACCCGGTCCGCATCGTGCAGCGATTCGGACGCGTGGATCGGCTCAGCTCGTCGAATACGTCGGTCCAACTCGTGAACTTCTGGCCCACGGAGGACCTGGACTCTTACATCAATCTCGAGGGCCGCGTCTCGAGCCGGATGAAGCTCCTCGACGTCTCCGCGACGGGCGAGGAGAACGTGCTCGACTCGTCGGATATGAATGACCTCGACTACCGGCGCCGCCAGCTTGAGCAGCTGCAGAAGGCTGCGCCGACGATGGAGGATCTGGCGGGTGGGCTGTCGATCACTGACCTCACGCTGTCTGATTTCCGTATGGATGCCTCATCGCGGCCTAGAGCCGAGCTTCAGCGGATCGACGAGTGGCCGCTGGCGCTCTTCGGTGTCGCAAGGTTCGACGCGGCACTTGAGTCTGACGGGCTCTCTTCCGGGGCCGTCTTCCTCCTTCGAGTCAGGGACGATGCGATTGGCTTCTCGCAGGCGTATCCGCTTGCTCCTTACGTGCTCGCCTTCGTTCGGGATAATGGAACGCTCGCCCACGCAATCGAGGAGCCGAAGCTCGCGCTCGACGTTCTTCGCAGGCATGCCCTGGATCGCACCGAGCCGGACGATGCGGCAATCGCCGACTTCGAAACATCAACCAGGCGCGGTCGCGACATGAGCCACTACCGGAGTCTGTTGAGCGCTGCGGTGGAGGCTGCCTCGGGCCACGCCGAGCAGAAGCTCGCCGCCTCCATCTTCTCCGCCGCTCCATCCTTGCTTGGCTCCGATGCGACGACGCCTGGGCTGGAATCGGTCGATGTCGTGGCGTGGATGGCGATCGTTCCGTGACTTCTGGGTCACTTGACGTCGTCGAAGTACTCGGGCTTCCTGCACGTGCGCGCGAGATGCATCGACTCACTAAGAAGGACATAGTCGAGCAGTGGGAGCAGTCAGCCCCTGCCGACGCGCGTCTCCTCGGACGGGCGATCAGCTCGGCAAGGATCGTGGGCGTACTGAGCCCCGCGACGACTGGTGTGCCCGCCGGGCGCGACCCAGATCGCCCCGTGGACATGATCCCGGTGCTC
Organism: Microbacterium sp. 1262; assembly: GCF_040544895.1. Taxonomy (NCBI): domain Bacteria; kingdom Bacillati; phylum Actinomycetota; class Actinomycetes; order Micrococcales; family Microbacteriaceae; genus Microbacterium; species Microbacterium sp. 1262. The sequence continues at coordinate 653,593 of NZ_JBEPKU010000001.1, forward strand.
GAGGTGAGAATTGCCGACGACGTCAAAGCGAGGGACGAGCGGCGCGCCGCCGAGCTACTACACCGCGCGATGCCCCGGCCAGCAGTCATCGCGATGTCCTCGCCCCAAGGAGCCCCCGGTCTCTCACTGGCCCTCACTCGGCTCAGCAAGATCGACGCGGGCAAGTCGGTCGTAGAGGAGCACCTGACGGTGCCGATCAACGGGATCGCGGTGACGTCTCTACACGTTGGCGGACTCGACCGCACCGACCTTGGCTCGCTCTATCAAGACCTCGTGCGACGAGCAGCGGCGGACGGGCGGCCCGCTCCGAGTCTGCGTGACGCCGATGAGGCGGTTGAACTCCGGCACCGACTTACGCATCTCAACGAAGATCTTCAGTCGACTATTCGAAGCGCTGCGCGCGAGAAATCCATGCAGCGGCGTATCCAGCACAACGGCGGGGCCCACGACCTTCGCGAACTGATAGCCCAAACTCGGGACGCGCTCTATGAAGCGCCCGCCCATCAGACCCGAACTAGCGACGACCCTAAGGTAGGACCGTGACAACGCCCGCAGACGACGCCAGCATTGAGTACGCCCCGATCGAAGAGCTGAGCGGCAGGGGGGAGGCCACCGACAACATCGCGCGGCTTGCGGAACTGTTCCCCGACGCGGTCCCGGAAGGGCGGGTCGATCTCGATGCGCTGCGGGGGCTGCTCGGAGAGGACGCCGAGCCTGCCGGTAGCGAGACGTCAGGACTCCGGTGGGTTGGAATGGCCGATGCACGTCGTCTCTCGACCTTGCCCGCGACCGGGACGCTCTTGCCTCGCCCGGATGAGTCCGTCGACTGGGACTCCACGCGAAACATCGTGATCGAGGGTGACAACCTCGAGGTGCTCCGGCTCCTTCGCCGCGGCTACACGAACGAGGTCGACGTCATCTACATCGACCCGCCATATAACACCACGAACGACTTCGTTTACGACGACAGCCGCGTTTCGACGGTGTCTGAACACGAGGCTAACGCCGGCCTGCGCGACGAAGAGGGTGTCACCCAGGTCGGCTCCGGGTCCGACCGCGCGGCGGAACGTCGACTTGCTTCGGCCAGGCACGCCAAGTGGCTTTCCATGATGTACCCGCGCCTGCTCGTGGCGCACTCACTCCTGAAAGAGACGGGCGTGCTGATCGCGGCGATCGATGACAACGAACACGCTCGTCTGAAGCTGCTCCTCGACCGTGTCTTTGGCGCGGAGAACTTCATCTCCAATGTCGTCTGGGACGGTGCGAGGAAGAACGATTCTCAGCTCATAAGCAACAGCGCCGACTATATGCTGATCTACGCGAAGAACGCGTCGACGCTCGCAGACGTGAGGTGGCGGGAGCCGAAGGAAGGCGTCGATGAGGTCTTCGCTGCGGGAGAGGCAGCATGGGCTGAGTCCGGACACGACCCGGCAGTCGCCACTCGCCTGCTTCGTGACTGGTTTTCCTCGCAGCCCGAGGGTCGGTTCACTGCTGGGATTACCAACTACAACACCATCGATGATGAGGGGCGGATCTATTATGGCGACAGTCTGAGGAAGCCCCAGCCGACAGGTACCTCTCGTTACGACTTGATACACCCCGCGACCGGGGAGCCGGTTCGGATGCATCCGAATGGGTGGGTCTTCTCTAGGGAGACAATGGCAGAAAAGATCCGCGAAGGTCGGATCCTTTTCGGTTCCGATCACACCACGATGGCCTACTACAAGCGCTACTTAAGTGAAGCGGTCGAGCAGGTGCCTAAGTCCGTGTTCATGCGGACGCGACGGAGTGCTAGCCAGCGGCTGGCTGCGCTTCTTGAATCTTCTGTGTTCCCTTTTCCCAAGGACAGCGACGAACTCGCGCGCTGGTTCAAGATGATCGCTAGCGATGACGCACTGATCCTTGACTTCTTCGCAGGATCGGGATCTACAGGGCACGCGCTCATGGACCTCAACGCGGCTGACGGCGGAAACCGCCGCTACATGCTCGTTCAGCTCGACGAGAAGATCGGGAACGGCGGCTACGACACCATCGCCGACATAACCCGGGAACGTCTCCGTCGGGCTGGCAAGAAGATCGCAGAAAATCTCACGCTCGAGTCCGCGCACATCGACCTCGGCTTCCGTTCCTATCGCCTCGGGCCGTCGAACCTCAAACCATGGGATGGAACTGGCGAACTCAACCTTATGGAGTCCGCCGACAACCTCGTCGAGGGTCGGTCGACTGACGACCTGCTCGTCGAGATGATGCTCCGCCTCGGCATCGAACTCACAACGCCCGTCGAGGCTCGTGAGGTTGCAGACAGCACGCTCTATAACCTCGGTGGCGGCACGCTGTATGCGTACTTCGGGGACAACGTGACGACCCAGCAATCGATCGAGGTGGCACGGGCGCTCGTGAAGTGGCGCGACGAGAACCCCGTCGACTCGGACGTGACCATCGTCGTCCGCGACACGGGCTTCGTTGACTCTTCCGCGAAGCTGAACCTGGACGCCGCGGTGAAGCAGGCCGGCTTCACCACCTTCCGGAGCATCTGACGCGATGAAGTTCTCCTTCGACGCCGATCTCGACTATCAGCGCGCGGCAATCGATGCCGTGACCGGCCTGTTTGCCGGCCAAGACGTGATGACGGGCGCCTTCGACGTTTATGCCCATCCGGCTCTTCACGCGGGGTTCCAGGGCATGGCGGATACTGGTGTTGCCAACCGGCTCGTGCTCGACGAGGACTCCGTCCTCGAAAACCTCCACGCCGTCCAGGAGAGCTCCGGCTTCGCGCCGGAGCCGACTCTCGCATCGTCGAACTTCACGATTGAGATGGAAACCGGCACGGGAAAGACCTACGTGTACCTCCGGACCATCTACGAGTTGAACCAGATGTACGGGTTCACCAAGTTCGTCATCGTGGTGCCGTCGGTCGCCATCAAGGAAGGCGTGCTTACTTCCCTCGGGATGCTAAAAGAGCACTTCGGTTCCCTGTACGGCAACGCACCGATGCAGTACTTCCAGTACGACGGAAGCAACCCGTCCCGTGTGCGCTCGTTCGCGACCTCATCGGGCATTGAGATCATGGTCGTCACAGTGGCGGCAATCAACAAGGCGTCGAACACGATCCACAAACCGGTCGAGTCCCTCGACGACGAGCGGCCGATCGACCTGATCGCGGCGACGAAGCCCATCGTGATCGTCGACGAGCCGCAGAGCGTTTATGGCGATGACGGGAATCCGCGGAGGAGCAAGGGCGCCGGTCGTGTCGCGATCGAGAAGTTTGACCCGCTCGCAGTCTTGCGTTACTCGGCAACCCATCCCAAGTTCGACAAGGGGAACCTGGTCTATCGCCTCGATGCCATCGCGGCGTACGAGAAGCAGCTCGTGAAGCAGATCGAGGTCGATTCGCTGGTGACCGAGTCCAGCGGCAATTCGCCATACGTGCAGCTCAAGAGCGTGAAGCGGACTGCTGGCAGGTTCAGCGCGCGCATCGAGGTGGACGCGGAGCAAGGCGGGCGACTGGCCCGTCGGACGGTCTCGGTGCGCGACGGCGACAACCTCCAGTTCGTCACCGGTCGTGATCTTTACAAGGACCTGACTGTGACTGAACTGAGCGTCGCGCCAGAGCGGATCCGCTTCGACACCGTCGCTGAGCCGCTTCACCCAGGGGAGTCGATCGGTGGCGAAGTCAGCCTGGGTGAGCGGGCGCGTCAGATGATCGCTCAGACGATCCGCCAGCATCTCCGCAAAGAGAGGGAGTTCGCTTTCTCTGCTCTGCCGATCAAGGTGCTGAGCCTTTTCTTCCTCGACACGGTTGCCAAGTATCGCGAGTACGACGCCGACGGCGTGGCGCAACCGGGGGAGTATGCGCGCATCTTCGAGGACGAGTACGCGAAGATCTCGCGCGAGGCCGAGTTCTCGACCATCCTCCCGGAGCAGCCCGCCGACGTCGTCGCCCGCACTGCTCACCAGGGCTACTTCTCTGTCGACCGCAACAAGAAGAGCGGCGCAGAAAGGCTTGTCGACACCGCCGAGAACACCGCTGCGGGTCGGCAGCAGGCCGAGTTCGCGTACGAGCAGATCATGAAGGACAAGGTTGGGCTCAGCACCCCGGGCACTCCGATCCGCTTCATCTTCAGCCACTCGGCTCTCCAGGAGGGTTGGGACAACCCGAACGTCTTCCAGGTGTGCGTGTTGCGCAACATGGGTTCGGATCGTTGGCGCCGTCAGAGTATCGGTCGCGGTCTGCGACTCGCGGTGGACGGCAATGGCAACCGGATCCGCGGCTTCGGCGTCAATCGCCTAACCGTCATCGCCAACGAGTCTTTCGAGGAATTCGCTGAGCAGCTCCAGCACGAGCTTGCGGACGACCTCGGCATCGAGTTCGGCAAGGTCACTATCGATGGATTTGCACGACTCACTTTCAAGGATCCCGATCAGGGCGGGAAGGTCGTTCCAGTCGGCAACGACTCGGCACAGGAGCTCTTCGCGAGGCTCGTCGCCGGCGGCTACGTCGACAAGGCTGGCGCCGTTCAGGAGCCTTTGCGCAAGGCCATCACGGAGGATAGCGAGAGCCTCAAGACTCTGGTCAGGGATGTTGTCGGGAGCGACACCGCGCAGATCGCGCTACTCGGCCTGCTCAAGCGGCTGGCGAAGCCAATCGATATCAAGAAGGCTTCCGAGCGCGTTGTGGTGCCCGTGGTGCGCGAGCGGCTCGAGAGCCCAGAGTTCGAGGCGCTGTGGAACCGCATTCGGCATCGAACTGAATACCGACTGCACGTCGACGAGGACGACCTGCGCGAGACACTGATCAGTAAGCTGCGAGAGATGGAGCCCGTCCGCAAGCGCAAGGGCGAATGGCGGACGTCTCGCGTCGACCGGATCGACCAGAGCGGTCTCACCGCCGACGTCGCGACCATCCGCCGCGCGGATGTGACCTACGCGGACTTGGAGGACCTGCCCGACATCCTGTCGGTGCTAGCCGACAGGACGCAGCTCACGCGCGCGACGATCGCCTCGGTTCTCACCGAATCGGGGACGCTGCCGCAGTTTCGCGGCAACCCCCAGGCCTACGTGGAACGAGTGTCGAAGCTACTGAACGAGACGAAGGCGCAGTTTCTCGTCAGCGGTTTAACATACGACCTTGTCGCCGACGATCGCCCTGACGAGGAGCGTTGGTACCCGCTCACCCTGCTTGAGCAGGCGGACCTCCAGGGCTATGTGGGCAACGGCGGCAACGTCGTCGTCAATAGTGACGGTGAAGCGATCGACTTCAGTGCCAAGTCCCCGTACACCCATGTCGTGTCGGATTCTCAGGTGGAGTCCGTCTTCGCGCTCGAAATGCTTCGACGCGAAGACGTGAAGTCCTTCGTGAAGCTTCCCTCGAACTTCACAGTTCCCACGCCCTTTGGGAAGTACAACCCAGACTGGGCGGTCACGGTGGAGACACCCGATGGGGGCCGCCACATCGTCTTCGAAACGAAGGGGACGACGAACACGGCACTGCTGGGTGGGTTCCAAGAGCCGAAGACGATCGCTGGCCGGCTGCACTTCTCGACCGTGGCGGAACGGCTTGGCTACGTAGATCTGTACTACGCGGTGGGGGTCGACATGGACGATCTCGATGGCGCGGCACGGCACGGCACGACAGACGCGCTCCGAGAGCCTGATTATTAAGGGCCATAGTTCCCCCGCGGCCGCCGGCTGCCGGACTACAACACTGGGCTGGACGCCCTCGAAAAGTGCGCTGCGAGGGGATCGCGTCGGACGTGTTGTCAACAGCACCGCTGCCGAGGCAGTAAAGGTCCTGCCGAGAGCGACCGGCTCGGGTGTCAGGACGGCGTCGCTTATTGATCGTGCGGACGGGGCGCGCTCTTTGGCGTCATAGTATGTGCTCGCGGCGATCTGGAACAGGCTCCGGATGGAGCCGGCGCCCAGCGGTCGGCCCCTGACACGGCCTGTCTTGTTCGCATCGCCGAACGCGACTATCCCCGGAGTTGGCGGTCGGGCTGTGTCCCGAGGAACGACGTCGCTCGCTTGCGCGTCTCGCTGGCTCATCGCGATCCCTGGATCCTGTTCGAGCTCCCCGTCCGTCGCGACTCTGCCGTCGTCGCGCCGACAACACGACAATCGTCGACGCCAACTTGCTTGACCCCCGCCCGGGACGGACCGACTCTAGCCTCGTTCCGCGGCCAAGGAGCATTCAACAACCCAGGGTGGCCCATGTGTGCGACCCCGGTGCCCGGCAGTACACCAGGCCCGTTACTGATGTCGGCCTGCACGGCCGTCGCATCTCCATCGAGTGCCAGTGCAGACGCGCCATTCCCGGGTGCCCGGCAACCCGCCTGACGTCACCTTCCCTGTCTCACTTCCCGCGCGCCAACTCCAACGCCAGCGACGTCCTGTCACTGTGTCCCAACTTCCTCAGCAGCGCCGAGACCGCGTTCTTCACGGTGCCGTGAGCCAGGTGCAGGCGCGCCGCGATCTCCGCGTTCGGTAGCCCGAGCGCGAGCAGGCCCGCGACGGCCTGCTCCGTCTGCGTCAGCTCGGCGGAGAGAGGGGGCGCGGCATTGCCGTCGCGGCTGAGAGCGACGCGCGCGACGCGCGGGTCGATGACCAAGGCGCTATTCACGACCTGCCTGATCGAGTCGAGCAGGCGGTCGGCTGAGACATCCTTCAGAAGGAACCCCGCGGCGCCCGCTTCGAGCAGCGATCGAACGAGTTCCGCGTCGTCGAACGTCGTAAGGGCGAGCACCGGCAGACCCGGATGATGCCGCGCGCACTCTCGGACGAGGCCCAATCCATCGAGGACCGGCATGCGCGCATCCGCGAGCACGATGTCGGGTCGGACGGTCGGGATGAGCGCGAGCGCTCGCGAACCGTCCTCCGCTTCGCCGACCACCTCGACGCCGCTGTCGGTCTCGAGGATCATTCGCAGGCCGCGACGAAGAAGCTCCTGATCATCGACAACGAGCACCCGGATGGCGCTCACGCGACTCCCGCCGGCACGCTCACATCTTCCGGGGCACCCGCAGTCTCGCCGCCCGCCCGGACGGGCAGCAGCATCGAGAGTCGGAAGCCCGACGCCCCTCCCTCAACCGCCAGCGAGCCACCAAGCTCCTCGGCCGGTGCACGCAGCGAGCGCAGGCCGAAGCCCGCAGCCGGCGGTGTCCCACCCTGGGACGCGACGCCATCGTCGTCGAGCGTCGCCTGAATCGACGTGGCGCCGACCTCCATGCGCAGGCTGGCGGTTGCGGCATCCGCGTGTCGGATGACGTTTGTCAGACCTTCCTGAACGAAGCGGAGGAGGAGCAGTGCGTGCTCGCGTGGCAGAGAGCGCTCACCCTCGATCTCGACCGAGACAGTCAGTCCCGTGCCGCGGAAGCTCTCGGCCAGCGTGCGGAACGCGTCGAGGTCGCCGAGCTCGCCGAGCTCGATCGGATGCATCGCACGGACGAGTCGCCGCATCGCTTCCAGGCTCTCGCCGACGACCGCTCGGGCGTGGACGACCTCGTCGCGCGCTGCAGCCGGATCGGCGACGCGGCTCGCGTAGTCCAGCGAGAGCCCGACTGCCGTGAGGCGATGGCCGAGGTCATCGTGCAGTTCGCGGGCCGTACGCTCTCGCTCCTGCGCGAGGACCAGATCGCGGGCGCGCTTCCGCTCGGGTTCTCCCTGCTCGCCGTCGGACTGCTGCTGTGGACCGGGTCGCTGTGGCCGCCGTCGGCGTGCACGGTGGCTTCCACGTCCGCAACTACATCGCCGTGGCGGCGATGCCGGAGGTGGATGCCGTCGGCTCGTGGCTCGCGATCGGGGGAGTCCAGGCGGTTATCGGGGGTGGTGCTGACGGTCGGTGCGCTGAAGCGCGGAATAGCCATCCCCTGACTCTGGCGCCAACAAGCCGGTCAGCCCCGCGACGGCGAATCCTCCCGATATCGCGACAAATGAGTCAGTGCATGTGGCAAGCAACCGTCTCGTCGAACAGCGGCCGCCGCGGCGAATGCCGTACAGCCGAGCACCGCTAGGGCCGAGGCCGAGCAGTGACGATCGCACGACCATTACCGTTGCAGCCCGAGACGGTCGATACTGGTCGCATGACGTTCCTCAGCGCACCGCCATCAGTTAGAAAGTCGATTCGCAGCACCTTCCTCCTTGGTTGTGGGTTGATTGTGCTCGACCTTGTTTGGGGGGCGCTGTCCGCGCCGGCCCTCGACGCACTCGCGACAGCGCTCGGTAGGTACGACGACCCGATCGTCGGGCTGTTCACGCTCGTTACTCATGTCGTCGTAGAGTTGGGCACCCCGCTCGGTTCGGTGCTAGTCGGCGTTGCAATGCTGGGTGCTCTGATCACTAATTTCATTGATCGGGAGAACCAAAAACGCGTGCTGTAGGAGTCGTGCCCAACGGGAGAAACGCCTCGGCGCAGGCGCGCCGAAGTGGTTCGATCTCCTTACTAAGTGCGGACTCGTAGAGCCACAGATCCGCCCGTAGCGCCCAGCGGAGTTCGTCGCGGCGTGGCGCAAGCCGTTCTTCGATTCGCGCGACTGATTGCTCAACCGGGCTTAGCTGGCTCGGCAGGTCGTTTGTCTGAACTGATGTGCCCGCGGGATCCAACCAGCTCTCGAGTTGCCCCGTTCCCCATCTCACACAAAAATCGAGGTCGTCGAGTATGTCGTCCGGCGGAAGCCGCTCAACGTTCGCAAGATCATCCGGTGTGAGGACGACGCTGTTCGTATGATCTGTGAGACGAGAGCTGATCGATGCTGGTAGGACTGACACCCATCTATCGCCCGTAACAACTGAGAATCCGTCGACCGCGGTAGGAGCGAGGTCAACCAGTGCTCGGGAAGCGGCAAGCGGCGATTCGTACACTCGAATGACGACCGGCTGTTGCTCGAGAACACACGACACCCCCGCCATCTCTGGGTAAGCAGTGATGTCGGCGAACAAATCGACCGTGTCGCTACACCCCGTCTCATCGGCGAGACGTTGTGCCGCGCCGAGCAGACTATCCGGTAGCTCGAGGCTCGCGCTGCAACCTGCAGAAGACAGGAGAGCGGCGAGACCTACGCCGAGAGTCGACACCGCGCGGGCGGGGGTCGGCCAGCGGTTTGACCGACCCCCGCGAGCGGTCAACGCCAAGAGAATCCCAGTCCTGCGATGGGGGCGCTGAGGGTGCGGTGCTTGATCTGCGTGTTGGACGCAGCAGATTGCCAGTCGACGACGAATGAGCCGCTCGCGCCACACCCGGAACGCCAGTACGGGGCGTTGCCACGCCAGGGCTCGGCCTGATTGATGAGCCGATAGCCGCGGCCTTGGATGCATACTGAAGCGCCCTGCGGAGTTCCGACGCCCTTTGCCCACTCATACGCGTGTGTCCCTTGGTTCGTGCCGATCAGCGCGCAGTTGAGGTCGGTGGTGGTTTGCCAGTTTGAGAATGCTACCGCATTCTTGAACGATTGGCATGTGTTGCGGGCCGCTTGCGTGACGCCAGCTTCCTCGAGCACCGCGACTTCTGATGCCGTGAGCGTGCGGGGAGCTCTTACCGAATCGAGAATCTCTTGAACGGTTTCACCGGAGTCGTCCGGAGACGGGGCCGCTGTGGCAGCCTGGACAGGGAACGCAATGACGCCGCATATCAGTGCGGCGGTCGCGACGAAAGTTCTCTTGCGCGAAGCGGTTCTGGTCATCATGATCTTCCTCTCTCAATTGGGGCGGCCCCGTTCCGGATCCGTCTGGCCACGAGTATCGGATGGCTTTACTCAGTTTGCAAGAGCCTCTATCGACGATGATTCGTAAGTGCGTGCCGAACGGCGCGAGGACAGTCGATCGTCAGCATCGGAGGCCTCGTCGGTAGAGGCCATTCCTTGTATTGCGCCGCAAGAGGATGAAAGATGCGGAATATAGAATGCGATGGTTTCGAGCGGGCGTGCCCGACGGTGTCATCGAGCCATCGCGACCAGCGGCTATCGCAACGTGCGCCCTGCGGCGCAGGTCAGTCGTCGGCGGGCGGTCGCTGCTGGAGGGTCTGATGCCAATGATTGGAGTCGTGCTCGTTCCTGCTGTTATGGTGCGTGCTCTACGTCAGTCGGAGCAGGGTCGGCCCAGGTGCCGAACGAGGGTGTGTCCGATAGCCTCGTCAGCAATGAATAAACGCGAGGGAATTTTGCTGGGCGCCGCCGGTTTGGCGGTCGCTGGTCTTGTCGCATTGGCTATGCCGGCCGTTTCAGGACTCGCCGATTCGTTGACCGCCGACTCTGACGCGAACGTCGGGTCGACAGCGTCGCCGTCCGTGAGCCCACCGTTGGACGCCGTGGCGGAGATCACCACACCGCTCGACGGTCAGGGCGGCACGGCCGAGTACCAGGACATCGACGGCGGAGTCACCGTCCGCGCCAAGGGTCCCGGCGACTGCCCGACGTGGGCCATGATCAATCCCTACGACGCGTGGAATCCCGCGGCGCGGCTGGGCGGCACGATCACCGACCTCGGTCCGACCACCTACGCATCTGGCGAGGTCGGGCTGAACGACGAGGGCGAGATCTCGACCTACACGGTGGCGTCCGGCGACACGGCCTGGGGCATCGGTGATCGCCTGTGCATCGACTACATCACCGTGATGGCGTACAACGGCAAGTTCATGCCCCCGGTGGAGATCCAGCCCGGCGACATCCTGATCCTGCGCCCGTAGCGCTCGGTTAGCATTTCCGCATGGCTGAAACTCCCCGCATCATCGACGTCTCGATCGGGAGCGACGGCATCCGCCTCGGACAGTTCATGAAGTTCGCGGGCCTGCTCGACTCGGGCGGCGATGTGAAGGAAGCCATCATCGACGGGTTCGTCACGGTCAATGGCGAGGTCGACCGCCGCCGCGGACGCCAGCTGCAGCACGACGACGTCGTCGTCTTCGACGGACGCGGGGCTCGGGTTCGTCCGTAGCACCGAGGCGCCGCCGCGAGATTCGAGCGGGCGTTCTCCGGGACGCGTGTGCCGCTGGCGGAGGGGATGCCACGTCCAAGGGCAGAATCGGTGGGGCTTCGTCCTTCTTACGCCCGACGGCAGATTCCAGGACAAAGAAGAGCCATCACGATCGCGATGAGAACGTCGGCTCCGACAACGAAGCCGAGACTCATGAACGCACGCAGTGCGGCAGTTGCGAGGCCGGCAGTAGTCTCGGCTTCATGTCGCAGCATGCCACCCCCGGTTGGTTCTCGGACCCGTTCGGACGTTATGAGCACCGGTATTGGGACGGCGCTCAGTGGACGGAGCACGTGGGGTCTCGTGGTCAACAGACGATCGATCCACCTGTGGTGATGCCGCCCGCCGTCGGCGCGCTTCAGGAGGTGCAGAGTTCCGCGCCGTTGCGCAGCAGCCAGACTCCAGCCGACGCGAGAGTGCTCAAGCAAGTCCGGAGGCTCGGCATTTCGGAGCAGGCGCAAGGTGGCGGGGGGACCCTGTTCACCGAACGCGTGTTGGTGGTCAACCAGAAGGCCAAGCTGTTCGAGAGAAAAGCTGAGTACACAGTCTTCGATCGACACGGACGCAAGGTTGGCGGGGTGCGCGAGTTTGGGATCAGCATGGCTCGGCTAGCGGTCGGCCGCGAGAATGCGACGAAGCGGCTAGAGATCGTCGACGCAGACGGAACTCCGCGCCTCACATTGACGCGACCCGCCACGGTCTGGAAGTCGAAAGTCGCGGTGATGCGTGCGGATGGCAGTCTTGTTGGACACCTTGCCCAGGAGAGTCTTGGCGTCATGGCGTCCGTACTCGGGGGCAGGTTCAACGTTCGCTTTCGTATGGAAGCCGACGGCGCGACGCTCGGCTCTGTCAATGCGGAGGATTGGCGGGCCTGGGATTTCAGTATCCAGGACGCGGAAGGTTCCGAGATCGCACGTATTACCAAGACGTGGGCCGGATTCGGCAAAGAGGGGTTCACGAAAGCGGACAACTATGTTCTGCAGATCCACCGCGAACTGGTCGATCCGCTCCTGACCCTGGTTGTATCCGCCGCGCTCGTCGTTGACACCGTCTTGAAGCAGACCAGCGACGGAAACCGTCGGTCGCGGTGACCCTCAGCCCCTCGCCGCTCGGCCACTGGCTGCTCGTCCGACGTGGCTACCCGCGTGCGCCTCGACACGGCATCAGTGAGGGATCATCACCCGTCCGCTTGCCGCCGAGCGGCCGGCGGCGTGATACGTGGCTGTAGTGTGCGGCGGGAACGTCCGGTGAGGGAGTATAGATCTCGTGGAGACTTTCAAGCGAACACCGCTGCAGCTGTTCAACTTGCCTCAGCACTTCCTTGTCCCTCTTTTTCAGCGGCCCTACGTTTGGCGCGAGGATGAACAGTGGATCCCGTTGTGGAATGACATCCGGCGCGTGACGGAGCTACGGATCAACGATCCGCGCTCCAACGCCACACACTTCATGGGCGCGGTCGTTCTCCAGGCGCATGACGCAAAGAGTAAGCGCATGACGACGTGGAACGTCATCGACGGTCAGCAGCGTCTGACAACGCTCCAGATTCTGGCCGACGCAGCTTGCGCCTTGCTCGCGGTGAGCGGACAGGCCCGCCTCTCAGGACAACTTGAGCGGCTCACCCAGAACGACGACATCTATGTCGAAGAGCGCGACAGTCGCCTCAAGGTCCGTCATCATAATAAGGATCGTGCGGCCTTCGACGAGGTGATGACGGCCGATCCGCCGGTCGACCATGCCTACTTGACGCACGCGGATTCGCAGATCGTTCGCGCCCACGAGTACTTCTCGACGGCCGTCCAGCAATGGCTGGGTGCGCCCGACTCGGCTGAGTACCCGATCAAAGCGAAAGAGCTCACAACAGTTCTGCTCGACGGTCTGCAACTTGTCTCCATCGAGCTGGAAGCTTCCGAGAACTCACAGGAGATCTTCGAGACGCTGAATGCTCGCGGCACTCCGCTCACTGCCGCGGACCTAGTGCGAAACTTCGTCTTCCAGAAGCTCGAGGCTGACGGTGTCGACACACGCAGGGCCTACCGGGAGGACTGGCCGTTTGAGACCAAGTTTTGGATGGAAGAAGTGAGTGTTGGCCGCAACCTGGTGAGCCGTAGTTCTCTGTTCCTCAACCAGTGGCTCGTCGCGCGAACCGGCGAAGAGGTCAGCCCTCAGTCGACATTCACCAGGTTCAAGTCCTACGTCGAACATGAGTCCGGTCATGCGATGTCCGAACTCTTGCCGATCATCAAGATACAGGCGCATCAGTACGAGTCGTGGACGGAAGCAGCGCGCCGTCCGGGAGGAAGCCTCACAGCCACTGAACTGGCCGTCTACCGTATGCAGGCCGCAGGCGTGGAGGTGCTTAAGCCGCTCCTCATATGGCTGCACGAGCCCGGCCGGGGCCTCTCAGAGGACTCGGTGGGTCGCATCATCAATACGGCGGAGAGCTGGGTATTTCGACGGCAACTCCTGCGCCTGTCGGGCAGTGATCTCGGCCGCATCATCGCTGACGTCATTGCCGCGAACGCGAACGTGCCGGCGAGCGACCTCGCGGAGCGGGTTTCAGCCCATCTCGCGCGCCTCAACGTAACGAGTACCTATTGGCCCGGCGACGAAGAGGTCCGCCGCGCTTTGACCACCGAAGCAGCGTATACGCGGTTCCCGCGAGGTCGACTGCGCATGATGCTCGAGGCAGTTGAGGACCACTACCGCGACGTTACCGGTCAGCCTCAAATCGAGCGCAAGGGTTACCCGATCGAACACCTGCTCCCAAGATCCTGGCGGGACACCTGGCCCGTCAACGCTCCTGACGAGGCCGAAGGGAGGCAGGCTCGGGTTCATCGCTTGGGTAACCTCACGCTCCTGACCAAGTCGCTCAACTCGAAGGTCTCGAACGGGGCCTGGCCCGTAAAGAGAGCCGCGCTACAAGACCACAACACGATCATTCTGACCGGAAGGGTGATCAAGCGCACCGAGATAGACGCGTGGAATGAAGAGCTGATCGATGAGCGCACTGCAGAGCTCATCGATACGTTGTTGCGAGTCTGGCCCGTCCCCGAAGGGCACCACGGCAAGGTCGCGGACCCTCAGGCCAAAGCGGGCGACTGGGTTGAGTTACGGCACTTGATCGCAGGGGGCTTCCTCGCGCCCGGCGACAGGCTATTCGCGACCCACCGCGACCATAAGGGTAGGCAGGCAATCGTTACCGCGGACGGTGCGATCGACATCGACGGTAAGCGCTACACTTCTCCGTCGGCCGCGGGCTCCGCGCTCCAGAGAGGAGCGACGAATGGGTGGTACTTCTGGGCAGTCGCGGACGGTCGGAGATTGCGAGACGTCCGCACCGACTTCCAAAATTCGTCCGACGTCGACGAGCGCGTCGTAATGTCCGAGCCGTAGTCGAGACGCTTCCGCTCGACCTCGCTAGCGAAGTCTGAGGCGATAGCCCCTCCGCCCAGATGGAAGAATCGTCCGGTGACCGCAACTCTCGTCGCTCAGGGCCTCGCCGGCGGATACGGCCACCGCACACTCTTCGACGGCGTCGATCTCACCGTCAGCCCGGGCGACGTCGTCGGCGTCGTCGGGGCCAACGGTGCCGGCAAGTCGACGCTCCTCCGCATCCTCGCCGGGCGTGACGCGTCCCAGGCGGGAACCGTGAGCCTCGCTCCCGCCGACGCGTTCGTCGGCTGGCTGCCGCAGGAGCATGAGCGCGTCGAGGGCGAGACGGTCGCCGCGTACATCGCCCGTCGCACCGGGTGTGCGGAAGCGGCGGCGGAGATGGATGCCGCGGCATCCGACCTCGGCGATCTCTCGATCCCCGGCGCCGACGACCGGTACGCCACGGCCCTGGAACGCTGGCTCGCGAGCGGCGCCGCCGACCTCGACGAGCGCCTGCCGATCGTGCTCGCCGACCTCGGGCTCGAGCTCGACGCCGACGGCACGCACATGACATCTATTTCGGGCGGTCAGGCAGCGCGCGTCGGACTCGCCGCGCTGCTGCTCTCGCGCTTCGACATCGTGCTGCTCGACGAGCCGACGAACGACCTCGACCTCGACGGGCTCGAGCGACTCGAAGCGTTCGTGCGCGGCCTGCGCGGGGGAGTCGTGCTGGTCAGCCACGACCGTGAGTTCCTCGCGCGCAGCGTCACCCGCGTGCTCGAGCTCGACCTCGCGCAGAACTCCCATCGCATCTACGGCGGCGGCTATGACGCCTACCTCGAAGAGCGGGCGACCGTGCGCCGTCACGCGCGCGAGAAGTACGACGAGTTCGCGGGCAAGAAGGCCGATCTCGTCGCTCGAGCCCGCGTGCAGCGCGAGTGGTCGAGCCAGGGCGTCCGCAACGCGATGAAGAAGAATCCCGACAACGACAAGATCCGGCGCAAGGCCGCGACGGAGTCGAGCGAGAAGCAGGCGCAGAAGGTGCGCCAGATGGAGAGCCGTATCGCCCGGCTCGAAGAAGTCGACGAGCCCCGCAAGGAGTGGCAGCTCGAATTCACGATCGGTGCTGCGCCGCGGTCGAGCTCCGTCGTCTCGACGCTCAACGCCGCGGTCGTCCGGCAGGGGTCGTTCACACTCGGGCCGGTGTCGCTGCAGGTGAACGCCGGCGACCGCATCGGCATCACCGGGCCGAACGGTGCGGGCAAGTCGACGCTGCTGCGCACGATCCTCGGTCGACAGAGTCCCGACGAGGGATCGGCGGGACTCGGGTCGAGCGTGAGCATCGGCGAGATCGACCAGGCCCGCTCGCAGCTCGTGGGCTCGCGCCCGCTGGCCGACGCCTTCGAGGCGCTCGTGCCCGAAATGGCTTCCGGCGAGGTGCGGACGCTGCTGGCGAAATTCGGTCTCAAGGCCGATCACGTGCTGCGCCCGGTCGACGACCTGTCGCCGGGGGAGCGCACCCGCGCCGGTCTCGCGCTGCTGCAGGCGCGCGGTGTGAACGTCCTGGTGCTCGATGAGCCGACGAACCACCTCGACCTGCCGGCGATCGAGCAGCTCGAACAGGCGATCGAGTCGTACGACGGCACGCTGCTGCTCGTCACCCACGACCGGCGGATGCTGGATGCCGTGAGCACCAACCGCCGCTGGCACGTCGAGGGTGGCCGCGTCACCGAGGCCTGAGCCGCGACAGCCATCCCGATAGGGTGCAGGCATGCGATCGCCGATGAAAGCACTGCTCGTGGCCGCACCGATCCTGCTGCTCGCCGGTTGCTCGGCAGGCGATCTGCCCGAGTTCGCGACCGAGCAGACCGACCGCGACGTCGTCGCCGACGAGCGGGCGATCGAGGGCATTGCGTCCGACACGACGCGCTTCGTCGGCGAGGTGGACGGGGTCGAGCTGTTCCTTGCGAAGGGCCAGGACGACGAGATCTGCCTCATCCAGATCCGCGACGGTGGCTTCGAGAACAAGGCGTGCTCCTCGGGAGGCGGACTCGGGACGATCATCACGGGAGGGCCTGCCATCGAGGTCGGCGACTTCCGCTACCTGCCGGATGCCGAGAGCCGTCCGGGCCGAGAGCAGATCAGTGACAGCGTCGTCGTCATCCGCGGTGGGCTGTAGTCCGACGCATCCCTCGGTTGGCAACCAAGGTTGACAAGACTGCCGCCAGCAACCTAGGTTGCTTATATGGAATCCACCCAGATCGCCGGCGTCGCCGCAGACACGCGTGATCCACGTGCGGGTCTGCGCGCGATCGCGTCGCTGCGCTCTCTCACCGAGCGCCTCGAGCTGGCGCAGGTCGAGGCGGGGCTGCGCGCGGGCATGAGCTGGCAAGAGATCGCCGACGCGCTCGGCGTCTCGCGCCAGGCCGTGCACAAGAAGTACGCCAAACGGATCGATCCGACCATCGACGTCCCGAGGAGAACCCGATGAGCAAGCTGACGGTAGCGACCGCGACGATGTACGACCTGTCCCTCGCCGGTGCGGAGGAGGCATCTCGACTCGGCGAGCAGAGCGGTGACATCGACCACCTTCTGCTGGCCCTGACGATCAACGAGCAGGTCGCTGGCCAGGTTCTGCGCGCGCTCGGCGCCGACCTCGAGCGCACGCGCGCGGCAGTCGAGCAGCAGCACGCCGATCAGCTCGCGTCACTCGGAGTGCAGGCCACGATGCCCGGTCCTGGCCGCATCACATATCACGAGCGTGGGGAGTTCGCGTGGAACGATCGCGCCCTCGACGTCCTCCGACGCGCGGGTCAGGGAGGCAAGCGTGGTGATGCCGCCGCGGTGCTGCGCGAGCTGGTCGACGAGGGCAGCGGGCTCATCGAGGCGATTCTTCAGCGCCTCGACACGAGCCCGCAGCAGGTGCGCGAGCTTCTGGATCAGGCGGAGCGTTACCCCGCGCTGCCGACTCGCGCCGCCGACAACGGCCGGTCGCTCTCGGGCGCCGGCGCAGTGCATGTCCCCGCTCCAGTGACAGACGTGTGGGCGCTGCTCAACGACCCCGCCCGGATGCCGGAATGGGATCTCTTGTTCGGCCGGGTCGACGATCTGCCCGACGACGTCGCGCCGGGAGCCACATGGACCGCGTACGCGCTCGAGACGGCGCCGAACGGCAAGCCGCAGCGCATCAACCCCGAGCGTCGGCGCGCCCGCATCGAACTCGTTGAGAGCGAGCCCACGACGGCGATCGAGTGGATCACGACCTGGCCCGACTCGCCGACGTCGAACAAGCGCCGGATGCGGATCGAGCTGGAGCCCGCGGCCGGCGGTACCCGCCTGCTGATCCGGCATGCGTGGGAGCGCACGAGTTCGCGGCGAGGAATCCCGCTGCTGCGGTGGGTCATGCGACCGCTGTACAGCTTTGCGATCTGGCTGCAGATCTCGCAGACCGGTGCGTCGATCGGGCGCGTGTTCCGGTAGGCGCCCGCGTGAGGGCGCCCCGTAAGCTCACGGCATGACGAGTGAAGCGACTCCCCGACCGAACCGTCTGACTGAACCTCCGCTCACCCGGCCCTATGTCGGTGCACCGCCGCTCGCGGCGCTGCGGCGGTGGATGCAGAACTACACGACCTTCCGCGGACGCGCGAGCCGGGCGGAGTTCTGGTGGCCGATGCTCGTGATCGTCCTGTTCCCGATCGTGGTCCAGGTGGTCAAGGGTCTCACGACAGGTGACTGGCGGCCCATCGACACTCGTGTCGTGCAGAACGTCCCCGACGTGATCGTGCTCGTCTTCTCGCTGGCCACTCTGCTGCCGATGCTGGCCGTCACCTGGCGTCGCCTGCACGATACGAACCGCAGCGGCGTGTGGTTCTTTCTGATCGTCCTACCGCTCATCGGCTGGATCGCCCTCGCGATGATGCTCTCGATGCGCGGTGAGCGCGGGGGAGCGCGCTTCGATCCCGTTACGAGCGGCGGGCGATGAGCAGCGCGATGACGGCGACGACACCGATGACGGCAGCGATGCGCGCGGCCTTGCCGGTGCGGCGGGTGAGCGTCAGCGCGCCGTCGACGATCTTGACGTTCTGATCGATCCGGGCGGTGGCGAAGCCGGCCGCGGCGTCGACGATCTTGTCTGCGACGTCGGGAACGGCGTCGGGAAGCGCATCCTTCGCGGCATCCTGCACCTTGTGGATGGCGCCCTTGCCGGCATCAGCGACGCCGTGCACGACCCGCGACGCGGCGCGGGTGACGCCCGATGCGTTCTCGGATGCCTCCGGGGCGGGCGTCTGCGCGTCGGCATCGTCGACCGCAGCGTCGTCGCCCGTGGCAGGTGAGGTGTTGGCGTCCGTCATGACGGCTCCGTTCGTCGGTGCGAGAGGTCCGGACGAAACTCTCGCACCGACGACGAATTGGCGAGAGGCCCTAGCCGACGCGACGGATTTCGCGTATGCCCGGGTCAGCTCAGAGCGTCGATGACCTCGACCCGGCGCTGCGGAAGGTCGCGGCTCGTGGCATCCCAGATGCGCGTCATGCGCGACGGCGAGAATCGCGGCCAGCCGGGGTCGCCCGCGCGGATGAAGGCGACCCACGCCGCGTGCATGTCGCGCGCGAGATCGGCGGGGGCGTCCGGTCCCGCGAGCAGCAGCGCCTCGGGGTCGCCGAGCCGGTCGAAGGCGAAGCCGATCTCGAGCGCGTGTGCGGCATCCAGACCCCGAACCGGGCTGCGCCACGCGAACTCGTAGACGAACGTCGGTGCGGTACGGGCACGGGCGACGCGGGTCGCTGGGGCGCGCAGCATCCGGTCGGTGAGGAGCTGCCCCAGAACCTCGCCGGGCGATGCGCCGGGGAATGAGCGTGCGACGGCCCGGGCCGCCCGCTCGGACACCCCCATCGCGCGGCGCGCCACCCACGCCTTCAGCCGCCCGATCCGGGCGATCGCGTCGGGGGTCAGCCACAGGCGGTACTCATCCGTGTTGGTCCCGATCATGATGGGCAGCTCCGCCGACGTCAGCGCGACCTCGGGCACCTCGGGCAGCGACTCGTCGTCGAGGGCGAGGACGAATCCCGGCGCGCCGCGCAGCGGGCTCGAACCGGCCGAGGCCCGCGACCGCGCGCTCAGGAGATCTGCGGTGGACGTTGCGGCGAAGGACTCACGGGTGGTCGGGATACCGAGCTCGCGGGCGATCGCGTCCGACGCCCGGCGCGCCTCGTCGGGCTCCGCTGCTTCGAGCGGACCCGACTGGATGATCGCCCCCGCGACGAGCGCCCGCGACCGCGGTTCACTCACCAGCGCCGCGACGAGGGCACCACCGGCAGACTCGCCCATGAGCGTGATGCGCGCGGGATCGCCGCCGAACGCGTGGATCTCGTCGCTGACCCAGCGCAACGCGGCGGCGGCATCCCGCAGCCCGAGGTTGCGGGGAACGTCGTCGAGCACGCTGAATCCTTCGACGCCGAGCCGATAGTTCGCCGAGACGAAGACGATGCCGTCTCGGGCGAAGGTCGTGCCGTCGTAGATCGTCTGTGCGGCGGCGCCGCGTTCGAGAGCGCCGCCGTGCAGCCACAGCACGACGGGGGCGTCCGTCGCTCCCACGGGTGCCCACACGTTGACGGTGAGGATGTCGTCGCCCTCGATCGTCGGGACGGTAAGCAGCTCGCCGAGGTCGCCCGGATACGGGGTCTGCGGGGCCGCGGGGCCGAACCGTGTCGCGTCGCGCTCGCCGACCCACGGATCGACCGGCTCGGCGACCCGGAAGCGGCGCTCGCCGACGGGCGGTTTCGCGTAGGGGATGCCGAGGTAGCGGTCGACCCCGTTCAGCCGCGAGCCTCGCAGCTCGCCGCCGCCGATGGTGACCCTCGCTTCGTCCGAGACGACTTCCTCCGACATCCCTGCTCCCTTCGTTCCCCTCACCGTATGAGAGCCGCTTATGAGGCGTCCCGGAACGGGTCTGCCCCGGACGGCGTGATCAGCGGATCGTCCAGGGCGCACGCTCATTCGGCTATGTGCGTGCGCTCTCGCCGGTTCTAGCGTGTGAAATCCGGCTGCTACCCGAGCAGCTTCTCGCACACATGCAAAGGGGCATCGATGTCTACTCCACCCCGGCGGCTCCGCGGCCGTCGCCTTCTCCCGCTGGCGGTCACCGTCGCCGTCATCGCGCCGCTCGCGGCCTGTTCCGCGCCGGCCGACGAGGGCCCGGTCACCCTCACGTTCCAGACCTGGGTGCCCGGTATCGACCAGGCCGTCGATCTCTTCAACGAGCAGCACGACGACATCCAGGTCGAGCTGCAGACGATCGTCTCGGGCGCCGAAGGCGGCTACGCCAAGATGCTCTCGGATGTCCAGGCCGGCAACCCCGCGGATGTCGCCCAGGTCGGCTACGACCAGATGCCGACGTTCCTCCTCAACGGCGCCCTCGAGGACATCACGGACTACGTCGGCGACGAGGTCGACGTCTTCTCCGACTGGCAGATCGGCGCGACGACGTTCAACGATCGGGTGTACGGCATCCCGCAGGCGGCCGGGCCGATGGGGCTCTACTACCGCTCCGATGTGTTCGCCGAGGCGGGCATCACGGAGGCCCCCGCGACGTGGGACGACTTCTATGCGGCCGCCGTGGCGGTGCGGGCGACGGCGCCCGACCGCTACATCGCGGCGTTCGCGCCGAACCAGGCCGCCTGGATGGAGGGCCTCGCCGAGCAGGCGGGCGAGCCCTGGTTCCAGGTCGAGGGCGATGCCTGGAAGGTCGCGATCGACAACCCCGACACCCTTCGCATGGCCGAGTACTGGCAGCGCCTCATCGACGAAGACCTCGTGAAGGTTCAGGCCGACCTGTCGAGCGAGTGGTTCGCCGACGTGCAGGCCGGGCGCATCGTGTCGTGGATGAGTGGCTCGTGGGCCGACGCGATCATCCGCAACAACGCACCCGAGACCTCGGGGCTGTGGTCGGTCGGACTCATGCCGCAGTGGGACGCGGCGAACCCCCGCTCGGCGAGCTGGTCGGGCGGTTCCGCGAACGTCGTGCTGAAGGGGTCGGCGCACCCCGAGCAGGCGGCCGAATTCGCCCTCTGGCTCAACAGCAACCTCGACAGCGTGAGCCTGCTCACCGAGAACGGCGCCGGCTGGCCCGCGATCGCCGACGTCGACTCGATCCCCTCGATCCAGTCGGCCCCCGAGGTGTTCGAGTTCTTCGGCGGCCAGGACATCTGGGACGTGTTCGCCGAGTCGAACGAGCAGGTCGCGCGCGACTGGCAGTGGCCGCCGCTGGTCGACGCCCTGAACGCCAGCCTGCTCGACGAGGTCGCCGCTGCCGTCGAGTCGGGCACCCCGCTCACCGAGGCCTATGCCGCGGTGCAGGAGCGCATGGTGGCCGAGATGACGGCGAAGGGGATCTCGGTAGCCGACTGACCCGAGCGGGGCGGACGGCAGCGACGCCGCCCCGCCCCGCCCGGTCGTGCCCCGAAGGGAATCGCATGCACACCACCCGAAGCCGACTGCCGCTGTTGCTGCTGCTCGGCCCGTTCCTCCTCGCCTTCGCCGTCTTCTACGTCGCCCCCATCGTCTGGGCGGTCGTGCAGAGCCTGTTCTCGGTGCGCGCGAGCGGCCTCGGACTGGGCGCGCCGGAGACGCTCTTCGTTGGCCTCGACAACTACGTCCGGGCGCTCGCGAACCCCGCGTTCGTCTCGAGCCTCGGACGCATCGCCGTCTTCGCCCTCATCCAGGTGCCGCTGATGGTCGTGCTCTCGGCGGTGCTCGCGCTGCTGCTGGAGTCGACCCGGGCGCGCTGGCCGCAGTTCTTCCGCGTCGCGTTCTTCATGCCTTACGGCGTGCCCGGCGTCATCGCCTCGCTGCTGTGGAGCTTCCTCTACGTGCCGAGCACGAGTCCGATCCTCCAGGGGCTCTCCGCCCTCGGCATCTCGGCCGCCCCGCTCGAATCGGGCACCGTCATGTTCGCGATCGCGAACATCGGCATCTGGACGTTCGCCGGCTACAACATGCTCGTCCTCATCGCGGCGCTCCAGGCCGTGCCCGCCGACCTGTACGAGGCCGCGCGCATCGACGGTGCGGGCGAGTGGCGCATCGTGTGGGAGATCAAGCTCCCCCTGCTGCGTCCCTCGCTCGTCTTGACCACGGTGTTCACGATCATCGGCACGCTGCAGCTTTTCGTCGAACCCCTGGTGCTGCGGCCGCTCACGACCGCCATCAACACCGACTACACGCCGAACCTCGCCGCCTACAACCAGGCGTTCACGCAGAGCAATCCGAACCTCGCCGCCGCGATGGCCGTCATCGTGGCCGTCATCGCCTTCGTGTTCTCGTTCGTCTTCCTGCGGCTGGTCAACCGGAAGGGCAATCGCGCATGGTGATCGCACCCGTCACCGAATCCACCCGCTCGGTCACCACCGGCGCGGCATCCGACCGTCGCGATCGCCGCACGGCCCGCCGCGGCGGCACCGGGGGACCGGGCGCGGGGTTCTGGGGATCGCTGCCGACCCTCGCCGTGCTCGTCGCCGCTCTCGTCTACTTCGCGCTGCCGGTGGTGTGGGTGCTGTTCGCCGCGACCAAGAGCAACGCCGACCTGTTCGGCTCGTTCGGACTCTGGTTCAGCGACTCGCCGCAGCCGCTGACCAACCTCCAGAACCTCTTCACGACCGATCGCGGCATCTATACGCAGTGGCTGCTCAACAGCCTGTTCTACTCGGGGCTCGGCGCGCTCATCGCGACGATCCTCAGCGGGGCGGCGGGCTACGCCTTCGCGAAGTACGCCTTCGCCGGGCGCGAGGCCGTCTTCGCGATGATCCTCGGCGGCGTCCTCGTTCCCGCGACCGTCATCGCCCTGCCGACCTACTTCATGTTCAACGCGGTAGGCCTGACCGGCACGTACTGGTCGTTCCTGCTCCCGAGCATCGTCAGCCCGTTCGGCGTCTACCTCTGCCGCATCTACGCCACCGCGGGCGTGCCTGACGAGGTCATCGAGGCCGCGCGCCTGGACGGCGCCGGTGACGTGCGCATCTTCGCGACCATGGCCACCCGCATGATGGCCCCGGCCCTCGTGACGGTGTTCCTCTTCCAGTTCGTGGGAATCTGGAACAACTACCTGCTGCCGCTCGTCATGCTCAACGACGCCCGCACGTTCCCGGTCACCCTCGGGCTCATGCTCTGGAACGGCCAGACGCAGCGCGCACCCCTGTACTACGAGCTCGTCGTGACGGGAGCCGCGGTCTCGGCCGTCCTGCTCATCGTGGTCATGGCCGCTCTGCAACGATTCTGGCGAGCCGGTCTCACCGCCGGCGCGACGAAGGGATGACCCGATGACCCGCTATCTCGGCTCCGGCCACGATCCCGCCCCCGACACCCGGGCGCTGACGGGCGCCGTTCCCGCCCACCTGCCGCCGCGCCTCACGATCACGCTGTGGGACTTCTCCTGGTACACGCGAGCCGGCGCGGGCGAGCCCTACGCCGATCTCGGCGCGGCGCTCGATGAGGCCGTCGACCGCGGCTACAACGCCATCCGTATCTGCGCCGCGCCGCTGCTGCTGTTCGGCGGTCTCGGACTCGACGACCTCGCGGGCGACCTCGAGATCGAGGGACTCGGGCGCTCGGGGCACGGCGAGGTGTTCGGCAACGGAACGCGCTGGTACGACGTGCCCGGCGGCTACCGGGTCGACCTCCGCACGCGCTTCTTCGACCTGCTGCGCGGTGCCCGCGAACGCGGCATCGTCGTCATCCTCGCGAGCTGGGAGTACCAGCAGTCGCCGGCGTTCGCGGCGGACGAGCGCTGGTTCCGCGCGATCGACGCCGTGCCGCTCGAAGAGCGCTACGACCTGCTCGCATCCGCCACGATCCGGATGCTCGATGAGATCGAGGCCGCGGGTCTGGCCGACACGATCGCCTTCGCCGAGCTCCACAACGAGGTCGACTTCTCGATCGTCCCCGCGTTCGCCGACGGCGGGGATGCCGCCCTCGACCGGGTGCGTGCCGCGCACCCCGGTCACCTCGTCACCGCGAGCTACGGCAAGGCCCCCTTCCTCGACCTCGCGGGACTCTCCGAGCGGTTTCAGGTCGGGCAGCTGCACGTCTACGCCTACGGCGTGCTCGACGCCCTGCAGCGTCGCATCGACATCCGCTCCGAAGGCACCGAGGGCTTCCCCGGCGAGGCCATGCGAGCGTTGCTGGTCGACGACGCGCCCACGTTCGCCCAGTACGGCCGCGCCGCCGACTGGAAGTTCGAGGCCACCGTCATCACCGATCAGCAGATCTACGGGTACGACTGGGTCGACCCCGACCTCTGGGACCGCTGGCTCTACAACCACTACGGGCTCTACCGCGAAGAGATGCTGCGCGAGATCGGGTCGCGGGTGACGGCGCTCGCCGCGTGGTCACGGCGCCGCGGCATCCCCGCTGTCGTGGGGGAGGGCTGGGTCGGCTACACCCCGCTCCGCGCCGACTTCGAAGACGGGCCGGTCGGAACCGAACTCGCCGAGCACGGTGTACGCACCGCGCTCCAGCACGGGGTGTGGGGAATGGTGCTCAGCTCGAACGCGGCGCCGCATCATCCGCAGTGGTCGGATGTCGCGTGGCAGCGACGCCTCAACGCCGAGATCCTCGCGGCTCCGACGACAGCCACGCGCGACCGCAGCTGAGCGGGGTCATCCGCGACGCTCCTGCCGGTAGCGGCTCGGGCTCATCCCGTGCACGCGTCGGAAGTGCCGCGAGAAGTAGAACGGGTCGCTGTAACCCACCTCGGTCGCGATCTGGCCGACGGTGCGGTCGGTGCGCTCGAGAAGGGTGCGCGCCGCCGTCATGCGGAGGCCCGTGTGGTACGCCAGGACGCCCCCGCCCGTCGCGCGCCGGAACAGCGAGGTGAGGTGGGATGCCGAGACCCCGACGAGCGCGGCCAGCTCGCTGACCGGCACCGCGCTGTCGAGCCGCTCGGACAGGAACGTCATCGCGCGTTCGAGCGGGTCGCCGCGCTCGGGCAGCGCCTGGTCTGACGCGAGCTGCGTCATGAGCTTGAACGCTGCGCCCGTGACGGCGACCAGACGCACCGGCGATTGGTCGCGTTCGAGCCCGCGCACGATCTCATCGAGCAGCGACACCGCACGCTCGACGCTGTGCAGTCGCACGATCGGGCGCGCGGCCGTCGTGCCGATCGCCGCGGTGAGGTCGTCGACGTCGGAGCCGACGACATGGCACCACCAGATCGTCCAGGGGTCATCGGCATCCGCGCCGTAGGCGTGCGGCGTGCGCGCGGGGATCACCACCGCGGTCCCGGCCGGCACGCGGTGGCGTGTACCGGCGATCTCGAGCCATCCGGCGCCGGCCGTGCACACGATGACGATCGTCGTGCGGATGCCGCGCTCGCGAGTGCGCCCGTGATCGGCGGCGTGCGGGAACCAGCCGGCATCGGTCACGACGAGTCGGCGGGTGACCGGTCGCTGCAGTGCGGCGGTGATCGCCGGCGCCGGCACGACGCACAGGCGTTCGCCCGCGAAACCGTCTGAGATGGCCATGATCGTCATCCTGGCATATCGGCGGATCGTCCAGGTGCACGGCCGCTTCCGCCATGTTGCGGCCGCGCTCGCTCGGCGACGCTGGAGGCATGCATTCGACCTCGACATCCTCGCTGCGTCTTCCCGAGCCGCCCGCGGACGAGCAGGCGACGCTCGACGACGGCGGCGTGGCCGTCTGGGAGCAGCCACTCGCGATCCCCACGTACGAGCCGGCGCAACCGGAGAAGCTCCCGATGTTCTTCGACCGTCGGGTCTACCAGGGGTCGAGCGGGCGGGTGTACCCGCTGCCGTTCACCGAGCGGATCGCCGCCGAGCCGCGCGACCGTGACTGGCGGGCCGTGCACCTCGAGAACCGTTGGATCCGGCTGGTGCTGCTTCCCGAGCTCGGCGGCCGCATCCACATCGGCTACGACAAGAGCGCCGACTACGACTTCTTCTATCGGAACAACGTCATCAAGCCCGCCCTCGTCGGGCTCGCCGGGCCCTGGGTGTCGGGGGGTGTCGAGTTCAACTGGCCGCAGCACCACCGGCCCGCGACCTTCCTGCCGATGGAGAGCTGGATCGAGCGCGAACCCGACGGGGCGGTCACCGTCTGGATGTCGGATCACGACCCCTTCGCGCGCATGCGCGGCACCCACGGCATCCGCCTGCGCCCCGACAGCTCGCTGATCGAGCTGCGGGCCCGCCTGCACAACCGCACCGAGGTGCCGCAGACGTTCCTGTGGTGGGCGAACGTCGCGGCGCGCGCGCACGAGGACTACCAGTCGTTCTTCCCGACCGACGTCCGCTACGTCGCCGATCACGCTCGTCGTGCCGTCACCGCCTTCCCGCGGGCCGACCGCCCGTACTACGGCGTGGACTACCCGGGCAGGGTGGACGCAGCCCACCCCGATGCCGACCGCATCGACTACTACGGCAACATCCCCGTGCCGACGTCGTACATGGTGGTCGAGACGCGCGACGACTTCTTCGGCGGCTATGACCATGCCGCCGGTGCGGGCTTCGTGCACTGGGCGGACCGCCGCATCGCACCGGGCAAGAAGCAGTGGACGTGGGGCAATGCCCCCTTCGGCCACGCCTGGGACGACCAGCTGACCGACGGCGACGGCCCGTACGTCGAGCTGATGGCCGGCGTGTACACCGACAACCAGCCCGACTTCGCCTACCTTGCGCCGGGCGAGGTGAAGACGTTCTCGCAGTTCTGGTTCCCGATCACCGGCATCGGCGCGGCGCACCAGGCGACGAAGGATGCGGCGGTCTCGGTGCGTCTCGAAGCGGGGCGCGTGCACGTCGGTGTCGCCGTCACCGGGGCCGTGCCCGCGGCCCGGGTGCGGATCACCGCGGGGGCCGACACGCACGAGCGCGTCATCGACCTCGGGCCGGGCCGGCCGTTCATCGAGTCGATCGAGTGCGCTGAGGGGATCGGTGGCACCGATGTCGAGGTCGTCGTCCACGACGGCGATCGCGAGCTCATCCGCTGGCGGCCGCGCTCCGACGACGCCGCCGCGCCCGAGCCTGCCGTTGCGACCGAGCCGCCGCTGCCCGCAGACATCGCTTCAGCTGACGAGCTGTACCTCACGGGCGTCCACCTCGCGCAGTACCGCCACCCGACGCGGCATCCCGGGCCGTACTGGGAAGAGGCGCTCCGTCGTGACCCCGGCGACGCGCGCTCGAACACGGCGCTCGGCGCCTCCGCCTACGGCCGCGGTGAGTACGACGCCGCCGCCGCATACCTGCGCGCCGCCGTCGACCGGCTGACCTTCCGCAACCCGAACCCCGCCGACGGTGAGGCGCACTACCGCCTCGGACTCGTCGAGAGGCGTCGCGGCCACGACGAGCGTGCCTACGACGCGTTCGCGAAGGCCGCGTGGGATGCGCGGTGGGCCCACCCCGCCAGCGTGCAGATGGCTCTGCTCGACGCGCGAGCCGGGCGCGACCTCGCCGCGCTCGGCCGCCTGGACGATGCGCTGCGTCACGGGTCGGACGACCCGCTCGCACGGAACCTTCGGGTGATCGTGCTGCGTCGCCTCGGGCGCGAGGCCGAAGCCGAGGCCGAGCTCGCCGACCTCGGGCGAAGCGATCGGCTCGACGTGCTCACCGCCTACCTCGGCGGGTGCGGCCTCCCCGACGACGGTCTCGTGCTGCTCGACCTCGCCGGAGACCTCGCCCGCGCGGGGCAACGAGACGACGCGCTCGCCGTGCTCGCCGCCGCGGCCGCGAGCCCGGCGGCCGGCACGGGAGGCGTCGCCCCGGTCGCCGAGTACGTCCGGGCGCGTGTGCTCGCCGAGGCGGGTGAGACGGACGCCGCGGCCGGGGCGCGCCGTCGCGCGCAGCGCGCACCCGCCGACTGGGTGTTCCCCGCGGGGCTCGACGCCTACGACGCTCTCGACGCTGCCGTGGCCGCGGATCCGACGGATGCGCGTGCCCGATCGCTGCTCGGCATGTGGCTCTACGACCGCGGACGCCGAGCCGACGCGCTGGTCCAGTGGCGTGCTGCGCTCGACGATGCGACGCGCGACGGCGTGCTGCTGCGCAACGCCGCGCTGGCCACGGCGGAGGTCGAGGGCGACCTCGACGCGGCTGCCGTGCTGTACGACCGGGCCGTCGAGGTGAGCGACGATCCCCGGCTCTGGTTCGAGCTCGACCAGCTCGCGCAGCGGCGCGGCATCTCCGCAGCCGCCCGGTTGGCCAGGCTCGAGCCGCACCGCGGCCGGCTCATCGTGCGCGATGACCTCCTCGTGACGGTGGCCGACCTGCTGACGATGGGCGGACGACCCGCCGAGGCCATCGACCTGCTGCTCAGCCGTTCGTTGCAGCCGTGGGAAGGCGGCGAGGGCGTCGCGATCCGCGCGTTCGCCCGGGCGTCGATCGCGCGCGCTGCGGAGGTGGCGCCGGATGCCCCGCAGGCCGCGGCCATCCTCGAGCGCGCGCTCGACGCTCCGCGATCGCTCGGCGAGGCCTGGCACCTACTCGACAGCCGGGCCGCCCTGTGGCTGCGGCTCGGGCGGCTTCGAGCGGATGCGGGTGAAGCGGCGGCGGCCGATGACGCGTGGCGGGCGGCGATGGTGGAAGCGGCAGCGGCGGAGGTCGACGCCGACACGCTCGACGGGGCGCGGGCCGCCCGTGCCCGAGGCGACGACGGTGCTGCAGCCGCCCTGCGGTCGCGAGTCGCGGCGCGGGTGACCGAGCTGCGCTCTGCTCCCGCGCGCGTCGACTACTTCGCGACATCGCTACCCGAGACGCTGCTGTTCTCGCTCGACCCGGCTGAGGCAGCGGGCCGCCGGGCCGACGACCTCGCCGCGGCGCTGGCCCGCTACGACGAGGAGATCGACGCGCCTCCCGCAGAAGCGCCGACGACCGGATCTGCGGGTCAGCGGGTGCACGCATGAGCGGCATCCCCGATCGCATGATGGCGAGCGTGCTAGTCGCGCCGGGTCGTCTCGAGGTCCGCGACATGCCGGTACCGGTGATGGAACCGGGCGACGTGCTCGTCGAGCTCACCGCCGTCGGGCTCTGCGGGTCGGACGTGCACTTCTTCGAGCACGGCCGGGTAGGAGACCTCGTCGTCGAGAGCCCCCTCATTCTCGGACACGAGGCCGCCGGGGTGATCGCCGCCGTCGCCTCTCCGGCCGACGCGAACCGGATCGGTGAGCGGGTCGCGATCGATCCGCAGCGTCCCTGTCGCTGGTGCCCCGCGTGCCGGGCGGGGCGTACGAACCTGTGCGAGCGGATGCGGTTCCCCTCGGCGCCGCCCGAGAACGGCGCGTTCGCGCGCTACCTGGCGGTTCCCGGCGACGCGGCGCACCCGCTGCCCGAGACGATGAGCGACGACGAGGGCGCGCTGGTCGAGCCGTTGTCGGTCGGCATTGCCGCCGTGCGCAAGGCCGGGGTGGTGCCGGGCTCGAGGGTGCTGGTGGCCGGTGCCGGTCCCATCGGCATCCTGACCGGCGCCGCGGCGCGCGCGTTCGGCGCTGCCGAGGTCGTGGTGGTCGATCCGGTCGACGCTCGTCGACAGGTCGCGCTCACGCACGGGGCGACGCGGGTGCTGGAGCCCGCCGAGGTGGCGACACTCGACGGGCGGATGGACGCGTTCATCGACGCGTCCGGCGCCCGCGCGGCGATCGCCGCCGGGTTGCGTTCGCTCCGCGGCGCCGGCCGCGCCGTCCTCGTGGGCATGGGATCAGCGACGGTCGACCTCGACCTCTTCCTGCTTCAGAGTCGCGAGCTCGTCGTCGAGGGGCTCTTCCGCTATGTCGACACCTGGCCGCTCGCCATCCAGTTGGTCGCTTCGGGTGCCGTGCGCGTGGATGACCTCGTCACCGCGCGCGGCGGTCTCGATGACCTCGCCGACTTCTTCAGGCGCAACTCCGACCCCGACACGATGAAGTTCCTCATCGACCCGCGCGTGCGGTGAGGCACGCCATCCGGGCGTGGGGCGGCGGCGCGATAGCGTCGACGGTGATGAGCAGTCCCTTCGCCGAACTACCGGTCCTTCCCGTCGTCATCCCTTTCGGCATCGTGGTCTTCGCCGTGCTCCTGGCCGTGCTGTGGGCTCGGCGCAGCTTCTCGCTGCCTCGTGCGGCCGTGGCCGCGGCGGTCGCCGTCTACGCGGCGGGCATCGTGGGCAACACGATCTTCCCGATCTTCCTCGACAAGCCCGATTCGGGGGTGCCCTGGACGCCGGGCCTGGCGCTGATCCCGTTCGCCGACTACGAGCTCGACGACGCGCTCATGAACATGCTCGTCTTCGTGCCGCTCGGCATCCTGATCCCGCTCATGCTCGCCCGGCCGACGTGGCTGAAGGTCGTGGGCGCGGCGGCGATCACGAGCCTGACCGTCGAGTCGCTGCAGCTCGCGGCGCAGGCGTACTTCGCCGGCGGACACATCGCCGACATCAACGACTTCCTCTCGAACGTCGCCGGCGGTGCCCTCGGCTACGGCCTGCTGCTTCTGCTCGCGCGCGTCCCCGCGCTGGCGCGGCTCATCGACCTGTTCCGCTGGTCCCCGCAGCCGCAGTCGCGCACCGGGAACAGCGCACACGAGACTGCCGCCGCCCGCGGCTGAGGCTCAGCGTCCCTGACGCTTCTTGTACGGCTTGGGCTGTCCCTTGACGATGGGCGCGCGACCCGAGCCCTTCGACGCCTTGGCCTTTCCGCCGCCCGACGCCTTCTGCCTCGGCGCGACAGCCGGCGCGGGCGCCGCGGCGACCTCGGCTCGGGCGTCGGTGAGCAGGAGGGTGCCAGCCGGGGTCAGGCGCGGCTTGCCGCCGTCTTTCACGAACAGCGGATGTCCGACCTCTTCTTCCAGGCGGTCGATCGACGAGTACAGCACGGGAAGCGACACTCCGAGCTTCTCCGCAGCGCGCGGGAAGTGCAGGGCATCGGCGGCCGCGACGAAGTGGACGAGATCGCGGATCTTCATGGGTCACCTTCGATCGCGACGGACGAGCGCCGAACGCAGCGAACGCAGCAGCAGCAGAAGGCCGCCGAGCCCGACCACACTACCCAGGAACGGGAACACCGACACCGAGTCGGTCAGCAGCGGACCGTGCTGGACGACGCCCATCATGACGCCGACGATGACCAGGGTCGCTCCCACGAGCGTCGTGGTGAGGCGTCCGGTGAGCGACTCGACCCACGAGCGGTCGTCGGGGGACTCCAGAGCGCGGAGTCGTACGGTGAGGCGGCCCGACTCGAGGTCGCTGAGGATGCCGTCCACGCGGCGGGGCAGCTCACGCGCTCGCTCGATCCC
Source organism: Microbacterium sp. 1262 (assembly GCF_040544895.1). NCBI lineage: Bacteria > Bacillati > Actinomycetota > Actinomycetes > Micrococcales > Microbacteriaceae > Microbacterium > Microbacterium sp. 1262. The sequence continues at coordinate 685,186 of NZ_JBEPKU010000001.1, forward strand.
GAGCTGCAGCTGCACCTGAGCGGTCATCGCCGCCGAGCGCGGATCGCCCATGTGCAGGGCGTAGCGCGGGGCCCGAGAGAGCGCGCGCTTGATCATGTCGTAGTCGGGATCGAGGCGCCGCAGCGTCCCCTCGATCGCGCCGAGCGTCCGGAACCCCAGCAGCAGACCGGGCGGGAGCGCGAGTCGGTGGCGCCGGAGCACCTCGATCAGCGCGGTGAAGAGATGTTGGTCGGAGGTGGAGTTGTGCAGTCGCGTGAGGATGACGCCGATGTCGTGCTGAAGCGCTCCGACATCGAGCTCGGCGTCGCCGCGCGGCTTCACGAGCATCAGGACGGCATCCGTCGCGCCGGAGTCGTCCTCGTTGTGCAATGCCACGAGCATCGGCAGCAGAAGGCGCCGCATACTGCGCTCGATGATCCCGACCGACCCGAAGTCGATGAGGGCGACGATCCCGTCGGGCTGCAGGATGAGGTTGCCGGGATGCAGGTCGGCGTGGAAGACCCCCCGCAGTGCGATCTGCCCGACGATGACGTCGAGCACGGCGTCGGCGATGCGCGTCGCCTCCGCGGGCGCGACGGCGCCCGGCGCGTCGCTGCCGGGCTCGGGCAGCCGGCTGAACGGGATGCCCTGGACGTGCTCCATCACGATCAGCTGCTCGGTGCACAGGTCGGGATAGACGTCCGGGATCCGCACCGCGCGAGCGTCGGCGGCCGTCATCGAGTCGCGCAGCATCTCCATGTTCGCGACCTCGACGCGGTAGTCGAGCTCTTCGCGCAGAGCGGCGGAGAACTGCGCGGCGAGGGCCGAGGCGCCGACATCCTTCGCCCACGTCGTGCGCCGCTCGAGGTCGGCGGCGGCACGCTCGATGATGTCGAGGTCGGTGGCGACCTGCGCGCGCGCCTTCGGTCGCTGGATCTTCACCACGACGGCGCGTCCGTCCTTGAGCCGTGCGCTGTGGACCTGCCCGACGGATGCCGCTGCCAGCGGCGTCTCGTCGATGCCGGCGAAGACGAGCTCGATCGGCCGGCCCAGCTGCTTCTCGATCGCGGCCTTGGCCTCCGGCCAGGGAATGGGCGTCGTGTCCATCTGCAGCGAGGCGAGCGCACTCGTGATCTCGGCGGGGAGCAGATCGTTGCGGGTGGACAGGATCTGACCGAGCTTGACGAACGTCACGCCCGCGTCGTCGAGGGTGGCCGCGAGCGCCCGAGGCAGTTCGGCTCGCGCCGACTCGCTGCGCATCCCGCCGAGGCCGTGCCGCGAAGCGATCGCGACGATACGCGCGTACCTCACCGCCCGGCGGCGGCGGTGCAACGCCTCGCGGACGTAGGTGACGGGACCGACCGGCGGCCGCGCCGGCCACATGAGCTCGAGCGTGATGAGGGCGATGAGGACGATCGCGAACAGCCAGGCCAGCACGAGCAGAACGAAGCCGAAAGCGACGGGCTGATCCGTGAGCAGCCCGCCCTGCTCCTGCAGCACGCCCGCGCCGCGCAGCACCCAGATGCCGAGCGGGCCGAAGACGACGAAGACGATGAGCGAGACGACAGGACCGCGCACCCAGCCGACACGCGCCTCGAGCGCCCGCTTGGCGAGCCAGGTGGCCGCGATCGAGAAGACCACCGCGGCGATGGTGAAGAGCAACCACTCCGGCATCGATACCCCCTCGAGTCCGTCGACCTGCTTCGAGGCTAGGGCACCGGGCTCCGTCGCGCCGGGCCGATCATGCGATCTCGGCAGAGGCGGACTACCCTGAAGCGTGTCCACTTCTGCTGAACAGTCTGTACCCGAGTCCGTCGACGAGCCGCCCGTCATCACTTTCCGCGACCTCGGGCTGGGAGAGCAGGTGCTCAAGGCGCTCTCCGACGTGGGCTACGAGACCCCGTCGGCGATCCAGGCCGCGACCATCCCGACGCTCCTCGAGGGGCGCGACGTCGTCGGCCTCGCGCAGACCGGTACCGGCAAGACCGCGGCTTTCGCGCTGCCGATCCTCGACCGGCTCGACCTGACCCAGAAAACCCCGCAGGCCCTCGTGCTCGCCCCGACCCGCGAGCTCGCACTGCAGGTCTGCGAGGCGTTCGAGAAGTACGCCTCGCGCACGAAGGGCGTCCACGTCCTCCCGGTCTACGGCGGTCAGGGCTACGGCGTGCAGCTCTCGGCGCTGCGCCGGGGAGTCCACGTCATCGTCGGAACGCCCGGCCGCATCATGGACCACCTCGACAAGGGCACGCTCGACCTTTCCGAGCTGAAGTACCTCGTGCTCGACGAGGCCGACGAGATGCTGAAGATGGGCTTCGCCGAGGACGTCGAGACGATCCTCGCCGACACCCCCGACACCAAGCAGGTCGCGCTGTTCTCCGCGACCATGCCTGCGGCCATCCGCCGGATGTCGAAGCAGTACCTCAACGACCCCGAGGAGATCACGGTCGCGTCGAAGACGACGACCTCCTCGACGATCACCCAGCGCTACCTGATCGTGTCGTATCAGCAGAAGATCGATGCGCTCACCCGCATCCTCGAGGTCGAGAACTTCGAGGCGATGATCGTCTTCGCCCGCACGAAGAGCGCGACCGAGGAGGTCGCCGAGAAGCTGCGCGCCCGCGGCTACTCTGCCGCCGCCATCAACGGCGACGTGGCTCAGGTGCAGCGCGAGCGCACCGTCAACCAGCTGAAGTCGGGCAAGCTCGACATCCTCGTCGCCACGGATGTCGCTGCCCGCGGCCTCGACGTCGAGCGCATCTCGCACGTGGTCAACTTCGACATCTCGACCGACACCGAGTCGTACGTGCACCGCATCGGCCGCACCGGGCGTGCCGGCCGCACGGGTGACGCGATCAGCTTCGTCACGCCGCGCGAGCGCGGGCTCGTGAACGCGATCGAGCGCGCGACGCGCCAGCCGCTCACGCAGATGCAGTTGCCGAGCGTCGACGAGGTCAACGTCACCCGCCTCTCGCGCTTCGACGATCGCATCACCGCGGCGCTGGAAGACACCGACCGCATCGAGCGGTTCCGCGACATCGTCGCCCACTACGTCCGTCACCACGACGTGCCCGAAGTGGATGTCGCCGCCGCGCTCGCCGTCGTCGCGCAGGGCGAGACCCCGCTGCTGCTCGAGCCCGACCCCGAGCCGCGCGCACGCGCTCCGCGCGAGGACCGCGCCCCGCGCTCGTTCGACCGCGACGACCGCGACGGGCGTCCGGAACGCCGCCCGCGTGCGAGCAACCCGAACATGACGACCTACCGCATCGCGGTGGGCAAGCGCCACCGCGTCGAGCCCCGTCAGATCGTCGGGGCGCTCGCGAATGAGGGCGGTCTCAGCCGCGGCGACTTCGGCGCGATCCAGATCCGTCCCGACTTCTCGCTCGTCGAGCTGCCGTCCGACATGCCCCAGTCGACGCTCGACCGTCTGGCCGACACCCGCATCTCGGGCAAGGCGATCGAGATCCGCGTCGACACCGGTGGGCCGAGCCGCAGCTCGCGCGGCCGCCTCGACCGTGACGACCGACCGCGTGACCGTGACCGCGACCGTGACGGCGACCGCGACGACCGGCCGGCTCGCAAGCCCCGCCACCGCTCGGAGACGCGCGACTGACCGCGGTTTCCGGGAGCGGTGCGGCTCGCACGCATCCGCTCCCGGTGCAAGCCCGGTTCGCGGCATCCGATCCGCGTGCAGAGTGGAAGGTGCCTCCGCAGTCGGGGGCGCCACACGAGCCGATCGGAGAAGCCAGATGAGTGCCGACCACCACGGACGAGACGACGAGCACCAGCACGAGGACAACGAAGCGGCCTCCGCCGGTTCCGAGTCGCCCGAAGAGGGCGCCGAGGCCGAAGAGGCCGCCGAGGACGCGCGTACCGATCGCTGATCGGCGTACCGACGGCGATGCCCGTAGCGCCTGGGAGCACCCGCCGCAACGGGCATCGCTGTGAGCGCGGTGGCAGCGATGCTTCGAGCATGGCTGCTTCTTCGCGTCTCGCCGACCTGTCCGGGCTTACCGTCGTCGTCGTGGGGGCCTCGACGGGCATCGGGCGAGGCGTCGCCCTGCGCGCGGCGAACTTCGGGGCGGCCGTCGTCGTGTTCTCCCGACGAGCGGACGCGCTGACGAGCCTCGTCGAGCGCATCCGCGATTCCGGGGGACGAGCGCATGCCGTGGTCGGCGATGTCTCGCGCCCGGGTGACCTCGAGCGCCTCGCCGACGAGGCGGAAACGGTGTTCGGGCGCATCGACGTCTGGGCGCACAACGCCGGGGTCGGCACGATCGGCCTGTTCGGCGACGTCCCGATCGAGGAGCACGTCCGCGTCGTCGAGACGAACCTCATCGGGGCCATGCGCGGAGCGCACGTCGCGCTGGGTCGATTCATCGCGCAGGGATCCGGCGTGCTCGTGAACACGGCCTCGGTCGAGAGCGTCGTGCCCCTGGCCTACCAGGCCTCGTACGCGGCGACCAAGGCCGGGCTGCTCAGCCTCACCCAGACGTTGCAGCAGGAGCTCCGGCTCACGGGAGTCTCAGGCGTCGCGGTGGCTGCCGTGCTGCCGTGGGCCGTGCGGACACCCTTCTGGCGGCACGCGGGCAACCACGCGGGCCGGGCGCTGCGGATGCCGCTCATGGATGAGCCGGAACCGGTCGTCGACGCCATCCTTCGTGCGGGCCTGCACCCGCGGGTCGCGCAGCCCGCCGGCTGGAAGGCACGGGCCTCGCTCATCGGTGCGCGGCTGGCGCCACGGGTGACCGCGCGCCTGTCCGCCGACATCGCCGATGCGCGCGTCCGTCGCGGTGCGAAGACGCCGCCGAGTGACGGCGCGCTCTTCGAACCCCTCGCTGATCCGGCGACCGTCGCCGAGACACCTCGGCGCTGACCGCCCGCCCGGGCTAGCTCCGCCGGACTGCCCGGCGCACGAGGCGGAACACGCCCCAAGCGGCGAGCACCCACGGACCCGCGACGAGAACGGGGTCGAGCCACGTGTGGCGCTGATCGACGCGGCCGCGTCCGAACCGCGACCGGATCGGATGCCGCCGGGCCTCGCTCAGAACACCGGTCTCGGTGATCGGGTTATCGGGCCGCGTGGTCGCGAACGAACGCAGATGCGCACCGATCGCCTCGACGCGATCGCCGGCGATGAGGAGCAGCCAGTGCGCGGCGCGCCCCTCGCTGAACCGGTCGTATCCGAGCCTGCGGATACGACCGGACAGTCCGTGAAGCGGCTGCGCCGTGCCGTAGACGGGGGTGAGGAAGGCGTGCTCGATCGAGCGCTCGCGGCGCGGGTCGAGGCCCTGGCGCGGCGGCATCCCGCGCTCGGCGGCGGCCTCGTCGATCTTCTCGACGGTACCGGAGGGGCGGTCGGCGGGATCGAGGTCGACGCCCCATCCCGGTATGCGGGCGCGCAGCGCCGCGCGGTCGGGAGCCGGGCGGGGCGCGCTCGCGGTGTACGGGGTCGGCACGTCAGAGCGGTTCGAGGTCATGGGTCAGCCTTCCGAGGGGACGACGACCGTCTTCACGCAGTCATCGAGCTTGGACGAGAACATGTGGTAACCCTCGGCGATGTGGTCGAGAGGGATGCGGTGGGTGATCATGTCGCTCGGCGAGATGTACCCCGCACGGATGTGCTCGAACAGGCGCGGCCACTGCCGTTTGACCGGTGCCTGGTTCATCCGCAGCGTGAGTCCCTTGTTGAGGGCGTCGCCGAACTTCACCGCGCTGAACAGCGGACCGTACGCACCGATCACCGAGACCGATCCGCCTTTGCGTGCTCCGTCGATGGCCCAGTTCAGGGCGACGGGCGAGCCGCCTTGCAGCTTGAGCTTGGCAGAGGTGACGTGCTGGGTGACGTTGCCGTCCGCCTCGGCACCCACGGCATCGATGACGACGTCGGCGCCGAGGTAGTCGGTCATCCGTTTCATCTCCACGACGACGTCGCTGTGTTCGGAGATGTTCACCGTCTCGGCATGGGCGAACTCGCGCGCCTTCGTCAGGCGGTAGTCGAGGTGGTCGAACGAGATGACCCGCCCAGCACCCATGAGCCAGGCCGACTGCGCCGCCGCGAGACCCACCGGCCCGGCACCGAGCACCATGACGGTGTCGCCCTCGACGATGCTCCCCAGCTGGGCGCCGAAGTAACCCGTCGAATAGGCGTCCGTGAGCATGAGCGCGTCCTCGTCCGACATCCAATCCGGGATGACGGTGGGTCCGACATCCGCGAAGGGAACACGCACGCGCTCGGCCTGACCGCCGTCGTATCCGCCCGCCGTGTGCGAATAGCCGTAGATGCCGCCGACCGCGGTCGCGTTGGCGTTGACGTTGTGGCAGTTCGAGAACAGCCCGCGTGCGCAGAAGTAGCACGATCCGCAGTAGATGTTGAACGGCACCATGACCCGGTCGCCGACGGCGAGATTCGTCACCGCACCGCCCAGCTGCTCGACGACGCCGATGAACTCGTGGCCGAAGGTGTGACCGATCCGGGTGTCGGGCATCATGCCGTGGTAGAGGTGCAGGTCCGAGCCGCAGATGGCCGCGAGCGTCACCCGCACGATCGCGTCATGGGGGTGTTCGATGCGCGGATCGGGCTTCTCTTCCACACGGACCTTGTACGGTCCGCGGTAGGTCATGGCTTTCATCGATCGCCTCTCTGCCGGGGTTCGGGCGGACACGGTGCCGCCACGATGCGGCCGCAGCCCGGCGACGGCCCACGGGCTGGACGAGCCGACGACTGCGCGCTATCGTCCGCGCGCGTCGCGCCCGTTCCGTGAGGTGAGCTTGCACACGCGGATGATGCCGGTCAACCCGCTCGAAGGATGCCGCGCGGGGCACGTACGGTCACGGCTGTCACCCCCGAGGAGCCCCATGAGCACCACCATCGAGACCGTCCCGATCGATCTCGGCATCGCCGACCCTCTGCCGTTCTGCTCGAGGGGACCTGTCAGCGCCATGCTCCAGCGGGTGCTCGTCGCACCGGCGACGAGCGGTCTGCCCGTCGATGCTCCCGAGATCGTCGGTCGCGCGCTCGCCGAGACGGGCGACATTCTCCGCGACGATGACCTGCAGCTCGCCCTGTTCCTGATGTACGCCCTCCACTACGGCTCGCTGCCCGGCCTCGACGCCTCGTGGGAGTGGGAGCCGTCGCTCATCGCCGCGCGCGGCCGCATCGAGCGCGCCTTCGAAGCGGCCCTGCGTGATTCGGCCGAGGTCGTCGACCCGCCCGAGCCCGACCGTGACGCCGTTGCTCGCTGGCTGTTCGACCTGACCGCCCCGACCGCGGGGCCCGGCATGTCGCGATACGTCGCGAAGAAGGCATCGCTCGAGCAGCTGCGCGAGTTCCTCATCCTCCGCACCGTCTACACGCTGCGCGAAGCGGACCCGCACTCGTGGGCGATCCCGCGGCTCAGCGGTCGCTCGAAGGCGGCGCTCGTCGAGATCCAGTCCGACGAGTACGGCGGCGGTGACCCGGCACGCGTGCACGCGACGATCTTCGCCCAGACCGTGCGCGGCGTGGGCCTCGACGACACGTACGGCGCGTACATCGACACGGTGCCCGCTGTCGTGCTCGCCAGCCACAACGCCATGTCGCTGTTCGGGCTCCACCGTCGCCTGCGCGGCGCGGTCGTCGGTCACCTCGCGGCCTTCGAGATGACCTCGTCGATCCCCAATCGCTCCTACGGTGACGGCTTCCGCCGCCTCGGATTCGGGACCGATGTCACGTGGTACTTCGACGAGCACGTCGAGGCCGACGCCGTGCACGAGCAGATCGCCGGCCGCGACCTCGCGGGGTCCCTCGCCGAGGACGAGCCCGACCTGCTGCCCGACATCCTCTTCGGCGCCCGCGCGTGCCTGGTCCTGGACGACCTCGTGGGCGACCATGTGCTTGCCGCCTGGGAGGCGGGGCGCAGCGCGCTCCGCGGCGGCGTTCTTCCCGACCTCACGGCGTGATGCGCGAGGACGTCGAGTACGTTCTGCCCCTGCGCTGGGATGACGAGACCCATCGGGCCGATGAGGCCGAGCTGGGGGAGTACCTCGCCTGGCTCGCCCGTCGCGTCGACGTCACCGTCGTCGACGGCTCGCCCGCGCACCTGTTCGCCGCCCACCGCCGAGACTGGAACGCCGTGCGGGTGGTTCCGCCGTCGGTCCCCGGCCGCAATGGGAAGGCACGCGGAGCGATGACGGGGCTTCTCCTCGCCCGGCATCCGGTGACCGTGATCGCCGACGACGACGTCCGGTACGACGACGGCGCGCTGCAACGGGTGGTTGCGGCGCTGGCGGATGCCGACATCGTCCGGCCTCAGAACATCTGGCAGCGACCCCGCCCGTGGCACGCCCGCTGGGATACGGGCCGAACCCTCGTCAACCGGGCCTTCGGGGGAGACTTCTCCGGAACCGTCGCCGTGCGGACCGCCCGCGCGCGCCCCGGCTACGACACCGACGTCCTCTTCGAGAATCTTGAGCTCGAACGCACGGTCCTCGCCCGCGGCGGCCGTCGTCGCATCGCACGCGACATCTTCGTCGCGCGCCGGCCCGCGACTGCTGGCCGCTTTCGCGAGCAGCGCGTGCGCCAGGCGTACGACAGCCTCGCGCAGCCCGCTCGGCTCGCGGTGGAGCTGGCAGTCGTTCCGCTCATCCTCGCGCTACGCCGGCGACCGGCAGCACTCGCGCTCGCCGGGGTGGCGGTCATCGCCGTCGCGGAGGCCGGGCGCCGCCGCGATGGGGGCGGCGGGGTGTTCGGGCGAACGGATGCGCTGTGGGCCGTCCCCTGGGTCGTCGAGCGAGGCGTGACGAGCTGGGTGGCGCTGTCGCTGCGCCTGCGCGGCGGGGTGCCCTACCGGGGCACGCGACTGCGGAAAGCGGCGAACAGCATGAGAACGCTACGGAAGAAGGAGACACGATGAGCGAGCACCGCGGTGCATCCGTGACCATCACCGCGTGCCCCGACGGGCCGCTGCTCGTGCGGGGCGACGTCGAACTGCTCGATGACGCGGGCAACCCGATCCCGCGCAACCGGCGCACGATGGCTCTCTGCCGGTGCGGCGTGAGCGCGATCAAGCCGTTCTGCGACGGCACGCACAAGCTCTCGGGCTTCAGAGCCGACTGACCGCGCGCCCGCCCGGGCCACGGTGCGCGCCGATGCAAGGGATCACCACCGACACCCCGGCCGGAACGGCATCCGATCGGGGTGTCGGGTGAGATCCCTTGCACCGGGGCACGGCCGCGGCGCCCGCGACCGTGCCCCGCCGAGGATCAGAGCTTGTCGCGGATGACGCCCTCGGCCTTGTCGAGGAGGTTCGGCTTCGCGTCGGTGCCGTAGAACCGGGGGTCCGGCTGCGTGGGCGGGGGCATCGGAACCGAGGTGTCGGGTCCGTCGAGGTACGTGAACTCGCCCTTGCCGTCGGGGGTGGGGCCCGATGCCCACGAGCCCTCGGCTGCCGCGGCACCGTCGGAGAAGTTGATGTACTTGTACGCGTGCTCGCGCGCCTCGTTCGAGAGCGGGAAGTTCGACGGCACGGGGATGTCCTCCACTCCCTCTTCGCGCAGCTCCTGCGCCGCGCGGATCCACTGGTTCTGGTGCATCGTGTCGCGCGCCAGGAGGAACGAGAGCATGTCCCGGACCCCCTTGTCGTCGGTCATGTGGTAGATCCGCGCGACCTGCACGCGGCCCTGCATCTCGGCGTTGGCGTTGGCCGTGAAGTCGGCGAGCAGGTTCCCGCTCGCGGTGATGTACGAGCCCTGCCACGGGTTGCCGTTCGAGTCGACCGGGCGCGCACCGGCACCGGCGACGATCGCGGACTGCACATCCATGCCGCCCATGACGGCGCCGAGGACGGGGTCGGACTTCGCCGCAGCCTCGGACTGCTCGGCCGGGGCCTTCTCGAGCAGCTGCGCGATCATGATCGCGAGCATCTCGACGTGGCCGAACTCCTCCGCCCCGATGCCGTAGAGCAGGTCGCGGTACTTGCCCGGGATGTGGGCGTTCCACGCTTGGAACCCATACTGCATGGCCACGGTGATCTCGCCGTACTGGCCGCCGAGCACCTCCTGCATCCGTCGCGCGAAGATCGCGTCGGGCTTCTCCGGACGGGCCTCGAACTGCAGTTCCTGTCGATGAAAGAACATCTCGCCTCCTGGGGATCGGCCGAACGCCGAGTGCGCCGGCGCGGCGAACGTACGTCGGGCCCGCCGCGCACGCCACCGGCCTTGACTCCTCCCGGGCTCGGTGCAACCATCACGCCCGCGCGGCGGGTGACGGCCGATCGATCTGTCAAGCCCCGCGCGCTCCTCCTAGCCCCCGCGGATCATCGGGCGGGACCGGAGGGGGAGCCATGACCGATCACCTACCGCGCGTGACCGAGGTCGCCGAGGGTGTGTATCAACTCGCCCGCGGCGGCGTGAACGCCTACCTCGTGGCGTCCGATGACGGGCTCGTCCTCATCGACGCGGGACTCCCGCGCACGTGGCCGCTCCTCGAACAGGCCCTCGCGGCTGTGGGCGCCCACCCGTCCGACATCGACGCGCTGCTGCTCACCCACGGACACTTCGACCACGTGGGGATGTGCGAGCGCCTCGCAGACGAGCACCACCTCGTCGCCGACGTCCACCCCGGCGACGAGGAGCTGGCCCGGCATCCGTACCGCTATGCGCACGAGGCCGCCCGGTTCCCGTATCCCTTCCGCTACCCGGCGGCGCTCCCGATCCTGGCCAGGATGGTGGGCGCGGGGGCGCTCGGGGTGAAGGGCGTGCGGACCGATCCGTCGATCGTGCCCGGACACTCCATCCCGCTCGCAGGCGGCATTCTCCCGATCGCGACACCCGGCCACACCGACGGGCACTGCGCGTTCCTCCTCGAATCGGCCGGGATCCTGCTCACCGGAGACGCACTGGTCACCCTCGATCCGTACACGGGACGCACCGGTCCGCGGGTCGTCGCTCGCGCGGCCACGGCGCACAGCGACGAGGCGCTGGACTCGCTCTCGCTGCTCGCCGCGACGGGTGCGCACCTCGTGCTGCCCGGCCACGGCGCGGTCTGGCGCGACGGCGGCATCGCCCCCGCTGCGGCCATCGCCCGCTCGCGCGGCGTCGACTGAAGCGGCCCGCGCACGGTCGCGCGATGCCGGACTCGGCCCTCTCGTGTCAAGCCCCGTGAATCCGACGGCTGAGGGGGATCGGGTAGAAGCACCGTTCGACGACAGAGAGGGATGACCATGGAACCCCAGCAGCAGAACGTCCCGGGAACCGACCAGGCGATGGTGCCGAAGCCCGACTACGGCGAGGAGACCTACCGCGGCTCCGGGAAGCTCGCCGGCAAGCGCGCGCTCATCACCGGCGGCGACAGCGGCATCGGAAAGGCTGTGGCGCTCGCCTACGCCCGCGAGGGAGCGGATGTCGCCATCAGCTACCTCGACGAGCACGAGGATGCCGAAGAGGCCAAGCGCTTCGTCGAAGAGGCCGGGCGCCGCGCCGTCCTCATCCCGGGTGACATCTCCGACCCGGCCCACTGCCGTGAGGTCGTCCGCCGCACCGTGGAAGAGCTCGGCGGGATCGACATCCTCGTCAGCAACGCCGCCTTCCAGATGAACCGCGAGACCCTCGAGGAGATCCCCGACGAGGAGTGGGACTTCACGTGGGCGACGAACGTCGACGCGTACTTCCACCTGGTCAAGGCGGCCCTGCCCCACATGGGGCCGGGATCGTCGATCATCGGGTCGAGCTCGGTGCAGTCCGACCAGCCCTCGCCCAACCTCCTGCCCTACGCGGCGACGAAGGCGGCAATCGCGAGCATCACGGCGTCGCTCGCGCAGATGCTGGGCGAGCGCGGCATCCGCGCGAACGGCGTCGCCCCGGGGCCCATCTGGACCCCGCTGATCCCGGCGACCCTGCCGTCGGATGCGGTGGAGAGCTTCGGCGAGCAGACGCCGCTGGGACGCGCCGGGCAGCCTGCCGAGCTCGCCTCGGCCTACGTGCTGCTGGCGTCGGACGAAGCGTCGTACATCTCGGGCGCACGTCTGGCGGTCACGGGAGGCAAGCCCATCCTCTGAGCCCGGCTCTCGGGACCGGCGTCCGGCGCCGTTCGTTCACGCAACGCTCGTCCGCGGTTCACTCGCCGCGGGCGGGCGTTGCCGCACGATGGATCGCACCCGCCGCGTCGATCCCGAAGGTCCTGAATGAGCGCTCCGCTTCGCGTCCTCTCCCTCACCGAGGGCTTCTTCGCCGGCGGGGCTCGAATCCTGCACAGCGATGTCGTCGCCGGCCTCCACGCGCGGGGCGAACAGCACCACAGCGTGCTCGCCATCGCGTCGCGGGCGCGGCGCGAGTCGACCGTCCAGCACATGGCCGGCGACCCGCGGTATCGGGCGCTGCGCGCCTCGGGCATCGGGATCACGTCTCTGGGAAAGACGGCGGGGCCGGTGCCGCACGCGCCGCACGCCTTCTCGTCGCGGCAGTTGCGCACCGCGGCGCGCGCTATCGCCGCGGCCGACGTCGTGCTCACCCTCAAGGAGCAGCCGCTCGGACTCCTGCTCGCTCTCGATGAGGCGATGATGCTGCCCGACCGGCCTGTCGTGACGTGCCTGCACCGGTCCGACCCGGAGCATTCGGGCGATGCTCTGGAGTGGCTGGGTGAGAGCGTCCGTCGCGGGATCGTCACGGCGGCGGTGTCATGCGCGCGGTCGACGGATGCCGCCTACGCATCGGTCCTGGGCGACACGCAGCGTCATGTCGTCGACAACGGCATCGACCTCTCGCGCTTCGAGCCGTCGGTCACCCGCGGGGGTGACCGCGTGCGGCGTGAGCTCGGCATCCCCGACCGGGCGGTCGTCGTCGCCTATGCGGCTCGGTTCGACGCGATGAAGGATCCCGAGCTGTTCCTGCGGTCGGTCGCCGCGCATCGAGCGCTCGTGCCGAATGCGCACTACGTCATGTGCGGAGCGGGGATGACGCGCGAGAACCCCCGTCTCACGGAGCTGCTGGAGGTCATCGGCGGCGACCGCATCCATGCTCTCGGCATCCGTGACGACATGCCCGCGATCTACCGCGCCGCGGACGTCGTCTCACTCACGAGCGCGTTCGGCGAGGCGGCCCCCCTGTGCCTGCTGGAGGGGGCGGCGAGCGGCGCGGTACCGGTCACGACGGATGTCGGCGACGCGGCCCGTCTCGTCGAGGGGATCGGCATCGTCACCCCGCGCAACCCGGATGCGATCGCGGCCGGTTGGGGTCGTGCCGTCGAGGAGCGCGTCGCGTTCGGAGGCGCCGCGCTCGCCGCTCGGGACCGGTTGGGTCGAGACCGGATGATCACGGAGTACGGCGCCGTCATCGCCGAGCAGGTCGCCGGCCTGCGCATCGCCGCCTGAATCCGCGGTCAGGGCAGCAGGCCGAGACGCCGCGCGCGCGCGACGGCCGCATGACGGGTCGACGCGTCGAGCTTGGCCATCGCCGCCTGGAGGTACGACTTCACGGTTCCCTCTTTGAGGCTCAGCGCCGCCCCGATCTCCGCGTTCGTCGAGCCGAGGGCGCAGCAGGCGAGAACGTCGAGCTCGCGCGGAGAGAGCTGCACCTCGGCATCCTTCGCCGACGCCGCGCCGTCGCCCGCGACTGTGGTGAGGCGGCGCTCGATCGCCGCCAGCCGCGCCCGCAGGTCGGCGTCGTCGATCGTCGCGGCGATGCTGCGCAGCTCGGCGAAGCTCTCGCGCAGATCCTCTCGCGCGGCGGGGGAGAGGCCGGCCGCGGACTCGGGTGCCGGCGCCAGCGCCAGCCGACGCTGCACCTCGTCGCGGATGCGCAGCTCGGTGCTGATCGCGTCAGCCGCTCGGAACGCCGGACGCGCCACGAGGTCGCCCACCGGAGCCTGCGACCAGGAACCGCAGTACAGCACCCCGCGCGCCCGGCCCTCGGTGACGATCGGTACGGCGAAGAGGGTGGCGATGCCCTCGCCGAGAATGGCCCGGTCGTAGTCGTGCGTGATGGTGCGCGCGGTGCGGTAGTCGAGAGCGAGCCGCGGACGCCGTTCGACCATCGCGGCGCCGCCCAGCCCGCGGCCGGCGCGCACCACCAGATCGTCGATGGAATGCGACCGCGCTCCGGCGATCGCGGTGACGTGAACCGAGCCCTGGCTCTCGAGGCCGCCGAAGACGACGGGAAAGCGTGTGCTGCGCGCGAGGTCATCGACCGCGCGGGAGACCAGTTGCGCGTCGTTCTCGGGTGCCGCCAGTGCCGTCACGCACTACCTACTTCCGGGGGTGACGGCCTCGTTGCCGCCTTTCGTAGCGTCGACCCTACCATCGCGGTCGCTCGACGACGACGACCGCTGGAGAGCTGCTCACCATGAGGCAAGGAGGCCACATGACCGCATCGCCCACCCACTCGCCGCCTCCCGGCGGAGTGGACTATGTCGCCGTCGAGGAGTCGGCGCCGTTCCGGGAACTCAAGCGCAAGCACCGCAGCTTCGTATGGCCGCTGACGATCGTCTTCCTCGTCTGGTACTTCGTCTACGTGCTGCTGTCGTCGTTCGCGACCGACTTCATGGCGCAGCGTGTCTGGGGTGACATCACCGTCGGTCTGCTGTTCGGGCTCGGCCAGTTCGTCACGACCTTCGCGATCACCATGGGCTACGTCTGGTACGCCAACCACAAGCTCGACCCGATCTCGTCGGCGATCCGGAACGATCTCGAGCGACAGGAGGCCGGCTCGTGAACGGATTCTGGGAAGCGGTGAACGGCCTGGGGGCGGCCGTCGTCGCGGCGGGGGAGACCGTCGACAACAACCCGGTGCTGAACATCTCGATCTTCGGCGCATTCGTCGCGGTGACGCTGTTCATCGTCATCCGTGCCAGCCGCAACAACAAGACCGCGGCCGACTACTACGCCGCGGGCCGTTCGTTCACCGGGCCGCAGAACGGCTTCGCGATCGCCGGCGACTATCTGTCGGCGGCATCCTTCCTCGGCATCTGCGGCGCGATCGCGATCAACGGATACGACGGGTTCCTGTACTCGATCGGATTCCTCGTGGCCTGGCTCGTCGCCCTGCTGCTCGTCGCCGAGCTCATGCGCAACACCGGCAAGTTCACGATGGCCGACGTGCTGTCGTTCCGGCTGAAGCAGACGCCGGTGCGGATGGCGGCCGCCATCACCACGCTCGCGGTGTGCTTCTTCTACCTGCTCGCGCAGATGGCGGGAGCGGGCGGTCTGGTCTCACTGCTGCTGGGCATCACCGAGCAGGTCGGCCAGTCGATCGTGGTCGCCGTCGTCGGCGTGCTGATGATCGTCTACGTGCTGATCGGCGGCATGAAGGGCACGACGTGGGTGCAGATCGTCAAGGCGTTCCTGCTCATCGGCGGCGCGCTCGTCATGACGATCTGGGTGCTGGCGATCAACGGGTTCAACCTCAACACGCTCCTCGAGAGCGCGGTCGCCGCCTCGCCGAAGGGAGAGGCGATCCTCGGACCGGGCCTGCAGTACGGCGCCAACCCGTGGGACTTCATCTCGCTCGCGGTCGCGCTCGTGCTGGGAACGGCGGGTCTGCCGCACGTCCTCATGCGCTTCTACACGGTGCCCACCGCGAAAGAGGCCCGTCGCTCGGTGGTGTGGGCGATCTGGCTCATCGGCCTCTTCTACCTCCTCACCCTCGTGCTCGGCTACGGTGCGGGCGCGCTCGTCGGTCCGGAGCGCATCGCCTCGGCGCCCGGCGGGGTCAACTCCGCTGCTCCACTGCTCGCCCTCGAACTGGGTGGCCCCCTGCTGCTCGGCTTCATCTCGGCGGTGGCTTTCGCGACGATCCTCGCGGTCGTGGCGGGCCTCACGATCACGGCGGCGGCGTCGTTCGCGCACGACATCTACGCGAACGTCGTCAAGAAGGGGAACGTGCCGCCCGACGGCGAGGTCAAGGTCGCTCGCCGCACGGTCATCGTGATCGGCATCCTCGCGATCGTCGGCGGCATCGGCGTGCAGGGACAGAACGTCGCGTTCCTGGTGGCCCTCGCCTTCGCCGTCGCGGCTTCGGCGAACCTCCCGACGATCATCTACTCGCTCTTCTGGCGGCAGTTCACGACGCGGGGCGCGGTGTGGAGCATGTACGGCGGCCTGGCGGCAGCCATCATCCTCATCATCCTGTCGCCCGTCTTCTGGGGCACCGAGACCAGCGTGTTCAAGAACGTCGGCACGGCGATCTGGCCGCTCAACAACCCGGGCATCGTGTCGATTCCGCTGGGCTTCTTCCTCGGCTGGCTGGGTTCAGTCACCGAGCGGCGGCGGGAGGACCCGGTGAAGGCGGCCGAGATGGAGGTGCGTTCTCTGACCGGTCATGGCGCGGAGAAGGCGGTCGATCACTAGGCCGCGACACCTCGCTGATCGAGACGACGGCCCCGGGCGCGCTGCCCGGGGCCGTCGCCGTTCCGGCGCGGCCTACACGCGGCCGGAGTCGGCTCGGCTCTCGAGGTCGAGCAGGAATCGCTTGCGCTCGGGATGGCCGCCGTACTCTCCGATCGATCCGTCGCTGCGGACGACACGGTGTGCGGGCACGACGATCGAGATCGGCGTCCGCGCGCACGCAGACCCGACAGCTCGGTGCGCTCGCGGTGAGCCGGCGGTGATCGCGATCTCGCCGTAGGTCGCCACCTCGCCGTAGGAAACGCGGCACACCGCGCGCAGTGCGGCGCCGGCGAATCCCGGCGGGGCCAGGAGCCAGTCGATCGGCGTCCGGAAGTGCCGCAGCCGGCCCGCGAAGTACTCGTCGAGTTCGGCGGCCACGTCGGCAACCGCGCCGGGGTCGTGGACCGGGAGCGCGCCGAGGCTCGGGGCGAGGTCGGCGAGGGCGATCTCGGCGGGGCGGTCGAGGATGTCGAGGTGGGCGAGGCCGGTCTCGGTCACGACGAGGAGGGCATCGCCGATCGGCGTGGGGTGCACCGCGAATGCTGCGTCGGTCATGGCTCCATCATCCTGGGCGGCCCCGCTGCGCCCGGCGCGCGGGGACGATGCGGGGGATGGGCGGCGGCGACAGGCGCCGGGGGAGGAACCGCCGATCGTCCGGCGTGTCGGAAATAGCGCGAAACTCGGCGGCGCCTGAGGGTCGGATGCAGGCGCGCCGCTTAGGGTGTGTGCTGTGTGGCGAGGAGATCGAGGAGCCGTCCGTCCGGACGCAGCCGACGAGGTTCGGGTCGATTCGGTGACCCCGGCGCAACTCGATGTCGCCGAAGACGACGTCGCCGTCGCCCACGTTGCCGACCCGGAGCGCGAACGCATCCGTGTGCAGGCCGCCCGCCTCGGCGGCCGTTCGACGCTGCTCCACTACATCGCTTCCGACGATGTCGGCATCGACATCACCAAGGCGCATCCGGGCAGCCTCCCGCAGTTCATCACCGGCCGTTCGACGCTCCTGTCGAACCTCTTCCGCGACGAGGTGGCGCTGCGCACGGCCCGCCTCGCCGCCGGGCGCATCACCGCGAAGGACGTCGAACTCCGCACCACGCGCGGCCTCGACACCGTCCACCTCGGCGTCGGATTCGCCTCGTGGCGGGCCGGAGGTCTCACCTACAACGCCCCGGTCCTTCTCCGCCCGCTCGCCATCCGCCGCCATCACGGCGACTTCGATCTCAAGCTCCACGGCTCGTTCTCCGTCAATCCCGAACTCGTCGAGATCGCGCGTGCGCACTTCGGAATCGACCTCGACCGGCGCGGGCTCGCTGCGCTCGCGTACGACGGCGGCGTCTTCAAGCCGCAGCCCGTCATCGACCATCTGCGCGCCCTGACCGCCCATGTCGACACCTTCACGGTCCAGCCGCGGCTGATCGTCTCGACGTTCGCGGATGTCGCCGCTCGCGCCGAGCGCGACGCGGCGGACCTCGACGTCCCCGTGCTCAACGCTCTCGCCGGCCACGAGGACGACCGCGCGCTCGTCGCGACCCGTTACCCCGTTCCCGACGCCGTGCCCTCGGACGACCGCCCGCCGGCATCCGACCGACTGCTGCTCGACGCCGACGCCGAGCAGGAAGGCGTCCTCGACCGGATCGTCGCCGGGCAGTCGCTCGTCGTCCACACGCTGCCGGGCACGGGCGGCACGCAGACGATCATCAACGCCGTCGGCGAGCTGGTCCGCCGTGGCAAGCGCGTCCTCGTCGTCAGCGCCCGCCGCTCCACTCTGGAGGGGGTCCGTCACCGCCTCGCCGGCATCGGGCTGCCCGGGCTGGCCGTCTCGCCCCGGGGTGTCCACCGCGACCTCATTCGCGCGATCGCCCGGAACGAGAAGGCGCAGCACCCGAAGATGGGCGAGATCGACGACGCCCTCGTTCGGCTGCGCACGGTTCTGCGCGACTATCGCGTCTCGCTGACGCAGCGGCATCCCATGCTCGGCGTCTCGCCGCTCGAAGTGCTGCAGAAGCTGACGACGATCGCGGCCGAGTCGCCGCAGCCGTCGGCAGCCACGCGCTTCGATGCCGCGACCCTCCAGCGCCTCTCGACGCGTCGCGCCGAAGCGGCCGCATCGCTCGCGACCGCCGCTCGGCTGGGCGAGTTCCGTTTCGGGCCCGATGACTCGCCGTGGTACGGCGTCGCGTTCGAGACGACCGAGCAGGCACGCGCCGCACACGCTCTGGCAGGCCGCCTGCACCGCACCGAGATCCCCGAGATCCTCGAGCGCGCATACGAGCTCATCGGGCAGACCCGGATGCGGCCGTTCACGACGCTCGCCGAGCTCGGTGCGTACATCCGCCTCCTCCAGGGGATCCGCGCGTCGCTCGACCGCTTCAGCCTGACCGTCTTCGAGCGTCCGCTGGGCGATCTGATCGAGGCGCACTCCACCCGCCGCGACACTCCCGAGATGAACGGTGCGACACGGCGTCGCCTGCGACGGCTCTCGAAGGAGTACGTCCGGCCGGGCATGCACGTCACCGACATGCACGACGCCCTCGTGCGCGTGCAGAAGCAGCGCGAACAGTGGCAGCGCTTGGCCGAAGTGGGCGTCGTCCCCGAGATCCCCGCGGGTCTCGACGCGGTCGCGACCTCGTGGCAGCGCGTCGACGCCGACCTCGCCGAACTCTCGCGCGTGCTCGGCCCGGGGCACGATCTGCTCGCGACGCCGATCCCCGAGCTCGTGCGCATCCTCGCCGGGCTCGCCGCCGAGTCCGACGTGTTCGACAACCTCGTCGAACGAGCGACGCTGCGCGGTGAACTCGCCTCCCTCGGCCTCGAGGGCCTGCTCACCGAGCTCTCGGTGCGCCATGTGCCCGAGGAGCGCGTCGCGGCGGAGTTCGAGTTCGCCTGGTGGCAGTCCGCCCTCGAGGCGATGCTTCGCAGCGACCGTGCACTGCTCGGAGCCAACACCAGCGTCGTCGATCGCCTCGAACGCGATTTCCGCCTCGTCGACGAGGCGCACGCCGCCTCGGCGGGGCAGCAGCTGGCGGCCGAGCTCGCGACGCGATGGAAGATCGCGATCGTCGACGAGGCTGACGAGACCGCGGCGCTCAAGGCCGCGCTGCGCGAGGGCACAGCGTCGGCTGCCGAACTGCTCGCCGTCGCGCCGAAGCTCCTGCGCACGCTCGCGCCCGTCTGGATCGCGTCGCCCTACGAGGTGGCCTCCCTGCCGGCCCGGCCCGCGTTCGACGTCGTGATCCTGGCGGATGCCGGCGCCCTGAGCGTCGCCGAATCGGCCTCGGCCCTTCGCCGCGGGCGGCAGATCGTCGCGTTCGGCGACCCCGTCACGCAGCGCCCGACCCCGTTCGAGATCGCCGCCGACCGCGATCCGTCGGACGAGCCGATCGCAGACCCCGACGAGCGGAGCGTCTTCGAGCGCCTCGCCGAGATCGTTCCGGTCGAGACCTTGACCCGCAGTTACCGCGCGGGCGGCGAAGACCTCGCCGAACTCGTCAACGAGGCCTTCTACGGGGGCGAGATCGTCTCGTTCCCCTGGGCCGGCTCGTATCTTGGACGCGGCAGCCTCAGCGTCGACTACGTCGAGGGCGGTGTCGGTGCACCGGACCCCGACTCGGGAGCGGTCGAGAGCCCCGATGCCGAGGTCGCCCGTGTCGTGACGCTCGTCGTCGAGCACGCCGTCAACCGGCCGAACGAGTCGCTGATGGTCGTCACGGCGTCGACCAAACACGCCCTCCGCATCCGGGCCGCCGTCGAGGCTGCTTTCGCCGGACGATCGGATGTCGCCGAGTTCGTCGGCCGCGAGACGGCTGAGCCGTTCGCCGTGCTCGGGCTCGAGGAGTCGGTCGCCGAGAGCCGAGACCGCGTCGTGTTCTCGCTCGGTTACGGTCTGACGCGCCACGGGCGCGTGCTGAGCGACTTCGGTGTGCTGTCGGGGCCGGATGGTGAGCGGCTGCTGACGGTCGGCATGACGCGCGCCCGCCGTTCCATGGTGATCGTGTCGTCGATCCGGCCGTCGGCGTTCGACGACGGACGACTCGAGAACGGCGCCGCCACGCTCATGTCGATCCTCGGGGGAATCGCGGCACGCGCTCGCGAGGCCCGTCTCGAAGACCTCGCCGACCCGCTGACTCTGGCCCTCGCGCAGAACCTCCGCCGTCTGGGCGTCGCGGTCGATGTCGCGTACCGCGGGCTGCTGCCGCTGGTCGCTCAGCGCGACGGCAAGGCCGTCGTCGTCGAGGGCGACCCCGAGACGATCGGGCAGTCGCTCCGGGAGTCGCTGCGGCTGCGTCCCCAGATTCTGCGGCGGCTGGGATGGCACTACATCCGCGTGCACTCGTTCGACCTCTACAGCGACCCCGCCGGTGTGGCCGCGCGTGTCGCTGCGATCCTGGGCGTCGAGCCCGAGGCACCGACCGCGGACGCGAGCACCGAGCCGCTCGATGTCATCGAGTGACCGACAGCGGGTCGAGCGGGTCGGCAGCCGCCGAGCTCGACTGACCGCCGCTCCGGGTACGACGGCCGAGCCGACATCGGCCGATGAGACGACGGATGCCCCGGCCGGCGCCGAGGGCGCGGCCGGGGCATCCGGTCCGAATGATGCGCGGATGCGGAACGAGGTTCCGCCGCACTACTGATCCGGTCAGGCGGACGGCGCCGCCGGGGGAGTGTTCTGCGAACGGCGCAGCGGGGCGTCGGTGGTCGCGGCTGCGGCGCTCGAAGCAGAGGTCGCGGCGTTGTTCTTCTCCAGCAGATCGCGGATCTGGATGAGGAGCTCCTGCTCGGTCGGGAGCTTCGCCGCCTCTTCGACGACGCCGGCCTTGGCGGCCTGACGCTCCTTCCACTTGTTCATCGGAACGACGAACACGAGGTAGACCACGAGAGCGACGGCGAAGAAGCTGATGATCGCGCTGATGAGTCCCCCCAGGGGGAACGCGACCGGCTGACCGTAGATCCCGGTGAGCGTCGGGCCGGCGATGCCCTCTTCGTTGGGCTGGTAGAACAGCTCGACGAGTGGGTTGATGATGCTCGACACGATCGCGTTGACGACGGCGGTGAATGCACCGCCGATGACCACGGCGACCGCCAGGTCGATGACGTTGCCGCGCATGATGAAGTCGCGGAAGCCCTTGATCATGGCTCTCCTCTCTCCGGACGCGCCGGGTGTCACGAGCCCGCCGCGGCGGGGGAGGACTTCGCCTCGGACTTCGATGATGCCGAAGACGACGAGTCGCCGCCACCGGTTGACGTGTCCGCCCCCGAGCCGCTCGCGCGGGAGTCGGTGCGGTAGAAGCCGCCGCCGTTGAAGGTCACGCCGATCGACCCGTACTGCTTCCGCAGCTCGCCCGAGCACTCGGGGCAGACCGTGAGAGCGGGGTCGGCGAAGGACTGGACCGCATCGAAGCGGTGCCCGCACGACTTGCAGGCGTAGGCGTAGGTGGGCATGGTTCCTCGGTGTTCAGTGCGCCTCGGGGGCGAGGACGACGGTTCGGGTGGGAGTGACGACGCCGGTGACCGGCTGATCGTGCAGATCGCGCGGCACCTCCTCGACGAGTTCGGAGTCGAAGAGCACGGCGTACACCGGCGGGCGGTTCTCCATCGAACCGAGGGTCTTGTCGAAGTAGCCGCGGCCCCAGCCGAGACGCATGCCGGCGGAGTCGACCGCCGCGGCGGGGATCACCAGCAGATCGACCTCTCCGACGGAGATCGGACTGAGCACTTCACCGATGGGCTCGGGAATGCCGAACAGTCCGTCCGAAACGGCGGCGCCCGGCTCGGCGACGACCCAGTCGAGCAGACCGTCGTTGCGGCTGATGGGCAGGAGTACCCGGACGCCCGCGGCCACGGCTTCGTCGATGAAGGCGCGCGTGCCGGGCTCGGTCGGCGCCGAGAGGTAGCACGAGATCGAGCGGGCACCGGTGCTGGCGACGAGTTCGCGGAGCTGTGTGCGGATGCCGTCTGCCGCAGCTGCGCGAGCGGCATCCGACATCCCGTACCGGCGTTCGCGGAGGTCCGCCCGCAGAGCGCGCTTGGCGTTGTCGATCGCGTCGGACATGCCCCCGATTGTAAAGGGTGGGCATCAAACCACTCGCCTGCGCCACCTGATCGATATGGTGGACCCATGTCTCAGCAGCGCATCAAGGCCGTCATCCCTGCCGCGGGTCTCGGTACCCGCTTCCTTCCCGCGACGAAGGCGATGCCGAAGGAGATGCTGCCGGTCGTCGACAAGCCCGCGATCCAGTACGTCGTCGAAGAGGCGACGCAGGCCGGCATCGACGATGTCCTGATCATCATCGGTCGCAACAAGAACAACCTCTCGAACCACTTCGACTCCGTCCCCGAGCTCGAGCACAACCTCACCCGCAAGGGCGACGACGTCAAGCTCCGCAAGGTGCAGGAGTCGTCCGACCTCGCCGACATCCACTTCGTCCGTCAGGGCGAGCCGAAGGGTCTCGGTCACGCGGTGCTGCGCTCCCGCGCGCACGTCGGCGACTCGAACTTCGCCGTCATGCTCGGCGACGACCTCATCGACGAGCGCGACCCGCTGCTGCCCAAGATGCTCGCCGAGCAGGAGCGCTCGGGCCTGACCGTCGTGGCGCTCATGGAGGTCGATCCCGACCAGATCCATCTGTACGGCGCTGCCGCGGTCGAGCCGACCGACGACCCCGATGTCGTGAAGGTCACGGGCCTGGTCGAGAAGCCGAAGAAGGAGGACGCTCCGTCCAACTACGCCATCATCGGTCGGTACGTGCTCAAGCCGAACGTCTACGAGATCCTCGAACGGACCGAGCCGGGCAAGGGTGGCGAGATCCAGCTGACCGATGCGCTGCAGGAGCTCGCGACGACCGAGGGAGTCCTGGGTGTCGTCTTCCGCGGACGCCGTTATGACACCGGGGACCGACTGGACTACATCAAGGCCATCGTGCAGCTCGCCTCTGACCGTGATGACCTCGGACCCGAGCTCCGCCCGTGGCTGAAGGACTTCGTCGGAAACCTCTGACACGAGAACCGGAACGCGCGTGGATGCCACCGCACCCCGCCACCACGGACCGGTGGCCATTCGGCTGATCAGGCCGCGCGATGCCCGCACTCTGCAGGCAGAACTCCTCGCGAACCGTTCCTGGTTGCAGCGGTGGGAGGCGACGAGCCCGGACGGGCCGGTGTCTTTCGACATGCGGCTCGGCATCCGGCGTCTGTTGCAGCAGTACCGTGATGGCGCCGGTGTGCCCTTCGTCATGGAGCACGACGGGCAGATCGCGGGACAGCTGAACGTCTGGGGCATCGCGCGCGGCTCACTGTCGTCGGCGACGATCGGGTACTGGGTGAGCGAGCGGTTCGCCGGCAAGAGCATCACGCCGACCGCTGTCGCCTTGGCGACCGACCTCTGCTTCGAGGAACTGCGGCTGCACCGGATGGAGATCTGCATCCGGCCGGAGAACCGGGCGAGCCTGCGGGTGGTCGAGAAGCTCGGATTCCGCTACGAGGGACTCCGCCGTCGCTACATCCACATCGACGGCGACTGGCGCGATCACTTCGCTTTCGCGCTCGTCGCGGAGGAGGTGCCGCGCGGCGTCCTCGGGCGCTGGCTCGAGGGCGCAGTGCCGCCTGATGCAGCGGCCATCCCCCGTGCCGACCGTCGCGCGGCCGGACTCGAACCTTAAAGTTGAACAAGAACTTCAGACACGCGTGTGTCTGAGGTGTCACCACGCGGGATGCCACGTACGGTTGTCCCCATGGGTGGGCAGGTTCTCGGCGGCGGCGTGATCGTCCTCGTCGCGGTCGCGTTGTGGATGGTCTATCTGCTTCCGTCCTGGCACAGTCGTTACCGCTACGACGCCGCCGAGCGCAACGCCGTCCGCCTGAACCAGGCGCTGCGCGTGCTCGCCGAGACGGCTGAGGCGCCGGAGGAGGTGCGGGTCGAGCTCTCGACGCGCACCGCGCTGGCGCAGCAGAAGCTCGCGCGTCAGGTGCAGCACGAGAAGGAGCAGCTGCGACTCGAGAGCGAGCGCCGCCGGCTCATCGAAGCGCGCCGCGAAGTGCGTGTCGCGCGCTCCGCACGCATGACGTCGCCCGAGCACCGCGCGCGTGTCCGTCGCCGTCTCCGCCTGGCGACGACGATCGTCGCTCTGCTGGCTGTCGGCGCGAGCGGCGCCGGCGGCTGGATGCTGGCATCGTCCGGATCGGCCGCGCTGCTGATCGCGGGCATCGCGACCCTGCTCGTGGCCACCGTCGTGCTCAACCGTATGGCTGCGGTTGCTCGACGCGCCGCCCGCTCTGCCGTCGTCGCGCCGTCTGTCACCGCTACCGTCCAGCCGGCCTCGGCCGTGGTGCCCGAGTTCGAGTTCGCCGACGCGCGTGCCACCTGGACTCCCCGCGAGCTGCCCCGCCCGCTTACGGCCTCGGCCGGGTCGCGTGCCGCCGCCGTGCTCGACGAGGTCGACGCGCGCGAAGCTCTCCGTCAGGCCGCCGTCGGTGAGGCGATCCAGCGAGAGGCCGCGCGTCGCGCGCCGGCATCCATTGCCGCCAGCCGCGCCGCCAAGGCACCCACCCCGGCGTTCGTGCCGACGGGTCAGGTCGACGACGCGCAGATCGAGGACCACGTCCGGCGACTTCTCGCGCAGCGCGCAGCAGGCTGATCCCGGCTCAGCGCTGCAACAGGACGCGCCCGTTCCCCACGACGAGCTCGCGCTCGGGCGTCCGAACGAGGGCGTCCATCGGGTTCTCTGCGTCGACGAGGATGATGTCGGCGCGAGAGCCCGCCTCGATCCGGCCGACCGGCAGTCCCGCGAAGGGGGCCGAACCGCCCGTCGCGATGTCGACCACACGGCGCAGGTCGTCGTCGCGGACGAGGCTCGAGGCGCGGGCGTACTGCCAGGCGATGCCGAGCAGATCACCGGTGCCGTAGGGGCTCCACAGGTCGCGGATGCCGTCGGTGCCGAAGCCGAAGCGCACGCCCGCGGCATCCATCTCGTGAAGCGGCAGCTGGGAGAGGCGCAGGGGCGCCACTGTCGTCATCGTGATGTCGAGCGCGGCCATCGCCTGCAGCAGGTCGCGTCGGTGCGACGCGCCGACCTGTGCGAGCGCGAACCCGTGCGCGAGGTTGACGCGTCCCGCGAGGCCGAACCGCTCGGTCCGCTCGATGATCAGCTCGATCTGGAAGGCGCCGAGCTCGGCCGGGTCGTGCAGATGCAGGTCGATTCCGACCCCGCGGTCGGCGGCGACGCGGAAGAGCGCGTCGAGCTGGCCGACCGGGTCGCGATCGATCGACGCAGGATCCAGCCCGCCGATGAACTCCGCACCGGCGGCGGCCGCCTCGTCGAGCAGGTCGATGACGCCGGGGCGGCGCAGCACGCCGTCCTGGGGGAAGGCCACGATCTGCACCTGGAGGGCCCCGTCGTATGCCGCGACCGCTTCGCGCACCGCTTCGATGCCGCGCTGGGCGACGCCCAGGTCGACATCGACGTGCGTGCGAATGGCGGTGGTGCCGTGACGGACGAACTGTTCCAGCACATGCGCCGTGGTCGAGACGCTCGGGATCCCCAGCTCGTCGCGGCGGGCGCGTTCGTGTCGGATGCGGCCGTCGGTGCCGCCCTCGCCGCCGTAGGGCTGCCACGGCAGGCCCCACCACGACTTGTCGACGTGAGCGTGGGTGTTCACGAGGCCGGGCAGCGCGAGCATCCCGCGTCCGTCGATCTCGAGGCCTGTGTCGCCCGCGTCTGCCGACGGCGCCTGCGGCGTGGCCGGCTCGACGGAAGTGATCAGGCCGTCGGCGATGCGGATGTCGACGGCGGTGGCGTCGTCGACACGGACGTTGCGAATGACGGATGCCGCGGGGTGGCGCATCCCTCCATTGTGCGCGCACGGGTGCACCCTGACAGCGTGATAGTGTGGGGGAGTTCCGGGCCTGTGGCGCAGTTGGTAGCGCGCTTCGTTCGCAATGAAGAGGTCAGGGGTTCGAATCCCCTCAGGTCCACCGAGAAAGCCCCCGCATCGCGGGGGCTTTTCACATTCTGACGACGCGTACACTGTATGCAACTGAATCGATCCCCCGGGAGGTTTCGTCCATGACCACCTACAACGTCGGCGTCATCGTCGGCAGCATCTCGTCGACCTCGATCAACCGTCGTCTTGCGAAGGCGCTCACCAAGCTCGCCCCGCAGGCCGACCTCGAGCTCACCGAGATCCCGATCGCCGCGCTGCCGTTCTACTCGGCCGACAACGACGCGTCGATCCCGGCCGAAGCGGCCGAGTTCAAGGCTGCGGTCGAGAAGGCCGACGGCGTCATCATCGTCACCCCGGAGTACAACCGATCGGTGCCCGGCGTCCTGAAGAACGCTCTCGACACCGCGAGCCGTCCGTGGGGCGACAACAGCTTCGCCGGCAAGCCGTCCGCCGTCATCGGCATCTCCATCGGCGCGGTGGGCACCGCCGTCGCGCAGCAGCACCTGCGCTCGATCCTCTCGTTCCTCGCGTCGCCCGAGCTCTCGCAGCCCGAGGGCTACCTGCAGCTCACCGAGGGGCTGATCGACGACGACGGCACCGTCACCAACGAGTCGACGTCCGAGTTCCTGCTCTCGTGGCTGAAGGCCGTGCACGCGCACGTCGCGAAGAACCTCGCTGCCGCCAGCTGATCAGCAGACCCCTCTCGACAGGGCGCCCGACCACACGGTCGGGCGCCCTGTCGTCGTGATGCACCCCGGCGCATGGTGTCGTCGCCGGTAGGGTGACAGGCGTGACGCGCCCTCCCGAGACCGACGAAGCCCAAGCGGTGCGCGCTCTCGGCGCGACCGTCCGTGACTCGCGTAAGCGCCTCGGGCTGAGCGTGCACGCCCTCGCGGAGAAGGCGGGAGTGAGCTTCGGGCTCGTCAGCCAGCTCGAGCGCGGAATGGGCAATCCGTCGCTCCAGTCGATCCATCGACTCGCGGGTGCCCTCGGTGTGCCGGTCGGCCAGTTGCTCGACGAGCCGGCGGGTGAGCTCGCCGTCGTGGTCGCCGGCCAGGGGCACCGGATGCCGCCGATCGCCGACATCCCCGCCGATCAGCAGTCGGTCCGCGAACTGCTGACCCCCCGGGGGGAGTCGATGCTGCAGCTGATCCGGTCGACCCTGCCGGTCGGGTTCAGCAACGAGAGCCGCCCGTTCCGGCACATCGGCACCGAGACCGTTACGGTCGAACGCGGGGTGCTCATCGTCGCGCAGGGCGAGCGCCGCGTGCGGCTCGAAGCCGGCGACACGGTGACCTACGGCTGTTCCGAGGCGCACTGGTGGGCCAACGGGCACGACGATGTGACGGTCGTGCTCGGCGCCGTTACGCCCTTCGAGCGCTGAGATCCGCGCGCAGATCGCTCGCGCGCAGCTCGACGAGCCGGTGGAGCTCGGCGAGTGGGTTGCCGTGGTCATCGACCCGGAGGTCGACCCATGCGTCTCCGGCGAGACTCGGCGAGGTCACGACGACCGCAGCGCTCTGGCGACCCCGGCGATCACCGCCTTGCGCTTCCCCCGCCGCGAGAGCGGCGACGAGACGCGCGGCGAACGCGGCCGCATCGGGGGCCGGGGCGACCTCGCCATCGTCGTCACCTGCCATCCAGGCGTCTCGGATGGCAGTGAGCACGTCTTCGCCGGTCAGCAGGTTGCCGGCGACGACGAGGTCGTGCTCGACGAGGTGGCCGCTCCACGGCGAGGTGTTCGCGCCGGTGTGCGCTGCGCCGGGACCTGCCGACGGCAGGACGGCGGCCTGGCGCAGTGCCGGCTCGTCATCCCAATGGGGGATGAGGGCGACGGCATCCGCTGCGGATCCCGACGCGACGGCGTCGAGAAGGCGGCCCCGCAACGCCCGGTTGGTCCAGGCCTGGCTCGCCGCCGCGCCGACGCCCCGCCGCACCTCGATGACGGCGTTGCCGACGGCGAGCGACCTGCTCGCCGTGGCGGCGCCGATCAGGCCCGTGCGGCCGTCGCGTGCCAGGACGGTGAAGGTCATGCGATTCCTCTCGCGGGGCGATTGTGAAGATTCTGTTTCGAGATGGGCCTGTGCTTGTCGCCCTCCCTCATGGTGGCACATACTGATCGAATCATCATCAAAATGATGCACCAGCGATGATGCCCTGACCGATGACCCGATAGGCAGACCATGAACAAGCGCACCGCATTCGGCGCCGTGACTTTCGTCGCGGCGCTCACCCTCGTCGGTTGCTCCGCGGGCGAAGGCGTCGACCTCGACGGCGCCGCCGGCGTCGAAGGAGACGTCCTCGTCGCGGCCATCGGCGGTGAACCCGACCAGCTCGACCCGCATCGCACGAGCTCGTACTTCGCGTTCGAGGTGCTCGAGAACGTCTTCGACACGCTCGTCGCCCCCGATGAGAACCTCGAGATGCAGCCCGCTCTCGCCGAGAGCTGGGAAGTCAGCGACGACCAGCTCACCTGGACCTTCGATCTGCGCGACGGCGTCACCTTCCACGACGGATCCGACTTCACCAGCGCGGATGTCGTCTACTCCTACGACCGCATCATCGACGAGGAACTCGCCAACGCCTGGAAGTTCAGCGCGGTCACCGACGTCACCGCTCCCGACGACGACACCGTCGTCATCACCGTGTCGCAGCCCACGCCGAACCTGCTGAGCAACCTCGGCGGCTTCAAGGGCATGGCGATCGTGAAGAAGGAGAACGTCGAGTCGGGCGACATCACCACCGCGCCGATCGGCACCGGACCGTTCTCGGTCGCGAGCTACACGGCCGGTGACCGCATCGACCTCGCCGCCAACGAGGACTACTGGGGTGGTGCGCCCGACCTCGGCGGTGTCGAGTTCCGCTTCATCTCCGAGCCGGCGACGGCTCTCGCCGCGCTCCGCGCCGGAGACATCCAATGGACCGATGTCGTGCCGACGCAGCAGGTCTCCGACCTGCAGGGCGACGACGCCGTGCAGCTCGGCCTCACCCCCTCGAGCGACTACTGGTACCTGGCTCTGAATGAAGCGCGGGGACCGTGGAGCGACGTGCGGGTGCGGCAGGCGATCGCGTATGCGATCGATCGGGACGCGATCGTCCAGGCGGTCAGTTACGGAACCGCAGCCCAGAACCAGCTCGCGATCCCCGAGCAGAGCGTCTGGTACACCTCGTACGACCGGTACTCGACCGACCTCGACACCGCCCGCGGGCTGCTCGACGAGGCCGGCTTCGCCGGCGGAACGCTCGACCTGCTGGCCACGTCCGACTACCCCGAGACCGTCACGGCTGCACAGATCATCGCCGCGAACCTCGAACCGCTCGGCATCGACGTGCAGATCCGCCAGCCCGACTTCTCGACCTGGCTCGACGAGCAGAACTCCGGCAACTTCGACATGCTCATGATGGGCTGGCTCGGCAACATCGACCCCGACGACTTCTACTATTCGCAGCACCACACTGACGGGGCCAGCAACGCGCAGAAGTACTCCAACAGCGAGGTCGATGGACTGCTCGACGCCGCTCGCGTCGAGGTCGACCAGGACGCGCGCAAGGGCCTCTACGCCCAGGCCGCGACGATCATCGCCGACGAGGCCAGCTACATCTACCTCTACAACCCGTCGGTCATCCAGGTGTGGTCGCCGCAGGTCTCGGGCTACGAGACGCGTGCCGACCGCGCCATCCGGTTCGACGACGCATCGATCGGCGACTGAGGTGACGACCTCGAGCAGCACGGTCCGTCCGAGAGGAGGCCTCTTGAGAATCAGCCCCGCGCGTATCGCCCGGTTCCTCGGCGTGCGCCTGCTCTCGTCGGCGCTCGTGCTGCTCGGGGTCGCCGTCGTCGTCTTCGCCCTCATCCAGCTCGTGCCGGGCGACCCGGTGCGCCTGGCCCTCGGCACGCGGTACACGCCCGAGGCCTACGAGGCCCTGCGCGCGGCATCCGGCCTCGATCGCCCCCTGTGGGAACAGTTCTTCGGCTACCTCGGCAGCGCCGTCACGGGTGACCTCGGGGTGAGCTTCCGCAACGGGCAGCCGGTGACCGTAACGCTGCTCGACCGCCTGCCCGCGACGGTCTCGCTGGCTCTGGTGGGTCTCGTCATCGCCCTCGTCCTGGCCGTCCCCGCGGGAATCCACTCGGCGCTGCGCGAAGGACGCGTGAGCGATGTCATCGTGCGGCTCACCAGTCAATTCGGCGTCTCGATCCCGGACTTCTGGCTCGGGATGCTGCTCATCTCGCTGTTCTCCGTGACGCTCGGCTGGCTGCCGGCGAGCGGCTACGTCGCCTTCGGAACGGATCCCGGCGGATGGCTGCGACAGGTGTTCCTGCCGGGGCTCACCGTCGGCCTGGTCGCGGGGGCGATCATGACCCGCTACATCCGAGCGGCCGTCATCGACGTGGCGTCGGCAGGGTATGTCCGCACCGCGGTGTCGAAGGGGCTTCCGCGCCGAGTCGTGACATTCCGGCATATCGTGCGCGGAGCCCTGGTGCCGGTTCTGACGATCGCCGGGATTCAGCTCGCGACCATTCTCGGCGGCGTCGTCGTCGTCGAGGTGGTCTTCGCCTGGCCGGGTCTCGGACGTCTCGTGTTCGAAGCCGTGGCCGCGCGCGACTATCCGCTCATCCAGGGGGCCGTGCTGCTGGTGGCCGTGATGTTCATCGCGGTCAACCTCATCGTGGACGTGCTCTACGCGATCGCCGACCCGAGGATCCGTGTCTCATGACCATCGACGCCTCTTCCGCCCCCGAGCCCGCCACGGCACCCGCCGCCACCGAGCGTGGCCGCACGCCTGCCTGGCGTCTGCTGCTGTCCAACCCGACGACCGTGGTGAGCGGTGCGGGCCTGCTCGCCATCGTGCTGCTCTCGGTGCTGTCGGGCTGGATCGCCCCCTACGGCATCAACGACATCGACGTCTCGCGTGCGTTGCAGCCGCCCGGCCCCGAGCACTGGTTCGGCACCGACGAGCTCGGTCGCGACGTCCTCTCGCGTGTGCTCGTGGCGGGGTCGACCTCGCTCACGATCGCGGTGGTCGCCGTGCTGTTCGCCCTCATTCTCGGCCTCGCGATCGGGGCCATCGCGGGCTATCGCGGCGGTTGGGTGGATGCCGCCCTCATGCGGGTCGTCGACGTGATGTTCGCGTTCCCGGTGCTGCTCCTCGCGCTCGCGATCGTCGCGATCTTCCAGCCCGGCCAGGTGACGACGACGATCGCGATCGGCATCGTCTACACCCCGATCTTCGCCCGGGTGGCTCGAGCCAGCGCGCTGTCGGTGCGCACCTCGGCGTTCGTTCAGGTGTCGCAGACGATGGGGACGCCCGGATGGTGGATCCTCAGCCGCCACGTCCTCCCCAACATCGCCGGACCCGTCGTCGTCCAGACGTCGCTCTCGCTCGCCTTCGCAATCCTCTCCGAGGCGGCGCTGTCGTTCCTCGGACTCGGCGTGCAGCCTCCCGCGCCCTCGTGGGGAGGGATGCTGTTCACCGCGCAGGGCTTCCTCGGCCAGGCCTGGTGGATGAGCGTCTTTCCCGGCGCCGCGATCTTCGTCACGGCGCTCGCCTTCAACCTCGTGGGCGATGGCCTGCGCGACATCCTCGATCCGCGTCAGCGGACCCTTATCGAAGCGAGGAGGGCGCGATGACCGCCGCTGCTCACCCGGTGCTCTCGGTGCGCGATCTGCGCGTGACCATCGGTACGAGAGAGATCGTTCACGGCCTCGGCTTCGACGTCGCTGCCGGCCAGACCCTCGGTATCGTGGGCGAGTCGGGGTCGGGCAAGACGATGTCGGTGCTCGCCGCGACCGGGCTCATCGACGCACCCGGGGCGCGTGTCAGCGGGTCGAGCGTGCTGCGGCGCCGGAACGAGGACGGCAGCATCGATGCCACGGGTGTGGAGCTCGTCGGTGCATCCGAGCGCACGCTGCGCAGCGTGCACGGCGACCGTGTCGGCTTCGTCTTCCAGGATCCGTCGACATCGCTCAACCCCTTCCTGACCGTGGGCCGCCAGATCACCGAGTCGCTCGAGACCCATCGCCGCCTCTCTCGTCGCGCGGCGCGTACGCGCGCGATCGACCTGCTCGACGCTGTCGGGCTGCCGCGGCCCGACGAGCGCGTCGACGCCTACCCCCACCAGCTTTCCGGCGGTCAGCGTCAGCGCGCGATGATCGCGATCGCGCTGGCCTGCGATCCGGCGCTGCTGATCGCCGACGAGCCGACGACTGCGCTCGACGTCACCACCCAGGCCCAGATCATCGACCTCGTGCGCGAGCTCCAGAACGAGCGCGGCACCGCCGTGGTGTGGATCAGCCACGACCTCGGCGTCATCGGGCAGGTGGCGGACGACGTCCTCGTACTGCGCGAGGGACAGACCCGCGAGCACCGGCCCATCGGCGACATCTACGCCGCCCCCGAAGACGACTACACGCGAGAGCTGCTCCGCGCGCGGCCGCGGATCGTGGCGGATGCCGGCCCGCCCGAGCCCGCGACATCCGACGTCCTTCTCGACGTGACGGATCTCGATGTGTCGTTCACGATCCCGACTCCCACCGGACGTCGCACCATCCACGCCGTTGACGGGGTGTCGTTCTCGGTGCGGCGGGGCTGCACGACGGCCCTCGTGGGGGAATCGGGTTCGGGCAAGTCGACGATCGCGAACACCCTGACGGGTCTCGTGCGCCCCGACTCGGGCACCGCCACGCTCGCCGGACGCGACGTGCTGCGTGCCGGGCGGCGCGAGCGCCGGCGGATCTCCATGGTCTTCCAAGACCCGTTCGCCTCGCTCGACCCGCGACGGAGCGTCGGCGACGCCATCGCCGAACCCCTCACCGTGCACCGGCTCGGCGGGCCG
Organism: Microbacterium sp. 1262; assembly: GCF_040544895.1. Classification (NCBI taxonomy): domain Bacteria; kingdom Bacillati; phylum Actinomycetota; class Actinomycetes; order Micrococcales; family Microbacteriaceae; genus Microbacterium; species Microbacterium sp. 1262. The sequence goes on from NZ_JBEPKU010000001.1 coordinate 718,294, forward strand.
AACGCCGTCGCGGGAGAACGGCGCACGGCAGAGCTCCTCGACATGGTCGGTCTTCCCGCGGCATTCGCGACCCGGTTCCCCCACGAGCTGTCGGGCGGGCAGCGTCAGCGCATCTCGATCGCTCGCGCCCTCGCCCTCGAACCGGAGCTGATGATCCTCGACGAGGCGACGGCGTCGCTCGACGTCTCGGTGCAGGCGCGCGTGCTCGACCTTCTGCGCGACCTGCAGGGCGAGCTGGGACTGACGTACCTCTTCATCGCCCACGACCTCGCGATCGTGCAGCAGATGAGTCACGACGTGGTCGTGCTGCGCGACGGCAAGGTCGTCGAGTCGGCGCCGGCCCGGCAGATCTTCGCCGAGCCGTCGGATGACTACACCCGGCGACTCCTCGCCGCCGTGCCGCCCGAGGAGCCGCGCGTCCGCCTGTCGCTTCCGTGACCTGGCGACGGCGCGGGTCGCGACGGCGCTGGTCGCGACGGCGCTGTCGGGTTCGTTCAGGTGCGAGGCGTAGCATGGTCGGCGGGGTTCGGCCCGCGGCATCCGATGTTCCGCCGCCCGGCCCGTGATCGACGGCAGATCCTCTTCTGTCCGTCGTCGACCTGCGAGAAAAAGGAAGCGAGGTGAGGTGCTCCATGAGCGGTGATAGTTGCCATCGCGAGATCATCAGCGCCGCGCCCGCTGCCGCCCCGCTCGTCGACCGAATCGACTCCTGAGCGGACGAGCCGCGGTGCGTCGCACCAGCAGGCTTCGCGATGTTCTCCGTGCCGTCGTCGTCGTGACGACGCCGCGGATGCGCGCGCGTCCACATGAGGAGGGCTCCCATGACTCCGGAGCAGATCAACGAACTGACCATCGTCGTCGACGGCATTGCCGCGCCCCTGTCGCGCGGCGATCTGGCGTCCGCCGCGGCCGCTCTCGCCGCGGTCGAGCCCGAGCGCCTCGCTGACGTCCTGGAGCGCCTCGACGGGCGACGCCGCGCGGTGGCCTACCGGCTGCTGCCGAAGGGACACGCCCTGCAGGTGTTCGAAGCGCTGTCGCCGAACATGCAGGGCGAACTGATCGGTGACCTGCGCGATGCCGAGGTGGCGCACATCTTCGGTGATCTCGACCCCGACGACCGCGCCTGGCTCGTCGACGAGCTGCCGGCCTCGCTCGCATCCCGCCTGATGCGCGGGCTTCCCGCGCACGAGCGCGAGATGACCGCGGCGGTGCTCGGGTACCGCCGGGGATCCATCGGGCGCCGCATGAGCCCGGAGTTCATCTCGGTTCCGATCGGCAGCACCGTCGCAGGAGCGCTCGAGCGGGTGCATGCGCGACTGCACGACGCCGAGACGGTGTACACGCTCCCTGTCGTCGACGCGGGTCGTCGTGTCGCCGGAGTCGTCAGCCTGCGCGATCTGCTCGCCGCCGAACCCTCCGATGCCGTGCGCGACATCATGCAGGCCGCGCAGACAGCGGGGGTGGACGACGACGCCGAGACCGCCGCGCGCCGGTGCACCGAACGCGGCCTGCTCGCGCTGCCCATCGTCGACAGCGAGGAGCGACTCGTCGGCATCCTGACTGTCGACGACGCCGCCCGCATCCTGGAGCACGAGGAGAGTGAGGATGCCGCGCGCCAGGGTGGCGCCGAACCCCTGCGCCGGCCCTACCTCTCGACGCCGATCCTGCAGATCGTGCGATCGCGGGTCGTCTGGCTGCTCGTCCTCGCCGTCGGAGCCACCCTGACCGTGCAGGTGCTGTCGGCGTTCGAGGCGACGCTCGCGCAGATCACGGTGCTCGCGCTGTTCGTCCCGCTGCTCATCGGCACCGGTGGCAACACCGGCAATCAGGCGGCGACGACGGTCACGCGTGCGCTCGCGCTGGGCGACGTGCGACCTCGCGACGTCGTGCGGGTGCTGAGCCGCGAGGTGCGCGTGGGATTCTTCCTCGGCAGCATCCTGGGGCTCGTCGGGTTTGCGGTCACAGCACTCGTCTACGAGCCGCGCATCGGTCTCGTCATCGGGGTGACTCTGATCGCGGTGTGTACGATGGCCGCGACGGTCGGGGGCGTCATGCCCCTGCTCGCGCGTGCGATCCGGGTCGATCCGGCCGTCTTCTCGAACCCGTTCATCACGACGTTCGTCGATGCCAGCGGCTTGATCCTGTACTTCCTGATCGCCCGCGCCATCCTGCAGATCTGAGCCCATGCCTGCGCCGTGGGTCGGTGCCGGGATGCAAGGGATCGGGCGCGGCGCGCCGGTGCGGATGCCGTTCCGCCGGCGTGTCGGCCACGATCCCTTGCATCCCGGTTACGCGGTCAGACCAGGGCGTCGCGCGCTGCCCCGGCGGCGAGGCGTTCGGCGGCGAGCGACTCCGCGGCGGCGAGCGGCGTGACACCTCGGGCCTCTGCCTCGTCGAAGATGCGCCGCAGCACGTCGCCGATGCCCTCGACGCGCGTCGCGATCACGCTGCGATCGCGCTGCTTCGCGGCGAGGTCGAGGTAGATGACGCCGCCCGCGTTCACGACGAAGTCGGGGGCGTACAGGATGCCGCGCGCGGCCAGGCGGTCGGCGCCGGAGCGGTGCGCCAGCGGGTTGTTCGCCGGTCCGCACACCGCCTGCGCATCGAGGGCGTCGATCACCTCGTCGGTCAGCACCCCGCCGATGCCCGCTGGCACGAACACGTCGGCCGAGGCGAGATGAGCCTCCGCGGGCTCGATCCACGTCGCACCCAGGCTCGTCGCGAGCTCGCGCTTGGCCGGGTTCACATCGGTCACGGTCAGCTCTGCTCCCTCGGCCGCGAGCTGCATAGCCAACCGGCTGCCCACCTGTCCGAGCCCGGCGATCGTGACCCGGCGTCCGGCGACCTCGCGAGAACCGGTCGCGCGCTCGAGCGTCGCGAGCAGCGACGCGTGCACGCCGATGCTCGTGGGGCCTGCGGGCTCGCCCGAGCCGCCCACACGGTCGGGGAGCCCCACGACGTGTGCCGTTCGCTCGCTGACGGTCAGCATGTCGTCGGTGGTCGAGCCGACATCCTCGGCCGTGCGGTACAGGCCGCCCAGCGACTCGACGGCGTCACCGAGGTCGAGGAATGCGGCACGGCGCCGCTCGGCGTCGAGCACGGTTCCCGGAGGCAGTCCGATCACGGCCTTGCCGCCGCCGGCATCCAGACCCGCGGCTGCGTTCTTCAGCGTCATCGCCGCCGACAGGCGCAGGGCGTCGCCGAGGGCGTCGCTCCAGTGCGGGTACGTCCACACCCGGGCGCCACCGAGGGCGGGGCCGAGCACCGAGGAGTGCAGCGCGGCGGCGATGAAGAGGCCGCTCCGCCGCCCCGTGATCACCTCCACGCGCTCGTGCGTGAAATCGGGCAAGGGCAGGGCGTGGGTCATCGCGATCCTCTTTCGGCGGAGCCTTGTGGGCTCATGCTCTCCGTGCCGCGGCGTTGCGGCATCCAGCCCATTGTGCCCCTTCTAGAGTGTGAGCGTGACCACCGATCTGCCTCCACGAAGCCGAATCGTCCACGCCTCCCTGCGCGCTGCCGGCATCCTCGGCGACATCGTCGTTCTGCCGGATGCCGCATCCACGGCCGCCCTCGCCGCAGCGGCGCTCGGCGTCGAGGTGGGGGCAATCGCCAACAGCCTCGTCTTCTGGTCCGACGGCGAGCCGCTGCTGGTCATGACCAGCGGGGCGCACCGCGTCGACACGGCCGCACTGGCCGAGCGCACCGGGCGCAGCGCGATCACGCGCGCGAGCGTCGAGCAGGTCCGCGCCGCGACGGGACAGGCGATCGGCGGGGTCGCGCCGACGGGACACCCGGCACCTCTCGCGACGCTCATCGACGAAGACCTCGCGCAGTACGACGAGATCTGGGCGGCCGGCGGCACCCCGCACACCGTCTTCCCGCTGACCTTCGACGAGCTGGTGCGCCTCACCGGCGGAACGGTCGTCGCCGTCGTCTGAGCGGGGCTCAGCCCTTCGGGCTGTCGAAGGTCCATTCGTCGGGGTCGGTCGCGGTCGCGACATCCCAGTCGTCGGTCCGCCACGTGAAAGTGGCCACCGCGCACGTCGGCATCCCGCCGATGCCGCCGTTCGACAGACGCTCGGCGAGCACCGTCATCCCCGGGTCATGCGCCACCACGAGCACCGACCGCGCACCGCTGCCGCTCGCCGCGTCGAGGAGCACGCGCGCCGAGGCGCCGTAGAGCTCGTCGCGCAGTTCGGGTTCGAGCCCGAGCACGGCACCGAAGGCGGCCGCCGTCGTGCGAGCGCGAAGCGCGGTCGAGGCGAGGATGCGCTCGACCTCGACGCCCGTGCTCGCCAGCCGCTCAGCCATCGCGGGGGCGTCGCGCATGCCGCGGTCGTTCAGCGGACGGTCGTGGTCGTCGAGTGAGGGCGAGCCCCAGTCGCTCTTGGCATGCCGCGCGAGGATGAGCGTCGTCATGGAATCATCCTCCCGCGCCGAAGACCGCGTGGGCGATCGTGTAGATGACGAGTCCGGCGAGCGATCCCACGATCGTGCCGTTGAGTCGGATGTACTGCAGGTCGCGGCCGACCATGAGCTCGATCTTCTCGGTCGTCTCCTGAGCGTCCCAGCGCTCGACCGTCTCGGTGATCACCGAGGCGATGTCGGCCCGATGCCGGGCCACGAGCGTCGCGGCGGCGTCGATGACGCGCGCGTCGATCCGCTGCTGCAGTGCCGTCTCGGTCGACAGGCGTTCGCCGACCTCGGTGAGCGCGGCAGCGATGCGACGGCGGAGCGGGCTCTCGGCGTCGCCGAGCGAGCGGACGAGACCGGCCTTCGCCGTGCCCCACGCCTCGGCGGCCAGGGCGCGAACGCGAGGACTGTCGAAGACCGCCGCTTTGGCGGCCTCGAGCCGCGCCGCCGTCTCGGTCTCGCCCTGCAGATCGCCGGCGAGACGAGCGAGGTAGCCGTCGATGGCCTTTCGTGCCGGGTGCTCGGGGTCGTTTCGCACGGCCGCGACGAACGTCAGCGCCTCGCGGTAGACGGTGTCGTCGACGAGCCGTGTTGCCACCGACGGTAACCACGACGGCAGGCGGCGGGAGACGAGCCCGGTGAACACCGAACGGTTGGCGACGAGCCAGGTCTCGATGTTGTCGATGGCGAGATCGACGGCGCCGTGGTGAGCGCCGGCGCCGACGACGCGCTCGAGCCATCCCCCGATCGAGGGCCCCCAGGAGGGGGCCAGCAGGTGCTCGCGCGCCAGGTCTTCGAGCAGGTCCTGCACCTCGTCGTCGCTCAGCGCCGTCAGGATGCCGGATGCCGCCGCCGATGCCTCGGCCGAGACGCGCTCCGCGTTCTCGGGACGCCGCAACCACGCGCCGAGCCGCGTCGCGATGCCCATCGATTCGAGCTTGCCGCGGATGACGCCCGCTTCGAGGAAGTTCGTCTCGACGAACTCGCCGAGGGTGTGGCCGATCTCGTCCTTGCGCCTCGGGATGATCGCCGTGTGCGGGATGGGCAGGCCGAGCGGATGCCGGAACAGCGCCGTGACGGCGAACCAGTCGGCGAGGGCTCCGACCATGCCGCCCTCCGCGGCGGCGCGGACATAGCCGAAGGCGGGGACGGTCTGCTGCAGGGGGAAGGAGATCGCGAAGACGATCGCCATGAAGATCAGCGCGCCGAGGGCGACGGCCTTCATCCGCCGCAGCCCCTGGCGTCGAGCCTGGTCGGCGGGGGAGAGCAGGGAGGTCGGCGTGCGTGCCATCCGGTCATCCTCCCACGGGGCTTCGCCGAGCGGGGCCGGTCTCGGCGTATCCTGACCGCGTGATCGACGACATCCAGAAGCGAGCCCTGCGCCGCACGAGCATCCTCGAAGGCCAGGTCCGCGGGCTCGCCCGGATGATCGAGAACGAGGACTACTGCATGGACATCATCGCCCAGTCACGGGCCATCCAGAAGGCACTCGCCTCGCTCGACAAGCTCCTCATCGAGAACCACCTCCGCACCCACGTGACCCACATGTTCGAGAACGGCGGCGCCGATCGCGAGCAGGCCGTCGCCGAGCTCCTCAAGGCCTATGACCTCGAGACCCGCTGACCGCATCCGTCCCTCCGCCTACCGTCGAGTCGCCAGGAATTGCGGATCCGGTGGCCCCGGCATCCGCGGTTTGTGGCGAGTCGACCGGCCCGGGCCGAGCGGGCAACCGGTCAGGGGGTGAGAGGGCCGAGCCAGGCGGCGGCGACGGTGCTGTGGGCGGACTCCGGATCCGAAGGGTGGAACATCCCTGCTACGACGTCACGGTAGAGGCGACCGAGCTCGGAGCGGGAGAAGTACGACGACCCGCCCGCCACCAGCATCGCCTCGTCGACGACGGCCTTCGCCGAGGTGACGGCGCGGTGCTTCAGCCCGCTGAGCTTCGCGAACCAGAGGCCGCCGTGATCGGCCCGCTCGTCGATGTCGCGCGCGATCGCCTCGAGCTGCGGCAGCATCCCGTCGTACGTGAGCGCCATCTCGGCGATGCGCCAGCGGATGTCGGGATCCTGGCTGTACGCCAGCCCCGTCTTCTTCGAGGTGCGCGACTGGGCGGCGACGACGGCGACGTCGAGAGCGCGTCGAGCGATGCCGGTGTACACCGACGCGAGCAGCAGCTCGAAGACCGAGAAGATGCCGAAGACGAGCGGATCCGGGTTCGGGCCGGGGGAGAGCCGACGGACGACGCGGTCGGGTGATGCGATGGCGCCGTGCAACTCGGTCGTGCGCGACTGCGTCCCCCGCATGCCGACGGTGTCCCAGTCGTCGCGCGTGCGCACCGCGTCGGTGCGGTCGACGAAGGCGAACACCATTTTCGGCGCGTCCTCGCTCGTCGTGTCGAGGCCGTGCAGCCCGAGGTGGTCCCACACCGGAGCGAGCGAGGTGAAGATCTTCGTGCCCGTGAAGGCGTACCCGCCGTCGGACTGCGGCTCGGCCACGGTGTCGCTGCCGAACAGGACGAGGTCGTTGCCCGCCTCGCTGATGCCGAACGCGAACACCTCGCCCGCAGCGGCGCCCTCCTGCACGAAGCGCAGGGCGTCGTCACCGCGGTCGGACAGCACCTTGGCAACACCCGTCCACACGAGGTGCATGTTGATCGCGAGCGCTGTCGCGGGCGCGGCACCGGCCAGCCGCTGCTGCAGAACGGATGCCTGCGCGAGCGACAAGCCCGCGCCGCCGAGCTCTTCCGGAACGAGGATGCCGAGGTAGCCGGCTTCTCGCAGCTCGGCGAGATCCTCGTCGGGGAAGATGTTGTCCGCGTCGACGCCCGCGGCTCGCTCGCGGATCCGTTCGATGAGGCTGTCGGGAAGGTATCGGGCCGGGTCGAAGTCGCTCACGGCATCCATTCTGCTCCCGCCCTCCTCACCCGGTCGCCTGGTGCAGGATGGGGGCATGATCTCGACCGACGCCGCGCTCGCCCTGCGCGAGGCCGGGCTCGTCTGGCGCCCGGCATCTGGAGACCGCTTCCAGCTCAACGAGCCGGAGTTCGAGGCCGACGTCTTCACCGTCAGCGAGATGACGATCGAGCCGCGGCGCTATCCGACCGGGACGATCCTCGCGTTCAACGGCACGACGGAGTGGGCGCTCGACTCCGTCGCGCTCGACGAGGCGCTATGGCTTCCCCGTGAGGACCAGCTGCGTGAGATGCTCCGCGGCGGCTTCCGGAGTCTGCGCCGGCTCGCAGACACTCACCGCGTGGAGATCGAGTTCGCCGGCGAGGAGCTGGCGTTCGAGCATCCGCAGCCCGAGGATGCCTACGCGGCGGCCGTCCTCGCGATGCTGCAGCGTGTCAGCGACTGAGCGACCGTCTGCGCGGAACCAGCCTCACGTGATCGTGTGGACCGGTGCGGTGTCGGGAATGGGCGACGCGTCGCGTCCGCGGAGGTCGGGGAACCACTGCACGCACGTCACCGCGACGACGAGGCCGACGACGGCGAACAGGGCAGCGGCCACATATGCGCCCTGCGGGCCCACGCCGTCGATGAGGAAACCGGCGATGGCGGAACCCGCCGCGGCTCCGATGAGCTGCCCGGTGCCGATCCAGCCGTAGGCTTCGGCCGTCTCGCTGAACTTCACGCTCGCCGAGGTGATGGCGAACATGACCGCCAGCGCCGGCGCGATGCCGATGCCGGCGATCAGCAGCGAGCCGCCGAGCCACCAGGCGTTGAGCGAGAAGATGGTCGCCGCCAGCCCGACGGTGACGATGAGGAAGCGGCGAGCCATGGCCCACCGTCCGATCGGGATGTGGCCGAACGACAGGCCGCCTGCCAGGCTGCCGACGGCGAAGACCGCGAGGACGAGGCCGGACTCGAGTCCGCCGTGACCGAACGACGCGACAACGCCCGCTTCGACCGCGGAGCACGCGCCGATGAGGAGGAAGCCGGTCGCGGTCGCGAGCATGACCGGCGCCTTGAGCAGCACGCGGCCCAGGCTGCGCCGGCTGCGCGGGATGCGGACACGTCCGAGCTCCGGCGAAGAGATGAACCATGCGCCGCCGCCGACGAGGATGACGACGACGAGCAGGAGCCCCGGCACGGTGCCGGCCTGCAGCGCGACGAAGGTGATGAGCACCGGCGCGATGATCCAGATGATCTCCTGCAGCGATGCGTCGAGGGAGAAGAGGGGGGTGAGCTGCCGCGACGTCACCATCTTCGGGTAGATCGTGCGCACGGCCGACTGCACCGGCGGGGTCGACAGGCCCGCGATGAGACCGAGCGCCATGTAGACCCAGAGCGGCACGTCGAGCACCGCGAGCAGAGCGATCGACGCCGCGCACACGGCGAGCGTCAGCGTCAGCACCCGCCGCATGCCCCAGACGCCCATCCATCGACTCGTCACCGGACCTGCGATCGCCTGTCCGACTGAGGTCGCCGCCAGGACCAGACCGGCCGACCCGTAGGACCCGGTCACGTGCTCGATGTGGAGCAGGATGGCGAGGCTCGTCATCCCGCTCGGAAAGCGAGCGGTCAACTGTGCGGCGATGATGCGCGCGACACCCGGTGCGCGCAGCAGTTCTCTGTATCCCGCCACCCCTCAACGGTAGCGATTCCGAAGCCCGGTCGGCGACGCCCGGGCGGCTGCCGCGGCGACACGCCCGCGACACGCCGATGCGACGAGATCCGCCCGAATCGGATGTCGGTGGGTCGGTCTAGCGTCCGACCTGTGGACAGACTCGTGCGGCGTCGCCCGGAAGTGCGGAATCACGCGTCGAACCGGGCTTCGATCGAGTCGCCGATCTGTGGATGAAACGGTGGACAAGATGTGTTGTACCTGGGGAGAGCGGTGCAAAACTACAGACTTGTAACTACTACCCCTTGTGGTGCCCCCCGATGTCGGCACCCATATGTAGTATTGAGGCTCCGGCAGGTTCTCAGCCGGAGATGCGTAAGAAGCGAAGGGAAACCACACTCGACATGGCGATCACGGTCTACACCAAGCCCTCCTGCGTGCAGTGCAACGCGACGTACCGTGCGCTGGACTCGAAGGGCATCGAATACGACGTCCTCGACCTCTCCGAGGACCCGGCGGCGCTCGAGCGCGTCAAGTCGCTCGGCTACCTGCAGGCCCCCGTCGTCATCACCGACGAGGACCACTGGTCGGGCTTCCGTCCCGACAAGATCGACGAGCTGGCCGCTCGCTTCGCCTGAGCCATGAGCGCGGCGGTCGCGACGCGGGCGCCTCTGCTCGTGTACTTCTCGAGCGTATCCGGCAACACCGCGCGATTCATCGACAAGCTCGGACTGCCGGCGCTCCGCATCCCCCTTCACTCCTCACCGACGCCCCTCGTCATGACCGAGCCCTTCGTGCTCGTCACCCCCACCTACGGCGGGGGACAGGGGCGCGGTGAGGAGAAGGGTGCGGTGCCCAAGCAGGTCGTTCGCTTCCTGAACGACGTGCGCAACCGCACCCTCCTCCGGGGAGTCATCTCCACCGGCAACACGAATTTCGGCGAGTCGTACTGCCTCGCCGGCGACATCATCAGTCGCAAGTGCTCCGTGCCGCACTTGGACAAGGTGGAACTGTTCGGCACGCCCGAAGACGTCGAGCGCGTGAGCGCAGGATTGGAACGATGGTGGAATCAGCACTGGAAACAGCCTTGACCGATAACGGCTTCAAGGTCGACGCGCGCTTCGACGGGCTCGACTACCACGCCCTCAACGCGATGCTCAACCTCTACGGCGCGGACGGCAAGATCCAGTTCGACGCCGACAAGCGCGCCGCGCGGGAGTACTTCCTCCAGCACGTCAACCAGAACACGGTCTTCTTCCACTCCCTCAAGGAGCGTCTCGACTACCTCGTCGAGAAGGAGTACTACGAGCCCAAGGTCATCGAGAAGTACTCGCTCGAGTTCATCCAGAAGCTCAACGACTTCGCCTACGGCAAGAAGTTCCGCTTCGAGACCTTCCTCGGCGCGTTCAAGTACTACACGAGCTACACGCTGAAGACCTTCGACGGCAAGCGCTACCTCGAGCGCTTCGAGGACCGCGTCGTCATGACCGCCCTCGGCCTCGCCGACGGTGACGAGAACCTCGCGATGCAGCTCGTCGACGAGATCATCTCGGGTCGTTTCCAGCCCGCCACCCCGACGTTCCTCAACACGGGCAAGGCACAGCGCGGCGAGCTCGTGTCGTGCTTCCTGCTCCGCATCGAAGACAACATGGAGTCGATCGCCCGCGGCATCAACTCCGCCCTGCAGCTCTCGAAGCGCGGCGGCGGCGTCGCCCTGCTGCTGTCGAACATCCGCGAGGCCGGTGCTCCGATCAAGCAGATCGAGAACCAGTCGTCGGGCATCATCCCCGTCATGAAGCTGCTCGAAGACAGCTTCAGCTACGCCAACCAACTCGGCGCGCGTCAGGGAGCCGGCGCGGTGTACCTGTCGGCGCACCACCCCGACATCCTCAAGTTCCTCGACACCAAGCGCGAGAACGCCGACGAGAAGATCCGCATCAAGACGCTGTCGCTGGGTGTCGTCATCCCCGACATCACCTTCGAGCTCGCCAAGAACGGCGAGGACATGTACCTGTTCTCGCCCTACGACGTCGAGAAGGTCTACGGCGTTCCGTTCGGCGACATCTCGGTCACCGAGAAGTACCGCGAGATGGTCGACGACGCGCGTATCAAGAAGACGAAGATCAACGCTCGTGAGTTCTTCCAGACCCTCGCCGAGATCCAGTTCGAGTCGGGCTACCCGTACATCATGTTCGAGGACACGGTGAACAAGGCCAACCCGATCAAGGGTCGGATCAACATGTCGAACCTGTGCTCGGAGATCCTTCAGGTCAACACACCGACGACGTACAACGAGGACCTCTCGTACGCCCAGATCGGCAAGGACATCTCCTGCAACCTCGGGTCGATGAACATCGCCCTCGCGATGGACGGCAAGGACCTCGCCCAGACCGTCGAGACCAGCATCCGCGCCCTCACCGCGGTCAGCGACCAGAGCCACATCGCCTCGGTCCGCTCGATCGAGGACGGCAACGACCGTTCGCACGCGATCGGTCTCGGGCAGATGAACCTGCACGGTTACCTGGCGCGTGAGCACGTCTTCTACGGCTCGGAAGAGGGCCTGGACTTCACGAACATCTACTTCTACACGGTGCTGTTCCACGCGCTGCGGGCCTCGAACAAGATCGCGATCGAGCGCGGCACGTACTTCGAGGGCTTCCCCGACTCGACCTACGCGTCGGGCGAGTTCTTCGACAAGTACATCGAGCAGGAGTGGGCGCCCCAGACCGACAAGGTGAAGGGTCTGTTCGACGGCATCCACATCCCGACGCAGGACGACTGGCGCGAGCTGAAGGCATCCATCCAGCAGCACGGCATCTACAACCAGAACCTGCAGGCGGTGCCCCCGACCGGCTCGATCTCGTACATCAACAACTCGACGTCGTCGATTCACCCGATCGCGTCGAAGATCGAGATCCGCAAGGAAGGCAAGCTCGGCCGCGTCTACTACCCGGCGCCGTTCATGACGAACGACAACCTCGAGTACTACGAGGACGCGTACGAGATCGGCTACGAGAAGGTCATCGACACCTACGCCGCCGCGACCCAGCACGTCGACCAGGGTCTGTCGCTCACGCTGTTCTTCAAGGACACCGCGACCACGCGCGACATCAACAAGGCCCAGATCTACGCCTGGCGCAAGGGCATCAAGACGATCTACTACATCCGCCTGCGGCAGATGGCGCTCGAGGGCACCGACATGTCCGAGTGCGTCAGCTGCATGCTGTGACGGATGCCGGAACCCGAACCAGGAACTGAAGCGACATGACTCCCGAACCGCTCAAGCTCGTCGACCACGTGCAGGCGATCAACTGGAACCGCATCCAGGACGATAAAGACCTCGAAGTCTGGAACCGTCTGGTGAACAACTTCTGGCTGCCCGAGAAGGTGCCGCTGTCGAACGACATCCAGTCGTGGAACACGCTGACGCCCGATGAGCAGACGCTCACCATGCGCGTGTTCACGGGGCTGACGCTCCTCGACACGATCCAGGGCACCGTGGGCGCCGTCTCGCTCATCCCCGATGCGATCACGCCGCACGAGGAGGCCGTCTACACGAACATCGCGTTCATGGAGTCGGTGCACGCGAAGAGCTACTCGTCGATCTTCTCGACGCTCGCCTCGACGCCCGAGATCGACGACGCGTTCCGCTGGTCGGTCGAGAACCCGAACCTTCAGAAGAAGGCCTCGATCGTCATGGATTACTACCGTGGCGACGAGCCGCTCAAGCGCAAGGTCGCCTCGACCCTGCTCGAGTCGTTCCTCTTCTACTCGGGGTTCTACCTGCCCCTGCACTGGTCGGCGAAGGCGAAGCTGACGAACACCGCCGACATCATCCGCCTCATCATCCGTGACGAGGCCGTGCACGGCTACTACATCGGCTACAAGTTCCAGAAGGGCTACGAGCAGCTCACGCAGGCCGAGCGCGACGAGATCAAGGACTACACGTTCTCGCTGCTCTACGAGCTCTACGACAACGAGGTGCAGTACACGCAGGACCTCTACGACGCCGTCGGGCTGACCGAAGACGTCAAGAAGTTCCTGCACTACAACGCCAACAAGGCGCTGATGAACCTCGGCTTCGAGGCGATGTTCCCCGCCACGGTCACCAACGTGAACCCGGCGATCCTCTCGGCCCTGTCGCCGAACGCCGACGAGAATCATGACTTCTTCTCGGGGTCGGGTTCGTCGTACGTCATCGGCAAGGCCGAGGCCACCGAAGACGAGGACTGGGACTTCTGAGCCGACTCGCGCACGAAAGCGGCGCGTGTGACGGGAGCGCTCCGGCGATTCCCGGCGCACGCGCCGCTTTTTCGTTGACGCCGCGCCACGCCCACGCATAGGGTTGCGACGCCGCGCGAATCCGCACGGCATCACCGGAGGAACGACATGACCACGCGCAACGAGCGCCTGATCGCAGCGGACCTGGGCCAGTTCCAGCTCCGCAATGAGTCGTACCCTCCGGTGCGAGACGTCTGACCCGCCACTGTCAGCACGCCCCGCACCGCACAGGTCCGGGGCGTTCGTGTGTTCCTCTCCATGCGCCCGTTCCCGGACCGTCATCACAAGGAAAGGAACCATGGAGAAGCTCTCGAACAGGCTGCTGTCGTGGGCGAGCATCATCGACGAGAAGACCCTCGATCAGGCTCGCACCGCGTCTGGCATGCCGTTCATCCACCCGCATCTGGCGCTCATGCCCGATGCACACCTCGGCAAGGGGGCGACCGTCGGGTCGGTCATCCCGACGCTCGGGGCGATCATGCCGGCTGCCGTCGGCGTCGACATCGGGTGCGGCATGATCGCCGTCCGCACGCAGTTCACGAAGTCGCAGCTGCTCGGCCGCGACCTGGGGACGCTGCGTGAGCAGATCGAGCGGGCGATTCCGCTGTCGGCCGGTCGCGACAACCGCAAGGTCGTCGCGACCGCGGAGCCGCGCATCGCCGAGCTGGAGGAGCTCGCCGAGAAGCACGAGTTCGACCCCGCGCGCTACGCCGGACACTGGCGCAACCAGCTCGGGTCGCTCGGCTCGGGCAACCACTTCATCGAGGTGTCGGTCGACGAGACCGACGCGGTGTGGATGTTCCTGCATTCCGGCTCGCGGGGAGTGGGCAACAGAATCGCGACGCACCACATCGGCGTCGCTCAACGGCTCGCGAAGCAGTGGTGGATCGACCTGCCCGATCCCGACCTGGCGTACCTCGTCGAGGGCACGGAGGAGTTCCGGCGCTACATCCGCGAGCTCCGGTGGGCGCAGCACTTCGCGCTCCTGAACCGCGAGGAGATGATGGACCGCGTCGCCCGTCAGCTGTCCGAGACGATGGGCGCCGACGTCGAGGAGCTCGAGCGCATCAACTGCCACCACAACTTCACCGAGAGCGAGAGGCACTTCGGCAAGCAGGTGTGGGTGTCGCGCAAGGGCGCGATTCAGGCGGATGCCGGCCGGCCCGGCCTCATCCCGGGATCCATGGGCACGGCGTCGTACGTCGTCTCGGGGCTCGGCAACCCGCTGTCACTGAACTCGTCGCCGCACGGGGCGGGGCGGGAGTACTCGCGGTCGGCCGCGCGCCGAACCTTCACGCACGACCAGCTGCGTGAGGCCATGATGGGCATCGAGTTCCGCGACACGGATGCGTTCATCGACGAGATCCCGCAGGCTTACAAGCCGATCGATCGCGTCATGGCGGATGCCGCCGACCTCGTCGAGGTGCGGCACACGCTGCGTCAGCTGGTCAACGTGAAGGGCGACTGACCCTCGTCGTGACGGATGGGAGGGGCGGATTCTGCGGCATCCGCCCCTCCCTACCCGCGGTACCGGAGCAGACCTGCACAAAGGAGGTGGCCCAGGGGGAAATCACCCTCCGTTGTGCGGATCTCCTCCGGAAGCGGTCAGGCGTCGCCCTGGCCGATATCGGCGGCCTCGGCGAGCGCGGTCTCGTGCGGGCGGCCGAGGTGGCTGAGGGTCCGGCCGGCGAAGGCGAGGATCGCGATCGCGACGATGAGCGCGGCGACACCGAGCCAGTAGGGCGCACTCGGGGTGATCGCGGCGGCGAGGGGGCCGGCCACGGCGGGAGCGATCGCGCCGCCGATGAAGCGCACGCCCGAGTAGGTGCCGCTCGCGACGTTCCGGGGGAGGTCGGTGGCTTCCATGACAGCCTCGGTCAGCGCGGTGTTCAGCACGCCGAGGAACAGACCGGCCACGATGACGGTGACGATCAGCACGGTGGCGCTGTCGATGCCGATCGCGAGGACGGCCTCGGCGACGGCCAGCAGCCCGAGCATCGTGAAGAGAACGGGCCGCAGGCCGAGCCGCCGGGTCAGCACGGGAGCTGCGAGCACTGACGTCAGTGCGACGGCGAGCCCCCAGCCGAAGAAGACGAGTCCGAGCTCGTGGGCTCCGAACGTCATCCCGGCCTGCGCCGCGGCGGACTCGATGGGATACGGGCTATAGGCCAGCAGCACGAAGAACGCGACGTTGTAGAAGAACGCCGTCAGCGACAGCGTCAGCAGGGCCGGGTTGCGCAGCGCGCGGAACGACGCGAGAAGCGACACCTTCGCCGGCGCGGCGGCACCGGCCGCCCGCGCGGGGGAGCGGAACACGACGAGGATCGCGAGCAACGCGATGGCCATGAGTGCGGCGGTGCCGAAGAAGGGACCGCGCCACGACAGGTCGCCGAGCGCGCCGCCGAGGAGCGGTCCGACCGCCAGGCCGATGCCGAGGGATGCCTCGTACAGCACGATCGCCTGACGGCTTCCGCCGCTCGCGGCTCCGACGATCGCGGCCAACGCCGTCGCGATGAAGAGCGCGTTGCCGATTCCCCAGCCGGCGCGGAAGCCGATGATCTCGACCACGCCGCCGGAGAGTCCTGCTGCCGCGGCGAACACGACGATCAGGGCGAGCCCGAGCAGCAGGGTCTTCTTGACGCCGAGCCTCGACGACACCCAGCTCGCGAACAACATGACGATGCCGGTGATGAAGAGGTAGCTGGTGAAGAGCAGCATCGTCTCGGATGGCGTTGCATCCAGCTCGCGGCTGATCGCCGGGAGGATCGGATCGACCAGACCGATGCCCATGAACGACACCGTGCAGGCGAAGGCGATCGCCCATACCGCGACGGGTTGGCGCCAGATGGACGCCTTCGCGGTCTCGGCTGTCGCCTTCGTCTGATCGCCGGTCGCGGGCCGTTCTGTATGCATCGCGCTGGTCACGCGCACCTTCCTCTCTTCGGGGTCTGTGGTGGTCATCGCAGTTCCGGCTCCTCGAGCAGCCCTGCAAGGAGCTCGGCAGCGCGCGCAAGGGTGGATCGGTCGGCGGCGCTGAGCCTCGCCCAAGCCGGCCCGGTCACCTCGAGCGCCTGCGAGCGGAACGCCTCGAACTGGCGCCGCCCCTCCGCGGTGATCGACACGAGCGAGGCCCGGCCGTCCTCGGGGTCGGCTGCGCGCTCGACGAGCCCCTCCGCTTCCATCCGACGCACCAGCGTCGTCATGGTGGGCTGGCTGACGCGTTGCCACTCGGCCAGGTCGCTCACCCGCGTGGGGCCGAGCTCGTCGAGGGCGGCGAGCGCACGCCACGTTCCCGCGGCGGCGGCGACCTCGACCCGGCGGGCCACAGCACGGTTGAACCGGCTCGACGCCGACATCAGGAGGATGGGGGAGTCGGAGAACTGCATAGCTCAACTATACAACATGCATAGAGGAGCTATCTAAAAGGCTCGACCCCCGAAAATGACGAAGCCCCCGGCATCCTCCTCGCGAGAGAGGATGCCGGGGGCATTCGCGTGGCGTCAGCGGCCGCCGTTGATCAGCCCGAGCCATTGACCGAACGGCTTCTCGCCGCGGATGTCGGTGTGTTGCTCGTTCTGCTCTTCGTTCGTGATCATGGTGACCTCCCCGCTTCTTCCGTGGAACTCATCATGAACATCGGCTCGCGTCGGCGCGCGGTCCTTGACGAACGACGCTCGGCGCGTTAGGCGCGCGACACAGCTTTTCTCGGTCGCCATCACCGCACGAGAGAGCCCGCGCCTCCTACAATCGTGACCGTGTCGGAAACTCCTGCCCTCACGCGCGAGCCGCGCTTCAGCCCGGTCATCGCGCTCATCGCCGTCTCGGCGTCGTGGGAAGGCCGGCTCTCCGCAGCCCTGCGCGACCTCGGCCTGTCCACCCGCAAGTTCGGCCTGCTCGGGCACATCGGCTCGGAGCCCGGGATCTCGTTCTCCGAGCTCGCCCGCCGGTCGCACATCACGGTGCAGTCCGCGCACACCGCGGTGCGCACCCTCGTCGACGAAGGGCTCGTCGCCGATGCGACCGCGCACGCCGGCTCGGCATCCGATCTGCGCATCACAGCGAAAGGCATCGCCGTCATGGAGCAAGCCCACGAGCGGCTGCTCGAGCTCGACGCCACGCTCAGCGACAACATGCCGGGCCTGGCCTCGTCGATGGACGGCATCCGCGCAGGAATCGTCTAAGTCCGCTGGATAGGGTTCGAGGGTGTTCCGAACCCCGCTGACCGCTTTCCGTTCTCTGGCGATCGCCGAGGCATTCTCGTGGACGCTGCTCATCCTGGGCCTCATCCTCCGGTCCGCCTTCGACCTTCCGATCGCCGTGACGATCGGCGGGGGCATCCATGGCTTCGTGTTCCTCTGCTACGGCGCGACCGCGGTCCTCGTCGCGTGGAACAACCGGTGGTCGCTCGTCCCGACGATCTGCGCCGTCGCCGCCGCCGTGGTCCCGTACGCGACCGTGCCGACGGAGATCGTGCTCCGTCGTCGCGGGCTCCTCGAGGGGGAGTGGCGCACCGAGGCGACCGACGACCCGCGCGACCAGCGGGCAGTCGACCGATTCCTCCGGTGGTTCGTCCGCCGTCCGGCGGTGCTCGCCGTGATCCTCGCGGTCGGCATCATCGCGGCGTACGTCGTGCTGCTGGTGATCGGACCTCCCGGACGGGCGTAACGTGATCGGATGCTGCGCATCGTTGCCCGCTTCGCCCTTGCCGCTCTGCTGATCGTCGCGGGAGCCGCGCATCTGACCGTGCTCCGGCGGGGGTATCGCATCGCGGTGCCCGACTGGGCGACGCGGCTGCTGCACACCGACAAGGACATGATCGTCGTCGCCAGCGGCGCGGTCGAGATCATGCTCGGCACCGGGCTCATCGCGCTGCCGCGCGAGCGCCGACGCATCGCCGCCGCGATCGCCGCCTTCTTCGTCGCGGTGCTCCCGGGCAACATCCACCAATGGCGCACCGGAGCCGCGGCTCCCGGCCTCGACACCGACACGCGGCGATTCGGCCGCCTCTTCCTCCAGCCGGTGCTCGTCGCCTGGGCGCTGTGGGTGGGCGGCCCCGCGCGCGATACGTCAGCGTCGTCGCGCTGACGACGCAATACGCGGACACGGAATTTCTCGGGACGGCCCCGCGTTTGGTTGCCTGTCATGGTGAGCACATCCGCATCCGCAGCAGCATCCGTCTCTTCGGCTGAGTCCGACTACCGAGCCTGGGCGGCCTACCGCCGGGAATCGGTCGCAGCTCCGCAAGGGTCCCTCGCCCTCGTGCTCACGCACTGGTCGGCTCCGGGCGAGCCCGCCGTCGACGACGAGACGGCGCGTGCGGGGCATCCGGTCGACGCGCTGCTCACCCGACTGCAGCGAACCGACATCGAGACCGGTCTTCCGCAGGAGGGCTACCGCATCTGGCGGCAGGACTCGCCCGCCAACGAAGCGTTCGAGGACATCGAGCGCTGGGAGTACGACCCGGCCTGGGTCATCGAGGGCCGCTTCGAGCTCGTCGACGAAGACCGCGTGGTCCCCTTCGAGCACATCAAGGACGGCGGCGCGACGCGGGGCCTCCCGGTCTCGGGCGACCTGGTCTTTGAGATCGACGGCACCGAGTACCGACTCGCCGCGTTCGACACCAACTACGGCGGTCCCAAGCTGCACCTCGTCTTCGGCGACCAGACCAACGGGGCCGAGTCCTACGGCGCCGGTCGCTTCCTCTTCCTCGACCACCCCGGCGCGACCGGCGACCTGGCCCCCGGCGACAGCACGCCGGTCACGGTCGACTTCAACCGGGCCGTCGTTCCGCCATGCGGCTTCTCGAACCAGATGAACTGCCCCCTCCCGCCGCTGCAGAACCGACTGCCCTTCCCGGTCCGTGCCGGGGAGAAGAAGGTCCGGTTCGCCGGCGACTTCTCGCTCTGACCTTTCTCCCGCACCACTCGAAACGGCGGAGCGCCCGCACCTCGCTCCGCCGCCCCCCTCCACACAGCAAAGGAACACCCGTGACTTCACGCGGCTTCTCCCGGATCGTCGCCGCCACCGCGGCAGCGACGGCCGGTCTTCTCGTCCTGGCCGGATGCTCCGGATCCACCGAGCCGGCTGGTTCGGCCGGCGCGAGCGACCCGAATGCCGAGATCGTCGTCGGATCGCAGAACGAGCCGACCAACCTCGACCAGATCTTCGGCGGCTCATCCGGGGTCACCGAGGTCTTCACGGGGAACGTGTACGAGGGTCTGTTCCGGATCACCGATGACGCTCAGGTCGAGCCCCTTCTGGCAGCCGAGACGACGGTGTCGCCAGACGGGCTGGTGTACACCTTCACCCTCGAGGACGCGACCTTCCACTCGGGTAAGGAGCTCACCGCGGATGACGTGAAGTACAGCCTCGAGCGCTTCGTGGGCGACGAGTCGATCGCGGCGCGCAAGCGCCAGCTGAGCGTCATCGACACCGTCACGGCGGTCGACGACAAGACCGTCGAGGTGACCCTCTCGCAGCCCTCGATCAGCTTCACCTACAACCTGGGCTACGTCTGATCGTCAACGAGGATGCCGGCGACCTGACGGCGACTGCCGACGGCACCGGTCCCTACGAGCTCGGTGACTACCGCAAGGGCGACTCGATCACCCTCGACGTCAACGACGCGTACTGGGGCGACGCGCCGAAGAACGGCGGAGTCGTCTACCAGTACTACGCCGACCCGACGGCCCTGAACAACGCTCTGACGACCGGCGCGGTCGACCTCGTCACGAGCCAGTCGAACCCCGACAGCATCGCCGAGTTCGAGGCCGCCGGCTTCCAGGTCATCGAGGGCACCTCGACGACGAAGGAGCTGCTGGCGTTCAACGACCGGATCGCTCCGTTCAACGACGCGCGCGTGCGCAAGGCGATCTACTCGGCTATCGACCGCGAGAAGCTGCTCGATGCGATCTGGGACGGCCGCGGCGAACTCATCGGCTCGATGGTGCCGCCCTCCGAGCCCTGGTACCTCGACCTCGCGGACAACAACCCCTACGACCCGGCGCTGTCGGAGAAGCTCCTCGCCGAGGCCGGTCAGCCGGGAGGGTTCACGTTCACCGTCGACACCCCCGACTCGGGCGTGCACTCGACGGTGGCCGAGTTCCTGAAGTCGGAGCTCGCGAAGGTCGGAATCACGCTGAACATCAACATCATCACCGACGACGAGTGGTACCAGAAGGTCTACACCGAGAAGAACTTCGAGGCCACGCTGCAGGGCCACGTCAACGACCGCGACATCAACTTCTACGGCAACCCCGACTTCTACTGGGGCTACGACAACACCGATGTGCAGACGTGGCTCGCGGACTCCGAGGCGGCCGCATCCGTCGACGAGCAGACCGAGCTGATCAAGAAGGCGAACCAGCAGATCTCGGATGACGCGGCCAGTGTGTGGCTCTACCTCAACCCGCAGCTGCGCATCGCGGCCGAGGGCGTGTCGGGCGTGCCCAAGAATGGACTGAACTCGTTGTTCTACGTCTCCGACATCACGAAGGCCTGATCTCCATCACCCGGTATCTGATTCGACGGACAGGATTGCTGCTGCTGGCCTTCGCGCTGGCGGTGGTGATCCTGTTCGTCGTGCTGCGCGTTCTCGGCAACCCGGTTTTCGCCCTCATCTCGGTGGGGGCGACGGACGCCGAGATCGCGGCCGCCGCCGCCCGGCTCGGCGTCGATCGGCCGATCCCGGAGCAGTTCCTGGCCTACCTCGGCCAACTCGCGAGCTTCGACCTGGGGCGATCGTTCACGAACAACCTGCCGGTGGGCGACGAGATCCTCCGTCGGCTGAACGTCACGCTGCCCCTGACGCTCATCGCGTTCGTCCTGTCGGTGCTGATCGCGGTGCCGGTGGGGTTCATCGCGGCGTGGAAGGCACGCACCTGGTACGGGACCGCCTTCTCGGCCGTGTCGCAGCTCGGCGGAGCGATCCCGGTCTTCTGGGTCGGCATCCTGCTCGTCGCGGTGTTCGCGCTGAACTGGCGATTGCTGCCGGCGGGCGGCTTCCCGCGGCGCGACTGGGAGGACCCCGGCGCCGCGCTCGTCTCGCTCACGCTCCCGGTGCTCACGATCGCGCTCGTGGCGGGCAGCGATCTCGCGCGGTACGTCCGCAGCGCGACGCTCGACGTGCTCGGCCAGCAGTATCTGCGCGCGGCTCGGGCCACGGGGCAGAGCTTCGCCACGGCGATCTGGCGTCACGGCGTGCGCAACGCCGTCGTCCCGTTGATCTCGATCCTCGCGATCCAGCTGTCGACGACTTTCGTCGGCGCCGTCATCATCGAGCGGGTCTTTGCGCTCCCCGGTCTCGGCGACATGCTGCTGGTCGGCATCAAGGAGCAGGACTTCCCGAGCGTCCAGGGGGTGCTGCTCTTCTCGACCGCCCTCGTGCTGCTGCTCGGCTTCGCGGCCGACATCACGCAGCGCATCATCGACCCGCGACTGCGCGACACGATCTCGGGCAATCGCAGAGCGAAGGCGGCGGCATGACAGCGACGACCCTTCCGGACTCGGGTGCCGTCAGGGCGCCCGGGCGCGGGCGCCCGCGACGCCGGCGCTCGGTGAACCTCGCCGTCGGCGGCATCCTGTTCGGTGCCATCGCGGTGATCGGCCTGATCTCGCTGCTGTGGACCCCGTTCACCTTCGACGACACCAGCGGCGGCCGGCTGCAGCCGCCGTCCGCCGAGCACTGGGCCGGAACCGACCGCCTCGGGCGCGACCTCTTCACGCAACTCATGATCGGGGCGCGGCTCGCGCTGACCGTCGGATTCGGGTCGGTGCTGATCGCGGCCATCGTCGGCATCGGGCTCGGTCTGCTCGCGGCTGTGGCCCGGCGGTGGGTCGATGATGCGCTCACGAGCCTGCTCGACATCGCGATCGCCTTTCCGACCCTGCTGCTGGCGATGCTGATCGTCGCCTGGCGCGGGGCATCGGTCGACTCGGCGATCCTCGCGATCGGTCTCGCCGGCTCGGCGGTGATCGCCCGGCTCACCCGCATCGCCGCGACACGCGTCCTCGCGATGGACTACGTCACCGCCGCTCGAACCTCGGGCACGAGCAGGCTCGGCATCGTGTTCCGACACGTGCTGCGGAACGTCTGGCCGACCCTCATCGTGCCGCTCGCCCTGCAGTTCGGCGGCGCGGTCGGCGCGGAGGCGTCGCTGTCGTACCTCGGGCTCGGCTCCCCGCCGCCCAACGCATCGTGGGGCCGGATGCTCGAGGAGGCGCAGAGCACGGTGCTCGTCGCACCGACGGCGGCGATCCTCCCCGGCGTCCTGCTGGTCGCCTTCATCATCGGCGCGAACCTGCTGGCCGACGGCCTGCGCGACATCGCCGATCCGACCACGAGGAGCATCGGATGACCGCCGCGCTGACCGCATCCGGTCTCGGCGTCCGGATCGGCGACGACCGCACGCTCGTGCACGGCGTCGACGTGACGCTCGAGCCCGGCGAACGTCTGGGCATCATCGGCGAGTCCGGCTCGGGCAAGTCGCTGACCGCGCTGGCGATGCTCGGTCTGCTCGCGTTTCCGCTGACGCCGTTCGGTTCGGCGACGATCGCGACCCCCGACGGCCGGGTCGAGGTTGTCGGAACCGCCTCGCGCCGCCTCGACCGGGTGCGCGGCCGGACGATCTCGGCGGTCTTCCAGGAGCCGCTCGCCTCGCTCGATCCGCTCATGCGTGTCGGCAGACAGCTGGCGTGGCCGCTCGCCAAGCACCGCGGCCTGAGCGGTGACGGGCTGCGTCGCGGCGTGCGCGATGCGCTCGCGGACGTGCAGCTGCCCGACCCCGAGCGCATCGCGCGATCGTTCATCCACGAGATCTCCGGCGGCCAGCGACAGCGCGTCGCGATCGCGCTCGCCCTGGCCGCCGGGCCGAGCATCCTCATCGCCGACGAGCCGACGACCGCGCTCGACGTGACGGTCCAGGCAGGCATCCTCGATCTGCTCCAGCGCGAGGTGAGCGAGCGAGGGATGACGCTGCTGTTCATCAGCCACGACCTGCCGGTCGTCTCGCGTATCGCCGACCGCGTCCTCGTCATGCGTGATGGGCGTCAGGTCGAGCTCGGCGACACGGCGCAACTGCTCCGGTCTCCCCAGCACGAGTACACCGCGCAACTGGTCGCCGCCTCGCGCGCTCTCGACGACTTCCTGCCGGCGAAGGGAACCCGATGACGGCCGACGGTCGCGCGACACTCGCGCTCGAGCATGTCGACTTCGCCTACGGTCGCAGCGCGAATGTGCTCCACGACGTATCGCTCTCGCTCGCTCCCGGCGAGACCGTCGGGCTCGTGGGGGAGTCGGGCGCGGGGAAGACGTCGGTACTCCGGCTGCTGCTGGGCCTGGCGACGCCGACATCGGGGCGCGCGCTCTTCGAGGGCGCGCCGCTTCGCGGCGCGGACCGTGCACAGATGCGTTCGCTGCGCCGAGCGGTGCAGCCGGTCTACCAGGACCCGTTCTCGTCGCTCGACCCGCGGATGACGGTGGGGCAGTCGATCGCCGAACCGCTGCGGTCCCTCCGCATCACCCGCGACCGATCGCAGCTCGACGCCCGGGTCGCCGAGCTGCTCACGGCGGTCGACCTCGACGCGGATGCCGCGGGCCGCTACCCGGACGCGTTCTCCGGAGGACAGCGCCAGCGGATCGCCATCGCTCGCGCCCTCGCGCCGCGGCCCCGACTGCTGCTGGCGGATGAGCCCGTGAGTGCTCTCGACACGTCTGTGCGCATGCATGTCATCCAGCTGTTCCAGCGGCTCGCGGCAGAGCAGGGCATCGGAATGCTGCTGGTCTCGCACGACCTGACGATCGTGTCGGCGCTGTGCGAGCGGATGACGGTGCTCCGCGCCGGTCGCGTCGTGGAGGAGGGCCCGACGTCGCGGCTGCTCACATCGCCGGCGAACGAGTACACCGCGCAGCTCGTCGACGCCATGCCCCGTCTTCCCGCGGAATGACGCGGATCTGCGGACGCGACACGCCCGGGATGTCGCGTCGCTTTGCCACGATGCCGGGAGCCGCGTAACTTATTACTTGTTCGCCCCACAGGGAAGAGCGAGAGGGCCGGAAGGTCCCGCCTCCCTCAAGCGGAGAACAACCCGAAACAGACGCTTCCGAGCGTCGCAGGTCCAAGACCTGCCACAGGGTCCCCATCACACCCCCGCAACCGACTCGGTCTCCGAGTCTCGTTCTGGAACAGGTCGTCGGTGGGGTATGGTTGTGAAGTTGCCCTCTGGGCTGGCTGTGAGGTCAGTTGGGGGAGCGTCCGATCCTTGAGAACTCAACAGCGTGCACTTGTCAAATGCCAAATAACCTCGACTCCACTTCGGTGGGGTGAGATTCCTTTGGATCAAAGACCTTCCCTTCGGGGGAGGCAACGGATAGTCAGCAATGATTTATCTCTTTGGTCAGCATCAAACTCGCTGCTCCAGTCTTTTTCCGGCTGGTCGCAGCAAATTTTCTTTACGGAGAGTTTGATCCTGGCTCAGGATGAACGCTGGCGGCGTGCTTAACACATGCAAGTCGAACGGTGAAGCAGAGCTTGCTCTGTGGATCAGTGGCGAACGGGTGAGTAACACGTGAGCAATCTGCCCCTGACTCTGGGATAAGCGCTGGAAACGGCGTCTAATACCGGATACGAGCTGCGACCGCATGGTCAGTAGCTGGAAAGAATTTCGGTCAGGGATGAGCTCGCGGCCTATCAGCTTGTTGGTGAGGTAATGGCTCACCAAGGCGTCGACGGGTAGCCGGCCTGAGAGGGTGACCGGCCACACTGGGACTGAGACACGGCCCAGACTCCTACGGGAGGCAGCAGTGGGGAATATTGCACAATGGGCGAAAGCCTGATGCAGCAACGCCGCGTGAGGGATGACGGCCTTCGGGTTGTAAACCTCTTTTAGCAGGGAAGAAGCGAAAGTGACGGTACCTGCAGAAAAAGCGCCGGCTAACTACGTGCCAGCAGCCGCGGTAATACGTAGGGCGCAAGCGTTATCCGGAATTATTGGGCGTAAAGAGCTCGTAGGCGGTCTGTCGCGTCTGCTGTGAAAACCCGAGGCTCAACCTCGGGCCTGCAGTGGGTACGGGCAGACTAGAGTGCGGTAGGGGAGATTGGAATTCCTGGTGTAGCGGTGGAATGCGCAGATATCAGGAGGAACACCGATGGCGAAGGCAGATCTCTGGGCCGTAACTGACGCTGAGGAGCGAAAGGGTGGGGAGCAAACAGGCTTAGATACCCTGGTAGTCCACCCCGTAAACGTTGGGAACTAGTTGTGGGGTCCATTCCACGGATTCCGTGACGCAGCTAACGCATTAAGTTCCCCGCCTGGGGAGTACGGCCGCAAGGCTAAAACTCAAAGGAATTGACGGGGACCCGCACAAGCGGCGGAGCATGCGGATTAATTCGATGCAACGCGAAGAACCTTACCAAGGCTTGACATATAGAGGAAACGTCTGGAAACAGTCGCCCCGCAAGGTCTCTATACAGGTGGTGCATGGTTGTCGTCAGCTCGTGTCGTGAGATGTTGGGTTAAGTCCCGCAACGAGCGCAACCCTCGTTCTATGTTGCCAGCACGTAATGGTGGGAACTCATGGGATACTGCCGGGGTCAACTCGGAGGAAGGTGGGGATGACGTCAAATCATCATGCCCCTTATGTCTTGGGCTTCACGCATGCTACAATGGCCGGTACAAAGGGCTGCAATACCGTGAGGTGGAGCGAATCCCAAAAAGCCGGTCCCAGTTCGGATTGAGGTCTGCAACTCGACCTCATGAAGTCGGAGTCGCTAGTAATCGCAGATCAGCAACGCTGCGGTGAATACGTTCCCGGGTCTTGTACACACCGCCCGTCAAGTCATGAAAGTCGGTAACACCTGAAGCCGGTGGCCCAACCCTTGTGGAGGGAGCCGTCGAAGGTGGGATCGGTAATTAGGACTAAGTCGTAACAAGGTAGCCGTACCGGAAGGTGCGGCTGGATCACCTCCTTTCTAAGGAGCATCTGACTCTTCGGAGTCCAGAACCCAGTTCGAAGGCACATGTTCTTCGCTGGGAGCTCATGGGTGGAACATTTGACATGGTGCGAAGGATGAGGTTCTTCTCTAGTACGCCGCTTGCGGTGGGAACGGGGAGGGTTTCGGAGGTCGCACCTGCACGCTGTTGGGTCCTGAGGGACCGGATGAGAGTCCGCAACCTCTGGGCCTTTTCTTCATGCTGCTTGGGTGGCATGTGGGGAGGGTACCGCCCGTACTTTGAGAACTACACAGTGGACGCGAGCATCTTCGATGCGACACCTTCGGGTGTTGTGTCGTGAAGATGATCTTAAAGATCATTAGTCAATTTTTTGACGATTCAACTCATGTGATTTCAAGTCTTTAAGAGCAAACGGTGGATGCCTTGGCATCTGGAGCCGAAGAAGGACGTAGCAATCTGCGATAAGCCTCGGGGAGTGGATAAGCACACTGTGATCCGAGGGTGTCCGAATGGGGAAACCCCGCTGGGCGGCGTGCCGACCTAGTGACTCCCGCCTGAATATATAGGGCGGGTAGAGGGAACGTGGGGAAGTGAAACATCTCAGTACCCACAGGAAGAGAAAGCAACAGCGATTCCGTTAGTAGTGGCGAGCGAAACCGGATCAGGCTAAACCTTGCGTGTGTGATAGCCGGCAGGCGTTGCACGTTGGGGGTTGTGGGACTTTTCTGATCATTCTGCCGAGTGGTCGACGTTACAAGAAGGTATAGACGAACAGGTTTGAATGCCTGGTCATAGAGGGTGCGAACCCCGTAGTCGAAATGCTTCTCTTGGCGTGAAGAGTATCCCAAGTAGCACGGGGCCCGAGAAATCCCGTGTGAATCTGTCAGGACCACCTGATAAGCCTAAATACTCCCAGATGACCGATAGCGGACAAGTACCGTGAGGGAAAGGTGAAAAGTACCCCGGGAGGGGAGTGAAATAGTACCTGAAACCGTTTGCTTACAAACCGTTGGAGCCTCCTTAGTAGGGGTGACAGCGTGCCTTTTGAAGAATGAGCCTGCGAGTTAGCGATACGTGGCGAGGTTAACCCGTGTGGGGTAGCCGTAGCGAAAGCGAGTCTGAATAGGGCGATTCAGTCGCGTGTCCTAGACCCGAAGCGAAGTGATCTATCCATGGCCAGGTTGAAGCGACGGTAAGACGTCGTGGAGGACCGAACCCACTTAGGTTGAAAACTGAGGGGATGAGCTGTGGATAGGGGTGAAAGGCCAATCAAACTTCGTGATAGCTGGTTCTCTCCGAAATGCATTTAGGTGCAGCGTTGCGTGTTTCTTGCCGGAGGTAGAGCTACTGGATGGCCGATGGGCCCTACAAGGTTACTGACGTCAGCCAAACTCCGAATGCCGGTAAGTGAGAGCGCAGCAGTGAGACTGTGGGGGATAAGCTTCATAGTCGAGAGGGAAACAACCCAGACCACCAACTAAGGTCCCAAAGCGCGTGCTAAGTGGGAAAGGATGTGGAGTTGCTCTGACAACCAGGAGGTTGGCTTAGAAGCAGCCACCCTTGAAAGAGTGCGTAATAGCTCACTGGTCAAGTGATTCCGCGCCGACAATGTAACGGGGCTCAAGCACGCCACCGAAGTTGTGGCATTGACATTATTGGTAGGCCTTCGTGGTCCAGCCGTGTTGATGGGTAGGAGAGCGTCGTGTGCCGGGTGAAGCGGCGGGGTGACCCAGCCGTGGACGGCACACGAGTGAGAATGCAGGCATGAGTAGCGAAAGACGTGTGAGAAACACGTCCTCCGAAAGACCAAGGGTTCCAGGGTCAAGCTAATCTTCCCTGGGTAAGTCGGGACCTAAGGCGAGGCCGACAGGCGTAGTCGATGGACAACGGGTTGATATTCCCGTACCGGCGAAGAACCGCCCAAGCTAATCCAGTGGTGCTAAGAGTCCTAACCCGGGCTTAGTTGATCCCTTCGGGGTGAGACGGTCCGGTCTAACGCTCGACCCCATGCTGGTGCGGCTAGCGTATTAACAGGTGTGACGCAGGAAGGTAGCCCAACCCGGGCGATGGTTGTCCCGGGGCAAGTGCGTAGGCCGAGTCATAGGCAAATCCGTGACTCATCAAGGCTGAGACACGATGCGGATAAAAAGTGGGTGATCCTATGCTGCCGAGAAAAGCATCGACGCGAGGTTCTAGCTGCCCGTACCCCAAACCGACTCAGGTGGTCAGGTAGAGAATACCAAGGAGATCGAGAGAATCGTGGTTAAGGAACTCGGCAAAATGCCCCCGTAACTTCGGGAGAAGGGGGGCCTTCCACTTATTAGGATTTACTCCGAAAGGGTGTGGAGGCCGCAGAGACTAGTGGGTAGCGACTGTTTACTAAAAACACAGGTCCGTGCCAAGTCGCAAGACGATGTATACGGACTGACGCCTGCCCGGTGCTGGAAGGTTAAGAGGACCGGTTAGCCGCAAGGCGAAGCTGAGAATTTAAGCCCCAGTAAACGGCGGTGGTAACTATAACCATCCTAAGGTAGCGAAATTCCTTGTCGGGTAAGTTCCGACCTGCACGAATGGCGTAACGACTTCCCAACTGTCTCAACCGCGAACTCGGCGAAATTGCACTACGAGTAAAGATGCTCGTTACGCGCAGCAGGACGGAAAGACCCCGTGACCTTTACTACAGCTTGGTATTGGTGTTCGGTGTGGCTTGTGTAGGATAGGTGGGAGACTTTGAAGCGGTGACGCCAGTTACCGTGGAGTCATTGTTGAAATACCACTCTGGTCACTCTGGATATCTAACTTCGAACCGTAATCCGGTTCAGGGACAGTGCCTGGTGGGTAGTTTAACTGGGGCGGTTGCCTCCCAAAAAGTAACGGAGGCGCCCAAAGGTTCCCTCAACCTGGTTGGCAATCAGGTGGCGAGTGTAAGTGCACAAGGGAGCTTGACTGTGAGACTGACAGGTCGAGCAGGGACGAAAGTCGGGACTAGTGATCCGGCAGTGGCTTGTGGAAGCGCTGTCGCTCAACGGATAAAAGGTACCTCGGGGATAACAGGCTGATCTTGCCCAAGAGTCCATATCGACGGCATGGTTTGGCACCTCGATGTCGGCTCGTCGCATCCTGGGGCTGGAGTAGGTCCCAAGGGTTGGGCTGTTCGCCCATTAAAGCGGTACGCGAGCTGGGTTTAGAACGTCGTGAGACAGTTCGGTCCCTATCCGCTGCGCGCGTAGGAAATTTGAGAGGATCTGACCCTAGTACGAGAGGACCGGGTTGGACGAACCTCTGGTGTGCCAGTTGTTCCGCCAGGAGCACCGCTGGTTAGCTACGTTCGGGATGGATAACCGCTGAAAGCATCTAAGCGGGAAGCCGGCCTCAAGATGAGATTTCCATGCCTTCGGGCGAGAGGCTCCCAGCCAGACTACTGGGTTGATAGGCCGGATGTGGAAGCGTGGTAACACGTGAAGCTGACCGGTACTAATAAGCCGATGACTTGATAACACACCGTTTTTGGTGCTTGCGTCCACTGAGTGGTTCTCGATGTACGGTCGAGAACCGCATAACGAATTGATCGTTGTGCAGACTGAAACATCAATAGTGTTTCGGCGGCCATAGCGTGAGGGAAACGCCCGGTTACATTCCGAACCCGGAAGCTAAGCCTCACAGCGCCGATGGTACTGCAGGGGGGACCCTGTGGGAGAGTAGGACACCGCCGGACTTCTTTCGTAAGAGGGCCACCCAATGCTGGGTGGCCCTCTTTCGTGCCCCCGGGGCTGTTCGCTTGACGTACTGAGCCAGGTAGTGTGCAATATATTGCATGCCGCTCGTTCCCGTCTCTCGCCCAGCCTCTCTGCGCGACCACGCGTACACGGCGCTTCGCGACGCGATCGTGAGTGGCAGGCTCGAGCCGGGCGCTCGTCTCCGCGATAGCGAGCTCGAGGAGTGGCTCGGGGTCAGCCGTACGCCGATTCGTGAGGCGATCGCCCGTCTGGAGGCCGCGGGGCTCGTCCGGACGCGGCGGGCGAAGGCCACGGAGGTGGCGCCGCTCGATGAGCGCGAGGCTCTCTCGGCGCAGCGTATTGCGGCATCATTGCACGAGTTGGCGGTGCGCGAGGGAGTGCGCCAGCTCACGGCGTCGGACCTCGATGCGATGCGTGCTGCGAACGACCGGTTCGCGGACGCACTGCGCGCGGATGACATCGACGCAGCGCTCGCGGCCGACGACGACTTCCATCGCGTCGCGGTTTCGGCGAGTGCCAACCCTCTTCTCGGCACTCTGCTCGAGCAGGTGACACCCCTTCTGCGACGCCTGGAGCGTGCTCGGTTCTCGAGCCTCGCCGGCCGCGACTCGGTGGCGGCCCATGCCCGCATCATCGAGCTCTGCGCCACCGGCGAGGGCGAGGCGGCCGCTGCAGCGACGCGTGAGAACTGGCTGACGCTCGAACGACTGTTGACCCATCCCGATCCCGCCTGAGCTCCACCCGACCCCAGGAGAACCGATGTCCCTCGCCGACTTCCCTCGTCACCCGCTCACCTTCGGACCCAGCCCCGTGCACCCGCTGGATCGCCTCTCAGCCCATCTCGGGGGTGCCCGTGTCTGGGCGAAGCGAGAAGACGTGTCGAGCGGCCTCGCATACGGCGGCAACAAGACTCGCAAGCTCGAATACATCATTCCGGATGCTCTCGCTCAGGGCGCCGACACGCTCGTCTCCATCGGCGGGATCCAGTCGAACCACACTCGCCAGGTGGCGGCGGTCGCGGCGCACCTGGGGCTGAAGGCCGTCGTCGTTCAGGAGAACTGGGTTGACTGGCCGGACGCTGTCAACGACCGGGTCGGCAACATCCTGCTCTCGCGGCTCATGGGAGCGGATGTCCGCCTGTCGCCCGCGGGCTTCGACATCGGATTCCGAGACTCGTGGAAGGAAGCGATCGCCGATGTGGAGGCCTCCGGCGGCAAGCCCTATGCGATCCCGGCGGGCGCGAGTGATCACCGCCTCGGCGGACTCGGGTTCGCCAATTGGGCGCACGAGGTGCGCCAGCAGGAAGAGCAGCTCGGTGTGTTCTTCGACACGATCGTCGTCTGCACCGTGACGGGGTCGACCCACGCCGGGATGGTGGCCGGGTTCGCCGACCTCGCGGAGAACTTCGGTGACCGTCCCCGGCGGGTCCTCGGCATCGACGCCTCGGCCACGATCGACAAGACCCGTGACCAGGTGCGCCGGATCGCGCGTCGCACGGCGGAGCTGATCGGTGTCGGCCGTGAGCTGCGCGAGGATGAGATCCAGGTTCTCGAGGGCTGGGCGGGGGAGCGCTACGGCATACCCGTGGACTCGACGGATGAGGCGATCTACCTCACGGGGCGCCTGGAAGGAGTCATCCTCGACCCGGTCTACGAGGGAAAGTCCATGGCGGCTCTGATCGACCTGGTCTCTTCCCGCGACATCCCCGCTGACTCGAACGTGCTCTATGCGCACCTCGGCGGGCAGCAGGCGATCAACGCCTACAGCGGCCGCTACCACTGAGACGGTCAGCGGCGCGTGGACACCGTGACCGTGAACTTCGGGTCTCGGGCCACCTGCCGGGTGGGGCCGACAACGCGCTCGAGCTCCGCTCGGTACTGCAGCGCGGAGTTCCAGACGCACCACAGTTCGCCGCGCGGCCGCAGCACACGCGCCGCATCGCGGAACAAGCGCGGGGCGATGCGGTCGCTCATCGCGGCACCGGAATGGAACGGCGGGTTCAGCGCGATCAGCGACGCGCTCGCATCCGGGCGCCGGGCGAGCAGGTCATCGCGTACCACCTCGACGCGCTCGGACACACCGTTGGCCCGCATCGTGGCCGCCGTGGACGCCACGGCTGCGGCCGATTGATCCGAGGCATACACGCGGACGTCGGGGTGACGGGTGGCCCACGCGGCCGCGACGACTCCCGTGCCGCAGGCGAAGTCGATCCACGGGTCGTCTGCCGTTCCGCCCGGTGCGGTCTCGGGCAGGTTCGCGAGGAGGAGTCGTGTCCCGATGTCGAGGCGCGGACCCGCGAACGCGCCGCCGTACGCGCGGATCTCGATCCCGTCGCTGCGTCCAGATCGCGCCTCGGGAAGCGTCGTCTGCGGGAGTGGACCGCGGGCGACGAGCACCCGGGACTTCCCACGCGCATGCGTGACGTCGAGGCGCTCGAAGGAGCCGCGGAGAACGTCGTTCATCGCGACCGTCATGTGCTTGATTCGCCCTCCGGCGTAGACGACGACGTCGGGGGAGGCCGCCGCCGCGATGGTGGCGGCGATGTCGGCGAGAGCATCGAGCGAGCGTGGCAGCCGAAGCAGCACGACTCGCGCGCCCGCGACGAGCGCGGCATCGAGCGGGAGAGAGGTGAATGTCGCCTGGGGGACGAGACGCTTCGCGTTCGCGGCGAGAGCGGCCTCGCCGCTGAGGGGGTCCTGGTGGACTCGGATGCCCTCGGCTCCGGCGGCCGCAGCGCCCAGGGTGAGCGCGCCGTAGCTGTCTCCGATGACGGTGACCTCGTCGGGGCCCGTTTCGGCGCGGGCAGATTCCGATTCATCCAGGATCAGGAGATCGGCGGCATCGGCGGCGACGAGACCGGGCGCTTCGACGTCGGGCCAGCGGCGGAGAAGAGAAAGATCGAGCGCGCCGGACACCCGGGTAAGCCTAGTGCGGAGAAAGCAAGGGTTCGCCGGGCGGCCGTGGAGCGCGCAGACTGAACGCATGAGAACCGCGCTCCGCTGGCTGCTCGCCGGCGCCATGATCTTCGCCGGCCTGAGCCACCTGTTCTGGGCGCGCCGTGACTTCCAGGCCCAGGTGCCTGACGCGGTCGTCGAGAAGCTCCCGATCGATCGTGATGGCGTCGTCGTCGCCTCCGGAGCGGTGGAGGCACTGTTCGGGGTGGCGCTGCTCGCCTTGCCGCGCGAGCGCTCGCGCATCGGTGCGCTGCTCGCCGCGTTCTTCATCGCCGTCTTCCCCGGCAACATCGATCAGTGGCGAAAGGGACGCAGCGCCTTCGGGCTCGACACCGATCGGCGTCGATTCGTCCGGCTCTTCTTCCAGCCCGTTCTCGTCACGTGGGCCTGGTGGTCGACGCGTCAACCGCGCGACGCTGCGTAACGGTGCTCCGGGCGGCCCGTCGATCCGTAACGCAACCGCACGTCGACGACCCCGCGCGCGGCCATCGCCGCGAGGTGGCGCTGAGCCGTCGCCCGTGAGATACCGCATTCGGTCGCGATCTCGCCCGCCGATGCCTCCCGCGCCCCGAGGGTCGTGAGGATCATCTGCTCGGTCGCCGAGCGCGTCGTGGTGGCGGGACCGCCGTGGACGATCGACAGGGCGCGATCGATGTCGTCCTGCTCCACGTCGGCGGTGTCGAGGACGTTCCGGTAGCGGGCGTACCGCTCCAGGCGCTCGCGGAGAGCGCGGGAATCGAACGGCTTGATCAGGTAGCCGATGGCCCCCGCACGCAGGGCGCGGCGCACCGTCTCGGCATCGGAGGCCGCCGACAGCACGATGGCATCGGTGTCGATCGAGCGCACGAGCTCGACGCCCTCGCCGTCGGGCAGGTAGTTGTCGATGAGAACGAGGTCGGGGCGGTGCTCGGCGATCGCGGAGCGAGCTGTGCCGATCGACCGGGCCGGCTCGAGCGCGCGGAACCCGGGAACCGCGTCGACGGCGTCGCGGTGGAGATCCGCGACGCGGAAGTCGTCGTCGACGACGAGGACCCGGAGCGGGGCTGTCGTGGTCATGAGTCGTCCTCCTCGGGGCGGGGTGCGGTCGGCTCGGTAGTCGCGGTCGTGTCGGGCGCCGCGGTGCGCAGCACGCCCGGCAGCCGGGCGGCGAAAACCGCTCCGGATGCCGCGGAGCCGCGGCCGCCCGGATCGATCAGCCACACGTCGCCGCCGAGACGGCGCGCCAGCTCGCGCGAGAGCGGCAGGCCGATCCCGCGCCCGCGCACGCGGTCGTCGCCCGGCTCCGCAGACGGCGCGAAGACATCGCGGCCGTCCGCCACACCGGACCCCGAGTCGGCGACGGTCGTCACGAGCGCGTCGCCGTCGCCGAAGAAGGTGACCTCTACCCAGCGGGGTTCGGCTTCGTGCGCCGCGGCGGCGACGGCGTTGTCGATGAGATTCCCGATGACGGCCGCGGCATCCTCGACACGCGAGAGCTCTCCGAGGACGAGGGTGTCTTCGCCGACGGCGATGCCCACTCCGCTCGCGGCTGCTTCGGTCGCTTTCGCCGCGAGGAGCGCCTGGAGGAACAGGTCGTCCACCCGCTCGATGCCGGCGACGGCGATCGGAACGCTGCCGCGCTCGAGGAGTTCGTCGAGGAACGCTCGGGCGTCGCCGACCCGCTCGGCGTCGATCAGGCCTGCGGCGACATGCAGGCGGTTCGAGAACTCGTGCCGCTGCACCCGCAGCGCCCCGGTCACGGTCTGAACCGACGAGAGCTGTTCGCCGAGCTCGGCGACATCCGTGTGATCCCGAACGATCACCACGTCCCCGAGCTCGCGGCCACCGCGCCGCACCGGATGCACGTCAACGGCCAGCACGCGGGGGCCTACGACGACACGGTGCAGCGGAAGCCCTTCCATGATCGCGGAGACGACAGCCGCGGGCAGGGGCAGAGCGGAGAGCGGCTGCCCCACGGAGCGCTCGAGACCGAGCAGCTGTTCGGCAGTCGTGGACGCGACCCGCACGACACCGTTCTCGTCGAGGGCGAGCACGCCGTCTCCGATGCCGTCGAGGACCGCGCTCTGCTGCTGCACCAGCGCGGTCAGCTCCTCGGGCTGCAGACCGAGCGTCGTCTTCTCCCAGCGGCGTCGCAGAACCGAGCCCGCGGCGATGCCGATGCCGAGTGCAAGAAGCGCGGCGATCCCGATCGCGAGAAGCACGGACGGCAGGTCGTCGAGCACGCTGCCCTCTTCGAAACCCACACTCACCTCACCCACCGGCTCGCCGCCGTCGGGCGGGAGGACGGGCACTTTGGCGCGTGCCGACCGCCCGAGGGTTCCGACCTCCCAGTCGACGACCTCCTCTCCGGCGAGAACGCGGTCGAACGGGGTGGACACGGTCTCGCCGAGACGATGCGGATCGGGGTGGGCGAGCCGGATGCCGTGGTCGTCGGTGATCACGACGAAGAGCGCGTCCGTGCGCTCGGCGATCGCGAGCGCCGTGCTCTGCAACGATCCGCCGACGAGGTCGGCAGCGTCGGGGGTGCCGGGGTCGTCGGACCAGCGCGCGACCGCCGCGCGAACGTCAGGAGTCGCCGCCACCGAGCGAGCGATGTTGAGGGCGTTCTCTTCCGCGGCGTTTCGCACCTGCGTCACCGCGATCACCGCGAACGCCGCCGTGCACACGAGCAGCACGGTCGCGACGACGGCGAGCTGCACGAGGAAGAGCCGCGTGGTGAACCGCATCCGACCTCTCCTTGCTCGCGCGCAGAATGCGCAGAACACACGCTACGCGCTCAAGTCGCCGGAATGAGCCCAAGCGCGCGGGTCGACGGCGAAGCGACCTAGATTCGACCGATCGCACCGTGGGTCCGTGCGCCCGCCGACGAAGGAGTCGACATGACAAATCCCGCGAACCTCGTGGCCGCCGCCGCGGCCGAAGAGGGGTACGACCTCGCCTTCATCCCGCCCGAGGGTGTTCTCGTCGCCCTCGGGTTCACGATGGTGCTGACCTTCATGGCGCTCATCATGACGCGCCGGCTCACCCCGATGGTCGCGCTCATCATCGTGCCGACGGCATTCGGCCTCTTCGCCGGCGCCGGCCTGGGGCTCGGCGACATGATCATCGACGCCATCACGAGCATGGCGCCGACCGCGGCCCTGCTGATGTTCGCGATCATGTACTTCGGCATCATGATCGACGTGGGGCTCTTCGACCCCCTCATCCGGGTCATCACCCGCGTGCTCAAGGACGATCCCGCCAAGGTCGTGCTCGGTACCGCGGTGCTGGCCGCCGTCGTCTCGCTCGATGGCGACGGCTCGACCACGTTCATCATCACGACCTCGGCGATGCTTCCCATCTACCTCCGCCTGGGAATGAGCCCCGTCGTGCTCACCTGCGTCGCAGGCCTGATGAACGGCACGATGAACATCGTCCCGTGGGGCGGGCCGACCGTGCGTGCGGCGTCGGCGCTCGGTCTGCAGCCGACCGACGTGTTCGTGCCGATGCTGCCCTCGCTGGCGGCCGGCATCGTCGTCTCGCTGACCTTCGCCTGGTTCCTCGGGCTGTCCGAGCGTCGACGGCTCGCGGGCAGCATCGACACGTCCCGTCTCGGCGGGGGAGACGGTGTGCTCGGTGGGCCCAAGCTCTTCCGCGGTGCCGACCCGCGACCGGGCGCGCTGGCCACGCTCCGCACCGGCAACATCGTGACCGTGCGCGGCCGGAAGCCCGTTCCGGCGGCACAGTGGGTCGAGGAGCGCGACACCGCCATGGCCGACACCATGCTCGATCCGAACCGTGCGACGCTGCGTCCGCGCCTGGTGTGGGTCAACCTCGCGCTCACGCTCGTGGTCATGGTCCTGCTCGTCCTCGACCTGTTCCCGCTCGCGTACGTCTTCATGGTGGGCGCGGCGCTCGCTCTCGTCATCAATTTCCCGAAGCTCAAGCAGCAGGCGGACGAGATCGTCGCCCACGCTCCCTCCATCGTCGGCGTGGTCTCGATGGTGCTCGCGGCGGGCGTGCTCGTGGGCGTGCTGAACGGTACGGGGATGGTGGCCGCGATGGCCTCGTGGGTCACCGAAGTGATCCCGTCGCAGCTCGGACCGCACCTCGCAGTGATCACGGGCGTCCTGTCGATCCCGTTCACGTTCTTCATGTCGAACGACGCCTTCTACTTCGGCATCCTCCCGATCCTCGCCGAGAGCGCCGCGACCTATGGCATCGAGCCGGTCGAGATGGCGCGTGCGTCGATCACGGGGCAGCCTGTCCACCTGCAGAGCCCGCTCGTGCCCGCCATCCTGCTCCTCGTGTCGCTGGCGAACGTGAATCTGGGCGACCACCACAAGAAGGTGCTGTGGCGTGCGTCGATCGTGTCGCTCGTGATGCTCGCCGTCGCGGCGCTCGTGGGCGTGGTGCCGTTCGCCGCCTGAGCGGGATCACCCTTCCTGCGGGTAGCGCACGCCGATCTGATCTCGGATATCGTCGAGCACGCCCATGATCGCGACGGTCTCTGCGATCGGCAGAACGTCGCCGTCGGTCCGTCCGGCGGCGACGAGGGCCTCCGCCTCGAGGGCCTGGAACTGCATGCCGCGCCCCTCGATCTCCGAGCGGTACTCCTCGAGGATCGTGCCGTCGTGCGATACGACGCGGAAGTCGGTGGCCGCGTACCAGACGCCCGAAATCTCGACCCGCGCTTCGGTCCCGACGATGTGAGCGGTGTTCGGCCCGGCCCCGCGGGAAGACGACACGGTCGTCGAGACCGCACCCGAGGGGTGGGTCATGACCGTCGCGACCTCGGCGTCGGCGCCCGTCTCCATCAGCCGCGCGAGCGCCCTCACCTGCGTCGGGAGCCCGAGGAGGTCGCAGACGAACGACACGGGGTAGATGCCGAGGTCGAGCAGCGCGCCGCCACCCAGCGAGAGATCGTTGAGACGGTGCGTGGGATCGTCGGAGATCCGCTGCGTGTGATCGGCGAACACCGTCCGGACCTCGCCCAGGGTTCCGGCGGCGACGATCTCGCGCAGGCGGACCATGTGCGGGAGGTAGCGAGTCCACATCGCCTCCATGACGAGGACGCCCGCGTCGGCTGCCAGATCGCACAGCGCCACGGCCTCGTCACGGTTGAGGGTGAACGGCTTCTCCACCAGCACGTGCTTGCCGTGCTGGATCGCGAGCGCGGCGGCGTCGCGATGACCCGGATGCGGGGTGGCGATGTAGATGATGTCGACGTCGGGGTCGGCCGCGAGCTGCTCGTACGAGCCGTGAGCGTGGGGGATGCCGTATTCCTCGGCGAAGCGCGTCGCCGAGTCCTGTGTGCGTGAGCCGACGGCCACGACCTCCCGGCCCGCTGTTCGCAGATCGCGGGTGAACGCGTGGGCGATTCCGCCGGTCGCCAGAATGCCCCATCGCAGGCCGGTGTCGGAGCTGCCGGACGTCGTCTGATTCGTCATAACGCGAGCCTAGCCAGCGGCTGACCGACCCGCGCGGCGTAGGCTCGCAGGGTGGACACCGCTGCCGTCGATCGCTTCCGCGAGCTGTTGCGGATCCCCACCGTCTCGCACGCGGAGCCGGCCCCATCCGACTCGGCCCAGCTCGCGCGCTTCCGCGAGACAGTGCGTCGGCTCTACCCGCGCCTGCACGACGAGCTCGAGTACGAGACGGTGGGGGAGCACGCGATGCTCTACCGGTGGAGCGGCCATGCCTCGGACGCGCCGCTCGTACTCATGGCGCACTACGACGTCGTTCCGGTCGTTCCCGAGGAATGGACGCACCCTCCCTTCGACGCCGTCCTCACCGGCGACGGGGAGGAAGCGACGATCCATGCGCGCGGTGCGATCGACGACAAGGGCTCACTGGTGGCGATTCTCGAAGCCGTCGAGGCTCTCGTCGGGGAAGGATGGCGGCCGGCGCGCGACGTGTATCTCGCCTTCGGGCACGATGAGGAGGTCGCCGGTCTCGGTGCTCCCGCGATCGTGGAGGTGCTGCGCTCCCGTGGCGTCCGGCCGGCGCTCGTCCTCGACGAGGGCGGGGCAGTCGTCTCGGGTGCCGTGCCCGGCGTCGACGTCGAGACCGCGATGATCGGCGTCGCCGAGCGCGGGGTGATGACGCTCGGGCTCACGGCGCGCGAGGCGGGAGGGCACGCGTCCACTCCACCCCCGCTGCCGGCCACCGCGCGACTGGCGCGGGCGATCGACCGGTTGCATCGACACCCGGCGCCCGTGCGGCTCGTGCCGCCGGTGCGGGCGATGTTCCGCACCCTGGCACCATTCGCCCGCGAGCCGTTCCGCTCCATCTTCACCAACCTCTCCGTCACCGGAGCGCTGCTCGCGCGGGCGCTGCCTCGCTTCGGCGCCGAGACCAACGCACTGGTGCGTACGACCGCGGTCGTGACGGAGCTCGACGGGGCGGATGGCGAGAACGTGCTCGCCACGGCTGCTCGCGCAGCCGTCAACATCCGCCTGCTCACGGGCGACTCGGTTGCTGCGGCAACCGAGCGCGCGCGGCGAGCGATCGCCGATCCCCAGATCGAGATCGAGGTTCGCCACGGCTCGGACCCATCGCCCGTGTCACCCTGGCGCGGCGAGGGATGGCGCCGGATCGCGAGTGCGGTCGGTTCCGCTCTCGGCGAGGACGTCGTCTCCACGCCGTACCTGCAGCTCGGGGCGAGCGACAGCCGGTGGTTCACCGCGATCTGCGAGAACGTCTACCGATTCGCGCCGTCCCGGCTGACCGCCTCCGAGCGCGAAGCGCTTCACGCGCACGACGAGCGGATCCGCGTGCACGTGTGGCTTCGCGGGATCGAGTTCTACCGCGACCTGTTGCGACTCAGCTGACGGGGGAACGCCGGGGCGGCGAATCGGAGACGCCGGTGAGGAACGCGACGATCTCGTCGGCGCTCGCCGAGATCTCGGGTCCGCGACCGAAGGTCCAGCCGGCGTCGGTCGCGCGCACGGTGTGGCCTGCGATGGCGGCCCGTCGTGCGAACGGGGCGCTCGTCGAGGCCGCGAGCGCGATCGCGCCCGCGATATCGAACGGGAGCGGACGCCGGTCGCTCGGCAAACGGAGGTAGGCACGCGCGACCGCCGTGAGTTCTCGGACGCTGCGCCGTCGCCCCCGCGCGATACGGCCGGCGAGTTCGGCGAGGGAAGCGCCGTCGTCGTCGCCCGACAGGCCTGCTTCGTCGACGAAGGCGCGGCGGCGATCGAATGGAGCACCGTCGAGCGCGGAAGCGGCGAGGGCGACCACCGTCGCGATCTGCCCACGGCGGTCGGAGGGGGCCGCCGCGGCGTCATCCGCCGACCGGTGACTCAAAGGCAGAAAGCGCGCCAGGTCGGACATGCGGTCAGCATACGGCGGTGTCGGGGCGGGAGGGCTTCTCGCCGCGGGTGTGACGCGCACCGCGGTCGTCACATGGCCGCGGAGCGCTCCGTGTGACTGTCACATAGAGCGGACGACGTGTTTTCGAAACCCGCGGTGCATAATGGGCACGAGCCGATGTGAACGTGCGCATCGGGCCGGAGGAACCATGAGCGAAGACGCTACGGGCCGTCGCCCGAGCATTCGCGATGTCGCGCGTCTGGCCGGTGTGTCCCATCAGACGGTCTCGCGCGTGCTCAACAATCATCCGAGCATCCGCGCGGAGACGAAGGATCGCGTGCTCGCGGTCATGGCGGAACTCGACTACAGCCCCAATCGGGCGGCCCGCGCGCTCGTCACGAGCAGGTCGCACACGATCGGAGTGCTGACGTCGTCGGCGACCCAGTACGGTCCCGCGTCCTCGATCGCGGCGATCGAGGCGGCCGCGCGCGAACGCGGCTACTGGGTCTCCACCGCCAACGTCGACGCCCGGGATCCGAGCTCGATCCAGGCCGGGCTCGCGCACCTGGTGGCCCAGGCGGTCGAGGGACTCGTCGTGATCGCGCCGCAGGTGCGCGTGTTCCGTGCCCTGGCCGCCCAGCCGATCGGCATCCCGTACGTCACGCTGCAGTCCACCGAGGTGGATCCCGGCCACGCCCTGTCGGTCGACCAGATCGCCGGCGCCCGACTGGCCACACGGCACCTCATCGAGCTCGGCCACCGGTCGATCTACCACATCGCCGGCCCCCAGGACTGGATCGAGGCTGAGGCGCGGATGCGCGGATTCCTCGAGGAGATGAGCGATTCCGACATCCCGACGACGGCGCCGGTGCTGGGGGACTGGACGGCCGAATTCGGCTACTACGCCGGGCGCGAGCTGCTCCGGGTCCGTGACTTCACCGCGATCTTCTCGTCGAACGATCAGATGGCGCTCGGGCTCCTGCACGCCATCCGCGATGAGGGGCTGGACTGTCCGCGCGACATCAGCATCATCGGGTTCGATGACATCCCCGAGGCCGCGCACTTCTGGCCGCCGCTGTCGACCGTGCGTCAGGACTTCGCCGAGCTGGGGCGTCGTTGCGTGGATCTGCTGCTCGGCCAGGGCACGGGCGAGGTGGACCCGGCGGTGCTCGTGCCCGAGCTGGTCGTTCGCTCGTCCACCGGCCCGCGCCGCTGAGTCGTCGTTATCGATCCGAGACACGCCGGGAGTTGACACCCCCGTTCGGACCGTGGCTATAGTGTCGCAATGTGAACGGTCACATCGATCGTCACACGATCGAGGCCCGCCGATGGTGGCCGGGCGAAGGAGCACTCGAGTGGCACGCAACGCAGCGATCAGCAGCGAGTACGTCGACGGCGTGAAGGTCGAAGTCGCGGTGGCGCGGGTTCGGGCCGAGGTGGCGTCGTTGCACGCGGAGCTGGTGCGTTACGGGCTGGTCGTGTGGACCGGTGGCAACGTGTCGGGGCGGGTTCCGGGGGCTGATCTGTTCGTGATCAAGCCGTCGGGGGTGTCGTATGACGAGTTGGCTCCGGAGAACATGATCGTGTGTGATCTGGACGGCAATGTGGTGCCGGGGACGCCGGGCAGTGACCGGTCGCCGTCCAGTGATACGGCGGCGCATGCGTATGTGTATCGGAACATGCCCGAGGTGGGTGGTGTGGTGCATACGCATTCGACGTATGCGGTGGCGTGGGCGGCGCGGGGTGAGGAGATCCCGTGTGTGATCACGGCGATGGCCGATGAGTTCGGGGGGCCGATCCCGGTGGGTCCGTTCGCGATCATCGGTGATGACTCGATCGGTCGGGGGATCGTGGACACGCTTCGGGGGCATCGTTCCCGGGCGGTGTTGATGCAGAACCATGGGCCGTTCACGATCGGGACGAGCGCGAAGGATGCGGTCAAGGCTGCGGTGATGGTGGAGGACGTGGCTCGCACGGTCCACATCGCCCGGCAGGCGGGGGAGTTGCTCCCGATTCCGCAGGACGCGATCGATGCGCTGTACGACCGGTATCAGAACGTTTACGGACAGACCACCGACGACCGCCGGTAGCCCCGCACCGGGGCGCGGTCACCATTTCCCGCAAGACAGTGAAGTCACTGGAAAGGACACACAGTGAACAAGAAGTTCCTGTACGCAGCAGCGACGCTCGCCGTCGGCGCCCTGGCGCTCTCGGCATGCTCCAGCACCGGCGGCGGCGCCGGCGGCGGTGAGGGCGGCGGAGACGGCGGCCTCATCGGCGTCGCGATGCCCACCAAGAGCTCGGAGCGCTGGATCCAGGACGGCAACGCCGTCAAGAAGGCTCTGGAGGACCAGGGATACCAGGTCGACCTCCAGTACGCCGAGGACGACATCCCGACCCAGGTCTCGCAGATCGAGAACATGATCACCAAGGGTGCCGAGGCGCTCATCGTGGCCTCGATCGACGGCACGACACTGACCGAGGCGCTGCAGAACGCCGCCGACGCGGAGATCCCCGTCATCGCCTACGACCGACTGATCAAGGGCACCGAGAACGTCGATTACTACGCGACGTTCGACAACGCGCTCGTCGGTCGTCAGCAGGCCTGGACGGTCCTGAACGGCCTCGGGCTGACCGACCTCGAGGGCAAGCCGCTCGACGGCGCGCCGGCCGGTCCCTTCAACATCGAGCTGTTCGCCGGCTCGCTCGACGACAACAACGCGTTCTTCTTCTGGGACGGCGCGATGGAGGTCCTCGAGCCGCTGATCGACGACGGCACCCTCGTGGTCAAGTCGGGTCAGACCGACATCGAGCAGGCCGCAACGCTGCGCTGGGACGGCGAGACCGCCCAGAGCCGCATGGAGGACATCCTGACGGCCAACTACTCCGACGGCACGCAGGTCGACGCCGTCCTCTCGCCCTACGACGGCATCTCGCGAGGCATCATCTCCGCGCTCGAGGGCGCGGGATACTCCACCGGCGCCGAGTGGCCGATCATCTCGGGCCAGGACGCCGAGGTCGACTCGGTCAAGGCGATCCTCGCCGGTGAGCAGTACGCGACCATCTTCAAGGACACCCGCGAGCTCGCCAAGGTCGCGGCGGACATGGCCGCCGCTGCCCTGAAGGGCGAGGAGCCCGAGGTCAACGACACCGAGACGTACGACAACGACGTCAAGGTCGTGCCCTCCTTCCTGCTGGCGCCGGTTCCCGTCGTGAAGGACAACGTGGAGTCGTCGCTCGTCGACACCGGTTACTGGACCGCCGAAGAGCTCGGTCTCTGAGCCGCGGCATCCGCCCATCCTCGGAACGGCGGCGGGAGCGAACCGCTCCCGCCGCCGCACCCGAGAAATCATCCACCCCCACAAGGAAGTCGGAGACGTGAGCGAAACCATCCTCGAGATGCGCGGGATCACCAAGACCTTCCCCGGCGTCAAGGCGCTCTCGAATGTCAATCTCGCCGTCCAGCGCGGCGAGATCCATGCGATCTGCGGTGAGAACGGCGCGGGGAAGTCGACCCTCATGAAGGTGCTGTCCGGGGTCTACCCGCACGGCACCTACGACGGCGAGATCGTCTACGCGGGCGACACCGTCGAGTTCAAGAATCTGCGCGACAGCGAGGCGCGCGGGATCGTCATCATCCACCAGGAGCTGGCGCTCAGCCCGTACCTGTCGATCGCCGAGAACATCTTCCTGAACAACGAGCGGAAGGGCGCCGGCGGCCTCATCGACTGGAACAAGACCAACTTCGCCGCGGCCGAGCTGCTGCGTCGCGTCGGGCTCAAGGAGAACCCGACGACGAAGGTCAACCAGATCGGCGTCGGCAAGCAGCAGCTCGTCGAGATCGCCAAGGCCCTGTCGAAGGAGGTCAAGCTGCTGATCCTCGACGAGCCGACCGCCGCGCTCAACGACGAGGACTCCGACCACCTGCTCGATCTGATCCTGAGCCTGCGCGAGCAGGGCATCACGTCGATCATCATCAGCCACAAGCTGAACGAGATCAAGAAGGTCGCCGACACCGTCACGGTCATCCGCGACGGCAAGACGATCGAGACGATCTCGAAGAACGACGTCACCGAGGACCGCATCATCAAGGACATGGTGGGGCGCGACCTCGAGCACCGCTATCCCGATCACGAGCCGCAGATCGGCGACGAGCTGCTGCGGGTCGAGAACTGGACCGCGCACCACCCGCAGGACCCCACCCGCGTCGTCGTCGACGACGTTTCGGTGACGGTCCGTGCGGGCGAGATCGTCGGCATCGCCGGGCTCATGGGCGCCGGACGTACCGAGTTCGCGATGAGCCTGTTCGGCCACAGCTACGGCACCCGCATCTCGGGCAAGGTGTTCATGCGCGGCAAGGAGATCCGCACGCGCACCGTCTCGGAGGCCATCGCCAACGGGCTCGCGTACGCCACCGAGGATCGCAAGACCTACGGGCTGAACCTCATCGAGGACATCAAGCGCAACATCTCG
The DNA here is from genome assembly GCF_040544895.1 of Microbacterium sp. 1262. NCBI lineage: Bacteria > Bacillati > Actinomycetota > Actinomycetes > Micrococcales > Microbacteriaceae > Microbacterium > Microbacterium sp. 1262. The sequence goes on from NZ_JBEPKU010000001.1 coordinate 762,965, forward strand.
ATGGCGTCGCTGAAGAAGCTCGAGAAGGCGGGTCTGGTCGACGACAACGAGGAGTTCTCCGTCGCGAACCAGTACCGCAAGAGCATGAACATCAAGGCGCCGACCGTCCTCGCCAAGACCGGGAAGCTCTCGGGCGGCAACCAGCAGAAGGTCGTGCTGTCGAAGTGGATCTACTCCGACCCTGAGGTGCTCATCCTCGACGAGCCCACGCGCGGCATCGACGTGGGGGCGAAGTACGAGATCTACACGATCATCAACAAGCTCGCCGCAGCGGGGAAGGGGATCATCGTGATCTCGTCCGAGCTGCCCGAACTGCTCGGCATCTCCGACCGTGTGTACGCCCTCTCCGAGGGGCGCATCACCGGTGAGCTGCCCATCGCCGACGCGACCCCCGAGTCGGTCCTCAAACTCATGACCATGGAGAAGCCCCGCTGAGCGGGGCCGCAGGAGATCCTCGAATGTCTCAGAACACGATCGCTCCCGAAACCGCCGCCGGCGGCGGGATCAACCCGAACGAGAACCGCTTCACGCGGTGGCTCGGACACATCCTCGCCGACCTCGGCAAGAACGGTATCTTCATCGCGCTGATCGCGGTGGTCGCCCTCTTCGCCATCCTCACCAACGGCATCCTGCTGCGCCCGCAGAACCTGTCGAACCTGGTCGTCCAGAACGGTTACATCCTGGTGCTGGCGATCGGCATGGTGATGATCATCATCGCCGGCCACATCGACCTCTCCGTCGGATCGGTCGCAGCCTTCATCGGCGCCGTGTCCGGTGTGTTCGCGGTCAAGATGGGGATGCCGTGGTGGCTCGCCATCGTCCTGTCCCTCCTGATCGGCGCGCTCGTGGGAGCCTGGCAGGGCTTCTGGGTGGCCTACGTCGGCATACCCGCGTTCATCGTGACATTGGCGGGCATGCTCATCTTCCGCGGGCTCGCGCTCGTGGTGCTGGGCAACGCGAACATCGGCTCGTTCCCCACCGAGTACCGAGCGCTCGGCAACGGCTTCCTGGCGGGCATCTTCGGCGAATCCGATCCCGACCTGTTCACCCTCGTCATCGGTGCGCTCGGCATCGTCGCGCTGATCGTGCAGCAGTGGCGGACCCGCGCCGGACGCCAGAAGTACTCGCAGGACGTCGAGCCGCTCGTCTGGTTCGTCGCGAAGCTCGCGCTCATCGCGGTCGTCATCGGGTGGTTCACGTGGGCCCTCGCCTCGTACAAGGGCATCCCCGTCACCCTGATCGTGCTCGCGGTGCTGGTGCTGGTGTACGGCATCGTCATGAACCGCACCGTGTTCGGCCGTCACATCTACGCGATCGGCGGCAACCGCCACGCGGCCGAGCTCTCGGGCATCAAGACGCGCCGCGCGGACTTCTGGCTGTTCGTCAACATGGGGGTGCTCGCCGCTCTCGCCGGTCTCATCTTCACCGCCCGACTGAACCTCGCCGGGCCCAAGGCCGGTGACGGATTCGAGCTCGAGGCGATCTCCGCGGCCTTCATCGGCGGTGCGGCGGTGCAGGGTGGTGTCGGCACCATCGGCGGCGCGATCATCGGTGGTCTGATCATCGGTGTGCTGAACAACGGCATGTCGATCATGGGCATCGGCATCGAGTGGCAGCAGGCCGTGAAGGGTCTCGTGCTGCTGCTGGCCGTCGCCTTCGACGTCTACAACAAGCGGCGCTCGGGCAACTGACGACCCGCGCCTGAGCGAAGCGGCGCCCGCGCCGGCATCCTTCCGAGGATCGCCGGTGCGGGCGCCGCTTCGCTGTGGTCGGGGGAGCTGCCGGTCAGGGCAGGAGCGTGATCTTGCCCGGAGTGTGTGCGGCGACGAGACGGTGCGCCTCTGCGGCCTCGGCGAGGGGCAGTTCGGGTCCGAGCTCGACGCGGAAGGCGCCGGCGGCGAGCAGCGCCGCGGCCACCGGGATCGCCTCCGCCCGCCAGGCCACCTGCTGCTCGGTGAGCGGCTCGGGGCTTCCCCCGGAGAACGCGCGGATGCCGAGCCCCGCGGCATCCGCTCCGCGCACGATCGTCGCGATGCGGGAGCGGTCGGCGACCAGCTCGAGCGAGACGTCGAGCGCTTCGTCGGTGCCGGCGCAGTCGAGGGCCACGGTCACCCCCTGCGGGGCGGCCGCGCGGACACGGTCGGCGAGGCCGTCGCCGTACCCGACGGGCGTTGCGCCGAGGTCGCGGACACGGTCCGAGCGGGCCTCGCTCGCCGTGGCGATGACAGCAGCTCCCCTCAGCCGGGCGAACTGGATCGCCGCCTGACCGACCGAGCCGCTGCCGCCGTGCAGCAGCAGGGTGTCGGCGGGTCCGACGTCGAGCGAGCGCAGCGACTGATACGCCGTCGCCACGGGGATGCCGAGAGCGGCGCCGACCGCGGGGGAGACCCCGGCGGGGAGCGGCGTCAGCTTGTCGGGCGTGACGACGATGTCGGTCGCATAGACGCCGCTCGCCCCGAAGACCACGACCTCGTCCCCGACACGGAAGCCGTCGACATCCGCGCCGACCGCCGTGACAACGCCGGCGCCGTCATTACCGACGCGCCGCGGCTTCGAGATCGTGGCCGACGGCCGCAGGCCCGCCCGCAGCTTGTGGTCGATCGGGTTCACACCGGCCGCTGTCACGCGTACACACACCTGGCCGGGGCCCGGAGCGGGCACCTCGATGTCGCTGAGGGAGAGGACCTCGGGTCCGCCGAACTCGGAATACGTCACTGCGTGAGCCATGGGGCCACGCTACCGACTGATCAGCCCTTGCCGGCCAGCGTCTTGGTGATCCGCTGGATCGACACGGGCTCGGCGGTGCCGAGACGCTGTGCGAAGAGGCTGACGCGGTACTCCTCCAGCAGCCAGCGCGCGTGTCGCAGGTTCGGCGGAGCGTCGTCCGCTGGTGGGATCGTCCCGCCTGCTTCGGTGAACAGCGTCGCGGCGCGCTCGTACTCGGTGAGGCGCTGCCGGTCGCGTCCGGGGTTGTCGCTCAGGGACGACACCCGTTCGAGAGCGCCCTGGAGGTACCGCGGCAGGTGCGCGAGCCGGGACGTGCCGGTCCTCGACAGGAAGCCGGGGAACACCAGGCCGGCCAGTTGCTGCTTCACGTCGCCGAGAGCGGCGAGCAGGACCATCGAGTTCTCCTTGCGGATCGCCCGCTCGACGTCGCGCTGAAGGGTGAGGATCCGCGCGCTCAGCGAGACGGTCTGGAACAGCTCCTCGACCACGGCCGCCGAGAACGCGGCGCGCACCGCCTGGAACTGCGCCGGCGTGCGGACGGATGTCGCCGTGCGGTCGATGACAGCATCCGCGACAGCGACACGCGCATCCTCGATGAGTGCCTTCGCCGACGCGTACGGGGATGCCGCGAGCGCGAGCTTCTCGGGCGCAGTGAGGTGGTCGAGGACGTACGTGGCCGGAGAGGGGACGGAGAGCAGGACGAGTCGCCTGACGCCCGCGCGGGTCAGGCGATGGGCCCGCTCGGGGGTCGCCTCGATGCGCAGGGCGACGGATGCTCCCTCGTCGACGAGGGCGGGATACCCCCGCACGACGCCGCCGGCGACCCTGGTGTCGACGAGCTCGGGAAGATCGCCGAAGGTCCAGTCGGTCAGGCCGGTCTGCTCGACGATCCCGGTCCGCTGGTTGCCTTCCGGTCCGGCACCCGTCGGCGCGGCCGGTGACGCTGCGGCGGGCTGCGCGCCGGGACGCGGGGCGGCCTTCGCGAGGGAGCGGGCGACGGAGGCCCGGCTGCGGTTCGCGAGTCGCTGCTGCAGCTCGGCGAGGTCGCGCGACGAGCCGAGCGGGCGCCCGCGCTCGTCGACGGCGCGGAAAGACATCGACAGGTGCGCCGGCACGCGTTCGAGGTCGAAGTCCGATGACGTGACCGGCTGATTCGCGACCCGCTGGATGCGCGCAGCGAGCGCGTCGCGCAGCGTCAGGGCGGGCAGGCCGTTCCGCGACTCGGGCCCATCGCCGGCGAGTTCCTCGGCGAACCGGGAAGCCCAGTCCGCGGCGGGCACGACGTGCCGGCGGATCGCCTTGGGGAGAGCACGCAGGAGGCCCGCGATCAACTCGTCGCGCAGCCCCGGCACCTGCCAGTCGAACCCGTCCGGGCGGAGCGAGGCGAGCAGCGCGAGGGGGACGACCACGCTGACGCCGTCGTCGGGCGCGCCGGGTTCGAAGCGGTACGCGAGCGACAGCACCTGATCGCCCTGGCGCCAGCGGGCGGGGAAGGCGCGCTCGTCGCTTCCCGCGGCATCTCCGGCGAGGTCGCTCTCGGTCATGTCGAGCAGACGCGGCGTGCGAGCGGCGGCGTCGCGCCACCACGCTTCGAAGGATCGGACATCGAACACGTCGCGCGGGATGCGGGCGTCGTAGAACGCGAACACCGCTTCGTCGCCCACGAGGATGTCGCGACGCCGTTCGCGTTCCTCGATCTTCTCGAGGCGTCGCCGCAGCTCGAGGTTGCGGCGCTCGAACGCCGTCAGGCGCTTGTCGAGGTGCGCGGAGTTCCAGTCGCCCTCGACCAGCGCGTGCCGGAGGAACAGCTCGCGGGCGAGCTCACGGTCGCGCCCGGCCAGCTGCACTCGCCGGCGCGGCACGATCTCGACCCCGAAGAGGGTGACCTTCTCGGCGGCGACGGCGGCTCCGGCATCCTTCGACCAATGCGGATCGCTCATCGAGCGGTGCGCCAGATCTCCGGCGAGTTCTTCGGCCCAAGCGGGGTCGATCGCCGCCACCGTGCGGGCGTACAGGCGCGAGGTCTCGACGAGCTCAGCGGCCATCACGGCGTCCGGTGACGCCTTGCGCAGACCCGAGCCGGGGAAGATCGCGAACTTCGCGCCGCGGGCGCCGCGGTACTCGGCACGGGGGCGCTGGGGCTTGCCGCCGCCGCTTCGACCGGCCGCGGTCCGCGTGGCCGAGGTGCTCCGGGTGTCGAGAATGCCGATCTGCGAGAGGAGACCGGCCAGGATCGCACGGTGCACATGGTCGGGCTGCGCGGCGCCCGTCGTCGCGATGGGCTCGTCGCGTCCGCGCTTCCCGCGGTCGCGGTCTCCGCGGGCGAGCGCGCTCAGCTGGCGGTGGACGTCGAACCATTCCCGCACGCGGACGTAGTTCAGGTGTTCTGCGCGGCAGGTGCGGCGGAACGCGCTGGAACCGAGCTCGCGCTGCTGGTCCTGCAGGTGGTTCCACAGGTTGAGCAGCGTCAGGAAGTCGCTCGTCGGATCGGTGAACCGGGCATGCAGCCGGTCGGCTTCCTCGCGCCGCTCTTCGGGGCGCTCCCGCACGTCCTGAATCGACATGCCCGCCACGATCGCGAGGACGTCGCGCGTCACGCCGAGCGTGCGTGCCTCGACGAGCATGCGCGCGAAACGCGGATCGATCGGAAGACGCGAGATCTCGCGGCCGGTGTCCGTCAGGCGCCAGGCGCCCTTCTCGTCGCGGCGCACCGCCCGCAGCTCCACGAGCAGATCGAAGGCCGCCTTCACACCGCGGGAGTCGGGCGGGGTCAGGAACGGGAAGTCGGCGATGTCGCCGAACCCGAGCGCGAGCATCTGCAGCACCACCGACGCGAGCGATGTCCGCAGGATCTCCGGCTCGGTGAACTCGGGCCGCGAGATGAAATCGTCCTCGGCGTAGAGGCGGATCGCGATACCCGCCGAGGTTCGGCCGGCACGCCCGGCGCGCTGCTGCGCGGAGGCCTGCGACACGGCCTCGATCGGCAGCCGCTGGATCTTCGACCGGTTGCTGTAGCGCGAGATGCGCGCCGTTCCGGCGTCGACGACGTAGCGGATGCCGGGGACGGTGAGGCTCGTCTCGGCGACGTTGGTCGCGAGGATGACCCGGCGCCGGACTCCGGCGACCCGCGAGGGCTCGAAGACGCGGTGCTGTTCCGCGGCGGAGAGCCGCCCGTACAGAGGGAGCACCTCGGTGGGGCGGGCATCCTTCGCGTACGCGGAGCGCGCGGCGTCCATCGCGTCGCGGATCTCCGCCTCGCCGGGGAGGAAGACGAGCACATCGCCGTCGGGCTCGCGGTCGAGTTCGCGCAGCGCCGCGATGAGCCCGTCGACATCGTCTGCGGTCGTCTCGTCCTCGCCGTTGTCGTCGTGCGGCCGGTACCGCACCTCGACGGGGTAGGTGCGCCCCGAGACCTCGATGATCGGCGCGGGGGCGCCTTGGGCGTCGGCGAAATGCGCCGCGAAGCTCTCCGGATCGATCGTCGCCGAGGTGACGATGACCTTCAGGTCGGGGCGGCGGGGGAGGATGCGGCGCAGATAGCCGAGAAGGAAGTCGATGTTGAGCGAACGCTCGTGCGCTTCGTCGATGATGATCGTGTCGTACCGGCGCAGCATCCGGTCGCGGTGGATCTCGTTGAGCAGGATGCCGTCGGTGACCAGTGCCACTTGCGTGTCGGCGGAGACCTGATCGGTGAACCGGACCTTGTAGCCGACGGCGCCGCCGAGGGGCACCTCCATCTCGGCGGCGATGCGCTCGGCCACCGTCCGCGCGGCGATCCGGCGCGGCTGAGTGTGGGCGATGCTCGTGCGTCCGAGCTCGAGACAGATCTTCGGCAGCTGAGTGGTCTTGCCCGACCCGGTGGCACCCGCGACGATCACGACCTGGTGGTCTCGGATGGCGCGCGCGATCTCTTCCCGTGCCCCGCTGACGGGCAGCTCAGGCGGGAAGGAGATCACAGGGGCGGGCGAGGACACAGCCCTCCATCGTACGGCGCTGCGGCGCGGTTCAAGCCTGTTCGCTGCGGATCTCGTCGAGCAGTGGCAGATCTGCGGCGGTCACGAGGCGTGAGAGCACCGCGTGCTCGACGAGTCGCGCCCGCCGATTGGTGGCCAGCTTGCCCACGCCGCCGCGGAGGCCGCGCACGCCCTCACGGTCGAGCTTGTCGCAGACGTTGTCGAGCTTGCGGTTGAACGTCGTCAGCGGCCAGCCGAGACGCTCCGCCGCCGCAGCCGACGTCGGCACCTGGCTCGAGCCGACCATGCCTCCCCGGAGGATCGGCTCGCACAAGGCCAGCAGCAGCAGACGCTGGCTGGAGGTCAGCGCGACGGCGCCCACGGTCGTCGTGCCGACGTGGTCATCCGTCGTGCGGGGGAAGCTGTCACGGACGGTGAATCGCGACCCGTCGGTGTGGACCGTCAGCTCGTAGGTGTACGCGCCGGCCGTGAACATGACCACGAGAGCGGGGAAGACCAGGGGAACCCGCGCTCCCGGGCCGAGTACGGCCTGATAGGCGCCGTCGGGAGTGGCGAGACTGACGGAGATCGATTGTCCGATGTTCGACAGCCACCACAGACCGTGCTCGGCATCGATGGCGAGCAGCCGACGGTGCAGGTACGGGTTGGTGTCGATGACGAGGTCGGCGTCGCGGCCGATCGCGTAGGTGGTCCCCGCGACCGGACGGAACCACTCGCCGCAGAACTCGATCGCGACGCTCTCGGCGGTCTCGCCGGCGGCGGCGCCCACCTCCTCGCGGTCGTGCTCGTCGGTGTCGTGCTCGATGGCTGTCATGCTCCTCCTCCGATGATCATCACGATGGCCGTCGCGGCGGCGCCGAGGAGGATGACCCCGGCCCCGACGACCGCGATGACCGTGCCGTTCCCGCGGCGCTTCGCGGCGGTCGCCGCGGGCTGGCGGACGGGCGCCTCCACGCGGACGCGCGCGACCTCCGGGACCTCGCGCGGCGCCCGGGCCCGGTAGCGCTCGCCGTCGGCATCCGGCCCGACCGCGAGACGCTCGGTGTCGACGCGGCCGCGCACCACGTCATCGCGCAGCGCTCGCCGCACGAGGGCCGTCGGCTCGCTGTCGGGACCAGCCAGGGGGAGGTCCTGCGGCGGCCGGGATCCCTGCACGCCGGGGAGGGACCGCGACACCAGACGCGTGTGATCGTCGTCGGGGTCGCTGCTCCGGGCCGACAGGACGGTGCGGTCGTCAGCCTCGGCGGCGTGACGGACGGCCAGAGCGGTGCGGTCTTCGGGGTTGGAGCGCCGCGCCGCCAGTACGGTGCGCTCGTCGGAGTCGTCGACCGGGCCGCGGCGCCGGTCGGCGAGCACGGTGTGGTCGGGGGCGTCGTCGTCGCCTTCGGGTCGGCGCCGACTCGCCAGCACGGTGTGCTCGTCTGCGGGAGAGTGCCGCGTCGACAGCACGGTCCGCTCGTCCTCGTCGGGCGCAGCGTCCGCCGCAGCCGCAGCTTCTTCTTCGACCGGCTCACGGACGTCGAGGTGCGTGACCGGGAGGTGACAGTCCGACTCGATGCGCTGCAGCTCGAGGCCGAACTCGGCGGCAGACGGACCTCGCCCCGCCTCCGTCGACTCGAGGGTCGCGAGGACGAGCGTCTCCAGTTCGGCAGGAACCGAGTCGACCCCCTCGAGCGGCGATGCCGTGTCGGCCACGGGGCGCCCCGTCAAGAGCTCGGTGGCCGCCGCGGCGAGGCCGTGCACATCGGTGGCTCGCGCACGAGGCGACAGGTCATGCCCGTCGCGAAGAAGCAGATCGTCACTGTCGAAGCCGATGATGGCGGGCCAACCGTAATCGGTCGTCAGAACGTTCTCGATACGGATGCGGCCGTGGGCGATTCCGCTCCTGTGGGCGGTCTCGACAGCGCCGCAGAGGCGGACGAGCAGCCGGAGGGTCTCGGGCACGCTCATCGGACGCCGCGAGGCGGTCTCGGCGAGGGCAGCGCGCGAGCAGTACTCCATCACGAGGTACGGTCTGCCGTCGTCGGTCGTGTCAGCGGAGTGCACCGTCGCCGCGCTCGGATGCGTCGTCAGGGCGATCAAGCGCGCGGCGGCTGCGGCGAACGCCGTGCGCTCGCGCTCTCCGAGCGGATGGCGGAAGACCTTGACCGCTACCGGCTTCCTGCCGGCGGCATCCCGGTACAGGTGAACGTCCGCGCGGTCGCTCGACGACAGCACTCGGTCGGGGTTTCGGCCGTCGATGGCCGCAGGGACCGAGACCGGCGGGCGGGACCGACGGCGCAGCTCAGCCATGGTCCGCTCGGCGGCGTCGAGAGCGCGCCGTGGCGACCTCGACCGTCGCGGTGACGGACTCGCTGTTCATGAAGCCGCCGGTCGTGTCCTCGAGCCGAGGACTGATGCCGCCGGCGACGACGTCCAGGACGATCGTGCTGATGTTGTCGCGGCCGCCGTGAGCCAAGGCCTGCGTGACGAGGGACTCCGCGGTCTGCGCGGGGGAGCCGCCCATCATGAGCCCCGCGCGAAGAGCCTCGTCGGAGAGCTCTCCGGTGAGCCCGTCGGAGCAGACGACGATGCGCTCACCGGTGACGATCGGGATGAGCCAGAAATCGGCGCGGCTGCGCTCGCCGCCGATCGCTCGGGTGATGACGTTCCGGCCCTCGTACGTCGACATCTGATCACGGGTCAGCTGCCCGGCATCCACGAGCTCCTGCGCGACCGAATGGTCGATCGTCAACTGCTCGAGGCGCTCGGCGAGCAGACGGTAGACGCGCGAGTCGCCGACGTTGACGATGAGCCAGCGCCGCACCCCGCCCTGCTGCACAGCGACGACGCCGGACAGGGTCGAGCCCGCACCGCGGGAGGTTCCGGCGGCGACGACGGACACCGCGGAATGGGCCCGTTCGACAGCGTCGGCGACCTCCTCCGGGCGCAGGTCGTCGCGGCCCACGAGCGGCCGGAACACCTCGATGACCGCGGCAGATGCGCGATCGCCGGCATCATGTCCGCCCATGCCGTCGGCCACGACGAACACGGGGTACTCGGCCAGCAGAGCGTCCTCGTTCACCGACCGGCGGCGCCCCGTGTCGGTGCGGCTGCCGCTGGTCACATGGACGTCGATCGGAGGAGTGGCGGTGGTCATCAGGCCTCGGTGAGCTGGAGCTCGGCGTCGCCCAAGTGGAAGACGCCCGATACCGGCGTAGGCCCGGAAGCCTCGACATCGTCGGGACCGACGAAGACGCCGTTGGTGGACGCCAGGTCGGTGATCGTCCAGACCGTACCGGTGTGCTGCAACAGCGCGTGCGTCTTCGACACCGTGCGGGTGACATCGTCGATCGCGATGATCTGCGCGTCGGGCGCTGCGTCGGGGGCGACGGGGTTCCGGCCGAGGACGACGGCCGCAGCGGAGAGCGCGACGGACGACCCGTTCGGCAGACGGAGCGTGGCCTGCGGTCCGCGGCGGGCCGCGAGCACGGTGCGCTCATCGACATCCGCCTCATCGTCGACGGGCGCGGCCACCGGCGCGGCCTGCACGACCGGTGGCGCAACCGGCTGCGGTGCCGGCGAAGGCGAAGCCGTCGGAGCGGACCACGACTGGGGGGCCGGATCCGCAACGCCGGGCCCGGCGGGCGGAGGCGGCGGAGCCCAGGGGCTCGCGCTGATCGGCTCGGCTGCGGGGGCGGCGGGCGTCGGCACGCCGGGCGCGGCGTTCGACGGCGCGGCGCTCGCGGGAGCGAAGAGCGGCGGTGCCGGTGGCGCGGCCGGCGCGGGCGACGCGAGAGCGGCCGTGACCGGGGCGGAGGGGACACCGGCATCCGTCGGGGGATTGCGGAAGGGCGCCGGCTCGGCGGGCGCCTCGCGGCCGAGCCACCGGGCGGAACCCCACCCGACGACGCTCGCCCATACCGGGAAGAGCAGGGCGCCCAGCACGACGAACCCCGTGCCCAGGCCGAACCCGCGGCACAGGGAGCGCAGCATCCGGATCTGGATCACCAGCGCGAAGGCGAGGAAGCCCAGCCAGATGAGAGCGGGCACGACCGCCGCGGCAGCCAGGGCGCCGGCGGCGCTTCCGGCGTCGCCGCCGAAGCCGGCGTTGAGGGCGATCCCGGCGAAAACCCCGGCGACGACCCCCGAGATGATCGTGACCAGCACGGCACCGCCTGCCAGCACCGCCGCCCACCAGCCGCGCATTCCGGCGAGGACGTAGAGCTCCCAGAAGTTGAGCACCGGGACCCACGCCCGCCAGGGATCGACACCGGTCTTGCGGAACACCGCCGTCAGCGCGAGCGCGGTCCACACATAAATGCCGATGCCGAGCACCACCTGGACGACTCCGAGCGCCGCGAACGCGCCCGAGGGCCCGCCGTTCCCACCGCCGAGCGCCATGACGGTCGTCGCAGCGTCGATCGTGAAGCCGTGTGCCTTCACCTGTTCTCCTGCCCTCGAGCGCGGTGCATCCCGCGCGTGCCGCGTGCCACCTTATCGATCCCGTCGGCTGCGCGGCAGTCGTTGCGCACGGCTGATGCGACGTTCCCGTCGCATCAGCGAACGCAGCGACACCCGCGCGCGCAGCCGAGCCCAGAAGCTCAGCCCCTCGTCGAGCCGCGAGCGCTCCGACTCGACGATCCGCCAGAAGCGATCGGCGTCGTCCTCATCGGGCGGTGCGACATCGAACACGGAACGGTCCGCGAGCGACGCCAGCTCGGCTGCTGCGGCCGAACCGCCGTACGCCGTGACGAGCTCGTGCCGCGTCCGTGAGCCGGGGCCGGGGAGACCGTGGTCGACCGCGGAATCGACGAACTCCTGCCAGCCGCCGGTGAATCGCGCGACCGGGTCGGTGCTCGTGCGGCGACCGCGGCGCCGCGCAAGCTTGACCAGCACGATGAGCGCGAACGGTCCGAAGAGCAGCAGCAGGACGAGCAGCGAGACCCCGCCGATGCGAAGCGCCGTCCACAGGGCGGTGAGGTCCTGCGAGGTTGCGGAATCGTCGTTCGGACTCCGCCCGCCGTCGCTCGGATTGGCGTCGGCGGGCTGCACCGTCTCGGCCTGCTCCTGTCGCACGTCGGTCGGGATCTTCGGGTCCTGCCGCTGCTGCGTATCGGGAGAGGGGAACACCGCGTGCTGGGGAGTGACGTCGACGGCAACCCACTCGGGGCCGACGCCGCGTACCTCCAGCCAGGCCGAGACGTCGCCTGCCGCGCAGACCCCCTCGTCACAGGTCGTGAGCGTGTCGTCGGTCGAATCCAGCCGCGCGCCCACGACGATCCGGGCGTCGAAGCCGAGCCGATCGGCGATCATCATCGCCGCCACGGCGAACTGCTCGTCGTCGCCGACCGCGGCGACCAGCGCCGCGTCGTCGTCACCGCCCACCTCGTCCTCGCGCGCGAGGAGATCCGCGAAGAGCTGGTCGATGCGATCGGTGGAGTGCCCGGCCCGGCTCGGCTGGAACGCGTAGTCGCCCAGCTCGGCAGTCCACGCCGGCGGTGCCGCCGGATCGATCGTGAGCGCATGGCTGAGGAAGCCCCGCGCGCGCAGCAGCTCCACGAGCTGTTCGAGGCCGGCGCCTCCGGACCCGCTCGCGTGCTCGTCCACCCACCGCACGAGAGTCTCGGGCACGACATCCTCGCTGAGCGTCGGACCCGATCGTGCCGGCTCGAGCGAGCCGAGAGTCGGCGGATCCTCGCGATACGCGGTGCCCTGTCGGTACTCCGCCCCGGGCGCGAGCCCCGGCGGGGCCAGCTGGACGCCCGCGGCCGTCTCGGCGTTGTAGTAGAAGCCGTCGGCGAGGGTTGCGGCATCCGATCCGTCGAAGTCGACCGAGGTGACGGCGCCGAGCGTCGGCATCCAGACCTCGTTCCATCCCTCGATGACGATGCGCCCCGCACCGGCCGCGGAACCGGGGTCGGCAGGCAGCGCCGACGGGACCCGGGTGAAGGAGGAGCGCGCGTCACCCGGCGCCGCGGCGGGGTCGACGACCCGGGCCGACCGGCCGTCGTAGTACGGCAGCGTGGCCAGGCGCACGCGGTCGACACCCGCCGGCGCGGCCACACGGAACATCGTCTGGTCGAACCGGTCGTCGCCGAACCAGGTGCGGTACTGCCCGAGGGGGCTCAGCTCGGCGGCGATCTCGAGTCGCGGGTCGACCTCGGCTCGCAGAACGTCGCGCGAGGTGCCGGCGAGCGCCCACGGCGCGACGACGGACGCCGCGACCAGCCCGACGGCGACCATTCCCGCCGCGGTCGCGGCGCGGCCGGCGAGCCCTCGGATGGGGCGGTTTCCGCTCCGTACCCCCGTCGCGGCCGTCGCGGCCGCTATCGCGCGTCGGCGATCCGCCGTGGTGCGCCACACGATCGCGACGAGAGCCATCACGAGCGCGGCCATTCCGACCAGCGCCTCCCGGCTCAGCGACACCGGCCCGACGCTCAGGCCCGGCATCGGTGCGGTGGCGCCGAAGGCGATTCCGAAGACGGTCGGGAGGAGTGTCGTGACGACGGCCAGCGGCCACCATCGTCCGCCCCGCCACGCGATCGAGAGGGCGAGCACCGTCGCAGCGAGGAAGACCAGAAAGGCCGGTGCGAGTGTCGCCTGGTAGCTGCCGAGCGGCAGCTCGAGCGTCAGCAGGTCCTTCCATCCGGTGACCGGGGCCGTCACGACTCCCCGCAGTCCCTGAAGGGCCTGAGACACCGAGCCGAGCGAGCCGGGGGCCGCGAGCGGGAGGCCGAGGACGACGTACGTCGCGATCGTCGCGAGCGCGAGCCACCAGCCGTTCAGGCGCCAGCGCAGGCCGGCTGCTGCGAGGGCCGTCCCCGCGAGCATCGCGGCGACGACGACGATGACGAACGCGGCGCTGCGATAGATCGGCCAGGCCGCGAGAGCGCCCACGGAGATCACGAGCAGGAGGACCGCGGCTTGCGCGATGAGGAATCGCCACGCGGTTCGGGGGGTGCGTCGAGCCCGCAGGTCGCGCCGTGCCGGGGCGCTCACGACTGCGCCGCCCGCGACAGCAGCTGACGGAGGTCGTCGAGAAGCCCGATGGAGAGCACCGACATCGCTCCGAGGGTTCGGAAGCCGGGTTCGGCCTCGAGCGCACAGGTCACCGCGATGACGCCCACGTCGGCGGGAAACGCCAGCGCGGCGGACTGCAGCTGCGCGGCGGTGAGGGTCGAGCCGCAGACGAGGAACGCGATCGAGACGTCGGGGTGACTCTCCGCAGCGAGCGACGCGGCATCGCGCAGGGGGCTGACGTGCTCGATGCGGTCGAGCCCGGCGAGGTCGTCGAGCAGCGTGCGAGTCGTGATGGTGGTGAGCTCGCGGATGGTGCGGATGCGCCGGCGTGCGAACTCGGGCACCTCGCCGCCGACGACGACGTCGACATCGCGGCCGTCGCGGATGCCGCGGATGCCGAGTGAGGCGGCGGCGCTGACGGCGAGCTCGAACTCGTCGTCGGAGGCGTACTCGTCGTCACCGACCGCAAGGGCGATGACCATACGACTGCGCCGGGTCTCCTCGTACTGGCGCACCATGAGGGTGCCGGTCTTCGCCGTCGACTTCCAGTGGATCTGGCGCTGCGAGTCACCGGCGACATACGGCCGGATGGCATGGAAGGAGAAGTCCGCGTCGACGACGGTGCGCGACGCGCTGCCCTCGAGATCGCGGATGTAGCCGGTCGTGGTGCTGCGCAGCGTGGTGGTGACGGGGTGGATGTAGAGCGTGTGCACGTCGTCCCACGTCCCCTCCCGCTTGAGGATGCCGAGGGGGTCGCCCCGCACGGTGCGAGCGGGGCCGACCGTGATGATGCCGCGCCGGTGCGTCGGCACCACGACCTGTTCGGTGTGGGTGTGTCCGTGGCGCAGCAGGGGAACGTGCACATCGACGATGCCGTCGCCCACCGGGACGTCGATGCGACCGGGGAGGGCGGGCGCTGTGCCGACGTTGGTCACGACGAGCGTCCCCTCGACCTGCGTTCCGGCGACGACCCGGTCGTGCTCGAGCTGCAGGTCGACCTGGTAGGCGCGTGCGCTGAAGAGGAAGGGCACCGACAGTGCGAGGAGCACGAGGGCGGCCACACCGGCGGCGGCGAGCTCCATGAGACCGAGCGGCAGTCCGACACCGAGCCCGACGACAGCGGTGATGACCATGAGCCACCCGGCCACCGTGACCGTCTCGGAGATCCATCGCGCCGTGGCCGTGGCTGCGCGTCGCAGACGCCGCCACGATTGCACGCCGCGCACCGCGAGCACGGTGGTGCGGCCGGTCGTGCCGAACCGCGTGCGCGCGAAACCCGTGCCCTCCGAGAAGGAGGTGCGGGTGAGGCGGGACTCGGTGTCGAAGCTCACACGGTCTCTCTCTGGCTGGGCGGCACCGTGTCGAGGAGCACCTGCCCGATGACGGCGCCGGCCGTCACGCCGTCGAACTCGGCCTCGGGGTCGAGGATCAGCCGGTGCGCGAGCACCGGCTCGGCGAGGGCCTTCACGTCGTCGGGCGTGACGTAGCTGCGACCGTGGGCGATCGCCCAGGTCTTCGCCGCCTTCGTCAGCGCGATCGCGCCGCGGACGCTCACCCCGAGGCGCACTTCGGTGGCGAGGCGGGTGGCCTCGATCAGACGGGCGATGTAGTCGAGGACGAGCGCGTCGAGGTAGACCCCGCGCGCGATGTCGGCCATGCTCACGACGCCCTGGGGGGTGATGACGGGGGAGACCTCGCGGCGGGTCTCGGCAGCGCCCTCGAGGATGCGCACCGTTGCCGCGTGGTCGGGATACCCGAGCGTCGTCTTCATCAGGAAGCGGTCGAGCTGCGCCTCCGGCAGCCGGTAGGTGCCCGCCTGCTCGACGGGGTTCTGCGTCGCGACGACGAGGAAGGGCACACCCACCCGGCGGCTGACGCCGTCGACGGTGACCTGGCCCTCTTCCATGACCTCCAGCAGCGCGGACTGCGTCTTGGGCGAGGCGCGGTTGATCTCGTCGGCGAGCACGACGTTGGCGAAGATCGGGCCCTGGTGGAACTCGAACTCGCCGCGGCTCTGGTCGTAGACCGTGATGCCGGTGACATCGCCGGGCAGCAGGTCGGGGGTGAACTGGATGCGGCTGCTCGTGCCCTGCACGGTCTGCCCCATGGCGCGGGCGAGCGAGGTCTTGCCGGTGCCGGGGTAGTCCTCCAGCAGCAGGTGCCCCTCGGAGACCATCGCGGTGAACGCGAGCTCGATGACGTGCCGCTTGCCGAGGACGACCTTCTCGACGTTGTCGACGAGCGTCGCGAACGTCTCCTGGAACCAGGCGGTCTGCTCCGGTGTGATGCTCATGGGGTCCTCTCGCTTCGCCGTGCGGCGGGGGTCAGGGGGTCGTGGTGTCGTCGCCGGACTGGCCGGAATCGTCCGGCGGCGGTGCGGCAATCTGCTCGCAGGTCTGGCGCACGGTGATGGGCTCCAGAGGCGATAGCTTGCCGGTCCAGGTCACGGTGTAGTCCACGTGCGTGATCGCGCGGGCGGTGCCGCCGATCTGCGACGTGACGTCGTACGAGAGGCCGGACCACCGGGGGTTCCAGGGGGCCGCCGCCTCGTCGGTGCTCTGGCACGACGGGAGATTCTGGACGCTGACCGAGACGGGCGTGGACGCGCTCCCGGAGGCGGGCGAGATCGCGATCGGGTCGGAGCAGTTGTTGTCGAACCCGAGGAAGCTGTCGCACCACTTTGCCGTCCACTGATCGTCGGGACGGTTGAACTCCGGCGAGAACGAGTCGCGCCGGTTGCCGTTGACGTAGTAGACGAGTCGGGCGTCGTCGAAGGGCTTGGCGCCGGGATCGCTGTGCGTGCCCTGCAGGGCGTAGGTGTAGCCGCTCTGAGCGTTTCCGCTCGCCGTGGACGACACCCGGAACGTCATTCCCGCGGGTGCCTCGACGTTGCCGACGGGACGCGCCGAGATCTCGGCGCCGGTGACGCCGAAGCCCTTCTTGCCGTTGAACGTGTGCTCCGCGCACGCCCACACCGTCTTGCGTTTGAACGCCTGCGCCTCGAACTGCTGGCTCGTCGCCGAACCGGTGGGAACGCACGCGTCGGCCGAGACATCGCTGAACCCGATGAGGGTCTGCGTCCCGTCGCCGTTGGCCGACACCGATGCGGTCACGCGCATCGAGTTCGACGTGTTGGTCTCCGACAGGGTCAGGCTCGGAGCGCCGACGCCGTGGGCGCTCACCGCGCGCGACTGCCCTTCGCTCGAGCCCGCCGCGATCGGCGGCAGATCGAAGGTCGTCAGCGGGGTCGCGGTGAGGGTGGTCGCCGAGTTCGACCCGACGTCGTAGTTGGTGAAGGTCGCGGTGCCGCCGACGACGGGACGCGTGTCCGATCCGGCGCGACCGCCCGTCAGACGGACGCTGCCGGTCGTGGCATCCAGTCCCGTCACGGTGATGGTCGCGCGTCCGCCGTCGCGGCCGTTGGGCACCGGCTCGAACGACGATCCCGCGGGCTGTGCCGGCGGGCGGTAGGCCCAGGCCTGCGCGCGGACGGTCGATCGCGATTCGCCGACCGAACTGTACGCGCGGGCCTCGTAGGTGATCTTCTCGCCGACGGGCGCGGAGATCGGCGAGCACGACCCGGAGGCCGGGCAGGTGGCGACCTCGCGCCCGTCTGCCGTGATGCGGTAGCCCTGGACCGCGGGGTAGGAGCCGCCATCGGAGGTCACACGCAGGCTCACCGAGTCGCCGGTGTACGCGGTCCACTCCATGCGGGCGGGATTCGCCGGAAGGCCCTGCAGGTCGAGGATGACCTGTCCGTTGCGCGCACCGCTGGACTGCCGCCCCTGCGCGTCCTCGACGGTGAAACTCCCCGTGCACTCGGCCGCGCCCGGCGCATCCGAGCTCCATGTCGCGCGCACCGCGGTGTCGCTCGCCCGGGAGAAGGACACCCCGGTGCAGTTGCCGGGGCCGCTGGCTCCGACGAGCCGCAGGGGCGTGCCGGGCAGCGGGTTGACCTCGCCGGCGCCGCCGATCACCTCGATCGTGCACGAAGTCGCGCCGCCGGACTGCGAGCAGGTCTGCACCGCCGACCCGCCCTTGGGGAGCGTCGACGGTGCCGGACCGACGGTCAGGAGGAGGTTCGCCGGTGCGGCGTCGGAGTGACTCGGGAGCGAGATCGCGACGGGTTCCTGGCGACCGGGGCGCGCGGCATCCGCTGCCGTCACCGTCGCCGTGTTTCCGTCGACTGTGACGGTGAACTGGTCTCCGCCGTACGAACCGGCGTAGCGGACCGACTCCCAGTCGGCGCGGCCGGCCCACTGGACCATCTGCGCGAGGTCGTAGGTCTGCGTCGATCCGGGACTCACGGTGAGCGACGCGCTCCGCAGAGTCGGCTGCGGGATCTCGGCCTCGACGGTCACGCGGAGCGTCAGGAACGTCGGGACGTCTTGCGTGCTCAGCCGCGCGGGCACGATGCAGCTGTCAGTCCACGGTGCACCGGCGCCCGCGGCGTAACGGATCGTGGTGCCCGATACGACGCTGCAGACGGCTTCGCCGCGCGCGCCGCCCGTGCGGATGCCGTCGTCGATGACCAGGGTCGCGCCGCGGGGCACGCGCACCGCGTCGGCGAGGTCGACCTCGACGCTTTCCTTCTCGCGCACCTGCAGGGGCGGGAAGCCTTCACGCAGCGCGAGCCGGACGTCGGCCTCACCGGGCACACGGAGGAATCCGTAGGACGTGACCTCGGTGCCGTCGAAGGCGGTTCCGGTGACCTCGAAGGGGATGAGGCGTGATCGCTCGGGCAGCTCACCCGAGATCTTCCAGCCGTCGACGTCGAGATCCGCCGGTTCGCCCCAGAGCGAGAGACGCAAGCCCGAGACGTCGCCGGTGTTCCACGACACCTGTCCGTCGAGGACATCGACGCCCTGCGGGAAGTCCTCACGGTTCTCGAGCGTCAGCACGGTGTCGCGCACGACGGGATAGTCGGGAACCGGCTCGCGCACCGTCTTGACGACGATCAGTCCGATGGCGGTGTCGCCGCGCTCGTTCCTCACGGTGTAGGTGTACGAGAAGGTGCCGAGCACGTCGCCGGCCCGCAGCGTCACGGCGCCGTTCTCGACGGTTCCGATCAGGCTCTGCAGGGTCTCGTACTCGCTCGAGCCTTCCTGAGCGTTGGGGGCGACGCCGATCAGCTCGAGGTCGCTCCCCGCGGGATCGATGTCGTTGTCGGTGGGCCGCACGACCGCCGTGCTCTCGGCGCCGACCTGCACCTGCAGGTAGTCGCTGTAGGTGACCGGGCTCGGGTCGGTCTGCGTGTCGATGACACCGACGCGGACATCCGCGGTGCCGGTCGCGCCACTGGGGTCCCGGACGGCGTACGGGAACCTGACCTGACCGCTGAAGCCGTCCGGGCTCGTGTAGATGATGGCCGAGCCGTCTGCGGAGATCGTCGCCGACCCCTGCTCGGGCTGCGCGACGATCCGATCGAGCACGACGGGGTCGCCGTCGGGGTCGACCGCGTAGCCGTCGAGGGGGATGCTGACCGATTGCCCGCTGAGGACACGGCCGACGAGCGTGCGCGGGAGCGGAGCCTGATTCGACTCGTCGCCCACGACCGTGACCGTCACGCGGGCCGTATCGGTGACCTCGGGGAAGCCCAGCCGGAAGACCGTGTAGGTCAGCGCGTACGTCCCGGCCTGCTCGGGCGCGAGATAGCGCAGCAGACGGCTGGTGGCGAAGGCGAGTCCGCCGCCGGTCTCGTTCACGATCGACGACGGGTCGATCGCGATGAGCGCGCCCGACGGGGCGGTGTCGTTCGCGAGCACGGGGATGTCGATCTGCGTGCCCGCTCGCACCGTCACAGCATCGTCGACCGCGATGGGAGGCTCGGCGCTGGCCGAGGGCAGCAGGACCACGGTGAGCTCGCCCTGGGCTGTCGCGGCTGCACTGCCGGTCCCGTCCGAGACGGTGTACCGCACGACGCCGAGGCGCCCCGGCTCTCCCGAGTCGGTCGTCCCGCTGACCCGCAGCAGGCTCTGCCCGACCAGGTCGACGCCCAACGATGCGAAGGGATCGCTCTCGGGGCGGATGTCGCTGAGCAGCAGCACCGAACCGGCGGGGTTCGACACCGCCGCGGCGACGTCGATGGTCGCGTCCTCGTTCGGCCGCACGAACGCCGTGAGAGGCGGGGTCGTGATGCCCGCGGATTCGGGCGCGAGCATCGTGACGCGCACCATCGCGGTGGCCTCTGTCAGCGAATCCCGCACGTTGTACTGCACGAGATATGAACCGGGGGCCGAGGCGGTCACGACCATGCTGAGGGCGGCGGGGTTCGCCGCCGCCGTCGTCTGCGCCTCGTTGAGCGGCACGACGCCGGTGAGGGAGACCGGCCCGGCGGCGCCGGTGACGTACGGCGCCACGGACACATCCAGGGGCTCACCGACGACTCCCGTAACGGCGAACGACTCAGCCGTGAGCTCGGGCGTCGGGGTCACGGTGATCGTGAGCGGCTGCGTCACCGTCGCTCCGCGCGCGTCGGAGACCGTGACCGTGATGGACACGGCCAATCCCTCCGTCGTGTTGGGATCGGGATGCTGGTAAGTGAGCGTCCCCTCGGGCGACGTCGTCACGGTTCCCACGCCGGTGTCGTTGGTCGCGCCGGCGAGGAAGACCGGATCGCCCTCCGGATCGACCCAGCCCTCGAGCAGCTCCGCTGAGACGGTTCCGCCGGGAGCCACCGTGAGCGATGGCCACGTCGCGAGGCATCCCTCGACGCCGCACCACACCGGCGGGCTGTTCTGATCGTCGGGGACGACCGTGAGGGTGACGGTGGCGACCTCGGAGAGCAGGCCGTCGGCGGCAGTGCCGTCGGTCACGCGGTAGCGGAGCGTCGCCGTGCCGGAGGCCTCGGGGGAGACCGCGACCGTCAGCTGCTGCTGCGCGCCCGTGATGGACGCCGTGCCGAATGCCGGATCGAGGTTCTCGAGCGAGGCCGGGTCGATGCTCAGCACGTCCTCGTTCGGGTCGTGGTCGTTGAGCAGGACGGGCAGGAGCGTCACCGAGCCGGCGCGGACGCCGAACGCGTCGTCGACGGCCACCGGCGGCTTGGGGTCGACCACGCGCTCCGAGGTGGCATCATCCTGCTGCTCGACCTCGACTTGGCGATCGAGGTCCCACTGCTGCGACGATGCGATGAGGGCCCCGTCCGGGACGTTCCACACCCAGCCGGAGCGGCGATCGTTGAGTGCGAGCCTGGTGCCGTTTCCGACGAATGCCGGGTCGACGTTGTCGCCGATGTCAGCGCCCCGGTAATCCAGGTCGGTCACGGCGCCGGGATCGGCGCTCGACCAGAGCGAGCCGGCGGATTCACCGTCGCCGAGCCACGCGGCGTACACCGTCGTGTCGAGCACGGCCGGCTTGGCCGGGGTGCCGGCGCCGGGGCGGTCGAGCACCCGCGATGCGGTGCCGCCGGAGATATCGACGGCTACGACGCCCTCGGCGTCGGCGACGTAAGCCCGGTCTCCCTCGGGAGCGGCATCCTGCAGCCGCGCGCCGGTGGCGAGGTCGGTCGTGATGGGCTCGTCGCGGCCGCGCAGCCAGACGTCGCCGGTCGCTTCGTCGAGGAGCACCCAGCGGGTTCCGACGACACTGAGCTGCGCCGTCTCGAGCTCCGCCGGTCCGGTGTCTTCGCCGAGGATGCTGCCCGTGCGCGAGTCGGCGCGGACCACACGACCCTCGGCGGCCGAATAGGCGTACACCACGCCTGCCGCGTCGACGGCGACGGCGGTGGCGACGAAGCGGGGCCGCTCCTCGCCGTCGGGCACCTCGGCGTCGGCGTACGGATCGATCGGGATGCCTTCGCCGCCGCCGGACAGGCTCGACCCGAACACGGCGCCGGCGTCCGTCCGGTACGCGATCGCGTCGCCGGTCACGGCGATGTCGGCGGTTCCCGGAGGCGTCGGGGTGAAGGCGTCCTCCGCGTCGTCCGTGAGGTCGGCGGGACGGCCCATGTCGACATCGGAGAACTGGGAGGCGCCGTCGCTGTAGACGAACAGACGGTCTGTCGTCTGCGCGACCGCACTGCCGTTGTCGACCTGCTTCACGGTGTCGATCTCGCCGAGCTCGAGGTTGACACGGGCGTATCCGCTGCCGGCGCCGTTCTGCAGCGCCCACACGGTCGGGTCGTCGGGCGGCGTCTGCTGCGCGTCGTATCCGGGCCACACGACCGCCAGGGTCGCCGTGACCGCGAGGACCGCCGTCACCGCGCCCGCGGCGATCCAGGTGGTCCGGCGCACGCGGGGTCGCGTGCTCTCGCGCCGTGCCATCTCAGAACCCTCCGCCGACGATGAGGAGCGTCGTCGCCGCTCCGGCTCCGGCCACCAGCAGAGCGCCGCCGGCGATCAGCGCGACCCGCGCGGCGGTGCCGAGACGGCGGGTCGGCTCGGCCCCGGCGAGGATCGTTCCCTCATCGGGGCGACGGTCGACGGCCTTCGCTGCCCGCGCCGGGCGACGCGACTCGTATGCCACCGACGGACGGACGGGTCCGCGCGCACGGTCATCGGCGAAGTCGACGCTGGCGCCAGCCGCGGCCCACTCGTCGACGGCGACCTCCATCGGAGTGTGCGGGAGTCCGAGTTCGTGCTGGACGAGCTGCAGGTCGTGGGCGAGGTCGGCTGCCGTGGCGTGCCGCGCACCCGGATCGCGACTCATCGCGCGTGCGAGGACCTGTTCCAGGCGCTCGGGCACGTCGCCGCGGCCGATCGGCGTGTACGACGCTTTCCGGATGCGCGACTTCAGCTGCTCGCGGCTGTTCTGGCCGCTGCCGGCACGCTCGAACGGGCTGCGGCCGGCGAGGAGTGAGTACAGCGTCGCCCCGAGCCCCCAGACCTCGGCCGTCACCGAGCCCGAGATGCGCTCGTCGATGATCTCGGGAGCACTCCAGGGCACCGACATCGCGAACACCTCGTCGCCGTCGGAACGGCCCGAGATGGCGGCGGCGATTCCGAAATCCGACAGCACCGGAGTGCCGAAGGTCGTGATGAGGATGTTGGACGGCTTGATGTCGCGGTGGAGCAGTCCGGAACGGTGCGCGGTCTCGAGCGCCGAGCCGATCTTCACGCCGAGCTGCAGCACCTCCGCGACCGGGATCACCTCGCGACGGTAGCGATTGGTGAGGGAGGTGGGGCAGTACTCCATCACGATGTAGGGCCGACCATCGGAGGAGATCGAGGCCTCGTAGATGGTCAGGATCGAGGGATGCGAGCTCAGACGCGCCATCACGTCGGCTTCGGCATTGAACATGCGGAGCAGGTTCTCGTCGACGATGTCCTCGAGGAGCACCTTCACGGCGACAGGACGGCGCGGGAGGTTCTGCTCGAAGAGGAAGACATCGGCGAACCCACCGGTTCCGAGGGGGCGGACGTAGGTGAATCCCGCAAGACCGGGCGGCGCGGAGGGCAGTCTCGACGCCACAGTCATGCACCCCCTGTCAACGGGGGCGCGATGTCATCGTCCCCCGGAATCCGAATCCGGTGAGATTTTTCTAACACACCGAGGTCGGGCCGGGAAATCGCTTGTCGTCGCCTCACGAGAGCGACTCGAAAGTCGCGCGGATCCCGTCGCCGAGATCGAGCACGGCCCCGGGGGAGACGCGCGAGGCAGCGCCGCTCCGCAGCAGGCCGGCTTCGCCCGAAGCCTCGCGCACGATGGTGCCGTTGGTTGAGCCGAGGTCGCGCACGACGAGCGCGCCATCGTCGAGCCGGACCTCCACGTGAGTTCCCGACACCTCCTTGCGGGGCGAGGGCACGGCAACGATCCGGGCGCTGGGATGCTGCGCCGCACGGGGCGCCCTCCCCAGCACGATGGGGCGGTCGAGCGGGTAGTCGCCGCCGGGCTCGAGACGCAGGACGTACCGGTGGGATGCGGGTGCGTCGGCTACGGGGGCGGGGGCGCGACGGGACCCGAGGACCGTGCTGTCGTCGACCTCCGCCTCCCGAGGCGATTCCGGTTCCGATACCAGTTCCGGTTCGGGCTCGGGCTCGGGTTCGGGCTGCGGGCGCCGTCGCGGCCCGAAGGGCGGGGTCAGCGCGCGTCGGTCGACGGCGACGGTCTCGAGCGGGTCGGCGTCTTCGAGCGCGGCAACGGGGGCCGAGGAGGATGCGGCGGAAGCCGGGATCGCCGCGACGGCGGCGCGTGCGGTCGCGCCCCATTCGAGGGCGTCGGTGCGGACGACGCCCCGACCGATCGGGAGCAGTGAGCGACCGGGCTCGGTGCCGAGCCCGAGCGAGATGCCGGCCACGTGCTGAGCCGATCCCTCGACCCAGGTCCCGACGCCGGTTCCGGCATAGCTGCTGCGCTGCGGACCGTGCAGGTCGATCGTG
This sequence comes from Microbacterium sp. 1262, assembly GCF_040544895.1. Lineage (NCBI taxonomy): Bacteria > Bacillati > Actinomycetota > Actinomycetes > Micrococcales > Microbacteriaceae > Microbacterium > Microbacterium sp. 1262. The sequence goes on from NZ_JBEPKU010000001.1 coordinate 786,987, forward strand.
GCCGCGCCGCGGACGGCGACCGAGACCGCGCTCGATCCGGCGTCGACGACCTCGACGAGGGCGAAATCGGGCAGGGCTCCGATGCCGACGGCCGCGATCGCCGAGAGCACGTCCTCGAACGCGGCATCCCTTCCCGTCATCGCCTCCCACACCGCAGCGGCGAGCGCCTCGCCGGCACCCGGACCGAGCAGCAGGGCGAAGTGATCGGTGACCATCGCGAACCCCGCGCCGCGGGTGTCGTCGGGCGTCGGGTAGCGGAACACGCGCCTAGCCTACGGTGCCGCGCGCGGCGGGCGTCAGACCCAGCCGGGCAGCCAGTTGTGCAGCCGGTAGAACTCGTAGGGCACCGAGATCGCCGACCATAGCGGGAACCAGAATGCGGCGAGGACCAGGACGAGGCCGAGGAACACGACGACGACGCGTTCGACGCCGCGGGTGGTTCCTCGATCGCGACGCGCGGACCGGACCGCCGATCGGATGACGAAGACCAGAGCGAGCAGGAGGAACGGCTGGATCAGGACCGTGTAGAACTGGAAGATCGTGCGCTCGGGGAAGAGCAGCCACGGCGAGTACGTCGCGACGACACCGGTCAGGACGATGCCGTACGCGCCGTCACGGGTGCGGAACAACAGGTAGACGAGGTACAGCACGCTCGCGACGCCCGCCCACCAGACGATGGGGTTCGGCATGCTGTACAGGATCTCCCAGCAGCCGTTGGGGTCGGTGCACGAACCGGTTCCGCCGGGCGTGCTGCCCGCGTACATCGAGGTCGGGCGCAGAAGGAGCGGCCATTGCGCCGCGGGGCTCGCGTAGGCGTGGGGAGTCGACATCCCGGCCGTCGACCCGTACATCGACTCGTGATATCGCCACAGGCTCTGCAGCGACAGGGGTACCCATGACCAGAATCCGGTCGCGGGGTTCGCGTCCGCAGCGTGCCGGTCGTACCCGCCGTCGGTCACGAACCAGCCGGTCCACGACGCGAGGTACACCACGAGCGCCACCGGCACGAGCAACACGAACGACACCGCCCCTTGCCGGACCGTCGCGTCGGCGGGCCAGAACAGGATGCCGGCGCTGCGGCGGGCGAGGGCATCGCTGACGACGAGATAGATGCCGATCGCCGCCAGCACCCAGACGCCCGACCACTTCACCGCGGTCGCCGCGCCGGCCGCCGCACCCGCGGCGATCACCCACGGGCGGTTCCACAGCACCGGTCCCCAGGCGGGGGCGCCGACGTCGTCCCATCGCGCCGCGATGCGCTCGGCGAGAACGACCCGGCTGCGTTCGCGGTCCAGCACGACGAACCAGAACGCCAGCAGGGTGAACAACGTCAGGAAGATGTCGAGCAGCGCCACCCGGCTCATCACGATCCCGAGGCCGTCGATCGCGAGCAGGCCGGAGGCCAGCGACGCGAAGACGATCGAACCGGTGAGGCTGCGTGCGAGGAGGTAGAGCACGAGCACGCACGCCGTGCCGGCGAGGGCCGTGCCCAGGCGCCAGGCGAAGGTCGAGTCGGCGCCGAACAGGGCCATCGGCAGCCCGATGAGGTACTTGCCGAGCGGCGGGTGCACGACGAAGCTGCCCGTCGTCGTGAAGATGTCGGTCTCGCCCGCGAGGAAGCGTTCGTCGGCGCCGTCCGGCCAGGTTGCGGCGTACCCGAGCACCCATTGGCTCCAGGCGTCCTTGACGTAATAGGTCTCGTCGAAGACCACGGCGTGGGGATGAGCCAGGTTCCACATCCGCAGGACGGCGGCGATCAGCGTGATCACCAGCGGTGCGATCCAGGCCATCCGCCGGGCGAAGGCCGGGTCGCCGCTGAAGCGGGCGTGCCACCGGTCGAGAAGGGTCGGCCGACGCCTCTCGGGGAGCAGCGGCTCAGCGGTCGTCGTCACGTCGCCAGCCTATGCTGGGGCGGTGATCATCCTCGCCGCGACGCCCATCGGCAACCTCGGCGACGCCACGACGCGGCTCGTGACCGCGCTCGAACAGGCGACGACCATCGCCGCCGAGGACACACGCACCACCCAGCGCCTGCTCCAGGCCCTCGGGGTGACCAACCGTCCCCGTCTGATCGCCCTTCACGACCACAACGAGAAGCAGCGAGCCGTCGAGCTTGTCGAGCGCGCCCGTACCGAAGACGTCCTCGTCCTCAGCGACGCCGGGATGCCCACGGTCAGCGACCCCGGGTTCGGGCTCGTCGCCGCGGCGGCGGCAGCAGGGGTCACCGTGACCGTCCTGCCCGGCCCGAGCGCCGTGCTCGCCGCGCTCGCCGTCTCCGGGCTTCCGACGGACCGGTTCGCCTTCGAGGGCTTCCCGCCCCGCAAGCCGGGGGACCGGCGCCGGCTCTTCGACCAGCTGGCCGGCGAGCAGCGCACGCTCGTCTTCTTCGAGGCGCCGTCGCGCATCGCCGAGGTGCTGCGGGCGATGGCCGAGGCGTTCGGAGGCGACCGCCGAGCGGCCGTCTGCCGCGAGCTGACGAAGCTGCACGAGGAGGTGGCGCGCGGCACGCTCGATGAGCTCGCCGAGTGGGCTGCCGACGGCGTCCGCGGCGAGATCGTCATCGTGGTGGAGGGCGCCGGGGCGCGCGAGATCGACCCCGCCGACGCGCTCGCGCAGGTGCAGCGGCTCGTCGCCGACGGCATCCGGCTCAAGGAGGCCGCCGGCGAGGTCGCGGCCGCGACCGGCCTGTCGTCCCGCGACCTGTACCAGGCCGCCCTCGCCGCTCGCGCCGGGTCCTGACGCGGGCCCGTTCGCGCGAGAACGCACCGACCCCGCGAGAACGCACCGTATCGGGCACGTTCTCGCGACGACGGTGCGTCTTCGGCGTCAGCTGCGCCGCATGCGGGCGCCCCGCCGGACGGCGAGGGGCAGACCGACGAACACGAGAAGCGCGGCGGCCGTGAGCGCGGCGAGGGGGAGTGCGCCGCCGGATGCTGCCAGGGCATCGGGTCCGGCGGTGAGCGCGGACGCCGTGCCGGGCAGCGCAGGTGCGGATGCCTCGGGGGCGGGCACCAGCCCGACGAGCGCATCGAGCGCAGCCCGGAGCGTCGTCGTCGAGGCGTCGACCTCCGCCTGCGGCGTCGCCGGGGCCGCCAGGACCGAGCGCGCAGACGCCAGTGCCGCGTCGACCGCGGCGAGGGATGCCGCGGTGTACATCGACCGGTCCAGCGAGGCGGCCTCGACCGTCGCCGCGGTCAGCGCCGCGAAGTCCGCCGCGGGTGCTGCGCGGACGAGCGCGACGTCGTCGATCGTCCCCCAGGCGCCGGCGGGCAGGTCGCCTGCGATCCGGACGGTGAGCGTATCGCCCGCTGACGCGAACACGGCGTCGGTGACCGGGGTCGACCACACGCGCCAGCCGTCGAGGGCGAAGCCGGTCTCCGCAGGCAGCGCGCGGGCAGCAGCCGCTTCGTTGGACAGGCTGAGCTGCAGGCGTCCGTCGGCCCCGGCGGCCCCACCCTGGGCGGCCGCGGAGGCGGTGTACCAGCCCGCCTCCGGCACGACGACCTCCTGCGCGAGGGAGAAGCCGTACGCGGCGTCGGCCCAGAAGTGCGCCGAGTACGTGCCGGTACGAGGATCGTCCTCCGCCCGCACGGTCAGGCCGCCTCCTTCCGAGCGCCACATCGAGACGTCCGCGTCTTCGAAGCCGCCGTTGCGGAGCAGGTTCCGCGCGATGACGGTGACCGTCGCCGACGTTGCATGGCCTGCCGAGGTGGTGCCCGAGAAGGTGTGCACGCCCACGCCGTCGACGGCATCCGGTCCCGGGGTCCAGTCGACGCTCTGCTCCTCGGTCGTCCCATCGGTGTACGACACGGTGACGGTGTCGGGCAGCGCGATCGGGTCGCCGTCCGTGACGGTGAGCGCGACACGCTCGACATCGCTGACGGTCCGCGGAGCGATCGCGCCGGTGCGCACGTACGAGAACACGTTCAGCGACGCGAGGGGGTAGCCGTCGTGGTCGAACAGGGCCTGGTTGTCCCACGCGGAACCGCCGAACCACTGTCCCGCGTCATGGGGCTCGTAGCCGCCGGCGTAGCTCGACGCCCAGCCGGATCCGTCGCGCTCCCAGAGCACGCGGTTGGACTCGAGCTGCTCGGGCGGACCGACCGGCAGCCACGCGGGCTCCCAGTAGAAGACGCCGAGCCCGGCCTCGCCCACGTTCGCCACGGCTTGCACGACGTCGCGTACGGCGGCGGCCTGGCCCTGCACGCTCACGGGGTAGCGCGTCGCGTCTTCCGGGGTCTTCACGACGTTCGGGTGTCCGTCGCCGTCGTCGAGCGTGTACGCCCACGACGTCTCGGCCACGAGCACCTTCTTGTCGTACGTCTCGGCGATCTGCGACAGCACCGCCGTGAGGTTCTCGGGCGTGCCGTGCCAGAACGGGTAGTACGACGACGCGAACACGTCGTAGTCGACATCCCGCGCCTTGAGCTCCCGGGCGACGCCCGCGTAGAACCCGGGGCGCTCGGGGTTGGTGAAGTGCAGCACGACGCGGGCGTCGGGGATGACGTCGCGGATCGCGGCCGACCCGGCGCTGAAGATCCGCGCCATGTCATCCCACCCGGTCACCCCGGCGATGCCGCCATTGGTCTCGTTTCCGACCTGCACCATTCGCACGTCGACCCCGGCGTCGCGGAATCGTATGAGCGCGTCGCGCGTGAACGCCCCGGTCGCCGCGACCTTCTCGTCGACGGTCATGCCCGCCCAGGCCTTCGGAGCCTGCTGCTTGGCGGGGTCTGCCCAGAAGTCCGAGTAATGGAAGTCGACCAGGACGCCCAGGCCCGCCGCCGTCGCGCGACGGCCGATCTCGATCGCCCGGGTGACGTCGACGTCGCCACCGCCGTACCCGTTGCCGTCGGCGTCGAAGGGGTCGTTCCAGACGCGGATCCGGATGTCGCTGACCCCAGCATCCCGAAGGATCCTGAACAGGTCGCCCGGGTTGCCGTCGGCGTCACGGAACACCACGTCCGACTCCTCGAGCGACAGCACCGACGACACGTCGACGCCGCCGATGAAGTCGGCCGGCAGGTTCTCGACCCGCGGCACGGTGATCGTGCTCGGGACTGGCGCCGGGTCGTCGGCTGCCGACGCCGGCAGCGCGAGCGCCCCCAGCGACAGGACCGCCGCAGTGACGGCCGCGGTCAGCCGCGGGATGATTCGTGGCATGTGCCTCTCCTTCGAGGTCGGCGCGCGCGGGCGCGCGAGAGCGTACGGTCCCGGCGAGTGCGCACCGGGGAGGGTGTTATTTGGGCGAGAGGGTGCGTTCTCGGGCGTCAGCCCTTGACGGAGCCGGCGGTCAGCCCGCCGATGATGTAGCGCTGCAGGCCGAGGAACAGTGCGAGCACGGGGATCGCGGCGAGCACCGCGCCGGCCGCGAAGAGGCCCCAGTTGCTCGCGAGCTGGTTCGACACCCACTGGTACATGCCCACGGCGAGGGTCCAGTTGTCCTGCGACACCAGCACGATCTTCGAGATGATGTAGTCGCCGAACGATGCGATGAACGCCAGTAGGGCCACGACCGCGAGGATCGGGGTGACGAGCGGCATGATGATCCGCCAGAACACCTGGGCGTGCGTTGCGCCGTCGATCTTGGCCGACTCGTCGAGCTCCATCGGGATCGTGTTGAAGAACCCGTACATGAGGAAGGTGTTCACACCCAGGGCGCCGCCGAGGTAGACGCAGATGAGCGCGATCTTCGAGTTCAGGCCGAGGGCGGGGAACACCTCGCCGAGGGCGAGGAGCATCAGGAAGATCGCCACGAAGGCGAGCGCCTGCGGGAACATCTGGATGATGAGCAGGGCCGTGAGGCCCGGACGGCGACCGCGGAAGCGGAACCGGGAGAAGGCGTACGCTGCCGCGGCCCCCATCAGGACGGCGCCGACCGCCGACGCCCCGCTCACGATCAGCGTGTTGCCGTACCAGGTCCAGTACGACGTGCCGCTGAGGGAGGCGAAGTTCGCGAGGTCGAAGACGCCGAACAGCTGGTTGCTCGCGGCGAGGCTGCCGCGCGGGTTGAGCGCGGCCGAGATGACGTAGAGCAGCGGGAACATCGCGTAGAAGAGGATGACGAGCGCGACGAGGTACTTCCAGCCGACTTCGAGCAGCCACCGGCGGCGGCGAGCGCCGACGCGGCTGGGCGGGGTGGCGACGGTGGTGGTTGCGGACATCACTGGTACTCCTCCAGCTTGCGGGTCTGGCGGAACGCCAGGGCGGAGATCGCGCCGACCACGATGAACACGAGGATCGACAGGGCGCTGGCCAGGCCGTAGTCGGCAGCGCCGCCCGAGACTCCCGAGATGTCCCAGATCGCGGAGATCAGGATGTCGGTGGATCCGAGCGCATAGGGCGCGCCGGGGATCGCCGGCCCGCCGCTGTTGAACATGTAGATGACGGTGAAGTTGTTGAAGCTGAAGGCGAACGACGAGATCAGCAGCGGGGCGGTCGCGACGAGCACGAGGGGGAGGACGATCGCACGGAACTGCCGGAACCGGCCCGCGCCGTCGATCGACGCGGCCTCGAGCGTGTCGGACGGCAGTGCCTGCAGCGCGCCCGTGCACACGAGGAAGTAGTACGGATAGGTCAGCCACACGTTGACGAAGAGCACCGCGATGCGAGCCAGCCACGGGTCGCCGAGCCAGTCGATGTTCGCGCCGCCGAAGAAGAACTCATTGATGACACCGAACTCGGCGTTGAACATGCCGCGGAACAGCAGGGCCGACATGAACGCCGGGAAGGCGTACGGGAGGATGAACAGCGTCCGAAGGATCTTGCGGCCCTTCACCCGCGGGTCGTTGAAGATGAGCGCCACCACGAGCCCCATCGCGAACGGAATGAGCACCGACAGCGCCGCCCAGACGAACGTCCAGAGCGTGACGAGCGCGAGCGGCTCGAGCAGGCCCGGGTCTGTGACGAGGAGCAGGAAGTTGTCGAACCCGACGTTCACGACCCAGCCGGTGGGCAGGGCCGCTCCGTCCGCGGAGACGAATCGGCCGTCGTCTGTTGCCGTGTAGACGGCACCGGATGCCGTATCGGTGATGGTCTGCGCGTCGGCATCCCACGTCAGCGTCGAGAGGTACACGGCGCCGGTCGAGCCGTCGCGCGTGCGGATCGAGCCGTCGTTGGGGTCGTCCGAGACCGGTACGCGCAGCTCGACGATCTGCTCCTGCAGCGCGGGGTCGCCGAGGAAGGTGCCGCGGGGAACGACATTCCAGCCGGGAACGTCGGTGGGGGCGCCCGAGCCCGACGCGTCACCGACGACCTCGAGCGGCCGGTCGGTGGCCCCGGCCTTGATCTCGCCGTCGTCGACGATCGCGAAGCCGTACTCGCCGCCCTGTTCGACGACCGAGAGCGGGTACGAGGGCGAGGTGTCGATGCGTCGCTCGCCCTGGGCCAAAGCAGCGGCCACCGCCTGGTCCTGCGAACCGACGTGGCCGGCGCCGTAGTTCGTGAAGGCGATGTACGCCGTGTAGCCGAAGATGAAGACCTGGAACACCAGCAGGAAGGCGAGTCCCGGGAGCAGGTACTTCAGCGGCAGTGCGCGCTTGGTGAAGTACACGATGTCGGCGGCGACGAGCAGGACGGCCGCCGCGGTCGCGATGAGCCACGACTCGGCTTGGACGGCGGCGAACACCCCCATCAGGCCGAAGGCATTGACGATCGCCATCAGCACGAGCTTCACGACGAAGCCCCAGCCGATGCCCGACCAGCGTCGGCCATGCGGTTCTGACTGCTGCGAGCGGTCGGGGGAGCGAGGCGGCGGTGCGCTCTCGCTCACGGTTCCCTGGGGGACCGACATGTGCATCTCCTTCACGAGAGAGGTCCGGGGGCGGAGCGGTGTGCTCCGCCCCCGGAGGGGGTCAGCCGATCGCGGCCTGGACGTCGGTCACCATGGTGTTCCAGGTGCTGACGGGGTCGCCGCCCTTGATGATCTGCACCTGTGCGGCGTTCCACAGGTCCCAGACCGAACCCATCTCGGGGATCGAGGGCTGCGGCACGCCGTTCGCGGCGGAGGCGAGGAAGCCGGCGACGACGGGGTCGGACGAGACCTCGGCGGCGAGGGTCTTCCACGCGGGCAGGCGCGGGTCGGCCTCGTAGAGGGCGCGCTGCGCGTCATCCGTTGCGAGGTAGGTGGTCAGGAACTCCTGGGCCAGCAGCTTGTTCGCGCTCTCCGAGCTGATGTAGAAGCCCTGGACGCCCACGAACGGCGCGGCGGTCTCGCCGCCGGCCGACGGGATCGGGTTGACCTTGACGTTCACACCGTTGGCGGTGAGGGCCTCGATCGCCCACGGGCCCTGAACCGTGTACGCGGCGGTACCGGCGGCGAAGAGCTCGTTGTTGGTGTCGTAGTCGATCGTGGTCGAGATCTCGCCGGAGCCGGCCTCGCCGTGCGCGCCGAGCCAGGTGGCGAAAGCCTCGCCGCCCGCGCCGCCCATGCCGACCTCGGTCGTGTAGGAGCCGGTGGCGTCCTGCACGAACACCGGGGCGCCGAACGACGTCTGGAACCCGTACATCGTGTACGCGTCGCCCTTCTGACCCGCCGTGTTGATGACGAACGGACGCTCGGCGCCCGCGGTCTGGGCGCGGGCGATCATGTCGTCGAAGGACGACGGCGCCTCTTCGCCGACGAGGTCGGTGTTCTGCACGAGCGCGATCGTCTCGAGCGCGTAGGGGAAGCCGTAGAGCTGCCCGTCGTAGGTGAACGCGTCGACGGCGACCTTCTCGATCTGGTCGGTTTTGTCGCCGAGGTCGATCGTGTCGACGACGCCGGCCGAGACGAAGGAGCCGAGGAAGTCGTGGGCGCCCACCGTGATGTCCGGACCCTCGCCGGTCGGCACCTGGTTGATGAAGTCGTTGCGGATGTCCTCGAAGTTCTTCTGGACCAGCTCGATCTTGGTGCCGGTCTCGTCTTCGAAGGCCTTCGCCGCCGCCTCGATGGCCGGCGCGCGGTTGGCGTCGGTCCAGACGACGAGCGAGCCGCCGCCCGAGCCGCCTTCGGCGTTGCCGCTGTCGCTGGGGGTGCTGCCGCCGGAGCAACCGGCGAGCAGGACGGTGGTCGCCGCGATGGCGACGATTCCGGTCCCGATCTTGCGCATGGATCTTCCTTCCGAAGTGGTCGATCGGAAGGGCCTCGTGCGAGGTCGCTCCGTCACGACCGATGTGGATGCCGCTGCCGGGTGGCGGCGGCGCTTTCTCAGTGCATGCCGTGAGACGTCGGCTGTCTCCCGGCGTCGGGGTGGGTCAGTGACCACCCCCGGGTGCTGTGCGCGGTGCGCGGATGACGGCGACGTCGCCCGCACTCACCTCCAGCGTGCCCCGGACGGCGCGCCCTGAGAACAGGTCGACACCTTCCAGGGCGAGCTCAGCGTCCGTCGCCGCATGGTTGATCGCGATGACGTAGTCATCGGCGTCGCCCGCGCGGCGGACGATCTCGAGGCCGGCCGGCGCGTCGACCGGGGCGATGCCCGCGTCGGCGTAGACCTCCGCCATGATGGCGGCGAGGCCGGCGGCATCCGGTCGCGTACTGACGTACCAGCCGGTGCCCGCTCCGTGCCGCTTGCGCGTCACCGCGGGCATCCCGGCGCCCGGTCCGTCGACGTAGGTCGCGCGGGTCTCCGCGTCCGACACCACCAGGTGCTCGTGCCAGACGTCGGCGGTATGGGACGCGCCGCCGAACTCGATCGTCGTGGTCGCGCCCGCGCGCAGCGGCAGGTGCTCCTCGACGCGGACTCCGAGCGACGGCTCGAGGGGAGCGGCGAAGCCGCCCGGGTGCACGGCATCGTTCTCGTCGACGACGGCCGAGAAGAACGAGACGACCAGCGTGCCGCCGGCTTCGACGTACCGGTTGAGGTTGTCGGCGTCAGCCTGACGCAGGAGGTACTGCGCGGGGGCGATGACGAGCTTGTAGCCGGAGAGATCGTGGCCCGGCAGGGCGAAGTCGACCGTGATGTTGTCGCGCCACAGGCGCTCGTAGAACGCCCGGATCCGCTCGTCGTGCGAGACGTCCTCCGAGGGACGCCACTCGAGGTCCTGCGCCCAGAACGACTCGAAGTCCCACAGGATCGCGACGTCGGCGTGGACGCGCGAGCCGCGCACCTCGGTGAGGCGATTCAGCTTCGCGCCGAGATCGACGACCTCGCGGAAGACGCGTGACTCGGTGCCGGCGTGCGGCAGCATCGCCGAGTGGAATTTCTCGGCGCCCGAGCGCCCGGCGCGCCACTGGAAGAAGAGGATGCCGTCGGCACCGCGGCCCAGGTGCGACAACGAGTTGCGCGCCATCTCGCCCGGTCGCTTGGCGACGTTGCGCGGCTGCCAGTTGACCGCCGAGGTCGAGTGCTCCATCAGGATCCAGGGCTTGCCGCCCCCGACCGAGCGTGAGAGGTCGGCGGCGATGGCCAGGCCGATCTCGCCCTCGACGTCTGCAGCCCACAGGTAGTGGTCGTCCGAGACGATGTCGACCTCACGCGCCCAGGCCCACAGATCGCAGCCGTGGTGCTGATTCGCCATGAAGTTCGTCGTCACCGGAAGGGACGAGAACCGCCGGATGGCGTCGCGCTCCGCGATGAAGCACGCGCGCAGCTGGGCGTCGGTGAACCGCGCGAAGTCGAGCCGCTGCGCGGGGTTGACGACCGAGGGAGCGGCAGCGGGGACGCCGACGTGCTCCCAGACGCCGTAATGCTGCCCCCAGAAGGCGGTGCCCCACGCCGCGTTGAGGGCGTCGAGCGAGCCGTACTTCTCCTGCAGCCAGCCGCGCCAGGCGCGCTGGGCGTGCTCGGAGTAGTCCTCACCGACGGGGACGCCGTACTCATTGTGGACGTGCCACATGACGACGGCCGGGTGGTCGGCGTAGCGCTCGGCCAGCGTCGAGGCGATGCGCACGGCCGCCTCGCGGTAGGCGGGGGCCGAGTGCGACGCCATGCCGCGCGACCCGAAGCCCATCACCACGCCGTCGCGGTTGACGGCGCGGGCATCGGGGTGCTCGGCGAAGAACCAGGCCGGCGGGGATGCCGTCGGGGTGCCGAGGTCGACGGCGATGCCGTTCTCGTGGAGAAGGCCGATGATCTCGTCGAGCCAGTCGAAGTCGAAAACGCCCGCGCTGGTCTCGATGAGCGCCCACGAGAAGATGCCGACGCTGACGAGGTTCACTCCGGCTTCGCGCATGAGGCGGACGTCCTCGCGCCAGACCTCGCGGGGCCACTGCTCCGGGTTGTAGTCGCCGCCGTAGGCGATCCCGTCGATGGCGGGCCAAACGCTCGCAGGCATGAAACGCTTCCTCGTGTCTCTCAGATGCGCCGGTCGTACTGTGACCGGTCACAGAGTGTGTGACCACTGTAAGCGCGCGACCGATCCGCGACCCGCCCCGTTATCGAACTGTGACCGGTCCCAGAAGGATTGCCAGCCTCGGCGCGTCCTCGAGGGCGCGAGACGGGTGAACGTCCCGTCCGGAGTAGGCTCGCGACGTGAACGGCTCCACCGGCGCGTCGCGCAAACCGACCATCCGCGACGTCGCGGCAGCGGCCGGCGTCTCGCACGGCACCGTGTCGCGGGTCATCAACGGCGGGCACTGGGTGTCGCCCGAGGCGCGGGACGCCGTCGACCGCGCGATCCGCGAGACCGGCTACACCGCGAACCACGCGGCCCGGAGTCTCGCGACGGGGCGGTCGAACTCGCTGGCCTTCCTGCTGACCGAGCCCCAGCACCTGCTTTTCGCCGACCCGACCTTCGCCCTGCTGCTGCGGGGAGCGACCGAGGCACTGGCCCAGCGTTCGATGACCCTCGTGCTCATGATCGCCGACACCGCGGCCGAGCGGGCGAACGTCGAGCGGTACGTGCGCGCGGGGCACGTCGACGGCGTGCTGCTCATCTCGTCGCACGAGTCGAACCCGCTGCTCGCCTCGCTGATCTCCGCGGGCGTGCCCACCGTGTGCACCGGTGTCCCGCTCGGCGATCGCGCGCACGTGCCCACCGTCTCGGTCGACGAGCAGGAGTCGGCACGCATCATGACGCGTCACCTCCTCTCGCGTGGTCACCGCCGCATCGCTGTGATCACCGGGCCCGACGACACCCCGGGCGGTCGGTACCGCCTGCAGGGGTTCCGTGAGGAGATGGGCGATCTGTTCGATCCCGAGCTCGTCGAGCAGGACGTCTATTCGAGCGACGCCGGCGCGGCGGCCATGACCCGTCTGCTGGAGCGCGCCCCCGACATCGACGCCGTCTTCGCGGCATCCGATGTCATGGCGGTGGGCGCGATCGCCGCCATCCGCCGCAGCGGACGGCGCGTTCCGGACGACATCGCCGTCGCCGGCTTCGATGATTCGGGCCTCGCGGCGACGCACGATCCGCCCCTGACGACGATGCGTCAGCCGTGGAACGAGATCAGCTCGGCGATGGTCGACATGGTGCTGCAGGTGATCGCGGGGGGTGACCCGGAGCCGCTCGTGCTGCCGACATCCCTCATCGTGCGCGAGACCGCGTGACGCGTCGCTGTGTCGACACACGGCCGCGGCGGTCCGCGCACTCGAACTAGAATCTCGGGGTGAGCAACGGCCGCAGCTTCTACATCACCACACCGATCTACTACCCGAGCGACCTGCCCCACATCGGGCACGGCTACACGACGGTGGCGGTGGATGCGCTCGCGCGCTGGCACCGCCAGGCGGGCGACGACACGTGGATGCTGACGGGCACCGACGAGCACGGTCAGAAGATGCTCCGCGCCGCGGCGGCGAACAACGTCACCGCTCAGGAGTGGGTCGACAAGCTCGTCGAGGAGTCCTGGTTCCCGCTGCTGCGCACCCTCGACGTCGCGAACGACGACTTCATCCGCACGACGCAGGAGCGTCACGAGGAGCGCGTGAAGGTATTCGTGCAAACGCTGTTCGACCGCGGATACATCTACGCGGGCGAGTACGCGGCGCTGTACTGCGTCGGCTGCGAGGAGTTCAAGCCCGAGGCCGAGATCGTCAACGGCACCGGTGCCTTCGAAGGCCTCAAGGTCTGCGCGATCCACTCCAAGCCCCTCGAGCTGCTGCAGGAGAAGAACTACTTCTTCAAGCTCAGCGAGTTCCAGGACCGCCTGCTCGAGCTGTACAAGACCGTCCCCGAATTCGTCCGCCCCGAATCGGCGCGCAACGAGGTCGTGTCGTTCGTGAAGTCGGGCCTCAAGGACCTGTCGATCTCGCGGTCTGCGTTCGATTGGGGCATCACGGTGCCCTGGGACCCCTCGCACGTCATCTACGTGTGGGTAGACGCTCTGCTGAACTACGCCACTGCGATCGGTTACGGCACCGACCCCGACGAGTTCGCGCGGCGCTGGCCCGCGTATCACGTCGTGGGCAAGGACATCCTGCGGTTCCACGCCGTGATCTGGCCCGCGATGCTGATGGCCGCCGGGCTCGACGTGCCGCGCGGCGTCTTCGCGCACGGCTGGCTGCTCGTCGGCGGCGAAAAGATGTCGAAGTCCAAGCTCACCGGCATCGCGCCGACCGAGATCACCGACGTGTTCGGCTCGGACGCCTACCGGTTCTACTTCCTCTCGGCCATCGCGTTCGGCCAGGACGGCTCGTTCTCATGGGAAGACCTGTCGGCCCGGTACCAGGCCGAGCTCGCCAACGGGTTCGGCAACCTCGCGTCGCGGACGATCGCGATGATCGAGCGCTATTTCGAGGCGATCGTGCCGGCGCCCGCCGAGTACACCGAGAGCGATCTCGCGATCCAGCGCATCGTCGCCGACGCCGCCGTCGCCGCGGACACTGCGATGGAACGGTTCCGGCCCGACGAGGCGATCGCTGCGATCTGGACGATCGTCGACGCGCTCAACGGCTACATCACCGAGAACGAGCCGTGGGCTCTCGCGAAGGACGACGCCCAGCGGGCGCGTCTGGGCACCGTCCTGTACACCGCCGCCGAGGGGCTGCGCGCCCTCGCGGTGCTCCTGTCTCCGGTGATGCCCGAGTCGACGCGCAAGCTGTGGGTGGCGCTCGGCATCGACGCCCGGCTCGAGGACCAGCCGCTGCGCGACGCCGGCACCTGGGGTGTGCTCCCCGCCGGTACGACGGTCAACGGCCTCGCGCCGCTGTTCCCCCGGGTCGAGCAGCCCGCCTGAGCATGGCCGACTCGCCAGAGAACACCGATCCAGCCGGCCCGGCATCGTCACTTCGTGGCGAGTCGACGGATGACGTGTCGCAGTACGTGCGCCAGCGCTCCCAGGCGGCGCGGGATGTGCGCTGGCCGGAGGCGCCGGAACCGCTTGCGGTGCCGGTCTACGACAACCACACCCACCTCGAGATCGAGGACGGTGACGAGCCGCGCACCCTGGAGGAGCAGCTCGAGCTCGCGGCATCCGTCGGTGTGATCGGCGTCGTCCAGGCCGGCGGCGATATCGACTCGTCGCGCTGGTCGGCGTGGGCGGCGGCATCGCATCCGCGCGTCCTCGCCGCCGTCGCCATCCACCCGAATGAGGCGCCGCTTTACGCTGCGGCGGGCCGGCTCGGCGAGGCCATCGCCGTCATCGACGAGCTGGCCGCGCAGCCGCGCGTGCGGGCGATCGGCGAGACGGGGCTCGACTTCTTCCGCACCGATGAGGACGGGCTGCCCGCCCAGTTCGAGAGCTTCGAGGCGCACATCGAGCTCGCGAAGAAGCACGGCGTCGCGATGCAGATCCACGACCGCGACGCGCATGACGCGGTCCTCCAGACGCTCGAGCGGGTCGGTGCGCCCGAGCGCACGGTCTTCCACTGCTTCTCGGGCGACGCCGACATGGCGCGGATCGCCGCCGACCGCGGTTACTGGCTGAGCTTCGCCGGCAACGTGACCTTCAAGAACGCGCAGAACCTGCGCGACGCCCTCGCGGTCACGCCCCGCGAGCGCATTCTCGTCGAGACCGACGCCCCGTTCCTCACGCCGGCTCCGCACCGGGGGCGGCCCAACGCGCCGTACCTGATCCCGGTGACGCTGCGCTTCATGGCCGCCGAGCTCGGGGTCGACGTCGAGGAGCTGTCCGCTCAGGTCGCCGCGAACACGCTCGAGGTCTACGGCGAGTTCTGACGCGTCAGCGCGTCGACGAGCCGCGGACGATCTCCCACGGAAGGTCGACGACGTCGGGCGACGCGGCATCGCGGATGCTGCTGAGCGCCTGGAACATCGCGGCGGGGGCGAGCTCCGGGTGCACGCAGACGTGCGTGACGCCCAGGCGGGTGTTCACGGCGCAGTCACTGGTGCACAGCGCGACGAACTGCATGTCGCGTGGGATGACGAAGTCCATCTCTTCGAGCTGCAGGTAGATGGCCGGCCCCTCTTCGGCGAAGGAGAAGATCGCATCCGCGCCGGCATCGCGGAGCTCGCCGACCCGGCGGGGGAGGGTGCCGTGCTCCGCGTCGAGGTACGCGACGAGGGGTTCACGGCCGCGCACGGTGCTCCACGCGTGGTACGCGGTCTCGCCGATTTCGTCGCGGGGCGAGCCCGCATCGTCGACGAGGAACCCGATTCGCCGGGCCCCACCGGCTTCGAGCAGGGCGAGCGCCGCGCGCACCGCCTCGTCGTAGCCGGTGCGGACGGTGATGGACAGCTCGGTGTCGACGTAGAGGTCATTGGTCGCGACGGGGATGCCGCGGGCGATGGCCTCGCGCAGCAGCAGGTCGTCGGCGGCCACCTCGGCGAAGTAGACGACGTCGATCTGCGCACCACGGAGCAGATCGGGTCGTGCCGCGGGCAGCATCGTGACCGTGAAGCCCTGATCGGCGGCAGCGCTGACGAGCGCGCCGATGTGCCGGCTGCGGTGGAGGGCGCCGCGCTTGGACAGGTCCAGCTCGGCATCCTGGGGAACGACGAAGCCGACCGACATCGTGCGGCCGCTCCGCAGCGCCGCGGCGTACTTGTTCGGCTGATAGCCGAGCTCGGCGGCGATCGCCTTGATGCGCTCCCGGGTCTCGGGGCGCAGGCTTCCGCGATCGTTAAGCGCCTGACTGATGGCGGCCGTCGAGACACCCGCGCGCAGCGCGATGTCTTTCAGGGTCACCGGCCGGCTCATGACCGACCGGCTCCCGCTTCGGCGTCGCCCGGGGCGCGCTCGGTCGGGACGGTGCCGCCCGGCGAGGTCGCTCCGGTCGCGGCGGGGAAGACGGTGGCCACCGCATCGGCCCAGGCTGCACCCGAACCGGAGGAGGCGAGCGTGTGCCCCTGCGCGATCAGGCGATGCAGCAGGACGCCGGAGAAGTGGCGCAGCGCAGCCTCGACCTGAGGCGACTCGCCCCGCAGGTGAGCCCGCTCGAGCTCGTCGTCGAGGATGCCGGTGATGTAGCCGCGCATCGCCACGACCGACGGGGCGACCTCGTGCACGCGACGCGCGGCGGCGTGCCGTGCTGCGGCTCCCGCGACGATCTCGCGCGCCTCGTCGAGCGTCGCGAATTCGTCGATCGGCGCGTGGATGCGGATCGTCTCGAGGTCGAGCAGCTCGATGTCGGGAACATCGCGCAGCGCCGGGTCGACGTTGCGGGGCAGACCGAGGTCGATGATCAGCTGCGTGCGGTCGGCGCCGCTGCGCCGTGCCGCGTGCTCGGCAGCGGTCAGAGCGTAGGTGTCGGTCGTGGTCGTGCAGGTGATGATGACATCGGCGGCTGCCGCCTCTTCGGCGTAGTGCTCGGCGTCGACGGCGACGAGGTGCTCGCGCTGGGCGAAGCGGCTGCGGCCCGAGCGCGAGTGCACGCGGACGTCGACGGCACCCTTGTCGCGCAGAGCGGCGAGGGATGCCGCGGCGTAGCGGCCGGTGCCCACGAGCAGAACCCGTGCAGTGGACCAGTCCGCCACCCGCGAGGATGCGAGCTCGAGGGCGAGTCGCACGAGCGAGCGGCCCGACTCGCCGATGCGTGTGCTGTTCTTCACGGCGCGCGAGGTCTCGGTGGCCCGCTGGAAGAGGTGCTCGAGGGGCGCCGTGGTCAGTCCGCCGCGCCGCGCGTCGTCGAGGGCGCGGCGCACCTGGCCGGCGATCTCGTCCTCGCCGACGGCGACGGAGTCGAGTCCGGATGCGACGGAGAAGAGGTGGTGGGCGACCTTGTTGCCGTGAGCGAAGTCGACGGTCTCGCGAACGGTCCGGTACGGAAGATCGCTCAGCTTCGCGATCTCTTCCATCGCGGCATCCATCGCCGGGATCGTCGAGGGGAAGTCGGCGTCGTCGCGCAGGTCGAAGTACGCCTCGAAGCGGTTGCAGGTCGCGAGCACGACGGCACCCTGGATGGCGTCATGGGCCTCTGTCAACCGGGTGCCGACTTCGTCTCCGATGACGGAGAGTCGCTCGAGTGAAGCGAGCGGCGTGGAGCGCTGATGCGCGGTGAGAGCGACGAGCACGTGCGGAAGAACCCCCTGGAATCGTGACTAGTATATCGATTAACTCATTCGAGGAGATCATCATTCCGGCATCCGCCCACCCTCTCGTCACGCACGCCACCGGCTCGAGCCGGCTCGTGCGCACCCTGCTCGGCGAACGCGTCGAGAAGACCCCCGTCTGGTTCATGCGCCAGGCCGGCCGGTCACTGCCCGAATACCGTGCGCTGCGCTCGCAGGGCACGATGCTCGACGCCTGCCTGACGCCCGAGCTCGCCAGCGAGATCACGCTCCAGCCGGTGCGCCGGCACGGCGTCGACGCGGCGATCTTCTTCAGCGACATCATCGTGCCGTTGGCGATCCTCGGCATCGAGGTGGAGATCGCGGCGGGTCGCGGACCCGTCTTCGCCCAGCCGCTGCGGACGGCGGCCGACATCGCCCGCGCGGTCGAGATCGATCCCGCTCTCGTGCGCGAACGCGGCGAGGCCATCGCCCGCGCCGTCGAGCTGACGACCGGGATGCTGGCCGAGGAGTCCGAGTCGCGCGGCGAGCCGCTGCCGCTCATCGGCTTCGCCGGAGCCCCCTTCACCCTCGCCGCCTACCTCGTCGAGGGCGGACCGTCCAAGGACCACCTGGCCGCCCGCCGTCTGATCCACGAGGACCCGGCTGCCTGGCGAGCGCTGACGGAGTGGCTCGCCCGCGTGACGGGGGAGTTCCTCGCGCTGCAGGTCGAGTCCGGCGCCAGCGCCGCGCAGCTGTTCGACTCGTGGGCGGGCGGTCTCCCTCCCGAGGACTACCGCGCGGCGGCTCTGCCGGCATCCGCGGCGTCGTTCGACGCCGTGCGAGCTCTCCCGGTCCCCGTCGGCTCGGGCATCGACCACATCCCGCTCGTGCACTTCGGTGTCGGGACGGGCGAGATCCTGCGTGACATGGCCTCGATCGGCATCGACGCCCTCGGAGTCGACTACCGCGTGCCCCTCGACGAGGCCGCTCGTCGGGTCGGCGGCGACCTGACGCTGCAGGGCAACCTCGATCCCGCGTTGCTCTTCGCTCCGACCGAGGTCCGCGACGCGGCGATCGCGCGCATCCTCGAGGCCGGGCGTGCGGCCCGCGCACACGTGTTCAACCTCGGGCACGGGGTGCCCATGGAAGCCGATCCCGACGCCATCAGCTCGGTGGTGCGGACAGTTCACGCCTGGCGGTCGGCATGACCGTCGAGACCGACGTCGTCGTCGTCGGGGCCGGTATCGCCGGGCTGGTCGTCGCGCTCGAAGCCGTGACAGCGGGGAAGCGCGTCACCGTCCTCGAGTCCGATGACCAGATCGGCGGGATGCTGCGCCGTGGGCGCATCGCCGGAATCGACGTCGACCTCGGGGCGGAGTCCTTCGCCAAGCGGACCGATGCGGTGCCGCGACTCATCGCCGACTTCGCCCTGCCGCTCGAGGTCGTCGCACCGCGGTCGGGTCCCGCGCACCTGGTCTCGCAGCACGGCGTCGGCCTGCCCGGCACCCGGTGGAGCCGTCTGCCGTTGCCGCGACGCACGGTCATCGGCATCCCGGCCGACCCGCTCGCTTCGGATGTGGTCGCGATCATCGGCGACCGCGCGGCCGAGCGGGCCGCCGCCGAGGTGCTCGACGCCCCGATCGACCCGACCGCCTCGCTCGCCGACGTCGTCGAAGAACGCCTCGGCGAAGGCCTCCTCCGTGCTCTCGTGGATCCGCTCTGCCGCAGCATCTACTCGCAGCCGGCCGCGGCCGTTCCGCTCCCGCGTCTTCACCCGAAGATGTGGGCGGCGTTCGAGCGAACCGGATCGTTGCTGGCCGCGGCCGCGGAGGTCGCCCCGAACGCGCCCGGCGGAACCGCTGTGGGCGGGATCTCCGGGGGCATGTGGCGGCTCGCCGACGCCGTCGCGAGCCTCGCCGCCGAGCGAGGCGCGGTGATCCGCACCGGCACCGCGGTCGGCCGGGTCGATTCGGCGCGGGGCTCCGGCGTCACGGTGGCGCTCGCCGACGGCGGGACGATCCGTGCCGAGCACGTCGTCATCGCGACCGGCCCGCGAGGCGCCGCAGCCCTGCTCGGGCAGGACAGCGGCGCCATCGACGCAGCCGCCACGGCGCCGATCCAGCCCGCGGTTCGCCTGCTCACCGCGGCGGTCACCTCCGACGACCTGTCTGCGGAGCCGGTCGGCTCCGGCGTCATCGTCGCTCCTGACGCGCGCACCGCGGCCAAGGCTCTCACCCACATCGACGCGAAGTGGGCCTGGGCCCGGGAAGCGCTGCCCGAGGGAACGCATGTCGTGCGCCTCTCAGCGCGTGCCGACGACACCGCCGGCCTCGACTCCGCCGCAGCCGTTGCCCGCGAGATCTCGCATCTCACCGGTGCGCGCGTCGACCGAAGCGACGTCGGTGAGATCATCACCACCCGCTGGCGCGATGCCGTCGTCCCGGCCGAGTCCGAGGCGTGGACGGCGACGGTGATGGATGCCGCCGCCCGCGGCATCCACGTCACCGGCGCCGTCGCCGCCGGGACCGGACTCGCCTCGGTCATCCCGCACGCCCGCGCGCTGGCCCATGAGCTCTTCGCCGTTCCCTCCGTTCGAAAGGACTCCCGATGACCGAAGAACAGATCCCGCTCGGTTACACCCTCTTCGCGATCCTCGCGGGCCCGCGCCCGCGGCCGCAGACGCCCACCGACGCCGACCTCGCCGAACTCGAGCGCGTCGTCGCCGGACTGCCCGACGCAGGAGTGACGGTGCGTGGCCTGTACGACGTCACCGGCATGCGTGCCGGCGCCGATCTGATGGTCTGGCTGCACACCGCCCCCGGCTCCGACGACGACCCGGCGGCGCTGCAGCGCGCCCTGCGCGAACTTCGGCGGACGGCCGCGCTGGCCGCCTTCGACCTCGAGTGGAGCGCCATGGGCGTGCACCGCGAGGCGGAGTTCAACAAGCGGCACGTTCCCGGTTACCTTCGCGGCGAGCACGCCCGCGACTGGCTCTGCCTCTACCCGTTCGTGCGCAGCTACGAGTGGTACCTGCTGCCCGAGGAGGAGCGCTCGGCGATGCTCGCCCAGCACGGCCGCCGCGGCGCGAAGTTCTCGGACGTCATCGCCAACACCGTCTCGACCTTCGCCCTGAGCGACTACGAGTGGCTCCTGCCCCTCGAGAGCGACGAGCTGATCAGTCTCGTCGACCTCATGCGCGACCTGCGCGCCACCGATGCGCGGCGGCACGTCCGTGAAGAGGTGCCCTTCTACACCGGCCGACGCGTCGAGGTGTCCGAGCTGGCGGAGGTGCTGTCCTGATGAGCGCGAACGAGTTCCGCCCCAAGCCCCCGCGTGCCCAGAGCGCGCCGCCGTGCGCCCCCGGCTGCGCGGTTCCCGCCGCCGGTCCGGCGTCGTGCGGGGGAGCGCCCCACGTGAGCGAGCCCACGTCGTACGACGCGCTCCTCCTCCTCGGCTTCGGTGGCCCCGAGGGCCAGGACGACGTTCTGCCGTTCCTCCGCAACGTCACCGCCGGGCGCGGCATCCCCGACGAGCGCCTCGAAGAGGTCGCGCACCACTACCGCCACTTCGGCGGCGTGTCGCCGATCAACCAGCACAACCGCGAGCTCAAGGCCGCCCTCGAGGCGGAGATCGCCGCGCGCGGCCTCGGGCTGCCGGTGTACTGGGGCAACCGCAACTGGATGCCGTACGTCGACGATGCCCTGCGCGACCTGCACGCCGACGGGCATCGTCGCGTCATCGCGATCGCGACGAGCGCCTACAGCTCCTACTCGTCGTGCCGCCAGTACCGCGAAGACCTGGCCGACGCGATGGAGGCCACCGGACTGGCGGGCGAGGTCGAGATCGATAAGGTCCGGCAGTTCTTCGACCACCCCGGGTTCGTCGCTCCGTTCGTCGACGGCATCCGCGACGGCCTGGCGAAGGTGCGCGAGCGCGGCATCGCCGAGGAGGACATCGAGATCCTCTTCTCGACGCACTCGATCCCGAACTCCGACGCCGACCGTTCCGGCCCGCCCGAGCGCGGCTTCGGCCCCGGTGGCGCGTACGTCGCGCAGCACACCGCTGTCGCGGAGGCGATCGTGGCCGAGCTCGGCACGACGAGCCCGTGGCAGCTGGTGTTCCAGAGCCGGTCGGGCCCGCCGTCCGTGCCGTGGCTCGAGCCCGACATCAACGACGCGATCGCCGAGCTGCCCGCCGCGGGGCGCAAGGCCGTGCTGATCGTGCCGCTCGGGTTCGTCAGCGACCACATGGAGGTGCTCTGGGACCTCGACACCGAGGCGATGGAGACGGCCGAGGAGCACGGGCTGTTCGCGGTGCGCACCGCGTCGCCCAGCACGCACCCGGCCTACGTCGCGGGTCTGGTCGACCTCGTCGAGGAGCGGCTCGAGGGGACGCCCGTCGAGGAGCGTCCCGCGGTGACCTCACTGGGCCCCTGGTACGACGTGTGCCGTCCCGGATGCTGCGAGAACAAGCGCCTGGGCTTCCAGCCGGCGCTCGCGGGGGTGGCGCCGTGACAGCCGGTGCACACGACGTCGACAGGTCCGCGGCGCCGGTGCTCCGTCTCGGGACACGGGCGAGCCTGCTCGCCACGACCCAGTCGCGCCACGTCGCCGACGCGATCACGGATGCAACCGGGATCACCGTCGAGCTCGTCGAGATCACCACTGACGGCGATGTGCTGACCGGCTCGCTCGCGCAGATGGGCGGTACCGGTGTGTTCGCCACCGCCTTGCGCGAGGCGCTGCTGCGGGGCGACTGCGACCTCGTCGTGCACTCGATGAAGGACCTTCCCACCGCGCCCTACCCGGGATTGACCATCGGTGCCGTGCCGCCGCGGGCTCCGCAGCGCGACGTGCTGTGCGGTCCGAGCGAGGAGACGACTCTCGACGGTCTGCCCGAGGGGGCCGTCATCGGCACCGGGTCGCCGCGCCGCGTCGCGCAGGTCCTCCGGCGCCGGCCCGACCTGCGTGTGCGCGACATCCGCGGGAACATCGACACGCGCCTGCGCAAGATGCGCGACGGTGAGTACGACGCGATCGTCCTCGCCGAGGCGGGGCTGCGGCGCATCGAGCGCGACGCGGCGATCGGCGAGGTCTTCGGGCTCGACCAGTGGCCGACATCGGCCGGTCAGGGAGCCCTCGCGGTCGAGATCCGCACGGTCGACCTCGACGGACCGATCGGTCGCGCGGTCGCGCTGATCGACGACGCCGAGTCGTCGTCGCGCGCCCTCCTGGAGCGTGCGGTCCTCCGCCGCCTGGAGGCCGGGTGTGCCGCGCCGGTGGGGATCTCGGTCACCGGGCTCGCGGCCGAGTCCGTCTTCGTCGCCGAGGTCTACGCGCCCGGGGGCGACCGCACGGTGCGCGCCCAGCGTGCCCTGCGCGCCGACCTGACCTCCGAGGGCGAGCGTGAGTCGGTCGCCGCCGATGTCGTCGCCGAGCTGCTGGACGGCGGTGCCGCGGACATCGCCGATCTGCCGGGGACGAGCCGATGACGGGCGGCCTGAAGGGACGCCGCATTCTGATCCCCCGCGGGGGATCCTGGGGCGAGCGCGTGCGCGATGAACTCGAGCGCCGCGGCGCGACCGGCGTGATCGCGCCCCTCATCCAGTCGCGGCCCCCGCGCGATCTCGCCGCCCGCGACGCCGCCTTCACCGCTCTGGCTGCGGGGGAGTACGCCTGGGTCTTCATCACGAGCGCCGCGACCGTCGAGCAGCTCGTCGCCCAACGAGTGAGCATCCCGATCGGAACGCGCATCGCCGCGGTCGGCCGCCCGACTGCGCGCGCCGTGGCCGACGCCGGCTTCGAGGTCGAGTTCGTGCCGGTCGGCACCTCGTCGGCGACCAACATGATCGCGCAGTGGTGCGCCGGACGCTCGCCGCGATCGACGGGGCGCTGTCTCGTGCTCCGCTCCGACCTGGCGATGGCCGTCATCAGCGACGAGCTCGAGCTCCAGGGCTACGAGGTCGACGTCTGCATCGCGTACCGGACGGTCGGGGTCGACCTGACCCCCGAGATCGCCGAGGAGGTGCGCACCGGGAAGATCGACACCGTGCTCCTCACGTCGCTCAGCGTCGGGCGCGAGCTCCGCCGTCAGGTCGGCATCCCCGGGCCCGAGGTGTTCATCGCCTCGATCGGTCCCGGCACCACGCGCGACGCCGAGAAGCTCGGCTACACCGTGCACCACACCGCACACTCGCAGAGCGTCGACGCCCTCATCGCAGAGCTCGACGCGCGACCCGCACCAGAGGATTCCCCATGAGCACCTTCCCCGAGCGGCGCCTGCGCCGCACGCGCCGCACCCCCGCGATGCGCCGCCTGTCGACCGAGCACCACCTCGTCGCCGCGCAGCTGGTGCTGCCGGTCTTCGTGAAGGAGGGCATCGACGAGGCGCTGCCGATCGCCAGCATGCCGGGCGTCATGCAGCATCCGATCGAGGCCATCGCGAGCGTCGTGACGGATGCCGCGGACGCGGGCATCGGCGGGATCATGCTCTTCGGCGTTCCGGCCGTCCGCGACGCCGAGGGATCGGGGGCGGTCGCCGAGGACGGCATCCTCAATCGCGCGATCCGCGTCGCGCGAGACGCCGCTCAGGGACGCATCACGGTGCAGGCCGACCTGTGCCTCGACGAGTTCACCGACCACGGTCATTGCGGGCTGCTCGCGGCCGACGGGTCGGTCGACAACGACGCGACCCTCGAGGTCTACGCGCGGATGGCGCTCGCCCAGGCTCGGGCCGGTGCCGAGGTGCTGGGGCTGTCGGGGATGATGGACGGCCAGGTCGCCGTCATCCGAGCCGCGCTCGACGAGGCCGGTCACAGCGACGTCGCGCTGCTGGCGTACTCAGCGAAATACGCCTCGGCCTATTACGGGCCCTTCCGCGACGCCGTCGAATCGACTCTGCAGGGCGACCGCCGCACGTACCAGCTCGACCCCGCCAACGCGCGTGAGGGGCTGGCCGAGGCGATGCAGGACATCGCCGAGGGCGCCGACTACGTCATGGTCAAGCCCGCGGGCCCCTACCTCGATGTACTCGCGCGCGTCGCGGAAGCCGCCACAGTGCCGGTCTGGGCGTACCAGGTGTCGGGGGAGTACGCGATGATCGAGCTGGCCGCGCGGGCCGGCGCGATCGATCGTGACCGTACGATCGCCGAGTCGCTCGTCGGCATCCGGCGCGCGGGTGCCGATGTGATCCTCACGTACTGGGCCCGCGAGGTGGCGGACTGGATCCGCGCTGGAAAGGACTTCGCATGACCCGCAATGACGAACTGTTCGACCGTGCCCGGGCTGTCATCCCCGGAGGTGTGAACTCCCCGGTCCGCGCCTTCGGCTCGGTGGGGGGCACACCGCGCTTCTACGTTTCCGCGACCGGTCCCTACGTCACCGACGCGGAGGGACGCGACTACGTCGACCTCGTCGCGAGCTGGGGGCCGGCGCTGGTCGGACACGCTCATCCCGAGGTCATCGACGCCGTCGTCGACGCTGCCCGCCGCGGTCTGTCGTTCGGTGCGTCGACCCCCGCCGAGACCGAGCTGGCGGAGGAGATCCGCCGCCGCGTGCCGATCGCGGAGAAGATCCGTCTCGTCTCGACGGGCACGGAAGCGACCATGACCGCCATCCGGCTCGCGCGGGGTGCGACCGGACGTGACCTGCTGGTGAAGTTCTCGGGCCACTATCACGGTCACTCCGACGGGCTCCTCGCTCAGGCCGGCTCGGGACTCGCGACCCTCGCCCTGCCCGGATCGGCGGGCGTCCCCGCTCCGATCGCCGCGCAGACCCTCGTGGTGCCCTACAACGACCGGGTCGCCCTCGAGGCCGTCTTCGCCGAGCATGGCCCGAACATCGCCGCGGTGATCACCGAGGCCGCCGGCGCGAACATGGGGGTCGTCCCGCCCGTGCCCGGCTTCACGACGTTCCTCCGCGAGCTCACGACCCGGCACGGCGCGCTGCTCATCAGCGACGAGGTCCTGACCGGATTCCGCTCCGGACCCTCGGGCTACTGGGGAGTCCTGCGCGAGACGGGCGAAGACGTCGCTCCCGACCTGCTCACCTTCGGCAAGGTCGTCGGAGGTGGTCTTCCGGTCGCGGCGCTGGCGGGACGCGCTGAGATCATGGATCTGCTCGCGCCCCTCGGCCCCGTCTACCAGGCCGGCACGCTCTCGGGGAATCCCGTCGCGGTCGCGGCCGGTCTCGCCACCCTCCGGCTCGCCGACGCCGACGTCTACGCGCGCATCTCGCGAGCGGCCGACACGGTCTCCGTCGCGGCCTCGGCCGCCCTCGATGCGGCCGGTGTGCCGCACATCGTCCAGCGCGCGGGAACGCTCTTCAGCGTCTTCTTTGGCTCGGCGGTGGTCGCAGGCGTCCCCGACTACGAGACGGCGACGGGTCAGGATGCCGGCGCCTACGCGGCCTTCTTCCACGCGATGCTCGACGCGGGGGTGTCGCTTCCCCCCTCGGCGTTCGAGGCGTGGTTCCTCACCGCGGCGCACGACGACGTCGCCCTCGGCCGCATCCTCGAGGCGCTGCCGGGTGCCGCTCGGGCTGCCGCTGCCGCCTCCGCGGACGTATGACCTGCAGCGCCGCGCCGTCCGCCGGGCGACGCGGCGCCGCGCAACTAGGCTGGTCCTCATGCCTGTGACCCTGCTCGGTGCCGCCGAGATCCGCGCCCTCGCGGCCGAACTCGACGTGACGCCGACCAAGAAGCTCGGGCAGAACTTCGTCGTCGACGCCAACACCGTCCGCAAGATCGTGCACGCCGCCCGCGTCCAGCCCGGCGAGCGGGTCGTCGAGATCGGACCCGGTCTGGGGTCGCTGACGCTCGCGATCCTCGAGGCCGGAGCGAGCGTCACAGCGGTCGAGATCGACCACCGCCTCGCCGCGCACCTTCCGGTCACCGCGGCCCGGCACGGCGTCGCCGACGGCGCGCTGACGGTCGTCGACGCCGACGCGCTGCGCGTCACCGAGCTTCCGGGCGATCCGACCGTGCTCGTCGCGAACCTGCCGTACAACGTCAGCGTTCCCGTGCTGCTGCATTTCCTCGAGACCTTCCCGTATCTGCGGCGCGGTGTGGTGATGGTGCAGGCCGAGGTGGCCGAACGCCTCGCCGCTGCGCCCGGGTCGAAGATCTACGGCTCGCCGAGCGCGAAGGCCGCGTGGTACGGATCGTGGCGTCTCGCCGGCACGGTCTCGCGGCAGGTGTTCTGGCCCGTCCCGAACGTCGACAGCCTGCTGGTCGCCTTCGAGCGGGATGCCGAGGCGCGCGGCGACGAAGCCCTCCGCCGCCGCACATTCCAGATCATCGACGCGGCCTTCGGCCAGCGGCGCAAGATGCTCCGCCAGGCGGTCTCGCCGCTGTTCGGCGGAACCGCGGCGACGGCGTCGGCGGCTCTCGAGGCCGTCGGCATCGACCCGACCCTGCGCGGCGAGCAGCTCACGATCGACGATTTCGTGCGGCTCGGGGCATCTGTTCACTGAACGCTCATCAGCGCGTCATCGGGTTCTCCCGAAACATGCCGGTAACATTCGGGACGAGCCGCGAGCGTCGCGGCGAGCATCACCCGACCCGGAAGAGACGATGCGAACCGCCGAGTACCCGGCACCCGAAAGGGTGCTGCTGCACCTGAGCGACACCCACCTGCGAGCCGCCGGCTCCCAGCTCTTCGACCGCGTCGACGCGGCCGCGCACCTGCGCCGGGCCCTCGATGCGATCGAGACGGCCGCCCTTCGCCCCGACGGGATCGTCTTCACCGGCGACCTCGTCGATCTCGGCGAGCGCGGTGCGTACGCCGAGCTGCGCGACCTGGTCGAGCCGTTCGCCGAGCGTCTGGGGACCCGCGTCTTCTGGGTCATGGGCAACCACGACGACCGCGCAGGATTCCGCGAGACGCTGTGGCGCGAGCCCGGTACCGCTGATGCCGCCGATCGCGTCGACGAGATCGACGGGCTTCGGCTCATCACGCTCGACACCAGCGTCCCCGGCGCGCATCACGGCGAAGTGCGCCCCGCGCAGCTGGCGTGGCTGCGCGAGGTGCTGTCGACCCCGGCCCCGCTGGGGTCGATCCTCGCCATGCATCATCCGCCGGTCCCGAGCGTCCTGCCGCTGGCGGCCAGCGTCGAGCTCCGCGACCAGCGCTCGCTCGCCGCTGTGCTCGCGGGCTCGGACGTGCGCGCCATCATCGCGGGCCACCTGCACTATTCGACCTTCGCGACGTTCGCCGGCATCCCGGTCTCGGTGGCGTCCTCGACCTGTTACGCGCAGGACCTCACGGTTCCCGTGGGAGGCACGCGCCCGCAGGACGGCGCGCAGTCGTTCAACTTCGTCCACGTGTACGACGACACGGTCGTGCATTCGGTCGTGCCGGTCGATGCGCCGGCCACCCTCGAGTACACCGACGCGGGCGAGGCTCAGCGGCGGCTTGCCGAGGCCGGGATCGCGCCCGTCAGCGCTTCACGCCGGAGCGCGCCGCCGACGCGTCCCGTGCCCGTCCTTCGCTGACCGCCGGGATCTCCCAGGGCGCGCGGATCGGGAACATCCGCTCCAGCACATCGCGCAGCGATGCGACCCGGATCTCCTCCGGAACCTCGGTCTCGCCGCCGTCGTTCAGGCAGAACATGTCGATGTCGCGACGCTTCGCCAGCCGCTCCATTCCGGCGAGCGAGCGGGCGAGCGTCGTCTGCACGTACCGGGTGCGCGGCACCGATGTCGGCAGCGCGCGCCCCGTGAACATCGCGTAGTAGTGGTAGAGCGAGTTGGTCACGGAGATGTCGGTCGCAGCGCGGAAGCGGGATGCCGCGGTGCGGCGGAAGTCCTCGGGGAACGTCTCCTCGAGCTCCTGCATGACGCTGCGGCGCAGGGGAGCGGCGCAGTGCTCGAGGTCGCGGACGATGACGCGCCCGAAGCGTTCCTGCAACAGGGCTCGGTTGACGCGCAGGCCGTTGTCGTGGCCCGAGCGCTCCAGGCGCGGGTCGCCCGCGCCGATGCGCACGTCGCACTCGACGAACGACGAGATGCCGCCGGGCGAGAAGAAGAGCTCGGGACGCACGGGGCGACCGAAGAACATGTCGTCGTTCGAGTACAGGAAGTGCTCGGCCAGCCCGTCGATGCGGTGCAGCTGGGCCTCGACCGCGTGCGAGTTGTGCGTGGGCAGAGTGGAGGGGTCGGCGAAGAACTCCTCGCTGCGCACGATCGTCACCTTCGGGTGGTCGGCGAGCCATGCGGGCGCGGGGGAGTCCGTCGCGATGAAGATCCGCCGCACCCACGGCGCGTACATGTGCACGCTCCGCAGGGCGTAGCGGAGCTCGTCGACGTGCCGATAGCGGGCCGGACCGTCATCTCCCTCGCCGACGACGTACTCGGAGAGCTGGGCGGCGCGCTGCCGCTGGAACTCGCTCGCCGAGCCGTCGACCCACGAGAACACCATGTCGATGTCGTGGGTGACCTCGCGGGGGTGCGGGTCGAGCATTCCGACCACCGTCTGCCATTCGCGTCCGTACCGCGACCCGCTCACGATGTGCACGTCCTGCGCCGGCGTGATGCGCCGCATGAGCGCATTCGCCTGCGGAGCCTCGACGGCCGTCTCGCCGAACCGCCAGAACTCCACGCGCACGCCGTACTCGTGGTCGTACCGCCGGCCTCCGCCAGCGCTGACGCGGGGGCGGTAGGCCCGGAGCGCGTGGGGTGCGGAATCGGGGATGTCCGCATCGGCCGCGAAAACAGGGGCCGTGCCTTTCGCCTTGAGATACAGCGGCTCGCGCTGACCGAGACTGCGCAGGGTCGCCGCCGTCCTGTGCGCGTCCGCGAGGTCGATCGCGAGCGCGGGCGTGTGGAGATCGTGCCGGATGAGCAGCGTGCGGATGCCGGCGGACTCGAGCGCGTCAGCGATCAGCAGCAGGTCGGCGGTGCGGGCGCCGTCCGGCGTCGTGGTCTCGTGGACGAGGCGCAGGACGCCTTCGTCGAGGATCACGTCGTCGCGGCTCGCGGGCAGATCGATCCAGGGGTTCTCGCGGCGGGGCAGAGCGGAAAGGGCCAGGGTTTCCTCCTCGGGGGATGATTGTCTCGGTAGGCAGACTAGACATTCTCCGTTACATCGGTGTTTCCGCGCACCTCGGAGACTCTGCGCGAATGAGGACGCAAGCGGGTGCGCGCTCGATAGGCTCGGACGGTGACCGCCTCGCCCCGCTTCCCCGCCTCGCGCGGCGGAGACCTGCACCGTCCCTATACCGCAGCCCCCGATCGCTACGAGAGCAGCGGGTACCGCCAGGTCGGGGCCTCCGGGCTGTTCCTGCCGCCGATCTCGCTCGGGCTGTGGTGGAACTTCGGCGACAACATCCCCTTCGACCGTCAGCGCGAGGTGCTGCGCCACGCCTTCGACCGCGGCATCACGCACTTCGATCTCGCCAACAACTACGGGCCGCCCTACGGTTCGGCCGAGACGAACTTCGGACGCATGATGCGCGAGGATTTCGCGCCCTACCGCGACGAGCTGATCATCTCGTCGAAGGCGGGGTACGACATGTGGGACGGCCCCTACGGCAACCACGGTTCACGGAAGTACCTGATCGCGAGCGCCGAGCAGTCGCTGAAGCGGATGAGCGTCGACTACGTCGACATCTTCTACTCGCACCGCGAGGACGACACGACCCCGATCGAGGAGACGGTGGGAGCGCTCGACGCGCTCGTGCGTCAGGGCAAGGCGCTCTACGTCGGGATCTCGTCGTACTCGGCCGAGAACTCCGCTCGGGCCGCCGCGGTGGCCCGCGACCTCGGCACGCCGCTGGTGATCCACCAGCCTTCGTACTCCATCCTCAACCGCTGGATCGAGGACGGCCTGACCGACCAGCTGCGCCGAGACGGGATGGGCGCCATCGGCTTCATGCCGCTGCAGCAGGGCCTGCTGACGGGGCGGTATCTCGACGACGGCACGTCCGAGCGGTCGATGCAGCGCTTCTCGCTGCCCGATGACGGGCGGCTGTCGGCGTCCGCACTGGCGGGCCTGCGCGAGCTCGGCGACCTCGCGCGCGATCGTGGGCAGACCCTCGCCCAGCTCGCCATCCGGTGGACGCTGCGTGACCCGGTGGTCGTTTCGGCTCTCATCGGCGCATCGCGCACCGCTCAGCTGGACGAGAACCTGGCGGCGCTCGACGGGCCCGACCTCACCGAGGACGAGCTCGAGCGGATCGACGACATCGCCTCCCGCATCGGCTCGATCTGGGACGGGCCGGACGGCTCATGAGCCTCAGCGCCGTCCCCGACCGCGTGCGTGTGCGGGCTCCCGGCAAGATCAACCTGTTCCTCGACGTCGGGTCCGTCCAGGGCGACGGCTACCACGACGTCGCCTCGGTCTATCAAGCCGTCTCGCTGTACGAGGACCTGGTCGCCACACCGGCGGACGACTTCAGCGTGAGCGTCGTCGATGAGGCGGGTGCGCCCGTGCCCGGCGTTCCGCTCGATGATCGCAACCTCGCTCTGCGCGCCGCACGGATGGTGGCGCGCGAGGTGGGGTATCTCGGCGGCGTGCACCTGGAGATCTGCAAGGCGATCCCGGTGGCCGGCGGCATGGGCGGAGGCTCGGCGGATGCCGCCGCCGCCCTCGTGGCCTGCGACGCGTTGTGGGGCGCCGGGCTCACCTCCCCGGCACTGCAGGAGCTGGCAGCGCGACTGGGCGCCGATGTCCCCTTCTCTCTCATGGGCGGCAGTGCCGTCGGGACGGGACGCGGCGATCGCTTGAGCCCGGCGCTGGGGCGGGCCCGCTTCGACTGGGTCGTGGTGATCGACGAAGCCGGACTCTCCACCCCCGAGGTGTACGCGCAGCTCGATCGGTTGCGAGCCGAACGCCGTCCCGACATCGCGCCACGGCCCGAGCCGCCGGAGGTCGACCCGGTCGTCCTGCAGGCCCTGCGTTCGGGTTCCCCCGACCTGCTCGCGGGCGCGTTGCGCAACGATCTGCAGGATGCCGCGTGCGCGCTGCGCCCCGACCTGGGCGAGCTGCTCGATCGCGCCGTCGAGATCGGCGCGCTGGCCGGCCTCGTGTCGGGCTCCGGCCCCACGCTGGCCTTCCTCGCCGCCGACGCCGATGCGGCGCGCGGCATCGAGCAGAACCTGTCCGCGATGGGCCACCGTGCCCGTCACATCTCCGGCCCGGTGACGGGCGCGAAAGTGGTGACCCGATGACCGAGCCCCAGACCTCCTTGCTGAACCGTGACGTCGACGAGGCGTCGCATCGCGCGCTCGCCGAGCGCGGCTTGACGTACCTGACCGTGGCCGCCGGCGAACCGGCGTTCGAGGGCTGGATCCAGGCCGTCTCGCGCGGTTTCCAGGACGGCGAGCGCTCGCCCGAGCAGATCGCCGGCGCACGCGGCAGGAACAGCGGTCGGCGCCTGACCGGCGTGTTCGACGAGAGCGGGCCGATGCCGGAGGTGGCGGTCGGCACGATCGCGTCGTGGCCCTCCGAGCTCACCGTGCCGGGCGGAACGATCCCCGCCGGTGCGATCAGCGCCGTGACCGTCGCGCAGACGCACCGGCGCCGAGGCATCGCGCGGGCGCTCCTGGAGGGCGAGGTGCGCACCGTCGCGGCGGCCGGGCTTCCCATCGCCATGCTCACGGTGACCGAGTCGACGCTCTACGGCCGTTACGGCTTCGCCTCGGCGGCTTCCGCCGCGATCCTCGACATCGACACCCGCCGGGTGCGCTGGGCGGGTCCCACGCCCGACGGGCGCCTCGATTTCATCGATCGGACGGCCGCACGCGACCTCGTGGCGACGCTGCACGAGCGCACGCGTCACCGCACCCCCGGCGACATCGCGCTGCCGCCGGGACACGGCGACCGCTTCACCGGCACCGATCCCGACGAGAAGGACGGGGGAGCGATCCGCTGCGTGCAGTATCGCGACGCCGCGGGCGAGGTGCGCGGCATCCTGACCTACTCGCTCGCGCCTCATGAGCGGGACATCGTCAAGGGCACCGCGAAGGTGACGATCCTCATCGCCGAGACCGACGATGCGTACGCGGCGCTCTGGTGGTTCCTGCTGGAGCTCGACCTGGTGGCCCACGTCCGCGCGGAGCTGTGCTCGGTCGACGAGGCGGTGCTGTGGATGATCGGCGATCGGCGGGCCGCCTCGGTCTCGGTGTTCGACCACCAGTACCTGCGCATCCTCGACGTGCCGGCCGCTCTCCGCGCGCGCACCTACAGCTCCGCGGGGCGCGTGCTGCTGCGCGTGAGCGACCCGCTCGGGATCGCCACCGGCGAGTACCTCCTGACGGTCGATGACGACGGCGAGGGCACGGTGGCGACGGCGGCGGATGCCGATAGGGCCGGCGCCGATGTGCTCGAGCTGTCGGTCGTCGAGCTCGCGGCCGTCTATCTCGGCGGTGTGTCGCCCGAGACTCTCGGGCGCGCTGGACGCCTGACCGGAACCGACCTCGCGGCATCCTCGTGCATGTTCGCATCGACGATCGTTCCCCGCGTCGGCCTCTGGTACTGATCGCTCCGCCCGGGCCGGGATGCGCTGTTCTAGTCCATTTCGCGACATGACGCAACACGGCCCGAGTGTCGGCTCCGAACGCTAGCGTGAGAGACCACAACGGAGGGCGGCGCCATGCGTGCACGACTGGGCGACACGATCATCGCCGAAGCCGACGAGAGCGATCTCGTGCGGATCGAGGGCAACTGGTACTTCCCGCCGCGGAGCATCGCTCCGGGCGTCCTGACCGAGAGCGACACCGCGTACACGTGCGCATGGAAGGGTGACGCCCAGTACTTCGACGTCGCCGGTTCCTCGGACAAGGCCTGGTCCTACCCCACGCCGTACCCGACTGCGATCGAGCGCGTCGGCACAGATTTCTCCGGCTACGTCGCATTCGACCGCTCGGTCGTCATCGAGAGCTGAACGCGTGATCGAGTTCCGCGACGTCGTCAAGGAGTTCCCCGACGGCACCCGCGCGGTGCAGGACTTCTCTCTGGTCATCCCCTCGCACAAGACGACCGTCTTCGTCGGATCGTCGGGATGCGGCAAGACGACGCTGCTCCGCATGATCAACCGCATGGTCGAGCCGACCTCCGGAGCCATCGAGATCGACGGCGAGAGCGTCGCGACCGGTTCGCCGGTGCATCTGCGCCGCCGTATCGGATACGTCATGCAGAACTCGGGGCTGCTGCCGCACTTCACCGTCGCCGACAACATCGCCACGGTGCCCGTGCTGACCGGCACGAGCCGGCGTGACGCGCGTCGCCGGGCGCTCGAGCTGATGGAGA
The DNA here is from genome assembly GCF_040544895.1 of Microbacterium sp. 1262. Taxonomy (NCBI): domain Bacteria; kingdom Bacillati; phylum Actinomycetota; class Actinomycetes; order Micrococcales; family Microbacteriaceae; genus Microbacterium; species Microbacterium sp. 1262. The sequence continues at coordinate 820,546 of NZ_JBEPKU010000001.1, forward strand.
CGGTCGGTCTCGACACCCGGATGGCCGATCGCTACCCGAGTCAGCTGTCGGGCGGCCAGCAGCAGCGCGTGGGAGTTGCCCGGGGCCTCGCGAACGACCCCAACATCCTCTTGATGGACGAGCCGTTCGGCGCGGTCGACCCCATCGTGCGTGACGAGCTGCAGCAAGAGCTGCTGCGTCTGCAGCGCGAGCTCGGCAAGACCGTCGTCTTCGTCACCCACGACATCGACGAGGCGTTCCTCCTCGGCGACCAGGTCGTGATCCTCGCGGCCGGCGCCCGGAAGCTGCAGGTCGGCTCGCCCAGCGAGATCATCCGCGACCCGGCCGACGAGTTCGTCGCGAGCTTCATCGGCGTCGACCGGGGCAAGCGCGCCCTGCGCGTCGAGCGGACGGCCAACGGCGCGGTTCTCGTCGATTCCGAGGGGCGCACGCAGGGCACCCTGGTCGAAGGCGACGCCTGACGTGTCGTGGATCTGGTCGAATCTCGACCTCATCTTCTCGCTCGCTCTCGATCACATCCGGCAGAGCGTCATCGCGATCGTGCTCGGGTTCGTGCTCTCGGTGCCGCTCGGGTGGGTCGCGTGGCGCTATCGCCTGCTGCGCGGCTGGGTCATCACCTTGACGGGACTGCTCTACACGATCCCCTCGCTCGCGCTGCTCGTCCTGCTGCCGAGCGCGCTCGGGTACGGCATCCGCACCGAGACGAACCTCATCGTCGGGCTGACGATCTACGCCATCGCGATCCAGACCCGCTCGGTCGCCGACGGCTTCGACTCGGTCGACCCCGGCGTCCGGCAGGCGGCGACAGCGATGGGATACGGCGGGTTCCGGCGTTTCTGGGCAGTCGACCTGCCGCTGTCGGGCCCCGTGCTGCTCGCCGGCCTGCGGGTGATGGCCGTCTCGACGGTGTCGCTCGCGACGGTCGGCATCCTCGTCGGCGTCACGAACCTCGGCTACCTCTTCACCAACGGCATTCAGCGCCGCCTGCTCGAAGAGGTGTTCGCCGGCATCGTCGCGGTCGCGATCATCGCGCTCGTCATCGATGCGCTGCTCGTGGTGATCGGACGCCTCGTGATGCCGTGGGCGTACGCGAGCTCGGCCCGCCGCGATCGTCGCGCGCGCCGCCGACGGGAGGCGACCGCATGAACGTCTTCGTCGACGCGATCGCCTGGGTCCTCGACCCCGCCCAGTACACGGGCAGCAACTCGGTGCCGTTCCTGATCGGCCAGCAGCTGTTCTACACCTTCGTCTCGGTCCTGATCGCCGCGCTCATCGCCGTTCCGATCGGCTGGGCTATCGGACACACGGGGAAGGGGCGCGAGTTCGCCGTGGCCGTGTCGGGAGCGGCCCGCGCCATCCCCTCGTTCGGACTGCTGATCCTGCTGATCCTGCTGCTGGGCGTCACCCAGAAGACCGAGGCGGCGTTCATCACGTTCGTCGTGCTGGCGATCCCGCCGCTGCTCGCGGGCGCCTACAGCGGACTGCAGGCGATCGATCGCCGCACGATCGACGCCGCTCGGGCCGTCGGCATGACGGAGTGGCAGATCCTCTGGCGCGTGGAGGTTCCTCTGGGCCTGCCGCTCCTCATCGGCGGACTGCGCTCCGCGGTGCTGCAGGTGGTGGCGACCGTGACGATCGCGGGGTACACCGACCTCGGGGGGCTCGGCTTCCGCATCATCCAGGGCATCGACCTCCGCGCGATCGACCAGGTGCTCGGCGCCGCACTGATCCTCGCGCTGCTCGCCCTCCTGCTCGACGCCGTCTTCGCCCTCCTGCAACGTCTCAGCGCGCCACGCGGTGTGCGCGCCGCCGACGCCCCGCAGCGGAACCGCCGGCCCGTCGCCGCGACCGCCTGACCGACCTTCCCGACCCACAGCACCGAACTCCCGCACCATCGAAAAGAGGAACCCATGTCCCGCTTCACCACCCGCCGCCTGCTGACGGCCGGTGTCGGCGTGCTCGCCGCCACCACCCTGTTCGCCGGATGCGCGAGCTCCGACCCGCTCGCGGAAGGCGGCGGCGAGTCGGCGGCCCCCGCCGACGGCACCATCGTCATCGGCTCGCAGGACTACTACTCCAACGAGATCATCGCCGAGATCTACGCCCAGGCGCTCGAGGGCGCAGGCAAGACCGTCGACCGTCAGTTCACGACCGGCCAGCGCGAGGCGTACCTGCCCGAGCTCGAGAGCGGCTCGCTGACGCTGTTCCCGGAGTACACCGGCAACCTGCTGCAGTACTTCGACGAGGACACCACCGCCCGCACCTCCGAGGACGTGTATGCCGCTCTCGCCGACGCGCTCCCCGAGAACCTCACGGTGCTCGACCAGGCGACCGCGAGCGACCAGGACTCGTACACCGTGACGGCGGCATTCGCCGAGCAGTGGAACCTGACCACGATTGCCGACCTCGCGAACGTCACCGAGCCGCTGACCCTCGGCGGCCCGGCCGAGCTCGAGCAGCGTCCCTACGGCCCGACGGGCCTCGCCGACACCTACGGCATCGAGGTCGGCTTCCAGGCGACCGGCGAGACCACGGTCGACGACCTCGTCGCCGGCACCGTCAACGTCGCGAACGTCTTCACGGCCGACCCGCGCATCCAGACCGATAACCTCGTCGTGCTCGAAGACCCCGAGGGGCTCTTCCTCGCGTCCAACGTCGTCCCGGTCGTCAACAAGGAACTCGCTGGCGAGGTCGAGGACACCATCAACGCCGTCAGCGCGAAGCTCACCCCAGAGGCCCTGGTCGCCCTGAACGTCCAGAGCACGGTCGACAAGCTCGAGCCGGCCGCGATCGCGAAGAAGTTCCTCGAGGACAACGGACTCGTCTGATCCGCAACGAAGCCCCCGGTGCGCAGAGCGCCGGGGGCTTCGTCGTGCGGCGCGCACTCAGCCGTCGATGGCCTCGCCGAGCTCGAGCCAGCGTTCCTCGAGGGTCGTCGTCTCGGCGACGAGTTCATCGCGCCGGCGCTGCAGGCTCATGATCCGCTCGAAGTCGTCGTGAGCCTCCGCGAGCTGGGCGTCGACGGCCGCGATCTCGCCCTGGATCTTCTCGAGACGGCGGTCGATCGCCGAGATCTCCTTCTCGGCCGCTCGCCGCTCCGCGCCGCTCAGAGTGGGGGCCGCCGGGCTCGCCGCCCCGCCACCCGATGCCGGAGCGGATGCCGCTGAGGTCGACCCCGTGCGCCCGGGCTGCTCGCGTCGCAGCCGCAGGTACTCGTCGACACCGCCGGGAAGATGTCGCAGCCGCCCGCCGAGGATCGCGTACTGCTGATCGGTCACGCGCTCGAGGAAGTAACGGTCGTGCGAGACGACGATGAGTGTGCCGGCCCACGAGTCGAGCAGGTCCTCGATGGCCGCCAGCATGTCGGTGTCGAGGTCGTTGGTCGGCTCATCGAGGATCAGCACGTTCGGCTGGTCGAGCAGGATGAGCAGCAGCTGGAGACGCCGCTTCTGCCCGCCGGAGAGGTCCTTGACCGGCGTCGAGAGCTGCGCCGAGCTGAACCCCATGCGCTCGAGGAGCTGCCCCGGGGTCAGGTCCTGCGCCTTCGATCCCGAGCCGATCGTGTAGCTCGTCCGCAGATTCGAGATGACGACGCGGACCGGCTGGTCGAGGTGCTCGTCCAGTTCGCTCATGCGCTGGGAGAGGGTCGCGACCTTGACGGTCTTGCCGTGCTTGACGCGTCCCGCGGTCGGCTCGACGGTACCGGAGATGAGCCCGAGGAGCGTCGATTTGCCCGCGCCGTTCACGCCGAGGATGCCGGTGCGCTCGCCCGGCGCGATGCGCCACTCGACCTTCTCGAGCACGACGCGATCGCCGTAGCTGACACCGGCGTCGAGGACGTCGACGACATCCTTACCCAGTCGCGACACCGCGAGCGACTGCAGCGCGACCCGATCGCGGATCTCGGGAACGTCGGCGATCAGCTCGTTCGCCGCGTCGATGCGGAACTTCGGCTTCGAGGTGCGGGCGGGGGCGCCGCGGCGCAGCCACGCCAGCTCCTTGCGGGCGAGGTTCTGCCGTCGGGCCTCGATGGCGGCGGCTTGCCGGTCGCGTTCGACCCGCTGCAGGATGTACGCCGCGTAGCCGCCCTCGAACGGTTCGACGATGCGGTCGTGGACCTCCCAGGTCGCGGTGCAGATCTCGTCGAGGAACCAGCGGTCGTGCGTCACGACGAGGAGCGCACCGGAACCGGCCGACCAGCGGCGCTTGAGGTGCTCGGCGAGCCACGAGATGCCCTCGACGTCGAGATGGTTCGTGGGCTCGTCGAGGAAGATGACGTCGTGATCGCCCGCGAGGAGCGCGGCGAGCGAGACGCGACGGCGCTGACCGCCGGAGAGCCCGCGGATCGGACCTTCCCAGTCGAGGTCGCCGAGAAGGCCCGCGATGACGTCGCGCACGCGGGCGTCGCCCGCCCACTCGTGATCGGCGAGGTCACCGACCACCGCGTCGCGCACCCGGAGGTCGTCGTCGAGGTCGTCCGCCTGCGCCAGGACGCCCACCCGGGTGCCGCCGCGAACCGTCACGCGGCCCGAATCGGGCTCGACGAGCCCCGCGAGCATGCGCAGGAGGCTCGACTTGCCGTCGCCGTTGCGGCCCACGATGCCGATGCGGTCGCCCTCGTCGACTCCGAGGGAGACCCCGTCGAACACCACTTTGGTCGGATACTCGAGGCGAAGGCCCTCGGCTCCCAGAAGATGCGCCATATTGCTTCCAGGCTAGGCCACGCCCGCGGCGGGGCCGCTGTCAGCCGGAGCGGGATGCGTCAGGCGGACGCCGGCGGGGGAGAGCCGTCGAACCCCAGCGACAGCTTGCGCAGCAGCGACGCCAGGCGGTCCCGGTCGCCCTTCGACAGGCCGGACAGAAGCACGGCTTCCGCGTCGACGAGACGCGTGATGGCCGCATCCACGCGGATGCGTCCGTCGTCGGTGAGGGTCACCAGGACACTGCGCCCGTCGCCCGGATCGGCCTCGCGCCGAACGAGCCGGCGCGCGACGAGCCGGTCGATGCGGTTGGTCATCGTGCCGCTCGAGACGAGGGTCTGCTGCAGCAGCTGCTTCGGGCTCAGCTGGTAGGGCTCGCCCGCGCGGCGCAGGGCCGAGAGCACGTCCCACTCCCACGGCTCGAGATCGCTGCGGCGAAACGCCTCGCGCCGCGCCCGGTCGAGGTGACGCGACAGCCGGTCGACGCGCGAGAGCACCCCGAGGGGGGAGAAGTCGAGGTCGGGGCGCTGCAGCGACCACGCACCGACGATGCGGTCCACCTCGTCGGTCTCGTGTGCCATGGCACCATTATCCCGACCCGCGGGGCGGGACTCAGCCGCGGCGCAGACGCGACCCCGCGCGCTCTGGCAGACTTGTCGGGCTGCACCTGCGTGCGGCGTTCCGCCGTGGTGTAATGGCAGCACGACAGCCTTTGGAGCTGTGAGGTCTAGGTTCGAGTCCTGGCGGCGGAGCATGAGCGACACCCCACTCGACCCCCGTCTCGCTGTCGTGATCCTCGCCGCGGGGCAGGGGACGCGGATGAAGTCCTCCCTCCCGAAGGTGCTGCACCGCATCGGCGGTCGCCCCCTCGTCGGCCATGTGCTCGACACGGCACGCGACCTCGCACCCGCTCACGTGCTCGTCGTCGTCCGGCACGAGCGCGATCGCGTCGCCGAGGCCGTGCTCGGCGTCTCGCCCGAGGTCGTCGTCGTCGACCAGGACGAGATCCCCGGCACCGGCCGGGCCGTCGAGGTCGCTCTCGACCAGCTGCCGGACTTCGACGGTGACGTGCTCGTACTCAGCGCGGACGTCCCCCTGCTCGATGACGCGACGCTCGGCGAGATGCTGCGCACCCATCGTGCATCGGGCGCCGCCGCCACGATGCTGAGCGCACGCCTGAGCGACCCGACCGGTTACGGTCGCGTCATCCGTGACACCGCGGGCAGCGTCGACCGCATCGTCGAGCACAAGGACGCGTCGGATGCCGAGCGCGCCGTCGACGAGGTCAACGCCGGGGTCTACGTCTTCCAGGCAGCGCCGTTGCGCGAGCGGCTCGGCCGCATCAGCATCGCCAACGTGCAGGCCGAGAAGTACCTCACCGATGTCGTCGGCATGCTCCGCAACGACGCGCTCGCGGTCGCCGCGCAGCTCGTCGCGGACGCGAATCTCATCGTCGGCGTCAACGACCGGGTGCAGCTGGCCGAGGCCGCGCGCCTGCTCAACGCCCGCACCGTGCGCCGCTGGCAGCTCGAGGGGGTGACCGTGCAGGACCCCGCCACGACGTGGATCGACGTCACGGCGACGCTGGCCCCCGACGTGACCGTTCTGCCGAACACGCACATCCTGCGTGCCACGGTGATCGCGGAGGGTGCGACGATCGGGCCCGACACCAGCCTCTCGGACTGCGAGGTCGGCGCGGGCGCGACCGTCACGCGGAGCGACGCGACCCTCGCCGTCATCGGGGCCGACGCGACCGTGGGGCCCTTCTCGTACATCCGGCCGGGCACGCAGCTCGGCGAGCGCGGCAAGATCGGCACGTTCGTCGAGACGAAGAACGCCGTCATCGGGGAAGGCAGCAAGGTCCCGCACCTGTCGTACGTCGGCGACGCCGAGATCGGCCGCGGCGTGAACCTGGGGGCGGGTGCCATCACCGCGAACTACGACGACCTCGCCAAGCACCGCACCGTGATCGGCGACGAGGTCCACGCCGGCTCGCACAACGTCTTCGTCGCGCCGGTTAAGATCGGTGAGGGCGCCAAGACGGGCGCCGGAGCGGTCATCCGCAAGGACGTCCCGGCCGGTGCTCTCGCGCTCAGCGTCGCCCCCCAGCGCAATGTCGCAGGGTGGGTCGAGAAGAACAGACCCGGTACTGCAGCCGCCGCAGCAGCGGCACGCGTGCGGTCTTCACAGGAAGCGGACGATGGCTCGCAAGAAGAACACGGTTGACCTCGACGTCTCGCGGGGCATCGCCCCGGGACTGGTCGCCAAGACCAAGAAGCGTCTCGTCGTGGCATCCGGTGGCTCGCACCCCGCGCTGTCGGCCGATGTAGCAACGCAGCTCGGCACGGAGCTCGTCCCGACCGAGCACCGCACCTTCGCATCGGGCGAGATCCTCACCCGCTTCGAGGTGTCGATCCGCGGATGCGACTTCTTCCTGGTGCAATCGTTCGGACCGCCGGTCAACGAGTGGCTCATGGAGACGCTGATCATGCTGGATGCCGCCAAGCGCGCGTCCGCCAAGCGCATCACCGTCGTCGCGCCGTACTACCCCTACTCGCGGCAGGACAAGAAGGGTCGCGGCCGCGAGCCCATCAGCGCGCGTCTCGTCGCCGATCTGTTCAAGACGGCCGGCGCCGACCGCGTGATGAGCGTGGACCTTCACGCCGCGCAGATCCAGGGGTTCTTCGACGGTCCCGTCGACCACCTGTTCGCCAAGCCGGTCCTGCTCGAGCACTTCGAGCGCACGCTGAGCCCGGAGGACCGCGAGAAGCTCACCGTCGTGTCGCCGGACACCGGCCGCGTCCGCGTCGCCGACACCTGGTCCGACAGCCTCGGCGCTCCGCTCGCGATCATCCACAAGCGGCGCGACCCGAACGTCGCCAACCAGGTCACCGTCAACGAGATCGTCGGTGATGTCCGGGGTCGTGTCTGCCTGCTGGTCGACGACATGATCGACACGGGTGGCACGATCGTCAAGGCCGCGCAGGCCCTGAAGAACAACGGCGCCGAGCGCGTCATCGTCGCGGCGACGCACGCCGTCTTCAGTCACCCCGCGGTCGAGCGTCTGCAGGATGCCGCGATCGACGAGGTCGTCGTCACCGACACGATCCCGCTCGGTGACGACAAGCGCTTCCCCGGCCTCACCATCCTCCCGATCGCCCCGCTCCTGGCGCGCGCGATCAAGGAGGTCTTCGAGGACGGCTCTGTCACCAGCATGTTCGACGGCGCCGCCTGACTCGACCTGACCCCGGCAGGGTGACCCCGGCGCTGCATCGAGCGTCGGGCTCGGGACGGGGCCGCACCGGGATCTTCTCCGGCGGCCTCCGGTGTACCGCAAAGCCGCACGCCGTAGGATCGGCCCATGGCTGCCCCTGTCTCCGAGGCGGATCTCGAGTCGCCTCGCTCGTACGCCCGCCCCGTCGACGAGGTCGCCGCGGCGCTCAGAACCAGTGCCGACGGCCTGAGCTCGGATGAAGCAGGGCGGCGCCTCGACGCGGTGGGGCCGAACGTCCTTCCCGAGGCCAAGCGCACGCCCGCGTGGCTGCGGTTCCTCTCGCACTTCAACGACACGCTGATCTACATCCTGCTGGCCGCCGCCGCGATCAAGGCGGTCATGGCGGACTGGCTCGACGTGTGGGTCATCCTCGCCGTCGCCATCATCAACGCGGTGATCGGGTATGCCCAGGAGGGGCGCGCCGAGAAGGCTCTCGCGGGCATCCGCGGCATGCTGTCGTCGGATGCGAGCGTGCGCCGAGACGGCTCGTGGCGGAGTGTGCCCGCCGCCGAGCTCGTGCCCGGCGATGTCGTGCGCCTGTCACCGGGCGATAAGGTTCCGGCCGACCTCCGGCTCGTCCAGGCGAGCCAGCTGCGCATCGACGAGGCGGCGCTGACCGGCGAGTCGGTACCGGCGTCGAAGCACACCGATCCGGTCGACGCGGATGCCGGCGTCGGCGACCGGGCGTCGATGGCGTTCTCCGGCACGATCGTGTCGGCGGGACAGGCCCGCGGAATCGTCACGGGCACGGGCGCTCGTACCGAGATCGGCAAGATCCAGGAGCTCGTCGGGGGCGCTGGAGCCCTGACGACGCCTCTCACGAAGCAGCTGGACGCGTTCGGGCGGGTCCTGACCCTCGTCATCCTCGGGATGGCGGCCGCCATGATGCTCGTCGGCCGATTCGTGCACGGGATGCCGTTCGGCGAGCTCGTCTCGGCCACGATCGGTTTCGCGGTGGCGGCGATCCCGGAAGGGCTGCCGGCGCTCGTGACGATCACTCTGGCGATCGGTGTCCAGCAGATGGCCCGGCGTCGCGCCATCACGCGGAAGCTTCCCGCTGTCGAGACGCTGGGCTCGGTGACGACCGTCTGTTCCGACAAGACGGGCACGCTGACGAAGAACGAGATGACGGTGCGGCGGATCGTCACCCCGGTCGCCCGCTACGACGTCTCGGGGCTGGGCTACGAACCGGCGGGCGAGATCGAGCGGACCGACGGGGACGGGCGTTCCGGCGGTGATCTGTCGGCCGTCCTCGCCGTAGCGGACCTCTGCAACGACGCGAACATCGTCTCGGATGACGACGGTTGGAAGCTCGTCGGTGAGCCGACCGAGGGTGCGCTGCGCGTCGTCGCGATGAAGGGCGGACACGACGGTGAGGCAGAGGGCGTCCGTCGCGTGGACGTGCTCCCGTTCGACTCGGAGAACAAGTTCATGGCGACCCTGAACGAGGGCGCCGACGGGTCGCGCGCTCTCCTCGTCAAGGGCGCGCCCGACCGGCTGCTCGACCGCTCGACGCGCCAGCGCGGGGCCGCGGGGCCGGAGGAACTCGACCGCGAGTTCTGGGATGCGGTCATCGCCGAGCTGAGCGCCGAGGGCCTGCGCGTGCTCGCCGCCGCGCGCAAGCCGTCGCGCCTCGACGAGGTCGGGATCGACGACGTCGATGAGCTGGAGTTCCTCGGCCTCTGGGGCATCCTCGACCCCCCGCGGCCCGAGGCCGTCGAGGCGATCGCCGACTGCCACCGGGCCGGCATCCGCGTGAAGATGATCACGGGCGACCATGCGGGAACGGCCGTCGCGATCAGCCGTGAGATGGGGCTGGTGTCGGATGACGAACCCCGCGTGCTCACCGGCGGCGAGCTCGAGTCGCTCAGCCAGGAGAAGCTGAAGGATGTCGTCCGCGACGTCGACGTCTACGCGCGGACGAGTCCCGAGCACAAGATCCGTATCGTCCGAGCGCTCCAGTCGCACGGCGAGGTGGTCGCGATGACCGGTGACGGCGTCAACGACGCCCCCGCGCTCACCCGCGCGAACGTGGGAGTCGCGATGGGGATCAAGGGCACCGAGGCGACGAAAGAAGCCGCCGAGATCGTACTCGCTGACGACAACTTCGCCACCATCCGTTCCGCGATCCGCGAGGGGCGCCGGATCTACGACAACCTGCGCAAGTCGATCGTGTTCCTGCTGCCCACCAACGGGGCCCAGTCGCTCGTGATCCTCGTCGCCGTCGTCTTCGGGTTGGCGCTGCCGTTGTCTCCCGTGCAGGTGCTGTGGGTGAACATGGTCACGGCGGTGACGCTCTCGCTCGCCCTCGCGTACGAGCCGGCCGAGCCGGGGATCATGTCGCGACCGCCCCGGTCGAGCGGCGGGTCGATCATCTCGCTGCGCGAACTTCTGTTCGTCCTCATCGTGTCGGTGATGATCGGGGGAGCGACGCTCGCGGCGTTCGCGATCGTTCGAGCAACGGGCGCCGAGCTGGATGTCGCCCGGACGGTCTCGGTCTCCGTACTCGCGCTCGGCCAGCTGGCGTTCCTGTTGAACTGCCGGTTCTTGCGCCGTTCGAGCCTGACCCGGGATGTCCTGCGCGGCAACCGGGTGATCTGGTGGTCGGCTGCAGCCCTCGTCGGCTTGCAGCTCATCTACACGTACGTGCCGTTCATGAACGCGCTGTTCGACTCGCGGCCGCTCTCGGCGCAGGCCTGGCTGCTTCCGCTGGGGTTCGCCGTGGCGATCTTCTTCGCGGTCGAAGGGCTGAAAGCGCTGTGGCGCGCGCCGGAACTCGATGCAAACGCATAGGAACGACAGAGGGGAGCCATGGCGACGGGCCGCTAGCGTGAGATCAGCCCACCTCCCCCCGGAGGGGCACGACACAGGAGGACCCATCATGATCCGCGCCACTGCCGTACCCCGTTCGCTCCGCGTGACCGCCGCCGCGGCGTCCGTCGCCGGCCTTGCGCTCCTCGCCGGCTGCGCGGGCCAAGCCGAAGGCGAGCAGCCCGCATCAGGCACGGCGCCCTCCGCCGACGCGACGACCGAGACCGGTTCGAGCAGCCCGAGCGGTTCGTCGGGGGCGACCGGCGGCACTTACACCGACGGCACGTACACGGCCGAGGGGACCTATCAGACCCCCGAGGGCCCCGAGACGATCACCGTGACGCTCACGGTCGAATCCGATGCCGTGACCGCGGTCGAGGTCACCGGTGAGCCGACCCGCCGCGAGAGCAAGCAGTACCAGTCGCAGTTCATCGGCGGCATCTCGGATGCCGTCGTCGGCAAGAGCCTCGACGACGTGAAGGTCGACCGCGTGGCGGGCTCGTCGCTCACGAGCGGTGGTTTCAACGCGGCGGTCGAGGAGATCCGCACCGACGCGGCAGCATGATCGTCGCGACTGCCGGCTTCGGGCGGTGGGAGTTCGGCGCCATCGGAACCGCGTGGTGCGTCGACAGCGAGGTGCCGCTGCGTGACGGCGATCGGTCAGCGGTGATGTCGCTCGTGGAGTCGTTCGATCGGGACTGGTCGAGATTCCGCGCGGACTCGACCGTGAGCCGGCTGGCGTCGGGCGGATCGGTCGCGGCGCCTCCCGACGCCGCGGCCTTGCTGGCGCTGTACGGCGACCTGGCCGACGTCACGGACGGCGCGGTGAACCCGCTCGTCGGTGACGCACTCGCCCGGCGCGGTTACGACGGCTCGTACTCCCTCCGCGATCGCGGGGCGATGGCCGCGCCGGACCGGTGGCGCGATGTCGTCGAGCTGGCGGACGACCGACTCACGCTTCACAGCCAGGCGACGATCGATGTGGGCGCGGTGGGCAAGGGTCGCCTCGTCGATCTCGTGATGTCGGAGTTGCGGCGGCGCACGGCCGGCTGGCTCGTCGTCGATGCGAGCGGCGACCTCGCGATCGACGGGGTGCAGCAGCGTGTCGCGCTCGAGCACCCGTATGACGGGTCCCGGGCGGTCGGAGTCTGGACGCTTGACGCCGGGGCGCTGTGCGCCTCCGCGACCAACCGTCGAGCGTGGGGCGATGGTCTGCATCACGTTCTCGACGCGCGCACGGGCGAGCCGGTTCGGGAGTACGCAGCGACGTGGGCGGTCGCTTCGGACGCCATGACGGCGGATGCCGTCGCCACAGCCCTCTTCTTCGACGGCGGCCCTCGCTTCGCGGAGCGCAGTGAGGCCTCGTGGGTGCGGATGCGCACCGACGGTTCCGTCGAATGGTCACCCCACTGCGAAGCGGAGTTGTTCGTATGACATCCCTGACGGCCCTTCGAAACCGAGCCGTCGGCGCGCTCGGACGCGTGTCGATGTACCGATTCGTCCTCCTGGCCCTCTCCCTGCTCGCGGTCATCGCCTTCGTGCTGACCGTCGCCGGTCAGATCGCGGGCGATCCGCTGGCTCTCCCGGTGTCGCTCGTCGTCCTGGCCGGCGCGATCATCGTGGTGGATGCTGTAGCGCAGCGGCTGCTCGGCCGAACGTGGCGCATCGAATCGGCGGTCATCACCGCGCTCATCCTGCTGTTCGTGCTGCGTCCGACGCTCGATCCGGCGGGGATCGCGGGGCTCGCGGTCGCCGGGGTGGTCGCCTCCGCATCGAAGTACCTGCTGGCCTGGCGTGGGCGACACATCTTCAATCCCGCCGCCGCCGGAGCAACGGTGCTCACTGTGCTCAGCATCCCGTTCCCCGACCTGGGCGCGTCGGCGTGGTGGGTGGGGTCGCCCGTTCTCGCGGTGCCCGTCATCCTTCTCGGCGGTCTTGTGCTCGTGCGCACGGAGAAGGTGCGGGTGGTCGCGGTCTTCCTCGTCGTCGCGGTCGCTGTCGCGCTCGTGCGGACGTTCGTGCAGTACGCCCAGGTCTCGCTCCCCGTCGATGCGACCGTCATCGGGCAGGTGCTGTGGTCGTCGCCGTTCCTCTTCCTCGGTGCGTTCATGCTGTCCGAGCCGCTGACCCTTCCGCCGCGTCGGAGGCAGCAGTACGCGGTCGCTGCGCTGGTGGGCGCGCTGGCGGGCTGGCCGATCCTCATCGGTGACGTCAGTCTCGGACAGGAGCGCGCGCTGCTCATCGGCAACCTGCTCGCGTTCCTCTTCGCCTACCGCGCCGCGGTGCGCCTGACCTTCGTCGAACGCACAGCGCTGACCCCCTCCGTGCGGGAGCTGACCTTCCGCGCTCATCGCGGCTTCCGATTCCGTCCCGGACAGTACCTCGAGCTCGAAGTGCCGCATCGCCGTCCCGACGCGCGGGGCACGCGGCGCGAATTCTCGATCGTTTCGGCGCCCGCGGAGCTGCCGGAGGTGCGGATCGCTATCCGCGAGGGTTCGCAGTCGAGCTATAAGAAGGCGCTCGCACTGGTCGAGCCCGGTCGCGATCTGCCCGTCACCGGCGTGTGGGGCGATTTCGTGCTGCCCGCACGGACCGATGCCAAGGTGCTGCTCGTCGCGGCCGGCATCGGGGTGACTCCGTTCGTGTCGCAGTTGCGCGAGATGCGTCTGGCGGGGGAGCGGCGGGATGTCGTCATGGTCTACGTGGCATCGGATGCCGACGAGCTGGCCTTCCGCGATGACATCATCGCTGCGGAGATCCCGGTGATGGTCGTGACGCGAGACGAGCCTCGGAACCTGCCCGACCACTGGACGTGGACGGGCGGGGCGCGGCTGACCGCGGCATCTCTCGCCACGCTCGTGCCGGACCTCACCGAACGGCACGCGTTCATCTCGGGACCGCCGCGGCTCATCGCCGACCTCGCCCCGGCGCTCTCGAAAGCGCGGTCGCTCACCACGGACGCCTTCGCCGGATACTGAATTCGCAGTGCGTGTCGAGATCGCGCGACGCATCAGAAGGGTCGCGACGCATCAGAAGGGTGGTGCGAGATCCGGCGGCGGCCCGCCGGTTCCGACGCGAGATCGCGGTGGGCCGGAGGTGTCGATGGTGAAGCACACCGCGGGTATGGGAACGTCTTCGCGGTAGACCCGGCCGAGGGGCGAGGTCCATTCGAGGACCCCGCCGCCGACCTGCCTGACCTCCCACTTGGTGAACTGCTTCATGGAGTGGTGCCGCTGGCAGAGGTGGGCGAGGTTGAAGATGTGGGTGTGCCCACCGAGGGCGTAATCGACCGTGTGGTCGAGTTCGCACCGGATCGCGGCCCGCCGGCATCCCGGGAACCGGCAGTGCTGATCCCGAGCCATCAGGAGCTTCTTCATCGACGCGGTCGGCCGGTAGGTGTCGATCTCGACGGGAGTACGGCTGACGGGGTCGATGAAGAGCCGGTCCCACTCCGACACCTGCCCCGCGAGCTCGCGCGCCGTTTCGGCATCGACAAGCCCCGCACCCACGGCTTCGGCGGGGTTCTCGTCACGCCCCATCAACGTCTCGGCGGTGACCGCCACCTGCACGCGTGCCCGGATCGCCCCGAGCCCACCAGCCCGATCGATCCCATACGTCGGGTCAACGACCGGCGCCCCGCCGAGCACCAGGTCGCCGAGGATGTCGGCCCGCAGCTGATCCATCGTCCGCGTATCGGCGGGCTCGCCCGCCCCGACGGCATCCGCCCCGGCGGCATCCGCCCCGGCACCCGCACCCGCACCCGCATCCGCATCCGCACCCACGGTCCGGGCGTCCTTGACGGACTGTCCCATCTGCGTGAGCCGGTCGAGCATGCCCACCGCGATCACGGTCGGGACGGTCGCGATGACATCCGACATCCCGTCCGTTCCGTGCGAGACCCGCACACACCGCCCGGCGGCGGCGTCGCGGTGCCGGTCGGTGAACGTGCGCTCATGAAGTCTCTCCGCGAGGGCACGCAGCGCCGGTTTCACCCGGGTGGCGATGTCGCGCTCGCACACCGCGATCGCCGCGACCTCGAACTCGCCCCGCACCTCATCGGGCAGCCCGGTTCCCGCTGTGACGACCGCGTCGACGTGGTCGCGGGTGATCCGCCGCTCCTCCCACGCCGAGAAGACGGTCGGGTAATCGTCGACGATCGTCAGCGCATGGTCGATGTCGGCCTGCAGGCGCCTGTCGGTCCGCCGGGCCAGCCCCGCAGCTTCAGCCGCGACCGACCGCAGCTCCATGTCCGAGGCCATCCCACGCACTCCGTCACGGCGCGCCTCACGCAACGCGGACCGGCCCAGCTCGGCCAGAGCCCGCACCGAAGCGACATCCGCGTCATGCACCAGCGCGAGCGCCTCGCCGTAAGCCGCGATCGCGGGGCCGTGCGGCGAGACCTCGATCTCGTCCGAGCCGCCACCCCTGTTCGCTGACATGTTCCCATTGTGGCAGCGGGGTCAGACATTCACATCGAACATAGCTACGAAATGCAAAACTCGTCAGACCCCACCCCTGGGGAGGAATCGCCGACCGGCTCAGCCGCCCGCCCGACCGCGCTCGTCGATCTCGGAACAACGGTGTTCGACAGCACGTGCGATGTCATCCACCGCGCGCCACAGCGCCGTCGATGCATCCGTCGGCGACGGGCTGGCATCCCCGCGGAGACGGCGCTTGAGGAGGTCCTTCGCTTCAGCGCGTTCGATGTCGGCGGCGAGCTCGAAAGCGAGAACGTCGAAGTCGCGCTCCGCATATCCGTCTACGGTCGCTCGTACTCTGCCCAGCTGCGCATCGTCGCTCTCGAGGTGCAGGTGAGTGCGGAGCGCTGGGTCGTACGGTGTCGCACCGACGTAGGCGATGTCGCCTGTCGCCGCGTCGACCCAGACGTAGATCCATGAGCTGGACGGCTGCACCCGCCCGCGGCGGACCGCCACGATCCGCGGCTCACCGAGCGTCACGGCATCTCCTGCGTTCCGCTCGCCTGCTCATTCGTGGTCGGTCCCGTCCCGGCATCCGACGGCTCGCCCGTCTCCGGGGCGGCCGGTCTCGCGGTCAGGCGCAGTTCGAAGGTGGTCGAGCCGGGCTCGCTCTGCACGGTGAGCGAGCCTCCGTGCGCGGCAACGATCGCGCGCGCGATCGACAGGCCCAGCCCTGTGCCGCCGGTCTGACGCGCGCGGGAGCGATCACCGCGTGAGAAGCGTTCGAAGATTTCGTCAGCCACGGCGGGGTCGATACCCGGGCCGTCGTCGTGCACCGACAGGATCGCCGTGCCGTCCGCAACGCGCACGGAGGTGGTGACGGTGGTCCCCGCCGGGGTGTGCACGCGGGCGTTCGCCAAGAGGTTCGCGACGACTTGCGTGATGCGGGTGGCATCCGCGGCGACGATGACCGGATCGTCGCCGACGTCCAAGCGCCATTCGTGGTCCTGGCCCGCGGCACGCGCGTCGGCGACGGCATCGACCGCGAGCGCCGTCAGGTCGACGGTGCCGTAGACGAGCTCCTGGCCCTCGTCGAGGCGGGCGAGGAGCAGCAGGTCTTCGACGAGCCTGGTCATGCGCAGCGACTGCGCCTGGATGCGCTCGAGGGCGGCCGTCGTCGTCTCTTCGACCCCGGGCACGCCCTGGCGCATCGCGCGCAACGAGAGCTCCGAGTATCCGCGGATCGAGGCGAGCGGGGTGCGCAGCTCGTGGCTGGCGTCGGCGACGAACGACCGCATGCGCTCCTCGTTGCGCTGGCGTGCGATGAGGGATGCGTCGACATGGTCGAGCAGCGTGTTGAGGGCGGCGCCCACGCGGCCGATCTCATCATGGTCGTCGGTCTCCTCTGCGGGCACGCGCTCGGTGATGGAGACAGCGCCCTGCGCGAGGGGGAGCGACGCGACCCTCGTCGCGGTGTCAGCCACAACGCGCAACGGCCGGAGTGAGCGCTGGATGACAACCGCGATCGCCGCGCTGAGGAGGAGCAGGCCGCCGACGGTCACGATCGTGATCGTGGTGACGACGATTGCGACAGTCGTATCGACCTGTGCGAGCGGAAGAGCACCCAGCCCGGTGATGTCGCCCGCTTTAAACGACACGACGCGGAACGCGCCGAGATCGCCGATCTCGATCGTCGCCGGAAGGGCGCTGAGGTCGGTCGAAGCCAGATCGTTGAGCTCCGCGGTCGTGAGGCTGCGCACTCCCTCGTCGCCGTCGAAGGTCGCGCCGGTGACGGGACCGCGCGGGTCCTGCACCAGCAGCGTGTAACCATACGGGAGACCCGTCGTGCCGGCGATCGTCTCCTCCGCGGAGCGCACACGCACGACGTAGCCGCTGCTGTCGAAGAGTTTGAGCCCGCGCGTGAGCGATTCGGCGTTGGTGGTGACGGTTGAGACCAGCACAGTTCCGATCGTGGTCGCGAGCCCGACGGCGCTCGAGATGAGCGTCAGCGCGACGACACCGACCACCGTGACCATCAGCCGCGTCTGCAGCGTCCAGCGCTTGCGGGCGCGCCGGTCCGTGCGCCCGTGCGCGCCGGCGCCATCCGGGGCGGACGTCACTGCGGAGCTTTGATCATGTAGCCCACACCCCGGACGGTGTGGATGAGCGGCTCGCGACCCGCATCGATCTTCTTGCGCAGGTACGAGATGTAGAGCTCGACGACCGAGGATCGCCCGCCGAAGTCGTAGTTCCACACGCGGTCGAGGATCTGGGCCTTCGACACCACGCGGCGCTGGTTTCGCATGAGGTAGCGCAGGAGCTCGAACTCGGTGGCGGTGAGCTCGATGCTCGTCCCGCTGCGTTCGATCTCGTGCGAGTCCTCGTTGAGCGTGAGGTCCCCGACGCGTAGCACGGGGTCGGCGCCACCGGCTGTCGCGGTTCCGGCGCGCCGCATGAGACCCCGCAGCCGTGCGACGACCTCCTCGAGACTGAAGGGCTTCGTGACGTAATCGTCGCCGCCCGCTGTGAGCCCAGCGACGCGGTCGCCCACGGAATCCTTCGCGGTGAGGAACAGCACGGGAACATCGTCGCCGGACTGACGAAGGCGCTGCAGCACCGACATCCCGTCGAGGTCGGGCATCATGATGTCGAGCACCATGGCGTCCGGCTCGAATTCCCGGGCGAGCGAGAGCGCCTCGAAGCCGGATGCCGCGGAGCGGACCTCCCAGCCCTCCATCTTCAGTGCCATCGAGAGCAGATCGGTGAGCATCTGCTCGTCGTCGACGACGAGGATGCGCAGCGGGGAGCCGTCGGGACGCTGCAGTGCCGTGGGAGCGGGAGTGGTCATGAGCCCATTGTGAGGCGTTCGCTATGGAGAAGCTATGGACGATGCTATGTGCGCGCTGTGAGCTCGGGATGTGGCATACGGTGACGTCATGACGAACGTTGAGGCGGCGGTGTATGTCGACGGGTCGCGGATCGGCGACGGTCTGGCGCCGCGCGACGCCGCGGTGCTCGCGCGCGAACGGGGCGGCTTCGCGTGGGTCGCGTTGATCGACGTCGACGACGCGCAGATCGAGTCTCACGCGGCCGAGCTGGGGGTACCTCCCATCGCGGTCAAGGAAGCCCTCCGCCCGCATCAGCGGTCGATCTTCGAGCGGTACGGCGACCACGCCTTCGTGGTGCTGCAGCCCGCGCATTACGACGATGCCTCCGAGACGGTCCGCTGCGACGAGATCGACGTGTTCCTCGCACCGCACCTCATCGTGACCGTGACGCGCTCGGATCGCATCGACCTCAGCGAGCTCCAGGGTCGTCTCGACAGCCACCCGGACCTGCTCCGCCGCGGCCCGGCATCCGTCATGTGGGTACTCGCGGAACTCGTCACGACCGGTTACCGCGTCGTGCTCGACGGCGTCGAGAACGACATCGACGAGATCGAGGATCAGCTGTTCGGCGACGACCCCGGAGTGTCGAGGCGCATCTTCGACCTGCAGCGGGAGGTGATCGACCTCGCTCACGCCACGACGCCGCTGCCGGACGTCCTGACGCGGCTCGCTTCGACCCTCACGGATGCCGCGGCCGGCGCCGAACCGGCCGGATGGGACGACGTCCGCGGCCGCGCGCAGTACGTGGCGGAGCGCGTGCAGTCGATGCGACACACGCTCGACGACGCGTTGACGATCCACGCGACCCTCGTCAACCAGCGGCTGGACGAGAAGATGGCCGACCTCACCGTCGTCCAGGTGCGCCAGAACGAACAGGTCAAGAAGATCTCGTCGTGGGCGGCGATCGGATTCGCCCCGACGTTCGTCGCGAGCGTTTATGGCATGAACTTCAGATTCATGCCCGAGCTGGACCAACCGTGGGGCTACCCGATGGCGCTCGGGCTGATGGTGCTCCTGAGCGCCGGTCTCTACGGGATCTTCAAGCGCAACGACTGGCTCTGACGTCTCGTCGTCGCGTACAGCGAAGGCCCCGCCGAGCGGAGATGCTCGACGGGGCCTCGTGACCTCAGGAGTGGGGTCAGTGCGTGTCTTCGGCCTCGACCTCGGAACGGTCTCCCGACCACAGCGTATGGAAGGTGCCGTCCTTGTCGATGCGCTTGTAGGTGTGCGCACCGAAGAAGTCGCGCTGGCCCTGGATGAGGGCTGCCGGCAGGCGCTCCGCACGCAGGCCGTCGTAGTACGACAGCGACGAGCTGAAGGCGGGAGCGGGGATGCCGGCGCCGGCCGCGGCCTGCACGACGTGGCGCCACGCGTCCTGGGCGCGGCCGAGCGCCTCGACGAAGTACGGCGCGGTCAGCAGGACGGGGAGCTCGTCGCCGGTCGCGTACGCGTCGGCGATGCGGTTGAGGAACTGCGCGCGGATGATGCAGCCGCCGCGCCAGATCTTCGACACCGCGCCGAGGTCGATGTTCCAGCCGTACTGGGCAGCGCCGGCACGGATCTCGTCGAAGCCCTGCGAGTAGGCGACGATCTTGGAGGCGTAGAGCGCGAGGCGCACCTGCTCGATGAAGGCGTCGGCGTCCTCGACCGTGAACGACGCGTCGTCAGGGCCGGGCAGCGAGCCGGACACGTCGCGCTGCTCGCGGTGGCTCGAGAGCGAACGCGCGAAGACGGCCTCCGCGATGCCCGAGACGGGCACGCCGAGGTCGAGCGCGGTCTGCACGGTCCACGCGCCGGTGCCCTTGGCACCGGCCTGGTCGACGATCACGTCGACGAGGGGCTGACCGGTGGCGGCATCCGTCTGACGCAGCACCTCGGCGGTGATCTCGATGAGGTACGACTCGAGCTCGCCGCGGTTCCACTCGGCGAAGATGTCGGCGATCTCGGCGGGCGATTTGCCGGTGCCGCGGCGGATGAGGTCGTAGGCCTCGGCGATGAGCTGCATGTCGGCGTACTCGATGCCGTTGTGCACCATCTTCACGAAGTGGCCGGCGCCGTCGTGGCCGACGTGCGTCACGCACGGCTCGCCCTCGGCGACCGCGGCGATCGACTTCAGGATGGGGCCGAGGGTCACCCACGACTCGTCGGGGCCTCCGGGCATGAGCGAGGGCCCGAGGAGGGCACCCTCCTCACCACCGGAGACGCCCATGCCGACGAAGTTGAAGCCGGCCTCGCGGACCGCCTTCTCACGACGGATGGTGTCGGTGAACAGCGAGTTGCCGCCGTCGACGATGATGTCGCCCGGCTCGAACACCCGCATGAGCTCGTCGATGACGGCGTCGGTGGGGCGACCCGCCTTGACCATGATGATCGCGGTGCGCGGCTTCTGCAGGTTCGCTGCGAACTCCTCGTAGGAGAAGGCGGGGATGAAGTCCGCCTCGGGGTGAGTCTCGATGAGCTCGTCGGTCTTCGAACGCGACCGATTGAACACGGCGACCGTGTTCCCTTCGCGGCTCGCGAGGTTGCGGGCGAGGTTCGAGCCCATGACGGCGAGTCCGACCACACCGATGTTCGCGGAGCCGGACCCGGCCTCGGCGGGAGCGCTGCTCTCGTCGGGGGTCGGGCGGTCGACCTCCTCGGGACGCGGGGCGCCCTCGTGGACCGTGGCCGCTTCGTGCGGCGCCTGATCCTGATCGGTCGAGGGTCCTGTCGGTGAGGGGGTCGACGCCATGCGTAGCTCCAGGTTCGCGTGCGGGTGGGGTGGCCAGGTGCTGCGAGAGAGCCCGGCTCTCTCGCCACTTTATCCGTTCGGGAGGCCGGCCGGAGCGGCTTGCGACAAGGCGTCGACACGTGCGACCGCGTCGGATGCGGCGCGGGTGATGGCGGCGGCATCGCGTGCTCGGACGGCGGTCCGCGGCAGCATCCACGAACCGCCGACGGCGGTCACCTGCGGGTGCGCGAGATAGGCGTCGAGGTTCGTGGCGTCGATGCCGCCGGTCGGCACGAACCGCAGGTCGCCGAAGGGGCCGGCGAGAGCACGCAGGGCGGGGAGGCCGCCCGAGGTCTCGGCGGGGAAGAACTTGACCGTGGTGATCCCGGCCGCGAGCGCCCCCATGATCTCGCTCGCGCTGACGGCTCCGGGAATGAGGGGAACCCCGAGGTCGGCGGCGCGGTCGGCGACCGCGGGGTGGAAGCCGGGGGAGACGAGGAAGCGGGCACCGGCGGCGACGGCGGTGTCGACCTGGGCGGGCGAGACGATCGTGCCCGCGCCGACGAGCACGTCGCCTCGTTCGGCGATGGCTTCGATGGCGGCCGGTGCTGCGGGGGTGCGGAAAGTGATCTCGGCCACCGGGAGCCCGCCCTCGGCGAGCGCAGCGGCGATGAACAGGCCCTCGTCGGCGGTGTCGGCCACGACGACCGGAACGAGGCGGTGGCGGGCGATCTGATCGAGAACAGCGACCATGATGTTTCTCCTCGGGGTGTCCATCGTCGGCCGAATGATCATATCATTGAGTCTCGGCGACGCTGCTGCCCGCCGGACACCCGACGATGGGCCCCTATGAAGATCCTCGCTCTCGAAGCCAGCACCACCTCGGCGAAGACCATGCTCTTCGACACGGACACCGGCGCGGTCGCCGTTCGCAGCCGCCGGTTCGAAGTCGATGGGCCCGATTCGGCCGTCCGAGATGCCGACGCGATCTACATCCAGCTCATGGCCCTCGGTCGCGAGGCCGCAGCCGGCCAGCGGATCGACCTCATCGTGCTGAGCGGCACGTGGCACGGCCTCACCCTTCGCTCCGACGACCTCTCGGCGGTCACCCCGGTGATGGAGTGGCCCTACACCGGCGCGCAGGACCTCAGCGCCGCCCTCCGTGCGGACGACGACTTCACGTGGTGGTTCTACGAGCGCACGGGCTGCATGGTCAATGCCATCTATCCCGTGTTCAAACTTCAGCACCTCCGTGCGCAGGGGCTCGACATCGACGGGCTGCTGGCCCTCGACCAGGCCAGCCTCATCTTCGCTCGGATGACGGGTGAGGTCTGGACGAACGATTCCCTGGCCTCAGGCAGCGGGCTGCTCTCCGCCACCGATGCGACGTGGGACAGCGAGGTCATCGACCGGTTCGATCTCGGTCGCGTCCGGCTGCCCGAGCTGCACGAGACCACTGCCACGGCGCCCCTGTCGGCCGAGGCCGCGGTGCTCCTCGGACTCGCCGCGGGCATCCCGGTGCTCACCCCCGGCCCGGACGGCGGCTTGAACCAGATCGGCGACCTCGCGACCGAGCCCGGCGAGATGACCTTCTCGATGGGGACGAGCGGCGCCCTCCGCGTCGCGTCGCGTCATCCGGCGTTCTCGCCCACGCTGAGCACCTGGTCGTACCGCTCGCCGCTCGGTGCGCTGAGCGGCGCAGCGACCTCGGGATGCGGCAACTGCGTCGACTGGGCGCGCGACCGCCTGTTCGGGGCTTCGACCGACTACCTCGACATCGAGCCGTCGCTGTCGACCGACCGGGTCGACCTGCCCGTCTTCCTGCCCTTCTTGTTCGGCGAGCGGAGCCCGGGCTGGCAGGACCAGCGCCGCGGCGGCTTCGTCGATCTCGCGCCGGCACACTCGCGCGTGGACATGTACCAGTCGGTGCTCGAGGGCATCGTGTACTCGCTCTACCACTGCTACAAGGAGCTCACCGCCCTCGGTGGGACGCCTCGTCGCATCGTCCTCTCCGGCGGCGTCCTGTCGTCGCCGTTCTGGACGCAGCTCACGGCCGACGTGTTCGGGGTCGAGATGCAGGTCTCGGCGCAGCAGCACACCTCGATCGTCGGTGCGGTGCGGATGGGGATGCTCGCGAGCGGGCTCGACCTGCGGCATCCGGCCTTCGACGACGTCGAGGTGCGGACGATCACGCCTCGTGAGCAGCACCGAGATCGATACGACGAGGGGTTCGCCCGGTACCTCGATCAGTATCAGCGCACTGTGCCCGGATCGTTCGAGGCAGTCCGATGAAGGTCCTGGTGACGCCGACGTCTCTGTGCCGCGACCCGCACGGCGCATCGCTCCGCCGCCTCCGCGAGCAGGTCGGCGAGGTTATCCTCAATCCTCACGGGCGGCCACTCACGGCGGCGGAGCTCATCCCGCTCGTCGCCGATGTCGACGGCATCATCGCCGGGCTCGACGAATACGACGGGGCCGTCTTCGCGGCCGCGCCCCGATTGCGTGTTCTCGCTCGCTACGGGGTGGGTGTCGACCGGGTCGACCTGGACGCCGCCGCGTCGAGAGGCGTCATGGTCACTCGGACTCCCGGCGCGAACGCGATCGCGGTCGCCGAGCTCGCGATCGGCCTCGTGCTCGCCGCAGCGCGGGGCATCCCGCGGCTCGACGAGGCGGTGCGTGCGGGGGAGTGGCCGCGCCTCGAGGGCAAGGAGCTCACGGGCACCACCGCGGGGGTCGTGGGCTTCGGCGCCATCGGCCGCCTGGTCGCCGAGCGTGCGCGAGGGCTCGGTATGGAGGTGGTCGCGTACGACCCGATGCTGCCCGACGAGGCGTTCGCGCAGGCCGGGGTCGAGCGGGTCGGCATCGACGAGCTGTGCCGCCGCAGCGATGTGGTGAGCCTGCACGTCCCGCTGCTGCCCGAGACCCGTCATCTGCTCGATGCGCGCCGACTGAGCCTGCTGCCGCCGGGAGCGATCGTCGTCAACACCGCGCGAGGCGGCCTGCTCGACGAGGCCGCGGCGCGCCGCGCACTCGACGAGGGGCGCCTCCACGGGGTCGCCGTGGATGTCTACGAGACCGAGCCGCCGTCCAGTTCGCCGCTCGTCGGGCATCCCGGCGTGGTGGCGACGCCGCATGCGGGAGGGCACACGAGCGGTGCCGTGCAGCGAATGACGGATCAGTCGATCGATGCGCTGCTGGCGGCGCTGCGCGGCGAGCAGCCCGACGGCCTGGTCACACCAGCGCCCGGACCTCGCTGAGGACCGCGTCGACGTAGCCACGGGTGTGGCGCTCCGCACCGTCGGCGTCGCCGCGCGCGATCGCCGCGGCGGTGCGCACGTGGTTGTCGAGCGCCGCTTCGTAGGGGATCGCGGGAGTGAGTCCCACGTCGGAGCGCCCGGCGATGACGGCGGCGATCGCCGCCTTGTTCGCGGCGAGCATGAGGTTGCCGCTCATGTCGAGGATGAGGTCGTGGAACTGGATGTCGACCTCGAGGTACTCCGGCGATGCGCCCTTGCCGCTGCGACCGAGCTCCTCGAGACGCGCCGCGAGGCCGAGGAGCTGCGAGCGCTGCACGTCGGTGCCGCGCTGGGCGGCCAGTCGCGCGGCGATCGGCTCGACGGCGGACCGCAACTCGTTCACCACGACGATCTGGTGGTCGCGGCGCGGTGATGCGAGCTGCCAGCCGATGAGGCGGGTATCGAGCGCGCTCCACTCGTTCGTCGGCGTCACGGTGAGACCGACGCGTCGGCGCGACGAGAGCATCCCCATCGCCTCCAGCACCCGAACCGCTTCGCGGATGACGGTGCGGGAGACCCCGAACTCGGCTTCGAGGTCGGCCAGAGTGCATACCGACCCGGGTGCGAGCTCACCCGACGCGATACGCAGCCCGAGGGCGTCGAGCACGGATCCGTGGGATGCCTGCGCCATGACGCCTCCGATAAATACGATCAGTGGTTGTAAAAGATACGATCATTGTGCGAGGATCGCTCTGCTCCGCTGCCGTGGCACGGGGCAGCTCGAATCCTAACGCGGGACGATCCGCGGGGCTCAGCCCTCGGTCGTCCGCTTCCCGACATCAACGGAGATACCGATGGAAGACTGGACCCAGACCCTGGGTGCCGGACCGCTGCTGCTCATCGCAGTCGGCGCGATCGCCCTCATCCTGTTCCTGATCATCGTCTGCAAGGTCCACGCCTTCCTGACGCTGATCATCGTCTCGCTGCTCACCGCGTTCGTCGCGCAGGTGCCGGTCTCGGCGATCGCGAAGACGCTCACCGATGGATTCGGTGGGACACTCGCCGGAGTCGCCCTCCTCGTCGCCCTCGGCGCGATGCTGGGCAGGCTCATCGAGCACTCCGGCGGCGCCAAGGCGCTCGCCGACAAGTTCGTCGAGGTCTTCGGCGAGAAGCGAGCACCCTTCGCGCTCGGCATCGCCTCGCTCATCCTCGGCTTCCCGATGTTCTTCGACGCGGGCCTGGTGATGATGCTCCCGATCATCTTCGCGATCGCCCGCCGCGTCTCGAAGGCGAACGTCCTGCTCTTCGGCATCCCCGCCGCCGCGGCGTTCTCCGTCATGCACGTCTTCCTGCCGCCGCACCCCGGCCCCGTCACGGCGACCGAGGCGTACGGAGCCAACCTCGGTCTCGTCCTTCTCCTCGGCCTCGTCGTCGTCTTCCCCGTCTGGTACGTCTCCGGTTACCTGTGGGGCAAGTTCATCGCCGCGCGCATCCCGCTGCCGGTGCCGGCTCTCTTCGGCGAGAAGGATGACGACCAGCCGGCGAACCCGCCGCGTCCGCTGACGATCGTCCTGCTCCTGCTCCTGCCGATGTTCCTCATCTTCATGAACACGGGGCTCACGACCCTCGCCTCCGCCGGCGCCGTGTCGACGGACGACCTGTGGGTCCAGGTGCTGGTGCTCCTCGGCAACTCCTTCGTGGCTCTGCTCATCACCGTCATCGTCGCGACCTTCGTGCTGGGCACGCGCCGCGGCGAGAACGGCACGGCGCTCGAGAAGGTCGTCGACTCGGCTCTCGGTCCTGTCGCCTCGGTCATCCTCATCACCGGCGCCGGCGGCATGTTCGGCGGCGTCCTGCGCGCCTCGGGCATCGGCGACGCGCTCGCCGACACGCTGTCCGACCTCGGCCTGCCGATCATCGTGGCCGCATACGTCATCGCCGTCATCATCCGCCTCGCGCAGGGGTCGGCCACCGTCGCTCTGGTGACGGCAGCAGGCCTCGCGGCGCCGGCTGTCGCTGCGGGTGACTTCAACCCGCTCCAGGTGGCCGCCATCGTCCTGGCCACCGCGGCCGGCTCGGTGTTCGCCGGACACGTCAACGACTCGGGCTTCTGGCTCGTGGGCCGCCTCATGGGCATGGACGTGAAGACGACCCTGAAGACGTGGACCGTGCAGCAGGCCATCGAGTCCGTGACCGCGTTCGTGCTCGTGCTCGGTCTGTTCGGGCTCGCGTCCCTCATCTGAGCCGCTGCTGACGGCTCTGCCCTGACGTTAAGGAGTTCCGATGTCCTCTCTGTTCGATGTGACCGGACGCGTCGCCCTCGTGACGGGCTCGTCGCGCGGGCTCGGGCGCTCCCTCGCGCTCGCGCTCGCCCGCGAAGGCGCACGTGTCGTCGTGCACGGCCGTGATGCCGAGGCGGTCGAGCGCACGCGGCGTGAGGCCGCCGAAGCCGGTTCGCCGGAACCGGTGGCGGCGGTCTTCGACGTCACGGATGCCGCTGCCGTCGAGGCGGGGGTCGCGGCCATCGTCGCCGAGGTCGGGGTGCCCGACATCCTCGTCAATAACGCGGGGATCCAGCGGCGGGCCCCCTTCGCGGAGTTCTCGGTGTCCGACTGGGACGAGATCGTCGCGGCCAACCTCAACGGCGTCTTCTACGTCGCGCGCTTCGTGGCCCCGGGAATGGTCGAGCGCGGGTCGGGGAAGATCGTCAACATCGCCTCGGTGCAGTCGGCGCTGGCGCGCCAGACGATCGCGCCGTACTCGGCGACCAAGGGCGCGGTAGCGCAGCTCACGAAGGGGATGGCGGCCGACCTCGCTCGACACAACGTGCAGGTGAACGCGCTGTCGCCCGGCTACTTCGCGACCGAGATGAACCGCGCCCTCGTCGACGACGCCGATTTCAGCGCGTGGCTCACGCAGCGCACCCCGGCACAGCGCTGGGGCGACTTCAGCGAGCTCGATGGGGCCCTGCTCTTCCTCTGCTCGGATGCCTCGAGCTTCGTGTCGGGGCAGAACATCTTCGTCGACGGCGGCATGACCGCCGTCGTCTGATCCGGAAGGACCGCCATGCGCGCAGCGCACATCCATGGAAAACAGCACATCGAGATCTCGGACGTCCCCGAGCCGTCGCCCGGCGAGGGAGAGGTGCGGATCCGGGTGGACTTCGTCGGCATCTGCGGGTCCGACCTCCACTACTACTACGAGGGTGCCAACGGGGCTTTCGTCGTGAGGGAGCCGCTGATCCCGGGGCATGAGCTCAGCGGCCGCATCGATCTCGATCCGACCGGGGAGTGGGAGTCCGGCACGCCCGTGACGCTTCACCCCGCCACCTTCGGCCGCAAGGTCGAGGCGATCGCCGACGACCCGCACCTCTGGCCGGGCGGAGCGTATCTGGGCAGCGCCTCGACGACGCCGCACACCCAGGGCGCCCTCGCCGAGCTCATCGTCGCCGATCGGTCCATGGTGCGACCCCTCCCGCCGACGCTGCCGGTCCGTCGTGCCGTGCTGGCCGAGCCGCTCGCGGTCGCCCTGCACGGGCTGAGCAAAGTAGGCGACGTCGCGGGTGCGCGGGTCCTCGTGACCGGTGCCGGGCCGATCGGACTGCTCGCGGTGGCAGCGGCGACCGCTGCCGGGGCGGCGGAGGTGCACGCCACCGATGTGCTGGCCGGACCCCTCGACCGTGCGAGCCGACTCGGCGCGACCCGAACGTTCGACGTCACCACGGAGCAGCCCCCCGCCGACGCCTACGACGTCGTGCTGGAGTGCTCGGGCGTCGCGGCGTCGGTGTCCGCCGCGTTGCGCGCCGTGCGGCCGGCGGGGCGCGTCGTACAGGTGGGCATGGTCCCCAACGAGCCGCGACCGGTCAACCTGGCGCCCTTCATCTCCAAGGAGGTCGTCTACGTCGGCACGTTCCGCTTCAAGGACGAGATCGACGAGGCGGTGCGCCTCCTCGACGAGCGACCCGAGATCGAGCAGGTGATCACCCACGTCGTCGACGCCGCCGACATCGTCGAGGCGTTCGCGACGGCGAGGGACTCGGAGGCGTCCGGCAAGGTCGTCGTCGCGGTCTGGCCCGCCTGAGCTCGACACGAAAGCGCGAGGCGCGCCACCTCACCCGGTGGCGCGCCTCGCGCTTTCGTCGATCGGGCCGTCGCGGCGACGCCCGCGGGCGGGTCAGCCCTTGCGGTAGCCCTGTCGTCCCATCGCGAACAGCGCGAGGCTGACGGAGACGATCGACCCGAGCGTCATCGCTCCGATGACCCACAGAAGCACGTGAGAGAACCAGCCGTATTCCATTTTTCCTCCGGGCGTAGACGACGTCTCACCCACCCTACCCAGCGCTGGTAGAGTAGGGGTGTACTTCGGCGAGGGATGCCGCGTGCCCGCTGTGCGGGAACCGGGATCCGTGATCGACGAGGGTGTGTGCAGGACGTTTCCTCTCCACGCGCTCGCGTTCGCGTCGAACCCGCATACCGCTGAGCAGGGCCCCGGGCCCACAAGGAGAAACGCATGTCCACCGAGACCGACACCAAGGTCGTTGCAGAGACGCGCACCAACTTCGGCAAGGGCTTCGCCCGCCGTCTGCGTGCCGCCGGTCAGATCCCCGCCGTCATCTACGGGCACGGCACCGACCCCGTGCACGTCGCCCTGCCGGGCCACCAGATGCTGCTGCTCGTCCGCCGCGCTAACGCCGTCATCGAGCTGACCATCGACGGCAAGGAGCAGCTGGTCCTCGTCAAGGACGTCCAGCGCGACCCCGTGCGCCAGATCATCGAGCACATCGACCTCCTCGTCGTGAAGAAGGGCGAGAAGGTCCAGGTCGACGTTCCCGTCGTCGTCACCGGCGAGCCGTTCTCGGGCACCATCGCGACGCAGGACGCGTCGTCGATCACGCTCGAGGTCGAGGCCACCCACATCCCCACCAACGTCGAGGTCGACGTCGAAGGCCTCGAGGACGGCGCGCGCATCACGGCCGCCGACCTGACGCTGCCCCGCGGCGCCACGCTGGTGACCGACCCCGAGACGCTCGTCGTCGCCGTGTCGGTCCCCGCAGCGACGCTCGCCGCCGTCGACGAGATCGAGGCCGCCGACGAGGCGACCGCCGCCGAGCAGTCCGACGAGGCTGAGGGCGACGAGAAGTCCGAGTAATACTCACCCCTGCGGAGCCCGTTCTCACCTCGTGAGGACGGGCTCCGTCGTTCGAAAGGCGCGCCATGGCGGATACCTGGCTCATCATCGGTCTCGGCAATCCGGGGCCGCGCTACGAGGCGACCCGGCACAACATCGGCCAGATGGTCATCGACGAACTGGCGAGCCGGCGCGGTGAGACGCTTCGTTCGCACAAGGCCAACGCCTGGGCAGCCGAGTCCTGGCTCCGGCCCGGTGCTGCCAAGATGGTGCTGGCCAAGCCGAAGACGTTCATGAACGTCTCGGGAGGCCCCGCGGCTGCGCTGGCCTCCTTCTACGGCGTCGACCCGGACCACGTCGTCGTGGTCCATGACGAGCTCGACATCCCCTTCGACACCATCAAGCTCAAGACGGGCGGCGGCCACGGCGGCCACAACGGCGTCCGTGACATCGCCAAGGCGCTCGGCACCCCCGAGTTCGCGCGTGTCCGCGTCGGGATCGGGCGGCCCACGGGGTCCCAGGATCCGGCCGACTGGGTGCTCGACCCCTTCTCGGCGACCGAGCGCAAGACGCTCGGCATCCTTGTCTCGGATGCTGCGGACGCGGTCGAGGCGGTCGTGGGTGATGGTCTCCTCGCCGCGCAGCAGCGCTTTCACGCACCGCGCTGAGCACGCTGCCCGGGCACGGCGAGGCGCCCGTGTCGGCGGCCGGCGGTAGGCTTCTGTGGTGACAGTTCCCGGGATCGTGCGCGCCCTTTCGCAGGCTGACTCCTTCCGGGAGGCGGTGACATCCGGTGCGGTCGGCAGCGTCGACTACTCGCTGGCCGACGGCCTCGACGCCCCGCTCCTCGCCGCGCTGCTCGAGCAGCGCCGGAGCGAGGGCCGACCCGCTGTCGTCCTCGCCGTCGCGCCCACCGGTCGTCGCGCCGAAACGCTCGGTGCTGCGCTGCAGTGTCTCGTCCCCGAGGCCGAGATCGTTCACTTCCCCGCCTGGGAGACCCTGCCGCACGAACGTCTGAGCCCGAGCCCCGAGACGGTGGGGCGTCGGCTCGCCGTGCTCCGCCGTGCAGCGGCCCATGATGGCGGCACGCCGTTGATCATCACCGCCTCGGTGCGCGCCGCTCTGCAGCCGCTTGCCGCGGGCCTAACCGACGCCGAGCCGATCTCGCTCACGGTGGGCACGCGCGGGAGCGACCTCGAGCAGGTCGTCCGCCGTCTCGTCGAACTCGCCTATCACCGTGTCGACATGGTCTCCCGCCGCGGCGAGTTCGCCGTGCGCGGCGGCATCCTCGACGTCTTTCCGGCCGCGGCCGACCACCCGCTGCGCATCGACTTCTTCGGTGACGAGGTCGACCAGATCCGCGCGTTCTCGATCGCCGACCAGCGGTCGCTCCCGGGCGAGGTCGAGAAGGCCGAGCTGCTTCCGGCCCGCGAGCTGCTCCTGACGCCGGCCGTCCGCGAGCGCGCTGCGACGATGGCGCCGACGTTCCCCAGCCTGACCGGCATGCTCGAGAAGATGTCGCAGGGCATCCCCGTCGAGGGGATGGAGTCGCTCCTGCCCGCGCTGGCGGAGGGGGTCGTGCCGCTCGTCGACTACCTGCCCCGAGGCTCCGCGATCGCGCTGGTCGATCCCGAGCGCTCGCGCACTCGGGCGCGCACGCTCGGCGAGACGAACCGTGAGTTCCTCGAGGCGGCGTGGAGCGCGGCCACCGCCGGGGCGGACAGCCCGGTCGATCTCGGCGCGGGCGACTTCCTGACGCTCCCCGCGCTGCGCGAGGCGATGCGTGAACGCTCCGGCGTGTGGTGGACGCTCAGTGCGTTCGACTCGGGAGCAGCGGATGCCGCGGACGAGGGGCTGACCGACACGGGCGACGACCTGCGCATCGACGGCAGTGCGGTGCCGTCTTTCCAGGGCAACGTCGACGGCGCCACTGCTCATATCGGTGACCTCCTCTCGCGCGGCTGGCGCGTCGTGGTGTGCGCGTCCGGTCCCGGGCTCGTCGACCGTGCCCGCGACGTGCTCGCCGAGCGCGGCATCGCCGCACGCACGAGCGATGGGGTCGCCGAATTGGCCGACGAGGCCGTCGCGGTCTGCGTCGTCGCGTCGCTCGAGCGCGGCTTCGAGTCGGCGGAGGCGAAGCTCGCCGTCCTGACCGAGAGCGAGTTCTACGGGCGCACGATCGGCAGTGACGGCCGCGTGGTGAAGAAGCTCGCGACACGACGGCGCAACGTCGTCGATCCGTTGCAGCTCAAGCCCGGTGACGTCGTCGTCCACTCGACCCACGGCATCGGAAAGTTCGTCGAGCTCGTGCAGCGCGAGGTATCTAGTGGCGGACGCAACGCGGTGAAGACGCAGCGCGAGTACCTCGTGCTCGAGTACGCGCCCGCCAAACGCGGCTATCCCGGCGACAAGCTCTTCGTGCCGACCGATCAGCTCGACCAGCTCTCGCGCTATGTCGGTGGTGAGGCGCCGGTGCTCTCGAAGATGGGCGGCAGCGACTGGGCGGCCGCGAAGGGCAAGGCGCGCAAGGCCGTTCGTGACATCGCCGTCGAGCTCGTCAAGCTGTACTCGGCCCGCATGGCGTCGAAGGGTCACGCGTTCGGGCCCGACACCCCGTGGCAGCGCGAGCTCGAAGAGGCGTTCCCGTTCGCGGAGACGCCCGACCAGCTGCAGACGATCGACGAGATCAAGGCCGACATGGAGAAGCCGATCCCGATGGATCGCCTGCTCTCGGGCGACGTCGGGTTCGGCAAGACAGAGGTCGCCGTCCGCGCCGCGTTCAAGGCGATCCAGGAGGGGAAGCAGGTCGCGATGCTGGTCCCGACCACGCTTCTCGCGAAGCAGCATCTCGAGACGTTCACCGAGCGCTTCGCCGGATTCCCGGTCAAGGTGCGCCCCCTGTCGCGGTTCCAGACTGCGAAGCAGGCCCGCGAGACGGTCGACGGGCTCGCCGACGGCACCGTCGACATGGTCATCGGCACCCACCGCATCCTGACCGAGAAGGTCGCCTTCAAGGATCTCGGGCTCCTCATCATCGACGAGGAGCAGCGGTTCGGTGTCGAACACAAGGACTCGCTGAAGAAGCTGAAGACCGGCGTCGACATCCTCGCGATGAGCGCGACGCCGATCCCGCGCACGCTCGAGATGGCCGTGACCGGCATCCGCGAGATGTCGACCCTGGCGACCCCGCCCGAGGAACGGCATCCGATCCTGACCTATGTCGGACCCCGCAGCGACAAGCAGATCGCGGCGGCCATCCGACGCGAGCTGCTGCGCGAGGGCCAGGTGTTCTTCGTGCACAACCGCGTGCAGTCGATCCAGCGGGTCGCGGCGCAGCTCGGTGAGCTGGTGCCCGAGGCGCGCATCGCCGTCGCGCACGGCCAGATGGGGGAGAACCAGCTCGAGCAGGTCGTGGACGATTTCTGGGAGCGGCGTGCCGACGTCCTCGTCTCGACGACGATCGTCGAGACCGGACTCGACATCTCGAACGCCAACACCATCATCATCGACCGTGCCGACAAGTACGGACTGAGCCAGCTGCACCAGCTGCGCGGCCGGGTCGGGCGCGGGCGCGAGCGCGCTTACGCGTACTTCCTGTACGACGAGAACAAGCCGCTGAGCGAGACCGCCGCCGACCGGCTCGAGACGATCGCGGTCAACAACGACCTCGGCTCGGGCATGCAGGTCGCGCTGAAAGACCTCGAGCTGCGTGGCGCGGGCAACCTGCTGGGCGCCGAGCAGGCCGGTCACATCGCCGGTGTCGGATTCGACCTCTACCTGCGGATGATCGGCGAGGCCGTCTCGACCTTCCGGGGCGAGGAGGTCGACGGGCCGGCCGAGCTGCGGCTCGAGCTCCCCGTGGCGGCGCGCATCCCCGAGGACTACATCGACAGCGAGCGCCTGCGCCTCGAGGCCTATCAGAAGCTGTCGGCTGCGGCAGCCGTCAGCGCGAAGGATGACGCGATCGATCTCGTCGTCGAGGAGCTGACCGACCGGTACGGCCGCCCGCCGGCCGAAGTGGAGGGACTGCTCGCGGTCGCTCGTCTGCGTCGTCGGGCCGCCCAGTCGGGGCTCACCGACGTCGTCGCGATGGGGCCGAACCTGCGGGTCGCGCCGGCGCGCCTGCCCGAGTCGATGCGCATCCGACTGCAGCGGCTGTACCCCAAGGCCAAGCTCCTCGCCGGCGGCGAAGCCCTCGTGGTCCCGCTGCCGACGGCAGGCGGCACCGTGCTCGGCGATGCGGATCTCATCGCCTGGACCGGTCAGCTGCTCGAGCAGCTCTTCCCCGTCGCCGCGCCGACGACGCCCGCCGCGACGTCCTGACGCGTCTCGGCCTCCTCGCCGGGGGCGCGCGTCAGAGGGTGATGCGGCCCGTCGCCAGCAGCACGACGGCGCACACGGCACCGAGCACAGACGCGCCGAAGATCACCCATTCGATGCGCGTGAAGACGCGGGCTCCAGCGCGCCGACGCGCCGCGGCGAAGAGTGCTGTGCCCGGCACGATGATCAGCAGCGAGAGCAGGAGGTAGTGCGCGCCGGCAGCGATCAGGAGGAACGTCGTGTACGCCGTCGCGATCACGGCGACGACGAGGTCGCGCATCC
This sequence comes from Microbacterium sp. 1262, assembly GCF_040544895.1. Taxonomy (NCBI): domain Bacteria; kingdom Bacillati; phylum Actinomycetota; class Actinomycetes; order Micrococcales; family Microbacteriaceae; genus Microbacterium; species Microbacterium sp. 1262. The sequence continues at coordinate 854,312 of NZ_JBEPKU010000001.1, forward strand.
GCGCACGGTCGCCCGGGCGGTAGGTCTCGCCGGTGACGGTGAGCTTGAGCGCGTACCCGGCGGAGAGGACGAACGGGATCAGCACGAGGACACTCGTCAGATCGAGTGCCACCGAGAACGCGTTCTCGGCGAAGAGGACCACGACCAGCAGCACCTGCACCAGCGTCGTCGACAGGAGGAGCGCACCGACCGGCGTGTCGTCGGCATTGGTCCGCGAGAGGAATCTCGGGAGATCGCCCGACCGCGACGCCTCCAGCAGGACCTCCGCGGCCATCAGGGTCCACGACAGGTACGCGCCGAGCACGGCGACGATGAGGGATGCGCCGATGAAGACCGCACCGGCCGGGCCGACGATCGTCTCCAGGACTCCGCCCAGCGACGGCTCGGGCAGAGCGGCGATCTCCTCCCGCGGCAGCACGCCGAACGAGACGATGGTCACCGACGCGAACACCGCGAGCACGCTGAGGAAGCCGAGGAGGGTCGCGCGGCCCACGTCGCGGCGCGACCGGGCGTGCCGCGAGTTGACGCTCGCGCCCTCGAGACCGATGAAGACGAAGACGGTGACGAGCATCGTGGCGCGGATCTGGTCCCACAGCGGAGCGCCCGACGGGCCCGCCCAGTTGGCGGCGAACACCGCGGGATCGAAGACGGTGGCGCAGAGGATGACGAACACGACGATCGGCAGCGTCTTCGCGATGCTGACGACGCGGTTGACGGCGGCCGCCGATCGCACTCCGCGGCGGATCAGGATGAAGAACAGCCAGAGCCCCGCCGACGACACGGCCACGGCTGCCACCGTGTCGCCTGCGCCGAGGGCCGGGAACACCGCTCCGAGGGTGGAGGTGATGAACACCCAGTAGAAGACGTTGCCCGCGCACGCGCTGGCCCAGTAGCCGAACGCCGAGAAGTATCCGAGGTAGCTCCCGAAACCGGCTCGCGCGTAGCTGTAGACGCCCGCGTCGAGATCCGGCCGACGATTGGCCAGAAGCTGGAACGCGAAGGCGAGCGCGAGCATGCCCCCGCCCGCGACCGCCCACGCGATGAGCGTCCCGGCGACCCCGGTCTCGGCCGCGAAACCAGCGGGGAGCGAGAACACGCCCGCTCCCACCATCGACCCGATGACGAACGTCGACAGGGTGAGCATCGACACGGTCGCCGTGCGGGCTCCGGGGCGCGTGAGAGCGGACTCCGCGGGGGAGGAGGGATCGGAAGGCACGGGGTGAAAGCCTAACCCGGCTCGCACCCCGCCCCGCCCCGCGGCAGCGTCAGATGACGCCCTGGGCGAGCATCGCGCGCGCCACGCGCTCGAACCCGGCCGCATTCGCCCCGACGACGTAGTCGCCCGGGTGGCCGTAGCGCTCCGCGGCCGCGAATGCGGCGTCATGGACGTTCTTCATGATCTCGCGGAGCTTGTTCTCGCTGTCGGCGAAGCCCCACCGCTGGCGCGACGCATTCTGGCTCATCTCCAGCGCGGATGTCGCGACACCGCCCGCGTTCGCCGCCTTACCGGGGCCGAAGAGCACTCCGGCCGCACGGAACGCGTCGACAGCCTCGGGGGTCGAGGGCATGTTGGCTCCCTCGACGACGACCCGGACGCCGCTGTCGACGAGCGCGCGGGCGTCGTCTCCGTCGAGCTCGTTCTGCGTCGCGGACGGGATGGCGACGTCGACCGCGGTGCGCCACGGACGGCCACCTTCGATGAACGTCGCGCGGGGCCGGTGGTCCAGGTACGCCGAGATGCGTCGGCGATCGATCTCCTTGACCTGCTTGAGCACGGCGAGGTCGATCCCGTCCTCGTCGACGATGGTGCCCGACGAGTCGGATGCCGTGATCGGGGTCGCACCGAGCTGGTACGCCTTCTCGATGGCGTACGTCGCGACGTTGCCCGAGCCCGACACCGCGACGCGCTTGCCCTCGAGCGAGTCGCCCGCGACGGCGAGCATCTCCTGCGCGAAGAAGACCGCGCCGTAGCCCGTCGCCTCGGTGCGGACCTCGGCCCCGCCCCACTGCACGCCCTTGCCCGTGAACATGCCCGACTCGTGGCGGTTGGTGATCTTGCGGTACTGCCCGAAGAGGTACCCGATCTCGCGCGCACCGACGCCGATGTCGCCGGCCGGGACGTCGGTGTGCTCGCCGAGGTGGCGGTACAGCTCGTTCATGAACGACTGGCAGAAGCGCATGATCTCGGCATCCGAGCGACCGTGCGGGTCGAAGTCGCTGCCGCCCTTGGCGCCGCCGATGCCCTGACCGGTGAGGGCGTTCTTGAAGATCTGCTCGAAGCCGAGGAACTTCACGATCGACAGGTTCACGGTCGGGTGGAAGCGCAGCCCGCCCTTGTACGGTCCGAGCACCGAGGAGAACTGCACGCGATAGCCGCGGTTGACGCGAACCGTGCCGGCGTCGTCGAGCCACGGTACGCGGAACATGATCTGTCGCTCGGGCTCGACCAGACGTTCGAGGATGCCCTCGCGCGCGAGCTCGGGCTGGACCTCCACGACCGGCGCGATCGCCTCGAGCACCTCGTGCACGGCCTGCTGGAACTCGGGCTCGTTCGGATTGCGCTGGAGGACGGTGTCGAAGACCGGCTGAACGGAGGAGGGCAGGGGAGCGTGGTGTTCGGTCATGGTGGAGCTTTCTGGCCGAGCGGGCGGGACCCGATCCACGCTAGCGGGCACGACGGTGCCCGCCCGGCCATATGACGATCACCCGGTGTTCTGGAGGCCCGCCGCGACGCCGTTGACGGTGATGAGCAGCAGGCGCTGCCACTCGGGCGGGGTGGGTGCGTCCTGCTCGGTCGAGCGGAGCACACGCAGCGCCCGCAGCTGCAGGAGCGAGAGGGCGTCGACGTACGGGCTGCGCATCTTCACGGCGCGCTGGAGCACGGGCTTGTTGGCGAGCAGACCGTCGCCTCCCGCGATGCGCACGACCCAGTCGCGGGTGAGCAGCATCTCGTCGACGACGAGCTGTGCGAGATCATCGCGGTCGGCGAGCGCGAGGTGTCGACGAGCCATGCGCGGGTCGGCCTTCGCGAGGCTCATCGCCACGTTGTCGATGACCGTGCGCAGCAGGGGCCACTGCTGGTACGCCTCACGCAACAGCGCTTCGTCTCCGACCGCCTCGAGTGCGGTTCCGAGCCCGAACCAGCCCGCGAGGTTGATACGCGCCTGCGTCCAGGCGAAGACCCACGGGATCGCGCGCAGGTCTTCGAGCGACTCGACGGACAACCCGCGGCGCGCCGGGCGCGAGCCCAGGGCGAGGAGGCCGATCTCCTCCATCGGCGTGACGGCGGCGAACCACGGGGCGAACCCGGGTGCCTTCACGAGGGAGAAGAAGCGCTCGCGCGAGGCGGCATCCATCGTCGCCGCCACGTCGGCATACCGCTCGGCGGCTCGGCTGTTGCGCTCTTCGATCGACGGCGCGGAAGCGAGCAGGATCGCGGCGGCCACCTGATCGATGTGGCGCAGGGCGATGTCGGGGTCGCCGTAGCGGGCGAAGATGACCTCGCCCTGTTCGGTGAGCTTGAAGCGACCGTCGACCGAGTGCGGCGGCTGGGCGAGGATGGCGGAGTTGGCGGGCCCGCCGCCGCGGCCGAGAGCGCCGCCGCGGCCGTGGAACAGAGTGAGCTCGATGCGCTGCTCCTGCGCCCATGCGGCGATGCGTGCCTGCGCCTCGTAGAGGGCGAGGTTGGCTGCGACCGGTCCGACGTCCTTCGACGAGTCGGAGTAGCCGAGCATGACCTCCAGGCGCCGGCCGGTGGCTTCGAGGCGCGCGGCGAACGCCGGGTGGTCGACGATCTCGGCGAGGATTCCGGGAGCTGCCTGCAGATCGGCGAAGGTCTCGAACAGCGGGATGACGTCGAGGACCGGCGGGGTCCCGTCGGGACCGACGGCGTGACGCGCGAGGGCGTGCACGTTCGCGAGGTCGTCCGCCGACTGCGTGAACGACACGATGTAGCGGCCCGCGGCCCGCGGGCCGAAGCGCTTCTGCACCTGCGAGATGGTGCGGAAGACCTCCAGGACCTCGTTCGCGAGATCGCTCAGCTCGCCGCCCGCCTCGCACTCGGCGAGAACCTTGGCGTGGACGGCGGAGTGCTGCCGGACCTCGAGCTCCGCGAGGTGGAAGCCGAAGGTCTCGACGGCCCAGATCAGCTGCTGGAGCGCGCCGAAGGCCTGGCGCTTGGCGCCGGCCTCGTCGAGCGAGCTCTGCACGACACGCAGGTCGGCGAGGAACTCCTCGGGGTCGCTGTAGGCGAGGTCGGCGTTGCGCGCACGGGTGGCGCGGATGCGGCGTGCGAGCAGCATCATGACGCGCTTGTGGTGCTCCCCGGGGGCGCGCTTCACGGCGTCGGCGGCGCCCTCGTCGTCGGACGCGGCGAGGCGATCCCACAGTGCTCGCAGCGCGGGACTCGGGGGCGTCGTGTCTCCCGACATGGTCAATCCGCGGCCGACGCGCTCGGTGCTGCGCTCAAGGCCGAGGAGCACGTGCTCGGCGGCGATGCCGGCGGCCTTCTTCGTGACCGACGCGGTGACGAAGGGGTTCCCGTCACGGTCGCCGCCGACCCATGTACCCAGACGCACGAACGGCGCCACCACCGGGGGACGGCTGCCGGCGACCTCGCCCTGCAGGGCGTCGTCGAGACGACGGTAGACCAGCGGGATCGTCGTGTAGAGGGTGTCGTCGAACACGGCCATGACGGCGCGGACCTCGTCGGTCGGCGTCGGCTTCTCGGCGCGCAGCGGCGACGTGCGCCAGAGCGTGTCGATCTCCTCGAGCATGCGGCGGCGGGCCCGTCGGTGCTCGGCGCCACCGGCAGCGGAGTTCTCGAGCGTCTCGAGCAGGGTCACGAGCCTCCGGATGCTCTGCGAGACCGCGCGGCGACGTGCCTCCGTGGGGTGCGCCGTGAAGACGGGGTGGAAGCGCAGTTCGCGCAGCCGGCGCGCCGCTTCGTCCTCGCCCACCTCGGACGACAGCTGCGCGTATGCGGCGGGGATGGAGTCGCTCGCGCTGTCCTGGTCGGAGATGCCCGCGCGCTCGCGCAGGAGGCGCACGCGCTGGTGCTCCTCGGCCAGGTTCACGAGGTGGAAGTAGACGGTGAAGGCGCGTGCCACCTCGTCCGCACGCGCGACGCTGAACGACTCGGCGATGGCTGCCGCGCGCTCGAATGCCTCGGGGGAGTCGTCGGTGTACGCCTGGATCGTGGCGCCTCGCAGGCGTTCGACGTCGTCGAAGAGGCCGGGCGAGCCGCTCTCTCGCAGCACCCGGCCCAGCATCGAGCCGAGCATCCGCACGTCGGCGCGCATCGCCTCGGGGATCTCCTGCTCGGCCTCGTATCGGCCGACGAGATCGATGGCTTCGGTTCGGGTCAGCTCGCGCATGCCTCCAAAGTACTGGCACGCGCGACCGCGCTTTGACACGGGCGTCACACACGCGCCGTCGGCTGCCGCTGTGTTACGGCGGGGCTAGCCTGGGACCGTCCCGTACGAAGGAGCCCGATGTCCGATCCGCTGCGTGACGCCGCCGAGACGATGCGCGCCGTGCGCGACCGATGCGTGTGGACGGCGCAGATCTCCCATCGCGATCTCGTCCCGTACCTCATCGAGGAGTCGGCGGAGGTGGTGGATGCCGTCGAGGCGGGCACGGTGGACGACCTCCGGGAGGAGCTCGGAGACCTGCTGTGGCAGGTGCTCTTCCACGCTGAGATCGCGTCGCGTGCGGCATCCGATCCGTTCGACATCGACGACGTCGCCCGGGGTCTGACTGAGAAGATGGTGCGGCGGCATCCCCACGTTTTCGGCGACGCGACGGCCGAGACTCCCGAGCAGGTGCTCGTGCTCTGGAACGCCGCGAAGTCGGCCGAGAAGCGCGCGCGCACGAGTGTGCTCGACGGAGTGTCCGCCCACATGCCGACGCTCGCCCTGGCCCAGAAGATGCTCGCCAAGTCGGAGTCCGTCCTGTCTGCCGCACCGGCGCCACCCGCGGAACCGCCCGCCGACGAAGCCGGGCTCGGTGACGCGCTGCTCGCGCTCGTCGCTCACGGCCGCGCCCAGGGCTGGGATGCCGAGCGCGCCCTGCGCGAACGACTGCGCACCCTGGGCGCCGACATCCGCGAGGCCGAGGGCACCAGTGGCGCCGCCGCCGACCTGGAAGGATAGGACGGTGCCCACCGTGAACCCGCCGCGCGGCATGCGCGACTTCCTTCCCGCCGACAAAGCCCGCCGCGAGCGCGTTCTCGCCGTCGTCCGCGAGCGCTACCGAGCGCACGGCTTCGACGAGATCGAGACACCCGTCATGGAGGAGTACGGACGTCTGCACGCCGGAATCGGCGGCGACAACGAGAAGCTCGCGTACAACGTGCTCGCGCGCGGACTCGACGCCGACGGCATCCGCGCCGCGGCGGACGACCCTGCCGCGCTCACCGATCTGGGGCTGCGCTACGACCTGACGGTGCCGCTCGCCCGCTTCTACGCCTCGCACCGTGCCGAGCTGCCCACGGTGTTCCGCGCGATCCAGATCGCGCCGGTGTGGCGCGCCGAGCGGCCGCAGAAGGGTCGCTACCGGCAGTTCGTGCAGTGCGACATCGACATCATCGGCGACGCGACCTCGCGAGCGGAGACCGAGCTGATGACGGCGAGCCTCGACGCTCTCGACGCGCTCGGTCTGACCGGTGCGTCGGTGCGCATCAACGACCGGCGCGTGCTCGATGCGATGCTCGCGACGTTCGGGTTCGCCGAGTCCGAGCGCCCGGGAGTGCTCATCACGATCGACAAGCTCGACAAGCTCGGGACGGACGGCGTCGTAGCCGAACTGCGCGAGCGTGGTGCCACCCCGGCCGCCGCGGACGCGTTCGAGGCGTTCCTTCGCCGCCCGCAGTCGGATGCCGCGGCCTTCGACGCCGACGGCATCCGCTCGCGACTTCCCGAGGGCGTGGGCGACGACGTGATCTCGCACCTCGTCGGCATCGGCGAGGCCGTGCGGTCGGCGCGGGGCGGGTCGACCGAGGTGCCGCTCGTCTTCGACCCGTTCCTCGTGCGGGGCATGGGCTATTACACCGGCACGATCTTCGAGCTGGCGCACCCCTCGGTGTCGTACTCGCTCGGCGGGGGCGGCCGCTACGACGGCATGATCGGCCGGTTCCTCGGCTCGGACGTGCCGGCCGTGGGCTTCTCGCTGGGGTTCGAAAGGCTCGTCGACCTGCTGGGCTCGTCGGCGGGCGATGACCGCACCGGCGTCGTGCTCGTCCACGATCGTGACGTGCCGCTGCCCGAACTCCTCGCCGCGAAGGCACACCTTCTGGCGACCGGTTCGCGGGTGCGGCTCGAGCAGCGCCCGAAGAACCTCAAGGCGCTGCTCGAGCGCGCCGCTGCCGACGGCTACGCCGCCTTCGTCACGCTGCGTGCGGGGGAGGACGTCGGATCGGTCGAGCCACGCCCGATCGGCTGAGGGACTCCCGACGTCGTTCGCGCGAGCGTCGGATAGTCTTCCGCGCCCGTTCACTCGACGGTGTTGTGCTGGCGTCATGACCACACCTGTCGTGCGCATCGCCGCGGCCGTCGGCGGCGCCGTTCTCTCGGCTGGAGCCGTCGCGCTGGCCTCGGGCGTCGTGCTGGCACGGCAGGCCGCGCTCGCGCGAGAGCGAATCGGCAAGCCCCTGGGTGAGCTCGCCCTCGACGCCGACCGGCTGTGGCGCCGCTCCTATGCGGGCGAGCCGGTGCGTCTGGTCATGCTCGGCGACTCGCTCGCCGCGGGCCTCGGGGCCGAGCGTCGGAAAGACACTCTCGGCGGACGGCTCGCGCGCGGACTGGCGAAGCGTGCGCGCCGCCCCGTGCGGCTCCGGACCGGCGCCGTCGTGGGCGCGGAGTCATCGACGCTGCCGGACCAGATCGCAGCCCTCGGCGGCGATGCCGCGGCCGATGTCGCGGTGATCGTGGTCGGCGGAAACGACGTTACGCACCGCATCCCCGCCGCTGACGCGGCTCGCAGCCTCGCCGACGCCGTCGAGACGTTGCTTGCTCGGGGGTGTGCGGTCGTGGTGGGCACCTGTCCGGACCTCGGGGCCCTCCGACCGGTCCCGCAGCCGCTGCGGAGCTTCGCATCGCGGGCGTCGCGGGCGCTCGCGCAGGCTCAGGAGACCGGCGCGCGGGCAGCCGGCGCGCGGGTCGTCTCACTCCGCCGCGCTGTGGGACCGGTGTTCGTCGACAATCCGGACGAGATGTTCTCCCTCGACCGATTCCACCCGAGCGCACTCGGGTACCGGCGCACCGCTGACGCGCTGCTCCCGGCGGTCGCCGCCGCCCTCGACGAGGTGATGGCGGAGCGGATGCTGGCGCGGGCGGACGCCGTGCGGTTGGCTGAGAGCATGACGACCGACCCCACTCCCGACAGCTGGCGGCGTACCGACGCGTACCTGACGGCGACTCTCGTGACGCCCGATCCGGATCTGGATGCCGCCCTCACCGATCAACGCGAGGCCGGGCTTCCCGCCATCGAGGTCTCACCGCTCAGTGCCAAGCTCCTGCAGCTGCTCATCCGGATCGGTGGCGTTCGCCGGGTCCTCGAGATCGGCACGCTCGGCGGCTTCTCGACGATCGCGATGGCGCGCGTCCTGCCGGCGGACGGACGGCTGCTGACCATCGAGGCCGAGCCCCGGAACGCGGAGGTCGCCCGAGCGAGCATCGCGCGCGCCGGCGTCGACGACCGCGTCGAGGTGCGCGTCGGACGCGGCGCGGACGTGCTCCCCGACGTCGACGAGGAGTTCGATCTGGTCTTCATCGACGCCGACAAGGAATCCAACACGATCTACCTCGATCACGCCGCGCGGCTGACCCGGCCGGGCGCGATCGTCGTCGTCGACAACGTCGTGCGTGCGGGCCGCGTCAGCGACCCGGCGACGGAGGACGAGCAGGTGGCCGGCACCCGCCGAGGACTCGAGATGCTCGCCCGTGATCCGCGCTTCGAGGCGACCGCGCTGCAGACGCTCGATCTCAAGGGCTGGGACGGGATCGCGGTCGCGCTGCGGGTCGACCCCGCGTCATAGTCCCGGCAGACCCGGTGGCGGCGGCTCCGGTCATCACTAGACTCAGAGTGGACCGACGACGCTCCACGACTCACCCTCCACAAGCAAGGAGTACCCCTGTGGCACTGATCGAGGCTGTAGGCGCACGCGAGATTCTGGATTCGCGTGGCAACCCGACCGTCGAAGTGGAGGTGCTCCTCGACGACGGCATCGTCCAGCGCGCGGCCGTCCCCTCCGGCGCATCCACCGGCGCGTTCGAGGCGTACGAGCTCCGCGACGGCGACAAGAGCCGCTACGGCGGCAAGGGCGTGCTCAAGGCCGTCACCGCCGTCATCGACGAGCTCGGCCCCGCCATCGAGGGCGTCGACGCGAGCGAGCAGCGCATCATCGACGAGATCCTCATCGAGACCGACGGCACCGAGAACAAGTCGCGCACGGGCGCGAACGCCATCCTCGGCGTCTCGCTCGCCGTGGCCAAGGCGGCCGCCGATTCGGCCGACCTGCCGCTGTTCCGCTACCTCGGTGGCCCGAACGCGCACGTCCTACCCGTGCCGCTGTTCAACGTCATCAACGGCGGCGAGCACGCCGACAACGGCATCGACATGCAGGAGTTCTTCCTCGCGCCGATCGGCGCCGAGACCTTCAGCGAGTCGCTGCGCTGGGGTACCGAGGTCTACCACGTCCTCAAGGGCGAGCTGAAGGCCGCCGGCTACGCCACCGGTCTCGGCGACGAGGGCGGCTTCGCGCCCGACCTGCCCAGCAACCGCGAGGGCCTCGAGTTCCTCGTCAAGGCGATCGAGAAGGCCGGTTTCAAGCCCGGCTCCGAGATCGCCCTCGGCCTCGATGTCGCGGCGACCGAGTTCTTCAACGACGGCGTCTACCGCCTCGACAACAAGGACTGGAACGCCGAGCAGCTGACGGACTACTACGTGCAGCTCGTCAACGACTTCCCGATCGTCACGATCGAGGACGCCCTCGCCGAGGACGACTGGGACAACTGGACCGCCCTCACCGAGAAGCTCGGCGACAAGGTGCAGCTGGTCGGCGACGACCTCTTCGTCACCAACCCGGCGCGCCTGGCCGACGGCATCCGCCGCCAGGCCGCCAACTCGCTGCTGGTGAAGGTCAACCAGATCGGCACGCTGTCCGAGACGCTCGACGCGATCGCGGTCGCTCACCGTGCGGGCTACACGACGATGCTCTCGCACCGTTCGGGTGAGACCGAGGACACGACCATCGCCGACCTGTCGGTGGCGGTCAACGCCGGTCAGATCAAGAGCGGCGCGCCCGCGCGATCGGAGCGTGTGGCGAAGTACAATCAGCTTCTGCGCATCGAGGAGGAGCTGGGTGACGCCGCGGAGTTCATCGGCCGCGCTGCGTTCCCGCGATTCCAGGGCTGATCTGCGCTGAAACGTGACGAGAGGGGGAGCCGTGGTCAAGACGACGGCTCCCTCTCCTCGTTCCCGGCGGCGGGTGGACGTCCGCGAGTGGATGGGCGGCATCCGCGTGTCGGGCTTCGCCTTCATCATGCTCGGGCTCGTCGTGCTGGCCGCGTGCGTGCTCGTCCCCTCGGTCAGCACCTACCTCGATCAGCGCGCTCAGATCGCAGCGCTGGAGGAATCGGTCCGTGTCAGCCAGGAAGAGGTCGACGCCCTCTCCGCGGAGCGCGAGCAGTGGCGTGATCCGGCCTTCATCATGACGCAGGCGCGCGAGCGCCTGTACTACGTCCGTCCCGGCGAGGTCGTCTACCTCATCGACGACGATCTGCCGGCATCCGCCCTGCCCGATGATCCGGCCGCAGTCTCGAGCGACGTCGAACGCACCCGCACCGACTGGATGTCGCAGTTCGTGCGCTCGGTCGTGACCAGCGGATCCGCTCGAACGGCAGCCACCGGCCCCTGAGCACCGCTGCCGTGCCGCCCCAGGAGTCGGCCAGCGGCGGACGGTAGCCTGTCAGAGTGACTGCTCCTGCTCTGACGCCCGCGACCGACGCCGACCTCGAGGTCATGCGCGAGCAGCTGGGACGCCCGATGCGCGGCGTGGTGGGGATCGCGGCGCGTTGCGTGTGCGGCAACCCGACGGTCGTGTCGACCGAGCCGCGGCTGCCCGACGGCACGCCGTTCCCGACGTTCTACTACCTGACCCACCCCGGTGCCACCGCCGCGATGTCGGCCCTCGAGGCGACCCACGTCATGCGCGAGCTCTCCGACCTGCTGGCCGACGACTCCGACATCGCCGCGGCCTATCGGAGCGCCCATGAGAAGTACCTCGCCGACCGCGCCGCGTACGGTGAGGTCGAAGAGATCGCGGGGATCTCCGCCGGGGGCATGCCGACGCGCGTCAAGTGCCTGCACGCCGTCGCGGCCCACGCCCTCGCGGCGGGGCCGGGGGTCAACCCCATCGGCGACCTCGCGCTGGAGCGATCCACCTGGTCGCCCGAGCGGTGCACGTGCGCGAACCCCCGGGTGGCCGCGTGACGCGGCGCGTCGGGCGGCTTCTGCGCGCGGCCGTCGTCGGCGTGCTCGTCGTCACCACGACGACGGCCGGTGCGGTGGTGCCTCCGACAGACCCCGCGCGTCAGGCGGAGTACTGGCTCGACGACTACGGCATCCGCACGGCGTGGCAGACCACGCGCGGTGCAGGTACGACGATCGCGGTCATCGACACCGGCATCGGACGCGGACCGGCCGAGTTCGAGGGGGCGGTCACCGCCGGAGCGGACTTCTCGGGCTCGGGCAGCGCCGACGGCCGCACTCCTGTGGGAGGCGACGACCGCGACCACGGCAGCTGGGTCGCCTCGCTCGCGGCATCCCGCGGCACCGGCCCGGACACCGGGATGATCGGCGTGGCTCCCGAGGCGAAGCTGCTGTCGCTCTCGATCGGCTTCGGCGGCAGCTCCGACATCCCGTTCGCCACGCAGGTCGCCGATGCCATGACGTGGGCCGTCGATCACGGGGCCGACATCATCAACCTGTCGTTCACGACGAACCTGCTCGAATGGGATCCGTCGTGGGACACGGCCTTCCAGTACGCGTACGACCACGACGTCGTGGTCGTCGTCGCCGCCGGCAACCGGGGGACCGGAACCGACCGCGTCGGGGCGCCGGCGACGATTCCGGGTGTGCTCACGGTGGGTGGCGTCGACCGAGGCGGGGTCGCGAGCCAGGAGGCGTCGACGCAGGGCATCACGATCGGCATCTCCGCGCCGAGTGAGGGACTGCTCGGGGTTTCCGCCGACGGACGCATCGTCGTATGGGACGGCACGAGTGGCGCAGCCCCCATCGTCGCGGGCGTCGCGGCCCTGGTGCGCTCGGCGCACCCCGGGCTCGACGCGAACAACGTCATCAACCGCATCATCAAGACCGCGCGCGCGGTGCCCGGCGTCTCGGCGAAGCCCGACCCGCTCTACGGCTACGGACTGTTGGATGCCGCTGCCGCGGTGAACACCGCCGTTCCGGCGGTTTCGGAGAACCCGATGGGTGATCTCGCCGAGTGGGTGCGCATCTACCGTCGGGCAGAGCAAGCGCCGGCGCCGCAACCCTCGACATCGCCGGTCGCGCTTCCGGAGCTCCCGGCCGCGGATCCGCCGTCCGAGGCTGGTTCGCCGCTGCTGCCGAGCCTGAACACGCTCCTGTACGGGACCGTCCCGCTCGTGGGTGTGACCATCGCCGCTATACTGGTGGCGCTCGGCGTCACTGCTGCTGTCCGGCGCATCCGATCGGCCCGCGCGTCGCGCTAGCCGAGCCCCCGATCAAGGAGTTCTTCCGAACGTGTCCACATCTGTGCCCCAGATCCTCGTCGTCGGTGGCGGCTACGCCGGCTTCTACACTGCGTGGAAGCTCGAGAAGCACCTCCGCGAGGGTGAGGCCGAGGTCACCATCGTCGACCCGCTGCCGTACATGACCTACCAGCCGTTCCTCCCCGAGGTCGCGGCCGGTGAGATCGAAGGCCGCCACGTCGTCGTCGGCCTCCGTCGTCATCTCAAGCGCACGAACGTCGTCAACGCGAAGGTCACCAAGATCGACCACGCGAACAAGGTCGCCACGATCACCCCCGCTCAGGGCGAGCCGTGGGAGCACCGTTACGACCAGATCGTCGTGACCGCGGGTGCTGTCTCGCGCACGTTCCCGATCCCGGGCATTGCGGACAACGCGATCGGCCTGAAGACGGTCGAAGAGGCCATGGCCATCCGCGACCGCATCCTCACGAACTTCGACCGCGCGGCGAACCTGCCGGCCGGTCCCGAGCGCGACCGCCTGCTGACCGTCGTCGTGGTCGGCGGCGGCTTCGCGGGCATCGAGGTGTTCGCCGAGCTGCGCGCGATGGCGTCGTCGCTCCTCAAGAGCTACCCCCAGCTCCGTTTCGAGGACACGCACTTCCACCTCATCGAGGCGATGGGCCGCATCATGCCCGAGGTCTCCCTCGAGACCAGCCAGTGGGTCCTCAAGGACCTCGCGAAGAAGGGTGCCAACGTGCACCTCGACACGCAGGTGCAGGGCGCCGAGGGCGGCAACGTCGCGCTGTCGACGGGTGAGGTCATTCCCACCGACGTCATCATCTGGACCGCCGGCGTCATGGCGAACCCGACGGTCGTCCGCGGCAGCGACCTGCCCGTCGAGGAGCGCGGTCGCATCCGTACGCGCGCTGACCTGCGCGTCGGGACGCCCGAGGAGATCGTCGAGGGCGCCTGGGCTGCCGGTGACATCTCGGCCGTTCCCGACCTCACCGGCGGCGGCGTGGGCGGGTACTGCGTGCCCAACGCGCAGCACGCCGTACGCCAGGCCAAGCTGCTCGCGAAGAACCTCGTCGCGGTTCTCCGCGGTGAGACGCCTCGCGAGTACTTCCACAAGAACCTCGGCGCAGTCGCCGGTCTCGGCCTCGGCAACGGTGTCTTCCAGTCCGGCAAGATCGCGATCAAGGGCTTCTTCGCCTGGGTCGCGCACCGCGGCTACCACGGCCTCGCGATGCCGTCTTGGGAGCGCAAGTGGCGCGTCGTCGGCGACTGGTGGATGAACTTCTGGCTCGGCCGCGACAACGTCGCGCTCCAGGGCACGCTCGCCCCGCGCGCCGCGTTCGAGGAGTTCGCCGCGCGTCCGCGTCCCACTCAGCCGGCCGCGGAGAACCCGCAGCCGCCGATCGACCCGAAGAGCGTCGCGAAGGACGAGGGCGCCGCAGCGGTCGCTCCCGCCGAGAAGGACAACAAGGTCGACGCGAACTGATTTCGCCCGTCACGACGAGGCCCCCGCACCGCACGGTGACGGGGGCCTCGTCGTTTCTGCGCAGTGCGCTCAGTTGGCAGGTTGCGCCGCTTCGTGGGGTGCGAGTGGGCGTGTGCTGCCAGATGAAGGGTCACCCCTGGGCCTGAGCGGCCACCCGGGGGCCGGTAACGTGGGACCGGGCCCCCGTAGCCCAATGGCAGAGGCAGGCGACTTAAAATCGCTTCAGTGTGGGTTCGAGTCCCACCGGGGGTACGTCGGGGATCTTCGGGCCGCGCTGTGCGACGGCGGCGGTCACCGACGCGAGCACCGTGACGAGGCCGGCGGTTTGGAGGGCGCTCAGCGTCTCGCCGGCGACGAGCAGCCCGAGCAGGACCGCCACGACGGGGCTCAACAGCCCCAGGAACGCCGGAAGGCGCGTCGGCAGCGCCCGCACGCCGCGGAACCACAGCAGGTAGGCGAGCGCCGTGCCGATGAGCGTGAGGTACGCGTAGGCCCCGAGTTCGGGCGCGGTGGGAAGCGCGTCCGGCAGCGGCTCGAGGAACGCCGTGAGCACCGCGAGCAGGATCCCGCCCGTGACGAGCTGCCACGCTGTGATCGTGAGCGGCGGCTGCCCCGCGCCCCAGCGCTTCGTCAGGACTGTGCCGACGGCCATCGAGACTGCGCCGCCGAGCGCCGCGGCGATACCGATCGGGTCGAGGTCGGCGCCTCCGGGCGCGACGATCATCCCGACGCCGATGACACCGGCGACTCCGGCGATCGACGTCAGCACGGTCAGCCGCTCGGAGAGGATCCACCAGCCGAGCATTGCGACGATGAGCGGCTGGATCCCGCCGACGACGGCTGCCACGCCGCCGGGTAGCCGGTCGGCGGCGACGAAGAGGCACCCGAAGAAGACCGTGAAGTTGAGGGCGCCGAGGATCCAGGCGCGCCACCACCACGACCCGGTGGGCAGACGTCGGGCCACGAGAAGCAGGATCAGCCCGGCCGGCAGCGCGCGCACGGTCGCGATGAGCAGCGGATGCCCCGGCGGAAGGAACGTCGTCGTGGTCAGGTACGTGGTTCCCCAGACCAGGGGCGCGATGGCGGTCAGGGGAACGAATGCGGTCCGATTGCTAAGCACTTAGTGACTATAGCTCAGTGCTTAGCCAGTAGGATCGAGGACATGGACCGCGTCGACCGGATTCTGGAACAGTGGGCGCGTGAGAGGCCCGGCCTCGACGTGACCCCGATGGCGGTCATCGGGCGGCTCGGGCGGGCGGCGGCCGCCGTCGATGCGCGCCTCGCGGCCACGTTCGTGCGTCACGGTATCGACGCGGCGACCTTCGATGTGCTTGCGACGCTCACCCGGCAGGGGAAGCCCTATGAGCTGACGCCCGCTGAGCTCGCGGCGGATGCCATGATCACCTCGAGCGCCGTCGCCCAGCGGCTGAACCGGCTCGAGGGCCTGGGCTACGTCAGCCGCCATCCTGACCCCGCGGACGGACGGGGGAAGATCGTGCGCCTGACCCCGAAGGGGCTCCGGGTGGTCGACCGCGTCCTCCCGGACCATCTGGAGAGCGAGCGTGCGGTGCTCGCGCCGCTCACCGAGAGCGAACGGTCTCAACTCGCCGTGCTCCTGTCCCGGCTCGCCCCGGGTGGGTAAGACCTGCGAGTTCGCGTGCGTGGCCGGTTCGGCCGGATACGCCCTGGTTAGACTGGTCGCGGAGAAGGGGGACATGCAATGGAGTGGCTGATCCCGGTCATCGTCATCGTCGCACTGCTTGCCGTGATCGGCATCTACCTGTGGGCGACCTACAACTCGCTCGTGGCGTTGAACGTCCGCGTCGACGAGGCCTGGAGCGACATCACCGTGCAACTGAAGCGGCGCGCGGACCTTCTCCCGAACCTCATCGACACGGTGCGCGGCTATGCCGCACACGAGAAGGCGGTCTTCGAGAACGTCACCCGTGCTCGTGCCGAGATCCTTTCTGCGAACGGGCCGGCCGAGGCGGGAGTAGCCGAGGGGCACGTCCAGCAGGCGTTGAAGTCGCTGTTCGCGGTCGCCGAGGCGTATCCACAGCTCCAGGCGAGCCAGAACTTCCTGCAGCTGCAGCAGGCGATCGTCGACACCGAGGACAAGATCCAGGCGTCGCGTCGCTTCTACAACGGCGGCGTGCGAGAAATGAACACGAAGATCAAGGTGTTCCCCAACAACCTCTTCGCGCGCAGCCTCGGGTTCTCCGAACGAGAGTTCTTCGAGGTTCAGAACGGCGCGGCGATCGCGGAGCCGCCGCGCGTGCAGTTCTGAGCGGACGCTCTGAGACCGCCCCCGACGGTCGGACGCGCCCGCGGCGCAGTCTTAGACTGGCCGGATGAGCGACGACAAGGTCGGGCGGTCCTTCTTCGACGCCCTGCGCACCCGAACCGTTGCCACCGAGACGTCGACGGGAATTCCCCGGGGCCTGCGTTTGGCCACGGCGTACTCCTGGCGGCTGCTCGTGGTCGCTGCCGCCGCGGGCGTGGCCATCTGGATCATCATCCAGCTCAAGCTGCTCGTCATCCCGCTGCTCATCGCGATCCTGATCGCGGCGCTGCTCTGGCCGGGTCTGCTCTGGATGCTGGAGCACCGTGTGCCGCGCTGGGCGGCGATCGTGGTGAGCGTGCTCGCGACCATCGCCGTCATCTCGGGCCTCCTCTGGCTCGCGATCTGGCAGATCAGCCGGCAGTGGTCTTCGGTTCAGGCGAGAACGGTCGAAGCCGTCGGCCAACTTCGTCAGTACCTCATCGACGGTCCGCTCCATCTCACTTCGACGGAGATCGACGGTCTGCTCCAGCAGGGCTGGGGCTTCCTCGAACAGCAGGCGTCACTCCTGTGGTCGGGCGCGCTCGCCATCGGCTCCACCGTGGGGCACGTCGCGACCGGAGCGCTGCTCGTGCTCTTCATCCTGCTGTGCATCCTCGCCGACGGCGGGCGCATCTGGCGTTGGGTCGTCCGGCTCTTTCCCCGTCAGGCTCGTCCGGCGGTCGACGGCGCCGGCCGGACGGGGTGGCGCACCGTCGTGACCTACGCGCGCACCCAGCTGCTCGTCGCGACGATCGACGCAACCGGTATCGGTCTGGGCGCCCTCTTCCTCGGCGTGCCGCTCGCGGCCCCGATCGCTGTGCTCGTGTTCCTCGGTGCCTTCATCCCCTTCGTGGGGGCCGTGGTCACGGGCGCCCTCGCCGTCTTCCTCGCGCTCGTCTACAACGGCCCCTGGATCGCGCTGTGGATGCTCGTCATCGTGCTCGGCGTGCAGCAGCTCGAGGGGCACATCCTGCAGCCGCTCCTCATGGGCTCGGCGGTGAAGGTCCACCCGCTCGCCGTCGTCATCGTCGTCGCCGGCGGTGCGATGATCGCCGGCATTCCCGGGGCCCTGTTCGCGGTTCCGCTGGCCGCATTCGTCAACGTCGTCGTGCTCTACGTGTCGCGACGTTCGTGGGAGACCGGGGTCGCCCCGCGGCCCGATGAGATGATCTGGAGCACCGTGCCCCGAGACCGGAGGAAGAACGCATGACCGGACCCACTCCGGCCGACCTCGACGCCGCAGCGGCCGTGCTCGACGGCGTCGTCACCCGCACGCCGATGGAGTACTCCGAGCACCTCTCGGATCTCCTGGGCGTGCCCGTGCACCTGAAGCTCGAAAACCTGCAGCGCACCGGCTCGTTCAAGATCCGCGGCGCGACCTACCGCCTCTCCCGCCTCACCGAGGAAGAACGCGCGCGCGGCGTCGTCGCGGCGTCGGCCGGCAACCACGCCCAGGGCGTCGCGCTCGCAGCGCAGAAGCTCGGTATCCGGGCGACGATCTTCATGCCGCTCGGCGTCCCCGTCCCCAAGCTCCTCGCCACCCGCGGTTACGGCGCCGATGTCGTGCTCGAGGGCGCGACGGTCGAGACGCCCCTGCGCCTGGCCGCCGAATTCGCCGAGCGCACCGGTGCCGTGCTGATCCATCCGTTCGACCACCCCGACGTCATCACGGGCCAGGGGACTCTCGGACTCGAGCTCGTCGACCAGGTGCCCGACATCGAAACACTCCTGATCCCGATCGGGGGAGGCGGTCTCATCGCCGGCGTCGCCGCCGCAGTGAAGGGCCGCGCTGCCGCCGAGGGGCGCCGCGTGCGCGTGATCGGGGTGCAGGCGGAGAACGCGGCTGCGTATCCATCGTCGCTGGCTGCAGGGATGCCGCTCGCGGTCGAGACGACCCCGACGATCGCCGACGGCATCGCGGTCGCCCGCCCCGGCGACGAGACGTTCGCGGTCATCCGCGAGCTCGTCGACGAGGTCGTCACGGTCTCGGACGACGACATCGCCCGTGCGCTTCTGGTGCTGCTCGAGCGCGCGAAGCAGGTCGTCGAGCCCGCCGGCGCAGTGGGTGTCGCAGCCATCCTCGCGGGCAAGGTGACGGCGTCGGGCCCAACGGTCGCGGTGCTCTCGGGCGGCAACATCGACCCTCTGCTGCTGCAGCGCGTCGTCGCCCACGGCCTCGCGGCATCCGGTCGGTACATGACGCTGCAGATCCCGCTTCCCGATCGGCCCGGCCAGCTGGCTCGCGTCTCGGAGCTCCTGTCGGTCGCGGGCGCGAACGTCATCGAGGTGCTGCACACCCGCCACGGGCAGGGGCTGCAGATCAGCGAGGTGATCCTCCAGCTGAGCGTCGAGACGCGGGGTGAGGAGCACCGCGCTCAGGTCATCGCGATCCTCGAGGATGCCGGCTTCGCGCCGACGGTCGTCGCCGATTGACGGACGCCGGCGCGAAGCTCGCGGGTCACTGGCCCGAGTAGGTCTCGACCTTGACGATCTCGACGGAGATGTCGCGCCCGTTCGGCGCGGTGTACGAGGTCTTGTCGCCCTCCTTGAGGCCGAGGATGGCCTCGCCGAGCGGTGACGCCTCGCTGTAGACATCGAGCTCTGAGCCGGCCGCGATCTCGCGGCTGCCGAGGAGGAAGACCTCCTCGCCGCCGGCGACGAGCGCGGTGACGACGGTGCCCGAGAGCACGGTGCCGTCGGATTCGGGAGCCTCTCCGACGGTCGCGTCCTTGAGCAGCTGCTGCAGCGTGCGGATGCGCGCCTCCTGCTTGCCCTGCTCGTCCTTCGCGGCATGGTAGCCGCCGTTCTCCTTCAGGTCGCCCTCCTCGCGCGCGGCCTCGATGCGCTTGGCGATCTCCTCGCGGCCCGTCGTCGAGAGGTGTTCGAGCTCCGCGACGAGACGGTCGTAGGCGTCCTGCGTGAGGAAGGTGACGGGAGCGTCGTTCGACATGTGATCTCCTTGGACTGGCGCGGCGCACAGCCGCCTATGGCGAACGCCCCGGCATCCGACCGGGGCGCACAAGAAATGCCTAGACTACGGGATCCAGCAAGAGGTCACCAAACCATTGGTCGCCAGCGCCACGGTCGGGATGGTCTCGGTGAACGCTCGTGAGACACCGTCAGCGGCCGGATACTCGACGACCCGCCACCCGACGACGCCGTGCTCGGTGTCCTGGGCCTCGAGGGCGCACGCGAGCGGCTTGTCGCGCGCGCCGCTGACCTGGAACGAGACGACCACCGAGTGCTCGTCGATCACCTGGAATCCGGTCGCGTCGGTGTCGACGGAGTCGATGGCGCCGGTCACGGTCGTCCAGGCCACGAGTCCGAGAACGCTTGCCCCCACCACCGCAGCGGCACCGATCAGAATCCGCCGGGACCGCTTCTCACGCGTCCGACCGTAGCGCTGGTCGAGCTTGAGCTGCGTGGTCATGATGACGGTCTCCGGGGTGGTTCTGACGGGATTAGGCTGGTGGTTCCAGGCTAAGCGCTTCTCGCGCAGATCGAGGAACCATGAACTCCCTCCTGTGGCTCACGTCGGCGGCGACACCGCTCCCCGAGATCACGGTCGACCCCACGTCGGTCACGCCCGGCCCGTGGGGCTTCGGAGCGATCGTGATCCTGACGATCGCCGTCGTGCTCCTCCTGCTCGACATGCTTCGACGGGTACGTCGGGGCCGATACCGTGCCGAGGTGCGCGAGCAGCTCGACGAAGAGGATGCCGCAGCTCGCGGCGAACGGGACGCCGACACGCGCTGACCTCCGGGGCCGTCGGCCTCGTCCCTCCGCGACCTCAGCCCGCGTGATACGCGGGCTCGAGCGCGATGAGGAGGCACGCCGTCCAGTGGCAGAGGAATGCCAGGACCGTGCAGACGTGAAAGATCTCGTGGAAGCCGAAGTGGCCCGGCCACGGGTTCGGCTTCTTCAGCGCGTAGACCACCGCGCCGCCGCTGTAGAGCAGGCCGCCGATGATCACCAGGATCATCATGGCGGCGTTGGCCTGGAACAGCGGAACGATGTACATCACCGCGGCCCAGCCCAGCGCGAGATAGAGCGCGACATAGAGCCAGCGCGGTGCGTGTATCCAGAACACGCGGAAGAAGATGCCCGCGATCGCTCCGCCCCACACCAGCGACAGCAGCAGCACCGTCTGCTCGGTGGGAAGGGCCAGCACCGCCAGCGGCGTGTACGTTCCGGCGATCAGGAGAAGGATGTTCGCGTGGTCGATCCGCTTGAGGATCGCCTTGGTGCGCGGCTTCCAGTCGAACCGGTGGTAGAGCGCGGAGTTGCCGAACAGCAGCAGCGAGGTGGTCATGAACACGGCGCTCGCCCACTTGGCCGGCGCGCCCTGCGCGAGCACGATCAGAACGATGCCTGCGGCGATCGCGACGGGGAAGGTCGCCGCGTGGATCCAGCCCCGCCACGACGGGCGCAGCTCGACCTGAGCGCTGACGGCAGCGGCGTCCAATAGGGGAAGCTGGGGCATCTCGACGCCCTCATCGGGTGCGGGTCGGGTCACAACACGAGCGTACGCTCTGGCATATGCCAGCGTTCACATGAGGGCGAGGAGTAACGTAGGGGAGTGGCTGCGAACCGCGGACGAGGACCCCTCTATCGCCTGTATGCGTCCCGGCTGCGCCGGCACCTGACGCCGGAGACCGTTCCGCATCACGTCGCGATGATGATCGACGGCAACCGTCGGTGGGCGCGCCAGGCGGGTTACCCCACCCCCGCCGAGGGCCACCGCGCCGGAGCCGCGAAGATGCACGAGTTCCTGCGCTGGTGCGACGAGCTCGGCATCCGCGTCGTCTCGCTCTATCTGCTCTCGCACGACAACCTCGCCAAGCGCGACTCGCGCGAACTCGCCGACCTGCTCGAGATCATCGCCGAGCTGGCCGAGACGCTCTCGAGCGAGCCGGGGTGGCGCGTGCAGCACGTGGGCCGCGCGGGCCAGCTGCCCGATGATCTCGCCCGCGTGCTCGCCAAGGCGGAGGACCGCACGCGCGAGAACACCGGTCTGCACGTCAACCTCGCCGTGGGTTACGGCGGGCGGGGCGAGATCGTGGATGCGGTGCGGAGCATCATCACGAGCCACCACGAGCGCGGCGGATCTATGGAGGAGCTCGCGGAGAGTCTGACGCCCGAGCAGATCGGCGAGCACCTCTACACCGGCGGCCAGGCCGACCCCGATCTCGTCATCCGCACCTCCGGCGAGCAGCGCCTCAGCGACTTCCTGCTCTGGCAGTCGGCGCACAGCGAGTTCTACTTCGTCGAGGCGCTCGGACCCGACCTGCGTGAAGTGGACTTCCTGCGCGCGATTCGCGACTTCGCGACGCGCGACCGCCGCTTCGGCGGCTGACGCGCCAAGCACGGCACGCAGAGTTCACGTTGGCGAAACCTTCGCGGGCGTGTCGCGCTGGCGGGCTGCCGGTCGCCCGCCGTACTGTCATCGCAACGGGCACGGCGCCCGTTCGAGTCGGCCTTCTCACGACTCGTGACCCCTGGTCGACTCGTGTGAATCGGGTGAGACACCCGAGGCGGGGAGTGGGTTGTGGCCGCACGAGCAACAGAGCAGCAGCGTCGCGTCATCCACGGCGGAGGTGACGAGCTCGACCAGGAGCTGCGCACCTACGTGCTGGACACGTCGGTCCTGCTGAGTGATCCGCGAGCATTGTTCCGCTTCGCCGAGCATTCGGTCGTCGTCCCCGTCGTGGTCGTCACCGAGCTCGAGGGCAAGCGGCACGATCCCGAGATCGGCTATTTCGCCCGCCAGGCGCTGCGCCACCTCGACGACCTGCGGGTCGAGCACGGCCGGCTCGACTTCCCCGTTCCCGTCGGCGAGGGCGGCACCCTGCGGGTGGAGCTGACGAACACCGACCCCTCGGTGCTCCCCGCCGGGATGCGGCTGGGTGACAACGACACGCGCATCCTCGCCGTCGCGATGCACCTCGTTCAGGAGGGGCAGCCGGTCACGGTCGTCTCGAAAGACCTGCCGATGCGGGTCAAGGCGGCTTCGCTGGGCATCAGCGCGGAGGAGTACCTCGCCGAGCAGGCCGTGGACTCCGGATGGACCGGCATCGCGAACATCGACCTCTCCGGCGACGAGATGAGCGATCTCTACGAGAGCGAGGTCGCCACGAGTGATGAGGTGCGCGGCGTCCCGGTCAACACCGGGCTGGTCATCCACTCCGAGCGGGGGTCTGCCCTCGGGCGCGTGACGGGCCCGGGCTCGTTCCGCCTCGTGCGGGGCGATCGTGACGTCTTCGGACTGCACGGACGCTCGGCGGAGCAGCGGATCGCGATCGACCTCCTGCTCGACCCGGATGTCGGCATCGTCTCGCTCGGCGGTCGCGCGGGCACGGGCAAGTCAGCGCTCGCGCTGTGCGCTGCCCTCGAGTCGGTGCTCGAACGGCAGCAGCAGCGCAAGATCATCGTCTTCCGTCCGCTCTTCGCCGTCGGCGGTCAGGAGCTCGGCTACCTTCCCGGCGACGCCCAGGAGAAGATGAACCCCTGGGGTCAGGCCATCTTCGACACCCTGGGGTCGGTCGTCTCGGGCAACGTGGTCGAGGAGATCATCGCGCGCGGGCTGCTCGAGGTGCTGCCGCTCACGCACATCCGCGGTCGCTCGCTGCACGATGCCTTCGTCATCGTCGACGAGGCCCAGTCGCTCGAGCGCAACGTTCTGCTGACGGTCCTCAGTCGCATCGGTCAGAACTCCCGCGTCGTCCTCACCCACGACGTCGGCCAGCGCGACAACCTGCGGGTCGGACGGCACGACGGCATCGCCTCCGTGATCGAGACGCTCAAAGGCCACGACCTGTTCGGCCACGTGACGCTCACGCGCTCGGAGCGGTCGGCGATCGCGGCGCTCGTGACGGATCTGCTCGAGGCGGGCGAACTCAGCTGATCCCGGATGAGGTCGGCCTCGGGAAGACCGGGGCCGACCTCAATCCCAGCGGTACCCCTCACCGCGTACCGTGACGATGCGCGAGGCGCCGACCTTGCCCCGCAGATAGCGCACGTAGACATCGACCACGTTCGATCCGGGGTCGAAGTCGAGCTCCCAGACGCGGCTCAGCAGCGTCTCGCGGCTGAGCACCTCGCCGGCATGGCGGAGGAACTGCTCGGCGAGCGCGAACTCCCGTGCGGAGAGATCGATGTCGCGGCCGTCGACGGTGGCACGCCGGGTCAGCATGTCGAGGCTGACGCCGTCGCGGGTGATCATGGTCGTCGGGCCCGCGCTCTCGCGCAGCCGCGAGCGTACCCGGGCGAGGAGTTCGGCGACGACGAACGGCTTGGACACGTAGTCGCTCGCCCCCGCATCCAACCCTTCGACGGTGTCGTTCGTTCCGCTCCGAGCGGTGAGCATGATGACGGGCACGGCCGATCCGGACGCGCGGAGGCGGCGCAGTACCTCGAACCCGTCGATTCCCGGAAGCCCGACGTCGAGGATGACGAGGTCGATATCCTCGCCCTCGAGCAGGTCGAGCGCCGTCTCACCGTCCTCGGCGACGAGCGGCTCCATGTCGGCGGTGCGTACCGCACGCTCCAGGAGGCCGATGATGTGGGGCTCGTCGTCGACGAGCAGGATGCGGGTCATCCGATCTCCTTGCGCTGGAGGACGACCTCGTCGGCCCGCACCGGCGCAGGGAGGCGCCGGGCCGAGCGGAGCGGGATCGTGATGGTGAAGGTAGCGCCGCCGCCCGCGGTCTCCGTGACCGTGCAGGAACCGCCGTGGCCCTTCGCGATCGCATCGACGATGGCGAGGCCGAGACCCGAGCCGCCGACCGACCGCCGGCGACCGCCGCGATCGAATCTGCGGAAGATGCGATGCCGGGCCGCGGGCGGGATGCCGGGGCCGTGGTCGCGCACCCAGAGGTGGAAGGCGCCCGCGTAAATGCCGCTGCCGAGCTCGATCGCGGTTCCCACCGGGGTGTGCTTGGCGGCGTTGTCGGCCAGCTGCAGCCATGCCTGGAGCAGGCGGTCGGCGTCGCCGTGGATGATCCCGCGCTGCGTCGATTCGACGGCCCAATCGTGCCCGGGGATGACGGTGACGAGGTCGACCACGCGCTGGGTCAGGCTCTCGATGTCGACCTCGTCGAGGGCGAACCGCTCGCCCTCGACCGAAGCCAAGAGATCGATGTCACCGATGAGGCGGGTCATGCGATCGAGTTCGCCGATCGAGATCTCGCGGACGGCGTCGACATCCGCCGGGTCATCGGCATCGACGAGTTCGAGGTGCCCCCTCACGATGGCGATCGGTGTCTTGAGCTCGTGACGCACGTCGTCGAGCAGACGTCGTTGGGCCTCGACCGCCGCGTCGAAGGCGTCCTGAGCCGCCGCCTCGCGCGGCGGGGTGGCCAGGAGCGGCCAGCCGACGAGCCATACCGTCACAAGAGTGCCGGCGCCGGCGACGGCGAAGACCAGAACAGCCGCCCAGGGGAGCTCGACTCCGAGCAGCAGGAACACCAGCAGCGAGCCGATCGCGGCGACGACGAAGCCGGCGCACACGATCGCGAGGACGATCCCCAGGATGCGTGCGCGCCGGGCTTCCGACCGCGACGGGTTCACCCTCCGATTATCAACCAGGGTGCGTCATCGAGAGCAGGTCGAGCTTCTCGTCGAGCTGCGCCTCGGTCAGCTCGCCCCGCTCGACGTATCCGAGGTCGATCACGGCCTCGCGGACCGTGATGCCCTTGGCGACGGAGTGCTTGGCGATCTTCGCCGCGGCCTCGTACCCGATGAGCTTGTTCAGCGGGGTGACGATCGACGGCGACATGCCTGCGAACGCGGCGGCGCGTTCGACGTTGGCCTGCAGACCGGCCACCGTCTTGTCGGCGAGCACGCGCACGGCGTTCGAGAGCAGGCGGATCGACTCGAGCAGCGCCGTGCCCATCACCGGGATGGCGACGTTCAGCTCGAACGAGCCGGATGCCCCGGCCCACGCGACCGTCGCGTCGTTGCCGATGACCCGGGCCGACACCATCAGCACGGCTTCGGGAACGACCGGGTTGACCTTGCCGGGCATGATGGACGAGCCGGGCTGGAGGTCGGGGATGTGGAGCTCACCGAGACCGGTGTTCGGGCCCGAGCCCATCCAGCGGATGTCGTTGTTGATCTTCGTCAGCGATACCGCGATCGTGCGCAGGGCGCCGGACGCCTCGACGAGGCCGTCTCGGTTGGCCTGCGCCTCGAAGTGGTCCTTCGCCTCGGTGATCGGAAGCTCGGTCTCGGCCGCGAGCAGCTCGATGACCTTCTGCGGGAAGCCGAGGGGCGTGTTGATGCCCGTCCCGACGGCGGTGCCGCCGAGGGGGACCTCGCCGACGCGGGGCAGCACGGCCTGGACGCGCTCGATGCCGAGGCGCATCTGGCGTGCGTAGCCGCCGAACTCCTGACCGAGGGTCACGGGCGTGGCATCCATGAGGTGCGTACGACCTGACTTCACGACGTCCTTCCACTCCTCGGCCTTCGTCTCGAAGGCGACCGCCAGGTGGTCGAGGGAGGGGATGAGGTCGTCGATGAGCGCCTGGGTCACGGCGATGTGCACCGACGTCGGGAAGACGTCGTTCGACGACTGCGACGCGTTGACGTGGTCGTTCGGGTGCACCGTGCTGCCGAGCGCGCGGGTCGCGAGGGTGGCCAGCACCTCGTTCATGTTCATGTTCGACGACGTGCCGGAACCGGTCTGGTACGTGTCGACGGGGAAGTGCGCGTCGTAGCGCCCGGTGACGACCTCGTCGGCTGCTCCGGCGATCGCATCGGCGATGGCGGGGTCGAGCGTGCCGAGCTCCTTGTTGGCGAGCGCGGCGGCCTTCTTGATCCGCGCGAGTGCGGCGATCTGGCTCGACTCGAGCCCCGAGCCCGAGATCGGGAAGTTCTCGACCGCGCGCTGGGTCTGCGCGGCGTAGAGGGCGTCTTTCGGGACGCGGACCTCTCCCATGGTGTCGTGCTCGATGCGGTACTCGATGTCGGTCACGTCGTTGTTCCTCTCTCGGTGGGATGTCGTCAGGATGCGGCGTCGTCGTGGACGTCGCCGAGGATGATGGAAGCCTCAGCGGCGCCTTCGCCGAGGCGGTAGTTCGCTCCGATGATGGCCAGTCGGCCCTCGGCGACGGCGGTGCTGATGAGCTCGGACGCGTGGAGCAGCTGACCGACCGTGTCGCGCAGGTGCTCGCGGCCCACGACCTCGGCGTCCACGTTCTCGGCGGTGACGCCGGCGTCGGCTCCTGCCCGCAGGACGCGGCGCACGGCGGGCACGATGGGGGAGATCTGACGCCAGATGAGCGGCGGCAGCGGGGGAGCGTCGATGCCTGTGCTGTCGATCGCGGCACGCACGGCGCCGCAGGCGTCGTGGGCGAGGACGACGATCAGCGGCACGTTCAGCACGGCGACGGCGTACTCGAGGCTGCCGACGACCGAGTCGGAGATGACCTGACCGGCGTTTCGGATCACGAAGAGGTCGCCGAGGCCCTCGTCGAAGATGATCTCAGCCGCGAGGCGCGAGTCGGAGCAGCCGAAGAGCGCGGCGCGCGGAGTCTGCGAGCCGGCGATCTCGTGGCGGCGCTCGACGTCCTGCCGGGGGTGGCGCGGGGCGCCTTCGACGAATCGGATGTTTCCCGCGCGCATCTCGTCCCAGGCTTCCTGGGGCGTAGGGGATGCCGGAGCGGCCGCGGTCGACGTCATGGTGTCTCCTCCTGCAGTTCGACGATCTGGGTCGCGAGGCCGCGCGCAGCGGTGCGCACGGTCTCGGCGTCGATGGCCCCGCCGCCGTAGACGAGGATGGTGTCGACTCCCGCCTGGGTCGTCAGGGCATACGAGATGTTCCCGGCGCGCGCGGGATCGGGGATCTCGAAGACCTCCCACGACACGCCGTCGATGGTCTCGGTCGACGTCGTGCGCGAGCCGCTGACCTGCCGCGACGCCCAGCCGGCATCGGCGTCGAACGCCTGCTGCACGTTGACGTATCCGCTGGCTGGCGCGTAGACGATCTCCCAGGTCTGGACGTCGTCGCCGGCGAGCTCCGCCTTGTTCACGCGCCACGCTTCGGGCACCTCGGGAGCCACGAGCTGGCGACCGATGCCGGAGCCGACATCCGTCGCGACCGCGGCGACGTCGATGCCGGGCTGTTCGGGGACCGAGCCGCGCGGCACGGCGAACACGATGACCGCGACGACGGCCACCGTGACGATGAGGGCGGCGAGCAGGTTCCGCACGTTCTGGCTCGAGCGGTAGACCTGCGACGACGCCGCCTTGCGGGCGGCGGTCTCGTCGGGCGTCTCGGGGCGGCCGAGCTCCGCGACGACGCGGGGCCCCTTGGCCATCACGCGTCGTCCGCGCGCGTGGCGCGCGCTTCGTCGAGCCGGCGCTTGGCGCCGAGCAGCCATTCCTCGCATCGTGCGGCGAGCTGCTCGCCGCGCGTCCACAGGGCGAGCGACTGCTCGAGAGTCGGCGCACCTTGTTCGAGCTCGGCCACGACGCGCACGAGCTCGTCGCGCGCCTGTTCGAAGCTGAGGGTCTCGACGTCGGCGGAGAGCCCTTCGGCCGGCGGAGTCATGTCAGCCATTCTAGGACGGGTCCGCCGGTGCGCCCGCCGCCTCAGCGGGCGCGGCCCCGTCGTCGACGACGCCTTCGGAGCGCGCCGCGAACGCGCCGCGGCCGACGGTGACGGTGACGTGCGAGCCCGCCGGGGCCTGCGCGGCGTCTCGGATGATGACTCCCGCATCGAGATGAGCGATGGCGTAGCCACGGTCGAGTGTGGCGCCCGGCGAGAGCGCCCGGAGTGTGGCGCGGAGCCGGGCGATGTCGTGGCCCGCGGCATCCATGCGGCGCGTCACGACGTCTCGACCGCGCGCCGTGAGGACGTGCAGTTCGTGCGCGCGGGTCGTCATGAGCGATTCCGGATTGCGCAGCACCGGCCGCGATCGCAGTTGCTCGAGCTGCGCGAGATCGTGCGAGACGCGCTGCGTGAGGCGCGTACGGGCGCGGCTGCGCAGCTGCTCGACGAGCGCGCGCTGCTCCACGACGTCGGGCACGACCCGCTTGGCGGCATCCGTCGGCGTCGACGCGCGGAGGTCGGCGACGTCGTCGAGGAGCGGATGGTCGTTCTCGTGGCCGATCGCCGACACCACCGGCGTCGTCGCCGCGGCCACGGCCCGCAGCAGCCTCTCGTCGCTGAAACCGAGAAGCGTCTGCGGGTCGCCGCCGCCGCGCGCGATGACGATCACATCGACCTCCGGGTCGGCGTCGAGGGCGCGCAGAGCCGCGATCGTCTCGGGAACGCACCGATCGCCCTGCACCGCCGCGTGCACCGTGCGGAAGGCGACGTGCGGCCAGCGCAGCTCGGCGTTGCGGTGCACGTCGCGTTCCGCGTCGCTGCGCTCACCCGTGATCAGGCCGATCATGTGGGGGAGGAACGGCAGGCTCCGCTTGCGGGACGGATCGAACAGACCTTCCGCCCGCAGCTTCGCGCGTAGACGCTCGAGCTGGACGAGCTGATCGCCGAGACCTGTCGGTCGCATGGCCGACACCGTGAACGAGAAGTCGCCAGACTTCACGAAGTAGTCGCTCTTGACGCACGCGACGACGCGGTCGCCGACCTGCGGGCTCGAGCCGAGGCGCTGCAGGGTGCTCGACCAGAGGCGGAACGAGAGTGCGGCATCCGCTTCGGCGTCCTTCAGGCGACCGAAGACATGACCGCCGCGGAGGTTCCAGGAGGTGATCTCGCCCTCGACCCACACGGCGTTCCACCGCTGCACGAAGTCGCGGATGGTCTCGTTGAGCCGCGAGATCGAGGTCGGCGTCTGCGGCGACGAATCGCGAGGATGGACGGCATCCGGCGGCGGCGTCTGATCGGGCGCGGTCTCGAACGACGGCATGAGGCTCCTCACGGCCGGTTCCGAGCGGCTGGCAGGATGCGCCTCGTAGAATCGAGGAGTGAGCACTCCCGCCGTCCGGCTGCCCGTTCCCCGCGTGCCGGGGCGTCACGGCCGTCTCCAGGATATCCCTGTGGGCGCCGCCAAGCGGGTGCTCCTGGCAGCTCCGCGAGGATACTGCGCCGGAGTCGACCGCGCCGTCGTTGCGGTCGAGAAGGCGCTGGAACGCTTCGGTGCGCCCGTCTACGTGCGCAAGCAGATCGTGCACAACATCCACGTCGTGCGCGAGCTCGAGGAGCGCGGCGCCGTCTTCGTCGACGAGGTCGACGCGGTGCCCGAGGGCGCGCACGTCGTCTTCAGCGCGCACGGGGTGTCTCCCGCGGTGGTCTCGGCGGCGTCCGATCGGGGGCTGCAGGCGATCGACGCGACCTGCCCGCTCGTGACCAAGGTGCACCGTGAGGCCGTGAGGTTCGCGCGCGACGACCGCGAGATCCTGCTGATCGGCCACGAGGGGCACGAGGAGGTCGAGGGGACCGCCGGCGAGGCGCCCGAGCACATCACGATCGTGACGTCGCCCGAACACGCAGACACCGTCGAGGTGCGCGACCCGTCGCGGGTCGTCTGGCTCTCGCAGACCACGCTCTCCGTCGACGAGACGATGGAGACCGTTCGGCGGCTGCGCGTGCGGTTCCCCGAACTGCAGGATCCGCCCTCGGACGACATCTGCTACGCGACCCAGAACCGCCAGGTCGCCATCAAGAAGATCGCCGCCGAAACCGACCTGGTGATCGTCGTGGGGTCGGCGAACTCGTCCAACAGTGTGAGGCTCGTCGAGGTCGCGCTCGAGTACGGCGCTCGCGCCGCGTACCGCGTCGACTATGCCGATGAGATCCGGCAGGAGTGGCTCGACGGCGTCCGGACGGTCGGGGTCACGAGCGGCGCTTCGGTACCCGAGGTGCTCGTGCAGCAGGTGCTCTCCAGTCTCGCGGATGCCGGTTACGCCGACGTTGACGAGATCCGAACGGCCGAGGAAGACCTCATGTTCTCCCTGCCGAAGGAACTGCGGACGGATGCCGCCGGGAAGCAGGACGCCCGCGCACGCGGCGGACGGGGGCGGTCATGAGCGAGCAGGAACGTCCGCGCCCGCAGTACGGCGAGTACGCCACCCCCGAGGAGCAACGCGCCCGCATCGCGGCCCTGGGCGGGGAAGCACCGCACCCCGATGTGGTCGAGACGGCGCAGGTGCCGGCCGCCTCAGCGGCACCCCGTCCCCATGAGTCCGCACGACAGCAGCTTCCCTCGCCGCGCCCGACCACGTCGGCTGCGCGCCCCACGCGGCTCGCCGACCGGATCATCACGGTCGCGCTGCTCGCGTACGGCCTGGTGACGGTGCTCGGAGCCATCCCGCAGCTGGTCGACTTCACGGGCTTCGCGCAGACGTGGATGGACATGGCTGGTATCCACGGGACGCTCGCGGACCCGGCGGGCGGACGGGCGTGGGGCATCGCCGCCGCCGTCGTCTACGGCGCGGGGTGGCTGCTGACCGCGGTGCTGTCGTGGTGGTCGCTGTCGCTGCGGCGGCTGTCGTGGTGGATCCCACTCGTCGGCGCGATCGTGACATTCATCATCGTGAGCCTGCTGCTGGCAGTGCCGCTGCTGTCCGACCCGGCTGTGCTCGACGGGTTCTCGACCAGCCGCTGACGCGCACCCGAGAACGACAGAACGGCGCCCCGCGAACGAATCCGTGGGGCGCCGTTCCGTGTGGCCGGCGGTCAGCTCTGGGACTGACCGAACGAGCCGAGCTGGCGGGTCGCCTCGACGACGCGAGCGGCCATGGCCGACTCGGCCTTCTTGCCCCAGGCGCGCGGGTCGTAAGCCTTCTTGTTGCCGACCTCGCCGTCGACCTTCAGGACGCCGTCGTAGTTCTGGAACATGAACCCGGCCACCGAGCGCGTGAACGCGTACTGCGTGTCGGTGTCGATGTTCATCTTCACGACACCGTTCGCGACGGCGAGGGCGATCTCCTCGTCGGTCGAGCCGCTGCCGCCGTGGAAGACGAGGTCGAGGGGCTTCTCGCCGGTGCCGAACTTCGACGCGATGCCGGCCTGGATCTCGCCGAGCAGCTCGGGCTTGAGCTTGACGTTGCCCGGCTTGTAGACGCCGTGGACGTTGCCGAAGGTGAGCGCGGCGATCCAGCGGCCCTGGTCACCGAGTCCGAGAGCCTCGACGACCTGCGAGACGTCACCGGTCGTGGTGTAGAGGGCGTCGTTCGAGCCCTCGTGCTGCACGCCGTCCTCTTCGCCGCCGACGACGCCGATCTCGACCTCGAGGATCGCGCGGATCGCCTTGATGCGGGGAAGCAGCTCCTTGGCGATCTCGATGTTCTCGGCGAGCGGCACGGCCGAGCCGTCCCACATGTGCGACTGGAAGATCGGCTGACCGCCGTCGGCGACGGCCTCCTCCGATGCCGAGATGAGCGGCAGCAGGAAGTCGTCGAGGGCGGGCTTCGGGCAGTGGTCGGTGTGGAGCGCGACCGTGACGGGGTAGTTCTTGGCGACCTCGTGGGCGAACTTCGCGAAGGCGAGCGCACCGGTCGCGCGGCCCTTGACGGTGTGTCCGGCGAAGTAGTCGGCGCCACCGGTCGTGACCTGGATGATGCCGTCGGAGCCGGCCTCGGTCAGGCCCTGAAGAACGGCGTTGATGGACTGCGAGCTGGCGGCGTTGATGGCGGGGTAGGCGAAACCACCGGCCTTCGCGCGATCCAGCATCTCTGCGTACTGTTCGGGGGTGGCGATGGGCATGAGAGCTCCTCAAATCGGCGGTGTTACCGAGCCCACTTTATCGAAGGCCGCTCTCGCCGTCCGCGGGGCGGCCGGAGAAACGACGCTGCTTGTTGTCACGTGTTCGCGACGCGGCTGGATGTACGGATTCGTTAAGAATCCCGATTCCTTCGTGGGCGCGCGGCCGAAAGCGGCGGATCCTCGCGCCTGCCCGCACCTATGCTGTGGCGCATGGTGAGTTTGACCGCCGACATGAGTCCCCTGCATCCCGATCGAAACCTCGCGCTCGAGCTCGTGCGCGCGACAGAGGCGGCGGCGATCCGTTCGGTGCCGTTCATCGGCCGCGGGCAGAAGGAGCTCGCCGACGGGGCGGCCGTCGACGCCATGCGCGCGTTCCTCACGACGGTCAACTTCGACGGCGTGATCGTCATCGGCGAGGGTGAGAAGGATGCCGCACCCATGCTCTTCAACGGCGAGAAGGTCGGCACCGGTCGCGGGCCCCAGGCCGACATCGCCGTGGATCCGATCGACGGCACGACCCTCACCGCGGAGGGGCGCAACAACGCGCTCTCGGTCATCGCGGTCGCCGACCGGGGAGCGATGCTCGACGCCTCGTCGGTGTTCTACATGGACAAGCTCGTCACCGGCCCTGCGGGTGTCGGCGTCGTCGACATCCGACTGCCCATCGCCGAGAACATCCGGCGGCTCGCGAAGGCTCTCGGCAAGCCTGTCGATGAACTGGTGGTCTCGGTCCTGAACCGTCCGCGTCACGCGCAGCTGATCCAGGAGATCCGGGATGCCGGCGCGGGCACGCGGCTGATGAGCGACGGCGACGTCGCGGGTGGGATCAACGCGGCCCGGCACAACGCGCGCACGGACATGTGCGTGGGTGTCGGCGGCAGCCCGGAGGGCATCGTCACCGCGTGCGCCATCAAGGCCCTCGGCGGTCACATCCAGGGCCGGTTGTGGGCGCGCGACGACGACGAGAAGCAGCGCGGCATCGACGCCGGGCTCAACCTCGACGGTCACGTCTACGAGGCCGACGATCTCGTCCGCGGCAAGAACACGATCTTCGTGGCGACCGGTGTGACCAACGGCGAGCTCGTCGGGGGCGTTCGGCGCGAAGGCGACTACGTGTACACCGAGAGCGTGGTGCTGCGCGGCGCGTCGGGGACGCTGCGTCGGATCACCTCGGAGCACCTCACATCCAAGTGGCTCTGAACTCGGGCGGGTAACTATCACGACACGACTGCGTGTCAACCACTGATGCTCCCAGCAAGGCTCTGTCAGAATGGCAGCGGTATCAACGGCGATGACCACCCTTACGTCAGCACCCGGGAGAACCATGTCGATGACAGCAAACAACCCGCCGACCGGCCAGGTCGCGGTGACGATCGACCCCGCTCGACGTCCGGACGTGCTGCTGCGTCGGCGCCACCCCGAGGGACATCAGATGAGTGCCTGGTGGATGATCGGCGCCTTCCTCGCCGTCTCCGTCGCCGTCGTCGGCCTCGTCAACATGTTCCCGGCCTGACCGGACAGCTCGCCTCCCTTCCCCTCCGCCGACGCGTCACAGCCGTTCGCGAAGCTCGCCGACGTCCGCGCTGAGCAGCTCGGGAGCCGTCGTCATCCGCGTCGACGTCTCGATCGGGCTCGGCGCGCTCGTTGCCTCGAGCCGTGTCTCGTCGATGCCCGGGAACTTCCGCGCCGTCACGAGCACCCTGCTCTCGAGCGTCCCCACGAACTTGTTGTAGGACTCGACCGTCCGCTCGATCGCACGGCGCAGGTCGCCGGCGTGGGAGGCAAGCCCTCCGAGACGCTGGTACAGCTCGTTGCCGAGGTCGAACAGGCGCCGGGCCTCGTCGGAGACGTCTTGCTGGGTCCACGTGTATGCCACGGTCTTCAGCACCGCCCACAGGTTGACCGGTGACGCGAGTGCGACGCGCCGGCTGAAGGCGTAGTCGAGCAGCGCGGGGTCTTCGTCGAGCGCCGCCGCGAGAAGCGATTCGCTCGGGATGAAGCAGACGACGAACTCGGGACTCGAGCTCAGGCCCTGCCAGTAGGCCTTCTTCGCGAGGGCGTCCACGTGGGCGCGCACCGCCTTGACGTGCGCCGTCAGCAACGCTTTGCGGCGTCGCGCCTCCTCACCCTGCGCGGTGACGGGTATCGCGCTCGCCTCGAGATACGAGTCGAGCGGCACCTTCGCGTCGACCGCGAGCGCCTTGTCGCCGGGGAGACGGACGATCAGGTCGGGGCGCCCCGCGCCGCTGTCGGACGAGATGCTGGACTGCAGCTCGAAGTCGACGTAGCGGGTGAGGCCGGCGGACTCGACGATGCGTCGCAGCTGCGTCTCGCCCCAGACGCCACGGGCCGCGCTCGAGCGCAGGGCGCCGGCGAGCGACTCCGTCGTCGAACGCAGCGCCTCGTCGGTCTCGCGTCCGAGTCGCAGCTGCTCCGCGACCGAACCGAACTGCTCGCTGCGTTCGCGTTCGAGGAGCTCGACCTTGGCCTGCATCGCCTGCAGCGACTCCTGGACGGGGGCGAGCGCTCGCAAGACCGCCTGCTCGCGGCGTTCGCGTTCGTCGCGAGCGGCCTGGTCGAGCCGCGCCTGGGTTCCCAGCTCACGCTGCAGCTCGCGCTGTCGTTCCAGTTGCTCGGCGTGGGCGTCGCGCTCGGCCTCAGCAACGGCCGCGCGAGCCTCGAGACGGACTCGGTCGGCTGCTCCCTCGCGTGAGGTGCGCGCGGAGCCCGCGAACCAGCCACCCGCGGCGGCGATCGCGGCGACGACGATGAGGATGAAGACGAGAGCGGCGTCCATGTGTCCAGGATGCCCGGTGGCTCTGACATCGCACGGAGGCGGGGCGTGCGGCGCGGCTCTCTCCGCGCCCGGAGCGGACGGTGCGGCAGGATGTCGGCATGAAAGGCTACGTGCGCCCGACCATCGACACGCCGGTGTTCCGCGATGCCGACGGCGCGGTCATCGAGTACGGCAGACGTTGGCCGGGATCGCCTCCAGAAGACGCCTATTCGGTCGACACGCACCCGGAGCGCTTCGCGCCGCTGCATGCTGTCGGCGATGCGCTCATCGCTCACCTAAGCGAGACATTCGAGGTCGACGTCGAAGAGGGTGTTGACGTCGCCTCAGATCTGAACAGACCGAGCTCTTTCGCTGTGCTCCGTGCGGTGCGCCTGCAGCCCGCCGACCCGCAGTGCGCATCGGTGACTTTCGTTTTCGATGCGTATCCGGGTCTCTCGGTGCACTCGGGACTGCTGCATGACGCTCACTACCCCCATTGCGGGTGCGACGCATGTGACGAGGAATGGCGGTCTGTCGCAGACGAACTCGAGGAGCAGGTCTTCGCGGTCGTGACGGGGAACTTCCGCGAGGCTATCGTGCCCGGCGCCGAGCTTCCGGTGGAGCACGCGTTCACATTCCCCGAGGGCAGCCGATCCGGCCAATCGCGCGTGGAGGACTTTCCGGTGCAGCGGCTGTCGAGCGCCGCGGAGGTGCTCCGCACCGCGGCGGACGGGTGGGCACCGTGGCCGCGCACGCAGGCGTCGCCGGGTGATGGCGCGTAGTCCCGCACTCCCGCGCGCGGCGCTGACATGGAATCATCAATCGGCCGCGCTGAGCAGGCGACCAGGGCGAACCGAACGATGGACTCGTCAGAACCGTGGAAGCCGGGGTCGGGTGGGTCTGTGCACGCTCAATCGGTGACCGGTACCGGCGAAACGGCGAGCTGCGTACGCGCGAGTGCGCCAGCGAGCGCAGGCCGAACCCGGTCCGTGCACGCCGAACCCACGACCAGCGCCAACCGAAGGGCGAACTCGTCAGAACGGTGGAAGCCCCGGTCCGGGTGGAGCCGCGACGGTGAATGCGACGAGTGGTGGTGGTGCGTCTTCGCGGTAGACCCGTCCGGTGGGTGAGGTCCAGATCAGCCTCCCGCCCGGGAGCTGTTGGACTCGCCATCGGGTGTGGTGTTTGACGTCGTGATGGCGTTTGCAGAGGTTCGCGAGGTTGCACACGTGTGTCGCTCCACCGTCGGATGCGGCGATCGTGTGGTCGAGTTCGCACCGGATCGTGGGTTGCCGGCATCCGGGGAACCGGCAGTGCCGATCGCGGGCCCGCAGCAGTCGCACCATCGCGGCGGTGGGCCGGTAGCTGTCGCACTCGAGCACCGTCCCGGTGACCGGATCGGTCAGCAGCCGGTCCCACGAGGTTGCGTTGCCGGCGAGTTCGCGTGCGGTGGCGGCGTCGATGGGCGAGCGTCCCGCCAGATCCGCGGGCCCTTCATCTTGACCCATCAGCGTGAGTGCCGACAGGGCCACCTGCACGTGTGCCCGGATCGCGCCCAGTGTTCCGCCGCCGTCGCCGGTGCCGGTGGGATCGAGGGCCGGTGTCCCGGCGAGGAGCAGGTCGGAGAACACGTCGGCGCGAACCTGGTCGATCGTGCGGGCATCGTCGATGAACGACGACCCGTCGCGAATCGTCGTGTCGGCATCGGGTAAAGCGCCGTTCGCGTCGGCTCGAGTGTCAGGCGTGCCAGGCGCATCAGCCTGGGCTCGCGCGGTGATGATCTCCCGCGCCTGCCGCGTCAGCCGGTCCACGATCCCGTCCGCGATCACCGTCGGCAAGGTCGCGATCAGGTCGGACATCCCATCCGCCCCGGGCTGCACCCACACGCCCCGCCCCGCCGCTGCTTCCTCGTGCCGCTCGGTGAACGTCCGCGGGTGAATGCGCTCGGCGATCATCCGCAGCGCGTCCCGCACCCGGTTGGGTCTCTCGCCCTCGCAGCGCTCGATCGCGACGCGTTCGAACTCCGCGCGATCTCCCGCGGGCACGATGCATCCGATCTCGTGGATCACCCGCACGTGCCCGCGGACGATGCGTCCGGCCTCCCAGGCCGCCATCGTCACGGGGTAGTTCTCGACCAGATCGCGGGCTTCGTCGATGCGACGCTGCAGGGTCCGGTCGGTCGCCACGAACACCCCGGCCAGCTCCGCCGCGATGCCGCGCAGAGCCATCTCGCGCGCCTTGACCTTCTCCGGTGCTCCCGCGGACTGGGACTCCGCCAGCTGGCCGGCGGCAGCGAGGAGACGAACCTCCCGGACCTGTGCCGCGCGCGCGGTATCCGCTATGCCCTCGGCATCCGCGACCAGCTGAGCGAGTGTGTCGACGTCTGCGTCGCTGCCCATCCCGCTACCACGCCCGCCATTCGAATGCATGTTCGAATCATGTCATGAACCTCCGACATCGTGCCGGAACCTCCCACAGACCCGCGGACGACCAGCGACTCCGTCAGGCCGGGCTGAGCAGCGAAGCCCCGATCGGCTCGTGCTCGGGCACGCGCACCCCCAGCAGCATCGCGAGTTCGACGAGATCGTGCGCGCCGGCCCGGCGAGCCGCGTCGATGGTGATGTGTGCGCACGCGAGCGCGTCCGCGAGGGCATCGTGATGCGCGAAGTCGAGGAACCCGACGGCAGCAGCAACGAGCGGCAGCCGGTAGGAATCGAGCTGGTACGTCTTCCGTGCCAGCTGCACGCTGCACACCGAGCGGATCGCGGGGAGCGCGGCATCCGTCGCCTCGCACGCGCGGCGCAGCACGGCCATGTCGAATCCGGCGTTGTGTGCCACGAGTACGTCGTCGCCGATGAAGTCGAGAAGGCGGGGGAGCTGCGCGACCCAGCTGGGGGCATGCGCCACCGCGTCGGCGGTGATGCCGTGGATGGAGACGTTGATGTCGAAGAAGCGGTCGTGGCCCGACGGCGGGCGAATCAACCAGCCGTCGGAGGCGACGACCTCGCCGTCGCGGACGCGAACCAGGCCGACAGAGCATGCGGATGCACTGGAGGAGTTCGCCGTCTCGAAGTCGATCGCGGTGAAGTCCAGTGCCACGGGACAAGCGTCACCCGTGTCCGGAGGACGAGAAGGGAGGCGCGCCGCCGAGCCGGGCGATCCGGATCGGTCGGAGGCGATGTCGGTGGGCCACGTAGACTGGATGCCCGTGGCTCTCACCATCGGAATCGTAGGACTGCCCAACGTCGGCAAGTCGACCCTCTTCAACGCCCTGACCAAGAACCAGGTTCTCGCGGCGAACTACCCGTTCGCGACGATCGAGCCGAACGTCGGCGTGGTGAACCTCCCCGACCCGCGCCTGAAGGTGCTGGCCGAGATCTTCCACTCCGAGCGCATCCTCCCCGCCGCGGTGTCGTTCGTCGACATCGCCGGCATCGTGCGCGGTGCGTCGGAGGGTGAGGGGCTGGGCAACCAGTTCCTCGCCAACATCCGCGAGGCCGACGCGATCGCGCAGGTCGTCCGCGGCTTCGCCGACGACGACGTCGTGCACGTCGAGGGTGCGGTGAACCCGCAGAACGACATGGAGACGATCAACGCCGAGCTGCAGCTCGCCGATCTCCAGACCCTCGAGAAGGCGATCACGCGCTACGAGAAGGAGGTTCGCGGCAAGAAGCTCGATCCCTCCGTGCTCGAGGCTGCCAAAGCTGCGCAGGATGCGCTTCAGCGCGGGGAACTGCTGTCGGGAGCCGACTCCAAGATCGACCTCGCGCCCATCAAGGAGCTCGGGCTGCTGACCGCGAAGCCCTTCATCTTCGTCTTCAACGTCGACGAGGCCGTGCTTACGGATGAGGCGCGCAAGGCGGAGCTCGCCGCGCTCGTCGCTCCTGCCCAGGCGGTGTTCCTCGACGCGAAGATCGAGTCGGAGCTCATCGACCTCGACCCCGAGGAAGCCGCAGAACTGCTCGCGTCGACCGGTCAGGACGAGTCGGGCCTCGACCAGCTCGCGCGCATCGGATTCGACACGCTGGGCCTGCAGACCTACCTCACCGCGGGCCCGAAGGAAGCGCGCGCCTGGACGATCGGCAAGGGCTGGAAGGCTCCGCAGGCTGCCGGCGTCATCCACACCGATTTCGAGAAGGGCTTCATCAAGGCCGAGGTCATCTCGTTCGAGGACCTCGTCGCGACCGGCTCGGTCGCCGAGGCCCGCGCGAAGGGCAAGGCGCGCCTCGAGGGCAAGGACTACGTCATGCAGGACGGCGACGTCGTGGAGTTCCGCTTCAACGTCTGACGCCCTGCCGCTATCGGTGAAGCCCACCGCCCACGGCTGGCACAATCGAGGCATGCCACGCGAGCGCGCCGGAGATCCGCAGTATGACGGGTCGCCCGGTGTCGACACGCCCACAGATGACACTCTGCAGGCGTACGACCGACGAATCGGAGCGCTCGTGATCGAAGACCAGGTCGTCGGTCATGTGGCGAGCGTCGTCCGCGAGATGCGATTTCCGTCGAGGCAGCGCTGGTTGTGGTTCACCGTCGTGTGGCCCGACGGATCGCGTGAGCTCCCCTTCGAGGACTACGGTCCTGGATGGCACACGGTTCGTGAGCTCGAGGCCGGGTACCTTGCTTACCACCTGCAAAGCACGGTGCACGAGCGGCGTCTGATGGGCCGCCACTGGCTCTCGGCGAGGTGGGGTGCGTCGCAGACGTTCGGCGTGCGATGGCTCGAGGGAGACGTCGCCGCTCGTCGTTGGCTCGAACTCGGTCTTCGTGACGAAGACTTCTGAACACCCGTTACCAGCCCTCGCACGTTCCATCAACCGGTGGGCGACTCGTCCCGACCCTGCCTAGCGTGGATGTCATCTCGACTCGAGGAGGCAACACTATGGCCACGAACACCACCACCACGCGCAACAAGCGCCGCGCTTCCGGCGCCGGTCTGACGAACGAGCAGAACGCCGAGAGCGGCTTCCGCGCGTCGCAGAAGCTCAGCGAGAACACCCAGAAGGTGCTCGTCGACCTCATCGAGCTGTCGCTCCAGGGCAAGCAGGCGCACTGGAACGTCGTCGGACGCAACTTCCGCGACACCCACCTCCAGCTCGACGAGATCATCGACGCCGCTCGCGAGTTCGCCGACACCGTCGCCGAGCGCATGCGTGCGCTTCACGCCCTCCCGGATGGCCGCAGCGACACCGTCGCCGAGACCACGACGCTGCCCGAGTTCCCGCAGGGCGAGATCGACACCGCCGAGGTCATCGACCTGATCACCGAGCGCCTCGAGGCGACGATCGGCACGTGCCGCGACGTGCACGACGAGGTCGACGAGGAAGACCCGACGACCGCCGACATCCTGCACTCGATCCTCGAGCGCCTCGAGCAGCTCGCCTGGATGGTCAGCGCCGAGAACCGCAAGCCCCAGGGCTGACCAGGCCCCGGCCGGGTAATCCCCAGCAACGAAGACCCCGCCCCGTGACCACCGCGTCCGGGCGGGGTCTTCGCGTATCGCGTGTGTCAGACCAGCCGCGGATCGATCATCGTCATGCCCGCCGCTGCCGCGGTGTCCCTGGCCGGCAACAGTCGCGCACCTTCCTCCAGTCCGACGACCCGCTGCACGAGGTCCTGCGGGCGCAGGCTGCCGTCGCCGATCAGCGCCATCATTCCGGGGTAGTCCACCGCGGCCATGCCGTGGCTGCCGAGCAGGTCGAGCTCCCACGCGATGACGCGGGCCAGGGGAGCGGCGCTACGACCGGATGCCGAGGGCAGTAGCCCGATCTGCACATGACGTCCTCGACGACGAAGGCTCAGAATCGCATCCGATGCGGTCTGCTCGCTGCCCACCGCATCGACCGAGACGTGGCTGCCCCCGCCCGTCAGCTCGTGAACGACGGCGGGGACGTCCTGCCCGTCAGCGGCGACGACGTGTTCGGCGCCGAGCTCCGAGGCGGTCTGCAAAGCGGCAGGCGACCGGTCGACCGCGATGACCCGCGCTCCCAGAGCCCGTGCGATCATCACGGCGCTGAGGCCGACACCGCCTGCGCCGACGATCGTGATCCACTCGCCGCCGCTCAGGGTCGCCCGGGCGATCAGCGCGCGGTACGCCGTGGCGAAGCGGCATCCGAGCGCCGCCGCGGCTTCGAACGAGACACCGTCGGGGATGCCGACGAGGTTGACGTCGGCCGCCGGCACGACGACCCGCTCGGCGAACGAGCCGGCGTAGGTGAAGCCGGGCTGCTGCTGGTGCGGGCAGACCTGGGCGTCCCCGCGTGCGCACCACTCGCATCGACCGCAGCCGATGACGAACGGCGTCGTGACGCGATCACCCACCTGCCAGCCCGCGACTTCCGCACCGACCTCGGAGATGACACCTGAGAACTCATGCCCGGGGGTGTGGGGGAGTGCGATGTCGTCGTGGCCGGCCCAGGCGTGCCAGTCGCTTCGACAGAGGCCGGTGGCGCGCACCGACACCACCACCCCGTCGGCGGGGACGCTCGGATCGGCCACCTCGCGAACCGTCACCGGCCCGCGGATGCTGTCCATGACCATCGCTCGCACGTTCGGCCACGCTACGCCATCGAGCGAGTCAGCGCCGCACGGTCGACGGCAGTGTGACGCGAAAGGTCAGGCGTCGCGGAAGCCCTCGAGGTCGGGGTCCCACTGTGCGGGTGCCTCGTCGTCGAGGGCATAGAGGTGAGCGCCCTCGGAACGGCGCTGAGGGTAGCTCTCGTGCGCTCGAAGGTCTTCCGCCCCCTCGGAGAAGTCCGGTTCATCGGCGTCCCAGTCGATGGGGGCGGACAGCACGTCGTTGCCGACCCCGATGACGAGTTCGGCCTCATCGACACGCCCGCTCGGTTCGAGCACGATCGGAATCCGCACGGCTTCGGCGCGGCCGTAATTGGCGACCGCCGCCGTGAGCTCCACCAGTGCCTCCGCAACGTCATCCGTCGTGATCACCGTGTCGCCCGCGTACGTGATTCGTCTCATGACAACACTGTGGCGGCTGGCGCCGCCGGGCACCTCGCACTTGCGCTGACGATCGTCATCGGATACGGCTCGCATCGGCCGAGGATCATTGCACGAGGCTCCCGGCTGGTCAACGCGCCTGACGCGATCGGCGGCGCTGCCTAGCGTTGTCGAGAGCGTCGGAATCGGCGCGCCGACAGCGAGGGAGACGTGATGAGCCAGCAGGACCCGGCGACCGACCAGGAACCGCTCTCCGAGCCGGAGGCGGTCCGCAAGGATATGCGCTACAGCCCGGCCAGCGACACCGAGACCCGTGAGAAGCAGGACGAGGCCCCGACCAGCCCCGACGAGGACGTCGATGACGAGCTCGTGCGTGCACGTCCGGGAACCGGCGGTCCCGACGATGTCGGCGACGTCGATGTGCCCGCCGAGGACCTCAATCTGCCGTGGCGCGACGACGAAGCGGGCGCCTGACAGTCCACCGTCTGCTGGCGCGGGCGGTCAGTTCCACCCGACGGTGTTGAACCACTGAGCCCGGGCCTCGGCCTCGGCGGCATCCGTCGTGCCGCGGAAGGCGTCGTGGCGGTCGATGCGACCCTCGCTCAATTCGACGAAGGCCGTGCACACGGGGCACAGTCCCCGTCCGAAGGGAAACCCGCCGGGCAGTGTCGGCGACGGCTGCGCAGGCTCACCGCTGCCCGCGCATCGTGGCGGATCGGCCTGCGCGTCCGACCACATCTGCGACGTTCCGAGCCGGTTATGCAGCCCCGCGTGTCCCCTCGGGCGGGTGCACAACGCCGATCCGCGGCGGGACCGGCACCACAACGCGGTCGGATAGTTCGCGGCGGCCGGTTCGCTCACGCCGTCAGATCCGGATGCCGCAGACGCCGCACTCGCCCGCGGCGGACACCTCGACGAAGCAGTCCGGGCACATCGCGCGGACGACATCCGAGGGTGCGGGCGCCTTCGGAGTGCGCGGCGCTGCAGCGCGGGGCGCGGCGCGTCGCGCGGGTGCCGGACGTGTCGCGACCGCGACGGGTTGCTTGCGCTCCGGAACGTGCGACTCGCAGTAGAACCGGACGAAACCGCCGTGGTTGGTCGGATGACGGTGCTTGACCGCCCACAGGTGGTCGCGATCATGGGCACCGGCGTCGGCGGGGCATGCGGCGCATCGCGCGGGATCACCCGGCATGACGTCGGCGACGCGGTAGGGCGTCTCGTAGGTCAGGCGATCGCGCCAGTCGGCCGAGTCGACGATTCTCATGATGGTCCTCTCCGGCACTCGCGCGCCGGATTCCAGCGTACCCGCGGCGCCGGGGAGGCGGTCCGCCCACCATCCGGTGAACATTCGCGAAACGGCGTGCGCCGCCGCGCCGCGGGCCGGGTGGCCTTTGCGACAGTGAGGGAGTCACCACGGGCGAGAGGGCGCGAATGGAACTGGCGACCCCGGCACCGATGGACGTGCTGCTGCGTCCTGCTGCACTGGCGCGCGCTTGGATGGGGCCGGGCCGCGACCAGGAGACGATCGCCGTGCCCGGCGTCGTGCTCGGGCCGGGCGAAGTGCTCGTCCGTGTCGAGCTCGTCACGATCACCGAGGACGACATCGCGATCACGGACGGTGAGGAGCAATGCCCGGTGCCGACGGTCCTCGGCCGTGAGTTCGTCGGCAGGGTCGCGGCGCTCGGCGGCGCGGTCGCGGCGGCGGACGGCATTCCGCTCGAGCTCGGGGAGCGCGTCGTGAGCGCCGTGGGACCGCATGAGCGCATCGGAGCCCATCGCGAACTCGTGGGCGGCTTCGCGACGCACGTGCATCTGGTCACGGGCACGCCAATCGTCCGTGTGGGCGAGGCGCTCCCGGCCTGCATCCTGGCCCCCGTGTCGGGCGCGGTCGCGCGAGCGGCCGGGCTCGTGCGACGGCTGGAGGAGATCGCCGATCCCGAGGACCTGCTCGTGACCATCGCCGGCACCGGTGCCGATCCGCTCGTGCTGTCCGCCATGATCGCCGAGCGGGGTGGACGAGCGCGGCTCGCCTCAGCCGATCCGCGGGTGCGCGCGCGGGCCGAGCGATTCGGCGCTGCGCTGGCGCCCGAGCACTCGCCCGAGACGGATCTGAGCGCGCGCTTCCGTACCGCGAGCGAAGCCTCACCGGAAACGACCCTGCGGGTCGGCGTGCCGACATCCGCCGACCTCGAGGCTGCCGTCGCCTTCATGCGCGCCCCGGGCACCCGCCGCTACCCGTTCGCCGACCTCGTCTCGACACCCTTGCCGCTCGACCGCCTCGACGACGCGATCGAGCTTGCCCGGTCGGGTCGCCACCTGCGCGTGGCGATCGCCCCCGGAGCCTGAGCTCGCGGGGGCGATCGGAAGCCGTGTCGGCGGCGTTCAGGACCGACGGGTCA
The DNA here is from genome assembly GCF_040544895.1 of Microbacterium sp. 1262. NCBI lineage: Bacteria > Bacillati > Actinomycetota > Actinomycetes > Micrococcales > Microbacteriaceae > Microbacterium > Microbacterium sp. 1262. Next base: position 898,669 of record NZ_JBEPKU010000001.1, read on the forward strand.
CGCGGTCTGGCCGGCGTGCTCGCCTTCTTCGATCTCCTCGATGACCTTCGCGTTGAAGGACGGGAGGTCATCGGGCGTTCGGCTCGAGACGAGGCCCTGGTCCACGACGACCTCCTCGTCGACCCAGGTCGCACCGGCGTTCACCAGATCGGTGCGCAGGCTCGGGAAGCTCGTCAGGGTGCGGCCCGAGAGGACGTCAGCCTCGGTCAGGATCCACGCCGCGTGGCAGATCGCGCCGACGGGCTTGTGCTGTTCGAAGAACGCGCGCGCGAAGTCGACCGCGTTCGCGTCGAGTCGCAGGTTGTCGGCGTTGACGACGCCGCCCGGAAGCACGAGCGCGTCGTACTCGTCGGCCTCGGCATCCGCCGTGACGACGTCGACCTTCTGGGTGTGGCCGTTCTTGCCGGTGATCTGGCCCGATTCGGGGGCGATCATGACGACGGTCGCGCCCGCGTCGGAGACGGCCTGCCAGGGCGAGGTCAGCTCGCTGTCCTCGAAGCCGTCGGTTGCCAGGAATGCGATCTTCTTGCCATCGAGAGTGCTCATGTCGCCGACGCTACGCGCGGCCGACGGTCGCTGCGACGCGCTTGACACGCTCCGCGACGCATGGTCCGCTGCGGGGTTACGATGGCGATATGTCCACAGCATCCACGCCCCAGCCTCAGACACTGCAGCCGGTTCCCGATGAGAAGAACCTGCTGGTCACCGCGAACGACGACGCAGGTTCCTGCTGCGGCGGAGGATGCTGCTCGACCTCCTGAACCTCGCCTCGAGGCGTACGACGAAGCCGCCGGTGCATGACGCACCCGGCGGCTTCGTCGTTCTCGCGCGATGGCGGCGAGGCCGGCTCAGTGCGCCGCGGGCACGCCTTCGGGGCTGTCGGCCGGCTTGCGGATGAGCAGCGCCCCGATGATCAGCGGCGACGCGATGATCGCGGCCACGAAGAAGGCCGCCCGCGCGCCCGCGGCGCCGGCCGCCGTCGTCCCCGGATCGGCGGCGCCGGCCTCGGCAGCGGCCATCACCGTGATGAGCAGAGCGATGCCCGCGGCGCCCGCGACCTGCTGGATGGTCGAGACGATCGCGCTGCCGTACGAGTAGAACCGCGGCTGCAGAGAGCCGAGGGATGCCGTGAACAGCGGCGTGAACGACATCGCCAGGCCGAGCGAGAGACACGTCTGCAGCGTGAGCAGCAGCCATACCGACGTGTTCTCGGTGAGGGTGGTGAAGCTCCACAGGATGCCGGTGACGATGACGGCTCCGGGGACGAGAAGCACGCGCGTGCCCCAGCGGTCGTAGATGCGCCCGATGAACGGGCCGGCGATGCCCATCGCGAGAGAGCCCGGCAGGACGATCAGCCCGGACTCGAGCGCGGAGAGTCCGAGGACGTTCTGCATGTACAGCGGCAGCAGGGTGATCGCGCCGAAGAACGCCATGGACATGACGCCCAGCTGGGCCACCGAGAGCGAGAAGTTGGCCGAGCGGAACACGCGCAGGTCGAGCAGCGCCTCGTCGTTGCGCTGCAGCACGAGCTGACGCCAGACGAACGCGCCGAGCGCCACGACCCCGACCGACAGGGAGATGATGAGCGGCAGGTTCGATGCGGGCGCCGCGGCCGCGGCATCCCCGCCGCCGTGGCCTCCGGCGCCGATCTGGCTGAGTCCGAACACGAGGCCTCCGAAACCGAAGGCCGAGAGCACGACGGAGAAGACGTCGAGTGGCGCGCGCCGGGTCTCGCCGAGGTTGTGGATCCAGCGGACGCCGATCGCGAGCGAGACCAGGGCGATCGGGAGGACGACGCCGAAGATCCAGCGCCAGCTGAGGGTGTCGAGGAGGAACCCGGACAGCGTCGGCCCGATCGCGGGAGCGAGCGACATCACGATGCTGACCCGGCCCATCATGCGGCCCCGAGCGTGCGGCGGGACGACCGTCATCAGCGTCGTCATCAGCAGCGGCATCATGATCGCGGTTCCCGAAGCCTGCACGACACGCGCGACGAGGAGGAAACCGAAGCTCTGCGCCAGGACGGCGATGAGCGTTCCCGTCGAGAACAGGCTCATCGCAGCGGTGAAGACAGCCCGCGTCGTCAGACGTTGCAGCAGGAAGCCGGTGATCGGGATGACCACCGCCATCGTGAGCATGAACGCGGTCGTGAGCCACTGCGCCGCCACCGCCGTGATGCGGAAGTCGGTGATCAGGTGCGGGATCGCGACGCCCATGGTCGTCTCGTTCAGGATCGCGACGAAGGCGGCGACGAGCAGGAGCCAGATCACCCGGTTCGCCTCGGCGGTCACGACGGTGGGCACGGCGGGCGATGCGGCGGATGCGGGGGCGTTCGTGGACGACGGCGCGACGGCCATGGGCAACTCCTCGGTCGGAAGATCGGTCGTCACCCGAGGGCGGACTCCGCAGGGCCAACGCCCCGACGGATCGATTATTCCCGGGGCCGACGACACGGCGCCAGCATCAGCTTCCGGTCGGTCGACGCGGATGCGTGCGGCGGATCACCAGAGGCGGGCGATGTCCCACAACTCCGCGGCTGCAGGGTCGGCGGCCCGGTGACCCGGTGCTCGTTCCCGGAAGTCGCGGACCAGCCCGCCGATCCGCCGACGGTATTCGGGATCGGGATGGGTCGCGGCGATGCGCACGAGCGGGGGAACGTCCATGTCGAGCACGAGCCGGACCCGGGCCGTGGCTGCGGCGCGGGCATCGGCGGCGTCGAGCACCGCCAGGCCCGACCGCAGCGCGTCGAGATAGTCGATGAGCACGGGCAGCTGTGCACGGTGCTGCGTGATCGACGACCCGTCCGCCCGCTCGCGCCAGTGCACGACGACGTCCGGAATCACGTCGAACGCTCGGGCGCGGGTGTACATCTGCTGTGCGACCAGCTGGTCTTCGTACAGCCGGTTCTCGGGGAAGCGCAGTCGGTGACGTCGCCAGAACTCGATGCGGCTCGCTTTCGACCACGCGACGATGTTCCCCGATGCCTCGGGATGGTCGGCGAGGGTGGTCCCGATGCGGGCAGGCCGAGTGGATGCCGCGACCCAGGGTTGCACGGGGCCCGGGACGTAGCCCTCATCGGTCGGACGCAGTCGCACGTAGGCCCCGGCGACGAAGTCGGAGCCCGAAGCGTCGAGCGTTCCGATCCAGCGCTCCAGGGCCGACGGGGTGAGGACGTCGTCCGCGTCGAGGAAGGCGACGAACGGGGTGTCGACCCGATCGAGCCCCGCGTTCCGTGCGGCACCCAGCCCGACGGCGCGGTCGTGTGCGATCACGCGGAACCGCTCGTCCGACGCGGCCGCTTCCGCGAAGATGCGTCCGGTCGTGTCGCGCGATCCGTCGTCGATGAGGATCGCGGTCCACTCGCCGAGGGTCTGGGCCTTCAGGGAAGCCAGCGCTTCCTCGGCGTAGGGGGCGACGTCGCGGCCGGGGACGATGACGGTGACGACGGGCGAGCTCACGACCCCGATCGTACTGCCGAGACTGCGTCGGCCACGGCGCCCGCGAGCGCTCCCGCATCCGGCACCGTCGCGCGATCGAAGCTGAACCGCACCGCGGTGCGGGCGTCATCGGCGTCGAGACCCATCGCCGTCAAGACGTGCGACGGCTCGTCGCTGCCCGCGGCGCATGCCGACCCGCTGCTCGTGACTATTCCACGCCGTTCCAGTTCGAGGAGCACGGCCTCGCCCGAGGTCGCGGCGAACGTGAACGAGGCGAGGCCCGGAAGCCTCCGATCAGGGTCGCCGGTCGCGCGCGAACCGGGGACGGTGCGGAGCACGCTGCTCGTGAACGCGTCGCGCGCCACCGTGGCCCGTGCAGCGGCCTCGGGGCGCTCGCGCTCGGCCAGCTCGAGCGCGAGCGCGAGGCCCACCGCCCCCGCGACGTTCTGCGTGCCCGAGCGCCGGCCGCGCTCCTGGCCGCCGCCGTGGATCACAGGCTCGAGGGGGAGCCGGCCGCGGACCGCCAGCACACCGATGCCCTGCGGCGCGCCGATCTTGTGGCCCGCGACCGACAGAGCCGAGGCGCCCGTGCCGGTGAGGGGAAGCCACCCGGCCGCCTGCACGGCATCGGTGTGCACCGGGACCGAACCCGCTGCTCGCGCGATCGCCGCGACATCCTGAACGGTTCCGACCTCGTTGTTGGCGTAGCCGATGCTCACGACGGCGGTGTCATCGCGCACGGCTCGGGCGACGGCGTCGGGGTCGACGCGTCCGAGCGCGTCCACGGGCAGGACGTCGAGGTCGTATCGATGCATGCGCTGGAGGTAACGACAGACCGCCAATACCGAATCGTGCTCCACCGCCGTCGTGACGATGTGGCCGGGAGCGCGTCCGCGGGCCCCGAGGGCGATGCCCGCGATCGCGAGATTGTTCGCCTCGGTTCCTCCGGACGTGAAGACGACGTCGCCGGCGCGCACGCCGAGCACCGCCGCCACCCGCCGCCGCGCGTCGTCGAGGGCGCCGGCGACGTCTTCACCCACCGTGTGGATGCTCGACGGGTTGCCGAATCGACCGGTGAGGAACGGTGCCATCGCCTCGAGCACCTCGCGACGCACCGGACCGCCCGCGGCGTGGTCGAGGTACAGCATCAGCGCGCGTCGACGACGAGGTCGAGCCCGAGGTCGAGCGAGGGCGCGGAGTGCGTGAGCGCTCCGACGGAGATCACGTCGACACCGGTCTCGGCGACCGCACGCACGCTCTCGAGCGACACTCCGCCCGACGCCTCGACGACCGCGCGACCGCCGACGATGGCGACCCCACGGCGCAGATCGTCCAGCGAGAAGTTGTCGAGCATGATCGTGTCCACGCCGGCGGCGAGCACGGGCTCGATCTGATCGATGCGGTCGACTTCCACCTCGACGTGGGTCGTGTGAGGAAGGTCATCCATCGCGCGTCGCAGCGCTTCGGTCAGCCCCGTCCCATCGGCGGTGATGACACCGAGGTGGTTGTCCTTGAGCATGACCGCATCCGACAGGGAGAACCGGTGGTTGTGGCCGCCGCCGTCCCGGACGGCCTGCCGCTCGATCAGACGCAGCCCCGGTGTCGTCTTGCGGGTGTCGACGATGCGGGCACCGGTCCCCGCGACTTCGTCGACGTAGCGACGGGTCAGCGTCGCGATCCCCGACATCCGCTGGGTGAGGTTCAGTCCGACGCGTTCGGCGGTCAGCACGGCGCGCGCCGGACCGCGGACGGTGGCCAGCGTGTCACCGGGGCGGATGCGCGAGCCGTCGGGCACGTCGATCACGACGTCGCAGCTCGGATCGGTGAGCGCGAAAGCCGCGGCGAAAACTGCCCCGCCGCTGAGGATGCCGTCGACGCGCGAGACGAGCGCGGCCGTGGCGCGCGCCGCCCCGGGGATGAAGGCGGTGCTGGTGAGATCGCCCCATGGGGCGTCCTCATCGAGTGCGGGGCCGACGATGGCAGCGATCTGTCGGGGGGTGAGCATCATGCGACCTTCTCGGGAGCGGCGGCGGGTCGGACGGATTCGTCGGCGGTCAGCGGACGAGCGGTGGTGTCGTCGCTGCGGTGGTGTGCGCCGATCGATCGGGTGCGTGCGAGCGCGGCGGTGGTCATCGAGCTCGCGACGAGGAGCAGGTTGGCGTCCTCGTGTTCGCGCCGGGAGCGGGGTGCGACTGCGGCGCGCGACCACTCATCGAGGATGTCGAGCGCGAGAGCGAGCCCGGAGGCGTCCCGCTCGAGTCCGACGTGCCGCCACATGAGCGACTGCAGGGCCGCTCGGCTGAACGGTCCGTTCGCCGGTATCCGTCGCGGCGCACGGGACCGGCTCGCCACGGCGCGAGGTGACGACGAGACGCTCGGAGACGCCGTTGCGACCCGCGGGTCGCCGTCGACGACGGCATCCGCGGTGCGCAGGCCGAACACGACGGCTTCGAGCAGCGAGTTGGAGGCCAGCCGATTGGCACCGTGCACGCCCGTGCGCGCGACCTCGCCGACCGCGAACAGCCCGTCGACGTCGGTCCGACCGTCGAGATCGGTCACGACGCCGCCCATGAGGTAGTGCGCGGCGGGAGTGACGGGAACCGGATGCCGCGACCAATCCCATCCGCGCGCCCGCACGGACTCGTCGATCGTCGGGAACCGGTGGGCGAGGAAGGCAGCCGTCGCCGACGGAGTCTCGCGCAGACCGGTCGCGTCGAGCAGCACCGGCCGGCCGCCCTGACGCGCCATCGCCGCCGCGATCGAGCGGGCCACGACGTCTCGTGGAGCGAGTTCCGCATCGGGATGCGCATCGACGCAGAAGCGGCGCCCGCGCTCGTCGATCAACACAGCACCCTCGCCGCGCACGGCCTCCGACACGAGCGTCCCATCGGTCAGGGCGGTGGGGTGGAACTGCACGAACTCCAGGTCGGCGACGGTCGCGCCGGCGCGCAGGGCGAGCGCGATCCCGTCGGCGGTCGCCACCGCGGGATTCGTCGTGTGGGCGTACAGCTGTCCCGCCCCACCGGTCGCGAGGACCACGGCATCCGCGGCCAGCGTCTCGGTGCGGCCCTCCGAGAGCACCCGCACACCCCGCGCCGCCCCGTCGGAGACCACGACGTCGGTGACGAGAGCGTCGGAGCGGATCTGGACGGGCGCGAGAGCCAGCGCGCGGTTCAGAGCGCGCTGGATCGCGGCTCCGGTCGCATCGCCGCCGGCGTGCAGGATTCGCGGAACCCGGTGCGCACCTTCCAGGCCGAGTCGCAGCGCGCCGCTGTCGTCGCGGTCGAACGCGACCCCGATCGCCTCGAGCGTCGCGACGGCGTCCGGCCCCGCCGATGCGAGCGTGTGCACGGCGTCGCGCTCGCCGAGGCCCGCGCCGGCGCGCAGAGTGTCGTCGACGTGGGCGAGAACCGAGTCGCCCGTGGCCGTCACGGCGGCGATGCCGCCCTGCGCGTAGGCGGTGTTGCCGTCGCCGAGCGCTCTCTTCGTGACCAGGACGACCTCGCAGCCGGCGTCGGCGGCGCGCAGGGCGCACATGCCGCCGGCAAGACCGGAGCCCACGACCACGACACGCCGGGTCATGGCCGCGCCGCCAGCATCCGTTCGAGGGCGGCCCGTGCCGGCACGGCGACGTCGTCGGAGACCCGGATGCGGTTGGGGGTCCGTCCCGCGCAGAGCTCGTCGAGGACCCACGCCAGGTAGCCCGGGTGGATGCGGTACATCGTCGAGCACGGGCAGACGACGGGATCGAGGCAGAAGATGCGGTGCTGCGGGTATTGCGCGGCGAGCCGCTGGACGAGGTTGATCTCTGTGCCGACCGCGAAGATTGTGGGCTCGGTCGCGCCGTCGATCGCGCGGCGGATGTACTCCGTCGATCCCGCCTCGTCCGCGGCGTCCACGACCGGCATCGGGCACTCGGGGTGGACGATGACGCGGACGCCCGGGTGTTCCGCACGCGCCTGCGCGATCTGCTCGACGGTGAAGCGGCGGTGCACCGAGCAGAAGCCATGCCAGAGGATGACCCGAGCATCGCGCAGGGACGCCTCGTCGTTGCCGCCGAGCGGGCGGCGGGGGTTCCACATCGGCATGCGGTCGAGCGTGACCCCCATCGCCTTGGCGGTGTTGCGTCCGAGGTGCTGGTCGGGGAAGAACAGCACCCGGCGGCCGCGTGCGAAGGCCCACTCGAGCACGGTGCGGGCGTTCGAGGAGGTGCACACGATTCCGCCGTGCCGGCCGACGAAGCCCTTGATGGCGGCGGAGGAGTTCATGTACGTGACGGGGATGACGGGGAGAAGTCCTTCGGCGTCGGGGCTGCCGAGGTCGCCGTAGATCTCGCCGAGCTGCTCCCAGCACTCCTCGACCTCGTCGATCGACGCCATGTCGGCCATCGAGCATCCGGCGGCGAGGTTGGGCAGGATGACGGACTGCTCGGGCCGCGACAGCAGGTCGGCGGTCTCGGCCATGAAGTGGACGCCGCAGAAGACGATGGCCTCGGCCTCGGGGTGGGCCTTCGCCGCTTCCGCGAGCTGGAACGAGTCGCCCACGTAGTCCGCGTGCCGCACGACCTCTTCGCGCTGGTAGAAGTGCCCCAGGACGACGACCCGGTCGCCGAGGGCGGCCTTGGCGGCGGAGATGCGGTCATGCAGCTCGTCCTCGTCCGCGGTCCGGTAGTACTCCGGGAGCTCGCCCTGGCGCGGCGCCCCGGTCGGGATGACGTCGCCCATCGACGAGCCCGGGCCGTACCCCGGCCGTGCGTCGAAGCTCCACGGTCCCGCGGCGAGATCGGTGTTGCATGTCTCGGCGTTCGACGCGCCGGCGACGATCGCCTGGATCCCGTGATCGACGCTCGGGTCGATCGGTCGCGGCGACAGCGTAAGCGGAGAAGTGGTCATGCGCGTTCCTTCATCGGGGGAGCGGCCCGCGGTCGGCGAGCTCGACGTCGTGGTTGTAGCGGTAGAGCCGGGCGGGGCGGTGGCTGCCGGTGCGGAACTCGCGTGTCGGGATGAGGGTGCCCGACCCCTCGACCTGGCGGCGGAAGTTCGCCGGATCGAGGCGCTTGCCGCCGATGGCCTCGTACACCTCGCGAAGCTCGGCGAGGGTGAACAGGTCAGGCAGAAGCCCATGCGCGATACGGCTGTAGCCGACCTTGTTGCGCAGCCGCCAGAGTGCGTACTCGATGATGCTCCGGTGGTCGAACGCCAGCTCCGGCAGATCGGCGGCGTCGAACCACGCGACGTTCTCGTCCTCGGGCAGCGGTGTCGATGCGACGTCCTCGCGCACCAGCGCCCAGTAGACGATCGACACCACTCGCGAGGGAGAGCGGCCGACGTCGCCGAAGACGTAGAGCTGCTCGAGATAGCTCGGAGCCAGCGCGGTCGTCTCGGCCAGGGTCCGGGATGCGGCAGCCTCGAGGTTCTCGGACACGTCGAGCCATCCGCCAGGGAGCGCCCACTGTCCGGCGTGGGGATCGCGCGTGCGACGCACCAGGGGGAGCACGACGGAGGGAAGCTCGCCGCCGTCGTGGCGCAGGCTGAAGATGACCGTCGAGACGGCGACCCGGATGTCGTCCTGCGGCCCATCCGCGGTGGTTCGTGTCATTGTGACCCTAACTGTCGCACCGATCTTATAGTCATCGCGACACGAAGCGCAAAACGGGGGACTCACAGCGGGACGCCGTACGCTGGCCTCCGTTCCCGAGGAGGTCCTGTGCTGCTGGTCGACGTCATCGTCGTGATCCTCCTCGTCGGCTTCTTCGCCATCGGCGTGACACGAGGCCTCGTCGCGATCGCGGGCTCGCTCGCCGGGCTCGTCATCGGCTCGCTCCTCGCCGTATGGGCTGTGCCCCTCATCGCGCCCGGCGTCGCCGACTGGGAGTACCGGTCGCTCGTGCTCGCCATCTGCGCCATCGCGATCATCATCCTGTGCACCGCGCTCGGCACCGCTGTCGGTGCGGCGCTGCGCCGCGGCGTCGACCGAGCCAAGCTGCGCATCCTCGACCGCATCCTGGGTGCCGGCGGGGCGACGATCGCCGGCGGACTCGTCCTCCTCCTCGGCGCCGGCGCGGTCACGGCGAGCGGCATGCCGCTCGTATCCACCGCCGTGGCCTCATCGCGCGTGCTCTCGTTCATCGACGGTCTCACCCCCGACCCCGTCGACAGCGCGCTCGCCGAGGTGCGCGGATTCGTCGTCGACGAGGGGATCCCCCGCATCGGCGAGCTTCTCCGGCCCGAGGTCGCGCCGACCGCGCCCGCCGTCGCGCTCGATGATCCCGAGCTGCAGCGCGCGGCGGCATCCGTCGCCCGCATCAGCGGCACGGCCTACGCCTGCGGTGTGTCGATGACCGGGTCCGGATTCGTCGCCGCCGACGACCTCATCGTGACCAACGCCCACGTCGTGGCGGGCGTCGACACCCCCGTCGTCGAGCTGCCGGGCCGCGACGCGCGTGAAGGGCGCGTGGTGTACTTCGACCCGATCGACGACCTCGCCGTCATCGCGGTCTCGGACCTGGGCGTGGCGCCCCTGCCGGTCGTTCCGCCGGTCGCCGCGGGAGCAGCGGTCGCGGTCCAGGGATACCCGCTCGGCGGGCCCTTCACGAGCGGAGCCGCCTTCGTCCTCTCGGTGGGCTCGGCCCCCGTCCCCGACATCTACGACGAGTCCAGCGCTCCGCGTGAGATCTACGCGCTCGATGCCGACGTCCGCCCGGGCAACTCCGGCGGGCCGCTGTTGACCGACGCCGGTGAGGTCGCCGGCGTCGTGTTCGCGCGCGGCGCCGAGGACGAGCGGCGGGGCTACGCGATGACGACGACGGAGCTGCTGCCGGTGCTCGCGGGCGCCTCTGCGGACGCTCCGGCCGTGACGGCGGGGAGCTGCACGCGCTGAGCGGCCCAGTACAGCGGCGCCTGCGCGGTCTCGCGCGGTGACGCTATGCTGATCGCGCAACTGAAGACAGGCCGCATGACGCACGCGGGAGAGCCCCGGAGAATTCCGGGCACCGAAGGAGCAAGCCTCCCCGCCAATCTCTCAGGTCCGCGTACCGCGCGCGTCCGGCCGCTCTGGAAAGCGATCCCCTCGGGGATCCGCCGACGGTGAAAGCCGGGTTCGCCCGGTGAAACTCTCAGGCCCAAGACAGAGGGGGAGTTCCGGATGCCGCAGCCGTGGCAGCCGCCCGCCCGCAACGGGAGAACTCATGTCAGATCCCCGCTCCACCGTCCTGCACCATCGTCACGCTGCGCTCGGCGCATCGTTCACCGACTTCGGCGGCTGGCTCATGCCGGTCCGCTACACTTCCGACCTCGCCGAGCACCACGCGGTGCGCTCCGCCGCCGGATTGTTCGACATCTCGCACATGGCGGAGTTCGAGGTGACCGGCTCGGTCGCCGGGGACTGCCTCGACGCCGCCCTCGCCGGCAGGATCTCGACGATGGCCGTCGGGAAGGCGAAGTACTCGCTCGTCCTCGCCGACGACGGCGGGATCATCGACGATGTCATCGTCTACCGCCTCGGCGACGACCGCTTCCTCATCATCGCGAACGCGGGCAACCGCGAGCCCGTGTGGGCGGCGTTGCAGGAGCGTGCCGAAGGCTGGGACGTCGAGGTGCGAGACCTCACCGATGACTACGCGCTCCTGGCCGTCCAGGGCCCGGCGGCGCTGGCGGTCCTCGAGTCCACCCCGGGCCTGTCGACGCCCGACGTCGCGCTCGCGGACACGCGGTACTACGCGTGGACCGCCGGCGAGTTCGCGGGCGAGCCGCTGCTCCTCGCACGCACCGGGTACACCGGCGAAGACGGATTCGAGCTGATGATCCCGGCCCGCGCGGCCGAAGCCCTCTGGGATGCCGTGCTCGCGGCCGGGTCACCGCTCGGGCTCGCTCCGGCGGGCCTCGCGTCGCGCGATACGTTGCGGCTCGAAGCCGGGATGCCGCTGTACGGACACGAGCTCTCGCGCGACGTCGCTCCTGCGCAGGCGGGTCTCGGCCGCGTCGTCGCCACGGACAAGGGCGCCTTCGTGGGCCGCGAGGGCCTCGAGTCCCGCGACTCCTCGGGCGGGCCGGTGCTCGTCGGTCTCGTCTCGGCGGGCCGCCGCGCCGGCCGCGCCGGCTACGCCGTGCTCGGCCCCGACGGCGAGCGCGTCGGTGTGATCACGAGCGGCGCCCTGAGCCCGACCCTCGGGCATCCCATCGCCATGGCCTACGTCGCACCCGGATACGCCGCACTCGGCACCGAGCTGGCGCTCGATGTCCGCGGTACCCGCATTCCCGCCACCGTCACCACGCTGCCGTTCTACCGGAGGAAGAAATGACCGATCTCGACGCCCTGAAGTACACCGCCGAGCACGAGTGGGTCGCCCTCTCGGGCACCACCGCGACGGTGGGCATCACCGACTACGCCGCCGAGAAGCTGGGTGACGTGGTGTTCGTCGATCTCCCTGCCGTCGGAACCGCGGTGACCGCCGATGCCGTCTGCGGCGAGATCGAATCGACCAAGTCGGTCGGCGAGCTCTACGCGCCGCTGAGCGGAACCGTCGTCGAGGTCAACGAGGCCGTCGTCGACGACCCGTCGCTCGTGAACGCCGGGCCGTTCGGCGACGGGTGGCTCGTTCGCATCGAGATCGATCCCGCCGACGCGGACGGTTTGCTCGACCGCGCCGCCTACGTCGAGCTCACCGGCGGAGACCGATGACCTCCGCTTTCGTCGCCCGTCACATCGGCACCGACGGCGCCGCGCAGCAGCGCATGCTCGAGGTCCTCGGTTATCCGGACGTCGACGCTCTGCTCGCCCGAGCCGTGCCCGCGGCCATCCAGGTCGATGCGGTGCCCGACAGCGTGATCCCGGCCGCGGCCGCCGAGCACGAGGCGCTCGCGGAGCTGCGCGAGCTGGCATCGCGCAACCGCCCGGCACGGGCGATGATCGGCCTGGGGTACTACGACACGCTCACGCCTGCCGTCATCCAGCGCAACGTCCTCGAGAACCCGTCCTGGTACACCGCGTACACGCCGTACCAGCCGGAGATCTCGCAGGGCCGCCTCGAAGCGCTCATCAACTTCCAGACGATGGTCACCGACCTGACCGGGCTCGCGACGGCGAATGCGTCCATGCTCGACGAGGCCACCGCCGTCGTCGAGGGCATGCTCGTCGCACGGCGGGCCTCGAAGTCGCGCAGCAACGTGTTCCTCGTCGACGCGGATGCGCTGCCGCAGACGAAGGCGCTGCTCGGCCATCGAGCGGCGGCGCTCGGCATCGAACTGCGCGAGATCGACTTCGCCGGCGGCGCGGGCACGGCCCCGTCCGACGAGCCGGTCTTCGGTGCATTCGTGCAGTATCCCGGTGCGTCCGGCCGTGTGTGGGATCCGAGCACGGTCATCGCGGAGGTGCAGGCTGCGGGCGGTCTCGTCGTCGTGGCGGCGGATCTCCTCGCGCTGACCCTGCTGCGATCGCCCGGCTCGCTCGGGGCGGACGTGGCCGTCGGCACCACCCAGCGGTTCGGCGTGCCGATGGGCTTCGGCGGACCCCACGCCGGGTACATGGCGGTGCGTGCCGGCCTCGAGCGCCAGCTGCCCGGACGGCTCGTCGGCGTCTCGGTCGATGCGGCGGGCGATCCCGCCTACCGGCTCTCGCTCCAGACGCGCGAGCAGCACATCCGTCGCGAGAAGGCGACGTCGAACATCTGCACCGCACAGGTCCTGCTGGCGGTCATGGCGTCGATGTACGCCGTGTACCACGGCCCGGACGGGCTCCGGCGCATCGCCGAGTCCGTCGCCGGTCACGCGGCCCTTCTCGCGGAGTGGCTGGCCGATGCGGGGGTCGAGGTCGAGCATGATGCGTTCTTCGACACGCTCGTGGTGCGCGCGCCGGGCCGGGCAGCAGGCGTCGTCGCGGCGGCCCGCGAATCCGGTTACCAGCTGTGGCACCGCGACGACGACACGGTCGGTGTCGCCGTCGACGAGACGACGACCGTCAGCGATCTGCACGCGATCGTCCGAGCATTCGGCGGTCCCGAGCAGCGCGCATTCGCATTCATCGGCGGATCGACGTGGGCTGACCGGCACGCACCGGCGTCGCTTCGGCGCGAGGACGAGTACCTCACGCATCCGGTGTTCAACAGCCACCACTCCGAGACGGCGATGATGCGCTACCTCAAGCGCCTCGCCGACCGCGACTACGCGCTCGACCGTGGCATGATCCCGCTCGGGTCGTGCACGATGAAGCTGAACGCCGCGACCGAGATGGCCGCCGTGACCTGGCCGGAGTTCGCCCGCGTGCACCCGTTCGCACCCGCCGACGACGTGCGCGGGTATCTCGAGCTCATCGAGCAGCTCGAGGGGTGGCTCGCCGAGGTGACCGGTTACGACGCCGTGTCGCTGCAGCCCAATGCCGGCTCGCAGGGCGAGCTCGCGGGGCTGCTCGCGATCCGCGGCTATCACCGGTCGCGAGGCGACGACGACCGGACCGTCTGCCTCATCCCGTCGTCGGCGCACGGCACCAACGCCGCGTCTGCCGTGCTCGCCGGTATGCGCGTCGTGGTCGTGGCCTGCGACGAAGCGGGAAACGTCGACCTCGACGATCTCCGCGCCAAGATCGACGAGCATGCTGCGGCGCTCTCCGCTCTCATGATCACCTACCCCTCGACTCACGGGGTGTACGAGCACGAGGTGCTCGCGATCACCGATGCGGTGCACGCGGCGGGCGGTCAGGTCTACGTCGACGGCGCCAACCTCAACGCCCTCCTCGGTTTCGCTCGCTTCGGCGACCTCGGTGGCGACGTCTCGCATCTCAACCTCCACAAGACCTTCGCCATCCCGCACGGGGGCGGCGGACCGGGCGTGGGCCCCGTGGCTGCCAAGGCGCACCTGGCGCCGTTCCTGCCGTCGCACCCGCACGCCCAGCGGGCCGAGCACGCGGGCGGGTTCGTCTTCGAAGGCGGTCCGGTCTCGGCCGCGCCCTACGGCTCGGCATCCATCCTTCCGATCTCGTGGGCGTACGTGCGCATGCTGGGGGCAGCCGGGCTGCGGGCGGCCACGGGAGCTGCGGTGCTCGCGGCGAACTACATCGCGGCGCGGCTGCGCGAGCACTATCCGGTGCTCTACGCCGGCGAAGGCGGACTCGTCGCGCACGAGTGCATCCTGGATCTGCGTCCTCTGCGGGAGCGCACCGGCATCACCGTGGACGACGTCGCGAAGCGGCTGATCGACTACGGCTTCCACGCGCCGACGATGTCGTTCCCGGTGGCGGGGACGCTCATGGTCGAGCCGACGGAGTCGGAGGACCTCGCCGAGATCGACCGGTTCGTCGAGGCGATGATCGCGATCCGCGCCGAAGCCGACCGGGTCGCCGCGGGGGAGTGGCCGGCCGATGACAACCCGCTCGTCGGCGCGCCGCACACGGCTGAAGCGGCGGTCGCGTCGGCCTGGTCGCACGCTTACTCGCGCGAAGAGGCCGTCTATCCCGTGCGGTCCCTCGTCCGCGGCAAGTACTGGCCACCGGTGCGTCGTATCGACCAGGCCTACGGCGACCGCAACCTCGTGTGCGCCTGCCCGCCGCCGGAGGCCTTCGCCTGACGCCCCCGGCGTCGCGAGAACGCACCGTCCCGTCGAGCTCGCACCGTTCAGCGTGCGTGCTCGACGCGGGGGTGCGTGCTCGGTGAGCGCGACGTGTCA
Source organism: Microbacterium sp. 1262 (assembly GCF_040544895.1). NCBI lineage: Bacteria > Bacillati > Actinomycetota > Actinomycetes > Micrococcales > Microbacteriaceae > Microbacterium > Microbacterium sp. 1262. The sequence goes on from NZ_JBEPKU010000001.1 coordinate 913,760, forward strand.
GAAGAGCCCGGGCCACCACGATGCGGCCAGCGGGTAGCCGATGAACGCGATGAGGTCGATCACGACGTGCGCGACGACGAGCGGCATGACCCGGCCCCAACGGTGGTAGACCCACCCGAAGACCACGCCCATCGCGATGTTCCCGAAGATCGGGCCGACGCCCTGGTACGCGTGGTACATCCCGCGGAGCGCGGCGGTCGACAGGATGATCGTCCACGTGCTCCAGCCGAGACGGCGAAGCCGGTCGAACAGGTAACCGATGAAGATGACCTCCTCGGTGAGTCCCGCCCGCAGGGCGGCCAGCGCGAGGAGCATGACGGCGGTCCAGCCGCCGTCGAGCGGTGCGGCCCCCACCTGGACGGTGATCCCGAGCGCCCGTCCGAGTGCGTACAGCCCGAGGCCCGGCCCGCCGATGAGAACGACGAGCAGGATGCCGGCGCCGGCATCCTTTCCGAACACCCGGAAGTCCAGACCGATCCGGCGCAGCGCCGAGCGGCCGGGCTCCCAGAGGAAGTAGATCGCCAACGCGACGGGCGCGAGGTTGAAGAGGTTCGAGAAGACCTGCGACACCACCTGCCACGGGTCGATGGTCGCTGCACCGGGATTGAGCGAGGTCGACTGGTCGCCGAGGCTCACCGGGCTCGTCACCGCCTCGAGGAACGACAGCACCGAGAAGAACGCCGACCGGCCGACCGAGAGCGCCAGAACGAGGGCGATCTCCCACCACAGTCGGGTCCGTGACACGTGCGTCATTCTTCCTCCCGGGTCGATGTTAAGCCGGGGGATGGCGGGTCACGGGCGGCGGCGTTTGCGCGCGGGGGTCTCGGTCGCCAGGACGTGCTGCAACGGCTCGGGATCGGCGAGGCGGCCGATGGCGAGCATGGTCTCGACGCGGTCGATGCCCGGGATCGGCCAGACCTGCTCGACGAGCAGTCGCTGCAGATCGGCGTGGTCGCGGACGCGGAACCGCGCCATCAGGTCGTACCCGGCCGCCAGGACGATGACCTCGGTCATGGCGTCGATCGCCTTGAGCGCGGTCAGCACTGCGGCAGCGTCGGCGTTCCCGGTCAGCCGTAACGGCATCACGACGAGCATCGGATAGCCCAGCGCCGCCCAGTCGAGCTCGATCGTGTGCCGGCGGATGACGTGCCCGCGTTCCATCCGCGCGATGCGTTCCGCGACAGCCGGAGCCGACATCCCGACGTCCGCCGCGATGCTGCGCATCGACGCACGGGCGTCCTCGTGCAGGCGATGCAGGATCCGCCGATCGACGTCGTCGATCTCGAGGACCTCGCGCTCGGGTTCGAGCAGCGAGCGCAGGTGCGCTGGATCGGTCGTCATGCCCCTCCCCGGGGTGTGTCGGCGAAGCCGCTGCGTTCGAGCTCCCGGAGGACGTCGAGGGTGAACTGGACGTGGTCGAGGAAGTCTTCGACGTAGCCGTGCTCATCGTAGCCGTGCATGTTCCCGGCCGGTCGCAGGGTGCCCGTGGGGGAGATGATGGGGGCTCCGAGGTGCTCGAGGAACAGGGCGCCGGGACCCGCTCCCGTCATCACGTCGTAGACGACCGCGTCGGCGCCGAAGGCATGCCCGGCGGCGCGCACGACGGCCTCGCCGAAGGCGGACTCGACCGGTGAGTACGCGGGCGCGAGGGCGCGGATGACGGATACCGAGATGTCCGGATGCCGTGCGGAGAGGTGGGCGCGGACAGCATCCACCACGCGCTCCGGCTGCATCCCGGGGACGAGCCCGAAGCGCACGCGTGCAGACGCCGACGCCGGAATGCTCTGCCGCACGCCGTCGTCGAGGTCGAACCCGGAGAGACTCATCGACGGCTCGAAGACGAACCGCGTCGAGAGCTCCGCGTCCGTCCCCGGCAGATAGGGCGACACGCCGTCACGCGCGATCGAGGGTCCGGGCAGGGTGATGTCCGCCGTGCGGCGACGCGCGCGCTCGTCGGGGACGAGAGCCTCATCCCGCACACCGGCGACGGCGATCCGGCCGTCGTCGGTGCGCATCGACGAGATCGCCTTCATCAGCTCGAGCGGTGCGGAGCGCAGGATCGAGGAGTACGACGGATGCTGCGCCGCGGCGAGGATGTCGAGCGACAGCTCGATCTCGAGCGAGCCCCGGCATCCGAACCCGACGGCGGGGCGCCCGTCTTCCTCGCGGAGGTAGCTCTCCCACAGGCACGCATCGGCGCGCAGCTCGGCCGCGTGCGCGGCGAGGACAGCGTCCAGGCCCGGGCTGCCGATCTCCTCGCACGGGTCCGCGAGGTAGATGACGCCGAACGGAGTCTGCCCGTCGTGGTCCTCGATCCAGAGGCGGAGCGAGGCGAGACGGCCCGCCACGTCGGCCTTGTCGTCGCACGCGCCGCGCGCGTACATCGCACCGTCCCGGATCTCCGCGGCGTACGGCGGCGAGGTCCAGCGCGACGGATCGCCCTCGGGCTGGACGTCGTAGTGGTTGTACAGCAGCAGCGACGCATCGCTCGCCCCGGCTCGGAAACCGACGACGACGGGTCCATAACCGGGGATGTCGTAGCGCACGACGCGATCCATCAGCGGCGCGAGGCGCTCCTCGATCCAGTCGGCGGCCGCTGCGATCGCGTCGAGTCGACCGGCGACTGTCGGGAACCGGCACAGTTCCCGCCAGCTCTCGACGATCTCGTCGGCGCGGTCGTCGATCCGGGCGTCGCGCGCCATCCTCACTTGCCCCGGGGCAGCGAGACGGGCACGAGGTCGTAGGGGTAGTCCGAGATGAGCTCGTAGCCGTCCTCGGTCACCAGCACGATGTCCTCGAGGCGAACGCCTCCGAAGCCCTGGCGGTAGCAGCCCGGCTCGATGGCGATGACGTCACCGGCCACGAGGACGGCATCGTTCTGGTTGAGGCTCGGCGGTTCGTGCACCTCGAGGCCCACGCCGTGTCCGAGCGAGTGGAAGTACCCCTCGTCGAGCACCTCGCCCGGCTTCTTCGTCAGCTGGGTCGGCTGGCCGGCGGCCTCGATGGGCTCGCACGAGATGCGGTGCAGCTCCGCCACCGGCAGTCCCGGACGGATCGCCGCGAGCGTCGCGTCGAACGACTTCTTGACGATGTCGTAGTAGAAGGCGAGCTCGTCGTCGATGTCGCCCTTGACGAAGGTCCGGGTCATGTCCGAATTGCCGCCCGAGGCGATGTCGCGCGGGCAGATGTCGACCGTGACCGGCTCGCCTTCGAAGATCTGACCCGATCCGGCGTGGTGTCCGATGCACGTCTGGGCTCCGTGGGCGACGATCATGCCCGCGTCTTCGCAGCCGTTGCGGAGGAAGACCGACCGGATGCGGTCCTTGAGGTCCTCGCAGGTCAGCGGCGTGCCGTCGAGCAGAAGGCCGCCGTCGGCGTCGACGGTGGCGCGGTGCATGGCATCGGCGACGAGCGAGACGCCCGCCTCAGCGGCGACCTGCGCGCGGCGGATGCCGGCGAGCTCGTGCGGAGTCTTCACGCGACGGCGCTGCACGAACAGGTCACGGTCCACGCGGACCTCCACCCCGTTGGCGCGCAGGTGGTCGGCCACCTCGAGGGGGAAGGTGGGCGGCACTGCGGCGTGTGTCACGCCGAGCTTGCGGCAGGCGGCGACGAGAGTGGAGAGCTCCGCGAGGTCGGGGTCCTGGCCTGCGGCGCGGAAGTCGTCGAAGCCGAGCTCGTCGAGGGGGAACACGGTCATACCCGGCACATCGCGCATGCGCGCCGCCTCGAGCGACTTGATGGCCACGTGCGGCGCGCCGTCGACCTCGATGTAGAGGAACGGGTCGTGCACGTCGTGGGGGATGACGTGGCGCATGTCGGCGGCCAGCGTGCTCGCGTAGATGAGGATGGCGTCGTCCACCACAGCGGCTCTCCTTCGGTCGTGAGTTCCGGTGGGATCCGGGACGACTCGACCTTACATCAGAGAGGTGGTCGCGCCCGTTCACCTTCATATCCAAAGCTTACGTGGGCGCTCGCGAGTGAAGTGGAAGGTTCCCGCGGGTGGTCGCGATCGGGTGGCTGGCAGCCCGGTTGACGCACCGCCCAGAGGGCGAGGCTCACCCGGTGCACGATGACAACCCCACGGGCGCGATTGTTGCCGACATGTAACGGTTTGGGCCTGGATGCGGTCACAGGGCGGGAGCGCGCTTATCGTCGGGGGTATATCCCGTGCTCCGGACACCGGTGTGTCTTCGCCGCCGTCGACCGTGAGCGCGTACCCGTCACCCAGGAGGAAACATGTCGAGACGACGTTGGGGAGTCGGCGCGATCGCGCTGGTGTCCGCCGTCACGCTCACGCTGGCCGGTTGCTCGGCCGGCGGCGACAGCAACACGGGCGGGGGCTCCAACGCCTCCGCGATCATCACCACGAACGGCACCGAGCCGCAGAACCCGCTGCTGACCTTCGGCACCACCGAGACCGGCGGCGGCCGCATCCTCACCTCGATGTACGCGGGCCTGGTCAGCTACAAGGCCGACGGCACGATCGAGAACGAGGTCGCTTCCTCGATCGAGAGCGACGACAACGTCGTCTGGACGATCACCGTCGCCGACGGCTGGAAGTTCACCAACGGTGAGGAGATCACCGCTCAGACGTTCGTCGACACCTGGACCGCGGGCGCGCAGGATGAGAACGGCGCGTACTGGTTCTACACGATCGAAGGCGCGTCCGACGACGGCAGCACCGCCCCGAGCGGCCTCGCTGTCGTCGACGACATGACCTTCACGGTCACGCTCAAGGCTCCCGACGCGGACTTCCCGCTGCGCCTCGGCTACACGGCTTACATGCCGCTGCCGTCCGTCGCGTTCGAGGACCTCGAGGCGTTCGGTGAGAACCCCGTGGGCAACGGCCCGTACATGCTCGACGGCGAGGGCGCATGGCGCCACAACGAGGGCATCAACCTCGTTCCGAACCCCGACTACAAGGGTGTGCGCGAGGTCAAGAACGACGGTCTGAACATCGTCTTCTACACCTCCCTCGAGTCGGCCTACGCCGACGCGCAGGGCGGCAACCTCGACGTGCTCGACACCGTTCCCGACACGGCTTTCGCGACCTACGAGACGGACTTCCCGGAGCGTTCGGTCAACCAGCCCGCGGCGATCTTCCAGGGCTTCAACATCCCCTTCTACCTGCCGAACTTCGGCAACGACGAAGAGGGTCAGCTGCGTCGCGCGGCGATCTCGATGGCGATCAACCGCGAGGAGATCACGGACACGATCTTCCAGGGCACCCGCACGCCGGCCACCGACTTCACGTCGCCGGTCGTCGAGGGCTGGAGCGACGACCTGCCCGGCTCCGAGGTCCTCGAGTACAACCCCGAAGAGGCGAAGGCGAAGTGGGCCGAGGCCGAGGCGATCAGCCCGTACGCCGGACCGTTCACCATCACGTACAACTCCGACGGTGGCCACCAGGCCTGGGTGGATGCTGTCGCGAACAGCATCGCCAACACGCTCGGCATCGAGGCGGTCGGCTCACCGCAGCCGACGTTCGCCGCTGCGCTCGACCTGCGCACGACCGGCACCCTGACCGGCGCCACCCGCGCCGGATGGCAGGCGGACTACCCGTCGCAGGGTAACTTCCTGTCGGCGCAGTACAGCACCGGCGCAAGCTCGAACTACGAGGGCTACACCAACCCGGAGTTCGACCAGCTGCTGACGCAGGCCGCATCGGCTCCGTCCATCGAGGACGCTGCCGGCCTGTACGAGCAGGCTCAGGAGATCCTGATGCGCGATCTGCCCAGCGTTCCGCTGTGGTACCAGAACGCCGTCGGTGTCTGGGGCGAGGGCGTCGACAACGTCGTCTTCGGCTGGGACTCGGTGCCGCTCTACAACCAGGTCACCAAGGGCTGAGTTCGGCTCCAGGCGATCATCGAGTACGGTGTCCGGGGCGCATTCGCGTCCCGGACACCGTGCTGACCGGGGCCCTCTCGCCCTCACTACCCGAACCCATTTAGGAACTATTCGTCGATGCTCTGGTTCATCGGTCGACGGCTGCTGCAGCTGATCCCCGTCTTCTTCGGGGCGACCCTTCTCATCTACGCCCTCGTCTTCCTCTTGCCGGGAGACCCGATCGCCGCCCTGTACGGCGAGCGTCAGCCGTCTCCCGCCGTCATCGAGGCGGTGAGGGCGCAGTACAACCTCGACAAGCCGTTCATCGTGCAGTACTTCCTGTACATCGGGGCGCTGCTGCAGGGTGACTGGGGCACGACGTTCTCGGGCCGCCCCGTCATCGACGTCATGGCTCAGGCGTTCCCCATCACGCTGCGACTGGCGGTCCTCGCCCTCGCGATCGAAGCGTTCTTCGGCATCGTCGTCGGTCTCATCGCGGGCCTGCGCAAGGGCAAGCTCTTCGACGCCACCGCTCTGGTCGTCAGCCTGCTCCTCATCTCCGTGCCGACCTTCGTCATCGGTTTCGTTCTGCAGTACATCCTCGGCATCCAGCTCGGCTGGTTCCGCACCACCGTCAGTGCGGGTGCGCCCTGGAACGAGCTCCTCCTGCCGGCGATCGTGCTCGCGACGGTCTCGTTCGCGTACATCGTCCGGCTCACCCGCTCTTCCGTCGCGGAGAACCTCTCCGCTGACTTCGTCCGCACGGCGACGGCCAAGGGCCTCAGCCGCCGTCGCGTCGTCACGGTGCACGTCCTGCGCAACTCGCTCGTCCCCGTGGTGACCTACCTGGGCGTGGATCTCGGATCGCTGATGGTCGGCGCGATCGTGACCGAGAGCATCTTCAACATCAACGGCGTCGGCGGCACGATCTATCGCGCCATCACGATCGGTGAGGGACCCACGGTCGTGTCCTTCGTCGCCATCATGGTGATCATCATCATGCTGGCGAACCTGCTCGTCGATCTCCTGTACGCCTGGCTCGACCCGAGGATCCGCTATGCCAAGTAATCTCCGCCGGAATCAGGAACACTTCGTCGCTCCCGAGGAGGAGACGCCGCTCCAGGCGATCGACGCCGTCTCGACCGACGACAAGCCGCGCACCGTCTGGAGCGACGCGTGGCAGTCGATGCGCCGCCGGCCCATGTTCTGGGTCTCCGCCGTGCTCATCGTGCTGATCCTCGTCGTCGCGATGTTCCCCGGGCTCTTCTCGCCCGTGTCGCCGACCGCGAACTGTCAGCTGGCCGACAGCAACGCCGGTCCGCGTGCCGGACACATCTTCGGATTCACCCGCCAGGGCTGCGACGTCTACGCCCGCGTGATCTACGGCACGCAGTCGTCGGTCATGGTCGGCTTCATCGCGACGCTCATGGTGACGATCTTCGGCTCGATCGTCGGCGCCCTCGCCGGATACTACGGCGGCATCCTCGACGCGATCCTGTCGCGCGTGGCGGACATCTTCTTCGCCATCCCGACCGTGCTCGGCGCCATCGTCTTCATGTCGGTCGTGCCCGACCGGACGCCGCTCGTCGTCGCCCTCGTGATCGCGGTCTTCGCGTGGCCGCAGATCGCTCGCATCATGCGCGGCGCGGTCCTGACGGCGAAGCAGGCCGACTACGTCGTGGCGTCCATCGCGCTCGGCGTCTCGCGCTGGCGCGTGCTGCTGCGTCACGTGCTGCCCAACGCGATCGCACCCGTCATCGCCGTGGCCACGGTGTCGCTCGGAACCTTCATCGTCGCCGAGGCGACCCTGTCGTTCCTCGGCATCGGCCTGCCCGGGACGGTGATGAGCTGGGGCAACGACATCAACTCCGCGCGCCAGTCGCTCACCACGAGCCCCATGGTGCTGATCTACCCCGCCGCCGCCCTGTCGGTGACGGTCCTGTCCTTCCTCATGCTGGGTGACGTCGTGCGCGATGCCCTCGACCCGAAGGAGCGTGCGCGCCGATGAGCGACACCACGTCCTCGGATGCCACGCCGCTGCTGGACATCCGCAACCTCCACGTCGGGTTCCAGACGAAGGCCGGACTCGTCCCGGCCGTCCGCGGCGTCGACCTGACGATCTACCCGCGCCAGTCGGTCGCGATCGTCGGCGAGTCCGGTTCCGGAAAGTCCACGACGGCTCAGGCGATCATCCGGCTGCTCCCGGGCACCGGGCGGATCACGGACGGCCAGATCATGTTCGAGGGCCGCGACCTCGCGGCGCTGTCGAACCGCGAGCTGCAGGCCGTGCGCGGGGCGCAGATCGGCTACGTCCCGCAGGATCCCATGTCGAACCTCAACCCGGTGCTGACCGTCGGGTTCCAGGTGCGCGAGGCTGTCCGCTCGAACCGCAGCGCGACCGGTCGCGCCGCGGTCCGCGATCGTGCCGTCGAGGTCCTCACCGAGGCAGGGCTGCCCGACGCTGCCGACCGGATGCGGCAGTACCCGCACCAGTTCTCCGGTGGTATGCGTCAGCGTGCGCTCATCGGGATCGGTCTGTCGGCGCGTCCGAAGCTCCTCATCGCCGATGAGCCGACGTCGGCTCTGGACGTCACCGTGCAGCGCCAGATCCTCGACCACCTCGGCACGCTCACGACGGACTTCGGCACGTCGGTGCTGTTCATCACCCACGACCTCGGCCTGGCGGCCGAGCGCGCCGAGCACCTCGTCGTGATGTACCGCGGTCGCGTGGTCGAGTCGGGCCCGTCGCAGGAGATCCTCGCCGATCCGAAGCATCCCTACACGAAGCGACTCGTGTCCGCGGCCCCGAGCCTCGCCTCACGTCGCATCCAGGCGGTGCGCCACCACGAGGACGTCGACGTCTTCGGCGCGGGGGAGCAGTTCCTCGCACGCGCCGAGGAACGCGAGGCCGAGGCAGAGGCGGTCGCTGCGCGCAGTGACTTCATCGACATCCGCAACGCGCGGCGTGTCTACAAGGTGCGCACCGGCGGCCTCTCATCGAAGCAGATCGTCGCCGTGGACGACGTCAGCATCCAGGTGGCGAAGGGAACGACGACCGCGATCGTCGGCGAGTCGGGGTCGGGCAAGTCCACGCTCGCCAAGCTCTTCCTGCAGCTGGAGCAGCTGACGTCGGGTGAGATCCGCTTCGACGGCAAGAAGCTCGGCGGGCTCAGCCGCGCCGAGGAGCTCGCTTTCCGCCGCCGGGTCCAGCCGGTCTTCCAGGACCCGTACGGCACCCTCGACCCGCAGTACAGCGTCGGCGACACGATCGCCGAGCCCATGCGGGTGCACAAGTTCGGCACCCAGAAGGAGCGGTCGGCGCGGGTACGCGAGCTGCTCGACCAGGTGTCGCTGCCGGCAGCGGCGAAGGATCGCTATCCGAGCGAGCTCTCGGGCGGGCAGCGTCAGCGCGTCGCGATCGCCCGTGCCCTCGCGCTCAAGCCCGACGTGCTCGTCCTCGACGAGGCCGTCTCGGCGCTCGATGTGCTCGTGCAGGGTCAGATCCTGAACCTGCTGACGGAGTTGCAGACGGAGCTCGACCTGACCTATCTGTTCATCACCCACGACCTCGCGGTCGTGCGTCTCGTGGCCGACAACGTCTCGGTCATGCGACGGGGTCGCCTGGTGGAGTCGGCGACGACCGACGAGGTCTTCGACCACTCGACCGAGGAATACACGCGCGAACTGCTCGCGGCCATTCCCGGCGCCGGATTCCAGTTCGGCGTCTGAGCCTCCGCAGTATGCGCAAGACCTACCGGCCGGCGTCGGCGACCATCGCGGTCGCCGGCGCCGGTCTGCTCGGTGCGTTCCTCCTCGGTGACGCCTTCGTCCGGGGCGGCGTCGTGCAGGGTCTGCTGCTGGCCCCCTGGGTCCTCCTGGCGGTCTGGATCATCTACACGCTGCTCTACGCGCCGTTCATCGCGACCGACGAGAACGCGATCGTCATAGCGAACCCGCTCCGGGTGACGCGTGTGCCCTGGCCGTCCGTCACCGACATCCGATTGCGCTGGCAGGTCATTGTCGACACCGCCCAGGGGCGGTCGATCTCCGCCTTCGGCGGCCCCTCTCCGAGCCGGCCGTCGCGCGTCGGCCGTGGTGCCTGGTCGAGCGTCCGGGAGGAGGCGGAGCGGATGCCGGCGGCGGTGCGGGAGATCGAGGAGATCCGCTCGGCGTGGGAGGAGCACGCGCCCGAAGCCCCGGACGAGGCCGTGACCACCGCCTGGAACCGCGCGGTCCTGTTCCCGCTCGCGGTCATCGCGGTCTGGGCCGTCATCGCCCTAGCCTTCGGCGGCTGACGACGCCGGGGCTCCCGGCTGCCTATGTGCTCAGCCGTCGCCTTCCGCGATGAGCAAGGCGTGCGCCGACGGCGGCATGGGTAGGACACATTTTGCTAACGAACTCGTTTCGCGCAACACGTTGGAAACGAACGCACGCAAGGGTAGTGGTCATCTGAACTCGGCGACCGTGTCGCCGAGCGGGGAGCGGAAAGGTCTTCCGTCGCCCGGATCATCAAGAGAACAGGAGTGGGAATGCGTTTCACGCGTATCTCCATGGCGGGCGCGAGCGCCGCTGCCCTGGCGCTCGTCGTCGCCGGCTGCGCGCCGGCGGACGGCGGCGAACAGGAGACGACGACGGCGAGCCAGTCCATCGCCGTTTCGGTCGGTCCGAACGACTTCATCAGCTACAACGGCTTCACGCCCGAGACGTACTCGACGTACAACTCGGCGATCGTGGACCGGCTCCTCGCGGGCTTCAGCTACTTCGACGAGGTCGGCGCCATCCAGCCGAACACCGATCTGGGCTCGTACGAGCTGATCTCGGAAGACCCGATGGTCGTCGAGTACACGATCGCCGACAACGCCGAGTGGTCCGATGGCACGCCCATCACGGTGGCCGACGCCGTTCTCGCCTGGGGTGTCCAGAACCCCAACCTCGCCGGCGCCGAGGGCCCGCTCTTCAACTCCGTCTCGCAGGACTTGGGTGACACCGTCCCCGAGGGCCCGCAGGGCGACGCTGACGCCAAGTCGTTCACGGTCCAGTTCGCCGCGCCCGACCCCGACTGGCAGATCCAGACCTGGATGCTCAGCCCCGCGCACGTCGTCGCCGAGCAGGGCGGTCTGTCGACCGAGGAGCTCGTCGAGGCGATCCGCGGCGGCGACGCCGCTGCTCTCGCAGACGCAGCCGAGTTCTGGAACACCGGATGGAACACCGCCCCCGGCACGCTGCCGGACGAGGCGCTCATCCCCAGCTCCGGCCCGTACGTTCTCTCGTCGTGGGAGGCCGGCCAGTCGGTGACCCTCAAGCGCAACGAGAACTACTACGGCACGCAGGCAGCCAATGACGAGCTCGTCATCCGCTTCGTCGCGCAGGACGCGATGGTCCAGGCGCTGCAGAACGGCGACCTCGACGTCATCGCCCCCCAGCCCACGGTCGACACCGTCTCGCAGATCGAGGAGCTCGGCGACGCCGCTCAGCTGCTCACCGGCCAGACGCTGACCTGGGAGCACCTCGACTTCAACTTCAAGGGCAACGCGTCGCTCGCGAACAGCCTCGAGCTGCGTCAGGCGTTCGCGATGTGCGTGCCGCGCCAGCAGATCGTCGACAACCTCATCAAGCCGGTCAGCTCGGACGCCGAGGTCATGAACGCGCGCGAGGTGTTCCCCTTCCAGGAGAACTACGACGAGGTCGTCTCGGCCGCGTACGACGGCCGCTACGACGAGCCGAACCTCGAAGAGGCCAAGGCTCTCGTCGACGCCGCCGGCGCTGCCGGCACCGTCGTGCGCATCGGTTACTCGGCCCCCAACCCGCGCCGTGCTGACGAGGTCGCTCTCATTAAGTCGTCTTGCGACCAGGCCGGCTTCGACATCCAGGATGTCGGCAACGCCGACTTCTTCCAGCCCGGTGGTACCCAGGAGCGCGGCGATTACGACGTGGCGCTGTTCGCCTGGGCCGGCTCCGGCCAGATCACCTCGGGCCAGAACATCTACGCCACCGACAAGCCGCAGAACTACGGCGGTTACTCGAGCCCGGTCGTCGACCAGGCGTGGGAGACGCTCGCGACGAGCCTCGACGAGTCGGTGCACCTCGAGCAGACGAAGATCATCGAGAAGCAGCTGTGGGACGACCTCTTCGGCATCCCGCTGTTCGCTCACCCCGGTGTCGACGCCGCTGCCGCCGACATCGAGAACGCACAGCACTCGGTGGGCCAGAGCGGCATCATGTGGAACGCCGAGAAGTGGTCGCGCGCAGAATAAACGTATTCTGTCTCTGACACGACCAGAGTGTGGGCCGTCGCTGCGGTGACGGCCCACACTCCCGTGAGGGGCACATGCGTGCCCCGCGTACGACCAAGGGACCTCGACTTCCGTGCTGAAATTCATCATCCGCCGTCTGGCGGCAGCGGTGGGCATCATGCTCGCCGCATCCCTCTTGATGTACGTCCTGACGATCAACTCCGGCGACCCGCTCGCCGATCTGCGAGAGAGCAACGCGGACAACCGCGAACAGTTGATCGCTCGGCGTATCGAATACATGAACCTCGACCAGCCCTGGTTCCAGCGCTATCTCGGCTGGCTCGTGGGCGCGAGCAAGTGCCTCATCGGCCAGTGCGATCTCGGACTCACCCGGCAGGGCGTCGAGGTCACCACGCTCGTGGGACAGGCGGCTGCCTCGACGCTGAGGCTCGTCCTGCTCGCCACGATCCTGGCGCTAATCATCGGCATCGCCATCGGCATCATCACCGCGATCCGGCAGTACTCCGGCCTGGACTACGCGGTGACGTTCCTGACGTTCCTCTTCTTTTCGCTGCCGGTCTTCTGGGCGGCGGTGCTCTTCAAGGAGTACCTCGCGATCGGATACAACGACTGGATCCGTGATCCGGAGCTCTCGCCGATACAGATCATCGTGATCGCCGTCGTCATCGGCTTCGTCGTGCAGGTGCTCGGCGGCGGCTCGCTGAAGCGCCGGGCGATCACCTTCGCCGCCACCGCCGCGGTTCTGGGGGCAGCGCTGCCCCTCATGCTGGCGACGAACGCGTTCCGCGAGCCGCGCCTCACCGTCATCGGTGTGGCCGTGCTCACCGTTCTGCTCGCGCTCAGCGCGACAGTGGCATCGGTGGGACTGCACAACCGGCGGGTGCTCGTCATCGGCCTGGCCAGCGCAGGACTCGTGGTCGTCATGCACCTGGCGCTGACCAACGTGTTCATCTATTACATGAACTGGGGCGTGCTCGCCGGCGGTGCACTGCTGGCGATGATCGTGCCGTTCCTCATCGGACGGTTCTTCGGCGGGCGTTTCCGAGGGCCGGCGACAGTCGTCGCGTTCGTCACGATCTTCGGCGGTGCCCTCCTGACGGTCGTGGACGCGCTCTTCCGCGTGTGGCCCTCGTTCCTGCAGCGCAAGCCGCGTCCGATCTCGACGATCGGCGCGCAGACGCCGAACTTCGACGGGACGTTCTGGCAGACCTTCCTCGACATCGGCACGCAGATGCTGCTGCCGACGCTGCTGCTGACGGTCATCTCGCTGGCGTCGTACAGCCGCTATACGCGGACGTCGATGCTCGAGGTGGGCAACCAGGACTTCATCCGCACGGCGCGGGCGAAGGGCGTGCCGGAGCGGCTGGTCATCTTCCGCCATGCATTCCGCAACGCCCTCATACCCATCGCGACGATTGCGGCGTTCGACTTCGCCGGACTCATCGGCGGGGCCGTGGTCACCGAGCAGGTGTTCGGGTGGAAGGGCATGGGCGACCTGTTCGCGACCGGACTGCGCGAGGTCGACCCGAATCCCGTGATGGCCTTCTTCCTCGTGACCGGCCTTGCCGCGATCGTCTTCAACATGCTGGCGGACATCTTCTACGCCGTCATCGACCCGAGGATCCGAGTATGACGAACCCGAACGACAACGTGCCGACCACGACGTCGGTCCTCTCGGTCGCGGAGGCCGAGGACGCTGCGCTCGCGAAGAGCACGGCCGCGCCCCGCTCACAGGCCCGCATCGTCTGGGGACGCTTCCTGCGGCACCGCGCGGCGACGATCTCCGCGGTGATCCTGATCTTCCTGACGCTCCTGAGCTTCACCTCGGTCGGTTTCTTCGGCATCCCGGGATGGTGGCCGCACGACTACCGCGCCGCCGGTGACGTGGTCAACGGGGGCGCCCCGACGCTGAGCCTGATCCCCGAGTGGCTCGGTGGCGACGGCATCCGCATCGGCGAGCACCCGTTCGGGCAGGAGAACACGGGCAAGGACTTCTTCGCACTGACCATGATGGGCACGCAGCGTTCGATTCTGCTGGGCCTCGTCCTGGGCATCTCGTCGACCGTCATCGGAAGCATCGTCGGCGCTGTCGCCGGCTACTACCGAGGCTGGGTCGACTCCATCCTGATGCGCATCACGGATCTGTTCATCGTCATCCCGCTGCTCGCCCTCGCAGCTGTCGTGGGTCAGATCGCCGGGAACATCGGCAAGAACCCGATCGTGCTGGCTTTCATGCTGTCGCTCCTGACCTGGACCGGTCTCGCGCGTCTCGTTCGTGGTGAAGTGCTCTCGCTCCGCGAGCGCGACTTCGTGCTCGCCGCCCGCGCCTCGGGCGCCGGGGGAGCGCGCATCATCTTCCGACACCTCATGCCGAACGTCGTGGGCGTCATCGCCGTCAACGCCACGTTCGCGATCGCCGGCGCGATCTTGCTCGAGAGCTCGCTGTCTTACCTCGGATTCGGCGTCGTCCCCCCGGAGACGTCGCTGGGCCTGCTGATCAGTCAGTATCAGGGCAGCTTCACCAGCAGGCCGTGGCTGTTCTGGTGGCCGGGCATGATGATCCTCGCGATCGCCCTGTCCATCAACTTCCTGGGCGACGGCATCCGCGACGCGTACGACCCGCGCCAGTCGCGCAGCGTGCGTCGGGAGATCAAGAGGAGGAACCGCGCATGAGCGTCACCGCCACGCGTACCGCACTGAAGTTCACCGACCTTTCGGTCACGTTCCTCACCGGATCGGGCGATGTCAACGCCGTCAAGGGCATCTCGCTCGAGGTGCGCCCGGGCGAGGTCGTGGCCGTGGTCGGCGAGTCCGGCTCCGGAAAGTCGGTGACCTCTCTCGCCGCCATGGGGCTCCTCGCGGAGAACGCCATCACGCGAGGATCCATCACGGTCGGCGAGACCGAGGTGATCGGGCTCCCGAACGAGCGCATGCGCAAGCTCCGTGCCAGCGAGATCGCGATGATCTTCCAGGAGCCGATGACGGCGCTCAACCCGGTGCTCACGATCGAGCGTCAGCTCACCGAGATCTTCGAGCTCCACGACGTCGCCTACGGCGAAGACGCGCGGGACCGGTCGATCGGCCTGCTGCGCGACGTCGGCATCCCCGAGCCGGAGCGGCGCATCAAGCAGTACCCGCACCAGTTCTCGGGTGGTCAGCGTCAGCGCATCGTCATCGCGATGGCGATCGCGCTCGACCCCAAGGTCATCATCGCGGACGAGCCGACCACCGCCCTCGACGTCACCGTCCAGGCGGAGATCCTCGACCTGCTCCGGCGGCTGAAGGACCACCGCGATGCGGGCATTCTGCTGATCACGCACAACATGGGCGTCGTCGCCGACATCGCCGATCGCGTCGCTGTGATGTACCGCGGTGACTTGGTCGAGGTCGGCGACGTCGAGGACGTCCTCACCCGGCCGCAGCATCCCTACACGAAGAAGCTGCTCGCCGCCGTTCCCCGTCTCGACCCCGAGCTGACGGCGCGAGTCGCCGCCAGCGCCACGCGCGACGTGGTGCTGGAGGCGAAGGGACTCGTCCTCGAGTACGCCGGGCGCGGCAAGACGTTCCGCGCCGTCGAGGACGTCTCGTTCGACCTCGCCGCCGGCGAGGTGCTCGGCATCGTCGGCGAGTCCGGCTCGGGCAAGTCGACGATCGCGCGCGCCGTGCTCGGGCTGATGCCGGTCGCGGACGGGACGCTGAGTCTCGGCGGACGAGACCTCGCGAAGCTGCGCGGGCGCAAGGCGAAGAACGTACGGCGCGAGATCGGCGTCGTCTTCCAGGACCCCGCGGCATCCCTCGACCCGCGGTTCCCGATCGGCGACTGCATCATCGAGCCGATGGCCATCCACCGTGTCGGCACCAAGGCGGAGCGGCTCGACCGGGCCCGCGAGCTGCTCGACGCCGTGCGGCTGCCGCGCGACGTGCTCGAGCGCTACCCGCACGAGCTGTCGGGCGGTCAGCGTCAGCGCGTCTCGATCGCGCGGGCTCTCACGCTGCGGCCGAAGCTCTTCGTCGCCGACGAGCCGACGTCGGCGCTCGACGTGTCGGTCCAGGCCGCGGTGCTCGACATGCTGAAGGAACTGCAGGAGACGTACTCGTTCGCCTGCATCCTCGTCAGCCACGACCTCGCCGTGGTCGACCAGCTGTCGGACCAGATCCTCGTGCTCAAGTCGGGGCGAACGGTCGAGCAGGGGCCGACGTCGCGGGTGCTGCTGCAGCCTCGCGAGTCGTACACCCGGGAACTGCTGGCCGCCTCGCCGGTGCCGGATCCGATCGAGCAGCGCCGGCGCCGCGAGGAACGCCGGGCCGCTCTCGACGCGTCCTGAGGGTCGGACTCCGACCTTCTCGCAGGCGCCCCGCGAACTCGCAGGGCGCCTGCGTTAAACTGTCCCGTCGGCATCCCGGCGTTTTCCCTTCATCCTGAGGACCCCCTTCATGGCGCATGCCCTTCGTCCTGACCTCCGCAACGTCGCGATCGTCGCGCACGTCGACCACGGCAAGACGACGCTCGTCGATGCCATGCTCCGCCAGACCGGCTCGTTCGGCGACCACGCGCACGTCGAGGAACGTGCCATGGACTCGAACGATCTCGAGCGTGAGAAGGGCATCACGATCCTCGCCAAGAACACGGCGATCACCTACAACGGCGTCCACACCGACGTGCCCGTGACGATCAACGTCATCGACACCCCGGGTCACGCCGACTTCGGCGGAGAGGTCGAGCGCGGCCTGTCGATGGTCGATGGTGTCGTGCTGCTCGTCGACGCGTCGGAGGGTCCGCTGCCGCAGACCCGTTTCGTGCTGCGCAAGGCGCTCGAGGCCAAGCTCCCCGTCATCCTGCTCGTCAACAAGACCGACCGCCCCGACGCCCGCATCGCGGAGGTCGAGGAGGAGGCCCACGACCTGCTGCTGGGCCTCGCCGGCGACCTCGTCGACGACGTGCCCGACCTCGACGTCGACGCGCTGCTCGACGTGCCCGTCGTGTACGCCTCGGGCCGCGCGGGCGCGGCGTCGCGCAACCGTCCCGACAACGGCGAGCTCCCCGACAACGACGACCTCGAGCCGCTCTTCGAGGCGATCCTCGAGCACGTGCCGGCGCCGTCCTACGACGACGAGGCCCCGCTTCAGGCCTGGGTGACCAACCTCGACTCGAGCCCGTTCCTCGGACGCCTCGCCCTGCTCCGCGTCTTCAACGGCACCCTCAAGAAGGGCCAGACGGTCGCGTGGGTCCGCCACGACGGTTCGCACTCGAACGCGCGCATCACCGAGCTCCTCAAGACGAAAGCCCTGGATCGTTTCCCGGCCGAGTCCGCCGGCCCGGGCGACATCGTCGCGATCGCGGGTATCGAGGACATCACGATCGGTGAGACCATCGCCGACCCGGAGGACGTCCGGCCGCTCCCGGCGATCACCGTCGACGACCCGGCCATCTCGATGACGATCGGCACGAACACCTCGCCGCTGATGGGCAAGGTCAAGGGTCACAAGCTCACCGCGCGCATGGTCAAGGACCGGCTCGACCGCGAGCTCATCGGCAACGTCTCGCTCAAGGTCGTCGACATCGGACGCCCCGACGCATGGGAGGTGCAGGGTCGAGGCGAGCTCGCGCTGGCGATCCTCGTCGAGAACATGCGCCGCGAAGGCTTCGAGCTGACCGTCGGCAAGCCGCAGGTCGTGACGCGCCGCGACGAGAACGGCAAGCTCACCGAGCCGTTCGAGCACCTGACCATCGACGCCCCCGAGGAGCACCTCGGCGCGATCACGCAGCTGATGGCAGCTCGCAAGGGCCGGATGGACACGATGACGAACCACGGCACCGGCTGGGTCCGCATGGAGTTCGTCGTTCCGTCGCGTGGCCTGATCGGGTTCCGCAGCGAGTTCCTCACGATCACGCGCGGCACCGGTATCGCGAATGCCATCTCGCACGGCTATGACGAGTGGGCGGGCGCGATCTCGACCCGTCAGAACGGCTCGATCGTCGCCGACCGCTCCGGCGTCGTCACTCCCTTCGCGATGATCGCCCTCCAGGAGCGCATGAGCTTCTTCGTCCAGCCCACCGAAGAGGTCTACGAGGGCATGGTCATCGGCGAGAACTCGCGCGCCGACGACATGGACGTCAACATCACGAAGGAGAAGAAGCTCACGAACATGCGTTCGTCGACCTCGGACTCCTTCGAGTCGATGACGCCCCCGCGCGTGCTGACTCTGGAGGAGTCGCTCGAGTTCGCGCGTGACGACGAATGCGTCGAGGTCACCCCTGAGAAGGTGCGGATCCGCAAGGTCGTGCTGGATGCGACCGAGCGCGGCCGCGCCGCGTCGCGCGCGAAGCGCCAGGACGCCAACGCCTGATCCGGCTCCCCGAAGCCCGCCACGACCCCGGATTGCCGATCCTCGGCCTCCGGGGTCGTGGCATTCGCGGGGGCCTCCGGTTCGGCGGGTCGATAGCATCGGAGCGATGGAGCAGGATGCCGCGACGCGGCGCGCGTGGCGCGATGGGATCGGCGTATCCGTCGCGACGAGCGCCTACGGCGTATCGTTCGGCGCGCTCGGGGTCGCCGCGGGGCTCGATGTCTGGCAGACCTGCGTGCTCAGTCTCCTGATGTTCACGGGCGGCTCGCAGTTCGCCTTCGTCGGTGTCGTCGCGACGGGTGGCTGGGCGGCGCTGCCCGCGGCCATCGCCTCCGCAGCACTCCTGGGCGTTCGCAATGTGGCATACGGTCTTCGCATGGCGCCGGTGGTCGGCGGGAGCATCGCGCGGCGGCTGAGCGCCTTCCCGTTCACGATCGACGAGTCGACGGCAGTCGCCCTCGCGCAGTCGGGCCCCCGCGCACGCCGCATCGGCTTCTGGGCGACCGGAGTGGGCATCTATATCGGATGGAACCTCTTCACACTCCTCGGCGCGCTGCTCGGCGACGTCCTCGGCGACCCCCGGGCTTATGGACTCGACGCGGCCGCCGCGGCAGCCTTCCTCGCGCTGCTGTGGCCGCGGCTCCGCCGGCTGGACGCGGTCGTCGTCGGAGTGGCCGCCGGAGTCGTCGCCGGTGTCGCGACGCCCCTCACGATGCCCGGGATCCCCGTCCTCATCGCCGGCGTCGTGGCCATCGTGGTCGCCGCGGCCATGCCGGGCCGGCGTTCGTCGCGGGGCGATGACGCGAAGACGACGGGGGAGGCCCGATGAGCCCGTGGACCGGCATCCTCGTCGCCTCGATCATCTGCGTGGCGCTGAAGGCGCTGGGATACCTCCTTCCGCCGCGATGGTTCGACGGGGAACGCGCGCAGCGCATCATCGACCAGCTGACGATCGCTTTGCTCTCCGCGCTGGTCGTCGTGCAGACGCTCGGCGCGGGCGCCGCGATCGTGGTGGACGCGCGCCTGCCTGCCGTGGCGGTGGCCGCCGTCCTGCTCGCCGCGCGCGCCCCCTTCCTCGTGGTCGTGGCGGGGGCGGCGCTGGTGGCGGCGGTGCTTCGGGCGTGCGGATGGGCCGCTTAGACTGGCTCGGTGAATCAGACCTGGACCCGCTTCGCCGGGTGGCTCGTCGCCGCGATCGCGGGAGCCGTCTACGGTGTCGCGGGGACGATCACCCAGGCGTACTCCTGGGGTGTGCTGCCGGTGGGGCTCATCGTCGCTGTCGCCGGCGTGACCGCCCTCGTCGCGGGGCTGCGGCTGCTCACCGACGACCGGTGGACGGCGCTGGCCTGCGGGCTGGGCGCTCTCGTCGCAACCGTCGTCTTCTCCGGACGCGGGCCCGGCGGCTCGGTCGTCGTGCCTGCCCCGCCGGACGGGCAGCTGAGCACCGGGCTGATCTGGACGTTCGCTGTGCCGGTCATGGTGGCCGTCGTGGTCGGTTGGCCCTCGTTCGCGGGAGCACGCCGGGCGGCCGCGTCCGATCGCACGAACTAGACTCGTCATGTGACTTATGTGATCGCCCTCCCGTGCGTGGACGTGAAGGACCGCGCCTGCATCGACGAATGCCCCGTGGACTGCATCTACGAGGGTGAGCGCTCGCTGTACATCCACCCGGATGAATGCGTCGACTGCGGCGCATGCGAGCCGGTGTGCCCGGTCGAGGCGATCTACTACGAAGACGACCTGCCGGACGAGTGGCAGGACTACTACACCGCGAACGTCGAGTTCTTCGACGACCTGGGATCTCCCGGAGGCGCCGCGAAGGTCGGCGTCATCGCGAAGGACCACCCCCTCGTGGCCGCGCTGCCGCCGCAGGGGGAGGGGCATTGAGCGTCCGCGACCTCGCCGACTACCCCTGGGACGCCGTAGCGCCCTACGCCGAGAAGGCCCGCCGCCACCCGGGCGGCATCGTCGACCTGTCCATCGGGTCGCCGGTCGACCCGACGCCTGAGGTCGTCGCCCGCGCCCTGCGCGAAGCGACCGACGCGCATGCGTACCCGCAGACCGTCGGCACCCCCGCGCTTCGGGAGGCCATCGTGCGGTGGTACGAGCGTCGTCGCGGTGTCACCGGTCTGGCCCCCGACAGCGTGCTGCCGACGATCGGGTCGAAGGAGCTCGTCGCGCTCCTCCCGCTGCTGCTCGGCCTCGGTGCCGGCGATGTCGTCGTGCATCCCCGCGCCGCCTACCCGACGTACGAGGTCGGCGCCCGCCTGGTCGGTGCGACGCCGGCAGCCGCAGACGACCCGGCCGACTACCCGGAGGGCACCCGACTCGTCTGGGTCAACTCGCCCGGAAACCCCGACGGACGCGTGCTGGACGTCGCGGAGCTGCGGCGGATCGTCGCCCGCGCACGCGAGCTCGGCGCCGTCGTCGTCTCGGACGAATGCTACGCCGAGCTCGGCTGGGACGGGCCCTGGGCGAGCGAGACGGTGCCGAGCGTGCTCGACCCGCGGGTGAGCGAAGGCGACGTCAGCGGTCTGCTGTCGGTGTACTCGCTCAGCAAGCAGTCGAACCTCGCGGGTTATCGGGCGGCGTTCCTGGCCGGCGACCCGACGATCGTGGCCCGGCTTCTCACCGCGCGGAAGCACCTGGGACTGATGCAGCCCCTGCCCGTGCAGCGGGCGATGGTCGCAGCCCTGGGCGACGACGATCACGTCGCCCGACAGAAGGACCTGTACCGCCGCCGTCGCGATGTGCTCCGACCGGCGCTCGAGCGCGCGGGCTTCCGTATCGATCACAGCGAAGCGGGACTCTATCTGTGGGCGACGGCGCAAGAGGACGCGTGGGAGACGCTCGGCCGGCTCGCCGAACTCGGCATCCTCGCGGGCCCCGGCCACTTCTACGGAACGCAGTTCCCGCAGCACGTTCGTTTCTCGCTGACCGCGTCGCAGGAGCGGATCGACGCCGCTGCCGCACGCCTGACGGGGTCGTAGGTTCTCTCCTACCGATCCGCTGATCCTTTGGCGCCGTACGGAGTAGGCCCGTGCGCCCGATAGGCTGTAATGACCGCACCGGACGATCGCAAGGAGGCTTCGTGAACGACACGGGCACCCCGCAGAAGGCCACCGTCACCATCGGTGACCGCACCGCCGAATTGCCGGTGCTGCACGGAACCGACGGAGTTCCGAGCGTCGATTTCTCGACGTTCACCAAGCAGACGGGCCACACGAGCCTCGACTACGGCTTCGTCAACACCGCGGCCACGCGGTCCGCCATCACCTACATCGATGGTGACCAGGGCATCCTGCGTTACCGCGGCTACCCGATCGAGCAGATCGCCAAGCACTCGACGTACCTCGAAGTGGCCTGGCTCCTGCTCTACGGCGACCTGCCCACGGCTGACGAGCTGGCTGACTTCGACGACCGCATCCGTCGTCACACGCTGCTGCACGAAGACCTCAAGCGCTTCTTCTCGTCCCTACCGCACACCGCGCACCCGATGTCGGTGCTGTCCGCCGCCACCGCCGCCCTGTCGACGTATTACGAGGACCAGTCCGACCCGAACAACCCCGAGCACGTCGAGCTCAACACGATCCGGCTCCTCGCGAAGCTGCCCGTGATCGCCGCGTACGCGCACAAGAAGAGCGTCGGGCAGGCCTTCCTCTACCCCGACAACTCGCTGAGCTTCGTCGACAACTTCCTGCGCCTGAACTTCGGCGTCCTCGCCGAGAACTACGAGGTCAACCCGGTCGTCTCGCGCGCGCTCGAGCGTCTGCTCATCCTGCACGAGGACCACGAGCAGAATGCCTCGACCTCGACCGTGCGCCTGGTCGGGTCGACCGGTGCGAATCAGTTCT
Source organism: Microbacterium sp. 1262 (assembly GCF_040544895.1). NCBI lineage: Bacteria > Bacillati > Actinomycetota > Actinomycetes > Micrococcales > Microbacteriaceae > Microbacterium > Microbacterium sp. 1262. Next base: position 936,045 of record NZ_JBEPKU010000001.1, read on the forward strand.
CCTCGATCTCGGCCGGTATCAACGCGCTCTACGGGCCGTTGCACGGCGGCGCGAACGAGGCCGTCCTCGACATGCTGGCCCGCATCCGCGACTCCGGCGAGAGCGTCGAGCGCTTCGTCGCCCGCGTGAAGAACAAGGAAGACGGCGTGAAGCTCATGGGCTTCGGGCACCGGGTCTACAAGAACTACGACCCGCGCGCGAAGCTCGTCAAGGAGTCCGCGGACGAGGTCCTCAACGAGCTCGGCGTCGTCGACCCGTTGCTCGATCTTGCGAAGGAGCTCGAGGAGATCGCCCTGAGTGACGACTACTTCCGCGAGCGTCGCCTGTACCCGAACGTCGACTTCTACACGGGCGTCATCTACAAGGCGATGGGCTTCCCCACGCGCATGTTCACGCCGCTGTTCGCGATCGGTCGGCTGCCCGGCTGGCTCGCGCACTGGCGCGAGATGCAGAACGACCCGCAGACGAAGATCGGGCGTCCGCAGCAGCTGTACGTCGGCTCGGCGGAGCGGGACTACCCCACCTCCTGAACAGCGCTCGACGATCACGAGAGGCCGGCACATCACAGCGATGTGCCGGCCTCTCCCATGCGGTCGCGGATCGCGCCACGTTACCTCGACGTCCGCGGGGTGCCGCTGGACCGGGGCACCCCGTGTGTCACTTGTCGATCAGTGTCGCCGCGTAGTCGGGGACGTATCCGTCGAGCTGCTGCGGCGGGCGGTCGTAACCCCCGGATGGCGGGCGCGGTGGGATCTCGATCTCAGGCCGCTCGACCACTTCGTAGGGGATCTGTCCGAGCAGATGGTGGATCATGTTGATCCGGCCTCGGCGCTTGTCCTCGTTGTCGACCTCGTGCCAGCGCGCCTCCGGGATGTCGGTGTGCACGAACATCGTGTCCTTCGCGCGCGAGTAGTCCTCCCACTTGGTGATCGAGAGCACGTCGTTGGGGGAGAGCTTCCACCGCCGCATCGGATCCTCGTTGCGCGACCGGAATCTCTTCTCCTGCTCGACATCCGACACACTGAACCAGTACTTCAGCAGCAGGATGCCGTCCTCGACGAGCATCCGCTCGAAGATCGGCGCCTGATGCAGGAACCGGTGGTACTCCTCGTTGGTGCAGTAGCCCATGACCCGCTCGACCCCGGCGCGGTTGTACCAGGACCGGTCCATGAGGACGATCTCGCCGGCGGCCGGCAGATGCGCGACGTATCGCTGGAAGTACCACTGCGAGCGTTCGCGCTCGGTCGGCGCGGGAAGCGCGACGATGCGCGCGACCCGAGGATTGAGATACTCGGCGACGCGCTTGATCGTGGATCCCTTGCCCGCGGCGTCGCGCCCCTCGAAGATCACCACGATGCGGGCGCCGGTGGCCTGCACCCAGGCCTGCATGTCGACGAGCTGCGCCTGCAGCCGCCGCAACTCGGCTTCGTACACCTTCTTCGGCAAGCGATCGGCCATCGAGCCACCTCCTGACGCGAGCATACGCCCCCCTCGCGCGGGTGTGCGGCCCGGTCTAGGGTGGGCCGCACGCACGAGCAGGGGAGCGAAGCATGTGGATGCAGACGACCGATCCGCTCGGCTCGCTGGCGCTGTCGGCACTCGTCGCCGCCATTCCGATCATCGTCTTCCTCGTCGCGCTCGTCGGACTTCGCCTCAGCGGCATCCTCGCCGGTCTCATCGCGCTCGTCGCGCAGCTGCTGGTGGCCGCACTCGGATTCGGGATGCCGCTCACGGCAGTCGGGGGTGCGGGCCTGCTGGGCCTGCTCACGGCGGTCTGGCCGATCGCCTACATCATCGTGATGGCGGTGTGGCTCTACAAGCTCGCTGTCGCGAGCGGTCGCTTCGACGTCATTCGTTCATCGATCGGGGGCATCTCGAAAGATCAGCGGATCCAGGTGCTCCTCATCAGCTTCTCCTTCGGCGCCTTCCTGGAGGGCGCCGCCGGGTTCGGCGTGCCCATCGCCATCTGCGCCGCGCTCCTGGTGCAGCTCGGGTTCCGCCCGCTGCGGGCGGCCATGATCTCGCTCGTCGCCAACGCGGCGGCGGGAGCATACGGCGCCATCGGCATCCCCGTGATCGTGGGTGCGCAGGTCAGCGGCCTCGAGGTGCAGGAGCTGTCGCGTGCAATGGTGCTGGTGCTGCAGCCCCTGACGCTGCTCATCCCGTTCTTGCTCGTGGTCATCCTGGACGGTTTCCGCGGGCTGCGTGAGACGTGGCCGGCCACGCTGCTGGTCACCATCGTCTTCAGCGGCGTGCAGGCGGGCGTGCTGTGGTTCCTCGGCCCCGAGCTCGCCGACCTCGGTGCAGGCCTGGCTGCGATGGTCGCGCTCTTCCTCCTCGGCCGGGTCTGGCAGCCTCGGCGGGTCCATCGTGAAGTCGGCGCGCCCGAGCCGGAGCCGCACAGCGCCAACGTACGTGAGGTGATCGGGGCATGGAGCCCGTTCTACATCCTGACGGCGGTCATCCTGGTCTGGAGCCTGCCGGTGTTCAAGAACCTGTTCGCCGCGGGCGGGCCCTTGGCCGCGCTGGTGTTCGCGGTTCCGATGCCCGGGCTCACCGGCAGCGTGCAGACCCCCGGCGGTGATGTCGTCACGGCGACGTGGGGCTTCACTCCCATCAACGCGACGGGCACGGCGATCCTGCTGGCGGTGATCGTGTCGTTCTGGACGACGCCGCGCCTGCGCGCGGCCGACCTGGTGTGGACACTGGTGGAGACGGTGCGCGGCCTCTGGCGCGCGTTGCTGCTCATCGCGATCATTCTCGTCCTGGCCAACGTCGCGAACTACTCGGGCGGTTCGGCTTCGATGGGCACGGCTCTGGCGGCGGTGGGGCCGCTCTTCCCACTGCTCGCACCGATCATCGGCTGGATCGGCGTCTTCCTGACGGGGTCGGTCGTCAACAACAACACGTTGTTCGCGCCCCTCCAGGTCGCGACCGCCGAGCAGATCTCCGTCGATCCCGGGTTGCTCGTTGCAGCGAACACGGCAGGCGGCACAGCCGCCAAGGTCATCTCGCCCCAGTCGATCGCGATCGCGGCGGGCGCGGTCGGACTCGCCGGACGCGAGTCGGAGATTCTCCGGGCGTCGCTCTGGTACAGCCTCGGCATGCTCGCCGTGGTGTGCCTGTGGGGCGGGCTGCTCTCGGCGCTCCTGCTCTGAGCGCCGCCAGAATCACGCGGCGCGATCAGGCGTGGAGAGCCTCGTTGAGCGTGACTCCGACGCCCGCGCGGCGAACAGCCTCGATCGCGCCGGTCAGCGAATTGCGGCGGAACAGGATGCCGTCGCGCCCGGACAGCTCTGCGCCCTTGGCGGTCGGACGCGCACCCGAGGCCGTCGCGGGCTCGTCGGCGAGGACGATCTTCGACCCTGCCGTGACGTAGAGCCCGGCCTCGACGACGCAGTCGTCGCCGAGCGAGATGCCGATGCCGGCGTTGGCGCCGAGCAGCGTGCGGCGGCCGATCGACACCCGGTGGCTGCCGCCGCCGGACAGCGTGCCCATGATCGAGGCGCCGCCGCCGATGTCGCTGCCGTCGCCGACCACCACGCCCTGTGAGATGCGACCCTCGACCATGGAGGCGCCGAGCGTGCCGGCGTTGAAGTTCACGAAGCCCTCGTGCATCACGGTGGTGCCCGGTGCGAGGTGCGCGCCCAGGCGGACGCGGGAGGCGTCGGCGATGCGCACCCCGGGGGGAGTGACGTAATCGAGCAGACGGGGGAACTTGTCGAGGCTGTGCACCTGGATGCCGTCGCGCTGGAGCAGCGGCCGACGGCGCGTCGCGTCATCCGGGTGCATCGGACCCGCGGTCGTCCAGGCGACGATCGGCAGGTGCCCGAAGATCCCGTCGAGATTGACGGTGTTCGGTGCGGCGAGGCCGTGTGAGAGCACGTGCAGACGAAGGTACGCATCCGGGGTCGACGCCGGTGCGGCATCGAGGTCGATCGTGATGGTGACGGCTTCGACCGTCACGCCCCGGCGCTCGTCGTCCGCGGCGAGCGGCGCCCAGGTCACCATCGCGGCTGCGGACTCGGCGGCCGCCGGTGTCCCGAGCGCGGGCTCCGGGAACCAGGTGTCGAGTGTCGTGCCGTCGCTGCTCGAGGTCGCGAGTCCCACGCCCCATGCCCACCGTTCGCTCATGACTCCAGGTTATCGGTGCGGTCGCCGCCGATAGAATCGCCGCATGCCCGAGCTCGATCTGACCGTGTCCAGCGCCGATCTGACTCGCGCGGTGTGCGACATCCCCAGCGTGTCGGACGACGAGACGGCCCTCGCCGACGCCATCTTCGCCGCCGTATCGCCGTTGGCGCACCTCGAGGTCATCCGCGACGGCGACACGATCGTCGCGCGCACGCAGCTCGGTCGCGCGCAGCGCGTCGTCATCGCCGGTCACATCGACACCGTTCCCATCAACGCGAACCTGCCCGTTCGCGAGATGGTCGAGGACGGCCAGGAGTTCCTGTGGGGGAGAGGGACCGTCGACATGAAGGCGGGCGTCGCGGTGCAGCTGAAGCTCGCGGCAGAGCTCGTCGACCCGCGCGTCGACATCACGTGGATGTGGTACGACCACGAGGAGGTCGCCGCCGAGCTCAACGGCCTGACGCGGCTCGCGGCGAACCGTCCCGACCTGTTCGCGGGCGACTTCGCGATCCTCGGCGAGCCCTCCAACGGTCAGGTCGAGGGCGGCTGCAACGGCAATCTGCGCGCGATCGTGCGGACGCACGGGGTGCGTTCCCACAGCGCCCGCGCGTGGATCGGCGACAACGCCATCCACCACGCGGCCCCGATCCTCCACCGACTGTCGGAGCACACGCCCGCGGACGTCGAGGTGGAAGGACTCGTCTATCGCGAGGGGCTCAACGCCGTCCGCATCTCGGGCGGGATCGCCGGGAACGTCATCCCCGACCTCTGCGAGGTCGAGGTCAACTACCGCTTCGCGCCGAGCCGTTCGCCCGAAGAGGCCGTCGCGATCGTCCGCGAGTTCTTCGACGGCTTCGAGGTGGAGATGGTCGACCTCGCCGGAGGTGCACGACCGGGCCTGGATGCGCCGCTCGCCCAGGAGTTCGTCGCCGCGGTGGGAGCCGAGCCTCGCCCCAAGTACGGCTGGACGGATGTCGCCCGGTTCTCGGCGTTGGGAGTGCCCGCCGTCAACTACGGCCCGGGCGACCCCTCGCTCGCGCACCACGACCAGGAGCGGGTGCCGGTCGAGCAGATCGACGCCGTCGAGCGCGGCCTGCGCACCTGGCTCTCGAACCGGTGACCCGGCGCGCATGAGGTCGCTGCGTCGCGCCGCGATCGCGCTGCCGCCCGCGGTTGCGATCGCGCTGATGTACCTGCTCTCGCGCGCTGTCACGACGGGCTTCCTGCTCGGAGCGGCCGAGCTGAGCGGACCCCGGTCCCGCTTCGGCGCCGACGCGACTCTGGGCACTCTGACGATGGGGTGGGACGCGCAGTGGTACTGGCTCATCGCGTTCAGCGGATATCCCGCCGAGCTGCCGCTCGACGCGGCGGGCCACGTCGCCCAGAACGCGTGGGCGTTCATGCCGGTCTACCCCGTCATCACAGGCGCCGTGGGGTGGGTCGTCGGCGGATTCCCGGTCGCTGCGCCCCTGGTGTCGGCAACGGCCGGCTATCTCGCGTGTCTCGTCCTCTTCGCTCTGCTGCGCCGCCGCATCGGCCGCGCGGCAGCGATGTGGGCGGTCGCCTTCTTCAGCTTCGCGGGCCCGATGGCCGCGCTGTTCCAGCTCGGCTACGCGGAATCGCTTTTCCAGCTCTGGCTGCTCCTCGCGCTCCTCGCCGTGGAGCGCCGCCGGTGGTGGTGGCTGTACCTGTGGATCCCGCTCATGGCTTTCACGCGGCCCGGTGTCCTCGCCTTCTCGCTGATGCTCGCGCTGTACGGGATCTGGCGGTGGTTGCGGCGTAAGCACGACAACCTGCAACCGCGGGAGATCGCCCACGTCGTCGCGAGCGGGCTGCTGGCGGCCGCCTGCGGATTCGCTTGGCCCGTCATCACCGGCATCGTGACGGGTGATCCCGGGGCCTACCTGCAGACGGAACTCGCGTGGCGACGATCCTGGATCGGGGATCACGGGGGGTTCGTGCCCTTCGACGGCACAATGCAGGCCGCCGTGCTGTGGTCTGGAATCTGGGGGATTCCGGCGTGGGTGTGTCTCGCGGGGCTTGCGGCGATCGTGGTTCTCGCCACGCTCCTGCTCGTCGCTGATCGCCGCGTGCGTCGCCTCGGTGTTCCGATACGTCTGTGGTCGGCCGCGTACGTCCTCTACCTGCTGGCGGTCTTCTTCCCCCAGTCGAGCACGTTCCGACTGCTCGTCCCGCTGTCACCGCTCTGGGGCGCCGTCGCGCTGCCCCGCGCGCCCTGGTGGCGCATCAGCGTGCTGGTGCTCGGTATAGCCGCGCAGTGGTGGTGGATCCACACGATGTATGCGCTCGGAAGCACCTTCGCTCAGATTCCCTGAGGGACGTGTCCGCGCTGTGCCTGCGCTGCACGATAAACTCTTCAGGTAGTCCTCATGACGAAAGGGAGCCGCGATGGCAGCCATGAAGCCGCGAACCGGAGACGGACCGATGGAGGCCGTGAAGGAGGGGCGCCTGATCATCGTGCGTGTCCCCCTCGAAGGCGGAGGGCGTCTGGTCGTCTCGGTCAATGATGAAGAGGCCAAGGAACTCCACAGCGTGCTGAGCGGAGTCGTCGGCGCAGCCTGACGATGCTGCACGGAAACGGCCGGTCCCTCTGGGGCCGGCCGTTTCGTCTCTGCAGCTGCACCGCCGTCAGGCGGTGGCGGCCGTCGTGAGTTGCAGCAGTCCCTCTCCGACGATCGACAGCGCGCCGAGCACCGCCGGCGACGACTGCGTCTCGTGGATGAGCGAGCGGTAGGCGCGGGTGACGTCGTCGCGGCGGACGGGGTCGGCGACGGCCCCACCTGCCAGCACACGGGGCACGAGGACCATCCCGCCCGGGCGTACGAGCCGAAGCCCGTGCTCGACGTACTCGATGACACCGTCGGGGTCGGCGTCCACCAGCACGATGTCGTACGAGGCCTCGTTCATGCGGGGGAGCACATCAGCCGCGCGGCCCGTGATGAAGCGGGCACGAGCCGGCGGGATCCTCGCTTCGGTGAAAGACTGCCGGGCGACGGCCAGATGCTCGGGCTCGATGTCGATCGTGGTCAGCGTGGCGCGTGGCGCCCCATGGAGCAGCCAGAGCGCGGAGACGCCGCCGCCGGTACCGATCTCGACGATGTTGAGCGCGCCCGTCGCGGCGGCGAGCACAGCGCATTGCGCACCCACCGGCGCACTGATCGGCGCGGCTCCGATCTCGAGGGCGTGTGCACGCGCGCGAGAGATGTGCTCCGGTTCCACCGTCGCCTCCATCGCGAACCTGCGGATCGCTTCCTGATCACCCATGCATTCCTCCTTGTTCCAGCGTAGGCGCGCGGATGGCTCCGGCCGCTGAGGCGCACGGGTAATCTGGGGTCATGTTCTTCGGCCTAGACGGGGACAAGCTCATCCTCATCGGGGTCGCCGCTGTCCTGCTCCTCGGACCCGAGCGCCTTCCGCAGCTCGCCGAGATGCTCGCGCGTTTCACGGTCCGGGCACGTGATTGGGTCAACGGCGCGAAGGACCGCGTCAAGGACGAGATGGGAGAGGACTTCTCCGACGTCGAATGGCGCAAGCTCGACCCTCGGCAGTACGACCCGCGTCGCATCATCCGCGACGCTCTCCTCGAGGACGCCCCCGTACCGACGGTGCGCGCGGCCGCCGCGGGTGCGGCGATCAGCACGGCGACCGCCGTCGGGATGGATGCTGCGGGCGAGGCGGCGAAGCGATTCGAGCGCGGTGCCGACGTTCCGTTCGACGACGAAGCGACCTGATCAGCCCACACGCAGAGGCAGCGGGCGGCCGCGGAGATCGCGTCCGGTGCCTGCGATGGTGTCGGCGATGCGCGCGATCGCCTCGGCGGCGGCGTCGTCGGGATGCGCGACGACGACCGGGACTCCGCTGTCGGCGTCGCTGCGCAGAGCCGGGCTGAGCGGCACGGAGCCGAGCATCGGCACCGGCTGGTCGGTCGACAGGGCCTCGGCGACCCGCATCCCGCCGCCGCTGCCGAACAGGTCGAGCGATGTACCGTCGGGAAGCGTCATCGCCGACATGTTCTCGATGACCCCGATCACGCGCTGGCCGGTCTGCCGGGCGACGAGGCCGCTGCGCACCGCGACGTCGGCGGCGGCCGTCTGCGGAGTCGTGACGACCACGACGTCGGCGTGCGGGAGCAGCTGACCCACGCTGATGGCCACGTCGCCGGTGCCGGGGGGCATGTCGATCAGGAGGACGTCGATGTCGCCGAAGAACACGTCGGTCAGGAAGTGCGAGACCGTGCGATGCAGCATCGGCCCGCGCCAGGCGACTGCGCCGGGGCTCTTCTGATCGCGCGGCAGGAACATGCCGATCGAGATCGTCCGGACCTCGTGCGCGATGGGCGGGATCATGAGTCCGTCGATACGCGTCGGCTGCGGTGGCAGGCCGTCGGCATCGACGAGACCGAGCAGCGCGGGAATCGAGAAACCGTGCACATCGGCGTCGATCAGCCCGACGGCGAGGCCGCGCTGCGCGAGGGCGACAGCGAGGTTCGCGGTGAGGGTCGACTTGCCGACGCCCCCCTTGCCGCTCGTGATGGCGATGACGCGTGTGAGCGAGTCCGGACCGAACGGGTTCTCGCGGGCGGCCTTCCCGCCGCGCAGCCGCTCGGTGAGTGCGGCGCGCTCCGCCGGGGTCATCACCCCGACCTCGACCGAGACCGTCTCGATGCCCGGGGCGGACAGCGCGGCATCCCGGACGTCGCGCTCGATCCGATCGGCTGCAGGGCAGCCGACGATGGTCAGCGCGATGCCGACACGAGCGTGGGCGCCATCCACGGCGATGTCGCGCACCATGTCGAGCTCGCCCAGGGGCTTGCGCAACTCGGGATCGCGCACCGCCGCGACGGCCGCGCGGACGGCGTCCGTGCTCATCGCGTGTCCGGGCGCTCGTCGGAGTCGAGGCGGTCGAGCGCGGTACGCAGCTCGGCGCGCAGCGTCTCTTTGGTGACGAGTCCGTCGGTCAGATCGGAGATCGCCATGCGCAGGGCGACGACCTCGCGTGCCAGGTACTCCGTGTCGGCCAGGTTCCGCTCGGCACGCTGACGGTCCTGCTCGATCTGCACGCGGTCGCGGTCGTCCTGCCGGTTCTGCGCGAGCAGGATCAGGGGCGCGGCGTACGACGCCTGCAGCGAGAGCATGAGCGTCAACGCCGTGAACCCGTTGGCCGCGGAGTCGAACCGGAGCTCGACGGGCATGAGCGTGTTCCAGGCGAGCCACGCCGCACAGAACAGCGAGAGCGCGACGAGGAAGCCGGGCGTGCCCATCGCCCGGGCGATCCACTCGGTGAACCGACCGAACCGGTCGCGCGACGGCTGCGACGTCCGCTGACCGAGCACACCGCTGACACCGCTGCGCCGTCCACGGGGCGCCTCGAGCGAGGGGGTCTTCGACGAGCGGGCCATCAGCGGCGCCCCCGCATCGCAGCGGCATCCTGGGGCTCGACGTCTTGCGACCGCCAGTCGTCCGGAAGCAGATGATCGAGCACATCGTCGACGCTCACGACGCCGACGAGCCGGCGGGCCTGGTCGACGACGGGAACCGAGACCAGGTTGTAGCTGGCCAGCATGCGTGCGACCTCGGCCGCGGACGATGACGCCGCGACCGGGTCGACGGTGTCGTCGATGATCGCGCCGAGTCGCTCGTGAGGCGGGTAGCGCAGCATCCGCTGGAAGTGCACGGTGCCCAGAAGTCGCCCCGTCGGCGTCTCGTACGGGGGGAGCGTCACGAAGACGGATGCGGCGAGGGCCGGATGCAGCTCGTGTCGGCGGATGAGCGCGAGCGCCTCAGCCACCGTCGCCTCCGCCGACAGCACGATCGGGTCGCTCGTCATGAGGCCGCCCGCGGTGTCGGGACCGTACTCGAGGAGGGCGCGGACGTCCTCGGCCTCCTCCGGCTCCATGAGGTCGAGCAGCTGCTCGATGCGGCCTTCGGGGAGCTGACCGAGCAGGTCCGCCGCGTCGTCGGGCTCCATGGCGTCGAGGATGTCGGCGGCGCGCTCGTCGCCGAGCCGCTCGAGGATGTGGACCTGCTCATCCTCGGGCATCTCCTCGAGCGCGTCGGCGAGGCGCTCGTCGGGGAGTTCCTCGGCCACTTCGAGCAGGCGCTCCTCCGGAAGGTCGAGCAGCGTGTTGGCGAGGTCTGCGGGCTTGAGCTCCGAATAGGTCGCGACCAGCTGTTCGGCGGACTGGGCCGCGCCCGAGGACTGGTCCTCGCGCACGTCTTTCCAGGCCGCGAAGGTCGTCGGCCCCTTGGCGAACGGCGACGCACTCGTCTTGGGACGGCGGAGGAAGAGCTGGCCGATGTCCCATTCGCCGAGCCGGTTGCGCTCGATCGCGACATCCTCGATCACTGCGCCGCCTGACCCGTCGCGCAGGTAGACCTTCCGACCCAGGAGCTCGGCCATGACCCGCACCTCACCGCCGCGTTGCTGGAAGCGCCGCACGTTGATGAGACCGGTGGTGATCACCTGGCCGGTCGCGATCGAGGTGACACGGCCGATGGAGAGGAAGACATTGCGTCTGCCCGGGATCTCGACGACGAGGCCGATGACTCGCGGAGGGTCCGATTTACGGAAGATCACGACCACGTCGCGGACCTTGCCGAGACGGTCGCCTGCGGGATCGAACACGACGCACCCGACCAGGCGCGCGACGAAAACCCTCTGCGTACTCACCGCTCCAGCGTAGTCGGCGACCGCGAAGGTGGCCGTGACACAATGACGGAATGAGCATGATGGGCGGGACGCCCGCGGTCACGGGTGAGAAGGTCGCCGAGTACGCAACGTACGAGGCCGCGCAGAAGGCGGTGTCGACTCTCATCTCGGCCGACATCCCGGCCCGTGAGATCGCCATCGTCGGCTACGGACTGCGGTCGGTCGAGACGGTCACCGGCCGGCTCGGATATGCGACGGCGGCGCGGACGGGTGCGATCAACGGCATCCTCCTGGGGCTGATCTTCTCGCTGATCTTCGTCTTCGGCACTCCTGACGCCGCCATTCAGCTTTTCCTCGGCGTGATGCTGGTCGGCGTCGCGATCGGCATGATGATGAGCCTCGTCATGTTCGCTCTCGTGCGCCGTCGTCGCGACTTCGCATCGGTGACGCAGGTCGTCGCCGACCACTACGAGGTGACCGTGCAGGCGAGCAGCATCCATCGCGCCCGTGGCGCGCTGAACGTCGCGCCGGCCCGGCCCGCGGCGCCGGCCACGCCGGTGCCGGACGGGCCGCCCCGGTACGGCGAGCGCATCGACCCCGTGCCCGCTCCGTCGGGCGATCGGCCCGCTCCCGGTCCGGCGGCACCCGCGGGCAACCCGATCGCGCCGCCGTCGGGATCGCCCGCCCCCGGCCCCGCCGACGCCCCGCTGCCGCCGGCCGTGGGCCCGGTGTCCGGCGGCGAGGCTCCCGGCCCGCAGACTCCGGGTACGCTCGAGCCCCCGGCGACCGATCCGCAGCGATGATCGACGCGGTGCCGGTCGACATCGCGGCCGGGACCGTCGACCTGCCGCTGACGTACGACCGCGCTGAGCGCGCGGACGCTGTGATGATCCTCGCTCATGGCGCGGGCGCCGGACCCGAGCATCCGTTCCTCGGCGGTTTCGCGCATGCCGGCGCGGCGGCCGGGATCGATGTCGTGCGCTTTCCGTTCCCCTATGTGGTGGCGGGCCGCCGACTGCCCGGCGCCGCCGGTGACGCCATCGCGTCGTGGGCGGCGGTCTTCCGCGCCATCGCCGACGCGCATGCCGGGGTGCCCATCGTCGCGGCGGGGAAGTCGTACGGCGGCCGGATGGCATCGATGGCGGCCGCTTCCGGAGCGATCGACCCGGCTCTGCTCGTCTACCTCGGGTACCCGCTGCATGCGCCCGGTCGGCCCGACCGCCCGCGTGCGGCTCATCTGCCGGAGGTCACGTCGCCTCAGCTGTTCGTGTCCGGGACCCGCGATCCGTTCGTCGACCCGGTAACCGACCTCGAGAGCGTCGTCGCCGGATGCGCCGACGCGGAGTTGCTCTGGGTCGAGGGCGGCCGCCACTCCTTCGAGGTCGCGGGACGCAAACGGGATGCCGAGGAGGTCGGCGGCGCCGTGGCCGAGCTGGTCGCGCCGTGGTGCCACCGCCGGTTGTCGCAATGAGGGCGGGCGCTCCGCTTCAGCGACCGGCCGCGTAGCCCTGCATCCCGCGCGGGTTCGACGCCGCCCAGAGCAGTCCCCGCGAGCGGTCGATGCCGACGGCCGAGAGACGTCCGAGGCTCCACGGCCCGACCACGGTGACGTCGTGCCCCCGCGCGCGCAGGCCCGAGGCGACCTCGTCGCCGAGCCGGTCTTCCATCACCACTCCTGCGGGCGTCCAGGTGCGCGGCCAGAACGAGTCGATCATCGCGGTCGTGTGAAGCGTCGGCGCATCGATCGCCGATTGCGCGTCCCAGCCCCCGACCAGCATGCGCAGCAGCATCGGCAGCTGCCACTGGTCCTGCTGGTCGCCTCCGGGCGTCCCCATCGCGATGTCGGCCCGGTCGCCGGTCATGACGAGGGTCGGGGAGAGGGTCGTGCGTGGGCGGGCGCCCGGGCGGAGTGCGGCGGGCGACGTCTCGTCGAGCCAGGTCATCTGCAGCCGCGTGCCCAGCGCGAAACCGAGTTCCGGGATCGCGGGGGACGACTGCAGCCAGCCGCCGGACGGTGTCACCGAGATGATGTTGCCCCACCTGTCGACGACGTCGATCTGACAGGTGTCGCCGCGCGTCTCGCCCGCTCGCCCGACCGTCGGTTCGCCCGTGCCGGCGACGCTCGTCCCGTCGGGACGCACGAGCGGCGGACGATGCGGTGCGCGCCCCGCCACGGTACCCGGGCGCCATTCGTGCGAGGCATCCGGGAGCAGCTGCGCACGACGCGCGGCGAGGAAGGCGGGGTCGAGGAGCTCGCTGACCACGCTGTCGTGGCCGAAGTGCGCGTCGCGGTCCGCGAGGGCCAGCTTGAGGGCCTCGACGATCGTGTGCGCGCCCTCCGCAGTCGCGGGGTCGAGGCGCGCATCGGGCAGCGGATCGAGCAGGGCGAGCGCCTCGAGCAGTGCGGGACCCTGCGTCCACGCGCCGGCCTTGACCACGGTCCGTCCGCGGAAGGTCGTCGTGAGAGGCTCCTCGTACCCTGCGGAGAAGTCGGCGAAATCGGCCTCCGTGATCACGCCGGCGTGGTGGCCTCCGGTCGAGTGTCGATGGGGCCGGGCCGCGAACGCGGCCGTCGCGTGCGCGACCGTGCCCGTCCGCCACTCGGTGCGAGCAGCCTCGATGCGCGCGGCCCGGTCTGCGGCGTCTCGTCCCGCCGCCACGAGACCCTCGAACACCGCGGCGAGCGCGGGGTTCCGGAACACATCGCCGGCCCGCGGCACGGTGCCCCCGGGCAGCCACAGATCGGCCGAGGACGGCCATTCGTCGCGGAAGAGCTGCGCGACGCGTGCGATGGTCGCTGACGCGGACGCGAGCAGAGGGTGCCCGTCGCGGGCGTAGCCGATCGCGAAAGCGAGGACGTCGGCGAGCTCCCACGTGCCGTAGTCGCGCAGCAGGACGAGCCAGGCGTCGACTGCTCCCGGCACCGCGGCCGCGAGGGCGCCGGCGCCCGGCACGGTCTCGAGCCCCTCCGCGCGGTAGTGCTCGATCGTCGCGCCGCGAGGCGCCGGCCCCTGGCCCATGAGCACGCGGGGCCGCGGATCCTCGGCCGCGTGGAAGAGGCCGACGAGATCGCCCCCGGGCCCGTTGAGGTGGGGTTCGACGACCTGCAGGACGAAGCCGCCCGCTGCGGCGGCGTCGAAGGCGTTGCCCCCGCGTTCGAGCACAGCCTGGGCCGTGGCGGTGGCGAGCCAATGGGTCGCCGCGGCCATCCCGAACGTGCCGGTCAGCAGCGGGCGCGTCGTCTGAGCGGGCGGCGGCGAGAACCGATCGGTCACGAGGTCGCGCGTGCGATCCAGGCTTCGACCTCGTCAGCTGTGCGCGGGATGTCCGCAGAAAGGTTGACGGGTCCGCTCTCGGTCATGAGGATGTCGTCCTCGATCCGGACCCCGATACCGCGGTACTCCTCGGGCACGGTGAGATCGTCGATCTGGAAGTACAGACCGGGCTCGATCGTGAACACCATGCCGGGCTCGAGGATGCCGTCGTAGTACATCTCACGGCGCGCCTGCGCGCAGTCGTGCACGTCGATCCCGAGGTGGTGGCTCGTGCCGTGGACCATGTAGCGCCGGTGCTGGCCGCCCCGGTCGGCGTCGAGCGCCTCGTCCGCCGTGACGGGGAGCAAACCCCACTCCGCGACGCGGGCGGCGATGACCGTCATGGCGGCCTCGTGGATCGAGCGGAACGTCACACCGGGCCGGGCAGCGGCGAACGCGGTGTCGGCCGCCTCGCGAACGGTCTCGTAGATGCGGCGCTGAATCTCGGTGAAGCGTCCCGACACGGGCAGCGTGCGCGTGATGTCGGCGGTGTAGAGGCTGTCGACCTCGACGCCGGCATCGACGAGGATGAGGTCGCCGGGCACCACGGGCCCGTCGTTGCGCGTCCAGTGCAGGTAGCAGGCGTGAGGTCCGGAGGCGGCGATCGTGTCGTAGCCCTCGCCGTTGCCGTCCGTGCGAGCGCGCAGGTGGAACACGCCCTCGACGACGCGCTCGCCCCGGGGGGTGGCGATGATGCGGGGGAGGTCGGCCACGATGTCGTCGAAACCACGTGCGGTCGCCGCGACAGCGAGACGCATCTGCTCGATCTCGTACTCGTCCTTCGTCAGCCGCAGCTCGGACACGGCCCGCGTCAGGTCGGGATCTGCTTCGAGGACCAGGTCATCGGCGCGTAGCTCGACATCCGCGAGATGCGCGGTCGCAACACCGAGATCGGCGGCGACGTCGGCGAGTGCCGGGCGCGGTCCGATCCAGAACTCGCCGACCGAGGCGTCGGCGTAGAACTCGGCCGTGGTGCGATCGGCTCGGTCGCGGAGGTACAGGGTGACATCGTGTCCCCCGGCGGTGGGCTCGAAGACGAGCACAGAGTCGGGTACGGCGTCGCTGCCCCAGCCCGTCAGATGCGAGAACGCGGAGTGCGCGCGGAAGGGGTAGTCGGTGTCGTTCGAGCGCTGCTTGAGAGAGCCCGCGGGGATGACGAGGCGCCGACCGCGGAACTCGCGTGAGAGCCGTTCGCGGCGAGCGGCGGCGAAGCGCGCCGCGTCGCGGGGCGGCGTCGTCGTCTCGGGGTGCGATGCCCAGCCCTCGGAGATCGTGTCGAGGAAGCCCTGCGGGAACGGCTGACGCCGGTTGGTGTTCTCGGCGGGCGGTTCGGTCTCGGCGGTCGCGGTTCCGATCGTGTCGGTTGCGGTCGGCTCGGTCTCGCTCGTGGTCATGCCTCCAGTCTCGCACCCGGAGGCGGCCGCCGCGACGGTTCAGCGCCGCGTGTACTGCACGACGAGCGGGCGATGGTCGCTGCCGGAATGATCGAGCGACGAGATGACGACCGAGCCTTCGGGCTTCCAGGACGCGGTTGCCATGACGTGGTCGATCGGCGCTCCGAGCGGAGCCGGAAGGTCGGTCGGCCAGGTCCCGATACCGCCGTTGCCGGTGGACCGGGCGGCGTCGTGGCAGCGACCCAGATCGGCGTCGTCGACTCCGAGACGCGCCATGTGGTCGAGCGTCGCGTTGAAGTCACCGGCCATGATGACATCGTCCGTGGCGCACTGGTCGGCCAGCCACTGGAGGTCGCTGCGCCAGCTCGCCATCTCCTCCGGCCGCGGGGCGACCGCGTGCACCGCCACCACCACGGGGCCGTCGCCGTCGACGGGCATGGCGACGGCGCTCGGGACGATGGTGGTGTTGGACGTACCGGCTGCCTCGGACTCGATGACCGCGTAGTCGCCGAGCTCCGGTGAGATCAGCAGGGCCGTCGAGTTCGCGTCCCAGCTGTCCGGCCCCTCGTAGCTGTCCACGTGCGCCCACATCGGGCGCCCGCGCTCGCGCATCGCCACCGCGACCGCGCGTCCGGTGTCCATCGTCGTCTCGGGCAGCGCCACGATGTCGGCCTGCATCGCCACGGCGGTCTCGGCGATGGTCTGCGCATCGGTCGCGGGACCGGCGGTGTTCCAGGTCATGACGCGGATGCTGTCCTCCGTCTTCGGCGGCAGCGTTTCCGCGCCGAGCCCCCTCACCGCCAGGGTTCCCGCGCCGCCGATGGCGACGACCACGGAGACGAGCACGACCCACAGGCAGAAGGCACGGATGCGGCGGCCGAGCGAGAGGACGAGGAAGATCAGGGCGATCGCGACAAAGGCGCCGATCAGGAACGGACGCAGCGCGACCGCCTGCGCGAACGGGAACTCGCGTTCGAGGCGGAGAAGCTCCGGCCAGGTGGCCACGATGGCCCCCGCTGCGAACAGGGCCACCACGAGGGCTCCGAACACGCGCTTCACGCCTCGACTCTAAGAGAGCGAGCCTGGACGATCGCCGGGCACGGCTACGCTGTGGAGGATGGGTACGGCAGAGCGCGCGCACGGCTTCCACGGCCCCAGCGATCTGCATCTGCACTCGGTCCGCTCCGACGGGACGGAGCCTCCTGCCGGAGTCGTGCAAGCCGCCCACCGTTCGGGTGTGCGAACGATGGCGCTCACCGACCACGACACGACGGCCGGCTGGGCCGAAGCGGCCGAGGCCACGGCGTCGCTCGACATGACCTTCCTCCCGGGGATGGAACTCAGCGCCCGCCACGAGTGGCGAACCGTGCACCTGCTCGCGTACCTCTTCGATCCCGACCATCCGCGGTTGCGCGCGGAGATGGAGCGCATCCGCGAGGACCGCATCGGCCGGGCCGAACGGATCGTCCGCAGCATCGCCCGTTCGCACGACCTGACGTGGGACGACGTGCTCGCGCAGACCGGTGCCGGCGCCACGGTGGGACGGCCCCACATCGCCGACGCTCTCGTCGCGCGCGGCCTCGCCGTCGATCGCGCGGCGGCGTTCGCCGGCATCCTGCACCCCAGTCAGGGGCATTTCACGCCGCACTACGCTCCCGACCCCGTCACCGCGGTGAAGCTCGTCGTCGCCGCCGGGGGAGTGCCGATCCTCGCGCATCCGTCGCCGAGCGGACGTGAGCGGATGATGCCGCCCGCGGTGCTCCGCGAGCTCGTCGCCCACGGCCTCGCGGGCTTCGAGGTCGGGCACCGCGAGAACACAGCGGACGGCAAGCGCGTCCTGCGTGCTCTCGCCGCAGAGCTCGACCTCATCGTGACGGGATCGAGCGACTACCACGGTCTCGGCAAGCCGAATCAGCCCGGTGAGAACACGACCGACGATGACATGGTCGCGCGCATCATCGCCCGGGCAAGCGGAACGGCGCCCGTCTACGCGTAGTCGGGCGCCGCTGCGCGTGAGATGGCCGTATCAGCCTGCGGCGGGAGCGGTCGAGCCCGCCGCGCCGGATCCCGATCCGCCACGACGACGGCGACGCCGGCGGGGGGAGGTCTTGCCATCGCGGTGCTCGGATCCGCCACCATCGTGCGTGCCCGTCCCGGCATCCGTCGACGCGGCCGCCGAGCCCTCAGCGGCCGCCGCACCGTCGCCCGAGCCGCGCGAGCGGCGGCGACGGGGACGCTTCGTATCGCCCTCGGACGATTCCGTCGAGACCGTCTTGACGCTCTGCGTCGTGGGCAGCTTGCGGAGGCGTCCCTTGGTTCCCGCGGGGATGTTCAGGTCCTCGAAGAGGTGCGGGCTCGACGAGTAGGTCTCGACGGGCTCGGGCTGACCGAATTCGAGCGCTCGGTTGATGAGGGCCCACTTGTGCAGGTCTTCCCAATCGACGAAGGTGACCGCGATGCCGGTGCGGCCGGCGCGACCGGTGCGGCCCGCGCGGTGCAGGTATGTCTTCTCGTCGTCGGGGATGGTGTGGTTGATGACGTGGGTGACGTCGTCGACGTCGATGCCGCGCGCGGCGACGTCGGTCGCGATCAGGACGTCCTTCTTGCCGGCCTTGAACCCGGCCATCGAGCGCTCCCGCGCTTCCTGGCTCATGTCGCCGTGGACCGCGCCGGCGTTGAAGCCGCGGTCGTTCAGCTCGTCGACGAGCTTCTGGGCCGCGCGCTTGGTGCGCGTGAAGATGACGGTCTTGCCGCGGCCTTCGGCCTGGAGGATGCGGGCGATGACCTCGTCCTTGTCGAGCGAGTGCGCGCGGTAGACGAGGTGCTTGATGTTCGCCTGGGTCAGGCCCTCGTCGGGGTCGGTCGCGCGGATGTGGATCGGGTTCGACATGAACCGGCGCGCCAGCGCGACGATCGGTCCCGGCATCGTCGCCGAGTAGAGCATCGTGTGACGGACGGGAGCGACCTTCTGGAAGATCTTCTCTATGTCGGGGAGGAAGCCGAGGTCGAGCATCTTGTCGGCCTCGTCCAGCACGACCTCCGTCGCGTTGGACAGGTCGAGCAGACGCTGGCCCGCGAGGTCGATCAGGCGGCCCGGGGTGCCGACGACGATCTGCGCTCCGGCCTTCAGCTGGTCGATCTGGCCCTCGTAGGCCTTTCCGCCGTAGATGGCCACGACACTCGTGGACCGGTTGCGGGTGAGCATGTCCATGTCCTCGAACACCTGGACGGCGAGCTCGCGGGTGGGGACGACGATGAGGGCCTTCACGCCGGGCGCGGGGTCGAGTCCCAGGCGCTGCACGACGGGGATGCCGAAACCGAAGGTCTTGCCGGTGCCGGTCTTGGCCTGGCCGATGATGTCCTGGCCGGGCAGGCCCAGCGGGATCGTCTGCTCCTGGATGGGGAAGGCGTCGACGATGCCCTTGTCGGCGAGGGCGTCGACGATGTCCTGGTCGACGCCGAGGTCAGCGAATGTGGTCATGGGTGACGTGCCTGTCTGGCGGTGAGAAGCCGCCGGTGATGTGGGTCCACGCCCTTCACTCAGCCACAGGCGCGGGGCCCCGGTCCGATGCCGGGGCGCATCCAGCCTACCGCGACCCTAGGCTGGACCCGTGGTGAGCTGGTTCTTCAAGCGCAAGCGTCCTGTCGGTCGCACCCTGCGGCTGCGATCCCGAGGCGACTACGGGGATGTCCGTCGCGTCGATTTCGAGGAGCTCGCTCCCGATGTCGACACCTTCCTCGGTCAGGCCGCGTATCTGCAGCTCGGCTACTTCGAGACGCTGAGCGACCTGATCGCCTCGACCCCGGAGCTGTCGCAGAAGGAGTCGCTGTCGTTGGCGGCGGGCACAGCCCTGCTCAAGCACCGCGAGCTCGTCGGCGTGATCCGCGATCGCGGCGCCGATCCGCTCGAGCTGATGCTGCCCTTCCGTGAGCCGCTCGATGCCTTCCGCCGCGCGACGCACGGCGCACGGCCACTCGAGACGATGCTCTCGGTGCACCTGACGGCCGGCATGCTCGACGACTTCTACCTCGCGCTGTCGGCGAGCTACGGCGACACCGGACGGCAGGTCGCCGTCATCCTGCGGGCGCACGACGACCGCAGTGCTCTGGTGCGCATCATCACCGATGCCATCGCCGCGGACGAGCAGTGGCGGGGACTGCTGTCGCTCTGGGGCCGCCGCCTCGTCGGGGACACCCTGCTGATCGCCCGGGCGGCGCTGCGGTCGACATCGCTGCAGCCTGCGGACGAGAAGAGGGTCGAGCCCACCTACGCCGACGTGATGGCCGCGCATTCGCGCCGCATGGCCGCGATGGGCCTCGAGGCCTGACGCCTCGGGCGGTCAGCCGATCCGGAGGCGACGACGCTCAGCGGCATCCGTCCGGGCCCGCGAGCGCGTCAGCAGCAGGAGGACAGCGGGCACCAGCACAGCCGGAGTCACGATGGCGACGACCCAGATGACGGGGTTGTCGACCGCGAGACCGGCCCAGGTCATCACTGCCCACGCGACGCCGCCGATGACGGCGCCGAGAACAGGCGCGAGCGCGGCACCACGGGCCTCGCGCCCGCGAATCGCGAACTCGGCGGCGAGGCCGATCGCGGCGCCCATGATCAGCGCCAGGACGATCTGCACGGTCAGGCCACGAAGCCCACGCGGCGGGTCTGGTCGGTGCCGACCTCGACGAATGCGATGCCCGCGGTCGGCACGATGTAGGAGCTGCCCTTCGCGTCGCTGAGCTCGACGAAGGGAGCGCCGGAGGTGAGAGCCTCGGAAACGGTCGCCCGAACGGCGTCCGCCGACTCGTTGGATTCGAGGCTGAGCTCGCGGCCGGTGTTCGCGATGCCGATACGGATCTCCACGGATACATCCTCCTCCGCGCCCGTGCGTCGGGCGCTCTTCGACTCTACGACACCGGTCGGACCGGGATGCCGGCCGGGTCACGCCCTGGGCGAACGCCGACGGCGAACCGGTGTCGGCGGTGCCGGTTAGCGTGGAAGACATGGGTCAGGTCTCCGTCGGCGTCGTGCCCGACGCCGCGCAGTCGCGCGCGCTCGAGCTCCCGGCCGAGGCGAGCGCCGTCGTCGTCGGCGCGCCGGGCACAGGTAAGACGCGGACCATCGTCGAACGGGTGCGACGGCTGGTCGTCGACGGACTCGACCCCGACGCGCTCGTCGTCCTGACGGCCACGCGCCAGGCGGCCACGGACCTGCGCGACGACCTCGGCGTCGCCGTCGGCGTGGCGACGGCCGGCCCCCTGGCCCGGTCGGTTCCGGCCTTCGCCTTCCAGATCGTGCGTGCCGACGCGGTCAGACGCGGCGTCGAACTGCCGCGTCTGCTGACGGGCGGCGACGAGGACGCGATCATCCGCGACCTTCTCGACGGCGACGCGGAGGACGAGCGCGACGGGCGGTCGCGGTGGCCGGGCGAGCTTCCCGCGCACGTGCGCGACTCGCGCGGCTTCCGCGCCGAACTGCGCGCTTTCATCGCGGAGTGCACGGCCTCGGGCATCGACCCGAGCGCTCTCGCCGCCCGCGCCGTTCGCGAGGGGCGACCGGCCTGGCGGGCCGCGGCGTCCTTCATGTCCGAGTACTTCGCGGTCCGCGACGCCATGCGCGGCGCCCACCGTGACGCAGCCGGGCTCATCCGTGAGGCGGTCGAGATCGTCTCCCATCGAGGGATCCCGCAGCTGCGGGTCGTGCTCGTCGACGACGCGCAGGAGCTGACCGCCGGCGGCGTCGACCTCCTCCAGGCTTGTCGCGCTCGCGACATCGCCGTCGTCGCGTTCGGTGACCCCGATGTGGGCTCCGGTGCGTTCCGAGGCGCGACGCCCGAGAACTTCGCCCGTCTCGCCGCGGGCCGCGACGTCGTCGTGCTCGACACGGTCCACCGGGCCGAGGCCCGCCACGCCCCGCTCGTCTCCGCCATCACCGCCCGCATCGGCGCGGTCGGGCTGGTGGCGCATCGACGGGCTCCAGAACCGGATGCTCCCATGGTTGGTGTCCGGGCGCTGGCGCTGCGATCGCGCTCGGAGGAATTCGACGCCGTGGCGCGGCTGCTTCGCGAGCGGCACGTGCACCACGGAGTGCCGTGGGAGGAGTGCGCGGTCATCGCCCACGACAGTCGTCAGGTCACCGCGCTCGAGGCCGAACTGGCTGCGCGCGACGTCCCGACGGCGACCTCCGGCACCGGTACCTCGCTCGGGGAATCGCCCGTCGTCCGCGACCTGCTGCGGCTCGTCGATCTGGCGGCACGCCCGGGTGAGACCTGGGAGCGCGACGAGGTCATCGCCGCACTCTCCGGCGCCGGGCTCGACGCCGTCGACCAGCGCCGGCTCCGGTCTGCGCTCCGTCAGGCGTTCCCGCCGCGCGAGGGCGAGCCGGTGTCGGCGTGGGAGCTGCTGCGCTCAGCGATGCTCCACCCCGCCGAGCTCGCACTGCTCGATCTGCGTGAGGCGCGTCGGGCGGCGCGTGTTGCGGACACTCTGAGGACCGTCGCCGACCTCATCGCCGACGGTGCGACGGCACACGAGCTGCTCTGGGCGTCGTGGGAGGGGTCAGGCCGGGAACGTGCCCTGCGCGAAGCCGCTCGCGGCCACGGGCCGCTGGCCGCGCAGGCGGATCGAGATCTCGACGCGGTCGTCGCCCTGTTCCAAGCCGCCAAACGCCACGGCGAGCGCGAGGACGGCACGACCCCCGTCGTCTTCCTGCGGGGCATCCTCGACGCAGACGTCGGCGACGACCGGTTCGTTCCGCCGCCGGTGAGCGGAGCGGTGCGGGTGCTGACACCGGCCGCGGCTCTGGGCACCGAGTTCGACACCGTCGTGGTGGCCGGGGTTCAGGAGGGCATCTGGCCGAACCTTCGCGTGCGCGGCGGACTGCTCGACACCTGGCGGCTGCCCTTCGACGACCCCGCGGTCGCGGACGCGCTCGATCGCCGTCGCGGTGTCCTGCACGACGAGCTGCGGCTTTTCGCGCGTGCGGTCTCGCGAGCACGCGAGCTCGTCGTGGTCACGGCCGTCGATGACGACGACACGGGACCGAGTCCGTTCTTCGAGCTGCTGCCCGAGGCGGAAGGGGCCCCGCCGGAGGCGGCGCACCCGCTGACCCTGCGCGGTCTCGTCGCACGGCACCGACGTGCCCTCACGGATCCGCGCACCGCGGAGAACGACCGCCGACGCGCGGCCGGGCAGCTCGCGCTCCTGGCCGATGCGGGTGTCGCGGGCGCCGATCCCGACGAGTGGTTCGGCATCCGCCCGCCGACCACGACGGCGCCGCTGCGCGACCGCGAGGTCGAGACGATCCGCGTCTCGCCCTCACGCCTCGAGACCCTCGAGGAGTGTCAGCTGAACTGGGTGATCGCCGACCTCGGCGGTGACGCGTCGAGCGCCACAGCCGGTATCGGCACGATCGTGCACAGCGCCCTCGAGATCGCGTCTCCCGACGAGGAGTCGCTCTGGCGGGCCGTGTCGGCGCGGTGGAGCGAGCTCGAGTTCGAGTCCGCCTGGCGCGAGCGCGCGGAACGGATGCGCGCCCGTGATCTCGTGCGACGGCTCGCCCGCTATCTCCGGGATTTCGAACGCGACGGCGGCCGTCTGCTGGGGGCCGAGCCGCGTTTCGAGGTGGAGCTCGCCCATGACGACGCCGACGGGCGCATCGTCCTCAGCGGCGCGGTCGATCGCGTGGAGCTGCGTGCCGACGGCAGCGTCGTCATCGTCGATCTCAAGACCGGGAAGCGCGAGCCGCAGACCGACCGTGCCGTGACCCATCACGCGCAGCTCGCGGCGTACCAGCTCGCACACGAGCACGGTGCGATCCCCGCAGCCGCGGGCCTGCCCCCCGGGGGTGCGATGCTGCTCGTGCTGCGACCGACGGCCGCGACGAAGGACTACGCCGCGCCTCGCCAGCCGCCCTTCGGCGACGACGAGCGCGTCGGCTTTCTCGGCCGCGTCCGCGGCGCCGCACGCGTCATGGCCGGGAGCAGCTTCGAGGCTCCGTTCGAGGAGCATTGCCGGGACGATCATTCGTTCGGGCTCTGCCGCATCCACACGATCGCGGCGGTGAGTGCGACATGATCGTCTCGCCTGCAGCCCTGGCGTCCGCCCTCGGTCAGTTCCCACCGACCCCGGAGCAGAGCGCGGTGATCGCCGCGCCGCTCGCGCCGGCGCTCGTCGTCGCCGGCGCCGGCAGCGGCAAGACCGAGACGATGGCGGGCCGCGTCGTGTGGCTCGTCGCGAACGGACACGTCCCGCGCTCCGGCATCCTCGGCCTCACCTTCACCCGTAAGGCGGCAGGCGAGCTGAGCGAA
The DNA here is from genome assembly GCF_040544895.1 of Microbacterium sp. 1262. NCBI lineage: Bacteria > Bacillati > Actinomycetota > Actinomycetes > Micrococcales > Microbacteriaceae > Microbacterium > Microbacterium sp. 1262. The sequence continues at coordinate 959,859 of NZ_JBEPKU010000001.1, forward strand.
CGCATCCGGCGGCGACTCGATCGCCTCGCGGAGTTCGAGGACGCGGGCCTGCTGCCGCATCTCGACGCGCTGCACCGACGAGGAGCACTGGACGTCTTCGGCGAACTCGAGCGAGCGGGCGACCCGGGCGGCGCGCGACGTCACGCCGCGCAGCGCCGCCTCGTCGACGACACCGGTGCGCGCACGCTCGGACCCGCGACGGACTCGCTGCTCGAGCGCCCGACGGTGTCGACCTACAACAGCTTCGCCGACGGCATCGTGCGCGAGAACGCGGTGCGCATCGGGCGCGACCCCGAGGCGGCTGTGCTCAGCGAATCCGCCGCGTGGCTGCTGATGCGGCGCGTCGTGCTCGAGTCGGATGACGAGCGTCTCGAGACGCGGGAGAACGCGCTTCGCAGCATCATCGACGGGGCTCTCCGCATCGCGCGCGACGGCGTCGACAACCTCGTCGACTTCGACGAGCTCGCGCGTTTCGGGGCGGCGTTCCAGGATGTCCTGGAACGCCCGTCGACCCGCAGCGGCACGACCGTCTACGCCGATGTCGCGCGGGCGGCGGAGCAGGTGTCGGGCCTGCCGCTGCTCGCCGACCTCGCGGTGGAGTACCAGCGTCGCAAGCTCCGCTCGGGTGTCATCGACTTCTCCGACCAGGTGGCTGGGGCGCTGACGATCGTCCGCGCCCACGCAACGGTCTCCGCCGACCTCCGCGCGCGGTATCCCGTCGTCCTCCTCGACGAGTATCAGGACACTTCCGTCGTCCAGACCGAGCTGTTGAGCGCCGTGTTCGCCGGTACGTCGGTGATGGCGGTCGGCGACCCGCACCAGTCGATCTACGGCTGGCGCGGCGCGAGCGCCGGCAACCTGGGCGACTTCGCGGCCGCCTTCGCGCCCGGCGGCGGCTCGGGCAGGTACTCGCTCGCGACGAGCTGGCGGAACAGCGAGCGCATCCTGGATGCCGCCAACGCCGTGCTCGCCCCCCTCGCCCAGCGATCGCCGGTGCCGGTCGACCGGCTGCGGCCGCGGCCGAATGCCCCCGCAGGCGGGGTCGACATCGTCTTCGAGACCGATCTCGACGCCGAGACCGAGCGCGTCGCGGCATGGTTCGAGGAAGTGAGAGCGGACCGGCAGCGGCGCGGTCTTCCCACGAGCGCGGCGATCCTGCTGCGCAGCAAGAAGCACATGGTGCGCTTCGCCGACGCCCTCGCGCGGCGCGGCATCCCGCACCGCATCCTCGGACTGGGCGGGCTGCTGAGCACCCCCGAGGTCGTCGACGTCGTCTCGGCCCTGCGTGTCATCAGCGATCCGACGGCAGGGTCGGCATTGCTCCGACTGCTCGGCGGGCCGCGCTGGTCGATCGGTCTTCGCGACCTGCGTTCGCTCGCTGAGCTCGGGCGCCGACTCGCGCGTTCCGACGTCGGGTTGCAGCCGCTGGCTGCTGAGCACGCGACGGAAGAGAACGCGTCGCTGATCGACGCGCTCGACTTCTTCGTGCGCGTCGGCCCCGATCACGGTTGGCTGGCTGACTTCAGCGCACCCGGCCGTGAGCGTCTCCGCGAGGCGGCGGCCACGTTCGCCGGGCTGCGGCGCGCGTCGTCGATGCCCATCCCGGAACTCGTGCGACTGATCGAGGCGGAACTGCGCCTCGACGTCGAACTCGCCGCGAACGAGAGCCGGGGCCCCGCTCGGGTCGCCTCCGATCAGCTGCGTGCCTTCGTCGACGAGCTGCAGGGTTTCCTCGCGACCGATGAGTCAGGATCGCTGCCGAGCCTGCTCGCCTGGCTCGACCACGCCGAGCGGCAGGACGAGTTCGCCCCGCGCACCGAGCCCCCCGAGGATGACGTCGTGCAGATCCTCACGATCCACGGATCGAAGGGACTGGAGTGGGATGCTGTCGCCGTCGGCCGGGTCGTCGCCGACGAACTCCCCGCTCGGCCGCGCGACAAGCAAGGGTGGCTCGGATTCGGAGTCTTGCCGTACGCCTTCCGGGGTGATGCGCGCTGGCTGCCCGACCTCGGGTGGGAGGCGCACGTGGCGCCGAGCCAGCAGGACCTCAAGGCGGCGCTCGCGAGATTCGCCGAAGACAACGCCGATCGACAGCGCGAAGAGGAGCGTCGTCTGGCATATGTCGCCGTGACCCGCGCTCGCGACGCGCTTCTGCTCAGCGGGTCACCGTGGTCGGGCACTCGCAACCCCCGCGGTCCGAGCCCGTTCCTGCGCGAGATCGCGACCGCGCTCGAACACGACCTCGCCGATGCCGAACCGGGGGAGAACCCCTACCTCGATCGTCGTCAGACGATGCAGTGGCCGCTGGATCCCCTGGGCGCGCGGCGCGCGCGGGTCGAGGCGGCTGCGCAGCGTGTGCGCGACGCCTGCGACGCGGGCGCGCGGGATCAGCCCGAGCGCGACCTCGCCCTCTTGCTGGCGGAACGTGAGGAGAGGGCCGGAGGCGTCCGACGGGTCGCCCCCACCCGCATCCCCGCGTCGCGCTTCAAAGACTTCGCCGCCGATTACGACTCCGCCGTGGAGGCGACTCTGCGGCCGATGCCTGAGCGTCCATACCGTGAGACGCGGCTGGGTACGCGCTTCCACGCCTGGGTCGAGCAGCGGTCCGGTCTCACCGCACGGGGGCCGCAACCCGATGCGCCGCTGTGGGAGGTCGATGACCCCGCCGATGACTCGGGCGGTGGCGCGGACGACGATCTGAGCCGTCTGCAGGAGAACTTCCTGCGCTCTGAATGGGCCGAGCTGCAGCCGATCGAGGTCGAGACCGAGATCGACTTCGCCGACGACCGGATGCTGGGCGACGGCCGCCCGCACGTCATCATCTGCAAGCTCGACGCGGTCTACCGCCGTGCCGACCGAGATGGGCGCATCGAGATCGTCGACTGGAAGACGGGGCGACCGCCGCGAACACCGGCGGAGCGGTCCGAGCGGATGCTTCAGCTCGAGCTCTATCGCCGGGCGTACTCGATCCGCCACGGCATCCCCGAATCCGAGATCGATGTCGCGCTGTTCTACGTGGCCGACGACCTCGTCCTGCGGGGCTGAGCGCGACTCGTCAGTCGGCGGTGGACCAGCGCCGCAACGCGTTGCGCGCGGCTTCCGCGTGCTCGGGGTCGTCGCCGTCCTCCTGCTGTCCCGTCGCAGAGGTCGGCGTGACGGTCGGTGCGGCGCCGGTGTCCCCGCGCCGGTCGCTCGAGGCGCCGTCGGGCGTCCAGTCGGACAGGTCGATCGGAACCGTTTCGATGTCGGCCTGCTCAGCGGTGTCCTGGTCGGCAAGGTACGCCGCCAGAAGTGCCGGGTCGTAGGTGTCGGTCTGCATGGAGGTGTCGCCCGCAGCCACCGCAGCCGGCGTGCGGCCGAGCAGCTCGAGCGCGTCGTCGACGGTGCTGTAGTCCTCCGGCAGGAGAGGCTCGTCGCGCACGCCCTCGTCGAGCGCGTTCAGCAGCGCGACGGCATCCTCCACGACCCGGGCAGCACCGGTCTCGTGGCCGTGTGCGAGCCACCGCGCGAACTCGAGCTCCGCATACAGACGCGAGCGCGCAGCGAGAGCGGCGTCGGGCGTGTGGTGCGCGGCCTCGGCGTAGGCGGCGAGCACGTCGCCGCGGGCATCCGGAGCCGAGGCGAGCCAGCGGAGGTCCTCGGCAGGGTCGCCGACGCCGAGACCGTGCCAGGCGAGAAGACCCGTGACAGTGGGGCCGGCGGCGGTGTCGCTCAGGACGAAGCGGCCCGGGTCGACCCCGCCCAGCGTGACCGTCGCCTCGAAGCGCCAGAGACGGTCCTCGCCGAGTGCCGTGCTCCAGCGTCGGAGGAGACCGAAAGGCAGCGAGCCGGTGGCCTCGGCGCGGTCGAGCAGACGTTCGGCGTCTTGGCGCACGTCGGCGCTCGTGCGGATACGCAGGCCGGCGTCGCGCGCGACCGCGTGGGGGAGGGCGTGGACGCGCGCTATGGCCGAGCCGAGCGACCAGGCCGCGCCGCGGCCCGGCGGAATGTGGCCCGCTTCAACACGGTAGCCGGGGACGTAATCCTGCACGACCGCGGTGAAACCGCCCATCCGGGCTGTGCCGAGAACCGCGGGGGCCTCGAAGGGAAGCAGGCCGCGCACACCCGGCGTCAGGGCGCGCAGCGCGCGGGTGTCGGCGACGAGTTCGAGGTCGGCGTCGACGTCGACCGGCACGCGCACGACGACTCTCCGGCCGTCCTCGAGGGTCACCAGGGCACTGTCGTATCTGCCCTCGGCGCGCTCGGTGAGCTCCGCGGCATTCACGACGGCAGCCCCGGGGAGAGCCGAACTGACGGACGCGGCTAGAGTGAAGGGAGAGCGAGCCATGCCATCAGGGTAGGTCGGGCGGCCGCGCAGGCCGACGCGCCACGCCCGCGAGAGAGGTCCCCGAGATGCGAATGCAGCCGCCGGCGCTGGCCCGGTCCGTCTTCGAACCGTCACCGGAAGAGCGCTCCGATGAGACGCTCATCGATCGTCTTCGTGCCGACCCGGCGACCCGCGTCGTGCAGATACACGGTGACCGTGCCCGTGTTCGCGGGAACCGACTCGTCTGGGACGAGCCCGCGGCTGTCGAAGAGGCCGGGGACGCCACCGAATGGGGCTTCCTCGGACGTGCCGTCGACGGTTCGGCGCGGCTCGTCGCGGCTGTCGCGTCGCCGGTCGACGGCGATGACGCGGGCGCGTGGGCGTCGCTGCGGATGTCGGGGGGCGACCTCGTCGACGAGGACGCGGGTGCCTTCGTGACTGCTGTGGCCCTCGGACGCTGGTTCTCGGATTTCCGGTTCTGCCCGCGCTGCGGTTCCCCCGCACGGCTGCGGTCGGCGGGGTGGTCCCGCGCGTGCAGCGGGTGCGGTCGTGAACAGTTCCCACGGACGGATCCCGCGGTGATCGTCGCGGTTCGCGACGTTCGCGACGAGCGACTGCTGCTCGGGCAGAACGCGGCCTGGGCCGTGGACAACCGGTTCTCCACCTTCGCGGGGTTCGTCGAAGCGGGTGAGTCACTCGAGACGGCCATCCGCCGCGAGGTGGCCGAAGAAGCGGGCGTGGTCGTCGACGACCTCGTCTATCGAGGCTCGCAGGCGTGGCCTTACCCGCGCTCGCTGATGCTCGGGTTCCACGCCGTAGCCGCAGATGCGCCGGCGGCCCGGCCGGACGGCGAGGAGATCGTCGCCGTGCGATGGTTCGACCGCGAGGAGATCCGCAGTTCGCTCGCCGGCGCCGGGCCGGTGAATCTTCCCGGCACCGCCTCGATCGCGCGTCGGCTCATCGCGGACTGGTGCGGGGACGCGGCGTGAGCGACTCGCTCGCCGGCCTCGATGAACAGCAGCGCGAGGCCGCCTCGGCGTTGCGTGGCCCCGTCTGCGTCCTCGCGGGCGCCGGGTCGGGCAAGACCCGGGTCATCACGCACCGGATAGCCCATGGCGTCGAGACCGGGGCGTACTCGCCGAGCCGGGTGATGGCGGTGACCTTCACCGCCAAGGCCGCGGGCGAGATGCGGGGCCGCCTCCGGGCGCTGGGCGTCGGGGGCGTGGCCGCTCGAACCTTCCACGCCGCCGCCCTCGCGCAGCTGAACTACTTCTGGCCGCAGCTCGCCGGTGACGCGGCCCCCACGATCCTCGGCAGCAAGGTGCGGCTGCTCGCTCAGGCTGCCGACACCATCGGCGTCGATCCCGACCCGGCGGTGCTTCGCGATGTCGCGACACGCATCGAGTGGCGGAAGATCACGATGCGCTCTATCGAACGCTATGCGCTCGATCGTCCCGAGCCGGTGGGGTCTCTCTCGCTGGACGCCGTCGTCGCGCTGCAGCGCGCTTACGAGCAGCTCAAGGACGAGCGCCGGCAGCTCGACTTCGAAGACGTCCTCCTCGCCTGCGCGGGAATGCTCGAAGCCGAGCCGCGTGTCGCCGCCGAGGTTCGTGAACAGTACCGGCATTTCACGGTCGACGAGTTCCAGGACGTCTCACCCGTCCAGCACCGGCTGCTCGAGCTCTGGCTCGGTGAGCGCCGCGATCTCTGCGTCGTGGGCGACGCGAGCCAGACGATCTACTCCTTCGCCGGTGCCGACCCGTCGTATCTGCTGGACTTCGGGGTGCGCCATCCCGATGCGCGCGTGCTGCGACTCGAGCGGAACTATCGATCAGAGGCCGGCGTTGTCGCCGTGGCGAACTCGCTCATGCGGGGTCGTCCCGGCGCGCTCGAGCTCACCGCGAATCGGGCGACACCCGACCATCCCCGCCCGACGATCCGTGCGTTCGCCGACGACAGCGCGGAAGCCGACGGCGTGGCGGAAGCAGTCGCCGACCAGATCGCTCGGGGCATCGATCCGCGCGACGTCGCCGTCCTGTACCGCGTCAACGCGCAATCCGCACCACTCCTGGCGGCCCTGGCTCGGCGCGGCATCGCCGCGGCGGTGCTCGGAGGGAAGCGCTTCTTCGACATCCCCGAGGTGCGTCAGGCCGTCATGGCGCTGCGGGGTGCGTCGGTCGCCCCGTCGTCGGGCGACCTCGTCGCAGACGTCCGCTCGATCCTGCGTTCGCTCGGGCTGACAGACGAGCCGCCGCCGGCGGGCGGGCCGCTCCGTGATGCCTGGGAGGCGCGCGCGGCGCTGCTCCGTCTCGCCGAAGAAGCGCCGGCGGGCACCACGATGCGGGCCTTCACCGACGAGCTCCAGGTGCGCGCGAAGGACCAGCACGAGATCCCGACCCGCACGGTGACGCTGTCGACGCTGCACGCCGCGAAGGGGCTGGAGTGGGACCACGTTCACCTCGTCGGCCTCGCGGAGGGACTGCTGCCCATCGCTTACGCCACGACCTTCGAGCAGATCGACGAGGAACGGCGCCTGACCTACGTGGGGGTCACGCGGGCAGCGCGCACGCTGACGATGTCGTGGGCCCGGGCGTCGGGACGGTATGAACGCCAGGTGTCGCGCTTCGTCCGGGAGATCGGCACCAGCACGCTGGATGAGGTTCGTGGTCGCGCCACGCCGCCTCGGCGGTCGACGCCAGCACGGTCAGCGAGCGGGTCCGCTCCGTCACCGGCGCGCTGATCAGACGCATCGCCGTGGCGCATGCCGCGGCGATGGCGGCGGGCTCGGTGGGAGAACAGGGCCGGGCGAGCAGTTGCGCGGCAAGCACCGGCCACGCGGCATCCTGAGCGCGACGGTGTTCGTGAAGGCACGCCAGACATCCGGTGCGACCGGGAACGACGAGCGGCCCCACGGTGACCTGGTCGCCGGCGAGCTCGAGGGCGAGATGCGGGATGTCGCGGGCCACGAGGGATGCGGCCCGGCGTGGCTCGACCAGCCGGGAGGCGACGAGGATGACGACGCCGGTGGAGTCCGGGTTGGTCGACGCCCGCAGCCGTGCACCGGCCGCCGCGAACGCATGGTCCACCGCGGCCCGATCTGCGGCCGCGACCTCGTCGCCGAAGGACACGGTGACGGACACGGGGGACCGGGGCCGAACCAGCACGGGACGCAGCGACTCGCGCAGGAGCTCGATCTGAGCCGGGTTCGCGCCGCCTTCTCGAGCGATCGTGTCGAAGAGCTCGTCGGGGATGCCGGTCACCAGCGCGTGCAGCAGCCGTTCATGCCACGATTCGACCGGCTCCAGCACGATGCTTCCCGGCTCGTGGCCGAGCTGCACGGCGGTGGGGGAGCGCCACAGCGGCGCAGCGGAGGGCGCGAGACGGATCATGCCTCGATTCTCGGCTCGGGCCGTGGTCCCGGGGGCGGTCTCCACAGGAAGCATCGCGTCGGACTGACGAAGAAGCAGTGGGGAGGAGACGCGGCCGCTCAGACGGGCGAAGGCCCGCCGGGTCCGTCGTCGTCCCGCCGCGTCCGATCCTCTTCCGGGGCTTCGTGCGTCGAATCGTCGCCCTCGGCCGCGGAGGCCAGCAGCGCGTCCAGCGCGTCGTCCATCTCGTCGCGTTCGGGTGCCTCGCCGCGTGCCCGCGCCTGCAGACGCGCGATGAGAGCCGACGGATCGTCGACATCGGCGGGTGCCGGCATGAGGTCCGGGTAGTCCCACAGGCTGTCGCGGGCGTCGCGCCCGACGGCATCCGTGATCGCGCGCCACATCGCCGCCGCCTCGCGCAGACGACGCGGCCGCAGCTCCAGGCCGACCAGCGACGCCATCGCCTGTTCGGCGGGACCGCCGACGGCACGGCGACGACGCACAGCCTCAGCGATGCGGTCCGCGGCGGGAAGACGCGTCGTCGCGTCCGCGGACACGACGTCGACCCAGCCCTCGATCGTGGCGAGCAGGTGCTCGAGGCGCGTGAGCGCGGCGGACTGGGCCTCGGATCGCTGGGGGAGCAGCACGCCGCTCTCGAGCGCCTGGCGGAGCTCCTCGGGCTGAGAAGGATCGAAGCGCGAGGCCAACTCCTCGAGGGCGTCGGTGTCGACGTGGATGCCGCGTGCGAAGTCCGTCACCTGCGAGATCACGTGCAGGCGCAGCCAGCGGGCGTGTCGGAAGAGCCGAGCATGGGCGAGCTCGCGGGTGGCGAGGGAGAGAGCGAGCTGCTCGTCGTCGATGCCCAGGTCGCGACCGAAGTCGGCGAAGTTCTGGGGCAGGATCGCGGCTTCGCCGTCCGGCATGACGGGGATGCCGACGTCGCCGCCGGAGACGACTTCGAGTGACAGCTTTCCGACCACCGCGCCCAGCTGCGCGGCGAACAGGGAGCCGCCGACCGTCCGCATCAGGCGACCAGCGCCGGCGATCATGCCCTGCATGTCTTCCGGAGCCTGCGATTCCAGGGCCGCGGTCAGCGCGTCGGCGACCGAGGTTGCGACCGGCTCGGCGAGTTCCTGCCAGACCGGGAGGGTCGCTTCGACCCAGGCCCCGCGGGTGAGGGCTCGCGGCGGCGTGGCCAGATCCGAGATCGTGGTCGCCTCGCTCAGCCACAGCGTGGCCAGCGCGAACGCCTCGGAGAAGTCCTGCTTGTCGCCTGCGCTGATGCCGTGACCGTCCTTATTGGCCAGGTGCAGCGCCTGCGTCCGCGTCGCGCTCCAGTCGACGCCGCCGTCGCCGCCCGCGGCGAAAGCGCCCTGGAGATGCTGCACCATCTGCTGCAGCATCGCGGGGTCGACGCCCATTGCCGACAGGCGTTCGAGCTGCTCGGGCCCGAGCGTGCCGCCCTGGCCCAGCAGGCTGCGGAGCAGCTCCTGGAACTCGTCCTCGGGAGAGCGGTCGTCATCAGCCATGTCAGGCGCCTTTCAGCAGGGCGGTCAGCTCGCGTTCTACGCTAGCCGCACGACCTCGTCGCACGGCGCGAACGGACCTCGTTCGCTTTCGCCGGTCGCGAACGACCGGGACCAGAAAGCAGCACGTGTCACTTTTCGACGAGAACGCACCCGCCCCCGCGCCCCGGCGCCGCCGCATGAGCCGCGCCTCACTCGCGGGTCTGTGGGCGGTGTCCTTCTCCCTCATCGCGCTGCTCATCCTCACCGTCGTGCCGACGTCCTTCGTGATCCAGCGCCCCGGGCCGGTCTACGACACGCTCGGTTCCGTGGCCGCCGGCGACGGCGAGCAGCGCCCTCTCATCAGCGTGTCGGGTGCGGAGACGTTCCCGACGTCGGGCTCGCTCGACCTGCTCACGGTCGAGGTTCTGGGAAACCGCAAGCGTACGCCCTCGTGGCTGGAGCTGGCGGCCGCCTGGTTCGATCCGGCCCGCGCGGTCGTGCCCATCGACGAGATCTTCCCCGCGGGCGTGACGACCGAGCAGCGCAACGACGAGAACGCCGCGCTGATGGTGGACTCCCAGAAGGAGGCCACCGCCGCTGCCCTCTCCGAACTCGGGTACGACGTCACGTCGCTCGTCCGTGTCTTCCAGCTCGCCGACGACTCGCCGGCGGCCGGTCTCCTCGAGCCCGACGACGTCATCCGCTCGGTCGACGGGGAGTCCGTCGCGACCACGGCGGCTCTGCGAGACGCCGTGAACGCCGCGGGCGGACGTCCCCTCACGCTCGAGGTCGATCGCGCGGGAGAGCGGCTGTCGGTCGAGGTCACCCCGAAGCAGATGACGGTCGACGGCGAGACCCGGTGGGTCATCGGCGTCACGATCGCGCAGGACTTCGACTTCCCGATCGACGTGACGCTTCAGCTCGACAACGTCGGCGGCCCGAGTGCGGGCATGATGTTCGCCCTCGGCATCATCGACACGCTCACCCCCGGAGAGCTGACCGGCGGGGAGCGTTTCGCCGGGACCGGCACGATCGATGCGACGGGCACCGTGGGCCCGATCGGCGGTATCCGGCAGAAGCTGTACGGCGCCAAGGATGCCGGAGCCGAGTGGTTCCTCGCCCCGGAGCGCAACTGCAACGAGGTCGTGGGTCACATCCCTGATGGCCTCCGCGTGTTCTCCGTCGCGGACCTCGACGACGCCCTTTCGGTGGTCGAGACCGTCAGCACGGGCGGCGATCTCGACGCTCTTCCGACCTGCACCGCGGGCTGAGGCTCGGCGTCCCCCCCAGCGGGCGGCGCCTAGGATGGAGGGGTGACCACGACCTCAGCGCCGACCCCGGCCACACCCAGCAGATCCCGCCGCGCCGTCGGCATCACCCTCGCCGTCATCGCGGCCGTGGTGGTGGCCTTCTTCATTTTCGCGAGCCTCTACGCCGATTGGCTGTGGTTCCGTCAGCTCGGCTTCGACGGCGTCCTGGTGACTCAGTGGACCGCGCGCGCGATCATGTTCGTCGTCGGCTTCGTCGCGATGGCGGTGCCCGTCTGGCTCTCGATCCAGCTCGCCTACCGGTTGCGGCCCGTCTATGCCCGCCTGAGCTCGCAGCTCGACCGCTATCAGGAGGTCGTCGAGCCGCTGCGTCGTCTGGGCATGTGGGGCATCCCCACCTTCTTCGGCTTCTTCGCCGGCTTCGCCGCTTCGGCGCAGTGGGAGACGGTGGCCCTCTGGCTCAACGGCGGCACCACCGGCACCGCCGATCCGCAGTTCGGGCTCGACACCGGCTTCTACCTCTTCACGCTGCCGTTCCTCTCGGCGGCCGTGGGCTTCGTCTCGGCGATCGTCATCGTGTGCCTCCTGGTCACCGCCCTCGTGTCGTACCTCTACGGCTCGGTCCGGGTCGGCCAGCGCGAGCTGCGGATCTCGAAGTCGGCGCGCATCCAGCTCGCCGTCATCGCCGGCATCTACCTTCTGGTGCAGGGCGTGAGCATCTGGATCGACCGTTATCGCACGCTGGTCACCCCGAATGACCGCATCACCGGGGCCGGGTACGTGGACGTCAACGCCGTCATCCCGGGGCAGACGATCCTCGCGATCGCCGCCGCGATCGTGGCGGTGCTGTTCTTCGTCACTGCGATCATCGGCCGCTGGCGCTTCCCGCTCATCGGCACCGGCCTCCTGGTCGTCACCTCGCTCGTCGTCGGCGTCGCCTACCCGTGGTTCGTCAACAACGTGCAGGTGCGGCCGAACCAGCTGACCCTCGAGTCGCAGTACTACGAGCGCAACATCGAGGGCACGAAGGCGGCCTACGGCATCTCCGGCCTCGAGAAGACCGACTTCCAGGCAGTGACCGACGTCGAGCCGGGTCAGCTGCGGGCCGATGCCGACACGACCGCTTCGATCCGCATCATGGACCCCGCGATCATCGGACCGACGGTGCGGCAGATCGAGCAGTACCGCTCGTACTACCAGTTCGCCGAGCCGCTCGACGTCGACCGCTACGAGATCGACGGGCAGTCGCAGGACACCGTGGTCTCGGTCCGCGAGCTCAACGTGAACCAGCTCGGCGACGCGGCGTCCTGGTACAACACGACGCTCGTCTACACCCACGGTTACGGCATGGTCGCGGCGAAGGGCAACGAGCGCACGGCCGACGGCAACCCGGTCTTCGTCGAGCGAGGCATCCCGGCATCCGGTGAGCTGACGAACGGCCAGGAGTACGAGCCGCGCGTGTACTTCGGCGAGTTCTCGCCCACGTACTCGATCGTCGGGGCGCCCGAGGGGTCGTCTCCCATCGAGCTCGACTATCCGCGCGGGCAGGAGGGCGAGAGCCAGACGAAGACGACGTTCGAGGGAGACGGTGGTCCGTCCATCGGCGACGTCTTCCACCGCCTGATCTACTCGCTGAAGTTCCAGTCCACCGACATCCTGTTCTCGGACGCCATCAACGAGGACTCGCAGATCCTCTACGACCGCGACCCGGCGACGCGCGTGCAGAAGGTGGCGCCCTACCTCGAGCTCGACAACGACCCGTACCCGTCCGTCGTCGACGGACGCATCGTCTGGATCGTCGACGGCTACACGCTGAGTGCGAACTACCCGTACTCGTCGATCGTCAGCCTCAGCGACGCGATCTCCGACTCGTCGAACCCGCAGCCCCGTGTCGCGCTCGACAACATCAACTACATCCGCAACTCGGTCAAGGCGACAGTTGACGCGTATTCGGGCGAGGTGACGCTGTACGCGTGGGACGAGACCGACCCGCTGCTGCAGGCCTGGCAGAAGGTCTACCCCAACACGCTCAAGCCGATCAGCGACATGAGCGGCGACCTGATGAGCCACGTGCGGTACCCGACCGACCTGTTCAAGGTGCAGCGCGCCATGCTCGGCACCTACCACGTCGACACGGCGCAGTCGTTCTACTCGCGCGACAACGCCTGGAAGACGCCGAACGACCCGCAGCAGGACACGCAGCTGCAGCCGCCGTACTACCTGACGATGAAGATGCCCGGCCAGGACGCCCCGTCGTACTCGATGTTCTCATCGTTCATCCCCGGCGGTCAGGACACTCGTAACGTCCTGATGGGCTACCTGTCCGTCGACTCCGACGCCGGTTCCGAAGCTGGTGTCGTCAGCGGTGAGTACGGCAAGCTCCGGATGCTCGAGGTCAATGCCGAGACGCCGGTTCCGGGTCCCGGCCAGGTGCAGAACACGTTCAACGCCGATCCCGTCGTGTCGTCGTTCTCGAACATCCTGCGTCAGGGTCAGTCGGAGGTCATCAACGGCAACCTGCTGACACTGCCCGTGGGTGGCGGTCTGCTCTACGTCCAGCCCGTCTTCGTGCAGTCGTCCGGAGCTACCAAGCTGCCGACGCTCCAGAAGGTGCTCGTCGGCTTCGGCGACCAGGTCGCCTTCGAGGACACCCTGCAGGAGGCGCTCGACAAGCTGTTCGGCGGCGACTCGGGTGCGAGCACCGGAGACACGGATGTCGTTCCCGAGCCCAGCCCCGGCGACGAGGCGACTCCGGGCACCGGCGACGGCGGAACGGCGCCGACGACTCCCGCCGCGGACTACCAGGCGGCGCTCGACCAGGCGCGCGATGCTCTCGCCGAGCGCAACACGGCGATGCAGAACGCCGACTGGGCGGCGTACGGTGCCGCAGATGCCAAGCTCACGGAGGCGATCTCGCGTCTGCTCGAGCTCGGTGAGCAGGGCGAGAACTGACCCCACCTGAAACGGAGAGAGGGCCCCGACCTCGGTCGGGGCCCTCTCTCCGTCGTGTCCTGCTTCTTTTCACCGCCGAGGATGCACGAACGCACGGTGCCCAGGGGCTGGGACCGTGCGTTCGTGCTCTCTCGCGAAGCGCGGGGCGTCAGTCGCGGGTGTAGCGGCGGGCGCGCCCTGCGAGGCCGGCGAAGTGGAACGGGCCGGGGGACTCGGCCGCGATCTCGACGTCGACGGTGCTGTCGCGGTGCGTCGCGTCGTGGAGCTCACGGTAGGTGGGGACATCGACTGCGGTCCGCGCGGCGAGGATGGCCTCGGTCTCCGCGCCGCGGGTCGCCTCGCGGTAGCCGGGCTGGACGACGAGGGTGAAGAACTCGCTGACCGACCCCGAGCCGTAGCTGAAGAGCCCGATGCGCGAACCAGTGAGGTCGTTCTCGCCGTCCAGGAGCGCTGCGAGAGCGATGTAGAGCGACGCCGTGTAGGAGTTACCGATCCGGCGGTTGTAGCCGGTGGTCGCGGTCACGAGCTCGGGGTCGAGTTCGACGCCGACGTGCTGACCGAGCGCGCGATGCGCCTTCACGGCCATCTTGGTGAACGGCTGGTGGTGGCAGAACCAGTCGATCTGATCGATGTCGACGCCGCCGCGCGACCGGTAGTCGTCCCACGCGCCTGCGACACCGTCGAGGTAAGCGCTGACGGAGAGCTTGCCGTCGACGACCGCGGTGACGCTGTCGTTGGGACGCCAGAAGTCGTCGACCTCCGCAGTGTAGACGCCGGCGGCGGTCTCGAGGACGGCGAGCGCCGGCTCAGCCGACACGAGGAAGGCGACCGCCCCTGCACCCTGCGTCGGCTCAGCCGCGGTGTCGAGCTCGTACCGGGCGACATCACTGGCGATGACCAGGACGCGCTCGTCGGGGTTGCGCGCGATGAGACCGGCCGCAGCCTGAAGGGCGGCCGTCGCGGAGTAGCAGGCCTGCTTCAGCTCGACGACGCGGACCGAGCGGGGGAGGCCGAGCAGCTCGTGGACGTGCACCCCGGCAGCGCGCGACTGGTCGATGCCGGTCTCGGTGGCGAAGAACAGGGTCCGGATGCCGTCGACACCGTGCCGGTCGATGATGCGCTGCGCGGCCGCGGCGCCCATCGTGACGATGTCCTCGTCGAGGCCGGGGATGCTCATCTGCTCCTGGCCGAGCCCGATGCGGAACTTCGCGGGGTCGATGTCCGCGCGTGCGGCGAGGTCGTCGAGCTCGACGACGTGCGAGGCCGTGGCGACAGCGAGGTCGTGGATGCCGATGGTGGTCACTTCGTGGAATCCTTCCGGCGCTCGAGGAGCAGGTGCGACTGCATGAGCTCCCCGGGATTGGTCTGGGCGGCGAGCAGCGAGAGCTCGCCGCAGAGGACGGTGGCGGCGATCAGCCCCGCGAGGCGTCGGGCGTTCTCGCCGGAGGGACGCTCCTCACGGCAACCGAGGCGCGCGAGAGCGTCGTCGACGGCAGGCAGGTCCTTGCCGTTGCCGACGGTGCCGACGATGAGGTGGGGCAGCGTGCACGAGAAGTACAGGTCGCCGTCGCCGCGGACCTCGGCCCAGGTGAACCCCTGCGAGCCCTCGACGATGTTCGCGGCGTCCTGACCCGTAGCCAGGTAGAAAGCCAACAGCATGTTGGCGTAGTGCGCGTTGGCGGAGCGCAGCGCTCCGGCGATCGTCGAGCCGACCAGGTTCTTCTGAACGTTCAGATCGACGATGCGCTGCGCGGTCGACCGCAGCTGCTTCTGTACGAGGTCTGCGGGGATCACGATCTCGGCGATGACGTTGCGCCCGCGGCCGAGGATGCCGTTGACGGCCGTGGCCTTCTTGTCGGTGCAGTAGTTGCCGGAGATCGAGCCGTACGAGAGCTCGGGGTGCCACGAGAGCACGCGCTCCATGAGCGTCTCCGCGGCGAAGGTCACCATGTTGTGGCCCGAGGCGTCGCCGGTCGTCAGCGCGAAGCGGAGGTAGAGCAGGTTGCCGACGACCTCGGTGTCGAGGTCGATGAGCTTGGCGTGGCGGCTGCGCTCCGAGACGGCGGCAGCGAGCTCGTCGAAACGGGCGACGATGGCGCGCGACGCAGCGACGGCGGCCGCCGCCGACTGGGCGACGAACAGTGACGAGCGCGTCATCCGTTCGTCGACGACCGTCACGCGGATGCCGTCCTCGACGAGCCGCGAGATGCGCGCGCCGCGGCCGACCGAGGGCCACAGCGGCGACTCGTAGGTCGCGAGCGGGACTTCCTGCTCGGTCTCGACGTCTCCGGTGAGCCGAAGCGGTCCCACCCACCGCAGGGGGATCGGGGTGAACTCGGCGCTCATCGCGCGTCCTTCCCGCCGGCGCGACGCGCCAGGCTGTCGATATCGATACCGCGGGCTCGCGCGAACTCCGCCGCGCGTCCGTGGATGATCAGGTCGGTACGGCGGAGATCGTCCGGACGGGTCGCCCCCACCAGGGAGTGCAACGCCGTGAGGTGGTCAGACCATTCCCGGATACGGGAGATCAGCGCCTCCGCGCCGCCGTCGAGCACGACCGAGAGGAACGAACCGGAGGCGCCGACCGCACGCGCGCCGAGCGCGAGGCCGCGCGCGACGTCGAGGGGCGTGCGGACGCCGCCGGACGCCAACAGCACGGGCGCGTCGGCCGGGGCCTCGAGCAAGCACTCCACCGCGGACTGTCCCCACCCGGCCAGGTACGCGTAGTCGCGGCCCGATCGCCGGTCGTTCTCGATGCGCATGAAGTCGGTGCCGCCGACGCCGGACACATCGGCGAAGCGCACACCCAGGTTCCCCAGACGGGACAGCGTGGCGGCGCTCAGACCGAACCCCACCTCCTTCACCACGACGGGCACCTCGACGGCGGCGACGATGGCCTCGAGCGAGGCCGGCCAGCTCGAGAACGAGCGGCTGCCCTCGGGCATCACGGTCTCCTGCATGGCGTTCACGTGCACCTGGAGAGCGTTCGCCTCGAGGGCGTCGACGGCGCGCCGCGCGTCTTCGGGAGACCGTTCGATCCCGACATTGGCCATGACGAAGCCATCGGGGTTCTCGTCGCGGATCACGCGGAACGTCCCCATGAGGTCGGGGTTGTCCAGCGCGATGCTCAACGAGCCCGATGCGATCGCGACGCCGGTCTCACGCGCGGCGATGGCGAGGTCGCGGTTGATCGCACCGGTCGAAGCGCTGCCGCCGGTCATGGCGTTGACGTAGAACGGCAGTGCCCAGCGGGCACCGGCGACCTCGACGCCGAGATCGACGCGCTCGGCGTCGACACCGGCGAGGGCATGGTGGACGAAGCGGACGTCGTCCCAGCCGTTCGGCCGCGGCGGCTCCTTCTGCTGTGCGGCGGCGAGACGGACGTGGTCGTCCTTGCGCTCGGAAGCCAGTTCAGCCGGCATGATGCTCTCCTTCCGGCGGGTGCACGCCGATCGTGAGGTGTCGGATGTCGTTGGTCTCCCAGACCCGGAGCATGCCGGCGACGTCAGCGCCCGCGGGCGCGAGCACGATGCCGCAGTCGCCACCGCCCGCCCCGGACGGCTTGGCTGCCGCGCCGATCGCCTCGGCCGCGTCGCAGAGGATCCTCAGGCGGTCGGTCTCGATCGTCACACCCGTCCGTGCTCCGAGCGCCTGCAGCAGGCGACGGTTGCGCCGGATCGCGTCGAGCGCGAGCGCGTCGTCGGAGGCAGCGCGGGGCGGTGTCGTTCCGGGCGGCGAAGCCGCGAGCGCGCGCCACAGATCCTCCACGCAGGCGCGAGAGGCATCCAGGAAGCCCGTATGCGCGCCGTCCGCGACGTCGGTGCCGCGCGAGACACCGCTGACCAGGCGCTCCGTCGACGCGGGGTGCCCCGTCCAGCCGACGAGCAGGTCGAGTCCCGCGGGAGGCGCGAGACGTGTGATCTCCGTTCCTCGCCACGCGTCCGAACCCAGGACACGGGCGACGTCGTTCTCCGCGCGCGCCGCGCGCAGGCGGTCGCGGTCGGGGGAGCGATAACCGATCCAACCGCCGTAGGTGCTCGCGGCGACGTCACCACCGGAAGCATGGGGGGCGACGGCGATCGTGGCGAGCATGGCGAGCTCGTAGCGGCCGCGTGTGCCCAGGTCGAATCCGTAGAACCGGTCGATCGCGGCGATCGTCGCGACGGTGACGGCAGCCGACGAACCGAGGCCGAACTTGCGTCCGCTGGGGTCGTCGAGCCCGCTCTCGATGAAGAGGTCGAAGAAGCGGGGACGCAAGCCCCGCTCGGCGCGCAGACGCTCGGAGACCTCGATCGCGGCGATGACGTAGTCGTAGGGGTGGTGCTCGCGATCGAGCGTCAGCCCGTCCTGCCCCCGGGTCCAGCGCACCGGCATCCGGCTGTACTCCGGCGAGTGGATGCTGCCGGCGTCGACGCTCTCGGACAGCGACACCGTCAGGTAGCGGTCGACGGCGATGAGCACGGATGGCTCACCCGGTGAGACCACCGCATACTCACCGGCCACGAACAGCTTGCCGGGCGCACGCGCGACGATCGCGCGGGTCGAGTCGACGGTGGTCATTCGCCCGCTCGCGAGACGAGAGCTGCGGCGGGTCCGGGGTGGGCGACAGCGAGCTCGGCGAGACCGTCGAGCGCGGCAGTGACCGCATCGACGGACGCGGGCCGCGTCAGGATCACGACGTTCGGTCCGGCATCGGCGGTCGCCCAGGCTTCGACGCCGGACTCGCGCAGGGCCGAGATGCGGTCGAAGATCTCGACGCTCACGGGGCTCAGATAGCGGATGGGCGGGTCGCACGACTGGATCAGGGCGTGCATCCGCAGGGCGTTGACCTCCGTGATGCGGCCGAGGCGCTCGACATCGCCGTCTCGGCATGCTTCCGCGGCTGCTTCGAGGCTCTCGGCCGTCGACGAGACCCAGGCGGGGTAGAAGGGCGAGGTGAGCACCGTGCGGCGCATCGCCTCACGGCTGGACACCGGCTTCTCGCGCTTCTCCACCATCGCCACGACCATCGCGAGATCCGGCGCTGCCACGGGCTCGGCGAAAGAGGTCTCATCGCTGTCGCCGGCGTGCCAGATGGCGAATCCGGGGATGACCGAGCGCGACGCCGATCCCGAGCCGCGGCGGGCGAGTCGGCTCAGGGAGCGGGTATCGAGGTCCAGCCCGTAAGCCGCGGAAGCGGCGACGGCCAGCGCGGCGAAGCCCGAAGCGGACGACGCGAGACCGGCGGCCGACGGCACGGTGTTGACTGTCTCGACGCGAGCGGAGAGCGTGCTGCCCGCCATCTCGCGAACGATGTCGAGGAATCGCGTGACCCGCTCGGAGGGTCCGTCGACGCGCTGCTCGCCGTTGAAGACGAGGACGTCGCCGGACGCTCCCTCGTCGAGGCTGACGGTCGTCGTGGTGGGGAAGATGTCCAGCGTCATCGACAGGCTGCCCGTTGCGGGGAGGTTCAGTGCGCTGTCGCGCTTGCCCCAGTACTTCACGAGCGCGATGTTCGGGTGCGCGATGGCTGTCGCGGTGCTCATGCCGCTCCTTCGACGGTGGTGGTCCAGACCGCGGCGGCGCCGGCGCGGGTGAGTCGGTCGCCGAGCTCGGCGGCGGATGCCGCGTCTCGAGCGAGCGCGAGGACGCAGCCGCCCCGGCCGCCGCCGGTCAGCTTGGCGCCCAGGGCGCCGCCGGCGGTCGCGGCCTGCACGAGGTGGTCCAGCGCCGGATCGCCGACGCCCAGGCCCGTCAAGAGGACGTGGGCGCGGCTCATCGCGCTTCCGATCGCCTCGCGGTCACCCGTCGAGACGTCGCTGCGGAGGTCGGTCGCCAGCGCGCCCAGCTCGTCCAAGGCGGCTTCGACCGCGCGCGGATCGCTCTCCCGCCGCTGGGCGACGGCGGCGACGGCTTCACGGGTGCGCCCCCGGACTCCGGTGTCCGCGATGACGAACACGAGATCGCGCCCGACGGAGACGGGCTCGATGCGGCCCTGATCGAACCACACGGCCGCCCGAGCGCGCACGGTGCGCGCGTCCAGTCCGCTCGGTGCGCCGTGGGCGGCGCGCTCGGCCGTCTGGATGAGCTCGTGCATCGTCTCGTCGTCGGCCGCGAAGCCGCACGCTCCCAGCACTGCCTCGATGACCGCCGCGGACACGGCGGCGCTCGACCCGAGCCCGCGTTCGGCCGGGATGCTGCTGTCGATCGAGATGTCGAGCTCGGCGCCCGGCCTGCCTGCCGCCGCCAGTGCGGCGCGCATGGCTGTCAGCGTGACGTGCAGCCGCTCGGGCGCTCGGGCGATGGGGCCGTGGAAGAGCGTGCTGGCGAGGTGACCGGGGCCTTCGGCCGGCTGCGCGTGCGCCTCGACTCCGAGAGCGTTGACCGGGATCGCGATCGCCGGGCGGCCGTACACGACGGCGTGCTCGCCGAGGAGGATAGCCTTCGCACCGGCGCGGCCCGTCGCTCCGGGCTCCGCGGCCGAGCCGTGCGTTGCCACGTGCAGATGGGCGTCCGGTGCGATGGGGACGTCGGTCGGTGCAGTCATGGAATTTCGTCGAGCGTAACAGTCCGCCCCCGGGCGAGGCCTGAGTGGCCATGGATGTGCTCCGGAGGCCTCCGAGCGCTATCATGGGCGCCGCACCCAGCAACCTTTAACCCCGTCCTGTGAGGCGGAGAAGGGAGCGGCGGATGAGCACGCGCACCGTGCTGCATGAAGCCGACATCGCGCGGGCCCTGACGAGGATCTCCCACGAGATCCTCGAGTCGAACAGGGGACCCGCCGACCTCGTCATCCTCGGCATCCCGCGGCGGGGCGTTCCCCTCGCTGCACGCATCGGCTCTCTCCTCGCGGAGATCTCCGGGACGGTCGTCCCGGTCGGAGCACTCGATGTGACGATGTACCGCGACGATCTGCACCGCAACCCGACGAGGGCACCGCAGCCGACCGAGATTCCGGAGGGCGGCATCGACGGCAAGGTCGTCGTCCTCGTCGACGACGTGTTGTTCTCCGGACGATCGATCCGCGCGGCCCTCGACGCGCTGCAGGACATCGGTCGCCCCGCGGCCGTCAGACTCGCGACTCTCGTCGACCGCGGCCACCGCGAACTGCCCATCCGACCCGACTTCGTCGGCAAGAACCTGCCCAGCGCCCGCGACGAGCGGGTCAATGTGCGCCTGCGCGAAGTCGACGGCATCGAGGAGGTGACGATCGGAGCATGAGGCACCTGCTCGACACCAAGGACCTGGATCGGCGCGACGCCCTGCGCATCCTCGACGTCGCGGAGGACATGGCGGCTACGCAGCAGCGCGAGGTCCGCAAGCTCCCCACGCTCCGAGGCAAGACCGTCGTGAACCTCTTCTTCGAGGACTCCACGCGCACCCGGATCTCGTTCGAGGCCGCCGCCAAGCGCCTCTCGGCCGACGTCATCAACTTCTCGGCTAAGGGCTCGTCGGTCTCCAAGGGCGAGTCCCTCCAGGACACGGCACAAACGCTGCAGGCGATGGGGGCCGACGCCGTCGTGATCCGCCATGGCGCCTCCGGCGCACCGCAGACCCTGGCCGGCAGCGGATGGATCAGCGCCGGTGTGGTCAACGCCGGTGACGGCACGCACGCGCATCCGACGCAGGCCCTGCTCGACGCATTCACCATCCGCAAACGATTCTTCGGCGAGGCCAGCCGGGGCCGCGACCTCGCCGGTCTCCGGGTGACGATCGTCGGCGACATCCTGCACTCGCGCGTCGCGCGATCGAACGTCTGGCTGCTGACGACCCTGGGTGCCGAGGTGACCCTCGTCGCACCGCCGACCCTCGTGCCGCAGGATGTGTCGGCCTGGCCGGTCCGCGTGATCTACGACCTCGATGAGGCCATCGCCGCGGGTCCGGATGCGCTCATGATGCTCCGCATCCAGCTCGAGCGCATGAACGCCGCCTATTTCCCGACTGAACGGGAGTATTCGCGGATGTGGGGCCTGGATGCCGCGCGGCTCGGCGCGCTCCCGGCCGATAGCATTGTCCTGCACCCCGGCCCGATGAACCGGGGGATGGAGATCTCCGCCGCCGCCGCCGATTCGCCGCGCTCGACCGTGCTCGAGCAGGTGGCGAACGGTGTCTCGGTGCGGATGGCCGTGCTCTACCTGCTGCTCGCGGGCGAGCGCACCGAAGCTGAGGAGGACGGACGATGAGCGAGAGCTTCCTCATCCGCGGAGCGCGCCTGGCCGGCAGCGACGCGACGGACATGCTGGTCATCGACGGGACGATCGCCGAGGTCGGCACCGGCCTGAGCGCCAGAGGTGCCACCGTCGTCGACGCCGACGGGCTCATCGCCCTGCCGGGGCTCGTCGACCTGCACACCCACTTGCGCGAGCCGGGGTTCGAGGCGTCCGAGACGATCCTCACCGGGTCGCGTGCCGCAGCGGCGGGCGGGTTCACCACCGTTTTCGCGATGCCCAACACCTCGCCCGTCGCCGACACCGCGGGTGTCGTCGAGCAGGAGCTCGCCCTGGGCGAGGCCGCCGGGTACGTGCACGTCCAGCCGATCGGCGCCGTCACGATCGGGCAGAAGGGCGAGCGCCTGGCCGAGCTGGGCGCGATGGCCGCCTCGCGGGCGCGCGTCCGCGTGTTCAGCGACGACGGCTTCTGCGTCTTCGATCCGCTCATCATGCGCCGCGCCCTCGAATACGTGAAGTCGTTCGACGGCGTCGTCGCCCAGCATGCTCAGGATCCGCGGCTGACCGAGGGCGCCCAGATGAACGAGGGCACCGTGTCGGCAGAGCTGGGACTGACCGGCTGGCCGGCGGTCGCCGAGGAGTCGATCATCGCGCGCGACGTCCTGCTCGCCGAGCACGTCGGCTCTCGACTGCACGTCTGCCACCTCTCGACGGCGGGCTCGGTCGACATCATCCGGTGGGCGAAGAAGCGGGGCGTGAACGTGACCGCCGAGGTGACCCCGCACCACCTGCTGCTGTCGGAAGAACTCGTCCGCGGCTACGACGCGCGTTTCAAGGTCAACCCGCCGCTTCGCCGTGACGAGGACGTGCGGGCAGTCCGCGAGGGCCTCGCCGACGGCACGATCGATATCGTCGCGACCGACCACGCGCCGCACCCCGCCGAGGCGAAGACGTGCGAATGGGCCGCCGCGGCGAACGGCATGGTCGGTCTCGAGTCCGCGCTGCGGGTCGTGCACCAAGCGGTCGTCGACACCGGACTGCTCGATTGGGGCGACGTCGCCCGCGTGCTCTCGACGGCTCCCGCTCGGATCGGCCGCCTGGCCGATGCCGGCACGCCGCTCGAGGCCGGCCGCCCCGCCTCGTTCACGCTGTACGACCCACGCCCGGTCCGCACCTTCACGGATGCCGACCTGCGGGGTCGCAGCGTGAACTCGCCCTACGTCGATCGCGAACTGCCGGGCGAGGTGCGCTGGACGTTCTTCCGCGGCACGCCGACGGTCGCCGACGGTGACCTGCTCGAACGCCCGGGAGCCCGCGCGTGACCCGCGAAGGAGCTCTGCTCGTCATGGTCGCGGTCGCCCTGGTGCTACTCGCACTCGGGGTCTGGGCCTGGCGACGACGAACGAGGCGCGACAGCGGCCTCACGGCACCGGTGGGCGAGTTGCCCGCGGGCGCCGTGCAGACGGCGGCGATCTCGGGACTCTACGTCGCGACGACCCGCCACGACGAGCCGCTCGAGCGCCTCGCCATCCGCGGGCTCGGATTCCGCTCCCGCGTCGACGTCATCGTCGCCGCGGGAGGCGCGGGTGACGGCGTGGCCATCGACCTGACCGGTCAGCCGCGCCTGTACATCCCCGCCGGGCGCATCGTCTCCGTCGATCAGGCCACCGTCGCCATCGACCGTGTCGTCGAGAAGCAGGGCCTGACACGCCTGAGCTGGCTGATCGATGACGAGACGATCGTGGACAGCTACTTCCGGCCCCAGACCGCATCGGCCCGTGCGCTGGCCGATGCCATCCAGACCATCGTGACCCCCACCCAGACCCCAGGAGGCGACGCGTGACACTGTTCACCCGTGACCCCGCCGTGCTCGTGCTCGAGGACGGATCCCGCCACATCGGCCGCGCCTACGGCGCGCGCGGCACCACCCTCGGAGAAGTCGTCTTCGCGACCGGCATGACCGGCTACCAGGAGACCCTCACCGACCCGTCCTACGCGGGCCAGATCGTGCTGCAGACCGCACCCCACATCGGAAACACCGGCATGAACGGCGAGGACGTCGAGTCGCGCCGCATCTGGGTCGCCGGCTACATCGTGCGCGACCCCTCGCGCGTCGTGTCGAACTGGCGCTCGGAGAACTCGCTCGACGAGTCGCTCGAGCGCGACGGCATCGTCGGCATCAGCGGCATCGACACGCGCGCCGTCACGCGCGTCCTGCGCTCGGCGGGCTCGATGCGCGGCGGCGTCTTCAGCGGCGACGCCGCCGACATCGATCCCGAGGAGCAGCTGCGCATCGTCCGCGAGGCGCCGGAGATGACCGGTCGCAACCTGTCCGCCGAGGTGTCGGTGCCCGCCGCCGAGGTGACCCCGGCGACGGGGGAGCGGCTCGGAAACCTCGCGGTGCTCGACCTCGGCGTGAAGCAGGCCACGGTGAACAACCTCGCCGCCCGCGGATTCGACGTCCACGTCCTCCCGCAGGACGTCACGTTCGAGCAGCTCCGTGCGATCGACCCGATCGCGGTGTTCTACTCCAACGGCCCGGGCGACCCGGCCGCGAGCGACCACCACGTCGAGCTCCTGCGGGGCGTCCTCGCCGAGAAGCTGCCGTTCTTCGGGATCTGCTTCGGCAACCAGCTCCTCGGCCGCGCCCTCGGCTTCGGCACCTACAAGCTGCCCTTCGGCCACCGCGGCATCAACCAGCCCGTGCTCGACAAGCAGACCGGGCGCGTGGAGATCACCGCGCACAACCACGGCTTCGCCGTCGACGCGCCGATCGAGGGCGTCGTCGACAGCCCGGCCGGCTTCGGCCGCGTCGAGGTGAGCCACGTCGGCCTCAACGACAACGTCGTGGAGGGCCTGCGGGCCCTCGACCTGCCGGCATTCTCGGTGCAGTACCACCCCGAGGCCGCCGCCGGCCCGCACGACGCCAACTACCTCTTCGACCGCTTCCGCGACCTCGTGGTCGCGACCCAGGAGAACAAGAACTGATGCCCAAGCGCGACGATATCCAGAGCGTCCTCGTCATCGGGTCGGGGCCGATCGTCATCGGCCAGGCCTGTGAATTCGACTACTCCGGCACCCAGGCGTGCCGCGTGCTCCGCGAGGAGGGTGTCCGCGTCATCCTCGTCAACTCCAACCCGGCGACGATCATGACCGATCCCGACTTCGCCGACGCCACGTACATCGAGCCCATCACGTGGCAGGTCATCGAGACGATCATCGCCAAGGAGCGCCCCGACGCGATCCTGCCGACCCTGGGCGGTCAGACCGCTCTCAACGCGGCGATCGACCTGCACAAGCACGGCATCCTCGAGAAGTACGACATCGAGCTGATCGGCGCGAACTTCGAGGCGATCAACAAGGGCGAGGATCGGCAGATCTTCAAGCAGCTCGTCATCGACTCGGGAGCGGATGTCGCCGACAGCCGCATCTGCCACACGATGGACGAGGTGCTCGCGGGCGCCGCCGAGCTCGGCTACCCGCTCGTCGTGCGCCCCTCCTTCACGATGGGCGGGCTCGGCTCGGGCTTCGCGTACGACGAGGAGGACCTGCGCCGTATCGCCGGAGCGGGCCTGCGCGACTCGCCCACGACCGAGGTCCTGCTGGAGGAGTCGATCCTCGGGTGGAAGGAGTACGAGCTCGAGCTCATGCGCGACTCGGCCGACAACACCGTGGTCGTCTGCTCGATCGAGAACGTCGACCCGGTCGGCGTCCACACCGGCGACTCCATCACGGTCGCGCCGGCACTGACGCTCACCGACCGCGAGTACCAGAAGATGCGCGACATCGGCATCGACATCATCCGCGCCGTCGGCGTCGACACCGGTGGCTGCAACATCCAGTTCGCGGTCGATCCGCAGACGGGGCGCATCATCGTCATCGAGATGAACCCGCGCGTGTCGCGTTCGTCCGCGCTGGCGTCGAAGGCGACCGGGTTCCCGATCGCGAAGATCGCCGCGAAGCTCGCGATCGGCTACCGCCTCGACGAGATCCCGAACGACATCACGAAGGTCACCCCGGCGAGCTTCGAGCCGACGCTCGACTACGTCGTGGTCAAGGTGCCGCGCTTCAACTTCGAGAAGTTCCCGGCCGCCGACACCACCCTCACGACGACCATGAAGTCGGTGGGCGAGGCGATGGCGATCGGGCGCAACTACGCCACGGCTCTCCAGAAGGCGCTGCGCTCGCTCGAGAAGCGCGGATCGAGCTTCCACTGGGGCGACGAGGAGCGCTCGGTGGACGAGCTGCTCGAGATCGCGAAGACCCCGACCGACGGCCGGATCGTGGTCCTGCAGCAGGCGATGCGCAAGGGCGCGACGGTCGAGCAGGCCTTCGAAGCCACCGCGATCGACCCGTGGTTCCTCGACCAGATCGAGCTGATCAACGAGGTCGCGGCGTTCGTGGCCGACGCGGGCGAGCTCGACGAGCACGTCATTCGGACGGCGAAGGACCACGGGTTCAGCGACGCGCAGATCGCGCAGCTGCGCGGCATCACCGAAGAAGAGGTGCGCGGCGTCCGCCACGGCCTCGGCCTGCGGCCGGTCTTCAAGACGGTCGACACCTGCGCCGGTGAGTTCCCCGCGCTCACGCCGTACCACTACTCGTCGTACGACACCGAGACCGAGGTCACGCCCTCCGAGCGCACGAAGGTCGTCATCATCGGCTCGGGCCCCAACCGCATCGGGCAGGGCGTCGAGTTCGACTACTCGTGCGTCCACGCCAGCTTCGCGCTGGCGGACGCCGGCTACGAGACGATCATGGTCAACTGCAACCCCGAAACGGTATCGACCGACTACGACACGAGCGACCGGCTCTACTTCGAGCCGCTGACGCTCGAGGACGTCCTCGAGGTGCTGCACGCCGAGTCGCAGTCCGGCACGATCCTCGGCGTCATCTGCCAGCTCGGCGGTCAGACGCCGCTCGGGCTCGCAAAGGGCATCGAGGCGGCCGGATACAGCATCCTGGGCACCCAGCCCGCGGCGATCGACCTGGCCGAGGAGCGTGAGCTCTTCTCGCGTCTGCTCGACGACGCCGGTCTCGTCGCCCCGCGCAACGGCACCGCCATCGACGTCGAGGGGGCCGTCGAGGTCGCCGAGTCGATCGGCTACCCCGTCCTGGTCCGCCCGAGCTTCGTCCTCGGCGGCCGCGGCATGGAGATCGTCTACGACACCGAGAGCCTGCGCGACTACTTCGTGCGCGTCGCCGACCAGGCGATCATCGGCCCGGGCCTCCCGCTGCTCGTCGATCGCTTCCTCGATGACGCCGTGGAGCTCGACGTCGACGCGCTGTTCGACGGCGAAGAGCTGTACATCGGCGGCGTGATGGAGCACCTCGAGGAAGCCGGCATCCACTCCGGTGACTCGAGCTGCACGCTGCCGCCGATGTCGCTCGGCCGCACCGAGATCGACCGGGTGCGCGAGGCGACTCTCGCCATCGCCCGCGGTGTCGGCGTGCGGGGTCTGCTGAACGTGCAGTTCGCCGTGTCGGCGGGTGTGCTCTACGTCATCGAGGCGAACCCGCGCGCGAGCCGCACCGTGCCCTTCGTGTCGAAGGCGCTCGGCATCCCGCTGGCCAAGGCCGCGTCGCGGATCATGGCCGGGTCGTCGATCGCCGAGCTGAAGGCCGAGGGGCTGCTGCCCGCCGAGGACGGCTCGCGGGTCCCGCTCGATGCGCCGGTCGCCGTCAAGGAGGCCGTACTCCCCTTCAAGCGCTTCCGCACCGCTGACGGCCGGACGGTCGACTCGGTCCTCGGCCCGGAGATGCGCTCGACCGGTGAGGTCATGGGCATCGACCGCGACTTCCCGACCGCCTTCGCGAAGAGCCAGGCGGCCGCCTACGGCGGCATGCCCACCTCGGGCACCGTATTCCTGTCGGTCGCCGACGACGACAAGCGCGCCGTCATCCTGCCCGCCCACCGGCTGCAGGAGCTCGGCTTCCGCCTGATCGCGACCGAGGGGACCGCCGAGATCCTCGCTCGCAACGGCATCCGCGTGGAGGTCGTCGGCAAGTACTCCGAGACCCAGGGCTCGGGGGAGCGAAACGTCGTCGATCTCATCAACGCCGGCGAGATCGACATGGTCGTGAACACGCCCTCGGGCGGCGTCGCTCGCGCAGACGGCTACGAGATCCGGGCCGCGGCCGTGGCGGGCGACCGTGCCCTGTTCACCACGATGGCCGTCCTCGGTGCCGCCGTGAGCGCGCTGCCCGTGCTCCGGGAAGGGTTCGAGGTCAAGAGCCTGCAGGACTACGCCCTCGAGCGGGCGGGGCGCAGGTGACCGCATTCGGGGAGCGCCTGTCCGGCGCGCTCGACACGTATGGGTCGCTCTGCGTCGGCATCGACCCGCACGCCGCACTGCTCGCGGACTGGGGCCTTCCGGCCTCGGCCGCGGGCGTGCGCGAGTTCGGTCTGCGCGTGGTCGAGGCCGCGCGCGAGCGGGTGGGCATCGTCAAGCCGCAGGTCGCCTTCTTCGAACGCTACGGGTCAGCGGGCTTCGCCGCGCTCGAAGAGGTGCAGCGCGCCGCACGCGACGCGGACCTCATCGTCATCGCGGACGCCAAGCGCGGCGACATCGGCAGCACGATGGACGGCTATGCCGCGGCGTGGCTCGAGCCGGGCGCCCCGCTGGAGGCGGACGCCGTCACCGTGAGCCCGTACCTCGGCCCGGGGTCGCTCCGCGGCACGATCACAGCCGCGGCGCGCGCCGGCAAGGGCGTCTTCGTCCTCGCTGCCACCAGCAACCCCGAGGCGTTCGGACTGCAGTCGGCGGAGGTCACCGTCGTCGAGGCGCAGCGCGGCCAGACGGTCGCGGACTGGGTCGCCGCCGGCGTCGGATGGGCGAACCGTGCGGCGGCGGACGCGGGAGGTCTCGGTCACGTCGGGCTCGTCGTGGGTGCGACCGTCGACCGCGACGAGCTCGGTCTCACGCACGAATCGCTTCGCGGCGCACCGATCCTCGCTCCCGGCTTCGGCGCGCAGGGCGTGGCGCTCGGCGCGGTGCGTTCGGTGTTCGGACCGCTCGCGGGCCAGGTGGTCGCGAGCGCCAGCCGCAGCGTGCTCGCCGCCGGTCCCGACGGAATCATCGACGCCATCGACGCGCATCGGCGGGAGCTCGCCGAGGCAGAGGAGGAAGCCCGTGGCTGATCGTCCCCACCCACCCGAGGTCGACCGCGCCGCGGCGTCACGCCGTGCCGTCGAAGCGCGACGCGAGCGGGCGGCGCTGAAGAAGGATGTCGCGATGCGCGTCATCTCACCTCAGGAGCTCCTGCGGCGCGCTCTCGCCGATCCCGAGTCGGCGGCCGGCGCCATGCGGGTGACCGACTTCCTCACGGCGATCCCGGCGATCGGTGAGAACAAGCGCGACCGGATCCTCGCGGATCTCGACATCTCGCCCGTCAAGCGCCTCGGCGGGCTGGGGTCGCGTCAGCGGCTCGCGCTTCAGCAGTTCCTGGATGCCCGCCTGCCCGAGCCCCAGCCGCGTGCCGGCCGATCGCGGCTGCTTGTGCTGGCCGGGCCCACTGCCGTCGGCAAGGGAACGGTCGCCGCGCACATCCGCGACAACCATCCCGAGATCATGCTGTCGGTGTCGGCGACCACCCGGGCCCCGCGGCCGGGAGAGGTCGACGGCGAGCACTACTACTTCGTCGACGACGCCGAGTTCGACCGTCTCATCGCCGAGGGCGAGCTGCTCGAGTGGGCCACCGTGCACAACCGTCACCGGTACGGCACGCCGAAGGCGCCCATCGAGGCGGCACTCGCGGCGGGGCGCACGGTGCTGTTGGAGATCGACCTGCAGGGAGCCCGTCAGGTGCGCGCGGCCGCGCCGGATGCGACCCTCGTCTTCCTCCTGCCGCCGAGCTGGGACGAACTGGTCGACCGGCTGGTCGGGCGGGGAACCGAGGACGCCGAGGAACGCGCCCGTCGCCTCCGTACGGCGCGTGTCGAGCTCGCCTCGCAGGGCGAGTTCGACTACCGCGTCGTCAATGACACCGTCGCGCGCGCGGCCGACGAGGTCGCCGCGCTGGCCGACTGATCGCGTAGACTGGGGGGATGCCTGCGCCTGCGGCGCGGCAGCAGACTCTCCACCGACATCGATCCCGGAAGGATCCGCCATGGCCGGAAGCAACGAAGGCATCATCGACCCGCCCATCGACGCCCTGCTCGACAAGGTCGACTCGAAGTACCAGCTGGTCATCTACGCGTCCAAGCGTGCGCGTCAGATCAACGACTACTACTCCGACCTCCACGAGGGCAACCTGTTCGACAACGTCGGCCCGCTCGTCGACTCGTCGGTCGAGGACAAGCCGCTGACGATCGCGATGCACGAGATCCACGAGGACAAGCTCCGCCTGCGTTCGCTCGACTGATCCGGCGGTAGACCCGTCACATTTCTGCCCGCGGCAGCCGGATGTCGGCCGCCGCGGGCAGAATCGTCTCCGTCCCGATCCCGCCCCGTTCCGTCCCACAGGGAGCCCCGATGAGCCAGCTGCGCCTGTTCACGTCCGAGTCCGTCACCGAGGGGCACCCCGACAAGATCTGCGACCAGATCTCCGACAGCATCCTCGACGCGCTGCTCACGGTCGACCCCGGCTCCCGTGTCGCTGTCGAGACCCTCGTGACGACGGGTCTGGTGCACGTCGCGGGCGAAGTGCGCACCGACGGTTACGCCGACATCCCCGGCATCGTCCGCGGCGTCGTCAACGGAATCGGGTACACCTCGAGCGAGACGGGCTTCGACGGCGACTCGTGCGGTGTGACGGTGTCGATCGGCGAGCAGTCGTCCGATATCGCCGCCGGCGTCGACAACGCCCTGGAGCACCGCGAGCAGGGTTCGATCGATCCGACCGATGCGCTCGGCGCCGGCGACCAGGGCATCATGTTCGGCTACGCGACCAACGAGACGCCGCAGCTCATGCCGATGGCCATCTGGACTGCCCACCGCATCGCCGAGCGTCTGACATCGGCCCGCCGCACCGGGGCCCTGCCGTTCCTGCGGCCCGACGGCAAGACGCAGGTGACCCTCGGCTACGAGGGCGCGGTGCCCCGCACGGTCGAGACCGTGGTGCTCTCGACACAGCACCAGCCCGACATCTCGCTGCCGGCGCTGCGGGCGGCCGTGCAGGCCGAGGTCATCGAGCCGGTGCTTGCCGAAACCGGTCTCGACATCTCCGACGTCGAGTACGTCATCAACCCCGCGGGGCCGTTCGTCGTCGGCGGCCCGAAGGGGGATGCCGGACTGACCGGCCGCAAGATCATCATCGACACCTACGGGGGCGCCGCACGGCATGGCGGCGGAGCCTTCAGCGGCAAGGACCCGTCGAAGGTCGACCGCTCCGCGGCCTATGCGATGCGGTGGGTCGCGAAGAACGCCGTCGCCGCAGGCCTGGCCGACCGTCTCGAGGTGCAGGTCGCCTATGCGATCGGGCGCGCCGCACCCGTGGGGCTCTACGTCGAGTCGTTCGGTACGGGCCACGTCGCCGACGAGGTCATCTCGGCGGCCATCCGCGACGTGTTCGATCTCCGGCCGCAGGCGATCATCGACCGCCTCGACCTCCTGCGGCCCATTTATGCGAAGACCGCCGCGTACGGTCACTTCGGCCGCGAGCTGCCCGAGTTCACCTGGGAGCGCACCGACCGTGTCGAGGAGTTGCGCGCCGCCGCGGGCCTGTGAGCGACGCGCCTCGGCGGGTCGCCCGAGTATTGATCGATTCGCCCCTGCCGCAGCTCGATCGCCTCTTCGACTACGTCGTTCCCGACGTCCTCCGCGAGGCCGCGTTGCCCGGTGTGCGGGTCAAGGTGCCGCTCCGCACGGTCGGGCGCACCGTCGAGGGCTACCTCGTCGAGCTCGGCGACGAGACCGACGGCGACCGTCCCCTGTCCGAGCTCGAGGATGTCGTTTCGCCCGTCGAGGTGCTGACGGAGCGGCTCTACGCCCACGCGCGCCGGGTGGCCGATCGGGCCGCGGGGTCGGCGAGCGATGTCCTGCGGCTGGTGATCCCGAAACGGATGGTGCGGGCCGAGAAGGCCTGGGCGGCCTCCGGTCCGCCTGACGTACCGGTCGTGAGCGCGGAGTCCCTCGCCTGGGCCCGCGAGACGACGGCGGCGTACCCCGATCTGGAGGGTGCGGTCGAGAACGGCGAGCGCCTCGCGGTCGACGCCCCGCCCCGCCCCGCCGAGGACGTCCCCGCCTGGTCCGAACTGCTCGCCGCGCTGGCCGTGCTCACGCTCGCGCGGGGCAAGAGCGCGGTCGTCGTCGTGCCCGACCACCGAGACGAGGCGCATGTCCTCTCCGTCCTGGCGCGTCGGGTCGACGAGGGAGCGGTCGTCAGGGACGATGCGCGCCGCTCGGGCCCCGAGCGCTACGCGGGGTACCTTCGGCTGCTGGCCCCGGTGCCGTGCATCGTGGTGGGCAATCGGTCGAGCGTGTACGCCCCTGCCCATGACGTCGGCGCCGTCCTCCTCTGGGACGACGGCGATCCGCTGCTCGCGGAGCCGCTGAGCCCGGGTGTGCATGCGCGAGACGCCGCCCTCGTCCGGCAGGAGCTCCAGGCCTGCGCGCTGGTCTTCGTCGGTCTGACACGGACGACCGACGTCGAGCGTCTCGTAGCACTCGGCTGGGTGCGCGAGATCGCGGCCCGCCGTCGTGAGAGCCCCCGGGTCGTGCTGTCGGCGACGCGCGAGGGCGAGTCGCGGGGCACGCGGGTCCCGTCGGCGGCGTTCGCCGCGGCGCGCGAGGCGCTGACGCACGGACCCGTTCTGGTGCAGGTGGCACGACCCGGGTACGCCCCGGTGCTGGTGTGCGCCGACTGCCGCACGCCGGCGCGCTGCGCGCATTGCGCCGGTCCGCTGCGCGCTCGTCGGCCGGGTGCCGTTCCCGAGTGCGCGTGGTGCGGGCGGGGTGCGCCGGCGTGGGGATGCGCGTCGTGCTCCTCCCAGCGCCTGCGCATGGCGTCGTCGGGGAGCGAGCGCACGGCCGACGAGCTCGGACGCGCCTTCCCGAACACCCGTGTCATCGTCTCCGACGGCGAGCACCAGGTCACCCACGTCGATGCGAGACCCGCCCTCGTGATCGCGACGCGCGGCGCGGAGCCCTTCGCCGCCGGCGGGTACCACGCCGTCATTCTGCTCGACGGCGATCGGATGCTGATGACCGAGCAGCTGCGGATCGCCGAGGCGTGTCTGCGGTGGTGGTCGGATGCTGCGGCTCTCGCGGCGCCCGGTGCGCCGGTGCACCTCGTCGGTGTCGCGGGTCCCGCCGCCCGCGCGCTCGCGACATGGACGCAACCGGCGTACGCCCGGGCGGAGCTCGCCGAGAGGGCCTCGCTCCACATGCCGCCGACGGTCCGCGTCGCGGCCGTGGAAGGGACCGCGTCAGCCGTATCGGAGGCGATCGAGCAGCTGCGGGCCGATGTGCCCGCTCTGACCGAGACGTCGATTCTCGGCCCCGTGCCGCGCGAAGACGCCGTCCGTGCGCTCGTGCGGTTCGAGTACGCGCTGGGGGGCGCGGTGGCCGAGTCGCTTCGGGCGTCGGTCGTCGCTGCGGCGCTGCGCGGGCGTCGTCGGCGCGGGGCGCCGCCAGGACCGCGCAATACACTCAGAGTACGTCTCGACGTGCCCGATCTCGATCTGTGAGGAGCGCCATGCGCATCGTCTTCGCCGGGACACCGGAACCCGCCCTGCCCTCGCTCCGGCGACTCGCCGCCTCTCGCCACGAGGTCGTCGGAGTCGTGACGCGCCGCGACGCGCCGCTCGGTCGCAAGCGCGTGCTGACGCCCTCGCCGGTCGGCGCGCTCGCGGTTGAGCTCGGACTGCCGGTGCTGAAGACCGACCGCCTCGATGCGGCGGCGACGGAGACGATCACGTCGTGGGGCGCCGACCTCGGCGTCATCGTCGCGTACGGAGGGCTGGTGCGCGAGCCGCTCCTGTCGGCACCGCGGCACGGGTGGATCAACCTGCACTTCTCGCTGCTGCCGGCCTGGCGCGGGGCGGCACCGGTGCAGCATTCGCTCATCGCCGGGGACCGGGTCAGCGGCGTAAGCGTGTTCCAGCTCGTTCCTGAGCTCGACGCGGGCGATGTCTTCGCGCAGACGCGCCACCCGGTGGACCGGGGCGCCACCGCGGGGCGACTTCTCGCCGAACTCGCGGATCTGGGTGCGGACACCGTCTCGGATGTCGTCGACGCGATCGCCGACGGCACCGCGACCGCCGTCCCGCAGACGGGCGCGCCGACCCTCGCTCCCAAGCTCACGCTCGCCGACGGGCTCCTCGATTTCGCACTGCCCGGCGACACGGTGCTCGACCGCTTCCGCGGCACGACGCCCGAGCCCGGCGCGCACACCACGGTGGCCGGGCAGCGGCTCAAGGTGCTGTCTGCGAGGCGCGGGCCGGATGCCGCTGCCCTCGCACCGCGCGAGATTCGCCTCGTCGGTAAGGAGGTCCTCGTCGGAACCGCCGACGGCACGATCTCGCTCCTGTCGGTGCAGCCCGCGGGGCGCGGCGCGATGCCGGCTCCCGACTGGTGGCGCGGACTGCGCGCCGACAGCCTCGAGGCGGGATCGTGAACCCCGCACGCCGTGTCGCCTTCGACGTGCTGCGCGCGGTGGCCGACTCCGACGCGTATGCGAACCTCCTTCTGCCGCAGGAGCTCCGGCGGGCGGGACTGAGCCCTGCCGACGCCGGGCTCGCGACCGAGCTGACATACGGCACGCTGCGCCGCCAGGGCACCTACGACGCGATCATCGAGCAGGCGTCAGGGCGTTCCATCGAGACGATCGATCCGCCGGTGCGCGACGCGCTGCGCCTCGGTGTCCATCAGCTGCTGTCGACGCGGGTCGCGTCTCATGCCGCGGTGAACGAGAGCGTCGAGCTGGTGCGGCGCGCGGGCGCGCCCAACGCGGCCGGTTTCGCCAACGCGGTCCTGCGACGCATCGCGCGGGACAACCCGGGCGATTGGCTGCAGCGGGTGGATGCCGCAGCGCGCTCGGACGACGAGCGGCTGGGGCTGCGCTACTCCCACCCGGTATGGGTCATCCGTGCGTTCCGTCGGGCACTCGCGGCCGAGGGGCGCGCGGACGAACTCGACGAGCTGCTGGCCGCCGACAACGTCTCGCCGAGCGTCACGATGACCGCGCTGCCGGGCCTCGCCGACATCCCCGCCGACCGGGCACGGACCCCGTACTCACCGCTCGGTTTCCGCCACGACGGCGGTGATCCCGAGCCGCTGGTGCGTCGTGCGGAAGGCCGCATCCGCGTCCAAGACGAGGGTTCCCAGCTCGCGGCGCTCGCGCTGTCGCGCGCGCTCCCGGTCCGCGCCGGTGAGCGCTGGCTCGATCTGTGCGCCGCGCCGGGCGGCAAGACCGCTGTGCTGGCCGCCGAGGCCCTGGCGGGAGGTGCCGTGCTCGAGGCCAACGAGATCTCGCCTGCGCGCGCACGTCTCGTTCGATCCTCGGTCGCCGGCGTTCCGCTCGAGGTGCCGGTGTCGGAGGAGGACGGGCGCGAGCGTGCCGGCCGAGGTCGTTACGACCGCATCCTCGTCGATGCGCCCTGCACGGGGCTCGGCGCGCTCCGTCGCCGGCCGGAGGCGCGCTGGCGCAAGAGCCCCGCGGATGTCCCCGACCTCAGCGCCCTCCAGCGCGAACTGCTCTCCGCCGCCGTCGATGCGCTCGCCCCGGGCGGGGTCGTCGCCTACGTGACCTGTTCTCCCCACCTCGCCGAGACCGCCGTGGTCGTCGCCGACGTGCGAGCAGCCCACCCCGATCTCCGGGAGCTCGATGCCCGCGAGGTCGTCCGGGCGGTCAGTCGGGGAGAGATCGATCTGCCCGAGCCGCAGGACGGGTCGGGCCGCGCGCAGCTGTGGCCCCACCGCCACGGCACCGACGCCATGTCCATCACCCTGCTGCAGAAGCCGTGAACGGCGATAATGGGGGAGTGAGCGACGCCGACGCCCTGCGCATCAACCCCAGCATCCTGGCCGCGGATTTCGTGAACATGCAGGCCGAGCTCGGCCGCATCCGATCGGCCGACTTCGTCCACGTCGATGTGATGGACAACCACTTCGTCCCGAACCTGACGTTCGGGCCGCAAATGGTCGAGCGGATCCAGGCCACGAGTCCGATTCCGCTCGACGTCCACCTGATGATCTCGGACGTCGATCGCTGGGGTCCCGGCTACGCCGAGCTCGGTGCCGCGAGCGTCACCTTCCATCTCGAGGCCGCCACGGACCCCGTCGCGCTCGCTCGCCGGCTGCGCTCGGTCGGCTCACGCGCCGGTGTCGCCGTCAAGCCCGCAACGCCCGTCGAAGGCCTCTTCGACGTGCTGGACGAGTTCGATCAGATCCTCGTCATGACGGTCGAACCGGGCTTCGGCGGCCAGAGCTTCATGGCCGACCAGATGCCCAAGCTCCGCCGGCTCGCCGACGAGGCGCGCCGTCGCGGTTCTTCCGTCTGGCTGCAGGTCGACGGCGGCATCTCCGAGTCGACGATCGCGCAGGCGGCCGAGGCCGGAGCCGACACGTTCGTGGCCGGCTCGGCGGTGTTCGGCGCCGACGATCCGGATGCCGCGATCGCGAGCCTCCGCGATCGGGCGCTGCGGGCGCACCGGCACTGATCCGTCGCCCGCCGCGGTCGGATCGCCCGTCGCGGGCCGGTACCCTGGCTAGGTGAAGACGTTCGACGCGCTGTTCGCAGAGCTCACCTCTATCGCCGAGACCCGGCCCGAGGGCTCGGGCACGGTCGCGCAGCTCGACCGCGGTGTGCACGCCATCGGCAAGAAGATCGTCGAAGAGGCGGCCGAGGTCTGGATGGCGGCCGAGTACCAGTCCGATGCCGAGACGGCCGAGGAGATCTCGCAGCTGCTCTACCACCTGCAGGTGCTCATGATCAGCAAGGGTCTGAGCCCCGAAGACGTCTACCGACATCTCTGAGCGACGCCCCGCCCTCCCGCTCCGAGACAGAAAGACCCCCATGCTGCGCATCGCCGTCCCGAACAAGGGATCGCTCGCCGAGACCGCCGCCGAGATGCTGGCCGAGGCCGGATACACCGGACGCCGCGACTCGAAGGACCTCCACGTCATCGACCCCGTCAACGAGGTCGAGTTCTTCTACCTGCGTCCGAAGGACATCGCCACCTACGTCGGCTCGGGCGCCCTCGACGTCGGCATCACCGGCCGCGACCTGCTGCTCGACGCCCGCATGCCGGGCGCGCGCGAGATCGAACGGCTCGGCTTCGCGGGTTCGACCTTCCGCTTCGCGGCCCCGACCGGCACGTTCACCGACGTGGCCGAGCTCGCCGGCAAGCGCATCGCGACGTCGTACCCCGGGCTCGTCGACGCGTTCCTCGACGAGCGCGGGATCGCCGTCGACCTCGTGCCGCTCGACGGTGCCGTCGAGTCCGCGGTCCGCCTGGGCGTCGCAGATGCCGTCGCCGACGTCGTCGAGACGGGCACGACCCTCCGTCAGGCCGGACTCGAGGTCTTCGGTCCCGAGATCCTGCTTTCGGAGGCCGTGCTGATCGCGGGTCCCCACGATGCGGACGGCACCGAGCGGCTGCTGCGCCGGCTTCGCGGCGTGCTCGTCGCGCGCCGCTACGTGCTGGTGGACTACGACCTGCCGGCCGCGCTGGTGGATGAGGCCGTCGCTATCGCGGGTGGCATCGAGTCGCCGACGATCTCGCCGCTGCGCGACCCCGAGTGGGTGGCGGTCCGCGTGATGGTGCCGCGCGCGAGCGTGAACACGACGATGGACGAGCTGTACGCCATCGGCGCGCGCGCGATCCTCGTCACCGCGATCCACAACGCGAGGCTCTGACATGACGTTGGCACGCCGCGTCATCCCGTGCCTGGACGTCGCCGCCGGTCGCGTCGTCAAGGGCGTCAACTTCGAGAATCTGCGCGACATGGGCGACCCGGTCGAGCTCGCGCGACTTTACTTCGAGCAGGGCGCCGACGAGCTGACCTTCCTCGACGTCACCGCGACCGTCGACGGACGCGCCACGACCTACGACGTCGTCCGTCGCACCGCGGAGCAGGTCTTCATCCCGCTCACCGTGGGAGGCGGCGTCCGCTCGGTCGACGATGTGGCGCGGCTCCTCTCGGTCGGTGCCGACAAGGTCGGCGTCAACTCGGCCGCGATCGCTCGCCCCGAGCTGCTCGGTGAGATCGCCGACCGCTTCGGTGCGCAGGTCCTCGTCCTCTCGCTCGACGTCAAGCGCGCCGAGGGCACCGAATCGGGTTTCGTCGTGACGACGCACGGCGGGCGAACGGCGACCTCGATCGACGCGCTCGCCTGGGCGCGCGAGGCCATCGAACGGGGTGCGGGGGAGTTGCTCGTCAACTCGATCGATGCCGACGGCACCAAGGACGGCTTCGATCTGGAGCTCATCTCGCTGATGCGCGAGATCTCGTCCGTCCCGGTGATCGCCTCGGGCGGCGCGGGTGCGACGGAGCATTTCGTCCCCGCCATCGAGGCAGGAGCGGATGCCGTCCTGGCGGCATCCGTGTTCCACTCGGGCCAGCTCACGATCGGCGACGTGAAGGATGCGCTGACCGCTCAGGGCATCGAGGTGCGGCGATGACCGAGAGCAGCATCGACGAGCGCATCGCCCGGGTCTCGTTCGACGCGAACGGGCTCGTCGCCGCTATCGTCCAGCAGCACGACACGCGCGAGGTGCTCATGCTGGCGTGGATGGATGCCGAGGCGCTGCGCCGAACGCTCACGAGCGGACGCGTGACCTTCTGGTCGCGCTCCCGCCAGGAGTACTGGCGCAAGGGCGACACGTCCGGCCACATCCAGCTCGTCCGCGGGGCGCGGCTCGACTGCGACGGCGACGCCGTGCTCCTGCTCGTCGAGCAGGTTGGTGTTGCGTGCCACACCGGCACCCGCACATGCTTCGACGCGGACGACCTCGACCCCGTCGTCGCGGTGCCATGACCCGCCGGTCCCGCATGCTCGCCGTCCTCGCGGCCGTCGTCGGCGGCGGCCTCGCGGTCATCGGCGCGACCCAGCCCTGGCTCGAGGCGACGCTGCGCGACGGCGCCCAGGCGGTCCTTCCGGTGCCGGGCACCGAAGCGCTCCCGCTCGTCACCCCGCTCGGCCTGGCGGCGCTGGCGCTCGGTCTGGCGCTGTCGATCGTCGGCACGGTGCTCCGCTACGTCTTCGGTGTCATCGGCGTGCTCATCGGCGCGGCTCTCCTCGCCGAGTCGCTGCGGATCGCCCTCACGGCACCGCCGGAGGCCGTGGTCGGCGTCGTCGCCGACACGACGGGCCTCGCGGGGGTCGAGGCGGTCGGGACCCTCGTGTCGGCCATCACCGTCACCGCTTGGCCCTGGATCACGGCGATCGGCGCGCTGGTGGTGTGCGCGGGCGGCGTGCTCACTCTCGTCACGGCGCGCTCGTGGCGCAGCACCGCGCGCCGCTATCGCACCGACCCCGCTGTCGAGGCCCGCCGTCCCGGCGGATCGCGTCCGCATGATTCGCACGATCCGATCGATTCCTGGGACGACCTCAGCCGCGGGTCCGATCCGACCGCCTGAGCCCCGGTAGACTGACCTCAGCCCGAGAAATCCCGCGAAGGAGAACAATGAGCAACATCGGCGACCCCGGCCACGGACACTCCCCGGCGGCGTGGACCGCTGTGGTGATCATGCTTCTGGCGTTCGCGCTCGGCACCCTGTTCTTCTGGCTCGACATGCCGGTGCTGGTCTGGGCGTCCGCGGGTCTCCTGGTCGTCGGCCTGATCGTCGGCTGGGCCATGGCGAAGGCCGGCTACGGCGCATACGGCGACAAGTACACCCCGAAAGCGCACTGACGTGCTGGCCGGTCTCACGGCCGGCGCCGTCGAGGATGCCGAGGCCCGTGCGGCCGAGCGGCCCCTCGCCGTCGTCGAGCGCGACGCGCTCGCTCAGGCCCCGGCCCGGGACGCCCTCGCGGCGCTCGCGCCGGCCGAGCGGGTCAAGATCATCGCCGAGGTCAAGCGCGCGAGCCCCTCGCGGGGCGATCTCGCCGCCATTCCCGACCCGGCGCTGCAGGCCGCGCGGTATCAGGAGGGCGGCGCATCCGTCATCTCCGTGCTGACCGAGGGTCGACGTTTCAAGGGGAGCCTGGCCGACCTCGAGGCCGTTCGCGCCGAGGTATCGATCCCCGTTCTCCGCAAGGACTTCATCGCAGGCGCCTACCAGGTCTTCGAGGCACGGGCAGCGGGCGCCGACCTGGTGCTGCTGATCGTCGCCGCGCTTGAGCAGCCGGTGCTGGCCGAGCTTCACGAGCTCGTGCTCGAACTCGGCATGACGCCGCTCGTCGAGACCCACTCGCTCGACGAGGTGCATCGTGCCGCCGACATCGGAGCGCGTCTGGTCGGCGTCAACGCGCGCAACCTTTCGACGTTCGAGCTCGATCGCGATCTCTTCGGCCGGCTCGTGGAGCACCTTCCGGCTGACGCTGTGAAGATCGCGGAGTCCGCCGTCCTCACCCCCGACGACGTGTCCCACTACCGTCGCGCGGGTGCCGACGCCGTCCTGATCGGCGAGGCGCTCGTGACCAACGACCCCGTGACCACCCTGCACGCATTCCTGGAGGCCGGCGCGTGAGCCTGCGAGAACAGCACGGTCCCTTCTTCGGTGAGTTCGGCGGGCGATTCATGCCCGAATCCCTCATCGCGGCGATCGACGAGCTGACAGCGGTATACGAGTCGGCCATGGCCGACCCCGAGTTCGCGGCCGAACTGACGCGGACCCTCGCGACCTACGCCGGACGTCCGTCCGCATTGACGGAGGTGCCGCGTTTCGCCGAGCACGCCGGTGGCGCGCGCGTGTTCCTCAAGCGCGAGGATCTCAACCACACCGGCTCGCACAAGATCAACAACGTGATCGGTCAGGCGATGCTGACCAAGCGTCTCGGCAAGACGCGCGTCATCGCCGAGACCGGAGCCGGTCAGCACGGCGTCGCGACGGCGACGGCCGCAGCCCTGTTCGGCTTCGACTGCACGATCTACATGGGCGAGGTCGACACGGAACGGCAGGCGCTCAACGTCGCGCGGATGCGCTTGCTCGGCGCCGAGGTCGTGCCGGTCACGACGGGGTCGCGCACCCTCAAGGATGCGATCAACGAGGCGTACCGCGACTGGGTCGCCTCGGTCGAGACCACCAACTACATCTTCGGCACCGCGGCGGGGCCGCATCCGTTCCCCGCCATGGTGCGCGATTTCCAGAAAATCATCTCGGAAGAGGCACGCGAGCAGCTCCTCGCCGAGACCGGTCGGCTTCCGGATGCCGTCGTCGCCTGCGTCGGCGGCGGATCGAATGCGATCGGCATGTTCGACGCCTTCCTCGATGACGAGGGCGTCGCGCTGTACGGCGTCGAGGCCGCGGGTGAGGGAGTCGACACCGAGCGTCACGCCGCGTCGATCGGGCGGGGCCGCCCGGGCGTCCTGCACGGGGCGAAGACTTTCGTGCTGCAGGACGAGGACGGCCAGACGGTCGAGTCGCACTCGATCTCCGCGGGACTCGACTATCCGGGCGTCGGCCCCGAGCACGCCTGGTTGGCGTCCATCGGTCGTGCGTCCTACATCCCGGCCACCGACACCGAGGCGATGGAGGCGCTGCGGCTGCTGAGTCGCACCGAGGGCATCATCCCCGCTATCGAGTCGGCCCATGCGCTGGCCGGTGCGCTGCGCATCGGACGTGAACTCGGCCCCGACGCCATCATCGCCGTCAACCTGTCGGGGCGCGGCGATAAGGACATGGACACCGCGGCGCGCTGGTTCGAGCTGTACGACGACGGTGCGGAGCCGGTGGTCGAGCCCGAACACGACGAGGCGGCGTCGGGCGAAGGAGTGGAACTGTGACCTCCCGCGTGGCCGCGGCGATCGAGGCCGCACACGCCGAGGGGCGCGGCGCGTTCGTCGGTTACCTTCCGCTCGGCTTCCCCGATCTCGAGACGAGCATCGAGGCCGCCGTCGCGCTGGCAGAGGCCGGCGCCGACGTCCTCGAGCTCGGCCCCCCGTACTCCGACCCCGTGATGGACGGCGTCGTCATCCAGGAGGCGACCCAGGTGGCCCTGGCCGCGGGTTTCCGACTGCGCGACACCTTCACGGCAGTCCGGGCGATCGCAGAGCGCGTCGACATCCCGATCCTCGTCATGACCTACTGGAACCCCGTGCTGCAGTACGGCGTCGACCGCTTCGCCGACGACCTGGTCTCGGCCGGCGGTGCAGGTCTGATCACGCCGGACATCACTCCGGATGCAGCGCCAGAGTGGCTCGCCGCGTCGGAGCGCACGGGGCTCGACCGCGTCTTCCTCGCCGCACCGACGTCGACCGAGGAGCGACTGCGGATGATCGTCGAGGCCTCCACGGGCTTCGTGTACACCGTTTCGACCATGGGAATCACGGGGGAGCGGACGGAGCTCGACGCGGCCGCCCGCACTCTCGTCGGCCGTATCCGTGCGCTCGGCGCAGCCCACGCCTGCGTCGGCATCGGCATCTCGACGCCCGAGCAGGTCGCGGGCGTCGTCGACTATGCCGACGGCGCCATCGTCGGGACCGCACTCGTGCGTGCCCTGCGCGACGGGGGAGTGGCCGGACTCACCGACACCGCGCGTGAACTCGCGGCGGGCACCGCCCGCGAGCGCGTCTAGACTTTTCCGGTCGCACGACCACCGATTTCCGAGGGACGATCCGATGATCCACGCTGCACACACGCTCGTCGCGAGCATCCCGAGCCCGTCGGTGAGCTACATCGACCTGGGCCCGCTGCGCATCCACTTCTACGCGCTGTGCATCATCGCCGGGATCATCGTCGCGACGCTGATGACCAACCACCGCCTCACGAGGCGCGGTGCGGAGCCGTGGGTCGTCATCGACATCGCACTGCTGGCTGTGCCGTTGGCCCTGGTGGGTGCGCGCGCATTCCACGTCCTGACGCACCCGGGGTTCTACTTCGGACCCGACAAGAACCCGTGGGCGGTGCTCTTCATCTGGGAAGGCGGCATCGCGATCTTCGGTGCGCTCATCGGCGGTGCCGTGGGCGCCTACCTCGGCTGCAAGTGGACCGGCATCCGGTTCTGGAGCTTCGCCGACGCGCTGGCTCCGGGAATCCTGCTCGCTCAGGCGATGGGGCGCTTCGGGAACTGGTTCAACCAGGAGCTCTTCGGACTCCCCACCGACCTGCCCTGGGGGCTG
Source organism: Microbacterium sp. 1262 (assembly GCF_040544895.1). Taxonomy (NCBI): domain Bacteria; kingdom Bacillati; phylum Actinomycetota; class Actinomycetes; order Micrococcales; family Microbacteriaceae; genus Microbacterium; species Microbacterium sp. 1262. Next base: position 1,002,577 of record NZ_JBEPKU010000001.1, read on the forward strand.
GAGATCAATCCCAACAACCCCGCGTTCCCCGCGGGACTGGCTCCTGACACGCTCTTCCACCCGACGTTCCTCTACGAGGTGATCTGGAACGGTCTCGGCGTGCTCGTGCTGCTGTGGGTCGGTCGCAAGGCCTGGGCGCAGTGGGGCAAGCTCTTCGGTCTCTACCTCGTCTGGTACGGCGCCGGCCGCATCGTGTGGGAGTCGATCCGGATCGACCCGAGTGAGATCATCCTCGGCATCCGCACCAACGTCTGGGCGGCGATCTTCGCCGTCGTGGTCGGAATCGCGATCATCGTGGTGCAGACGCGACGTCACCCGGGCGACGAGCCGTCGCCTTATCAGCCGGGTCGCGAATGGGTCGCTCCGAGCGCGCTACAATCGCAGAGCACCGAAGACTTCGTGGATCTGAGCGCACCCCCGACGCCCGAAGCTCACGCAGACAGCGCCACAAGCGCAGTCACCTCGAAGCAGTAGTTCCCCAGGGCCGACGTCGTCCCGGTTTCAGCACCAATGTGAGGACGGTCAGTATGGCCTCGAGCCCTCGACCCCAAAAGTCCGGATTCGGTTCATTCCCTCCTAAGCAGGGCATGTACAACCCTGCGTTCGAGAAGGACGCGTGTGGTCTGGCGATGGTCGCCACGCTGCGCGGCGAAGCCGGTCACGACATCGTCGAGCTCGCCTTGACGGCTCTGCGCAACCTCGAGCACCGCGGCGCCATCGGCTCCGACGCAGGAACCGGAGACGGAGCCGGGATTCTGACGCAGATGCCCGATGCGTTCCTCCGCGAGGTCGTCGACTTCGACCTGCCGCCCGCCGGCGAGTACGCCGCGGGTATGGCGTTCCTGCCGCGCGACGCCGACGAACGCCACGCTCTGAAGGCCGACATCGAGGCGCTCGCGGCATCCGAGGGTCTGACGGTCCTGGGCTGGCGCGACGTGCCGACCGAGGATGAGAACCTCGGCAAGCTCGCCTTCGCCGCACGCCCCGCTTTCGAGCAGCTCTTCGTGTCGCGTCCTGCCGTTGGCGACGCGCCCGCCCTCGCCGGAATCGAGCTCGACCGCCGGGTCTATCGCCTGCGCAAGCGCGCCCGCCATGAGCACGACGCCTACTTCGTGTCGCTGTCGAGCCGCACGCTCGGCTACAAGGGCATGGTCACGACGCTCCAGCTCGAGCCGTTCTACCCCGACCTGCAGGACGAGCGCTTCGCGTCGGAGCTCGCGGTGGTGCACTCGCGCTACTCGACCAACACCTTCCCGTCGTGGCCGCTCGCGCAGCCACTGCGCATGCTCGCGCACAACGGTGAGATCAACACCGTCAAGGGCAACCGCAACTGGATGCGCGCGCGCCAGTCGCAGCTCGAGTCCGAGCTGCTCGGCGATGTGCAGCCGCTGCTGCCGATCTGCACGGACGGAGCGAGCGACTCGGCCTCGTTCGACGAGGTCCTCGAACTGCTCACGCTCACCGGGCGCAGCCTGCCGCACGCCGTCATGATGATGGTGCCCGAGGCGTACGAGAAGCAGACCGACATCGATCCCGATCTCCGGGCGTTCTACGACTACCACTCCATCCAGATGGAGCCCTGGGACGGCCCGGCTGCACTCATCTTCACCGACGGCACCCTCGTGGGCGCCACTCTCGACCGGAACGGCCTGCGCCCGGGACGATGGACCGAGACCACCGACGGACTGGTCGTCATCGGCAGCGAGACCGGCGTGCTCGACTTCGCCCCCGAGCGGATCAAGCGCCGCGGTCGCCTGCAGCCCGGGCGGATGTTCGTCGTCGACACGGCCGCGGGCCGCATCGTCGAGGATGAGGAGATCAAGCGCGAGCTTGCGACGCTCCACCCGTGGCAGGAATGGCTCGACGCCGGTCGCGTGCGGCTCAAGGACCTGCCCGAGCGCGAGCACATCGTGCACCCCATCGCGTCGATCACGCGCCGCCAGCGCACCTTCGGCTACACCGAGGAGGAGGTGCGCATCCTCCTCACCCCCATGGGGCAGGTGGGAGCCGAGCCTCTCGGTGCCATGGGCAGCGACACCCCCGTCGCGGTGCTCAGCGAGCGCCCGCGCCTGCTGTTCGACTACTTCACGCAGCAGTTCGCGCAGGTGACGAACCCGCCGCTGGACTCGATCCGCGAAGAGGTCGTCACCTCCCTGTCCCTCGGGCTCGGTCCCGAGGCGAACCTGCTGGCCTGGGGGCCGGAGCACACCCGCACGGTGACGCTCGACTTCCCCGTGATCGACAACGACGAGCTCGCCAAGATCCAGCACATCGACACCGCCCTCAAGGGCCGCTCGTCGGTGACGATCCGCGGTCTCTACCGCGTCGAGGCCGGTCACAAGGGCATGCAGAAGCGCCTCGCGCAGATGTGCGCCGAGGCCGACCAGGCCATCGAGGACGGCGCGGAGTTCCTCGTGCTCAGCGACCGCGACTCGAACAAGGACCTCGCCCCCATCCCGTCCCTGCTCATGCTCGCCGCGGTGCACCACCACCTCATCCGGCAGCAGACCCGTATGCGGGTCGGTCTCGTGGTCGAGGCCGGCGATGTCCGCGAGGTCCACCACGTCGCGACTCTCCTCGGCTACGGCGCGTCGGCGGTCAACCCGTACCTCGCGATGGAGACCGTCGAGTACCTCGTGCGTGCCGGGTACATCACCGGCGTCACTCCCGAGAAGGCCGTCAAGAACCTGATCTACGCGCTCGGCAAGGGCGTGCTGAAGATCATGTCCAAGATGGGCATCTCGACCGTCTCGTCCTACGCCGGCGCCCAGGTGTTCGAAGCCGTCGGGCTCTCCGACGAGTTCGTGTCGAACTACTTCACCGGCACCGAGACCAAGCTCGGCGGTATCGGCATCGAGGTCATCGCGGCAGAGAACGCCGCGCGGCACGCCTACGCGTATCCGGAAGACGCCGCCGTCCGCGCCCACGAGCGGCTGTGGACAGGTGGCGAGTACCAGTGGCGCCGCGACGGTGCCCCGCACCTGTTCAACCCGGACACGGTCTTCCGCCTCCAGCACGCGACCCGCACCCGTCGTTACGACATCTTCCGCGAGTACACGAAGCTCGTCGACGATCAGGCGGCCGAGCTGAAGACGCTGCGCGGCATGTTCAAGCTGCGCACCGGCGTCCGGCCCCCGGTGCCGATCGACGAGGTCGAGTCGGTCGCGTCGATCGTGAAGCGATTCTCGACGGGCGCGATGAGCTACGGCTCGATCTCGAAGGAGGCGCACGAGACGCTCGCGATCGCGATGAACCGGCTCGGCGCGAAGTCGAACACGGGCGAGGGCGGCGAGGACGTCGAGCGTCTGCTCGACCCCGAGCGCCGCAGCGCGATCAAGCAGGTCGCCTCGGGTCGATTCGGCGTCACGAGCATGTACCTCACGCATGCCGACGACATCCAGATCAAGCTCGCCCAGGGCGCCAAGCCCGGCGAGGGCGGTCAGCTGCCGCCCGGCAAGGTGTATCCGTGGATCGCCCGCACCCGCGGTGGCACCCCGGGCGTCGGCCTCATCTCGCCGCCGCCGCACCACGACATCTACTCGATCGAGGACCTCAAGCAGCTGATCTTCGACGTCAAGCGCGCGAACCCGGCCGCCCGGGTGCACGTCAAGCTCGTGAGCCAGTCGGGCATCGGTGCCGTCGCGGCGGGAACGGCGAAGGCCCTCGCCGACGTCATCCTCGTCTCCGGGCACGACGGCGGAACGGGCGCGAGCCCGCTCAACTCGCTCAAGCACGCCGGTACGCCCTGGGAGCTCGGTCTCGCCGAGACGCAGCAGACGCTCATGCTCAACGACATGCGCGACCGCGTGGTCGTGCAGGCCGACGGCCAGCTGAAGACCGGTCGCGACGTCGTGATCGCCGCGCTGCTCGGTGCCGAGGAGTTCGGTTTCGCCACCACCGCCCTGGTCGTCGAGGGCTGCATCATGATGCGCGTCTGCCACCTCGACACGTGTCCCGTGGGCGTAGCGACGCAGAACCCCGTGCTCCGCGAGCGTTTCACCGGCAAGCCCGAGTTCGTGGTGAACTTCATGGAGTTCGTCGCGCAGGAGGTCCGCGAGTACCTGGCCGAGCTCGGTTTCCGCTCGCTCGACGAGGCGATCGGGCGCAACGACGTCCTCGACGTCGACGGCGCGATCGAGCACTGGAAGGCCAACGGCCTCGACCTCGGACCCATCCTCACCGGACCCGCGTTCGCCGAAGACGCGCCGCGTCGTCACCGGCGCGACCAGGACCACGAGCTCGACGCGCACTTCGATGTGCAGCTCATCGAACGAGCGCAGGATGTCGTCGCGCACGGCGGTCACATCGAGATCGATCTGCCCATCCGCAACACCGAGCGCGCCGTGGGCACGATGCTGGGCAACCGGGTCACGCTCGCGCACGGCGAGAACGGCCTTCCTGCCGACTCGATCGTGGTGAACCTGACGGGTTCGGCCGGACAGTCCTTCGGAGCCTTCCTCCCCGCCGGCATCACGCTGCGTCTCGAGGGGGACTCGAACGACTACGTCGGCAAGGGGCTCTCGGGTGGACAGATCGTCGTGCGCCCGCCGCGCGGAGCGGCCTTCGACGCGTCGGAGAACGTGATCGCGGGCAACGTCATCGGCTACGGTGCGACGCAGGGCACGATGTTCCTGCGCGGCGTCGTGGGGGAGCGGTTCCTCGTGCGCAACTCCGGGGCCACGGCCGTGGTCGAGGGCGTGGGCGACCACGCACTGGAGTACATGACCGGCGGCCTCGCCGTGATCCTCGGCGCCACCGGGCGCAACCTCGGCGCCGGGATGTCGGGTGGCAACGCCTACGTCTACCGCCTCGAGACCGCGAACGTGAACCGCGAGGCCATGGCCAGCGGCGAGCTCGTGCTCGGGGAGATGGGGTCCGGCGACGCCGAGATCCTCCGCGACCTGCTCGAGCGCCACGTCGCCGAGACGGGGTCCGAGCTGGCAGCCCGGCTGCTGGAGGACTTCGAGAACGAGGTCGCCAACTTCGTCCGTGTGGTGCCGCGCGACTACGCCGCGGTGCTCGAAACCCGACAGACGGCGGCCGCCGAGGGGCTCGACCCCGACGGCGACGAGGTCTGGAGCCGCATCCTGGAGGTGACCCGTGGCTGACCCCAAGGGCTTCCTGAAGATCACGGAGCGCGAGCTCCCCAAGCGCCGTCCCGTTCCCGTCCGCATCATGGACTGGCGCGAGGTCTACGAGCCCGGTGACAGCGCCGTGCTCCGCCGTCAGGCGGGGCGCTGCATGGACTGCGGCGTGCCGTTCTGTCATCAGGGGTGCCCGCTGGGCAACCTCATCCCCGAGTGGAACGACCTCATGTGGCGTGGCGAGGGGCGCTCGGCCATCGAGCGTCTGCACGCGACGAACAACTTCCCGGAGTTCACCGGGCGCCTGTGCCCTGCACCGTGCGAGAGCTCGTGCGTTCTCGGCATCAATCAGCCGCCGGTCACGATCAAGCAGATCGAGGTCTCGACTATCGACGAGGCGTTCGCCAACGGATGGGTCGAGGCCGAGCCCCCGGGGCGTCTGACGGGCAAGACGGTTGCCGTCGTCGGCTCCGGCCCCGCCGGACTCGCCGCCGCGCAGCAGCTGACCCGCGCCGGTCACACCGTCGCCGTCTACGAGCGCGACGACCGCATCGGCGGCCTGCTGCGGTACGGCATCCCCGACTTCAAGATGGAGAAGCGCCACATCGAGGCGCGCCTGCGTCAGATGCAGGACGAGGGCACGCGTTTCCGTGCCGGCGTCGAGATCGGCAAGGACATCTCGTGGGACGCGCTGCGCGCCCGCTACGACGCGGTCGTGGTGGCGACCGGCTCGACCCTGCCCCGCGACCTCGCAATCCCGGGCCGCGACCTCGCCGGCGTGCACTTCGCGATGGAGTACCTCGTCGAGTCGAACAAGGCCGTCGCGGGAGACCAGGTCGCGAACCAGATCCACGCGGAGGGCAAGCACGTCGTCGTGATCGGCGGTGGTGACACCGGCGCGGACTGCATCGGCACGGCGCACCGTCAGGGCGCGCTCAGCGTGACGAACCTCGCGATCGGCAAGCAGCCGCCGTCGGACCGCCCCGACACCCAGCCGTGGCCGATGATGCCGACCATCTTCGAGGTCGCCTCCGCGCACGAAGAAGGCGGTGAGCGCAGCTACCTGGCGTCCACGGTCGAGTTCCTCGGCAACGAGGCGGGAGAGGTGCGCGCGCTGCGCGTCGCCGAGACCGAGTTCGTCGACGGTCGCCGCGTGCCCAAGAGCGGGACCGAGCGCGAGATCCCCGCCGACCTCGTCCTGATCGCGATGGGTTTCACCGGTCCCGAGCGCTCCGAGCTCGGGGCGCAGCTGGGTACGTTGTTCACCGATCGCGGCAACGTGGAACGTGCCGACGACTACCAGACCACCACGCCGGGTGTGTTCGTGGCCGGCGACGCCGGGCGCGGACAGTCGCTCATCGTGTGGGCGATCGCGGAGGGCCGCGCCGCGGCATCCGCTGTCGACCGCTACCTGATGGGCGACACCGACCTTCCGGCGCCGGTGCGTCCGACCGACGTCGCGATCGGGCTCCAGCGGGCATAGGCTGGACCCAACCCCCCTCCCGACCCGAAACCACCGGAGTATCAGTGAGACGCGCCAAGATCGTCGCCACCCTGGGACCGGCCACAGCCAGCTACGAGATGGTGCGAGCCATCATCGACGCCGGTGTGGACGTGACCCGATTCAACCTCAGCCACGGAGACTATTCGGAGCACGAGGCCCGCTGGGCCAACGTGCGGAAGGCCGCCGACGACGCAGGTCGCCCCGTCGCGATCCTGGTCGACCTGCAGGGGCCGAAGATCCGTCTCGGCAAGTTCGAGAACGGGCCGCACCAGCTCGCGGTCGGCGACGTCTTCAAGATCACGACCGACGACATCCTCGGCACCAAGGAGATCGTCTCGACGACGTTCAAGGGCCTGCCCGGCGACGTCAAGCCCGGCGACTTCCTGCTCATCGACGACGGCAAGGTCCGCGTCGAGGTCGTGTCGGTCGAGGGCTCGGTCGTCACGACGAAGGTCATCGTCGCCGGCCCCGTCTCGAACAACAAGGGCATCAACCTGCCCGGTGTCGCCGTGAGCGTTCCGGCGCTGTCGGACAAGGACGAGGCCGACCTGCGCTGGGGGCTGCAGCAGGGAGCCGACATCATCGCACTGTCGTTCGTGCGGGATGCCGCCGACGTCACGCGTGTGCACGAGATCATGGCGGAGGAGGGCCGCAAGGTCCCCGTCATCGCGAAGATCGAGAAGCCGCAAGCGGTCGAGAACCTCGAGGAGATCATCGACGCCTTCGACGGCATCATGGTCGCGCGCGGTGACCTCGGCGTGGAGCTTCCGCTCGAGGCCGTGCCGATCGTGCAGAAGAAGGCCGTGGCGCTGTGCCGCCGTATGGCCAAGCCCGTGATCGTCGCGACCCAGATGCTGGAGTCGATGATCGAGAACCCGGTGCCGACGCGCGCCGAGACCAGCGACGTCGCCAACGCCGTCCTCGACGGCGCCGACGCCGTGATGCTCTCGGGCGAGACCAGCGTGGGCAAGTACCCCGTCGTCGTCGTCGAGACCATGGCGCGCATCGTCGACTCGACCGAGACCCACGGTCTCGAGCGCATCGCACCGCTGACGGCGAAGCCGCGCACGCAGGGCGGCGCGATCACGCTCGCCGCCATGGAGGTCGCGCAGTTCATCGAGGCGAAGTTCCTCTGCATGTTCACCGAGTCCGGCGACACCGCGCGCCGCATGTCGCGTCTGCGTCCCGAGATCCCCATGATCGCGTTCACCCCGGACCCGGCGATCCGTCGTCGCATGGCCCTGACGTGGGGCATCCGTTCGAGCCTCGTGGAGGAGGTCGCGCACACCGACCTGATGTTCCACCAGGTCGACGACTACTTCCTCTCGAACGGCCTCGCCGAGGTCGGCGACAAGGTGGTCGTCATCTCCGGGTCCCCTCCCGGAATCCAGGGATCGACCAACGACATCCGCATCCACAAGATCGGCGACGCCGTCAACGGCCGCGCGCCGATCTACCAGGCGATCCAGTAAGCGCCACGTGAATGCCGAAGGGCGGGCACCTCTCCACGAGGTGCCCGCCCTTTCGCCGTGCCGGTGGTGGGAGTCGAACCCACACGTCCGAAGACAACCGAGTTTGAGTCGGTCGCGTCTGCCATTCCGCCACACCGGCGCACGCACATCGACAATACCGCCTCACGCGGTGTCACCCGACGGAACCGTGTCCGGAACGCCCATACCGTAGGATCGAAAGGTGACAGAGCAAGAAGAGGTCCCCACGTCGGCCGCTCCCGCACCGCGCCGAGTCGTCGTGGCCGAAGACGAGTCGCTCATTCGACTCGACATCGTCGAGATCCTGCGCGACAACGGATACGACGTCGTCGGCGAGGCGGGCGACGGCGAGACCGCGGTGCAGCTTGCGAGCGAGCTGCGTCCCGATCTCGTGATCATGGACGTCAAGATGCCCGTCCTCGACGGGATCTCGGCCGCCGAACGGCTCGGCAAGGCGCACATCGCGCCCGTCGTCCTGCTGACGGCGTTCAGCCAGAAGGAACTCGTCGAGCGGGCGACCGAGGCCGGTGCTCTCGCCTACGTCGTCAAGCCCTTCACCCCGAACGATCTGCTCCCCGCCATCGAGATCGCGCTCGCCCGCTACGAGCAGATCATCACCCTCGAGGCCGAGGTCGCCGACATGGTCGAGCGCTTCGAGACCCGCAAGCTCGTCGACCGGGCGAAGGGTCTGCTCAACGAGAAGATGGGTCTCAGCGAGCCCGAGGCGTTCCGCTGGATCCAGAAGGCGTCGATGGACCGCCGCCTCACGATGCAGGACGTGGCCAAGGCGATCATCGAGCAGCTCGCCCCCAAGAAGTAGTCCGCGGCGCCGCGGCGACGAGAAAGCCCCCTCTCGGTCCGGGAGGGGGCTTCGTCGTCGCGTCAGGATGCCGCGGGGGCGTCCTTGATGAGGTTCGTGATGCGGATAGTGGAGCAGCGGCGCCCCTGCTCGTCGGATACGACGATCTCGTGCACTGTCATCGAGCGCCCGAGATGCAGGGGAGTGCACACGCCCGTCACGACACCGCTCGTCGCGGATCGCGTGTGCGTGGCGTTGATGTCGACGCCGACGGCGAGGCGCCCCGGGCCGGCGTGCATGTTCGCCGCCATGGAGCCGAGAGACTCGCCGAGCACGACGTACGCGCCGCCGTGGAGCAGGCCCACGGGCTGGGTGTTGCCCGCGACGGGCATTGTCGCGACGCAGCGCTCGGTGGTGAACTCCGTGAACTCGATGCCCATGCGCTCGGCGAGAGCTCCCTTGCCGCGGCCCTGTGCCCAGGCCAGGCCGGTGTCGGTGTCGGTCTTCTCGGGCATGCTTCACCCCTCGGTCGCAGCGGGTCGTGGTGTCCGCGGTCGTCGTTAGGCTGGACGGGTGACGGACTCCGCAAAGCCTACCCTTCTCGTCGTCGACGGCCACTCGCTGGCCTACCGGGCGTTCTTCGCGTTGCCGGTCGACAACTTCACGACGAAGGACGGCCAGCACACCAACGGCATCTACGGGTTCCTGTCGATGTTCGTGAACCTGATCAAGGCCGAGAAGCCGACCCATCTCGCGGTCGCCTTCGATACGTCGCGACAGTCGTTCCGTACGCGCGAGTACACGGAGTACAAGGCCAATCGCTCCGAGTCGCCGGCCGAGTTCAAGGGCCAGATCCCGCTTCTGCAGGAGTGCCTCGCCGCGATGAACGTGACGGTGCTGACGAAAGAGGACTACGAGGCCGACGACATCCTGGCGACGCTCGCGACCCAGGGCGAAGCGGACGGATTCGAGGTCCTCGTCTGCTCGGGTGATCGCGACACGATCCAGCTCGTGACCGACGACGTGACGTTGCTCTACCCCAGCGTCCAGGGTGTTTCTCAGCTCAAGCGATACACGCCCGAGACCGTCGTCGAGAAGTATGGTCTGCCGCCGCAGAACTATCCCGACATCGCCGCCCTCGTCGGCGAGACGAGCGACAACCTGCCTGGAGTGCCCAAAGTCGGCGAGAAGACCGCGGTCAAGTGGCTCACGCAGTGGGGGTCGCTCGACGCCCTGCTCGAGAACGCCGACAAGATCGGGGGAGTGGTCGGCGGGAAGCTCCGGGAGCACCTCGACGATGTGCGGCGCAATCGTTCGCTGAACCGGCTGCTCCGCGACGTCGAGCTCGGGGTCACGCCCGCAGACCTCGCGGTGGGCCCGATCGACGCCGAAGCGGTGCGCGACATCTTCGCCCGGCTCGAGTTCCGGACGCTGCTGCCGCGCGTCTTCGAGGCAGCGGGGGCAGATCCCGCGATGGCCGTCGAGACCGCCGCGCCCGCCGTTCCAGCCCCGACGGCCGCGGAGCTCTCCGCCGCCGACCTCGCCGCGTGGGCGGCGGCCCGCGACGGCGAGGTCGGCGTGACCGTCATGGTCGCGGGAGGTTTTCCGCAGCGCATCGGTTTGGCCGACGCCGCCGAAGCGGTCGAGGGCACCTGGGGCGACGACGTCGCCGAGGCCCTGCGCCCGTGGCTCGAGTCCGACGCGCCCAAGGTGATCTCCGACGCCAAGCTCCAGGTCAAGGCGCTGCGGCGCGGCGGTGTCCGCTTGGGCGGGCTCGTCTTCGACCCGATCCTGGCCGGGTGGCTCCTGCGCCCCAGCTTCCCCGACAAGACGCTCGCCGACCTCGTCCACCGCTACCTCGACGAGAAGCTGCCGGAGGCCGATCCGACTCAGCTCGTTCCCGAGACGGAGGGTGCCACGCCGGGACAGCTCTCCTGGTTCGCGTTGCGCACGGCAGCGGCGGTTCGCGCCGAGATGCCCGCGCCCGTCCTCTCCGTGCTCTCCGATATCGAGCTTCCGACGCTCGACACCCTCGCTGACATGGAACTCGCGGGTGTTGCCGTGTCGCACGAGAAGCTCTCGACGTTCTCGGCAGAACTCGCGGCACGAGCGGACGACATCGCACAGCGCGCGTACGCCACGATCGACCGCGAGGTGAATCTCGGTTCGCCCAAGCAGCTGCAGGAGGTACTGTTCGAGCAGCTCCAGCTGCCGAAGACCCGCAAGACGAAGACGGGGTACTCCACGGACGCGGCGGTGCTCGCCGATCTGCAGGAGTCGAACCCGCACCCGTTCCTCGAGCTGCTGCTCCAGCACCGTGAAGCCACCAAGCTGCGTCAGATCATCGAGTCGCTCGATACCGCGATCGCCGCCGACGACCGCATCCACACGACCTACGTGCAGACGGGAAGCCAGACCGGCCGGCTCTCGAGCACCGACCCGAACCTCCAGAACATCCCCATCCGCAATGAGGAGAGCCGCCGCATCCGGGCCGCCTTCGAGGCGGGCGAGGGGTACGAGACCCTTTTGACCGCCGACTACTCGCAGATCGAGATGCGCATCATGGCGCACCTCTCCGAAGACCCCGGGCTCATCGAGGCGTTCGTCTCGGGCGAAGACCTGCACCGCTTCGTCGGCGCGCGCGTATTCGGCGTCGATCCGGCCGATGTCACGCCGGCGATGCGCACGAAGGTCAAGGCCATGTCGTACGGACTCGTCTACGGCCTGTCGGCGTTCGGCCTGTCGAAGCAGCTGCGCATCGAGCAGTCGGAGGCCAAGCAGCTCATGCTCGAGTATTTCGCCCGTTTCGGGGCGGTGCGCGACTACCTGCGCTCGAGCGTCGAGCAGGCCCGCATCGACGGCTACACGGAGACGATCTTCGGCCGGCGCCGTCCGTTCCCCGACCTCGCGAGTCCGAACCGAGTGCTCCGCGAGAATGCCGAGCGCGCCGCCCTGAACGCACCCATCCAGGGCAGCGCAGCCGACATCATGAAGATCGCGCTCTTCCGGATCGACCGCGAGTTCCACGCCGAGGGCCTCCGCTCTCGTGTGCTGCTGCAGATCCACGACGAGCTCGTGGTCGAGGTCGCTGCGGGTGAGTGGGATGCCGCCGAGCGCATCGTGCGCGATCGCATGGGCGACGCCGCTCAGCTCACGGTGCCCCTCGACGTGCAGATCGGGCGCGGCGGCGACTGGGACGTCGCCGGTCACTGACCTCGTCGCGCGGGGGTGCCGCAGTAGGCTCGGAGGATGACCGAAGCACAGCGCACCCCCACGCAGATCGACCGGATCGCCGATGCGTGGGTCGACACCCTGGCCGAGCTCTCTCCCGGGCTCGCGACGTACATCGGCCGTTTCGAGCACAACGCACGACTCGACGACTACTCGCCTGCGGGCACGGCTCGCGCACTCGAGGCCGCACGCAGCACCCTCGCCGCCCTCGAGGCGGCCGAGCCCACGGACGACGTCGATGTCGTCACGAAGGCGGACCTCGCCGGTGACCTGCGGCTGAACATCGAGCTGGCCGAGGCGGGCGCTCACCTGCGCGACGTGAATGTGATCGCGTCGCCCGCGCAGGAGATCCGCAACACCTTCGACCTCATGCCCACGGCTACGGTCGACGACTGGAGCGTCATCGCCGACCGTCTCGGTGCGGTTCCGGCCGCGATCGACGGGTACATCGAGACGCTCCGCGAGGGCATCGCCCGCGGCGTCGTCCCGGCGCGCCGTCAGGTCTCAGAGGTCGCCACGCAGATCGGTCGCTACACGGCGGACACGGGTTTCTTCGCGACGTTCGCGGCAGATGCCGCGCCGACCGAGGGCAGCCTCCCCGCATCGTTGGCTCGTGAGCTGGCGGACAACGCGAACGCTGCCCGCGTCGCGTACGACGCTCTCGCCTCCTTCTTCACCGGTGAGCTCCTCCCCGAGGCGGGCGAGACCGACGCGGTCGGGCGCGAGCTGTACGCGCTGCACTCCCGCCGATTCCTGGGCGCCACGATCGACCTCGACGAGACCTACGAGTGGGGCCTCCAGGAACTGGCCCGGATGGTCGCGGAGCAGGAATCGATCGCGAACGAGATCCTCCCCGGCGCCACGGTGGAAGAGGCGGTGGCGCACCTCGAGAAGGACGAGTCCCGGAAGCTCCACGGCACCGAGGCCCTGCAGAAGTGGATGCAGGAGACGAGCGACCGCGCCGTCGACGAGCTGGGTCGCACCCACTTCGACATCCCCGAGCCCATTCGCACGCTCGAGTGCATGATCGCCCCCACCAACGAGGGCGGGATCTATTACACCGGTCCGACCGACGACTTCTCGCGCCCCGGTCGCATGTGGTGGTCGGTGCCGGAGGGGGTCGACTCGTTCGACACCTGGCGTGAGCTGACGACGGTTTATCACGAGGGCGTTCCGGGCCATCACCTGCAGATCGCCCAGGCGGTGTACAACCGGTTCGAGCTGAACTCCTGGCGGCGGCTGCTCGCCGGGTCGAGCGGACACGCCGAGGGCTGGGCACTGTACGCGGAGCGCCTCATGGAGCAGCTGGGCTACCTCGATGACCCGGCGGACCGGCTGGGCATGCTCGACGGACAGCGCATGCGTGCCGCTCGCGTCGTGCTCGACATCGGCGTGCATCTGGGGAAGGAGCGCCCCGACGGAGAGGGCGTGTGGGACGCGGAGTATGCGCTCGAGTTCATGAAGCGCAACGTCAACATGCCCGAGGAGTTCATCCGCTTCGAGGTCAACCGCTATCTCGGCTGGCCGGGCCAGGCGCCGTCGTACAAGGTGGGTCAGCGGATCTGGGAGGAGATCCGCGATGACTACGCCGCGCGCGCGGGCGAGCAGTTCGACGTGAAGGCCTTTCACATGAAGGCGCTGCGCCTGGGCGGTGTCGGACTCGACACGCTCCGCATGGCGCTCGCACAGGGCTGAACACGACGACGGCGGGACGGGAATACTCTTCCCGTCCCGCCGTTGTATGCGGATGAATGAAAGGTGGCCCCATGACCGCGACATCCGTCCAGTTCGCCCTCGACACGTTCGGCGACGTCACCCGCGGCGCCGACGGCGAGCTGCTGTCCGACGCGCAGACGATCCGCAACGTCGTCGACCAGGCGGTGCTCGCCGATGAGGTCGGACTGAGCTTCTTCGGCGTCGGGGAGCACCACCGTCGCGAGTTCGCCGTGTCGAGCCCCGAGATCGTGCTGGCCGCTGCCGCGGCCCGCACGAAGGACATCCGCCTGGGCACCGCGGTCACCGTCCTCTCCAGCGATGACCCCGTGCGCGTCTACGAGCGCTTCGCAACCCTCGACGCCGTCTCGAACGGCCGGGCCGAGATCATCCTCGGACGCGGCTCGTTCACCGAGTCGTTCCCGCTGTTCGGGTTCGATCTCGCCGATTACGAGATCCTCTTCGAGGAGCGCCTCGACCTGTTCGGCCGGCTGCGGTCCGAGCAGCCGGTCACCTGGCAGGGCCGGACCCGACCGGCGCTGACGGACGCGGATGTCTTCCCGAAGACCGAGAACGGCCTCCGCGCGTGGGTGGGCGTCGGCGGCTCTCCCGAGTCGGTGCTGCGAACGGCCCACAATGGCTATGGCCTGATGCTGGCGATCATCGGCGGCGGCGCGGCACGGTTCCGCCCGTATGTCGATCTCTTCCACCGCACCCGCGATGCGATGGGTGCCGACCGGTTGCCGGTCGGGGTCCACTCGCCCGGTCATGTTGCCGACACCGACGAACAAGCGTGGGAGGAGCTCTTCCCGGCGATGAAGGTCAACCGCGACGCGATCGGCGCGGAGCGCGGGTGGCCGCCCTACTCGCGCCTGCAGTTCCAGCACGATCTCGGACCGGACGGTGCCGTGTACGCGGGGTCGCCCGAGACCGTCGCGCGCAAGCTCGCGCAGACGATCCGCACCCTGGAGCTCGACCGGTTCGATCTGAAGTTCTCGCACGGGACGCTCGCCCACGAGAGCATGATGCGCTCGATCGAGCTCTACGGCACGAAGGTCGCGCCTCTCGTGCGGGACATGCTCGCCGACGACTGAGTGAGTGGCGACCGAGGGCGTCGCGGGTCAATAGCATGGTCGAATGACCGATACCGCGACGCCCTCGGTGGCGCGCCGCCTCGACGATCTGCCCTTCGGGCGTCGGCACCTGAGAATCCTCACCGGGTCCGGGCTGGGATGGGCCCTCGACGCGATGGATGTCGGGCTGATCTCTTTCATCATCACGGCGCTCATCGCGCAGTGGTCGCTCGACACCTCGCAGGCGTCGTGGATCGCGTCGGCCGGCTTCGCCGGCATGGCGATCGGTGCGAGCCTCGGCGGGCTGCTGGCAGACCGGTTCGGACGTCGCTCGGTGTTCGCGGTCACACTCCTCGTCTACGGAGTCGCAACCGGCGCGAGCGCTCTGGTCGGCGGACTCGCGATGCTGCTCGTCCTGCGCTTCGTCGTGGGACTCGGCCTCGGCGCCGAGCTGCCGGTCGCGAGCACGTATGTGAGCGAGTTCGCGCCCGCCCGCATTCGCGGCAGGGTCATCGTCATCCTCGAGGCCTTCTGGGCCGTCGGGTGGACCGCAGCCGCTCTGATCGGCTACTTCGTGATCCCACAGGTCGACGAGGGCTGGCGCTGGGCATTCGTCGTCGGCGCGATCCCCGCGGTGTACGCGCTGATCGTGCGCTGGGGGCTGCCCGAGTCGGCCCGATGGCTCGAACGCCGCGGCCGGCACGCCGAGGCCGAGGCGGTCGTCCGGAGCTTCGAGACGAACAGTGCGACCACGTCGCGCGACGTCGGCGCTGCCGTCGGAGCGGAAGCGATCGCGGCGCCGGCCGCCGTGTCGTCGACCGGCCGGCTCCGCGCGCTCTGGTCGCCCGAGTTCCGCGGCCGCACCGCGAGCCTGTGGCTGGTCTGGTTCTGCGTCAACTTCTCGTACTACGGCGCCTTCATCTGGATCCCGACGATCCTGTACACGCAGGGCTACGACCTCGTCCGATCGTTCGGGTTCACCCTGATCATCACTCTCGCTCAGCTGCCGGGCTATGCCGTGTCGGCCTGGCTGATCGAGGTCTGGGGCCGACGCCTGACCCTGTCGGTCTTCCTCATCGGCTCGGCGGCATCCGCCGTGGTGTTCGGGACGGCCGGCACCGAGACGGTCATCATCGCCGCGGGCATGGCGCTGTCGTTCTTCAACCTGGGCGCCTGGGGTGCGTTGTACGCGGTGACGCCGGAGATGTACCCGACGTCGCTGCGCGGCACCGGGGCCGGCTGGGCGGCCGGTGTCGGCCGCATCGCATCGATCCTCGCGCCCCTGTCGGTGCCGCCGCTCCTGTTGTGGGGCGGCGCTCCGGTGCTGTTCGTCGTGTTCGCCGTGTTCTTCGTCCTCGCCGCCGCCGGTGCGTGGGGACTCGTCGACCGCAGAGGAGAGTCGCTCGATGACCGCTGAGACAGAGGTTCGTTACGTCGCGATCGGCGATTCGTTCACCGAGGGCGTGGGGGACGAGCTGCCCGACGGCGCCGTGCGCGGCTGGGCCGACCTCGTCGCCGCCGGCTGGGCCGATGCGACGGGACGACCCGTGCAGTACGCCAACCTCGCAATCCGCGGCAAACTCGTCCGCCCGATCGTCGACGAACAGCTCGAAGCCGCCCTCGCCCTGCGCCCGACCCACCTGTCGTTCAATGGCGGTGGCAACGACATGCTGCGCCCGCGCACGTCGATCGCGCACATCGTCGACGCTTTCGTGCAGGTGCTGCGGCGGTGCGATGAGGAAGGCGTCCGCCTCATCCTGCTGTCGGGTGCGAACCCGTCCGCGCAGCTGCCGCTGGGCGGCCTGATCAACCGGCGGGGCGACGCGCTCTCGGACGCCGTCGTCGAGCGCATCTCAGGTCGCGACGACGTCGTCCGCGCCTTGAACTGGTACGACAGCGCATTGACCCATCCGTCCTACTGGTCGGCCGACCGACTCCACATGAACGCCCGCGGTCACCATCGGGTCGCCGCTCGGGTGCTCGGTTCCCTCGGCCTCGAGGCGCCGGGGGAGTGGTGGTCGCTTCCCGTCGACGACCAGCCGCCGGTGCTCGCCCGAGGCGAGTACTTCCGAGAGCACCTCGCTCCCTGGGTGCGTCGCCGACTCACGGGGCGTTCATCGGGTGATAACCGGCAGCCCAAGTTCGGCTCGTGGATCGAGGTCGCGCCGCGCGCCTGACACGCCGCGAGAACGCGTGTCAAGCCGGTGCGTGGAACCACGCGCGCGCGTCAGTATCAGCGGGTCCGCACACCCGAAGGGAACTGACATGAGCATTGGTGCCGGAATCGCATTGTTCGTCATCGGCGCGATCCTCGCGTTCGCCGTGAACGTCGAGGTCGAGTGGGTGAACCTCGACCTCATCGGCTACATCCTGATGGGTGCGGGAGCCCTCATCTTCCTCATCGGCCTGGTCGTGATGGTGCGCCGCCGTCAGACCGAGACGGTCAGCCGTACCGCCGTCGACCCCGCCAGCGGCCAGCGAGTCACCCGCAACAGCACGAGCACCTCGGGCGACCCCATCCTCTGACGCAGCCGCTGTGAACGGCCGCGGTGGGCTCACGCCCGTCGCGGCCGTTTCGGCATGTCCATCCCGATGTGGATGCGGGTGCGCTTGCGTTCGATCGCGATGAACGCACCGCCGATGAGCCATAGCGGCACCTGGGTGAGGAAGGCGATGCGGAAGGCTTCGAGCGAGTACGTCGCCGGCGTTCCCGCACCCTGCAGGTCGAGCGCCAAGCCGATGCTGAACACGGCGATCAGGGCGGCGAGGAAGCCGCCGGCGTTCGTCAGTCCCGTCGCCGTGCTGAGGCGATGCGAGGGGTTGTGCGTCCGGGCGTGATCGAACGCGATCATCGACGCAGGACCCCCGGTCGCGAGGGCGACGGCGAGAGCCACGAGGAGCCACCCCGGCGCGGTGCCCGGCCAGAGGATCACCGCTGTCCATGCGATGAGCTGCACGGCGACCGCCGGCAGGACGAGGGCGCGTGAGCGGAGGTTGGGGATGCGGCGGGAGAGCTCACCCATGATGGGTCCGAGCGCCATCCCCGCGAAGACGTAGAGCGTCGTGATGAGGGTCGCTTCGGCCTGAGTCCGGCCCTCTCCTGCCGTGAGGAACGGGATGCCCCACAGCAGGATGAACGCCGTGCCGGCGAACGGCGTCGTGAAGTGAGACCAGAACGCCAGCCGGGTGCCGGGGTGCGCCCACGCGGCACGGATGCCGACGCCGGTGTCGACGCTCGAGGTGACCACCCGGATGGCGCCCGTGTCGGTGTTGACGCTGACGTCACGATCGACCTCCGGCGGGTGGTTGCGCACCAGCAGGAAGACGAGGACCGCGAAGAGGACGCCGAGGCCGGCCACGCTGCCGAAGGCGACCGACCAGCTGGTGGCGTGCAGGAGTGCTGAGAGGGGGATGACGGCGACGAGCTGGCCGGCCTGACCGAGTATGCCGGTCATCTGAACCATGAGCGGCCCGCGCTGCGCCGGGAACCAGGTCGCGACGAGTCGGAGGACCGCCGGGAAGATGGCGGCGTCGCCGGCTCCGAGGAGCATGCGCGCGACGATGGCGACGCCGACGCTGGGGGAGAGGGCCATCGTCAGCTGGCCCACCGCCATGAGGATCATGCCGATCGTCATGATGGGCCGGGAGCCGTAACGGTCGAGCAGGACGCCGATGGGTATCTGCATCCCGCCGTACACCGCGAGCTGGACGACAGCGAACATCGACAGCGTCGCGGCGTCCGCCTGGAAGCGTTCGGCTGCGTCCACGCCCACGGCCGCGAGCGACGTCCGATTCGTGATGGACAGGACGTACGCGGCGACGCCGGTTCCCCAGACGAGCCATGCCCGGAGCCCCGGACCGCTCGTCCGAGCCGCGACGCTCATCGGGTGACCCGTCCGAGCGGGCAGAGCGTCGGAGAGGTCACCCCTCTACGCTACTCCGCTGTCGGACGCCAGCTGCGCGCGCCTTGGTGTCCGCCGTCTCCGTCCTCTGAGATGATGCGGAGCATGAGTGCTCCGGTGGCCCCGCGATGACCGCGCTGACCGCGCTCGAGACCGATGCGACGATCGTCGTCGAGCACGTCGCGCGTCGCGAACGGCCGGTCGACGGCGAGACGATCGCGCGCCTTCGCGGCGAGTTCCCGCGGTTGCACCGTCTGTTCCGAGCTCTCTACGGCGAGCGTCCCGACGGGCTCGAGTCGCTCCTGCACCTCGTCGACGTGGCGCTGGATGCCCGGGGAGAGCGCACCGCCGAGCTCAAGCAGCTCGACCGCGTGCGCGCCGCGGACCCCGCGTGGTTCGAGTCCGAGAGGATGCTGGGCGGCGTCTGCTACGTCGATCGCTTCGCGGGTGACCTCGACGGCGTCCGCCGGATGATTCCGTACTTCCGCGAGCTCGGACTGACCTACCTGCACCTGATGCCCCTCTTCGACAGGCCCGACGGCGACAACGACGGTGGCTACGCGGTGTCGG
The DNA here is from genome assembly GCF_040544895.1 of Microbacterium sp. 1262. Lineage (NCBI taxonomy): Bacteria > Bacillati > Actinomycetota > Actinomycetes > Micrococcales > Microbacteriaceae > Microbacterium > Microbacterium sp. 1262. The sequence continues at coordinate 1,021,943 of NZ_JBEPKU010000001.1, forward strand.
ACTACCGCACGGTCAATCCGGCCCTCGGGACGATGGCCGATCTGCGTGCGCTCGCGAGCGAGTTGCGTGAGGCGGGCATCTCGCTGGTCCTCGACTTCATCTTCAACCACACCTCGAACGAGCATGAGTGGGCGAAGCGCGCCCTCGCCGGCGACCCGGTGTACGAGGACTTCTACCTGATCTTCCCCGACCGCGAGCTCCCGGATGCGTACGAGCGGACGACGCGCGAGATCTTCCCGGACGACCACCCGGGCTCGTTCGTGCCGCTTCCCGATGGCCGGTGGATCTGGGCCACCTTCTACCGGTTCCAGTGGGATCTCAACTACGCCAACCCCGACGTGTTCACAGCCATGGCGGGGGAGATGCTGTTCCTCGCGAACCAGGGTGTCGAGATCCTGCGGATGGATGCCGTCGCCTTCATCTGGAAACGCCTCGGAACGGCCTGCGAGTCGCTGCCCGAGGCGCACCTGCTGCTCCAGGCGTTCAACGCCGTGCTGCGCATCGCGGCGCCGGCGGTGCTGTTCAAGTCCGAGGCGATCGTGCATCCCGACGAAGTGCAGGACTACATCTCGCCCGATGAGTGCCAGCTCTCCTACAACCCGCTGCAGATGGCCCTGACCTGGGAGGCGCTGGCGACCCGTGACGCGCGCATGCTTCAGCTCGCGCTGGACGAGCGTCACGCGTTGCCGCCCGGGACGGCGTGGGTCAACTACGTCCGCAGTCACGACGACATCGGCTGGACGTTCGCCGACGAGGATGCCGCGCGCTTCGGCATCGACGGCGGTCCGCACCGTCGGTTCCTCAACGACTTCTACATCGGTCGCTTCGACGGTTCGTTCTCGCGCGGCTACCCGTTCCAGGAGAATCCACGCACCGGTGACGCCCGGATCGCGGGCACCACGGCCTCGCTGGCCGGGATCGCCGCGGGCGATGCCGGGGGCGAAGACCGGGTCGTGCTCGCGCATGCGCTAGCGATGTCGACGGGCGGCATCCCGCTGCTCTATCTCGGTGACGAGGTCGCCCAGCTCAACGACGACACGTTCCAGGACGACCCCGAACGTCGGGGAGACAGCCGGTGGGCGCACCGGCCCCTGCGATCGACCGCGCGATACGCGCAGCGCCTCGATAAGTCGACCGTCGCCGGCCGGGTGTTCACGAGGCTCCGGGGCCTGATCGAGGTGCGTGCAGCGACGCCGGAGTTCGCCGGCAACGAGCTCGTCCCGTTCCACACGCCTCACGACGCGGTCGTGGGGTTCATGCGTCCGGCGGCGGATGGCGGCGGGGGAGCGGTCCTCGTCCTCGCCAATGTCGGCGATGCGTCGGCGGCCATCCGCCCTGAGACCACGAGCGGGCTCGAGGATTCTGCGATGGATCTCGTGAGGGGGGTGCCGGTCGAGCTCGGGCGTGGCGTCGTGCTGCCCGCGCATGGATTCGTCTGGTTGCGCGTGCGCCGACGCTGACGGGTCAAACCATCACAGGACGTCCTCGAGGATGAGGTCGCGCAGCGTGCTGCGGCGCAGATCGTGCGCGGTCACGACGGTGCCGTCACCGAGGTTGCTGCGGCCGCTGAGGTGCTCCGCGACACGGCGCGCCGCGATGCGGCGGTCCTGCTCGTCATCGAGCACGACGCCGATGGCTGTGAGATCACGGCCCAATGAGTTGCTCGAGTGGACGCTCGCACGATCGATGAGCTCGCTCGCGAAGACGCGGCCCTCGCTCAACCGCCCGGCCGCGTGCACCACCGCGACGAGGACGCGGGGCGACACGCGGCTCAACTCGTGCTCGAGCAGCGCGTCGACCTCTGCGATGCACGCCGGGAGCGCGTCGGACGACGCGGGGAGTGACACACCGATCGTGAGTGCATCGGGTCGGTGATCGGGCGCCGCGACCTGCGTCAGTGCGTCGATGATGTCGGCATCCAAGCCAGCGATGTGCATGGCCGTCTCCCTTCGTCGCGCTCCATTCGAGCGAGGATGACCGATTACTGTACCAGCTGGACGGTACGAATGCAGGTCGGCGCGACGAGGTTCATCCGGACGTGACCAGGATGCGACCTGGGCCGATGGGAACCAGGGGAGCGCGGTAGGCGAGGCCGGTGTCCGCGGGATGCAGCACCATTCGAGCCTCGCCGAACCGCCACAAGCGATTGAAGAGGAAGACGGTGATCTCCACGGCCTCGTCGGCGGGCACGAGCCAGGTGCCGACGCCCCATTGCGCGGGCTGTCCGCGGCCGTCGATCACGATGGTCGGGCGCACGCCGGGAATCAGGTGGAGCACGGGTCGGCGTAGATCCAGCGTGACGCGTCGTCCCGGTATCGCGGCATCGTGGGTCATGCCTGCATCGCTTCGTCGAGACGCGTCGATGTCTTCATTTCACAACCGTATCGGGACGATGGTGCGGCACTCGAGATGGAAGCGGCGGTTCGCGGGTGCTCGATCTCGAGCCGATGGGGAAGATGCGCACCGACGAGCTCACACCTGAACTGACATAATGTGCATTATCGGATCAAAGGGCAGAAGCCACTGAGGCCCTGCGGGAACGGGCCGACGGCATCCCGCCACTGACGGCAAGTGCACCGAGAACCGTCGCAATGATCGTGACCACCGTCAAGACAGCCGTGACGAGCGTGCGTCCGGAACCAGACGCGTAGAACGCACTCAGCGCGACGGCCGTGATCGCGCCGCCCATGACCAGGACGGGTGCGAGACCGCGCAGCCGGCGCTGCGGACGGGTCAGGACGGCCGCGGCCTGCCCATGACGGTGACGCGCCGCCGTGACGATCAGCGCGGCAATCGTGTACCAGAACCCCACGACGAGGCTCGCCGTGACGACATCGCTCGGTCGATGCCATCCGGCGGCGATGACACCCATGCCGGCGACGGCGGCCCAGGTGACCAGAACCGGTGCGAGGACGAACTTCATCCGGTTCGGTGCCGCGAACAATGCGGCGCACGCCGCGGCGATCGCGATGGTGGCATGGCCGGACGGCAGTGAGTTGCCATATGCGCCCCAGCCGCTCGCCAGATCCGGGCGTGCGATGACCTCGTGCTTCAGCACCTGTGTCACGACACTCGACCCGACGAAGATCACGGATGCCGCCGCAGCCTCGGCGAAGCGCCGCCGCACGAGGGCGGCGGTGATGCCGACGAGCATCGTCACGGCGGCGACCACGATGATGTAGTTCGCGCTGACGTGCTGAGCCGCGCGAAGGACGGGATTTCCGGACGCTGTCGTGGCGACCATGGCGGCCTGATCCGCGTACTGGCCGGACGCCGTGAACACGCACACCAGGATCGTCACCGCTATCGCCGCCAGCTGAACGCCCGCCAGCTGCAGGTAACGCACGTTGCGCCTCATCCGATCACCTCGCTCTCGCCGTCGTTCCACCGTACGAAGTGGCGGCTGTGAGCCGGGTCAACGCGCCCACTCCCCTAGGCTCGGAGGGTGCAGGTCGTGACCGGATTCGTCGTCGTCGGGGTCGCGATCATCGTCGGATACGTCATCGGCCGCATCGATCTGCTCGGGCCGCACGGCCGCCCGGTGCTCGCGCGACTGATCTTCTTCGTCCTGTCGCCCTTCCTCATGTTCGTCGTGCTCTCGCAGGCCGACGTCTCGACGCTGTTCTCGGCACTGCTGCCCGTCTCCGCCATTGCTGCGGCGTCGATGTTCGTCGTCTATGCGCTGATCGCTCGACTCGCGTGGCGTCGTTCGGTCGGTGAGACGCTCATCGGAATGCTGTCGGCCGGGCAGGTGAACTCCAACAACATCGGGATCCCGCTCTCGCTCTACCTCCTGGGCTCAGCCGCGCTGCCGGCGCCGGTCATCCTGATGCAGCTCATCGTGTTCACCCCGATCACGATGGCGATCCTCGAGGCCGTCACGACGGGACAGCGGCGGCCGCTCCCGATCCTCAAACGGACCGTCGGCAACCCGATCGTCATCGCCTCGGTCGCGGGCGTCATCGTGTCGGTCTCGGGGCTGGAACTGCCCCCTCTCGTGCTCGACCCGCTCCAGCTCATCGCCGACGCATGCGTGCCGGTTCTCCTCATCGCCTATGGGATGTCGCTGCACGGACAGCGCGTGCTGTCCGCTTCCGGCCGTCGGCGAGACATCCTGCTGGCGGCAGGTCTGAAGCTGATCGCCATGCCGCTCGTGGCGTGGGCCGTGGCCGCTCTCGTCTTCGACCTCTCCCCCGCCGACATCCTGGCGGTCACCGTGCTCGCAGCACTTCCGACCGCGCAGAACGTCTTCAATTTCGCGCAGCGCTACGACATCGGCGAGACCATCTCGCGCGACACGGTCTTCTTGACGACCCTCGGGTGCGTCCCCGTCCTGCTGGGTGCCACTCTCATCCTCGGCTGATCGGCCCGGCACCGCGCGGGGGCGCATCCGGGGCTCTGACGCCCGCCCTCCCGGTGCACTAGCGTGTGGCGTGTCGGGGGTGCTCGGCTCCCGCGAAGGAGGTTCCGTCATGGCAACTGCAGAGGACATCGCCGGAAGATTCGTCAGATCGCTGCGGACGTCGTTCATCGTCGGCGGCATCCTGACGCTGATCCTCGGCCTGCTCATTCTCATCTGGCCCGGTCGCACGGCGCAGGTCCTCACCGGCATCATCGCCGCCTACGCGATCATCGCGGGTATCGTCTACGCCGCCCTCGGGATCCTCTCGCGGACGAAGCGCGGCTGGGCGCGCGTCGGGCACGTCGCGCTCGGCCTCTTCTTCGTGATCGTCGGCATCGTGGCATTCGCCAACCTCGCCGCCTTCACCGCGTCGTTCGCCGTGTTCCTCGGCGTGCTGGTGGGCATCATGTGGATCGTCGAGGGCGCCGTCTCGCTGTCGGTCGTGAGCGAGTCGTCGTCGCGAGGGTGGACGATCGCGTTCGCGATCCTCTCGATCATCGCCGGCGTCATGCTGCTGTTCACACCGCTGTGGGGCGTGTTGGTGCTCTGGTGGCTGCTCGGCATCTCGGCCGTGGCCCTCGGCATCGTCAACATCATCCGGGGGCTCTCGTTCCGGCCCTGACCGGGACGGTCGTCACGCCGGGAGGTGGCGTCCCCACCACTCCAGGAGGGCCTCGAACCGTTCCACGCGGTGACGGGGCCGCCCCGAACGGGTGAGCTCGTGGTCCTCGCCGGGGAACACGAGGAGCTCCGCCTCCGTGCCCTGGCGGCGCAATGCCGTGTAGTAGCGGGTGGCCTGTTCCAGGGGGCACCGGAAATCGAGCTCCGAATGGATCACCAGGGTCGGCGTGGTGACGTCCTTCACGACGGCCATCGGGCTCTGCGCTCGGATCGCGGCCGCCTCGGTGCCGACGTACTCGTCACCGAAGAACGAGCCGATGTCACTCGTTCCCTGGAACGTCTCGGGATCGAGGAAGCCGCGCTCGACGACAGCGGCCGCGAACCGGTGGTCGTGCGCGATCGTCCACGCCGTCAGGTAGCCGCCGTACGACCCGCCCAGGATTCCGACGCGGCCGCCGTCGAGTCGCGCATCCGACGCCACGGCTCCGTCGAGGAAGGCGAGGACGTCACTCAGATCGTCGGTTCCCATACGGCCCCGGATGCTGCGGCCGTGGGCGCGCCCGTATCCAGCGCTGCCCCGGGGATTGCAATAGACGACGGCGTAGCCCGCCCCGACCAGGACCTGCGTCTCGTCGAAGAGGTGCACGCCGTAGGACGCGTACGGACCGCCATGAATCTGCAGCAGGACGGGGAAGGGTCCCTCGCCCTCGGGTGTCGCGACCCAACCGTGTACGGGGTAGCCGTCGGGTGCGTTCACCTCGAGCTCGCGCGGGAGGACGAATCCGGCGCGGCTGGCGGCATCTCCGAATGACGTCAGCAACCGCGCCTCGATGCCTTCGCCGTCGAGGAGGAGAAGCTCGCCGGCCGACCGATTGGTGGCTACGGCGCAGACGATGCGCTCGCCTGCGGCATCGGCGGCGTGGCCGACGACCTCCATGCCGCGACGGAGGCGCGTGGCCGCGCCGTCGCGCGAGACCCGCAGCAGGTGCACTTCGCCGCGCGTACGGTTCTGCACCAGGAAGTCATCGCCGATCGGCGTGATGTGCGAGCCCACTTCGCCGAGGTCGATCGTCTCGGGATCGGTGAGCCGACGGGGCTCGACACCCTCGAGCACCCAGAGCGCGACGCCGGGCGCGACGAAGTCGGTGCCGTCCGGGCCCGGGTCGGAGGCCAGGAACGCGATGGTGCCGTCGGAGGCGATGGTGACGTCGACGATCGACAGGGTCGCGGGAACGACGACCCGCTCCCCTGTTCCGTCGATATCGATCGCGATCACCGGGGAGCGAAGGTCCCGACGCTCGTGCTCGATCCCGTCCGTCGTCGTAAGGATCTCCGAGCCGTCGGCGGTGAACACGACCCCGTCGTGCGAGAGCGCACCGGAGGTGAGCTGACGTGCGTGCTCCGGAACCTTCCGCGGGGCGTCCGAGGAGCCCGAATCCGGTGCCGGGGCGGGAGTGTACGTCGGCTCGGAATGGAGGTCTGGTGCGGCGACGACGAAGACCTGAGCGGGGCGGTCCGCGATGTACCCGAGACCGTTCGCATGCCAGCGGATGCCGGTGATCCGCCGAGCGGATTCCGCGTCGGGAGACAGCCCGTCGACGGTGCCGTAACGCCCGCGTTCAGGTATGCGTGCGGTGAAGGCGAGGAGCTCGCCCGTGGGCGACCAGGCGAAGGACCCGACACCGAGGGGTGCGTCCGTCACCTGAATCGCTTCCGAGCCGGATGCCGCGATCACGTGGATCTGCGGCTTGCCGTCAGCGTCTCCGCGGAGGAAGGCGACGTGTCGGCTGTCGGGCGAGAGCCTCGGAGAGGCGTCCGCGACACCGCGCGTGAGTCGGTGCGGCTGGCCCGACGGCAGGTCGACGCGCCAGAGCTGCCCCACGTTCCGATCGGCGGCGATGTCCGAGCGAGATGTCGCGAACACGGCGAAGGAACCGTCGGCAGCGACCGTCGGACGCCCGACAGCGATCAGCGCCTCGATGTCGGTGGGGCGCATGGTCACTCGCCGCCGAAGGACGAGATGTCTCCGACGAGGCGCGTGTTGTCAGCGGGAATCGGTTCGACGGCGGCGAGGGCGATCTCGGCGGCGAACTCCGAGACGTTGTAGAGCTTTCCGGCCGACTCGCGGCGCGTCTCGATGGCGCCCGGGTTCGCCCGCTCCAGCAGCGTCGCGGTGATGGTGCCCTCGATCATGTCTCCCGACACGACGACGAATCCGATGCCCCGTTCGGTGAGCTCGCCCACGCGCTCGCGGAGAGCGTCCTCGCCCGCCCGCTTCGACAGGGCGACCGCCTCGTACTCGGGCATCGTCGGCGTCGTGCGGATGAAGTGCGCCTGGTGGCTGGTCACGAACACGACACGCGACCCGTCTTCGAGCAGCGGCAGCGCCGCATCGAGGGTGCCGAGCTGCGCGTCACGGTTCAAGGTGAGGGCGTAGTCCTCGGCCATGCCGCCCTCCATGCCGCCTGATGCATTGAGCACGAGGATGTCGAGGCGGCCGAAGGTCTCGCGGACGGCGGCGAACATCTCGTCGACGGAGGCGCGGTCGGTCAGATCAGCGCCGACCACGAGGACCTCGACGCCGAGCTCTCGCAGCTCCGCGGCCAGCTTCTCGGCGCGGGGAGCCTTGTTGCGGAAGTTGATGACGACGTTCGCGCCCGCCTGTGCCAGGTAGCGCGCGGTGTCCGCGCCGATTCCGCGCGACGATCCGGTCACCAGTGCCGTGCGACCCGTGAGGGTTCCGGCGGGAAGGGGCTGAGTCATGTGGCGCTCCTGCGGGGAAGAAAGGCTCTCGGCACGGCGGACCGCCGGCACCGCACGAGCCTATCAACCGGCCCGGATCGAACCCCCGACTGATAGGTTCGGATGAGGGACGAAGGAGCGCCGATGTTGCCCGATCTCACGCAATACCTGTGGATAGCGTGGCTCGTGCTGGCCCTGATCTTCGTGATCGTCGAACTGCTCACCCTCGAGTTCACCTTCCTCATGCTCGCGGGCGGCACGCTCGTCGGCGGACTGGGAACGAATCTTCTCGGCGCCCCGTGGTGGCTGCAGGTCGCGGCGGCCGCTGCCGTCTCGGCCCTGCTCCTTTTCACGATCCGACCGCTCCTCCTGCGCGCTCTCCACCGCAGCAGTCAGCACATCCCGACCAATGTCGACGCTCTCGCAGGCCTCGGGGCGCGCGTCCTCGTCCCGTTCGTCGACGGCGCCGGTTCGGTCAAGCTCGACAACGGTGAGACGTGGACCGCTCGTCTCGTGGGCGAGCCGGGCGAGGCCCCCGTCGGTTCCCGTCTCGTCGTCCGCGCCGTGCGGGGCGCCACCGTGGAGGTCGGTTCCCCCTCCCAATCCCCCGACCCGAAGGAGAACACCCATGGTTGATGTCGGCGCTTTCGTCGGTCAGATCTTCGTGATCGTGCTTCTCGTGGTTCTGGCGATCTTCGTGATCGTCGTGCTCTTCCGAGCCATCCGCATCATCCCGCAGGCCTATGCGGGAGTCGTGGAACGGCTGGGCCGATACCAGCGCACCCTCTCCCCCGGGCTCAACCTGCTCGTGCCGTTCATCGACCGGGTGCTGCCGCTCGTCGACATGCGCGAGCAGGTGGTGTCGTTTCCGCCGCAACCCGTGATCACCGAAGACAACCTCGTCGTCTCGATCGACACCGTCGTCTACTTCCAGGTGACCGACGCGCGGGCCGCCACCTACGAGATCAACAACTATCTGGGTGCCGTGGAGCAGCTCACGACCACGACGCTTCGAAACGTCGTCGGCGGTCTCAATCTGGAAGAAGCGCTGACGAGCCGCGACAACATCAACGGTCAGCTGCGCATCGTGCTCGACGAGGCGACCGGCAAGTGGGGCATCCGCGTCTCGCGCGTCGAGCTCAAGGCGATCGACCCGCCCACCTCGATCCAGGACTCGATGGAGAAGCAGATGCGCGCCGAGCGCGATCGTCGTGCCGCCATCCTCACCGCCGAAGGGTCGAAGCAATCGCAGATCCTGGAGGCGGAGGGCCGCCGTCAAGCCGAGATCCTGAAGGCCGAGGGAGACAAGCAGGCACAGATTCTGCGGGCCGAGGGCGAGTCGGCTGCGATCCAGTCGGTGTTCCAGGCTATCCACGACGGCAACCCCGACGACAAGCTGCTGGCCTATCAGTACCTGCAGACCCTTCCGAAGATCAGCGACAGCGCGTCGAGCAAGCTCTGGATCATCCCGAGCGAGTTCACGGAGGCTCTCAAGAGCATGAGCGCCGGATTCGCGGGTCGTCGGGACGACCGCCCGGCGGCACCGGCGGACCGTCCTGCGCCTCCCGCGCCGTGACGCACCCGTACTTCGGCTCGGAGCGTCCTCGGGTTCTCGCGCACCGCGGTTTCGTGCCGGCGGATTCTGAGGGCATCGTCGAGAACACCTTCGCGGCCTTCGCTGCGGCACACGCGCTCGGCGTGCGGTACGTCGAGTCGGACTGCCATCTGAGCGCGGACGGGACGGTGATCCTGTTCCACGACTCCGACCTCTCGCGGGTCGCCGGAGATCCGCGCCCGATCGCGGATGTCGCAGACCGCGAGCTCGAAGATCTCATGGCCGACCGCGGCGGGCTGGTGACGCTCGCACAAGCCCTCGACGCGTTTCCCACGCTGTTCTTCAACCTCGACGTCAAAGCCGAATCGGCTGCAGAGACGGTCGGGCGCCTGGTGGCGCCGCATGCGGATCGGGTGCTGCTCACCAGCTTCTCCGACCGCACACGCGAACGCGCACTCCGCGCCGCCCACGATGCCGGGGGACGCCCCGCGACGTCGGCAGGCACGATCCGGATCGCGGCTCTCGTCGCAGCCGTCGCGTCAGGTGTGCCATGGTTGATGGGTCGTGCGTTGCGCGGCATCGACGCGGTGCAGGTTCCCGAGCGTCGGGGGCCCATCCGCATCGTCTCCCCCCGAATGATCCGCGCGGTCCACCGTGCGGGTGTCGAGATGCACGTCTGGACGGTCAACGACGCGGACGGCATGAGACGCCTGCTCGCGGCCGGCGTCGACGGTATCGTCACGGACCGAGCCGACCGCGCGATGACCATCGTGGCGGAAGAGCGCTGAATACCCCGACACGCTGAACATCGGCTGTGAAACCCCGAAGACCATCCCTTCTTCGGATGATGCACACAGCCGCGCACGTTACAACTGATAGCCGACGAGAGGACCACACAATGGCAGACCGCAGCTTGCGCGGCATCCGACTCGGCGCCTCGAGCCTACAGAGCGAAGAGGGCGTCGTCTTCCACGACCGGGTCAACCACACGTACGTGTGTTCGCGCTGTGCGCACGAGACCGTCATGACGTTCGCCGCCGACGCGGAGGCGCCCGAGACCTGGGAGTGCCGCGCGTGCGGCGCCGAGGCTCTCCTGCGCGTAGGCGAGGGCGTCGTCGAGGTCGATCACTCGGGCGACAAGGCCGCCCGAACCCACTGGGACATGCTGCTCGAACGCCGCACGATCCCCGAGCTCGAGGAACTGCTCGAGGAGCGTCTGGCCATGCTCCGCGAGCGCCGCGGCTCCCGCTTGAGCGCCTGAGCCTCCAGCTCCGCGCGAATGCCGTCGGTCCTTCGGGACCGACGGCATTCTCATGTCGCGGACGTGCTGCGTGAGCGTCGTCGCGCGACCGCGACGGCGACGCCGCAAGCGAGGAGAGCCAGGAGGCTTCCCGAGCCGAGGATGACCTGCACAGCGCCGCCGACGATGACGGCGGGCGTGAGTCCGGTGCGCAGCGGCACCTCGGTGATCATCGCACCGGCCTCCGCCGCCGGCAGGCCGTCGATCTCCGTGCCGTCGGGCGCGATGACCTGGCTCGTGCCGACCGTCGAGATGTTCACGACCGCTCGGCCGGTCTCGATGGCGCGCATGCGCGCGAACGCGAGCTGCTGGAGATTCTCGTCCGTGTCGCGGAAATCGGCGTTGTTGGTCTGGAAGACATAGAGCTGCGCACCGTCACGTGCACCCGTCCAGATCACGTCGTCGTAGAGCACGTCGAAGCAGATCGCGAGCCCGACGCCGATGCCGGAGACGTCCATGAAGGGCGGGTTCGTTCCCGGTGTGTACTCGCGCTGGATGAGACCGATGAGGTCTGGGACGATCAGCTCGAAGAACCACCGGTCGGGGACGTACTCGCCCATGGGAACCGGGCGTGACTTGTCGTGGATCGCGACGGGATTGTCGGCGCCAGCCCGCCAGAGCATCGACGTGTTGTAGATGTCGTCACCGCGCTGCGTGGCTGCGTTGACCAGCAACGGCGCCTCGATGCGCGCCGACAGCCGATCGAGCGTGTCGACGACGGACGCATTCGACAGCGGGTCCGCATCGATGCCGCCCTCCGGCCAGACGAGAAGGTCCATGGGCTCGTCGATGATCGGCTGTGTAGCCGCGAGCTGCGAGCGCAGGACGTCGTAGGGCTCGCGAGAATCGAAGTATCCCGTGGGGCCGTCGCCCTGGACGGAACCGACGCGGTACGTCCCGGCATCCGTCGTCGGGAAAGCGGGCAGCGCCACGAGCGCGACGGCGACGACGGCCGCCGGGAGCGCCGTGCGGAGGTCGCGCAGCCTGCCCAGGCGCAGCCACTCGATGACCGCCGCTGTGACGAACACCATGAGGAATGTCAGGCCCGCCACCCCGGTCCAGGACGCGACGTGCGCGAGCGGGCTCTCGGACTGACTCATGCCGACGCGGCCCCAGGGGAAGCCGGTGTAGGGCCATGACCCCATGAAGAGCTCGCGCGCAGTCCACAGTCCCGCGACCAGGGCGGGGAGGGCGATCAGTCGTGCTCCCTGGCTTGGCAGCAGACGCGGGACCCAGCGGTACGCAAGAGCGATGGGGATCGAGCCGACCGCGAAGAAGAGCGTCTCGATGCCGGCGAGTCCGAACCACGGGATGGGCCCGAGATAACGGGTGATCCACGAGATGTGGATGAAGTAGAAGGACGCTCCGAAGACGGCCCCGACCGCGAGCGCACCCCACGCCGAGCGCCCGATCAGACCGGCGAGAGCGAACGCGACACCGGCGAACGCCAGCGGCCACCACCCGATGTCGGGGAATGCGGCGTCCAGAACCGCACCGCCGACGACGGCGCCGACCAGTGCCAGCCACAGCGGTATCAGAGGCCGCACCGCGGCCGGAGACGAGTCGGGCACGTGCTCGAGCCTAGACGCCGGAGTATGCGACGATGCCGCGCCGGACGGCATCCAGCGCGGCACGCGCTGTCCGCGCCAGATCGGCGTCGGCGACGAGCGAGAGCTGATCGAGGAGATCGATCGTCTGCTTCGCCCAGCGCACGAAGTCGCCGGCGGCCATGTCGGCCTCGAGCAGGACGCGATCGAGCATCATGCCGCGTGCCCACGAATGCATGGCCTTCGCGAGGCCCGTGGCCACCGGCTCGGTGCCGGGCAGGCGGTGGTCCTGTTCGAGGTCGTCGAGGACCGCCCACAGCTCTTGCGTCTCGGCCAGTGCCGTTCGGAAGACGCCTCGCGGAAGCCCGTACTCGCCCGGACCGTCGCTCTCGCGGCGCGGCTCGTAGACAAGACTGCACGCGAGGGCCGCCAGACCGGCGGGATCGAGCTCGCGCCACAGGCCCCGGCGGAGCGCCTCGGCCACGAGGAGGTCGCGTTCACCGTAGATCCGACGCATCGTGGCGCCCGCCTCGGTCAGCGCGGTGGTGCCGTCGCTGTCGACCGAGACGTAGTCGAGGGCGGTCAGGACGTCGACGACTCGATCGAACACCCGCGCCACGGTGCCGGTGCGCGTGTCGATCTGCTGCCGCAGCTTCTGCACGTCGCGGCGCAGCCGCCAGTAGCGCTCGGCCCACCGGGCATGGTGCTCCCGGTCCGGGCAGTCGTGGCAGGGGTGCCGCTGCATCCGCTTGCGAAGGCCGGCCAGCTCGTCCTGACGGCGCTGACGGATGCGTGCCGGCGCGGTGCGGTCGTTGCGATTGAGTTTCTCGAGGTCGCTCAGCTCGCGACGGATGCCGGAGTACTCCGCGAAATCCCCCCGCTCGCACGTCATGGAGCGGGCGTAGCCGTCGAGCGTCTGCTCCTTCTCCTTGACCTGGCGCGCGAGGCCGACGACGGACCGGTCGGCCTGGAACTGGGCGAACGACGACTCGAGGATCTCACGTGCGCGGTCGCGACCGAAGCGGTCGATGAGGTTCACGGCCATGTTGTACGTGGGGCGGAAGCTGGAGTTCAGCGGGTACGTGCGCCGCGACGCCAGCGCGGCGACCGACTGCGGGTCGAGACCGTCGCTCCATTGGATGACCGCGTGCCCTTCGACATCGATGCCCCGGCGACCGGCGCGCCCGGTCAGCTGGGTGTACTCCCCCGAAGTGATCGCCACGCGTGCTTCGCCGTTGAACTTCTCGAGCTTCTCGAGGACGACGGTGCGTGCGGGCATGTTGATGCCCAGCGCCAGCGTCTCCGTCGCGAAGACCGCCTTGACGAGCTTGCGCTGGAAGAGCTCCTCGACGACCTCCTTGAACGCCGGCAGCAGTCCGGCGTGGTGGGCCGCGACGCCGCGCTCGAGGTTGTCGCGCCACTCCCAGAACCCCAGCACTGCCAGGTCTTCCTGCGCGAGCGCGCGGGTGCGGCGATCCACGATGGCGCGGATCTCATCCCGTTCCTCGGGTGTCGTGAGCCGGATACCCGACCTGCGCACCTGTTGGACCGCTCCGTCGCACCCTGCGCGGCTGAAGATGAAGAAGATCGCGGGCAGCAGATTGGCCCGGCCCAGGAGTTCGACGACAGCCGGTCGGTCGAGGCGTTCGAGGCGCTGCGCGGCCGCGGGGCGTCCCGACCCCTGTCCGCCACGGTGCTTGCGATGAGCCTCGCGGCCCCCCGCACCCCGGTAGCCGTGCGACCGCCGGTTGCTGTCGTATCGCTGGCCCTGGGGCGAGCGCAGGCGGGTCAGCTCCTGGTTGACCTGCGCAGTCGCCACACCCGCCCGGTCGTCGAACAGCGGCAGCAGATCGCCGCGGACCAGAACGTGCTGTTCGAGAGGAACGGGACGGATCTCGGAGACCACGACGGCGGTATCGCCTCGCACGGTGTCGAGCCAGTCGCCGAACTCCTCCGCGTTCGAGACCGTCGCCGAGAGCGCCACCATCCGCACCGAGCGGTGGAGATGGACGATGACCTCCTCCCACACGGCGCCTCGGAACCGATCGGCCAGGTAGTGGACCTCGTCCATCACGACGTAGCGGAGGCCACGCAAGGCCGGCGAGTCGGCGTAGAGCATGTTCCGCAGCACCTCGGTGGTCATGACCACGATGCGTGCGTTGCCGTTGATGTTCGTGTCGCCGGTGAGCAGGCCGACCTCTTCCTCGCCGTACACGTCGACCAGCTCGCGGAACTTCTGGTTCGACAGGGCCTTCATGGGCGTCGTGTAGAACGCCTTCGTGTCGGGCTCGAGCATGGCCAGGTGCATCGCGAACTCGCCCACGATCGTCTTGCCGGCTCCCGTGGGCGCGGCGACGAGGACGCTCCGCCCGTCCTCGAGGGCGTGACATCCGGCGATTTGGAACGGGTCGAGACCGAATCGCTGCATGTCGGCGAACGCCGCGGTCAGCGGGTGGGCCCGGGCCGACTGCGCGGCGAGGAACCGCTCCGCGGGGCTGGACGCGCTCACGGGAGCGGATCAGTCATCGGGGGCGGGCCGGGGACAGTGAGCTCGGGCGCGCGACGCGACCGGCGCAGGTCGAGGAGGAGTGAGAGCGCCGCGGCCGCGAAATAGAGCACCGTCAGGATCGCCGCCAGCATCAGCATGCTCACGATGTCGGCGGCGGGGGTTGCCAGGCCCGAGAAGACGACGGCGATGAGGATGGCGACGCGCCATCCCTTGAGGATCGCTTTCCCGCTCATGATGCCGGCGAAGTTCAGCGCGACGAGGAACACGGGAATGATGAACGCGACCCCGACGACGAGCAGGAGCTTGAAGACGAAGTCGTAGTAGTACTTGCCCTCGTAGAAGTTCGCCGACGCCTCCGGCGAGAACGTCGCCATGATCTCGACGATGTGCGGCATGACGAGCCAGCCGGTGTAGACACCGGCGAAGAAGAGGGGAACCGCGGCCGAGACGAATCCGACCGTGTACCGGATCTCTTTCCGGGTCAGTCCGGGCATGAGGAATGCCCAGATCTGCCAGAGCCAGATGGGAGCAGAGAGGATGATGCCGACCGAGAACGAGATGCGCAGGCGCATGTCGAACGGTCCGGTGATCGTCGAGTACATGAGCTTCACCGCTTCGGTGTCGCCTCGCTGCTCCGCGACGACGCGGATCGGCTCGGTCATCGCCCAGATGATCCAGTCGGTGAGGAAGAACGACACCACCATCGAGACCACCAGGGCGAGCGCCGAGATGATGAGGCGTCGCCGCAGCTCGACGAGGTGCTGCCCGAGGGACATGCGCTTGTCGCGCCGGGGCGCACCGTCCGCCCCTGAGCGCGTGCGCTCAGCCGTCACCACGCGGCGCTACGGTGTGGGAGCTGCGGGACCGCTCTTCGGGTCCGCAGGCTTCTCGACGGGCGCGACGTCAGCGGTCGTCGAGGCGGCGGTGCCGGCCGTGGCATCGTCTTCCTTCATGGCCTTCATCTCGCCCTTGAAGATGCGGGCGGACTGTCCCATGCTCTTCGCCAGCGCCGGCAGCTTCGCAGCGCCGAAAAGCAGCAGAATGACGATGAGTAGGATCCACAGGTGCGGGCCTGCGAACAGATTGCTCATTGAGTCTCCCCATCGATCGTTTCGCACAGTCTAACCCGCGCACCCGGCGGGAAGCCCGTCTCAGGCGTACTGATCGAGACCGGCTCGGGCCCAATCGCGGGCGGCACGCCGGGCCTCGGCCGGTGCGAGGACCTCGATGCTCCCCCCGCTGCGGGCGACCAGTCGTTTGAGCGAACGGGGGTCGGCGACGCGGATCATCGCCGTCTGCGATCCGCCCTCGTCGCGCACCTCTGCGTTCGTCAGGAATTCGCCCACGATCGTCGCCGCATGATGCGGGTAGCGGATCTCGGCGAGGATCTCGTCGTCGCCCGGCTCGAACAGCTCGGGCACCGGCTCCGTCGAGTGAAGGGCCGGGATCTCGGTGAGCGCCGGGTCGGTCACGCGATCGAGGTGGAAAGTGCGCATCGCGCGACGTGTGTGGCACCATCCCTGCAGGTACCAGCGGCCGGCGGAGATCGTCACCTTCACCGGGTCGACGGTGCGCGTCGTCGGCGCGCCGTCCGGTGCTGTGTAGGTGAACGCCAGGGCGACGCGCTCGCGCAGCGCTCGCGCCACCGTCTCGCGAACGTCATCGACCGGCGCCGGGGCGACGATGACGTCGGCGGGAGTCTGGCCCGCCCCGCGCGCGAGCTTGGCGAGGAGCCCCTGGACGATACCGCTGTCGCCGACACCCGGGACGGATGCCGCCAGCTGCAGACCCGCGAGCAGCGCTGCGGCCTCGCGCGCGGTGAGCCGCGGCGATCGCTGCAACCCCACGGTGTTGGTGATGACGATGCGGTCCTCGCGGTCGAGGAGGTCCCAGTCGATGTCGAAGAGGTCGTTGGCCATCTGCCAGAAGCCGCCCTCGCCGGGAAGCCCGATCACGGTGAGCTTCTCGACCATCGAGCGCATCTGCTGCGGCTCGACGTCGAAATCGCGCGCTGCGTCGGCCACCGTCACCTCTCCTTGGGCGATGAGGTACGGAACGAGCTGCATGATCAGGGCCGCGCGGTCGGTTGCGACGATGGGCTGGGCACTCACGACGTCACCGCCGATCGGTCAAGGGCACCGCGGAGGCGCTGCACGACCGCGTCGCGCAGATCGGCCGGCGCGTGCACCATCGCCTCCGGTCCGTAGGAGGCGAGCTCGTCGGCGAACACCTCGAGATCCACAAAGGGGATGCGCAGCCGTCGTCCGCTCGAGGCCTCGGCGAGAGAGCGTCGGCGCAGCCGCAGCTCAGCCTCCGTGCCGGGGACGACGGTGACGTCGGCGCTCTGACGGTGGGCGACGTCGCGCAGTCCCGACAAGGCGCGTTCTCCGGCGCCGGCACGAAGCGCGGCGTCGAAATTCTGCCGAGTCACGACGACGTCCGCGACGATGCGCGACAGCAGGAACGTCCGCTCGGCATCGACACCGGCATCCCACCCGAACAGGTGCCAGCGTGCCTCGAACTCGACGAGCGCGAGAGGCCGCACACGTCGTCGTCGCGGCCGATCGGACCCCGGGCGCAGATAGTCGAACTCCACCTCGCGAGCCTGCTCGATGGCGCGCTGCAACGGCAGGAAAGACGAGTCGTGAAGATCGAGTCGCGGGGCGAAGCCGATGATCGGCTCATCGACCTCGATCCCGAGGGAGCGGATCTTCCGCAGTCCCGACCGAGCGCCCGCCGAGAGCGTCTGCTCGCCCCACACTCCCCCGGCCAGCGTCAGCACAGCGAGCTCGGCTGGGGTGAAGCTGATGTCTGCGGGCAGCTCGTACTCCGTCGGCGGGATCCGGTAGCGCGCTTCGCGTAGGTCGTCGGGGTCGGCATAGTCGCCGATCGTCTCGATCGGGACGCCCAAACCGCGCAGGTTCTCCTTGTCGCGTTCGAACATCTTCTCGAGCGCTTCGCGTCGGGCGCCCGCTTCTGCCTGCTCTCGATAACCGGAGACCGAACCCAGGATGGTGTCTTTCGTCACGCCCTGCTCGGTCGCCATGAGGGCGACGACGAGATTGACCAGGCGTTCCTCGGGCGGAACGCGAGTGGGCGAGACGGACACGCCTTCGATTCTAGGCGTGGCCGTCGTCCCCCGACTCAGGACGCGGCGTCGAGGCCGAGGATGTCGACGACGAACACGAGCGTCGAATCGGCGGGGATGCCGCCCTGGGCCGTGTCGCCGTAACCCTGGTCGGGCGGGATCACCACGAGGATCTGCGAGCCGACGGTCTGGCCTCGGAGCGCTTCGGCGAACCCGGGGATCGTCTTGTCGAGCTCCATCGGCTGCGCGCCCTGACCCCACGTGCTGTCGAAGACCTTCTTGTCGGCCCACGTCACGCCGGTGTAGTGCACGCGCACCGGCACATCGCCGGTGACCTCTTCACCGTCGCCCTTCTTCAGCACCTCGATCGCGAGGTCGCTGGGCGGGTCGTTGTCGGGGATGACGATGCCGGGGCGTCCGTCAGGAGCGACCACGACCGAGGGCATGCCGGCCCGATCGTTGAACTGCTCGGCACCGTCAGCGGCGGCGAGATACACCTTCTGCAGATCGAGGACGACGACCGTCGTGGCGTCTTCCGCCATGCCGAACCGTGCACGAGTGTCGGCCGTCACCTCGTCCGGGCCGAGCGCCATCACGACGCGCGAGCCTTCGGTCGCGCAGTGCAGGGCGTCGACGAGGCCCGGGAATGTGGCATCCCAGCTGTCGAGCGGGTAAACCTCCGACAGCTCGCCGGTGTATCCGGATGCCGCGATCGGCGCACCCGATGACCCGTCGAGGACCGTGAGGTCGAAGACGACGTCTTGTGCGTCGCTCGTCACCGCACGACCGTCTCCCGTCACGGTGTCGCGTGCTGCGAGACCGTCGACGTGGACCGGCGCCGAGAGGGCGACGGTGGGCTTCGTGCCGACGGGGCTGTCGCTGACGTCGACGAGATCGAGGGCCGAGGACTCGGACACGTCCCGCGTGCACGACGCTGAGCCCGAGGACGGCGTGGCACAGGCCGTCAGGGCGAGCACGGTCAGAGAGAGAGCGCCGGCGGCGGCGATGATCCTACGCACCGCAGCAGTCTACGCGGAGTCGTCGTCGTGCCCGTCCGGAACGGAGAGCGAGCTCCGCGCGGCCCGCTGCGCTTCGCGGACGCGCTTGCGGAGGTTCTTGTCCGTGATCTCGCGGTCGCCGACGGCTCCCGGCGTCCAGATCTCGACGTCCGCATCGTCGTACGACGGCTTCTTCAGCGCGCGCTTCCGGACATCGGGCGGGATGGCCCCCGGAGCGAGGCGGCGGGCGGTGATGAGGAATCCGGTGTGAGCCACCATCCGGTGGTCCGGGCGCACGGCCAGACCCTCGACGTGCCAGCCGCGGATCATCGTCTCGGACGCGTCGGGATCGGTGAACAGGCCCGTGCCGCGGAGATACTCGGCGACACGGCTGAGCTGGGTAGCAGTGGCGACGTAGCAGAGCACGACGCCCCCGGGGGCGAGCGCGTCGGCGACGGCGTCGATGCACTCCCACGGCGCGAGCATGTCGAGGACCACCCGGTCGACCGTCCCCGGCTCGACGGCGTCGGGCAGGCTCTCGACGAGATCGCCGACGATGACCGACCAGTTCGCGGGGGTACCGCCTGTGAACGTGGCGACGTTCGCCTCGGCGACCTCTGCGAACTCGGCGCGTCGCTCGAATGACACGAGCCGTCCGTGGTCGCCGATCGCCCGAAGCAGCCAGAGCGACAGCGCGCCCGAGCCGACACCGGCCTCGACGACGGTGGCGCCGGGAAAGATGTCGGCCGCGGCCAGAATCTGAGCTGCATCCTTCGGGTACACGATCGCGGCACCACGGGGCATCGACATCACGAAGTCGCGCAGCAGGGGGCGGAGTGCCAGGTACTCGTGCCCACCGCTGTTGGTCGCCACCGACCCGTCGGGCTGGCCGACGAGGACCTCGTGGCGCAGCACGCCGTGGTGGGTGTGCAACTCGCCGCCCTCTCGGAGGGTGATCGTGTGCATCCGTCCCTTGGGGCCGGTCAGCTGGACGCGGTCGCCGTAACGGAAGGGGCCGCGGGGCTGGAGGTCGTCGGTCATGCGGAAGCTCCGAGTCGGTGGAGGGTGAAGAGATCGGCCAGGTCTGCCACCGAGCGCCCCGCGAGGGAGTCCCAGAGAGCGTGAGCACCGAGGCCGTGCAGTGGGACCATCAGCGGTACTCCGAGTGCGACGGCGCCGGAGGCGACCGCCGAACGCAGGCCGTTGGGTGAGTCCTCGATGGCGACGGTGTCGGCGACATCGACCCCGAGCGCTGCGCACGCCTGGAGGTAGGGGTCGGGGAACGGCTTGGGGCGTGCCGCCTCGTCGCCGGCGATGACGACGTCGAACGCCTCGAACGGGATAGACGACACGACTGTGTCGGCCATGCTGCGCATCGACATGGTCACGAGCGCCGTCTTGATCCCGGCTTCGCGGAGCCCGGAGAGCATCTCGCGCGCACCCGGGCGGAACGGAGTGCCGCCGCGGCGCAACTGACCCGAGACCGTCTCGGTGAGGTGGTCGATGATCTCGCGCGTCTGCATCCGGACACCGGCATTCTGCAGGATGCGCGCGGAGTCCTCGAGCCCGAGTCCGACGAGGCTGAGCGCCTGCTCGGGCGTCCACACTCCCCCGAAGCTCTCGACGAGCGGACCCTCGGCCGCCATCCAGTACGGTTCGGTGTCGACGAGCGTGCCGTCCATGTCCCAGAGGACCGCGGCAGGGGAACGAGAAGTCATCCGCACCATGTTACCGATGCAGGGGTGAGACGCCGCGTGGCCCGACCCGCATGCGCTGGCCTCGGCGTATCGTGGAGCAGACCCGCTCGCGCAGAGCGAGCCGGCTCGGAACGGAGGACGGGTTGAACAGTCTGGGACGCCGCGTCCTCGTGGTCGCGTTCGACGGGTGGAACGATGCCGGCGAAGCCGCGACCGCCGCCGCGACACAGCTTCGCGAATCCCGTCCCTATGACGCCGTCTACTCGGTCGATCCCGAACTGTACTTCGACTACATGTACACGCGGCCGCACGTCCAGGCCGACGCTGACGGCCGCCGCTCGCTGAAATGGCCGGATGCGACGATCTGGCGACCGCGCGCGACGGCACGCGGCACGCGTCTATGGGTCCTCAGCGGCGCCGAACCAGCGCGTGCCTGGAAGTCGTTCGCGGCCGAGCTGGTGGATGCGGCGCTGAGCGAGGACATCACCGGTGTGGTCGCGCTCGGCTCGATGATGAGCGACGTTCCCCACACTCGTCCCATCACCGTCTTCAGCGGAAGCGACAACGAAGAGCTGCGCACGGCGCTCGGTCTCGAGCGCTCGACCTACGAAGGCCCCGTCGGCATCCTGTCGGTCATCGCCGCTGCGGCGGAGGAGGCCGGGATCCCTACGGCGGCACTGTGGGCGAGCGTGCCGCACTACGTCGCGGGCCACTCGCCGTCGCCGAAAGCGACCCTGGCGCTTCTCGACAAGCTCGAGGGCATCACGGGCGCCAAGGTCGCCCGCGGCTCGCTGCCGGGTGATGCGCTCGCCTGGGAGGCGACCATCGACGCCGCGGCGGCTGACGACGAGGAGATGACGGAGTACATCCGTCAGCTGGAGCAGACCCGCGACACGTGGGACTCCCCCGAAGCTTCGGGGGACGCCATCGCGCAGGAGTTCGAGAGGTACCTCCGGCACCGGGGCGACGGCGGCGACGGCCGTGGCCTCGGTCGCGGCCCGCATCGCTGAGACGCGCGCCGCGACCGTCCGGCCGGCTCAGTACGCCTGCAGGACTCCGAGCGAGAGCAGAACGATCAGCACCGCTCCGAGCCCGACACGATAGAGCACGAACGGCAGGAAGCTGCCGCGCTTGAGGTACTGCATCAGGAAGGCGATCACGGCGAGTCCCACGCCGAAGGCGACGACGGTGGCCACGGCGGTGTCGACGAGCGAGAACACCGACGCTCCCGGCTCACGGATCGCCTGCAGCAGCTCGTAGAGACCGCTGCCGAACACGGCCGGCACGGCGAGGAGGAACGCGACCTCTGCGGCCGCGGGCCGGGTGTACCCCAGCGCGAGCCCCATCGTCGTGGTGGCGCCCGAGCGCGATACGCCCGGGATGAGCGCGAGCGCCTGCGCGAACCCGAGGGCCAGACCGTGACCGTACGTCAGGTCCTTCTCGGTCCGGACGCGTCGCCCGAGCGCGTCGGCCGCCCCGAGGATGAGGCCGAAGACGATGAGCACGATCGCGACGAGCCAGAGATTGCGGAAGGTGTCGCGGATGACGTCCTGGAACAGGAACCCGAGAACGCCGATCGGCAGGGTACCGATGATGACGATCCAGCCGAGACGAACGTCGGCATCGTCACGCGGGACCGAACCGTTGAACGAGCGGAACCAGCGACCGATGATGCGGGTGATCTTCTTCCAGAAGTACACCAGCACGGCCAGTTCGGTCCCGATCTGAGTGATCGCGGTGAAGGTGGCGCCGGGGTCCTGCGCGGACGGCAGGAACTCCCCCACGATGCGCAGGTGGGCGCTCGAGGAGATCGGCAGGAACTCGGTCAGACCCTGGACGATGCCCAGGATGATGGCCTCGAGGAGCTGCATGGGCGGCCTTTCAGTACGTGCGGATGAGATCGATGAGCACGCGCTGCCCGAAGACGAGCGCGTCGATCGGGACGCGTTCGTCGACACCGTGGAACATACCCGTGAAGTCCATGTCGGCCGGGAGGCGCAACGGCGCGAAGCCGAATCCTGCGATGCCGAGCTCGGACAGCGCCTTGTTGTCGGTGCCGCCGCCCATGAGGTACGGCAGCACGGGCACGCCGGGATCGTGTCGGCCGAGCGCGCCGACCATGGTGTCGACGAGCGACCCCGCGAAGGGGACCTCGAGGCCGATGTCGCGATGCACGATCTCGATACGGATGTCGTCGCCGACGATTCGCTGGATCTCCGCCAGCACCGCATCCTCCTGTCCCGGGAGCGTGCGCACGTCGATCGCAGCGGACGCGGCATCGGGGATGACGTTGTGCTTGTACCCCGCGGTCAGACCCGTCGGATTCGTCGTGGTCCGGAAGGTCGACGCGAGGAACGCGGACGTCGGCCCGGTCGCGTCGGCGACGGCATCCGGATCCGACGCGTCCCGGCCACTGAGCGCCGCGAGGTCGTCGACGAGTCGTCGGGTCGTGCGCGTGAGCTCGATCGGCCAGTGCGCGCGACCGAGCTTCGCGACGGCCTCGGACAGACGCGTGATGGCGTTCTCCGGATGCAGCCGGCTGCCGTGGCCCGCTCGTCCGGTGGCGTGGAGCCGCAGCCAGACGAGGGCCTTCTCGCCGACCTGCAGCAGGTATGCCCGGTGCCCGTCGACGCCGATCGAGTATCCGCCGACCTCGCTGATGGCCTCGGTCGCACCGGCGAACCACTCGGGCCGATCGCGCACGACGAGCTGCGATCCCTCGACCCCGCCGTTCTCCTCGTCGGCGAAGAACGTGACGACGAGATCGCGCTCGGGCTGCTCCCCCGCGCGCAGGAGCTCGGCCACGGACGTGAGGATCATCGCGTCCATGTCCTTCATGTCCACGGCGCCGCGACCCCACAGCATCCCGTCGCGGACGACGCCCGCGAACGGGTCGACGCTCCAGTCTTCCGCCACGGCCGGCACGACGTCGAGGTGGCCGTGCAGGACGAGAGCCGGCTTCGCGCTGTCGCGACCCGGTATGCGCACAGAGACGTTCGTGCGCCGCGGGATCGGCTCGTAGTACTCGGGTCGAAGTCCGAGCGCCTCGAGATAGGCCCCCACGTACTCGGCCGCTTCGCGTTCGCCGCGCGAGCGCCCCTCGCCGAAGTTGGTCGTGTCGAAGCGGATCAGATCCCGCGCGACGCGGGCGACCTCGGGCAGATCGTCGTACTCGGACATGCTCTCCACGGTAGTCGTGAACCGTTCCGGGAAATGACGAAGGGCTCCGTTTCCGGAGCCCTTCTCTCACTGTGCGCGAGGGGGGACTTGAACCCCCACGCCCTATACGGGCACTAGCACCTCAAGCTAGCGCGTCTACCTATTCCGCCACCCGCGCAGTGTTTTTCAGTTGTTCCCAACCGAGGAACAACACTAACACGTCACCGGCGGGGCGGAGAATCGTCGGCACGCCGGGCGTGGCGCGCCGACGACGTCACGATCTCACGCGTGATCGCAGGACCGCGATGCGCGCCTGGAGCTGGGCCACGGTCGCATGCGACACAGCCGGTCCGCCGCACACGCGACGAAGCTCGGCGTGGATCTGGCCGTGCGGCTCACCGCTCTGGCGGGCGTACAGGCCGACGAGGCTGTTCAGGAGCTGTCGCTGCTCCTTCAGCGACCGGTGCAACGGCTCGGGCAGTGTCGACTCGGCGCTGGGAGCATCCCCGCCGGATGCGGCACCCGCTGCGCTCTCGCGTGCCTCGCGGCTGTGCCGGTGCTTGGTCTGCCGCGACTGGCGCTGCATGAGCAGCTCGTGCACGTGCTCGGGCTCGAGAAGTCCGGGGATGCCCAGGAACTCCTCCTCCTCGGGCGTGCCGGGCACCGCGAGCTGGCCGAACTCGGCGCCGTCGAAGAGGACGCGGTCGAAGTGGGCGACGGAGCCGAGCGCCTGGTAGCTGAACTCCTGGGTGAGCTCATCGGAGGCCTTGTCCTCGCTCTCCGCCTCGGCGAGGAGGGTGTCTTCGAGGCCGTCGTCGTCGCCTGCCTCTCGGTCGAGCGCGTGGTCGCGCTGACGCTCCATCTCAGCGGCGAGGTTGAGCAGGACGGGCACGTTCGGGAGGAAGACGCTCGCCGTCTCGCCGCGACGACGAGCCCGGACGAAACGCCCGATCGCCTGCGCGAAGAACAGCGGGGTCGAGGAGGACGTGGCGTAGACGCCCACCGCGAGCCGCGGAACGTCGACGCCCTCGGACACCATGCGCACCGCGACCATCCACCGGGTGGTCGACTGCGCGAAGATCTCGATGTTGCCCGACGCGGACTTGTCGTCCGACAGCACGACGGTCGGCGCCTCGCCGGTGATCTGATGCAGGATCTCCGCATACGCCCGCGCCGCCGTCTGGTCCGTCGCGATGACGAGGCCGCCGGCGTCGGGCACGTCCTGGCGCACCTCGCTCAGGCGACGGTCTGCAGACCTCAGCACGGCGGGGATCCAGTCGCCCTCGGGGTTCAGCGCGGTGCGCCACGCCTGCGAGGTGATGTCCTTCGTGTTGTCCTGGCCGAGGTGGGCCTCGAATTCGTCGCCGGTCTTCGTCCGCCACTTCATGTGGCCGGCGTAGACGAGGAACAGCACAGGGCGCACGACACCGTCGGCGAGGGCGCGTCCGTAGCCGTAGTTGAAGTCCGTCTTGGAGAGGCGGATGCCCTTCTCGTTCGGGTGATACTCCACGAACGGAATCGGAGCGGTGTCGCTTCGGAACGGTGTTCCCGAGAGAAGCAGACGTCGCGTCGCCCTGCCGTAGGCCTCGCGCAGCGCATCGCCCCAGCTCAGCGCGTCGCCGCCGTGATGGACCTCGTCGAGGATGACCAGCGTGCGGGCATCCATCGTCAGCCGCTGGTGGACGGATGCCTTCACCGCGACCTGCGCGTAGGTCACCGCGACGCCGTGGTACTGCCGCGACGGCATCCCGTGGCGGTTGCTGAAACGCGGATCGAGACGGATGCCGACTCGGCCGGCGGCATCCGCCCACTGCGTCTTGAGGTGCTCGGTGGGGGCGACCACGATGATGCGATCGACAACGTCACGGCGCAGCAGCTCCGACGCCAGGCGGAGAGCGAACGTCGTCTTACCGGCGCCGGGGGTCGCAGCGGCGAGGAAGTCGCGCGGTCCGCGTCCGACACCCTCCGGGCCGTCGGCGCCGAAGTACTGGTCCAGCGCCTCTGCCTGCCACGCACGCAGGCGCTGAGCGGTACCCCACGGCGCACGCTGCGGGAACGAGGGTGACAGGTGTTCTGCGGCGAAGCTTCCGAAATGCTCCTGGGGGTCCTCTGTCACGATGGACCACCTTAAACGACCCCACCCACACGATCGCCCGGCACGAGATAGCGTGGCAGGTACGGAGCTTCGAGGAGGGTCATGAGAAACAACGAGCCATCCGAGGACGCGCGGCGCACACCCTATGTGCCGAACGAGACCGCTCACCCGTGGCGTCGCATGGTCGCGATCGGCGACTCGTTCACCGAGGGAATCGGCGACCCCGAGCCCGGCAGCCCCGGCGGGCACCGCGGCTGGGCCGACCGCGTGGCCGAGGTGCTCAGCTCACAGGTGCCCGACTTCGCGTACGCGAATCTCGCCGTCCGGGGCAAGCTCATCGGCCAGATCGTGACGGATCAGATCGAGCCCGCACTCGCGCTCAAGCCCGACCTGGTCACCTTCTCGGCGGGCGGCAACGACGTCATCCGACCGGGGTCCGACCCCGACGCCGTTGCGCAGCAGTTCGAAGATGCCGTCGTACGCCTGTCGTCGACGGGCGCGACGCTCGTGCTCTTCACCGGCATCGACACCAACTTCACCCCGGTCTTCCGCGGCATCCGCGGCCGGGTGGCGATCTACAACGAGAACATCCGGGCGATCGCCGACCGTTACGACGCGATCGTCGCCGATCAGTGGGCGCTAAAAGAGGTGCAGGACATGCGCTTCTTCGACGACGACCGGCTGCACTACAACTCGCTCGGCCACCACGAGGTTGCGCGCATGGTGCTGCGGGCGCTCAACGTGCCCAACGACCTGCAACCGATGCAGCCCGACACGACACCGGTGCTGACCTGGCGGGCGGCCCGCGCGAACGACCTCGTCTGGGCTCGCGAGTACCTCATGCCGTGGGTGCTGCGCCGGCTCCGGCATCAGTCCTCGGGCGACCACATCACCGCCAAGCGGCCCGAGCCGCTGCCCGTCCTGCGGCGCGCCGACGACCCCGACTGATCAGCGCAGGGCCCAGAGCGACACCGCGGCGGCCGCGGCGACGTTGAGGGAGTCCACTCCGCCGGCCATCGGGATGGTGACGACGGTGTCGGCGACCGCGAGGGCGCGCCGGCTGAGCCCGTCGCCCTCGGTCCCCATGAGCAGTGCCACCCGATCGGGCCGCGCTGCGGCGAACTCATCGAGCGGGACGGCTCCGTCCGCGAGGGCGAGGGCGGCGAGGTGGAGACCGGCCTCGTGGAGCAGCGGCGCCGCCTCCGGCCAGGCCGGCAGACGCGTCCACGGCACCTGGAAGACCGTGCCCATGCTGACGCGGACGCTGCGGCGGTAGAGGGGGTCGGCGCAGCGCTCGCTCACGAGCACCGCATCGGCCCCCAGACCGGCGGCAGCTCGGAAGGCGGCGCCGACGTTCGTGTGGTCGACAATGTCCTCGAGCACCAGCACGAGCCGGGCGTCCGCGACGATCTCACTGACCGGTGCCGTGACGGGCCGGTGCATGGCGGCGAGGGCTCCGCGGTGCACGGCGTAACCGGTCACCTGCTCGGCGACCTCGTCCGAGACGACGAAGACCGGCGCGTCGCCTGCGAGGTCGGCCACATCCGGAAGCCATTTCTCCTGCACGAGGAACGAGCGCGCGCGGTGCCCTGCTGCGTGAGCGCGAGAGATGACCTTCGCCGACTCGGCGATGTAGAGGCCGCCTGCGGGCTCGAGCACCCGGCGCAGCGCGACATCGGTCAGGTCGCGGTAGTCCGAGAGGCGGGGGTCGGTGGCGTCGTCGATGCGGATCACGGGCACTGTCTCAGCCTGTCACGTCGCCCGGGCGATGCGCTGACGCTCGTAGAGTGGGACTGTGACGAACCCCGACCTCGAGACGCCCGCGGGCGACGAGATCGACAACGCCCTGCAGGTACTCGCGGGCCGTCGCATCGCGGTGCTCACTGGAGCCGGCGTGTCGACCGACTCGGGCATCCCGGACTACCGCGGCGCCGGAGCGCCGGTGCGCACGCCCATGACGGCGCAGCAGTTCCTCGCGAGCGCTGACGCGCGTCGGCGGTACTGGGTCGGCAGCCATCTCGGCTGGCAGGCTTTCGCGGCGGCGCGACCGAACGACGGGCATGCGGCGCTGGCGGATCTCGAGCGCTCCGGCGTCGTCACGGGCGTCATCACGCAGAACGTCGACGGTCTGCATCTGCGGGCCGGAAGCAGCCGGGTGGTCGAGCTGCACGGAACGATGCGACGCGTGTTCTGCCTGCACTGCGGTCAGGTCTTCGACCGGCGCGATCTCGCCGAGCGCGTGGAACGGGACAATCCGTGGATCACGGTCCCCGAGAACGTCGAGCTGGGCCCCGACGGCGACGTCCTGCCCGCGACGAGCGACGGCTTCATCGTGCCCACGTGCACGGTCTGCGGTGGCATGCTGAAACCGGATGTCGTCTTCTTCGGCGAGTTCGTGCCGCGTGAGAAGTTCGCGGAGGCCGAGCAGCTGGTGCGCACGAGCGACGCGCTCATCGTCGCCGGGTCGTCGCTGGTGGTCAACTCGGGCGTCCGGCTCGTCGAGCGCGCACGCCGCCGCAAGCTCCCGGTGGTCATCATCAACCGAGGCGCGACGCGCTCCGACCCGAAGGCAACCGTCAAGATCGATGACGGCACGAGTCATGTCCTGCGTGTGTTGGCCGACGCGCTGCCGTCCCGGCGGTGAGGTCGAGGTCGGACGACCGTCAGCGTAGGGTCGAGAGGTGACCATCCTGACCCTCGTGCGCCATGGTGAGACCGACTGGAATCGTGAACGGCGGATCCAGGGCTCCACCGACATCCCCCTCAACGACACCGGACGTGAGCAGGCTCGCGCTGTCGCAGCCGCCCTGCGGGAGTCGCTCGACGGGGATGCAGTCGTCGCCTCGAGCGATCTCTCGCGCGCAGCCGAGACGGCTCGGATCATCGCAGACGGGCTGGGGGCCGCTGCGCCGCGCACCTATCCGGAGCTGCGGGAGCGCGGCTACGGGGATGCCGAGGGCGTCGGGGTCGAGGAGTTCCACGCTCGCTGGGGCGAATGGGCCGTGGCCGACGTGCCGAACGCGGAGCCGTGGCCGGTGGTCCGCGAGCGGGCGCTGCGCGGGCTCGAGCGGGCCGTCCGCGATGCGCGTGCCACCACGGCACCGATCGCGGTGCCGCTGATCGTCGTCGCGCACGGCGCCCTCATCCGTGAGGTCATCCGGCATGCGACCGCAGAGGAGTTCCCGTTGCAGGGAGTCCGCCTCGCCAACGGATCGGCCCACACCTTCGTCATGGAGCGCGAGCGTCTGCGCCTCATCGACTCCCCCGCGCTCGCGACGATCTGACCCTGCCGCCGCCCCGTCGCTCGCCGCGAGAGGCGATGCTCCGAGGTGGGGCTCCGAGCGGTGTATCGTCCAGCATCATGACCATGCACGACCGCGTCGACCTCGCGTTGCTCGAAGCTCTCGCCGATGACCCCCGCGCGACGGTGGTCGCGCTCGCCGAGCGCCTGCGCATGTCACGCAACACGGTCCAGGGGAGGATGGCACGGCTGGAGCAGTCGGGTGTCTTCCTCTCGTACGAGCGGTCGATCTCGATGCGTGCTCTCGGCTTCCCGATCGAGGCGCTCATCAGCGTCGTGCTCCGTCAGCCCGACCTGCCCCGTATCGCGCAGGAGCTCGCAACCATCCCCGAGGTGCTGCAGGCTCAGGGGCTGAGCGGTCAGGTCGACCTGATGGTCCGCGTGGTCGCGCGCGACACGCAGCACCTTTTCGCCGTTGACGCGCGCATCCTCGCCATCGATGGGGTCGAACGCACGGAGACCTCGCTCATCATGGACGACGTGATCCCGCACCGGGTCAAGCCGCTGCTCGCTGAGGGGCGCGCGGGCTGACGGCTGCCGGTGCGCGTTCGGCGTCGAGCCGCACGAGGACCACACCGACGAGGATGAGCGCCCCGCCGACGAACTGGACCGGCGCGGGCGCCTCGGCCAGGAGCAGCCACGCGAAGCCGAGTGCGAACAGAACCTCCGAGAGACCGATGAACGATGCCAGACGCGACCCCGTGCGCGGAACCGCGGAGACTCCCAGGGCGTAGGCGGTCCCGGTCGCGGCGCCCACCCAGAGCAGGACGACGATGGGCGGCAGCTGCATCCCGACGACGTCTGCGAGCACGGTGCTCGTCGCGAAGGGCAGGAAGCCCGTGAGAAGGAGGGTGCCGATGATCGCGCTCGCGATGACCATGCCTCCGGCGGCCAGGACGAGGGGCGGCAGCGTGTCGCCGGTGCGCTCGGCCATGACGAAGTACACGCACGTGCAGAGGGCGGCACCGAGGGCGAGGAGAGTGCCCCAGAAGTCGAAACGGGCTCCGGCGATGTCGACGACCAGCACCAGACCCGCCATGGCGACGACGGAACCGGCGATCACCGTCGGTGACGGTCGGCGGCGGGTGGTGAGCCATACCCAGATCACCAGGAGGACGGGCGCCAGATACTGGATGAGGAGGGCGACGGCGACCGGCATCCGCTGCATCGCTGAGAAGTAGAACAACTGGCAACCGACGACGGGCATCGCACCGAAAGCGATCAACGCGAGTCCGTGCCGGCGCAGGAAGTGCCGTTCCCGAGCGATCGCGCGAATCAGGAACGGCGACAGCACGAGGGCTGCGACGCCGATCCGGATGAACAGCGCGGCGCCGAGCGACCAGCCGTTCTCGAGGAGCGGCTTCACGAGCGGACCACTCGACGAGAACGCCAGCGCGGAGGCGATGGCCATGGCCATGCCCGCGGTTCGCCTGCCCGGGACGCCAGTGGGCGGTGTCTCCGGTGCGCCTGCGATGATGGGCAGGGGCGCGGTCGGGTTCGTCATCGGCAGCCTCGGTGGTCAGGGGTGAAAGTTATCTACACTCGTGACAGTAACGCTCGCGATCGTCAGGAGTCAACGTGGTCTTCATCCATGACACGGAATTGTCGCTGCGCGCGACTGCTGCACTGGTCAACACGCTCCCGCTCACGAGCGCGGACGCCGCCGACACGCTCGTCGACGGGGACGACCTGGATGCCTTTCTCACCGAGTTCGCCTTCACCGGCGCGATCGTGCGCGACGAGGCGGAGCTGCAGGCGATGCGCGGCATCCGGCCGCGCCTTCACGAGCTCTGGGAGCTCGACCGGGACTCCGCCGTGCCCCACGTGAACGCGATGCTGCGCGACGGCCGCGCGCAGCCTCAGCTGGTGATCCACGACGGATACGACTGGCATATCCACGCGACTCCCGACGACGCGCCTCTGGCAACGCGCGTGCTCGTGGAGGCCGGCATGGCGTTCGTCGACGTCATCCGCGCCGACGCGTACGACCGCGTGCGGATCTGCGCCGCCGACGACTGCGCGGCGGTCTACGTCGATTTCTCCAAGAACGGTTCGAAGCGCTACTGCGACACCGGCAACTGCGGCAACCGCATGAACGTCAACGCGTACCGTCGTCGGAAAGCGCGAGAAACCGCCTGATCGCGGCGGCGGCCTCGCGGGGCTTCTCGTAATGGATGAGGTGCCCCACGCCGTCGATCTCAACCAGCTCGGCCACGGGGAACAGCGCGCGCAGCCGGCGTTCGGCCTCGATCGGGGTGATGTCGTCCTGAACGGCAGCGACGAGCAGGGTCGGCTGAGAGATGCGCGGAGCGAACGCGCGGACGTCGTTCGAGACGGACGTCACGAACGCGTCGCGGAGCACGTCGCGATCGGCGAAGCTCGAGAAGTACGTGTCGTGCTGCTCATGGACGAACCGGCGCAGGGTCCGGTCTCGCGTCTTGACCATCGCGAGGCTCATCACCCGGACGATGAGGCGATTGCGCAGCAACGCTTCGCCCACCCGCCGCGGGAGGCGCGCCCCGACGTCGTAGTACCAGACGGCGAGGCGCGTGAAGACCCCACGGGGTCCCTCGAGGGCGGGCGCGCCGATGGGGTTGATGAGGATCATGCGGGGGGCGGGAAGCCCGCCCGCCACCGCAGCGGCGGAGACGATCGAGCCGAATGAGTGGCCGACGACCACCGCGCCGGGAGCGACCCCGGCCGCGAATGCGGTGAGCCAGTCGGCGTATGTCTGCAGGTCGTGTTCGCGGCCCGGTATCGCTGGGGTCTCGCCGAAACCCGGCAGGTCGGGCATGATGACGCGCACGTCGCCGAGGTGCGCGACGACGGGCTCGAGACCGTGATGCTCTCCCCGGAACCCGTGGACCGCCAGGAGCGTCAGCGGTGCCTCGTCGCGCCCGTAGACCCAGTACGCGGTCGTTCCGCCGAGGACCTCGGTCTCGAGGCGGCGCACCGGGATGCGCGCGAGCAGGGAGTCGTACGGGGAGACGGTCGGCACCCGTCGAGTCTACGGAGGCGGCGCGTCGAATCCTGCGTGTCCGACCCGAGCCGTAGCCTCGATTCCGTGGAGCCGGATCGCCCTCTTGTCGTCGCAACGCCCGAACTCGACCTGTGGCCCTGCTCGGCACCCGAATGGTGCCAGGTGGTCGGGGTCTTCGATCTGGAGACGACGGGCGTCGACGTCACCGTGGATCGCATCGTGACGGCGCACGTGGGCGTCCTCGACGCCGACGGAACACCGGTGCGGGCCGACAGCTGGCTGGCCGACCCGGGGATCGACATCCCCGATGGTGCGGCGGCGATCCACGGCATCACGACCGAGCATGCCCGTCGGCACGGACGGCCCGCATCGGACGTGGTCGCGGAGGTCGTCGCAGCCCTGCGCGGCCTGTTCGACGCCGGCATCCCGGTGGTGGCGTACAACGCGCCGTTCGATTTCTCGATGCTCAAGTACGAAGCGCTCCGGCACGGGATCGATCCGATCCACTCGCCCTCCCCCGTCATCGATCCGCTCGTCATCGACAAGCGGTACGACCGCTACCGCCGCGGGAAGCGCACCCTCTCGGTCGTCGCCGAGCACTACGCCGTCACGCTCACCGGGGCGCACGAGGCCTCCGCAGACGCGATCGCTGCGGGGCGCGTCGCGCAGATCCTCGCTGAGCGGTTCGCCGAGGGGCTGCCGTCGACCGCCGCCGAGCTTCACACCCGCCAGGTCGGCTGGGCGCGGGCTCAAGCAGAGAGTCTCACCGAATACTTCGTGAGCATCGGACGGATCGACGCCGACGTCGACGGCTCGTGGCCCATCCGCTGATCGGTCGGCGTCCGGAGTCTCGACAGGTGGAAGGCTGACGACGGAGCGAGGGCGGCCCCGACCTGCGAGGCCGCCCTCGCGGCGGCGCGACGATCCTCAGACCGCGGTCAGCTCCGACGAGCGCTCGCGGGTGCGGATCGCGCGGTTGACGCACGATACGACGGCTTTGAGGCTCGCCGTCGAGATGTCGCCGTCGATGCCGACGCCCCAGAGTCGCTGGTCATCGACCTGCAGCTCGACGTAGGCCGCCGCCTGAGCGTCGCCACCCGAGCTCAGCGTGTGCTCGACGTAGTCGTAGAGCGAGATGTCGAAGCCGCGGTCGCGCAGCACCGCGAGGAACGCCGCGATCGGGCCGTTGCCGACACCGGACACATCGTCGTGCTCGTCACCGTCGCGCAGGGTGACGTCGAGCCGGACGTCACCCGACATGTCGCTCTGCGTGCGGGTGCCGAGCAGCTCGAACCGGCCCCACTTGTCGTCGTCGGCCGGTGCGGGCAGGTACTCGTCGGTGAAGATCGACCAGATCTGCTCGCTCGTGACCTCGCCGCCCTCGGCATCCGTCTTCTCCTGCACGACTCCCGAGAACTCGATCTGCAGCTTGCGCGGCAGATCCAGGGCGTGGTCGGTCTTCAGCAGGTAGGCGACGCCGCCCTTGCCCGACTGCGAGTTGACCCGGATCACGGCTTCGTACGAACGACCGAGGTCCTTGGGGTCGACGGGCAGGTAAGGCACCGCCCACTCGATCTCGTCGATCGAGACGCCGTCGGCAGCCGCACGTGCGGACATCGCCTCGAAGCCCTTCTTGATGGCGTCCTGGTGCGAGCCGCTGAACGCGGTGAACACGAGGTCTCCGGCCCAGGGGCTCCGCTCGGGCACGGGCAGCTGGTTGCAGTATTCGACCGTGCGCTTGATGCCGTCGACGTCGCTGAAGTCGATCTGCGGGTCGATGCCCTGCGTGAACAGGTTGATGCCGAGCGCGACGAGGTCGACGTTGCCGGTGCGCTCCCCGTTTCCGAACAGGCAGCCCTCGATGCGGTCGGCGCCGGCCATGTAGCCGAGCTCCGCGGCAGCGATCGCGGTGCCACGGTCGTTGTGGGGATGCAGCGACAGCACGACGTTCTCGCGATGCGCGAGGTGACGGCTCATCCACTCGATCGAGTCGGCGTACACGTTCGGCGTGGCCATCTCGACGGTTGCCGGCAGGTTGATGATGACCTTGCGGTCGGGCGTCGGCTCGAAGATCTCGATGACCTGGTTGCAGACGTCGACGGCGAACTCGAGCTCGGTGCCGGTGTAGCTTTCGGGCGAGTACTCGTAGTAGACGGCCGTCTCGGGGATGGTCTGCTCGTACTGGCGGCACAGGCGCGCGCCCTCGAGTGCGATGTCGATGATGCCCTGGCGGTCGGTGCGGAAGACCACCTCACGCTGCAGGATGCTCGTCGAGTTGTACAGGTGGACGATCGCCTGCTTCGCGCCGGCGATCGCTTCGTACGTGCGCTTGATGAGGTGCTCGCGAGCCTGCGTCAGCACCTGGATTGTCACGTCGTCGGGGATCAAGCCGTCCTCGATCAGCTGGCGCACGAAGTCGAAGTCGGTCTGGCTCGCGCTCGGGAACCCGACCTCGATCTCCTTGTACCCCATCTTCACGAGCAGCTCGAACATCACGCGCTTGCGCTCGGGACTCATCGGATCGATGAGCGCCTGGTTGCCGTCCCGCAGATCGACGGCGCACCAGCGGGGCGCCGTCTCGATGCGCTTCGCGGGCCAGGTGCGGTCGGGCAGATCGACGCGGATCTGCTCGTGGAACGGCCGATACTTGTGGATCGGCATGCCCGAAGGCTTCTGGTTGTTCTCCATGGTCGTCTCGCTCTTCCTCATCGGGTGTGACGGGCCAACGCGAAGCTCCGCGACGAGAGAGGCCCTAGAACGAGGACTCGTCGCGGCGACTAAGGAGAAGCAGTCGGCCGAAGCGCATGCGCCCAGGCTACACCCCGCTCGCCGCCGGGACGCACACGGGCGTGCCTCACCTGAGACGAAGGCGTCGTGCGCGACACTGTGGGGATATGAGAACTGCGCGCGCGGGCTCGTCCGCCCTCCTGATGTGTGCGATCGCCCTGACGGCGGGCTGCGCCTCGACGCCCGCGGCCGGCCCGACTTCACTCGACCCGGCGCCCCCGAGCGGCGAGGTCGTCGCGCAGGGGACGGTCCTCGACGACGGCTCTGGTGCCGAGCTCTGTCTCGGCGCTGTTGCGGAGTCGGCGCCGCCCCAGTGCGACGGCATCCCGGTGAAGGATTGGGACTGGTCCTCGCTTTCCGATGCGACCACGATGTCGGGCTCGACGTGGGGTACTTATGCCGTCCAGGGACGATTTGACGGCGCTGCCCTGACGGTCACCGCGCCGGCGGTTCCGCTGGCACTGTACGACCCCATGCCGCTTCCCGACCCGACGGGCGGCGTGCCCGGCACCGCGGACGACGCGACGCTGCGAGACGTCGAACAACGGGTGCACGACACCCTCGGCGACACCGTGCTCGCCTCCGGTGCGTACGACGGCCGGCTCTGGGTCACGGTCGTCTGGGACGACGGAACGCTTCAGGATGCCGCCGACGCCGAGTTCGGCGCGGGTGTCGTCGTCGTCCAGTCGGCGATGCGCGAGGTCGGCTAAAACCCGAGGCGTCCCAGCTGCTTGGGGTCGCGCTGCCATTCCTTCGCGACCCGCACCCGCAGCGAGAGGAACACCCGGGTCCCGAGAAGCGGCTCGATCTGTGCCCGGGCACGAGCACCGACATCGGCGAGCCGCGAGCCCTTGCGGCCGATGATGATGGCCTTCTGGCTGTCGCGCTCGACGACGATGTTGGCGTACACGTCCGTGAGGTCGGAGCCCTCACGGGGCGCGACATCCTCCACCGTGACGGCGATCGAGTGGGGCAGTTCGTCGCGCACGCCCTCGAGGGCGGCTTCTCGGATGATCTCGGCGATCCGGTCCTCGGTCGACTCGTCCGTCACCACATCGTCGGGGTACAGCGCCGGCCCTTCGGGCATCAGCGCGAGCAGCTCGTCGGCCAGCACATCGAGCTGATCCTCGGTGACGGCGGACAACGGGATCACAGCTGCCCAGTCCTCGCGAAGGCTGTCGACCTCCATGAGGCGCTCCATGATCTCATCGCGGGTCGCCAGGTCGGTCTTGGTCACGATGGCGACCTTCTTCGCGCGGGTGTAGCCGTCGAGCGACGCGGCGATGCGGCGGTCACCGGGCCCGACCTTGTCGACGGCGGGCACGAGGAAGCCGATGACGTCGACGTCACCCAGAACCTGCTCGACGAGGTCGTTCAGGCGCTGACCGAGCAGGGTGCGCGGCTTGTGGATACCGGGCGTGTCGACGATCACCAGCTGACCGCCGGGTCGGTTCAGGATGCCACGGATCGCGCGCCGCGTCGTCTGCGGCTTGTCGCTCGTGATCGCGACCTTCTCGCCCACCAGGGCGTTCGTCAGCGTGGATTTCCCGACGTTGGGACGTCCGACGAAGGTCACGAACCCCGATCGGCTCTCTGCTGCGGTCATCTGCTGTCTTCTCCTCTTCGTGCCACGCGGACCTCTCCGGTCCGCGGGTGCGTCGTGTCGTCCGTCTCGTCGGCGGGGGCGCGTTCGACGAAGACGGTCGCGAGTCCCCGCCCGCGGCCCCGCGAGACGCCGCCGGTGATCGTGATCCCGTCGACGGTCACGGTCGCCCCCGGCATCGGGACCCGGCCGAGCGTCTTGCCGAGCAGCCCGCCGATGGAGTCGACGTCGTCATCGTCCAGCTCGATGCCGAAAAGTTCGCCGACCTCGTCGAGGCCGAGCCGGGCACTCACGCGGTAACGGCCGGGTTCGAGCTCGACGACCTCTGCCGCGCCGCGGTCGTACTCGTCGGCGATCTCACCGACGAGCTCCTCGATGAGGTCCTCGAGGGTGATCAGGCCGGCGACCCCGCCGTACTCGTCGACGACGAGGCACACGTGAACGGCATCCCGTTTCATCTGCTGCAGCAGCGATTCGGCGCGCATCGACTCGGGGACGAACACGGCCGGCCGCGCCACGCGGCCCACGGGTACGTCGCGCCATCCCTTCGCCTCGCCGTAGGAGAACTGCACGAGGTCCTTGAGGTACACGACGCCGATGATGTCGTCGCGCTCGTCGTCCGTGACCGGCACCCGCGACACGCCGCGCTCGAGGAACAGCGCGAGCGCTTCGTGCGTCGTGGCCGTCTGCGGCACCGTGACCATGTCGGTCCGGGGCACCATCACCGCACGGACGAGCGTGTCGGTGAAATCGAACACCGAATGGATGAGGTCGCGATCGTCGGCTTCGATGAGGTCCTGCGAAACCGCCTCGTCGACCATGCTCAGGAGCTGCTCTTCGGAGGCGAAGGAGGTGCCGCGCGAGACGCCCGGCGTGACGCGATTGCCCACGATCACCAGGAGGTGGGCGAGAGGTCCCAGCACGATGCGGGCGCCGCGCACGACCGGAGCGCACGCGATGAGCAGGCCGCGGGCGTGCTGACGCCCGACCGATCGCGGGCTCGCGCCGACCAGAACGAAGGACACCGCCGTCATGAGCAGGGCGGCGACGAGGATCGCCCACCACAGATTCTCGAGCGCGAGGGTCAGCGCCGCCGTGACGAACACCGCAGCCGTCGACTCCGCGAGGATGCGGATGAAGACGACGGCGTTCGCGTGGGCCGTCGTGTCATCGGCGATGCGGCGGAGCGCCTGCTGGCGCCGACTGGACTCCGCCCAGTCGGCGAGGTCAGCGCGCGATGTGACACCGAGAGCGGCATCGAGAGCGGCCATCAGACCCCCGAGCGCGACGAGGAACACCGCGCCGAGGACGAGGAGGAAGACGGTCACGCGCGGCGGCGCTCGCTTGCGTGGAAAGCCGAGATCAACTCGCGCTGGAGGCCGAACATCTCGCGCTCCTCCTCCGGCTCGGCGTGATCGAACCCGAGCAGGTGCAGCAGCCCGTGCGTCGTGAGGAGGATGAGCTCGTCGAGCGTCGTGTGGCGCGCGGCCTGCGCCTGTGCCTCGGCCACCTGCGGGCACAGCACGATATCGCCGAGAAGTCCCGGCGGGGTCGGGGCGTCTTCGGTGCCCGGGCGGAGCTCGTCCATCGGGAAGCTGAGCACGTCGGTGGGGCCGGGCTCGTCCATCCACTGCACGTGGAGAGACTCCATGGCGCCCTCGTCGACGAGGAGGATGGCGAGGTCGGCGTCCGGGCTCACGTTCAGCTGCGCGAGGTTGTGCTCGGTCAGGCGCAACAGCACGGTCTCGTCGACGGACACGCCGGATTCGTTGGTGATCTCGATGGTCATGAACGTCCTCGTTTCGGGAGTCGGTCGCGCGGACCGACGGGCCGTGTCGCGGTGCGCCGCTCGGCCCGGTTGGCGAACTCGCTGGCCTCGTCGCGCTCACGACGCGCGGCCAGCCGCTGCTCGTCGTACTCGCTGTACGCGTCAACGATCCGGCCGACGAGAGTGTGCCGCACGACGTCCTCGCTGGTGAGGGTGGCGAAATGAATGTCGTCGATGCTCTTCAGAACGCGTGTCACGGTGCGCAGGCCGGACGTCCCCTGGGGAAGGTCGACCTGTGTGATGTCGCCGGTGACGACCATGCGCGTGCCGAACCCGAGACGCGTGAGGAACATCTTCATCTGCTCGGGCGTGGTGTTCTGCGCTTCGTCGAGCACGACGAACGAATCGTTCAGGGTGCGTCCGCGCATGTACGCCAGCGGCGCGACCTCGATCGTGCCGGTGGCCATGAGCTTGGGGACGAGCTCGGGGTCGAGCATCTCGTTGAGAGCGTCGTACAGCGGCCGGAGGTACGGGTCGATCTTGTCGGTGAGGGTGCCGGGCAGGAAGCCGAGGCGCTCTCCCGCTTCCACGGCGGGGCGCGTCAGGATGATGCGATTGACCTCCTTGCGCTGCAGAGCCTGCACCGCCTTCGCCATCGCGAGGTAGGTCTTGCCGGTTCCCGCGGGGCCGATGCCGAAGACGATCGTGTTCTCGTCGATCGCGTCGACGTAGGCCTTCTGCCCCAGCGTCTTCGGCCGGATCACCTTGCCGCGCGAGGAGAGGATCGCCTCCCCCAGCACCTCGGACGGGCGCGGGCCTTCATCGCCCTTTCGCCGCTGCAGGATGCGACTGGACGTCGACACGTCGCTCGGATCGAGGCCTTGCCCGGCCCGTGCCATGGCGATCAGCTCGTCGACGAGCGACTTCGCGGCGGCGACGTCATCGTTCGAGCCCGTCAGGGTGATTTCGTTGCCGCGGACGAGGACGTCGACGTCGGGGTGCTCCCGCTCGACGACGCGCAGGAGGCGGTCTTGGGGCCCGAGCAGCTGGACCATGGCGACACCGTCGGCGAGGATCGTCGCGACGGCGGGTTCGGAAGCATCAGCCACCGAGGCTCCCTTCGGAGAGGCCACCGGCGAGCACGTGCGCGTGAACGTGGAACACGGTCTGTCCTGCGCCGGGGCCGGTGTTGAAGATCAAACGGAAGTCGCCGTCCGAATGCTCGGCAGCGACGGAGTTCGCGAGCCCGACGAGCTCGCTGAGGAGAGCGGGGTCGCCCGCGGCGAGCTCGACCACGGTGCGGTAGCGCTCGGTCTTGGGGATCACGAGGAGATGCACCGGAGCCTGCGGAGCGATGTCGCGGATCGCGAACGCGTTCTCGGTCTCCGCGATGATCTCGGAGGGGATCTCGCCGCGGAGGATGCGCGTGAAGACAGACGGTTCGCTCATGCGTTCAGTCTATCGACGGGGTGCGGTGGCGGGACGGGCGGCGTCACCAGCGACCGAGGGCGACGTTGACGACGCCGAGCGCAGCGGGGCCGGCCGTCGACGTCCGCAGGACCGTGTCCCCCAGACGCACGGCGACCGCGCCGGCCGCGACGAGCGCGTCCAGCTCCTCGGCTGCGATCCCGCCCTCGGGACCGACCACGAGCGACACGTCGCCCTCGCCCAGTTCGACCTCGCTCAGTCGCCGCGTCGCCGTCGGCTCGAGCACCAGCACCCGCTCGGAGCCGCATCGCGCCGCGAGCTCCGTCGTCGACACGGGCGCGTCGACGGCGGGCAGCCACGCGCGATGCGCCTGCTTCGCCGCTTCGCGCGCGATGGTCGCCCACCGCTGCACACCGCGCTCGACCTTCGGTCCGCTCCACCGCGAGACGCTTCGCGCGGCCTGCCAGGGCACGATCGCATCGACGCCGAGCTCGGTGCAGGCCTGCACCGCGAGCTCGTCGCGATCGCCCTTCGCGAGCGCCTGGATCAGCGTCACGCGCCGTGCGGGCGCGGGATGCTCGACTCGCGAGAGCGCCTCGATGCGGACGAGCTTCGGATCGGCTGCGGTGACGGTGCCCTCGAGCCACGCCCCCTCGCCGTCGCCCACCGTCACCGTCTCACCGACACGCACGCGACGGACGCCGGCCGCGTGATGAGCCTCGGCGCCGGTGAGGTCGACGAACTCGCCCGGCCGAGTGATGAGCGGCGGGTCGACGAGGAAGTGCAGGGCCATGCGCTCAGCTGTTCCGGAACCGATCGCGGAGCTTGGCGAAAAGGCCCTGGTGGAACTCCGCGAGTTGTGGTGCGGGCGACTTCGTGCGCTTCTTCAGCTCCTCGATGAGGGCCCGCTCCTTGGCATCCAGACGCGTCGGGGTGACGACATGAACGCCGACACGCAGGTCGCCGCGCGTCGAGCCGCGAAGCGGCGTGATGCCGCGACCCTTGACGGTGAGGACGTCGCCGGACTGGACGCCCGGACGCAACTCGAGCTCGACCGGACCGTCGAGCGACTCGATCGTGGTGCTGGTGCCCAGGACGGCGTCGGGCA
Source organism: Microbacterium sp. 1262 (assembly GCF_040544895.1). Lineage (NCBI taxonomy): Bacteria > Bacillati > Actinomycetota > Actinomycetes > Micrococcales > Microbacteriaceae > Microbacterium > Microbacterium sp. 1262. Next base: position 1,062,631 of record NZ_JBEPKU010000001.1, read on the forward strand.
TCGACACCTCGAGCGTGGCGAGCAGATCGTCACCCTCGCGGCTGAACACGTCGTGCGGAGCGACCGTGACCTCGAGGTACAGATCGCCGTTGGGGCCGCCGGCGGGACCGACCTCGCCGGATCCGGGGAGCTGCAGGCGCAACCCGGTCTCGACGCCTGCGGGGATGTCGAGCGAGACGGTGCGGCGAGCCCGGACGCGTCCCTGCCCCTGGCAGGTCGTGCACGGATAGGGGATGGTGGTGCCGTAGCCCTGGCAGACGTTGCAGGGCTGCGACGTCACGACGTTGCCCAGGAGGCTGCGGACCGTGCGCTGCACATTGCCCGCACCGTGGCAGACGTCGCAGGTGACCGGCTGCGTTCCCGGCTGGCAGCACGAGCCCTGGCAGGTGTCGCAGAGCACCGCGGTGTCGACCTCGATGTCGCGATGCACGCCGAAGACGACGTCGCCGAGCTCGAGGGTGACCCGGACGAGCGCATCCTGTCCGCGTTCGCGCCGGGAGCGCGGACGCCCGGCGCGACCGCCGCCTCCGGCGCCGCCGCCGAAGAAGGTCTCGAAGATGTCGCTGAATCCGCCGAAGCCCGCGGCGCCGCCGAAGCCGCCGGCGGAGTCGCCGCCCATGTCGTAGCGCTGACGCTGCTCCGGATCGCTGAGGACGTCGTAAGCATGCGTGACGAGCTTGAATCGCTCGGACGCATCCTCTCCCGGGTTGACGTCGGGGTGCAGTTCTCGTGCCAGGCGTCGGTACGCCTTCTTGATCTCGTCGGGCGACGCGTCGCGCGCAACGCCCAGGACCTCGTAGTGGTCAGCCACGGATCGCCTTTCCGCCCGTTCGGGCGTGGGTGGGGTGGGTCAGCGGGACTTCTCGTCTTCGTCGAGGAGCCGGCTGAGGTAGTGCGCGACGGCGCGGACCGTCGCGAGGTTCGTCGGGTAGTCCATGCGCGTCGGGCCCATGAGGCCGACGCGTGCATGCGAGCCCGGGACGTCGTAGTCGCTCGTGACGACCGAAGCTTCGGAGAGCCCGTACGCCTCGTTCTCGCGGCCGATTCGCGCTGCGACGCCGCGGTCGTCGGCGACCATCTCGCCCATGAGCCGAAGCAGCGTCACCTGCTCCTCGATGGCTTCGAGCAGCGGATAGATACTGCCGCGGAAATCCGCCTCTCGCCGCGCGAGCGTGGCGGTGCCGGCCATGACAAGGCGGTCCTGCCGGAACGTCTCGAGCTCTTCGACCAGGATGCGGGCGATCTCGCGCACCGCATCGCCGATCGGGTCGCCGACCGACTCGCTCTCCGCGAGCGCCGACACCGCGTTGACGGCGTCTCGCACGGCGACGCCGGTGACAGCGGCGCGCAGCGTCGCCTTGGCTACGGCGAATTGCGCTTCGTCGAGGAGCGTGCGTACCACGCCCACCCGCTGGGAGACACGGCCGGTGTCGGTGACGACGATGACGACGAGTCGTCCGCCGCCGAGGTCGACCAACTCGAGGTGCGAGACCTGCGCGCGCGCGAAGGACGGGTACTGCACCATTGCGACCTGGCCCGTCAGCTGGGTGAGCGCACGAACCGTCCGCACGAGCAGATCGTCGAGGTCGGTGGGGCCGTCGAGGAAGGTCGTGATGGCCGAGCGCTGGGCGGCGCTCAGGGGGCGAAGGCCTGCCAGATGGTCGACGAAGACGCGGTAGCCCTTATCGGTCGGCACGCGTCCGGATGACGTGTGGGGCGCGGCGATGAGCTCCTCGTCCTCGAGGAGCGCCATGTCGTTGCGGATCGTGGCGGCCGAGACGCCGAAGGCGTGGCGCTCGACGATCGACTTGCTTCCCACGGGCTCGCGGGTGTCGACATAGTCCTGCACGATCGCCCGCAGCACCTGCAGTCCGCGCTCTGAGACCATGTCCGTCACCTCCTGTTTGGCACTCGATGTCTGCGAGTGCCAATTCTACCGCGTGGGCGAGCCGGGTCGCCGCCCGGGATCACTCGGTGAGCGCCCGTACGACGGCATCGGCCATGAGGCGTCCGCGCCGGGTGAGGACGACGCGACCGCGGACGGCTTCGGGGCCCTCGATGAGACCGTCGGCGATGAGCGATGCGACGGCACGGCGCGAGTCGATCGCGAGCTCATCGACGGCGAGTCCGTCCACGATGCGCGATCGCAGCAGGACGGACTCGAGCCGCCGGGCCTCGGCATCCGGGCGCTCGCGGCCTGCGGCGGGAGACTCGCCCGCGGAGAGCCGCTGAGCATATGCCGCCGGGTGTTTCACGTTCCACCAGCGGAGGCCCGCGATGTGACTGTGCGCGCCCGGCCCGTAACCCCACCAGTCGGTTCCGCGCCAGTAGGCCAGGTTGTGACGCGAGCGCTGGTCGGTCGATCGTGCCCAGTTCGATACCTCGTACCAGGAGAAGCCGGCGGCGGCGAGACGCTCGTCGGCCAGCTCATACATGTCTGCCTGGAGGTCGTCGTCGGGCGCGGGTACCTCACCACGGCGGATCTGGCGCTCGAGGCGCGTGCCCTCCTCGATGATGAGCGCGTAGGCGGAGACGTGATCGGGCTCGAGCGCGACTGCGGTCTCGACGGAGCGCCGCCAATCGTCGAGGCTCTCCCCCGGCGCTCCATAGATCAGGTCGACCGAGACGTCGAGTCCCGCCACGCGCGCGGCGGCGACGGCGGTCGAGACGTTCGCGGGGTCGTGCGTCCGGTCGAGGGCCGCCAGCACGTGCGGTACGGCCGACTGCATGCCGATCGACAGGCGCGTCACGCCCGCCGCCGCCAGCTCGTCGGCGACCCGAGGGTTCATCGTGTCGGGGTTCGCCTCGACGGTGACCTCCGCGCCGGCGGCGATGCCGAACGTGTCCCGCACTCCGCTCAGCATCCGAGCGAGGTCTCCGGCCGGAAGCAACGTGGGAGTGCCGCCGCCGAAGAACACCGTCTGCGCCGAACGCCGGGGGCCGCGCTCGTCCATCACATCGGCCGAGAGGGCGATCTCGCGCAGCACCTCGTCGGCGTAGGCATCTTGCCGCGCGCCACGTAGCTCTGTGGCGGTGTAGGTGTTGAAGTCGCAGTAGCCGCACCGCACCCGGCAGAACGGAACGTGCAGGTACACCCCGAACGGGACGTCGGGGTCGATGACGAGGTCGTCCGGCAGCGTCCCGCCGACCGGCACCGGATCACCGTTCGGCAGTGCCGCGCCCATCAGGCCTCAGGCGTCGCGTACAGCGGCGAGATCGCGCGGAGGTATCCCTGGAACAGCATCCGGCGGCGGCGGCGGACGAGACTCTTGAGCATGCGGTAAGCCAATGCCGTCGGCCGATCGAACGCCCGCACGACGAACCAGACCTCATCGTTGTCGCGCCACTCGAGGAGGAAGGACTCCTCGCCGCTCACGACGGAACCGCCGACGGTCCCGAGAGCGAACGCGACCCGGCGGGGCTCCTCGTCGACGAAGATCACGCGGAGCTCCGCATCCGCATTCAGCCCCGACACACGCCCGTGCACCTGAAGCGTGGTGCCGGCTCCGACGTAGGGGGTGCCGTCCGCCGCGAAGCGCTGCTCGTGTTCCATGCTGCTGGGCGCGACGGCGTTTCCCTGGTCGTCGAACGCGACGCCGGTGTACATCGGTCCCGATGCGGGCCGAACATCCGCGACTCGCAAACCCGCCCCACGGAGCGCTGCCCACGACATGAGGAGGTCGGCGGCGGTGTCGAAGCGAGCCTGCCCGCTGCCGATCCGCCATGCGTCCTCCGCGGGGATGCTGTGTTCGGGCGGATACGCCATGAGGTCGTGCGCGCGTGTCGCGCCGACCGCCGCGTAGTCGACGGTCTCGTCCCGGAAGGTCCCGCGTCGCTGATGCATGGGTCTCCTCGTTGCTCCCCGTGGGGCTACTTCTTGTCCTTGCCTTCGACGTCGCCCGACAGCGCGGCGATGAACGCCTCCTGCGGCACCTCGACGCGACCCACCATCTTCATGCGCTTCTTGCCCTCTTTCTGCTTCTCGAGGAGCTTGCGCTTACGCGTGATGTCACCGCCGTAGCACTTGGCGAGGACGTCCTTGCGAATCGCGCGGATGTTCTCGCGGGCGATGATGCGTGCGCCGATGGCGGCCTGGATCGGCACTTCGAACTGCTGGCGCGGGATGAGCTTGCGCAGGCGCTCGGTCATCATCGTGCCGTAGGCGTAGGCCTTCTCGCGGTGGACGATCGAGCTGAACGCGTCGACCTTCTCACCCTGCAGGAGGATGTCGACCTTCACCAGGTCGGCGGTCTGCGACCCGGCGGGCTCGTAGTCGAGGCTCGCGTATCCCTGCGTGCGCGACTTGAGGTGGTCGAAGAAGTCGAAGACGATCTCGCCGAGCGGCATGTTGTAGCGCAGCTCGACGCGGTCCTCGCTCAGGTAGTCCATGCCGAGGAGAGTGCCGCGGCGCGACTGGCAGAGCTCCATGACCGTGCCCACGTAGTCCTTCGGGGCGAGGATGCCGACCTTCACGACCGGCTCGGACACCTCGGCGACGCGGCCGTCGGGGTACTCGCTGGGGTTGGTCACCACGACGGTCTCGCCGGTGTCGGTCGCGACCTCATAGGTCACCGACGGTGCCGTCGTGATGAGGTCGAGGCCGAACTCGCGCGACAGGCGCTCGGTGATGATCTCGAGGTGGAGCAGCCCGAGGAAGCCGCAGCGGAATCCGAATCCGAGCGCCACCGAGGTCTCCGGCTCGTACTGGAGCGACGCGTCCGACAGCTTGAGCTTGTCGAGAGCCTCGCGCAGGTCGCCGTAGTCGCTGCCGTCGATCGGGTAGATGCCGGAGAACACCATCGGCTTGGGGTCGGTGTATCCGGGCAGCGCCTCGGACGCCGGCTTGCGGTGGTTGGTGATCGTGTCGCCCACCTTGGACTGGCGGACGTCCTTCACACCCGTGATCAGGTAGCCGACCTCGCCGACACCGAGTCCCTTCGTGGGGATGGGCTCCGGGCTCGACACGCCGATCTCGAGCAGCTCGTGCGTCGCGCGCGTCGACATCATCTGGATGCGCTCGCGCGGTTCGAGCTTGCCGTCGACCATACGGACGTAGGTGACGACGCCGCGGTAGGCGTCGTAGACGGAGTCGAAGATCATCGCGCGCGCCGGTGCGTCGGGGTCGCCGACGGGGGCAGGGATGCGGTCGACGATGCGATCCAGCAGATCCTCGACGCCGATGCCGGTCTTGCCGCTGACACGGAGCACGTCTTCGGGGTCGCCGCCGATGAGATTCGCGAGCTCCGCGGCGTACTTCTCGGGGTCGGCCGCCGGAAGGTCGATCTTGTTGAGCACCGGGATGATCTGCAGGTCGTTCTCGAGCGCGAGGTAAAGGTTGGCGAGCGTCTGAGCCTCGATGCCCTGCGCGGCGTCGACGAGCAGGATGGCACCCTCGCACGCGGCGAGAGAGCGGCTGACCTCGTACGTGAAGTCGACGTGACCGGGCGTGTCGATCATGTTCAGCGCGAACGTGCCGGAGTCTTTCGACCACGGCATCCGGACCGCCTGGCTCTTGATCGTGATGCCGCGCTCGCGCTCGATGTCCATGCGGTCGAGGTACTGGGCGCGCATGTCGCGGTCGGCGACGACGCCGGTGATCTGCAGCATCCGGTCGGCCAGCGTCGACTTGCCGTGGTCGATGTGGGCGATGATGCAGAAGTTGCGGATGAGCTCGGGCGGCGTTGCGGCAGGCGCGAGCGGCTGGAGTGCGCGCGGAGACATGTCCCGGAGAGTCTACCCGGGGCCGCGCAACGGCACTGCCGCGAACCCTCGCGCGCGGGATGGTACGAGGCCGAAGGCCGGACACGCCAGCACTCAGCTGAGTGATAAACAATTAACCATTCCGCTACTTGCCGAACACGTCGATGACGTCGAATGCTCAGTGCGGCGGCCGGTGGTTGCGCGATATCCCCCGCGCCCGGTCCGCCCCCCCGGGAGAGCACCGTGATCACAGCAGACCCTGTCGCGCCCGCGCGACGCCCCTGGCACAGATGGGTGGCCTCCAGCGCCGCCGTCGCGATCGTGGCGGGAGGTGTGGGGTGGGCAGCGATGCCCGCGAGTGCCGCGGTCGGCGCTGACGCGCCCGTCGTGATCAACGAGATCTACGGCGGCGGTGGAAACAGCGGCGCACCCCTGAACCGCGACTTCATCGAGCTTCGCAACACCTCGGATGCCGCTGTCTCACTCGACGGCTGGAGCGTCCAGTACGCGTCGAGCACGGGAGCCAACTGGCAGGTGACTGCTCTCGCGGGTGCCACCATCGAACCCGGCGGGCACCTGCTGATCGGCCAGGCCATCGGCGGTAACGCCGCGCTGCCCGGCTTCACGGCCGACATCGAGGGCTCCATCCCGATGAGCGGCACGCAGGGCAAGGTCGCGCTCGTGAACTCGACGGCCGCGCTCAGCGGTGGATCGGGCCTCGCGCAGAACGACGCTGTCGTCGACTACGTCGGGTGGGGCAACGCGACCGACTTCGCAGGCTCCGGCGCGGCACCGGCGACGACCAACGCGACGAGCATCGCTCGGGACGACCAGGGCGCGAACACCGCCGACAACGGGGCCGACTTCACGGCCGGTGCACCGACGCCCCAGGGCGCAGCCGGGACGATCCCCGAGCAGCCGGGTGAGCCGGAGCAGCCGGGTGAGCCGGAGCAGCCGGGTGAGCCGGAGCAGCCCGGTGAGCCGGAGCAGCCCGCTGGGCCCGAGGTGGTCTCGATCAGCGAGATTCAGGGCACGGGCGCTCGTTCGCCCCTGGCAGGTCAGACCGTCACGACGGAAGGCGTCGTCACGGCGCACTATCCCACGGGCGGGTACAACGGCTACGTCATCCAGACAGGCGGCACCGGCGGTGCGATCGATTTCGCGACGCATCGGGCCTCCGACGCGATCTTCGTCTACTCCCCCGCTGCGGTCGGAGAGGTCACGCCCGGTAGCACGGTGCGCGTTACCGGTGTCGTGGGCGACTACTTCGGGCTGACGCAGCTCACCGTCGGCCCGGGAGGTGCGACGGCGATCGCCGACGCGGCCCCGGTGGTGCCGGCGACGGTGGCGTGGCCGACCGACGACGCGCACCGCCAAGCGCTCGAGTCGATGCTGGTTCAGCCGCAGGGCGACTTCGTCGTCGCCGACAACTACAACCTCAACCGATTCGGCGAGCTCGTGCTCGCCACGGGTGCCGAGCCGCTGCGCCAGCCCACGGATGTCGCTCGTCCCGGTTCCGCGGAAGCGGCGGCCGTCGCGGCGGACAACGCCGCACGCCGCGTGGTGCTCGACGACGGCTCGTCGACTAACCTCGCGGCAGCCGGTGCGACACCGCCCTACATCTCGACCAGCGAGCCCGTTCGCGTCGGCGCTCGGGTGACGTTCGACGCGCCGGTCGTCTTCGATTACCGCAACGACGCTTGGAAGCTGAGCCCCGTGCGGCACATCGTCGCCAGTGAGAACCGTGACGACGACATCACCGTCGAGAACACGCGCACCGCCGTTCCGGCGGAGGTCGGCGGGGACGTCTCGGTGGCGTCGTTCAATGTCCTGAACTACTTCACGACCCTCGGTGTCGAAGACAGCGCCTGCCAGGCCTACACCGATCGTGAGGGCAAGGGGACCAACGTCCGCGGGGGCTGCGATCAGCGCGGGGCGTGGGACGCGGCATCCTTCGAACGCCAGCAGGAGAAGATCCTCGCCGCGATCAACGCGCTCGATGCCTCCGTCGTCGGACTCATGGAGATCGAGGACTCGGCGCGGCTCGGTGAGCAGCCTGACGAGGCGACCGCTTCGCTCGTCGCCGCCCTGAACGCGGCGGCCGGCTCGGAGCGCTGGGCGTTCGTGCCGTCGTCGGACGAGCTGCCGGATGCCGCGGGGCGCGACGTCATCACGAACGCGATCATCTACCAGCCGAGCGCCGTCGAACGCGTCGGCGACGCTCGGGCTCTCGGAACCGAGTCCGACGCGGGCGAGGCCTTCCAGAACGCACGGGCTCCGATCGCGCAGGCCTTCGCCCCGGTCGACGGCGGCGAGCCGTTCCTCTTCGTCGTCAACCACTTCAAGTCGAAGGGCTCGGCGGGTCCCTGGGCGGGTGACGCCGACACGGGAGACGGCCAGGGAGCCTCGAACGAGTCGCGCGTGCGACAGGCGCGCTCGCTCGACGCGTGGGTCGATCGGATCCAGGGCGACGTGGACTCCGTCCTGCTGGCGGGAGACTTCAACTCCTACTCGCAGGAGGACCCGATGCAGGTGTTCTACGAGTCGGGATATGTCGACGCGGGGATCACGTTCGATCCGACGGACACCAGCTACGTGTTCCAGGAGCTTTCCGGCTCGCTCGACCACATCCTCATGAACGAGGCCGCGTGCGAGCGCGCCACGGGCGCCGACGTGTGGAACATCAATGCGGGCGAGTCCATCTTCCTGGAGTACAGCCGGTACAACTACTTCCCGGTGAACTTCCACGACGACGGCCCCTACCGTTCCTCCGACCACGACCCGGTCAAGGTCGGCCTCTCGGCGGAGGCCACGGCCCCGGTCGAGCCCATCGATCTGACGCTGCTCGGGATCAACGACTTCCACGGCCGCATCACCGGGGTCACGCCCGCCAAGCCCGCCGAGGGCAAGGTGGAGGCCCAGCCCGAGGTTCCGGGGACCGTCGGGTTCGCCGGAACCATCGAGGAGCTGCGCGCCGCTGCACCCGACGCTGTGCTGCTGTCGGCCGGTGACAACATCGGGGCTTCGCTCCCGGCGTCGTCACTCGCTCAGGACGAGCCGACGATCGACGTGCTGAACGCCCTTGATCTGCGGGCGAGCGCGGTGGGCAACCACGAGTTCGACCGCGGCTTCGCCGACCTGCGCGACCGCGTCATCCCGCGTGCGGACTTCTCGCACCTCGGGGCGAACGTCTACGCCGCCGGCACGACCGATCCCCAGTTCGACGAGTACGAGCTCATCGAGTCTCAGGGCCTCACGATCGGCGTCATCGGCGTCGTGACGGAGGAGACCGCGTCGCTGGTGAGCGGCGCGGGCATCGCCGGTCTCGAGTTCGGCGACCCCGTCGAAGCGGTCAACCGCGTCGCAGCCGACCTCACCGACGGCTCCGGCGACCAGGCCGATGTCATCGTCGCGCTCTACCACGAGGGTGCGGCCGACAGCGCCTCGGACGCGAGCCTCGACGAGGCCGTCGCCGACAGCGCGGTCTTCGCCCGCATCGTCAAGGAGACCTCCCCCGAGGTCGACGCCATCTACACCGGTCACACGCACAAGCTGTACGCGTGGTCGGCGCCGATCCCGGGAACGGACCGGACGCGACCGATCGTCCAGACCGGCTCGTACGGCGAGTTCGTCGGCAAGGTCATCCTCTCGGTCGATCCCACGAGCGGCGAGGTCGTCTCGCACTCACAGGAGAACGTCGGCCAGACCGAGACGCCCGCCGCCGACCTGATCGCGACCTACCCGCGCGTCGCCGAGGTCGACGAGATCGTCCGGCAGGCGCTCGCGGACTTCGCTGAGATCGGCAACACGCCGGTCGCGACGATCTCCGCCGATATCACCAGCGCGTACTCGGGCGGCTCGTATGTCGACGGCGCCTATGCCGGCGGCAAGCGCGACGACCGGGCGTCGGAGTCCTCGCTCGGAAACCTCGTCGCGGAGTCGATCCGCTCCAACCTGGCGAACTTGCCGAACGGCGCGCAGATCGGCGTGACGAACTCCGGCGGCCTTCGGGCCGACCTGTTCGACACGCAGGCCGAGTTCGGGGCCAACGCGGTCGCGGGCGTGCCGGACGGCACGATCACCTGGGGTCAGGCGTACGCCGTGCTGCCGTTCAACAACACGATGGCCCTCGTGACCCTCACGGGCGCCGACTTCGTGCGCGTCCTCGAGCAGCAGTGGCAGCGCGATAAGGACGGCAACGTGCCGTCGCGTCCGTACCTGCAGCTGGGCCTGTCCGACAATGTGACCTACACGTTCGACGACACCCGCCCGGAGGGCAGCCGGATCACCTCGGTCACGGTCGACGGGCAGCCGCTCGACCTCGACGCCGAGTACCGCATCGGCACGCTCTCGTTCCTCGCATCCGGGTCGGGAGACAACTTCCGCGCCTTCGCCGCGGGCACCGACTACGTCGATACCGGCTTCCTCGACCACGAGGCCTGGATCGAGTACCTCGGCGCGCAGCAGCCCGTCGCGCCGTCGTTCACGAAGCACGCCGTCCGCGTCCAGGGCGTCCCCGAGACCGCTGCCGCGGGCTCGACGCTCGAGCTGACCGTGTCGAACCTCGACATGACGAGCCTCGGAGCCCCCCAGAACGGTGCGGTGGATGTCTCGCTCGGCGGCGAGGTGATCGCGTCCGCACCGGTCGCGGGCGGAAGCACGGTCGTGTCGGTGCCGCTTCCGGCCGACCTCCCGGACGGCGCCGCCGAGCTCGTCCTGATGACGGATGCCACGGAGACGACGGTCACGATCCCGGTCCGGATCGGCGAGCCGAGCACCGAGCCGGGTACCGAACCGGGCACGGCGGCGTGGGCGCAGGTCCAGCTCTCCACCACCCGCGTCGAGCAGGGCGGGTTCATCGATGTGCGGGTCTCGGGCCTCGAGCCCGGCCAGCAGATCGGTGCGACCCTCTTCAGCGAGCCGATCGAGGTACGTGGCATCCCGGCCGCTGACGGCTCCGGCGTCACGTCATTCCGGGTGGCGATTCCCGCAGACTTCGCGGTGGGAGCCCACACGCTGCGGATCTCGACGGCCGGCGAGGAGCCGCTGGAGTTCGCGATCACCGTCGTGCGCTCGGGGCAGCTCGCGGTGACCGGCGCGGAGACGCCGCTCGGCGTTCTGCTCGCGGGAGCGATGCTCCTCGTCGCGGGCGGCGTCATCGCGGTGACGCGGCGACGAGGTGCCGTCTCGGAGCGATGATTTCGCGGGCACGCTGATGCGACGTGAGGGCGGCCGGGATCACCGGTCGCCCTCACTCGTTCATGTGCTCGCCGAGCTGCTCCCCCGCGCAGGGTTCGGGTCCGTAGGGTGGAAGCATGACCGCGCAGGTGGTGCTCGTGCACGGGATCCGGACCTCGGCCACGATGTGGCGCGCTCAGGTGGCCCACCTCCAGGATCGCGGCATCCCCGTCACGGCGCTCGACCTGCCCGGCCACGGCACTCGCATGGCCGAGACCTTCACCCTCGATGGTGCGTTCGCGACGATCGACGATGCGGTTCGGGATGCCGCTGAGCGCGGCCCCGTGTTGCTGGTGGGCCACTCGATGGGCGGGCTGCTGAGCACCGCTTACGTCGGCCGCGAGGAACGCCCGCCGGTGTCGGCGTTCATCGCCGCGTCCTGCACCGCGATCCCCCGTGGCTTCGGCCTCGCGGTGTACCGAGCGCTCGCCCTCGGGTTCGACCGCTTGCCCGGCCGTGGCCAGCGGATCACCGACTGGGTCCTCGACCGCACGCTTCCCGTCGAGACCCGGCCGGACTTCGGCGCCGGCGGATACGCCTACGACGCGCAGGACGTTGCGCTGGCGAGCCTGTCGGTGCTCGACCTGCTCGCGGCGATCCGACGGATCGATGTGCCGACCTGGTTCGTGAACGGTCAGTACGACCAGCTACGCGTCAATGAACGGCTGTTCGCGAAGCTCGCCCCCGAGGCGGAACTGATCGTCGTCCCCCGCACCAGCCACCTCGTCACGGCCATGCGTCCGCGCGTGTTCAACGCGGTCATCGACCTCGCCCTCACGACCCTCGCGAATACCGGCTCTCGCGACGCGACCTGATAGACTCTGAAGTCGGCTTGCCGTGTGGGTTCCTCCCTCACACGACCGCCGTGCGGCATCCCTCTACTGTCGCCCGGCACATCCACCGAAAACTCCGAACGAAAGATACGTCGAACGTGGCGAACATCAAGTCGCAGATCAAGCGCAACAAGACCAACGAGAAGGCGCGCGAGCGCAATAAGGCCGTCAAGAGCGCGCTGAAGACCGAGGTGCGTCGCACCCGCGAGGCCATCGCCGCCGGCGACAAGGCCGCTGCCGAGAAGGCGCTGGCCAAGGCCACGAAGAAGCTCGACAAGGCCGTGAGCAAGGGCGTCATCCACGAGAACCAGGCTGCGAACCGCAAGTCGGCTATCGCGAAGCAGGTCGCCGCTCTCTGAGCCGCCGCTGTCGAAGGCCCGTCCCCATGTGGGGCGGGCCTTTCGCTTTGCCGCTGAGCGATCAGGACCCGTAGGGTGACCGCGTCGCGATGACGGTGACAAGCCGCTCGACCGCGAAGACGGGGTCGCGCGAGGCGCCCTTCACCTCGGCATCCGCGCGGGCGGCCGCCTGGATCGCGGTCGCGAGGGCGGATTCCGTCCAGCCGACGAGATCGCGCTTGGCTCGGTCGACCTGCCAGTCCTTCATGCCGAGCCGGGCAGCGAGCGCGGCGGACGGCTCGCGCGTACCGACGACGCGGGCCATGGTGCGCAGCTTCGAGGCGATCGCAGCGACGAGCGGCACGGGGTCGGCCCCACTGGCCAGAGCGTGCCGCAGCGTGATGAGGGCCTCGCCGTAGCGGCCGGCGATCGCGGTGTCGGCGACGGCGAAGGCGGTCGTCTCGACCCGACCCCCGTAATACCGCTCGACGACCTGGTCGCCGATGTCACCGGGCACGTCCGAGATGAGCTGCTGACAGGCGGCCGCGAGCTCGGTCAGGTCGTCGGCGAAAGCGGAGACGAGGCTGCGCAGCGCCGACGGAGCGATCCGCTTGCCCGCAGCCTTGAACTCCCCCGCCGCGAAGTCGAAACGGTCGGAGTCGCGCTTGATCGCGGGAACTGAGATCTCGACCCCGCCCCCGATGCCCGAACGGATGGCCTCGAGCAGCTTCTTGCCCCGGACACTCGCACCCGTGTGCCGCAGGACGATCGTGGCGCCCTCCTGCGGATTCTCGAGATACGCGAGGGCCTCTGCGAGGAAGGCGTCGGAGCACTTCTCGACGCCCGCTACTCGCACGAGCCGAGGTTCGCCGAAGAGTGAGGGCGACGCCATCCCGAGAAGGGTGCCCTCGGCGTAGTCGTCGGCGCGGATGTCGGAGACCTCGAGGCTCGGGTCCTCGGCCTTCAGATAGTCGCGGAGTCCGGCGATGGCGCGCTCGGCGCACACCTCTTCGGGGCCTGCGACGAGCACGATGGGCGCCGGTTCCGGCGTACGCCACGACAGCTGCCGGATAGCCGACTTCGCGGCACCGCGGGCGGCAGGACGTCGGGGACTCGGCGGCATGCTCCCAGCCTAATCGCGACCACCGACCTCACCTGGCGCCACCCACAGGCAGGACACAAGCTTCCGAGCGGAGGAACTCTTGCGAAGTGACTGCGCAATGCGCGGTTCCACGATCATGGCTTGAGAGCCGGGGCCCATGAGGCATGATGGGGCGCGTGGTGAATAAGACTAATCCGGACCTGCGCATCGAGGAGTTCACCTCCCGAGCCGAGGAATCCCTCGCAGACTGGCAGGCTATCGACGCCGCGATCGTGGCGAATGGTGGGACGCTTCGCCTACGACGACGAGCGGCGACGGACTCCTTCATCTCGCTTGCGATCTCCTGGGAGTCGTTCATGTCGTCATGGTTCACCGCTGCCGTCAACCGCGAGCCGCGAAAGGCGATCAGATACCTGACCAATCAACTCTCGAGCTATGCGCAGAATGAGCTACGCATCCCTGCCAATATTCTGTCGAGCACACTGCTTACCTCCAGCCATGTGACGCATGCGGATGTGGTGAAGATCCTGGATAAGAACGGCCGCAACTTCGTCATGGCCGATTTCGCCGACTTCACGGAGAAGTCGAAGAGGTGGCTCTATCATCCATATGGCACACGGACTGCGACCATCAGTGAGGCCGAGTTTTCCACCGCTTACGCCGCGCGGATTCTCCGCAATCTGTTCGCGCACGAGTCCTCGTCCGCGGCGGCCGAAGCATGGAAGCTCGTGACGGAGTATGAGTCCCTTCTCCCCTCGCTGAAGGTGACTTAGCGCACCGAGAGGAAGTTCAGCATCACGAGCTGGCGCGGCTACATCCTGGAGTCCGTGGGAAAGAAGCCTCGGGTTCAGATTTTCCACGAAGAGCTTTCCTTGCTGGCCGGGAAGCTGCGAAGGTAATGCTCTGCGCCTCGCGCGGCTCCGAGATAGCCGCCTCGGCGTGGCTGCTTTCGGGCTATCCTGGCGCCACACCCGGATGCCGTCATCCGTCATGGTGAGCGCTGCCGCCCCGGTCTCGTCGGTGCGGACGATCTCGTGACCGAGCGACCGCAGGAGGGCGAGGGTTTCTTCGCGTGGATGGCCGTAGGAGTTCTCCCCCACCCCGATCAGCGCAACGCGCGCGCCGAGTCGGCGGTACAGCGACGCGGCTTGGTCGGCGCTGCCGTGGTGCGACACCTTCACGACGTCGTATGTCGACCGCAGCGAGGCGCCGAGGGCCAGCTGGGGCGTCTCCGAGAGATCGCCGAGGAGCAGCACGGCGGGAATCCCGCCTCCGCGGACATCGATCACTACGCTTGAATCGTTGCCGGGCGCGAACCCGCTCGCGCGACTGCGCGGCCACAGGACCTCCCACTCGGCGGCGCCCAGCACCCCCGCCAGCCCGGCGGAAGCTGTGCGAACCTCTGCCCCGGCAGCGGCGAGCCGCGCGAGCAGCTGCTCCTCCTGCGGCTCCGCGACCGGACCGTGAAGAACCGCACCGACGCGCCCCATGACCGCATCGCTGCCGCCGACATGGTCGAGGTCGAAGTGGGTGAGTACGAGGAGATCGATACGGCTGACCTCGAACCGGTCCAGGCACGCCGCGAGGGCCTCGGGATCGGGACCGGTGTCGACGAGAGCGACGGCGTCATTCGAGCGCACGAGGACCGCGTCGCCCTGGCCCACGTCACACAGCGCGATCGCCCAGTCCTCGGGTGTTCGCGCCCGGTCGAGCGGCCCCGTTACGAGGCCCGCGCCGACCGCCCCGCCCACTGCGAGGGCGACGAGCCCCGTCGAAATGCGACGAACCCGGCGAGGGGTGCCGGGCAGCATAGCCAGCAGCAGCGCGGTGCAGAGGACCGTCGCCAGCATGACGCCCGGCGCACCCGGGATCCATGCGATCGAGTTACCCGGGACGGCGTCGACCGCTTCCGCCGTGGCGGCGATCCAGGCACAGGGCACCCAGGCGATCGCGGCGAGACCGCTCGCCAACAGCGGCACCCCGGCGCTCAGGCATGCCGCGAGGCCGGCGATGGTCGCCAGCGGTGCCGCGGGCGCGGTCAGCGCGTTGGCGAGCACGGCGTACACGGGCAGTCGCGGATCGATCATCACCAGGATCGGGGTGCACGCGAGCTGGGCAGCGGCCGGTACTGCGATAGCGAGCGCGAGCGGGCGCGGCATGAAGCGCCGAAGCGAGTCGCTCACAGGTCCGGCGAACAGGATCAGGGCTCCGGTCGCCGCCGACGACAGAGCGAACCCGATACTGCCGGCGAGCCAGGGGTCGGCGATCAGACACGCGACGATTGCCAGGCACAGAACGGATGTTCCCGCACCCGCGCGCCCGAGCAGCGCTGCGAGCATCGCGATCCCGGCCATGGCAGCCGCGCGCACGACGCTCGGCTCGGGTGAGACGAGGATCACGAAGCCCGAGAGCGCCGCGAGCCCGATCGTGACGCGCCACGGGCGGCGCAGCCCCAGCATCCCGGCGCCGACGAACGCGATGCCGACGACGAGCGCGCAGTTCGCCCCGGAGACCGCGGTGAGATGCGAGAGCGAAGCGGTCTTCATCTGCGCATCGAGCTCGACAGTGACCGCGGATGTGTCGCCGACTGCGAGCCCTGCGACCAGGCCTGCGCCCGGCTGCGGCAGCGAAGCGGCCTGCGCGAGCAGCGTCGTGCGGAGGCTTGAAGCCAGGGCGAGGGGACCCCGCGGCCGGGACACCACCTCGGGCGGGCCGGCCGCCGTGATGACGAGGACCGGCCGCTCCCCCGGCCGGGCGGGCGCGGCGGAGCCGGTGAGCGAGACGGTGGCACCGAGGTCGAGCCCGACGGGACGCTCGGCCGTACGGACGACGACAGGCACCCGGGTCGCGGTGACGTCGCCGCCGATCCGCACACGGGTGGCGACAGCGTCGAAACGCCAGCCCGTCGCAGAGCTCAGGATCTTTCCCGTGACATCGGCTTCGATCGCCACCACTCGCCCGCCGGAGAGGGGCAATGCGAGGACCCGATCGCGGTCCGGCGCGCTCATCGCGATGTGTGAGACGGCCGCGGCGGCGAAAGCGAGAGTGACGGCGAAGATCGTGATCGGCGAACGTCGCGGGCGTGCGGCGCCGCGCGACCTGCGAAGGGAGATCGCCACGGCCACCAGCAATGCCGTCGCGACCGTCCACAGGACCGCCGCCACGATGACCGCGACCTCGGGATGGTGCGTCGCCACGAGTGCGACGACCCAGACACCGATCGCGACGGGGAGCAAGCGGAGGTCGCGACGGCGGATGCGGGCGCTCACACGCGGACCCGTTCCCGCAGTGCCTCCAGCATCTTCTCGCCGATCCCGGACACCGCCAGCAGGTCTTCGACGCTCGTGAAACGCCCGTTCTCCTCGCGCCAGGCGATGATCCGCTCGGCCAGCGCAGGACCGACGCGCGGAAGCGTGTCGAGCGCAGCGGCATCCGCGGTGTTCAGATCGACGAGGCCGTCCGTACCCGCCCCGCCGGACGCTCCACCGCCTGCCGATTCGGGCGGCGCTTGACCGGGCTCGGGGACGAAGAGCTGCTCGCCGTCGGTGACGGTGCGCGCGAGGTTCACTCCCGCCGGATCGGCCGTGTCGCTGAACCCGCCGGCCGCGGCCACAGCGTCGACCACGCGCGCGTCGGCGTCGAGGCGATACAGGCCGGGACTCACGACGGCGCCGTGGACGTGGACGTACACGGCGGCGGCGCCGGTGTCGCTGTGGGCCGGGGCCGCCGGCGTCACGACGGGGGTCACCACCGCCACGGGCGCCGCGAGAGAGCGGATCATGCCGATCGCGACAGTCACCGCCGCTGCGGCGAGAACGAGGACGACCAGTGCCCCGACACCCAGGCGGCGCCGGGCCGGAGCGGGGTCGGGAGCAGTCACGCCGTCAGGCTAGGCGGGACGCTCCCGACCGTTCGGCCGCGGGTCGTCGCTTCGGGAGATCATGGGCACCACCCTGTCTGGGGAGGGCCCGACGCGGTATCCGGCCGTCGTCGAGTAGCCGGCGCTGATCCCGGATCCGCACCTGCGGGTGGATCCGCCTCATGGGTGACCGGGACGCTCTTGTCCTCTGCGGTGCGCATGTCCCACGACCGCTTGCGCACGGCGTAGAAGATCAGCGGCGGTGCACCGAGGACGATGATCACCAGCCCGACGATCCAGGGATACAAGGCGGGTGAGAACGCGGTGAACCCCGACCGCGGGATGAACGAGAACACGAACGCGGCAAGGCTCGCGAGGAACCCGACACCCGCGACCAGCCCCATGGCCGGGACGCGGTAGGTCCGGAAGAGCACACCCCAGGGCGCGCTCCGCGGTCAGACCTCCCGCAGCAGACGGCTGATCTCGGTCGCGAGCGCGGACCGATCCGGAAGACCACCGGTGCGCTGACGAACCCTCCCGGTACCGTCGAGCACGAGAACCGTGGGTGTCTGCATCACTTCGAACCGACGAGTCATGTCCGGGCGATGCGTGAGGTCCACGTCGACGTGGCGGACGCCGTCATGCTCCGCGGCGAGCGACGAGAGAACGCGTCGCGCCGCGGGGCACCGAGAGCACAGCTCGGTACTGAACTGCAGCAGGGTCGCGGACCGGCCGAATGCGGGCGTGCCGACCATCGCGGGAGTCAGTACGTCGCCGTCCGCGACGTCGCGCGTACGACCGCGGAAGTGCCGGGAGATCACGCCGATCGCCGCGACGAACGCGACGAGCACGACGGTGAGGATGACGGCGGGAAGCGGCTGCACGATCGCCACCGTAGACCGCCGGCGACAGCGGCGGGGAAGTGTGTCATCGCGTGACGACTCCCCCGCCGTCATCAGCGAGCGGTGGTGAAGCTGACCACCTTCGGCGCCCGCACCACGGCGCGGGCGATCTCACGACCGTTGAGCGCGCGGACGATCTTGTCGTCGCTGCGGGCGAGCGATTCGAGCTCGTCGGAGGAGATCTTCGCCGACACGCTGAGCGTGCCGCGGACCTTCCCGTCGATCTGGACGACCGCGGTGACGGACTCCTCGACGAGAAGGGTCGGGTCGGGCTGACGCCAGACGGTAAGGCCCACGAACGGCCGGTGGCCCAGCGTCTCCCACATCTCCTCGGCGGTGTGCGGGGCGAACAGGTCGAGGATGACGGCGATCGCTTCCGCTGCCTCGCGAACCGCCGGGTCGCCGGCGCCGGCGCCGCTGTCGATGACCTTGCGGGTGGCGTTCACGAGCTCCATGAGTCGAGCGACGACGACGTTGAACTTCGTCTGCTCGACGAGCCCCGGAGCGTCGGCCCAGAGGCGGTGGGTGACGCGACGGAGCGCGGCATCCCCCTCGGCCCAGACGACGTCGATCTCGCTGTCGACGTCCGCAGCCACGCGCAGCGCACGGGCGAGGAACTTCGCCGCTCCCGTCGTCGAGACGTCTGCCCAGTCCTTGTCGTCTTCGACGGGTCCGGCGAAGGCCAGTGCCACACGCAGGACGTCGGCGCCGTGCTGCTCGAGCTCCTCCTGGAAGAGCACGAGGTTGCCCTTGCTCTTCGACATCTTCGCGCCGTCGAGGATGACCATGCCCTGGTTGATGAGGCTCGAGAACGGCTCGGTGAACTCCACCTGCCCCATGTCGAAGAGAGCCTTGGTGATGAACCGTGCGTAGAGCAGGTGCAGGATCGCGTGCTCGACCCCGCCGATGTAGAAGTCGACCGGGCCCCACTTGTCGGCCTCGCGAGGCGCGAAGGGCTGGCCTGCGTCGTTCGGCGACAGGAAGCGCAGGAAGTACCACGAGCTGTCGACGAAGGTGTCCATCGTGTCGGGGTCGCGAAGGGCCGGCTCCCCCGTCTCGGGATCGGTCGTGGTGACCCAATCGGTCGCCGCCCCGAGCGGCGAGGAGCCCTTCGGCGTGAGGTCGAGCCCCTCCACGGACGGGAGGCGGACCGGAAGCTCCTCGGAGGGCACCGGGACGATACGGCCGTCGTCGGTGTGGATCATCGGGATCGGCGTTCCCCAGAAGCGCTGACGCGAGATCAGCCAGTCCCGCAAGCGGTAGGTCTTGGCTGCGCGCCCGTTTCCGCTCGCGGTCAGCTGCTCGATGGCACGGGCGATGGCGTTGCGCTTGCTGAGCCCGTCCAGCGCACCCGAGTTGATCATCCGGCCGTCGCCCGTGAGTGCAACACCCGTGCGGGCGGGGTCGATGTCGTCGATCGCGGGCGTCGGGTCGATCGGCACGCCCTCGTCGTCGAGCTCGATGACCGGCATCGCCCCGGTCACCGGCGCGGTGGTGTCGACGACGACGCGCACCGGCAGGTCGAATGCGCGTGCGAAGTCGAGGTCGCGCTGGTCATGCGCCGGAACAGCCATCACCGCACCGTGGCCGTAGTCGGCCAGGACGTAGTCCGCCGCCCAGATCGGCAGTCGCTCGCCATTGATGGGGTTGATCGCGAAACGGTCGAGGAAGACGCCGGTCTTCGGTCGATCGGCGGTCTGACGGTCGATCTCGCTCGTCTTCTGGACCGTCTGCAGGTACTCACGGAAACGCTGCTGCACCTCCTCGGACGACCCCGCCGCCAGCTCGGCGGCAAGGTCGGAGTCGGGCGCGACGACCATGAAAGTCGCACCGTGCAGCGTGTCCGGTCGGGTCGAGAAGACCGTGATCTTCTCGTCACGGCCCTCGATCTCGAAGTCGATGTCGGCGCCGACCGACCGGCCGATCCAGTTGCGCTGCATCTGGATGACCTTCTGCGGCCAGAAGCCCTCGAGCTGATTCAGATCGTCGAGCAGGCGGTCGGCGTACTCGGTGATCTTGAAGTACCACTGCGTGAGCTTCTTCTTGACCACCTCGGCGCCGCAGCGCTCGCAATGCCCGTCGACGACCTGCTCGTTGGCGAGCACCGTCTGGTCGTTCGGGCACCAGTTGACCGGACTCTCCTTGCGGTAAGCCAGCCCCTTCTCGTACAGCTTCTGGAACAGCCACTGGTTCCAGGTGTAGTACTCGGGGTCGCTCGTATGGAGCACGCGGCTCCAGTCGAACGAGACGCCGTACTCGTGCAGGCTCTGCTTCTGCTGGGCGATGTTGTCGTACGTCCATGCGCGGGGGTCGGCACCGCGCTTGATGGCGGCGTTCTCAGCGGGCAGGCCGAAGCTGTCCCAGCCGATCGGGTGCAGCACGTTGTAACCGCGGTGCCGCCAGAAGCGGGCCACGATGTCGGAGTAGAGGTAGTTCTCGGCGTGCCCCATGTGAAGGTCGCCCGAGGGGTACGGGAACATCGCGAGGACGTACTTGCGGGGACGCTTGTCGTCATCGCCGCCGGCCCGGAAGGGATCGGCGTCTGCCCAGGCGCGCTGCCACTTCGCCTGCACGGCGTGGGCGTCGTAAGCGGCGGAATCGGGCGTGTTGGCGCGATCAGTGGAGCTGTCGGTCACGGGTGAACCAATCTGGGAATGCGAAAAGGGCGCGAGAGCACCGCTCCCAGGCTACCGGACCCGTTCCCGCCACCGGGGCGGCAGGTCCGCTCCGAGCGCGGCCAGCGGCGCCCGCGCCTTCAACGCGACCTCGTCGACCTCGGCTTCCGGCTCGGATCCCCACGTGATGCCCCCGCCCGCGCCGACGTAGGCCTGCTCGCCGTTCACGACGATTGATCGGATGATCATCGCGAGATCGGCGTCGCCGTCGCGGCCGACCCAGCCGAAACAGCCCGCGTACGTCCCCCGCGGAGCGCCCTCGAGGTCGTGCAGGATCGTCATCGCCGAGAGCTTCGGTGCACCCGTCATGCTGCCGGCCGGAAACGCGGCGGCGAGCACTTCCGACAGCCGCGTACCGGGCCGGATCGATCCCGACACGCTGCTGACGAGCTGGTGCACCGCGGGGTAGGTCTCGACCTCCAGCAGACGCTCGACCACGACGGAACCCGGCGCACTGACGCGCTGGAGGTCGTTGCGCATGAGATCGACGATCATGACGTTCTCCGCGCGTTCCTTCGGGCTCGTCACGAGGTCCCGCACCAACTGATCATCGGATGCCGCGTCATCGCCGCGCCGCCGCGTGCCCTTGATCGGACTGGTCAGCACGGTTCCGCCGGTGAGCCCGAGGAAGCGCTCGGGGCTCGCGCTGATCAGCGCCCGCTCCCCCGATCGGATCAGCCCGCCGTGATGCGACGACGACGCGGCACGAAGCCTCCGAAACACCGCGAGCGCGTCGAACGGGTGATCATCGCGAACGGTGAAACGCGTCGTGAGGCACAGCTGGTACGCGTCACCCCGGCGGATCGCGTTCCGGCAGTCCCCGACGAGCGCGGCGTACTGGTCAGGGTCGACGCGGGCCTGAGCGACGAGATCACCGGTCGACGCGTCCACCCGCGCGCGGGCGGACGCGTCTGTGCGCCAGGTGTCGACCTGCGCCGCGAAGTCGTCGACGGCGTCGGCCGGCGCCGCCGCCCATACCCGCCGCGCGGCGTGGTCGAACGCGACGAACCTCTCCACTCGGAGCCAAAGAGCCTCGGGTTCCGCGGCATCCCGCTTCGCCGGCGCGCCTGCTCGGGATGCCGCCGCGTCGTACCCCGCCCAGCCGACCCAGCCGCCGACGAAGGGGCCCGTGCGTGCCTCGCGGCCGATCCTCTGCCGGGAGGATCCGTCGACGACCGGGTCCGGCGGATCGGTGGGCTCGCCCGAGCCGATCCAGCTCCAGCCCGAGGCGGCGTCGACGCCGGCGTCGAGCCAGAAGACATGCCCGCCGGGCACCTCGCCGATGAGGTTCGCGGGATCGGTCCAGCCGTCGAGGCAGCGGAAGCTCGTCGTCTCGGGCACGATCACAGGTTATGTCTTAGGTCACGCCCCTAGGCTCGGAGCGTGAACGAGATCCTCGACTGGATTCTGAACACCGTGCAGAGCATCGACCCGGTGTTGCGCACGGTCGTGGCGGGTATCGCGATCATGCTCGAGACCAGTGTGCTCATCGGGCTCGTGGTGCCGGGGGACACCGTGGTGATCGTGGCCGCGACCGCGGTCGGGAGCGTCGGCGAAGGCTTCATCCTGGGTGCTGCGGTCGTCGCCGGCTCGCTCGCGGGAGAGTCGATCGGGTTCGCGCTCGGGCGCTGGCTCGGCCCTCGCATCCGCTTCTCTCGTCTCGGGCGCCGCATCGGCGAGGACAACTGGGTGCGTTCGGAGCTCTATCTGAGACGCCGCGGCGGCCCCGCGATCTTCCTCTCGCGATTCCTGCCCGTCCTGCATTCGCTCGTGCCTTTGACGGTCGGCATGAGCGGCTTCTCGTATCGGCGCTTCATCGCGTGGACGGCGCCGGCCTGCGTGATCTGGACCTCTCTCTACGTCGGAGTGGTCGCGGCCGCGGCGAAGACCTATCGCGAGGTCTCCGACAACATCCAGTACGCGGGATACCTCTTCGTCGGCGTCATCGTGGTCTTCCTGCTCCTCGCCTACCTCGTGAAGCGACTGATCAGCCGCCGCGAGGCACGTCATCTGCGGCTCGAAGAGGAGAAGATCCGACGCGCGGACGGGGACGTGAAAGACTGAGGTGATGGCTTCCTCACCCGCACCACGGAAGAAGATCCTGTGGTTGGCGCGCCTCGAGCGCCGCTTCCACTCGTGGCGCGAACGACGCGCCCGCGCGCGCGGTCAACGACCGACCGTCGCCGCGTACCCCGGCTATGGCGGCGACGGCTGGGTCCGTGTCCTCGGACGCGTGCTGATCGCACCGAAGAAGCGCCCCGCGAAGGGTGGCGAGTACGCCTCGGTCCGTGGGTGGCGCAGCTTCGCGTCGGTCCCGGTGGCGTTCGCGCAGGTGAGGGTCACCGTCGCGGGCACGACGCATGAGATCGTGGCCGATCGCGGTGGCGTCATCGACGTCGAGCTGCCCGGAGCCCTCGAGCCGGGCTGGCAGACGATTTCGATGACCGTCGAAGGCAGCGAGGTCATCGAGACCCGCGTCTTCGTGATCTCCGGCGACACCGACTTCGGAATCATCTCCGACATCGACGACACGGTCATGGTGACCGCTCTGCCGCGTCCCTTCGTGGCGGCATGGAACTCGTTCGTCCTCGACGAGCACGCGCGCCAACCGGTGCCCGGGATGGCCGTCATGCTCGAGCGGCTGACGCGCGACCGTCCGGGCAGCCCGGTGATCTATCTGTCGACCGGCGCGTGGAACGTCGCGCCGACCGTCATCCGATTCCTGCGACGCCATGTCTTCCCCTCGGGACCGATGCTGCTCACCGACTGGGGGCCGACCCACGACCGCTGGTTCCGCAGCGGACGCGATCACAAGGCCGAGAACCTGCGCCGCCTCGCGAAGGAGTTCCCGAATGTCCGCTGGCTCCTGGTCGGCGACGACGGCCAGCACGACGACGCCCTCTACACGGCGTTCGCCAGTGAGTACCCCGATCGGGTGCGTGCTGTTGCGATCCGTCGACTGTCACCGGCGGAGGCGGTTCTCGCCGGTGGCCGCACCGCGGTGAACGATCACTCCGCGGCGCAGGTGCCGTGGGTCTCCGGCTCGGACGGAGCGGCGCTGCTCGATCGGCTCGCCGATGTCGGCGTGATCGCGCGCGACTGAGGTCGGCATCGCCCGGATGTCGCACGGGCGCCCTACGCTGAAGACATGTGCGGTCGTTTCGTCGTAGCCCGCGTCGGTTCCGAGCTCGCGAGCGTTCTGCACGCCGAAGTCGTCCCCGACGATCTGCCCTCTCCGTCGTTCAACATCGCGCCGACAGCGCAGGCGACGATCGTGCTCGACTCGGTCAAGACCGAGCCTCCGACGCGTCGCCTCGCCTCCGCCCGCTGGGGCCTCGTGCCCGGCTGGGCCAAAGATCCGTCGGTCGGATCGCGGGCGTTCAACGCCCGGTCCGAAGAAGCGGCGGAGAAGCCGACGTTCCGCGATGCGCTGGTCTCGCGCCGGGCCGTCATCCCGGCATCGGGCTATTACGAGTGGCGAGATCACGGCGGTGCGAAGACGCCTTACTTCGTCCGGCCCGAGAACGGTGAGCCGCTCTTCCTCGCTGGGCTCTACGAATGGTGGAAAGACCCGTCGCGCCCCGTCGACGACCCGGGCCGGTGGCTGCTGAGCTTCACCATCCTGACGCGCTCAGCGGTCGGCGGTCTGGCCGAGATTCACGACCGCATGCCGCTGATGATCGACGCCGAGTACGCCGATGTCTGGCTCGATCCCACCACCGAGTACCCAGCCGACCTGCTCGACGCGGTGTCCGAGGCGGCTCCGGCCGTCGTCGACACGCTCACCTGGTTCGCCGTCGGCTCCGCTGTGGGAAACGTGCGCAATGACGATCCATCGCTCATCGAGCCGGCGTGACGCGGTTTCCCAGCGCACCGGTGTCTATCCTCGAGAGGTGACGCTCCGCCTCTCCGCCCCCGTGCAGTTGGCGCCTGAGACATGGCATCAGCTCGCCGACGAGCACGCGGAGCGCGCTGATGCGCTCACGGAGGCGCACCGGCGGCGCGCTTCGCGCGCTGAGAAGCACCCGGTCGAGGACTTCCTGTTCACGTATTACTCCTACAAGCCGGCCATTCTCCGGCGCTGGCATCCAGGCCCCGGTGTCGTCCTGAACGGCGGCGCGGACCAGCGCGGCGGCTGGCGCTGGTATGAGATCGTCGGCGGCCGCAACGTGCGTGTCGCAGACGAGCAGTTCCGCCAGGAGCGCGCATCACTGTACCGCGGTGTGACGGGACTCCTCCGCGCAACGCGCGACCGCGCGGGGGTCTTCGGCTGCTTCGGCCTCCATGAGTGGGCGATGGTCTACCGGACCGATGCCACGCGCCACGAGATCCCGCTCCGGCTGGGCGCGGCGGGAACGGATGCCGTCGTCGAGGCCCACGACCTGCGCTGCACGCACTTCGACGCGTTCCGGTTCTTCACGCCCGAGGCCGTGCCGCTCAATCGCGAACCGCTCGACCGAGAAGGGGCCGTCGCACGCGAGCAGCCGGGTTGCCTGCACGCCGGCATGGACGTCTACAAATGGATGCTGAAGCTCGGGCCCCTCGTTCCCGGACATCTGCTCCTGGACGCCTTCGTTCTGGCTCGCGACATCCGCGAACTCGATATGCGCGCCTCGCCCTACGATCTGCGTGACTGGGGCTACTCCCCCGTTGCGATCGAGACCGCCGAGGGCAAGGCCGAATATGTGCGCCAGCAGCGGCTGCTGAGCGCCCGCGGTCAAGCGTTGCGCGCCGCGGTGCTCGACGTGGTCGACGCCGCAGCGGCCGTCTGAGCATTCGAGTCACGCCGGGCGTGTCACCCGAGCCGCAGCACTCCGCGACTCGGGCGACACCACCGCCGTAAAAACACGAAATCCCCGCCGAAGCGGGGACTTGGTGGACCTGAGGGGACTCGAACCCCTGACCCCCTGCATGCCATGCAGGTGCGCTACCAGCTGCGCCACAGGCCCGTGGTTTCCGCTCTCGCGGCAACTCATTTAGCTTACAACATCTCCAGGGGTGCTCGTGACCACGGCGGCCTCGATCGGGATGACCGGGCAGTCCTTCCACAGGCGCTCGAGCCCGTAGTAGACGCGCTCCTGCTCGTGGAACACGTGAACGACGAGGTCGCCGAAGTCGAGCAGCACCCAGCGCGACTCGGTGCGGCCCTCCCGGCGCAGACGCTTGTGGCCGGCCTCGAGCATGCTCTCCTCGACCGCATCGGCGATCGCGGCGACATTGCGCTCACTGTTCCCACTGACGAGCAGGAACGCATCGACGAGCGGGAGGGGCTGCGACACGTCGAGGGCGACGAGGTCTTCGCCGCCCTTCGACTCTGCGGCCGTCGCGGCGACGGCGACCATGTCGATGACTGCTTGTGAACTCATCCGAAGACTCCTGTGAAAAGCGAGACGAGCAGAACGCCCGCCAGGGCGAGGGCGAGGGCCCCCGCGGTGATGGCGAGGGCGACCGTCCAGCGGCTGCCCTTCTCCGGCGCCGGCGGACGAATGACGTCCTCGGCGCTCTTGATGGTCGAGATGGCCGCGCTCGCGGCGATGGGTGTTGGCGAGGACGACGCCGGCAGCTCGCCATCCACGAGAACCGCATCGACCTCCTTGCCGTCCGCAACGCCCGGGACGACACCGGTCGAACCGAAGTTCTCGGGCAGAGTGAACGTCCCGGTGATCAGAACCTCGCCGGTCGCGGTCACGGGTGCGACCAGCGGGCCGCCGTCGGGGTTCTCGGCGAGGATCAGTGCGTTCGGCGTCGTGAACGCGCCCGTCGCCGCGGCACTGCGCGACAGCAGCTGATCGAACGATGCGGGCACGTCGCTGGCGGCGGACTCCCCCGCGAGCAGATCGGCGCCGAGGTCGTTCGAGACGACGTGGCGCTCGGGCTCCGCTTCGCCCGCGGTCTCGTCGATCGCGCGCTCGTCGTCAGCGACAACATCTTCCTCGGCGATTTCGTGCGCGGCGATGTCGTGCTCGGCGCCGGTCTCTTCGGGGACGGCCTCCTCCGCCTCGACAGCCTCGGAACCCGCTGCCTCAGACTCAGACTCGGTCTCGACCACAGCGTCAGTGACGTCCGGGGAGGCGGCTTCCGTTTCGGCATCCGCACCATCGGCCGCCTCGGCCTCACCGTCAGCGCGGGGGGCGTCGAGCTCGGCGCCGTCCTGGGCATCCTCGTCGGCGGCATCCGATTCGACTGTCCGAGCCGCGTCATCGGCCGCGCGTGGACCGGACACGTCGGAGTCATCGGATTCGGCCGCCACGGTCGGGTGCTCGCCGGTCGCTGTCACGACAGGGATGGATGCCGTGCGGATCTTCTCCTGCAGGCGAGCCTGGCGGCGGGTCAGCGCGGGCGAGCCGAGATCGACAGACGTCTGCGGGACGGGTGCCGGGGGAACCTCGACCGGCTCCGCAGCACGCGGCAGCGGCGCTGGGGCGGGCGTCGGCTCCGCTCCGGTCGCCGACGCGTCGTCGGTGGCGTCAGGGTCGACGATGATCGGATTGGAAGCCGTGTTGCGCAGCTCACGCAGTTGTCGGCGCGTCAGCTGCGGAGTCGGTGGCTGTTGCTCGTTGTCGCTCATGCCTTGCTCCGATAGAGATGATGCTTCGCAATGTATTGGACGACCCCGTCTGGAACGAGGTACCACACCGGATGTCCGCGTCCGACTCGTGCCCGGCAGTCGGTCGACGAAATGGCCAGCGCGGGGATCTCGAGCAGGCTCACGTCATCGCTGGGCAGTCCGGCACTGGAAAGCGTGTGGCCGGGACGCGAGACGGCGACGAAATGCGCGAGCTCCCACAGTTCATCATGGTTCCTCCAGCTGAGAATCTGCGCGATGGCGTCAGCTCCGGTGATGAAGAAGAAGTCGGCGTCGGGACGTTGTGCCTTCAGATCGCGCAGTGTGTCGATCGTGTACGTCGGACCGTCGCGGTCGATGTCGACGCGACTCACCGTGAACATCGGGTTCGAGGCCGTCGCGATGACCGTCATGAGGTACCGATGCTCCCCCGGCGACACGAACGACTTCTGCCACGGCGTTCCCGTCGGCACGAAGATGACTTCGTCCAGATCGAACGACTGCGCGACCTCGCTCGCGGCCACCAGGTGCCCATGATGAATCGGGTCGAACGTGCCGCCCATCACGCCGATACGCGGCGCACGCGTTCCCGTCATCGGTGCGGCCTCAGTGGTGGCCGTTCTCCGACTGCGTCAGTTGCTTGCCGTGAGCGGCGGCGTAGGCCTCGGCCTTGCCGTCGTGGCGGTTGGCGACGTTGCGGTACGACAGCGTCACGAGACCGAGAGCGAGGAAGATGACCAGGGCGATGACGCCGAAGATCATCGTCTCCGCCTGCACATTGCCGTGGTGCTCGGTCTGCTCGGCGGCGAATGCGGTGATCGTGGCGAGGGTCATCGTGGCTCCGTTCGTTTCGCGCGGCGGCGCGTATCAAGTTTAGGTGGTCAGGCGCGCGTCTGCCCGGCGCCGCGCGCGAGCCACTTCGTGCTGGTCAGCTCAGGAAGTCCCATCGGGCCGCGGGCATGCAGCTTCTGAGTCGAGATGCCGACCTCGGCACCGAAGCCGAACTCGCCCCCGTCGGTGAACCGCGTCGACGCGTTCGCCATGACGACAGCGGCGTCCACTTCAGCGAGGAAGCGCTCGGCATTCGCATCGTCGGCGGTCACGATGGCCTCGGTGTGCATCGTCGAGTAGCGACGGATATGGTCGAGAGCCTCGTCGAGATCGTCGACCACGCGCATGGCGAGGTCGAGGCTCATGTGCTCGGTCGCCCAGTCGTCGTCCGTTGCGGGAACGGCGGCGGGCACGAGGCGGCGCACGTCATCGTCGCCGTGGATCGTGACTCCTGCGCCGATGAGCGCCGCGGACACGGGCGGAACCAGGCGGTCGGCCGCCGACCGCACGACGAGCACGGTCTCGACCGCATTGCAGACGCTCGGCCGCTGCGCTTTCGCGTTCACGACGATCTCGCGCGCCCACTCGAGCGGAGCGGACTCGTCGAGGACGATGTGGACGACCCCGGCTCCGGTCTCGATGACCGGCACCGTCGACTCGGTAACGACGGTCTCGATGAGCTGGGCACTGCCGCGAGGAACCAGGACGTCGACGAGGCCCCGGGCCCGCATGAGCGCCCGCGCGCCGTCGCGGCCGAAGTCATCGACGGTCTGGATGCTGTCGAGGTCGACCCCGGCTCGCTGCAGCGCACCCCGCATCGCCTCGATCAGCGCGGCGTTGGTCGACTGCGCTGCGGAGCCGCCGCGCAGGACGACGGCGTTTCCTGAGCGCAGCGCGAGCGCCGTGATGTCCACCGTGACGTTCGGCCGGGCTTCGTAGATCGAGGCGACGACGCCGAAGGGCACGGACACCTTCTGGAGTCGCACGCCGCCCGGCAGCTCGCGCTCATCGAGCACACGCCCGACAGGATCCGGGAGGCGTGCCACATCGCGCACAGCACGCGCGAGGGACGCGACGCGTGCCTCGTCGAGCATGAGGCGGTCGCGCAGACCGGCAGAGATCCCGTCCGCCTCGCCGCGCTCCAGGTCATCGCGGTTCGCCGTGACGATGCGGGCGGTGTCGGCGATCAACGCGTCGGCGATGCCGTCGAGGAGCAGGGTCTTGGCGGCATCGTCCAGAAGGCCGATCGAGCGGCTCGCCCGTTTCGCGGCGCCCAGGCGCCCGGCGACGTCGGATGCGACGGCTGTGGTCATCACGCCAGTCTAGCGACGGCGGCCTCAGCCCTGACCGACGCCGATCGCCCCGGTACCGGTGATCAGCGCGGGCGCGGGATTCGCCTCGAACCACGTGCCGACATCCGCACCCGCGAGGGCTTCGCTGGCGAGGTCGATGCTCGTCACGAGCGCCGCGACCCCGCCCTCGGCGGCCAGCCGCGCGGCCGAAGCCTTCGTTGCGGCACCGCCGGTGCCGACGCTGTTGACCACCGTCGCGCCGAATTCGTACCCGCTGAGGTCGTCATCGAAGGAGACGGTCTCGATGGGGCGCGCGCCCGGCTCGCTCGGCGGCCGGGTGTAGAGGCAGGCGATATCGCTGAGCAGCACGAGGGCGTCCGCCCCGACGAGGCGCGAGACGAGAGCCGCGAGCCGGTCGTTGTCACCGAAACGGATCTCGTGTGTCGCGACGGTGTCGTTCTCGTTGACGATGGGAAGGATGCGGAGCCCCAGCAACCGCTCCATCGCGCGGCGTGCGTTCGATCGGTGCGTCGGGTCGTCGAAGTCCCCCGCGGTCAGCAGCACCTGGCCCGCGACGATGCCGTACTGTCGCAGGGCGTCCAGGTAGCGATAGACCAGGACGTTCTGCCCGACGGCCGCTGCTGCCTGCTGGGTGGCGAGGTCGGTGGGGCGCTCGTCGAGACGAAGGTACGGCATGCCGGTCGCGATCGCGCCCGACGAGACGAGCACGACCTCGGTGCCGCGGGCGTGCGCCTCTGCCAGCGCGTCGACGAGGGAGTCGATCTTGCCCGCGTTGTCCCCGCTGATCGAGGAGGAGCCGACCTTCACGACCACGCGTCGGGCACCGTTGAGCTCCCGGCGCGCGAGCAGGCTCACGCGTCGTCCTCTGCGACACCTCGCGACTTCTCAGCGCGGCGCTCTGCCTCGAGTTCCGCCCGAGCCTCAGCCTTGGCATCCATCCGCTCGCGGTACCGCTCGCGACGCTCATTCGACGTCCGGCGCGGATTGAGGTCGAGACGCGGATCGGTGCCGCGCGGAGCGGTCATGAGCTCAGCGGCCGACGACAGCGACGGATGCCAGTCGAAGACGATGCCGTCGCCCTCGCCGATCACGACCGTCGAGCCCGGGGTCGCACCGAGCCGGAACAGCTCGTCCTCGATGCCGAGCTTGTCGAGACGATCGGCGAGGAAGCCCACCGCTTCCTCGTTCTGGAAGTCGGTCTGCTGCACCCAGCGCACCGGCTTGGCGCCGAGGATGCGGTAGACGTTGCCGTAGGTGCCGCCTTCGACGCGGATAGTGAAGTCGCGTTCGGCGCCCTTGGGGCGGATGACGATCCGTTCTGCGGGAACCTCGGCAGCGGCGGCGACACGGTGCTCGGCGACGAGCTCGGCCATGGCGAACGAGAGCTCGCGCAGACCCTGACGGCTCACGGTCGAGATCTCGAACACGCGGTAGCCGCGGGCTTCGAGGTCGGGACGCACGAGGTCAGCGAGATCGCGAGCCTCGGGGACGTCGGTCTTGTTGAGAGCGATGAGCTGCGGGCGCTCCAGCAGCGGCACCTGACCCTCGGGAACCGGATACGCGCCGAGCTCGGCGAGGATGACGTCGAGGTCGGTGAGGGGATCGCGTCCCGGCTCCAGCGTCGCGCAATCGAGCACGTGCACCAGGGCCGAGCAGCGCTCCACATGGCGCAGGAACTCGAGACCGAGTCCGCGTCCCTCGCTCGCGCCCTCGATGAGGCCCGGCACGTCTGCGATCGTGTAGCGGATGTCGCCGGCCTGGACGACGCCGAGGTTGGGATGCAGCGTCGTGAACGGGTAATCTGCGATTTTCGGGCGGGCGGCGGACATCGCCGCAATGAGGCTCGACTTGCCCGCGGAGGGGAACCCGACCAGTGCGATGTCGGCGACCGTCTTCAGCTCGAGCTGGACATCGCCTTCCCAGCCCGGGGTTCCCAGCAGCGCGAAGCCGGGAGCCTTTCGCTTGGGAGACGCCAGTGCCGCGTTGCCGAGGCCGCCCTGTCCACCCGGAGCCACGACGAAACGCATGCCCGGGGTCACCATGTCGACGAGTGTCTCGCCCTCGGGAGACTTGACGACCGTGCCGACAGGGACGGGGAGCTCGAGGTGCTCCCCCGCCGCGCCCGAGCGGTTGTCGCCCATGCCGAAGCCGCCGTTGCCGCCCGACCGGTGGGGCGAGTGGTGATACGACAGAAGCGTCGTCACCTGGGGATCAGCGACGAGGACGACGTCGCCGCCGTCACCGCCGTTGCCTCCATCGGGGCCGGCGAGCGGCTTGAACTTCTCGCGGCGCACCGACACGCAGCCGTTGCCGCCCTTGCCGGCACGCAGATGCAGCGTGACCCGGTCGACGAACGTCACCATGCGGTGCCTCCTGGAAAACAGGGCGAGGGGCGAGCCGAAGCCCGCCCCTCGCCGCGAAGTGGTCTGGTCCGAATTACTCGGCAGCCGCCACGATGTTGACGACCTTGCGGCCACCCTTCGTGCCGAACTCGACGGCACCGGCCGCGAGTGCGAACAGGGTGTCGTCGCCGCCACGGCCGACGTTGGCGCCGGGGTGGAAGTGGGTACCGCGCTGGCGAACGAGGATCTCGCCGGCGTTGACGGCCTGGCCGCCGAAGCGCTTCACGCCGAGGCGCTGTGCGTTGGAGTCACGACCGTTACGGGTGGAGCTTGCGCCCTTTTTGTGTGCCATCTCTGCGTCTCCCTGGCTTACTTGATGCCGGTGATCTTGACGCGCGTGAGGTCCTGACGGTGGCCCTGGCGCTTCTTGTAGCCGGTCTTGTTCTTGAACTTCTGGATCACGATCTTCGGGCCGCGCTCCTCACCGAGAACCTCGGCGGTGACCGTGACCTTCGCGAGCTTGTCAGCGTCGGTGGTCACGGCGTCGCCGTCGACGAGGAGAACGGCGGGAAGCTCGAGCTTGTCACCGATCTGAGCCGCCTGACGATCGAGGACGACGATCGTGCCGACCTCGACCTTCTCCTGACGGCCGCCGGCGCGCACAACTGCGTAAACCACTTCACACCTGTTTCTTCTGTGGAGCGCACGGCTCCGATTGTCTTTGCGAGACTGGAAAGTCTTGGTGCGCGTGCCCCAGAGGATCCTGTGGCTGAGCCGCAATCGTGACGGGACGTCGACGGACTCGCTGCACCAAGGGTCCACTTTACCGGATGCCGGGAGATCCGGCAAAAGGACGGCCGGGTGTGTCGCTTCGGAGCCGCCGAGCGAGGCGCTCCCTAGGATCGGAGGATGGTGATCCTCATCGACGATCCGCGCTGGCCGGCCCACGGCCGCCTGTGGTCGCACCTGGTCAGCGACACGGACCTCGATGAGCTCCATGCCTTCGCGCGACGCCATGATCTGCCCGCGCGGGCATTCGACCTCGACCACTACGACGTCCCCGATTCGGCATTCGAGCGCCTCATCGCCGGCGGCGCCCAGCACGTCTCTGGCCACGAGCTCGTACGCCGGCTCATCGCCTCCGGGCTGAGGGTCACAGCGCGCGAACGCCGCGGGATCTGAAGCGATCCCGCGGCGTTCGTCTCGACGATGGGCGTCAGTCGTCCGAAGCCGGCGCAGCCGACACCGGGGTGCCGCTGAGAGCGGCCGTGGTCACGCGACGACGTCCTCGTCCCTGACCGGGCGCCTTGGGCTCGGGAAGCGCGTTGAGGACCGAGTCGAGGAGAAGATCCTTCTCGGTCCGCGGCGCCTTGGGCTCGGCCTTCTTGCGACGGGGCTTCTTCGGGCGCTCGACGGGCGCAGGCTCGGCCTCGACGGGAGCCGCGATGATCTCGGCATCCTCATCGGCCGCGGTCGCCTGGATCGTCGAGGCAGCGATCTGCGCCAGGGCCGACTTCGCGCCCTCGGTGATGACGTGGGTGCCACCGTTCGCGGGAGCCGGTGCCG
This sequence comes from Microbacterium sp. 1262, assembly GCF_040544895.1. Taxonomy (NCBI): domain Bacteria; kingdom Bacillati; phylum Actinomycetota; class Actinomycetes; order Micrococcales; family Microbacteriaceae; genus Microbacterium; species Microbacterium sp. 1262. Next base: position 1,095,895 of record NZ_JBEPKU010000001.1, read on the forward strand.
CGTTGCCGGAGCCGCGACCGCGCCGCGCCGAGCCGTTGCCGTTGCCGCCCTGAGCTCCGCCACCGCGGTGCTTGACGACCGGGTCGTGGTGAACGATGACCCCGCGGCCAGCACATACGTCGCACGCCTCGCTGAATGTCTCCAGCAACCCGAGGCCCAGCTTCTTGCGCGTCATCTGGACGAGACCGAGAGAGGTGACCTCCGCGACCTGATGCTTGGTGCGGTCGCGGCTCAGGCATTCGATGAGGCGCCGCAGGACGAGATCGCGGTTCGATTCGAGCACCATGTCGATGAAGTCGACGACGATGATGCCGCCGATGTCGCGCAGACGAAGCTGGCGGACGATCTCTTCCGCAGCCTCGAGGTTGTTCTTGGTGACGGTCTCTTCGAGGTTGCCCCCGGAACCGACGAACTTGCCGGTGTTGACATCGACCACGGTCATCGCTTCGGTGCGGTCGATCACGAGCGAACCTCCGGAAGGCAGCCACACCTTGCGGTCGAGGGCCTTCTCGATCTGTTCGGTCACGCGGAACGCGTCGAACGGGTCCTGCTCGTCCTCGTACTTCTCGACGCGCTCCAGGAGATCGGGAGCGACGCCGGTGAGGTAGGAGGTGATCGTCGAGTACGCCTCGTCACCCTGGATGAGCATTCGCGAGAAGTCCTCGTTGAAGACGTCGCGCACGATCTTCACCAGCAGATCGGGCTCGGAGTGCAGGAGGGCCGGCGCCTGGATCTTCTCGAGCTGCGAGCTGATGTGCTCCCACTGCGAGGTGAGGCGCTGAACGTCGCGCGTCAGCTGATCCTCGGTCGCGCCCTCGGCGGCGGTGCGCACGATCACACCCGAGGACTCCGGGAGCACCTCTTTGAGGATGCGCTTGAGACGCGCCCGCTCGGTGTCGGGCAGCTTGCGAGAGATGCCGTTCATCGCACCGCCGGGGACGTACACGAGGTAGCGGCCGGGCAACGAGATCTGGCTGGTGAGGCGCGCGCCCTTGTGGCCGACGGGGTCCTTCGTGACCTGCACGAGGACGCGGTCGCCCGACTTCAAGGCGAGCTCGATGCGACGGGGCTGGTTGCCCGTCTCGACGGCATCCCAGTCGACCTCGCCCGAGTACAGCACGGCGTTGCGGCCACGCCCGATGTCGACGAACGCGGCTTCCATGCTCGGCAGGACGTTCTGCACGCGGCCGAGGTAGACGTTGCCGATGAGGGAAGCGTCCTGGTTGCGCGCGACGTAGTGCTCGACGAGCACGTTGTCCTCGAGCACGGCGATCTGGATGCGGCCGCTCTTCGAGCGCACGACCATGACGCGGTCGACCGCTTCGCGTCGCGCGAGGAACTCCGCCTCGGTGACGACGGTGCGTCGACGACCGGCTTCCCGCCCGTCGCGGCGACGCTGCTTCTTCGCCTCCAGGCGAGTGGAGCCCTTGATGCGCTGGGGCTCGGTGATCAGCTCGACGGCGCGCTGGCGCGGAGCGGGCTCATTGCCCTCGTCGCCGTTCGACCCGCCGCGGCGACGGCCACGGCGGCGCGAGCTGCTCGAGCTCGACGAGGATCCGTTGTCGTCGTCATCGGTGTCGTCCGGCAGCGCGGGAAGAGGCGCGATCTCGGGCGCGTAGAAGTGCAGCGCGGTGGACACCGCCGATACGAACTCCGCCGGCAACAGGCCGAGCGAGACCGCGGTGGGCGGGCCGGAAGCGGCCGGCTCGTTCGTGGGCGCCGATTCCTCAGCGGTGGCCGGCTCCTCAGCTTCTTCGGCGGGCGCCGGCTCGCCGGTGGGGACGACGGGTTCCTCCGAGGGCGCGGCCTCCTCGACGGGCGGGGACTCGGGCGCGGGTGCGGCAGACGTCCCCTCGGTGCCGGTCTCCGCGGTCATTCCGGAACCGGGTTCCGGCACGGCATCCTCGGCGGCGCGCCCGCTGTCGATGTGCTCCTCGGTGGCGTCGATCGACGTCACCGCGTCAGCGAGCTCGGCTGCGGCGGGGTCTACCGCGTTCGCGGGCTCATCGGGGGTCGGGCTGTCGTTGCGATCATCGGCCATCACTGGCGTACTCCTCTTCGGGCGGCACCGCGCGCCACCCGGTACATCTCTGGCGGCGTCGCTCCCGGAAGGACGAGCCGCGAACTCACTCGGTGTGCAGCCGGCTCTCGGCGCGGCCTGCGTGGGCAGCCATTGCCCGAAGTCTCTCGTGATGTCCTGTCGCAGCGCGGCTGCAGACGAGCATCGGCATCCATTATCGCACTACGCGCGTCGCTTCGTGGGACACGGGGCCGATGCTCGCGGCGGGGTCATCGATGCCGATGGGATAATCGCGGTCATGTCCGCACCCCGTAGCCACGCCCGCCCTGTCGCACTCGCCGTCTGGCTGATGATCGCGGGCGTCATCGGGTGGATCGCAGCGTTCGCGCTGACGACAGAGCGGCTCCACCTGCTCGAGGACGCCACGGCCACGGCATCATGCGACTTCAACCTCGTCGTGCAGTGCGGGGCGAACCTGACCTCTGCCCAGGGTTCGGTCTTCGGCTTCCCCAACCCGCTGCTGGGGCTCACCGGCTGGGTCGCGCCGATCGTCGTGGGCGCCGCGATCCTCGCGGGCGCACGCTTCGCCCGGTGGTTCTGGCTGCTGTTCTGGGCGGGCATGGCGTTCGCGTTCGGCTTCGTGGTGTGGCTGATCTCGCAGAGCATCTTCGTTCTCGGAACGCTCTGCCCCTGGTGCATGGTCACCTGGTTCGTGACCATCCCGAGCTTCTACGCCGTCACCCTGCACCTGCTCAGGTCGGGTGTCGTGCCGCTGCCGCGTCGAGGCCGAGCGATCGCCGCCACCCTGACCGGCTGGGTGCCGCTCCTCGCCGTGCTCAGCTACGTCGCCATCGCCGTGATCGCACAGGTCCGGCTCGACTGGATCGGCTTCCTCTGAGACGACGACGCCCGCCGCTCGACGTCGTGACGTCGAGCGGCGGGCGTGATGTCGCGGATGCGGTCAGCCGAACCAGATCTCGAGCTCGCGCGCGGCGGACTCGGGGCTGTCGGAGCCGTGGACGAGGTTCTGCTGAACGGCCAGGCCCCAGTCGCGTCCGAAGTCGCCCCGGATCGTACCGGGTGCGGCCGTCGTGGGGTCGGTGGTTCCGGCGAGCGAGCGGAAGCCCTCGATGACGCGATTGCCGGCCAAGCGGATGGCGACCGAGGGGCCGCTCTGCATGAACTCGAGCAGCGGTTCGTAGAACGGCTTGCCGGCGTGCTCCTCGTAATGCTTCTCGAGCACCTCCCGGTCGGGTTCGACGAGCCGGATGTCGACGAGCGCGTAGCCCTTCGCCTCGATGCGGGCGAGGATCGCGCCGGTGAGGCCGCGGGCCACACCGTCGGGCTTGACGAGGACGAGGGTCTCTTCGGTGGGCATGTCAGTCTCCGTTCGATTCGTCGGCTGCGAGGGCGGCGTTCCGCCGGTCGAGAGCAGCCCCCTTGATGGTCGCATACGCGTACATGCCGCCGAAAACCAGCGCGACGATCCCGAGCGCCGGCACGAGGAACACCCCGAGCGCCAGGACCACCTGCAGCAGCCAGCCCAGGAGGATGCCCCATCGGTGCCGCAGCAGCCCTGAGGTGACGATCATCGTCACGGCGAGGACCGCCCCGGCGACCACTCCCCACCAGTCGGCGACGCCCTCCGGCAGCGCACCGAGTCCGTAGACGGTCAGTCCGCCGAGGAAGACCACGATGGATTCGAAACCGAGGACGACCGATCCGAGCGACTCCGCGGCACCGCGACGTCGGCGCTCGCGAGGCCGTCTCACGCCTGCCATCCCGACTTCCAGTCCTCTGCGGCGGCGAGGGCGATCGCTTCGCCCGCGAGTACGACCGAACCGGCGATGATCACCGCGCGCCGTTCCGCAGCCGCGGCCCACTCGCGCGCAGCCTCGGCCGCTTCGACGAGGTCGCGGTGCTCGGTGACCCCGAGTCCGCGCTCCTCGGCAAGATCGGCGACGAGGGTCGGCTCCGACGCGCGCTCCGAGTCCGGTGAGGTCGCGAACACGTGCGCGGCGACCGGTGCCAGGGCCTCGACGATCCCCGCGGCGTCCTTGTCTCCCAGAACACCGAGCACGACGCCCCACTCGTCGAAGTCGAACGACTCGCGCAGCGCCGCCGCGAGTGCCGCTGCCCCGTGGGGATTATGTGCACTGTCGACGAGCACGGTCGGGCTGATCCCGAGCAGCTGCAGACGACCCGGGGAGGTGACAGCGCCCAGTCCGTCCGCGACGACCTCCGCGTGGAGTGCCTGGTCCTCGGCGCCGATGAGAGCTTCGACCGCGGCGACCGCGAGGGCGGCGTTCTCGGCTTGGTGAGAGCCGTAAAGCGGCAGGTAGAGCTCGGGGTACTCCCCCGCGCGCCCCCGAACACTGATCTGCTGTCCGCCGACGGCGAGGCTGTGCGCGGTCAGACCGAACTCCTCGCCGGCGAACCCGACGGTGGCGGCCGCCTCCGCGGCGCGCGCTCGGATCTGCTCGGCCGCCTCGGGTGTTTGCACGGCCGAGACGACCGCCGCGCCGGGCTTGATGATGCCCGCTTTGACCGCGGCGATCTCGGCGATGGTCTCGCCGAGGCGGTCGGCGTGGTCGAGCGCGACGGGGCCGATGACGGCGACGTCCCCGTCGGCGGTGTTGGTCGAGTCCCACGATCCGCCCATGCCCACCTCGATGACCGCAACATCGACGGGCGCGTCGGAGAACGCGACGAAGGCGAGGACGGTGAGCAGCTCGAAGAACGTCAGAGGAGCGTCACCCGCCGCATCCAGCTCAGCGTCCACGAGGTCGACGAAGGGAGCGATCTCGTCCCATGCGTCGGCGACCGCGGCGTCGGCGATCGGCTCGCCGTCGATCAGGATGCGCTCGGTGAAGCGCTCGAGGTGCGGGCTGGTGAAGAGCCCGGTGCGCAGCCCGTGCGCGCGGACGAGGCTCTCGATCATCCGGCTCGTCGACGTCTTGCCGTTCGTTCCCGTCACGTGCACGACGCGGTAGGTGCGCTGCGGGTCGTCCAGCAGTTCGAGAACGCGTCGTGTCCGCTCGACGCGGGGCTGCACCCACTGCTCCCCCTGACGCTGCAGCAGCGCCGTGTATACGGCGTCGGCGCGGGCCTGATCGGTCATGCGGTCTCTCCTGTCAGCCGGGTGACGCTCACGGCGAGGTCTCCCCTGTTGGCGTAGGTCTTGGCGGCGACCACGGCCTCGAAGTCGGGCTCGGTCGCGGCGACGGACTCCGCAGACTCGGCAACGGTCGAGGTGCGTGAGCGCACCACCCATTCGCGCGCCAGCGTCTCGCCCGCCACATCGGCGGCGTCGAACGCCGATGCGACAGCAGCGGCGTCCTCGTCGGAATCGAACGTCAGCATCAGCCGGATGCGGTCGCTGACTTCGAACCCGGCAGCCTTCCGGGTGTCCTGCACCGCGCGGATCACGTCGCGCGCCAGGCCCTCGGCCTCGAGCTCCGGGGTCGTGGTGGTGTCGAGCAGGACGAACCCGCCGCCCGACAGCAGTGCGATCGCGGTGCCTTCCGCCACCCCTCCCGCTTCGAGGGTCAGGTCGTACTCGCCGGGCTCGAGCACGACACCGTCGACGGTCACGACACCGTCCTGCTCGCTCCACAGGCCCGCCCGGGCACCCGCGATGACGTGCTGCACCTGCTTGCCCAGTCGTGGACCGGCCGCGCGCGCATTGACCGAGAGACGCTGGCTGATGCCATACGAGGCCGCGAGGTCGTCCGAAAGCTCGGCCACAGCGACATCCTTCACGTTGAGCTCGTCGCGGAGGATGTCGGCGAACTGCTCCAGCGACGCCGCGTCACTCATCGCAACCGTGAGCTGAGGCAGCGGCAGGCGCACGCGCTTGCCCTCCTTCTTGCGCAGAGCGTTGGCCACCGATGAGACCTCGCGGACGGCGTCCATAGCCGAACGGATGTCGGCTGCGGGCGCGAACTCGTCCGCGTCCGGCCAGTCCTCCAGGTGAACGCTCCGTCCGCCGGTGAGGCCCTGCCAGACGCGCTCGCTCACGAGGGGCAGAAGCGGCGCCGCGACCCGGGTCAGCGTCTCGAGCACCGTGTAGAGGGTGTCGAACGCCTCCGTCGAGGAATCGTCGCCGGGCACGACGCCCACCCAGAAGCGATCACGGGAGCGGCGGATGTACCAGTTCGTGAGCGCTTCGGCGAAGTCGCGCAGCTTGGCGGCGGCCATCGTGGAGTCGAGGGCCTCCAGGTCGGCTGCGACATCGCGCACCAGGTCGCCGGTCAGCGCCAGGATGTAGCGGTCGAGCACGTTCGTGGAGTCGGTCCGCCGCCGCGCCTCGTACCCGGCCCCGCCCTCACCGCCGGCCGCGTTGGCATAGGTGGCGAAGAAGTACCAGGTGTTCCACAGCGGAAGCAGGAACTCCCGGACGCCCGCCCGGATGCCCTCTTCGGTGACGACGAGGTTGCCGCCGCGGAGCACCGACGAGCCCATCAGGAACCACCGCATCGCGTCGGAACCGTCGCGATCGAATACCTCGGACACGTCCGGGTAGTTCCGCAGCGACTTCGACATCTTCTGACCGTCGCTGCCCAGCACGATGCCGTGGCAGGCGACGCCCGAGAACGCCGGCCGGTCGAACAGCGCACCCGAGAGCACGTGCATGACGTAGAACCAGCCGCGGGTCTGTCCGATGTACTCCACGATGAAGTCGGCCGGCGCGTGCTCGTCGAACCACTCCCGGTTCTCGAAGGGGTAGTGCACCTGCGCGTACGGCATCGACCCGGAGTCGAACCATACGTCGAAGACGTCCTCGATGCGGCGCATCGTCGAGCGGCCCGTGGGGTCGTCGGGGTTCGGACGCGTGAGGTCATCGATGAACGGCCGGTGCAGGTCGACCTCGCCCGCCTCGTTGCGCGGTAGGCGACCGAAGTCGCGTTCGATGTCGGCGAGCGAGCCGTACACGTCGGTTCGCGGGTACTCGGGGTCGTCGCTCTTCCAGACCGGGATCGGCGAGCCCCAGAAGCGGTTGCGGCTGATGGACCAGTCGCGCGCGCCCTCGAGCCACTTGCCGAACTGCCCGTGCTTGACGTTCTCGGGTGCCCACGTGATCTGCTCGTTCAGTTCGAGCAGGCGGTCCTTGATCGCCGTGACCCGCACGAACCAGCTCGACACCGCCTTGTAGATGAGCGGATTGCGGCAGCGCCAGCAGTGCGGGTAGGAGTGCTCGTAGCTCGCCTCGCGAAGGAGACGGCCCTCGGCCTTCAGGAGGCGGATGAGCGGGCGGTTGGCGTCCATCCACAACTCCCCCGCGACGTCGCTGACCTGCGGGAGGAAGCGCCCGCCGTCGTCGAGGCTCATGATGAGCGGGATGCCGGCTGCGCCGGTCACGCGCTGGTCGTCCTCACCGTAGGCCGGGGCCTGGTGGACGATGCCGGTGCCGTCGGTGGTGGTGACGTAGTCGTCGACGAGCACCCGCCACGCGGAACTCGTTCCCCAGGTGTCGGTGTCCGCGTAGTAGTCGAAGAGCCGGTCGTACTGCACGTCCGAGAGCTCGCTGCCGAGAACGGTCCGCTCGATCGCGGCGCGCGCCTCGTCGACGTCGCCGTACCCGAGGTCCTTCGCGTAGCCCGCGAGGAGGTCTTCGGCGAGGAGGTAGCGGTGGGCGTCGGCCTCGACACGGTCCTCATGAACGTCGGCGGCGCCGGCCGGCCCGCCGGGCAGCACGACATAGCGGATGTCGGGGCCGACGGCGAGAGCGAGGTTCGTGGGCAGCGTCCACGGGGTCGTCGTCCACGCGAGAGCGCGCACACCGGTGAGGCCGAGGGACTCGGCCTTCGCCCCGACGAGCGGGAAGGTGACGGTCACCGACGGATCCTGACGCATCTTGTAGACGTCGTCGTCCATGCGCAGCTCGTGGTTCGACAGGGGCGTCTCGTCGCGCCAGCAGTAGGGCAGCACGCGATGCCCCTCGTAGGCGAGGTCCTTGTCCCACAGCTCCTTGAACGCCCAGAGCACCGACTCCATGAAGCCCGTGTCGAGCGTCTTGTACCCGCGTTCGAAGTCGACCCACCGCGCCTGCCGGGTGACGTAGTCCTCCCACTCGCGCGTGTACTCGAGGACGGATGAGCGCGCCTTGTCGTTGAAGGCGGCGATGCCCATCGCCTCGATCTCGCTCTTCTCGGTGATCCCGAGCTGCTTCATCGCTTCGAGCTCAGCCGGGAGGCCGTGGGTGTCCCAGCCGAAGACGCGGTCGACCTTCTTACCGCGCATGGTCTGGAAGCGAGGGAAGACATCCTTCGCGTACCCGGTGAGCAGATGGCCGTAATGCGGGAGCCCGTTCGCGAACGGAGGGCCGTCGTAGAAGACCCACTCGGGCGCCCCCTCGCGCCGCGCGATGGAGCTGCGGAAGGTGTCGTCGCGCTCCCAGAACGCCAGCACGTCGCGCTCGACGTCGGGGAAGCGGGGGCTCGGAACGACGCTGTCGGCGGCGGGGCCGAAAGCAGAGGACTTCGGATAGGTCATGGCTTCTCTCGCAGGGTCGGACTTCCTGCGAGGACGATCGTGCGACCGCGGTACCACCCCGCTTGCCCCGGAGGGCCACTCTCCCAGCGGCTGTGACGGGCCTGCCCCGCTCGGTTCTACTGGGCGGGTGACCGCCGTTCTTCCGAGAGCTCCCCGGTGATGGCCGGATCGGTGCTGATGAGCCCATCATACCGTCGGCATACGCTGAACGTATGGCCCGCCCTCGTACCCGTCCCACGCCCCCTCGGGTGAGCGAACCCGACCTGCCGCGTCACCTCGAGCCCGGTGTCCTCACTAGACACGGCGATCTCGTCGAGACGTCGATCGCACTCAACGGCGGCGCGGTCGACGGCGCCCACGCACGGCTGAGCGAGAGCGTCGTCGAGGCCGGGTCCCCCGACCGGCTCGATCTCACGGGCGCGGTGCTCGCCGACGTGGCCATCCGCGACCTCGCGACGGCCGAGTTCCGCTCGGGCGACGGCAGCTGGCGCACCGTGACCCTCAGCGGTGGGCGGATCGGCACCCTCGACGCCCAGCGTGCCCGCTGGGACGGCGTCATCCTCCGCGGCATCCGGATCGACTACCTCTCGGTGCCCGCCGCGACGTTGCGCGATGTGCTCATCGTCGACTGCCGCATCGGAACGCTCGATGCCCCGGGCGCGATGCTCGAGCGGGTCCGTTTCGTCGACACGACGGTCGACGAGTTCGACTCCCGTGCGCTCTCGAGCACGGATCTCGACCTCCGCGGCCTGGAAGCACTCGCCTTCACGGACATCCGGGCGCTGACCGGCGCCACTGCATCGCGTCGGCAGATCGAAGCGCATGCCCCCGCGTTCGCCGCTGCGCTCGGATGGGACGTGCGCGATGAGGCGTCCGCCGAGGAGCCGAGCCGATGATCGCCCGCACCGAACGTCTGGTCCTCCGGCTGATGACCGAGGACGATCTGGACCCGCTCCGCGAGATACTGACCGACCCCATCGCGATGACCGCCTACGAGGGGGCGTTCGACGACGACGAGAGCGCGCGGTGGCTCGCGCGCAATCTTCGTCGCTACGAGGAGGACGGGTTCGGCCTCTGGGCCGTCGACCTCCCTGGGGCCGGCATGATCGGGCAGTGCGGCATCACGCGGCAGTTCGTCGGCGACGAAGAGGTGCTCGAGGTCGGCTACCTCTTCCAGCGGGCGCACTGGCACCGCGGTTACGCGACCGAGGCCGCCGCCGCCGCGCGAGACTGGGGATTCCGCGAGCTCGGTGCTCCGGCCATCTGGGCCAAGGTCCGCGACACCAACATCGCATCCATGAACGTCGCCATCCGCCTCGGCATGACCGTTCGCCGCCGGTTCATGGTGCACTACCGAGGCGTGGACATGCCCCACCTCGGATTCGCCGTCGATCGCTGACGGCGCCTCGTCAGGACGCCGACCAGGCCTCGCCGCGTACCTCGGCGAGCGGCGATTCCCGCAACAGGCGCGAGATCGGGCAGCGATCGTGCGCTGCAGCGGCGAGTTCCGCCGCCTCGGAGGCATCCAGCCCCTCGCCGGAGATGAAAGCCGTAACGAGGAACTCGTACCCCGTGCGCCCCTCGGCGTCGCGCAGCTCGACCTCGACCCGCGCCTTCGTGCGGTGGCGGCCCGCCACGATCGCCTGCGCCGTCGCGTTCAGGCACGTCGACCAGGCCAGCGCGAGGAGCTGCTCGGGATTGCTCGCGGCGGTGTCATGGCCCGGCTGCAATGGATTCGACACGGCGACCTCCAGGCCGTCCGGAACGCGGCTGACCCCCGTGCCGCCGTCGTCGTTGAAAGCAGAGGTGCGGTACCGGGTGACCATGGTTCGACTATAGTTGAACGTCGTCCAACTATTAGGGGATGCCCTGTGCCACCGACCGACGCGCCGATCGCCCTCAGCGGCGTGAGCGTCACTTACCCCGGCGGAACCCGCGCTCTCACCGACGTCGATCTCGCTGTATCTCCGCGCGAGATCTTCGGAGTCATCGGCGAGAGCGGTGCCGGCAAGAGCACTCTCCTGGCTCTGCTCACCGGCGAGATCAGCGCGACCGCAGGAACCGTGAGGGTGCTCGATCAGGACCCGACCGGTCTCAGCCGGACAGCGCTGCGGGATCTGCGCCGGCGGATCGGCGTGGTCTTCCAGGGTGTGCACCTGCTGGCGAATCGCACCGTCCGTCAAAACGTCCTGCTCGCCCTCGAACTGCGCGACCGCCGGGACCGCCTGAGTGTGAATGAGCGACGCGCCGCGGCCGACGAGACGCTGCGTTTCGTCGGTCTCGGTGGTCGCGAGGATGCGTACCCGTCTGAGCTCAGCGGCGGTCAGCGTCAGCGCGTGGGGATCGCCCGCGCGCTCGTGGGCCGGCCCGAGGTCCTGCTCTGCGACGAGCCGACCTCCTCGCTCGACGCCACCACGACCGACGGCGTCCTCGCGCTCCTCCGCGAGGCCCGGGACCGGTTCGGAACGACAGTGGTCGTCGTGACGCACGATCTCGCCGTCGTGCGGCGCGTCTGCGACCGCGTCGCGCTGTTCGAGGACGGGCGTCTGCGCGACATCCTGCACGTCGAACCCGGATCGGATCTGGGCCCGGAGAGCTACCTCGACCGCGCCCGGCGGGAGCTGGGCGCATGACCGGCCTGGTCGAATCACTCGAGCGCCGCGGCGGAGACCTGCTCGAGGCGCTTGGCGAGACCGGATACATGCTCCTCGTCTCGCTGGCCGCAGCGGTGGTCCTCGGACTCCCCCTCGGGATGCTCGTGTACCTGACGCGGCGGGGCGGCGCTGCGCCGAACCGGTTCGTGTGGTGGATCGGAAACCTCTTCATCAACGTCGTGCGCTCCTTCCCGTTTCTCCTCCTGGTCGTGTTCCTCGTGCCGGTGACACGTCTCGTCTACGGGACGACATTCGGCACTCCTGCGGCGACGTTCTCGCTCTGCTTCGTCGCGGTCGCGATCTACGCACGACTCGTCGAGCAGATTCTGCGCGAGATCAGCCCGGGCATCCCCCGGGTCGCGCGCATGATGGGAGCGACCCTGCCTCAGACGATCCGGCGCTTCCTGCTTCCCGAGGCCGTTCCCGGCCTCGTCTACGCGCTGACCTCGGCGACGATCAGTCTGCTGTCGTATTCCACCGTGCTCGGTGTGGTCGGCGGTGGCGGCATCGGCGACTTCGCGCTGCGCTACGGCTACCAGGAGTACGACTATCCGCTGATGTACTTCACGATCGCCGTCATCCTCGTCGTCGTGCTGGTCATCCAGTCGGCCGGTCACCGCCTGTCGATCCGACTCGATCACCGTTGACCCTCGTCCACCCGCTCTCACAAGGAGAACCCATGCCCGTTCGCACCCTTCGCACCCGCATCGCCTCGGCGGCCGTCGCCACCTTCGCGGTCGCCGGACTCCTCGCCGGCTGCGCCGGCTCGCCCGGAGACACGGATTCCGGGGTCACGACGCTCCGCGTGGGCGCGATGACCGCCCCCGCGACGGACATCGTCGAGGCTGCCGGAGCCGCGATCGCCGACGGGTACGAGATCGAGCTCGTTCCGGTGTCGGACTACGTCACGATCAACAACATGCTCGCTGCCGGCGACATCGACGCGAACTTCTCGCAGCACGAGCCCTACATGACGGAGTTCAACGAGAAGAACGGGGCATCGCTCGAGGCGGTCCAACCCGTCTACAACTTCGTCATCGCCTTCTACTCGAAGACGCTGACCGACATCGGCCAGCTCCCCGACGGTGCCACGGTCGCCATCCCGAACGACTCGTCGAACACCGCGCGTGCGCTCAAGCTGCTGGCCGACGCCGACATCATCGACCTCGCCCCCGGCATCGACCCGTACACAGCGACCCTCGACGACGTCGCGGAGAACCCGAAGAACCTTCAGTTCCTGTCGCTGGAGATCAACCAGTTGAACACGGCGTACGACGAGGCCGACCTGGTCTTCCAGTGGCCGTCGCACATCGCCGCGCTCGGCCTCACGCCGCAGGACGACGGCCTGCTCACCGAACTCGACGACCGCTTCGCGCTTCAACTCGTGGTCCCCTCGGCTGAGGCGGATTCCCCTGCCACGAAGGCACTCATCGACGCGTTCACGAGCGACGAGGTGCGAAAGGTCATCGACGGCAACGAGACCATCGAAGCCGCCTTCTGACCCCCGGTAGACTCGGACGACGCACACTCAGGCACGCTCACACAGTGCCGCACATATCGTCGAGGAGTTCCCATGACAGCGCACATTCCCGAGAAGCCCGCTCTGGAAGGCCTCGAGCAGAAGTGGGGCGCCGCGTGGGCCGAGCAGGGCACCTACCTGTTCGACCGCGCGCGTGCCGCGAAGACCGGCCGCGGCGGCGTCTTCTCCGTCGACACGCCTCCCCCGACGGCATCCGGGTCGCTGCACATCGGCCACGTCTTCTCGTTCACCCACACCGACCTCAAGGTGCGATTCGAGCGCATGCGCGGGAAGAGCGTCTTCTACCCGATGGGCTGGGACGACAACGGCCTGCCCACCGAGCGCCGCGTCCAGAACTACTACGGCGTGCGCTGCGACCCGACTCTCCCCTACGACGAGTCGTTCGTCCCGCCGTTCGAGGGCGGCGACAACAAGTCGAGCCGTGCCGCCGACCAGGTGCCCATCAGCCGTCGCAACTTCATCGAGCTGTGCGAGAAGCTGACGATCGAGGACGAGAAGCAGTTCGAGTCGCTCTTCCGCCAGCTCGGGCTCTCCGTCGACTGGACCCAGACGTACCGGACGATCTCGGACGAGACCATCCGCACCAGCCAGCTCGCGTTCCTGCGCAACCTCGAGCGCGGCGAGGCCTACCAGGCGCTGGCCCCCACGCTGTGGGACATCGACTTCCGCTCCGCCATCGCGCAGGCCGAGCTCGAGGATCGCGAGCAGCAGGCGTCGTATCACCGCATCGCGTTCCACAAGACCGACGGCAGCGGCGACATCCACATCGAGACGACGCGGCCCGAACTGCTTCCGGCGTGTGTCGCCCTCGTGGCGAACCCCGATGACGAGCGCTACCAGCCCTACTTCGGCAAGACCGTCCGCACGCCGCTCTTCGACGTCGAGGTGCCGGTCCTCGCCCATCACCTCGCTCAGCCCGACAAGGGCTCGGGAATCGCGATGATCTGCACGTTCGGCGACGTCACCGACATCATCTGGTGGCGCGAGCTCGACCTGCCCAACCGCACGATCCTCGGCCACGACGGTCGCATCGTGGCCGAGGCGCCTGACGTCATCGTCACGGATGGCGCACGCGCGGCCTACGCCGAGCTGGCGGGCAAGACCGTCTTCAGCGCCAAGAAGCGCGTGGTGGAGTTGCTGCAGGAATCGGGCGAGCTGCTCGAGGTGTCGAAGCCCTTCAGCCACCCGGTGAAGTTCTTCGAGAAGGGCGATCGCCCGCTCGAGATCGTCTCGACCCGTCAGTGGTACCTGCGCAACGGTGCCCGCGACGAAGAGTTCCGGGCGCGCCTCATCTCGCTCGGTCAGGAGATGTCGTGGCACCCCGACTTCATGCGGGTGCGCTACGAGAACTGGACCAACGGTCTCACCGGCGACTGGCTCGTCTCCCGTCAGCGCTTCTTCGGCGTACCGATCCCGATCTGGTACGGCCTCGATAAGAACGGCGAACGCGATTACGAGCGCGTCATCACCCCCGATGCCGCCCAGCTCCCGATCGACCCGACCACCGATGTCCCTCCGGGATACACCGCCGAGCAGCGCGGCGTGCCCGGCGGATTCGACGCCGAGCGCGACATCTTCGACACTTGGGCGACGTCGTCGCTGACCCCGCAGCTCGCGGGCGGGTGGCAGCGCGACGAGGAGCTGTGGCAGCTCGTCGCGCCGTTCGATCTGCGGCCGCAGGGGCAGGACATCATCCGCACCTGGCTGTTCTCCACGATGCTCCGCAGCGCTCTCGAAGACGGCCGCGCACCGTGGTCGGATGCCGCGATCTCCGGCTTCATCGTCGACCCCGACCGCAAGAAGATGTCGAAGTCGAAGGGAAACGTCGTCACCCCCGCCGACATCCTCGCCCAGCACGGCACGGATGCGGTCCGCTACTGGGCCGCGTCGAGTCGCCTCGGTTCCGACGCCGCGTTCGATCCGCAGAACCCCACGCAGGTGAAGATCGGCCGCCGTCTCGCCATCAAGGTGCTGAACGCCGCGAAGTTCGTGCTGTCGTTCCCCGTGCCCGAGGGCGCGGCGGTGACCCACGACCTCGACGCCGCCATGCTCGCAACGCTCGACCGTGTGATCGTCGATGCCACGCGGGCGTTCGAGGCCTACGACCACGCTCGCGCGCTCGAGATCACGGAAGCGTTCTTCTGGACCTTCTGCGACGACTACCTCGAGCTCGTCAAGGAGCGCGCGTACGACCGCTCCGACGCGGGTCAGGCGTCGGCGGCGCTGGCACTGCGACTCGCGCTGTCGTCGCTGCTGCGTCTGCTCGCCCCGGTGCTCGCCTTCGCCGCAGAGGAGGCATGGTCGTGGTTCGAGGAGGGCTCCGTGCACACCGCGCCGTGGCCGGAAGCGAGCGGCATCGACGGCGACCCGGCCGTTCTCACCGCGGCCAGCGCCGCGCTCATCGGCATCCGCCGGGCGAAGACGGAAGCCAAGGCCTCGCAGAAGACCCCCGTCTCGGTACTGACGCTGCGCGCGGATGCCGCGACGATCGAGCGACTGCGCCGCGCGGAGGGCGACCTGAAGGCGGTCGGACGCATCGCCAAGCTCGAGCTCCTCGACGGTGACGGCGACCTGGTCGTGGAGCGCGTCGAGCTCGCGCCTCAGGAGGCGTGAGATGCGTTTGGGAACGCGGTGGACCAGTGGCGATGAGCCGCCCGTCTCGCTGCCGGCCGCTTTCCGCGACCGGGTTCGCGCGGTCGACGGCGGGCTCGACGCAGATCCGCGTCCGAAGTGGACTCTGACCTGGCTCGAGGGACGCCCCGTGGCCGAGCTCGAGACCGGTGTCGTGGTCTCGCTCGACGCCGCCGGTGAACCGGTCGTCGGTCAGATCGACGACGACGAGTTCTGACGCCCCGCTCTCCCGCCGCTCACTCCGACGCGGCGGGAGAGCTTTGCGCGGACGCGGAGCGGATGAGGCGCGTGCACGCGGCCGTCGCGGTGAGGCAGACAGCGCCCGCAGCGATGAACGGCAGCCGCAGGTCGATCGACGCGACCAGGCCGCCCAGGATCGTCGCCACGGGGAAGAGTCCCCAGGTGAGCGTCCGGATGATGCCCAGAGTGCGCCCGAACAGCGCCGGCGGGATGATCTGCTGCCGCAGCGCACCCCACGGGACATTCCACACCGACACCGCGAACGCCATGCCCGCGTAGGCGACGACCGCGACGACGATTCCGGGGGCGAACCCGACGGCGACCATGCACGCTGCGGCGGCGAGGTTCGCGCCCCACATGACGTTGCCTCGGCCCCAGCGGGCGACCATGCGCGCAGCGAGGAGTGAGCCCGCGAGCGCACCGACCCCGACACCCGCCGTGACGAACCCGATGGCGAACTCGGGTACCCCGTGGACATCGAGGAAGTAGAGCAGCGTCGGAGCCTGCGCGAAAGCGAAGGCGCAGCCGACGACCGACGTGAACACGACCAGGGCACGCAGGAACCGATGGCGCCAGAGGTAGCGCAACGCTTCCCCGGCGGGAACGGCGACGTCCGGTGCTGCCGGCAGGGGCTCGGGGACGGCGCCGGCGACGACGTCGCCCTGATCCGCGCCGATGACGTCCGAAGCCCGTGAACGCGCCGCGGCCAGCGGGAGAAGGAGCGCCAGCGCGATCGGCACCAGGTAACCCGCGGCGCCGAGCCACAGCGGTAGTGCGAGCGAGACGGCGAAGAGAACGCCGGCGACGGGCTGCGCTACGAAGCTGTCGATGGTGATCTGCGCGGCCTGGATGCGCCCGTTGGCCCGATCGAGCTGATCCCGCTCGACGACGCTCGGAATGATCGCGTTGGTCGCGTTGTCGAACAGGGTCTCGCCGAAGCCGAAGACGAGCGTGCCCACGAGCAGCCACACGATGTCGAGACTGCCCGTGACCGTGAGCACGGCCAGACCGACCGCGGCCGCGCCGCGCACGCTGTTCGCCAACGCCATGACACGGCGCCGGTCGAACCGATCGACGATGACGCCGGCAGGCACCCCGAAAACGAGCCACGGGAGGAAGGCGGCCGCGCCGAGCAACGAGATCAGCAGCGGGTCGCGCGTGAGTGTCGTGGCGATCAGGGGCACCGCCGTGCGGCCCAGGCCGTCCGCGAGGTTGCTGAACGCGGCGGCGGTCCACAGTCGCGAGAAATCGCGCCCGAGCGGACGGGGGCGCCCGGACTCGGGTGGGCGGATCCGGGAGACGGTCACGCTGGTCATCGTCAGTCGCTCTCTGTCGTGATCGGAAACGCCTCGGCGCGCAGCGAGACGATGCGGTGTTCGGAGGACGAATTCGGGCCGGGGTCCGGGTCAACGCGGTACTCGTCGACGACGTCGTCGATGACTCTTTGGATACGCGCGTTGACCTCGCGGAGCTGCTCGACCGTCAGCGAGACGGTGGCCGAGGTGATGAGCGCGTTCTCGGCCCATGGGTCGAGTTCCTCGCGCAACGTGCTCTCCACGAAGCGCATGAGCTGCTCGTGTCGACGATCGAGGAACTCGCCCATGACGACCTGGGTCGCGGCGCGGCCCGCCGGCGTCCGCATCGTGTCCGCACCCGGGAACGAGACGCCGCCGGTGGGCCGTTCCCACCATCGCTCGCGCGCCGTGCCCCGATCGGGGATCTCGCGAATGAGGTCGTGCTTCGCGAGAGCGCGCAGGTGATAGCTCGTCGAACCGGACGACTCCCCCGTCATCGCCGCGAGCGAGCTGGCCGTCTGAGGGCCTTGCTGACTCAGGATGTCGTAGAGACGCACGCGCACGGGGTGAGCGAGGGCACGGAGCGCGCCCGAGTCGAGCGTGCGGATGTCGCGAGGCGTCCGCTTCTCGGCGTTGTCTTCGGTCATGGGTCCAAAGATAGCTTTGCAAGCATCTCTTTGCAACATAGTCTTTGGAACACATCGTAGGCTTGTGCCATGTCGGCATCTTCGAATTCCCTTCTCACCGCCTCGTCACTCGCGTGGGGCCTCCCCGACTACCGCGAGATCGACGTCAATGACTACCTGCCCGCCTTGCGCGAGGCCTTCGCTCAGCAGCGGCGCGAGATCGACGCGATCGCCGGCAGCACCGAGCCTCCGACGTTCGAGAACACGGTCGTGGCATGGGAAGAGAGCGGCCGGCTTCTGGGCGACGTAGCGCGCGTCTTCTACACGGTCAGCTCTGCGGACGCCACTCCCGCGGTGCAGGCCGTCGACGAAGAGCTCGCCCCGCTGATGTCTGCGCACTCCGACGCGATCCTCCTCGATCCCCGCCTGTACGACCGGATCGAGCGCCTGCACGCGAGCCGCGATGATCTCGGACTCACGGCCGAGCAGCGCTACCTGCTGGAGCGGCGGTTCGTCCAGATGACCCACGCCGGCGCCGGGCTCGACAGCAGCGCTAAGGAGCGACTGACCGAGCTCAACAGCCGACTGTCCGTTCTCACGACGACCTTCGAGAAGAACCTCCTCGCGGATACGAACGATCTGGCCGTGGTGTTCGAGTCGCGGGAGGAGCTCGACGGGCTGAGCGAGGGTGAGATCTCCGCCGCCGCGCGCGCGGCTGCCGATCGCGGGCGACCG
The DNA here is from genome assembly GCF_040544895.1 of Microbacterium sp. 1262. Taxonomy (NCBI): domain Bacteria; kingdom Bacillati; phylum Actinomycetota; class Actinomycetes; order Micrococcales; family Microbacteriaceae; genus Microbacterium; species Microbacterium sp. 1262. The sequence continues at coordinate 1,114,131 of NZ_JBEPKU010000001.1, forward strand.
GAGGCCTACGTCATAACCCTGACACTGTTCACGGGCCACCCGGCGCTCGCCTCCCTCACGAACCCGCGGTCCCGCCGCCGCATCCTTGAGGCCTCGCGCGCTCGCGGCTCCCGGCCCGGCCGCCACGACAACCGCCCCGTGCTGCTCGAAATCGTCCGCCTCCGCGCCGAGCGCGCGGAACTGCTCGGCTTTCCCTCGCACGCGGCCTACGTCACCTCCGATCAGACGGCGGGCAACCCGGAAGCGGTGTCCGCGCTGCTGCGCCGGCTCGCCGGTCCTGCTGCACGCAACGCACAGCGTGAGAAGCTGGCCCTGCAGGAGGTCGTGGACGGCGCCGAGGTCGGGCCGGAGGATTGGGCATTCGCAACCGAGCGCGTGCGCGCGAGCACGCTCGACATCGACACGGCCGCGCTGCGCCCATGGTTCGAGGCCGAACGAGTGCTGCGCGACGGCGTCTTCTTCGCCGCGACACGTCTCTACGGGATCACGTTCCGTGAGCGCGATGACCTGCCTGCCTACCACGAGGACGCGCGTGTGTTCGAGGTCTCGAACGAGGACGGCTCCCACCTCGGACTGTTCGTGCTCGACCTCTACACGCGCGACACCAAGCGCGGTGGTGCATGGATGAACTCCATCGCCTCCCAGTCGGCGCTACGAGGGACGACTCCGATCGTCGTCAACAACCTGAATGTCCCGAAGCCCTCCCCCGGCACCCCGACGTTGCTGACGCTCGACGAGGTGACGACGCTCTTCCACGAGTTCGGGCACGCGCTGCACGGCTTGTTCGCCACGGTCACCTACCCGACCTTCGCCGGAACCAGCGTTTTCCGCGACTTCGTCGAGTTTCCCAGCCAGGTCAACGAGATGTGGATCTACCGACCCGAGGTGCTGGCGAACTACGCCCGACACGTCGACACCGGTGAGCCGCTCGCCTCGGACGTCGTCGAGCGCCTCGAAGCCTCGGGGACCTTCAACCAGGGATTCGCCACGAGCGAGTATCTCGCCGCCGCATGGCTGGACCTCGCATGGCACTCGCTCAGCGCGGAGGATGCAGCAGCTGTCACCGACGTGGCAGCCTTCGAAGCCGCGGCCCTCGCCGACATCGGACTCGATGACTCCGCTGTGCCGACACGCTACTCGTCCGCTTACTTCGCGCACATCTTCTCAGGTGGCTACAGCGCCGGGTACTACTCCTACATCTGGAGCGAGGTTCTCGACGCCGACACCGTTGAATGGTTCGAGGAGAACGGTGGGCTGACCCGCTCGAACGGGGATCGCTTCCGTCAGCGCCTCCTCGGCGTCGGCGGTTCGAAGGATCCGCTCGAGGCATACCGTGACTTCCGGGGCCGTGACGCCCGCATCGAGCCGTTGCTCGCACGCCGCGGGCTGAGCGCCTAGGTCGCGTCTGCGGCGAGGAGTCCGTCGGTGGGAGCGCTTCGCGCGTCGCGCCCACCGACGGGGATCACGTCGTAGACCAGGCGTGCGAACGCTCCCACCCGTTCTGCTGAGCGCAACGCGAGCCGGTCCGACTCGATGCGACGCGGAAGCAGGGGCGCTCCCCCACCCAACGTCACGGGCGCAATGGAGACCGCGATCTGGTCGAGCGCACCGGCGTCGAGGAACTGACCGGCCAGGTCGCCACCGCCGACGACCCACACATCGTGCCCCGCAGCGGCCTCTCGGATATGCGCAAGCGCATCGGACACGGGCCCGGACACGAATCTGACGTCTGCGCCCGCCGGACGCGGAAGCTCGCGTGTCGTAAACACGAAGGTCGGCCGATCGCCGTGGAACTCCTGCCATCGCTCAGGATGGGCGAGGAGGTCGGACTCGGCGAGTACCCACTCGTAGGTCGTGGACCCCTCGACGAGCACGCCCGCGTTCTCCGGGAGCAGACTCGCGTCGGGCTCGACGCCACCGTCGACCGCGAACAGCCAGGAGAGCGAGTCCGCGCCGTCGGCGATGAAGCCATCGAGCGAGCTCGCCGTGTCGAAGATGATGCGTCCCATACCGGCAGGTTAACCGGGACCTCGGACACCTCCGCAGGCGTCGCGGCTCGGTCGTCAGGCGCTCTTGCGCTTCTGCCGCAGGACGAGCGTGGGCGGAGCGCCGTCATCGACGGCGGCCCGCGTCACGATCACCTTGTCGACATCGTCGGCCGACGGGATCTCGAACATGATGGGGCCGAGAACGTCTTCGAGGATGGCGCGCAGGCCGCGGGCACCGGTCTTGCGCGCCACGGCAAGATCGGCGATCGCGCGCAGCGCCTCGTCTTCGAACTCGAGCTCTACGCCGTCGAGTTCGAACATGCGCTGGTACTGCTTGACGAAGGCGTTCTTCGGACCGGTGAGGATCTCGATGAGCGCCTTCTGGTCGAGCGGCGCGACAGACGTGACGACGGGGAGACGGCCGATGAACTCGGGGATGAGACCGAACTTGTGCAGGTCTTCCGGCTCGACCTCGCGGAAGAGGTCGAGTTCCTTGTCCTTCTCCTGCAACGGGGCGCCGAAGCCCACGCCGTGCTTGCCGACACGGGACGAGATGATCTCCTCGAGGCCGGCGAACGCGCCCGCGACGATGAACAGCACGTTGGTCGTGTCGATCTGGATAAACTCCTGGTGCGGGTGCTTGCGTCCACCCTGCGGCGGAACCGACGCCACCGTCCCCTCCAGGATCTTCAGCAGAGCCTGCTGCACGCCCTCGCCCGACACGTCGCGCGTGATCGAGGGGTTCTCCGCCTTGCGTGCGATCTTGTCGACCTCGTCGATGTAGATGATGCCGGTCTCCGCACGCTTGACGTCGAAGTCCGCCGCCTGCAGAAGCTTGAGCAGGATGTTCTCGACATCCTCACCGACGTAGCCCGCCTCGGTGAGCGCGGTCGCATCGGCGACGGCGAAAGGCACGTTGAGGCGTTTGGCGAGCGTCTGCGCCAGATACGTCTTGCCACAGCCGGTGGGACCGAGCAGCAGGATGTTGCTCTTGGCGATCTCGACGTCGTCGGCGCGCTGTTCGGCGGGCTGGAGGGTCGAGTGTGCCCGCACGCGCTTGTAGTGGTTGTAGACCGCGACCGAGAGCGCACGCTTCGCCGGGTCCTGCCCGACGACGTACTCCTCGAGGAAGGAGAAGATCTCGCGCGGCTTGGGGAGGTCGAACTCGGCGACCGACTCGTCGCCCGACTCGGCCATGCGCTCTTCGATGATCTCGTTGCACAGCTCGACGCACTCGTCGCAGATGTAGACGCCGGGTCCTGCGATCAGCTGCTGGACCTGCTTCTGACTCTTTCCGCAGAACGAGCACTTGAACAGGTCGGCACTCTCACCGATGCGAGCCATGTACCCCTCCTGGATGCCGGAAACCATCGCTCACCTGAGAACGTGGTGCTCCGAGCCTAACCTCTCCCGCAGACATCCCCGCGGATTTGCGAGCCCTTCGAGTCGAACCGCCCCCATGACGCGTATGGCCCCGGCTCGTCGCCGGGGCCATACGCTGCGAACTCGCCTCGCTCAGGACGTGATCGCGGCGGGGGTCCGCTTGCGCGACGTCAGCACCTGGTCGACGATGCCGTACTCCATCGCCTCGTGTGCCGAGAGGATCTTGTCGCGGTCGATGTCCTTATTGACCTGCTCCTGCGTGCGGTTGGTGTGGCGCGCCATGGTCTCCTCGAGCCACGTGCGCATGCGCAGGATCTCGGCCGCCTGGATCTCGATGTCCGACGCCTGACCGTGACCGGCCTCGCCGACGGCGGGCTGGTGGATGAGGATGCGGGCGTTCGGAAGCGCGAGCCGCTTGCCCGGGGCGCCGGCGGCGAGCAGGACGGACGCCGCCGAAGCCGCCTGACCGAGCACCACCGTCTGAATCTGGGGCGACACGTACTGCATGGTGTCGTAGATCGCGGTCATGGCGGTGAACGATCCACCGGGCGAGTTGATGTACATGATGATGTCGCGGTCCGGGTCCTGCGACTCGAGCACGAGCAGCTGGGCCATCACGTCATCAGCCGATGCGTCGTCGACCTGGACGCCGAGGAAGATGACGCGGTCCTCGAACAGCTTGTTGTACGGGTCCTGGCGCTTGTAGCCGTAGGCGGTACGCTCCTCGAACTGCGGCAGGATGTACCGGCTCGAGGGCATCGCCGCACCGTGGGGAAGGCCGAAGGCGGGTGTGTTCATCGTTGTCTTTCTCCTTCGGTCGATCAGTTCTCGGTGCCGCCGCCGCCGACGACGTCGGTGGCCGACTCGCGGATGTGGTCCACGAAGCCGTACTCGAGCGCCTCCTGAGCGGTGAACCACCGGTCGCGGTCGCCATCGGCGTTGATCTGCTCGACGGACTTGCCGGTCTGGGCCGCGGTGATCTCGGCGAGACGACGCTTCATGTCGAGGATCAGCTGGGCCTGCGTCTGGATGTCGCTGGCCGTGCCGCCGAACCCGCCGTGCGGCTGGTGCAGCAGAACCCGGGCGTTGGGCGTGATGTAACGCTTGCCCTTCGTGCCGGCGGTCAGGAGCAGCTGCCCCATGGACGCGGCCATGCCGATGCCGACGGTTACGATGTCGTTCGGAACGAACTGCATCGTGTCGTAGATCGCCATTCCGGCCGTGATCGAGCCGCCCGGCGAGTTGATGTAGAGGTAGATGTCCTTCTCGGAGTCCTCGGCGGCGAGCAGGAGGATCTTCGCGCAGATCTCGTTCGCGTTTTCGTCGCGCACCTCCGACCCGAGCCAGATGATGCGGTCCTTGAGCAGTCTGTCGAAGACGCTTGTTGCGATGAGGGGGTCAGCCATGTGTGCTCCTGATCCGAAGTTTCGTGACGTGTCGAATCTACCGACGCCGCCGCATGCGCCTGACCGTGTTCGCCGTGGGCATAGCCCGTGTCACCGCCGTCCCTGATACGGAGCATCTGTCGGGCAGAGCAGAAGGGGCGGATGCCGCAGCATCCGCCCCTTCTGCCGGTCGGGCGACCGTCGCGATCAGGAGATCACTCGGCGGCAGCCTCGTCGGCGGCCTTCGTCTTGGCGGGGGCCTTCTTGGCCGGCGCCTTCTTGGCAGGAGCCTTCTCGTCGGCGGCGGGAGCGTCGTCGGCGGCATCCGCCTTCTTCTTAGCGGGCGCCTTCTTGGCAGGCGTCTTCTTAGCGGGCTTCTCCTCCGCCTCGGCGGCGTCGGCATCGGCGTCGGCGGCCTCGTCGGCGATCTCCTGCGCCTCCTCGACGACCTCGTCGGCGGCGGACTCCTCGCCCTCGACGGTGATGAAGCCGGTCAGGTCGACCGACTTCCCGTCGGTGTCGACGACCGTGACCTTGCCCAGGGCGATCGCGAGGGCCTTGTTACGGGCGACCTCGCCGACCATCACCGGAAGCTGGCCGTTCTGCTGGAGCGCGTTGACGAAGTCCTGCGGGGCCATGCCGTACTGCGCAGAGGCCTGGATCAGGTACTGGGTCAGCTCGTCCTGCGAGACCTGGACCTCGTGCGTCTCGGCGATCTTGTCGAGCACCATCTGCGTGCGGAACTGCTTCTCGCTCGCCTCGGTGACCTCGGCACGGTGCGCGTCGTCCTCCAGACGACCCTCGCCCTCGAGGTGCGCGTGAACCTCGTCCTCGACCAGTCCGGCCGGAACCGGGATCTCGACCTTCTCGAGGAGCGCGTCGACGAGCTTCTCGCGCGCGGCAGCGCCCTGCGTGAACAGGCTCTGCTGCGAGACGCGCTCGACAAGGCTCTCGCGCAGCTCGGCGATGGTGTCGAACTCGCTCGCCATCTGCGCGAAGTCGTCGTCGGCCTCGGGGAGCTCGCGCTCCTTGACAGCCTTGACCGTGACGGCGACCTCGGCCTCTTCGCCGGCGTGGTCGCCGCCGACGAGCTTGGAACGGAACGTGGTGTCCTCACCAGCCGTGAGCGACTCGATGGCCTCGTCGATGCCCTCGAGGAGCTCGCCCGAGCCCACCTCGTACGACACGCCCTCGGCGCGGTCGATCTCGTTGCCGTCGATCGTCGCGACGAGGTCCAGCTCGACGAAGTCGCCCTTCGCGGCAGGACGGTCGACGGTGACGAGCGTGCCGAAACGGCCGCGCAGGCGGTCGAGCTCCTCGTCGATGGCGGCGTCGTCGGTGGCGACGGGCTCGACCTCGATGGTGATGTCCGCGTAGGCGGGAAGCTCGAACTCGGGACGCACGTCGACCTCGACCTCGACCTTCAGGTCGCCCGAGAAGTCCTTGTCGCTGGGCCAATCGACGACCTCGGCCGACGGACGCCCGAGGACGCGCAGCTCGTTCGCGGTGACGGCTTCGCGGTAGAAGCCGTCGAGGCCCTCGCTGACCGCGTGCTCGATGACCGCACCGCGGCCGACACGCTGGTCGATGATGGGAGCGGGCACCTTGCCCTTGCGGAAGCCGGGAATCTGCACGTCCTGAGCGATGTGCTCGTACGCGTGGGTGATGCTCGGCTTCAGCTCGTCCGGGCTGACCGTGATGTGGAGCTTCACCCGCGTGGGGCTGAGCGTCTCGACGGTGCTGGTGACCATGCCTGTCGTTCTCCTTTATCCGGCCGCGCACATGCGCGTCCGTTCGGTGGTCTGGGTTCGTGGGGCCGTTGTCGGGGCGACAGGATTTGAACCTGCGGCCTCCCGCTCCCAAAGCGGGCGCTCTACCAAGCTGAGCTACGCCCCGGGCGCGCAGCACACGTGCGTCGGAAAACGGCCGTGGTCAGTCTAGCCGACGGAGTCCGCTAGACTGTTCGAGTTGCCAGCGCTGGACATGGTTCTCAGCGTGAGGGCGATCCACATCCGATCCAGGTCGGATGCGGGGCTGTAGCTTAGTGGTAAAGCCTCTGTCTTCCAAACAGATGATGCGAGTTCGATTCTCGTCAGCCCCTCCGATGCTCCTCCTCGTCTTCGTATGCGGAGGAGCTTTTCATTCAGCGCAACGGGCGCCGTGATCGGTGGCCAGCTGCAGGTATGTCGCGGCGTTCCCGTGGAGCCCGCCCCGTTCGTCCTCCGTGAGCGCCCGGCGGACCTTCGCCGGCACCCCGGCGACGAGGGAACCGGCGGGGATCACGGTTCCCTCGAGCACGACCGCTCCCCCGGCGACGAGAGATCCGGCTCCGATCACCGCACCGCTGAGGATCGTGCTGTTCATCCCGATGAGGCAGCCGTCCTCCACCGTGCACCCGTGGACGACGGCGTTGTGGCCGATCGAGACGTCGTCGCCGATCTTCGCGGGCGACCCCGCGTCGACGTGGATCACGACGCCGTCCTGGACGTTGCTGCGATCTCCGATCACGATGCGCGACCGATCACCGCGGATCACCGCGTTGTACCAGACGCTCGACATCTCGCCGATGACCACGTCACCGACCAGTCGCGCCCCGTCCGCGACGAACACCGTCGGATGCAGGCGGGGCCGAGACTCTCCGAGAGACACGAGGGATGCGGACGAGGCGACGGGCATGGCCTCACGTTACCCCTGGTGAGCCCAGCCTTCTCTTGCTTGCGGAATGTTCCGGCGTGAGTAGCGTTTGGACAGATGCAGGCCACGACCTGCCAGAAGGAGCGCAGACATGACCGACACCAACATCACCACTCCCGCCCTCACCGCCGACCCCGAGGTCGCCGCCGCTGCCGCGCAGTTCCTCACCCCGGTCGTGCACAAGATGCAGGCGCTCGTCGTCAACGGCAAGCAGGCGCACTGGAACGTCCGCGGCTCGAATTTCATCGCGATCCACGAGTTGCTCGACACGGTGGTCGCCCACGCCCAGGACTACGCCGACACCGCCGCTGAGCGCATCGTCGCCCTCGGCCTGCCCGTCGACTCGCGCGTCTCGACCATGGCCGAGAAGACCAGCACCGCCGTGCCCGCCGGGTTCGCGCAGTGGCAGGACGAGATCAAGGCCATCGTCTCCGACATCGACGGGGTGCTCGTCGACCTTCAGAACGCCATCGACGGTCTCGACGAGGTCGACCTCACGAGCCAGGACGTCGCGATCGAGATCAAGCGCGGCGTCGACAAGGATCGCTGGTTCCTCCTCGCACACCTCGCCGAGTAATCCTCAGCGCCGAACGGGGCGGTGATCGGGACGAGGGCAGCTGGACGCTTCCCCACCGATCACCGTCCCGTTTCGCCTTCCCGGGACGCGTGCCCCGAAGAACGCGACTCAACCGATGTGCGTGATCCGGCCGCCGAGGAGGGTCGCCGTCACGCCGGTTCCGCGCAGAGCTCCGGGCGTGTCGGCGGCGAGAGGGTCACGGTCGACGATGGCCAGATCCGCGATGTCCCCCGGCGCGATCGCCGAGCCGGTCTGCGACCCACCCGCCGTTGAGGCTGCGAGGGCGACTGCAGCCGCGATTCGCTGATGCGGACGCCAGGGATCGCGCTCGTCACGCGTACGGAACACCGCGTCCGACATCGTGGTCCAGGGATCGAGACGGGCCACCGGCGCGTCCGAACCGAGCAGCAGGTTGGCTCCGGCCTCGACGAGCTCCCGCATCGGGTAGCCGACGGCCGTCTGCCCCGCCCAGAACTCCTCCGCCATGTCGCGATCATCGACGGCATGCGAGGGCTGCACACTCGCGCCGATGCCGAGTCGGGCGAACCGCGGGATGTCGGCGTGAGCGACGAGCTGAGCGTGCTCGATGGTCCCGGTGGCTCCCGTCATCGCGAAGGCGTCGAGGGCGTGCGAGTTCGCGACGTCGCCGATCGCGTGCACCGCGCAGGAGATGCCGGCCCCCGTTGCGCGCCGCATCAGCTCGACGAGCTCGGCAGGCGGCACGGTCATGACTCCGAAGTCGTGCTCGGCGTTCGGATAGTGGTGCGAGCACGCCGCCGTCCGGGTGCCGAGTGAGCCGTCGGTGATGACCTTGAATGGCCCCATCCGCACGAGCCCCGCCGGATCTATCGCGTCGCCGGTCTGCAGTCCCGCTGAAATCGCTCGATCCAGCATGCTGGCGTAGACGCCGAACGACACGCGCACCGCGTCGTATCCGCGAGCCAGCCTGCGATCCCAGGCCTCCGCGTTCCATGCCATGTCCAGGTCGACGATGCCGACCACGCCGCGGGCGGATGCCGCGGACATCGCCTCGATCACCGCGGCATCCGCGACCGCCGTGTCGAGGGCGTTCAGGCGGCGGGAGATCTCGAACGCGGGCTCCTCGCGCAGCACCCCGTCGGCCGCCGACATCCCCTCACGCCGGAGCGCGGCGCTGTTGAGCCAGACGCTGTGGACATCGGAGTTGATCAGATAGGTGGGCGCGTCGCCCGTGGTCGCGTCGAGCAGTGCGAGCGAGGGCCGATCAGGCCAGAGCGCGTCGCGGAAACCCGAGCCGACGCGGCGACCGTCGAGCTCCAGTCCCGCTCGACCCATGACCGCCGCCGCCTCGGCAGCGCTCACGATGCCCTCGAGGTCGACGCGGCGCGCCGCCAGGGCCCACTGCACGGTGTGAACGTGGTGGTCCCAGAGTCCGGGGATCAGCCAGCCCCCACCACCGTCGAGAACGACCCCGCGTCGCGGGAGGGCGCCCGCAGGCGCGATGTCGACCACGACATCACCCGCGACGTGCACGTCGACCAGATCGGCACCGAACGGATCCGTGCGCCCCGGGCCGGTCAGTCGGACGTCCGCGATGATGTCCACTGTCTCGCCCGGCGCTGCGAGGTTCACGACCGATCCTCGCGGGCGGCGCGCATCGCCTCGTGAGCCCGGCGCATCTCCGTCGCCAGCCGGGGGTCGGCATACGGTGTGGCGGCCTGCTCGAGCTCGGCGATGATGGTGTCGACCACGGCATCCGGCCGATTCTGGCTGAGCTTGCGTTTAGCCTCGACTCGGGCCGGTGAGAGACGGAATCCGACGGTCCCCCGCTCGAGACGCCGGACGAAGTCCTCATCGTTCGGCGCGGCCCACATGCCCCGTGGCGCACCCAGGCCCGACTCGAACCGGTCGACGAGGCGCTCGAGCACACGCAGGTTCTCTTCCGGCGCGAGGATCTCGGGCACGCCGGAGAGATGAACCGAGACGTAGTTCCAGGTGGGGACGGCAGGCACGTCGCCGTACCACTGAGGCGACACGTACCCGTGCGGCCCCTGCACCACGACGAGCAGCTCGCCGCCACCGAGGCCGTGGATCACGTCATCCGGGCGCCCGACGTGCCCCACGATCGTGAGGTCGTCGCGTTCGTCGTCGAGGAGCACGGCGTAGTGCGACGCGACGAGTCCGTCGGTGCCCGCACTGACGATCGTGACCCACGGGTTCTCGTCGATCACACGGCGCAGCTCGACGACATCCGTCATCGCGAAGCTGGGATTCTGTCTCATGCGCTCACCTCTGGCAGTTCGGGCACCAGTACAACTTGCGTGACGCCATCTCCTCGAGGACGATCGACGTTCCGCACACGCGGCAGGGCAGGCCCGCCCGGTGATACACCCAGTGCCGGTCGTCACGATGGGCCATCGCCCGGCGCCATGCCTCGGGATCGAGATCGTCCATCGTCATCATCTGCCCCGTCTCGACGCCGATCGCGAGGAGCCGTACCCAGTCGCGCCAGAGCTCTCGGACGGTCTCCGCCGGCACGTCGCGGCCCGGCGTGTGCGGGTTCAGGCGTGCGCGGAACAGCATCTCCGCGCGATAGACGTTGCCGATTCCGCTGACCACGCTCTGGTCCATGAGAAGCAGACCGATCGCCGTCGGCTTGCGGCGGACGGTCGCGGCGAATCGCTCCTCGCCCTCCGTCACGTCATCCACGAGCGGATCGGGCCCGAGCTTCGCGATCGTCGCCTGAACCTCTTCCGGTGTCTGCAGCTGACAGGCGGTCGGTCCGCGAAGGTCGGCACAGGTCACGTCGGTGAGCAGGCGCAGGCGCACCTGACCGACGACGGGCGGCGGCCATCCCCCGTCTTCGGCAGCACCGTCGTCACCGAGCCCCGTGGTCTGTTCGCTCATGCGGACTCGTCCGCGGGCTCGTCGCGGCGCACCGATCGAGCTGAGGGAGTTCTCTCCGGCGGCGTCGTAGATCGGCGCGATCTCTGTGCCGCGCTGATTCGTATGTCCCATCCGTCCGTTCGCGGACGCGATCGTGGGGTCGACGACGATCTCGCCGGCGAAATCCCACGCGCCATACATCCCCAGGTGGACGCGCAACCAGACGTCGTCCTCGAACGCGAGGAACATCTGCTTGCCGACCGCCCGCGCCTCGATCGCCTCGCGACCGTCGAGCACCGCCGCGCCCTCGACGAACCGCCCTTGCGGGCTCGACGCGGCGACGACGCGGCCGACGACGTTGCGCTCGAACTGGCGGGCGATCCGGTGGACGGAATGGCCCTCGGGCATCAGCCCGCTTCCGGATCGAACGAGTCGGTGGCGGGCAGCGGCGACGTGGTGCCGCCGTCGACCGCGCGCGGGTCGGGCAGCAGGCTGCCGTCGGCTTCGTAGGCGGCGAGCTGGGCGATACGTCGCGCGTGGCGCTCCTCCCCGCTGAAGGGCGTCGCGATGAAGCGGTCGATGAAGGTGACCGCCTCGTCGAACGTGTGCTGGCGCGCGCCGATGGCGATGACATTGGCGTCGTTGTGCTCCCGCGCGAGCTCGGCCGTCGGGATGTTCCAGACGAGTGCTGCGCGTGCACCATGCACCTTGTTCGCCGCCATCTGCTCGCCGTTGCCGGACCCGCCGAAGACGACGCCGAGCGCCTCGACGCCCGCCTGCTGATCCCGGACGACGGCCTCCGCCGCACGGATGCAGAAGGCGGGGTAGTCGTCTACCGGGTCGTACTCGATCGGGCCGTGGTCGACGACATCGTGACCCGCTTCGGCGAGGTGGTGCTGGAGCTGAGTGGAGAACTCGAGACCGGCGTGGTCGGTCGCGATATGGATGCGCATGGCACCATCCTATGAACGTGCGAGCCCCGAAAGCGTAGGCTGGCACGGTTGCCGTCGGCGCCAGCAGCGCGCGGCCCCGAATCCTCACCCCGACCCTGGGAGCAGAACGCACGTGCCTGGAGAGAACCTCACCCGCATCGAGGCGCAGGAGCGCCGCGCGATCGTCGACACGCAGAGCTACGACATCGCCCTCGATCTGACCGTCGGCGCGGAGATCTTCCGCTCGCGCACGGTCATCCGTTTCGCCGCCGCCGAGGGCGCCTCGACCTTCGTCGATCTGATCGCCCGCGATGTCCGGGAGATCACCCTCAACGGCCGGGCGATCGACCCCTCGGCATTCAGCGATTCCCGCATCGCACTCGACGGTCTCGCGGCGCAGAACGAGCTCATCGTCGATGCGGACTGCCTCTACACGAACACCGGCGAGGGCCTGCACCGCTTCGTCGACCCCGTCGACGGCGAGGTCTACCTGTACTCGCAGTTCGAGGTTCCCGATTCGCGTCGTGTCTTCGCGGTGTTCGAGCAGCCCGACCTCAAGGCAGAGTTCCGCTTCACGATCACGGCCCCCGCCGAGTGGAAGGTCGTCTCCAACTCCCCCACACCCGAGCCCGTGCCCGGCGACGGCGGGACGGCCACGTGGGCCTTCGAGCCGACTCCCCGGATCTCCTCGTACATCACCGCTCTCGTCGCGGGCCCGTATGAGCAGGTCTTCTCCGAGCTCACGAGCGCCGACGGGCGCGTGATCCCCCTCGGCGTCTACGCGCGCAAGAGCCTGTGGCAGTACCTCGACGCCGACTACGTCTTCGAGAAGACACGTCAGGGCTTCGCCTACTTCGAGGAGAAGTTCGGCGTCCCCTACCCCTTCGCGAAGTACGACCAGCTCTTCGTGCCGGAGTTCAACGCCGGCGCCATGGAGAACGCGGGCGCCGTGACCTTCACCGAGACCTACGTCTTCCGTTCCAAGGTCACCGATGCGGTGAAGGAACGCCGTGTCGTGACCATTCTTCACGAGCTCGCCCACATGTGGTTCGGCGACCTCGTCACGATGAAGTGGTGGAACGACCTCTGGCTCAACGAGTCGTTCGCCGAATGGGCGTCGACGATCGCGACGGCCGAGGCGACCGAGTGGACCGAGGCCTGGACGACCTTCAACGCAATGGAGAAGACCTGGGCCTACCGCCAGGATCAGCTTCCGTCGACGCACCCGGTCGTCGCCCGCATCAACGACCTCGAGGATGTCCAGGTCAACTTCGACGGCATCACGTACGCCAAGGGCGGCTCGGTTCTCAAGCAGCTCGCCGCGTGGGTCGGCGTCGAAGCCTTCTTCGCCGGTGTCTCGGCGTACTTCCAGAAGCACGCGTGGGGCAACACGGAGCTCTCCGATCTTCTCGTCGAACTCGAGGCCACGAGCGGTCGCGAGCTCGAGACCTGGTCGAAGAAGTGGCTCGAGACGGCCGGCGTGAACACGCTCGAACCGGAGATCGTCACGGATGCCGACGGGATCATCACCCGTTTCGCCATCGTGCAGACGGCACCCGCCGACTACCCGACGATCCGTCCGCACCGCCTCGGCGTCGGCTTCTACTCCCTCCAGGGCGGCACGCTCGTGCGCACGCACCACGTCGAGCTCGACGTGGACGGCGATCTGACCGAGGTGCCGGAGCTGAAGGGTCGCGCGCAGCCCGACCTGGTCCTCCTGAACGACGAGGACCTCGCGTACGCCAAGATTCGCCTCGACGAGCGCTCGCTCCGTACGGCGGTCGAGCACCTCGCGAAGATCAGCGACCCGCTCGCGCGCTCCCTCGTCTGGGGCGCCGCGTGGGACCAGACCCGCGACGCCGAGGCATCAGCGACCGATTACATCGACCTGGTGCTCCGCAACATCGGCACCGAGACCGAGTCCACCACGGTGCGCACGACGCTCGGACAGCTCCAGCTCGCAGCGAACTCGTACGTCGATCCGCAGACCCGGGATGCCGCGCGTGCCCGCGTCGCCGACGGGCTGTGGGAACTCGCTCAGCAGGCCGAGGCGGGCAGCGACAGCCAGCTGCAGTTCGTGACCGCCTTCGCGTCGGCCGCATCGACCGACGCCCACGCCGACGTCGTCCGCGCCCTGCGATCGGGCGACACCGTTCTCCCGGGGCTGGAGATCGACGCCGACCTCTCCTGGGCGCTCCTCGTCTCTCTCGCTGCGTCGGGCGCCGTCCCGGCGGCGGACATCGACGCCGCGCTTGCGGCCGACAACACCGCGAAGGGCGGTGAATTCGCGGCGCAGGCCCGGGCGGCGCTTCCGACGGCCGACGCGAAGAAGGACGCGTGGGCATCGCTCATCGAGAACGACGATCTGCCCAACACCGTTGTACGTTCGGCGGCTGCCGGCTTCACCCACCCGGCGGGCGTGGCGCACCTCGGCGCCTTCGTCGACGAGTACTTCCGGATGCTGCTGCCGATCTGGGAGTCGCGCACCTACCAGATCGCCCAGTACCTCATCGTCGGCCTGTACCCGGCTGCTCTCGCCAACGCCGAGCTGCGCGATGCGACCCGCGCGTGGCTCTCGGAGAACACAGAGGCTCCGGCTGCGCTCCGCCGACTTGTCGCCGAGAACCTCGCGGGCGTCGAGCGGGCGCTCGCTGTGCAGGAGCGCGACGCGCAGGACTGACGTCATCCGCAATGCTGATGGGCGTCGTACTCCGGTACGACGCCCATCAGCATTCTCGGCACTCCCGGCGGACGACAGCGGGATGCGCCCGTCGATAGCGTGGGGCGCATGATCGTTGCAGAAGGCCTCACGAAGAGGTACGGAGACAAGACGGCCGTCGACGGGGTGAGCTTCACCGTGCAGTCGGGCAAGGTGACCGGCTTCCTGGGGCCCAACGGCGCCGGCAAATCCACCACGATGCGGATGATCGTCGGCCTCGACCGGCCGTCGTCCGGGCGCGTCACCATCGACGGCCGCGACTACCGCTCGCTGCGGTCACCGCTCACCGAGGTCGGCATCCTCCTCGACGCGAAGGCCGTCCACACCGGCCGCAGCGCGCGCAACCACCTGCGCGCGATGGCGGCGACCCACGGCATCCCCCGCTCCCGCGTCGATGAGGTGATCGAGATCACCGGCCTCGGCTCGGTAGCGGGCAAGCGCGCCGGCAAGTTCTCGCTCGGCATGGGGCAGCGCCTGGGCATCGCAGCCGCGCTCCTCGGCGATCCGCAGACCCTGATCCTCGATGAGCCGGTGAACGGTCTCGACCCCGAGGGCGTTCGCTGGGTCCGGCAGTTCGTCCGCGGTCAGGCGGCGCAAGGGCGGACGGTACTGCTCTCGAGCCACCTCATGAGCGAGATGGCCCTCACCGCCGACCACGTGATCGTGCTCGGCCGAGGCCGCGTGCTGGCTGATGCCGGCATCGACGATCTGGTTCGCTCGTGGACGAGCAACACTGTCGTCGTCCGCACCCCGCGGGCCGACGAACTCACCCGCCTCATCGCCGGCCCCGACGTCGCGGTGACCACGGGCGAGCCGGGACTCCTGCAGGTCGCCGGCCTGAGCGCGGCCGCGATCGGCGACACCGCAGCCGCGCACGGCATCCCGCTTCACGAGCTCACACCGCGCGTGGGATCGCTCGAAGACGCCTACCTCGCCCTCACCGAGGGGTCGGTCGAATACCAGACGAAGGGAGCGGCGCGATGACCGCCACCACCACCGTGCAGACCCCCGCGCCGGCGCGCGCCACGCCGCCGAACGCGCGACTGTCGTTCGGTCGCCTTGTCCGCAGCGAGACCATCAAGCTGCTCTCGTTGCGCTCCACCTGGTGGTCGCTGGGAGTCACGGCCGTCCTCGCGATCGGCATCTCGCTGCTCATGGCGTGGGCTTCGCAGGATTTCGGTGGCGACTTCAACCCGGTCAGCGCGATCGTCGCTCCGATGCAGTTCACGATGCTGGTGGCGGGCATCCTCGGTGCCATGGCGATCACCGGCGAATACTCGACCGGCATGATCCGATCGACCCTGACCGCCGAGCCACGACGCGGTGCCGTGCTCGTCGCGAAGGCGGTCGTGGTCGCACTGCTGCTCGCCGCCACGACGGTCGTCACCACGATCGTGTCGGTCGTCGCCTCCGCGCCGATCTTCGGCGACCGTGCCATCGACTGGGCGGACGCGGAATCGTCGGTGCTCCCCCTCGTACTCGGTGTTCTGGCGATGGCCACGTTCGCCCTGCTCGGACTCGGATGGGGCTTCATCATTCGCAACGGCGCCGGCGCGATCGCCGCCACGGTCGGCATCCTGTTCGTCATGCCGATCGTCCTGAGCCTGTTCGCCTTCGGCGGGGAATCGTGGGCGTGGATCGTCGACCTGGGCAAGTACCTGCCCGCGAGCGCAGCGCAGACGGTGACCTCGCCCGGTTCCGACGACTTCGTCACGGGCCTCATCACACTGCTCGCGTGGCCGACCGCGACGCTGCTCGGCGGCTGGGCTATCCTCCGCTCGACCGACGCGTAGGGTACGAGGAGTGTCTCCCGGAAGCCGTGGCTCATCGTCGCCCGACGATGAGCTGCGGCTTCCGCGTCCGCCCGGATTACTCCGGCGGTTCTGGGGGCGGCACCCGGTCTTCGCCGACATCCTCACCGCGCTCATCTGCCTGGCCTTCTCGCTCGTCCCGGCGACGAGCTTCACGGATCGCATCGACGACGCGATCGGTGTCGGCCGGCTCTGGGCCACCACGGCTCCTATCGTCATGGTCGTGGTCGTGCTCGGGTGCGCCTCGCTCCTCGTGCGCAGGCGCTACCCGACGCTCGTGTTCGTCGGAGCCGTGGCGGTCGCGCTGGCTTACCTTCTTGCCCCTGCGCCGACCGGTGGGCCGATGCTCGGCATCGCGGCGTACACCCTCGCCGTCCATCGGAGTGCTCGGGCCTGCCTGATCGGTGTGGCCGTCGCGTTCGGCACCATCGCCGCGTTGGTGGCCGGCCTCGCGTTCACGGGAATGATCGGCCCGATGATCGCCTGGAACGCGCTGGTCGGCGAGGGCCTGAGCGCGCTCATCGGGGCCCTCATCGGCACGAATGTCGGCAACCGGCACCGTTACGTCGCCGCTCTCATCGACCGGTCGCGCCAGCTCGTCGTCGAACGCGATCAGCAGGCGCGCCTCGCCGCGGCATCGGAACGCGACCGGATCGCCCGGGAGCTGCACGACATCGTCGCTCACTCGCTGACGGTGATGGTGGCCCTGGCCGAGGGCGTCGCCGCATCGAGCGACATCGACCGCGCCCGTCCCGGCGCCACCGCCATCGCATCGACGGGGCGCGAAGCCCTCAGCGACATGCGCGCGACCCTCGGCATCCTCCGCGAGGACGACGCCGCTCCGCTCGCCCCGCTGGCACGCGACACGACCGCGGACACGGTCGATTCCGCGCGCGCCGCCGGGTTCGACGCGACTCTGACCATCTCGGGCGACAGACCGGACCTCAGCAGCGCGGTGCAACTCGCGATCTCGCGCATCGTGCAGGAAGGCGTCACGAACGCGATGCGCCACGCACGCGGTGCCGAACGGATCGACGTGCGGGTGGGTTACCGTCCTCACGCAGTCCAGGTCGATATCGTCGACGACGGCGAGCCGGTCGCTTCCTCGACGACGTCGTCATCGGGGTACGGCCTGCGTGGCCTCCGAGAGCGCGTGGTCCTGGCGGGCGGAGCGGTGACCGCGGGACCGGGATCGGGCCGTGGGTGGCGCGTGCACGCCGTCATCCCCCTCGAACAGGAGAATAATGACCGCTGATCCAGCTTCGCCGATCCGCGTGCTGATCGTCGACGACCAGCAGCTCATCCGCCTCGGCTTCCGGATGGTGCTCGACGCCGCTGACGGCATCGAAGTCGTCGGCGAGGCAGCCGATGGCGCGGCCGCCCTCCGCGCCGTCTCCGAGTCGTCGCCCGACGTCGTATTGATGGATGTGCGCATGCCGGTGGTCGACGGCATCGAAGCCACCGCTCGCATTCGGGGCGAGCATCCGACCGTCGCCGTGCTGGTGCTCACGACGTTCGACCTCGACGAGTATGCGTTCGGGGCGCTCCGCGCCGGCGCCGGCGGCTTTCTCCTGAAGGATGCGCGACGCGATGAGCTCGTCGCTGCCGTCCGCGCTGTCGCCGCAGGCGAGGCGACGCTCGCTCCGCGGATCACCCGTCGCATGATCGAGCTCGTGACCGCGACCGGGCTGCCCGCTCCGCAGCCCGTCACCCCGGCCGTTCTGACGGCGCGGGAGGCGGATGTGCTGGCTGCCATGGCGCGAGGACTGACGAATCTGGAGATCGCCGGTGAGCTCTTCCTCAGCGAGTCCACGGTCAAGACGCACGTCGGCCGCATCCTGACGAAGCTGCCCGCGCGAGATCGCGTGCACGCCGTGCTGATCGCGCACGGGCTCGCCGAGCCCGGCCTCGATGCCTGATGGCTCTCTCGGAAATGTCGTGGTGCCGCTCGGTAAAATCGGATCGATGACCACCGTGACCACTGCCGTCCCGCTCGCCTGGGAGTTCCCCGCCGAGGAGTTCTGGAAGTTCCTCACCGACGCGGGATGGAACATCGTCGCGGTCGCGGGCATCATCCTCGGCGCCTTCGCGCTCTCCTGGTTGATGCGCCGCCTGATCGCCCGCATCGTCGACCGCATCGTGCGCGGTGCGAAGACGCGGGCCGAGGCCGAGGACACGCGAGCGATCGACATGTCGCCGCTCGCACAGGTGCGTATCGTCCAGCGGACCCGCACACTCGGGTCGATCCTGACCAACATCGTCAACGTGACGATCGTCATCGTTGCCCTGCTGATGATCGTGGGCGTTCTCAGCCCCGACATCCTCGGGTCGTTCACCCTGCTGTCGGCCGCGATCGGCGCCGGTCTCGGTTTCGGTGCTCAGAACATCGTCAAAGACGTCCTGAACGGGATGTTCATCGTGGCCGAGGACCAGATCGGCATCGGCGACGTCGTCGACCTCGGACTCGCCACGGGCATCGTCGAGTACGTCAGCGTCCGTGTCACGCATGTCCGAGACGTCAACGGGACGCTGTGGTTCGTTCGCAACGGTGAGATCACTCGCATCGGGAACATGTCGCAGGGCTGGTCGCGCGTGATCATCGATCTCGGCGTGCCGACCGACGCCGACGTCGATGTCGTCGAGAAGACCGTGATCGACGCCGCGAAGGATCTCGCGCGCGAACCGAAGTGGCGCAGCCGCATCATCGAGAAGCCCGAACTGTGGGGGCTCGAATCGATCAGCGGCGACGCGTTGGTGATCCGTCTCGTCGTCAAGACGCGGCCCAACGCCAAGGACGATGTCGCGCGAGCCCTCCGCGCGCGACTCAAGGATGCCGTGGACGAGCTCGGCGTCGCGCTCCCCCAGCTCAACTCCACCGTCCTCACCGGTTTCGAGGGTGCCCAGAGCATCCGAGGCGCGAACCCGCCGCGGACCAAGCCCCAGCCGGTGGCACCGCCGCAGGTGAAGGCGCGCCCCCAGTGGCGGCCGAAGCGCAGCAAGGGGGCCTCGGCGTCGACGCAATCGCCCGACGCCCAGGAGGCGCCCGCCGGTGACGGCGACGCAACGGATCAGCAGAAAGACACCCCGTGAGCGACCAGGTCAGCTTCTACGACGAGGTCGGCGGTCACGAGACCTTCGTCCGCCTCGTCGATGTCTTCTACCGAGAGGTCGCCGCCGACGAGGTGCTGCGGCCGATGTATCCCGAGGCCGACCTGGGGCCGGCGGCGCACCGGCTCACGATGTTCCTCGAGCAGTACTGGGGTGGCCCGACCACCTACGGTGAGGAGCGCGGTCATCCTCGGCTGCGAATGCGCCACCGCCCGTTCCACGTGGATCCCGACGCTCGCGACCGGTGGCTGCGCCACATGCGCACGGCACTCGACGAGCTCGCGCTGCCCCCGCTCCATGACGCGACCTTGTGGGACTACCTCGAGCGCGCTGCGTACGCCATGGTCAACACGTTCGAGCCGGCCGGCATCGGTCCACAGGGCTCGGCACGGCGGCCGATGCTGGGCGTGCACCCCGCATCCGCCGCCGACGCCCCGGCGTCGGACTGAATCAGCGCGGCGTTCCCGTGGCGCGAACGGGAGTGAGACCCATCGCGACCGGCCCCCGTGTCAGGACGTGGCCCCGTGCGAACGACACCCGCGTCCAGACGTCGGTACGGCGGATGGTCGGGTGCTCGGCGCCCGCGATGAACCCCAGGCCGACCGCGGCGAACGCGACTCCCAGAGGAAGGCCGCCCAGATCCTCGTCGGGTGCTCCCCAGATCGACGAGCGGACGAGATGGACGACGTCATCGCCGGCGCCGGCGGGGAGTTGACGAGCGACCGCCGCGATCCCCCACTGCGCCCGGAGCGACACCTGAGCGGAGTCGAGGCTGCCGGCCTCGCGCCATCCCGAGCGCGGAGGCGACACGCCGGCCCAGGAAGCAGCGACCCCGCTGTCGGGAAGTCGCACGGCACGGTCGTCATCGCCATCGGGTGCGAGCGCAGCCGCGTCGATCGTCAGGTCGCATTCGAGCTCGGGATCGACGCGAGCCGTCCGGAGCGCAAGCACGAACGGAGTCGCGTCGGTCAGTGAACGCGGTGCCAGGGGCGCGCACGAGAGCGCTAGGACGCCGGCACGAGCGCGGAGCCGAAGGATGCCGTCGCCGTGGCGGGCTGCACGGCCCGCGAATGTCAGGACGTCACGGGCCACCTCGGGCTGCGGGAACAGGAGGCGCTCGGACATCCGTCCTAGACTACCGACCGATGCCCGCACACAGCTCAGAGCCCATGCCCGACAGCCTCACGGAAGAGACGGATCCCGTCGCCGCGATGCTCAGCGTGCTCGATCTCTCCTCCAGCGAGGCGCGGACCACGGAGGACATCTTCACCGGCAGGTCGCAGGTGATGCCCCAGGGTCGGGTCTTCGGCGGCCAGGTGCTCGCACAGGCGACGATGGCGGCGATGCGGACGGTGCCGCGCGAACGCGTGCCGCACTCGATGCACGGCTACTTCCTGCGCCCCGGCGACTCGTCGAGGAACATCACTTTCTCCGTCGATCGCATCCACGACGGGCGGTCGTTCTCGACACGGCGGACCCAGGCTTTCCAGAACGGGCTGCCGATCTTCTCGATGATCGCTTCGTTCGAGGATGAGGATCCCGGCGTCGAGCACGCGGAGCCCATGCCCGACGGTCTGCCGCAGCCCGAAGACCTCCCCGCTCTGGAGGAACAGCTGAGCGGTATGCACCCGCTCAGCCGGCGGATCTTCTCCGCCAGCCCCATCGAGCTGCGCCACGTCACGGCGCCGATCTACCTGCAGCCCGACGACGACGCGACGCCTCGGCAGGCGGTGTGGGCTCGCACCCGCTCAGCCCTGCCCGACGACCCCGCGGTGCACCGGGCAGCCCTCGCGTTCCTCAGCGACCTCACGATCCAGGAGCCTGTGCTGCGAGCGCATGGGCTGGCGTGGGCGACGCCCGGCCTCAAGGTGGCGAGCCTCGACCACGCCATGTGGTGGCACCGCTTCGCGCGGGTCGATGACTGGCTGCTTTACGTGCAGGAATCGCCCAGCGCACGCGGCGGGCGCGGGCTGTCGACCGGGCGGATCTACGATCGGGCGGGCACACTCGTCGCCAGCGTCGCCCAGGAGATCATGGTCCGCGTTCCCGCGACCACGGATGCTGGTGACCCTAACGCCGATGAGCGTAGGTGATCGGCTCCCCGAGGATGGGCGCCCATGCGCGGTGCATCTCATCCGTCAGGCGGACGGGCCGACCGGTCTCGGTCGACACCATCACCACGACGGCAGTCGAGCGGGCGTAACAGGTCTGCGGGTCGTCCTCATGGGGACTGTAGACCTCGTAGCAGACGTCGATGCTCGAACCGCCGATACGGCCGATCCAGAGCTGGACGTCGAGCGGGCGCTGGCCGTACGGCACCGGAGCGAGGTACTCGATCTCCTGCCGCGCGATCAGCGTCATCGTCTCCGCCGACAGGCTCAGCGCGTCGAGGATGGCCGTGGTCGGGCCCGACATCCCTGCCTCGGGCTTCCAGAAGGCGCGCAGGCGCGCTTCTTCCAGCAGCTTGAGCATCGAGGTGTTGTTGACGTGCCCCAGAGCGTCGAGGTCGCCCCAGCGGAGATGGATGGGGATACGGACACGGGTGGCCCCGGCAGTTGTCACCACCGAGGCCACCGTGTGCGGCGTGTGCTCAGTCACGCGTCAGCTTGCGGTAGGTCGACTTGGCGGGGTTCGCGGCATCCGCGCCCAACCGCTCGATCTTGTTCGCCTCGTACGCCTCGAAGTTGCCCTCGAACCAGTACCACTGCGACGGGTTCTCCTCGGTGCCCTCGTACGCGAGGATGTGCGTCGCGATGCGGTCGAGGAACCACCGGTCGTGGGTGATGACGACCGCGCAGCCGGGGAACTCCAGCAGCGCGTTCTCGAGCGAACTGAGGGTCTCGACGTCGAGGTCGTTGGTCGGCTCGTCGAGGAGGAGGAGGTTGCCGCCCTCCTTCAGGGTGAGGGCGAGGTTCAGACGGTTCCGCTCACCACCGGAGAGCACGCCCGCCTTCTTCTGCTGGTCGGGTCCCTTGAATCCGAACTTCGACACGTAGGCCCGCGAGGGGATCTCGGTCTTGCCCACCGTGATGATGTCCAGTCCGTCGGAGACGACCTCCCAGAGGGTCTTCTCCGGATCGATGTTGCCGCGTGACTGGTCGACGTAGCTGATCTTGACGGTCTCGCCGATCTTCAGCTCTCCGCCGTCGAGCGGCTCGAGACCCACGATGGTCTTGAACAGCGTGGTCTTTCCGACGCCGTTGGGGCCGATGACACCGACGATGCCGTTGGGCGGGAGGTTGAAGCTCAGGCCGTCGATCAGCACGCGATCGCCGAACGCCTTGTGAAGCTTCTTCGCGTCGATGACGACGCTGCCCAGACGCGGGCCCGCGGGGATCTGGATCTCTTCGAAGTCGAGCTTGCGCGTGCGCTCGGCCTCTGCCGCCATCTCCTCGTAGCGGGCCAGACGGGCCTTCGACTTGGTCTGACGCCCCTTGGCAGAGCTCCGCACCCACTCGAGCTCGTCCTTCAGACGCTTCGCGAGCTTCGCGTCCTTCTTGCCCTGGATGTCGAGGCGCTCGGCCTTCTTCTGGAGGTACGTCGAATAGTTGCCCTCATAGCCGATGAGGCGACCGCGGTCGACCTCAGCGATCCACTCGGCGACGTTGTCGAGGAAGTATCGATCGTGGGTGATGGCGATGACAGCACCCTTGTAAGCCTGAAGGTGCTGCTCGAGCCAGAGCACGCTCTCGGCGTCCAGGTGGTTCGTGGGCTCGTCGAGGAGGAGCAGGTCGGGCTTCTGCAGGAGCAGACGCGCGAGGGCCACGCGGCGGCGCTCCCCACCCGACAGCGGCGCCACCGAGGCGTCGGCCGGCGGCGTGCGAAGTGCTTCCATCGCCTGGTGGAGCTGAGAGTCGAGGTCCCACCCGTCGGCCGCGTCGATCTCTTCCTGCAGCGTGCCCATCTCGGCCAGGAGCGAGTCGAAGTCGGCGTCGGGGTCGGCCATGAGCGCGGAGATCTCATTGAAGCGGTCGAGCTTCGGCTTGATCGCGACCCCGGCCTCGATGTTCTCGAGCACGGTCTTCGTGTCGTCGAGCTCCGGTTCCTGCATCAGGATGCCCACCGAGAAGCCCGGCGCGAGCCTCGCCTCACCGTTGGACGGCTGATCGAGCCCCGCCATGATCTTCAGGATCGTCGACTTACCGGCACCGTTGGGGCCGACCATTCCGATCTTGGCACCGGGAAGGAATGCCATCGTGACGTCGTCGAGGATGAGCTTCTCGCCGACGGCCTTGCGGGCGCGGACCATGGAGTAGATGTATTCGGCCATAACGTCTCGAGTCTAGTCCGGGAGGGCGCCGCGTTCGCCCGCCCGGACCCCGCGATTCACCAGTCGATGGGGCGCGTCTGGCCGATCAGGCAGCCACCGCTCGGCAGTTCGGGCAACACCGTCGCCGTGGGGGCGGGAGTCGATGGACCCACCTGTCCGACCAGGCACTCCCCCGCCCACAGGACCGAGAACTGCAAGCTGTCGACCGGGTCGTCGACGGAGGTGCGGTCGGCCGTCACCTGCATCGTCGACTTGTCGAAACCGGCTGCCACGAGCGCATCGATGTACGCCCGCCCCGCGACGCTGTCGGGCGACGCCGCCACCTGGTTCATCACCTCGGAGAACAGCGGCAGGTTGTCAGTCGCGGTGCTCTCGGGCGACAGGGGCGCCGGACCTTCCGTGGTGGTCGGTGCCGGCGTGGGCGCTGTGGATGTCGCCGGGGGCTCCTCGGGGAAGAGCATCGAGCACCCGGCGAGGGATGCGGCGAGGACGAGAGCGCCGGCCGTTCCCACGAGCGAGCGAGTGAACCGGGGACGAGGCGAGCGCATGTCTGAATTCTAGGCGGCCCCGGTCCCCGACTCGCGGCGTCAGAACGGCGTCGGCTCGACGGGGTCCCTCTCGGGCACCGGAGCGACGGCCCACTCGCCGTCGGTGGTCACGGGGTGGGCCGCGTTCTCGCCGGCGGCCTCGGTGCCATCGGCCGCCCCGCCGGGACGTGCGGGACCGGCCGCATCCGTGCGGGGGGTCCGTTGGAACGACGCGGTCCCCCACTTGAGGTCGGGACCGATCGCGTCGGCGTCGATCTCGATCTCGATGCCGCGCTTCTCGCCGGCTTCCCACTCCTTCAGCCGCAGCCGCCCGTCGACGATGACCCGCTGCCCCTTCCGCAGGGACGCGAACGCATTCTCTCCGAGCCCACGGAACACGCTGATCCGGTACCAGTTGGTGGTGCCGTCGATCCACTCGCCGGACTGGGCGTCCCGGTAGCGCTGGCTGCTCGCGAGACGGAAGCTCGTGACCGGGATGCCGGTACCCGTCCGTCGCTGCTCGGGCTCGGTGGCGATGTTGCCGATGACGGTGATGCGATCTGACATGTCTGCTCCTCAGCAGGGCACGGAAGGTGGGACGCTCCGACACCCGAGTGCCCGTCGGGTGCCGGAGCGCTTCCAGCCTCGGCCCCGGCGCCGGAACACCGAGGGCGGTTCCGCACATCGGTGCAGAACCGCCCTCGAATCGCGCTGGGGAGGAGTCAGCTGCGGGCGTACTCCGCGAAGCGCGCGCGCACCTTGTTCACCTTGGGAACGGCCACCGCGAGGCAGTATCCCTGCCCCGGGTTCTTCGCGAAGAAGTCCTGGTGGTAGTCCTCGGCCGGGTAGAACGTGTCGGCGGGTTCCATCGTCGTCACGACCCCGCCACCCCACATCTCGTCGGCGCGGTCGCGGGCCGCCGCGAAGAGCTCGCGCTGGTCTTCGTCGAGCGGGAACATGGCCGAGCGGTACTGAGTGCCGACATCGGCACCCTGGCGATTGAGCTGACGCGGGTCGTGCATCGTGAAGAACGCATCGAGGATGACGTCGGCCGGGATGACATCGGGGTCGAACGTCACCGACACCGCCTCGGCATGACCGGTCGTGCCGGTGCACACCGCCTCGTAGCTCGGGTGCGGAACGTGCCCGCCGATGTAGCCCGACACGACCTCGGACACACCGTCGAGCGCACGATAAGCGGCATCGAGGCACCAGAAGCAGCCGCCGGCGAGGATGAAGGTGGTGGTCATGGAAAGCTCCGTTCTCCCGCTTGCGCGAGGTCTCACCCTAGCCAACCACGGGCGCCGTCCGCGTGTTCCCGCGGATGTCCGAGGCCCGTTCTAGCCTCGTTCGCGAGGAGGAGATCATGACGTTGGTGCAGGCCCACACCCCACAGGCCCGGGAACAGCGGCCGGGCGGCGAGCTCATCGCTATCGGGACCGACCGCTGGCGAGTCGTCGAGGGCGATGGACACGTCAGGGGCCTCGTCGCGCGCGTCCAGACGCCCACCGGAGACCGCTTCCGCGCGCTCCGGTTCCACCCGCCGTCACGTTCCTTCCGGGCGATCGGCGAATTCTGGCGCATCAATGAGGCGTCCGACACCCTCCGACTCTCTCGCTGACCTTCGCCCGCTCTGCCCGGCTCGCACAGCTCAGACCAGGGCGTCGAGAGGCGTGGGGCCGGCCGTCCGAGCTCCGCTCGCCAGGCGCGGCCACACCGAGGCCAGCACTTCGACGGCGCGCTCCAGTTCTGCAGGCGACGCGGTGAACGGAATCCGCAGACGGTTCTCGTGCCCGCCGTCGACCGCGAAGCGCTGTCCGCCGCTGAGATACACGTGCTCGGCACGGGCACCCAGAACGAGCGGTCCGCTGAGCGGCGCCGGAAGACCGACCCAGAGCGCCACGCCACCGCAGACCTCGGGGACGTCCCAGTCCGGCAGCCTGTCGCGCAGCGCGGCTCGGACCGCGCGGTATCCCGTGGCGAGCAACTCGGCGCGTTGCGGCAGGATCTCCGGCATCCGCGGAATCAGCCTCGCCGCCACCTCCTGCTCGAACTCGGGCGTGCCGAGGTCGCGCGCCGGCCGCGCCGCATGCAGTCGCCGGATGACCTCCGGCTGGGCGCGAACCCATCCGACGCGCAGGCCGCCCCACACCGTCTTGCCGAGCGAACCGATCCGCACGACGTCGTCGTCCGGAAGGGCTGCGGGTGCCGGTGCGTCGAACGACAGTTCGGCCGTCGTCTCGTCGACGACGAGCGTGCACCCCCGCTGAGCCACCTCGCGCAGTGCATTCTGCTCCGTCGCCGTCATGGAGCGACCGGTCGGGTTCTGCAGCGTGGGCATCAGGTAGGCGAGCGTCGGTCGCGTCCGTCGCGGGGCTTCGTCCAGGCGGTCGAGGTCCCAGCCGTGCGCGGTCGTCACGGGTACGGCTACGAGCCGCGCTCCCGCGGCCCGGAGAGCCTCCGCCGCATGCGGATAGGTCGGCGTCTCGACGAGCACGCGATCGCCCCGCGCCACGAGCACCTCGGCGATGAGGTGGATGGCGCTCTGCGCGCCCGCGGTCACGAGGATCTGATCGCGCGACGTGGGAATGCCACGCGCGGTGTAGCGTTCGGCGATGGCGTCGCGCAGGCCGGTCGACCCGAGGGTGTCGTATCCGGTCCGCGAGACGAGTCGGGCCGCATCCGACGCCATCTCCGCCATCACGCCGGCCAAGCCCGGCCAGGCGCTCGGGCTCGCCTGCTGCAGGTCGATCGACCCCGGTTCGGCGAACACCGTCCCACCCCCGCGCAACGGCTGAGCAGTGGTGACGCTGCCCGAGCCCCGCACGCTCTCGATGTGCCCGCTCGCGCGCAGGCTCGCATAGGCGCTCGCCACCGTCGTGCGGCTCAGCCCCAGCGTCTGCGCCAGGGCGCGCTCGGCAGGGAGTAGGGTGCGCGCCGCGATGCGGTTGTCCAGACACAGCAGTCGGATGCCGTCCGCGAGCGCTTCATAGGCCGGCTCGCGGGTACGCCATCCTCCGAGCGACGCTTCCAGCGACCTGGCGGAGATCCGGGAGTGCATACGGCCACCATACGGTAATTGGCATCTTTTGCTACGGCCAATCCTGCAGTGCAATAGACGAGTGATACTCCGCTTCTCGCAGCTCATCGTCGGCCTCATCCTGTTCGGAGCGGGGTGCGCGGTGATGGTCGACGCGGGAATCGGTCTCGACCCCTGGACCGTCCTGGCCGAAGGAATCAGCAAGAACACCGGCATCGGGATCGGCTGGGTCGTCAGCATCACCGGGTTCCTGGTCCTGCTCCTGTGGATCCCACTCCGTCAGAAGCCCGGTGTCGGCACCGTCGCGAACATCCTCGTGGTCGGCGCCGCGATGCAGTTCACCCTCCCGCTCGTGAGCACGCCCGATCACTGGATCGCGCGGGTGGCGATGTTCATCGCGGGCACGGCGCTCGTCGGTGTCGCCTCGGGCATCTACATCGGGGCGCGATTGGGTCCGGGCCCCCGCGACGGCTTGATGACCGGAATCCATCAGCGGTGGGGCTGGCCCATCTGGGCGGGGCGGCTCGGGGTCGAGGCGACGGTGCTCGTCACGGGCTGGCTCCTGGGCGGCACGGTGGGCCTGGGCACAGTGCTCTTCGCCGTGCTCATCGGGCCCATGGTGCACGTGAGCCTGCCGGTCTTCGACGGCCGGGCACGCCGCCGACGTCACACAACACCAGCCGCGACGGTGGGCGGCCTCAGTGCTCCCGGAACGTAGGCCAGTCCGCTCCCGGCGCCATGTGCGCGTGCAGCGCGTTCTTGGCGATCTCCATCGTGGGGTACGCGCCGAGTTCGGCGTCCGCACCCGCCATCGTCACGATGTACTCGTCGCCGCGGTGGCGGATCATTCCCGCGACTCCCCCGGCGCCGTACGCCACCCACAGTGCGGTCGATCCTGTCTGCGCGTTCATCATCGAACCCCTTCCGACACCCGCAGGGTACGCCCCCGACCGCCCCGGAACCAGTGTTCCGCGGCATCCGGCCCGAAACCGGCGTCTCCGCGCGATAGCGTAGAAGCATCCGCCTCCGTAGCTCAGTGGATAGAGCAGCGGCCTTCTAATCCGTTGGTCACAGGTTCGAATCCTGTCGGGGGCACTCCAGGCGCCGCTCAGGCCTGCGGCGTGAATCTCCGCGCGGTGTCCGCCAGCAGCGGTCGAGCCATGAGCGCGAGCAGACCCGCGAACGCCCACAGGAGGAGCAGCACGACGGTCTCGCTCACCACGATCACGAGAAACACCGTCACGATCAGCAGGGACAGCACCCCCAGCGAGAACCGCCACTGGGAAGCGAGCTGCGCCGCCGCGACACGCGCTGCATCGCGCGCGCGACAGTGGAACCCGGCCGTCAGGACCACCATGTGCCCGGCCCAGACGAGGATCAGCAGCCCGAGGACGCTGTAGAGCGGGCGCAGCGTCGCCCCGCCGTCGACGCCGTCGAGGTGGACGAGATTGAAGGCGAGCAGAGCGAGAGCCACCGCCGCCGGGGCCGCCCAGCGGAGGGTCGGCACGAGCTCGCGGCCATACGCACGGAAGAAGTGCCGACCCGGCGACAGGTCGGTGCGCGGAACCATCGCCGCCGCCACCCCCGCCACGAGGGCGGGGGCGACGGGCAGCAGCGCGAGGACGAAGAGGGGGACGTTCGACGGGTCCCGGTCCAGCAGCAGCACCGCTACGACGGAGGGCAGCGACGCGAGCAGCAGCTGCGCCTCCAGGACCATCTGCCGGTAGATGAAGGCGGCACCGCGTGAGAGGGGGCCGCGGCCGACCTCATCTGCCGGGTCGCCGCGACGAATCGTGGTGGTTTCCGCATCCATTTCCTCGGCTCCTTCACTCGACGAGACGAGGCGGCCCGCCCCGGTCAGAAAGCCGGCCGCTCTCGGTCATCCCTGATTCTGCGTGCGCTCGAGCGCCGTGTTGAACGTGTCGATGAGCTGGCGCGACCCCAAGCCCTCGAGCTCGGCCACGTAAGCGTCCCAGTCGTCCTCGATGGAGCGCTGGCCCGTGATGAACGACGCGGTCGCCGCGTGGACGGCATCCGTCAGCTGCGTCTGCAGCAGAGAGGTCTGCTCGAGCTCGATCTCGTTGAGCAACGGAGCCGGGGCGGTGGGCAGCTGTTCCTTCTTCTCGAGCTGCTCAGCGGTCCACTCGGCGATCTCGTCGGTCATCATCGAGAGCACCAGCTCCTGGGACGAGCCGTTCGCGAGAAGGAAGACCCCGTTGCTGTAGCCGTAGTCGGCGTTGAGAAGCTGTGGGGCGCCGGCGTTGATCGAACTCCACGCGATATCGTCCATCAGCTTGCGAGTACCGTCGGCCTCGCGGGTGAACGTCTCGCCCTCGACACCCCACTGAGCGAACTCGAGGCCCTCGTCTGAGTAGTACAGCCAGTCGACGAATTGCAGCAGTGCCTTGAAGTACGGCTTCTCGGCCGCATCGCTCGAGATGAGGATGCCCGAGGTGAAGCGGCCACTCGGAAGCTTGTCGCCCGCCGGCCCGCCCGGGAGCGAGATCAGGCGGATCGGGACGTCGCCCTGCCCCGAGTCGGCGAACTTCTGCCGGTATTCCGCGATCGTCTGGGTGTTCCCGGAGATCGCGGCCGACTTGCCCGAGATGAACTTCTGCACAGCCTGGTCATCGCTCTGGGTGATCTCCGGGTCCAGGACGCCTGCCTCGACGAGAGCAGCAGCATCGGACACGACCTGCTTGTATCCGTCCGATGCTCCCGTGAACACGTACTCGCCGGCATCCTGGTCGTACCACGTGTTCGCGTAGCCCCAGCCCGCGGCCGTGGGGTAGTTCGGCGCCATGATGCTGAGCAGGGAGCCGAGCGGTGTCGCATCCGTCCAGCGATCCGACATCGCGTAGTCCAGCTCGGGATTCACCTGCTTCACCCTCTCGAGCTGCTCGAGGTACTCGTCCCAGGTCGCCGGATCCTCGGTGATGCCGGCCTTCTTCCACAGATCCTCGCGGATGGCCACCGAGTACTGGACATCGGGCACCTCGCGCAAGCCGGGAAGGTGGTAGATCTTCCCGTCCTCCTGGCGACGATTCCGGAGATCGTCCTCGAGGTCCCAATCAGCGATCTTCTGCTGGAAGTTCGGCATGTAGTCGAAGTAGTCCGAGACCGGCAGAATCGCACCGCCCGAGACGAACTGCGTCTCGGATCCCGCGTACGTCGACGAGATGATGTCGGTGGCCTCGCCGCTGCCGATGAGAAGAGACTTCTTCTGATCGAAATCGGCCATCGGGATGTCCGTACGGGAGAACGTGACGTTGTGGTCCTTCTCGAGATGCTCGAAGAACGACCAGTCGTCCTTCACCGGATAGTTGGGGTGGTCCCGATACATGATCGAGAACTGGACCGGCTCGGTCGCGGCGAAGGAGACCCCGGCCTCGAAGTCCTCCATTGCGCCGACGGACTGGGCCTCTCCGATCGTGGCACCGCCGTCGCGGGCGGCATCCTCGGTCGCGGGCCCGGAGCAGGCGGACAGCGCGACCGCGACCGCAGCCAGGCCCGCGGCACCGGCGAGGGTGTGGCGAGTGATTCTCATGGTGTTTCTCCTCTGTGTGAACGTCGTCGTTCGACGTAGGGGATTCAGCCCTTCACCGACCCGAGCATCACGCCCGAGACGAAGTAGCGCTGGATGAAGGGGTACAGGCAGATGATGGGGAGCACGGTGAGCAGCATCGTGACGGCCTGGATGTTCGAAGCGACCTGAGCGGACTCGCCGCCGATCGCTTCCTGGACCCCCGTCGCCGCCGCGATGAGGTTCCGTAGGTAGACGGTCACCGGGAACAGTGACTTGTCGTCCAGGAACAGGAAGGCGTTGAACCACGAGTTCCAGATGCTCACGGCGTAGAACAGCGTCATCGTCGCGAGCACGGCCTTCGACAGCGGCAGCACGATCCGGAAGAAGATGCCGTAGGTCGTGAGCCCGTCGATCGCTGCGGCTTCTTCGAGTTCCTCCGGGAAGTTCTCGAAGAAGGACTTCATGACGAGCAGGTTGAAGACGCTCAGCGCTCCGGGTACCACGACGGCCCAGATGCTGTTGCGCCAGCCGAGGTAGTTGGCGATGAGGATGTAGTTGGGGATGAGCCCGCCGCCGAAGAACATCGTGAACACCGCGATGCCGACGAAGAAAGTCCGTCCCTTCAGATACGGCTTGCTGAGCGCGTAGGCGTACGTCGTGGTGATCGCCATCGCGATGACGGTTCCGACGATCGTGTACAGGAACGTGTTCCCGTAGTTCGTCCAGAACGTGCCGTCGTTCATGACAACGCGGAACGTGTCGATGTTGAAGCCGCGCGGGATCAGGTTCACTTCGCCGGCGGCGATGTACCCCTCCGACGAGAACGCCTTGGCGACGAGGTTGATGAACGGATAGAGCGTCACGACGCAGACGAGCACGAGCGCGACGGCGTTCACCACACGGAAGGTGCGGTAACCCGCTGACTCCTTGATGATGCCGGTCTCCCGGCGCACGCGGGCACTGTCTGGCTTCGGGGGAAGGGCTTCGGTCACCACAGCGAGGTACCAACCAATCGACGGGAGAGGGCGTTCGCGCCGAGGACGAGCACGAGGCCGATGACGGCCTCGAACAGACCGATGGCCGTTCCGTACGAGAACTGGGCCGACTGGATGCCGACGCGGTAGAGATACGTAGAGATGACGTCCGCCGTCGAGTAGATGAGTGGATTCTGCAACAGCAGGACCTTCTCGAACCCGACGGCCATGAAGGAGCCGATGTTCAGGATGAGGAGGACCATCATCGTCGGGCGGATCCCCGGCAGTGTGATGTGCCAGGTCTGCTGCCAGCGATTGGCCCCGTCGATGCGGGCGGCCTCGTAGAGCTGATCGTCGATGGTGGTGAGCGCGGCGAGGTACAGAATCGTTCCCCAGCCGACCGTCTGCCACACCTCGGACGACACGTAGATGGAGCGGAACCACTCGGGGCGCTGCATGAACGGCACGGGGTCGCCCCCCATCGCCTCGACGACCTGGTTGACCGTCCCGTTCAGAGCGGTCAGCTGCAGCACCAGGCCGGCGACGATGACGACCGACATGAAGTGCGGAAGATACGAGATCGTCTGCACGATGCGCTTGAAGCGACGCGAGCGCAGCTCGTTGAGCATCAGCGCCAGGATGATCGGCAGCGGGAACGTGATCAGCAGGGTGAGGCCTCCGAGCACCACCGTGTTCCAGAACACCGTCCAGAACTGCTGGTTCGAGATGAACGCCTGGAAGTAGTAGAAGCCCACCCACTCGTCGCCGAAGATCGATCCCCCGGGGCGAAACCGCCGGAAGGCGATGACGTTTCCGAGCATCGGGATGTACCGGAACACGAGCAGGAAGACGACCGGCACGAGAAGGAAGGTGTACAGCCGCCAGTCGCGGACGAGGGCACGACGCCAGGTCTGCTTGGCTCGCGGGGTGCGATCACGGCGGAACAGTCGCCGCTTCGCGGGCGCCGTGGTGATCGCGCGCGTGGCGGTGCCCGGCCTCGGGCCCTCCCCGAGCCGAACCGGCGCGTGAACGGATTGCGTCATTCGGAACTCCACATCCTCGTGGTCTTCGTGACCGGGTCCCCGTCAGGGTGTCAGGACGGGCGCCGGCGACGGAGAGCCGATCACCGTCGCGCCCATCTGCGCGTGCAGGCTGAGCTCCGCCGCCATCAAGGCGTGGTCCTGGCTCATCGCGGTTTCGGTGCCATCGATGCAGTCGCGGATGAGCTGCCCGAAATACGGGAACCCCGTCATGCCGTTCGCGTTGAACCGGTGCTGCGCCTCCTGATTCACGAGGAGCACCTGGCCACCACCGTTGTCGGTCGTGATGTCGATGTACTTGCGCAGCTCGATGTACCCGTCGGTGCCCAGCAGAAGCGTGCGCCCGTCACCGAACACTCCCAAGCCGTCGGGGGTGAACCAGTCGACGCGGACGTATCCCGTCGCGCCGTTGTCGAGGACCACGTGCGCGTCGCCGAAGTCCTGCAGGCCGGGAGTCTCCGGATGCGCGTAGTTCGCGATGGTCGAGGTCGACACCCGACCGGTCGTCGCACCCGTGTAATGGAGGATCTGGTCGAAGTTGTGGCTGCCGATGTCACAGAGGATGCCGCCGTACTGCGCCGGGTCGTAGAACCAATCGGGGCGTCCCCCGCCGATGCGATGCGGACCGAAGCACACGACCTGCACGACCCTGCCGATCGCGCCCCGCTGGACGAGCTGATCTGCGAGGATCGCCGCCTCCGAGTGCACGCGCTCGCCGTAGTACACCGCATAGAGCAGACCCGTCCGTGCGGTCGCCTCCCGGACGGCATCCAGTTGCGCGAAGGTCGTCAGGGGCGCCTTGTCGACGAAAGCGTGCTTCCCTGCGTCGATCGCCCGCAGTCCGATGGGCGCACGCTGCGACGGAATCGCGGCGGTCGCGACCAGCCGAACCGCGGGGTCGTTCAGGACCTCCTGCTCGCTCGAGGCGATGCGTGCCGTCGGATACTGCTTCGCGAACGCGGCGGCGCGTGCGTGATCCTCGTCGAACACCCAGGTCACCGTCGCCCCGGCGCCGATCAGTCCATCGGTCATGCCGAAGATGTGGCCGTGGTCGAGACCGACCGCCGCGAAAGCGAACTCGCCCGGAGCGACGACGGGGCGCGGGAGGGGGTCGAAAGTGTATGAATCGGTCATCGGGTGTTCTCCTGGTCTGTCAGGTCGTAGGCACGGATCCGTCCGCACATGCCGAAGGCGCGTTCCCCGGGGGGCGCGGGAGCGACACGGGCTCGGGCATCGCGCAGATGGGCGACGTCGCCGCGCGCGGTGGCCTCGGTGAGCGTCAGCGAGGTCTGCGCCTGAGCGAGCGCACCGGCGCGGACGAGCTCGCTCCAGGCGGCCGCCCGGTCGCGGACGAGCGCGCCGGCGCTTGCGTAGAAGTCGTCGAGCGGAGCCCGATCGCCGGCGGCGACCGCATCGCGCAAGGCCTGGAACCCCGTCACGGCCAGGTCCCGACGGCGAGCGGCGCGCGCGGCCCGCTCCTCCCCCTCGCCCAGTGCTGCCGCCTCGGCGTACGCCGCCGGGTCGCCGACGATATGCGGGGGGAAGGTCATGACGGCATCGCCGGCCTCCGGCAGTCCCGCGTTGCTCATCAGCACCAGCACCTTCAGCCCGCCGCGGTTGACCGCACGGTGGATCGTGCCCGGCGTGAACCAGACGACCGATCCGGCATTCAGCTCGGTCTCCCGGACCCCCTCGCCGTCGATCGTCTGAAGGGCGCCACGACCCTCGACGACGAGGTAAGCCTCCGTCGAGACGAGGTGGATGTGCGGACTGCCGCCGCAGATGCCATCGGGGGCGGCGTCGTGGTAGATGTCGAGGTGCGACAGCGAGGTGCCGCCGGGGAACGAGAGGCCGGTCACGATGCCGCCTCGATGAGTGAGTGCTGCTTCTCGTAGAAGCGGGGTGCGCGCTCGACGAGCTGGCCGGCGCGGTAGTAGGGGTCGTCGGCGGGGATCGGGAGGTCGACGAAGGTGCGCTCGATGCCCGCCTTGTAGATGGCCGAGACGACCTCGATCGCGTTGCGGCCGTCCCGCCCGTCCGCGACCGGAGCGCGCCCCTCCCGGATGGCGGCGAGCAGGTCTCCGATCTGCCCCGCGTGCCCGGTGTGCGCGAGAGGTTCCCGGGCAGTGACGACAGCCTCGATCGCTGCCACCAGCTCGGGATCACCGCCCTGCGCGGGGAATCCGCCACCATCGGCGCGCTCGGCGATCACCCGCCACGGCTGCGACACCCGGGCGTTCGCCCCCTGGATGACGATCTCCTGCTCTTCCCCGTGATGGACCACGGAGCTGGTGAGCTGGGCGAGCCCGCGTTCGTAGCGGAGGACCGCGACGGAGAGATCCTCGACCTCGCTGTTGTCGTGCTGCGCGTTGGCGAGCATCGCGGTCACCTCCATCGGGCGGCCGAGGAGCCACAGCAGCAGGTCGATGTGGTGAATCGCGTGGTTGAGGGTGCAACCGCCGCCCTCCTTCTCCCAGGTGCCACGCCACCAGAGGTCGTAGTAGGGCAGCCCGCGCCACCACGCCGAATCCACCCGCACGGAGGAGATCGGACCGAGAAGCCCCGAGTCGACGACGGTTTTGAGCGTCGCCAGGTCGTCGCGGAACCGGTTCTGTGCGACGACCGAGAGCACCTTGCCTGAGCGCTCCTGGGCGGCCAGCATCGCGTCGCACTCTTCGAGGGACGGCGCCATCGGCTTCTCGACCAGCACATTCACACCGCCGTCCAACGCCGCGATCGAGAGGGCCGCGTGCGTCGACGGCGGAGTCGCGATGCTGACGAGGTCCAGATCGGCCTCCGCGATCATCCGGAGCGGGTCGTCGTAGCCGGCGGCATCCCTCAGGCCGAACTCCTCGGCCTTCTGCGCCGCCTTTCCCGGCATGACGTCGGCAAGGGCGACGATCTCGCACTCCCCAGGGAACGCGAGGTACCCGCCGATGTGGGCACTCGCTATGCCGCCCGTGCCGATGATGCCGATTCTGAACATGCTTCCTCGCACTTCTACTACGTATTACTACGACGTAGTAGTCATGATGGTCGCATCTGCCGCGCGCGGTCAACAGTTTTCTAAAACGACCGTGTCGCGACCGGTCACTAGGATGGGCGACATGGTGGGAGCAGCCGAGAACGACCGTCTCGTATGGATCGATTGCGAGATGACGGGGCTGGATCTCAGCGTCGACGAGCTCGTCGAGGTGGCGGTCATCGTCACCGACTACGAGCTGCGGCAGCTCGACCCGGGCTTCCAGCTCGTCATCCGTCCGAGCGAGGCGGCGCGAGCGAACATGGGCGACTTCGTGACCGCGATGCACGAGACGTCGGGCCTGCTTTCCGAGCTCGACTCGGGCGTCCCCCTCGTCGACGCTGAAGCGGCGGTGCTCGAGTACATCCAGCGCTTCGTGCCCGAAGGCAAGGCAGCCCTCGCCGGCAACACGATCGGCACCGACCGGATGTTCCTCGCGAAGTACATGCCCCGGGTCGACTCCTGGCTGCATTACCGCAACGTCGACGTCTCGAGCATCAAGGAGCTCTCGCGGCGCTGGTTCCCCCGCGCCTACTTCCAGGCACCGGCCAAGGACGGCGGACACAGGGCGCTGGCCGACATCCGAGAGTCGATCCGCGAGCTCGCCTACTACCGTTCCGCCGTGTTCGTGCCGGCGCCCGGACCCACGAGCGACGAGGCTCGGGCAGCCGCTGAGGCCGCCGTGTCGTCGTATGCCCCATCCGTGTAATACAATCGTCTGGTTGCCCGGTTTCACCGGGAGACATGGTGGCTATAGCTCAGTTGGTAGAGCACCGCGTTGTGGTCGCGGGGGTCGCGGGTTCAAGTCCCGTTAGCCACCCCACGTAAACACCCCGGTCCGGGAGTGCAGATGATCGAGATGGATGTCGAGGAGTTCGAGCTCCTCGTCACCGACGAGCTGGATCGCCTCCCCGACGACATGGTCGACGGACTCGACAACGTCATCTTGGTCGTCGAAGACCGCCCGGAAGACGGCAGCCTCGACCTGCTCGGCCTCTACGACGGCTACGCCCTCACAGAGCGCGAGCGCTACGGGCAGGGTGAGCTCCCCGACCGCATCATCGTCTACCGCGAACCGCATCTTCACGCGTGCGCCGACGTCGCCGGCCTTCGCGACGAGGTCCACACCACGCTGGTCCACGAGATCGCCCACTTCTACGGCATCGACGACGACCGCTTGCACGAGCTCGGATGGGCCTGATGAGCACCGCTCTCCCCGACCTCGACATCGAGACCGACCTCCGTGCTGCGCCCGACGAACCATGGCAGACCGTCGTGTGGAACGACCCGGTGAACCTCATGTCGTATGTGGTCCACGTCTTCCGGACCTACTTCGGGTACTCGCGCGACCGCGCGACGCAGCTCATGCTCTCCGTCCATCACGAGGGGCACGCGATCGTCGCCGAGGGTCCGCGCGAAGCGATGGAGGCGCACACGCGCGCGATGCACGAATTCGGCCTCTGGGCGACGGTCAGACGGGCGAACGAATGACCACGACCATCGTTTTCGCGCTGCCCGCGGCCGAGGCGGACTATCTCCGCGAACTCGTCGATCAGTACCTCGAGCTCGTCGAAACCCCCGACGATCCTCGGGATCCGGCAGCCCGCCGGCTCTCCCCCGACGCATACCCGGACGACCCGGCTGCCGCGACGGAGTTCCGCGCCCTCACACGAGACGATGTCGCTGCGACACGCGCCGCGGATGCGCGCCTGGTGCTGGCCACCCTCGCGAGAGGCTCCCGCGATCGCTCCACCCATACGGCATCCGGCGAGGGACTCACGCTCGATCCGCACGAGCAGACGGCGTGGCTGAGGACGCTCGCTGGGCTCCGTCTGGTGCTTGCGGAGCGCATCGGCATCACCGACGAGAGCATCATGCCGGTGGGGGATCCCCGCTTCGACGTCTACGAGTGGCTCGGGTACCGGCAGGAGATGCTGCTGCAAGCACTCGACGGATGATCAGACCAGTTCGACGACGTGCGTCGCGAGGCGGCGGGGATCGTTCCGAGCGATGTGGTCCTGCTCCTGCGCCGCCCAGCGCTCCCAGTGCGGCCGATAGGTCTCACCGTCGCGGTCCAGGGCACGCCGCTTGCGCACATCACTCGGCGCGTCCAACCAGATCCGTACGGTCGCGAAGGCTGCGGCCGCAGCAGTCAGCGCACCGCTGCCCTCCAGGATGACCGACTCGTCGCCCTTCAGCGCGCGATCCTGGCCATAGCGGTCCGCCGCCCAATCCCACTGCTGCCAGCGCGCGGGCGCGCCTGTGCGACGCGGGGCGAGCACGCGCGCGACGGCGTACTCGGCACCCGCAGCGAGGCCGTCCCATCCGGGATACAGCTCATCGAGCGCGACCAACTGCGGCGGCTGCGCGCCGTCCCACTGTCGCTCGAGCTCGCGCGCCAGCGTGGACTTTCCCGCGCCGCTGCGCCCATCGATGATCACGACGTCGCCCGGCGAGACCTCGTCGAGGACGGTGCGGACGAGCGCCGCCGAGGTCAGGCGCGCGACGGCCCTACTTCTTGAGGGCGCGGATGACACGGCTGAGAGCGCGGCCCACGACCCAGACGAAGGGAATGCCGACGGCGACCAGCGACACGAGGTTCGGCTCGAAACGCAGATCATCGCCCTTGCGCACGTACGCCCCGACGGGGATGGCGTAGCCGCCGCCCCCGCCGCCGCTGTTTCCCTCATTGTCCTCGCCGGCCCCGAAGCCGCTCCACGTCAGCGCGACCGGAATGAGCGTGATGCCGTCGACATCCTGCTGTTCGCCGTAGACGCTGGTGACGCCGAGATTCGCGGTCTGCTTGCCGAGTTCGAGTGCGAGGTTGGGCATGGACCCACCGTACCCTCCCCCGGGTGCCGCGGTACAGGTGTCAATGTTCGTGGTCGGGGCGCGGGTTGGTCGGCATGGCGCCGACGTCGCGACGAGGTCCGAGCACGCTCGCCCGCGTGACCGCACCCCGGCCGAAGCGGGCGCGGGCCCCGTCGAGGGCGTCGTCGACGCGGCGCCATTCCTCATCGTCGTCCCAGAGCGTGAGGCCTCCCGTGCCGTCCGGACGCAGCTTCTCGGCTCGGACGCCGATGAGTCGCACCGGTTGCGAGAGCTCCACCGACGAAAGCAACTCGATCGCCGCTGACCCGATGCGCTGCCCGACGTTCGTCGCCAGGGGCAGAGTCTGCGAGCGGGAGTACGTCGAGAAGTCGCTCAGTCGCACCTTGATCGACACCGTCCCAGCCTCCCAGCCGCCAGCGCGCAGTCGCGCGCCCACCCGGTCGGCCAGACGCCTGAGCTCGGAACGGAGCACCGTGAGGTCGGTGACGTCGTGGGAGAACGTCTCCTCGTGCGAGATGCTCTTCTCGGCCCGTTCGGTCTGCACCTGACGAGCGTCGTGACCGCGCGAGAGATGCCACACGCGCTCGCCCATCGCCGGACCGAGCGCACGGTCGAGGACGGAGCGCGGGGTGTCCCACACGTCGGCCACCGTCCGGATGCCGCGCGCGAGGAGGGCCTCGGCGGCTTTGGGGCCCACGCCCCACAGGGCACCGACCGGGCGACCTGCGAGGAAGCGGAGCGTCTGGTGCTCGGCGACGACGAGGAGCCCGTCAGGCTTGGAGATCGTCGACGCCATCTTGGCGACGTGCTTCGTCGCCGCGACCCCCACGCTGCAGGTGAGGCCGGTCTCGCTCAGCACGCGCCGTCGAATGAGCTGCGCGATCTCGCGTGGGCTCCCCCAGAGCCGACGGGCCCCGCTCACGTCGAGGAACGCCTCGTCGATCGAGAGCGGCTCGACCAGTGGCGTGATCGACCGGAAGATCTCCATCACGCGTCGAGAGAGCTCCGTGTAGCGCTCGAACGTCGTCGGGACCACGATGGCCTGCGGGCACAGCTGCAGGGCGCGCGCGACCGGCATCGCCGACCGGACGCCGAAGCGCCGCGCTTCGTACGAGGCGCTCGAGACGACGCCGCGGCGCTCCACGCCGCCGACGATGATGGGCTTGCCCGCGAGGGACGGGTCGTCCAGCACCGCGACGGCCGCGTAGAAGGCGTCCATGTCGACGTGGAGGATGCGGGTGCCGGTGTCGTCCGCATCCGGCGGCGACACGATGCGTCCCGTGCCGTCGCCGCGTCCCATGCTTCTATTGTCGCGGGTACCGCCGACAACGGCCGCGCCGTCGGACGACGCGGCCGTGCGACGAAGCTGCGCCTACTGGGCCGCGCGCTCGAGGATCAGCTCGCGCACGCGCGCGGCGTCGGCCTGACCCTTCATAGCCTTCATGACCGCGCCGATCACCGCTCCCGCAGCCTGCACCTTGCCGTCCTTGATCTTCGCCAGGACGTCCGGCTGAGCGGCGAGGGCGTCGTCGATCGCGGCGATCAGAGCGCCGTCGTCCGACACCACAGCCAAGCCGCGCGAATCCACGACCTCCTGGGGCGAGCCTTCGCCGTCGATCACGCCCTCGAGCACCTGGCGCGCCAGCTTGTCGGTCAGGGTTCCGGCATCCACCAGCTTCTGCAGCGCCGCCACGTCAGCCGGCGAGACGAGCGCCTGCGGCTCGGCCCCACGCGCGTTCGCGACGCGCGTGATCTCGCCGGTCCACCACTTGCGGGCCGAAGCGGGCGACGCCCCCGCCGCGACCGTCGCGTCGACCTCGGCGAGCAGGCCGCCGTTGACGACGTCCTGGAACTCGAGGTCGGTGAAGCCCCATTCGCCCTGCAGCCGGCGGCGTCGGGCAGCCGGCGGCTCGGGAAGGGCCGCGCGGAGCTCGTCGATCAGCTGCGGCGACGGTGCGACCGGCAGCAGATCGGGCTCCGGGAAGTACCGGTAGTCGTCGGCATCCGACTTCGGGCGCCCCGGCGAGGTCGTGCCGGTGTCCTCATGCCAGTGCCGAGTCTCCTGCGTGATGGTGCCGCCCTCGGCGAGGATGGCGGCCTGACGCTGGATCTCGTAGCGCACCGCACGCTCGACGGAGCGCATCGAGTTGACGTTCTTCGTCTCGGTACGCGTGCCGAGCTTCTCCTGGCCCCGGGGACGCAGCGACACGTTCGCGTCGCACCGCAGGTTCCCCCGCTCGAGGCGCGCCTCCGAGATACCCAGGCCGATGACGATGTCGCGGATCGTGCGGACATAGGCCTTCGCGATCTCCGGCG
This sequence comes from Microbacterium sp. 1262, assembly GCF_040544895.1. Taxonomy (NCBI): domain Bacteria; kingdom Bacillati; phylum Actinomycetota; class Actinomycetes; order Micrococcales; family Microbacteriaceae; genus Microbacterium; species Microbacterium sp. 1262. The sequence continues at coordinate 1,155,140 of NZ_JBEPKU010000001.1, forward strand.
CGCGGTGCTCGGCACCGAAGATCGGCTTGGTCACGATCTCGACGAGCGGCACTCCGGCTCGGTTGTAGTCGACGAGCGAGAACTCGGCGCCCTGGATACGACCCGCGGCGCCGCCCATGTGCGTGAGCTTGCCCGCATCCTCCTCCATGTGGGCCCGCTCGATGTCGACGGTGACGGTGGTGCCGTCGGACAGCTCCACCTCGACCGCGCCCTCGAACGCGATCGGCTCGTCGTACTGCGAGATCTGGTAGTTCTTGCCGAGGTCCGGGTAGAAGTAGTTCTTCCGCGCGAAGCGGCTCGAGGGTGCGATCGAGCAGCCGAGCGCGAGACCCAGGCTGATCGACGACCGGATCGCCGTCTCGTTCACGACAGGGAGCGCCCCGGGCAGACCCATGTCGACGGGCGCGACGAGGGTGTTCGGAGCTGCGCCGTGGTTGTCGGGGTGAGCCGGGTTCGCAGCCGGCGAGAACATCTTCGTGCGCGTGTTCAGCTCGACGTGCACCTCGAAGCCGAGCACGGGCTCGAACAGCTCCAGCGCCTTGTCGAAGTCCATCAGTGCGACCTTGGCAGCCATCAGCGTGCCCCTCCCAGGATCGGTGCGCGGTCGAGCAGCGGGCCGCCCCAGCTGTCGACGAGCAGAGACTCGAGCGCGGCGCCCACCCGATACAGCTGTGCGTCCTGGCGCGCCGGAGCGATGAACTGGATACCGACCGGCAGACCATCGTCATCCGACAGCCCCGACGGAATGGAGATCCCCGGAACGCCGGCGAGATTGACCGGGATGGTCGTCACGTCGTTCAGGTACATCTGCAGCGGATCGTCGATCTGCTCGCCGAGACGGAACGCGGTCGTGGGTGCGGACGGAGTCGCGATGACATCGACCTGCGCGAAAGCTTCGTCGAAATCGCGCTGGATGAGCGTCCGCACCTTCTGAGCGCTGCCGTAGTAGGCGTCGTAGTAGCCGGCCGACAGGGCGTAGGTGCCCAGGATGATGCGGCGCTTGACCTCGTCGCCGAAGCCGGCTTCGCGGGTCGCCGACATGACGTCCTCGACGGTGCCGCCGGGCACGTCGACGCGAAGTCCGAACCGCACCGAGTCGAACTTCGCGAGGTTGCTCGACGCCTCGGCCGGGAGGATCAGGTAGTACGCGGCGACCCCGTACTCGAAGTGGGGTGCACTGATTTCGACGATCTCCGCGCCCTGCGCCTCCACCGCCGCCAAAGATGCGCGGAACGACGCGCTGACGCCGGGCTGGAAGCCGACATCGGCGAGCTCGCGGATGACGCCGACCTTGAGTCCGCGCAGCACATCGCCCCGGGCACCCTCGCGCGCTGCCGCGGCGAAGGACGGCCACTGGTCCGCCAGCGACGTCGAGTCGTGCGGGTCGTGGCCGCCGATGACGTCGTGCAGCAGAGCCGAGTCGAGAACGGTGCGCGAGACGGGACCGACCTGGTCGAGACTCGAGGCGAGCGCGATGGAGCCGTAGCGGCTGACGCCACCGTACGTCGGCTTCACTCCGACCGTGCCCGTGACGTGCGCGGGCTGACGGATCGAGCCGCCGGTGTCGGATCCGAGGGCGAGCGGCGCCTCGAACGCGGCGACGGCGGCGGCGGAACCGCCCCCGGAGCCGCCGGGGATGCGGTCGAGGTCCCACGGATTGCGGGTCGGCCCGTACGCGGAGTGCTCCGTCGAGGAGCCCATCGCGAACTCGTCCATGTTCGTCTTGCCGAGCGGGACGAGTCCCGCAGCACGAGCGCGCGCCACGACCGTCGCGTCGTAGGGCGACATGAAGCCCTCGAGGATCTTCGACCCACTCGTCGACGGCATGTCCGTGGTGACGAGCACGTCCTTGATCGCGAGGGGCACACCCGCCAGCTCGCCGAGCTCCTCACCCGCGGCGCGGCGCGCGTCGATCTCGCCCGCCACCTCGAGGGCGTGCTCGGAGACGTGCAGGAACGCGTGCACGTCACCATCGACGGCGGCGATGCGGTCGAGGTGAGCCTGAGTCACCTCGACGCTGCTGATGCTGCGGTCGGCCAGACGGGCGGCGAGCTCGGCGGCGCTCGACCGGATGAAGTCGCTCACTGCTCCTCCCCCAGGATCGCGGTCACGCGGAAACGGTCGTCCGCTCGTTCGGGTGCGTTCTGGAGAACCTGGTCGAGCGTGAGCATGTCGCCGGGGACGTCCTCGCGGAAGACGTTCTCGAGGGCGATCGGGTGGCTCGTCGCCGGAACATCCGGCGTCGCCACCTCCGACACCTTCGCGATGTTGTCGACGATCGCGTCGAGCTGTCCCGTGAGACGCTCGACCTCCTCGTCGTTCAGCTGGATCCGGGCGAGCACGCCGAGGTGGCGCACGAGATCGGGGGTGATTTCAGACACCCGACGATTCTAGTTGGGGCCCGATCGCCCGCGAGACCCGTAGGGTGTCAGCGTGACGACCTACGACCCGCCACGTCCCTGGATCGCCAGCTACGCCGACGGGGTGCCGGAGGACCTCCCGCCCATGGAGGGCTCGCTCGTCGACATCGTGGCGACGTCCGCACGGGAGCATCCCGACGCCCCCGCCCTGGAGTTCTTCGGCCGCACCGTCTCGTACCAGCAGCTGCAGGACCGGATCGAACGAGCCGCCGCGTACCTGCGGGATGCCGGTGTGCGCCGCGGCGACCGGGTGGCTATCGTGCTGCCCAACTGCCCGCAGCACATCGTGGCCTTCTACGCCGTTCTGCGCCTGGGGGCCGTCGTCATCGAGCACAACCCGCTCTATACCCCGCGCGAGATGCGCAAGCAGTTCGAAGATCACGGCGCGAAGGTCGCCATCGTCTGGAGCAAGCTCGTCTCGGTGCTGCTCGACTTCCCCGACGATCTGGCCCTCAACGCCGTGATCGCCGTCGACATCACCACGGCCATGCCGTTCCACATGCGGGCGGCGCTCCGCCTGCCCATCGCCAAGGCGCGCGAGTCGCGTGAAGCACTCACCTCTCCCGTGGCCCGCAATCGCGTGCACGGATTCTGGTCGGATGCCGAACGCCACGATCCCCTGCCGGCGAGCCACGTGGGTCCGACCACGGGTGATCTCGCTCTCATCCAGTACACCAGCGGCACGACGGGCAACCCCAAGGGCGCGGCGCTCACCCATCGAAACCTCCTGGCGAACGCGGCCCAGGCGCAGGTGTGGACCCCGACGATCGAGCGCGGCGCGGGTTGCGTCGTCTACGCGGTGCTGCCGATGTTCCACGCGTACGGCCTGACCCTCTGCCTCACTTTCGCGATGTCGATGGGTGCGCGGCTCGTCCTCTTCCCGAAGTTCGATCCGGCCCTCGTGCTCGCGGTGCACAAGCGGCATCCGGCCACTCTCCTGCCCCTGGTTCCGCCGATCGCCGAGCGGTTGCTTGCGGCCGCCGATGCGGCGGGCGTGTCACTCGCGGGCACGCAGGTCGCGATCTCCGGCGCGATGGCGCTCCCCCACGAGCTCGTCGTGCCGTTCGAGGCATCGACGGGCGGATACCTCGTCGAGGGATACGGGCTGTCGGAATGCTCCCCCGTCCTGATGGCCAATCCCGTGGCAGGGAACCGTGTCCCCGGCACCGTCGGTCTACCGCTTCCCGGCACCGAGTGCCGCGTCGTGGACCCGGACGAACCGACACGGGACGTCGAGCCCGGCGGGCGGGGCGAGCTACTGGTCCGCGGCCCCCAGGTGTTCACCGGCTACTACGGCAAGCCCGAGGAGACCGAGAAGGTCTTCGTCGACGGCTGGTTCCGCACGGGCGACATCGTGACGATCGACGAGGCGGGATTCGTGCGGATCGTCGACCGGATCAAGGAACTCATCATCACCGGCGGCTTCAACGTCGCACCGACCGAGGTCGAGATCGCGCTGCGTCAGCACCCGCAGATCGCCGACGCCGCCGTCGTCGGGCTGCCCAGCGAGCATTCCGGCGAGGATGTCGTGGCCGCCGTGGTCGCCGCCCCCGGGGCGACAATCGACGAGGCCGACGTGCGGGACTTCTGCCGCGGCATCCTGACGCCCTACAAGGTGCCGCGTCGGGTGGTCGTCGTCGACGAGCTGCCGAAGTCGATGATCGGCAAGGTCTTGCGTCGCCAAGTCCGCGATCGGCTCCTCGCGGGCTGATCCCCGCCCTTCGCTCACGCGCGGAAGGCGCCCGGCTCCGGCTGCAGCCAGCGCGGCCTGCTGTACCCCTCATCCCAGGGGAAGCGACCCTCGATATCGTCGTAGATCAGCTGGAGGGCCGGGACCGAGGCGAACGGCGGCCGGTCGTAGTACGAGTTGGCCGAGAACAGCACCTCGCCGGGGTTCGGGACCTCCGCCACGCTCACGCGATGCGCCCAGCCGGGGAATGACAGCACCTCGCCGACCGTGAGATCCGACCCGGCCCGCACACGCGCCGCAACGTCGTTGATGAGAGCACCCGCGTTCGCGTCATTCAATCCGAAGACGAGGACCTCGGGATGACCGAGGCCGAACAAGCCGATCGAGTATGCGAAGCTCGGCTGGCGGCGCGGCGGGTCGCCGATGACATACTCGGCCGCCACACCGTAACGCCGTATGGTCTCGGTGACGCGGCGGTGCTCCTGATCGAGCCAGGCGATCTCCTGCGGGGTGAGCGGATCTGACATGCGGCCTCCTTGTGATCGTCGTCACTCTAGGTCGAGCCGCAGACACCGGTCTCGCGTCATCCCCTGTTCAGGAATCGAGGGCCGCTGGCCCCTGCTCGACGAGGAGGCGGAACTGCGCGGCATCGATGATCCGCACACCGAGCTGTTCTGCCTTGGCCAGCTTGGATCCTGCGCCCGGCCCCGCCGCGACGAAGTCGGTCTTCTTCGAGACGGACGAGCCGGCCTTTCCACCGGCGGCGAGGATCGCCTCCTGGGCGCCTTCGCGGGTGTAGCCCTCGAGCGATCCCGTCGCCACGACGGTGATGCCCTCGAGAACTCCGCCCTCGACCACGGCTGCGCCCGGTCCGGGGTGACCCGGTACCTCGAGCCGCGCCCCGGCGGCTTCCCATCGCTCGACGATCTCGCTGTGCCAGTCGACCTCGAACCAGTCGATCAGAGAATCCGCGATGATGCCGCCCACGCCCTCGACGGCCGCCAGTTCGTCCCGCGTCGCCGCACGGATCGCGGCGATCGAGCCGAACCACTGCGCGAGGGCACGCGCCGCGACCGGACCGACGTGGCGGATGCTGAGCGCGACGAGGAACCGCCACAGCTCCTTCGTCTTCGCCTTCTCGAGCTCGTCGAGCAGCTTCAGTGCCTGCGCCGACGGTTGCGGTCCGGTCAGCCCATCCTTCTTCTCCGCAGCCGAGGGGTTGCGCCGGAAGGGAGCACGCCGCACGGGTTCGCCCGTCTTCTCGTCCACACGGGGCTCGCCCGTCTCGGAGTCGCGGACGATGACCTCGATCGGCACGAGCTGATCGAGGGTGAGCTCGAAGAGAGCGGCCTCGGTCACCAGCGGCGGGGTGGCGTCGCCCAGCGGCTGCGTGAGGGCGGCTGCCGTGACCTCTCCGAGCGCCTCGATGTCGAGGGCGCCGCGGGACCCGACGTGCTCGACGCGACCACGCACCTGCGCCGGGCAGGAGCGCGCATTGGGGCAGCGGAGGTCGATGTCGCCCTCCTTGGCGGGGCGCAACGGCGACCCGCACTCGGGGCAGTTCGTGGGCATGACGAACGCGCGTTCCGTGCCGTCGCGCAACTCGACCACGGGTCCCAGTACTTCGGGGATGACGTCCCCCGCCTTCCGCAGCACCACGGTGTCGCCGATGAGGACGCCCTTGGCGCGGACGACGTCCTGGTTGTGCAGCGTCGCCTGCCGCACGACGCTGCCCGCGACGCGGGCGGGCGCCATCACGGCGAAGGGCGTGGCCCGGCCGGTGCGACCGACCGACACGACGATGTCGAGCAGCTTGGTATTGACCTGTTCCGGCGGGTACTTGTAGGCGATCGCCCAGCGAGGTGCGCGACTGGTCGCGCCCAGCTCGTCGTGCAGCGCCAGCTCGTCGATCTTCACGACCACACCGTCGAGCTCGTGCTCGACGCTGTGACGGTTCTCGCCGAAGTGCGCGACGTAGCCGAGCACGCCGTCGATGCTCTCGTGGGTCTGCGAGTGCGGGCTGATGGGCAGACCCCATTCAGCCAAGAGCGCATAGATCTCGCTCTGCGACGACACCGGCGGATTCTGCCAGGCTCCGATCCCGTGCACGTAGAGCCGGAGTGAGCGGACGCGGGCCTCGGAGGCTTCGAGCTCGAGACCCGACTTCTTGTCGAGCTGCTGGCGCAGCCCCCCGCTCGCGGCGTTGCGAGGGTTCGCGAAGGCCGGGAATCGGCGCTCGGCGCTGATGCGCGCGCGTTCCTCGTCGAACGCGCGGGAACGGGACCGCGCATCTTCGACCACACGATCGCGCATCTCGGCCTGGAGCGCGTTGAGCTGAGCGAACTCAGCGACGGGGATGAAGATCTCGCCGCGCACCTCGACGACCGCCGGGTGCCCGTCTCCCGCGAGGCGCTCGGGGATGCCGCTGACGCGCAGGGCGTTCACGGTGACGTCCTCACCGACGCGGCCGTCGCCGCGTGTCGCGGCAGATGTCAGGACGCCGTTCTCGTAGCGCAGGCTGATCGCGAGTCCGTCGATCTTGAGTTCGGAGAGCCAACGGACAGGACGGCCGGCGGACGCCGCTGCCTTGACGCACCAATCGGTCAGCTCTTCGGGCGAGAAGACGTTGTCGAGGCTCAGCATCCGTTCGGCGTGCGTGACCGGCGCGAACAGCGTCGACTCGGCGGCGCCGACCGTCTGCGTGGGCGAGTCCTGCGACTGCAGCTCGGGATGCACTCGCTCGAGCTCGTCGAGGCGACGCATCCACCCGTCGTACGTCGCATCGTCGACGACCTCGGCATCGCGACCGTAGTACGCGTCGCGCGCCGCGGTGATCCGGTCGATCAGGTCACGGGATTCTGCGCGCGCCTCGTCGAGGGTGATCTCGGGGAGTTCTCCGTCTGCCACCTCGTCAGTCTAGGCAGGGGGTACGACGCCGCGGACGGGGTTCCCGTCGGCCGGCTGGATGCGGTACGTGAACGAACCGTGATAGCGGAAGAGCTCCCCGATCAGCCACGCCCGCACGCTCACCTCGACGCGCTGCGCCACGGCATCCGCGTGGTCCGCAGTCTCGGTCACGGCCACTCCCGCCACCGGAGGAAGCGGCAGCCGCGCCGCACCCAATCGGACGGCGAGTCCCACGGACCGCATCCGCATCCCGCGGAGGTCGGCTTCGGCGCGAAGGCGCACTTCCAGCCCGCCCCGACGACCGAGACGGTCGACGATCTCGCCGGTTCGAGCGCAGCTCATCGCGTCGACCATGCGCCGCGGGGCACCGGCGAAGAGGAAGTCGCGCTCCGCGTGGAGAGAATCGTCCCGCCGGGGCGTGTTCACGACCACGAACGGTACGTCGGTACCCCGTTCGGGGAACATCACCCCGCGCCCAGCGAACAAGCGGACGATGGGCCGCAGCCAGCGGGGGCCGCAGTAGCCCGCCTCGTCGTAGATGCCCTCTCCGACCCCGACGCACCCCGCGGGTATCGAGCCGAAGTAGACGCGGAGCACGGGCGGCATGCGCGAGAGGTCCCCCCCCGAGCGCGCGTTCGTATATCGACCGATCGTGCGGACCGTTTCCTCCGGTACTGAACATGTTCAGAAACTACTACGATGACCGTATGAGCAACACCCGCCCCCGCGCCGTCGTGGCCGGCGCCTCCGGATTCATCGGCACCGCAATCGTCGACGCGCTCACGACCGACGGTTATACCGTCGACACGATCGGGCGCGCGTCCGGCAGGACGTGGGACGATGCGGCCGCCGTGGCCCGCCTCATCGACGGCGCGGATCTCCTCGTCAACCTGGCAGGCAAATCGGTGGACTGCCGCTACACCGATCGCAACCGCGACGAGATCCTGCGCTCGCGGGTGGCGACGACGCGCGACCTCTCCGCTGCCGTCCGCCGGGCCGCACAACCGCCGCGACTCTGGGTCAACGCGTCGACCGCCACGATCTACCGTCACGCGACCGACCGGCCGAACTCCGAATCAGACGGCGAGCTCGGGAGCGGCTTCTCCGTCGACGTGGCACGCGCATGGGAGGCGGCGTTCTTCAACGGCGAGCTTCCGCGGACGCGCCGCGTCGCCCTGCGGATGGCCATCGTCCTGGGCCCGGGGCCCGCCACCGCCATGCTGCTGACGCTGGCCCGCGTCGGCCTCGGCGGCCCGCAGATCGATGGTCCGATCATGCCGCACCGCCGCTATCGCGGCATCGGCGATCACCCGACCGGGAGCACCGCACCCTGGTATCGCACGCGCGGGCGGCAGCGGTTCAGCTGGGTGCACATCGACGACGTCGTGGGCACGCTGCGCTGGGTCGATGCGCACGAGGACATGGCGGGAATCGTCAACGTCGTGAGTCCGCACGCATCGGATAACCGCACCCTCATGCGAGAGCTGCGCTCCACCGTCGGGATGCCGTTCGGCGTTCCCTCCTGGCGGTGGATGCTCGAACCCGCGATGTGGCTCCTGCGCACCGAACCGGAACTCGTGCTGAAGAGCCGTTGGGTCGTCCCCGAGCGCCTCCTCGAAGCGGGGTACCGGTTCCGCTACACGGAGCTGGCCGACGCGCTGCGCGCCGCCGCCGGCTCGATCAGGCGTCGACCGGGACGGCCGAGACGGTCCGGTCGATCGTGAACTGTCCGAGAACGCGCGAGCCGTCGTAGATCACGGCCGTCTGACCCGGAGCCACGCCGTCGAAGGCAGTGTCAGGGGTCACGACGATCTCGTTCTCGGTGATCTCGGCTCGGGCCGGGACAGGATCGGCGTGCGCCCGGATCTGCGCTTCGCAGGCGAAGACGCGCTCGGACGGCGCCCGCCCGGCCCACGTGAAGCGGCCCCCCGCGATCTCAGCGGTCGCCAGCGCCTCCTTCGGACCCACCACGACACGGTTGTCCACCGGGCGCACCTCGAGCACGAAGCGAGGCTTGCCGTCCGGCGCTGGAACGCCCAGCTGGAGGCCTCGGCGCTGACCCACGGTGAACGCGTGCGCCCCCTCGTGACGTCCGACCACCGCTCCCGTGCGGTCGACGATCTCGCCCGCCTCGGCGCCGACCTTCTCGGCGAGCCACCCTCGGGTGTCGCCGTCGGGGATGAAGCAGATGTCGTGACTGTCGGGCTTCTGCGCGACCGTCAGACCACGCTCGGCCGCCTCCGCGCGCACCTCGCCCTTCGAGGGCGTCGACCCGAGCGGGAAGTAGGTGTGGGCGAGCTGCTCCGCCGTGAGCACGCCGAGGACGTACGACTGGTCCTTCGCGGCATCCGACGCGCGGTGCAGCTCGCGTCCCTCGGGGCCGTCGACCAGGAGGGCGTAGTGACCGGTGCACACAGCATCGAATCCGAGTTCGATGGCGCGCTCGAGGAGCGCCGCGAACTTGATCTTCTCGTTGCACCGCATGCACGGGTTCGGTGTCCGGCCGGCGCGGTACTCCGCGACGAAGTCGTCGATGACGTCATCGCGGAAGCGCTCGGAGAAGTCCCAGACGTAGAAGGGGATGCCGAGGAGGTCGGCGGCGCGGCGCGCGTCCATCGCATCCTCGATCGTGCAGCAGCCGCGGCTGCCGGCCCGCAGCGTGCCGCCCGCGCGGGAGAGCGCGAGGTGTACGCCGACGACGTCGTGCCCGGCGTCGACGGCTCGGGCCGCGGCGACCGCCGAGTCGACGCCGCCGCTCATCGCAGCCAGTACTCGCATCGCCCCAGTCTACGTGCGGGCTGCACGCCCGGCGCGGGCGGCGACCGCACGCCGGTGCACCTCGGGAAGGGCCGCGAGGAACGCGTCGACGTCGGCGTCGGTGCTCGTGCGCCCGAGGGTCAGACGCAGCACCGCACGGGCGTCGTCGGCGTCACGTCCCAGGGCGAGCACGACGTGCGAGGGCTCCGTGACCCCGGCCTGGCAAGCCGAACCGGTCGACACCGCGATCCCGACCGTGTCGAAGAGGAACAGGAGAGTCTCGCCGATCGTGCCCGGGAAGAGCACATGGACGTTGCCGGGCAGCCGGTCGCGAAGATCGCCCAGGATGACCGCCGACGGCACGAGCGATCGGATGCCCTCGATCAGGCGACCGCGAAGGCGCTCGACCCGGACCGCCTCGTGGGCGCGCTCGGCCTCGGCGATGTCGAGCGCCGCCGCGAACGCCGCCGCCCCGGCGACATCCTGGGTACCCGCGCGAAGCCCCCGCTGCTGGCCACCGCCGTGCGCGAGGGGTGTCAGCTGCGCGTGGCGCGACACGACGAGCGCGCCCGTGCCCACTGGGGCGCCGACCTTGTGGCCGGAGACGGACATGGCCACGAGGCCGTCGGGCGTCGCGCCCCCGTCCCGCCACGCCGCGAAGTCGAGGGCGACGGTGCCGAGCGCCGCGACCGCGTCGAGGTGCAGCGGCACCCCCGCGTCGCGCGCCGCCCGGGCGAGCGCCGCCGCATCGTTGCGCGTTCCGACCTCGTTGTTGGCGACGAGCGCGGTCGCGAGAGCAGCGCCGGGCAGCGCGTCGGCGAACAGAGCGGGATCGATCCGGCCGACGGAGTCGAGACCGACGGGGCGCACGGCGGCACCCCAGCGCGACGCGAGCCACGCGACCGCATCGATCGTGGCGTGGTGTTCGCCGTCAGGCAGCACGATCGGCCCGATCGCGGAGGACTCGGCGCCGGCGTCGGCGGCGAGCCAGAGCCCCTTGACGGCCAGGTTGATCGCCTCGGTCCCCCCGGACGTGAAGATCACCTCGATGGGCTCGCAGCCGAGCGCCGACGCGACCGCATCGCGCGCATCCTCGAGGAGCCGGCGCGCCGCCTGTCCCGCGCCGTGCACCGACGAGGCGTTGCCGAGCGTCTCGTGGGCCGACAGCCACGCATCGCGCGCTTCCGGGCGGAGCGCGGTCGTCGCAGCATGATCGAGATAGACGACCATCCGACCTCCCCGGGCGTTCACCGACGCTCATTACTGTAGATCGCATGCCCGACAGCACCAGCCCAGCCGGACTGCACGATCCCCGGTTCACCGACCTCGGCGTCACGCTCCGCGAGAACGGCGGCACCCTTCGGGTCTGGTCCGAGCGGGCGACATCGATCGACGTGGTGCTGTTCGATGACGACGACCTCGACTGGGCCGTCGACGAGCGACCGCTCGAGCCCGTCGGCGACGGGATCTGGGCAGCCGACATCGAGACGCTGCGGCCGGGAGTCCGGTACGCGCTGCGCGTGGATGGACCGCACGGGGCGGGCAACGTCTTCAACCCCCAGACCCTTCTGCTCGACCCGTACGCTCGCGGCGTCGTCTCGGGCGCCCCGGGCGATCACCGCTCGGTCGTGATCGACTCGGGCTTCGACTGGGGCGGCATCCGTAAACCGCGGGTCCCCCGGGACCGCACGGTCATCTACGAAGCGCACGTCAAAGGCCTCACCAAGCGGCATCCCGACATCCCCCCGGCGTTGCACGGCACATACGCCGGACTCGGTCACCCGGCGATGATCGACCATCTCCGCTCGCTCGGCGTCACGAGCGTCGAGCTTCTGCCGATCCACGCCTTCGAGAGCGAGCCGCGGCTGCTCGCTCTGGGGCTGGCCAACTACTGGGGCTACAACACGCTCGGGTTCTTCGCGCCCCACGCGGCCTACGCCACGCAGGACGCGCGCCGCAGCGGCCCCACCGCCGTCCTGAAAGAGCTCAAACGCACAGTGCGCGCTCTTCACGCCGCCGGCATCGAGGTCATCCTGGACGTCGTCTACAACCACACCGCCGAACTCGAGCTGGGCGGACCGCGGTCGAGCTTCCGAGGCATCGACAACCGCGGCTACTACCGCCAGCAGGACGACGGCGCCTACATCGACGTGACCGGCTGCGGCAACTCCGTCGACACGTCGACCCACGCCGCCGCACGACTGATCCTCGACTCTCTGCGCTATTGGAGCAAGGAGGTGCAGATCGACGGGTTCCGCTTCGACCTGGCTGTGACCCTCGGTCGTGACGCCGAGCACGTGTTCGATCCGGACCACCCGTTGCTGCGGGCGATCGCCGACGACCCCATCCTGCGCGACGACAAGATCATCGCGGAGCCGTGGGACGTCGGGCTGGGCGGCTGGCACACCGGCGGGTTCGGCGACGGATGGCAGGAGTGGAACGATCGCTACCGCGACGGGGTCCGCAACTTCTGGCTCAGCGACATCGACTACCTGCGCCGAGCCGGAACCTCACCGGCCGGCGTCGGCGGACTCGCCACGCACCTCGCGGGCTCTGCGCCGCTGTTCGGCGCGAAGCGCGGTCCGCTGGCGGGGGTGAACTTCATCACCGCGCACGACGGCTTCACCCTGCGCGACCTGGTCTCTTACGACGTCAAGCACAACGACGCCAACGGCGAGCAGGGCCGCGACGGCGCAGACACGAACCGGTCCTTCAACCACGGCGCCGAGGGCGACACGTCGCTCGAGCACATCCTGTCTGCGCGGCATCGCGCGATCCGAAACCTGGTCGGGACCCTCCTGCTGTCGGCCGGAGTGCCGATGCTGACCGCCGGAGACGAGATGGGCCGCACACAACTCGGTAACAACAACGCCTACTGTCACGACAGCGCCCTGACCTGGGTCGATTGGCAGCTCGCGGACTGGCAGGTCGACCTGCTCGCGCACGTGCGGGAACTCACGCGGCTGCGCGCCGAGAACCCGGCCCTGCGCCCCGTGCGGTACGCCGCCCCGGACGACGAGGTGCCCGAGGCATCCGTCATCCAGTGGTTCGACGCGCAGGGCCAGCCCATGACGCAGGCGACATGGACCGATCCGGAGCAGCGCACCCTCCAATACGTCGCGACGTCGACGCCGGCGCACGAACCCGCCAACTGCGTGCTCCTCATCATCCACGGCCGCGAGGACGACGCAGAGGTCGTGCTGCCACCCGTCGGCGCGGCGTCATCTCTGGTGTCCCTCTGGTCGAGCGCCGACGAGCGTCCCCGAGAGAACGGCGCGCGATTCGCCCCGGGCGACCGCCTCCCCCTCTCGGGGCCGACGTTGCATTTGCTCAGAGCGGAGTGAGGCGCAAGCCCGTTTTTCGAACTCGTCCACCGCGATAGGTTCGAGCCGTGGCATCAACGACGCGCACGACCTCACCCGCCCCGTTCCGCAGCACCGCCGAGATCCCCGGCCGCCCCGCCGCGCCGCTTCCGTCGGCCGGCGACACGGTCACGGGACGCATCCCGCTCCAGCGCCCCGCCCCCTCGGTTCCGGGTGGCCGGTTCCGTCCCTCCGCCTTCGCCGGCGAAGCCGTGCCGTTCCGAGTCACGGCGTTCCGCGAAGGGCACGACGCGATCGGTGTGCATCTGCGGCTGTTCTCGCCCGATGGACGTGAGTCGTTGCACCGGCTGACGCCCCTCAACGACGGATTCGACCGATGGTCCGTCCTCGTCGCCCCGCTCGCCGAGGGCGTGTGGCGCTTCCGCTACGAGGCTTTCGGTGACGACTTCGCCACCTGGCAGCACGCCGCCGCGATCAAGATCGCCGCCGGAGTCGACGTTCCTCTGATGCGCGAGGCTGGCGCCCTCCTGCTCGTGCGCGCTGCCGCAGAGAAGTCCCGCCCCGCTGCCGAGCGCAAGATCCTCGAGAAGGCCGCCGCGAGACTTCGGGATGCCGCGGTCGACGCGGTCGATGCGCTCGCGGTCGTCCGCGACGCCGATCTCGCGCGCGTCTTCGCCGATCGCCCGCTCCAGTCGCTCGTGACGGTCGGCGACGAGCACGAGCTGCTCGTCGAACGCGAGCGCGCGGGCGTCGGCGCCTGGTACGAGTTCTTCCCCCGCTCCGAGGGCGCCGAACGTCTCTCCGACGGCTCCGTCCGCAGCGGCACGTTCGTCACCGCGCGAGACCGCCTGCCCGCCGTCGCCGCCATGGGGTTCGACGTCCTCTACCTGCCACCCATCCACCCGATCGGGCGCACTCACCGCAAGGGGCCGAACAACACCCTGACCGCCGGCCCGGATGATCCGGGCTCGCCCTGGGCGATCGGCGGCCCCGAAGGCGGTCACGACGCGGTGCACCCCGACCTCGGGACGCTCGAGGACTTCCGCGGCTTTCTCGCCGCGGCCTCCGGCGCGGGCCTCGAGGTCGCGCTCGACCTCGCGCTGCAGGCATCCCCCGACCACCCCTGGGTCGCGGAGCATCCCGAGTGGTTCACCACGCTGCCCGACGGCTCGATCGCGTACGCCGAGAACCCGCCGAAGAAGTACCAGGACATCTACCCGGTCAATTTCGACAACGACCCCGCGGGCATCCGCGCCGAGGTGCTGCGGGTCGTGCGCCACTGGATCGCGCAGGGCGTGCGGATCTTCCGCGTCGACAACCCGCACACCAAGCCTCTGCAGTTCTGGGAGTGGCTGATCGCGACCGTTGCCGACGAGACGCCCGGCGTCGTCTTCCTGGCGGAGGCGTTCACCCGCCCCGCCCCGATGCAGGGCCTCGCGATGGCCGGGTTCCAGCAGAGCTACTCGTACTTCACGTGGCGGAACACCAAGGAGGAGCTCGAGGAGTTCCTGACCTCGGTCGCCTACGACACGGCCGACTTCATGCGTCCGAACCTCTTCGTGAACACCCCCGACATCCTCACCGAGTACCTGCAATACGGCGGCCGCCCCGCCTACAAGATCCGCGCCGGGATCGCCGCCACCGCCGGGGCGTCCTATGGCGTGTACGCGGGGTACGAGCTCATCGAGAACGTCGCGCGCCCGGGGTCGGAAGAGAACATCGACAACGAGAAGTACGAGTACAAGTTCCGCGATTGGGCGGGCGCCGAGGCACGCGGCGAGTCGCTCGCTCCCTACCTCACGCGCCTCAACGAGATCCGGCGCACCCACCCCGCGCTCCGTCAGCTCCGGAACCTCTCGTTTCACTGGTCCGACGACGAGGCGATCGTGGTCTTCTCCAAGCATCTTCCCGGCGCACTGACGGCCGACGGCAGGGACGACACGATCCTCGTCGTCGTCAACGTCGACCCGCATTCGGCACGCGAGACGACGGTCCACCTCGACACATCGGTCTGGGGCGTCGCCCCCGGCGACGAGTACGAGGTCGAGGATCTGCTCACCGGCGCCGTCTGGACCTGGAACGACCACAACTATGTGCGGCTCGACGCTTTCGCCGAGCCCATGCACATCCTGCACGTGAAGGAACGCCGATGAACGCCCCCGCTGACCACGTCCTCGACTCGGTCGCCACCGGCTCGTACCACGCTCCGCACGACGTGCTCGGCTCGCACCAGACCGAGGACGGCTGGGTGATCCGCGTGCGCCGCCCGCTGGCTCGCACGGTCACCGCCGTTTTCGCGAACCAGCCCGAGGCTTCGTTCCGCCACCTCCGCGCCGGCGTGTGGGAAGCGGCTCTCGACGAACGCCCTGAGGCCTACCGGGTCGTGGCCACATACGATGAAGCGCCAGCCTGGGTGTCCGATGACCCGTACCGTCACCTTCCGACGATCGGCGAGCTCGACCTGCACCTCATCCGCGAAGGTCGCCATGAAGAGCTCTGGCGCGTCCTCGGCGCTCATGTCCGCCTGCACAACGGCGTCCCGGGGGTGTCGTTCACCGTCTGGGCGCCCAACGCGCGCGCGGTCCGGGTGATCGGTGATTTCAACGGCTGGGACGGCCAGGGCCACGCGCTGCGTTCGATGGGCGAGTCCGGGGTCTGGGAGCTCTTCGTTCCGGGGCTGAACGCCGGCGCTGTCTACAAGTTCCAGATCCTCACGGCCGACGGTGCATGGATCGATAAGGCCGACCCGATGGCCCGCCAGTCGGAGGTGCCGCCCGCGACCGCGTCGATCGTCGCCGCGAGCTCCTACGAGTGGGAGGATGCCGCGTGGCTCGATCGGCGCAGCACGTCGACGCCCGTCTCCCAGCCGATGTCGGTCTATGAGGTGCACCTCGGGTCGTGGCGTTCCGGACTCGGTTACCGAGACGCCGCCGACCAGCTCATCGACTACGTTCGCGAACAGGGCTTCACCCATGTCGAGTTCCTGCCGCTGGCCGAGCACCCGTTCGGCGGCTCGTGGGGTTACCAGGTGTCGGGCTACTACTCCCCGACCAGCCGCTTCGGCTCACCCGATGATCTGCGCTACCTCATCGACCGGCTTCACCAGGCGGACATCGGCGTCATCATGGACTGGGTCCCCGGGCATTTCCCGAAGGACTCGTTCGCGCTGGCGCGATTCGACGGGCAGCCGCTGTACGAGCACCCGGACCCCCGCCGCGGCGAGCACCGCGACTGGGGAACGCTGATCTTCGACTACGGACGCAACGAGGTGCGCAACTTCCTCGTCGCGAACGCCCTGTACTGGTTCGAGGAGTTCCACGTCGACGGCCTCCGGGTCGATGCTGTCGCCTCCATGCTCTACCTCGACTACTCCCGCGAGGAGGGGCAGTGGGAGCCCAACGTGCACGGCGGGCGTGAGAACCTCGAGGCCGTCTCGTTCCTCCAGGAGGTCAACGCGACCTCGTACAAGCGCTACCCCGGCATCGCCATGATCGCGGAGGAATCCACGAGCTTCCCGGGCGTGACCGCACCGACGGAGTGGGGCGGCCTCGGCTTCGGGTTCAAGTGGAACATGGGGTGGATGAACGACTCGCTGCAGTACATCAAGCGAGACCCGATGTACCGGGGCCACCACGAGGGTGAGCTGTCGTTCTCATTCGTCTACGCGTTCAGCGAGAACTTCGTCCTGCCCATCAGCCACGACGAGGTCGTGCACGGCAAGGGAAGCCTGTTCACCCGGATGCCCGGCGACCACTGGCAGAAGCTCGCCAACATGCGCGCCTACCTCGCGTACATGTGGGGACATCCGGGCAAGCAGCTGCTGTTCATGGGGCAGGAGTTCGGGCAGATGTCGGAATGGTCCGAATCACGCGAGCTCGACTGGTGGATGCTCGACCAGCCGGCGCACCGTGGGCTGCACGCGTTCGTTGCGGACATGAATCGCACGTACCGAGACCAGTCCGCCCTCTGGTCCCGCGATTCGGACGGCGAGGCCTTCAGCCGTCTCGGCGCCCCCAACTGGAACCCGAACGTCATGGCGTTCGCGCGCCGCGACAACCACGGGAACACCGTCGCGGTGATCTGCAACTTCTCGGGAGTACCGCTGCACGACTACACGCTCGAACTGCCGGCGGATGGCGCGTGGCGCGAGGTCCTGAACAGCGACGCCGAGGCATACGGGGGTTCCGGTGTGGGAAACTTCGGCACCGTGCACGCGACCGACGGACGAGCGACCATGGTGATCCCTCCGCTCGGCGTGTTGTGGCTGCACCACGCTCCCGACGCCGCACCTGGGGTCTCGGAAGACTGAACGAACGCCGCGGGCCCGGGGTATGTCACCAACGTGACACCCCGGGCCCGCGGCGTTCGTCTCAGAACATCAGAGAGGTGAGCCGCCGGCGCGCGCTGACGACTCGCGGGTCGGCGTCTCCGACGAGGCCGAACAGCTCGAGGAGCCTGTCGCGTACCGTCGATCGAGCATCTCCGCCGACCGCGGCGAACAGATCCAGGAGTCGGCCGAACGCGTCGTCGACGTGACCACCGGCGACATCGAGGTCGGCGACGCGCAGCTGCGCATCGACATCGTGCGGCGCGGCTGCGGCTGCGGCGCGGGCCTCACCGAGGTCGACGCCCTGCACGCGGTCGAGAAGCTTGACCTGTCCGAGACCCGCCTGAGCGTCGGCGTCGCGCGGGTTCTCCGCGAGCGCCCGTTCGTAGGCGCTGATCGCAAGCGGGTAGTCGCCCGCTTCGATCGCAGCGAAGGCTTCGGCATGCAACGGGGGCAGCGGCGGCTCGGCGGCCTCTTCCGGTGCATCCGTCTCGGCTTCCAGGGGAACGGTGCCGGTGACACCGTGCTGAGACGCGAGTTGAAGCAGCTGCGCGAAGACCTCGCGCACCTGCTGCTCGGGCACCGCTCCGGTGAACAGCGGCACTGGCTGCCCTGCCACCAGCGCGACCACCATCGGGATCGACTGCGCTCGGAACCCTTGCGCGAGCTGCGGATTCGCGTCGACATCGACCTTGGCGAGGACGACGCGACCGGCCAGCTCGATGACGACCTTCTCGAGCACGGGGCTCAGCTGCTTGCACGGGCCGCACCATTCCGCCCAGAGATCCACGACGACCGGTACCGTTCGCGAGAGCTCGAGGACCTCGCCGAAAGTCTGATCGGTTACGTCGAAGATCAGGCGCGATGCGCTCTCGGACGGCTGCCCGGCGGGTGCCGACGCGGGCGCCGGAGCCGTGGGGCGGTTACGCAGCGACGACAGATCGAGCGCGCCACGGAGCACGGCGTTGGAGGAAGGATCACTCATTCATACGACCTTTGCTGAGAGGACATTGGAACGGTAGCCGAGGAACTGGATCGGCTCGGATGAACCGGCGCCGGGCACGAAGAAGAACAGCTGGTCCGCGTACGTGGTGGTGAAGCCGGTGGACGACTGCGACACTCCTGTCAGCGCGCTCGCGACCGGGTTGGTGTCGGGCACGTTGATCACGGCATCCGGATTGCTCGGCTTGAAGGTGTGGTCCTCTGTGATGGTCACCGCCACGACAGCGCCGCTCTCGAGCGTCTGGAGGGCGATCGGCGGCTGCGTCCCGGCCTGGGTCGTGAACGAGACCGTGCCCGTCTCCGCACCCGTCTGGTTGAAGTCGTTGACGATCTGCTCGCGGTTGGAGGTGACGCCCGCGCGGAAGGCGTCACCGTCCGCTTCGAACAAGCCCGCATACGGACTCGCGTCGCCGTTGGTCAGCAGGTCGGCGTATGCGGCCGCGAGGTCCTTCGGCGGCAGGACGAGGAACGGCGAGTCGGGCGCCACCTGCGCGGCACCCAGGTACGCCGGTGCGAGTTCCGGGAACGAATCGGTCGCCAGCTCGGCGATGTAGCCGAGCTTGTAGTTGGACCAGGGATCCTGCTGACTGACCGTCATGATCGTGTCAGCTGCGCCCTCGCCGCCTTCGACGACCGCGAGGAAGGTACGCGGCCACTTCTCGAACGTCTCCGGCAGGAGGATCTCGAGGGGTTCCGCCGGGATGGGCGGCAGCGGGGCACGATCGGTGATCTTGGAGCGGAGGGTGTAATTGGTCTCGCGCTCCGCGAGCGCCGGCCCCGCGAGCCGCGTGCCGGCGAGGGCGGCGTCAGCGCTCGCGTCGGCCGTCGAGACGTCTTCCGCGATACGCGTGAGGATGCGCTCGGCCTGCTGCTGAGTCACCGCCGGCGGCGCCTGATCGGGGTCGGCGACGACCGTCGTGGTCGGCGAGGGAGTCGGGCTCGGGGCCAACTGGGGCCAGGCGTCCGCCGAGCACCCCGTCAGCGCCACGAGGGAGACCAGCGGGATCGCGAGGAGAGCCTGACGCCCGCGTGTCAGGCGGCGTCGCGGCGGCGTGGACGAGATGACGCCCTTCGCTTCCGCGTCCGTCGCGAGATCGATGGGCTGAGTGGCGCTCATCGGAAGCCCCTTCCGTCGCGGACCGCGCGAGCGACGCAGATGGCGCCAGCCGAGCGCGTACATGACGATTCCGAACGCGAGGAGGATCCCACCGGCCACGATCAGCGGGCCGGCCCAGGGCGTGTTCGACTCGATCGGCCACGTCACCTGGATGTCGGCGGGCGCGGGCGCGGTGCCGTCCGATGCGATCAGGACGCTCATGTCCTGCGGCAGCTGCAGGGATGTGGTCAGCGCGTCATCGCGCTGGAACTCTTCGAGCCAGAGATCCGACCCGACCGGTGACGGCATCGCCGGGATGTTGCCGTCGGCATCCGGCGTCGGCGCGGACGAGGCCGCGACCTGGGAAGTCGTGATCGCCCCCTCGGCGTCGACGCCGAGGCGCGTGTAATCGGTGCGCGCGAGCCACGCGGTCACGTCGGACGTGCGGCCGTATGCGGCGAAGACGGTCCCGGTGCCCTGAACGCTCAATGCCTGCGCGCCGGGGCGCGAGGTGAGCACGGCGCCGTCGATGAGGGTGAAGGGGGCGTCTCCCGTCACCGTCACCGACTCGGTGACGGTCTCGGGCCCGCGCAGGATCGTGCGCTGCGCGATACCCGCCCCGATCATGACGGTGGCCAGGACGAAGGCGACGACAGCCCACACGAAACGCACGAAGAAACACCTCTCCACATTCGGAACGGGACCACCGAACGCTTGATCGACGTTCCAGAGTATCCAAAACGACCTGAAAGGGTCGTGAAAGGGGCGCCTCCCAACGAAAGTTCGCGCGGCTCGTAAAGTGAAGTGATTCGACCCCGGAGGCGTTCGTGAAGATCCAGAACCCGTTTCGCACTGCACTGATCGCCACGCTCGGCGTCGGCGTGGGCATCGTGATCATCGGGGGCATCCAGACCCTCTCGACCATCCTTCTCTACGTCGGCACCGCGCTCTTCCTCGCTCTCGGGCTCGACCCGGTGGTCTCGTGGCTCGAGCGGCGACGCCTGCCACGATGGGCAGCTCTCCTGATCACCTTCGCAGCGCTGCTCGCGGCCTTCGCCGGCATCATCCTCATGGTCGTGCCGATCATCGTCTCGCAGATCTCGCAGCTCGTGGCCGCCATCCAGGACCTCGTCACCAACGGCGACTGGGACCCGGTCAACGCCGTCAAGGACTGGCTGACCGTCACCTTCCCGCAGCTGAACGTCGACGAGCTGTTCCAGTACCTCTCCGACTGGTACAACTCGCTCGACATCGGGGCGATCGGCGGGTCGATCACGGGCTCGATCATCCTGATCGGCGGTGGCATCATCAGCGGGTTCACCGGCGCGGTCATCGTGCTCATCCTGACGATCTACTTCACGGCGTCGACCCCGAACCTGAAGGCTGCGGTCTATCAGCTCGTGCCGGCTTCGCGACGGCCGCGCTTCATCGACCTGGCCGAGCAGATCACGGCATCCGTCGGCTTCTACGTCATGGGCCAGGTGTCCCTGGGCGTCATCAACGGTGTGCTCAGTGCCATCTTCCTGAGCGTGATCGGAGCCCCCTTCCCCGCGGTGCTCGCGGTCATCGCCTTCTTCTTCTCGCTCATCCCCCTGGTGGGAACCCTCACCGGGTCGGCGATCATCGTGCTCACCTGCCTGATACCCGGACTCGCAGAACCCCAGACGGCACTGTGGGCGGCGATCTGGTACCTCGTGTACATGCAGGTCGAGGCCTACCTCATCTCGCCGCGCATCATGAACCGTGCCGTATCGATCCCCGGCGCGGTGGTGGTCATCGCAGCCCTCGCCGGAGCCGCGCTGGGGCAGCTCCTCGGAGCGCTCGTGGCGATCCCGGTGGCAGCCAGCATCCTGATCATCTACCGCCAGGTCGTGATCCCGCGGCAGAACGAGCGCTGACGCTCAGGAGGCGTCGTCCGCCGCGTGATCGTCGTCCCACTCTTCGGCGAGCGGCAGCGCGTCGGGGTTGACGGCCGCGACGATCTCGGTGAGCACCCGACGGGTCTGGTTCTCCCCCACCCACAGGTGTTTGCCGCCCTCGACGGCGATGAGCGTCGCATGCGGGATCGAGGCGAAGCGCTGACGCGCCTCGTCCGGGCGGAGGTAGTCGTCGAACTCGGGCACCACGATGACGACTCGTCGATCGTCGCCTGCCCAGGCAGCGACCTCGTCGGCTGTGGCCCGGTGCAACGGCGGCGAGAGGAGAACGACGCCCTCGATGTCGTGGTCGCGCCCGTATTTGAGGGCGAGCTCGGTTCCGAAGGACCAACCGACCAGCCAAGGACGCGGCAGGCCCCGATCGCGCACGAACGCCATCGCCGCCGCGACGTCGAACACCTCGCCGACACCGCCCTCGAACGTCCCCTCGCTGGTCCCCCGAGGCGATGTCGTTCCTCGGGTGTTGAAACGCAGCACGGCGAGGTCGGCGAGGGCGGGGAGGCGCCCGGCCGCCTTGCGCAGGATGTGCGAGTCCATGAATCCGCCCGCCGTCGGAAGCGGATGCAGGGTGACGAGCGTCGCGACCGGTTCGCGATCCTGTGGCAGCGCGAGCTCGCCGACCAGGGTCAGCTCGTCGAGCGTGCGGAGCTCGATGTCCTCACGACGTGCGGGGAGCTGAACGGGTCCGCGGATTTCGAAGCTCATGCGATCCTCCAACATGCCGAATGCCAATGCCGACGCGCGGCGAGGTCCGCGGCGTCGCCCAGGACACCGTCCGCCCGCCACGCGACCACATGCGCCGTGGCGGGCGCGATGTCACGCCCGCAGCCCGGGCAGGTATAGGTCTTCTGCGATTGCGCGGCCGACACCGGCTGCACGGTCCATTCGACGCCACGTCGCGTCTCGGAGCGCTTCCAGCCGCTCAGCAGCCGCTCGAGCGAGTCGTCGCGCGGTTCCGGCCGTCGCCTGTTGGAACGGGGCATGACGCGCGCAGTCACCACCAGTGGTTGCTGGACCAGAAGGCATACGCCTCGCTCCAGCTGCCGTAACGTCCGACGGCGTAGCCGTTCGCCCACGTGAGGTTGTCGACGGGGTCGTACCCACTGCCCGGCACCTTGCTGCAGGGATAGGCCTGAACGAGACCGCAGGCCCCCGACGAAGCGTTCGTCGCGTTCGGGTTCCAGCTGCTCTCGCGCGACACGATGTAGTCGACGTAGCCCCAGTCGCTCTCCGGGATGCCGGCGGCGCTCAGCCAGTCGGCGGAAGATCCCCCGCCGGAGTACAGGACCGGCGCTGCGCGCGACGTCCCGGTGCTCTCGCCTTCCACCGGGGTGGGGGTCGGGGTGGGGGTCGGCGTCGGCTTGGGAGCGACGTACACGGTGAAGCCGCTGCGATCGAGCTGAGCGGGCGTCGTCGCCGTTCCGTCACCGGACAGCGCCTGCGCGTCGCCGCGCGACTCGGCCCACAGCGAGACGACTTCGACGGGCTTCTCCTGGGCGACCGCGAGTGCGGTGCCGAGCGGTGCCAGAGCGCCGCCCGCCATACCGAGCGCAGCGACCGCGGCGAAGACGGAGGACACACCGCGACGTCGCGACCAGCGCGCGGAGACCGGCGTGCTCCGGCGACGAGCCGGGACGCGCGTCGTGCGCCGGGAGACAGTCGAGCGGGAAGTCACAATGCCCTCGAGTTTAGCGAGGCGTGCAGCTTCTCTCCATCAGACTCACCCGATGGCGAGAATCACCGACACCACGCCGTCGAGAACCGCATCGACCTGCGCTTCGCGGTAGCCTCCGCGCTGCATGCGGAACGCGACCGATCGCACCTGCTCGACGGTGAGCGGTTCACCCGATTCGAGGTAACGGGCGATGCGGTGCGCCACGAGGTCGACTTCGTCCATGCGATAGCCGTACGACAGCACACCCACACGATCGAATCTCCGCCGCTCGGGACGCGACAGCCGGTCGAGGATCTCCTGGGCGAGATTGCGTGAGCGGCCGACCCAGGCGCGGGCGCCCGCACGTGACAGGGCACGTTCCCGCTCGCGCGCCGCGAATGCGTCCTCGATCCGTCCGATCGCGGCGTCGACGGGGGCGACGGCATACCCGCCGCGCACGAGCGGGAAGGCGGTCGCGCGAATCGCGGCGGAGTCGAGGTCGTCCTCCTCGGACGCCTCGAACGCTTCGCGAGCGCGCCGCAGGAAGGCATCCACAGCGGCTCGGTCGTATCCCTTGGCTCGTCCCTGCACCTCGGGGAACGGGCTCGTGGAAAGGGAGGTATCGGTCGAGGTCATTACATCACCAGAGGGGACAGAGCGTGGAAGAGGACGAGCGCCACGACGGTGGACGGCAGGATCGAGTCGAGTCGGTCGAGCACTCCCCCGTGGCCCGGCAGCCACGAGCTCATGTCTTTGATGCCGAGATCACGCTTGATCATCGACTCAGCCAGATCGCCGACCGTGGCGGAACCGAGGATGACGATACCGATGATGACGCCGGTCCACGCCGGGAGTCCGAGAAGCAGCCAGGCGAACCCGACAGCGACGAGCATCGCCACCACGCCCGCGCCTGCGAAACCCTCCCAGGTCTTCTTCGGGCTGATTCGCGGGGCCATCGGATGCTTGCCGAAGGCGAGCCCAGCGGCATAGGCGCCGGTGTCCGCGCCCACCACGACGGCGATCATCGCGAGGACCCAGAACTCTCCGCCGTCCTCGCGCAGGAGGATGAGCAGCAGGCTTCCGAGGAACGGGACGTAGAGCTGAACGAACCCGCTGATGAGCACGTCGCTGAGCACCTGACCGTAGCGACGGCTCTCGCCGCTCACCATCTGCGCCATCAACCGCCAGACGATCACCGTGACCACGGCGGCGAAGACAACGACCCAGTGCGTGCCGGCATCGAGGAGGAAGCCCGCCGCCAGCACCGCGGCGCCGGCGACCAGCTGTGGTGCGACGTCCACGCGTCGTCCCGCGGCCTGCAGGGCTCGGACGAACTCGAAGACGCCGAGCAGCGCGACGGGGATCGCGAAGAGGACGAACACCCACTTCACGAAGATGAGCGACCCGATCACGACGACGCCGATGGCGACCCCGATCAGGATCGCGACGAAGAGATTGCGTCCGGTCCGCGCGTTGATGCGCTCGTTCGCCTGCTCGAAGTCGGCCCGAGCTCGGCCGATGTGCTGTTCGAACTCCGTTCGCGCGGCACGCACCTGATTCTGAAACGCCGAATCACCGTGCTCGCGCGAACGGGACCGCTCCCGCTCGGATCGAGACGGGGCGTCGTCGCCGGGTGCGCTCATCGGTCTCAGACCTCGAGAAGCTCGGCCTCTTTGCGCTTGAGCGCGTCGTCGATGAGGTCGACGTGTGCACGCGTGAGACCGTCGAGTTCCTTCTCCGCACGCACCAGCTCGTCCTCGCCGACCTCGCTCTTGAGACCATCGAGCTCGTCCTTGGACTTCCGCCGGATGCCGCGCAGGTGGACCTTGTGGTCCTCGCCCTTCGAACGGACGAGCTTGACGTACTCCTTGCGGCGCTCCTCCGTGAGCTCGGGCATGGTGACGCGCACGATGTTGCCGTCGTTCGTCGGGTTCACGCCGAGGTTGGGGGTGTCGCGGATCGCCTGCTCGATCGCCTTGAGCGCCGACTTGTCGTACGGCGTGACGATGATCGTGCGGGCCTCGGGGTTGTTGAGCGACGCGAGCTGCGCGAGCGGAGTCGGCGACCCGTAGTAGTCGACGAGGATCTTCTGGAACAGCGCCGTGTTGGCGCGCCCCGTGCGCACGGTGGAGAAGTCCTCCTTGGCCGCCTCGACGGCGCGTTCCATGCGGGCTTTCGTGTCAGCGAGGATCTCGGGGATCACGTCACTCCATTCGTCGGTACGTCCGGTCAAGTCTAGTCTGCAGGCGGGCGGGGCTCAGACGGTGACGAGCGTGCCGATGCGCTCGCCCAGCAGTGCGCGCGTGACGTTCCCCGCCGGCTCCATGCCGAAGACGCGCATGTCGATGCCATTGTCCATGCACAGGCTGAATGCGGTGGAGTCCACGACCTTGAGCCCCTGTTGCAGCGCCTCGCCGTAGGTGATCTGCTCGATCCTCTCCGCCGTGGGGTCCTTCTTCGGGTCGGCCGTGTAGACCGCGTCGACACCGTTCTTGGCCACCAGGACCTCATCGGCCTTGATCTCGAGGGCGCGCTGCGCCGCCACCGTGTCGGTGGAGAAGTAGGGCAGACCGGCGCCGGCGCCGAAGATGACGACGCGACCCTTCTCCATGTGGCGCTCCGCGCGACGGGGAATGTACGGCTCAGCGACCTGCGTCATCGAGATGGCCGACTGCACGCGCGTTGCGGCGCCGGCCTGCTCAAGGAAGTCCTGCAATGCGAGGGCGTTCATCACGGTGCCGAGCATGCCCATGTAGTCGGCGCGACCGCGGTCCATCCCGCGCTGGCTCAGCTCTGCGCCTCGGAAGAAGTTCCCGCCGCCGACGACGATGGCGACCTCCACCCGGTCGGCGGCCTCAGCGATCTCGCGGGCGATCTGCCCGACGACATCCGGGTTCACGCCCAGCTGGCCGCCACCGAATGCCTCGCCCGACAGCTTCAGCAGGACGCGACGGCGCCCGGTCTTCTCATCGTTCATCGTGTCCCTCTCATCGCTGTGTTGCAGAGTATCGCCCGGATGGGCATGGAAAAGGCCCGCATCCGAAGATGCGGGCCTTTCGGGCTGTTACGCGCCGACCTTGAACCGAGCGAAGTCGGTGATGGTGATGCCGGCGTCCTTCGCGACCTGCGCGACGGACAGCTTGTTGTCCTTCGCGTAGTCCTGGTCGAGGAGGGCGACCTGCTTGAAGAACGCACCCACGCGGCCCTCGACGATCTTGGGAAGGGCGGCCTCGGGCTTGCCCTCGTTGCGGGAGATCTCGGTGACGATCTCGCGCTCCTTCTCGACGTCGGCCTCGGGAACGTCCTCGCGCGACAGGTAGCTGGGGTTCGCGAACGAGATGTGCTGCGCGATCGAGCGGGCGGTCTCCGCGTCCGAGCCCGAGTACGCCACGACGACGCCGATCTGCGGGGGCAGGTCCTTGCTCGTCTTGTGCAGGTAGATCTCGAACGCGTCGCCGGTCAGCGTGCGCACGCGACGCAGCTCGACCTTCTCGCCGATGATGGCGGCCTCATCGTTGATGAGCTGCTCGATCGTCTGGCCCGACGCGTCTGCGGCGAGGGCGGCCTCGACCGAGTCGGCGGATGCCGCGGCGGCCGCGTCTGCGACCTTGTCGGCCAGAGCGATGAAACGGTCGTTCTTCGCGACGAAGTCGGTCTCGCATGCGAGCTCGACGAGGGTGACCTTCCCGTCCTGCTCACGCGCGACGACGAGGCCCTCGCTCGTGGAGCGGTCGGCACGCTTCGCGTTGCCCTTCGCCCCCTTGAGGCGGAGGATCTCGACGGCCTTCTCGACGTCGCCGTCGGCCTCTTCGAGGGCCTTCTTGGTGTCGACCATTCCGGTGCCGAGCTGCTCGCGCAGAGCCTTGATGTCGGCGATGGTGAAGTTTGCCATGAGTGGCGGCTCCTTCTGTCTGTGTGAAATCTCGTGGATGCCGATCGGCGCGGCCGGGCTCAGCCGCGGCCGCGCCGATCGTAGCGGGTCAGGAAGACGCGCTGATTACTTCTCGGTGGCCTCGGTGGCGACGGCCTCGGCCTGCGCCTCGGCACCGGCCTCGTCGGCGGGCGTCTCCGTCGCGGCGACCTCAGCGTCAGCGCCCTCGACCGGGGCGTTCTCGGCGGCAGCGGTCTCTGCAGGAGCGCTCTCGAGCAGCTCGCGCTCCCAGTCGGCGAGGGGCTCGGCCTCGGCCGACTCGTCGGACGGCTGGTGGCGCTGGATGAGGCCCTCGGCAGCAGCGTCGGCGACGATGCGCGTGAGCAGGCTCACCGAACGGATCGCGTCGTCGTTACCGGGGATCGGGTACTGGAACTCGTCGGGGTCGGCGTTCGTGTCGAGGATGCCGATCACGGGGATGCCGAGCTTCTTGGCCTCATCGATCGCGAGGTGCTCGCGCTTGGCGTCGACGACCCAGATGGCCGACGGGGTCTTCTGCAGGTTGCGGATACCGCCGAGCGACTTGTGCAGCTTGTCGAGCTCGCGTTTCTTGAGCAGCAGCTCCTTCTTCGTGAAGCCGCTGGCCGCGGGGTTCTCGAAGTCGAGCTCCTCGAGCTCCTTCATGCGGGCGAGGCGCTTCGAGACCGTCTGGAAGTTGGTCAGCAGACCACCGAGCCAGCGCTGGTTCACGTAGGGCTGACCCACGCGGGTCGCCTGCTCGGCGATGACCTCCTGCGCCTGCTTCTTGGTGCCGACGAAGAGGATGGTGCCACCGTGGGCGACCGTCTCCTTGACGTACTCGTAGGCGCGGTCGATGTACGACAGCGACTGCTGCAGGTCGATGATGTGGATGCCCGAGCGCTCGGTGAGGATGAAGCGCTTGACTTTCGGGTTCCAGCGGCGGGTCTGGTGCCCGAAGTGGACGCCGCTGTCGAGCAGCTGGCGAATGGTGACGACGGCCATGGCCGTTCTCCTTCTGTTTCGGTTGATTCGCCGGGCCGACGGCCCGGTACTCCTGGCGCCCGACACACTTCCGCTCGCCGCCGGAGCGGGAGACCTGGGGAAGATGCGCCACGATCGGGAACCGATCGCTCAGGGCACGCGTAGTCACCTCGACGAGCGAGGCGCGGTGATCAGTGTAGCAGTGAGCCGCTCCTCCCCGACGCTGCGTGCGAACGGTTTGCCCACGTGTCGCGGCCGACGTCGCTGCGGCGGACGAACGGGACTCGAGACTCGACTCGTGACCCGTTCCCCGGCCGCCCTGCTCGCAGCAGCGCTCCTCATCGTGAGCACGTTTCTTCCCGACGCCGTCGCGCCAGGTGGTGAGCCGCGTCCCTCACCCGGCTGGACCATGCCGCTGCGCGGAGCCGCGGTCGCGCGAGGCTTCGAAGCTCCGGCACATGAGTACGCTCCCGGGCATCGAGGGGTCGACCTCGCCAGCGGGGGCGAGGTCGAGGTCGTCGCGCCGGCGAACGGTGTCATCGCGTTCGCGGGGCCCGTCGCCGGCCGCCCCGTCGTGACGATCGACCACGGCGACGGGGTGGCGACCAGTCTCGAGCCGGTCGACACGGCCCTGCAGACCGGGACGGCGGTGGTTCAAGGGGAGCTGGTGGGAACCGTGGCGTCCGGCGGCCATACGGGCGACGGCACGATCCACTTCGGAGTCCGGCGTAACGGTGAGTACATCAACCCGCTCCTGATGATGGGCGGCCTCACCAGGCCGATCCTGTTGCCGTGCTGCTAAGGGTCAGTCGTTCCCGATCATGTTGCGGTCACCGCTCTGGGTGACCGCTCCCAGGCGATCCGCGTCGACGTGGTTGTCGTTGCCCGATACCGCTACGGTGCCGACCTCGTCGGCGTCGACGGAGTTGCGGTCTCCCGCGATGGTGAGGGCGCCGACCCTGGCGGCATCCACATCGGCGGATTGCCCCGTGATCTCGAGCGAGTCGACCGAGCCGAGGTCGATCTCGATGCGATCACCACTCGCGAGGACATTTGCGACGCGCGCTCGCTCGAGGTCGACGTCGAGCGAAGCACCCTCGATGCGGACCACGTCGCACTCGCCGGCGAAGGCGAGGTCGAGGTCGGTTCCGCGGATCGCGACGACGCCGTCGATGCACGCGGGGTCGTTCGGCCCCGGCATCGCAGGAACCGTCGCGTCGGATGATGCTTCCGGCGTCGCGGCGGGCGAGGCCGAGGGAGACGCCGAGGTCTGCGGCGCCGTAGGCCGGACGATCCGGTCGGGCTCGTTCGACGCCACCGGCGCGCACGAAGCGAGCATCCCGACGAGCACAGTCGCGCCGATCGCTGCAGCAGCTCTTCTCATGCGTGCCCCCTCTTCGTGCTCCTCCGTGCGCTCTCCCAACGCTACGACGGCGGAGGGCCAGCGCACCATCATGCGCGCGGATGCGCTTGTCGATAGGCGGCGGCGAGCCGTTCCCCCGAGACGTGCGTGTAGATCTGCGTCGTGCCGAGGCTCGCGTGCCCGAGGATCTCCTGAACGGCCCGCAGGTCGGCACCGCCATCCAGCAGATGGGTCGCGGCGGAATGCCGCAGAGTGTGCGGCCCGACGGCATCCACCCCGAGTGCGGGGCCGAGCTTCTCCGAGACCGTCGCGTATACGGCGCGCGCCGTCAGCCGACCACCGCGCGACCCGAGGAACACTGCACGCGCGGCTTCTGCTCGGCCTGCGGCGCGCGCCGCGAGCACCGGACGCCCGCGGACCAGGTAAGCCTGCACGGCGTCGAATGCCGGACCGCCTACGGGAACGACCCGGTCCTTATCGCCCTTGCCCATGACACGTGCCGTGCGGCGTTCGCTGTCGATGTCGTCGAGGTCCAGTCCGCATAGTTCGGACACGCGGATGCCGGTCGCGTACAGCGCTTCGAGGATCGCGTGGTCGCGGAGGAGAACCGGATCTCCGTCGGCCGCCCGCGCCCGCAGATCGTCGAGGACGGATGCCACCGTCTGAGCGGTCGCGACTTTGGGCAGGGTCCGCGCCCGCTTCGGTGACGCCAGGCGGAGGGCGGGGTCGCTGGCGATCGCGCCGCGCTCGGTCGCCCACGCGAAGAAGCCCCGGGCGGTCGCGGTACGGCGAGCGAGGGTGGACCGCGCCTCGCCCCGCTCACTCGCGCGCCAGACCCAATCGCGGAGCACCTCGATGTCCACCTCTTCGAGCTCGATGTCGCCCGACGCCGCAGCCAGATCGGCGAGGTCATTGCGGTAGGCGCGGACGGTGTTCTCAGAGAGCCTGCGGACGCGCAGCAGGTGGTCTGCGTACGCGTCCGCCGCCTCCGAGATGAGCATGCAGCCAGCATGACCGATCCGCAGGCACCGCCGGGCCAGGCTCGCGGGACGCCAGCCGTCAACTGCCCGCTCGACGCCACCCGCGTTCGTCGGACACGACTCGACCATCGAGCTCCAGGAGTCCCAGCCAGGCGCTCACTTCCTCGCCGGCCACGCCGGAGCGCCGAGCGATCTCTGCGACATCCCGGGGCGCTCGTGTGCTCAGCGCGTCGAGCACCCTCGTCGCATCGTCCGTACGGCCGTCGCTGTCGAGAGCCGCGGGAGGCCCGGGCTCCTTCGACCACCCGAGCAACTCCCGGACGTCGTCCGCGCTCGTGATGCACCGACCGTCGTACTCGCGGAGGATCCGGTGGCATCCTGCCGACGCCGCAGAGGTGACCGGCCCCGGTACCGCACCGAGGGCCCGCCCGAGCGCCGCTGCGTGGCCCGCGGTGTTCAACGAACCCGACCGCCACCCCGCCTCGACCACCACGGTGGCATCGGAGAGCGCGGCGATGACCCGATTGCGCTGCAGAAAACGCCACTTTGTCGGCGCCGTGCCGCACGGCACCTCGCTCACGACCACACCACGGCGCGACACCTCCGTCAGCAGGCCGGCATGGCCCGACGGGTACGCCTTATCGACGCCCCCCGCGAGCACGGCGATCGTGCTGCCGCCGACCGCGAGGCAGGCTCGATGCGCCGCAGCGTCGATCCCGACGGCGGCCCCGGACACGATCGTCACCCCCGCGACGCCCAGTTCTCCCGCGATCTCCCCCGCGACCTGCACACCGTACGCGGTCGCCGCGCGCGCTCCGACGAGCGCAACCGCCGCAGCTGGCGCCGCGAGAGCGTCTGCCCGTCCTCTGGCCCACAGCGCGACCGGGGCATGGATGCCGAGTTCCTCGACCCTCTCCGGCCAGGCGGGATCACCCGGCACGATGAGCCGTACCCCGACCCGCTTCGCCCGCTCGATCGCGTAGGAGTGGTCGTCCTGCCGCGGACGCCACCGGGCACAGGCGCGGCGCCAGTCCCGCACCTCGAGGCCGAGCTCCGCCGGGGGTGTGTCGTCTCGCAGCGCGCACTCGAGGGCGCGGAACGCCCCCAGCCGCTGTATTGCGAGCCCGGCGATGCCGTCTCCGGGCTCGGCCAGCACCGACCATCGGGCTCGCCCCCAGCGCTCGCGACCGCTCTCGGGATCCACGAGGCCGTCCGCGGGCACGAGCCCCGCCAACGCACTGCGCACCTCGTCGTCGCTCACTGCTGGAGCCCCTTCTTCAGGAACAGCGCGCGCCCGACGTCACCCGCGGTCAGCCGCTCGCGACCCGCGAGGTCGGCCACCGACCATGCCACCCGCAACACCCGGTCGTAGCCACGCAGGGTGAGCGCTCCGCGCTGGAGAGCCGCGTCGAGCGGAGCACGAACGCGCGGTTCGGGAGCGAGCGGTCCATCCCGCAGCCACGCGCCCGAGACAGCGGCGTTCGATCGCCACGGGGTCTCCGCCAATCGCAGAGCGGCACGCGACCGCGCGGCCGCGACCTGCTCGCGCGCGGTCGCCGTCGTCGTCTGCGCAGGACCGCGCGCCGTCAGGTCGGCGAGCGACACCCGCGAAAGCGAGAGCTCGATGTCGATGCGGTCCAGCAGCGGGCCCGAGAGCCGGCCGAGATAGCGGCGGATCGCGAGGGATGGGCACGAGCAATTGCCGCCACGGACGCCGTATTGTCCGCACGGGCAGGGGTTCGTGGCCAGCACCAGCTGGAACCTCGCCGGCAGAGTTGCCCGGAATCCCGCCCGGTGGATGTCGATCGACCCCGCCTCGAGTGGCTGACGAAGAGAGTCCAGCGCGTGCGCGCTGTACTCACCGGCCTCGTCGAGAAACAGGACGCCCCCGCTCGCCCGAGCGATCGCCCCCGGTCGCAGCGACCTGCTGCCACCGCCCACCAGCGCCGCGACGCTCACGCTGTGATGCGGCGCCTCGAACGGAGGAACTCTGCTCAGGCTGTCGACGACGGTGCCCGACAGCGAGCGAATCGATGCGACTTGCAGCGCGGTCTCGTCGTCGAGCGGGGGCAGGATCCCCGGCAGGCGACGTGCAAGCATGGTCTTCCCGGCACCGGGCGGACCGCTCATGAGCAGATGGTGGCCGCCGGCCGCCGCGACGACGAGCGCATCGATCGCCTCCTCCTGCCCTCGGATGTCCGAGAGATCGTCGACAGGCAGCCCGTCGCCGTCATGCTCCCCATCATCGGCGGGAACCGGCACCTCGGGTACCGCCTCGTCATCACTGTCGATCTCGAGCCCGTGCCAGCGCGCGACGCCCGCGAGGGTGCGGCATCCGACGACGCGGACCCCGTCGACGAGAGCGGCTTCTGCTCGGCAGGCCTCGGGGACGATGACCGTCCGCTTCCCCGCGCGCGCTGCGGCGATGACTGCGGGGAGAACTCCCGGTACCGGCCGCAGCCGCCCGTCGAGGCCCAGCTCGCCGATGTGGACGGTGTCGGCGAGCGACGTCGGGTCCATCGGGAGCTCCGTCGCGAGCGCCGCGACGGCGATGGCGACATCGAAGCCAGCTCCCTGCTTCGGAAGGCTCGCCGGTGAGAGATTGACCGTCACACGACGTCGTGACAGCGGCAGCCCGCTGTTCTGACAGGCGTTGTGCACCCGCTGCTGTGCCTCGGCGAGGGCTCGGTCGGCGAGTCCGACGATGCGGAACGCGGGCGTCTGGTTCGACAGGTCGGCCTCGACTTCCACGAGGTCACCGGCGAGCCCGGTGAGTGAGACCGCCCAGGTACGCCCGAGGCTCACCGCAGGTCCTCGACGTGCTCGAGCACCGCCGTATCGACGTCGTCGCCGGTGATACCGATGACGTCGAGACGGATCCGGCGACCGCGCACCTCCCCCGGGTGCGCGGCGATCCAGGCGCAGGCGAGCCGCCACAACCGGTCCTTCTTGCGTTCGTCCACCGCCTCGAACGGATGCCCGTACGCCGCGGTCCGCCGGGTCTTGACCTCGACGATGACGAGTTCGTCGCGCGATACGGCGACGATGTCGATCTCGCCCTGCCGATCGCGCCAGTTTCGATCCAGGATGTCGTACCCGAGGCGGGTCAGGTGCCGCGCGGCCCGCTCTTCACCGGCGCGGCCCCGGTCGTCTTTCGCTGCCATATGAGCACTCTCGCGCGGCGGCCGACGGCCCCGGGGTCACGGCTGCGCGGCCGTGCAGAACCGGCTCGACGACGGTCCTGGGGAGGAGCGTCAGCTGTCGAGCGAGAGCTCGTCGGGGAGCTCGAAGTCGCGGCGCTGGAGCTCCTCGACGTTGACGTCCTTGAACGTCAGTACACGCACGGACTTCACGAAACGGTCGGCGCGATAGATGTCCCAGACCCACACGTCGTTCATCGTCAGCTCGAAGTAGAAGTCGTGCTCGGTGTCGCGCCGAACGACGTTGACGTCGTTCGCGAGGTAGAAGCGACGCTCGGTCTCGATCACGTACTGGAACTGCGACACGACGTCGCGGTACTCCTTGTAGAGCGCCAACTCCAGCTCGCGGTCATAGTCTTCGAAGACTTCGTCATCCATGGTGCTTCCATCCTAGGCGGCGGCAGCACGGCGTTCTCGTCCCCGCGACCCCGCCCACCGAAGTCAGAACAGCGTCGGCGCGTCGGCGATCGCCCAGGACGCCCGGTGATGCCGTGACAGCCCGTGCTCCCGGATCGCGGCCCGGTGGAGCGCGCTGGCGTAACCCTTGTTCCGTGCCCACTCGTACATCGGCGTCTCGTCGTGCAGCTCGGTCATGTGGGCATCGCGCGCCACCTTCGCGATGACCGACGCCGCCGCGGCACTGGCGCAGTCACGGTCCGCCTTGATGATCGTCCGCACCGTCATGCCCGGTCCGGCCATCGGACTGACATAGTCGTGATTGCCGTCCAGGATGACGACGGTCTCAGCAGCGAAGGGATCCGCGACGCCGAGACCCTGGATCGCGCGAACAGCGGCCAGGCCGAGCGCCCGCATGATCCCCATCTCGTCGATCTCACCCGGCGTGGCCGACCCCACCGCCGAGGCCACGACCCAGTCGGCTGCTCGCAGCGCCAGCTCTGGTCGGCGAAGCTCGGTCACGAGCTTCGAGTCACGAAGCCCCTCGGGAACGCGACGACGCGCGCAGCGTGCGTCGAGCACGGCGGCACCGACCGACACCGGGCCCGCCAACGCGCCCCGCCCGACCTCGTCGAGAGCGATGACGAACTCGTACTCGCGCAGCAGCCGCCGTTCGACGGTCAGCCGGGGCGCGACGACGGTCATCGTCCTTCGGGCGCGGGGACCCCCGCGAAGACGTCGTGGTGGAAGTCGATGAGGCCGAAGCGGTCGAGGGGCCAGGTGATGAGGAAAGCTCGTCCCACGACGTTGTCGAGCGGGACGAAGCCCTGCGAGGGCTGGTCGCGGTTGTAGCGCGAGTCCCGCGAGTGATCACGGTTGTCGCCGAGCACCCAGAGCGAGTTCTCGGGCACCGTCACGTCGAACGGAACCTCTTGCGGGGCCGACTGGCCGTCCGCGAGCGAGACGTACGAGGATTCGTCGATGGGAACGTCGTTCACCGTGATCTGGCCGACGGCGTTGCAGCACACGACATGGTCACCCGGCATCCCGATGATCCGCTTGATGAGGTGGTCCTTGCTGTCGGGAGCCGACAGTCCGACGACGGAGAGCACCCAGTCCATGCCCTCGACGAGCGGCGGACGGGCCTGCTCGACGGTGGGAGGCAGCCACCCTCCGGGATCGCGGAAGACGACGACGTCACCCCGCGCGTAGCCGCCGAACCGGGGCGTGAGCTGGTCGACGAGGATCCGGTCGTCCTTCAGCAGCGTCCGTTCCATGGATCCGGATGGGATGTAGAACGAACGGACGAGGAAAGTCTTGACCAGAAACGACACCGCGAGAGCGATGGCGACGATCACGAGGATGTCGCGAAGAAGCAGGCCGAGGCGACGTGATCGTGAACGCGCGGGCTTCGGCGCCTGCGCGGCAAGGTCATCGGTGGTCATTCATCGCCTCTCATCCGACTCGCCCGCCGGGGAGCCCTACCCAGGGTCGCACATTCCGCGACCATCGCCGGTCACCGCGCAGCGGAGACGACGGATGCCCCGAGCCTGAGCCCGGGGCATCCAGAGAATGCGTCGCTGCGATCAGCGGTCGCGCTTCTCCTTGATCTTCGCCTTCTTGCCGCGCAGGTTGCGCAGGTAGTACAGCTTCGCGCGACGGACGTCACCGCGCGTGACGACCTCGATGTGGTCGATCACGGGGCTGTGGACGGGGAACGTACGCTCGACGCCGACCTGGAAGCTGATCTTCCGGACGGTGAAGGTCTCGCGCACGCCGTCGCCCGAGCGGCCGATGACGACGCCCTGGAAGACCTGGATACGCGAGCGGTTGCCCTCGGTGATGTTGACGTGCACCTTGACGGTGTCGCCGGGGGCGAATGCGGGGATGTCGCTGCGCAGCGATGCTGCGTCGACGGAGTCGAGGATCTGCATGATCTGTTCTTCCTGCGACCGCCTCAGGTCGACCACGAGAGAGTTGAATAAGGATGCGGTGCCCCGGGCGCCCGCCGGGCGCCGCTCCCCTGAGGCAGAGATCTATCAGGGCACAAGCGTTCATTCTGCCATGCCGGGCCCTGCTGACCAAAACGTCAGCCGTCGCTGCGCCGGACCTCTTCGATGATCACGACCTTCTCGTCGGCACGTCGTTCGGACGTCGGTCGCATCGCTTCACGCAGGTACGCCGGATCCGTGGCGACGGAGAACAGCGAGACGGGCCGCGCTTCCCGGAAGAGCTGCCAGAGCGACACCCAGAAGACCGCGAGGAACGCAGCGACCGCGGCGAAGAGCAGCGGCCAGAAGGCGCCCTCGGGGTAGAACCCGATGACGATGATGAGCGCGTGCCACACCGTGAACACGAGGACGTCCCACCACGACAGCATCCGCGAGTGCCGAACGGTGCCGCGTGCCCGCACCAGCAGTGTCGTCACGAGCTGACCGATCAGCACCGCCGGGACCGCGATGAACAGGACCCAGAGGAACACCCAGCCGCTCGCACCCGAGATCGCCCAGCCCACGACGAGCCACAGCGGCAGCGCCAGGGCCGCGGGAAGGAGCCAATGGAAGAGCGCGCGTCGCAGCCACATGCTCCCGATGCTACGCCGGTCCGGCAGGATAGAAGCTGAAGAGAGGATCACGATGATCGAGCTGCGCACCCCTGCCGAGATCGAAGCGATGCGTCCCGCGGGACGCTTCGTGGCCGAGACGCTGGCGACCCTTCGAGACGAGACGAAGGTCGGCACGAACCTCCTCGCGATCGATCGGCGCGCGCACGAGCTCATCCGCCGCGCCGGCGCTGAATCCTGCTACATCGACTACCACCCGTCGTTCGGAGCCAGCCCGTTCGGCAAAGTGATCTGCACGTCGATCAACGACGCGGTCCTGCACGGGCTCCCCCACGACTACGCCTTGCGCGACGGCGATCTCGTCACGCTCGACTTCGCGGTCTCGGTCGACGGCTGGGTGGCCGACTCGGCCGTGTCGTTCGTCGTGGGAACGCCGCGAGACGAAGATCTCGCCCTCATCGACACCACCGAGCGCGCTCTCGATGCAGCAATCGGAGCCGCCGTGGTCGGCAACAAGATCGGCGACATCTCGCACGCCGTCGCGACGGTCGCCCGCGCCGACGGGCTGTCGATCAACACCGACTTCGGCGGCCACGGCGTCGGCCGGGAGATGCACGGCGACCCGCACGTCCCCAACGACGGCAAGCCCGGCCGCGGCTACCCGCTGCGCGCCGGCCTCGTGGTCGCGCTCGAGCCCTGGTTCCTGCAGAGCACCGACAAGCTGGTCACGGATGCCGACGGATGGACCCTCCGCAGCGCCGACGGGTCCCGCGGTGCGCACTCCGAGCACACCGTGGCCATCACTGCGGACGGTCCGGTCATCCTCACCGACCGGTCGTTCCTCGGCGTCGACTGACGTGTGCCCTGGGCCGGTCCGTCGTCGCGGCGGCCGGCTCAGGCCTCGAGGTCTCGGGGCAACAGGTCCGGACGGCGCTCGCGCGTCCGCTCGACCCGCTGAGCGTGCCGCCACTCCGCGACGCGGCCGTGGTGCCCGCTGAGCAGGACGGCCGGCACTTCGTGGCCACGCCAGGATGCGGGCTTGGTGTAGGAGGGGTACTCGAGCAGCCCGTCTTCGTGCGACTCCTCGACGAGGCTCTCGGGGTTGCCGACCACACCGGGAATGAGGCGGCCGATCGCTTCGATCATCGCCATCGAGGCGACCTCTCCCCCGTTGAGGACGTAGTCGCCGAGGCTCATGAGCCGGACGTCGCCGAGCGTCGCCGCGTATGCGAAGACGCGCTCGTCGATCCCCTCGTAGCGGCCACAGCCGAAGACGAGGTGCGACGCTTCGCTCAGCTCGCGAGCGGTGCCCTGCGAGAACCGCTCGCCGGCAGGCGAAGGAAAGATGAACGTCGGCCGGTCGCCCGCGTCCGCGACGATCGCATCCAGCGCGAGCCCCCACGGCTCGGGCTTCATCACCATGCCGGCGCCGCCGCCGTACGGGGTGTCGTCGACGGTGCGGTGCCGATCGGTGGTGTAGTCCCGCAGATCGTGGACGCGGACATCGAGGAGGCCGGCGCCTCGCGCCTTGCCGAGAAGCGAGACCTCGAGGACGTCGAAGAACGCGGGGAAGATCGTGACGACGTCGACGCGCACGTCAGTCCTCGGAGGAGGCGCTGTCGCCGTCTTCCACGGAACCAGCTTCCGCGGGGTCGTCGGACTCATCAGCGGGCAGGTCTTCGAACAGTCCCGCCGGCGGAGTCACGATGACACGACCCCCTGCGACATCCACCTCGGGCACGATCGCCTTGACGAACGGTACGAGGATCTCGGTGTCGTCGCCGTCGCGCTGGACGATGAGGAGGTCCTGCGCGGGGAGATGATCGACTCGTGCGATGCGTCCGACCCGCTCGCCGTCACGCACGACGTCGAGGCCGACGAGCTGGTGATCGAACCAGGCGTCGTCCTCGGCCGTGGCGTCGCCGTCCTGGTCGACCCAGAGGATGGCCTTGACGAGGCTCTCGGCGGCATCGCGGTCGTTGACGTCTTCGAGGAAGAGGACGGGGTGCGAGTTCATCCACCGGAACTCTCGGACGGTCACGGACTTGCCGTGCCAGGGAGACGCCTCGGGGACCTGCAACGTGAACGTCGCGCCCGGCACGAAGCGGCCGTCGGGATCATCGGTGTACAGCTCGAGCTTGAGTGCGCCCTTGAGGCCGTGCGCCTTGACGAGGCGCCCGACGCGCAGCTGAGTGCGAGCGGGGTCGGCGGCCATGTCAGTCGTCCGCGACGTCGACGCGAACGCGCGTGCCGTCGGCAAGCGCGGAGATCAGCGCGCGCAGCGCCTTGGCGGTGCGTCCGCCGCGCCCGATCACCCGTCCCCGGTCGTCGGGGTGCACGCGCACCTCGAGGACCTCGCCGCGGGGCGACGAGGAGGAACGGATGACGACGTCGTCGGGGTGATCGACGATCCCCTTGACGACGTGCTCGAGCGCGGCGGACAGCAACGGATTACTCCGCGTCGGTCGCGTCGGCGGCGGGAGCCTCGTCGGCGGGAGCCTCAGCGGCGGGCTCCTCGGCCTTCTTGGCGGCCTGCGGCTTGATGACCGACTTCTTCGACGCGTCAGCGACGAACTCCCCCTTGGCCTCGGCCGTGCGAACGGTCGAGACGGCGTTCTTGTCGCCCTTGAACTTGCCCCAGTCGCCCGTGAGCTTGAGCAGAGCGGTGACCTGCTCGGTCGGCTGAGCGCCGACGGACAGCCAGTACTGGGCGCGGTCGGAGTCGACCTTGATGATCGAGGGCTCCTCGGTCGGGTGGTACTGACCGATCTCCTCGATCACGCGGCCGTCGCGCTTGGTGCGCGAGTCGGCGACGACGATGCGGTAGTAGGGCGCGCGGATCTTGCCGAGGCGCTTGAGACGGATCTTGACAGCCACAATTCTCCTGAGTGGTGTGATGTGAAGTGAACGTCGCCTGGAGCGTGGGGTGCACACCCGGCGGGAGCTCTGAGGGTGGACCTTCCCGCCGGATAGAGGGTCGAGCGAGCGGTCCAACCGTCTATTTTGCCAGATGATGACGGTCGTCGCGAACCGCACCGCACCGCGTGTCAGACTGAGCGCATGACGGTCCCCTTCGCCACGTCTGCCCGTTCCTCCGTGGGGCTCGAGTGGGAGTTGATGCTCGCCGACCGCGACACCGGGGATCTCGCGCCCCGAGCGCCGGAGGTGCTCGCCGAAGTCGAGGAATCCTCCGCGCTCGAGCGCTACACGATCACGGGCGAGCTGCTGACGAACACCATCGAGGTGACCAGCGGTGTCGGCGACACCGTCGCCGCGGCGGTCGACGACATCGACGACGCGATCCAGCGGGTGCGCGAGTTCGCGGCACCGCGCGGTCTTGAGATGCTCTGCGCCGGCAGCCACCCCTTCGCCCGGTGGTACGAGCAGCAGATCACCGACAAGACCCGCTATCACAAGCTCATCGAACGCACCCAGTGGTGGGGCCGGAACATGATGATCTGGGGCATCCACATCCATGTGGGTGTCGAGGACGTGAACAAGGTGTTCCCGCTCATCAACGCGCTGTCGCTCTACCTCCCCCACCTGCAAGCCCTGTCGGCGTCGAGCCCGTTCTGGGCCGGCGACCGCACCGGGTACGCATCCAATCGCGCCCTCGTCTTCCAGCAGCTGCCCACCGCCGGCCTGCCCTGGAGTTTCACGCAGTGGAGCGACTTCGAGAACTACCTCGACGGCATGGTCCGCACGGGCGTCATGGAGGACGCGTCGGAGGTGCGTTGGGACATCCGCCCCGCGCCGAAGTGGGGAACGATCGAGATCCGCGCCTGCGACGGGATGTCGACGCTTCCCGAGCTCGCGGCCGTGGCATCCCTCGTCCAGGTGCTCACCGAGCACCTCTCGCGACAGCTCGACGAGGGGCGCGAGCTCCCGACGATCCCGCCGTGGTTCGTGCGGGAGAACAAGTGGCGCGCCGCCCGGTACGGGCTGGACGCGCGTCTGATCGTCGACGCCGATGGCACGCAGCGACACGTCGCCGATCACCTCCGCGACACGATGGCCGAGCTCGAGCCGATCGCCGAGGAGCTGCACTGCGCACGCGAGTTCCGCGGGCTGAACACGATCCTCGATCAAGGGGCGAGCTACCTCCGGCAGACGCGCGTCGCGGAGGCGGCCGACGGCGACCTGCGCGAGGTCGTCCAGCACCTGATCCGCGAGTTCCGCGACGGCCCCACGCTGCGCCAGCACCTGGCGCAGCCGGACGTCGGCCGCTGATTCAGGGCGGCTGACCCAGGGCGGCTGACTCAGCCCTTGCCGAAGAGCTTCTGGATCTCGGCGAGGTCGGCCTCGCTCGGCTGAGCCTGACCGCCGGCTCCGAGACCGAAGCCCGAACCGGTCGGCGCCGTCGCGGTCGCGAGGCCGGCGTTCTCTGCGGCCCGCTTCGCCGGGTTGCCCGAACGCGAACCGCCCTTGTTCTTGGCCTGCTTGCCGCGCTTGCTCGAGGCGCCGGGCTTGCCGCCCATCGGCCCCATGCCGGGGATGTTGGGAACGCCACCGCGAGCGACCGTCTTCATCATCTTCGCCGCCTGCTCGAAGCGCTGCACGAGCTGGTTGACATCGGTCACCGTCATCCCCGAACCGCGGGCGATGCGCAGGCGGCGCGAGCCGTTGAGGACCTTCGGGTTGCGACGCTCGGCCGGCGTCATCGACCGGATGATCGCCTCGGTGCGGTCGATCTCGCGCTCGTCGAACTGCTCGAGCTGCTGCTTCATCTGCCCCATGCCCGGCAGCATGCCGAGCATCTTCTTCATCGAGCCCATCTTCTTCATCTGCTGAAGCTGGTCGAGGAAGTCCTCGAGCGTGAACTGCTCCTTCGCGAGCTTCTCGGCGACCGCGAGGGCCTCCTGCTCGTCGAACGCCTGCTGTGCCTGCTCGATCAGAGTGAGGATGTCGCCGAGGTCGAGGATGCGGCTGGCCATGCGGTCCGGGTGGAAGGGCTCGAGGTCGTCGAGGCCCTCACCCGTGGACGCGAAGATGATCGGCCGCTGGGTGACCGAGGCGACCGAGAGCGCAGCACCACCGCGTGCGTCGCCGTCGAGCTTGGAGAGGACGACACCGGTGAAGTCGACGCCTTCCTGGAACGCCTTCGCGGTGTTGACCGCGTCCTGACCGATCATCGCATCGATGACGAAGAGCACCTCGTCGGGATCGGTGGCCTTGCGGATCGAGGCGGCCTGCTTCATGAGCTCCGCATCGACGCCGAGGCGTCCCGCGGTGTCGATGATGACGACATCGTGCTGCTGGCGGCGTGCGTGCTCGACACCGTCACGCGCGACTCGCACGGGGTCGCCGACTCCGTTGCCGGGCTCGGGCGCGTAGATGGCGGCGCCGGCACGCTCGGCCACGACCTGGAGCTGGTTCACGGCGTTCGGCCGCTGGAGGTCGCACGCGACGAGAAGGGGGGTGTGGCCGTCCTTCTCGAGCTGCTTCGCGAGCTTGCCGGCGAACGTGGTCTTACCCGAGCCCTGGAGGCCCGCGAGCATGATGACGGTGGGCGGGTTCTTCGCGAACTGCAGTCGCCGCTGCTCGCCGCCGAGGATGCCCACGAGCTCCTCGTTGACGATCTGAACGACCTGCTGGGCAGGGTTCAGCGCACGGTTCACCTCATCGCCGAGCGCGCGCTCACGCACCTTGGCGGTGAACTCTTTGACCACCGCGAGGGCGACGTCGGCGTCGAGAAGCGCGCGGCGGATCTCACGGACGGTCTGGTCGACGTCAGCCGCCGAGAGCTTTCCCTTGGTGCGGAGATTCCGGAAGGTCTCGGTAAGACGGTCGGAGAGCGTGCCGAAAGTTGCCATGATCCCTCGATTCTATGCGAGCAGCCGACCCGGTCAGTGCCCCCGGACGATCGCGATCGCTCGGACCATCTCGTGCGCCAGATCCGTCCGACCCGCTCCCCCGCGCGCCCAGGAGCGGACGGCTCCGAGCACAGCACCGCCCCAGGCGGCACCGAGGATGTCGGCTTCGAGCCGTTCCGTCCCCGACCCGTGCAGGGCCGCGGCGACGGCTCTAGCGATGCGAGCGGCCCGCAGTGCGGCATCTCGCGCGAGCTCGTCGGACAGCCCCATCGCGACATCGTTCACGATCGCGAGCGCCAACGCATCGGGGGCGAAGCCGCGGGCGAGCTCCGCCACCGCGGACGCGACGTCGTCGACGCCGCCGGCGCGCCGCAGACCGAGCTCGAGCACGCTGATCCGCTCGTCGAGTCCGGCCCACAGGACGGCCGACTTCGACGAGAAGTAGTTGAAGAAGCTCGAACGGCTGACACCGGCGCGTCGGGTGATGTCGGCGACCGTCGTCGCCTCATAACCGCGCTCGAGGAAGAGCTCGCAGGCGGCCTCCGCGAGGGTCTCGCGGGACGATACGCGAGGCCGGCCGGCGCGGGTGGAAGACGTCACCAGGACAGCCTAGGCGTGTCGTATTGTTGGACGCGGTCCAGTATTCGAGGAGGAACCGTGCTCGATGTCCGCGTCGTGGGGCTCGCCCCCGCCGTCGTCCCCTACGCAGAAGGCTGGGAGCTGCAGCGCCGCGTCCACGATGCCGTCGTGGCCGGTGGTCCCGACACGCTGCTCCTGCTCGAGCACGAGCCGGTGTTCACCGCGGGCGCACGTACCGAGCCCGGCGAGCGACCGACAGACGGCACCGCCGTCGTCGACGTCGACCGCGGTGGCAAGATCACCTGGCACGGACCGGGCCAGCTGGTGGGGTATCCGATTCTGCGTCTGCCGGAGCCGGTGGACGTGGTCTCGCACGTGCGGCGGCTCGAGCGGATGCTCATCGACGTCGTCGCCGACCTGGGCGTCGCGGC
Source organism: Microbacterium sp. 1262 (assembly GCF_040544895.1). Taxonomy (NCBI): domain Bacteria; kingdom Bacillati; phylum Actinomycetota; class Actinomycetes; order Micrococcales; family Microbacteriaceae; genus Microbacterium; species Microbacterium sp. 1262. The sequence goes on from NZ_JBEPKU010000001.1 coordinate 1,198,451, forward strand.
CCGTCAAGTGACGGGCCGAAGCGGCGTCTGGGTGAGTCAGGACGGCCGAGACGCGAAGATCGCGGCCATCGGTGTGCGGGTTCAGCGCGGCGTGACGATGCACGGCTTCGCCCTCAATTGCGACAACGACCTCGCCCCGTTCCAGCAGATCATCCCGTGCGGCATCGCCGATGCCGGCGTCGCTTCCCTCTCGACAGTGCTGGGCAGAAGCGTCTCCCCCGCGGATGTGGTGGACACCGTCGCGTGTCGGTTCCGCGCCGAGTTCGAGACGGCGGCCGCAGCATGAGCGGCGGCTGCGCCGTGCCCGCCGCTCCCGCCGCGGGTGGTCCGGACGGGCGCAAGCTCCTGCGACTGGAAGTGCGCAACGCGCAGACCCCGATCGAACGCAAGCCGGAGTGGATCAAGACGAAGGCGCGGATGGGCGAGGAGTATCGCGCTCTGCATGACCTGGTCAAAGAAGAGGGACTCCACACGGTCTGCCAGGAAGCGGGATGCCCGAACATCTACGAATGCTGGGAGGACCGGGAGGCGACCTTCCTCATCGGCGGCTCGCAGTGCACACGTCGGTGCGACTTCTGCCAGATCGACACGGGCAAGCCGGCCGAATACGACACCGACGAGCCGCGCCGCGTCGCCGAGAGCGTCAGCCGGATGCAGCTGCGCTACGCGACGGTCACCGGGGTGGCGCGCGACGACCTCGCCGATGGCGGAGCCTGGCTCCACGCGGAGACGGTGCGACGGATCCACGCGGAGAACCCGGGCACGGGCGTGGAGATCCTCGCGACGGACTTCAACGGCGACGCGGCGCAGCTCGACGAGGTGTTCGCGTCACGACCCGAGGTCTTCGCACACAACGTCGAGACGGTCCCCCGCATCTTCAAGCGGATCCGGCCAGCCTTCCGTTACGAGCGCTCCCTGGGCGTGATCACGCGCGCCCGTGACGCCGGACTCATCACCAAGTCGAACCTCATCCTCGGGATGGGCGAGACGCCCGAGGAGGTCGTCCAGGCCCTCCAGGACCTCCACGACGCGGGCACCGACATCATCACGATCACGCAGTACCTCCGTCCCACGCCTCGTCACCTGCCGGTCGACCGCTGGGTCAAGCCGGAGGAGTTCGTCGGCTTCCGTGAGGAAGCGGAACGCATCGGCTTCCTCGGCGTGCTCGCCGGACCGCTCGTGCGGTCGTCCTATCGGGCCGGGCGCCTGTGGGCGCAGTCCATGACTGCCAAGGGCCGGGAGATCCCGCCCCATCTCGCGCACCTCGCCGACTCGGCCCAGTCCGGATTCGCGCAGGCCGTCTGACGGCGTGCCGGCCCGGCCGCGAGGTCTCAGGACGCGGTCGGGTCCGGCGGCCAGACATACGGCAGGTCGTCGGGAACGTCACCGAAGCGCGGCCGGTAGAACGCGGCATCCTTGCGCACGAGGTTCGAGCGGTGAGACAGGTGGAACGCCTCATCGCCCAGCCACGGCGGCATCTCGAGTTCGCTCTCGGGCATCCCGTCGACATCGGGCGCGAACTGCAACAGCTGCGGCCGGACCGTGTCCGGGCGACCGGCGGCGATCCACGCGTCCGTCATCGCGAGGCCGTACGCCGTGAGAGCGGGCAGATAGCCGCGCCACATCTTGGCGGCCGGATGGTTCCGCCATCCGTATCCCGGGACCGTGTTGGCCCGGAGCAGCTGCAGCGTCTCCACGCGCTGCTTGCCGAGCCGCGCCGTGTCGAGGGCCGCCGCCGACTGGGCGAACGAGGGATACGGCAGAAAGGTCTGCACGTCAGTCGGCGCTGGTGACCGACTGGATGCTGCCGTCGCTCGTGAGATTCACCAGGAGCACCTCTTCGGTGGAATCGGGGTCGAGCGCGTACTCGAGCACCGCGAATGGGTCCGATCCCCCGTGCTCATCGGCCAGGATCGTCATGCTGATCAGCTGCAGCGACCGGATGACGTCCATGTGGACGTCGCCCGAGATGTCCACGAGGTACGACTCGATGTCCTCTCCGAGCTCCTCCTGCTGCTGGAGGATGAACTCCGTCACCTCGCTGGTGCGGTCGTTCAGCTCGGAGACCATCGCGTTGCGAGCGGAGAGATCGATCGATTCGATCGCCGAGATCATGGCGGCGGCGACATCCAGCGCGGCAGCCGAGACGTCGTCCTGATCCGGAGCCGTCAGATCGACGGTGACCGTCTGATCGCCGATCTCGACGTGATCCGACCAGAAGATCGATCCGTCCGGCCCCGACTCGAGGAGTCCGAAGTAGTCGTGCTCGATCGCCATGTGTTTATGAAACCAGCCGTGAGGGTGCGGGGGAAGTGGTGATGCGGCGCGGCGCGCGACTCAGTCGACGAGCGCCGACGCGAAGACGTGCGGGGTGAAGCCCGTGAGGTCGTTGATTCCCTCGCCCTGGCCGAGAAGTTTCACGGGGATGCCGGTGCGCTCCTGCACGGCGAGGACGAATCCGCCACGTGCGGAGCCGTCGAGCTTCGTCAGGACCAGGCCGGTCACTCCCGCGTGCTCGAGGAACGCCTCGGCCTGCATCACGCCGTTCTGCCCGGTCGTCGCGTCGAGAACGAGCAGCACCTCGCTGATCGGCGCCTGCTTCTCTATGACGCGCCGGATCTTGGTGAGCTCGTCCATCAGCCCGCCCTTGGTGTGCAGGCGGCCGGCTGTGTCGACGAGCACGATCTCCGTGCCTGTCCGCTTGGCGTAGTCGATCGTCTGGAACGCAACCGAGGCCGGGTCCTGGCCTTCCTGTTGCGGACGGACGATCTGCGCGCCTCCGCGCTCGGCCCACGTCGCGAGCTGGTCGACCGCGGCCGCACGGAAGGTGTCGGCGGCTCCGACGACGACCGACCGACCGTAACGCTGGAGGAACTTCGCGAACTTGCCGATCGTCGTGGTCTTCCCCACGCCGTTCACCCCGACGACCAGGACGACGGCGGGACGCTCCGTCAGACGCAGGGTCGAGTCGAACGCGGCGAACCGCTCCTCCAGGGTCTCCTTGAGCATGCGCTGGAGGTCGCGGGGGTCGGTCGTGCGGTACCGCTCCACCTTGTCGCGCAGGTCATCGACGAGACGCTCCGTGATGTCGGGCCCGAAGTCGGCGGTCAGCAGCGCCGTCTCGAGATCGTCCCACGTGTTCTCGTCGATGGTCGGCTTGACGAAGAGCCCGCGCAGCGCGCGCGAGAGCGACCAGGGATTGTCGGCCATACCCTCAGCCTACGGCGCCCGCGCGCTCCCGAACGCGCTGACCGACGACCGCCGACACTCCGTCCTGGCGCATCGAGACGCCGTAGAGCGCGTCCGCGATCTCCATCGTGCGCTTCTGGTGCGTGATGACGATGAGCTGGCTCGATTCGCGGAGCTGTTCGAACACGCCGAGCAGGCGTCCGAGATTCGCGTCGTCGAGCGCTGCCTCCACCTCGTCGAGGATGTAGAACGGGCTCGGCCGCGCCTTGAAGATGGCCGTCAGAAGAGCGACAGCGGCGAGGGAACGCTCGCCGCCCGAGAGGAGCGACAACCTCTCGATCTTCTTGCCCACAGGTCGCACCGCGACCTCGATGCCGGTCGTGAGCGGGTTGTCGGGATCGGTCAGCGAGATGCTGCCGGTGCCCCCGGGGAACAGGATCGGGAATACCTCGCCGAATGCGACCTTCGTGTCCTCGAAGGCGGACAGGAAGATCGTCTGCATCCGCTCGTCCAGCTCGCCGATGATCGTCAGCAGGTCCGAGCGGGTCTGCGTCAAATCCGCGAGCTGTTCCGTGAGGAACGCGTGCCGCTGCTCGAGCGCGGCGTACTCTTCCAGCGCCAGAGGGTTCACGCGCCCGAGCTGCGCGAGCTTCCGCTCCGCCTCCGCGAGGCGACGGCGCTGAGCGGCGCGATCGAAGGGCACCGGCTCGCCGGAATCGTCGAGGGCGGGGTGGTCCGGCCCATATTCCGAAACGAGAATGTCCTCGTCGAAGCCCAGTTCCGACCCGACGCGTTCGAGCAGACTCGTCACGTGCAGCTTCTTCTCGTGCATCTGCATCTCGAGTCCGTGCACCGACTCGGTGAGGGCCGAGAGCCGGCTGCGCGCCGACTGATCCTGGCGGCGCAGCTCGGCGAGCTCGCTCGTGATCTCGCTCCGCGCCTGCTCAGCCCTCCCCAGTTCCACGCGGGCGGCGGCGACGGACCTGTCGATCGATTCGAGCAGCGGCGGCAGTTGTGCGGCGACGGCATCCGCGATCGCACGCTGCTGCCGCCGGATGACGGCGCGTCGGGCGGCCTCGGCGGCGGCGGCGCGCTCTCGCTCGCGCTGGCGTTCGAGCTGAACCACGCGGGCCTCGCCGGCTCGCACACGCTCTCGCAGGGTCTCGACGTCGAGGCGTGCGCGCATCTCGCGTTCACGAGCCTTTTCGAGGGCTTCGAGGAGACCGTCACGCGCCGATGCGTCGAGGATCGGGCGCGGCGCCGCAGCCGCCGCCGCGAGCGCTTCCTCGGCATCGCGGGCCGCTGACTCGGCCTCGGTCGCGGCCGAGACGGCCGGCGCGATGCCTGCCTCGAGCCGGTCGCATTCTGCGATGGCCGCTTCGTACCGCACTGTGGCTCGGTTGAGCTTTTCCGCGTCGGCCGCAAGCGCCGCATCGTGGGCACGCAGCGTCTCGAGCGCTGTCCTCGTCCGGGCGCGAGCCTCGGTCCAGGCTGCCTGTGCATCGGTCAGCGACTCCCGGAGCGCGTCGGCGACGACGGTCATCTCGCTCAGCCGGTCAGCCGCCGCGTCTCGCTCCGCGGCGAGTTCGAGACGTGACCGGCCCTCGCCGGATCCGGCTCGGACCGTGCGCCACGAGACCAGCTCGCCCTGCTTGGTCACGACGACGGCGCGTCCGCGTTCGCTCGCCGACCATGCATCGCGGATACGGACTGCTGTCTCGAGGTCATCAGCGACGAGCACGTGCTCGAGCTGGCCGACGACGCCGTCGGGCCCGCTGACGACGTCGATCGCACGCACAGCGCCCGGCACGGCGTTGACAGCCTCTCCCCGGTCGGCATGCGCGAGGACGATGTCGACGACACCGAGGTCGTCCTCGGCAGCGGTGGCTGCCGCCCGCAGCGCTGCGGGCACATCGGCGGCGAGCACGCCCTCGGCCAGCGCCCCCAGCGCCGCAGCGACAGGCGCTTCGTATCCCGGTTCCACCTTCAGGGCGTCGGCGACGAGTGACCGCAGCCCATCGTCGCCGCGCGACAGCAGATCGGCGGCCGCGTTGCGGACCTCGAGCGCCCGCCCGAGCGCAGCCGTCTGCGCCGTCAGCGACTCGACCTCGCGCTCGGCCGCGTGCAGCCGCTCACGGATGCCCGCGAGCGTCGTCTCCGCCTCCGTCGCCTCGCGCTGAGCGCGCTCGTACGCAGCCGTGTGCTCGGCGGAGCTCGCCTCGGGAGCCGCTTCGGACTGGACCTGCTCGAGGGCCGCCTCAGCCTCCGCGCGCCGCGTCCGTGCGGCGTCCAGCCCCCGCTGCTGCCGTTCGACCGTCGCGCGCAGAGCTTCCAAGCGCGACGCGGCGGCGTCTGCTCGGCCGCGGAGCTTGGTCAGCCGCATGTCGTGCTCGGAGACGAGAGCGCTCTGCGCGGCGATGTCGGAGTCGAGAGCATCCAACTCGGCACGCGCTCGAATCACATCCCGGGATGCCGCGGCGGCGGCATCCTGCGCGTCGCCGACGCCCGAGGCGATCTCGTCGACCTCCTGGCGGGCCTCGTCGATCGCCCCCTGTCCTACCGTGGCGACCTCGATCGAGAGCTGGCCGTCGTCCTCGAGAAGAGCGCGGCGCTGCGCCGCGAGCGTGTGCAGTCCGCGCACCCGCTCCTGGACCTGCTCGAGCGCGAACGCGGTGGCGCGTGCCCTGTCGACGGCCTCGGATCGCTGCTCGGCCTCGAGCTCGTCGATGCGTCGTTTGACGCCGTCGAGCCGGTCCTGCAGCACGAGGCGTTCGGCGTGCCGCTCGTGCTCGTCGCGTGCATGGTCGGCGAGCTGGGAGCGCAGCGCGACGAGGTCGTCGGCGTACAGCCTCGCCTTCGCGTCGCGGACGACGGCGGCGATCGTCGCGGCTTCACGTGCGATCTCGGCCTGCTTGCCGAGGGGCTTCAGCTGCCGCCGCAGTTCGCCCGCCAGGTCGCTCAACCGCGTGAGATTGGCCTCCATCGCCTCGAGCTTGCGAACCGTCTTCTCTTTGCGGCGGCGGTGCTTCAGAATGCCCGCCGCTTCCTCGATGAAACCGCGCCGGTCCTCCGCGCTCGCCTGCAGCACGGTGTCGAGCCGGCCCTGCCCGACGATCACGTGCATTTCGCGACCGAGACCGGAGTCGCTCAGGAGCTCCTGCACGTCGAGCAGTCGGCACGTCTCGCCGTTGATCGCGTACTCGCTCGATCCGTTGCGGAACAGCGTGCGGCTGATCGTCACCTCGGCGTACTCGATCGGAAGCACGCCGTCGTGGTTGTCGATCGTCAGCTGGACCTCGGCGCGACCGAGCGGACCGCGCGTCGCAGTGCCGGCGAAGATGACGTCTTCCATCTTCCCGCCGCGGAGGGTCTTGGCTCCCTGCTCGCCCATGACCCAGGCGAGCGCGTCGACGACGTTCGACTTGCCCGAGCCGTTGGGCCCGACGATGCAGGTGACGCCCGGCTCGAGCACGAAAGTGGTCGGTTGGGCGAACGACTTGAAGCCCTTGAGCGTGACGCTCTTCAGGTGCATGTCGGGCCCTCCCGGCGCTCGGTGGATGCCCACACGCTACCGGAGGATGACGAGCCGGACTTGACGCCGCACCGGGCGGACCGCTAGCGTCACTTCCCGCATCCCTGACGAAAGGAGGTTCCCCGATGTTGATTTCTGTCACCGCGTTTAACGCTGTTGCTGTTCGTTCCGAGCACCGCGACCGTTTCTCCTGCGTGATCGGTGGAGCCGCCGTCATGGGTGCTCCGCTGAACGTCTGAGTCCGCGAGTCCCTCGCCCCGTTCCGCCTCTCCGCCCGCGCGACACCTCGCGCCGGGCCGCAGCCGACGGCTGCACCTGCGACGCACATCGTCGCCATCGCACGTCCGCCCTCTTCGAACGAGGACACCATGAACACCGTCGTACAACGACGTCCCGAGGTCGCGCCTGCGCGGCCCGCCATTTCCGAGCAGACGGCTCTCGGCCGTCCGACCCTCGCCCAGCGCCTTGCGCTGCGCATCGCACTGCGCCTCATCGTGTGGAGCGCGAACCGCGGCGCCAGCTCTGCGCCCGAGGTCGCGTACCGCCGCGAACAGCTCGCCGCCCGCGAGGCGCGCGAGCGGCACTGGGAACGCGCGTACCTGCTCACTCCCTACCGTTGATCCGCGTGGGGTCTCGGTGACGAGACCCCACGCCGCCGAAAGAGAATCATGAACGACATCACTGCGCGGCTCGAGCTGCGCCCCCTCCGCATCCCCGAGAGGATCGATGCACCGGACGCCGCGGATTTCTGCGAGATGGTGCGCGTGCGCAATCTCGTGTATCGCGAGATCACCGGCGGCGATGACGATACCGCCCGCCCCGACGAGCTGCTCCCCCACTATCGCCCGAGCCCGGACGAGACGAGATTCAGCTGGCTCGCGGTATGGGACGGCAGAGTCGTCGGGCGCGTGGGGCTCGACATCCCCCACGAAGCCGGATCCGACAGCGCGTACTGGCTCATCGAACTCCTGCGCGAGGTGCGCGGACTCGGCATCGGTTCGCAGGCCCACGCGCTCGTCGAGCGGACCGCCCGCGACCATGGCCGCCACGTTCTGCAGACGTACGCCGAGCATCCCGATGAGCCGGGCGACAGGCTGGCCGCACCGACGGGGTACGGCGACATTCCGCGCGACCATGCCGCGCGCTTCCTGCTGCGTCACGGCTACACGCTCGAGCAGATCAATCGGAAGAGCGTGCTCGATCTGACCGACTCCGCCACCGTCGTCGATGATCACCTGGCGAAAGCCACGGTGGCGGCCGCCGGCTACCGCGTGGTGCGATGGACCGCGCCGACGCCGCCGGAGTTCGTCGAAGGGTACGCCTGGCTCAAGTCGCGCATGTCGACCGACGCCCCCGCCGCCGGCCTCGAGGTGGACGAGGAAGAGTGGGATGCCGCGCGCCTGGCCCGCCACGATGCGCGCTACGTCGAAGCGGACCAGACACTGCTCGTGACCGCGGCGCAGCACATCGAGACCGGCGAGCTCGCGGCCTTCAACGAACTCATGATCGGCTCCGACCGCACCGGCGCGACCCATCAGCACGACACGCTCGTGTCGGCGAGCCACCGGGGCCACCGGCTGGGAATGCTCGTGAAGTGCGCGGGCCTCGTCGCGTGGCGCGACATCGCCCCCGAATCACCCCGCGTCATCACCTACAACGCCGAAGAGAATCGCCCGATGCTCGACATCAACGAGGCCCTCGGGTTCCGCCCGCTGTCATACGAGGGCGCTTGGAAGAAGCGGCTCAGTGGCGACGACGCTGGCAGCGCGGGCAGTAGTGCGATGAGCGATTCGTGAACGCGACCCGGACGATGGCCGAGCCGCACCGCGAGCACTCCGCTCCGGTGCGGCCATAGGCCTCGAGCGAGTGCGCGAAGTAGCCGGCCTGGCCGTTGACGTTGACGTACTGGGCGTCGAAGCTCGTGCCGCCTTCGGCGAGAGCCTTCGTCATCACCGCGACGACGGCCTCGAGGAGGCGCTCACGCGCGGGCCGCGAGAGGAGGGATGCAACGGTCTCCGGATGGACGCGGGCAGCCCACAGCGCCTCATCGGCGTAAATGTTGCCAATGCCGCTGACCACGCCCTGGTCGAGGAGGACGCGCTTGATGCCGGACGACCGCCGGGCGAGTTCCCGATGGAACCGCGGAGCGTCGAACGCGGGGTCGAGGGGGTCGCGGGCGATGTGCCGCACCTGCCCCGGGATCAGTGCCGCATCCGTTCCGCGCCCGGCTGGTGCGCCGTCCACCGTGGGTTCGAGGTCGTCCACCGCGAGAGAGCCGAAGGTCCGCTGGTCGACGAACAGAACGGAGAGCTCGCCGTGCTCCGGGTGCACGATGTCCCAGCGGATGCGTTCGTGGCGCTCGGTCGGCGCACCGGGCTCGCGCAGCAGCATCTGCCCGCTCATTCCGAGGTGGGCGATGACCGCACGCTGAGTGCCCTCTACGGGAAACCAGAGGAATTTGCCGCGTCGCGCGGCGGCGGTGAGGGAGCGGCCGGTCAACTCCTGCTCGAACGACGCCGGCGTTCCGACGTGGCGCGTGAGCGCGCGAGCGTCGAGCACCGTGCACGCCTCGATCCGTGCGCCGACGACGGCCGGCTCGAGACCGGCGCGCACGACCTCGACTTCGGGCAGCTCAGGCACGGGCAGACAGCACATGCCACACAGCGAGGGCGGCCGCCATCTCGGCCTGCTTCTTGCTGCTTCCCACGCCCTCGCGTGACACGTCCCCGACGGTGACGGTCGCGGTGAAGACCCGGTGGTGGTCGGGTCCCGAGGCCTCGATGCCGTAGACCGGCGGCGCAACGCCCAGGTGAGCGGCGAGCTCTTGCAGGGAGGTCTTCGGGTCCATCGCCGCGCCGTAACGCGCGGGGTCCGCCAGAAGTGGCGCGACGAGACGGAGGACGAGTTCCTGCGCCCGCTCGGGACCGGCCGAGAGGAAGGCCGCTCCGATCACGGCCTCCATGGCGTCGGCGAGGATCGAGTCTTTATCGCGCCCGCCGGTCTGCGTCTCGCCGCGGCCCAGCTTGATGTGGTCGCCGAGCCCGATCGTCCGAGCGACCTCGGCCAGGGCGATCGTCGACACGACGCTCGCGCGACGCTTGGCCAGCGCACCCTCGTCGAGATCGGGATGCGTGCGGAAAAGATGCACGGTCACGGCTTGGCCCAGGATCGAGTCGCCGAGGAACTCGAGACGCTCGTTGTGAGGCGTCCCGCCGTTCTCGTACGCGTACGAACGGTGGGTGAGGGCAAGCGACAGAAGCTCGGGGTCGATGTCGACCCCGAGCTTGTCGGTGAGCGCGGAGCGCTCGGTGGTGTTCTCAGTCACGCCGCGCGTCGTCAGACGTCAGCGACCTTGCGACCCTTGTACTCGAGGAACAGCTCGGTGCCCTGCGAGTCGGTGACGACCTTCGCCTGGTGGGGGCGGCTGTAGACGACCTTGCCGTTCTCGATGGTCTTGACGAGCGTCGGAGCCTCGGCCTTCCACTGCGCGCGACGCGAACGCGTGTTGGAGCGGGAGACCTTCCGCTTCGGGGGGTTACCTGCCATGGCTAGCTCTTCTCTGTGTCGGGCGCGACGCGGTGGTCTGCGTCGTCGTGGTCTGGGGTGTAGGCCGTCAGCGCGGCCCAGCGCGGGTCGATCTGCACCTGCTCCGCAGGTTCCGCTCCCGGCGTCAGCTTCTCACCCGTGACCGGGTCGAGCCCGGGGCAATCCGGCTGACACACCGGTTGGAACGGAAGCGCCAGGACGATCGAATCCCTGACCGGAGTTTCAAGATCCACGTGGTCGTCTTGAACCTCGAAGTCGGACGCTTCGTCCCCAGAATACCCGAAGAGCTCCTGAAACTCGATTCGGAGGGGGCGTGTCAGTTCCGTCAGGCACCGACCGCAGACGCCGTCATACACGGTGTCGGCCTCAGCGGTGGCCAGGATGCCCTCGTGCACCGACTCGAGGCGCACCTCGAGATCGATCGGCCGGCCCGCGGCGACCGAGACGAGACCCTCGCCCCACTTGTCGGGCGCGGGCACGCTGAACGCGAACTCCCGCATCTCCCCCGGCTGGCGCACGATGTCGCGCACGGGGATGACGAATGGTCCGGTGACGTGCTTTCTACCCACGATCGACCATGGTAGTCGCCGTGGCGTCGAGCGGACTCAGATGCCGCGGGATCCCGTGTCGAGGAACCGCGCGACGGGGCCCGGCACGAAGGGCGACACGTCGCCGCCGAGCGAGGCGACCTGCCGCACGAGCGAGCTCGACACCAGCGCGTGCGCGGGGTCGGGAAGCAGGAACACGGTCTCGATCTGAGCGAGGTGCCGGTTGACGATCGCCATCGGCGTCTCGTAGGCGACGTCGACCTGCGACCGGATCCCCTTGACGAGGATCCCGGCGCCGACGTCGGTCGCGTAGTCGACGAGCAGTCCCATGCTCCACGCCGCAACGACGATCTCACCCTCGATCCCGGCCTCGTCGATCGACTGCTCGAGAAGCGCCTGACGCTGCGCGATGGGGAGCATCGCCTCTTTGCCGGGGTTGTGGACGACCAGGACGTGGAGCTGGTCGTACAAGGCAGCGGCCCGACGGATGACGTCGAGATGGCCGAGGGTCGGCGGATCGAAGGAGCCGGGCACGACCGCGATCCGGTTGCTCATGGTCTGAGCCTAGTTCCTGTGGAGCGCGCCGCGCTCGTCCTCGCCCAGGCGCCGCGCGATGGCTGCGGCGAGCCCGGGATGCTCCGACAGATCGGGGTCGTTCTGCAGCACGGATGCGGCTTCGTCGCGCGCCTGCGCGATCAGGTCGGCATCCGCGACGACTCGCAGCAGACGAAGCGATGACCGCGCACCTGACTGAGCATCGCCGAGGACGTCTCCCTCGCCCCGCAGCTCGAGGTCGACCTCTGCGAGGGAGAAGCCGTCGGTCGTGGCCGCGACGGCCTCGACCCGTGACCGCGCCGCCGTATCGGGGTCTGCCTCGGTGACCAGCAGGCACAGCCCGGGCACGCTGCCCCGGCCGACGCGGCCGCGCAGCTGGTGAAGCTGCGACACTCCGAATCGCTCAGCCTCGAGGATCACCATGGTCGAGGCGTTCGGCACATCGACGCCGACCTCGACGACTGTCGTGGCCACGAGCACGTCGATCTCACCGCGGGCGAACGCCTGCATGACGGCATCCTTCTCGTCTGCGGGCATCTTGCCGTGCAGCGTCGCGACGGTGAGGTCGGCGAACGACGGATGCTGTGCGAGCATCGCGGTGGCCTGAACGACTCCCCAGCGAGTCCGCGTCCGCGTGCCGTCTTCGAGCATGCCCGCGTCGTCGGTGTCGTCGACCACGGCCTTCTCGGCGTCGATCGCCGCACACACGACGAAGGCCTGTCGGCCCTGAGCGACCTCTTCGGCCACGCGCTCCCACACCCGGCCGAACCAGCCCGGCTTCTCGGCCAGAGGCGCGACGAAGGTGGAGATGCCCGCGCGCCCGGTCGGCATCGTGCGGATCGTCGACACGTCGAGGTCTCCGAAAACGGTCATCGCCACGGTGCGCGGGATCGGCGTCGCCGTCAGCACGAGCACGTGGGGCGAGGTGCCCTTCGCGCGGAGCGCCTCGCGCTGCTCGACGCCGAATCGGTGCTGCTCGTCGACGACGACCAGGCCGAGGTCGGCGAACGTCGTCGACGCACTCAGCAGCGCGTGGGTGCCCACCACGATCCGTGCCTGGCCGGATGCTGCCCGCAGAGCGGCCTTGCGCCGTTCAGCGGCCGGCTGCGCCCCCGTGAGCAGAGTGGGCATCAGCTCGGGGGCGAGCCGCGGCCCCAGCATCTTCGCGATGGATCGCACGTGCTGCGCCGCGAGGACCTCCGTCGGAGCGATGAGTGCCGCCTGCCCGCCGGACTGCGCAACCTGCAGCATGGCGCGAAGAGCCACGAGCGTCTTACCCGAACCCACCTCGCCCTGCACCAGCCGGTTCATCGGCCACTCGTTCACGAGATCGTCGGCGATCACGTCGCCGACGGCGATCTGATCGGGGGTGCGCTCGAAGGGCAGGGCGGCGTCGAACTGCTCGAGAAGGTGTCCCGCCGGTCGGGCAGTGGCGGCGAGTCGCCGCACCTGGATGCGGTGCTGCAGGAGCGCTGCCTGAAGGACGAAGGCCTCGTGCATGCGGAGGGTCTCGAACCCCGGACGCACGTGCTCGGGGACGGTCGGGGTGTGCACCTGAACGAGCGCCGTCCGGGCATCGAGGAGCTGACGCCGTTCACGCAGCTCGTCGGGCAGCGGATCGGCCACGTCACCGAGCCGCGCGATGACGTCGGCGATGATCTTGCGCAGCTGCCAGCTCGTGATGGTGCTGGTGGCCGAGTAGATGGGGATCGGTTCGAGGCTTCGCGCGACCGCCGTCACGCGCGCCTCGACCTCGTCGTCGAAGAGCTCGTAGTCGGGGTGGGCGAACTGCTGCTTTCCCTTGAACACCCCGACCTTGCCCGAGAAGATGCCCTGTCGCCCGACCCGGAGCTCTTGGAGACGCCACTTCTGTCCGAAGAACGTCAGCGTCGCTTCGCCGACGCCATCGCTGATCACGACCTCGATGAGCGACCCTCGGCGCTGACGCATCGGACGCTCCGAAACCGATTTCACCTCGGCGACGATCGTCGCCATCTCCCCCACGGGCAGCGACGAGATCGGGGTCAGCTCGCCGCGGCGGGCGTAGCGACGCGGGTAGTGCGCGAGGAGGTCACCGACCGTCGACATCGCGAACGCACGCGAGAGCGTCGCGGCGACCTTCTCGCCCACGGCCTGCGGCAGCGGGGTATCCAGGTCGACCTGCGGCATGGAGTCGAGTCTAGGCAGGAGGTCGGACACGCTGCCGCCAGGCTTTACGGTAAGAGCATGCTCCGACGCGCGATCGCCCGCATCTTCTGGACGTTCAGCCGCTGGCGCCTCGTCAGCACGCCCGCACCCACACGACCCACCATCCTCATCGGTGCGCCGCACACCTCCAACTGGGATTTTGTGCTCATGCTCGCGATCGCGTGGCGTCTGCAGATCCCGGTCCGGTGGCTGGGCAAGAAGAGTCTCTTCCGCGGCTGGCGGAGCGGTCCGATGCGTCGCCTCGGCGGCATCCCCGTCGACCGGGACGACCCCTCGCGCGTCGTCGACGATGTCCTCACGCAGATCGCGGCGGGCGAGGTGTTCGGTCTGGTCATCACCCCGGACGGGACCCGCACCTCCCGTACCGGCTGGAAGTCGGGGTTCTACCGCATCGCCCGCGCCTCGGGCCTGCCGGTGACGCTCGGGTACGTCGACCGCACCACCATGACCACCGGCCTCGGGCCGACCATCGAGCTCACGGGCGACGTCGCCGCCGACATGGCCGTCATCCGCGAGTTCTACGCCGACAAGGCGGGGTTCCGCCCCGAGCTGCGTAGCGAGCCGCGCCTCCGCGACGAGAACGGCGGCCACGCCGGCGACGAGGCCGCGGAACATACGGCGGGCCCGTCATGACACGCATCATCGCCGGCGCCGCCGGATCGCTCGTGCTGCGGGTTCCCGATCGCGGCACCCGACCGACGAGCGACCGGGTCCGCGAGTCGCTCTTCGGGGGGCTCGATGCCTCGGGCGTCCTCGACGGCGCGCGCGTGCTCGACCTCTACGCCGGTTCGGGTGCCCTCGGTCTCGAGGCCGTCAGTCGGGGCGCGGCGTCCGTCGACCTCGTCGAGAAGTCGGCGTCGGCGGCCGCGGTGACCGACCGCAACGCGCGAACCGTCGCTCGGGCCGTCGGCTCGTCGGCGGTCCGGGTCCATCGCAGCAGCGCCGACGCGTTTCTGCAGTCGGCATCCGGGCCCTTCGACCTCGTGTTCATCGACCCGCCTTACGACCTCGACGACGACGCGCTCGCGATCACTCTCGCACTGCTGGCCGACGTCACCGCGCCAGGGGCGGTCGTCATCGTGGAACGCGCGAGCCGCTCCCCCGAGCCGCGCGTTCCGGCGCAGCTCGAACCGCTGCGCAGCAAGCGTTACGGCGATACCGCACTGTGGTGGTACGAACGCGCGGACAACGGTGGTCAGCCGCCCGCGCCGTCCCAGTCGCGGTAAGGGTCCCATCCGCCGGCCGAACGTTCCGGCCTACCGTCCACGGTGAGCGGGTCGAGGCCGGCCTGCTTCACCGAGCCGATGCGACGGAAGCCCGCGGGAAGCACCGTCCCGGCGGCGAAGGTCGCGAGGAGCGCATGATCCTCGCCGCCGCGAAGCGCGCGATCGCTGTCCGGGCCGAGCCTGCTCCGCTCGAGATCGATCGTCACGCTCGAGGCCTGGCCGAGACGACGAGCATCACGCACCAGGCCGTCGGACACGTCCATCATCGCGGTCGCGCCTGCTCGCGCCGCAGCTGTGCCGGACCCGATCGGTGGACGCGGGCGGAGCTGCCCCCGCACCGCGACGCGCTCGGACGGGCTCAGCGCAGCGTCATCGACGGCGATTGCCGCACCCCGCTCATCTCGGAACCGATCGAACAGGATGTCGAGACCCGCGGCAGCGAGACCGACATCGCCGCAGATCGCCACGATGTCACCGGGGCGTGCCCCGGAGCGCAGCACCGGAGCCCGGCCCGGGTCGAGCTCGCCGACCGCGGTGACGGCGATCGTGAGCGTATCGGAGCTCGTGAGATCGCCTCCCTCGACCCGGCATCCCGGGGCGAGCTCGTCGCACGCCTCTCGAAGCCCGGAGGCGAGTTCGCCGACGAACCCGATGCTCGTCTCGGGCGGCATGGCGAGAGCGACGAACAGGGCGACGGGTCGGGCACCCATCGCGGCGACGTCCGCGAGGTTGACGGCCGCAGCCTTCGCGCCGAGGTCTCGCCCCGACGACCAGGCCAGCCGGAAATCCGGACCGTGGATCAACGTGTCGGTGGTCACCACGACGCGTGCATCGGCGAGCCGCAGCACCGCGGCATCGTCGCCCGGCCCGACGAGCGCCTGGCCCGGGCCTAAGCGCTGGAGGATGTGCGCGAGCACAGCCTCTTCCGACAGGGAGCCGACGGGGGTGGCGGGATCGACGTCGGGCATGGTCCCACGCTACCCCGGCGGTCGTGGCCCCTCACGGCCCAGTACCCTGGAGGGATGCCGCTCCGCCGTACGATTCCCGCACTCGTCCTGGCCTCGGTGACTCTCGCCCTCGCCGGCTGCGCCGGGACCGTCAACGTCCCCGCGGCCCCGGAGGCGAATGCTCCCGAATGCGCAGACCTGATGGTTCGGCTTCCGCAGCAGGTCGCCGGCGCAGAGCGCCGCTGGACGGACAGCCAGGCAACGGCCGCGTGGGGCGATCCGGCGACCATCATCTTCTCGTGCGGTGTCGCCTCTCCCGGGCCCACGACGCTTCGCTGCGAATCGGTCGCCGGCGTCGACTGGGTCATCGACGAATCGGAAGCGCCGCGCTTCCGTGTCGTCACGTACGGGCGAAAGCCTGCGGTCGAGCTCTACTTCAACACCGAGACCTCGGCCGAGGTGCAGGGCGTATCGAGTCGAGAGGTCCTCGACGAACTGTCACGGGTCGTGTCGCGGCTGCCCAGCGACGGGGGTGCATGCGTCGACCGCGCGGAGGCGACCCCCGTCCCCTCGCCCGTCAGTCCCTGACGGCGCGCCCGACGGGCCGGGAGAGCGCGACCTCGATCAGCTCGGCGATGAGGTCGCTGTAGCTGAGGCCGGAGGCGATCCAGCACTTCGGGAACATCGAGATGGGCGTGAAGCCCGGCATCGTGTTGAGCTCGTTGACATACAGGCCATCGGCCGTCTGGAAGAAGTCGACGCGCGCGAGCCCGCGGCCGTCGACGGCGGTGAATGCGGCGACCGCCATGTTCTGGAGCGCCTCGATCTCGTCAGCCGTCACATCGGCCGGACAGACGACCTCCGCGCCGTCACCGCCGAGGTACTTGCCCTCGAAGTCGTAGAACTCGCGCGTTGTGAGCACGATCTCCCCCGGCAGTGACGCTCGGGCGGAGTCTTCGCCGCGCCCCTCCAGAACCGCGACCTCGACCTCGCGGCCGACGATCGCCGGCTCGATCAGCACCTTGCCGTCTTCCGCGAACGCCAGCTCGAGGGCCGCGTCGAGCTCGGCGGCCTCGTGGACCTTCGACACCCCGACGCTCGATCCGGCGCGCGCCGGCTTGACGAAGCTCGGAAAGCCGAGGCCTGCGGCATCCACACGAACACCGTCGGGGTCTCGACGCCACCGAGTCTCTTCGACGGTGACCCAGGGAGCGACGGGGATGCCGGCAGCCTGCAGCACGATCTTCATGAAGTGCTTGTCCATGCACAGGGCGGAGTCGAAGACCCCGCCGCCGGCGTAGGGCAGCTGCAGCGTGTCGAAGAACCCCTGGATCGTGCCGTCCTCGCCGTGCGGACCATGCAGGATCGGCAGCACGACGTCGATCTCGCCGAGC
Organism: Microbacterium sp. 1262; assembly: GCF_040544895.1. Lineage (NCBI taxonomy): Bacteria > Bacillati > Actinomycetota > Actinomycetes > Micrococcales > Microbacteriaceae > Microbacterium > Microbacterium sp. 1262. Next base: position 1,215,596 of record NZ_JBEPKU010000001.1, read on the forward strand.
GCCTCGACGGAGCCGTCGTCGCGGCGCACCCGGAGCTCTCGCCGGCCGCCGGGCTCGGGCCACAGGATGCGCGTGCCGTTGTCGACGACCTCCGGCATCCGTTCCGGGTTCAGCGCGAACTTGTCGGCGTCGTCGTCCTCCAGGACGAACGCACCCTCGCGCGTGATCCCGACGGGGATCACGCGGTAGCGCTCACGATCGATCGCGCGCAGGACCCCGGCCGCCGTTGCGGAACTGATCGAGTGCTCGCTGGAACGCCCGCCGAAGAGCACCGCTACTGTTGTCGTCGCCATGGGGGGTCCTCTCGCCGGTCGGCTTGTCGTCGTCGGTGGTCAGGTGGGGCGCGATGTCGCGCGGGTTCATGGTGCCGTCGAGGACCATCTTGACCTGCTCGACGATCGGCATCTGCACTCCCGCCGCGCGCGCCAGTGTCAGGACGGGCGCGACCGAGGCCAGGCCTTCGGCGGTCTGGTCCATCTGCTTCACGACGTCCTGGAACGAGTAGCCCTGCCCCAGCAGGCGCCCCGCCGTGTTGTTGCGGCTCAAGGGCGACTGGCACGTCGCGATGAGGTCGCCGAGGCCCGCGAGTCCCTGGAGGGTTTCGGGGTGAGCCCCCTGCGCCACGGCGAAGTCCGTCATCTCGACGAGACCGCGCGTGATGATGGACGCCTTCGTGTTCTCGCCGTACCCGACGCCGTCGACGATGCCGATCGCGACGGCGATCAGGTTCTTCAGCACACCGCCGAACTCGGTGCCGATCACGTCGGTGTTCACGAACGTGCGGAAGTAGGAATTGCGTGCGCGCAGCGCGACCGCCTCAGCCGTCTCCTGGCTCGCAGACGCGATCACGGCGGCCGTCGGCTGTTCGCGTGCGATCTCGAGGGCGAGATTCGGTCCGGATGCGACCGCGATGCGGTTCGGGTCGCAGTCGAGCCCCTGCTCGATCACCTGACTCATTCGCAGGCCTGTGCGCTTCTCGACGCCCTTCATGAGGGAGACGACGGGCATCGTCCCGCCGGCGATGAGGGGCCGGATGGCCGTGAGGTTCTCACGCAGCGCCTGACTCGACACGGCGAGGTACACCTGCTCAGCGCCCTGCAGCGCCTCCGAGAGATGGTGGGTGGCCGTCATCGAACGCGGGAGGTTGATGCCCGGCAGATACCGGCTGTTGCGCTTGCCTTCGCGAATCTCATGCGCGAGCTCGGCACGGCGCGCCCACATCGTGACCTGGGCGCCGCCGTCGGCGAGTACCTTGCCGAACGTGGTTCCCCAGCTACCCGAACCGATGACGGTGACCCGGGGTCCGGAGGTCTCGGTCTTACGGCTCAAGGCGACCCGTCTCCTTCTGGCCGTGCTGTCCCGGGTTCCAGCGCTCGGCGGGCGGGGTCTCGCCGCGAAGCTCGCCGAGCAGCCCCGAGATGCGGGCCATCACGGCGTCCGTTCCCGCCACCAGCTGCGTCGGCGACGGAGTCACGCCCGGTTCGAAAGGAAGCTCGACGCGCGGACCGAAGCGCACGCGGATGCGCTTGCGCAGCGGCCAGGCGCTGAACTTCCCGTAACGCGGGAGGATCGACTGAACGCCCCACGTGGCGACCGGGATGATCGGGATGTCGCCGGCCGCCGCGACCCGGACGGCACCCGACTTCCCTCGCATCGGCCACAGGTCGGGCTCGCGCGTCAGCGAACCCTCGGGATACACGATCACGCCGCGACCGTCGGCCACGAGCTCGGCGGCCTGCGAGATCGCCTGGCCCGCCGCCGAGGCCGACGTCGTCCGCGAGACGGGGATCATGCCGAGGCCCTTCAGCACCGCACCCACGACGGGCACGCGGAAGAGGCTCTCCTTCGCCATGAATCGCGGCGCCCGGCCCAGGCGCCAGGTCGCCACGGCGATGACGATCGGGTCGAACTCGCTGTAGTGATTGGGCGCGAGGACGTACGGGCCCTCCTCCGGGAGATGCTCCCCGCCCTCGATCTCGATCCGGGCCAGCAGACCGACCGCGGGCACGACGAGGGCCGCGGCCAACCAGAACGGGGTCGGCTTCGTCTTCTCCGCGGACGCGCGACGGCGGTTGTGCGACACGCGTCAGCCGATGATGTCGAAGTCGGCGCCGAGCGCCTCGAGCTTGTCGAAGAACTTCTCGTAGCCCCGGCGGATGATCCCGACGTTGCGGACGACCGACGTTCCCTCGGCCGCGAGAGCCGCGATGACGTAGCTGTATCCGCCGCGCAGGTCGGGCACGACGACATCCGCACCGTGCAGCGGCGTCGGGCCCGTGATGACCGCGGCCTGCTCGAGGGCGCGACGCGGGACGCGACGGTCCGGGCTCGCGATGCCCTCGGGGTGCACCACGATCTGCGCGCCCATCTTGTTCAGCGCCTGAGTGAAGCCGAGACGGTTCTCGTAGACCGTCTCATGCACGGTCGAGACGCCTTCGGCCTGCGTCAGGGCGACGATGAGCGGCTGCTGCCAGTCGGTCATGAATCCGGGGTGGACATCGGTCTCGACCGAGACGGGACGCAGCGCGCCGTCGCGACGGAAGCGGATGCCGTCCTCCTGGATGTCGAAGTCGCCTCCGGCCTTGCGGAAGACGTTGAGGAAGGTGAGCATCTCCTGCTGCTTCGCACCGCCGACGAAGATGTCGCCGTCGGTCGCCAGGGCGGCGCACGCCCATGAGGCTGCTTCGTTGCGATCGAAGATCGACCGGTGGTCGTACCCGCGGAGCTTGTCGACGCCCTCGATGAAGATCACGCGATTCGGCTCGTAGGAGATGATCGCGCCCATCTTCTGCAGCACGGCGATCAGGTCCATGATCTCGGGTTCGATGGCGGCGTTACGCAGCTCCGTCGTGCCCTTGGCTCGCACCGCAGTCAGCAGCACCTGCTCGGTGGCGCCGACGCTCGGGTAGGGCAGCTCGATGTCCGCACCGTGAAGTCCCTCGGGCGCCGAAAGACGGATGCCGTTGGGCTGCTTGTCGACGATCGCGCCGAACTTGCGGAGCGCGTCGAGATGGAAGTCGATGGGGCGGTCCCCGATTCGGCATCCGCCGAGGTCGGGGATGAACGCCTGGCCGAGCAGGTGCAGGAGCGGCCCACAGAAGAGGATCGGGATGCGCGAGGCGCCGGCGTGCGCGTCGATCTCCTCGAAGCCTGCCGATTCGGCGCCGCTCGGGTCGAGCCGGTACGTGCCCTCGCCGTCATCGGCGACCGTCACGCCGTGCACCTCGAGAAGGGACCGGACCACTGCCACATCGCTGATGTCGGGAACGTCGCGCAGGACGCTCTCGGTCTCGCCGAGCAGCGAGGCGACCATGGCCTTCGTCGCGAAGTTCTTGGCTCCCTTGACGTCGACACGTCCGACGAGGGGCCGCCCGCCCCGGATCTCGAGGATCTCGCCGTCTTCGCGACGGTTGCCGTTCTCCGATGCGGACGGCTCACTCGGCGGAGTGCTCATGCAGGACTTCCTCACTTGGTGATCGAGGGCGGGGCGGATCTTCGCCCCACGGTTCAGGGCGTGACCCGGGGCTACGCGACGGGGAGTGTCCGGGGTCGCCACGCCTCACGGCGCGCCTCGAACTGCGCGATCGCCTCTTCATTGCGCAGCGTGAGCCCGATGTCGTCGAGTCCTTCGAGGAGCCTCCAACGAGTGTAATCGTCGATCTCGAACGGGACTCGGAGGTCGCCGAGAGCAGCGACGCGTGCCTCGAGATCGACCGTCATCCGCACCCCCGGCTGCGCATCCACGGCAGCCCAGATCGCCTCGCGATCCGACTCCGAGATGACACCGGCGAGGAGGCCCTGCTTGCCCGCGTTGCCGCGGAAGATGTCGGCGAACTTGGGTGCCAGCACGACGCGGAATCCGAAGTCGCGCAGCGCCCACACGGCATGCTCACGGCTTGATCCGGTACCGAAGTCGGGCCCGGCGACGAGGATCGACGCCCCCGCGTAAGCGGGCTGGTTCAGCACAAACTCGGGGTCCTGACGCCAGTTGGCGAAGAGCGCGTCCTCGAAGCCGGTCTTGGTGACGCGCTTCAGGTAGACGGCCGGGATGATCTGGTCGGTATCGACGGCGGAGCGCTTGAGCGGTGCGACGACACCGGTGTGGGTCTCGAACTTCTCCATTTTCAGGCCTCGACCTTCTCGCGTGCGGGCAGATCGCTCGGCGATGCGAGGCGCCCGAGCACAGCGGTGGCGGCGGCCACGAGCGGCGACACCAGGTGCGTACGGCCGCCCTTGCCCTGGCGTCCCTCGAAGTTGCGGTTGCTGGTCGACGCGCAGCGCTCGCCCGGAGCGAGCTGGTCGGGATTCATGCCCAAGCACATCGAGCAGCCGGCGAAGCGCCACTCGGCGCCGAACTCCGTGAAGACCCTGTCGAGCCCCTCGGCCTCCGCCTCGAGCCGAACCCGGGCGGAGCCCGGAACGACCATCACGCGGACTCCGTCAGCCTTCGTGCGCCCCTCGATGATCGACGCGAACGCGCGCAAGTCTTCGATGCGGCTGTTGGTGCACGAACCCATGAAGACGGCGTCGACCGGGATCTCCTTGAGCGGAGTACCCGGCTGCAGGTCCATGTACTCGAGCGCGCGTTCGGCCGCCGCCTTCTCGTTCGGGTCGCTGAAGTCGTCGGGCGAGGGAACCGTCGCACTGAGCGAGACGCCCTGGCCGGGGTTGGTTCCCCACGTGACGAACGGCTCGAGCTCGGCCGCATCGATGAAGATCTCGGCGTCGTAGACGGCGCCCTCGTCGCTGGGAAGCGTGCGCCAGTAAGCGACGGCGTCATCCCAGTCCTGCCCGGTCGGCGCGTGCGGGCGGCCCTTCACGTATTCGAAGGTGATCTCGTCGGGGGCCACCATGCCTGCGCGGGCACCCGCCTCGATCGACATGTTGCACATGGTCATGCGCCCCTCCATGGAGAGGGCGCGGATGGCGCTGCCGCGGTACTCGAGCACGTAGCCCTGGCCGCCGTTGGTGCCGATCTTCGCGATCACGGCGAGGATGATGTCCTTCGCCGTCACGCCTTCCTTCAGCTCGCCCTCGACGGTGATCGCCATCGTCTTGAACGGCTTCAGCGGGAGGGTCTGCGTCGCCATGACGTGCTCGACCTCGCTCGTGCCGATGCCGAACGCCATCGCGCCGAACGCACCGTGCGTCGAGGTGTGGCTGTCGCCGCACACGACCGTGATGCCCGGCATCGTGAGGCCGAGCTGGGGTCCGACGACATGGACGATGCCCTGCTCCGCGTCGCCGAGCGAGTGGAGGCGGACGCCGAACTCCTCGGCGTTGCGCCGAAGGGTCTCGATCTGCGTTCGGCTCGTGAGGTCCGCGATCGGCTTGTCGATGTCGAGCGTCGGGGTGTTGTGATCCTCGGTCGCGATCGTCAGGTCGAGGCGCCGCAGCGGACGCCCCTCGGCACGCAGACCGTCGAAGGCCTGCGGGCTCGTGACCTCGTGCACGAGGTGCAGGTCGATGTAGATCAGGTCGGGCTGACCGTCTTCACCCTTGACGACGAGGTGGTCGTCCCAGACCTTTTCGGCGAGGGTGCGCGGGCGCTCGGGAGGGGTGGGAATGCTCATGGGTTTCGTTCTCCTTGCGAACCGGGATCAAGCCCACGACGGACTCCGCGGCGAGGAGGGGCTCAGAACGAGACCTCGCCGCGGCCGCTAAGGAGAAGGCGAGCGATCCGCATGCGGTCAGAATACCACCGGGCGCCGCGGCGGCGTCCGGTCACGAGCGCTCGTCGTCGCGAGGGTGCGGCTGCTCGACCGTGGGGGGCGTGCCCTGCTCGTCGGCGACGGCGGCCGCAGCCTGGGTCGGGCCGGCCGCGTCCCGGTCATGCCGCGCGGCGATCAGACTGGCGACGGTCGCAACGAGCATGGCGCCGATGATGACGCCGAGCGACACCCACGTCGAGATCTCCGGCGCCCAGGCGATCCCGTCGCCGCCGTTGATGAACGCGAGCTCGTTCTCGTGCATCGCGTGGAGAATCAGCTTCACGCCGATGAACGCGAGGATGAACGCGATGCCGTAGTGCAGGTACTTGAGCCGGTCGAGCAGATCGCCCAGCAGGAAGTAGAGCTGGCGCAGCCCCATCAGCGCGAAGATGTTCGCGGTGAACACCAGGAACGGGTCCTGCGTGATGCCGAAGATCGCTGGGATCGAGTCGAGGGCGAACAGCAGATCGGTGACGCCGATCGCCACGAAGACGATGATCATCGGGGTGAACATCCGCTTGCCGTTCACGACGGTCCGGACCTTGGGGCCGTCGTACTCGTCGGAGATGTCCACCGTGCGACGGATGATGCGGACGAGGAAGTTCTCCTTCTTCACGTCGTCGTCGTGGTCGCCCTCGGGCAGCGCCTGCTTGATCGCCGTGTAGATGAGGAAGGCACCGAAGATGTAGAACACCCAGCTGAACTGCTCGATGATCGCCGCCCCCGCGAGGATGAAGAGACCTCGAAGCACCAGCGCGATGATGATGCCCACCATCAGCACCTTCTGCTGATACCGGCGCGGAACCGAGAACTGGCTCATGATCAGGACGAACACGAAGAGGTTGTCGATGGAGAGGCTGTATTCGGTCAGCCATCCGGCGACGAACTGCCCGGCGTGCTCGACGTCTGCGACGGCCCAGAGAATGCCGGCGAACACCAGCGCCAGGGAGACGTAGAACAGCACCCACAGCGTCGACTCCTTCGGCGACGGGATGTGGGGCCGCTTGACGATGATGAGCAGATCGGCGACGAGCACGAGCACCAGGACGACGAGCGCGACGATCTGGAACGGCACGGGGAGGTCCATGCGAGCCTTTCGGGGAGGAAGCCTCCCGAGACTACACCCCGGCTCCCCCGCGGCCCGGGTGTGAGACGGTTCGCGACGACGCGACACTGATGGGATGAGGGAAGGAACTCAGACGCATGGTCGACACGATCACACGCGGTGATGCCGAGCTCGTCGAAGCGGCGGCATCCGGAAGTGAGCACGCCTTCCGTACGCTCTATCGCGCCTACGTGCGGCCGGTGTACTGGCTCGCGCATGGCCTGCTGGGCGATCGCCTCGAAGCCGAGGACGTCACGCAGGAGACGTTCCTGGTGGCCTGGCGCAAACTCCCCGACCTCGAGCTGGCGGGCGAGTCGCTGCTGCCGTGGCTCGTCACCATCTGCCGGTTCCAGAGCGCGAACCGCATCCGCCGACGGCAACGGGAACGACGCCACACGACGGATGAGGACGCCGCCGAGGTCGCCGACACGGTGGACGTCGAGCGGCAGGTCGTGCGGAGCGATCTCGTCGAACGCATCCTCGCGGCCGTCGGCTCGCTGAGCCCCCTCGACCAGGACATCTTCCGGCTCTGCGCCGCGGAGGGGTTCGCGTATCAAGCAGCAGCCGACCAGCTCGGCGTCAGCCACGGGACGGTCCGGAACCGGCTCTCCCGCATCCGCACATTCGTCCGCTCGAGCGTTGAACCGGAGCAGTCATGAACGATCTACCCGCCCTGGATGACAGCCGTATCGATGCGATCGAAGAGGCTCTGTTCGCGGACATCTCGCGCGAGCGGGCCGAACGCCGCGCCTCGGCTGACCGGGCCGCCGCGCAGCGGACGCGACGGCGGCGGGCCTGGTGGGGCGCGTCCGGCGCCGCGGCAGCCGTGATCGTCGTGGCCGCGGCCATCGCGCCGCAGCTGACGAGCAGCAGCGGCGGGGCATCCTCCGTCGCGCCCGCCACCGCCCCGGAGGGGTTCTTCGGCACGACGGAGAACGGCGAAGTGTCGCGAGACGCCGGCGACTCGGCGGCGCAGCCCGAGCCGTTCGCGTTGGACGGGTCGACCGATGAGGGGTCGGCCTCCGGCGCCGTGTCCGACTCCCCCGCCGGGCGCGACGTCATCGCCACGGCATCCGCGACAGTGATCGCCGACGATCCCCGTGACGCGGCGGAATCGATCGCCGCGGCCGCCGTCGCCGCGGGCGGCTATGTCGAGTCGATGAGTCTCGGGGGCACGGCGGCGGGCGCGTTGCCGTACGCGGATGACCGCGCGGTCTGGCCTGCCTCAGTCGGCTCGGCCTGGGTGTCCGTCCGGGTTCCCGCAGCGAGCCTCGAGGAGGCCATCGCTGCGCTCGCGGACGTCGGCGAGGTCGAGAGCTCGCAGGTCTCACGCGACGACGTGACAACGCAGACGACCGACCTGCGCGCCCGGGTGGCCGCCGGGCAGGCATCGGTCGAACGGCTGACGGAGCTCATGGGCGAAGCCGGGTCGGTCGCCGACCTCATCGCGGCGGAGTCCGCTCTCGCCGACCGGCAGGCCGAGCTCGACTCGCTGCAGCAGCAGCTCACCGCGCTCGAGTCGCAGGTCACCCTGTCGTCGCTCACGGTGCACCTGCAGGCGCCGGCCGAGAAGGTGGACGCCGATCCGGCAGGCTTCGGCGACGGACTGGCGACGGGGTGGAACGGGCTCATCGCCACGTTCAACGGGATCGTCGTGGCGCTCGGGTTCCTGCTGCCCTGGCTCGTCGTGATCGGCCTCACCGCTGCGCTGGTCTGGCTCGTCGTCTCGACGACGCGCCGGCGCCGAGCGCGACGGACCTCTACCGGCGACTGACCTCGCGGGGCCGGTGACCGGTGGCCGGTTCCCGAGAAACGCGAAACGCCCATCCGATCGGATGGGCGTTTCGCAGTGGTGACCCCAGCGGGATTCGAACCCGCGTTACCGCCGTGAGAGGGCGGCGTACTAGGCCGCTATACGATGGGGCCGTACTTTTTTGTCTTCCCCGGGGCTCCGGAGGCAACCGTTAAAGTATGCCACGGGCTCGCGCATCCGGCAAAATCGAGGCCCCCATTGCCCTCTCGGGCGTGTCGGGCGTTGACTGAGGGCATGCATGTCACCAAGCACGAACACGCCTGCCTGCGCCTCGAGCGCGACGGCAAGACCCTGATCATCGACCCCGGCACCTTCACCTCGCCGCTCGAAGATCTGCATGACGTCGTGGCTGTCGTCGTCACGCACGAGCACCCCGACCACTGGACGTCGCAGCACCTCTCGACGATCCTCGAGCAGTTCCCGAACATCCCCGTCTACGGCCCCGAGGGCGTCGTGCGCGCGGCCGCGGGGTTCGACATCCGCGAGGTCTCCCCCGGCGACAAGCTCGAAGCGGGCCCGTTCAGCCTCGAGTTCTTCGGCGGACGCCACGCGGTCATCCACGAGTCGATCCCCGTGATCGACAACGTCGGCGTCCTCGTCGACGACGCGTTCTACTACCCCGGCGACTCGTACGCCGTGCCCAAGGGAGCGAAAGTGGAGCTTCTGGCGGCGCCCGTCGGCGCCCCCTGGCTGAAGATCGGCGACGCGATGGACTTCGTGCTCGAGGTCAAGCCGCAGCGGGTCTTCGCGACCCACGACATGACTCTCTCACCGGCGGGCCTCGCGATGGGGCGCGAGCGGCTGACGTGGGCGGCCCAGCAGAACGGCGGCGACTTCGTCGCCCTGGACCCGGGCGACTCCACCGACATCTGAGCCGCGCGGAAACGACGGATGCCGTGGACCCGAAGGTCCACGGCATCCGTCGTTTCCGCGCGGATCAGGCCGCGTCGTGGTCGATCTCGAGGAAGGCGACGAGTTCGTCGAGAGCCTTCTCGGCACCCTCACCCTCGGCCTTGAGCGTCACGACCGACCCCTGCGAGGCGCCCAGGCCCATGATGCTCAGGATGCTGCCGGCGTTCAGGTCGGGGCCGCCCTCGACGGCGATCGTGACGGGAACGCCCTTCGACTGCACCTCCTGCACGAAGAGCTTCGCGGGGCGGGCGTGCAGTCCGGAGCTGCTCGCGATGGTGGCGGTGCGTTCTGCCATGGTGGTGTCTCCTCAGACGGTCGCGGTCGCCGCGGCCGGGGCCGGGGCGGTGGAGCTCTTGCGGACGTACTTCTTGAGCACGACGAGCAATAGCGCAGAAACGACGGTACCTGCCAGAAGCGCGACGAAGAAACCCCACACCGGCGAGATGGCGAACAGCACGAACACGCCGCCGTGCGGAGCGAAGCTCTGGACGCCGAACCACATGCTCAGCGCACCGGTGATCGCCCCGCCGACGAGCGAGGCCGGGATGACACGCAGCGGGTCGGCCGCGGCGAACGGGATCGCGCCTTCACTGATGAACGAGGCGCCCAGCAGCCATGCCGCCTTGCCGTTCTCACGCTCGACCGGCGTGAAGAGCGGTCGAGCGAGCACCGTCGACGCGAGGGCAAGAGCCAGCGGCGGCACCATGCCCGCCGTCATGACAGCGGCCATGATGAGGTACGGGGCTGTGTTCTCCGTCGAGGCCGCCGCGAGGCCGGTGGTGGCGAAGACGTAGGCGACCTTGTTGATCGGGCCGCCGAGGTCGAAGCACATCATGAGGCCCAGGATCACGCCCACGACGATAAGGCCCGCACCGCTCTGGGTGAGGTTCGTGAGTCCATCGGTGAGGAGCGCCATGAGCGCGGCGATGGGGCGGCCCAGGAACAGGATCATGAGGCCCGAGGCGACGATCGAACCGAGCAGCGGGATGATGACGACGGGCATCAGACCACGCAGCCAGCGCGGCGCGGGGAGGCGTCCGAGCCACCAGGCCACAAAGCCGGCGAGGAAACCGCCGATGATGCCGCCGATGAAGCCGGCGCTCATCGTGACGGCGATCGCACCGGCGACGAATCCGGGAGCGATGCCCGGACGGTCGGCGATCGCGTAGGCGATGTAGCCCGCGAGAGCGGCCACCAGGAAGCCCATGGATGTCGAGCCGATCATGAACGCCACCGACCCGAGGTACTGGCCGAGCGGCCCGAACGGCGAGGTGATGTCGGTCGTGGGCAGGTTCCACAGCGCGTTGTCGATGATGACCTTCGACGCGTTGGCCGTGACCTCGTAGCCGCCGAGTGCGAAACCGAGGGCGATCAGCAGACCACCGCCGGCGACGAAGGGGATCATGTAGCTCACGCCCGTGAGCAGGATGCGCTGGATCTTCGCCCCCCATGACAGATTCTGCGACGCGGCGCCCGCACCGGAACCCGCATCCGCTGCCGCACCGCTGACACGGGCGGCGTTCGGGTTCGATGCCGCGGCGACGGCCTCGCGGATCATCTGCGCGGGCTGCTCGATGCCGCGCTTGACGCCCGAGCGGATGACCGGCTTGCCGGCGAATCGCGAGATCTCGCGGACGTCGACGTCGGTGGCGAAGATCACGGCGTCGGCGTTGTCGATGACGGATGCCGGCAGCGCCTGGTATCCGCTGGAGCCCTGGGGCTCGACGACGAGGTCGATCCCGGCTTCCTTCCCTGCGGCGGTCAGCGCGTCGGCAGCCATGAAGGTGTGGGCGATGCCCGTCGCGCAGGAGGTCACAGCGACGATGCGGGCGGGACGGCCGTCGATCGTCAGGTCGCCGGCGGTGGCCTCAGCCGGCGCGGCCGAGGTGGCCGTCGGCGCGGCGGCAGCGGGTGCTGGGGCGGCATCGCCCTCGCCGATCGCCGCGCGAACCGTACGCACGACGTCGTCGGCGGATGCCGCGGCGCGGAGGTCGCTCGTGAACGAGTCCTGCATCAGGCTGCGGGCGAGACGCGACAGCACCGCGAGGTGCTCTTCAGCGGCGTTCTCGGGCGCGGCGATGAGGAAGACGAGGTCGGCCGGACCGTCGGGTGCCCCGAAGGCCACGCCCGGCTTCAGCCGTGCGAACGCGAGGGAGGCCTGCGTCACCGCAGCGCTCTTCGCGTGAGGGATCGCGATGCCACCGGGAAGCCCGGTCTCATCCTTCTCCTCGCGAGCGATCGCGTCATTCGCGAGGGCGTCGGCGTCCGTGGCGCGGCCCTGCGCTGCGACGAGGCGAGCGAGAGCGCGGATGACGTCTTTCTTGTCGGTCCCGAGGGGCGCGTCGAGGCTGACGAGCTCCGGGGTGATGGTGTCGGACACGGTGTCCTCCTGGTTCGAGTGTTGCGGGTCGTTCGGATCAGTGATGGAGCGCGCGGACGGGGACGTCCGCGGTGGGGAGATCGGTCGGTGTCGGGGCTTGCGTTCCCTCGAGCGCCGCGGCCGCCGAGCCGTACCGGATGGCGGAGACGAGCGCGGCTGCCGGGTCCGCGCCACGCGAGTCGGCGAGGAGGAAGCCCGCGAGCGAGCTGTCACCGGCACCGACCGTGCTGCGGACGCGGGTGGGGGGCGGAGTCGCCGCCCACGCGCCGCGGTCGGAGACGAAGACCGCACCGTCGCCACCGAGGGTGACCAGCGCCGCGCCGACCGCCGCGGGGACCAGCTCGCGAGACGCGAGGTGGACGGCGTCGGCGAGGGTGTCGGCCGCCGGCAGCGGCGCGCCCAAGAGATCGGCGAGCTCCTCGTCGTTGGGCTTGATGAGGTCGGGACGTCCGTCCGCGACGACGGCGCGCAGCGCGGCTCCCGACGTGTCGACAGCGATCCGTGGGGCTTCCTCCCCCAACCGGTCGCGAACCGCGCGGATGACGCGGACGTAGGCGTCATCCGGCAGGCCGGGCGCGAGCGAGCCGGCGAGCACGAGCCACTGGGCACCGCGCGCGCACTGCGCGACGACGTCGATCACGTCGTCGAGGTCGGCCGCGCTCAGAGACACACCGGGGAGATTGATCTTCGTCGTCTCGCCGGTCGGGTCTGTGACCGCGATGTTCGCGCGAGTGCGGCCGTGCACCGCGACCGTGCGCACGTCGACATCCCCGTCCGCCAGCACCGCAGCGAACGGGTCGGCGGGGTCCAGGGGAAGCACGGCGAGACTGTCGACGCCCGACGCGTGCAGCACGCGCGCGACGTTGATGCCCTTGCCGCCGGCATCCTCGCGGACGGCGGACGCCGTCTGCACCTCGCCGACGCGCAACGACGCATCGATCGAGATGGTCCGGTCGAGCGACGGGTGCACCGTCAGGGTCACGATCATGCGATCCATACCTCCACGTCGGCCTCGCGCAGGGCGCGGGCGAGCTCCGAATCCGGCTCCCGGTCGGTCACGACGACGTCGAGGTCCGAGAGGTCGGCGAACGACACGAGCAGTTCGGCGTCGAACTTGTCGGCATCGACGAGGAGGATCACGCGCCGGGCTCCGGCGACGATGGCGCGCTTCACGGCGGCCTCGTCGGGGTCGGGCGTCGTGAGTCCGGCATCTCGGGCGAGGCCGTTCGTGCCGAGGAAGGCGACGTCGGGCCGCAGCCGCGTGATGGCGCCGACGGTATCCGATCCGACGGCCGCCGCGGTGAGGCCCCGGACGCGTCCGCCGATCGCAGTCAGGCCGATACCGGCCGCTCCGGCGAGCGAGTGAGCGATCGTCATCGAATGGGTGACGACCTCGAGCCCGTTCGGCGCGCTGCGCTCGATCAGTGCTTCCGCGAAGGCGCCGGTGGTCGTGCCGGCATCGACGTAGATCGATCCGGTCCCGGCCGGGAGCGCTGTCAGAGCGCGCCGGGCGATCCGTTCCTTGGCCGCCGAGTGGCGCTGGGAGCGTTCGGCGACGGATGGCTCTGCGGTGCTGACGCGCTCCGCCGACACCGCGCCGCCGTGAACGCGGCGCAGAACGCCGGTCTCCTCCAGGGCCGCGAGGTCGCGCCGGACCGTCTCGGTCGTGACATCGAAACGCGAAGCGAGGTCGACGACGGCCACGCGACCGTGGGCGGCGAGCATTCGTTCGATGAGCTGCTGGCGCTCCATTGCGTACACGACATCCTCCTTCGGATGCCCACACGTTACAACGCATTCACACGCAAAGCAACAGAAAGCAACACGGTATTTGGTCCCACCGCGAAGGACGAAGAAGGGAGGCGCCGGCCGCAGCCGACACCTCCCCTCAGGCGAGTCCGAGGCTCAGGCCTCGCTCATCGCGATGACCTCCTGCTGACCGCGTGCTGCGAGCGCGGCGGCACGAGCGGCGATGCGGCGCTCCTGCTCGATCTGGCCGGCGTCGAGGATCTCCTGGTCGACCGGGTAGCTCTCCACCTTGTTCACGCCGTTGTACTTGGCGATGTAGGCGTCGAGCTCGGGGCCCGACTCCCACGAGGTGATGAGGCAGTAGCGCGGCTCGTCACCGTAGTGAGCTGCCGCGTGCCACAGGCGCTGGGTGTCGACGATGAGCTGCGCACCGGCGGGCAGCGCGATGCGGGTTTCCTCGCTGGGGTCGGTGCGGTTCTCACGGAGCACGAAGTAGCTCGTCTTGTCATCCGTCAGGTTGAAGAAGCCGCGAACGACCCAGCCCGTGCCGTCGGGGTTGAGGCGGTTGTTGTCGTCCTGGTGCAGGTTGTAGAGGCAGTCGGCGTACGTGTTCGGCTGCAGCTCGATGATGCGGCAGCGGCCGACGTTGGCGCCGGGCTCCTGCGCACGCGCGGTCAGCGTCGGAGCGATCGCGGTCTGCGAGTCGATCCACACGCCGTCCTTGTCGGTGCGCGGCGGCTTGTGGTTCCAGAAACCGTTGCACTCGATCTCGCCCTTGGCCGAGGCCAGCGGAGCGAAACGGGTGTCGCCGGAGGACTTCCAGTCGACGTACTCGACGTCGAGCCACTCCTTCGGATCGATCTCCTTGTTGTAGCGGTCGAGGACGACGTAGCCGGTCTCCTCGAGGGCAGCGGACTTGATGTAACCCATGACGGATCATGACCTTTCTGTCGGACAAGCGAAGTTTTTACAGGCCCGACTTAGGTCAGCCTACCTAGGGCTCCTGAGCGCGCCGGTAGACTCGTCCGGGGTTTTCGAGGAGCGATTTCGGAGAACATGAGCACTGCCACGAATGTCGAAGCGACCGCTGTCAACACGATCGGCTGGCTCTCGGCATCCGAGACCACCATCGTCGTCCCGGTCTATCAGCGGCAGTACCGCTGGGACATCGGCGGCTGCGAGCAGCTGCTCGGCGACATCCGGTCGGTGTCGGCCTCCGACGATACTCATACCCACTTCATCGGATCGATCCTCTCCACCGCGAGCACCTCGTCCGACGACGACGCGCAGCTCGTGCTCATCGATGGTCAGCAGCGGATCACGACCCTGATGCTGCTCGTCGCGGCACTCCACCACACGCTGCGCGACGACGATCCCGACCTCGCGCGGGAGCTGGAGGCGGTGCTCGTCCGCGCCGACGACCCGACGCGCACCAAGCTCCGTCCCCACCGGGCCTGGGCCGACGTCTTCGAGAGCGTCGTCCTCGACCGGCGCTCCCCCGAAGACGAGCAGCGCGCCTCGCGCTTCGACGACAACTACGCGTTCTTCCGCAGCCAGATCCGGCCCGGCGAGGCCGCTGCGCTGTGGCGCGGCCTGCAGAAGCTCGAGCACGTCGCCATCACTCTGGGGGCGCAGGCCAACGCTCAGCAGATCTTCGAGAGCCTGAACTCCACGGGCGAGCCGCTGCGCGATCACGAGCTCATCCACAACTACGTCCTCATGGGCCTCACGCACGCCGAGCAGAACGAGATCGAGCAGGAGTACTGGCTCCCGATCGAGCAGAACACCGGCGACGCGATCGGATCGTTCTGGAACCACTACCTCGTCATGCTCACGGGACGCGAGGTGCTCATCACCGGCGGGCGCGGTGTCTACGACGTCTTCCGCCAGCAGTTCCCGCGGCTCGACATCGACAGCCTGCGCGAGCATGCGACGAGCTGGCGGACGTTCTCGGAGATCTACCGCGAGCTCCTCGACCCGGCCACGAGCGACGACCCGGAGGTGGGACGGCAGCTCGGCTACCTCGCGGTGCTGGGACGTCAGATGTTCCCGCTCGCGATGCGGCTCGTTCATGACCAGCGCGCCGGCATCCTGCCCCGCGACGAGCTGATCGCCCGTCTCGAAGACATCCAGTCGCTCCTCCTGCGCCGCGTCGTCGTCGGCATCGCGACCGAGCGACTCGTCGCACGGCTGTGCCGTGCGTACGCCGAGGGGCCGGACGCGCTGACCCGCGCCATCGCGCGAATCACTCCCTCCGACGAGCGCGTGCGCGTCGGACTCAAGTACAGCGACCTCCCCCACCCGCGCTACGTTCTCGGCCGCCTCGCCGACGTGGATCCCGCAGACCTCCTCGACGTTTCGCCGGTCTTCCCTGCCGGTGCCGGCGACGACTGGTCGGGAGACGGCACGCGACGCTTCGCCGATTACAGCGAAGACGAGCAGAACAGCCACCGCGCCCTGGCGCACACGATCGGCAACCTCACGCTGCTCGAGCAGGACCGCGCAGAGCGCGCGCTAGACGCGACCTTCCCGCAGCTGCGTCCGCTCCTGGCGGGCAGCTCGGTGCAGATGTCGCGCGACGTGGCCGAGCGCCCGAGCTGGGACACCGCAGCCATCGGGGCGCGTACCGAGGAGCTCGCGGCGCGCTTCGTCGAGGTCTGGCGCCGTCCCGCGCTGACAGGGATCGACGACGACAACCTCACGCCGATCCTGGATGCCAAGCTGCGACGGGGCTGGCCGCGCGGCTGGCAGCGCGAGTTCGACTACGTCGAGTTCCGCGGTGAGCACTGGGAGGTGCCCGACGTCCGGTACCTGTTCAACCGGGTCTTCAAGCGCCTCTGGGTGGACTCCCGTCAGAGCGTCATCGACTTCAGCGCCCGTCGCGGCGGCCCGGTGTACCCGGCGATGGCATGGAACGGCCAGTGGGACGAGCTCGGTGAGGGCAGCTACCTCTACATGGGTTGGGACTCCCGTTACATGCTCACGGCGGTCCAGGGCGTTCTCGAAGAGGCCGGCTGGGCGTCGGAGGTCTTCCTGAAGTACTCGTACATCGGCGAGGCGATGCGCTGATCGCCTAGCAGAGTCGGAAGCGCGGCGTCAACGACCCCGACGCCCCGCCTGCGACCGCGTAGCTTCACTGTTGTACGTGAGCGGCTCGGTAGAGACGGTGTTCGGGTCACTTTCTCCCAGGGCTCACTGACGGCCCCGCCGTGAGATCTCATCTCCGGCGGGGTCGTCCCCTTCTCCGGAGTCGTTCAGACCGGGTGTCGTAGAATTCCGTGTGCTTCCCGACACGATCTCCCCCGCTTCGGTCGCGCCCAGCGGCATCGATCCGGCCGACCTCGCCGCGACGCTCCGCGTTCTGGAGCAGCTCGCCGATATCGACCACGCCCACCCGGACTACGTCACGGTGCGTCGCGCGACAGCGGCGATGTTCAAGGCGGCGAAGAAGGTGCGGCGCCGTGAGATCCGGGATGCCGTTGCCTCCGCCGACCGCGCCGTGGTGCACGCCACCGCGACCGGCGCCCCCGACCGCATCGACGACGAGACCCGCGGCATCCCGATCTCGTCGTCCACGACCGCTCCGATCGCCGGGACCCTCATCAAGGCGCGCGCCTGCTACATCTGCAAGCAGCCGTACACGATCGTGGATGCCTTCTACCACCAGCTCTGCCCGGACTGCGCGGCGTTGAGCCACGCCAAGCGCGACGCCCGCACCGATCTGACGGGTCGTCGGGCGCTGCTCACCGGCGGGCGGGCCAAGATCGGGATGTACATCGCCCTGCGGCTGCTGCGCGACGGCGCACACACCACCATCACCACGCGTTTCCCCCGCGACGCGGTGCGCCGGTTCACGAGCCTTCCCGACTCCGCGGAATGGATCGACCGGCTCAAGGTCGTCGGCATCGACCTGCGCGATCCCGCCCAGGTCGTCGGACTCGCGGATGACGTCGCCGCGGCCGGTCCGCTCGACATCCTCATCAACAACGCGACGCAGACGGTGCGGCGCTCCCCCGGCGCCTACCAGCCCCTCGTCGACGCCGAACTCTCGCCGCTGCCGGACGGGCCGCGGCCCGAGCTCGTCACCTTCGGCCACACCAACGACATGCACCCCCAAGCGCTCGAGCGCTCGGTGAACGCTCACCCGATCCTCGCCGCCGCAGCCTCGCGCGCAGACGAGCTCACCGAGCAGGCGATGGCCGCAGGCTCGAGCTCGCTCGAACGGCTCGCCGCCGGTACGGCGATCGACGCCGGCGGACTCATTCCCGACCTCGACAGCGTCAACTCATGGACGCAGCGTGTCGGCGACGTCGACCCGCTCGAGATGCTCGAGGTCCAGCTCGCCAACACCACGGCCCCCTTCCTCCTCGTCTCGAAGCTGCGCGCCTCGCTCGCCGCGAGCCCGGCCCGCCGCACCTACGTCGTCAACGTCAGCGCGATGGAGGGCGTCTTCAACCGCGGTTACAAGGGCCCCGGCCACCCGCACACGAACATGGCCAAGGCCGCCGTGAACATGCTCACACGCACGAGCGCGCGCGAGATGTTCGAGACCGACGGCATCCTGATGACGAGCGTCGACACCGGATGGATCACCGACGAGCGCCCCCACCCGACCAAGGTCCGTCTGGCCGAGGAAGGCTTCCACGCCCCGCTCGACCTCGTCGACGGCGCCGCCCGCGTCTACGACCCGATCGTCCGTGGCGAGGCCGGCGAAGATCTGTTCGGAGTCTTCCTCAAGGACTACTCCCCCGGCGCATGGTGAGGCTCCCCGCCCCCGGCAACCGTGTCGTCGTCCGCTACCTGCTGCCGACGGGACAGGCGACGGATGCGCTCGGCGAGCTGCTGAGCGCCGACGACGAGCTGGTCGTGGTGGACGGCAAGCGCGGGGTCGAACGTATCCGTCGCTCGGACATCGTCGCGGCCAAACCCGTCCCGCCGCCGCCGGCGCCGAGGCCGCGCCGCACCTGACCTCCGCTCCTGCTCAGCAAGAACACGAAAGCCCGCGAACCGATGACTCGGACTCGCGGGCTTTCGCTTCGAGGCGTCAGGCGTCAGGCGTCGGAACGCACGAGGATCTTCGCCCCGGCCCCACCACGGAGCTTCTCGATGGCGCCGACGACACCGTCGATCGGGACCTCCTCGACCCATCCCGTCGTGTCGTAGACGCCGCGCGACATCGCGTCGATGACGGCGTCGAAGTCGGCCGGCAGGTACGCCAGCGCCCCGGCGATCTCGGTCTCGGCCATCACGAGCTGCGTCGGCGAGAACTCCATCGCGCGCTCGTGGATCGCCACGACGACGAGGCGGCCGCCGGGCACCAGGCTCGCGAGTCCCGACGTGATGGCGGGGCCGGCGCCTGCGGCGTCGAACGCGACGTCGGCACCGCGTCCGTCGGTCAGCTCGGCCACCGCGGCGGCGAGGTCGCCCGAGACGGGGTCGACGACCGTGGCACCGAGCGCGGCGATCGTCTCACGCCGCGAGGCGCTCGGCTCCGAGACGAGCACCTTCTCGACACCATGAGCCTTGAGAGCGAACCAGACTCCGATGCCGATGGGACCGGCACCCGCGACGATCGCGGTCTGCCCCGCCTTCACAAAGGAGCGCTCGACCGCGTGCCACGCGACGGCCATGGGCTCGACGAGGGCACCCATCCGCAGATCGACGTTCTCGGGGAGCTTGTGCAGCATCGACGCCGGAACCGTCGTGTATTCCGCCATGCCACCGCCGTGCGAGCTGAGGCCGTGGAAGCCGATCTTCTGGCACGCGTTGAACATGCCCTTCTGGCACGCGGGGCACTCGCCGCAGTAGTAGACGGGCCAGACCGCGGCGCGGTCGCCGACCGAGACCCCCTCGACGCCCTCGCCGACCTCGACGACGGTTCCCGCGAACTCGTGACCGAGGATCTGCGGAAGCTGCGCGCCCGTCACGGGGTGCGGCTCGTCGAGCGTGAGGCCCGCGGCTTCCGGGGCGTAGTAGACGTGCAGATCCGACCCGCAGATGCCCGCGAAGGCGTTCTTCAGCTTCACCTGGCCTGCGCTCACCGTGGGTTCGTCGACGTTCTCCACGCGGAGGTCTTCCTTCGCGTGGAACACTGCTGCCTTCATCGTGATCTCCTCTCGTTCGGCTGCGTCACCGCAGCCACCATTCCGGTGATGCGGCGAGAATCGCCCTCGTCGCCCACGCAACGTCGTCCGCGCCGGAGCGCAGCCAGGACTCGATGGCGGCGACCGTCCCGCCCGCCGCGTACGCGACGGCGATCTCTCGCGACGGCACATCGTCGATCGCGGGTGGTTCGATCTCCGGATGTCGTTCGAGCCATTCCACGAGGCCGCCGGCGACGACCCGCTCGAGCACGTCGCGGATCGGCGCGGCGAGCGAAGGATGCAGCGCCCCGCGGTACACGTCGGCTCGTTCCTTGACGTGCGTGAGCAGCAGGGTCTCGGCGGTCGAGAGCGAGTCGAGCTCGCCGATGTCGGAGAGCACCTCCGCCAGCTCGACGCTCAGCGCGTCGGCGACGAGCGAGACCGGGGCATCGGCATGACGGTAGAAGGTGTCGCGCGTCACGCCCGCCGTGCGGCAGATCTCCGACACCGAAAGGTCGGAGAGCGGGCGCGTCGCGGCCAGATCGAGCGCGGCCCGGCGCAGTGCCTCTCGGCTGCGCATCGACCGCGGGTCCATGTGATCAGCCTATCCGACACCTGTCAGACAGTGGGCGGCTCGCTGCGCGATTCCGGCTCGCCGTCGGCGTCGGCGTCGGCGTTTTCAGCCTCCCTCGCGGTCGGAACCGCCAGCGGAATCGAGATCGACGCGATACCGCCCCCGCCGAGCAGGTCGCCCGCAGGGTCGGCGGCCGGCGGCTCGTCGGGCAGCATCTCGGCGTTCGACTTCCGACGAACGGGCTCGGAGGGCAGACCCGCCCATTCGCTCGGTTCCTCGGGTCGCTGCGTGAAGAGTCCCATACGCCCATTGTCACTCGGCGGCACGCCGTTCGCGGCCGCATGGCCGTCGTCTTGCGATGATCGTTTCGGTGCGTTGCACGACCCACCCCCTCCGCGGGCCCCGACGCGGTCCGCCGACGCCATCCGAAGCCCGAGAGAGACCGACGTGCCCGAACCATCTCCCGGTGCCGCAGCACCGCGCGCCGCGCGCACCCCGGTGCTGCTGGCAACGCAGTTCCTCTTCAACACGGGCTTCTACGCCGTTGTGCCCTTCCTCGCGCTCGTCCTCACCGAGGACTTCGGCGTCGCGGCCACCACAGTCGGACTGATTCTCGGGGTCCGCACGTTCGCCCAGCAGGGAATGTTCCTCGTCGGCGGGGTGCTCGCCGACAGAATCGGCGCGCGCCGCGTCATTCTCCTCGGATGCGGCGTTCGCGTAGCCGGATTCACGACGCTCGCGGCATCCCTACTGCTGGCACCGCCGCAGCTCGCTCTCTTCGTCGCCGGGACCGTCCTCACGGGCCTCGGCGGAGCGTTGTTCTCGCCGGGGCTCAACGTGCTCCTCGCGGACGCCGAGGGCCGGCGACCGGCCGCGGGAACCGGAACACGTGCCTCGCTTTTCGCCTGGCTCAGCATCACCGGCGAGCTGGGAGCTGTGACCGGCCCCGTCATCGGTGCCGCTCTCCTCGGCTGGGGCTTCGAAACGGTCGCCCTCTGCGGGGCCGGCTTCTTCGTTCTGATCGGACTGTTCCTCGCATTCTCGCTGCCCGCCGCGCGCCGCGAACACACGTCGGAGGTCGCGGCGGGCCCGACAAGACGCTGGTGGTCGTTGCGTGACCGGCGCTTCGTCGGCTTCTCGGCCGCGCACGCCGCCGACCTGCTGGCGTACAACCAGCTCTACCTCGCGCTGCCGTTGCAGCTCGCCACCACGGACCACCCGGCCACCGCGACCGCCGGGATGTTCGCGTGGGTGTCGGTCCTGACGCTGACGCTGCAGATCCCCGTCGCCCGCTGGTCGGCGCGCGTCGGCGCTCCGGTCGCCCTTCGCACCGGCTACGTGCTGTCCGCCGCCGGCTTCGCCGTCGTCGCGGTCGGCGCGCTGACGCCGGTGGCGGATGCCGCACGCGTCACGCTCGTCGTCGTCGCGGCATCCCTCGTCGTGGCGGGCCACATGACGACCAACCCGACAGCCCTGTCGCTGGTCCCCCGCTTCGCGGAGGATCGTCCGACAGGGTCGTTCTTCGGCCTGCTCGCCACCTGCGGGGGCATCGCGGTGCTCATCGGCAACCTCATCGTCGGCGTCCTGCTCGCGATGGCGGGGGCCTCGGCTGCGGCCTGGCTCTTCCTAGCCACACCGCTGATCGTGGCGGCGGTCGTGGCACCGCGGTTGGCACCGTCTCCCCGGCCTCGCTGACCGCGGCCACGTCGCACACGAAACGTAAAAGGCCCCGCCGAAGCGGGGCCTTTCTCGAAGCTGGGGTACCTGGACTCGAACCAAGAACAACTGAACCAGAATCAGCCGTGTTGCCAATTACACCATACCCCATGGTCGGTTTGACCTCAGTCGCACCGAGGATCAACTATACCCGACGGATGCGGTGGGGCCTAACCGAGCGCCGCCCGGGCGCGTCAGCCGACGCGCTGGACGAGGGCGTCGAGCCGGCGGATGGTCTCGGCCTTGCCGAGCAGCTCCATCGACTCGAACAGCGGCGGCGACACGCGACGTCCGCTGAGGGCGACGCGCAGCGGGCCGTAGGCGACACGCGGCTTGAGCCCGAGCCCCTCGATGAGGGCGGGCGCGAGGGCATCCTGCACCGCGGCCGCGGTGAAGCCCTGCTCGGGAACGAGCTCGAGGGCGCCGACCGACGCGACGAGCACCTCCCCCGCGTTCGCCGGAAGACCCGAGAGCGCATCGTCGTCGTAGGCGACCTCGGAGCGGAACAGGAAGCCGAGCAGACCCGGTGCATCGCCGAGCAGCTGCATTCGCTCCTGGACGAGGGGCGCCGCGGCCTCGAGGGTCTCGCGCTGCGCCGCCGTGGGAGGGTTCTCGATCAGCCCGGCGCCGGCGAGGTAGGGCACGAGGCGCTCGGCGAAGTCGTCGGGCGCGAGCATCCGCACGTGGTCGCCGTTGATCGACTCGGCCTTCTTCTGGTCGAAGCGGGCCGGGTTCGGGTTCACGTCGGCGATGTCGAACGCGGCGATCAGCTCGTCGCGCGTGAAGACGTCGCGATCGGGCGCGATCGACCAGCCGAGGAGCGACAGGTAGTTCAGTAGCCCCTCGTGAATGAAACCCTTCTCGCGCTGCAGGAAGAGGTCGGCCTTCGGGTCGCGCTTCGACAGCTTCTTGTTGCCGGTCTCGCCGAGGACAAGCGGCATGTGACCGAACCGCGGGACGAAATCGGTGACCCCGGCCTCGATGAGCGCCGCGTACAGCGCGAGCTGACGCGCCGTCGACGGCATGAGGTCCTCGCCGCGCAGAACGTGGGTGATACCCATGAGCGCGTCGTCGACGGGGTTCACGAACGTGTAGAGCGGAACGCCGCCCGCGCGAACGATGACGAAGTCGGGGAACGACCCGGCGGGGAAGGTCACCTCGCCGCGGATGAGATCGACGAAGGTGAGGTCATGGTCGGGCACGCGCAGGCGCCACGCGGGCTCGCGACCCTCGGCACGGAAGGCGGCCTTCTGCTCGTCGGTGAGGTCACGGTCGAAGTTGTCGTAGCCGAGCTGCTTCGCGCGGCCGTTCGCCTCGTTGCGGGCGTCGATCTCCTCGGCGGTCGAGTACGACTCGTAGACGACCCCGGCGGCGATGAGCTTGTCGAGCACCTCGCGGTAGATCTCGTGGCGCTGCGACTGGCGGTACGGTGCGTGAGGGCCGCCCTTCTCGACGCCCTCGTCCCAGTCGATCTCGAGCCACCGCAGCGCTTCGAGCAGCTGCTGGTAGCTCTCCTCGCTGTCGCGCGCGGCGTCGGTGTCTTCGATGCGGAAGACCATCTTGCCGCCGTTGTGGCGCGCGTAGGCCCAGTTGAACAGGGCCGTGCGGATGAGGCCGACGTGCGGCAGACCGGTCGGCGACGGGCAGAACCGCACGCGGACATCGGTTCCGGCGGCGGTCGTGGTGGCGGGGTGCGGTGCGGTGGACATCCCCTCCAGCTTAGTTCTCGTGAGCGTCGCCGCCGGTGAGCTCCGCGACGACGGCCCGCAGGTGGCCGAGGACCGATGCCACCGCGGGAACCCGGCCCGCTCCGCCCGCCGAGACCGCGTGGATGGCGCGGCGTTCGCTCGCGGGAAGCGGTCGCGTCACCACACCGGGGAGGAGAGGGAACGACGCGACCGCGAGCCCGGGAAGAGTGGCGACACCGATTCCCTGAGCCACGAGCTGCTCGACCGCGACGAAATTGTCGGTCTCGAAGCGGATCGCGGGGTCGAACCCGGCTCGGCCGCACACCTCGAGCAGATGACCACGGCAGCGGGGGCATCCGGCGATCCACGCCTCGTGCGCAAGTGGCGCGATCTCGATGGCCCCCGACCCGCGGGCGGCCGGGTGGTCGGCCGGCAGCACCGCCAGCAGGTCGTCGTACCCGATGACCTCGGTGTCGAGTCCTCGGACGTTCTCACCGTGCGGGTCGCTCCTATCACCCGGGTAACCGAACGTCAGAGCGATGTCGGCCCGGTCTGCGCGCACATCGGCGATCGCCTCGGGCGGCTCTGCCTCGACGTACGTCAGAGTCAGTCCCGGCTCCGCGTGGGCCAGCCGGTCCATCAGCCGCGGCAGCACCGTCGGCGAAGCGGAGGGGAAGCCGACCATGCGCACGGTCCCCGACCGCAATCCGGCGAGCTCGGCCAGTTCACCGGAGGCCGCCTCGATGACCGTCGCGACCGCCGCCGCGTGCCGGGCGATCACGCGGCCTGCTTCGGTGAGCCGCATACGTCGCCCGACCCGCTCGACGACCGGCACGCCGAGGCGCTGTTCCAGCCGCTTGATCTGCTGGCTCACGGCCGGCTGACTGTAGCCCAGCGCCGACGCCGCCGCCGTGATCGACCCGCCGTCGGCGATGGCCCGCACGACGCGCAATTCGGTGACATCGAGACGATAGTCCGGGGTGTCCATCCAGATAGATAACTAGGCGTGATGCTTTGTATGCAAATCCTGCCGTAGACCAATAGATTACGATCGCGCAGCCTGGATGCATGCAGACGAGGACTCTCACACCGGAGGAGCTTCACGCCGCGTTCCCGGGGGCTCAGGGCTATCTCGCCGCCTGCAGCACGGGCCTGCCGACGGTCGCGACGCGGGCGGCGGTCGTCGCCGACCTCGATGCCCGACCCGATCTCGTTCATTACGCGGACGTGGCCGAGCGTTGCCGCTCCCACTTCGCCCGATTGGTGTCGACCGACCCCGAGCACGTGGCCATCGGGTCGCAGACGTCGGTCCTGGTCGGCATGATCGCGGCTTCCCTCCCCGATGGCGCGACCGTGCTGTGCCCCGAGGGCGAGTTCTCCTCGCTCGTTCTCCCGTTCGCGCACGCCGGGCGCGGCATCCGAGTCCGCGCCGTCCCGCTCGCCGACCTCGCCGACGCGATCACTCCGGAGGTCGACCTCGTCGCGTTCTCGATCGTGCAGTCGGCCACGGGAGAGGTCGCCGACGCGGCCGCGATCTCCGAGGCCGCGCAGCGGGCCCGAGCCCGCACCCTCTGCGACGCGACGCAGGCGGCGGGCTGGCTCCCCCTCGACGCCGGGCAGTTCGACGCCCTCGTCTGCCACACGTACAAGTGGCTGTGCGCGCCTCGCGGCGTGGCGTTCCTCGTGCTCGCCGACGACTTCGCAGCGACGCTCACACCCCTCCACGCCGGATGGTACGCCGGCGAGGACCCGTGGGCCGCGTGCTACGGCGTCGACGCGTCACTCGCGCGCTCGGCGCGGCGCTTCGATGTGTCGCCAGCGTGGCAGGCGATGGTGGGCGCCGAACCAGCACTGGCGATGTTCGCGGATGCCGACCCTGCGGCCCTGCACGCGCGGGTGACCGGTCTCGCCTCAGCCTTTCGCGAGCGGCTCGGACTTCCCGAGCCTCTGCGGGCGACCCCGATCGTCACGTGGCCCGACCCCGCCGGTACGGATCTCGCACGGCTGACGTCCGCCGGGGTGGCGGCATCCGGCCGTCGCGGCAATGCGCGCATCGCGTTCCACGTCTTCAACGACGAGGCCGACGTCGAGCTGGCCGCGACCGCCCTCCTCGGCTGATCAGCGGAGCACGGCGGTGGTCGGCGTCACGCCGTCAGTGCCCACCCGGTCGACGCGAGCGCATCGGCGATGTGGGAATCACCCGCGAAGTCGATGCCATCGGTGAAGAAGCTGATGATCACCAGCGCGAACATCAGCGCGATCGAGAGGAAGAGGATCGCGCTCGAGACGAGGGCGATGATCAACTGTGCGCGGTGGCTCATGACTCCACGGTGCCAGCCTTCCGCCCCGGAGCAAAATGCTTGCCGCTGAGCGGCCCAGGGTCTAGGTGCCGACGGGGTGGTTCGAACGGTCGGGCGAACGCATAGACCGGCCAGCCAGAAGTCCGCCGATCACGACGACAGCGACGACAGCGAGAGCGCACACCGCTAGACCCGCGTAGCCGAGGACGCCCAACACTCCCCCGGCCGCGGCGGCGCCCGCGGCCCCGACGACGTTCATGATGGCGTCGCTGCGTCCCTGACGCGCGGTCCGGCGCTCCGGCGACGACGCCTCGGTGAGCAGCGCCGATCCCGCCACGGTGGCTCCGCTCCAGCCGAGCCCGAGCAGAATCAGTGAGGCAGTGACAGCGAGGGCCGAGTCGGCGCCCATCGCGGCGACGACGAGCGAGGCGGCGAGCAGAGCCTGACCGAGCAGGACCGTCGCCACGCGCCCGAGACGGTCGGCGAGGATGCCGAAGAGAGGTGACAGCGCATACATGCCGGCGATGTGCAGGCTGATGGTGAGCCCGACGACCGAGAGTTCCGCACCGTGGTGGACGAGATGCAGAGGCGTCATCGCCATGACCGACACCATGACCCCGTGCGATCCGGCGATCGCGAGCACGGCGTATCGGGCGGCACCGGGTCGGTCGGCCTGCGCCCGGCGCGTCGCCGGCGCCTGGGGTGCCTCGGCGCTCGCCGTGCGCGCGAGCAACAGCGGGTCGGGCCGCAGAGCGACGAGGTATAAGGCGATGGCCAGCAGCTGCGCGACCGCCGTGAAGAGGTACGGCCCGGTCAGGGGAGGCATCCCCACCACGTCGCCGAGCGCCTCACCGGCGCCGATCAGGTTCGGACCGAGCACAGCGCCGATGGTGGTCGCCCACACGACGATCGAGAGGTCGCGCCCGCGCGTGCGATCGGTCGCGAGATCGGTCGCGGCGAACCGGGACTGCAGATTCGCGGCCTGGCCGGCGCCGATCAACGCGAAGGCGACGAGCAGAACCGGGAACAGCGCTGCCGCCGTCCCCACGACCACGAGCGCGACGCCGACGAGCGCCAGCAGCATCCCGAGGGCGAGCGCCGGGCGTCGCCCCGACCGCGACGCGAACGAGGCCAACGGCACCGCCAGCAGAGCAGCCCCCAGCGTCACCGCAGCAGTCGGGAGACCCGCCAGAGCCTCGTCGCCCGTGAGCCGCTCGGTGATGACCGCTCCGAGCGAGATGGTCGACCCGAAACCGATGCCGCCGAGCACCTGGCCGAGCGAGAGCACGACCAGCGCGCGGCGCCGCACGACCTCCCGTGGGACGCCGGCGGACGCCGCGCTCGGAGCAGGAGTTCCGATCGTGTCAGGCATCCCGGACGATGTTGCGCAGGATGCCGAGACCATCGATCTCGACCTCCACGACATCGCCCGCGACGAGCGGACCGACGCCGGCAGGCGTTCCCGTCAGGATGACGTCGCCCGGCAGCAGCGTGAACGCCGCCGAGGCGTAGGCGATGAGGTCGGCGATGCCATGGACCATGTCGGTCAGCGGTGCACGCTGCTTCTCGTCGCCGTTCACCCGGGCGACGAGCTCGGCCTGTGACGGGTCGAACTCGGTCTCGATGGCCGGCCCGAGCGGGCAGAACGTGTCGAAGCCCTTCGCCCGCGTCCACTGGCCGTCGCTGCGCTGCAGGTCGCGTGCCGTGACATCGTTCGCGATCGAGTAGCCGAACACATGGCTTAGCGCGTCGTCGGCGGAGACGTTGCGGGTGACCTTGCCGATGACGACGGCGAGCTCGCCCTCGAAGTCCACCTGCTGCGACTGGGTCGGGCGGATGATGGCGTCGCCGGGACCGATCACCGAGGTGTTCGGCTTGAAGAACAGCAAGGGTTCCGCGGGCACCTCATTGCCGAACTCCGCGGCGTGCTCGCGGTAGTTCCGGCCGACGGCGATGATCTTGGATCGCGGGATGACGGGAGCCAGCAGCACGGCGTCGCTGAGCGCAACGCGCTCGCCCGTCGTGTCGTAGCCCGCGTACATCGGGTCGCCTGCCAGGGTCACCAGGTCGGTGCCGTCGAGGATGCCGTAGCGGATGGCCTCGTTGTGGGAGAACCGTACGATCTTCATCTCAGCCGTCCAATCGCACGAGCCAGCCGTGCTTGTCTTCGCGTCGTCCGTACTGGATGTCGGTGAGCTCTTCGCGCAGCGACAGGGCGAGCTCGCCGACCGGCTGCTCGTCGAAGAAGTCGTGGCCCTTGAGAATCCCGATCGGCGTCACGACGGCAGCGGTACCGCAGGCGAAGACCTCGACGATGTCACCGGATGCCACGCCCTGGCGCCATTCGTCGAGCGAGACGGCGCGTCCCTCGACCTTGTGCCCGCGGTCGCGCGCGAGCTGCAGGATCGAGTCGCGGGTGATCCCTTCGAGGATCGAGTCGGACTGCGGCGTGACGATCGTGCCGTCCTTGTAGACGAACACGACGTTCATGCCGCCGAGCTCCTCCACGTTGCGGTCCTGATCGAGGAAGACGACCTGGTCGCATTCGTTCTCGTACGCCTCGGCCTGCGGGAGCAGGCTCGACGCGTAGTTGCCGCCGGTCTTGGCGGCGCCCGTGCCGCCCTTGCCTGCGCGGGCGTAGTCCTCGCTGAGCCAGATCGAGACGGGCTTCACTCCCCCGGTGAAGTAAGCACCCGCCGGGCTCGCGATCAGGTAGTACGCGACCTTGTTCGCGGGGCGCACGCCGAGGAACGCCTCCTTCGCGAACATGAACGGCCGCAGATAGAGCGACTGATCAGCGCCGGAGGGCACCCAATCCCCATCGACGGCGATGAGCTCGCGGAGCGACTGGATGAACCATTCGACCGGCAGCTCGGGCAGCGCGAGGCGGCGCGCGGAGCGCTGGAGCCGCCGACCGTTCTGGTCGGGTCGGAAGGTATGGACCGAGCCGTCGGCGTGACGATAGGCCTTGATGCCCTCGAAGATCTCCTGGCCGTAGTGCAGCACCGCCGCAGCCGGATCGAGGGTGATCGGACCGTACGGCTGGACGCGCGGGCGGTGCCAGCCGCCCCGGACCGACCAGCAGATGTCCACCATGTGGTCGGTGAAGTGGGTGCCGAACCCGGGATTCGCGAGGATCTCCTCGCGACGGGCAGCCGAGGCTGCGGTGAGGTTTCGCGTGACGGCGAACTCGAGGGCTTCGAGTCCGGCGTCGGGGTCGTTTTCGAGGAGCGTCATCTGTCTTCCCAGAGAATGTCGGGCGGCGGGCGGCTTCCAGGCTACGCCTGGAGTCGAGCCGTGATCGCGTCGCCGATCTGTGTCGTGGTGCGCGGGTCCGAGCTGCGGTCCGCGATGTCAGCCTCGACCGCGCGTGTCACGCGTCGAGCGGCCTCCGTGAGCCCGAGGTGATCGAGCAGCAACGAGACGGAGAGGATCGCGGCCGTGGGATCGGCCTTCTGCTGGCCCGCGATGTCGGGCGCCGATCCGTGAACGGGCTCGAACATCGAGGGGAACGCGCCGTCGGGGTTGATGTTCCCCGAAGCGGCGAGGCCGATGCCTCCGGTGACGGCGCCGGCCAAGTCGGTCAGGATGTCGCCGAAGAGGTTGTCGGTGACGATCACATCGAAGCGGCCCGGGTTCGTGACCAGGAAGATCGTCGCCGCGTCGACGTGGAGATAGTCTACGGCGACGTCGGGGTGCTCAGCGGCCACCTCGTCCACGATGCGCTTCCAGATCCCGCCCGCGTGCACGAGAACGTTCGTCTTGTGCACCAGCGTCAGCTTCTGCCGCCGGCGCTCGGCCAGATCGAACGCGTAGCGCACGACACGCTCGACACCGAAAGCGGTGTTCACCGAGGTCTCGTTCGCGACCTCGTGCGGGGTGCCGCGGCGGATGCTGCCGCCGTTGCCGACGTACGGCCCCTCGGTGCCCTCGCGGACCACGACGAAGTCGATCTCCCCGGGGTCGGCGAGCGGACCCGGAACGCTCGGATACAGCTTCGACGGTCGGAGGTTGACGTAGTGGTCGAGCTCGAAGCGAAGCTTGAGCAGGAGTCCCCGCTCGATGTTCGCGTCGCGCAGCCGCGGGTCGCCGGGCACTCCCCCGACCGCGCCGAGGAGGATCGCATCGTGCCCCGCGATCGCCGCGAGGTCGTCGTCCGTGAGCGTGTCACCGGTCTCGAGGTAGCGCGCCGCACCGAGCGCGAACCGCGTCCTGTCGATGACCACATCCGTCCCCGCCACGGCCGCGTCGAGCACCTTCTCGGCCTCGGCGACGACCTCGGGACCGATTCCGTCGCCCGGAATCACGGCCAGCTTCACGACGCGCGACATCGCTCTCCTCGTTCTCGGCGAAGCGGCGCGCCGAGCGCTCAGTGCTCGGCGGGCCGCGAGTGGGATCCCTTCAGCGTAGTGGCCGCGATGATGCCCGCGCAGACGACGAGCACAGCGCCGATGGCCGCGGTCACGCCGACGCCGGAGTCGAACGCGTGCGCGGCCGCATCCATCAGCTGACGTCCGATCGGCTCGGGCAGACCCTGCGCGACGTTGACGGCTCCCGCGAGAGTCTCGCGCGCTGCATCAGCGGCCTCGGCTGGCACCCCTTCGGGGACCGCCATGCCGACGCGATACATCGCGGTGAGGATGCCGCCGAGCACCGCTGTTCCCAGCACGGCGCCCACCTCGTACGCAGTCTCGGACACTGCGCTGGCCGCTCCGGCCTTCGCCGGCGGGGCGCTCGCGAGCACGAGTTCGTTCGACACCGTCTCCGCCGCGCCGATGCCCATACCCAGCAGGGCGAACGCGAGCACGAGCTCGATCATGCTCTCGGCGTCGGTCAGGAGCGCGATCATGACGTACCCGGCGGCCGACAGCGTCAGTGCCGCGGGCACGACGATGCGAGGCGACACCCGGCGTGAGATGGGCACGACTCCCAGGCCCGCGACGATCATCATGGCCAGACCGGGCACGAGCGCGAGCCCGGCCTGCAGCGGCGAGAGACCGACGATCAGCTGCAGATGCTGCGTCACGAAGTACAGGAACCCGACGAGGGCCACGACGCTCAGGAGGTTGACCAGCAGCGCACCACTGAAGGTGCCCCGGGAGAACAGTCGCATGTCGAGCATCGGTTCGTTCACGCGAAGCTGGCGCCGCACGAAGAGCCAGCCGAACACCAGTCCGAGCGCGAACAGCAGCGGCGGGGTGATGCCCCACCCCTTCACCGCGAAGTCCTTGATGGCGTAGACGATCGGCACCATCGTCAGCATCGACAGGGCGATGCTGATCGGATCGATGCGCCCCGGCCGCGGATCGCGGCTCTCGGGAACGAGGAAGGGCGCGAGCACGAGCAGCGGCACGAGTACCGGCACCGCCATGAGGAATACCGACCCCCAGCTGAAATGCTCGAGCAGCACGCCGCCGACGATCGGACCGAGCGCGGCGCCCGCCGAGAACATCGAGGCCCAGACCGCGATGGCGAGCCGGCGCTGGTCCCGGTCGGTGAAGATGCTTCGCAGCAGCGACAGCGTCGACGGCATCAGCATGGCGCCGAACACGCCCATCGCCGCCCTCGCCGCGATGAGCATCTCGGCGTTGGGCGCGAAAGCCGCCAGGGCGGAGACCGTTGCGAACCCGGTCGCGCCGACCAGCAGCATCCGGCGCCGACCGAAGCGATCGCCGAGCGACCCCATCGTCACGAGGAGTCCCGCGAGGATGAGCGGATACACGTCGATGATCCAGAGCTGTTGCGCGCTGGTGGGACTCAGGGCTCGTGCGATCTCGGGCAGCGCGAAGCTCAGCACCGTGTTGTCCACCGATACGAGCAGCACCGGCAGCATCAGCACGCCGAGCGCGGCCCACCCCCGCCAGCCGACCCGTCGGCCCTGGCCGTCTGCGATTGCGATCTCTTCTGTCAACGTCATTAGTTCACCGTCCAGCCGGTATAGTAACAGGGTCGAACGCCGAGACGCGAGAGGATTGCGGACATGAGTCGTCCCCCACGCGCACGCGAGAGCGTGCTCGACGCGTACGAGAATCTCCTGATCTCCGACGGAGCCCGCGGCGCCACGATGGACGCCGTCGCCGCCGCAGCCGGGGTCTCGAAGGGAGGACTGCTGTACCACTACGCCTCGAAGGAGGCGCTCGAGACGGCCCTCCTGGAGCGGATGATGGAGCTCGCGCGTCTCGACGTCGACGACATGGCGCAGCATCCCGAGGGGATCGTCGCGGCCTATCTCCGCACGTCGGTGATGGAGGACAGCGCCCTCGATCGCGCTCTCTTGGCCGGTTCCCGTCTGGCTCAGAGCGGTCACCCCGCCGCGAGCGCCGCGCTGCGCGACGTCCGCACCCTGTGGGAAGAGGCGCTCCGCGAGCACACGCGCGACGAGACGGCGCTGCAGCTCGTGCTTCTGGTCGGCGACGGCCTCTACTTCAACAACGCGCTGGGGGCGGGCGCTGTCGTGGGTCCACTGCCCCAGGGCGAAGACTTCGACGCACTCATCCGGCTGGTGCTCAGCGTCGCCCGATCATGACCGATGCCCGGGACGAATCCGCCCCGGGCATCGAATCGAGCACTCAGACCTCGGTCAGCTCGATCTGGCGGAACAGGTCTGCGGCCACGGCCTCGCGCATCTCGTCGAGAAGGTGGTCGGGCACCGGCGAATCGACCGTGAGCACCGAGAGCGCGCGGCCCGAGGCGTCCGGCCGCGCGACCTGCAGACCGGCGATGTTGATGCCCGCCTCCCCCAGCTTCTGGCCGTAGATCGCGACGATGCCGGGCCGGTCGGCGTAGCGCATGACGACGTGGTGACGCTCGATCGGCACCTCGACCTCGTAACCGTTGATACCGACCACCTTCGGAACCATCCGCGTTCCGGCGAGAGTGCCCTCGACCGTCAGGACCGACCCGTCGGAGAGGGTGCCCCGGAGAATGGTGATGTTGCGGTAGAGCGGGCTGTCGGCCTCGACGATGAGACGAGTCTCGATGCCGCGCTGCTCGGCGAAGAGCGGTGCGTTCACGTACGAGACGTTCTCGCTGACGATATTGGTGAAGATGCCCTTCAGCGCGGCGAGACGGTACACGCTCACGTCGTAGGCGGCCAGCTCGCCGCGGACCTCGATGTCGAGGCTCGTCAGTGCGCTGGGCGCAAGACCCGTGAAGATCTGGCCGAGCTGCTCGACGAGCGCGATGCCGGGGCGGACGAAGGGGTCGATGACACCCCCGGCGACGTTGACGGCATCGGGCACGAGGTCGCCCTCGAGAGCGAGCTTGACCGACTTCGCGACCGAGACGCCCGCCTTCTCCTGAGCCTCATCGGTCGACGCGCCGAGGTGCGGCGTGACGACGACGTTCGGCAGAGAGAGCAGCGGGTACGCCGTGCCGTCCTCCTTCGGCGGCTCGCTCGTGAACACGTCGAGCCCCGCCCCGGCGATCTCGCCGGTCGTGAGAGCGGCGTAGAGGGCCTCCTCGTCGATCAGGCCGCCGCGAGCGACGTTGACGACGTAGGCGGACTTCTTCATGCGCGCGAACTGCTCGGCGCCGATCATGCCGGTCGTCTCAGGCGTCTTGGGCATGTGGATCGTGACGAAATCGCTCTGCGCGAGCAGGTCGTCGAGGCTCAACAGCGTCACGCCGAGCTGCTGTGCACGGGTGGGAGTGACGTAGGGGTCGTATGCCACGACGTTGACGCCGAATGCCTGCAGTCGCGCAGCGATCAGCGCACCGATACGGCCGAGGCCGATGATGCCCACGGTCTTCTCGAACAGCTCGGTTCCGGTGAAGGACGAGCGCTTCCACGCACCGGTCGCGAGCGACGCGTGAGCCGCGGGAATGTGGCGCGCAAGGCTGAGGATGTGGCCGACGGTGAGCTCGGCCGCGGAGATGATGTTGGATGTCGGAGCGTTGACCACCATCACACCGGCAGCAGTTGCGGCCTTGATGTCGACGTTGTCGAGTCCGACGCCCGCGCGAGCGATGACCTTCAGCGAGGGCGCGGCAGCGATCGCCTCGGCATCCATCTTGGTCGCCGATCGGATCAGCACAGCATGCGCGTCGGCGAGAGCCGGCAGCAGCGCGGCACGGTCGGCGCCGTCGACGGATCGGATCTCGAAATCAGGACCGAGGGCATCGATCGTGGCGGGCGAGAGTTCTTCGGCGATGAGCACGACGGGCTGGGGCACGGACGATCCTCTGGAGCATGCGCAGAAGCGCGGAACGGGTGGTCGCCACGACAGCCGACGGCGGTGCGGCGGGTCGTCTCAGCCTAGCGCGGCGTCGGCGACACCCATGACCGTGTGACGTTCCGCCGCGTCAGACCGCACCGGAGGTGAGCGCGAACGAGATGACGTTGAGGAAGAACACGGACGCAAGCCCGAGGCCGCCCAGCAGAATGAGCGCGAACGCCCCGGACGGCCGGCGCCAACCGAGCGCGAAAGCCCCGGCGAAGATCACGATCGGCATCACGACCGCGGCGACGACGGCCACCCACCCGACAGCGGTGCGTGCCGGAGAGGGCGCGAAGAGGAGCGGGACCGCCGCCCAGACCGCATACGCGTAGAACAGACCGAACGCGCCCGCGACAGTCGCCACCCGCCATACCGGGGGCGCCTTCCGTGACGGCTGCGCTTCGTTCGACACCATCAGCTCACCGCCCCGAGCGTCGCGAAGGGCCACGGAACGAGAAGCAGCGCTCCCGCGACGAGCCAGGCGAATCGTATCCACACGCGCGAACTCCGGGTGAGGATGTAGGCGGCCGTGAACCAGATCGCCGGCGCGGCGACGGCGAGCACGAGCACCGGGATGGTGACGGCGGTCTCGATCCCGAGCAGTCCGCTCAGGTTGTGGACGCGCATGCCGCCGACGAACCAGCCGACCGAGTACAGCAGATAGATTCCGCCGAGGACACCGAGCGAGATGAGAGCAGCGCTGCTCAGGCCCTCGGACGAGGGGTGCTCCGCCGACTCGGCAGGCAGGTCGGACGCCGTCTCCGTGGAATCGTTCTCCCTAGGGCCGGACGCCGCCGGCGTGGGCTGACCCGTGGCCGCGGACACGAGTGTCGGATCGTCGTCCCCCGCCCAGCTCAGGGCGTCGTCATCGCGGCTCGTCACCTGCTCAGAGTACCGCGCGACCACGGCCGGCTCGGGCGCGGCGCCGGGCCGCGCCGATCAGCGACCGATCTGACGACCGCCGCGCAGCACCAGAATCGCGACACCGGCGCCGGCCAGAGCGAGCGCTCCGGCCCATGGCGCCCAGACGACAGGGCGCGTGAGTTCCTCGCCCGACCCGTCGTGCAACGATCCGACCCGGACCGCGTCGGTCCGCCCCGTCGGGTCTTCAGCGGGGACGGAAGCGCCGAGCTGCGCCGACCCGCCCACGTCAGGACCGCCGTCGATGTGGACCGCGTCGCTCGGTTCGGGGGTGGGCGTTGCCATGTCGGTGCCACGCGGCGCGAGCCGCAGGAAGGCGCCGAGTCGGAGAGCAGTAGAAGCGCGCAGCTCGACCTGGGCGTCGGTCTCGATGCGCGGCGGCGTCGGCGCGGGCGGCTGCTCGACGGGTACCGTCGGCGAGGGGTCCACCGGAGAGGACGGGCTCGGTGCCGGACTCGTGGTCGGCGCCGGGGTCGGCTCGCCATCCGTCGGCGACGGTTCGCTCGTCGGCGCCGGGGTCGGCGCCGGCGTCTCGGTCTCACCCGGTGCGGGCGTCGGGACGCCCTCGTCCGATTCCTCATCCGGGATCACGGGCGCAACCGGGGCGTCCGATCGCGGGACGACCTCGATCTCATCGGCGGTGACCGACCAGGCGGACGGTGCGGTGATCGCCCCCGCGATCACAGAAGCTGCGACGCACACCGCCCCCAGGCGCGCGCGAGCGAACTGCTTCTTACGGACGGGCATGCATCCATCGTAAAAGGTCACGACTGTGGGGGCACGCCGAAAGCCCGGCCCCTGATGGGGACCGGGCTTCCGTGGCACGAGGCCGGGCTCGACGGGGTGCCGCCGAGGGTCGCGGAGCGGACGGTGCCGCTCGTGACGGGTCAGCGCGCGGCGCTGCCCTCGATGTAGTCGCTGTCCTGCTGCTTCCAGGCGAAGAGGCCGCGCAGCTCCTTGCCGGTCGCCTCGATGGGGTGACCCTGCTCCTTCTCGCGGAGGCCGAGGAACTCGGTGGCGCCGTTGTCCTGGTCGGCGATGAAGCGCTGCGCGAACGCGCCCGACTGGATGTCGGCGAGCACGGCCTTCATGTTCTCCTTGACCTCCGGCGAGATCACGCGCGGGCCGGAGACGTAGTCGCCGTACTCGGCGGTGTCGGAGATCGACCAGCGCTGCTTGGCGATGCCGCCCTCCCACATGAGGTCGACGATCAGCTTGAGCTCGTGCAGCACCTCGAAGTACGCGATCTGGGGCTGGTAGCCGGCCTCGATCAGCGTCTCGAAGCCGTACTGGACGAGGTGGCTCATGCCACCGCAGAGCACGGCCTGCTCGCCGAAGAGATCGGTCTCGGTCTCTTCGGTGAACGTGGTCTTGATGACACCCGCGCGGGTGCCGCCGATGGCCTTCGCGTACGAAAGCGCGGTGTCCCAGGCCGAGCCGGACGCGTCGCGCTCGACGGCGATGATGTCGGGGATGCCGCGACCCGCGACGAACTCGCGGCGCACCGTGTGGCCCGGGGCCTTCGGGGCGACGAGGATGACGTCGACGCCCTCGGGAGCGTCGATGTAGCCGAAGCGGATGTTGAAGCCGTGCGCGAACGCGAGGGTCTTGCCCGCCGTGAGCTTGTCCTTGATGGAGTCGGCGTAGATCGAGCGCTGGTGCTGATCGGGAGCCAGGATCATGATGAGGTCGGCCCACTCTGCGGCATCCGCGACGTTCTTGACCTCGAAGCCCTCGTCCTGCGCCTTCGCGGCCGACTTCGAGCCGTCCTTGAGCGCGATGACGACCTCGACACCGGAGTCGCGGAGGTTCTGGGCGTGGGCGTGTCCCTGCGAGCCGTAGCCGACGATCGCGACCTTCTTGCCCTGGATGATGGACAGGTCGGCGTGGTCGTCGTAGAAGATCTCGGCCATGTTCGTGTGTTTCTCCTTGATTCGTGGTTCGGAAGGTCAGCCGCGCAGAACGCGCTCGGTGATGCTCTTGCCGCCGCGCCCGATGGCGAGCAGGCCGGACTGGGCCAGCTCCTTGATGCCGAAGGGCTCGAAGGCGCGGAGGATCGCGTCGATCTTGCCGCGGTCTCCGGTCACCTCGACCACCAGCGCGTCGGGGGCGTAGTCGACGATCGCGGCGCGGAACAGGTTCGCGACCTCGATCACGTTCGAGCGGGTCTGGTTGTCGGCCCGCACCTTGATGAGGATGTGCTCGCGCTGCACCGACGACGAGAAGTCGAGCTCGACGATCTTGATGACGTTCACGAGCTTGTTCAGCTGCTTGGTCACCTGCTCGAGCGGCAACTCCTCGACATCGACGACGACCGTGATGCGCGAGAGCCCCGGCACCTCGGTGACGCCGACGGCGAGCGACTCGATGTTGAAGCCGCGTCGGGCGAACAGCCCGGCGACACGGGTCAGCAGACCCGGCTTGTCCTCTACCAGGAGGCTCAGCACGTGGCGCGACATCTCAGGCCTCCTCGTCGAATGCGGGCGCGTGCTCGCGGGCGTACTGGATGTAGCTGTTGCTCACACCCTGCGGGACCATCGGCCACACCATCGCGTCGGCGCTCACGACGAAATCGATCACGACGGGGCGATCGTTCGTCTCGAGGGCGAGCTTGATGGCGTCGTCGATCTGGTCCTCGGTCTCGACCCGGATGGCGAGGCAGCCGTACGCTTCGCCGAGCTTGACGAAATCGGGGACGCGCGCCGTTCCGTGGCCGGTGTTCAGGTCGGTGTTCGAGTGACGGCCGTCGAAGAACAGCGTCTGCCACTGCCGCACCATGCCCAGCGACGAGTTGTTGATGATCGCGACCTTGATCGGGATCTGGTTGATGACGCAGGTCGCGAGCTCCTGGTTCGTCATCTGGAAGCAGCCGTCGCCGTCGATCGCCCAGACGACGCGCTCCGGCTGAGCGACCTTCGCACCCATGGCAGCGGGCACCGCGTAGCCCATCGTGCCGGCGCCGCCGGAGTTGAGCCATGAGTTGGGGCGCTCGTACTTGATGAACTGTGCGGCCCACATCTGGTGCTGGCCGACGCCCGAGGCGTAGACGCCCTCGGGGCCCGTGAGCTCGCCGATCCGCTGGATCACGTGCTGCGGCGACAGCAGCCCGTCGGTCGTCGGGGCGTAGCCGAGCGGGAACTCCTCGCGCAGCCCGTCGAGGTAGGCCCACCACTCGGTCGTGTCGGGCTTGCCGTCACCGATGACGCCGCGGAAGGCCGACTCGAGGTCGACCAGCACGTCGCGCACATCGCCCACGATCGGGACGTCGGCGAAGCGGATCTTCGAGATCTCGGCCGGATCGATGTCGACGTGCACGACCTTGGCGTGCGGCGCGAACAACGACGCCTTGCCCGTGACACGGTCGTCGAAGCGCGCACCGAGGGCGACGATCAGATCGGACTCCTGCAGCGCGAGCACCGCGGGCACCGTGCCGTGCATGCCCGGCATGCCGAGGTGCTGCGGGTGCGAGTCGGGAAAGGCGCCGCGCGCCATGAGCGTCGTGACCACGGGTGCGCCGGTCGCCTCCGCGAGCGTCAGCAGCTCGTCGGATGCGCCGCCGCGGATGACACCGCCGCCCACGTACAGCACGGGCTTGTGCGACTCGGCGAGAAGCTGCGCAGCCGCTTGGATCTGCTTGCCGTGCGCCTTGGTCACCGGACGATATCCCGGCAGGTCGATCTTCGGCGGCCAGACGAACGGCGCGCTGTTCTGCTGAGCGTCCTTCGTGATGTCCACGAGAACCGGGCCGGGGCGGCCGGTGCCGGCGATCTCGAAAGCCGCGGCGATCGCGCCGGGGATCTCCTCGGCGGTCTTCACGAGGAACGAGTGCTTCGTGATCGGCATCGTGATGCCGACGATGTCGGCTTCCTGGAAGGCATCCGTGCCCATGAGGGTCGAGAACACCTGCCCGGTGATGCAGACGAGCGGGACGGAGTCCATGTACGCGTCGGCGATCGCCGTCACGAGGTTGGTCGCGCCCGGGCCCGAGGTGGCGATCGCGACGCCGACCCGGCCGGATGCCGCGGCGTAGCCCTCGGCCGCGTGCCCTGCACCCTGCTCGTGACGGACGAGGATGTGGCGCACCGCCTCGTCGTCCATGAGCGGGTCGTAGACGGGCATGATCGCGCCGCCCGGGAGCCCGAAGACCTCGGTGACGCCGAGGTTGTCGAGCGATCGGACAACGGCCTCTGCTCCCGTGATCACGGGTGCCGAGGGTGTACGGGACGGCGGCCGGGGAATGGCCGCGGAGATGTCGGTGGACATGGTGATGAACCTCGCTGGAGAAGAGGAGACGATGTCGGAGCCGAAGTCAGCCGGTGGTCGCGCCCTCCGCGGCGGAGCGCACGAGCTTGGAGTACTTGGCCAGAACGCCACGGGTATAGCGCGGGGGAAGAGGGGCCCAGCCGTCACGGCGGGCGTTCAGCTCAGCCTCGTCGACGAGTAGGTCGAGGGAGCGAGCCGCGATATCGACCCGTATCAGATCACCATCGCGCACGAATGCGATGGGACCTGCGTCCACCGCTTCGGGTGCTATGTGGCCGATGCACAGGCCGGTTGTGCCGCCTGAGAATCGTCCGTCCGTCAAGAGTAGTACATCTTTTCCGAGCCCGGCGCCCTTGATGGCGGCGGTGATGGCGAGCATCTCGCGCATGCCCGGTCCACCCTTCGGGCCTTCGTAGCGGATCACGATGACGGAGCCCGGCTCGATCTCACCGTTCGCCACGGCATCCATCGCCGCGCGCTCGCGCTCGAACACACGCGCGGGCCCCTCGAACACCGCGGCGTCGAAGCCTGCGGTCTTGACGACGGCGCCCTCGGGGGCGAGCGAACCGTGCAGGATCGTGATGCCGCCGCTGGCGTGGATCGGGTTGTCGAACGTGTGGATGACCTTGCCGTCGATCGGCTCCGGGTCGAGGTCGCGGAGGTTCTCGGCGAGAGTCTTTCCGGTCACGGTCAGAGCGTCGCCGTGCAGCAGCCCCTCGTCGAGCATGGCCTTCATGACGACGGGGATGCCGCCGTGCCGGTCGACGTCGTTCATGACGTACTGGCCGAAGGGCTTCATGTCCGCGACGTGCGGCGTCTTGTCGCCGATGCGGTTGAAGTCGTGCAGGCTCAGGTCGACCTCCGCCTCGCGGGCGATCGCGAGGAGGTGGAGGACGGCGTTCGTCGAGCCGCCGAGGGCCATGACGAGGGCGATCGCGTTCTCGAACGCCTCCTTGGTCAGGATGTCCTTCGTCGTGATGCCCTGACGCAGGAGGTTGACGACGGCCTCGCCCGAGCGGTGGGCGTAGTAGTCGCGACGGCGGTCGGCCGACGGCGGCGCGGCGGAGCCCGGCAGGCTGAGGCCGAGGGCTTCGCCGACGGAGGCCATCGTGTTGGCGGTGTACATCCCGCCGCAGGCGCCCTCCCCCGGGACGATCGCGCACTCGATGCGCTTGAGGTCCGCCTCGCTCATCTTTCCGGCACGGCACGCGCCGACACCCTCGAACGAGTCGATGATCGTGACGTCCTTCTCGGTGCCGTCGCTCAGCTTGACCCAGCCCGGCATCGTCGAGCCGGCGTACAGGAAGACGCTCGACAGGCCGAGGCGCGCGCTCGCCATCATCATGCCGGGGATCGACTTGTCGCAGCCGGCGAGCAGGACCGTGCCGTCGAGGCGTTCGGCCATGATGACGGCCTCGACCGAGTCGGCGATGACCTCGCGCGACACGAGGGAGAAGTGCATGCCCTCGTGGCCCATCGAGATGCCGTCCGAGACGGAGATGGTGCCGAACTGCAGCGGGTAGCCGCCGCCCGAGTGGACGCCTTCCTTGGCACCCTGCGCGAGCCGGTCGAGGCTCAGGTTGCAGGGGGTGATCTCGTTCCAGCTCGAGGCGATGCCGATCTGGGGCTTGTCCCAGTCCTCGTCGCCCATTCCGACGGCGCGGAGCATGCCTCGGGAGGTCGTGGCTTCGATGCCGTCGGTGACGGCACGACTGCGGGGCTTGATGTCGATGGTCTCGGAGCTGTCGGACATTCTCGAATTCTATGCCCGTGCGGCGGGGCTCATTCTCCCGCCCGGGCCTCGGCGAGCCGTCCCAGCAGGACCGCGAGGGCGGCGGCATCCGCCACCCGGTATTGAGCGACCGTCTCTCCCCCACCCACGCGGATCCCCACGTCGCCCGGCTCGAGCGAGGCGAGCGCGTCCTCGTCGGTCACGTCGTCGCCGGCGAAGAGGACGACGTCGGCCCCGACCCGGTCACGGAGGCTGCGGACGGCCGAGTCCTTGCCCTCGTGCCGCGAGGCGAACTCGAGGATGTCCTGGCCGGTGCGGCGGCGCCACGCGGGCGCCTCGGTCCGGACGAGATCATCGATCCGGGTGGCTGCCTCGGCGGCCTGCTCCCGATCGGCCAACCGCGTGTGGAGGGCGAACCCGAACCGCTTGTGCTCGATCCACGCGCCGTCGAGGCCCCCGATGATCTGCTCCGCGCGCGCCGTGAGCTCGTCGCGGAGTGAGACGTCGCTGTCGCTGTCCTGGGCGGAGTCCGCGCCCGGATGCCAGAACTCGGCGCCGTGCGAGCCGGCGAGATGTATCCGCGAATCCGGCTCGCGCTCGGAGATCTCGGCCAGGTGTTCGAGCGTTCGACCCGACACGAGCGCGACCGTCGTCGCGGGTGCGTGAGCGAGCCGCGCGAGCGCGTCGCGGGCGGCGGGCAGCATTCTGGCCGACATCGGCTCATCGACGAGCGGGGCGAGCGTGCCGTCGAAGTCGAGCGCGATGAGGAGGTGCCGTGCGCTCGCTGCGCGC
Source organism: Microbacterium sp. 1262 (assembly GCF_040544895.1). Taxonomy (NCBI): domain Bacteria; kingdom Bacillati; phylum Actinomycetota; class Actinomycetes; order Micrococcales; family Microbacteriaceae; genus Microbacterium; species Microbacterium sp. 1262. The sequence continues at coordinate 1,257,554 of NZ_JBEPKU010000001.1, forward strand.
GCGACGGCTTCTGCGAGACCGTCGGGCGATGTGTACGCGACGGCGCTCATGCGCGGTGCTCCGCTTCGGTGGCGGCGGTCGAGACGGCGCGCGCGGTGGCAGCCGACTCCGCCGGGCTATTGGACTGAGCGGCGGTCGCGAGCGCGTCCAGGAACGATCGCGACCAGTCGTCGACGTCGTGTTCGCGGACGCGCTTGCGGAGAGCCCGCATGCGCCTCCCCTGCTCGGCTGCGGGCATCTCGATCGCCCGCACGATGGCATCCTTCATTCCGTCGATGTCGTGCGGGTTGATGCGCACGGCGCTCGCGAGTTCGTCGGCAGCACCGGCGAACTCGCTCAGGACGAGTACCCCGCGGTTGTCGATGCGACTGGCGACGTACTCCTTCGCGACGAGGTTCATGCCGTCACGGAGCGCGGTGACGAGCATGATGTCGGCGGCGAGGAAGAGGGCCACCATCTCTTCGCGCGGGAACGCCTGGTGCATGTAGCGGATCGCGCTGTGACCCCAGGTGTCGTGGTCGCCGTTGATGCGCGCGACGGTCAGCTCGATCTCGTCGCGCAGCTGCACGTACGACTCGACGCGCTCCCGGCTGGGGCTGGCGACCTGCACGAGAGTGGCGTCCTCGACGGAGACTCGTCCGTCCTCGATGAGCTCGCCGAAGGCCTTGAGGCGGTGCCGGATGCCCTTCGTGTAGTCCAGCCGGTCGACGCCGAGCAGGACCGTCTTGGGGTTGCCGAGATCCTCGCGGATCTCCGCGGCCCGCGCCTGGATGTCAGGACGCTGTGCGAGCTGGATGTAGTCGTCGGTCGAGATCGAGATCGGGAACGCCTTGGCGAGTGCCGTGCGGTGCCCTCCGCCCGGGGCGGGGACGCGGATGCCGCTGGCCTTGGTTTCGTACCGCAGTTGACGCCGCACAGCGCGCGCGAAATTACCGGCGTCGGCCACGCGCTGGAAACCGATCACGTCAGCGCCCAGGAGGCCCTCCAGCACCTGCTTCCGCCACGGGAGCTGCGAGTACAGCCCGTAAGCGGGGAACGGGATGTGGTGGAAGTACCCGATCGTGAGGTCGGGACGCATGTCGCGCAGCATCTTCGGCACGAGCTGCAGCTGGTAGTCCTGCACCCACACGGTTCCGCCGTCCGCTGCCACCGCAGCCGCAGCCTCGGCGAAGCGCCGGTTCACGCGCTGGTATGCCTCCCACCAGTTGCGCCGGTATCGCGGGGCGGCGATGACGTCGTGGTAGAGGGGCCAGATCGTGTCGTTGGAGAAGCCCTCGTAGTAGTCCTCGACGTCGGCGGCGCTGAGGGCGACGGGAACGAGGTGCATGCCGTCGAAGTCGAACGGATCGAACTCGAGGTCGGGCTTTCCGGGCCAGCCGACCCACGCGCCCTCGGTGCGGCGCATGACGGGCTCGAGGGCGGTGACGAGCCCTCCCGGTGAACGGCGCCATTCTCCGTCCCCACCACCGTCCGTGTTCCGGTCAACCGGAAGCCGGTTGGCGACGACGACGAAATCAGCGGTGCTCATGCATGCCTCCAGGCTGCGATCGGCGGTGATCCCAGCCTACCCGCGCGCCCAGCGCCCCCTGCGGGCGGCTACGTTTGTGGTATGCGCAAGTACCTTTTCGGCACCGGCCTCCTCTCCGCGATCACCGGTGGCGTGACGCTCCTCCGCTCGGCCCGCAGCGACGAGCCGTTCACGTGGCGCACCGCCCTGGCATGGCTCAGCTGGGGCATCACGATGGCGCTGGCGATCGGCGCCGTCGTCGACAGCTACCGCGGTGCCCGTGGGCGGCTCGTGGCGGACGACTCGAACGTCGACCGCGACAAGCTCTTCGCGGAGCGGGTCAAGCGCGGCCGGCGCTGACCCCGGGTCGAGGCGGACTCAGCGCGTCAGGATGAGCGCTTCGCCCTGACCGCCGCCGCCGCACAGACCCGCGGCCGCTGCGCCGGCTCCGCGGCGCGCGAGCTCATGGGCGAGATGGACGACGAGCCGTGCTCCGGAAGCGCCGATGGGGTGCCCGAGCGCGATGCCGCCGCCGTCGATGTTGACGATGTCAGCAGAGACGCCGAGCCGGCGCACCGAGGCTGCCACGACGGCGCCGAACGCCTCGTTGATCTCGACGAGATCGAGCTCCGAGACCGTCATACCCTGCTTCGCCAGCGCCCGCTCGATCGCCGCGGCCGGCTGCTCGTGAAGCGAGTTGTCGGGACCGGCGACCTGGCCGTTGGCGCCGACGATGGCCATCACCGACCATCCCTCCCGCTCGGCGCGCTCGCGCGTCGTCAACACGACCGCCGCTGCGCCATCTGAGATCTGAGAGGCATTGCCGGCGGTGATCGAGCCGTCCTTCGCGAAGGCGGGACGCAGCCCGGCGAGGGTGTCGACGGTCGTATCGGCACGGATGCCCTCGTCGGTATCGACGATGAGAGGCTCGCCCCGACGCTGCGGCACCGCCACCGGGGCGATCTCAGCCGCGAAGCGGCCTGCGTCGCGGGCTGCCGCAGCACGCTGATGAGAGCGCGCGGCAGCGGCATCCTGGTCCTGCCTGGACACAGCGAACCGAGGGTTGAGGCGCTCGGTCGACGCGCCCATGCTCTCGCGGTCGTACGCATCGGTGAGCCCGTCGAAGGCGGTGTGGTCGAGCACCTCGATCGATCCATAGGACCAGCCCGAACGCGAGCCCGGGAGGAGGTGGGGCGCCCGGCTCATCGATTCCATGCCGCCGGCTACCACGACCTCGGCGTCGCCGAGCGCGATCATGCGCGCGGCGTCGATGATCGCCGTGAGGCCGGAGAGGCAGACCTTGTTGACGCTCGAGGCCGGGACGTCCCAGCCGATGCCGCCCGCGAGCGCGGCCTGCCGAGCCGGATTCTGTCCATTGCCCGCGGGGAGGACCTGCCCCATGATGACGGCGTCGACCGCAGTGGCGGCGACGCCTGATGCCGCGAGAGCACCGGCGATGGCGGCGCCACCGAGCTCGGGGGCCGGAACGGACGACAGACTCCCCTGCAAGCGCCCCTGCGGCGTGCGGGCGGCGGCGACGATGACGATCTCGGGCGTGGTCATGTCCTCAAGCCTACGAGCGTCCCCGACGTCGATGGCCCGTGCGGGTCCCCGCCGCGGGGACGAGATTCCGGCCCCTGTGGAGAGTGGCGGGCCGATGTCGGGGGTTCGTGACAGTATTCGAACATGTATTCGAATGACGAACTCGGCCGTCGGCCTGGCAGCGGGATGGGCAGCGACGGTGACGTCGATGCCCTGGCGGTGCTGGTCGCGGATGCCGAGGGCGCGGCGGATGCTGCGCGGGCGGCGCAGATTTGTGAGGTTCGGGTGCTCGCTGCGGCGGGGGTTCTCGCGGAGAAGCAGGCCGTGGGCGCGTCGGAGAAGGTCAAAGCGCGCGAGGTGGCGTTGCGCGGGATCGCCGCGGAGCTGGCCGGGGTGTTCGTCGCGACCGACCGGACACTGCAGCGCCGGATCGACGAGGCGCGCGATCTGGTCGACAACTACCCGCTGACACTGGCCGCGTGGGAGGACGGACGCATCGTCCGCGGGCACGTGCGGATCATCCAGGAGATCGGATGCCTCGTGCCCATGGAGAATCGGGCGGAGTTCGAACGCGCCGCGATCGAGCGGTGCGAGGGCGAGACGCCGAACCGGGTGCGGGACGCGTTGCGGATGCTGGCGGAGCGGATGCACCCGCGGGCGTTCACCGAGCGGCATGAGTAGGCAGCGGCGGGGCGGTGCGTGTGGGTGCAGGCCGGGGCGGATGGGATGTCCGATCTGATCGCGACGCTGCCGACGGTGATCGCGGACGGGATCGTGGACCGGCTGACGCGACAGGCCCGGGAGATCATCAATGCGCGCGCCCAGGCTGACGCGGCGGGTGGCGGCACTGACGCCGACGCTGACGCGCCTGACGCTCAAGCCGAGGCGCCTGGCGTTCGAGCCGACGCGAACGGCGGCGCGCCCGGCGCCGACACGACGATTCGCGACGGGTCGTCGTTCGTCGACGATGCCCGCACCATCGACCAGGTCCGCGCCGACGTGTTCTCCGACCTCTTGCTCGCCGGGACACCGGCCCTCGATCCCAACGGCACCGGTGACGGCGACGGAACGCTCGGGGCGATCCGGGCACACGTGCAGGTCGCCGTCTCCGCGCTCACACTCATGGGGCAAGACGAGGGGCCTGCCGATCTGGCGGGACGCTCCCCCATCGATGCCGCGACCGCCCGCGAGCTCGCCGGCAACGCGACCTCGTGGGACCGGCTGCTGACCCACCCGGTCACCGGAACCGTCCTCGAGTGCGACAGCTACCGCCCCACCGCGGCGATGGTGCGACTTCTGCGGGCACGTGATCGGCACTGCCGGTTCCCCGGATGCCGGCAACCCGCCATCCGATGCGAACTCGACCACACCATCGCCGCATCCGACGGAGGGGTCACGCACGTGTGCAACCTCGCCAACCTCTGCAAGAGACACCACGACGTCAAACACCACACCCGATGGCGAGTCCGACAACTCGCGGGCGGAAGACTGATCTGGACATCCCCGACCGGACGGATCTACCGCGAAGACGCACCACCACCCCTCGTCGCCTTCACCATCACGGAACCGCCCGGCGGTGACGGACGGCACTCCGTCCTGCACGCAGCACCGACCGGGTCGGTCGCTGTCGCGCGGCCCGCTCACAGCGCTCCGCCGTTCTGAGGCGCTCGACCGCGCCCTGACGGCAACACACGAAGGCCCCGCAACTGGCGAGAGTTGCGGGGCCTTCGTGCTGGTGCACCCCCTGGGACTCGAACCCAGAACCCACTGATTAAGAGTCAGTTGCTCTGCCGATTGAGCTAGAGGTGCAGGCTGTTCGCAGTGAAGCGAACCGAGGAGAAACGTTACCCCACTTCGCGTCGTCGCGCCAATCGAGGCCCCCGGCGCGTCGTATCCTGGAGCCGTGACCCCCACCACACCGGATCTGACAGCGCCTTCTGCAGACGCCCTGGCCGACGACCTGGCATTCGCACTCCGGTTGGCAGACGCCGCCGACGCGGTGAGCATGGCCCGCTTCGACGCGGCCGACCTCGACGTGCGCCTGAAAGCGGACGCGTCGCACGTCACCGAGGCAGACCTCGCCACAGAACGCGCCATCCGCGACATGCTGGCCGCCGAGCGCCCGGACGACGGCGTGCTGGGCGAGGAGTACGGCGCCACCGGCGACGCACGACGCCAGTGGATCATCGACCCGATCGACGGCACCGCGAACTACCTCAAGGGCATCCCGATGTGGGCGACCCTGATCGCGCTGTCCGTGGACGGCACGCCTCGCGTCGGCGTCGTCAGTCAGCCGGCCATCGGTCGTCGCTGGTGGGCCGCGACAGGGCACGGGGCGTGGACGAACGTCCCGGGCGAGACGACGCCGCGGTCACTCTCGGTCTCGTCGATCGACGACCTCGCGCAGGCGAGCATCAGCTTCCAGAGCATCCACCAGTGGGATGAAGTCGGCCGGGGCGAACAGCTCCTCGCACTCTCGCGCCGAGTCTGGCGCGATCGTGGCTACGGCGACGCGTGGCCCTACATGCTCCTCGCCGAAGGACGGCTCGAGTTCGTCGCCGAGTTCGGTGTCAAGGAGTACGACCTGGCCGCCCACGTGCCCATCGTCACCGAGGCAGGGGGACGCTTCACCGACATCGACGGCGCTGAGACCCTGTCGACGCGCTCATCGCTCGCGACCAACGGCATCCTGCACGACACCTTCCTCGAGATGCTCGCTCACGAGGGCGGTCGCGCATGACCCGGCGGCATGCATCCCTCGTCCTCGCGACCGGCTCGGCCCTGGCTCTGACGTTCCTGACCGGCTGCTCCGCACCCGAACCGACGGAGACCGCGCCGCCGGAAGCCGTCCCCTCCTCTCCCGTCGCGACGCCGGAGGCCACCGCCTCGGAGCCGGCGCTCCCGGACCCGACCTGCGAGAACATCATCCGAGAGGCCAGCCTCGAAGAGCTGCAGTCGCAGGGCTGGGAGTACCAGCAGGGCCCGTTCATGATCGGCGAGATGCAGATCGACGCGGGCGTCTCCTGCACCTGGACGAACGCGGCCGAACCCGGAGGGAACATCCTCCAGTTCGGCTGGGCACCGCTGACAGCCGCCGAGACCTCAGACGCCGAGCGCGCCCTCGTTTCGGAAGGCTGGATCCGCGAAGAGGGCGACGGCGGGGTCTACATCACCGAAGATCCGGCGTTCGCGCTGAACATCGACGGCGACGGATACGGCGTCACATACTTCTTCGGCGAAGGCTATGCCCAGGTCGCCGATGTGAAGCAGGGCCTCGTCGTCATCGAGCGACGTTGATGGGAGAGCTTCACGCCGTCGGTGTCGCCGACGATCTGGCGGGCCGTATCCGCGACGCCGAACGCGACCTGCTCACCAGTGCCGTCCGGCAGGACGCGCGCCGCCTCCGCGAGCTCATCCACCCGGACTTCACCGAGATCGGCCGGTCCGGCCGCCTATGGACGCGCTCCGACCTTCTCGTCGAGCTCCTGGAGGAGGCGACCCGCGACACTCCGCATACGGACGAGTGGGTCGTCCAGCGCCTCGACGTGGACACGGTGCTCGTGACATACCGGCTCATCGCCGGTACCCGGATCAGCCGGCATTCGTCGGTCTGGGCCACCTCGGGTGACGCCCTCGCGCTGCGCTTCCACCAGGGCACCGAACAGTCGGCTGCCGACGCACGTCCGTAGCCTCGCGCATAGAGTCTGCGGCCCGCGAGGTCAAGCGCCTGCATTGAGGGGGCACCCACGTGCACAATCGAGGTATGCCTGCACTTGCGATCATCCTCATCATCATCGGCATCGCGTTGCTGTTCACGGGAATCTTCGTCGAAGCGGTGAAGTTCCTGCTCTTCATCGGCATCGCGCTGATCATCATCGCGGTCATCGCCTGGCTCATGCGTTCGATTCGCAACAAGACCTGAGACCGCACGTATCAGCGAAAGCCCCTGCGCCTCAACCGAGGTCGGGGGCTTTCACTTGCGCCGACAGCATCACTCGGGACCGTCGTCGTGTGCGGCAGCGCCGTCACGACGTGCCATGACGACGCCGATCAGTGTCGCGACCCAGAACACGAGCAGCACGCCGAACAGCACCGCGAGCACCATCGTGAATGCGCCGCCGTCACCGCGCGCGACGGACCAGACGTTCATGGCGAGCAGGCCGGCGGCCACCACGATCTGGACGATCAACAGCCACAGCCGCGATCCCGACCACGTCCTCACGTTGTCCCGCCAGTACGCCATGCCCCGAACGTAGCGCACGACGGTGTCGGCTCGACATAGCAGAAGCCCCCGATCCCCTGTTTCCAGGGGGATCGGGGGCTTCACAGTGTGACAGCGGCAGTGGTGGAGATGGGGGGAATCGAACCCCCGTCCATCGCTGAGATACGGCGTCTTCTCCGGGCGCAGTCTGTAGAGGCGTTCTGCTCGGCCCCGACTTTCAGTACAGACGCATAAGTCGACGGGCCCAGTCCGGGAAGAGTCCCGCGTGACGTCCGGACGCCGTCACGCAGCAAGATCCCTAGATGACGCCAGGGTCCGTGGCGGGATCACACACGGTCTGACGGACTATCGGGCTCGCTTACGCAGCGAGGGCGAAGTCAGTGCGCTTGGATTCGGCACTTATAGTTTTGCAGAGATCGTTAACGAGATAACCCTGCATCCTCGGCCCGCTTCTCGCCGACACACAGGCGATGTCGAAACCGATCATCCCCATGAGCCTTCGGTCGAAGGGCCGCTGTCACACTGTGGACTTACCAAACCGGATGCCGCAGCACCCGAGCACTACAGACTACAACCGATCGGCGCCCCACGCCATTCCCACCCTTCGCGCCTAGAGTCGGAGCATGGCAGACATCCTCATCTCCGTCCGCGGCGAGGCCGAGCGACGCGTCTCGCCCGAGGTCGCGATCGTCTCCGCCGCCGCCTCCGCCGATGGTCCTGAACGGACCGCCGTCGTCTCCCGGGCGACCGCGACGATCGCACCCCTGCGCACGCGCCTCGAGGAGCTCACACGAGCGGGCGTCGTCTCGAGCTGGTCGAGCGGGTCCGTCTCGACCTGGTCCGACCGGCCGTGGAACCCCGAGGGGAACCAGCTCGCGCCCGTGCATCACGCGACGATCGACCTCGTGGCCACATTCGACGACTTCGTCGCGCTCGCGGAATGGGTCTCTCTGCTCTCCGACGACGAAGGGATGCGCGTCTCGAACGTCGAGTGGCAGCTCTCCCCCGCGACACGGGCGACGATCGAACGCGAGGTCGCGACCTCCGCCGTCGGCGTCGCTGTGGCACGCGCCTCGGCGTACGCGACCGCGCTCGGTCACGGCACGGTCGAGCCTGTCGAGATCGCCGATGTCGGGCTCCTCAGCGGCGCCGAGGCTCCGCCTGCCGCGCCGATGTTCGCGCGAGCGGCGACGATGTCAGCCGACGCGTCGTCCGGGGGCATGGAGCTCCGGCCCGCTGAGATCGTCGTGACCGCCGCGGTCGAGGCGCGCTTCCGCGCCCGTTGACGACCGGACGGCGAAGCGGGATACCGCTATTCGCCGAGTCGGTTGCGGGTGCGCATCGCCCGCTCCGCCTCGCGCTTGTCCTCGCGCTCGCGGATGGTCTGTCGCTTCTCGAACTCGCGCTTACCCTTCGCGACCGCGATCTCGACCTTCGCCCGGCCGTCCGAGAAGTACAGCCGTAGCGGTACGAGGGTGTACCCCCCGGCGCTGACCGCGTACGAGAGCTTGATGATCTCCTCCTTGTGGAGCAGCAGCTTTCGCGTGCGCTTGGTCGCGTGATTCGTCCAGTGACCCTGCGAGTACTCCGGAATGTGCACGGCATCGAGGTAGGCCTGACCGTTGTCGATGTAGGCGTAGCCGTCGGTGAGGTTCGCGCGGCCCTGCCGCAGCGACTTCACCTCGGTGCCGGTGAGCACGAGACCCGCCTCGTACGTCTTCTCGATCGCGTAGTCGTGTCGGGCGCGCTTATTGCTCGCCACGAGCTTCTCGCCCTGTTCCTTCGGCATGACGCGCCTCCTTCCTGGTGCACTGGCGCAGCCCTACAGTCTAGGGGTACGGCGACGCGCGGGCGACGCGGCGGGGTTCGGCCTCAGGCGCGCAGCCACCGTCTGATCGCGAACCCGGCCGAGACGGCGGCCAGCACGACGCCGATCACGATGACAGCCGGAACCACCAGCGCGACGTCGCCCAGGTTCACCCAGGTCGTCACGAAGTCGATCTGCGACGACAGGTAGTCGCCGACTCCGACCTGCACCATCGCGATGATCGCGACGCTCGCGAGAGCCGATCCGATCAGCGCCGCGAACACCCCCTCGAGGATGAAGGGCGTCTGGATGAACCGGTTGGAGGCTCCCACGAGCCGCATGATGCCGAGCTCCCGCCGCCGCGCATAAGCCGACAGCCGGATGGTCGTCGCGATGAGGAGCACCGCAGCGATCAGCATCAGACCGGCGATGCCGACCGCGATGTATGTGGCGACGGTGAGCGCCGAGAACAAGGGGTCGAGATACTGCAGCTGGTTCGCGACCTCCTCGACTCCGTCGAAGTCTTTGAACGCCTCGCTGATGACGTCGCTCTGCGACGGGTCGGCGAGGTTGACCCAGTAGGTGTTGTTCAGCTGCTCGGGGCTGACGAACTCGGCGTAGTCCTCCCCCATGAGCGAGAGGACGTTGTCGTACGCCTCCTGACTCGTCTCGAACCGCACATCGCGCACGACGCTCTGCAACGCGGGCGAGGCCAGCCTCTCGGCGACCGCCGCGATCTGCTCCTCGGTCGCGGGACCGTCGGCGCAGTTCTGCACCGTCGCTTCCTCACGGCACATGTAGACGGCGACCTGCGCACGCTCGGACCAGTAGTCCTTCGTCTTGCTGATCTGCATCTGCATGAGCATCGCCGCACCCACGAAAGTGAGCGAGACGAAGGTCACGAGGACGACGGAGATCACCATCGACGCGTTGCGGCGCAGGCCCGTCAGAGCCTCGCCGAGGATCAGGCCGACTCTCATGACGTGGGCCCCACTTCGTCGCTGCGATCGTCGCGATCGCCGAGTCCGAGCTTCTTCGCGACGTCGGGCAGTCCGAGGCCGGCAAGATCGATGTCGGGGGCGACGATCGGGATGGCCCGCGTCTCCCCGACCGGCGGCGGCGGCTCCGCCGGCGCCTCGGGCTCGTCGGGCACCGGGACGTGCGCGGTCGGCGGGGTCTCGGCGATCTCACGCTGCAGCTCCAGAACCGCCGTGAGAGCAGCGACCGCGGCAGCGCCGCGCACCGGCTCGGGGGCCAGGCTCGGGAGTGCCGAGGTGTCGCCGTACCCGCCGCCGACCTCATCGCGGACCATGACGCCACCGCTCAGCTCGATCACGCGGCGCTGCATCTGGTCGACGAAGCCGGCCTCGTGCGTGGCCATCACGACCGTCGTGCCGTTGGCGTTGATCCGGGCGAGCAGCTGCATGATGTCGACGGATGTCGCGGGGTCGAGGTTTCCGGTGGGCTCGTCGGCCAGGAGCACCTGCGGCCGGTTGACGATCGCGCGCGCGATGGCGACGCGCTGCTGCTCTCCGCCCGAGAGCTCGTGCGGCAGCCGCTTCTCCTTGCCCGCGAGGCCGACGAGCGCGAGCGCCTCCGGAACGGCCTGCGAGATGAAAGCGCGAGACGAGCCGATCACCTGGAGGGTGAAGGCCACGTTCTGGAAGACGGTCTTGTTGGGCAGCAGCCGGAAGTCTTGGAAGACCGCGCCGATGTGGCGACGGAAGTAGGGCACCTTGCGCGTCGACAGGCCGCGCAGGTCGCGGCCGAGCACGACCACGCGCCCCTCGGAGGCGACATCCTCGCGCAGGATCATCCGCAGACACGACGACTTGCCGGATCCGGAAGCGCCGACGAGGAAGACGAACTCGCCGCGCTGGATCTCGAAGTCGACGTCGCTGAGCGCGGGCTTCGAGGTGCCGCGATACCGCTTGCTGACGTGTTCGAACCGGATCATGACTCGATGAGCCTAAGCGGCTCCCCCGCACAACCACGCCGCGACACCCGCGCGCCGCGGCATCCGCGCCTCAGCACTCGATCAGGCGTCGTCGTCCTTGCGCTTGCGCCACCGGATGCCCGCGGCGATGAACCCGTCGAGGTCGCCATCGAAGACGGTCGACGGGTTGCCGACCTCGTGGCCGGTGCGCAGGTCCTTCACGAGCTGCTGGCCGTAGAGGAAGTAGGAGCGCATCTGGTCGCCCCAGCTCGCGGTGATGGTGCCCGCGAGCTCCTTCTTCTTCGCCGCCTCTTCTTCGCGCTGCAGCAGCATGAGTCGGGTCTGCAGAACACGCATGGCCGCTGCGCGGTTCTGGATCTGCGACTTCTCGTTCTGCATCGACACGACGATGCCGGTGGGGATGTGGGTGATGCGCACGGCCGAGTCGGTGGTGTTGACCGACTGCCCACCGGGGCCGGACGAGCGGAAGACGTCGACGCGGATGTCGTTCTCGGGGACGTCGACCTCGACGGCCTCCTCCATCACCGGGATGACCTCGACGGCGGCGAAGCTCGTCTGGCGCTTGTCCGCCGACCCGAACGGGCTGATGCGCGCGAGACGGTGCGTACCGGCTTCGACAGACAGCGTGCCGTACGCGTAGGGCGCGTCGACCTCGAACGTGGCCGACTTGATCCCCGCACCCTCGGCGTACGAGGTGTCCATGACCTTCACGGGGTACTTGTGGCGCTCGGCCCAGCGCAGGTACATGCGCAGCAGCATGTCGGCGAAATCAGTGGCGTCGTCGCCTCCCGCGCCCGAACGGATCGTCACGACCGCCGCACGGTCGTCGTACTCGCCGTCGAGCAGGGTCTGCACCTCGAGCTGGCCGATGACCTCTTCGAGCTGCTTGAGCTCCTTGCGCGCCTCCTCAGCCGATTCCTCATCGTCCATCTCGATCGCGAGCTCGACGAGGACATCGAGGTCGTCGAGTCGGCGCTCGACCTCGGTGACGCGCTTGAGCTCGGCCTGGCGGTGGCTGAGGGCGCTGGTGACCTTCTGAGCCTTCTCGACGTCATCCCAGAGATCGGGCGCGCCGGCCTCCTCGGAGAGGCGGGCGATCTCGGCCCGGAGAGCCTCGACGTCGACCACCGCCTGGATGTCGGCGAACGTGGAGCGCAGGGCCTGGATGTCGGCGGAGATATCGAATTCGAGCATGGCACTCCAGAGTATCGTGGAAGCAATGGGAGCCAGCGACGAGAACGAACCGATCCGCCGCGTTCTCTGGCGCCTCGCCCCGATGATCTACGGCCCGACGACCCTGTTCGGTCTCGGCGAGGGCGCCGTCATACCCCTCATCCCGGTCATCGCCGCCGAGCTGGGCGCCGACGTCGCCACCTCGGCGCTCGTCGCCGCCGCACTCGTGGTGGGACAGCTGTGCGGCAATCTGCCCGCTGGGTGGGCCGTCGCCCGCATCGGCGAGCGGGCCACCATGATCATCGCCGGGCTGCTCGCCCTCGTCGGTGTCGGGGCTATGGCCTTCGCCCCGGTGCTGGGGGTGTTCGCGGCATCCGTCTTCCTCATCGGCATCTGCGCGGCCGCCTTCGGAGTCGCCCGTCACGCGTTCATGACCACCCGCGTGCCGCTCACATTCCGCGCTCGGGCCCTGTCGCTGCTCGGCGGCAGCTTCCGCCTCGGCATGTTCGTCGGACCCTTCATCGCCGCTGCGCTGCTGTGGGCGTTCGGCGACGAGCACGCCACGATCTGGTTCTTCGGTGTCTGCCTCGTCGCGATGATCGCGCTGGTCGCCTTCGGGCCCGAACCCGAGAAGCGGCTGGGACCGCCGCCCGCCATCGCACGGACCGTCGAGGGCGAAGCGATCACGACGGCGCCCGTCCGGACGCGCCGCGTCCCCGGCACCGGTGTCGTCCGCACCGCTTGGCGCAATCGCGACGTGCTCGCGCGGCTCGGCGTCGCCGCCGCGTCGCTGTCGGCGTTGCGATCCACGCGCCAGGTGCTGCTGCCGCTGTGGGGCGTCGCGATCGGACTGGACGGCTCGACGATCGCACTCGTCGTGGGCGTCTCGGGAGCCATCGACTTCGCGCTCTTCTACGCCAGCGGTCAGGTCATGGACCGCTTCGGCCGCCTGTGGGCGGCCCTCCCCGCCATGCTGCTCATGAGCGCGGGCCTCATCGCGCTGGCAATCACGTCGGCCAGCGCGCAGCCCGAGCTCTGGTTCGCGCTCTTCGCCGCCGTGCTCGGTGTCGGCAACGGACTTTCGAGCGGCATCCTCCTCACGCTCGGAGCGGATGTCGCGCCGACGGCGAACCCGGCCCCGTTCCTCGGCTCCTGGCGCACGCTCACCGACGCGGGCGGTGCCGCCGCCCCGCTGCTGGTCTCCGGGATCACGGCTGTCGCCTCGCTGCCGGTGGCAGCCGGTGTCATGGGCGTATTCGGTCTCGTCGGCGCGTTGGGGTTCATCCGGTGGGTCCCCCGCTTCGTCCCGCGCACCCGGATCAGCCGTGATCCCGAGGGCCCGGACGGCGGCCCCGACGACCGTGACGACCCCGCGTAGCATGCTCGTCGTGCGCAGATTCGCGGAGGCCGGCTCGGCCATCCTGATCGCCGCCCTTCTCTCCGGCTGCACTGTCGGCATCCCCGGGCACGGGGATGCGAAGAGGGATGTCGCCGAGTCAGCTCACGCCGTGGACGTCACGCTGCCGCCGGCCGGCGGAAAGCCGGACTACCAGCTGGGCGGAGCGTACCCGCCCGGCGAGGCCGTGGAGATCGTCGGCCGCGACCGCACAGCAGAGCCCGCGCCGGACCGTTACTCGATCTGCTACGTGAACGGGTTCCAGACGCAGCCGGCAGAACGCGACCTGTGGGATGACGATCTGCTCGTGACGGTCGACGGCGAGCCCCTCATCGATCCGGACTGGCCCGACGAGGTGCTGATCGATTCATCGACGGCCGACAAACGCGAGCGCATCCTCGCCCTGGTCGCCCCCTGGATCCGCGGCTGTGCCGAGTCCGGGTTCGACGCGGTCGAGTTCGACAACCTCGATTCGTTCACGCGCTCCGAGGGCATGCTCGACATCGACGGCAATCTCGCTCTCGCCGCCGCCTACGTCGACATCGCTCACGATGCGGGTCTCGCCGCAGGCCAGAAGAACGCCGCGGACTTCGCTCACCAGCTCCGCGACGAGGCAGGCTTCGACTTCGCCGTCGTCGAGGAATGCGCCGCGTATCTCGAGTGCTCCCGCTACACCGAGGTCTATGGCGAGGCCGTCGTCGACATCGAGTACACCGACAATCTTCCGCGCACCTGGGACGAGATGTGCGCCGATCCGGAGACCCCGCTTTCCGTCGTGCTGCGCGATCGGGGCCTGACGGTGGAAGGCTACCCTGAGCATGTAGCGACGCATTGCTGAGGCGAATCTTGGTCTGAACGTCGTTCCTGGCGCAACCCGTTTCAGGTTGCGACCGGGGGCTGACAGCGTTGCTCTCGACCGAGGGAGATCGATGGTCTTCGAGACGACGTTGGGCCGCGAGGGGACGCGGCGGGATGCGGCGCGCCAGTCGAAGAAGTCGTCGAGACGTCTCGCACTGATCCGCCTGGTGGTTCTGCTCGCAGCGATCTCCGGTGTGAACTACATCGTCTGGCGCTGGCTCGCCTCGGTGAACTGGGAGGCGTGGTGGATCGCCGTGCCCCTCGTGCTCGCCGAGACGTACAGCCTGATCGATTCGCTCATCTTCGCCGTCGGCGCCTGGCGGCTGCGCGAACGCCACGATGCGCCGCCGCTGACACGCGAGGTCACGGTCGACGTCCTCGTCACCACGTACAACGAGCCGCTCGACCTCGTCATGCGCACGGCGCGCGCCGCGCAGGCGATCAGCTACCCGCACGAGACCTGGATCCTCGACGACGGCGACCGGCCCGAGCTTCGCCGTCTCGCCGAGGCGGAGGGCATCGGCGTCGTCACCCGGTCGCAGGCATGGCGTGACCGGCCGCGCCACGCGAAGGCCGGGAACATCAACAACGCCCTCATGGTCACGGAGGGCGAGTTCCTGCTCATCCTCGACGCCGACCAGGTGCCCTCGCCGAAGATCCTCGATCGCACGCTCGGCTGGTTCATGGACGACAAAGTCGCCCTCGTCCAGACGCCGCAGTGGTTCGTCAACGTTCCACCCAGTGACCCGCTCGGCAGCCAGGCGCCGTTGTTCTACGGCCCGATCCAGCAGTCGAAGGACGGGTGGAACGCGGCGTTCTTCTGCGGATCGAACGCGATCCTCCGCCGCGAGGCACTGATGCAGCTCGGGGTCTCACGCTACGTCGACGAAGTCACGCTCGCCGTCAACCGCGGCGTGCGATCCTCCCGTCGCGTTCTCGCACGCGCCCGCCGGGATCACGGATCGGACCCGCGCATCGCGGCCGCCCTCGACACCGTCGCGGACGCCCTCGATCAGGTGAAGGTCGAGATCGCGCGCGGCGATGCCCTCGCGGATGTGACCTACGCGTTCCAGAGCCGCATCGACCGGGTGCGTCGCGAGCTGAGCGATCAGGACGTCTCCGACGTCCGCGAGGAGTTGCGCGCTCTCGCCGAGCTCACCGCCGACACCGAGGCCCTCGCCGTCATCGATGAGGTCACTCTCGACGCTCTGGGCGATCGGAGCCTCTCTCCGCTGGCTGCGCTCGAGTCGATCAGCATGCTCGTCTCGGCGTTCGATGTCGGGCGCGACGAAGAGGCCCAGGCGATCATGCCCCTCGCGACCATCTCGGTCACGGAGGACATGGCGACCTCGATGCGGCTGCACGGCCTGGGCTGGAAGTCGGTGTACCACGACGAGGTGCTCGCCGAGGGTCTCGCCCCCGAGGATCTGCCGACGATGCTGACGCAGCGGCTGCGATGGGCTCAGGGCACCATGCAGGTGATGTTCCGCGAGAACCCCCTCGTGCAGCGCAGCCTCAGCTGGGGCCAGCGGATCATGTACTTCGGCACGATGTGGAGCTACTTGGCCGGCTTCGCCGGCATCGTCTACATCGCCGCGCCGGTGCTGTATCTGACGTTCGGCGTCATGCCCGTGCAGGCGTGGAGCGTCGACTTCTTCGCGCGCTTCATCCCCTTCTTCCTCCTGAATCAGCTGCTCTTCCTCGTCGTCGCCAACGGGCGCCCGACCTGGCGCGGTGCGCAGTATTCGCTCGCGCTCTTCCCCGTCTGGATCCGCTCCGTGACGACGGCGTTCGCGAACGTCTACCGCGGTCGAGCCTTGGGGTTCGCCGTCACCCCGAAGACGCGCGCCGCCGAGGACAGCCCGCGATGGGACCTCGTGAAACCGCAGCTGATCGCGATGGCTGCGCTCGTCCTGTCGCTCGTCGCCGTCGCCATCCGGTACGCCGTCGGGCAGGCGCAGGGCATCGCGCCCCTCATCAACATCGTCTGGGTGCTGTACGACCTCATGGTCTTCAGCATCATCATCCGCGCCGTGCTGTACCGACCACCGGCACACCTGGAACTGAAGGAGACCTGACCCATGCTGGACCTCGATATCGACGTACGCGAGAACGGTCGGGTCGTCCGCCCCCACGGGCGGCTCACCATGGTCTCGGCCCGTCCTTTCCGCGAGCGGGTGACCGAAGAGATCGCCGCAGCGGGCGAATCGCCCGTGATCGTGGATCTGTCGGATGTCGCCTTCATCGACTCGTCGGGCCTCGGCGCCCTCGTCGCGTGCCTCAAGACCGCACGTCAAGGCGGCGGCGACCTGCGGCTCGCCGCGCCGAGCGAACAGGTGACGATGGTGCTCGGTCTGACGAACCTCGACCGCGTGCTCCGGCCGCGCGCCACCGTGCAGGACGCCCTCGATGGCTGAGGTCGTCCACCGGTCGCTCGTCGCCGATGTCTCGCTCGAGAGCGTCGAGGCCGTCCATGATCTGCTCGCATCGTGGTGGGAGGAAGCCGGCGACGTCGAGCCCCGTACGCGCTTCGCATTCGAGATCGCCGTCGTCGAGATCGCGGGCAACATCGTCGAGCACTCCGTAGCCGCGCACGGCGCCGAAGGACGGCACTTCACCCTCGACCTGCAGGCCACACCCGAGGCATTGACGGCGACCTTCGAGGACGACGCTCAGCCCGCCGAACTCGACCTCAGTGCTGTGACCATGGCCGACGCCGACTCCGAGGACGGCCGCGGCCTCGCCCTCGCCCTCGCGAGCGTCGACTCCGTCGAGCACCGCTACGAGAACGGGCGCAACGTCTGGACTCTCGAGTGCCGCCGCGAGTGACGCGGCACCTGCGGCGGGCGCTGGCGGCCCTGGCTTTAGCGACGGCCACCGCTCTTCTGACGGCGCCCGCGGCGATCGCTGATACCGGCGAGCCTGCCCCCGTCGCGCAGGACGGACTCTGGTTCGGCCCGGAGCTCGACTGGGGCTCGGACGGCCCCGACGGATACGCCGACCGGCTCGGCGAGACGCCCGCGACCTACGCCATCCGCTTGTCGTACCCACTCGATGACAGAGCCCGCCAGGACTGGTCTCGCGCAGCCACGGCGGCCTCCGCCCAGGGCGCCGTCCTCGTCCTGAGCATGGAACCGCGGGTTCCTCTCGCGGACCTGACGCGCGACGATGCCGCGGCGTTCAACGCGATGCTCGAGAAGATGCAGGGCGACTACGACACGCACCATCTCGTGCGTTTCGCCCCCGAGATGAACGGTTCGTGGACCTCGTGGGGGCAGCAGCCGCGCGAGTTCGTGCGCGCGTTCGAGGCCGTGTCCAACGTCGTCCACGACGGCGGATCGGGAGCCGAGATGGTCTGGGCCCCGTCATACGGCGCGGGGTACCCCTTCGAGCGCGCCGACGGGCGCCTCGACGACCTCTCCCCCGCGGACCTTCGAGCTCTCGACACCGACGCGGACGGACTGCTGACCGAGGCCGACGACCCGTACGGCCCCTACTTCCCCGACGCGGATGCCGTCGACCGGGTAGGCCTGACGATGTTCTACTTCGGCAAGGGCGAGTCGGGAGCTGCCGCGGGTCGCGACGTGCCGCTCGTGTCGAACAGCGCTCCTGACGAGGGTGAGGTGGCCGCGCGCCTCGACGAGCAGTGGGGCTACACCGTGCCGCAGGCGGAGACCTTCTACGACAGGTTCGCGGCGGGCGAGAGCCGGGACCTTCTGCTCGACACCGGCGCGCTCTACGACTTCTCACTCGACGGAGACACCGAGATCGCCGTCAAGCAGGGCTGGTGGCGCCAGGTGCTCGCCGAGCTGCCCGACCACCCGCGGATCACCGCGGTCACCTGGCTCGAGGCCGTGCGCGAGGAAGCCGAGGCCGGCGCCCAGGAAGTCGACTGGCGTCTGACCGCCTCGGGTGAGCTGGCGAGCGCGTTCCGCGCCGACCTCGCGGCATCCGGGCATGTGCAGTGGAGTCCGATCACCGACGTGATCACCCCCGAGCAGGCCTCGGCCAGCACCGTGCAGGTGCGCGAGGGCAACGACGAGATGAACTGGATCACCGGCGCCGCCGCCGTGCTCGCCATCGCGTTCCTCGTCTCGGGGATCGTGGGACGGACGCTGCCGTCGTGGCGCTACCCCGACGATTCCGCGACTCGCGACCTGCGCATCGACATGATGCGGGGCTTCGTCATCATCGTGGTCGTCGTGACGCACATCGAGGTGCTGAGCCCCTACTCGTTCGCGTCTCTGAACATCATCGGCGCCATCACGGGCG
Source organism: Microbacterium sp. 1262 (assembly GCF_040544895.1). NCBI lineage: Bacteria > Bacillati > Actinomycetota > Actinomycetes > Micrococcales > Microbacteriaceae > Microbacterium > Microbacterium sp. 1262. The sequence goes on from NZ_JBEPKU010000001.1 coordinate 1,276,288, forward strand.
CCGAGCTCTTCGTCCTGCTGAGCGGCGTCGTCCTCGGCATGGTCTTCCCCGCCGCAGTGAAACGCGGCGGGGAATGGGGCGCAGCTCTCGCTGCGTGGGCGCGAGCGCGGAAGCAGTACCTGGTCGCTCTCGCCGTCATCCTGCTGATCTTCATCGTCAGCTTCGTGCCGTTCATCGACGCGTCGGCGATCATGACGTTCACCGACCGCGGCACCGGCGAGGACGGTCAGGCAACCTCCGGCCGCGTCTACGACCTCTATCCGAACGCCGACCGGCTGCTCGACTACCCGCCGCCCTGGTACGCGGTGAGACAGTTCCTCCTGCTCGAGATGGGGCCGTGGCCCTTCAACATCATGGGGCTGTTCGTCGTGCTGAGCCTGGCCTACCCCGCGCTCATGTGGCTCATCCGCCGGCGCCTGTGGTGGCTCGTGCTGGCGGGCAGCTGGGGCCTGTACGCCCTCCACATCACGATGCCGGAGCTGTCGCCCCTGCCGTCGCAGTTCAATGCGGTCTTCCCGCTGCTGGCCTGGCAGGTGCTCTTCACGCACGGACTCGTCATCGGGTACTACCGGCGCCAGATCATCCGGGTGCTCACGTCGAGGCCGGGGAAAGTCCTCGTCGGGCTCTTCGTCGTCGGGTACGCCGGGTTCCTCGTCTATCTGTGGGCGGGCGACGCCTTCGGGTTCGACCCGGCCCCGTTCCCGGCCGACCTCTACGCGATGCTGTACGACTCCGGCTACCCGCGGATCAACCTGCATTGGGGGCGCCTGCTCGACCTCGTGCTCGTGATCACGTGCAGCTACGCCGTGCTCACGGTGGCCTGGAAACCGATCAACGCGGTCATGGGGTGGCTGTGGATCCCGCTGGGCCAGGCGAGCCTCTACGTCTTCATCGTGCACGTGTTCTTCGTGCTCGCCGTCGCGAACATCCCCGGCCTCGACCGGCAGAGCTTCTGGCAGGGCACGCTGATCCATACCGCGGTCATCGCGCTCATCTACCTGATGGTGCGGCGGCGGTTCCTCTTCTCGGTGATCCCCCGCTGACGCGCGGTCAGAGCGCGCCCGCGCCGTGCGTCAGCGCACCGAGATGACCACCGCCGTCACGTCATCGTCGACGACGTGCTCGGAGACGCGGATGGACAGCTCGTCGAAGAAGGCATCCGGTTCGCTGGCGCGGCGGAGGTCTTCGCCGATGAGACGCAGGCTGTCGAGCGTGGAGTCATAGGCGTCGAGGGCCCCGTCCGAGACGGAGACGATCAGGTCGCCGTGACCGACCACGGTCTCGCCCGCCTCCCACTCGGCGTCGGAGGGGCGCAGGCCGAGCGGGAGGTTGCGGGAGCTCAGGCGCTCGCTCGTGCCGTCGGCGCGGAGAAGCAATGTGAGCCCGTGCCCCGCATCGACGTAGGCCACCCGGCCGCTCCGGGTCTCGATAACCGCGTGGAACAGGGTGGCGAAGGTCTCGCGATAGCGCTTGTCGTGCCGGGCATAGTCCTCGACCGAGAGCATCGCCTCGACGGGGTCGAGGTGGGCGCGCTGCTGGAGTGCGCCGATCAGCTCCTCGGCGAACCCGCCGGCCTCTTCACCCTTGCCCATGACGTCGGCGAGAGTGACGATGATGCGGTCTCCGACCTGTTGCCAGCTGCTCCGGTCACCGCTGACCTGCCCATACGGGATCGCCAGGGCGGCCAGGCGAACCTCCCCCGCCGCCAGACGGTCATCACGCACGGCCGGGGCGACCGACGCGGCGGGCACGGGCCCGGCACCGGAGACACCGGGATCGTCCATGCGCATCTCGGCCTGCGCCCATAAGCCGAAGCGCTCGAACGCGTCGCGGTCGGCGTCGCTGAGATCACGAGGCGAGGTGTCGAGCAGGCAGAGTGTGCCGACGGTCTCTCCCGCATCGGTGTGGATCGGAAAGCCCGCGTAGAAGCGGATGCCGTGCTCGGCGACGATCGCGCGGTCGGCGAACCGCGGGTCGGCGCGGCCGTCGGGAACCTCGAGGACGGCGGGCTGCTTGACGGCCTCGCCGCAGAACGAGTCCTCGATCGGGGTGTGCCGGAAGTCCGACTCCGCCGGCTGCGACTTCGTGAACACCGTCTCGGAGTTCACGACGTTGACGACGGCGTAATCGACGTCGAACATCTCGCGTGCGAGCCGCGTGATGCGGTCGAAGCGCTCCTCCGGGGCGGTGTCCATCAGACCGAGTCGCGTCACCGCGTCGTCGTTGACATCGAGTTGCTGGGTCATGAGTGGGCTCCCATCCACGCATTGCCGGTCCTCCGACCCTAGTCAGCGCGAATTCCTCGGGTAAGGAGGTTGCATTATCGCTGCGCGTCCGGGACTCAACGCAGCACGGTCCGGCTCGTCGCGGTCGCCTCGACCCTCACGCCGTCGGGCACGAACACCGATGACACCGGAGGGTGCCACACCGTCGCCACGGTGACTCGCGCGGACACCCCATCGGGCGTGCCGGCTTCGACCAGCGTCACGTCACCGGTTGCCGCGATGACCTCGGCGGCCAGGTCACGGACGTCGGCCGGGTCGAGCACAGTGCGCGGTGAGCCTTCGTCGACGACCAGCGCAAACCCGTCGGATGCCGCCAGGGCCGCGGCATCCGCGACGGCGTCCGCCCGCTTGTGGGCGAGATACAGGCTCATCGCGTCCGCGCCGACGAGGACGAGCACGATGGCGAGCAGGGCGTATCCGAGTGTGAGGGGCAGCACGCTCCCCTCGTCCCCCAGCCGGTGGTGACGCCTCATGGCGCGCCCCACAGGCGCGGCATCCGTTGCACCGCGGTCGCCTCGATCGGAACACGGGCGAGCCGGTCGAGGCCGAGCACGGGAGGCACGAGCGGAAGCGTCGCCTCGGTCTCCGCGGTGACGCGGAACATCTCGCCCGGTCGCGGGCACGGACCAGCCCCGTCGCACGAGACGGCGAGCGCGAGATCGTCCGCCGCCATGCCGTACTCGGCGGCGATAGCGCGCGTGATCGCTTCAGCGCGCGTGTCGGCCTGGGCTACATCAGTGGCTGTCGCAACCGCGCGGGCGATGTGTCGTGCTGCCGCCTGAGCCGCGAACGTGTGCGACTGAACGATGCCGAGGGAGACGATCAGGTATACGACGGGGACGAGCAGGATGAGTCCTGCAGTCAGGAACTCGAGCGACGCCGACCCGTCGTCAGCACGGTGCCGCTTACTCCCCGTCGTCCGCAGGCGCATGCGCGGTCACCTCCCACGCTGCCGGGATGCCCATCAATCCGACGAGCGGCAGGGTCAGCCGCATCGTCACCTGCACCATGGTCGCGTCGTCGACCGCAGTGCGCTGTGCCCGAACGCCCTGCACGAACCCCGCCCCGAGCGTCCGGTCGACGATCTCCCGGGCGCGCGCGGCTCCCTCTCCGTCGGTCACGTCGGCGAGCGCGGCGTCGTAAGCGCCTTCGACAGCCGCGTCGTGAGCGACCCCCCGAACGTAGACGGCGAGAGCGAGCTGCATGACCCCCAGGGTCAGCAGGGTCAGCAGCGCTCCGACCATCACGAACTCCGCCGGACTCGACCCGCGGTCGTCGAGAGCGAACGCCATGTCAGAGTCCGGACACTCGCGCGATGGCCTGTTCGAACAGATTCGACAGCGCGGGCCCGGCGAGCGCCCAGATGACGACGACCAGCCCGGCCGTCATCAGGGTGACGAGCACCCAGCCGGGAACATCGCCTCGCTCGTCATCCCGGAGATCTCGTGCAGCGCCTCGGACCATCGTGACCGTTCGTCTCATCGCGTTTCCTTTCTTCGTTCTGAATGTGGTTCACAGCCCCAGGCGCAGCATCACGATGCCGGGGAACACCGCGAACAGGACCGAGAGAGGCAGCACGAGGAACACCAGCGGAAGCAGCATGAGGATCTCCTTGCGCCCGGCCTGCTCGATCAGAACCCGCTTCGCGTCCTCGCGCGCATCGGCAGCCTGGGTCTGCAGGACCTGCGCCAACGGGGCGCCACGTTCGATGGCTCCCACGAGCTGGTCGACCGCGCGATCGATACTGGCCACGTCGAGGGAGCGCGCCATGTCGCGCAGGGCATCGATCAGGGTCGACCCGGTCCCGGCGGCCAAGACGGCGGCGCGCAGATGTGCGGTCAGTTCGCCGGCGCCCACCTCGCTGACGCGGCGCAACGCATCGTTGAGGCTCTCGCCCGCAGAGAGGCAGAGCGCGAGGAACTCCAGCACCGTGGGCACCTCTTCTCGCACCTGCCGCATCCGCTTCTCCGCGGCCTGGGCCAGCACCATGTGGAGACCGAGCATTCCGGCGGCAGCGAGAACGACCGGAAGCAGCAGCGTGGCGCCGTTCGCATCGCCGCGCATCACGACGGCGACGGTCAGCGCGGTGCCGAGCGTGAGTCCCCCGACCCCCGCGAGCAGCTGCCGGAGACGGAACCTCTCGGGCGTCAGCGCCCAGCCGGCCCGCAGGAGCCGTCGCCGGAGGGCTACCGGGCCGCCCAGCTTCGCGCCCATCCGCGTGGCGCGTTCCCGCCAGCCTGCGAGCCACGACGAGCCCGCATGGAGCGGGGTCAGGCCGATCGGATCGGCGATGTCGCGCAGATAGGGCGCAATCCTGCGCTCAAGAGGTGGCGCGACCCATCGCGGCATTCCGGAGATCGTGAGAAGCACACCGGCAGCAAGCGCTGTGCCCAGCACGACGGCAATGGCGAGCTCCGACACCCCGGTCACCGCACCCACCGCCGCGGTTCGGGAAGCCGGCCGATCCGCAGCATGACCCGGTATGCGAGGAACGACACCGCCGCGCCCACGATGATGAGGATCGCTCCCTCCGCCGAGGCATACGCGCGGGCCCCTTCCGGTCGAAGTGCCAGGAGCGTGAGCACCACCCAGGGAGCGATCAATCCGAGCACGGCTGCGCCTCGGATCCACGACTGGCGCGCCTCCACCTCGGCGCGGAGAGCCGCATCGGCGCGGACGGACGTCGACAGCGCCCTGAGAACCGGGACCAGCTCAGTCCCTCCGACCTGCCGGGCCATCCGGAGGGTCTCGACGATGCGGTCGGCCACCGGGTCTGCGAGAACCGCCTGCAGACGCGCGGCACTGGTGTCGAAATGACCGGACGCGGCGAGATCTCGCGCGAAGCCCCGGAAGGCGAGTCGCAGGGCGGGCGGCCCGGTCTCGGCGATCGACGAGACCGCGTCACCGAGCGGCATCCCGGCCCGAACCGATGCGACGAGCAGATCGCAGACGTCGGGCCAGAGCCCCCGGCGCACTTTCCGAAGTCGGCGGGCGCGCGAGCGCAGCCAGGCCGTCGGCAGCAGCGCTCCTGCCCCGGCAGCGACGGCGGCGACGACGGGGAGGGAGGTCACCAGCCAGGCAGCCGCGGCGGCGAGCGCTGCTGACCCGACCGATATGGCGCCGAGCCCGCTCACCGGCGCATGTGCGAACCCGGCGGATTCGAGGAGGCCGCGGCCGAATCCGCGAGCGCGACCGGATGTGGCTGGTGTCATCGCCTCACGAGGCGACAGCCACGGCGCGACGATGAGCACGAGCCCGGCGCCGAGGGTCGCGCCCCAGAAAAGGGTCACCCGTGGCTCCGATACACCGACCGGGTCGCGATCACACCGTCGGTCACGGCGCCGGTGGGCGACACGATCTCGGCGACGCGTCGGCGCCCCGAGTCCAGGAGCTCGCAGTGCACCACGATGTCGACGGATGCCGCGAGGGCATCACGCACGAACTCGACGTCGATGTTCCGCCCGGCCAGAAGCGGGAGGGCCGAGAGCTTCCGCAGCGCGTCCGCGGCGGAGTTCGCGTGCACCGTTGCGGCGGCGGGCACGCCGGTGTTGAGAGCAAGGAGCAGGTCGAGAGCTTCGGCATCGCGCACCTCCCCCACGACGAGGCGGTCGGGTCGCATACGGAGCGCCTCCTTCACGAGGCGCCGCAGCGTCACCTCTCCCCCGCCCTCAAGGCTTGGCTGCCGGGCCTGCAGGGCGACGACGTCGGGCAGATCGACGAATAGCTCGAACGTCTCCTCCACCGTGACGACGCGCTGCTCGGCGGGGCTTGCTGCAACCAACGCGCTGAGCATGGTCGTCTTACCCGCGTGGGTGGCCCCGGACACGATGATGTTCCGTCCGCTCGCGATCGCGGTGCGCAGGATGTCCGCCGCCTCCACGGTCACCGACCCGACCGCCACCAGGTCGTCGAGCGTGCGGAACGTGCGGAGGAACTTGCGGACGTTGACGGCCCAGTGCCGCGTGATGTCGGGGATGACGACGTGGAGCCGGGAACCGTCGGGAAGCGACGCGTCGGCGAAGGGTTGACTCAAGTCGACGCGGCGACCGCTGGCGTGCAGCATCCGCTCGACCAGGTCGCGCACCTGCTCCTCGGTCAGGGCCAAAGCGACCCTCTCGCTCCGTCCGCCTCGCGCGACGAAGACGCGGTCGGGAGCGTTGATCCACAGCTCCTCGACACTCGGATCATCGAGCAGCGCCTGCAAGGGGCCGTAACCGGCCACGGATGCCAGCACGCGGCGCACCGCAGCGGACTCGTCGTCGACCGCTTCGAGCCCGCGTGCCAGAGCGAAATCGTTGTGTCGCTGCACCTCCGCGACCGCGACGCGCTCGACCTCGTCCGGGCGCTCGGCAGGATCGATGCCCTCCGACCGCAGCCGATCGCGCAGACGGCACGCGATCCGCGTCTCGGGAGGCAGATCAGGCGGCTCGGACCCGGATGCGGAAGAGAGGGAGATGCTCACCCGCAGCATCGTGGTCGTTACCTCGTCAGCCCGTGGCGACTTTCCACAGGGCTAGCTCCAGCGCTCAGGCCGGCGCCGGCGATCGAGGCGCTACCCTGCCTGATCCCGGGCCTCGTGAAGCGTTCGCGCGAGCGACAGCACTGCCGTCTTGTACAGCTCGGGTCTCACATTCTCCGGGTCGAAAAGGGCCAGCGCAGACAATCCCAAGTCGAGGGCCGTCAGGATGCGGAACTGATCGGCGGGAGGCATTTGCGCGAACCTGCTGTCGGCCGGGATCGGGGACGCGTCGGCCGGGATGTCGTCGGGCGGCGATATGAACCCGAGGAACTCAGCCGTTAGTCGGTCATCCCGCAGCGCGTAAGGAATGAAGTCGAAGACCAACCGCGCGTAGCTGGCGCGATCGCCGCTTCTCGCAGTGCGGATCCAGATGTCGCACCACGCTTCGAGTCGTTCATCGTCATTCGTCGCCCTCTCGAGGGTGGCACGAAAGTCCTGTGCCTCCGGCGAGAGCGCCTGACGGTATCGGATGACCTCCAGGATCAGTTGACCTTTGTCGCGGAAGTTGGAGTAGACCGCCCCCTTCGTCAGTCCGGCTTCCAGCGCCACGTCGTCGAGAGAGGCGCCTGCAACGCCGTGCGCGGCGAAGATCCGCTCTGCCGCTTCGAGCAACAGCGTCCTGTTCCGCTGCCGCTGTTCATCGCGGGTCGTCCGTGTCATGGGTCGAATCCTAGAACAGCGCGACCAGCCGCCTTCGACACCGTCGAGGCGTTGATCCGGGTTTCGAATACTGTCAGTATCTGGATATGGAACGCGTGGCAGCTGGCACCGACGCCCTATCGCTGGAGCAGATCACCAAGATCTACAAGCGAGGGGGTACTGCGGCGAATCGGGCGGTCAGCCTGACCTTCCGCCCGGGTGAGCTCGTCGCGTTGGTCGGCCACAACGGGGCGGGGAAGACCACACTCCTCAATCAGATCATCGGAGTGGTGAAACCCACCTCCGGGGACATCCGTTACGGAGCAGCCTCGCTCGTTTCGTCACCGGATCTCGCGCGCCGGGTCGCGTCGATGATGCCGCAGATGCACGCTCCGCTGACGGGCGTGACGCCGTGGCAGGCGATAACGTCGATCGCCCGATTGAGGGGCCTCTCTGGATCAGATGCCAAGACCGCCGCGCTCGGCTTGATCGACTCGCTCGACATCGAGCCCTGGAAGAACACGGTCGGCGAGAAGCTCTCGGGCGGCCTGCGTCGACTGACGTCGTTCGCGATGGCTGTGATCGCGCCCCCACCGGTGCTGTTGATTGATGAGCCCACCAACGACGTCGACCCGATCCGGCGGCCCCTGATCTGGCGACATCTGCGCCGGCTCGCCGATGACGGACATACCGTCGTGGTGGTCACGCACAACCTGGTCGAAGTCCAGCGCGCCGCCGACCGGTACGTGTTGCTCCAGAACGGCACGGTCCTCGTCGACAGCACGCCGAGCCAACTGCGTCAACAGGCGCGCACCGCCACCCTCACCGTTTCTCTCCATCCCGGTTGCGAGGTCACGACAACTCCCCCGGTCGCAGCGCACATGGTCGACGACGACGGGCAGCTCACACTCGACCTGGAACCGGCGCAGATCCCCGCCGCGATCGAATGGGTGCTCCACCTGGTCGATACCGGCACCGCTGACACCTATGCGCTCGCGCCGGCATCGCTCGAAACCCTGTACGAAGGGATCACCCATGGCCGTTGACGTTCTCACGACCCCGACGATCAGCGTGCCACGCCGGCGCGCGTGGCTCGGCAGCTGGTGGGGTCTTGTCCGGTGGAGCCTGACTCGGCACAAATACCTCTTGCCGGCGTTCACCGTCGTGCAAGCCCTGTTCGCCATCGCGATCGTCTACGGCCTCGCGCTGATGATCCCGAACATCGGTACCGAGGCAGCCCGCTATCTCTCCTCAGGCGCCTGGACGCTGGGAATCATTGCCGTCGGGTGCGTGCTCGCCCCGCAGATCATGAGCACCTCGAAGCAGGAGGGCCTGCTCGACTATCAGAGAACCCTTCCGGTTCCGCGCTCCGCGATCCTCCTCGCTGACGCCGTCGTCTGGAGCTTCGCCGCGTTGCCCGGGATCGCGGTCGGAATGCTCGCCGCGTTCCTGCGCTTCGGGCTCGACATCCACATCGACCTGCTCACCGTGGCCGCGATCCTCGCTGCGCAATTCACCGCGGTGAGCATCGGCTACGCGATCGCGCTCTGGCTGCCGATGGGTGCCACGTCTCTCGTGACGCAGGTCATCATGATCGGGGGCTTGCTGTTTTCACCGATCACCTACCCCGCCGAGCGCCTCCCCGAATGGGCCGTCACACTCCACCAGTTCCTTCCGTTCGCGCCGATGGCAGACATCATCCGCGAAGCGGCTTTTCGGACCGGCGAGAGCCCGGTGGTGAACATCATCGTCGTGGCCGCGTGGGCGACGGCGGCATACTCGACGGCCTATCTCGCGCTTCGCAAGAGGCGATGATCTCGCCATCAGCCGTTCCGTGCGCGTCTACCGCGCAGGCGAGCCCCTGTCATACGCCATGCCCGCGGCATTTATGACGGAGATGTCTGCTTCCAGTTTGGGCGGACTTTCCATGCGACGAAGGCGCTTGCTGCGAAGATCGCTCCGAGCACGGCAGGGATCCAACTCTGCACGGTGGCGTCATCGCCGAGCGCCGCTGGTAGCAACCAGATCAGGCTCGCTCCCGCCGCCGCTGCGATGATGAAGAAGAGCAGAAAGTGGCCTCTCGAACGCTTCATAACTCACCTCCGGTGAAGCAGCCCATGACGGCTCCGATAGACGCGCCGCCAACGGCCGCGATGCCGCCGATGCATGCTGCACAGATGGTAGCAGTGGGGGCGTAACGGGCACCCGGCATCGTGGCCGCTACCCCGTGAAGCGGTGGCGACCTTCCACAGGGCCGGTCGGCTCACCACCTCGCCACCCCAGCCTCACCCGAGCAATTCGATGCCGAACCCCGCGACGACGGCCCGCACCTCGTCGAGATACCGCTGCGCCTGCTCCGTGAGCGGAACAGCCGTGCGGCCGATCCAGCCGATCTCGATGCGCTCGTCGACGTCGAGGGGCACGGCGACGATCTCGGGGTCGAGGTCGTCGCTGATGATGCCCGTCGAGATCGTGTAGCCGTCGAGGCCGATCATGAGGTTGAAGATCGTCGCACGGTCCGACACCCGGATCTCCTGCTTGCTCGAGAGCGTCGAGAGGATCTCCTCGGCGAAGTAGAACGAGTTGTTCGCACCCTGGTCGAACGTCAGGCGGGGCAGGTCGGCGAGGTCGTCGAGCGTCGCGCGGGCCCGCGAGGCGAGCGGGTTCCGGCGCGCGACGAAGATGTGCGGCTGGGCGACGAACAGCGGGTGGAACGCGAGCCCGGAATCGCGCAGCAGCTTGTCGATGACATTCCGGTTGAAGTCGTTGCGGAACAGGATGCCGAGCTCGCTGCGCAGCGTCCGGACGTCTTCGATGATGTCCCACGTCCGGGTCTCGCGCAGCGAGAACTCGTACTCCGGCGCCCCGGTGCTCCTGACCATCCGAACGAACGCGTCGACGGCGAACGAGTAGTGCTGCGTCGAGACGCCGAGCAGCCGGCGCGACGGCGGCCGCCCGAGGTAGCGCTGCTCGAGCAGCTCGGCCTGCTCGACGACCTGGCGGGCGTACCCGAGGAACTCGACGCCGTCGGTGGTGAGAGTCACGCCTCGGGCCGACCGCACCAGCAGATCGCGGCCGACCCGCGCCTCGAGGTCTTTCATCGCCGCAGACATCGTGGGCTGGGCGACGTAGAGCAGATCGGATGCCGCCGAGATCGAGCCCTCGGCGGCGACCTCGATGAAGTACTGCAGCTGCTGCAGGGTGATCCCGCTTCGACGACCGGACATAGAGCCAGCCTATGGCAAAGGATAGTGACAGCGGATTACCCGATGGCTCCCCTCTGCCCACACCATGGAGCCATCATCTTCCGCACGGCTCCCCCGGAGCTCCGCTCGATTGGCTGCTCATGGCGAACGACTTCGCGTTCCGCATCTCGACGACGCGCTTCGACGAGGACTACACCCCCTCTGACTCGTCGCGCATCACCACGAACTTCGCCAATCTCGCCCGCGGCGAGCGCCGCCGGGAGAACCTCCGCGGCGCGCTCGCGATGATCGACGCCCGTCTCAACGACCTCGCCCGCACCGGCAACCCGGACGGTGACCGGTACACCGCCGAGCTCGACATCGTCTCGGCCAACCTGCGGTTCGACACCGGCACCGACGAGACGGCGACGGATGCCGCCGATGACCGCGAGTTCCCGCTCCTCGAGGTGCTCGACATCCACATCCTCGACCGGCAGACCGGCGAGCGCCACCACGGCATCGTCGGCAACAACTTCTCGTCGTACCTGCGCGACTACGACTTCAGCATCCTGTTGCCGTCCGCGCAGCAGACGCCCGGTGCGTTCACGGTGCCGGATGGGTTCGGCGACCTCCACGGGAAGCTCTTCCAGCACTTCCTCGAGTCCGAGGCCTACCGCGAGCGGTTCCCGCAGTCGCCCGTCGTCTGCATCAGCGTGTCGACGAGCCGCACCTACCGGCGTAACGGCAACCGGCATCCGGTTCTCGGTGTCGAGTACGAGCAGGACTCCTTCTCGCTCACGGACGAGTACTTCGCCAAGATGGGGCTGCAGGTGCGGTACTTCATGCCGCGCGGCAGCGTCGCCCCGCTGGCGTTCTACCACCGCGGCGACCTGCTCGCTGATTACACCGACCTGCAGCTGGCCGGCACCATCGGCACCATGGAGACGTTCCAGAAGATCTACCGGCCCGAGATCTACAACGCGACCGAGCCGGCGGGCGAGGTCTACCGGCCCACCCTCGAGAGCGACGACTTCGTGCGAACGGACATCACCTACGACCGGGTCGAGCGCAGCCAGCTCGCCGCGACGCAGGGCAAATACGCCGAGGAGCACTTCGTGACCCCACACCGGCAGGTGCTCAGCCGCTGGGCCGCCGACTACGCCGCCCCGACCGCCGAGGCCGTGCCGGCCGCGCTGACCCGCTGACCCGAAGGACGATCCGTGTCGCATTCCCTCCTTCCCACCTCGACCGTCGGCAGCCTGCCCAAGCCGTCCTGGCTCGCCAAACCCGAAGTTCTGTGGTCGCCGTGGGAGCTGACCGGCGATGTGCTCGTCGAGGGAAAGCGCGATGCTCTCCGCGCTGCCGTTCACGAGCAGGAGCGCCGCGGACTCGACATCATCAGTGACGGCGAGCAGACGCGCCAGCACTTCGTCACGACCTTCATCGAGCACCTCGACGGTGTCGACTTCGAACGGCGCGAGACCGTCCGCATCCGCGACCGCTACGACGCGAGCGTCCCCACCGTCGTCGGCGCCGTCAGCCGCCGGCGGCCCGTCTTCGTCGATGACGCGGCCTTCCTCCGGCAGCAGACCGACCGCCCCATCAAGTGGGCGCTCCCGGGCCCCATGACCATGATCGACACGCTGGCCGATCGTCACTATCGGAGCCGCGAGAAGCTCGCGTGGGAGTTCGCGACGATCCTCAACCAGGAGGCCCGAGAGCTCGAGGCCGCCGGCGTCGACATCATCCAGTTCGACGAGCCCGCGTTCAACGTGTTCTTCGACGAGATGAAGGACTGGGGTATCGCCGCACTCGAACGAGCCGCCGAGGGCCTGCGCGCCGAGACGGTGGTGCACATCTGCTACGGCTACGGCATCGCGGCGAACAACGAGTGGAAGGCGACGCTCGGTCCGGAGTGGCGGCAGTACGAGGAGTCGTTCCCGCTTCTCGAGCGCTCGAGCATCGACGTCATCTCGCTCGAGAGCCACCACTCGCACGTTCCGGTGGAGCTGATCGAGCTCATCCGAGGCAAGAAGGTGATGCTCGGCGCCATCGACGTCGCCAGCCACGAGGTCGAGACGCCGGACGAGGTCGCCGAGACCCTCCGCCGTGCCCTCGAGTTCGTCGACGCCGACAAGCTGATCCCGAGCACCAACTGCGGCATGGCACCGCTGCCCCGCGCCGTGGCGAACGACAAGATCAGCGCCCTGGTGGCCGGGGCCGCCATTGTCCGAGCCGAGGTCTCCGAGCCGAGCGCGCTCGCCGTGCGCTGATCGGGGTTATCCCCGGCCCGCGGCCCCCTTTCGGCCCGCGCATCAAGCGCACACTGGCGGCGGAAGGACGGTGATCCCGTGCTCACGATCCCCGAGGCGCTCGCCGCACAAGCCGAGAACGGCCGCCACAAGACGGACGGGCTGCGCTCGCCCGCTCGCTTCACGGTGTCGGGCATGCTCGCCGGCGCTTACATCGGCGTCGGGGTCGTGCTCATGGTCACGGCAGCCGGGCCCCTCTTCGCGGCGGGCTCGGGCTGGGGCAAGCTCGCGTCGGGACTGGTGTTCGGGGTCGCCCTGACGATCGTCGTCATCGCGGGCGGCGAGCTCGTGACCTCCTCGATGATGACGGTCCCCCAGGCGACGCTCATGGGGGCCGTGCCGGCGGGGCGCGCCGCCGGGGCGGTCCTGTGGACGTTCGGCGCCAACCTCGTCGGATCGGCCGTGTTCGGAGCGCTGATCGTCGCGTCGGGGGTGCTGCACAGCAACGCCGCGGCCGGCACGATGATCTCCGACATGCTCGCCGCGAAGGCACACGAGTCGCCGGTCGAGCTGTTCGTCCGCGGCATCCTGTGCAATGTGCTCGTCTGCATCGCGATCTGGATGACGGTGCGGCTGCGCAGCGAGACCGCCCGCATCCTGGTCGTCTTTGCGGCGATCCTCGCGTTCATCACATCCGGCTTCGAGCACGTCGTGGCGAACATGACCACGTTCACGATCGGTCTGCTCTCCGGCGACCCGTCGGCGACCGTGGGCGGCTTCGCCCTCAACCTGCTGCTCGTCGGCGCCGGGAACCTCGTCGGCGGCGGGCTCGTCGTCGGCGCCGGATACTGGTTCGTCGGCGGCTCCCCGCGACTCGCTGACGCCCCGGCGAACGTCCCGAACTCCGGACTCAGGAGCTCCATCGCGCGATAGGTGGGCCCGAGCGGCCATGCGCGCCGCGACCGCCCCATCGTCTCGGCGAATTCGGGGGTTATCCGGACGGATTCGCTTATCGCTGACGCCTAGACTGAACCCGTCCGCGGGAGTGGTGGAATTGGCAGACACGCAGGATTTAGGTTCCTGTGCCTCACGGCGTGTGGGTTCAAGTCCCACCTTCCGCACGGATCGGGCGTTCGCCCGCCCTCGCGTCATCCTCTCCCGACGGGAAACTCGTGCATCAGATCGCCCTCATCCCCTGGCTCGACCCCGCCACCATCATCAGCGCGGCGGGTCCGTGGGCTCTGCTCGTGGTGTGCTTCATCATCTTCGCCGAGACGGGACTGCTCGTCGGCTTCCTGCTCCCCGGCGACACGCTGCTGATCATGGCCGGCCTGCTGTCGAACCCGGTCACGCACGCCCCCCACGGAGTCTTCGGGATCAACGTCTGGATCGTCGGTCTCCTGATCGGATTCTCGGCATTCCTCGGCGGTGAGGTGGGCTACGTGATCGGTCGCAAGGGCGGTCCCGCCGTCTTCGAGCGCAAGGAATCGGGCCTGTTCAGTCGCCGCAACGTCGAGCGCACGAACGCGTTCTTCGAGCGATACGGCGGCGTCACCGTCATCCTCGCCCGATTCGTGCCCATCGTCCGCACGTTCGCGCCCGTCGCCGCCGGTGTCGGCAAGATGCCGTGGCATCGGTACTCGCTCTACAACCTCATCGGGGCCGTCATCTGGGGCTTCGGCCTGACCGTGATCGGCTACCTCGTGAGCCTCATTCCCGGCGTCGGCGAGTTCGTCGCGAAGTACATCGACGTCATCCTGCTCGCGGCCGTCGTCGGCACCGTCTTCTTCATCGTGTGGCACTACTTCGCCGAGAAGCGCAAGGCGAAGAAGGAGATGGCTGCGGGGCCCGACGAATACACCGACGCCGACGAGGCGCGCGAGCTCGTGCTCGACCCGGAGGTCTTCCGCGAGCACGGCCACAGCGCTCCGCACGCGCACCGCCCCGACGCGTCCACGACCGACACCGACCGGCGCACCGACCCGCGGAGCTGATCAGGAGGCTTTCGCGCTCTTCTTCGCCGGAGCCTTCTTCTCGGCCGGCTTCTTCGCGGGAGCCTTCTTCGCGGGAGCCTTCTCGTCCGTGTCCTTCTTCGCGGCGCTCTTCGCGGTGCTCTTCTTCGCGTCCGTCTTCGTGCCGGAGCGCCCCGCGTCGCCGCCGTCCGACGTCTTCGAGCCCCCGCCACGCGCCGCACGGCTGCGCTCGACACTCGCCCGCAGCGCCTCCATCAGATCGATGACCTCGCCGCCCTCCTTCTCGGCCTTCTCACCGAAGGTCTCCGAGGTGTCGAGGGCGTCGCCCTTCTCGAGCTTGGCGTCGATGAGCGTCCGCAGCTCCTCCTGGTACTCGTCCGTGAACGCCTCGGGATCGAAGTCGCTCGAGAAGCTCTCGACGAGGGATGCCGACATCTCGAGCTCCTTCGCCGAAATGCGCACCGACTCGTCGAGGGCGGGGAACGCCGCCTCCCGAACCTCGTCCGCCCACAGCAGCGTCTGCAGCACGAGCACATCACCCCGCACGCGAAGCGCGGCGAGCCGCGTCTTCTGCCGCAGGGAGAACCGCACGATCGCGGTCCGGTCGGTCTGCTCGAGCGTCTTGCGGAGCAGGACGTACGACTTCGGCGAGGAGGAGTCGGGCTCGAGGTAATACGCCTTGTCGAGCGTGAGCAGGTCGATCTGATCGCTCGGCACGAACTCGACGACGTCGATCTCGCGGCTCCGCTCGGAGGGCAACGACGCCAGGTCCTCCTTCGTCAGGACCACGGTCTGCTCGCCGTCGTCGTAGGCGCGATCGATGTCGGCGTAGGGCACGACCTCACCGTCGATCTCGCAGATGCGCTGGTAGCGGATGCGCCCGCCGTCGGCGTTGTGCACCTGGTGCAGCGGCACGTCGTGGTCCTCGGTCGCCGAGTAGACCTTCACCGGCACATTGACGAGCCCGAAGGTGAGGGCGCCTTTCCAGATCGATCTCATGCACGAAGTACACACCGCAACCCCTCACCGACGCCAGCGGGTGGCGCAATAGCCTGTCGGCATGGCAGGAGAGCAGACGGTCCAGGTCGACGGCCGCCGGCTGCGCCTGTCGAACCTCGACAAGGTGCTGTACCCGAGAACGGGCACCACGAAGGGCGAGGTGATCGACTACTTCTCGCGCATCGCGCCGCTGATGCTGCCGCATCTCGACCGGCGCCCGGTGACACGCAAACGCTGGCCCGAGGGCGTCGAGCAGCCGGACTTCTTCGCCAAGGCCCTCGAGCCCGGAGCCCCGTCATGGCTCCCCCGCCTGCCGATCGACCACTCCAGCGGGTCGAAGGACTACCCCCTCGTCGAAGAGGTCGCCTCGCTCGTCTACCTCGCACAGGTCGCGAGCCTCGAGCTGCACGTCCCGCAGTGGCGCTTCACCGACGCCGGCGAGCGCGGCGCCGCCGACCGGCTCGTCCTCGACCTCGATCCCGGCCCCGGCGTCGGCCTGGCCGAGTGCGCCGAGGTGGCGCGGTGGGTGCGCAGCATCCTGTCGGACATGGGCATGGAGCTGTTCCCCGTCACGAGCGGAAGCAAGGGCATCCATCTGTACGCTCCGCTCACCGGCACGCAGACGAGCGATCAGGCCTCGGCGTTCGCCAAGGAGCTCGCCCGGGCGCTCGAGGCCGACCACCCCGACCTCGTCATCAGCCAGATGACCCGCAGCGCCCGGGCGGGCAAGATCTTCCTCGACTGGAGCCAGAACAACGGCTCTAAGACCACCATCGCTCCCTACTCACTGCGTGGCCGCGACGAGCCGACAGTGGCCGCGCCACGGACGTGGGACGAGCTGGACGACCCCGACCTGCGCCATCTGCGCTTCGACGAGATGCTCGAGCGCGCCCGTGACCTCGGCGACCTGCTGGCGCCCCTCGCGCCCCGGCGGACGGCACCGCTCGCGCCCTACCTCGCCAAGCGCTCCGCGGACCGGACTCCCGAGCCGATGCCCGAGGCGGTGTCGGTGAGTGCGTCGGGGGTTCCGGGTACCGGCTCCGCCGGCAAACCCCGGTTCGTCATCCAGGAGCATCATGCTCGCCGCCTCCACTACGACCTGCGACTGGAGCGGGATGGCGTACTCGTCAGCTGGGCCGTGCCGCGCGGCATCCCCGAGACATCGGACCGCAACCATCTCGCCGTGATGACCGAGCCGCACCCGATGGAGTACCTGACCTTCCACGGCGAGATCCCGGCCGGTGAGTACGGCGCGGGAACGATGACCATCTGGGACACCGGTCTCTACGACCTCGAGAAGTGGCGACACGACGAGATCATCTTCACGCTCCGAAGCACGAACGGCGGAGGGGCAGCCGATGCGCGCCTCGTGCTCATCCGCACCGGCGGGTCGGGTGAGAAGTCGCAGTGGTTACTGCACCGGATGAGAAGCGACGTCACGGATGCGGCAGGCGCGGCGAGCCCCGGTTCTTCAGCATCCGAGACAGCCGCGTCGTCGCTGGGCGCGGCGGGTCCGGTGCCGCCCATGCTGGCCGTCCCCTCGTCGCCCGGGCCCGCCCGCGCGGCCGCGGAACGGTGGGGTCCCTGGGTCGAGTTCAAGTGGGACGGAGTCCGGGCGATCGCCTTCTGGGACGGCAAGCGGATGCGGTTGTACGCGCGAAGCGGTACCGACATCACCGCACGCTACCCCGAGCTCACCGACGCAGATGCCGATCTCGGCCTGGGCGACATTCCCCTCGTGCTCGACGGTGAGATCGTCGCGCTCGACGAGGCGGGCCGGCCGAGCTTCCCGCTCCTGCAGAACCGGATGCACCTCACCAAGGCCCGCGAGATCACCCGAGAACGGGCTCGGACTCCGGCCGACTTCTTCGTCTTCGACCTGCTGCGGCACGGTGACCGTGATGTCACTGATCTCCCGCTGCGGGAACGTCGTCGCCTGCTCGAGTCCGCGTCGGCGCGAGCACGGCCTCCGCTGGCCGTGCCGCCGGTGACGGATGACCTCGACGCTGCGCTCACCGCGGCCCGCCAGCTCGATCTCGAGGGCGCGGTCGTCAAAGACCCCTCGTCCCGCTATCGCATCGGCGTCCGTTCCGAAGAGTGGCTCAAGGTCAAGCTGACGCGAACGCAGGACGTCGTCGTCGGTGCCATCCGGCCGGGCAAGGGCGCCCGACGGGGCGGCATCGGGTCGCTGCTGCTGGGCATCCCCGACGACGACGGGGCGCTCCGGTACGCCGGTCGCGTGGGGTCGGGGTTCTCGGATGCCGAGCTGACACGGCTCACCGCGGCCCTCGACCCCCTCCGCACCGATCGGAATCCGTTCGTGGGTGTCCCGGCGGCCGACGCATCCGATGCGCTGTGGGTGCGACCCGAGCTCGTCGGCGAGGTCGAGTTCGCCGAGTTCACCCCCGGCGGCATCCTGCGCCATGCCCGGTGGCGCGGCCTGCGGCCGGATCGAGCGCCCGGCGACGTCCGCCGCGACGACGGCTAGAGCGAGCGCAGCACCTCGGTGAGCGCTACGAAGGCTCGCGCCCGGTGCGACGCGGCGTTCTTCTCCGCGGCGGACCACTCCGCGACGGTGCGAGCGGGCCCGGACTGCCCGTCGGGAACGAAGACGGGGTCGTATCCGAAACCGCCCTCGCCAGCCGCCTCGGTCGCCAGCCGGCCCGGCCAGACGCCTTCGACGACGTGCTCGGTGTCACCGTCGACGAGGGCGATGACCGACACGAACTGTGCGGTGCGGCGCGGGTCGGCGATGTCCGAGAGCTGATCGAGCAGCAGAGCCGTGTTGGCGGCGGCATCCTTCTTGTGGCCGGCCCAGTAGGCCGAGAAGGCACCCGGGGCTCCCCCGAGGGCGTCGACGCAGATCCCCGAGTCGTCGGCGAGCGCCGGCAATCCCGTGTGCGCCGCTGCGGCCCGGGCCTTGATCAGCGCGTTCTCCGTGAAGGTGACGCCGTCCTCGACCGGCTCCGGACCGTCGTAGCCGATGACTTCCAGATCGGGGCGGACCGCCGCGACGATCGCGTGGAACTCCTCGACCTTGTGCGGGTTGTGGGTCGCCAGGACGATGCGGCCGGTCATGCCAGCGTCGCCGCCTGGATGTCACGCAGCTGCGCGCATCCGTTCACACCGAGCTCGAGCAGCGCGTCGAGCTCGCGCTTGTCGAAGGGCGCGCCTTCGGCGGTGCCCTGCACCTCGACGAAGAGTCCGCGGCCGGTGACGACCACGTTCATGTCGGTCTCGGCCCGCACGTCCTCGACGTAGGCGAGGTCGAGCATCGGCGTTCCGTCGATGATCCCGACCGACACCGCCGACACCGAGTCGACCAGCGGCGCGGAGCGCTGTGCGATGAACTTCTGCGACCGGCCCCACTCGATCGCGTCGGCCAGGGCCACGTAGGCTCCGGTGATCGCGGCGGTGCGGGTGCCGCCGTCGGCCTGCAGCACGTCGCAGTCGATGACGATCGTGTTCTCGCCCAGCGCCTTCGTGTCGACGACGGCGCGCAGGGCACGACCGATGAGACGCGAGATCTCGTGCGTCCGCCCGCCGACCTTGCCCTTGATCGACTCGCGGTCGTTCCGGCTGTTCGTCGCGCGCGGCAGCATGGCGTACTCGGCCGTGACCCAGCCCTTGCCCTTGCCCGTCAGCCAGCGCGGGACGCCGTTGGTGAACGACGCCGTGCAGAGCACCTTCGTACCGCCGAAGCTCACGAGAGCCGATCCTTCGGCATGGGCGCTCCAGCCGCGCTCGATCGTCACGGTGCGGAGCTGGTCGGCGGTGCGCCCGTCGGCGCGCAGGGAATCGGTCATGAGGGGTCTCCGATCGGACGGCGGATGAGGGTCAGGATGCGGGTGGGGCGAGCTTCGGCAGCACGATCGCTCCGGTCTGGACCATGCGGACCGACGGCACGCCACGACCCATGAGCCGGTCGGCCAGGTTCAGGAAGTCGTCGCCGGAGTCGCCCGTGGCCTCGTAGACGTGACGGGGAACCGCGTCATCGTTCGCGAGCAGGCCGCGGGAGACCAGCTGTCGGTACACGTCCTTCGCCGTCTCGGAGTCGCTCGACACGAGCGCGACGTCGGGGCCCATGACGTAGCTGATCGCGCCTTCGAGGAAGGGATAGTGGGTGCAGCCCAGGACGAGCGTGTCGACCCCGGCGTCCCGGAGCGGCGCCAGGTACTCCTCGGCCACGGCGAGCACTTCGGGAGACTGCGTGATGCCCGCCTCGACGAACTCGACGAACCGCGGGCAGGATGCCGCGAACACCTCGAGGCGCTCGTTGACCTCGAGCATGTCCTGATACGCACGAGATGCGATCGTGCCGATCGTGCCGATGACGCCGATGCGGCCGTTCCGGGTGGTGGAGATCGCCGCGCGCACGGCAGGGTTGATGACCTCGACGACCGGGACGTCGTAGCGCTCCCGCGCGTCGCGCAACAGGGCCGATGAGGCGGTGTTGCACGCGATCACGAGCATCTTCACGCCCTCGTCGACCAGAGTGTCGAGGACCTCGAGCCCGTAGCGCCGGACGTCCGCGATGGGCTTCGGGCCGTAGGGCGAATGAGCCGTGTCGCCGATATAGAGCAACGACTCTCGTGGCAGCAGCTGCGAGATCGCCCGTGCCACCGTGAGCCCACCCACACCCGAGTCGAAGATTCCGATGGGCGCGTCATTCACGATCATCGAGCCTACCTGGCGTCGCGCCCTCACATCCCGAGGCGCTGCAGCGGGATGCGGCGTCGCTACAGTGGCACACATGGCCTCCAGCGCTCTGCTCACCGACCGTTACGAGATCACGATGCTGCAGGCTGCGCTGCGCGACGGCACCGCCGATCGGCACTGCGTGTTCGAGGTCTTCGCGCGTCGGCTCCCGGGCGGGCGGCGATTCGGCGTCGTCGCAGGCACCGGGCGACTGCTCGAGGAGGTCGAGAACTTCCGCTTCGGCGACGAGGAGCTGGAGTTCCTGCGCGAGCACGGGGCGCTCGACGAGCAGACTCTCGCGTGGCTCGCCGACTACCGCTTCACGGGCACGATCACCGGGTACCGCGAGGGCGAGCTCTACTTCCCCGGCTCGCCGGTCCTGACTGTCGAGGGCACCTTCGCCGAGGCGGTCGTGCTCGAGACCCTCGTGCTCAGCATCCTCAACTACGACTCCGCCGTCGCCACGGCGGCGGCGCGTATGGCGATCGCCGCCGGTGACCGCCCGCTCGCCGAGATGGGCTCGCGTCGTGCGCACGAGCGCAGCGCAGTGGCTGCGGCCCGGGCCGCGCACATCGCGGGCTTCGGCGCGACCAGCAACCTCGAGGCGGGCCGCACGTGGGGCATCCCGACCATGGGCACCGCCGCACACGCCTGGACGCTGCTCCACGACACCGAGGAAGCGGCCTTCCGCAGCCAGATCGACGCTCTCGGCGTCGACACCACGCTGCTGATCGACACCTACGACATCACCGAGGGCGTCGCGACGGCGATCCGAGTCGCCGGTACCGGCCTCGGCGGCGTTCGGATCGACTCGGGCGACCTCCCGACCGTCGCAGCCGACGTCCGCGCGCAGCTCGATGCACTCGGCGCGCGCGACACACGCATCACGGTCACGAGCGATCTCGACGAGTACGCGATCGCGGCCCTGGCGGCATCCCCCGTCGACGCATACGGCGTGGGGACGTCACTCGTCACCGGCTCGGGCACCCCTACAGCGGGCATGGTGTACAAGCTCGTCGCGCGGCAGAACGACGACGGATCGTGGCTCTCGGTCGCGAAGGCGTCAGCGGACAAGGCCTCCCACGGGGGTCGCAAGACGGCGTTCCGTGCGCTCGACGGCGGTACGGCCAAAGAGGAGGTCGTCGTCGTCTCCGACGGCTTCGAGCCGCTCGACACCCCTGCCGAGCACCCCGACGCGCGCGCACTGCAGACGACGCTCTTCTCGGATGGGCGTGCTGTGACCGAATGGATCGGGGCCGCGGGGGTTCGCGCCGCCCGCGCCCACCACGCCAGCGTGATCGAGGAGATGCCGGTGCGCGCTCTGGCGCTCAGCCGATCCGAGCCCGCGATCCCCACGGTTTACCGCGACGCCGATTGAGGTCGCCGCGTCGACTGGGCCCACAACGCCGAAAACGCCGGGTCCAGCGACGACGCGTCAGCGCGTCATCGACTCGTAGATCTCCTTGCATGTCGGGCAGACGGGGAACTTCTCCGGATCACGACCCGGCGTCCACTTCTTGCCGCACAATGCGCGCACCGGCTTGCCGGTGATCGCCGACTCGAGGATCTTGTCCTTCTTGACGTAGTGCGAGAACCGCTCATGGTCGCCCGGCTCGATCGTCTCCTCGCGGATCAGCTCTTCGAGCTCGCGGTCGAGGGTCGCGAGACCGCCCTGGTCGGGAGAATCGAGAGGAGTGCTCATGCGGGAATTCTATCGGCGAACGATCAGGTCGTCTCGGCGAATGCCATCAGCCGGTCCCCGCGGCGGTCGAACAGCAGACCCCCGATGAGGATGCCGACTGCGAGCACAAGCAGCCCGACCCCGAGTCCGGTTCCGAGAGCCCACCACTGCGCGTGCGCCTCCCCCTGCAGGAACCGCCAGGACCACCACAACGCCGGCGATGCGGCGAGAAGCGCGCCGACCAGCACCGCGCCCTGAGCGACCCCGCCGCCCGTGCGCTGGGGCTGCTGGAACGGACTGTCTCCGTGCCGGGCGACGGCGTAGGGAGCGAGGACGGACGACACCGACGAGAGGCCGAGGCCACCGAAGAGCAGCGCGGAGCACACCCCGACCATCACCGGCAGAACGTTCCAGTCACCGTGGATGCCGATTCCCACCGGGATCGCGATTGCGAGCAGCGGCAGTGCGACCAGGAGCAGCGGCACGAGTCGCCCGATGCGGTCAGACGCACCGCGCACAGCGCTCGAGATGTGCAGCCACACCGCCGAACCGTCGTACGCGAGGTCATTGTGGACGACCCAACCGAGCAGGAGGGCGATGAGCGGAGCGGGGATCAGCGCCGCGATCTCATGCGGCACGCCGACGATGATGAGAGGCACGACCGCGACGACGGCCGCGACCGGGATGATCGCGATGTCGACGAGGTACCGCGGATCACGCAGCCAATACACGAGAGAGCGCGCCGCCACCGCGCCTCCGGGCGTGCCCGGGGTGACGGTGAACCAGCCGAGTCCCCGGCGCTCACGGACGGATACGGGTCGCTCGGTGTGGGTGAGCATCCGTCGCACGATCAGGATCCATGCTGCGGCCAACGCCGCGACGGACAGAACCGCGACGATCACGACGGCCGGACGCGGATCGAGCGGCAGAACCCATGCCGCCCCGACGGGGGTGACCGCGAGGGTCCTCACCGCAGCGAGTAGGGGGCCCGGAACGCCGTCGTCCCAGTTCAGCGATGCGAGGAAGACCGCGACCGGGATCGCGACCACCGCGATGCCGAGCAGCAGCAGCGTCGTCAGCTCGCGCGACCGGCGGTCGGCGAGCACGAGAGCGGCGACCCCGAGGGCTACTCGCGCGAGCAGGAGCTGGGTGACGACGATCAGCGCGGCGCCGAAACCCGCCGCTACCGGGTCGACGCCATGGGCGATCCAGGTCAGGGCGACGGCCACCGCGACCACGATCACGGCCGCCGAAGGCAGACTCAGCGGACTGGCCGCGGCGGTCGCGGCCGCGACGAGCCGCCAGTCACGGCCGGTCACGATGAAGGCGCGCGGATCGAGAGGGTCGCGAACGGGAGTGACCAACGGCACCACCGCGAAGCAGGCCGACACGGCCGCCCCACCGACCGCGAGCACCACCAGTGCGCTCGCGAGGGGCGCGTCCTGCAGGCGCAGGAGCGCGAGGACGATCGCACCGACCAGCACGACGGCCGCGGCCAGCGCTGTCAGAGCGCGGGCACGGTGGAATCGCAGCGCCCCGACCAGGACGTCGAACCTCAGTCGGAGAACGTGTGCAACCATTCGAGGCCCTCCACCGCGCTGGTCCCGCCGGCGAGTTCGAGGAACCGCTGTTCCAGCGTGCGCCCGTCCCGCACCTCGTCGACCGTCCCGGCTGCCAGGATGCGGCCGCCGACGAGAACGGCGACGCCGGAGCAGGCGCGCTGGACGAGTTCCATGCCGTGACTCGACAGGATGACGGTGCCGCCGTGGGCGACGTACTTCTGCAGGATGTCGAGGATGGCGGCGCTCGATACGGGATCCACCGACTCGAAGGGCTCGTCGAGCACGAGAAGGCGCGGCGCGTGGATCATGGCACCCGCGAGCATGACCTTCTTCGTCATGCCGGCCGAGTAATCCGAGACGCTGCGTCCGAGCGCGTCGGTCAGATCGAAGGCCGCAGCGAGGTCGTTGATGCGATTCTCGACGACCGCGGGCTTCAGTCCCCGCAGGACGCCGTAGTAGTACAGGAGCTGACGGCCGGACAGCCGGTCGAAGGTCCGCAGGCGGTCGGGCAGGACGCCCATCTGCCGCTTCGCCCTGGCCGGGTCTCGACGGATGTCGATGCCCGCGATCTCGACAGCCCCCTCGTCGGGACGGAGGAGTCCGGCGATCATCGACAGCGTGGTCGTCTTGCCGGCACCGTTCGGACCCACCAGCCCGTAGAACGACCCCGCGGGGATCTCGAGGTCGATGCGGTCGACTGCACGCGCCTCGCCGTAGGCCTTGGTGACGCCGCTCAGACGCAGCGCCGGGGGCGCGGCTTCCGTCTCCACATCGGCCACAGCATCGGCCGCCGGCGCGGTGACGACGGGCTCCGGCTCCGGCTCAGGTTCCGGCAGGGGCTCGGGCTCAGGTTCCGGCTCCGGCTGCGGTTCTGGCTCCGGCTCAGGCTCGGGCTGCGGCTCCGGCTCCGGCTCCGGCTCCGGCAGGGGCTCGGGCTCGGGCTCGGGCCCGGGCTCGGGCTCGGGCTCAGGTTCCGGCTGCGGTTCTGGCTCCGGCTCAGGCTCGGTCGCCGGGGCGCTCTCCGGTCCAGCCGCGTCCGTCGCTGCCTCGTCGTGCAGCTCAGCGGGCGCGGATGCCGCGTCGCCCACGATCGCATCGCTCGATGCCATGCCATCCGACTCCGCGTTCTCACGCGCGGCGTCCTCCGCCGGTGCCACGAACGCGGCCGCAGCGACGGCTGCGGGAATCTCAGGCTTGGGCGGCGTCGTACCCGCCGCGGTCGAAGCGCTCGCGGAGCGCGGCTTCCGCGGGGACTTCTTCGCCGCGGGTGCCCCCGACGCGCGCGGCTTCCGCGGCTTCGCCGTCTTCACGGGGGACTTCTTGCGGTCCGTCGACGCTTCTTCGGACGAGGCGGCAGCCGACGTCGCGGCGACCGCGAGTCCGGCCGCAGCGACCTCGGCGGGGATGTCCGGCAGAGGTGGCACAGAGGTATCGACAGGCGACTCGACACGCTTCTCGATCTGGGGGGCGGAGGTGTCGTCTGTCACCCCCCAAACCTATCAAGCGGGTGGTCAGCGCCACGGCTCGTCGTCATCAGCAAACACCGAGAATCGCGCTACCAGGAAGGTCACGAAAGCGCAACGGCTCCGAGTGTTCCGGCGAGCTCCCAGAAGCGGTCGGTACCATGAAAAACGCTCTGCCGGGGTTTCACCTCGGTGAATACTGATCTAACTCGTAACTTCAGGAGATGCTCGTGGGCCTTCAGATCGTGATCCTCGCCGCAGGGATGGGTTCCCGTCTGGGCCGTTCCCTCCCCAAGCCGCTGACCGAGCTGAACGACGGCCGGAGCATCATGCAGCAGCAGCATGACAACATCCGCGCCGCTTTCGGCGACGACGCGCGCATCACGACCGTCGTCGGCTACCGCGCCGAGACGATCGTCGACGCATTCCCGGATGTCGACTACGTCTACAACGCCCGCTACGACGAGACGAACACCTCGCAGAGCCTGCTGCGCGCACTCAAGGCCTCGGGCCGCGGCGGCGTGCTCTGGATGAACGGCGACGTCGTGTTCGACCCCCGCGTGCTCGGACGCGCCGTCTCGCTCATCGAGCGGGATCAGTCGTTCGTCACGGTCAACACCGCGAAGGTGAGCGACGAAGAGGTCAAGTACACCGTGAGCGGAGAGGGCTTCATCAAGGAGCTCTCCAAGACCGTCCGGGGCGGCATCGGCGAAGCGGTCGGCATCAACTACATCTCCGGGCGCGACAAGAAGGCTCTCATCGCGCAGCTCGGTCGTGTCGACGACCAGGATTACTTCGAGCGCGGACTCGAGCTCGCGATCGCCGAGAACGGCCTGCTGCTGGAGCCGATGGACATCTCCGACCTCTACGCCGTCGAGGTCGACTTCGCGGAAGATCTCGAACGCGCGAACCTCTACGTCTGACCCCGCCGCGCCCGCGGCGCGAGAGGATGGGTGTCATGGCCCGAAAGGTGCATCGCATCGACTCTCTTCCCGACGACGCCCCGCGCCGCGACGCGGGCGACCCTGAGGGAGCGCAGCATCCGCTGACCGTCCGCACGCTCGACCGGCTCCTCGCCGTGCAGCGTCCGGTCGTCCTGGCACATCTGCGCGGCATCCGGCAGCGGCACCCCGGTGCCACGACCGCCCAGGTCGTGCAGATGCTCGAACGTCGATACCTCACGGCGGTCACCACGGGCGGCGCGGCGGTCGGTGCCACGGCGGTGATCCCCGGGATCGGCACGGCCACGACGCTCGCCCTCAGCGGCGTCGAGACGGCGGGATTCCTCGAAGCGACCGCTCTGTTCGCGCAATCTCTCGCAGAACTGCACGGCATCCCGGTCGACAACCCTGATCGCGCTCGAGCCCTGGTCCTCGCGCTCATGCTGGGCCGCGAGGGCGCGGATCTGGTCGGTCAGTTCGCACGACAGGCCAGCGGCAAGGGCGCAGCGCGCAGCTCCTACTGGGGCGAGCTCGTGACGTCATCCCTCCCCCGTACGGCCGTCGGTCCTGTCCTCGACCGGTTGAAGCACGCTTTTCTGCGCCGCTTCGCCGCGGCGGGAGGCGCGTCGGTCGTCGGCAAGGCGCTTCCGTTCGGCATCGGCGCAGCGATCGGCGGCACGGGCAACCACATCCTCGGGCGCCGCGTCATCTCGGGCGCACGCCGGGCCTTCGGCGTTGTCCCGAGCGCGTTCCCGGCGACGCTGGATCCCGGAGAGGAAAATCAACCGAACGGACGAGGTCCGGCGCTCGTGGCGCGTCGGATCAGCGGCACGTTCGCCGAGGGCGGCCGTCAGATCGGCTCGCTCGCCTCTCGACCGTTCCGGCGTGTCGAGCGGCGCAGCGCTCGAGAGAAGGGCGCGAACGACGCTTCCGCCGATCGGAGAGAATCATGATCGCTTTCGTCGTGACGATCCTCCTCGTGGGCGCCGTCTTCAACATCGTCACGTGGCCGACCTTCCTGCGACGTGTCTCACGCGACCCGCGCGCGAGGGATGCCGACGGGCGGCGTACCCGGTTCTTCACCGTGCATCTGGTGCTCGTCGTGATCGCCGTCGCGCTCGCGGCGCTCTTCCTCGCCGGCGCGGCGATGATCGGGCTCGCCGGGATCTGAGCCGGCGCTGGTCCCGGTCAGGCGTCGTCGAACTCCGCCTCGTCGCGTTCGTCGGCGACCGTGACCGTGCGTGCGTCCCACTCCGCCCATCGCTGCATGAGCAGCTCGATCGCGGCGTGGAAGCGCGCCGTCGCGGCCCCCGGCGACGTGTCGCCGAAGTAGTGTTGCGACCACCCGCGCAGGTGCCCGGACGCGTCGGGGTCGTCGGCGATGCGGTCTGCCATCTCGACGATCGATGCCGCCGAGGCCGCGTCGAGCCAGGCGGCATCCGCGAGGTAGCCGCCCGTATCGACGAGCGCTGCCGGATCCGCGGGCCGGGTGACGAGCAGCGGCTTCGCGACCGCCAGCCGGTCGTAGATCATCGCGGAGATGTCGACGACGGCGAGATCGGCGGCGGCGAGCTGCCACCCCAGCTCGGGACCATCGTCGTACACGTGATGAGCGAGCGGGTCAGCGCTGTTGGCGGCGGCGATCGCCGCGACGATGCGCCGATGCGCGTCACCGTACGCCGCGTCGACGACCCCGGACCTCGGATGCGGCCGATAGATCAACCGGTGCTGCGGTGACGCGAGGACCGCGGCCGCCAGAGCCTCGCCGTGCGAGGCGATCGAGCCATAGTGCGCGGCGGGGCGGTCGCCCTCCCAGGTGGGCGCATAGAGGATGACGCGGCGCCCGTCCTCGGGGTACGGGAGCGATCCCGAGAAGTGATCCGCCTGCGGCCGACCGATCGCGATCGTGCGCGCGTCGAGGTCGTAGTCCCAGAGAACGCGACCGAGACGCTCTCGAGCCGCATCACCTGCGATCAGGGCATAGTCGTACGCCTTGAACTGGTTCGTGGTCATGTACATCTTGTCGGACTCGCCGTGGTTGATGAACACATGCCATCGGTGCCCGTAGCGGAACATCTGGAAGTTACGGGTGTTCTGATTGACGTACAGGACGACCCGGATGTCCTGCGCGGCGACCACCGATTCGAGGGCCCGGACGGTCGGGGCGAACAGGACGGGCAGCGCACCATCGGCGAGGATCGCCTGCGCGCCGGTGGCGCTGCGGCTGATGACGACGACCGGCCAGGTCTTCGCGAGGAGTTGGAGCGGCTTGTACCACTGCCGTATCTGGTACATGTTCACGTCACCGTCGGCGAAGTACACCGCGATGCGGAAGTGACCGGCGGGTGGCTGCGGCGCCCTGGTGAGGGAGCGTCGCACGTCGACGTACGCGGCCCGGTTCGAGACGGCACGCCGCACCAGGGCGACGGCTTTTCGGACGTCCGAGATGATTCCCACCCTTCCAGGGTACCGAGCGGGTCAGCCGGAGCGTATCAGCGGGAGCGGGCGCGCGTGACATGATCGACGGATGCATGACGACGCGCACGGATGGCGTCCGGCGCCCGTACCGGACCGAGGCGCGGGCGTGTCCTTCGTCATCCCCGTGCTCAATGAGCGCGACTACCTCGAACACGCCGTGCGCAGCGTGCTCGCTCAGGACCTCGACGCGCCCATCGAGGTGATCCTCGCGCTCGGCCCGTCCTCCGATGGAACGGACGCGGTGGCCCGCCGGCTCGCCGACGAGGAACCGAGGATCCGTCTCGTCCGAAACCCCGCGGCTCACATCCCCGTCGGCTTGAACATCGCGATCCGGGCGGCTCGCTACCCGACGATCGTGCGGGTGGACGCGCATTCGGAGCTCGAGCCCGGGTACGCGCGCGCCGCACTCGACACGCTCGCTCGGGTGCAGGCGGCGAACGTCGGCGGTGTGATGCGCGCCGAAGGCCGAAGCGCTTTCCAGCGAGCGGTGGCCCGCGCCTACAACTCGCGCATCGGGCTCGGCGGCGGCGCATACCACGGCGGTACCACCGAGGGCCCCGCCGAATCCGCCTACCTGGGCGTGATGCGGCGCAGCGTCCTCGACGAGGTCGGGTTGTTCGACGAAGGAATCCGCCGCGGCGAGGATTGGGAGCTCAACCTCCGCATCCGGCGAGCCGGGTATCGGGTGTGGTTCGACCCCGACCTGCACGTCACCTATTGGCCTCGCGACAGCTGGTCCCGCCTCGTACGGCAGTTCCGGGCGACCGGCTCATGGCGGGGCGAGCTCGTACGACGTTTCGGCAGACGGAACGGTCTGCGCTTCTTCGCTCCCCCGGCACTCGTCGTGGCGACCGCCGCATCGCTCGTCGTCGGCGCGGCCCAGCTCCTCGGAGCGGCGCCGGGACGCGCCGGCATCCTGCTGTCGATCGCCCATGCGCCTGTCGCGGCCTACGCGGCCCTCATCGCCGTCGTCGCGGCCGGGCGCGGCGGCGGTCGCGGACTGCGAGACCGCCTCTGGACCCTCGCGGTCCTGCCGTCGATGCATCTGTCATGGGGCGTCGGCTTTCTGCAGGGCGCCGCGCGCGGGGCGCGGGGCACCGTCGACACATCGCGTCTCGAGCGGAACACGCCGCTTCCCTAGGTCAATCGCGCGAGACCAATCCCTGGTCGAGGATCCGCGCGACCACGCGCTCTGCGGCCCGAGAGTCATCACGAGCGTTGAACCGGGCGCGCCAGCGGGCGTACCGCTCGGGGTCGCCCCCCTCGCCGGAGGTGATGGCGCGAACCAGTTCCTTCTGCGTCCGCACGACCGGACCGGGGGCCGCATCCGTCAGATCGAAGTAGAATCCGCGCAGCTCACCGCGGTAGTGCTCGAGGTCGGGAACGAAGAAGTACATCGGCCGCCCGGTGACGGAGTAGTCGAACATGACGGACGAGTAGTCGGTGATGAGTGCGTCCGAGGCGAGCTGAAGCGCAGCCAGGTCGGGGTACGACGTCACATCGATCACGCGGGCCCCGCGCTCGTCGGCGCCGGGCGCCAGCGTCCGCGAGTGCCCGCGGACCAGCACCACGGCGCCCGTCGCCTCGGCGAGCGCTGGCAGATCGAGGAAGTCGACGATCGTCTGACGGTCGTCGCGCCACGTGGGCGCGTACAGCAGCACCTGCTCTCCGGCATCGATCCCGAGGGACGCGCGCACGGCTTCCCGATCGCCGGTGTGCAGTTCATCCGTCCGCGGATACCCTTCGACCCACACCGGCTTGCGCCGGAACGCGTACGCCGCCCGGAGCACACGTGCGCTGTAGGGGTTCTGGGCGAGGAGGATGTCCCAGCGCCTGCTCTCTCGGAACACGGCGAGGGCCCGTCGCGGGTCGAAGCCCGGCCGGTGGAGAGCGAGTCGTTTGAGAGGCGTACCGTGCCAGGTCTGGAGGACGACCTGACCCGGTTTCCGGACGAACTGCCGGCGCAGCCAGTCGTTGACCACGAGCAGTCGGGCGGCGCCCCGGGCTCGCCACCATTCGGGGCTTCCGTCGACCACGGCGATCGCTCCCTCGGGCACCGCGACCGAGAGATCGACAACGCTCCAATAGCGGGTGACTGCGGGAGCCACGCGTGCCAGTTCGCGGTCGATCGCGAGCGGATTGTCGCTCGCGCTCCGGCCGTAGAAGCTCTCGAAGAAGACGGCGTTCTCGAGGGGTCCGCGGTGAGCGGCATAGCGCTGTTCGAGGGCCCGACTCCCCTCTCCCGACGCGAGCGCCGGATCGACGGGCGGCCCGATGCGCAGCAGTGCTCCGTCCCAGCTCGCGCGAAGCGTGCGCCCGTGGAAGGGCGCCGGCATCTCGGTGTCCTGGCCGCCGTCGCCCTGCATTCGGACGCCGTCGATGACGAGGTCGTAGCTTCCCCCGGGCAGCGGGAGGGAGGCGCCGCCCCAGCGGGACGCGTGCAGAGGGACACGCGCCGTCCAGCCGCCGGCCACAGTCGTCACCTCGGCGCGAGATCGCGCCCGCGGGCCGACGACCTGAACCTCGCCGGGCGTGGGGCCGGCACCGCTCACGGTGAGGACGGGTGAGCCCTCGACATCGAACCCGATGATCATCACGACCGCTCCCCTGCAGCTTCCGGCACCGCAGCGACGATCGCCTCGTGTACTCGACGCGCGTTCCCGCCGTCTCGCCACGCGTGCATGCGCAGGCTCAGCTCAGCCGATCGGCGGCGACGACGATCCGTTTCCGGTCCTCCCGCGAGGAGCTCGTCGAGCTGCGAGCACAGCTCGGGCCACGATCGGGCGGCGTCGTCGCCCGCGACCTCCCCGTAGGTGCCGTAGAAGCCGCGAGTGCGGGCGTAGCGCTCGACATCGGGGGCCAGGAAGAGCGTCGGCAGCGGCACGAGCCCGGCGTCGTAGACGAGAGAGGAGTAATCCGTGACGAGCGCGTCCATGGCCGGGAGCAGGGGCGTCACGTCCGGGACGAGGTCGCTCCCGAGTATGCGGACGCGCGGCGTCGGCGACGGTGGGGTGTAGTCGCCCCCGCCCAGGGGGTGAGAGCGGACCAGGAGAACGGCGTCGTGCGCCTCGAGAACGGTAAGGATGCGCTGCCAGTCGGCAGCGTCGGGCGTCGCCGGATCGGGGTCTCCGTCGCGCCAGGTCGGCGCGTACAGCACGGCATGAGCATCTGCGAGGCCGGGGACCGCGGTCTCGAGGCGCCGACGCGCGTCCTGTCGCCCCTGTCGGCGGTCCGCGGGCGAGAGCACGTCGACCCGCGGCTCACCGAGCACGGGCACATGGCTGTCGTCGAGCCCGAAGGCGCTCTCCAGGCGGCCGCGCACGCGGTGGGACGCTGCCGGCAGGAGGTCGATCTGAGCCTGCGTGCGCCGATACGCCAGAGCCAAGAGACGCCGGATGCCGGGAACACCGCCCAGCCGACCGGGGTCCGTCGTGACCGGCGCGTCGAGGCCGATCCGCTTCAGCGGGATGCCGTGCCACAGCTGCACGAGGAACGCACCGCCGACGCCGTAGCGATTGACGTCGCCCAGACCATGCGTGACCACGACGACCCCCGCCCGGGCCGTATGCCAGAAGCCCGCAAGCGAGTCCCGCTGCACGGTCGGGATGCCGAGGCGCTTCGCATCGTCGGCCTGCCGCTGCGACGACACCAGCCACACGGCCCGGCGACGGGGCGCCGCCTGCCAGAGGGCGAGCGCCCCATCGGCGATGCCGACGGCGCACCCGAACACCCAAGCGGATCGATCACGCGGGATCACGAGGGTGGCGAGCCGTCCCGCGAGATAGGCGGGGATGCGCAGGACCTTGCGCACATTGCCCGCGCCGAACGAGAAGGACGCCACCCCGCGAGCCTATCGCGGGGTGGCGTCCGGGCCGGTACGGCGCTTACTGCTGCAACTGGCCGAGGGTCACGGTCGCGGTCTGCTCACGGCCGTCACGCACATACGTGAGCTTGGCTTCGCTGCCTGCGGCCAGTGCGCGCACCTGTGCGGTCAAGTCGACCTGGTCGGTGATGGCGATCCCGTTGAACTCCGTCACGATGTCGCCGTTGCGCAGGCCCGCCGACGCGGCGGCCCCACCCGAGCTCACCTCATTGATGAGAGCGCCGGCACGCGTCGCGCCGGGTGCCGCAGCGGCATCTCCGACCGTCGCGCCGAGGAGGCCGTGGGTAGCCGAGCCGTTGTCGATGATCTCGTTCGCGACGCGTTCGGCGACCGTCGAGGGGATGGCGAACCCGACACCGATGGAGCCGGCCTCGGTGGACGCCCCGCCCGCGCTCGCGATCGCGACGTTGATGCCGATCAGTCGACCCTTGCCATCGACGAGGGCGCCGCCGGAGTTGCCCGGGTTGATGGCGGCGTCGGTCTGGATGACCGAGATCGCGATCGACGACTTCGGCTGGGACGGCGTCTGCTGACCCTGGCCGAAATCGAACTCGAACGGCGTGCGCCCGCCCGGGGTCTCCTGCTGCGATCCGCCTTCCGATTCGGGCGCCGCCGACGACGCGATCTGGATCGAGCGGTTCAGCGCGCTCACGATGCCCGTCGTCACGGTGTTGGACAGCCCCAGAGGCGCGCCCACGGCGACCGTCTGGTCGCCGACGTTGAGCTTGCTCGAGTCGGCGAACTCGATGGGGGTGAGGCCTGAGGCGTCGGTCAGCTTGATGACCGCGAGGTCGTACGTCGGGTCAGTGCCCACGATCGTGGCCGCGTACACCCGGCCGTCCGAGGTGGTGACCGAGAGCTTCGGGTCGCCGGTGGCTCCGTCGAGCGTGACCACGTGCGTGTTCGTCAGTACGTAGCCGTCTTCGCTGAGGATCACGCCGGAGCCCGTCCCGCCGGAGGTGCCGGACGAGGCGGAGATGGTCACGACACTCGGCAGCACCTTCGTCGCGATGGCCGTGGTCGCGTTGACCGAGTCGGGGTTGTTGACGGTGATCGACGACGGGCCCGAGCTCTGGGAAGCGGGAGCCGCGACGAACGACGATCCCACCGCCGCCGCGCCACCGACACCGGCCGCACCACCGACGAGGGCCGCCGCAACGAGGATCGCCGCGATCTTCCCGCCTCCGACCTTGCTTCGGTCGTGAGACTCGGGGGCCGCGGTCGTCGCGAAGGGCTGACCGAAGGCCGGAGCGCCACTGTGCGGTGCGGGCTGGCCGTAGGGCTGAGTCGGCTGGGTGTGGAAGGCCGGGCCGGGGTCCGCCGGCGCGCCGGGCAGCGGCGGGCGGGGCGGGATGGACGCGTCGGCGCGCGGCGTCGCTGCCGCGTCAGGTGCCGACACGGGCGAGGTACGGGCGTGGTCGGCAGGCTGCTCGGCGTCGCTGCGCGCGTCGGGAGTCCGGTCGTCGGGGAAGTTCTGATCGCTCATCGAGGTTGCTCCTTTGTCCAAGCAAGAACAGGTTGCCGCCCCATGCTGTGGTTTGCCTATGCCGAGGATGGGACACGCCTATGCGTGTAGCCTGAGCCGGATGCACGAGGTTCCCGGCGCGTGGCGCCGCGCCGCACGAGGCGCCGGTCTCCTGACCGATGACGGTCTGCCCGTCCCCACCATCTTCGCCGAGATGACCGCGCTCGCCGCTCGAACGGGCGCGATCAACCTGGGTCAGGGCTTCCCCGACGAGGACGGGCCGCAAGAGGTCCTCGAGGCCGCGCGCGCGGCCATCGCCGGCGGCCGTAACCAGTACCCGCCCGGTCGCGGAGAGCCGGAACTGCTGGCCGCGATCGCCGAGCACCAGTCGCGTTGGTACGGCATCGAGCTCGACGCCGACACGCAGGTGCTGGTGACCGCCGGCGCTACCGAGGCTCTCGCCGCGACGGTGCTCGCGCTGGTCGACGGCCCGGATGACGAAGTCGTCGTCTTCGAGCCCTACTACGACGCGTATGCGGCCCTGGTCGCGCTGTCCGGTGCCCGCCTCGTGGGCGTTCCGCTCCGGTGGCCCGACTTCCAGCCCGACCTCGACGAGCTCGCCGCAGCCGTCACCGATCGCACCCGCATCATCCTGGTCAACGACCCGCACAATCCGACCGGGACGGTCTTCTCACGCGAGACGATCGACGAGATCGTCCGCTTGGCGCATCGGCACGACGCCGTGATCGTCACGGACGAGGTGTACGAACACCTGACCTTCGACGCGCCCCACGTCCCGATCGCGACCCTGCCCGGCGCCGCTGGGCGGACGCTGTCGATCTCGTCCGCAGGCAAGACGTTCTCGGTGACGGGCTGGAAGGTCGGGTGGGTCACGGGCCCCGCCGAGCTCGTCCGCGCAGTCCTCGCGGTCAAGCAATGGCTCACGTACGTCAACGCCGGCCCGTTCCAGCTTGCCGTCGCCGCCGGACTGCGGCTTCCCGACGGCGTCTTCTCGGGTATCGCCGATCGTCTG
Organism: Microbacterium sp. 1262; assembly: GCF_040544895.1. Lineage (NCBI taxonomy): Bacteria > Bacillati > Actinomycetota > Actinomycetes > Micrococcales > Microbacteriaceae > Microbacterium > Microbacterium sp. 1262. The sequence goes on from NZ_JBEPKU010000001.1 coordinate 1,311,344, forward strand.
CGCGCGGGTCGGGATCTCCTCGGCGCCGGGCTGCGCGAGGCCGGCTTCGCCGTGTCGACCCCAGCCGGTTCGTACTTCACCGTCGCGGATGCCGCGCCCCTCGGGGCTTCCGACGGCGACGCGTTCTGCCGGGAGCTGCCGGACCGTGCGGGTGTCGTGGCGATCCCGCTGACGGCCTTCGCGTCGCCCGCGCACCGGACCGAGTACGCCACGCTGGTGAGGTTCGCCGCCTGCAAGCGCCCGGACGTCCTGGCCGAGGCGTCAGCTCGACTCGCGCGGGCCTTCTGACCGGGGCACGACCTCGAAGCGGCGCAGCCGAAGCGCGGGGTTGACCCGTCGGACGCGCTCGACCGCATGGACGTCGATGTGGGCGACGGCGACGTCGCTCGACGTTCCCACCGCGGCGATCTCCACACCCTGCGGATCGAACACCCCGGAGTTGCCGACCCCCAGCGGCGGCGGATGGTCCGCGGCCGCGACGAAGAAGGTGTTCTCGATAGCGCGAGCCCGCAGCAGCGTGTTCCACTGCAATTCCTTGAGCGGGCCGCGCACCCACTGTGCGGGAACGAGGACGACGTGCGCGCCGGTGTCGGCGAGTACGCGGCCGATCTCCGGGAACCGCAGGTCGTAACAGGTCATCAGCGCGAAGCGCACGCCGTCGATCTCGAAGGTCTCGGGCGGCGCGATCGCACCGGGCTCGACCCAGTCGGACTCGCGCTGCCCGAAGGCATCGTAGAGGTGCAGTTTGCGGTACGACGCGACGAGCCCGTCGGGTCCCACGGCCACGACCGTGTTGCGCACGCGCTCGGCGTCCGAAGCCCGCTCCAGAAGGCCCGCGACGATGTGCACGCCGTGATGACGTGCGAGGTCGCCGAGCCCCTCGACGAACGGACCCTGGAGGTCCTGGGCGTTCTCGCGGAGCGTCTCGTCGAACGGGTCGACGAAGTAGCTCGAGTACTCCGGGAAAAGGACGATCTGGGCTCCGCGCGACCGAGCGCGTTCGACGAACCCGGCGATCGCGCGGAGGTTGTCGTCGACGTCGGCCGCGGGCGCGAACTGGGCCACGGCGAGAGCTGTCATCGGTCCTCCGAACGGCGGTGGCGGTAGATGAGCGGTGAGACCACCCAGAGCAGAGCTATGAGGAACGCCAGCGCGCCCCCCGCTACCCAGGATGCCGCAGTGCTGACCACGACGTCGAAGACGAAGACGACCACGCCCACCAGCAGGACCGATACCGTCACCAGCGCGAACAGCAGAGCCGTGTGACCGAACGCGACGACGGCGGGCTTGGCCCGGCGGCGGAACAATCCGCGATGGAGGGCCACCGGCGACAGGGCGACGATCGCGCTGAGTGCTGCCAGCACGACGAGGGTCAGATAGAACACCCGCTGCGGCCCGCTCAGGTCGCGGAACGCCGGTTGGAAGGCGAGAGCCAGCAGAAAACCGGTCAGGATCTGGGTGCCCGTCTGCAGGACGCGCAACTCCTGGAGCAGCTCGTTCCAGTTGCGGTCGGCACGCTCGTCCGCCGACTCGGCACGACCGTCGTCTGCGACGTCATCGCCTCGGTCGGCGACCGGGGTGGCGGGACTCATGTCGCTATCTTCCTCGCCCCGGACCGAGGACGCCAACACCCGAATGCCGGTCGCGTCACGACACGCCCGGGACGCTCCGGATGCCACCCCGATTGGACGCCCCTCGGACCCCGTGCTAGTGTTATCTCTTGTGCCGCGGGGTGGAGCAGCTCGGTAGCTCGCTGGGCTCATAACCCAGAGGTCGCAGGTTCAAATCCTGTCCCCGCAACAAGAACACGAAGGCCCCGTCGTAAGACGGGGCCTTCGTTGCATGTAGCCACGCCCGCCGAAAGCCAGCGGAGCAAGTCTCAGCGGCTCTTCGTCAGTCGGCCAGCATCGCTTCGCTCATGCCGTCGAGGAAGCGTGTGACCGTCGCGAGCTCCTCGGGACTGAACGGGTCCATCGCCTCTCGCATGCGGCGCAGGCGCGCGGCGAAATGCCGGCCGAAGTCCTGCCGGGACGATTCGGTGAGCGTGATGACCAGTGCACGTCGGTCGTTCGGGTGCGGCGCGCGCTCGATGAACCCCTCCTTCGCCAGTCGATCGAGCATCTTCGTCGTGGAAGCGCTCGATATACCCAGATGGCGCGCGAGGTCGTGCGGCTTCACCAGCTCACCGCGCTGCTCGCGAATGCTGAGCATGCGCAGCGCCGAGAGGTCGGTGGCGTTCATGTCCATGTCCGAGCGGAGCCCGGTATGCATGCGATCCATCGCGTCGCTGAACGCTCGCACGGCTTCGAGAGCCGAGCGCTCTACACGACTTCTCGCCACCTCGGCATTCGGGTCAGCCATGTGGACACCACCTCTCGAGCCTGGTTATCATCGGCTCAAACGCTAGTTAAGCTAGCAAAAACGCCTCGCGAATGGCATATCCAGGACGGTGAACGTGATCTCCTTGCCCGATGACAGCAGAGCCGCTGTCGATCGCGCGCTCGAGGAGGTCCTCACCAGGCTCACACAGCGGGCCATCCCTCGGGGCTCATCGGCTCTTGCCCTCATCCGCGCCGCCTCGGCGGCGACATCCGGCGGCAAGCGCTTCCGCCCGGCTCTGGTGGTGGCGTCGTTCGACGCGTTCGGCGGCGACCGCCTGGCCACGCCCGGCCTGTGGGACGTGGCAGCCGCGTTCGAACTGCTCCACAGCGCGTTCGTGATCCACGACGATCTGATCGACCGCGACATCGAGCGGCGCGGTGTTCCCAACGTCGGCGGGACCTTCCGATCGCACGCCCGGTCCCTGGGCGTCAGCGCAGACGACGCCGAGCGGGTGGGCGATGCCGCCGCCGTCCTTGCCGGCGACATCCTTCTCTACGAGGCGGCGCGTCTCGTGGCCACGGCCGACGTCGCGTCGGATCAGCGGGTACCCCTGTTCGATCTGCTCGACGATGCCGTGCTGGTTTCGGCCATCGGAGAGCTCGCCGACGTCGAGCAGGCCGTCGTCCCTGCCGAGCCGGAGACCGCGCAACTGCTCAGCACGGCTCACGACAAGACGGCGGTCTACTCCTTCTGCGCACCGCTCGCGGCGGGTGCCGTGCTCGCCGGGGCGGACGACGGTGATCGCGGCGTGCTGATGTCGGTCGGAGCGGACCTCGGCCTCGCCTTCCAGCTGGTGGACGATCTGATCGGCACCTTCGGCGACGAGGCGCAGGCCGGCCGGGGCGCCGGCGCGGACCTCCGCGAGGCCAAGCGCACGCCTCTCATCTCCTTCGCCCGCGACTCGGCATCCTGGCCACAGGTGTCGTCCGCGCTGGCGATGGCGCCGACGGGTCCGATCGCCGTCCAGGCGGCACAGCGCGAGCTCGACGCCAGCGGCGCCCGCGAGCAGCTGGTGACCCTCATCGGCCAGACGCTCTCCTCGGTGCGGCGTCGAGCGGCCGAACTGCCACCCGCCGCGCGTGCGCTCATCGAGCAGCTCGCCGACGGCATCGAAGGACGGATCCCGTGACCCCCGACGACTCCGCGATCGCCCTGTACGACCGAACCGCGCGCGACGCCGCAGCCGTCGTGATCTCGGCCTACTCGACCTCGTTCGGGCTCGCTGCGCGGCTCCTGGGGCCGCGCGTGCGTCCGCACGTGCGGAACATCTACGCCTTGGTTCGCGTGGCCGACGAGATCGTCGACGGATCCGCCGAGCAGGCCGGGATGCCCCTGACGGCACAACGACGCGTCCTCGACGCGCTCGAGGAGGAGACGCTCCTGGCGGTCGAGGAGGGCTTCAGCGCGAACCTCATCGTCCACGCGTTCGCGTCGACGGCGCGGGAGTGCGGTATCGGCGCAGACCTCGTGCGACCCTTCTTCTCCTCGATGCGGACCGATCTCGAGGTGTCGTCCCACGACGCGGGCTCGCACGCCTCCTACGTCTATGGTTCGGCCGAAGTCGTCGGACTGATGTGCCTCCAGACCTTCGTCAACGCCGGCGGCTCGCACCCGCGCCCCGCCGACCCCGATCTCGTCGACGGCGCACGTCGCCTCGGCGCCGCATTCCAGGACGTGAACTTCTTGCGTGATCTCCCCCACGACGTCGGATCCCTCGGCCGCGACTACCTCGGTGTCGACGGCGCCGACGGCACCGCCTCGCGCGTGGAAGTGCTCGACCGTATCGACGCCGACCTCGACGCGGCCGGCGCCATCATCCCGCGCCTGCCGGCGGACTGCCGACGCGCCGTCACTGCAGCGCACGATCTGTTCACGGCGCTCTCCCGCCGCCTACGACGGGCCGGTGACACCGACCAGCGAGTCCGCGTGCCGAACACCGTGAAGCTCGGCCTGGCCGCTCGCGCGACGGTCGGCGCCGCTCCCCTGCGAGCCGGCGCATGACCCGGGCACGATCGCAGCGCCCCGCGCCCGGCTCGCGCGTCGTCGTGATCGGCGGCGGCATCGCCGGTCTCGCCACGGCTGCGCTGCTGGCCGATGAGGGTCACGCCGTGACGGTTATCGAGGCGCGGGAGGAGACGGGCGGACGGGCCGGCACATGGGAGCGCGACGGCTTCCGGTTCGACACCGGGCCGAGCTGGTACCTCATGCCCGAGGTCTTCGAGCACTTCTTCGCCCTGCTCGGGACGACGGCGGCGGCTGAACTCGACCTGGTCCCCCTGGTCCCGGCCTATCGCGTCTACGCGGAGCCCGAGGGCGACGGCATCGGAGATCACATCGACGTCGTGTCGGGGCGAGCCGAGGCGACAGCGCTGTTCGAGAGCCGTGAGCCCGGTGCCGGCGCACGACTGGACGAATACCTCGATTCCGCTGCCGACGCCTACGACCTCGCGGTATCGAAGTTCCTGTACGACACGTACGCCTCGTCCGAGGGGCTCCGCGACCCCGACATCCTGCGGCGCATCCCGACGCTCGCTCCGCTGCTCACCCGCTCGCTGAACCGGTTCGTCGACAGCCGGTTCCAGGACCCGATGCTGCGTCAGGTCCTCGGCTACCCCGCGGTCTTCCTCGGCTCGTCGCCGTATGACGTGCCGAGCCTCTACCACCTCATGAGCCACCTCGACCTCGACGACGCGGTGCTGTACCCGCGCGGCGGCTTCACCGAGATCATCGCGGCGATCGAGCGCTTGGCGCGCGAACGCGGCGTCGAGGTGCGCACCGGCACCGCCGTCGCGCAGATCCTCACCGCCGCGGACGGCAGCGCCCGCGGGGTCCGTCTGGCCGACACGAGCGAGGTCGCCGCCGACATCGTGGTGTCCGCAGCCGATCTGCACCACACCGAGACGGTCCTGCTCCCTCCCGAGCGGCAGACGTACCCCGAGCGCTGGTGGCGCAAGCGCACGCCGAGCTTCGGCGCGCTGCTGATCCTCCTCGGCGTCGAGGGCGAACTGCCCGAGCTGTCGCACCACACCCTGCTCTTCACCCGCGGTTGGCGCGAGAACTTCGATGCGATCTCGGGACGGGACACCCACATCCCCGATCCCGCGTCGCTGTACGTGTGCCGTCCCAGCGCGACCGACGACACCGTCGCTCCAGCCGGATCGGAGAACCTGTTCGTCCTAGTTCCCATTCCGGCCGACCCCGAACTCGGCCGCGGAGGTGTCGACGGGGCCGGTGATGCCGCGATCGAAGCCGCCGCCGACCGGGCGATCGAGCAGATCGCGCAGTGGACCGGGGTGGACGATCTCGCTTCTCGCGTACGCGTCCGCCGCACGATCGCACCCGCGGACTTCGCGCGCGACCTCGGGGCGTGGCGCGGAAACTCCCTGGGACTGGCGCACACGCTGGGACAGAGCGCGTTGTTCCGCCCGGGGAACGCCTCCAAGAAGGTTCCCGGTCTCTACTACGCCGGCGCTTCCGTGCTCCCGGGCATCGGGCTGCCGATGTGCCTGATCTCGGCAGAGCTCGTCGTCAAGCGCCTGCGCGGAGACACGACCGCCGGCCCGCTGCCCGAGCCGGCCGCCCCCACCGGGTGAGCGGTGCCGGGCCTGTACCTGCTCGCCTTGCTCGTATCGCTCTGCGGTGTCGGGCTGCTCGATCGTCGGTTCCGCCTGGCGTTCTGGCGCGACCGTCGACGCACGGTGATCGCCTCTGTGCTCGGCACGGCATTCTTCCTGCTGTGGGACGCTGTCGGCATCGCAACGGGCGTGTTCGTCAAGGGCGACAGCCCCGCGCTGCTCGGTGTCGATCTCGCCCCGCACCTGCCGCTCGAAGAGCCGGTCTTCCTCCTCTTCCTCAGCTACCTCGCGCTGGTCGCCTACGGCGGCGCGCGGCGCAGGCACGAGGGACGGCCGCACGAGCCCCGCCGGAGGGATGTCGCGCCATGACCTATCCCCTCATCGTCATCCCCTTCGTCCTCGTGACCGTCGTCGTGACAGCGATGTCCGCTCGGCGCCCGCGCTTCGCCGCCCGCATGGCCTGGTCCTCGGTCGCCGCGGTCGTGCTCCTCCTGCTGACGGCGGTATTCGATAACGTGATGATCGCCGCCGGGCTCTTCACCTATCCGGAAGAGCACCTGAGCGGCATCCGAATCGGACTCGCGCCGCTCGAAGACTTCGCCTACCCGCTGTGCGCGGCCTTCCTGGTGCCTGCCGTCGCGACCCTCTTGGAGAAGCCGAAACGATGACCGCCCCCGCGCTCGCGCGCCAGCTCCTCGTCGCCTCCCGCCCGGTGAGCTGGATCAACACCGCCTACCCGTTCGCGGCGGCGTACCTCCTCACCACTCGCCAGATCGACGCGACGCTGCTCATCGGCACCCTGTTCTTCCTCGTCCCGTACAACCTCGCGATGTACGGCATCAACGACGTCTTCGACTACGAGTCCGACCTGCGGAACCCGCGGAAGGGCGGCGCGCACGGCGCCATCCTCGACCGGCGGGTGCACCGGGCGACGCTCTGGGCTGCCGCCCTGTCGTGCTTGCCGTTCGTGGCCCATCTCGTCGCGGTCGGCTCCCCGCTGTCCTGGCTCGTCCTCGCCGCGAGCCTCTTCTTCGTCGTGTTCTACAGCGCTCCCCCGCTTCGGCTGAAAGAGCGGCCGTTCGCCGACTCGATCACGAGCAGCATCCACTTCTTCTCCCCCGCCGTATACGGGCTGGTCCTCACCGGCGCGACCTGGACGTGGCAGCTCGTCCTCATCCTGCTGGGCTTCGCCGCATGGGGCGTCGCCTCGCACGCGTTCGGGGCCGTACAGGACGTCCAGGCCGACCGCGAGGCGGGGATCGCGTCCATCGCGACCGTGCGCGGCGCGCGCTGGACCGTGAGGTTCGCGCTGGGCTGCTACGCCCTCGCCGGCGTTCTCATGCTCGCGACCAGCTGGCCGGGCCCGCTTGCGGCTCTCGTGGCGGTCCCGTACCTCATCACGCTGTGGCCGTTCCGAAACATCACCGACGAGACGTGCGAACGGGCCACCGCGGGCTGGGACCGCTTTCTCTGGCTCAACCAGCTCGGCGGCTTCCTCGTCACCCTGCTGCTCGTCTGGTGGTGGCTGATCACGTCGTGATCGGCCACCACCCGTTCGGCGCTGACGAGATCAGGCGGCGGGGTTGGTCGCGTTCGCGGTCTCGATGATGCGGCTCGCGCGAATCGGGTGTCCCTGGGTGGTCAGGCATCGCCCGGTCGCGAGGTCCCACTTCCAGTCGTGCAGCGAGCAGGTGAGCACACCGTCCTCGATCTTGCCCGTCTTCGTGAGGTCTGCTCGCAGGTGCGGGCACCGGCGCTGCACGGTCCAGTCGCCCAGTTCGGCATCCTCGGTCTGATCCGACTGCTCGGCGTACCAGTTCTCGACGTACTCGATGCGATCACGGGACAGGCACTTCAAGAACGTCGTGAGGAACTCGTTGAACTTGCCGCTGCGGCCGACCTCGAACTGCATCGACAGGAAGATCGAGTTCGACCAGTCGATCTCGTGGTCGCGGATGTTCGTCGACACCAGGTCGGCGGGGATCGTGTACCAGTAGATGCACTCCTCACCGGCGTACTCGCGGACCTTCGCCTTCGGGAAGTCGACCACCATGTCGAGCTCGCCGATGCGGAAGCGCACCATCCCGCCCACACCGTTGCGGATCGTCCGCGCGCGGCGCAGAAGCGGCTCCCACCACTGCTTGATCGCAGCCAGCATCTCGTCGGGCGGCAGGATCGGGGCGCGACGCTCGATCTCGGCGCGGACCTCGGCCTGACGACTGTCGCGCTGCCCGGCGAGGTAGGCCCACTTGTCCGAGAAGATGCGCTCGATCTCGGCATCCGTGTACAGCGTCTGGGTGACCTCCAGCACGCCGTCGTTGAGATCGACCTGCGTTCCCGGAACGAACAGGTAGCCCTTCTGATCGGGACGCTCTTCGGCCATATGCGCCAGGAACTGCGCCTGATCGGTGAAGATCGAGTCGTTCTGCTCGCCCCAGCCGTTGTAACGGAAGAGCTCTTCGCGCAGGAACATCGGCGGTCCGGCCATCGGGAAGACGTGAGGCGCGTCGACCTTGTCGATGTAGTACATCGCGCGCTTGTTCTGCGCATCGCGCTTGAGCTGAGCGAAGTTCTGCTTCGCGTCCTGCGGCAGGTCGTAGACCATCGGCCACCAGATCGCGCCGGACACCTGGGTGAAGTAGGCCTCGGGCTTGCCGAACGACATCAGCTTCTCGAGATCCAGCGGGTGGGAGTCGTTCTGGTTCAGCACCGAGGCGGTGCCGTCGTCGACCGACAGGGACGAGTCGCCGATCGGGCCGTCGCTCGGGGCGCGCAGGGGCGTGACCATGACCTTGAGGTCGCCGAACTCCAGGGGCACACCCGCCTGCGTGTAGATGATGTTGTCGTACCCGAGATCGCGGAGATCGCGTTCGAGATCGTCGGTCGGGTAGTCCGGCAGAAGCACGCGGATGTCGGTGGGGACGTGCGCGCGCAGCAGCGCGGGGTCGAAGTGATCGCGGTGCCGGTGCGAGATGTACAGGAAGTCGGCGCGCCCGAAGCGCTCCCAGTCGAGGCCCCGGTTGTCGGGGAACGGGAACCACGAGCCGAAGAAGCTCGGTCCGACGACCGGGTCGCAGAGGATGCTGCCCCCTGCCGTCTCGATGAACATTCCGGCGTGTCCCAGGCCTGTGATGCGCATGACGATGACCTCCTGTTGCGACTGGTCGAGTCTACGTGAGGCGTCGGCGACCCCTGCCCGCCGTGGGCCGTGTCAGTTCACCCGACGTCGATGCGAGGGGAAGCTCACGCCAGCAGGAGGCGGATGTCGTCGGCGGTCAGGGCGTTCGAGAACGCGCCGTCGGCGTCGAGGACCGCACCGACGAGTCGTGCCTTGCGCCGCTGCAGCTCCACCACCTTCTCCTCGATCGTGCCCGCCGCGATCAGGCGGTACACGCTCACTGGCCGGTCTTGGCCGATGCGGTGCGTGCGATCGATCGCCTGCTGCTCGGCCGCCGGATTCCACCAGGGATCGAGCAGGAAGACGTAGTCGGCCTCCGTGAGGGTCAGCCCCACGCCGCCCGCTTTGAGGCTGATGAGGAACACCGGGTCATCGCCCTTCCGAAACGCTTCCACCACCGCCGCCCGGTTGCTCGTCGAACCGTCGAGGCGGACCACTCCGGTGCCGCGCGCCCGGAGGTCGGCTTCGACGATGTCGAGGAACGAGGTGAACTGACTGAACACGAGCGCTCGGTGCCCCTCGGCGATCACCTCGTCCAAGCGCCCGCGGAGCGCCTCGAGCTTGCTCGGGACGAGACCCGGCCCACCGGCGTCCACGAGAGCGGGCGCGAGAGCCAGCATGCGCAGAAGAGTCAGGGATCGGAAGACGATGAACCGCTGGCTGTCGAGATCGTCCAGCAGCCCGAGCACCTTCCGGCGCTCCCGCTGCAGCACGCGCTCGTAGACGGCACGGTGACCGCTCGAGAGCTCGACGCGCACGTCCTGCTCCTGTCGAGGCGGCAACTCGGGAGCCACGACATCCTTCGTGCGTCGGAGCAGGAACGGCCGGATGCGCCGCCGCAGCCGCGCAAGCCGGCGTTCGCGCGCGGGGCCCCCTTCGAGGTTCTCGTCGACACGGCCACGCTCGATCGGCTGTACATACTCCTCCCGGAAGCGTCGGGCCGAGGGGAAGAGGCCGGGGCTCGTCAGCGACAGGATCGCCCAGAGGTCGGTCAGACTGTTCTCGAGCGGTGTGCCGGTGGCAGCGAAGACGACATCGGCACGCAGGCCGAGCACGGCGCGGTGCACGCGCGTCCGCGGGTTCTTGACGTACTGCGCCTCATCGAGCACGACCGTCGACCACTCGCGCTCGGCGTACGCGGCGGCATCGAGGCGGAGCAGCGCATAGGAGGTCAGGACGAGATCCGCCTCGATCCGCTCGGGCGCGGCCCCCACACCGTCGACCACGACAGTGCGCAGGCCCGGGGCATGACGCGCAGCCTCGTCGCGCCATGCCGACACGACCGAGGTCGGCGCGACGACGAGCGCGGGCCGACTCGAACCGCGCTCGCGCTCGCGCTCGAGCAGCGCGAGGAGCTGCAGAGTCTTGCCGAGCCCCATGTCATCGGCCAGGATGCCCCCCAGGCGCGCGTCGCGCAGTGCCGCGAGCCACGCGTACCCCTCATGCTGGTAGGGCCGCAGGGCGGTGACGATGCCGACCGGCGTCTCCGCGGCGGCCGCAGGCACGCCCTCGGCTGCCGCATCGCGGAAGTCGCCGACGGCCGCACGCCACCGTACGGCCGGCTCCGCCTCGTCGGCGACGTCCTCGAACGCCGTCCAGAGCTCCACCTGATAGCGGCTGACGCGGGCGCTGCCGGTCTCCCATTCGACCAGGTCGCGCGAATCCTCGATGAGCTCGCGCAGACGGTCGAGTGCCGGATGCGAAAGGGAGAAGTACGCACCATCGGACAGCAGCATCTTCTTCCGACGCTGCGCGAGGGCGGTGAACAGGGGGCGGAACGGAACGCGGCGTCCCTCGACCTCGACGTGCACGCCGAGGTCGAACCAGTCCGCGTCGGTGGTCTCGACCGTCTTCACGGTGATGCGCGGGTCGCCCGAAAGCTCCCGATACGACCGCGTCACGCCCGACACCTCGACGCGGACCCCGTCGAGCGCCTGCAGCACCGGCAGCACCTCGGTCGTGAACTCCGCCGCCTCGACGCCGCTGCGGGTTCCTTCGGGCACGAACGGGTCGTCCGTAGCGCTCGCCCACGCCGCCTCGAGGGCCACTCGGAGCTCAGGATCGGCGGACGCCGATCCCGCGGCAGCGTCCCACGCGACGCGGCCTGCGCCGGGCACCTGCCAGGCGAACGCGTACGCGAGCTCGTCGCGCGGGCCGTGATCGACCGTGACGACGAGCGTCGTGCGTTCGGGCGGGGGCAATCGGACTCCCGGGGCGGGCACGACGACCGTCTCGCGGGCCAATCTGGGGTATGCCTCGCGGAGGAACTCTTCGCGATCCGCCGCGGGAACGCGGATCGAGTCGCCGGCCGCCAGGAGAGATCGGACACCCGGGCCGAAGCCCACCGGTGCGAAGACGACCCGCAGGCCATCCGCGACCTGGCTGGCGCCGTAGATGCCGACATGTCCGAGCGGGCGCGCATGGGCAGCGGTTTCCTCACCGCCGGCGAACCGCACGACGGGCGTGAGCTGCAGGTCACCGTCGACGCTGTCCACCCGCACCTCGATCGACGCGCCGTCGGCCAGGAGCACCTGCTGATCGGGTCGGGTCGGCACGATCGGGATGCCGAGACCGGCCGCGGCGCGAAGGTGGGGCCAGAGGAGCTCGGAGTCGGCGCCGTCGAGCGTCAACCACTCCGAGTCGCCGTAGCCGCCGAGCAGCCGAGCGTCATGCGCGATGCCGTACAGCGTCGAGAACCAGCGCGCGCGCACCGGATCGACCCGCCACGCACCACGTCGCAGCGATTCCCAGCTCTCGTCGCCCTGCACCCATCGGCCACTGGTTCCGCTGCGAGAGAGCGGACGCACCGCGAGCCGGAGCTCGCCGTCGGAGGTGGCGACGCTCCGCGGGGTCGCCGGAAGCACCCGACGCGGCCCCCAGTGAGCCGCGGCGGCGCTTTCTCGCTGGCGCAGCTGCACGCCCAGGGCGACCGCGTTCTCACCCGACGCCGCCGGCGCCAGGACGGCGCGCCACGACGGCGCTGCCCTCTCGATCACGGGTTCGACCTCATACGAGGATTCTCGAGGGCGCCTCCAACGTCGGTCAGCCCAGTCGGGCGACCCGACCGAGGACGCCGTGGACGAAAGCGCTCGACCCGTCGGTCGAGAACTCCTTCGCGAGCTCGACGGCCTCGTCGATGGCGACTGCGGCGGGAACCGCGTCGTTGTACACGATCTCCCAGACGCCGAGTCGGAGGATCGCCCGGTCGACGGCCGGCATCCGCGCGAGGGACCAGTCCTTCGCGAACGTCGTGATCTGCTCGTCGATGTCTTCGCGGTTGTCGATGATGCCGTCGATGATCTCGCGCGCGTACAGCCACGACGCCTCGCGGGCGGGCTCGAGAGCCGCGCGCTTCGCCTCGGCGGCGAGGGTCACCCCGAGGTCGTCGCCGCGGATGTCGGACTGGTAGAGGATGTCGAGGGCGCGCTTGCGCGCCTTGGAGCGAGCGCTCATCGGGCGGGGACCGGCGTCAGTTCACGCGGCCGAGGTAGTCACCCGTGCGGGTGTCGACCTTGACCTTCGTGCCCTGCTCGACGAACAGCGGAACCTGGATCTCGTAGCCGGTCTCGACCGTCGCGGACTTCGTGCCCGCCGACGAGCGGTCGCCCTGCAGGCCCGGCTCGGTGTACGTGATCTCGAGGACGACCGAAGCGGGCAGCTCGATGTAGAGCGGGTTGCCGTTGTTCAGCGCGATCTGCACCTGCTGGTTCTCGAGCAGGTAGTTCTTGGCGTCGCCGACGGTGGCGGCGGGGACCGTGATCTGGTCGTAGTCGTCGACGTCCATGAAGACGAAGTTGTCGCCGTCGTTGTACAGGTAGGTGAAGTCGCGGCGGTCGACGTTCTCGATCTCGATCTTCGCGCCGGCATTATAGGTGCGGTCGACGGTCTTGCCCGACACGACGTTCTTCAGCTTCGTGCGCACGAACGCACCACCCTTGCCGGGCTTGACGTGCTGGAACTCGATGACGTTCCAAAGCTGACCGTCGATGCTGAGGACGACGCCGTTCTTGATGTCTGCGGTCGATGCCATGAGTGTGGAGTTCCGTTCGTGTGGTCGGGCGGCCGACGGGCCGAGGATCGATTCTACGCGAGGATGTCGAGCAGCTGTCGCGTCGCGCGCGCGTATCCGGCGACACCTTCGCCGATGACATGGACCGAGGCGACGTCGGCGACGTAGGAGTGGTGGCGGAAGCTCTCGCGCTCGTAGACGTCGGAGATGTGGACTTCGGCCACCGGCAGGGACACTCCCGCGAGCGCATCACGGAGGACGACGGAGGTGTGCGTGAGCCCGCCGGGGTTGATCACGATGCCGACGCAGTCCGCACGGGCCTCGTGGATGGCATCGATGAGGACGCCCTCATGGTTGCTCTGCACGCAGCGCACCTCGACGCCGCGTTCCCCGGCCGCCGCGATGACGAGGGCCTCGACGTCGGCGAGGGTCTCGCGTCCGTAGATCTCGGGCTCGCGGGTGCCGAGCAGATTGAGGTTCGGCCCGTTGACCAGCAGTAGGCGTCGAGGGGTGCTCACGCGCCCACCCTACCGATGACGCGCCGGCTCAGGCCCCCACCTCCTGGTAGGCGGCGAAAAGCAGCGACTCATCGGGGGCCTGCAGAACGGTCGGCTTGGCGATGTCGTCGAGCACGATGAACCGCAGCATCGAGCCGCGGGTCTTCTTGTCGCGCTGCATCGTCGCCAGCAGCTGGCGCCACGCACCCGCACGGTACGAGGTGGGCAGCCCGAGGGTCTCGAGGATGTCGCGGTGACGCTGGGCTGCGGCATCCGGGAGTCGTCCCGCCAGACGCGACAGCTCGGCCGCGAACATCATCCCCACCGAGATCGCGGCGCCGTGGCGCCACTGGTACCGCTCGGCGTGCTCGATGGCGTGCCCGAGCGTGTGCCCGTAGTTGAGGACCTCGCGAAGCCCCGCTTCGCGCAGGTCCTCCCCCACGACCTTCGCCTTCATGTCGATCGCGAGCTCGATGCTCCGCCGGAACGCGTCGCTGTGCGGGTCGACGGCCGCCTCGGGATCCGCTTCGATCAGGTCGAGGATCTCGGGGTGCCAGATGAAACCGGCCTTCACGACCTCCGCGAAGCCGGCGACGCGCTCGTTGCGCGACAGCCCGTCGAGCAGGTCGAGGTCGCAGACCACGGCGACCGGGGGCCAGAAGGCACCCACGAGGTTCTTTCCCTCCGCGGTGTTGATGCCCGTCTTCCCGCCGACGGCGGCATCCACCATGCCAAGCACCGTCGTGGGGACCTGCACGACCGCGATGCCGCGCAGCCACGTCGCGGCGACGAAGCCGGCGAGGTCGGTCACGGCGCCGCCGCCGAACCCGACGACGGCATCCGTGCGCGTGAAGTCCGCTTGGCCCATGACCTGCCAGCAGAACGCCGCGACCTCGACGCGCTTGCCCTGCTCGGCGTCGGGGATCTCCGCCAGCAGCACCTGGCGGTCCGACCCCAGGATCTCGCGGAGACGCTCGGCCTGAGCGGACAGCGTCGGGGGGTGCACGATGAGCACCTTGCGCGCGGCCTCGGGCAGCGCCGAGCCGACGAGCGGAAGAATGCCGCGCCCGATGGTCACGTCGTAGGGCGCGGTGCCCCCGACGGTGATGACGGTGGTGTCTGTCATGACGTCTCCTCCTGAGCCCACGCCGCGATGGCGTCGACGATGTCCTGGATCCGGCCGGTGGATGTGTCGAACCGCGCGTCGGCGAGCCGCTCGTAGAGCTCGCGTCGACCCTCGGCGACCTCGCGCCAGCGACCCACCGGGTCGTCACCCTGGAGCAGGGGGCGCGTGGTGCCGGCGAGGCGTGAGGCGATCGTCTGCTCAGACACGGTGAGCAGCACCACGCGGTGCGCGGCGATGTCGCTCCGCGTATCGGGATGCAGCACCGCGCCGCCACCGAGGGCGACGACGCCGCCGCGCCCGAGGGCCTCGGCGACCGCGAGCCTCTCGAGCTCACGGAAGCGCTCCTCGCCATGCTCCGCGAAGAGCCGTTCGATCGGGCCGTGGTCGCGGACGACGAGGCCGTCACTGTCGGTGAACGTCGTGCCGAGAACGCGCGCCAGCTTCTTGCCGATGCTCGACTTGCCCGCGCCCATCGGTCCGATCAGGACGATCGCGGGGGCGGTCATCCGATCGCGTCGTCGCTCAGCGCCGCCGAGCGCAGCGTCTCGGGGATCGCCGCGAGGTATCCCTCGAGGTTGCGGCGGGTCTCGGCGACGTTGTCGCCCCCGAACTTCTCGAGCACGGACTCCGCGAGCACGATCGCGACCATCGCTTCGGCGACGACGCCGGCTGCCGGCACCGCGCACACGTCGGACCGCTGGTGATGAGCCGTCGCCGCGTCGCCCGACGCGACGTCGACCGTGCGCAGCGCCTTCGGCACCGTCGCGATCGGCTTCATGCCCGCTCGGACCCGCAGGACTGTGCCCGTCGACATCCCGCCCTCGGTGCCACCCGCCTTGTCGCTCGAGCGCGCGATGCCCGCGTCGGTCGCGAAAAGCTCGTCGTGTGCCGCGGAGCCGCGACGACGCGTGGTCTCGAAGCCGTCGCCGACCTCGACGCCCTTGATCGCCTGGATACCCATGAGCGCCTGGGCGAGCTTCGCGTCGAGACGGCGGTCCCACTGCACGTGGGATCCGAGCCCGGGCGGGAGCCCGTACGCGAGGACCTCGACGATGCCGCCCAGCGTGTCGCCGTCCTTCTTCGCAGCGTCCACCTCGGCGACCATCGCGGCAGAGGTCTCGGCGTGGAAGCACCGCAGCGGATCGGCATCCAGCACGTCGACATCGTCGGGCGTCGGCAGCGCCGAGCCGTCGGGCACCCGCACGGGGCCGATCGAGAGCGTGTGGCTGACGAGCCGGATGCCGAGCTCGTTCAGGAACGACCGGGCCACCGCGCCGAGAGCCACGCGCGCGGCCGTCTCACGGGCGCTCGCGCGCTCGAGGATCGGTCGGGCCTCGTCGAATCCGTACTTCTGCATGCCGACGAGGTCGGCGTGGCCGGGGCGAGGCCGAGTCAGGGCGGCACCGCGTCCGCGGGAGCGCTCGGTGAGCTCGATCGGCTCGGGGCTCATCACCTCGACCCACTTCGGCCACTCGGTGTTGCCGATGCGCAGAGCGATGGGGCTGCCGAGGCTGAAGCCGTGTCGGACGCCCGTCGAGATGGTGAGTTCGTCCTCCTCGAACTTCATGCGCGAGCCGCGGCCGTAGCCCAGCTTGCGCCGAGCGAGGTCGGCCTGGATCGCGGCACGTGAGACCGGCACGCCGGCGGGGAGGCCCTCCATGAGGGCGACGAGTTCGGGGCCGTGCGATTCGCCGGCCGTGAGCACGCGGAGCATTCGTCTATCCTCCCATGAGCGCCCGGCGCATGACGGCGACGACGTCCTCCTCGCCGGGCAGCGGGTCGTCGGGCGAACCGGTCGCGAAGATGCGGATCTGGAGCACCGCCTGATGCAGCAGCATGGTCGCGCCCGGGTGGGCCGGCTGTCCTGCGGCGAGCCAGGCGTGTCCGAGCGCTGTCGGCCACGTGCCGTAGACGACGTCGTAGAGCGTGCCCCCGCTCGCGGCGAGACCCGCGGAGACGGCGTCAGCGACCGGCGCGTCGCCCGGGAGGGTCGACACGGTCAGCTCGACCTCCCCCGCCGGCGCGTCGAGGGGCGACACCGTCGCCGCGATGCCTCGGCTCGCCGCGAGCGTCCGCAGCGGCTCGGCTGCGGCGGGCCGTCGTGCCGCGATGTCGATCCGGCCGACGCCGACGCGCTCGAGCGCGAGGAGCGCCGACGTCGCCGTCGCGCCTGCGCCGACGATGCGGGCACGAGGCGCAGCCGCGGACCCGATCTCCGCGAGCGCAGCCGCGAGTCCGCCGACGTCGGTGTTGAACGCCGCCCACCCATCGCCCGTCCGGAGGAGCGTGTTCGCTGCGCCGGTTGCGGTCGCCGCGGCATCCCGCATCCGAGCCGCGTCGTGCGCGAGTGTCTTCAGCGGCATGGTGAGCGACAGCCCGTGGAACTCCGGCCCGAGGGCTGCCAGCTCGCTCGCGAACGACGCCTCGTCGACGTGCCGCCGCCCGTACCGCCACGGCAGACCGAGCCGGTCGTACGCCGCGGTGTGGAGGACCGGCGACAGGCTGTGGTCGATCGGCGAGCCCCACACCTCGAAGCGGCGCGGGTCTTCCGCAAACGGATCAGCAGCCGCGGTTGTCATTCGCGTCGCACCACGCGTGCCACTGCTCGATGCCGGCCTGGTGCTCCTCGTAGGTCGCGGAGAAGATCGTCTCGCCGGTGTCCATGTTCCAGGTGACGAAGTACAGCCACGGCCCGTCTGCGGGATTCATCGCCGCGTCGATCGCCTCATCGCCGGGATTCGCGATCGGCCCCGCCGGCAGCCCCGCTCGGACGTAGGTGTTCCAGGGATTGTCGTCCTCGAGCGCCTCTGCCGACGAGCTGACCGTACCGTCGTGCATCTCGTTGTACCCGTACTGGGCCGTCGAGTCCATCTGCAGGGGCATGCCGTCTGCGAGGCGGTTGGCGATGACGCGAGAGACCTTGTAGAAGTCGTCGGACAGACGCGCCTCGCGCTGAATGATCGATGCCGTCGTGAGGATCTCCTCGTGGCGCTCCTGCGGAACGCCCGCGGCGTCGAGCGACTCGAGCGTGCGGTCGACCATCGTGCGCACGATGTCCGTGGCCGAGAGCCCGGGGTCGAACTGATAGGTCGCCGGGAACAGCCAGCCCTCCAGCGTGTCGGCCGCGACGCCGTACGCGGATGGGTCGGCGACAGCGGCGGTGAAGTCCTCGACCGGCATACCCGTGCCCTGCGCGAGCACCTCGACGGTCTGGTCGACGGTCAAGCCTTCTCGCAGCTGGGCGGCGTTCTGTCGCTTGCTCGCGGGATCGAGGATGAGCGTCAGGGCCGCCTCGGACGTCATGCGTTGCTGCAACGCGTACACCCCCGGCTGGAACGTCGGGTCCTGTGCCGTCGCGATGAGGTGATCGTAGAACGCAGTGGGCGTCTTCGTGACGCCCTGATCGAAGAGCGTCTGAGAGATCGTCGACCCGGTGTCGCCGCTCACGACGGTCACCAGCACCTCGCCGGTCGCCTCGCCGGGCTCGAAGTCCTTCGGCTCCTCCCACCCCATCACGGAGCGGATCTGAGGCTCGTACGTGTTCCACACCCATGCGCCCGCGGCCACGATGCTGCCGAGGATCGCCAGGATCACGATGAGGACGACCCATTTCGCGATCCGGCTCTTCTTGCGGTCGCGATCATGCCGGCTGGGAACGGCGCCCACCTCGTGCGTGCTCACGTCGCCCGTGAAGAGGGCGTCGAGTGTGCCGACAGCAGGCGCAGCGGCCCGCGGCGTCTGCCCGTACGACGCCTGTTCGCCCAGAGCCTGCTCGCGGGACGCCGGTGCGTCCACCGATCCGCGGTGCTCCGCGGCCGGAGTCGGGGTGTGCTCCGCACGCGAGGAGTCGTCGGGACGCGCTGCGCCTCCCGGCGTGGATGCCGGACCCTGGGACGCCGGACTCTGGGATGCCGCACGCGCGGCGCGTCGGCTCGTCGGGACGCCATTGTCGTGCGGCGGGCGGTCAGTCATGTCAGGGGTGCTCCTGCAAGGGTGCGACGGGAACACCGGGCGGGTTACCGGTGCTCTTCTCGACGTCGAGTGCCTGCTGGAGGAGCACTACGGCGGCGACCTGGTCAACAATGCTACGAGACGATCGCTGTGATCGGCCCGAGCCGCGCAACGCACTGTGGGCGCTCACGGTGCTCAGCCGCTCGTCGACGAGACGGACACGGTGTCCGGCGGCCGCGAGAGCCTCGGCGAAACCGCGTGCGTCTGCCGTCGACGCGGTCTCCCGCCCGCTGAGCGCGACCGGCAGGCCCACAACGAGCTCGACGGCGTCGTACTCCTCGGCCAGAGCGCCGATGCGTGCGAGATCTCCCTCTGCGCGCGGCACGGTCTCGACCGGAACCGCGAGCAGGCCGTCGCGGTCGCATCGGGCGACGCCGATGCGGGCCGTACCCACATCGACGCCGAGCCGCACGCCCGGCCGGAATCCGCTCACAGGCCGCTCGCCGCGTCGCGCACCGCGCGGAGGGCCACGGGAAGCGCTGCGGCGTCCGTACCGCCGCCCTGCGCCACGTCGTCGCGCCCGCCGCCACCGCCGCCGAGAGCGGATGCCGCGGCCTTCGCGAGCACACCGGCCTTGGCTCCTGCCGCGCGGGCGGCATCGTTGGTGGCGACGACCACGACGGGGCGGTCCCCCACGACGGCCCCGAGGGCGACGATCGCTGCGGCGTCGGCTCCGAGACGGTCGCGCACCTGCAGTGCCAGGGTGCGGACATCGTCCGCCGATCCCGCCGAGCCGAGCGATTCGGCGACGATCTGGAACGGGCCGGCGGCCGCCGCAGCGCCCACCAGCTGCGGCAGCCGGTCGGCGAGGGCGCGAGCCTCGAACTGGGCGATCCGCTTCTCTGCGGCCTTCAGGCTCGCGGCGAGCTCGGCCACGCGAGCGGCGAGCTGGTCGCGCGGCGTCTTCAGCGAGGTCGTCAGCTGCGACACGATGGCACGCTCGGCGGCGAGCTCACGGAAGGCGTCCTGCCCGACGAGCGCCTCCACGCGCCGGTTCGACGCGCCCACCGACGATTCGCCGATGAGGTTGATGAGTCCGACCTCGGCGCTCGACGACACGTGGGTCCCCGCACACAGCTCGCGCGACCAGGGGCCGCCGATGTCGACCATGCGGACGGTCTCGCCGTACTTCTCACCGAACAGGGCCATCGCGCCGGCGGCTTTCGCCTCGTCGAGCGACATGATCCGGGTCGTGACCTCGAGGTTGTCGCGGACGGCGTTGTTGGCGATCTCCTCGATCTCGGTACGAGTCTCGGGCGAGAGCGCCTGACCCCAGGAGAAGTCGAAGCGCAGGTAGCCGGCGCGGTTGAGCGAGCCGGCCTGGGTCGCGCTCTTGCCCAGCGTGTCGCGCAGTGCGGCGTGCACGAGGTGCGTCGCGGAGTGAGCCTGCTGCGCAGCGCGGCGGTTCGCGGCATCCACCACCGTCGTGGCGGCCTCGCCCACGGCCACTTCACCCGTCGTCACCTCGACGGTGTGGCTGACGAGACCGGGCACCGGCTTCTGCACGTCGAGGACCTCGAGCTCGTAGCCCGGGCCGACGATGACGCCCTTGTCGGCGACCTGGCCACCCGACTCGGCGTACAGCGCCGTCTCGGCAAGGATCACCTCGGCGATCTGACCTTGGCTGGCGCGGTCGACGGAGACGCCGCCGACCAGAAGGCCGAGTACCCGCGAGCCCGTCTCGAGCTCGGTGTAGCCCGTGAACACCGTCTCGCCCTGAGCGCGGAAGTCACGGTAGACGCTCGTGTCGGCGAGCTGCCCCTTGCGGGACCGCGCGTCGGCCTTGGCGCGCTCGCGCTGCTCCTGCATGAGCGAATCGAAGGCGCCGCGGTCGACGCTGAGCCCCGCCTCCTCGACGATCTCGAGAGTCAGGTCGATGGGGAACCCGTACGTGTCGTGCAGAAGGAACGCCTGCGCGCCGCTCAGCTTGCCCTCCCCCGCCTTCTTGGCCTGCTCGACCGACTCGTCGAGCAGCTCGGATCCCGCGGCCAGGGTGCGCAGGAAGGTCGCCTCCTCGGCCAGAGCGTACTGCGAGAGCCGCGCGTAGTCGGTCTCGACGATCGGGTACGCCTCCTTCATCGCGTCGCGCGACGCTGCGAACAGCTCCGCGAAGCTCGGTCCGTCGACGCCCAGCAGGCGCATCGAGCGGATGGCGCGACGCATCAGACGGCGCAGGATGTAGCCGCGCCCGTCGTTCGACGGCGTCACGCCGTCGGAGAGCAGCATCAGCGACGACCGGATGTGATCTGCGATGACACGGAACCGCACGTCGTCTTCGTGGTTCGCGCCGTAGGTCTTGCCCGAGAGCTCGACGGCCTTATCGAGCACGGGACGCACCTGGTCGGTCTCGTACATGTTGTCGACGCCCTGCTTGATGAAGGCGACGCGCTCGAGCCCCATGCCCGTGTCGATGTTCTTGTTCGGCAGCTCGCCGACGATCGTGAAGTCGTACTTCGAGCGCACGTCCGCGATCTCGTACTGCATGAACACGAGGTTCCAGATCTCGACGTACCGGTCGTCGTCGGTCGCCGGTCCGCCGTCGATGCCGTACGCGGGACCGCGGTCGAAGAAGATCTCCGAGCACGGGCCGGCAGGACCCGGGAGGCCGGTGCTCCAGTAGTTGGTGTCCTTGCCGAGACGCTGGATGCGCTCGTCGGGCAGCGTCGAGTGCTTCAGCCACAGCTGGCGCGCCTCGTCGTCCTCTTCGTAGACCGTGACCCAGAGATCCTTCGGGTCGAACCCGAGGCCGCCCTCCGATTCGGGGCTGGTCAGCAGTTCCCATGCGAACGAGATGGCGCCCTCTTTGAAGTAGTCGCCGAAGGACCAGTTGCCGAGCATCTGGAAGAAGGTGCCGTGGCGCGGCGTCTTGCCCACCTCTTCGATGTCGTTGGTGCGGATGCACTTCTGGACATCGGCCGCTCGCGCGTACGGGGCAGGGACGTCGCCCGAGAGGTAGGGGATGAAGGGGACCATGCCCGCGACGGTGAACAGCAGCGCGGGGTCGTCGGTGACGAGCGATGCGGAGGGCACGATCGTGTGCCCCTTCTTCTCGAAGTAGTCCAGGTAGCGCTGGGCGATCTCGGCGGTCTTCATCGGGTTCCTTCGGCAGGCAGGCATCGGCGTCGCGCCCGGAGGCACGACGTCAAGATCAGGTCGGGTGTCAGTGTGAGGAGTCGGCGGCGTTCTTGGCCTTCGCGACCGCGTCGCGCGCTGCGTCCGCGGCGTCGGAGGCGGCGTCCGCGGCCGAGTCGAGGGCGTCGGAGGCCACGCCCTTCACGTCGGCTGCGAGACCCTCGATGCGGGCTTCCTGCTCGCGGTAGGCATCGCCGATCCGATCGGCGAATTCGGAGATTCGCGCGTCGACCTCGGCGAGCATCTCGTGACCGCGCGGATCCTTGTTGACCACGTGCGCGGCGACGAAACCGCCGGCGACGCCCAAAACGAACCACAGCGCGTTCTTCATGGCATCCATGTTAGGTGCAAAGCATGAAGGGCGCCGGGAGAACCCGACGCCCTTCATGGCAGTGCTGAGACTCAGCGAGCCGTACGACTCAGCGCGCGGCGTAGTACTCGACGACGAGCTGCACGTCACACGTGACGGGCACCTCGGCGCGCTTCGGGCGGCGCACGAGGCGCGCCTGCAGCTTGTCGAGCTCGACCTCGAGGTAGCCCGGGACCGGGGGCAGGACGTCGGCGTGACCGCCGGCGGCTGCGACCTGGAAGGGCTCGAGCGACTCGCTCTTCTCCTTGACGTGGATGAGCTGACCCGGCTTCACGCGGAACGACGGGCGGTCGACGAGCTGGCCGTCGACGAGGATGTGACGGTGCACGACCAGCTGGCGGGCCTGTGCGGTCGTGCGGGCGAAACCGGCACGAACGACGAGCGCGTCCAGACGCATCTCGAGCTGCTCGACCAGGTTCTCACCGGTCAGACCGTCCTTGCGGCGGGCCTCGTTGAACTGGATGCGCAGCTGCTTCTCGCGGATGCCGTACTGCTCGCGCAGACGCTGCTTCTCGCGCAGACGGACGGCGTAGTCGCTGTCGGCCTTGCGCTTGGTGCGGCCGTGCTCACCCGGAGCGTAGGGACGCTTCTCGAGGTAGCGGGCGGCCTTCGGGGTCAGCGCGACGCCGAGGGCGCGCGACAGACGGACCTTGCGGCGGTCCTGAGACTTCGTGGTCACGAAGCTCTCCTTCCGATGACGTGGTCGCGACGTTCACGACTCACGGACGTATCTCCGTCTCCTCGCCCGTCTCGGACTGCACGCCGGGGCACGCCGAGAGGTCTTGATCAGAAGAGAGGGATGCCCGAAAACTGGGCTTCGAGCCGGTCGAGTCTATCAGACGGCGTCCGCGTCGACCGCGGCGGCGAGGTCGAGGACGCCGGCCGGGTAGAACGGGGTCGCATCCCGTCGCAGGTCGTCGATGCGATACCAGCCGACGGAGGTGTCTCCGTCGAGCACAGGGAGCCGTTCCCCGAGGGGCAGCGCCTCGAGCGTGGCGCTGCGGACGGCGAAGACATGCGCGATCTCGTGCCCGCTCTTGCGACCGTCGTCGAAGATGTTCTCGCTCACGGTGAGCAGCGTGAGTTCGTCGACGCCGGCGGCGAGCTCCTCGCGCAGCTCGCGCCGCATGGCGGCCGCCGCGGTCTCGCCGAACTCCACGCCGCCGCCGGGTGCTCGCAGGAACCGCCCCGCGCCCGGCCCGCCGGGGTACTCCTCGGCGAGGACGTACCCGTCGGCGACGATGACGGCCACCGAGATAACCCGGATACGGCGAGGCGAGGTGAGGTCGGCCGCGTACCCCTCCACCGAACGGCGGTAGGCCGGGAGGTGGGGCGCGAGCGCCTGCAGCGCCGTCCGGAGTGCGGGCGCGGGCTTCTGATCGCTGAACAGCGCCAGCGCCTCGAACGCCCGGGCGGCGTCGACGAGCGGATCGGTGTCGGGAAAGCGGTGCAGCAGTGCGAGAGCGCCCGAGGGATCGCCGACGTTGCGCAGCGAGCTCGCCAATTGGATGATGCACGCCGAGCGCCGCTTTCCGGCCAGGCCCTCATCGAGCGCCGACCGGTACAGCGGGATCGCCTCCGCCTCCTCGCCGAGGAAGTCGTGCAGCGAGGCGCGCTCGTAGCTGCGCACCGCCTCGGCCGAGTCCGCGGCGAGCGGGTCGAGCTCGGCCCACAGGGCGGCGGCGTTCTTCCCGTCGGCGGCATCCCAGAACGCGTCGAACGGATCGGCACCGGCCGTCGTGTCGTCGTCGGCGGGGAACGTCGCGAGAAGCTCCCGCACGCGAGACTGCAGACCGCGGAGTGCGGGGTCGACGCCCCGACTCGCCGCGAATCGGATGAGCCCCCGCAGGGCGGGCCCGCCGTCGCTGGTCTCGCCGGCAGTCAGGTGATCGATGAGGTCGGATGCCGCGATCGTCCGCACCCGGCCCGTCTCGTGCTCGCCCCACTCCGGCGCGGCGACGCGCAGACAGTCGGCGGCGATGACCACGTGCCGTCGTCGCCGGGCGTTCGCGGCGGCCCACTCGCCGCCGGCGTCGAAGACGGCGCCGGCACGATACCCGGTCTCCTCCAGCAGCTCTCGCACGCCCGCCGCGACAGCGTCCTCACCGGGATCGATCAGCCCGCCGGGCAGCTCGCCCAGCACGCGCTGGGGGCCGACGCGGTACTGATCGAACAGCACGACGGTGTCGTCGGGCGTGACCGCGACCACCGTGACGGTGTCGCCGACCTCGACGACATCCCAGTCGCTCTCACTGCCGTCGGGCAGCAGGTAGCGGTCGCGGCGCACGCGCACGTAGCCGTCGAAGGCGGGCGACGAGCCCAGCAGCGTCCACGCGGGTACGGGATCGTCCACGGCTCAGTCCCCCAGGATCTTCCGCAGCTTCTCGACCCGCGCGCCGATCTCGCGCTCGACACCGCGATTCGTCGGCTCGTAGTACCGCTTGCCACGCAATTCGTCGGGGAGGTACTGCTGCGTCGCGACGCCGACCTCGAGGTCGTGCGGATAGACGTACCCCTTGCCGTGCCCCAGCCGCTTCGCGCCGGCATAGTGAGCATCGCGCAGATGTTTGGGCACGCGACCGAACCCGCCGGCGCGGACATCGGAGATGGCCGCGTTGATCGCGTTGTAGGCGGCGTTCGACTTGGCGGTGGTCGCGAGATACGCCGTGGCCTCGGCGAGCGGGATGCGGCCTTCCGGCATCCCGATGAAAGCGACCGCGTCGGCGGCGGCAACGGCGATCGTGAGAGCCTGCGGATCGGCGAGGCCGATGTCCTCAGAGGCTGAGATGACCAGGCGCCGCGCGATGAACCGAGGATCTTCGCCCGCCTCGATCATCCGAGCCAGGTAGTGCATGGCGGCATCGACATCCGATCCGCGGATCGACTTGATGAACGCGCTGATGACGTCGTAGTGCTCGTCGCCCTGCCTGTCGTACCGGAGCAATGCACGGTCGACCGCCTGAGCCACGTGGTCAGCGGTGATGACCGGCGCCTCGTCGTCATCGCCGGGCTCGGCCATCGTCGCGGCGGCTTCGAGCGACGTCAGCGCGCGTCGGGCATCGCCGGAGGCCAGCCGGATCAGCGCCGTCCGCGCATCGTCGGCCAGGACGACCGAGCCGGCGAGTCCGCGGGCGTCCGCGACGGCGCGGTCGATGAGCCCGCCGAGGTCGTCGTCGCTGAGCGGCTGGAGGGTGAGCAGCAGCGAGCGGGACAGCAGGGGCGCGACGACGGAGAACGACGGGTTCTCGGTCGTCGCGGCGATGAGCAGGACCCAGCCGTTCTCGACGCCCGGCAGCAGAGCATCCTGCTGCGCCTTCGTGAAGCGGTGGATCTCGTCGAGGAACAGGATCGTCGAGATGCCGTAGAGGTCGCGCTGCGTCATCGCCTCTTGCATGACCTCGCGCACGTCCTTCACGCCTGCCGTGACCGCCGACAGCTCGACGAAACGGCGGCCCGACGAGCGGGCGATCGCCTGCGCGAGCGTGGTCTTGCCGGTGCCGGGCGGCCCCCACAGGATGACGGATACCGCTCCCGCCCGGTTGCCGTCGGGCGACGCGAGGGCGACCAGGGGCGAGCCGGGCCGCAGCAGATGACCCTGGCCGGCGACCTCGTCGAGCGACGTGGGGCGCATCCGCACCGCGAGCGGCGTCTGCCCGGAGAAGAACGCGCTCGAATCGGTCATCCTCTCAGGCTACTCGCGCGCGCGGACACCGGGATTTTGTCGCGGCGCAGACCCGCGCCATAGGCTTGAGCGGCCCGCAACGGGCACGAAGGAGGCAACGTGGCAGGTCGCGGCAAGAACCGGGACGATCGCGCGGCGCACGAACGCGCTCGTCTCTATGCGGCCCGGCGCGAGTACCACGACGGCCTCGCACGGCGCCGGTCGCGCGACAACGTCATCGCCGCCGTCGCCGGCGGCGTGCTGATCCTCGCCGCTATCGGCGCTCAGGTCGCATACTTCACCGCAGGTCCCGGAGCGCCCGCGCCCGCCGAGAGTCCGGCGCCCTCTCCCACGGAGACCTTGTCACCCACGCCGACGCCGACACAGACCCCGACACCGGCGGATTCCACTCCGACAACGATCCCGTCGCCCTGACGCCCTCCGTACTAGGCTGTCCCCCGACCTGACCCCCATGCGGCGCGAGCCGCGACGAGGTGCCTTCCGTGACTTCCACCCCTGACTCCACGACCACCCCCGCCGACGACGCCCCGTGGGGTCGCGTCGATGACGACGGCACCGTCTCGGTGCGCGAGGGGGCCGAATGGCGCGTCGTCGGCCAGTACCCCGACGGCACGCCGGAAGAGGCGCTCGCCTACTTCCAGCGCAAGTTCTCCGACCTCGCCGGCGAAGTGACGCTCATCGAGGTCCGTCACCGCCGCGGCGGAGCGTCAGCCTCCGACCTGCGCTCCACCGTGAGCACGCTCCGTTCCCGCATCGCGGGGGCTGCGGCCGTCGGCAACCTGGCCGCGCTGGAGGCGCGCCTGGTCGCGCTGGAGGGCGAGCTCGACGCCGCCTCCGAGTCCGAGGCGGCGGAGGCCAAGCAGGCGCTCGACGCCGCGATCGCCGAGCGTACGGCGCTCGTCGAGGCGATCGAGGCGATCGCCTCGCGCGATCCGAAGTCGATCCAGTGGAAGCAGACCTCCGCAGAGGTCACCGACCTCTTCGACCGCTGGCAGCGCCATCAGGCCGACGGCCCGCGTCTCCCCCGCGGCACCGGCCAGCAGCTCTGGAAGCGATTCCGCGACGCCCGATCGACCATCGACAAGCACCGTCGTGAGTTCTACGCCAGCCTCGACGAGACGCACAAGAGCGCGCGCGACGCGAAGCAGCGCCTCATCGAGCGGGCCGAGGCCCTCGCTCCCCGCGGCGAGGACGGCATCGGCGCCTATCGCGATCTGCTCGAGCAGTGGAAGCAGTCGGGCCGCGCGGGCAAGAAGGCCGACGACGCGCTCTGGGCACGGTTCAAGGCCGCAGGCGACGCGCTCTACGGTGCCCGAGCGGAGCGCGAGCAGGCCGACGCCGAGGCCTCGCAGGAGAAGATCGTCGCGAAGCGCGCTCTGCTCGACGAGGCCGCCGCCGTGACCGCAGAGAAGGACACCGCTGCCGCCCGGGCGCTGCTCACGGGCATTCAGCGTCGTTGGGACGAGATCGGTCGCATCTTCCCCCGCGACAAGGAGCGCGCCCTCGACGACGAGCTCCGCAAGATCGAGCAGTCCGTGCGTGCGCGCGAGGACGCCGACTGGAAGAACAACAACCCCGAGACGAAGGCGCGCCAGGGCGACATGCTGTCGCAGCTGCACGACGCGATCGCGAAGCTCGAAGCCGAAGTCGCCGACGCGGAGGCGTCGGGCGACAAACGCGCCATCGCACAGGCCAAAGAGGCGCTCAGCGCCCGGAAGGCCTGGCTCAGCGCTCTCGGCGGCTGACTCTCTCCCCGCGAACGGTCTGTGGAGGCCATGCTGTCCACAGACCGTTCGGCTCTCTCCGCGCGGTTCGGACGCACCCGCCAGACTGACGGAATGATCTGGCCGTTCGTCTACACCCCGGGTACCCAGCTCTCCCTGGCCGAGCTGGCTGCTGCACGCCTCGACGGTGACGTCGTCGAGGTCGGCGAAGCATTCATGCCTGCGGACGCCGTCGAAGGACCCGAGATCCGGGCCGCATCGCTGCGCCCCCTCGTCGCGCCGGGCCTGGCCCTGACGCACGAATCGGCTGCCTGGGTCCACGGCGCGCTCGCCGACCCCCCGGTGCGGCACAGCGTGCAGCGCTGCACCGAGCGACGCCGGAACCACGTGCTCGATCATCGGCTGCACTACCGCGACCTTCAGCTTCCGGCGCGAGAGACCGTGCATCTGGGCGGGATGCCCGTGTCGAGCCGCGTCCGGACCCTGTGCGACCTGTTGCGCGCCGATGCCGCCGCCAGCGACGCGCCACGCGCGGGCGCCGTCGCGATGATCGCCGCGTTCCCCGGCATCCTCGACGAGGCGCATCGGTCGTTGGCGTCGAGCGGCCCCCTGCCGTTCAAACGGCAGGCCCTGGCCTGGCTGGAGCGCCCGCCGGTCAGGACGACGTGACGCGGTACACGTCGTAGACCGCGTCGATGCGCCGCACCGCGTTCAGCACGCGGTCGAGGTGGACGGTGTCGCCCATCTCGAACACGAACCTGCTGAGTGCGAGCCGATCGTTGTTGGTCTGCACCGACGCGGAGAGGATGTTGACGTGGTGCTCGCTGAGCACGCGCGTGACGTCGCTGAGGAGCCCGGCACGGTCGAGCGCTTCCACCTGGATCTGGACCAGGAAGAGACTCTTCGTCGTCGGCGCCCACGACACCTCGATAAGTCGTTCCGGATCGCGCATGAGCGACTCGACGTTCGTGCAGTCGGAGCGGTGCACCGACACGCCGCTCCCGCGGGTGACGAAGCCGACGATCTCATCACCCGGAACCGGCGTGCAGCACTTCGCGAGCTTCACGAGGATGTCGGGCGCGCCGCGGACGAGAACACCCGAGTCGCTGTCGCGCTTCTGGCGCGACCGTCCCACAGCCGGCAGCTGGATCGGTCCGGTGGAGGTGTCCTCCTCTGCCCGGACGAGCGCGGTGACCTTCTCGATCACCGACTGCGTCGAGACGTGCCCCTCGCCCACAGCCGCGTAGAGCGCAGTGACGTCCTCGTAGCGCAGCTGGTGCGCCACTTCCGTGAACGCGTCCTGCCCCATGAGGCGCTGGAGCGGCAGGTTCTGACGTCGCATCGCCCGAGCGATCGCGTCCTTGCCCTGCTCGACGGCCTCTTCGCGCCGCTCCTTCGTGAACCAGCCGCGGATCTTGTTGCGGGCCCGCGTGCTCTTGACGAATGTCAGCCAATCCTGGCTCGGGCCGGCGTCGGGGTTCTTCGAGGTGAACACCTCGACGACATCGCCGCTGGAAAGGGTCGACTCGAGCGGCACGAGACGCCCGTTCACCTTCGCACCCATCGTGCGGTGGCCGATCTCGGTGTGCACGGCGTAGGCGAAGTCGACCGGGGTGGCCCCCGCCGGCAGGCCGATGACCCGCCCCTTCGGGGTGAAGACGTAGACCTCCTTCGCGCCGATCTCGAATCGGAGCGAGTCGAGGAACTCCCCCGGGTCGGCCGTCTCGGCCTGCCAGTCGGAGATGTGCGCGAGCCACGCCATGTCGTTGTCGATCGCCTTGGCGTCGGCCTTGCCGCCCGCCATCCGCTCCTTGTACTTCCAGTGCGCCGCGACACCGAACTCGGCCTGCTGGTGCATCTCGTGGGTGCGGATCTGGATCTCGACCGTGCGACCACCCGGTCCGATCACGGTGGTGTGGAGCGACTGATACAGGTTGAACTTCGGGGTCGCGATGTAGTCCTTGAACCGCCCGGGCAAAGGCGTCCACCGCGCGTGGATCGAGCCGAGCACGGCGTAGCAGTCGCGGACCGTCGTCACCAGCACACGGATGCCGATGAGGTCGTAGATGTCGTCGAACTCGCGCCCGCGCACCACCATCTTCTGGTATACGGAGTAGAGCTGCTTCGGTCGCCCCATGACGCGACCGCGGATGCGGAGCTCACGGAGATCCGTCTCGACGGCGTCGATCACGGTCTGCAGGTACTGCTCGCGCTGCGGGGTGCGCTGGGTGACGAGGCTGTCGATCTCGGCGTACAGCTTCGGATGCAGGACCGCGAAGGAGAGATCCTCGAGCTCGCTCTTGATGGCCTGAATACCCAGCCGGTGCGCGAGCGGCGCGTAGATCTCGAGGGTCTCGGTCGCCTTCTTCGCCGCTTTCTCCGGCGGCACGAAGCCCCAGGTACGCGCGTTGTGCAGCCGGTCGGCCAGTTTGATCAGCAGGACGCGGATGTCGCGCGACATCGCGACGATCATCTTGCGCACGGTCTCGGCCTGCGCGGCGTCGCCGTACTTGACCTTGTCGAGCTTCGTGACGCCGTCGACGAGCATGGCGACCTCGTCGCCGAACTCCGCCGTCAGCTGGTCCAGACCGTATGAGGTGTCCTCTACGGTGTCGTGGAGCAGCGCGGCTGCAATGGCCCTCGGGCCGAGGCCGAGCTCGGCGAGGATCTGGGCTACGGCGAGCGGATGCGTGATGTACGGCTCGCCGCTCTGACGCTTCTGCTGCGCGTGCGCCCGTGACGCCGTCTGATAGGCGCGATCGATGATCGCGATGTCGCCCTTGGGGTGATGTGCGCGCACCGTCCGGACGAGCTGCTCCAGCCCCTCCCGCGGCGCAGCGCGGGAGAAGATCCGAGGAACGAGGCGCCGGAGCGAGCTCTGGGCAGGGGGCGGGGTGATCTCGGTCATACCCTCACCTCCGCCATGCAGACATCGATTCTACGCGCCCTGGCGGCGCTCAGGCCTCGACCGAAGCACGCTCGCGCGACTCGAGAACCCGGGTGTCGTTCGCCTTGATGGCGGGCTCGTTCTCGCGCAGCAGGGCGAACAGCGGCACCGCGACGAAGAGCGTCGAGTAGGCGGCGACGAGCGTCCCGACGAAGATCGACAGCGAGATGTCGGTGAGAGTCTGAGCACCCAGCCAGAGCGCACCGATGAAGAGGATCGCACCGGTCGGAAGGGCCGCAACGATCGTCGTGTTGATCGAGCGCACGAGCGTCTGGTTGGCCGCAAGGTTGACCGACTCGCCGAACGTCCGCCCCGACTTCTCGCCGTCTTCGAACGTGTTCTCGCGGACCTTGTCGAACACGACCGTGGTGTCGTACAGCGAGTAGGACAGGATCGTGAGGAAGCCGATGACCGCCGCGGGAGAGATCTCGAACCCGAAGAGCGAGTAGACGCCCACGGTCACGACGAGCACGTCGACCAGGCCGATGATGGCGGCGACGGACATCTTCCAGGTGCGGAAGTACAGCGCCAGGATCAGGAACGTCAGCGCGAGGAAGATCGCCAGGCCCCACAGCGACTGTCGGGTGACGTCCTGGCCCCAGCTCGGCCCGATGAACGATGAGCTCACCTCGGCGGCCGGGACGTCGTACGCCTCGGCCAGTCGCGCCGTGACGTCGCGGGTCTCGGCGTCGGACATCTGGTCGGTCTGCACGCGCACAGCGTCCTCGCCGATCGTCGTCACCTTCGTCGTCGCGCCGGGCACGACCTCCTGCACCGCGTCGGTCGCGAGCAGCTGATCGGTGTTCGACACGTTCGTGACGGTGAACTGCGATCCGCCCGTGAACTCGATCGAGAACTGCGGCGGCTTGACCACGAGGACGAGCACCGAGCCCAGCACGAGGGCGGCGGCGATGATGAACCACAGCGTGCGACGGGCGACGAAGGGGAACGAGAGCTTCCCCGTGTAGAGGTCGTTGCCGAACCGATTGAAGAAACGCATCAGTGCTTGTCCCCCGTCGCATCGCGCTGGTCGCCTGCGGCCTGTTCAGCACGCTTGCGCTCCGCGATCGTCTGTCGCCGTTCGGCCTCACCACGCGACTTCGCTGCGCGGCGTCCTGCAGAGGTCTTCGCCGCCGCGGCGACCGGCTCGCGGAACTGCGCCCGTCCGCGGTACACGGCGCCCAGAGCGTCCGGGTCGAGACCCGACAGCCTGTGCCCCGACCCGAAGAACCGCGTGCGCACGAGCAGCTGCAGCACGGGATGCGTGAAGAGGATGAAGATCAGGATGTCGATCGCGGTCGTGAGCCCGAGGGTGAACGCGAAGCCCTTCACCGTCGAGTCGGCCAGGATGTACAGCACGACCGCGGCGAGGATGTTGATCGACTTCGAGATGAAGATGGTCCGCTTGGCGCGGGACCAGCCGTCCTCGACCGCGCTCGTGATCGACTTGCCGTCGCGCAGCTCGTCTCTGATGCGTTCGAAGTAGACGATGAAGGAGTCTGCGGTGAACCCGATGGTCACGATGAGGCCCGCGACACCGGCCAGCGAGAGCCGGAAGCCCATGCGCCAGGCGAGGATCGTGAGCGCCGCGTAGGTGAGCACGGCCATGACCACCAGTGACGCGATGATGACGGTTCCGAGCGCCCGGTATACGACGAGCGAGTACACCGCGACGAGCGCGAGGCCGATGAGGCCGGCGATGAGACCGATCTGCAGCTGCTGGGAGCCGAGCGTCGCGGAGATCGTGTTGGTGCTCTGCACCTCGAAGCTCAGCGGCAGAGCACCGAACTTCAGCTGGTCGGCGAGCACCTTCGAGCTGTCCTGGTCGAACGTGCCCGTGATGGACGGCTTGCCGGTGAGGATGACGGCATCCATGGAGGGCGCCGACAGCACAGCGCCGTCGAGCACGAAGGCGAACTGGTTGAGCGGCGACTGCTGCCCGTAGAGTCGCTGGCTGATCTTGCCGAACGTCTCGGTGCCCTGCTGATCGAACGTGATGTTCACGGCCCAGCGACCGGTGCTCTGCTCGAGACCGTTCGTGGCGTTGTCGATGGACGAGCCGTCGAGCTCGACCGGGCCGAGGATGTACTTCGCGGTCCCGGTGCGGTCGCAGGTGACGAGCGGCTGATCGGCCGGTGCGTCCGCGGGGTCGTTCGCCGGATTCGCGCAGTCGTAGGCGAGGAACTGAGCCTGCAGCGCCTCGGTGATCCACGCCGGGTCGCTGCCATTGGACGGCGTCGTCGACGGGGTCGCCGGGAGGTCGGGATCGGGAGTGGGGTACGGCGTCTCGTTGCCGTCGTCGCCGACGAAGCTGGTGGCGGGTGAGCCGGTGTAGAGCACCGCGCGCAACTGCAGCTGGGCCGAGGCGTCGATACGCTCACGGGTCTCGTCATCGACCTCGCCCGGAAGCTGAACGACGATCTGGTTGCCGGCCTGCGTGGCGATGTCGGCCTCGACCAGGCCGGATGCGTCGACGCGCTGTCGGATGATGGACGCCGCCTGCTGCATCTGCTCGCTCGAGGGCGCCGCCCCGTCGGACTGCGCCTCGAGGATGATCTGCGTCCCGCCCTGGAGGTCGAGTGCGAGCTCCGGAGCCCACGAACTCGCCTTGAACACATAGACGCCGAGCGCGTTGATACCGAACAGGAGCGCCGTCAGGACCACGAGTCCGGTCAGCGCGCGCCAGGCACGGCGCACAGGTGTGGAAGTCGCCACGGGGAGGTCAGCTTTCGTCGAGCGAGCGCCGGGTCAGCGGCGGATCAGGCGCGGGGCTTGTCGTCGCGGTCGACCGCGCCCTCGGAGGCGGCGTCGGCGCGATCACGCGCGGCGTCGTCGCTGACCGAGGTGATCAGACCCTGCTCGACATCGGCGACGTACTCGTCGTGGTGCTCTTCGGCCTCGATGTACTCGTCCTCGGTGAGCGTTCCCTCTGCGGGGTCGACCACCCGCAGGATCGCCTGGCTGTGCACCTCGACCTCGACGCCGGGCGCGAGCTCGACACGAGCCGACTTCGAGAGGTCCTCGCCGTCGTACTCGACGATCGTGCCGTAGAAGCCGCCCTGCAGCAGCACCTTCGCTCCGGGAAGCAGCTGGCGGGACTTCTCCGCCTGCTCCGCCTTCATCCGCTGCGCGCGACGGCGCTGGCTCCAGAACATGAAGACGATGAGCAGCGCGAGGATGATCAGCAGACCGTACTCGGCGAAGAACTGCACCGCCGGGTTCGCGGGAGGGGCGTCGGCCGGAGTGGTGGCGAAGAAGAGCATGGAGGTGGGAGCACCTTTCACGGGTAGGCACGCGAAGAATGCGCACCCTCGGGATTCGTCGGCGAGAAGCCTTCAGCGATTATAGGTCATCGATCTCGAGCGCCCCGTCGGCGCGGGGAACGCCCAGGTGGCGGTAGGCCGAGGGCATCGCGACGCGGCCGCGCGGCGACCGGCCCACGAACCCGATGCGGACGAGGTACGGCTCGACGACCGACTCGATCGTCTCCGCTTCCTCCCCGACCGTGACCGCGAGGGTGTTGAGCCCGACGGGCCCACCGCCGAATCGGCGCACGAGTGCGTCGAGCACGGCACGGTCGAGCCGATCGAGGCCGATAGCGTCGACGTCGTACAGCTCGAGCGCGGCCGCGACATCCGCCTCCGTCGCACCCGCCGCCGTGTCACCGTGCACCACGACGAAGTCTCGGACGCGGCGCAGCAGGCGGTTCGCGATGCGCGGTGTGCCGCGGGAGCGGCGCGCGATCTCAGCCCGTGCGACGGCCGGGACGTCGACGGCGAGGACGCTCGCGGACCGCTGGATCACGCGTTCGAGCTCCTCCGGCTCGTAGTACTCCATGTGCGCGGTGAACCCGAACCGGTCGCGAAGCGGGTTGGGCAGGAGGCCCGACCGGGTCGTTGCGCCGACGAGGGTGAACGGGGCCAGCTCGAGAGGGATGCTGGTGGCACCGGCACCCTTGCCGACCATGATGTCGATGCGGAAGTCCTCCATCGCGAGGTACAGCATCTCCTCCGCCGAGCGCGCCATACGGTGGATCTCGTCGATGAAGAGCACCTCGCCGGGCACGAGGCTCGACAGCAGCGCCGCGAGATCGCCCGCGTGCTGGATCGCCGGGCCGCTCGACATCCGCAGCGGCCGGCCGCTCTCGTGGGCGACGATCATCGCGAGCGTCGTCTTCCCGAGACCGGGAGGTCCCGACAGCAGGATGTGGTCGGCTGGACGGTCCTGCATCGCGGCCGCCTGCAGAAGCAGCTCGAGCTGCCCGCGCACCTTCTGCTGTCCGACGAACTCCGCGAGCGAGGTCGGCCGTAGTGCCCCCTCGACGGCCAGTTCGGTCTCGTCGGCGGCGAGCTCGTGCGCGTCAGACACCGGTCTGCTCCGGTCGCGCCGGCCCGAGCTGCGCGAGCGCGAGCTTCAGCAGAGCGGGCACGGTCGCGGGGGCCGCAGCATCCGCCGTGACCTGCGCGACGGCATCCGCGGCCACGCGTTCGCTCCACCCCAGAGCCACGAGCGCTGCGACGACCTGACCCACGAGCGTCCCTCCCCCCGAGGGAGCGGACGCCGGCTGAGCAGACGGCACCGCCTGCAGCTTGCCCGCCAGCTGTACCACGATGAGCTTCGCGGTCTTGGGCCCGATGCCCGACACCCGTCGGAACGGGGCGTCGTCTTCGGCGGTGACCGCCTCGGCGATCTGGGCGACGCTCAGTGCCGACAGCACGCCGAGAGCCGACTTCGGTCCGACACCGGTCACGCCGATGAGCAGCAGGAAGACTCCGAGCTGCTCGCGCGTCTCGAAACCGAACAGCGAGAGCGCGTCTTCGCGGACGACGAGGTTCGTGTGCAGCACGATCTCATCGCCGACGTGGAACGAGCGCGGGATGTCGGGGGTCACGGCGACCGAGAACCCGACCCCGCCGACGTCGATGACGACGCTGTCGGACTCGAGGTGCAGCACGCTGCCGCGCAGGGAGGAGATCATGATCCGAGCCTAGGCGCCGCTTCGCAGGTATGTTCGAGCGACACGCGTCGCTCACCACCGGGTGGGAGCGTCAGCGCCGGGCCAGGCGCTCGGCGTCCGCCCACGCCCGCTGCGCCGGAGTGAGCGCCGCTGTGCCGGACGACGACGCCGGGCCGCCGACACCGCGTCGCCACGCATGGCAGATCGCGAGGGCCAGCGCATCAGCGGCATCCGCGGGCTGGGGCAGCGAGTCCAGGCGCAGCACGCGGGCGACCATCGTCTGCACCTGCAGCTTCTCCGCCGAGCCGTAGCCGGTGATCGCCGCCTTGACCTCGGAGGGCGTGTGGGTCGCGGCATCGAGGCCGCTCTCCGCGGCGACGAGCAGCGCGATGCCGCTCGCCTGCGCCGTCCCCATGACGGTGCTCCGGTTGTGCTGAGCGAAGACCCGCTCGACGGCGACGACGTGAGGCTGGTGCTCTGCGATGACCGCGCGCAGGCCCGCTGCGATCGTCGCGAGCCGCCGCTCGATCGGCAGCTCGACGTCGGATCGGACAACCCCGACATGCACGAGGGCGGCGGATCGATCGCGGGCGACGTCGACGACGCCGACTCCGCATCGGGTGAGCCCGGGATCGACACCGAGCACGCGCAGAGAGGTCACTCCCCCACGCTACGTCTGCCGCAGCCGAGCGGAGCGGCGACAACCCGCGAAACGCGCAGTTCCCGGCATCCGACGCGAAATGGGCTGCGCGGGATGCCGGGAACTGCGAGCGATGCTCGGACTGTTACTCGTCGTCGCTCTCGAGCTCGGCCTGCACCTCGGGGGTGAGGTCGAAGTTCGTGTAGACGTTCTGCACGTCGTCGCTGTCCTCGAGGGCGTCGATGAGACGGAACACCTTGCGGGCGGTGTCGGCGTCGACCTCCACCTTGAGCGAGGGGACGAACTCGACGTCGGCGGAGTCGTACTCGATGCCGGCGTCCTGCAGGGCGCTGCGCACCGACACGAGGTCGGAGGCCTCGGTGATGACGCCGAAGCCGTCGCCGTGCGGCTCGACCTCTTCCGCCCCCGCTTCGAGGACCGCGAGCATGACGTCGTCTTCGGTCGTGCCCTCGGACGGGACGACGATGACGCCTTTGCGGCTGAAGTTGTAAGCGACGCTGCCCGGGTCGGCCAGCGTTCCGCCGTTACGGCTGAGAGCGGTGCGGACTTCGGCCGCGGCGCGGTTCTTGTTGTCGGTCAGACACTCGATGAGGAACGCGACGCCGTTCGGTCCGTAGCCCTCGTACATGATCGAGGAGTACTCGACGGCCTCGCCGCCGATACCGGCGCCGCGCTTGATCGCGCGGTCGATGTTGTCTTTCGGGACCGAGGTCTTCTTGGCCTTCAGGACGGCGTCGAAGAGCGTGGGGTTGCCCTGCAGATCGGGGCCGCCGAGCTTGGCAGCGACCTCGATGTTCTTGATGAGCTTGGCCCACGACTTGGCACGGCGCGCGTCGACGACGGCTTTCTTGTGCTTGGTCGTGGCCCATTTGGAGTGACCGGACATGCGCTCGATCTTACCGGGCGGATGCGCTCGCCTCGCGGACGTGCACGAGGAACCTCTCGTGGAAGCGGCGCTCGCCTGAGACCTCCGGGTGGAAGGCCGTCGCGAGCAGACGACCCTGCTCGACCGCGACCACCCCGCCATCCGGCAGGGTCGCGAGCGACCGCACCTGCGGCCCGAGCTCGGTGACGAGGGGCGCTCGGATGAACGCCGCGTGGACGGGTGGGTCCCAGCCCGCGACGGCGAGCGCCGTCTCGAACGATTCGGTCTGACCGCCGAAGGCGTTCCGCCGCACGGTCACGTCGAGCCCGCCGAAGGTCTCCTGACCCGCGATGGCCCCGTCGAGGCGGTCGGCGAGCAGGATGAGCCCGGCGCAGGTGCCGTAGACGGGGAGGCCCGCGGCGATCGCGTCGCGGATGGGCTGCTGCATCCCGAACGCGCGTGCCAGCTTGTCGATGACGCTCGACTCACCGCCCGGCAGGACGAGACCGTGTACCGCCGCCAGGTCGCCGGGACGACGGACGAGGGATGCCGTCGCGCCGAGCTCCGTGAGCACGCGCAGGTGTTCGCGGACGTCTCCCTGCAGGGCGAGGACTCCGACGTGCGGCGGCATCCCTTCGTCCACCGACTCACCAGCCGCGGTCGGCGAGACGGTGCGGGGCAGGCAGATCGGAGACGTTGATGCCGACCATCGCCTCGCCGAGTCCGCGCGAGGCCTCGGCGACGACGGCGGCGTCATCGTGGAAGGTGGTCGCCTTCACGATGGCCGCGGCACGGCGAGCGGGGTCGCCCGATTTGAAGATGCCGGAACCCACGAAGACGCCGTCCGCGCCGAGCTGCATCATCATCGCGGCGTCGGCAGGGGTGGCGACACCGCCCGCGGTGAAGAGCACGACCGGCAGGGTGCCGGTGGCTGCGACCTCGGCGACGAGGTCGTACGGCGCCTGGAGCTCCTTCGCCGCGACGTACAGCTCGTCGGGGCTCTTCGCCTGCAGAGCACGGATCTCGGCGGTGATCGTGCGGATGTGGCGCGTCGCCTCCGAGACGTCGCCCGTGCCGGCCTCGCCCTTGGAGCGGATCATCGCGGCCCCCTCCGTGATGCGACGCAGAGCCTCGCCGAGGTTTGTGGCACCGCACACGAACGGGACGGTGAAGCCCCACTTGTCGATGTGGTGCGTGTAGTCGGCCGGCGACAGCACTTCGGACTCGTCGATGTAGTCCACACCGAGCTCCTGGAGCACGCGCGCTTCGACGAAGTGCCCGATGCGCGCCTTCGCCATCACGGGGATCGACACCGACGCGATGATCTCGTCGATCAGGTCGGGGTCGCTCATGCGCGCCACCCCGCCCTGGGCGCGGATGTCGGCGGGGACGCGCTCGAGCGCCATGACGGCCACGGCGCCGGCATCCTCCGCGACCCGTGCCTGATCGGCGGTGACGACGTCCATGATGACGCCGCCCTTCAGCATCTCTGCGAGGCCGCGCTTGACGCGCGATGATCCGGTGACGGTCTGGTCGTTCGACACGATGGGGCTCCGATCCGGCCGTCTTTTCGGGATGCAGTTCGGCCTAGGCCAAAAAGTAGCATGGCATCCGACATAAGATCGTCCCGATGACTTCCCGTGACACGATCACCGGACACACGGCGGGTGAGATCGCCGACAGCGTCCGGATGCTGCTCGAGCGAGGCGCCCTGCGCGCGGACGACGCGCTGCCACCGGTGCGCGCCCTGGCGGAGCAGCTCGGCGTCAACCGGAACACCGTGGTCGCCGCCTACCGGCTCCTCGCGCAGGCCGGCGTCGTCGTGGCCCGCGGCCGCGGCGGAACGCGAATCGCCGAGGTCTCCCCCGTCGCCGCCGAGGGCGTGGCCGCCGACACGGTGCTGCGCGACGTCGGGTCCGGAAATCCGGATCCTGCTCTCATCCCCGATCCGCGCGGCGTGCTCGGCCGAGTCGCCGGACGCCCCGTCCTGTACGGCGAGCCGGTCATCGACGCCGGTCTCGCAGCCTGGGCCAGGAACTGGTTCGCCGCTGACACGGCAGCGGATGCCGACATCCACCTCACCGTCACCGGTGGCGCCGTCGACGCCGTCGAGCGCCTCCTGGCGCAGGCTCTCACCCGCGACGACGCGGTTGCCCTCGAAGACCCGTGCTTCCTCGCGAGCATCCACACGGTGCGCCTCGCCGGCTACCGCGCGATCCCGGTGCCCGTTGACAACGAGGGCATGACGGTCGATGGACTGCGAGCAGCCCTGGATGCGGGCGCCCGCGCCGTCGTCATCACCCCGCGAGCGCAGAATCCCACCGGTGCGAGCCTGTCGGCCGAGCGCGCGGCAGCCCTGCGCGCGGTACTGGCCGATCATCCGTTCGTCCTCGTCATCGAGGACGACCACTTCTCCCTCCTGTCGACCCAGCCGTACCGCTCGGTCATCGGCGACCAGCACGAACGCTGGGCACGGGTGCGCTCGGTGTCGAAGTTCCTCGGACCGGACATGTGCCTCGCGGTCACGGCATCCGACCCCACGACCGCGGAACGCCTGGCCCTGCGCCTCGGCTCGGGCACCACATGGGTCAGCCACCTGCTGCAGCGCCTTACACACGCTCTCGTCTCGGACGACACCGCCGCCGGCACGATCGCCGCCGCTCGGGCTCACTACGCCGACCGCAACAGCGCCTTCGCAGCCGAGCTGACGCGCGCGGGCCTCCCCTGCGCACCCGGTGACGGACTCAGTCTCTGGGTCGAGGTACCCGGCACCGCCCGCTCCGTCGCCGACGCCCTGATGCGCCGGGGCTGGCTCGCGCGCACCGGCGACGAATTCCGGCTGGCCGACGATGCACCCTCGCGCCACCTGCGGCTGACCGTGCACGACCTGAACGACGCCGACGCCGCACTGCTCACGCGCGACCTCGTCGCATCCGCCCTCCCCTCTCGAAAGGCATGACCCCATGAAGGTGCTCTCGATCCAGTCGGCCGTCGCATACGGACACGTCGGCAACTCCGCCGCGGTGTTCCCGCTGCAGCGCATCGGCGTGGAGGTCATGCCGGTCTACACGGTGAACTTCTCCAACCACACCGGGTACGGCGCCTGGGGTGGCCCGATGATCAGCCCGGACGACGTCCGCGCCGTCATCGCGGGTGTCGAGGATCGCGGCGCCTTCCCGCAGATCGACGTCGTCCTGTCGGGCTACCAGGGGGGCGAGGGCATCGCCGACGTCATCCTCGAGACCGTCGCGCGTGTCAAGGCCGCGAACCCGGATGCGGTGTACGCGTGCGACCCCGTCATGGGCAACGCGAAGTCCGGGTGCTTCGTGGCGCCCGCGATCCCGATCCTGCTCCGCGAGCGCGTCGTGCCGGCCGCAGACATCATCACCCCGAACCAGTTCGAGCTCGGCTTCCTGACCGAGACCGAGCCGACCGATCTCGACTCGACTCTCGCATCCGTCGACGCCGCCCGCGCGATGGGTCCGCGCACCGTGCTCGTGACGAGCGTCGAGCGCCCGGACCGACCCGAAGGCACGATCGAGATGCTCGCCGCGGACGACGCCGGGGCTTGGATCGTCCGCACGCCCCACATTCCCATGAAGGCGAACGGATCCGGCGATGTGACGGCGGCCCTGTTCACCGCTCACTACCGCAGCACCGGCTCCGCAGCCGAGGCGCTGGCGCGCACGACCTCGAGCGTGTTCGACCTGCTCACGCGTACGCACGAGTCGGGCGAGCGCGAACTCCAGCTCGTCGAGAGCCAGGAGGCCTACGCGCACCCGCGGATGCAGTTCACGGTCGAGCAGGTGCGCTGACCGGCGTCACTACTGTCCGCCGGACTCCGTCCACGCCTGCTCCCACTGCGGAGCGTCGTCCGGGCAGAGGAACCGCGTGCCGAAGACCATGATGCTCACGGCGCCCTCGCGCGACGCGTCGTCGACGGCGAGGCTCTGGATGAGCGGCGACGACGTGACGTGCATCTGGAACACGTTCTCGTCGACCTGGTGCCCGTTGAGGATGGAGGTCTCGCACGCGTCCAGGGCAAGGGCGAGCGTCACGGTCTCGGCCTGCTCGGACCACTGTCCGCCGTTCGCCTCGAGGTGCGCGCGCTGCTGTGCGACGAGCTCCTGCTGCGCGGGCGTCTTCGCGGTCAGCGTGGGCTGTCCCACCGGCTGCTGCTGCTCCGCGATGAAGGCGTCGCGCTCGGCCATAGCGTCGCCCGCGTCGGGGGTCGCAGCCGAGCTCTCCTCCTGCGCGGACGCCGTCGGAGCCGGAGTCGGAGTCCCCTCCGAAGAGCCCGCATCACTCGCGGGCGTGCACCCCGCCAGGGCGACCACGCCCAGGACGGCCAGTGCGGCGAGGGTCGCGGTACGGGGACGGGCGGTGATCGACATGGTACCTCCTCAGGGAGCGCTCAGGTTATCGTCCCCGCGGCGCCCCACGGCGGGGCTTGCGCTCGGGGTCGAGCACGAGGAAGGACTGGTCAGTCGGTCGGCCAGGCGCCCGCGACCGCTTCGCGGACCTCGCCGAGCAGCTGCGGGAGTGCCTTCGTCTTCGCGATGATCGGGAAGAAGTTCGCGTCGGTCGCCCACCGGGGCACGACGTGCTGGTGCAGGTGCCCGTCGACGCCGGCGCCCGCGACCGCGCCCTGATTCATTCCGAGGTTGAAACCGTCGCACCGCGACACCTCCCGCAGCACGCGCATGGCCGTCTGCGTCAGCGCGCCGATCTCGGCCACCTCCTCAGCGGTCGCGAGGTCGTACGTCGGGATGTGCCGGTACGGGCACACCAGCAGGTGACCCGAGTTGTACGGGAAGAGGTTCAGCAGCACGTAGGCGGTGCGCCCCCGCGCGACGATGAGGCCGTCGGCATCCGACTTGCCGGGCGCCGCACAGAAGGGGCACTCGTCGCGCAGCGGCTCGGGACCGGCCTGGATGTACGCCATCCGGTGCGGAGTCCACAGCCGCTGGAACTCGTCGGGCACCCCGGCCAGGTGCGCGGCGTCCTCGACCGGGCGCGGGGTGTCCGACGAGCCGGTCACGCGAGCTGTCCCGCAGCGTCCAGGTGCTCCGCCGTGTCGACGAGCGTGCGGTTCGCGATGGCCGCCAGGATGCGCTCGACGGCTTCGTCCACGGCGACGCCGTTGGTCTGCGATCCGTCGCGGAAGCGGAACGAGACCGTGCCTCCGGCGCGGTCCTGTTCGCCCGCGATGAGCTGCAGCGGAACCTTCTGCGTGGTGTGGGTGCGGATCTTCTTCTGCATCCGGTCATCGGAGCGGTCGAGCTCGGCACGGACGCCGGCCTTGCGCAGACGCGAGACGATCTCCTGCAGGTACGGCGCGTAGTCGTCGGCGACGGGGATGCCGACGACCTGCACGGGCGCGAGCCAGACCGGGAAGGCACCCGCGTAGTGCTCGAGCAGGATCGCGAAGAAGCGCTCGATCGACCCGAACAGAGCACGGTGGATCATCACCGGGCGGTGCTTCTCGCCGTCAGGGCCGGTGTACTCGAGTTCGAAACGCTCGGGCTGATTGAAATCGAGCTGGATGGTTGACATCTGCCAGGTGCGGCCGATCGCATCGCGGGCCTGCACCGAGATCTTCGGGCCGTAGAACGCCGCGCCGCCGGGATCCGGAACGAGCTCGAGACCCGACCCCTCGGCAACACGCCGGAGCGTCTCGGTCGCCTGCTGCCAGAGGGAGTCGTCGCCGATGAACTTCGGGTTGCCCTCCTCCTTCGTCGACAGCTCGAGGTAGAAGTCGTTGAGTCCGTAGTCGCGCAGAGTCTGCAGCACGAACTCGAGGCTCCGCACGAGCTCGTCCTCGACCTGGTCGGGGGTGACGTAGATGTGAGTGTCGTCCTGGGTCATGCCGCGCACGCGGGTGAGCCCGGACAGCGTGCCGCTCTTCTCGTAGCGGTAGACAGACCCGAACTCGCTGAGCCGCAGCGGCAGCTCGCGGTAGCTGCGTCCGCGCGAGCGGAAGATCAGGTTGTGGAACGGGCAGTTCATCGGCTTGAGGTAGTACTCCTGCCCCTGCCGCGTCACGTTGCCCTCGGCGTCGACGGTCTCATCGAGCTTCATGGGCGGGTACATGCCGTCGGCATACCACTGCAGGTGGCCGCTCGTCATGAACAGATCGCCCTTGGTGATGTGCGGCGTGTTCACGACCTCGTAGTCGTTCGCGAGCAGCTGCTCGCGCATGTAGCGCTCGATCTCGTAGCGGATGATGCCGCCCTTGGGGTGGAACACCGATAGGCCGGGGCCGATCTCGTCGGGGAACGAGAACAGGTCGAGCTCGACGCCGAGCTTGCGGTGATCGCGGCGGGCCGCCT
Source organism: Microbacterium sp. 1262 (assembly GCF_040544895.1). Taxonomy (NCBI): domain Bacteria; kingdom Bacillati; phylum Actinomycetota; class Actinomycetes; order Micrococcales; family Microbacteriaceae; genus Microbacterium; species Microbacterium sp. 1262. The sequence goes on from NZ_JBEPKU010000001.1 coordinate 1,354,792, forward strand.
CGGCGAGGCGTTCCTGGTACGCGCGCAGTTCGTCCTTCGACGGCCAGGCGGTGCCGTAGATGCGCTGCAGCTGCGGGTTCTTCTCGCTGCCGCGCCAGTAGGCGGCCGCCACCCGGGTCAGGTCCCAGCCGTTGCCGACCATACGGGTGCCGGGCACGTGCGGTCCGCGGCAGAGATCCTTCCAGGCGGTCTCCCCGTCGCGGGTGACGTTGTCGTAGATCGTCAGCTCACCGGCGCCGATCTCGGCCGACGCCCCCTCTGCCGCGTCAGCGCCCGACCCGGGGCCGCCGGCGAGGTCTACGAGCTCGAGCTTGAAGGGCTCGTCGGCGAGCTCGGCGCGCGCCTCGTCAGCGGTGACGACCCGGCGGACGAACCGCTGGTTCTCGCGGACGATGCGCTCCATCTCCTTCTTGATCGACTTGAGGTCCTCCGGAGTGAAGGGCTCATCGACGCCGAAGTCGTAGTAGAAGCCGTCCTCGATGGGCGGTCCGATTCCGAGGTTCGACTGCGGCCGGATGCGCTGCACGGCCTGGGCCAGCACGTGCGCCGTCGAGTGGCGGAGGATCGCGAGACCGTCGGGGCTCGATACGGTCACCGGCTCGACGGCATCCGTCTCGGCGACGACCGTCGCGAGGTCCTTCAGATCGCCGTTGACGCGCAGAGCGACGACGGAGCGGTCGGGGAAGAGGGCGAAGCCGTCGGCGGGGTACGACACGTCCGACGGGGAAACGACGTCAGTCAAGGGAACATCTCCAGATGGGTGGCTCGGATCAAGGCTACTCAGCTTCGGACGCTCGCCGCGTCCCGCCCGCTCAGGCCGAGAGCGTTCGGCCGGCGGCGACGAAGCGGGTGAGCACACGGGCTCCGATCCGGCGTCGTTCCATGCGTCGATCCTACTCGTGAGCGTCGTCGACTTCAGAGCGGGCCCCGAGGGCCCATGATGGATGCCGTGAAGCTCGCCATCGCCGGAGCCGCACTGCTGCTCGTGGCGGCGGGCGCGGTGGTCTCCGGCGTGCTGCCCCCGGACGATCTCGTCGGGATCGCCGAGCGTGTCGCCCCGATCCTCGCTTTCGTGGTCGCCGTCACGATCGTGGCGGAGCTGGCGGCGAAGGCCGGCGTGTTCGACGTCGCGGCCGGCCGGCTCGCCCGCGCCTCCCGGGGCCGGACCATTGTGCTCTGGCTCCTCGTCGTGGCGCTCGCCGTCCTCGCCACGGCCTTCCTCTCGCTCGACACGACCGCGGTGCTGCTCACCCCGGTCGTCGTCGCCGTCGCACGCGCCAACGGACTGCCGCCGCTGCCCTTCGCCTTCACAACGGTGTGGCTCGCGAACACCGCTTCGCTCGTGCTCCCCGTGTCGAACCTGACCAACCTGCTGGCCCTCAGCCGGCTGCCCGAGGGCGGCCCCCTGGCGTTCCTCGCGCTGATGGGGCCGTCTGCAGCCGTCGCGATCCTCGTGACGGTCGCGCTGCTGTTCGCCGTCCACCGGCGCTCGCTCGTCGGGCGCTTCGAGCCCGCGCCTGTGCCGCGCGTCACCGACCGGATGCAGCTGGTCGTGGCATCCGTCGTCGTCCTCGCACTCATGCCGGCCCTCGTCAGCGGGCTGGAGCCGTGGATCCCGGCGACGGTCGCCGCGATTCTGCTCATCGGACTCTTCGCATGGCGATCGCCCCGCGGGCTCTCCGCGCGCCTCGTCCCGTGGCAGCTGCTCGTGTTCGCGGCGGGACTGTTCACCGCCATGGCGGCGCTCGAGTCCCTCGGCTCCGCAACGGTGGTGTCGCTGGTCGCCGGAGAGGCCGGCGGGCCGTTCGAGCTGTGGCGCATGGCGGGCACCGCCCTCGTCGCGGCGAACACCGTCGACAACCTGCCCGCGTACCTGCTGCTCGAGTCGGCGGCGGGAACCCCGGAGCGTCTCGGCGCGCTGCTCGTCGGTGTCAATGCGGGACCGCTCATCACCCCGTGGGCGTCGCTCGCGACGCTGCTCTGGCACGAGCGGCTGCACGCGGTGGGTGTCGACGTCCCCTGGCGGCGCTTCATCCTCTGGGGCCTCGTTGCGGCACCGCTCGTCGTCGGCTTGTCGGTCCTGCCGCTCGCGCTGCGCTGAGCCTCACCTCGCCCGGCCGTAGCCACTAGAGGCGTCGAGGCTCACGTCAGGGTGAGGTCGACCTGGATCTCACCCGCGAGACGCTCGAGGTCCGCCACGATGTCGGCGGCGTCGAACTCCGCGGGCAGGCGGACCACGAGAGTCGCCTCGAACAGCGTGCCGCCCGCCATCGGAGCGTCGAGGGTGCGGCTGGTCAGCGCGTCGATGCTCAGCGCGTGGGCGCCGATCGCGTCGCTCACCTCGCGCACGATTCCGGGACGATCGTTGCCGAGCACCGTGAAACGCAGCACTTGCCCGCTCGCGACGACTGGCGTCAACGGCTGGTGTGTCGTGATGCGCAGCAAGCCGTCCAGACGCTCGAGCGCCTCGACGAGGCCGGCCTCGCGATCGGCGGGCACCTCCACCAGCACGATCCCCGCGAAGGCGCCGGCGAGCTCCGCGAGTTCGCTGCGCTCCCAGTTGCCGCCGTGCGCGGCGACGGTGTCGGCGAGCGTGCGGACAAGTCCGACCCGGTCGTCTCCGACGACGGTGAGCACGAGCTGAGTCATGGCGCCGAGCCTAACCGGCGGAGAACTCCGGCGCAGCGGAGACCCAGGTCACCGACCCGCGAACGACAAAACCCCCGGCAGAACCGGGGGTTTCTCGGTGCGCGATACTGGGATCGAACCAGTGACCTCTTCCGTGTCAGGGAAGCGCGCTACCGCTGCGCCAATCGCGCCTATACAGGCTGTTCAGTTATGAGGCGAGGTGGCGACGGGATTCGAACCCGTGTAAACGGCTTTGCAGGCCGGTGCCTAGCCGCTCGGCCACGCCACCGTGTGTGGTTCTGACCCACGTGCCGGATCTCCCTGACGGGAGATCCTCGCACTCGAGCGGATGACGAGATTCGAACTCGCGACCCTCACCTTGGCAAGGTGATGCGCTACCACTGCGCTACATCCGCATTTCGTTCCGGATCGCTCCGGCACTTGTTAAACATTAGCCGACGATCGCACGAGTGCAAAACCGGCGTCGCCCCGCGCGTGTCTCGCCGCCGCGTTCGGGAACCGTCGCGGCATCCGGTATGCTCGTGTCTCGGCCCTCACGGGCCAGATGGGCGATTGGCGCAGTTGGTTAGCGCGCTTCCTTCACACGGAAGAGGTCGTGGGTTCGAGTCCCGCATCGCCCACCACCCCGCCCCGGCTCTCACAGCCGGGGCGTTTTTCGTTGGGCGTGCACTCTGCGGGCGGCGAGGACGCACCAAGGCCGCGAGCACGCACCGAACACCATGCGTCCTCGCGTCAGCGGTGCGTTCTCTCCGCGCTCGACATCGCCCGCGGGAGCCGGGTCAGACGGCGCCGGAGACGCCGAGGAGCGAGCCCACCGTGAAGGTCGCGATCAGCGCGAGTGCCCCTCCGACGACGACCCGGATGACGGGGCGAAGCGGCGGACTGTCGCCGAGACGCGCGCTCAGGTAGCCGGTGAGAGCGAGAGCGATGAGGACCGCGACGAAAGTGACGGGAACCCGGATGCCGGCGGGCGGCAGGAGGATCGCGAGGAGCGGCAGCAGCGCGCCGATGGTGAAGGCGAGCGCACTCGCTCCGGCCGCCGACCACGGACTGACGACCTCGTCCTCGGTCAGCCCCAGCTCGGCCTCGAGGTGCGCGGCGACCACATCGTGCTCGGTCAGTTCCTCCGCCACCCGTCGCGCGGTCTCGGGCGAGAGCCCGCGCTGCTCGTAGAGCCCCGCCAGCTCTATGAGCTCCGCCTCGGGGTCCTCGGCGAGCTCGCGGCGCTCCTTGGTGATCATCGCCCGCTGACTGTCGCTCTGACTGCTGACCGAGACGTACTCGCCGAGCGCCATGGAGATCGCGCCGCCCACGAGGCCCGCGACGCCGGCGGCGAAGATCGGTGCGGCACCCGTCGTCGCCCCCGCGACACCGACGACCAGGGCCGCGGTCGACACGATGCCGTCATTCGCGCCCAGGACGCCCGCGCGCAACCAGTTCAGCCGCCCCGACATGGACGACGCGTGCGGCTCCCCCGGGTGCGCCCCCGGGGCCGCCGAGAACGATTCGCTCATGACGCCATGAAACCACCCGTGCGGCGATCACGGCAGGCCCCCATGCGCCGAGGACGCACCGTCTCCGCGAGAGCGCACGCTCCCCGGCACGTCCTCGCCGAGAGGGTGCGCTTTCGAGGCGCCGAGCCGGCGCGGGTCAGCGCGCGGCGCGCCAGCCGTAGCGCTGCGAGAGGGCTTGCGCGACCCGACCGTAGGTCGCGCGGTCGAGGGCGCCGGCCGTGCGGCGGATGCCGCTCGTGGGCACGAGGTAGATCTGGTCGACGTCGAGCCACGATGGTCGCCGCTCGCGGTCCCAGTCCCCCGTCCCGAGCGGGATGTGGTCGCGCTCGCCGTCGTGCGGCTTGCTCGTGAGCTTCATGGCCCAGCTGCGGCCACTGTCGGCGCGTGCGAGGACGAGCAGCGGGCGATCCTTGCCGCGCGCGGCATCCTCCGCATACGGAACCCACGCCCAGACGATCTCGCCGGGATCGGGTTGCCCGTCGGGCGTCGGCTCGTAAGCCAGACGCAGGCTGCGCGCATCGGGCAGCGCCACCTCGACGACGGATGCCGCGCCCGCGCCCCCTCCGCCCGACGCGGACGGCATGTTCGGGCGAGCCGGCGTGACCGCCCCCGGCCGCGGACGCGCAGCGGCCGGCCGACCCGAGCCATCCGCCGTCCGACGCGGTCGCAGCAGGTCCCACACACGCGAAAGCACACCCATGCGCCCAAACCTACCCAGCTCGCGAGGCGCGCGCGCCCGTCTCCCCCTCCGCTTCGCCTGGCAGCTCGCGCCGCTTCACCTCTCGCGAAGCGGCGCCGCCTGCCAACCGAGCGCCAACGAGAAAGAGGGCGGGACACCGCGGATCACTCCGCGATGCCCCGCCCGGGTCAGAGCCGGGGTCTGATCAGACCTTCGCGTCCGAGAGGGTGTAGCCGACCTCGCCGTGCATGACCGTGTCGATGCCGGCGATCTCGTCCTCGTTCTTCACGCGGAAGCCGATGGTCTTCTCGATCGCGAAGCCGATGATGAAGGCCAGCACGAAGGAGTAGACGAGGACAGCGAGGGCCGCGATCGCCTGGACGATCAGCTGGCTGGCGTCGCCGCCCATGAACAGGCCCGTGCCGTTGGCGAAGAAGCCGAGGTAGAGCGTTCCGATGAGGCCGCCGACGAGGTGGATGCCCACGACGTCGAGCGAGTCGTCGAAGCCGAGCTTGTACTTCAGCTCGATCGCCAGCGCGCAGGCGGCACCGGCGATGAGGCCGAGCACGATCGCCCAGATGGGGTCCACCGAGGCGCACGCCGGGGTGATGGCGACGAGGCCCGCGACAGCGCCCGACGCGGCGCCGACGGAGGTGGGCTTGCCGTCCTTGATCTTCTCGACGAGCAGCCAGGCCAGGAGAGCCGCGGCGGGAGCGGCGATCGTGTTGATGAAGGCGAGCGCGGCGGTGCCGTCGGCAGCGAGCTCGGAGCCCGCGTTGAAGCCGAACCAGCCGAACCACAGCAGACCGGCGCCGAGGAGCACGAACGGCGGGTTGTGGGGAACGTGGACGCCCTTCTGGAAGCCGACGCGCTTGCCGAGGACCAGGGCGAGGGCGAGAGCCGCAGCACCGGCGTTGATGTGCACCGCGGTACCACCGGCGAAGTCGATCGCCCCGACGCCGAAGACATCCTGCAGGCCCTTGGTGATCCAGCCGCCGTATTCGAAGGAGCCGTCATCAGCGAGGCCGAAGTTGAAGACCCAGCTCGCGACGGGGAAGTAGACGATCGTCGCCCAGACGCCGGCGAACAGCATCCACGCACCGAATTTGGCGCGGTCGGCGATGGCGCCCGAGACGAGCGCGACGGTGAGGATCGCGAAGGTCGCCTGGAAGCACACGAAGGCCATCGGCGGGAAGTCGGCGTCGGCGGGCGTCTCGAGCAGGCTGCTCAGACCGATCGCGCTCCAGTCGATCGACCAGGGGGCGACGGTTCCCTCAGCGCCGGGGAAGGCGATGGCGTAGCCGAAGAGCACCCAGAGGACGCCGATGAGCCCGAGGGCGCCGAAGCTCATCATCATCATGCTGATGACGCTCTTGGCCTTGACGAGACCGCCGTAGAAGAACGCGAGTCCTGGCGTCATCAGCAGGACGAATGCGGCCGCGATGAGTATGAATGCGGTGTTGCCTTGATCCATCTCGAAGGGAACCTCTCTGCAGGGACGCAGGTGTAGCGTCGGGTCCCCTCAGTGTCGAGGCGCTCAGTTTCCCCCGACGGCGCAGTCGTGTTTCCGAACGGTTACGCTGCCGCTCCCCCGGTAAACATCAGGTTTCCTCGCGCCGCACGACTCCTGCACAGGCGCTCAGGAGTGGGTGAGAGCCACGAGGCGCGAGATGGCGCGCAGGTACTTCTTGCGGTATCCCCCGCCGAGCATCTCGTCGCCGAACACCTCGTCGAGCGGACGCCCCGTCGCGCGGATCGGGATCTGCGCGTCGTAGGCGCGGTCGACGAACGCGACGAAGCGCAGGGCGGCCGACTGGTCCGTCAACTGCGTCACGTCACGCAGGCCGATCGTGGCGATGTCATCGACGAGACGGATGTAGCGCGAGGGGTGGACGGTCGCGAGGTGCGCGATGACGTCGGCGAACGCGTCGTCCGAGACGAGTCCGGATGCCGCGGCCTCCGCGATCGTCGCCTCGTATTCATCGGGCGCGAGTGCGACGGCGTGCCCGTCGACGGCACGCTGCCGGTAGTCGGTGCCGTCGATCCGGATCGTCTGGAAGCTCGCCGACATCGCGTGGATCTCGCGCAGGAAGTCCTGAGCGGCGAATCGCCCCTCGCCCAGCGCGTTCGGCGGCGTGTTCGAGGTCGCCGCGAGACGCGTGCCCGACGCGACGAGCTCGCCGAGGAGCCGCGTCATCACCATCGTGTCGCCCGGGTCGTCGAGCTCGAACTCGTCGATGCAGAGCAGATCGGCCCCGCGGAGGAGCTGCACGGTGTTCTGGTAGCCGACGGCCCCCACGAGCGCGGTGTACTCGATGAACGACCCGAAGTACTTCCGGCGTGCCGGCATCGCGTGATAGATCGCGGCGAGCAGGTGGGTCTTGCCGACGCCGAAGCCGCCGTCGAGATAGACGCCGGGCTTCGTCTCGGGCACCTTCTTCGCACGGCGGAACAGTCCCCCGCGCGCCGCGGGGGCGCTGCCCCCGGCGAACGCCTCGAGGAGGTCCTTCGCCTCTTGCTGCGACGGGTACTGCGGGTCGGCCCGGTACGAATCGAACGTCGCCGCGTCGAACTGCGGCGGCGGCACCAGGGCGGCGAGCATCTCGGTGCCGCTCACCTCGGGACGGCGGTCGCTGAGACGCAGGATTCCGGCGGATGTGCTCGTCACGGATCAACCCTAACCGCGTGAAAGGATGACGCCGTGCGTGTGACCGAGATGCTTCCGGAAACCGGCGAAAGCGCCGATTCCGCGACGGATGACGGACGGGCGTGGCTCGAGCGGCGCTACCGGCGAGCGCCGGGCGCGTACGTCCGCCTGAACATGGTGACCACCCTCACCGGGTCGGCTTCCGGCGGTGACGGGACGAGCGACACCATCACGAGCCCGACCGACCGCAGCATCCTCGGCATCATCCGCCGGGATGCCGACGTCGTCGTCGTGGGCGCGGAGAGCGTCCGGGCCGAGGGCTACGTCGTCCCGCGCACCGCTGCCCTCGCGATCGTCTCGCGGTCGGGGCGTCTCGACGGCCACCGCCTGGCCGAGGCCGAGGCCGGGCGCGTCGTCCTCGTCGTCCCCGACGGCATCCACCCCGAGGCGCCGGCCGGGGTCACCGTCGTCACCGCTGGCCGCGGTCCCGATCTGTCCCCAGACGACGTGCTGGCCGCCCTATCGGCCCGCGGCTGGGAGCGCGTCGTCTGCGAGGGAGGACCGACCCTCGCAGCGCAGTTCGTCGCCGCGGGCGTGGTCGACGAGATCTGTCTCACGGTCGCGCCACGGATCGGCCCCGTCCGGCATGCGGTCCTGCCGGTCGCCGACGACCCGCCGACCGCCGTCGCGGGCGCCCTGATGGATGCCGCGGGCTTCAGCTATCTACGGCTGAGCGTCGGCGCTCGAGCCACTCGCGGATGACCGAAGTCCACCGTTCGGGGTCGTAGTTCCACAGCTTCGTGTGCCGGGCGGTCCGGAACACCTCGAGCTCGACGAGGTCGGGACGCGCCTCCGCCAGCTGATACGACGCGTCCGCGGGGACGAAGCCGTCGTCGTCGCTGTGCAGGATGAGGATCGGATGCCGCAGCTCGGCCGCACGCGCGACCACGTCGAGCCGGTCGAACGGTATCGGCGTGTTCAGCCCGACGACCCGCGAGCCCCACTCACTGTCCAGTGCCCGCACGGCCGTGCTCGCGACCGGCCCCGGGATGCGCAGCAGGTGCGCCTGGTAGTCGAGCACGATGCGCCAGTCGATCGCCGGCGATTCGAGCACGACTCCGGCGATGATGTCGCGATGGGCCGAGTTGAGTGCCACCTGGAGGGCGATCGCGCCGCCCATCGACCAGCCCATGAGGAAGATCCGGCGCGCGCCGCGGCGGCGGGCCGCTCCGATCGCGGCATCCACGTCGCGCCATTCGGTCGCGCCGAGCATGTACGTGCCCGAGCGACTGCGCGGCGCCTCGCCGTCGTTGCGATACGACACCAGCAGGGATGAGACACCGGCGGCGTGGAACACCGGCACCGCGCGGAGCGTCTCGGTCCGCGTCGTGCCACGTCCGTGGATCTGAATGACCCAGGTGTCGCTCGGCGCTCCGGTTTCGTCCGTGGCCGGGAAGAACCATGCCGGGCAGGGTCCGAGCGGGGACCCGACGAGCTCGGAGTGGTACGGCAGGTGCAGCTCCGCAGGATCGGAGTAGTACCAGCCGCTGAACGCGGCAGCAGCCGACAGCCGGTCGTCGGTTCCGATCTGCGTGAGCAGCTTGCGCTTGACCGAACTCTCGTCCAGAGCCAGCACGGCACCGACCTTGACGTACGACGCGGTGCCCGTCGTGAACAGCCCGTATCGACCGGGGAGCTCGGTGTCTGGGGTGCGCGAGAGGGTGAGCGTCTGCGCGGCAACGTCGACGGCGAGCAGTTCCGTATCGGGCACCCGCCCCGCGGGCGTCACGACTCTGCGAGCTACGCGCATCGACACGGTGCCGAGCGCCGCGAGCGAGATACCGAGGGCTCCGGCGAGCGCCGCGATCGTCGTCTTCGCGGCGGTGGCTGCTGCGGGAGATGCGCCCGCAGCCCCGGCGCGCCTGGAACCCATCATCGAGGCCTCACTCTAGTCTGTCGACGTGGCCGATTCCCGTCCTCCCGCCGACGCGACGGCATTCGTCGTCGCTCGCGATGCGGTGCTGGCGATGACGTTCCGCGACGACCTCGTGGTGCGCGAGATCCCCGCACCGACCGGGCTCGCGCCGGAGGCCCTCGCACTCGCGGGCGATGTGCGGCCCGAGGATCACGCCGTCGACTCCCCCTACGGCACCGGGCGCATCGTCATCCTCCACGACGACGACGAGCCCGACGCCTGGGGCGGTCCGTGGCGCATCGTCGCTTTCGCTCAGGCGCCGCTCGAACCCGAGATCGGAGTCGATCCGCTTCTCGCCGAGGTCGCCTGGTCATGGCTGATCGACGCTCTCGATCACCGCGACGCCTCGTTCCACTCGGTTTCGGGGACCGCGACGAAGACACTCTCGCGCGGCTTCGGGAGCCTTGCCGAGGAGGGCGACGGTGCGCAGATCGAGCTGCGCGCCTCGTGGACCCCCGTCGGAGACATCACCGCCCACATCGACGCCTGGGCGGAACTGACCTGCATGCTGGCCGGCCTTCCTCCGGGGTCGGAGGGCGTCGCCGTTTTCGGAGCACGCCGGGGGAACCGTGGCTGAATACACCGTCATCGCCGATGACGCCGGACTCGAACGCGCCGCGGAACTGCTCGCGGCCGGTGACGGCCCCGTCGCCGTCGACGTCGAACGGGCGTCGGGCTTCCGATACTCGCAACGCGCCTATCTCATCCAGGTGTTCCGCCGCGGCGCGGGCGTGCACCTGTTCGACCCGCCGGCGATCTCGACCTTCGCGCCCCTCCAGGCAGCGATCGGCGAGATCGAGTGGGTGCTGCATGCCGCGAGCCAAGACCTGCCTTCGCTGCGCGAGGCCGGCCTCGACCCGACATCGATCTTCGACACCGAGCTGGCCGCACGGCTGCTGGGCCACGCCCGCGTCGGGCTCGGCGCCGTGGTCGAGGACACGCTGGGCATCGTCCTCGCGAAAGCGCACTCGGCCGCCGACTGGTCGACGCGCCCGCTGCCGCAATCGTGGCTCGAGTACGCCGCTCTCGACGTCGAGCACCTGATCGACGTCCGCGACGTGCTCGCCCGCGAGCTCGAGGCCCAGGGCAAGGTGGAGTTCGCGGCCCAGGAGTTCCAAGCCGTGCTCGACCGGCCGGTCAAGCCGCCCCGCGAGGATCCGTGGCGCCGACTCAGCGGCCTGCACACCATTCGCGGCCGGCGTGCCCTCGCCGTCGCTCGTGCGCTGTGGACCGCGCGCGAGGAGTACGCCCGCGAGCAGGACATCGCTCCCGGCCGGCTCGTCCCCGACCGTGCGCTCGTCGCGGCGCTCGCCGCCGACCCGAAGACGAAGCAGGACCTGGCGAAGGTCAAGGACTTCACCGGCCGCGCGAGCCGCTCGCAGCTCGACCGCTGGTGGGCGGCCTTCGAGGCGGGCCGGGCCGAGCAGTCGCTGCCGCCGGACCGGCTGCCCGGCGACGGACTTCCGCCGGTGCGGGCCTGGGTCGACCGGAACCCTCCCGCCGACGCCCGCCTGAAGGCGGCGAAGCCACTCGTCGAGCAACGTGCCGAGGAGCTGTCGATGCCGACGGAGAACCTGCTCACGCCCGAGCTCCTGCGCCGCGTGGCGTGGGCGCCGCCGGCCGAGATCTCCGCCGAGACGGTCGGCGCAGCACTCGCCGAGCTCGGCGCACGTCCGTGGCAGATTGAGCAGACCGCACAGGTGATCGCGCAAGCCTTTGTGGATTCCGTGAACGGGGATGCCGCGCCCTCCTCGAGCGGTTCGTAGGTTCGATCCAACCGATTTTCCCGGCCTCCCCGGCTCTCTAGGCTGGAGTCGATCCCATCTTCTGGAGGCAAAGTGGCCGAGATCTCGGACGTCTACTTCATCGACGGCATGCGTACCCCGTTCGGGCGCGCCGGCGAGAAGGGCATGTACTGGAACACCCGAGCGGACGACCTCGTCGTCAAAGCGATCCGGGGCGTGATCGAACGCAACCCCGATGTGCCGCTCGACCGGATCGATGACGTGGCGATCGCCGCGACGACGCAGCAGGGCGATCAGGGCCTGACCCTCGGCCGCACTGCGGCGATCCTCGCCGGCCTTCCGCAGAGCGTGCCGGGCTTCGCCATCGACCGCATGTGCGCAGGCGCGATGACCAGCGTCACCACGATGGCCGGGTCGATCGGCATCGGCATGTACGACCTCGCCCTCGCGGGCGGCGTCGAGCACATGGGCCGCCACCCGCTCGGCGGCGGAGACACCGACCCCAATCCCCGCTTCCTCACCGAGAAGCTCGTCAGCGCAGATGCCCTGAACATGGGCATCACCGCCGAGCGCCTGCACGACCGCTTCCCGGTCCTCACGAAGGAGCGCGCCGACCGGTTCGGCATGCGCAGCCAGCAGAAGGCGCAGGCCGCGTACGACGCCGGCAAGCTGCAGCCCGACCTCGTTCCCGTCGCGGTGAAGTCCGCGGACGGCGCGTGGGGCCTCGCGACCGAGGATGAGGGGCGCCGGCCCGAGACCACCATGGAGGGCCTCGCGCAGCTGAAGACCCCCTTCCGGCCGCACGGCCGCGTCACCGCGGGCACTTCGTCGCCCCTCACCGATGGCGCGACCATCAGCCTTCTCGCCGGCTCGCGCGCGGTGAAGGAGCTCGGGCTCACCCCGAAGATGCGGATGGTCTCGTTCGGCTTCGCCGGCGTCCAGCCCGAGGTGATGGGCATCGGCCCCATCCCCTCGACCGAGAAGGCGCTCGCCAAGGCCGGCCTGACGATCGACGACATCGGGCTCTTCGAGCTCAACGAGGCGTTCGCGGTGCAGGTGCTCTCGCTGCTCGACCACTTCGGCGTCGACGACGACGATCCGCGCGTCAACCCGTGGGGCGGCGCGATCGCGGTCGGTCACCCCCTGGCGGCATCCGGTGTGCGTCTGATGATCCAGCTCGCCGCGCAGTTCGCCGAGCGCCCCGACGTCCGCTACGGCCTCACCGCGATGTGCGTGGGCCTCGGCCAGGGCGGATCCGTGATCTGGGAGAACCCCCACTACACCGGCAAGAAGAAGACCGCGAAGAAGTGAGGCGCGCCGACATGACCTACGACGACATCGACTTCTCCCCCCTCGACGCCCTCACCGGTGACGAGGTCGTCACGCATTCGCTGGTGCGCGATGTCCGGCTCGCCTCGGGCCGCACGCTGGCGCTCATCACCCTCGACAACGGACGAGACCACACCCGGCCGAACACGCTCGGTCCGGCGACGCTCGCCGAGCTGGGCGGCGTGCTCGACACGCTCGCCGCCCGTGCGGCGGCCGGGGAGATCGACGCCGTCGGCATCACCGGCAAGCAGTACATCCTCGCTGCGGGCGCCGACCTCTCCGATGTCTCACGGTTGCCCTCGAAGGAGATCGCGAAGCTCGTCGCGCAGCGCGGGCACCAGGTGCTCGGGCGTCTGTCGCAGCTGGGCGTCCCCTCCTTCGCTTTCGTGAACGGCCTCGCCCTCGGCGGCGGTCTCGAGATCGCGCTCAACAGCACGTACCGCACCGTGGACGCCTCCGCCGCGGCGATCGCGCTGCCCGAGGTCTTCCTCGGGCTCATCCCGGGCTGGGGAGGCGCCTACCTGCTGCCGAACCTCATCGGGATCGAGAACGCGCTCGAAGTGGTCATCAGCAATCCGCTCAAGCAGAACCGCGTGCTCAAGCCGCAGCAGGCGTACGACCTGGGCATCATGGACGCGATCTTCCCCGCGGTGAGCTACCTCGAGGACTCGCTCGCCTGGGCCGACCGCGTGCTGTCGGGCGCCGTCTCGGTCACGCGCAAGAACGAGCCCGGCAAGCTCGAGCGCCTGACCAAGTGGCCGATCGCCGTCAAGGTTGCCCGCGGCATGCTCGAGTCGAAGATCGGCACCGTCCCGAAGGCTCCCTACCTGGCCCTCGAGCTGCTCGAGAAGGCCCGCGGCGGCTCACGCGACGAAGGCTTCGCCCGCGAGGACGACGCTCTGGCCGAACTGATCTCGGGTGACCAGTTCGCCGCGTCGATGTACGCCTTCGACCTGGTGCAGAAGCGCGCGAAGCGGCCGGTCGGCGCTCCCGACAAGGCGCTGGCGAAGAAGGTGACGAAGGTCGGCGTCATCGGCGCGGGCCTCATGGCCAGCCAGTTCGCGCTGCTGTTCGTCCGCAAGCTCCAGGTGCCCGTGCTCATCACGGACCTCGATCAGGCGCGCGTCGACAAGGGGCTCGCCTACATCCGCGACGAGATCGGCAAGCTCGAGGTGAAGGGCCGCATCGATTCCGACACGGCGGGCAAGCTCCGCTCGCTCGTGCACGGCACGGTCGACAAGAGCGAGTACGCCGACTGCGACTTCGTCATCGAGGCGGTGTTCGAGGAGGTCGGGGTCAAGCAGCAGGTCTTCGGCGAGATCGAGAAGATCATCGCCGACGACGCGATCCTCGCGACGAACACCTCGTCGCTGTCCGTGGCGGAGATCGGCGCGAAGCTCGCCCACCCCGAGCGTCTCGTCGGCTTCCACTTCTTCAACCCCGTCGCGGTCATGCCGCTGATCGAGGTCGTGAAGACATCGCAGACGACGGATGCTGCCCTGTCAACCGCGTTCGTCGTCGCGAAGGGCCTCGGCAAGAACGCCGTCCTGACAGCCGACGCGCCCGGCTTCGTCGTGAACCGACTGCTGGCGAAAGTCATGGGCGAGGCGGCGCGTGCCGTCTACGAGGGCACGCCGGTCGCCGATGTCGAGAAGGCCTTCGCGCCGCTCGGGCTGCCGATGGGGCCCTTCCAGCTCATCGACCTCGTCGGCTGGAAGGTCGCCGCACACGTGCAGGACACGATGACCTCGGCGTTCCCCGACCGCTTCTATGCGAACGAGAACTTCCACCAGCTCGCGGAACTGCCCGAGGTCGTCGAGAAGGACAAGGGAGGACGGGTCACCGGCTTCACCAAGGCCGCGGAGAAGATCGCGAAGAAGGCGACGGGTTCGTCGCCGGTCGCGGCCGACACGATCCTCCAGCGCGTTCAGGACGGCCTGGCGCAGGAGATCAAGCTCATGCTCGACGAGGGCGTCGTTCCCGAGGTCCAGGACATCGACCTGTGTCTCATCCTGGGCGCCGGCTGGCCGTTCGTCGACGGCGGTGCTTCGCCCTACCTCGATCGGGAGGGCGCATCGGAGCGGGCGTTCGGCGACACGTTCCACCACCCGCCCATCCGCGGGATCGCGAACCGCTGACAGCCAGCGCTGCACCGCCGACGAGGACCCCGTGGCATGAAGCCGCGGGGTCCTCGTCGCGTCACGCCGGTCGGCCCTGCGCGCTCTGCACGCGCAGGTCGCGCTCGCGGACATCGCGCTGCTCGATCACGATGCGACGCAACGCGGCCGGCGCCCCGGGGTTCGAGTCCAGCCACGTCGTCGCCGCCGTCAGGTCATCCGTCGCCGGGAACAGACCGCGCACGAGGCGGCGCGCGATCTCGATGCTCCGGGTCTCCCAGACTCGGCCGATGCGCGAGAAATAGTCGCCGTCGAGGGCCGCGATGAGATTGCGCCGCCCTCCGGCGCGGACACCCGCGATCGTGGCGTCGAGCTCGTCGTTCGACAGGGTCTCGTCTGTCCATGCCGCGACCCACGCGGCCTCGCGCACCGGCGCCTCCGGCAGCGCCGCTCGGGCGGCGCGGTGGGCTCGCCTGCCCTTCGAGGTATCGTCGCGGACCAGCTCGGCGTCGATCTCGGCGGCGCTGGCCTGGCCCGTCGAGGCGAGCGCGAACAGCCAGCTCCATCGCAGGTCCGCATCGAGCACGAGACCCTCGGGGAGCTGCCCTTCGCCGGCGAGCAGCTGGCGCAACGACGCCGCACGCCCCGCATCCACCGCGGCGGCAGCGCCCAGGGCGCGCGCCCAGACAAGCTGGGCGTCCGTCCCGGGGCGGGCTTCGTGCAACGACCGCCAGACGGTCTCCAGCCAGCGCGCGGCGAGCGACTCGCGCTGTGCGGGAGCGGCGTAATGGGCGATCGCGTAGTCGGCATGCGCGACCGCGTCGGTGAGGAGGCCGATGTGGGTCTCGGCCGCGGCGTGTGCTCCGACGATCTCGAGGTAGCGCGCCACTTCGAGGCGACCGTCGCGAACCGCGTTCCAGAGCGCGGCCCACGCCACCGAACGAGCGAGCGGGTCGCCGACCGTCGAGAGCGAGCGCTCGAGGGCTGCCGTCGTGTCACCGTCGAGGCGCACCTTGGCATAGGTGCGGTCGTCGTCGTTCGGGATGATCACGCCCGCGGCATCCCCGGGCAGCGGCGTCCGGGCGTCGACGAGATCGAGCTCGACCCCGCCCTCTCGGCGGAGCGCCCCCTCCGACGCCGCGTACCGTCCGATCGTCACGCGGTGGGGTCGGGGATCGGTCTGGACGATCGTGACGCCGTCCGATCCATCGCGCTCGACCGACAGATCCGACATCCCGGTGGTCTCGAGCCAGGCGCGACTCCACGCCCTCAGGTCGCGCCCGGAGGTGTGCTCGAGGGCGTCCAGCAGATCACCGAGCGTGGTGTTCCCGAAGGCGTTGTCGGCGAAGTACTTGCGCGCGCCGGCGAAGAACGCCTCCTCCCCCACGTACGCGACGAGCTGCTTGAGCACGGACGCTCCCTTGGCGTACGTGATCCCGTCGAAGTTGAGCTTGGCCGCCTGCAGGTCGGGAATGTCGGCCACGATCGGATGCGTGGTCGGAAGCTGGTCCTGCTCGTAGGCCCACCCCTTCCGCCGGCTCGCGAAGCTCACCCAGGCATCCGGATAGAGCCCGGTCGCGACAGACGCATGCGAGCCCATGAAGTCCGCGAAGGACTCCTTGAGCCACAGGTCGTCCCACCACCGCATGGTCACGAGGTCGCCGAACCACATGTGCGCCATCTCGTGGAGGATCGTGTTGGCGCGGGCCTCGCGCTGCGCGGCGGTCGCGGCCCCGCGGAAGACGTACGCCTCGGTGAACGTGACGAGACCGGGGTTCTCCATCGCGCCGAGGTTGTACTCGGGCACGAAGATCTGGTCGTACTTGCCCCACGGATAGCCGAGCCCGAACGCCTCACCGAAGTACGCGAGCCCACGGCGGGTGATGTCGATGATCTCCTCGGCGTCGAGGTACGGCGCCAGCGAGGCACGGCACAGGACGCCCAGGTCGACAGGTCCCTCGGGTCCGTCCCAGACCGCGCCGACGCGGTGGTAGGGGCCTGCTGCGACGGCGGTGATGTAACTGGAGATCGGGAGGGTCTCAGCGAAGGTGACCTCGGTACCGCCGTCGAGGTCGCGGCGGTCGGTCTCCGCACCGTTGGACAGCACCCGCCAGCCCTCCGGCGCCGCGACCCGCATCCGCCAGCGTGCCTTCAGGTCCGGCTGCTCGAAACACGGGTAGACGCGACGCGCGTCCGCGGGCTCGTACTGCGTGTACAGGTAGACGGCGCCGTCGACCGGGTCGACGAAGCGGTGGAGGCCCTCCCCCGAGCGGCTGTAGACGCCGCGCGCCGCGATCGAGACGGTGTTGCGCTCCGCGAGGTCGCGGATGCGGATGCGCGCGCCGTCCCATTCCACGGGCCGGCTCTCGCCGTTCACGATGACCGCATCGACGCTCGAACCGAGGAAGTCGACCCAGGTCTCACCGCCGACGCGCGCATCGAACGACAGGATCGCGCGGGTGCTGAACGTGGTCTCCTCGGCGCGCGGGGCGTCACGGACGTCGAGGGAGACATCGATGGTGTGGAGCCGGACCTCGGCTGCACGATGCTGGGCGTCGGTACGGGTGAGGTTGTCGCCGGTCATCCCTCCATGCTTCCACGGGAGCGGGGAAGCCTGTGGCCGGGGCTGCCTGCACGCTAGTATCTGAACATGTTCAGCACCCCGGAGCCGACCGGATCGAAGCGCGACCGCACACGTGCCCTGATCGTCGATACGGCGCTGCGTTCGTTTCGCGAACGCGGCTACGACGCGACCACCATCCGCCGCATCGCATCGGAGGCCGGCGTGTCGGTCGGGACGACGAACTACCACTTCGCGTCGAAGAACGAGCTCGTGCAGGAGTTCTACCTGCAGGTGCAGCAGGGTCACCGCGCGGCCGCCCTGCCCGGACTCGAGTCGAAGCGCGACCTCAAGGACAGGCTCGCGATCGTCTTCCACACGGGCCTCGATCAACTGACGCCGACGCATGGCCATGCGCCCGAGTTCCTGACGGCCGCCGTCTCGCCGCGATCGTCGATCAACCCGCTGTCGCCCGAGTCGAACGCCTCGCTCGCGATCGTGGAGGATCTGTTCCGTACCGCCGTCGACGGTGCCGACCACAAGCTTCCGAAGGACATCGCCGAGGCGCTGCCCGGCGCGCTCGTTCTCGCGCATCTGCTGCTCGCGATGTACTGGGTCTACGACGAGTCCGATCACCAGGCGAAGACGCGGCGCTTGCTCGACAAGGGCCTGGCACTGCTCGCGATGGCGCTCCCACTGGCGCGCCTCCCGATGCTGCGGCGGCCGGTGCGGGAACTTCTCGACCTCATCGCCGAGGCCCGCTCGTGACGGGCGCCGGCCCGCAACAGCAGCGCGCACCACGTCGAGACTCGCCCCGCACGGATGCCGAACCCCTCGCGTTCACCCGCGCCGAGTTCCTGGCGGGCATCGCCCGCGCGTGGGGCGCGACCACGCTGCTACTCATCGTCGCCTGGGCGGTGCTGACGGGCGGCTTCAGCTTGGTCGTGGGCACCGTGATGATCTTGGTCGTCTCCGTGCCCGCTGTGGTGATCGGCTCCCCCGGCGCATACGCACTCGGCCGCCTCCTGCGACGTTCGCCACGTGTCGGCGCACATCTCATCGCTTTCACGGCCTACGGCGCGCTGGTCGGCTTCGCCACCACGGCCGTCGCCCTTCCCTTGCTCATCGGCGACTCGGGCGACGGGTGGATCGAATCGATCGCCTTCCTCGTCAACGTGCCTCTCAGCGCCCTCGGACTCGCAGGCGCCTGGTTCATCACCATGCGGCGAGCCCTCCGCCTCGACGCCGAGGTGTTCGGCGACGTCGTGCCGACCTCGAACCCGGACGCCGCCACCGAGGATCCCCTCGACGAGAACTACCGCATCATCTCCCCCGACCGGCGACGACGTCAGCGGCCGCGAGGCTGAGGCTCGCCGTCGCTCGCACCCGCGCGGCCCGGCGCGTCGGCGGCATCCGCCCAGTCCGTCGCGGCATCCGCGCTCGGCCGGGCGATCGGGATGCGGGTACCGAGGACCTGCGCGACGACGTCGTGCGCGATCTTCGCGGACGTCAGACCCGCGTCGTCGAGGATCTCGTAGCGCTCCGCGTGATCGATGAACTCGTCGGGCAGTCCGAGCTCGTCGACGGCCGTGTCGATGCCGGCCTCGCGAAGAACCTGGCGGATGCGTGTGCCGATACCACCGACACGGATCCCGTCCTCGATGGTGATGACGAGCCGGTGTCCAGCGGCGAGATCCACGACCGAGCGAGCGACCGGGACCACCCAGCGAGGATCGATGACGGTCGCGCCGATTCCCTGTGCTCGCAGGCGCTCGGCGACCTCGATGCCCAGGCGCGCCATCGGGCCGATGCCGACGATGAGGACATCGTCCGATTCGCCCCGCACCAGCACGTCGGTTCCGTCGTCCAGACGTTCCACAGCGGGCAACTCGTCGCCGACCGATCCCTTCGGATATCGAACGACCGTGGGCGCGTCCTCGATGTCGACGGCCTCACGGAATACCTCGCGGAGACGCTCAGCGTCTCGCGGCGCCGCGATACGGACGCCGGGCACGAGCTGGAGCATCGCGAGGTCCCAGATGCCGTGATGGCTGGGTCCGTCGGGTCCGGTCACGCCGGCCCGGTCGAGGACGAACGTCACACCTGCACGGTGCAGCGCGACATCCATCATCATCTGGTCGAACGCGCGGTTCATGAACGTCGCGTAGATCGCGACGACCGGATGCAGGCCGCCGAAGGCGAGGCCGGCGGATGCCGCGACGGCGTGCTGCTCCGCGATGCCGACGTCCAGGACACGGTCGGGGAACCGCTGCGCGAAGGGCAGCAGCCCGGTCGGACGCAGCATCGCCGCAGTGATCGCGACGACATCGCCGCGGCGCTCCCCCGCAGACACGAGCTCCTCGGCGAACACGTCGGTCCAGGTCGTCTTGCCACCGGAGGAGACCGGCTGGCCCGTCGCAGGGTCGATCTTCCCCACGGCATGGAACTGGTCGGCTTCGTCGAGTCGGGCGGGCGCGTAGCCGCGGCCCTTCTCGGTGATCGCGTGCACGATGACCGGAGCACCGTACGACTTCGCGAGGCGCAGGGTCTCGATCATGGCCTCGAGGTCGTGGCCGTCGACGGGTCCGAGGTACTTGATATCGAGATTCGAGTACAGGGCCTCATTGTTCACGAACCGGGACAAGAATCCGTGAGTCCCACCGCGGAGTCCGCGGTAGACGGCCCGCGCCGCCGGCCCGAGGCGGCCGAAGAGCGACGCTGAGCCTTCGTGCAACGACCGGTAGCCCTCGGTGGTGCGCACCTTGTTCAGGAAACGCGCCATGCCGCCGATCGTCGGCGCGTACGAACGGCCGTTGTCGTTGACGACGATGACCAGGTTGCGATCGTTGTCGTCGGAGATGTTGTTGAGCGCCTCCCACGTCATCCCGCCGGTCAGGGAGCCATCGCCGACCACGGTGACGACATGGCGGTCGGTGCGACCGGTGCGGGCGAAGGCCCGTGAGATGCCGTCGGCCCAGCTGAGCGAGCTCGACGCGTGCGACGACTCGACGACGTCGTGCTCGCTCTCGCTGCGCTGCGGGTAGCCAGCCAAGCCGCCCCGCGAGCGCAGCCGCGAGAAGTCCTGGCGGCCCGTGATCAGCTTGTGCACGTAGGACTGATGCCCGGTGTCGAAGACCACCGGGTCGTTCGGAGAGTCGAAGACCCGATGGATCGCGAGGGTGAGCTCGACGACTCCGAGGTTGGGTCCGAGGTGCCCGCCGCTGCGCGCGACGTTCTCGACGAGGAACGAGCGGATCTCACCGGCGAGCGTCTCGAGCTGAGCGATCGAGAGGGCGTCGAGATCGCGCGGGTGCGAGATCGAGGAGAGCAACGACATCGAGCTCCTCCTTCCATCGGGTGCCGGTAAGTCTAATCAGCGGGATGCACGAGAGGCCGGAGCTGGACGCTCCGGCCTCTCGTGGACTACTGCAGCTCCGTGTCTCAGACGAGCGAGCGCAGCACGTACTGCAGGATGCCGCCGTTGCGGTAGTAGTCGGCCTCACCGGGGGTGTCGATGCGCACGATCGCGTCGAACTCGACCGTCTGCTTGCCCTCGGGCGAGAACTCGCTCGGCTCGGCGACGACCTTCACCGTCTTCGGGGTGACGCCTTCGTTCAGCTGTTCGAGTCCCGTGATCGAGATGATCTCGGTGCCGTCGAGTCCCAGCGACTTCCAGCTCTCACCGGCGGGGAACTGCAGCGGGACGACGCCCATGCCGATCAGGTTCGAGCGGTGGATGCGCTCGAAGCTCTCGGTGATGACCGCCTTCACGCCGAGGAGGTTGGTGCCCTTCGCCGCCCAGTCGCGCGACGAGCCCGAGCCGTACTCCTTGCCGCCGAAGATGACGAGCGGCGTACCCTGCGCCTGGTAGTTCTGGCTCGCGTCGTAGATGAACGACTGCGGGCCGCCCTCCTGAGTGAAGTCGCGCGTGTAGCCGCCCTCGACGACCTTGCCGTCGTTGACCGCTGCCGTGAGCTCGTTCTTCAGACGGATGTTGGCGAAGGTTCCGCGGATCATGACCTCGTGGTTGCCACGGCGCGAGCCGTAGGAGTTGAAGTCCTTCTGCGCGACGCCGTGCTCGGTGAGGTACTGCGCGGCCGGGGTGCCGGCCTTGATGTTTCCGGCCGGGCTGATGTGGTCGGTGGTGACCGAGTCGCCCAGCGTCGCCATGACGCGCGCACCGGTGATGTCGGCGACCGGGGTCAGCTCCATCTGCATGCCGTCGAAGTACGGCGCCTTGCGGACGTAGGTCGAGTCCTCGTCCCACTCGAACACCGGGCCGGTCGGCGTGGGCAGGTTCTTCCAGCGCTCGTCACCGTCGAACACGGTGGCGTACTGCTTGATGAACTGCTCACGCGAGATCGACGAGTCGATGATCTCCTGGACCTCATCGGGAGCGGGCCAGATGTCCTTGAGGAAGACGTCGTTGCCGTCCGAGTCCTTGCCGAGCGCATCGGTCTCGAAGTCGAAGTTCATCGACCCGGCCAGGGCGTACGCGACGACCAGCGGCGGCGAGGCCAGGTAGTTCATCTTGACGTCGGGGCTGATGCGGCCTTCGAAGTTGCGGTTGCCCGAGAGCACCGCGGTGACCGCGAGGTCGTTCTCGTTGATCGCGGCCGAGACCTCTTCGATCAGCGGGCCGGAGTTTCCGATGCAGATCGTGCAGCCGTAGCCGACGGTGTAGAAGCCGAGGTTCTCGAGGTCCTTGTCGAGGCCGGACTTCTCGTAGTAGTCGGTGACGACCTTCGAGCCGGGGCCGAGCGTCGTCTTGACCCACGGCTTGCGCGTGAGGCCGCGCTCCGAGGCCTTGCGGGCCAGCAGACCTGCGGCGATCATGACCGACGGGTTCGACGTGTTGGTGCACGACGTGATGGCCGCGAGCGTCACTGCGCCGTTGTCGAGCATGTAGCTCTCGCCCGACGGCTGCGTGACCTTCACCGGGTTGGATGCCGCATGGCGTGCGCCGCTCGAGAGCAGACCCGCGTGCGCGTGGTCGTGCTGGTGCGAGACGGTGTCGTCGGAGTGGGTCTCGTGCTCGACGCCCGGGGCGTTGCCCGGGTCGGACGCCGGGAAGGTGCCCTCGACCTCGACGGCCTCGTCGGCGGCCGTCGCGTAGTTGAGGATGTCCTTCGCGAACTGCTCCTTCGACTCCGACAGGAGGATGCGGTCCTGCGGGCGCTTCGGGCCGGCGATCGACGGGACGACCGTCGAGAGGTCGAGCTCCATGTACTCGCTGTAGCTCGGCTCGTTCGCGGGGTCGTGCCAGAGCGACTGCTCCTTCGCGTACGCCTCGACGAGGGCGACGGTCTGCTCGTCGCGGCCGGTCAGGCGCAGGTAGTCGAGCGTGACGTCGTCGATGGGGAACATCGCGGCGGTCGACCCGAACTCGGGGCTCATGTTGCCGATCGTGGCGCGGTTCGCGAGCGGGACGGACCCGACGCCGGCGCCGTAGAACTCGACGAACTTGCCGACCACGCCGTGCTTGCGCAGCATGTCGGTGATCGTCAGCACGACGTCGGTCGCGGTGACGCCCGCGGGGATCTCGCCGGTGAGCTTGAAGCCCACGACGCGCGGGATGAGCATCGACACGGGCTGACCCAGCATCGCGGCCTCGGCCTCGATGCCGCCGACACCCCAACCCAGGACACCGAGGCCATTGACCATCGTGGTGTGCGAGTCGGTGCCGACACAGGTGTCGGGGTACGCACGGAGCACACCGTCGACGTTGCGGTCGTAGATGACCTTCGCGAGGTGCTCGATGTTCACCTGGTGGACGATGCCGGTGCCCGGGGGGACGACCTTGAAGTCGTCGAACGCGCCCTGACCCCAACGGAGGAACTGGTAACGCTCGCCGTTGCGCTCGTACTCGATCTCGACGTTGCGCTCGAGGGCGTTCTCGCTGCCGAAGAGATCGGCGATGACCGAGTGGTCGATGACCATCTCGGCGGGCGAGAGCGGGTTGATGCGGTTGGGGTCACCGCCGAGCGCGGTCACCGCCTCGCGCATCGTGGCGAGATCGACGATGCAGGGCACGCCCGTGAAGTCCTGCATCACGACGCGGGCCGGGGTGAACTGGATCTCGGTGTCGGGCTCTGCCGAGGCGTCCCACGAACCCAGCGCGCGGATCTGCTCCTGCGTCACGTTCGCGCCGTCCTCGGTGCGCAGGAGGTTCTCGAGCAGCACCTTGAGGCTGAAGGGAAGACGGTCGTAACCCTCGACCGTGTCGATCCGGAAGATCTCGTAGTCGGTGCTGCCGACCGTCAGGGTGCTCTTGGCTCCGAAGCTGTCAACAGTGGACACGTCTGCTCTCCTTCATCGGCGGGCCGCGCGCTCGCGCGCACTGTCCCATCATCCCCTCGCCGCACCGGTCGATCTAGTGAGGCGACCCTTAGTCGGATCGGGGGAAATTTATCTTGACGTCAAGATAAATGTATCACTCGGCGGGCCGCTTATAGAGCGCCCGCACGGCGAGCCAGGTGACGGCCGCGAGCGGGGCGAACAGCGGCAGGCCCATGACGAGCTTCAGGGTTCCGAGGGCGGCGACTTCGTCGGCGAAGTACAGCGGCAGTTGCACGGCGAGCCTGAGGTAGAAGAGCCCCGCCCAGGCGATCGCGAGCCAGAAGTAGACGCGGCGCTTGCGCTTGTCACGCCTCCAGGCGACGCCCTCGTTCATGAGGAATCCGGCGGCGAGTCCGATGAGCGACCATCCAATGAGGGCCGAGACCAGGAAGGCGGTCCCGTAAGCCGCATTGGTGATCAGACCCGGGATGAAGTTGTCCTGCCCCCGCCCCGTCCACAGCGCCAGCCCCGCGGCCGCAGCGGTAGCGATGAGACCTCCGAATGCGGCTCCTGCCGGGCCGCGCTGGATGAGGCGCAGCAGCGTGAACACCGCGGCGACGCCCACCGACAGCCCGAGCGACAGCCAGAGATTCGCCTCACGGGTCTGCGGGTCCGTCGTGAGCGTGAACACGACGATGAAGACCAAGCCGGGGAGGACGGCCTCGACGATGCCGCGGAAACCGCCCATCGCGCGCCAGACGACGCCCCCGGTCGAAGCCTCGGTGTCGGGATCGAAACCGGCCTTACGCGCAGCCTCGCCGAGCGCGGCTCCGAGAACGCCCGAGGTCGAGGCCACCGGTTCGGGCGGGGTCAGATCGGCGGGGCGCTCGGTCGCGGCCTCGCGCCGTTCGTCAGCGCTCACGCCGAGCCGGGGGTCGCCGGCATCTTGAGCGGGATGAGGTCACGCGGCGGCATCGGCGATCCGCCGCGGACGACCACGAGCGACCGGAAGAGGTCCTCGACCTGCGCAGCCGCGTCGACGTCATTGGTCGCCGCACCGCCGATGACGCCTCGGAGGAACCACCGCGGCCCGTCGACGCCGACGAAACGTGCGAGACGCTTTCCGCTGCCCTCCGCCCCGGCCATCACGGGGACCTCGGCGAGCAGCTCCGGGCCGAGCGGGCCTTCGCGCTCCTCGACGCGACCGCCCTGCTGGCGCACCTGCTGGCGGATCTGCTCGCGCGTCTCCTCCCAGAGCCCCGTCGAACGGGGCGCTGCGAACGGCTGGACCTGAAGCGTCGAACCGGCGTAGTCGAGACCGACCGCGACAATGCGCTTCGTCTGTTCCTCGACCTCGAGACGCAGGTTCAGCCCCTCGCGCGGCAGCACCTTGATACCGCCCAGATCGATGTACGGACGAACCGGGTTGGCCTCGGACTCGTCGAAGGGGCCTGCCGTGGCCCGGTCGGCGGGTGCCGACTTCGCGTCGTCGCTCATGCGGGTACTCCTGTCTGCTGCTGATAGCCGGTCGAGCCGAAACCGCCCTCACCGCGAACGCTCTCGGGCAGGGTGTCGACGGGGATGAAGCGGGCCCGGGTGACGGGCATGACGATCAGTTGGGCGATGCGGTCGCCGGGCGCGATGTCGTACGGCTCGGCGGTGTCGGTGTTCAGGAGCGTGACCTTGATCTCTCCGCGGTACCCGGCGTCGACCGTCCCCGGCGAGTTGACCACGGTGATCCCGTGCTTCGCCGCGAGCCCGCTGCGCGGCACGACGAAGGCGGCGAAGCCGTCCGGCAGGGCGATTCGGACACCGGTCCCCACGAGTGCGCGCTGCCCGGGCTCGAGACGCAGCTGCTCGACGGACACGAGATCTGCTCCGGCATCTCCGGGATGGGCGTAAACGGGAACGTCGGCGGCGATAATGGGGACGTCCACGGATTCGGTCACCCCACGAGGCTAATGCACAGTTCCGCCCCCGCCACCTCGCCCGCCACAAGCTACCGCGAGCGCTTGAGCCCATCCCTGTGGGCTCTGGTGAGCGCCGCCGTCTGCGGGCCGATGGTCGCTCTCGTGCTCGCCCCGCTCGACTCGGTGGTCGGGCTCATCGCCGGCATCGCCGTGGGAGCCCTCGTCGTGGCAGGACTCATCGCCCTCTCACCGGTGATCGAAGTCACCGGCGAGCGGCTCCGAGTCGGGCGCGCGAGCATCGAGCTCACCTACCTCGGCGAGATCGAGACGTTCACCGGCGACGCCGCGCGGCAGGCACGCGGGCCCGGCCTGTCGTCGAGTTCCTGGCACCTTCTGCGTGGCGGCATCGACGGAGTCGTACGGATCGCGATCGAAGACGACGACGATCCGGTCACCCACTGGGTGTTCTCCTCGCGGACGCCCGCCCGCGTCGCCGCGGTGATCGAGAGCGCCCGCGCGACCGCCGCCCCGGCCGGCTCGGACGCGTAAACGCCGCCCGGTAAAAGACCGACCCCCGACGCCGGGGCGTCGAGGGTCAGCGAAGGTCGTGCGATCAGGCCGCGCACTCGGTGCAGATGGCGCCGACCTTGGTCTCGTGATCGATCTGGGTGCGGTGCTTCACGAGGAAGCACTCCATGCACGTGAACTCGTCCTCCTGCGGGGGCAGGACGACGACATCGAGTTCGAGGTCCGAGAGGTCGGCCCCGGGCAGCTCGAAGCCCGACGGGTTGTCGGCGTCCTCGTTGTCGATCGAGCCCGACGACTTGTCGGGCACGCGCTCCTTCAGGGCCTCGATCGACTCGCTGTCGTCCTCGGTCTTGCGGGGTGCGTCGTAATCCGTAGCCATGTCGAAAGGCCTCTACTTCCAGGTGTTGCCGGTTGCCGCGCCGAGTGGGGCGGCGATAGTTTGCATGACCGGCGCGATTTTCGCAAAACGTCGCGGAAGATCCTTCCGGGAACGGATGCGCACGACCGGTTCGCCCCCCGAAACCGGCGGCGCGCCCCGGATATTCCCGCGGTGCCCGGATGCCTGTGACACCATGACGGCACACGTATCGCTGGGAGGGTTCTGCGCATGGAACAGCTCAAGGTCATCGGGACCGAGGAGGGCATCCTCGTCCTCGCCACCGAGTCCGGGGAGCGCTTCGCGTTGCCGGTGAACGAGACGCTGCGCGCCCAGCTGCGCCGCGCCCGGCCGACGGACGAACCGCGGGCTCCTCGCCCCAGCCCCCGCGAGATCCAATCGCACATCCGCTCCGGGATGAGCGCCGCGGACGTCGCCACCCTCCTCGGAGTCCGGGCCGAGGACGTCGCGCGTTACGAGCGCCCGATCATCGCCGAACGCGAGCACATCGTCGGGCAAGCGCTCGCCGTGCCCGTCCTCATCGCAGGCGAGCTGGAGCCCGATGCGCAGCCGACCTTCGGAACGGCGGTTCGAACCAAGCTCAGCGAGGCAGGCGCGACCGGCGAGCGGTGGAGCAGCTGGCGCGAACCCGACGGCTGGATCGTGAAGGTCGAGTTCACGGTCGGCGAGGTGGAGCACGACGCACGGTGGTCGTTCGACCCGCGGCGCTCGTCGCTGGCACCGCTGAACTCGGATGCGACGCAGCTGTCGCGGCAGGGGTCGCTGCCGGAAGGTCTGATCCCCCGTCTCCGTGCCCTCGACACGCCACAGGCCAAGGACGAGTCCCGGTTCGACAGCGGCGCCTTCGGGCCGCGGCATCCCGCCGCCGCCGCCGCTGACGCTGACGCGGTCGCGTCGAACTCGCTGCGCAGCACGAACGCGAAGGACGCGGCGATCAAGCGAGCGCCCGAGCCGGTCGTGACCTCGTCGGAGACCGCCGATCTGCTCGAAGCGCTCCGGCGTCGCCGAGGCCAGCGTGAGCCGATGCCCGGCGAGGACCGCGGTGCCGACACGCGTGAACGCACTCCGGTCGCCCTCTTCGATGCCCTGGAGGCCGGTCAGCGCGAGCCAGCCGAGCCTGCGCCGTCCGAACCCGAGACGCCGAAGACCGAGCCCGCGAGCGAGGATTCCGCGCCCGAGACTCGCCGTCGCGGTGGCCGCACGTCGATGCCCTCGTGGGACGAGATCGTCTTCGGCGCTCGCAGCGAGGACGCCTGACCGCTCAGGCGAACGCGCCGAGACGGACGAGCGGAACGATCCGCTCCTGATCCGTCAGAGATCCGTGCTGGCCGACCATGCGCTGCGGTTTCTTGTCGGCGAGACGATCGTCGTAGTAGGCCACCGCTGAGCGCGCGGCGACCAGCACGTCGCCGATCCGCGGTACGACCTCGGGATGCACCGGTCCGAACAGCCCGGCGTCGATCGCCTCCTCGCGCGTCACGACCCAGGAGCGATCCGACTCCGCGTCGCGCCAGCGCGAAGCGACGCGTTCGGCCGCGCCGTCGGACGCATAGAGGTGCAGCATCCGCGGCTCGCCGCCGATGACTTCGACCTCGTCGAGGAGCGGGTCCCCCTCTCGGAGCAGCACATGCCGGTGCGCGGGAACGTCGATCATGCCGTGGTCGGCCGTCAGCACCGCGCCGATCCCGGGTGCCAGTTGACGGTCCCAGCGCCGCAGCTCGGCGTCGAGCGACTCCAGCTCGGCCGACCACCGGTCGCTCTCCCAGCCCTGCGCGTGCCCGATGACGTCGAGCTCGGGAATGTAGACGTAGACGAGGGACCCGTCATGAGTGCCCGCGAGGGCCTCAGCCATCGCGAGACGCTCGCCGATCCCCGAGGCCGCGACGAACTCGGCCCCGCGCACCGTAGCCGTCGTGAACCCCGTGCCGGCGTACTGCGCCCGGCTCACGACGAAACAGCGTCTTCCCCCGGCGACCTCGCGCTCGAAGACCGGCTGCGAGCGCTGCCACGAGAGCGGATCGAGCCCGTCTTGCTCCCACCCCGTCAGCTGATTGGGAGCGGATGCGGTGCCCGGCACGCGGACGCGATAGCCGACGATGCCGTGCTCACCCGGAAGCACGCCGGTGAAGAGGCTGCTCAGGGCGGCGGCGGTCGTCGCCGGGAACACCGTGCGAGCGGCATCCCGCTTGGCCATCCGCTCGGAGAGGAACCGGGCGTAAGCGGCCCGCTGAGCGAGGTTGCCGCGCCCCAGCCCGTCGGCGACGATGACGATCGCCGATCGCGCCGGAGCGAACCAGTCGGATCGACCCGAGACGGAGGCGACCAGCTGCGGCAGCACACCGGTGAGGCTCCGGGCCGCCGGCGGGTCGATCGGTAGGCTGGAGGGCATCGCGGACAGTCTCGCACACCCGGCATCCGCACTCCCATCCCCGATCGAGGTCCGTACAGCTCCATGGCCGCATCCCGCACCGCTTCACCCGTCCCCGACCAGCCGGAGCGCATCGAGGACGTCGACGTCTCGGCGGAGATGCAGGGTTCGTTCCTCGAGTACGCGTATTCGGTCATCTACTCCCGCGCGCTTCCCGACGCGCGTGACGGCCTCAAGCCCGTGCAGCGGCGCATCCTGTTCCAGATGGCCGACATGGGCCTCCGTCCTGACAAGGGGCACGTCAAGAGCGCCCGTGTCGTGGGCGAAGTCATGGGAAAGCTGCACCCGCACGGCGACTCCGCGATCTACGACGCGCTCGTCCGTCTCGCACAGGACTTCGCTCTGCGCGTGCCCCTGGTCGACGGACACGGCAACTTCGGCTCGCTCGACGACGGGCCTGCGGCAGCGCGGTACACCGAGGCCCGGCTGGCGCCCTCCGCGCTGGCCCTGACCGAGAACCTCGACGAGGACGTCGTCGACTTCGTCCCGAACTACGACGGACAGTTCCAGCAGCCGGCCGTCCTTCCCGCCGCGTACCCGAACCTGCTGGTCAACGGAACGACGGGCATCGCCGTCGGCATGGCGACGAACATGGCGCCGCACAACCTCATCGAGGTCGTGGCGGCAGCCGTGCACCTGCTCGAGAACCCCGACGCGACGCTCGACGAGCTCATGGAGTTCGTGCCGGGCCCCGACCTGCCCGGCGGCGGCGTGATCGTCGGACTCGACGGCATCAAGGATGCCTACACGAACGGGCGCGGCACCTTCCGCACCCGCGCGAAGGTGTCGGTCGAGTCGCTCGGGCCACGGCGCACCGGTCTCGTCGTGACCGAGCTGCCGTACATGGTCGGCCCCGAGCGGATCATCGAGAAGATCAAGGACGCCGTCAACGCCAAGAAGCTGACCGGTATCTCGGATGTCCAGGACTTCACCGACCGCAACCACGGGTTGCGCCTCGTCATCACGATCAAGACGGGCTTCGACCCGAACGCGGTGCTCGAGCAGCTCTACCGGCTGACCCCGCTCGAGGACTCGTTCGGCATCAACAACGTCGCGCTGGTGGAGGGACAGCCCCAGACGCTCGGACTCAAAGAGCTGCTGCGCGTCTACCTCGACCACCGCATCGAGGTCGTCACACGGCGCAGCCGGTACCGCTTGGCCAGGAAGCAGGAGCGCCTGCACCTCGTCGAGGGCCTGCTCATCGCGATCCTCGACATCGACGAGGTCATCCAGGTCATCCGCGCGTCCGATGACGGGGAGCAGGCGAGGACGCGACTGATCGACGTCTTCGATCTCTCGCAGCCGCAGGCCGAGTACATCCTCGAACTGCGTCTACGCCGCCTGACGAAGTTCTCCCGCATCGAGCTGGAGACCGAGCGCGACCAGTTGAAGGCCGAGATCGCGCACCTCGAGGAGCTCCTCGCGAGTGACGTGCTGCTCCGAGCCCAGGTGGCCCGCGAGCTCGAGGCGGCCGCCGAGACGTACGGCACGCCGCGTCGCACGCTGCTGCTCAACGGCGGACCCGTGACCGCACGCTCGGGCAAGAAGGCCGGCGTCGACCTGCAGATCGCCGACGCGCCCTGCCGCGTGTTCATGTCGGCGACCGGCCGCATGGTCCGCGCAGAGCTCGGCGAAGATCTGCTCAGCAGCGGCATCGTCCCGCCTGCGCGGCGGAGCAAGCACGACGCCATCCGATCGGCCGTCGACGCGACGGTCCGGGGCGACCTCGGCGCCGTCACCAGCACGGGGCGCCTCGTCCGCTTCTCGCCCGTCGATCTGCCCTCGGTTCCCGGCAACAGCGTTCAGCTCGCGGCAGGCTCGAAGGCCGACCAGTACCTCGGGCTCGGCCCGAACGAGCACGTCGTGGCCATCGTGCCGTTGACCGGCGAACCGCCGATCGCGCTCGGCACCGCTCAGGGCGTGGTCAAGCGTGTCGCGGCCACCGAGCTCGCGCCGGGGAAGCCCGACGCCGAGATCATCTCGCTCAAGCCCGGTGATCGCGTCGTCGGCGCCGCGCCCGCCCCCGACGGTACCGAGCTGGTCTTCGTCACCTCCGACGCCCAGCTGCTGCGCTTCGACGCGGCTGCGGTGCGGCCGCAGGGTCGAGCCGCCGGCGGCATGGCGGGCGTCCGCGTCGCAGACGGCGAGCGAGTCATCGCGTTCACCGCCGTGACCGCGTCCGAGAACACCGTAGTCGTCACGATCGCTGGGTCGACGCAGTCGCTCGCCGGTGCTGACGCCGGCAGCGGCAAGGTGTCGGCATTCTCCGAGTTCCCGGCGAAGGGCCGCGCGACCGGCGGCGTCCGTGCGCAGCGCTTCCTGCGCGGCGAAGACACGCTGACCCTGGCGTGGGTGGGCGACTCCCCCCGCGCGGTCGGTCCTGACGGTGCGACCCGCGCTCTGCCCGAGGCCGGAGCCAAGCGCGACGCGTCAGGCCAGCCTCTGGATGGCGTGATCGGTGCGGTCGGCACCGTCGTCGCCTGAGCCGCCGGCCGCCGAACCTCGGAGAATGACGTCGACCTCGGACCCCTGGCCGGGATGCCTCCGAGGCTCGCGTCGTCCTCCGAGTTTCGTGCGCGCCGCCGTGGCGTGGGTCAGGCGTCGATGGCCTCGCGCGAGAGGCGGTCGCTCGAGGTGACGATGAAGTCGCGGCGCGGCGCGACCTCGTTGCCCATGAGCAGCTCGAAGACGGCGTTGGCCGCATCGGCGTCCTCGACACGGACACGGCGGAGCGTACGGCCGGCGCGATCCATCGTGGTCGTCGCGAGCTGATCGGCATCCATCTCGCCGAGACCCTTGTAGCGCTGCACGGGCTCCTGCCATTTCCGCCCGGACTTGCGGAGCTTCGTGAGCAGCCCGTGTAGTTCGGCCTCGGAGTACGTGTAGATCGTCTCGTTCGGCTTCGACCCCGGGTTGACGACGACCACGCGGTGCAGCGGCGGAACCGCGGCGAACACGCGACCATCCTCGATGAGCGGTCGCATGTACCGGAAGAAGAGCGTGAGCAGCAGGGTACGGATGTGTGCGCCGTCGACGTCGGCGTCGCTCATCAGGATGACCTTGCCGTAGCGAGCCGCGCTCAGGTCGAACGAGCGTCCCGACCCCGCGCCGATCACCTGGATGATGGCGGCGCATTCGGCGTTGGAGAGCATGTCGCTGACCGACGCCTTCTGCACGTTGAGGATCTTCCCGCGAATGGGAAGCAGCGCCTGATACTCGCTGTTGCGGGCGTGCTTGGCGGTGCCGAGCGCCGAGTCACCCTCGACGATGAACAGCTCGGACTCGGCCACGTCGTTGCTGCGGCAGTCCGCGAGCTTCGCCGGCAGCGACGAGGACTCGAGAGCGGTCTTGCGCCGCTGCGTCTCCTTGTGGGTGCGCGCCGAGATGCGCGCCTTCATCTCGGAAACGACCTTCTCGAGCAGCTGCCCCGTCTGCGCTTTGTCGTCGCGTCTGGTGGATGAGAACAGCGCACCCAGTTCACGGTTGACGACGGATGCCACGATCTGCCGCACCGCCGGTGTTCCGAGGATCTCCTTGGTCTGGCCCTCGAACTGGGGCTCGGGCAGACGGACCGTCAGGACCGCGGTGAGCCCGGCCAGGATGTCGTCCTTCTCCAGCTTGTCGTTGCCGACCTTCAGGCGCCGAGCGTTCTGCTCGACCTGGCTGCGGATGATCTTCATCAGACCCTGCTCGAAGCCCTGCTGGTGGGTTCCGCCCTTCGGAGTCGCGATGATGTTCACGAACGACCGGGTGACGGTCTCGTAGCTCGTGCCCCACCGCAGCGCGATGTCGACCTCGCACGATCGCTCGACCTCGGTCGGGACCATCGCACCGTTGGCCTGGAGCACGGGCACGGTCTCGGTGAAGTTTCCCGAGCCCGTCAGCCGCCAGGTGTCGGTGATCGGGGCATCGGGAGCGAGGAACTCGGCGAACTCGGAGATGCCGCCGTCGAAGCGATAGCTCGTCTCGACCCGCTCCTCGCCGCGCTCGTCGACGATGACGATCTCGAGGCCCGGGACGAGGAAGGCGGTCTGCCGTGCCCGCTGCACGAGCTCTTCGAGATGGAAGGCGGCATCCTTCGTGAAGATCTGACGGTCGGCCCAGTAGCGGATGCGGGTACCGGTCGTACCCCGGGGCGCCTTGCCGACCACACGCAGCTCGGACGAGCGCTCGAACGGGGTGAACTCCGAGTCGGGCGTATCGCCCGCGAAGAGCCCCGGCTCGCCGCGATGGAACGACATCGCGTAGGTCTTGCCCGCGCGGTCGACCTCGACGTCGAGGCGCTCCGACAGGGCGTTGACGACCGATGCGCCGACACCGTGGAGACCGCCCGACGCCGCGTACGAGCCGCCACCGAACTTGCCGCCGGCATGCAGCTTGGTGAAGACGACCTCGACACCGGTCAGGCCGGTGCGGGGCTCGACGTCGACGGGGATGCCGCGGGCGCGGTCACGCACCTCGACGCTGCCGTCGGCATGGAGCACGATGTCGATGCGCGAGCCGTATCCGCCCAGGGCCTCGTCGACGGAGTTGTCGATGATCTCCCAGAGGCAGTGCATGAGGCCGCGGGAGTCGGTCGAGCCGATGTACATGCCGGGGCGTTTGCGGACGGCCTCGAGCCCTTCGAGCACCTGGAGGTGGTGGGCGGAATACTCAGCAGTCACGATCTCCAAGCGTATCCGCGGGCGCCGACACGCTGGGGAGGACACACGAGGTCACGGCGGTCCCGGTCCGGTCTGTGCGCGGTGAGCGTACGCGCAGAGCGAAATGCACGTCAAATGGGGCATACCCCCGGCTGGTCGTGGTTGTATCGAAGGCACTCAGTTGCACGACCCGATCGACCGAGGAGGCACCCATCATGACCACGAACACTTCCGAGAGCACCGCCGTCCTCGAACACCGCCTGACTGCGGCAGATCGCTGTGACTCGTGCGGCGCACAGGCTTACATCGCCGCCGAGGTGAACGGCAGCGAGCTCCTCTTCTGCGCGCACCACGGCCGCAAGTACGAAGAGAAGCTCCGCGCCGTCGCCACCAGCTGGCACGACGAGACCTCGCGCCTCGTCGCAGCCGGCTGAGGACGGCCTCACGACGAAAGCCCCGAGCATCGCGCTCGGGGCTTTCGCGTACCGGGAACCTACCGGGAACCGCGGCCCAGTTCCGGTCGTCAGGTCAGAACCCGACGGCCGCCTGGTACACGGGAAGCAGGCCGGTGCGCACGCCCGAGGCCGACGGCTTGGGCTGGAACACGCTCGAGTTGTGATTGCCCTCGATGACGACCGGACCGTTCGGCGTGATCGCCAGGTCCCACCCGACATAGGGCGCCTCCGGCGTCCGGCGAGCCAGCTGTTCGGTCAGCGCGAGCACCTGGTCGAACAACGGAACGGTGAAGCCGACGATCGGGGTGCCGGTCACGGGGTGCTCGCGGTAGACGTTCGAGTTCTTGTCCACGCCCGGGTAGAGCGCGACGCCGTGCTCGTCGAGCATCGTGAACATCCCGCCCGAGGCGAAGTTGTCGATGACGTCGCCGTTGCCGATCCGCAGCACACCGGCGAGGAGGCGCACATCGCCCTCCGGGGTGAGGAACGTGATCATCCGTACCGTGTTGACGCTGTCGGGGTAGAGCGAGGCCATCTCGGGATGCTGCACGATGAACTCGTCGACGATCGACTGCCCGGCGGCGGTGGCCTCGGCGCGGAAGGCCGCAGCATCCGTCACGTTCTCGTGCAGGGTGATCCCGCCGCCGCCGTGTCCGTCGAGCGGCTTCGCCAGAACCTTCGGGTGGCGGCCGAGGAACGCACCGAGTTCCGCGTCGTCGACATCGCGCAGGTCGAGCGCCTCGCGGCCGAGCAGGTCGGCGTACTCGCGAGCGAACCGGCGCTTGTCCTCCAGCTTCGCGCGCCCCTCGGGCGTGTTGTGCATGCGGGTGATCCGGAACGACTTCGGGTGCGTCATCCAGGTGGCGCGCTCGCGCGCGTTCAGCAGACGGATGTCCCAGACCGCGTAATCGCGGAATCCCATGTCGTACTTGACCGAGCACCAGAGCATGTCGGCGATGATCAGCGGCAGCGGTGCCTTCGACACCTTCTGCACCTGGCGCCCGAACTCGACGAGGTTGCCGACCCGGACGTTGCGGGCACGGTCGAGGAGGTAGCCCAGCCGTACGCGTGATCGACCCATTGCTCGTTCTCTCCGTGTTTCTCGGTGTTCCGGTGGCGGATCCAGCGGACCTCAGAAGCGCATGGCGGCGCGGTAGCGCGGCAGCAGCCCGCGCCGGATGCCCGACACCGACGGCTTCGACTGGAACACACCCGTGTTGTGATTGCCCTCGATGACGACGGGCCGCTCGGGCGTGATCGCGATGTCCCAGCCGATGTACGGCATCTCGGGAACCCGTCGGGCGAGCCGATCGACGAGCTCGAGCACCTGCGGGTAGAGCGGAACCTGGTAGCCCGTGATCGGAACTCCGGTGATCGGGTGCGTCTCGAACGGGCGGCCTTCTTCATCGCTCGCGGCGTGGAGGGCGCGGCCCTCGTCGTCGAGCATCGTGTACATGCCACCGTTGGAGAAGTTGTCGATCACTCCCCCATTGCCCACCTTCAGCACCGAGGCGAGGACGTGAACCACATCGTCGGGGTCTCGATAGGTCACCACGCGGAGAGAGTTGACGCTGCCGGGATAGAGCCGCGCCATCTCCGGATGCTGCACCAGGACCTCTTCGACGAGCGTCTCCCCCGACGCCAGAAGCTCCTCGCGAAGCGCGGCGACGTCATCGATCGAGGCGACCTCGCGCATCGTGATGCCGTTGCCGCCGACTCCCCCGGGGTTCTTGGTGATGACGCGGTCGCGACCGTCGAGGAAAGCGGCGAGGGCCGCCGCGTCGGAGGTGGTGACATCGAGCCACGCCCGTCCGAGCTCGTCACCGAACCGCTGGGCGAACTGGAGCTTGTCGTCGAAGACGCCGCGCACCGAGTTGTCGTTGAGACGCCGCGACAGGTGGAACGACTTCGGGTCGGTCATGTATGTCCGGCGCTCACGCGCCTTCAGGATCCGGAAATCCCACTCCGAATAGTTCTCGAAGGTCGTCTCGTAGCGAACGGCGCACCACGCCATGTCGGCGGCGACCCACCACACCGGCGCCTTCGAGAGCGCAGCGGACTGGCGGGCGAACTGGAGCACCCGCTCGCGGTCGAACGATGAGACGCGACGGACGAAGAAACGCGCACGCCGGTAGAGCCGGTTCACCGCTCCCACGTCAGACCTCGCGGATGACGCCGAGCGGCGTCGACTCGTGGCCCTGACCGAGCGGGTTGTCGCGGAGGATCCGCACGAGCCGCTGCTCTCCGGCCTTGTCGAGCGTCGAGCCGAGGATGTTGCCGCCGATGTCGTTGATGTCGACCACCGCGACCTCGGCGACGCCGCCGAGCTGCGACTTGATCCGCGCGGCGACACCCTTCGGGTCGGTAGGCCCGAGGACGACCGCCTTGTTGTAGGGCGGGATGGTTCCGGACGTGGGCCCGTCGATGGCGCGCGCCTTGTCTCCGGCCACGCGGTAGAAGTCGCCGCGGCGGCCGAAGACCTTCGTGACGGCGCTGACGGCGGCGGCGAAGAGGATGCGCGGCGTGCCGCACTCGCGGAGTGCCATCTCCATCGTCTCGGGCATGCCGAGGCCGATGCCGTACGGGGTGCGCGTGACGTACTTCGACAGGAATCGGGCGAGCGGGCGCACCTCGATTTCGTCGAGCGTGTAGGAACGACCCTGCGTGATCGCCACGATCTTCTCGGTGACGAAGAGCAGGTCTCCCGGCTGGACGGTGGACGTGGCGTATTCCGAGATGACGGCCTCGAGATCGTCGCCCGGCATCACCACGCGGGTGCGGATCGGGATCCGCGCGTAGGACGTGCCGTCGACGACGACCTCGAGAGCCTTGCCCTCGTTGGCGGCGCCGGTCACTCGAGGTAGTCCCGCAGCGACTGCGAACGCGACGGGTGGCGCAGCTTCGCCATCGTCTTCGACTCGATCTGACGGATGCGCTCGCGAGTCACGCCGAACGTGTCGCCGATCTGGTCGAGCGTCTTCGGCTGGCCGTCGCCGAGGCCGAAGCGCATGCGGATGACGCCGGCCTCGCGCTCGCTGAGCGAGTCGAGGAGCGACTCGAGCTGACGCTGCAGCATGGTGAAGCCGACCGCGTCGGCCGGGACGACCGCCTCGGTGTCCTCGATGAGGTCACCGAACTCGCTGTCGCCGTCTTCACCGAGGGGTGTGTGCAGCGAGATCGGCTCACGACCGTACTTCTGCACCTCGATGACCTTCTCGGGGGTCATGTCGAGTTCACGGCTCAGCTCTTCGGGCGTGGGCTCGCGTCCGAGGTCCTGCAGCATCTGACGCTGCACGCGGGCGAGCTTGTTGATGACCTCGACCATGTGCACCGGGATGCGGATCGTACGGGCCTGGTCTGCCATGGCGCGCGTGATCGCCTGACGGATCCACCACGTCGCATAGGTCGAGAACTTGAAGCCCTTCGTGTAGTCGAACTTCTCGACGGCACGGATGAGACCGAGGTTGCCCTCCTGGATGAGGTCGAGGAACTGCATCCCGCGGCCGGTGTAGCGCTTGGCGAGCGAGACGACCAGACGCAGGTTAGCGCCCAGAAGATGGCTCTTGGCGCGCTGACCGTCACGTGCGACCCACTGCAGGTCGAGACCGAGCTGGTTCGACTTCTCGGCCGCCGACATGTGGGAGAGCTTCTCTTCGGCGAAGAGTCCGGCTTCGATGCGCATCGCGAGCTCGACCTCTTCGGCCGCGTTCAGCAGCGGGACCTTGCCGATCTGCTTGAGGTAGTCCTTGACCGGGTCCGCCGTCGCGCCGGTGATCTGCGTCGAGTAGACGGGGACGTCCTCCTCGTCGCTCGACGAGATGACGATGGCACCGGTCGGCAGCGCCTCGGTGACGACGGGCTTCTTCGACTCGTCGTCGTCCTCGTCGTCGTCGGCCTTGGTTGCATCGCCCGCGGGGGCGGCGTCGTCGGTCACGTCGTCGGTGTCGACCTCGACGTCGTCCTCGACGTCCTCGTCGTCCATCTCTTCGTCGTCGGCCTTGGCCTTCGCCTTGGAAGCCTTCGCGGGGGCGGCCTTCTTCGCGGCGGTCTTCTTCGCAGGCGCCTTCTTCGCGGCGCTCTTGGGCGCAGCCTTCGCTGCGGTAGCGGGCGCGTCCTCGACGAGTTCGGTGTCCTCGCTCGCGCGGGTGCGGGTGGTCTTCGTGCCTGACGTCACGGTTAGCCTCTCACCGGTGCGAACGCACCGGGTTCTCGGACACTAGTAAGACCCTTGTCAAGTCCCCCGCCACTCGAACGACGAGGAGCACAGGATCGACAACGGGTCAGGTCCTTCATTGTCTCATATCTCGTGCGCTGTTCCTGCGCAAGCATTCATTCCTATGAGAACGCCGACGGCCTACCGGGCATTCCCACCATCGGAGATGACCAGGGCCGGAGGGGCAAGCTCAGGAGCGACCGCGCTTGTCGTCGTCCCCTGGCGGGCGCGAAGCGAGGAATCGTTCGAGCTCGGCAGCGAGCTCATCCGCACTCGGAAGATCACCCGTATGGATGATGGGCTGTCCGAGCGCCGACCCCGCCATGTACGAGTCGTAGCGTTCCTCGAGCGTGTGCAGCATGGTCGTCAGCTCTTCGCTGCCGGAAACCTGATCAGCGACCTTCTCGAGGTAGTCGCGGTTCTCGTTGCGCAACGTGTCGCTGTCGAAGACGAGCCCGGTCGCGACGCTCAGGCTGTCGAGGCCGGCGATGGCCGCAGCCGGGTACTCGGTCTCACCGAGGTAATGGGGCACGAGCAGGGCGAAGCCCGCGACGCGCGCGTCGGCCTCGGCGAGACGGAGCTCGAGCAGATGGCCCGCCGTGGCGGGGATCTGCGTTCGGGGCTGCCAGACGGAGTGGGCCGCCGTGAGTTCGGAGCGGGTACCGCTGACCGTCGCACCGATGGGTCGCGTGTGCGGCACGGGCATGGGAATCGCGTGCACCCACGTGATCGAGGCGACCTGCATCCCCTCGGCCAGTCCCACGACGGTTTCGGCGAACGCCTCCCACGCGAAGTCGGGCTCGTAGCCGGCGAGCAGCACGAACGGCTGGCCGAGCGAGTCGTGCGCGAGAGAGAGCTCCAACCGCGGCGTGCGGTAGTCGGTGAGGTGATCCTCGTCGAAGGTGACGATCGGCCGTCGTGCGCGGTAGTCGAACAGGACGTCGTTGTCGAACGCGACGACCGTCGTGGGGTCGAGCTCGCCACGGAAGTACTCGACGATGCGCGAGACCGCACCGCCGGCATCCGTGAACCCGGTCAGCGCGATGACGAGCGGCAGCCCCGCGGGAACGGGCGGAGACCCGGCGGCACGTGCGTAGAGCGGTCCGGACAGCGGCATGGTTCAACTCTACGAGGCCCATCACACCCCCGAGGCGGCTCACCCCCTCGCTGTCAGCGAACGCCCGCGGCGCGCGAACCTAGGATGGGAGGATGCCGTTCCCCGAGATCGCGCACAGCAGCGCGCCCGTCACCGAATCCGACGCCGACGCTCTCGTCCTCGTTCTGCCACCGCTCGATGAGCAGGCCGACGTCGCCGACTGGCCGGGCATCACCGAGATGCTGACCGCCGTCGGGTTCACCGGCGCGCGAGGATCGGTCCATCGCGTCTTCCTGCCGGCCGTGTCGTCGACCCCCGTGGTCGTCGTCGGATCGGGAACCGATCCCGACGCCGCCGCGCTGCGCGACGCCGTCGGCACGGCAGTTCGCGTCACGACAGGTTTCGCCTCGCTCGCCGTGGCCGCGCCGCTCGCGGCGGCGGATGCGTGGGGCGCTCTCGCGGAGGGTGCCGCCATCGGCGGGTACCGCTTCGCCGGGTACAAGGGCGGCACGCCGAAATCGCGCGCGGAACGGGTCACGATCCACTCGTCGGCTGAGCCGTCCGCCGAGGACGTCGCGGCCGTCAACGCTCTGGGTCGGGCGCTCGCGCTGGTGAAGGACCTGGTCAGCACGCCCGCCGAGTGGCTGTCGCCCGCAGACCTCGCGGAGCGCGCGATCGAGGCCGTCGCGGGGCTCCCCGTCGAGGTCGAAGTCCTCGACGAGAGCGAGCTCGAACGTCAGGGCTTCGGTGGGGTGCTCGGCGTCGGGCAGGGCTCCGACCGCCCGCCCCGCGTCGTTCGCATCGACTACTCCCCCGCGGACGCCGCACGTCACGTGGCACTGGTGGGCAAGGGCATCACCTTCGACACGGGAGGCCTCTCGCTCAAGCCCCCGGCGAGCATGGTCGGCATGAAGTACGACATGGCCGGTGCCGCGACGGTGCTGGCGGTCGTCCAGGCGGCCGCGGCGCTCGCCCTTCCGGTGCGCGTCTCGGCATGGCTCTGCGTCGCCGACAACATGCCCTCGGGGCGCGCGACGCGCCCGGGCGACGTGCTCCGCATGCTCGACGGCACGACCGTCGAGGTTCTGAACACCGACGCCGAGGGGCGCCTCGTCCTCGCCGACGGCATCGTCGCTGCCAGCCGAACGCGGCCGGACGCGATCGTCGACGTCGCGACTCTGACCGGGGCGATCATCGTCGCCCTCGGCAACCGGCACACCGGTGTCATGGGAGACGAGGCCGCCGTCGCCGACTATCTGGCGGCGGCCGAGCGGGCGGGCGAGGACGCATGGCACCTGCCGCTCCCCGCTCACATGGAGGACGAGCTCGACTCGCCGATCGCCGACATGCAGAACGCGAAGATCGGCGACCCCTCGGGCGGCTCCCTCTTCGCGGGCCTCTTCCTCCAGCGCTTCGTCGGGCGTACGGGTGACGATGACGACGCTCCTCGGATCCCCTGGATCCACCTCGACATCGCCGGGTCGGGTACGACGAAGGCCGCCTTCGGCGGCACCGACAAGGGCCCGACCGCGGCGACCGTCCGCTCGCTCGTCGAGTACCTCCGGGGTTCGCAGCGATGACCGATCACAGCGTCGATCTCGTGATCCTCGGCGGTGGCAGCGGCGGTTACGCGACCGCGCTGCGCGCCGCGGAACTCGGCTCATCAGTCATGCTCATCGAGAAGGACAAGCTCGGCGGAACGTGCCTGCACCGCGGCTGCATCCCCACCAAGGCGCTCCTGCACTCCGCAGAGGTCGCCGACAGCATCCGCGGCTCGGAGCACGTCGGCGTGCGCGCCACGCTCGAGGGAATCGACATCGCTGGTGTCCACGCATATCGCGAGGGCATCGTGGCCAAGAAGCACAAAGGCCTCGAAGGCCTGATCGCGGCACGGAAGATCACCGTCGTGCACGGCGAGGGCAGACTCGAGGCGGACGGCGGCGTGACCGTCGGCGACGACCGTTACCGCGGCACGGATGTCGTGCTGGCCACCGGCTCGTACAGCCGATCGCTGCCCGGACTCGAGCTCGACGATCGGATCATCACGAGCGAGGGCGCCCTGGCACTCGGCACGGTGCCGCGGCATGCCATCATCCTCGGCGGCGGCGTCATCGGAGTCGAGTTCGCCAGCATCTGGCGATCCTTCGGCGCCGAGGTGACGATCATCGAGGCTCTCGACCGGCTGCTGCCCGCTGAGGATGCCGCCATGAGCAAGGCCATCGAGCGCGCGTTCCGCAAGCGCGGGATCAGCGCTCGCACCGGAGTGCGCTTCGCCGGCGCCGAGAGCCGAGCGGACGGCGTCCGGGTGTCGCTCGAAGACGGCACCGAGCTCGAGGCCGACGTCCTGCTGGTCGCCGTCGGCCGCGGCCCCGCGACGGCCGGTCTCGGTCTCGAAGAGGCCGGAGTCGAGCTCGATCGCGGCTTCGTCCGCGTCGACGAGCGGCTGCGCACGACGCGCGACCGGGTGTGGGCCGTCGGCGACATCGTCCCGGGCCTGCAGCTCGCTCACCGCAGCTTCCAGCAGGGCATCTTCGTGGCCGAGGAGATCGCGGGCCTGCGCCCGACCGTCGTCCCCGACAGCCTCGTGCCGCGCGTCACTTACAGCAGCCCGGAGGTCGCATCCGTCGGGCTGACGGAGGAGCAGGCCCGTGCCGAGCACGGTGACGCGATCGTGGTGCGCGAGTACAACCTCGCCGGAAACGGCAAGAGCGAGATCCTCGGGACGGCGGGCCTGGTCAAGGTCGTTCGACGACTCGATGGCCCCGTCGTCGGGGTGCACCTCGCCGGCGATCGCGTCGGGGAGCTCATCACCGAGGGCCAGCTCGCGGTGGGCTGGGAAGCCCATCCCGAGGACATCGCACCTTTCATCCACGCCCATCCGACGCAGAGCGAAGCTCTCGGAGAAGCATTCCTGGCGCTGGCGGGCAAACCGCTGCACGCGCTCTGACCGGTCGACCGATGCAGATCAGTAAGCTAGAAGGACATCGGCATTTCTTGAAGGAGACAGATTCATGAGCACTTCCGTGGTCCTCCCCGCGCTCGGAGAGAGCGTCACCGAGGGAACGGTGACCCGCTGGCTCAAGAAGGTCGGTGACACCATCCAGGAAGACGAGGGTCTTCTCGAGATCTCCACCGACAAGGTGGACACCGAGATTCCGTCGCCCGTGAGCGGCGTCATCGAAGAGATCCTCGTGCAGGAGGACGAGACCGTCGAGGTCGGCGCCGTTCTGGCGAAGATCGGTGACGGTTCGGGCGTGCCCGCAAGCGACGCACCGTCCGAGCAGGCTCCGGCTGAGGAGGCTCCCGCTCCCGCGGAGGAGGCTCCTGCCGCCGAGGCACCCGCCGCACCCCAGCAGGCCGCTCCCGCTCCGGCAGCTTCCGGCGACGCGAAGGATGTCGTGCTCCCCGAGCTCGGCGAGAGCGTGACCGAGGGCACCGTCACCCGTTGGCTCAAGCAGATCGGCGACGACGTCGCGGTCGACGAGCCGCTTCTCGAGATCTCCACCGACAAGGTCGACACCGAGATCCCCGCGCCTTTCGCCGGCACGCTCGTCGAGATCCTCGTCCAGGAGGACGAGACCGTCGAGGTCGGCGCGGCACTCGCGCGCATCGGCTCGGGTGCTCCCGCCCCGGCCGCGGAAGCGCCCGCCGCCCCCGAGCCCGCCGCAGCGCCCGAGCCCGCAGCTGAGAAGCCCGCCGCGCCGGCCGAGGCCCCCGCGCAGGAATCGGCGCCCGCTCCGGCTCAGCAGGCCGCTCCCGCTCAGCAGGCCGCTCCCGCTCCGCAGGCCGCTCCCGCTCCGCAGGCTGCTCCGGCGGCTCCGGCCGCTGAAGCAGCGTCCGCCTCCGACAACGACGGCGTCACCTACGTCACGCCGCTCGTGCGTCGCCTCGCCCAGCAGCAGGGCGTCGATCTGTCGTCGATCAAGGGCAGCGGCGTCGGCGGTCGCATCCGCAAGGAAGACGTCCTCAAGGCCGCGGAAGCAGCATCGGCCCAGCCCGCCGCCGCATCCGCGGAGGCTCCCGCCTCCCCCGCGCAGGTCGAGGTCTCGGAGCTGCGCGGAACGCGCGCGCCGATGTCGCGCTTGCGCAAGGTGCTCGCCAAGCGCGCCGTCGAGTCGATGCAGCAGACCGCTCAGCTGACGACCGTCGTCGAGGTGGACGTCACCAAGCTGTCCGCGTTCCGCGACAAGGTGAAGGTCGACTTCAACGAGAAGACCGGCGCGAAGCTGTCGTTCCTGCCTTTCTTCGCCCTCGCTGCAGCCGAGGCGCTGCAGACCTTCCCGATCGTCAACTCGACGGTCGACGGCGAAGAGATCGTCTACCCCGCCACCGAGAACATCTCGATCGCGGTCGACACCGAGCGCGGGTTGCTCACGCCCGTGCTGCGCGACGCAGGCTCGAAGAACCTGGCCCAGATCGCTCAGGACATCGCAGACCTCGCCGCACGCACGCGTGACAACAAGCTGAAGCCCGATGAGCTCGCAGGCGGAACGTTCACCATCACCAACACCGGATCGCGCGGCGCGCTCTTCGACACCCCGGTGGTGTTCCTGCCGCAGTCGGCGATCCTCGGCACCGGCATCGTCTACAAGCGCCCCGGCGTCGTGACTGTGGACGGCAAGGACGCGATCTCGGTGCGCTCGTAC
The DNA here is from genome assembly GCF_040544895.1 of Microbacterium sp. 1262. Classification (NCBI taxonomy): domain Bacteria; kingdom Bacillati; phylum Actinomycetota; class Actinomycetes; order Micrococcales; family Microbacteriaceae; genus Microbacterium; species Microbacterium sp. 1262. Next base: position 1,398,602 of record NZ_JBEPKU010000001.1, read on the forward strand.
GTATACCTCGCGCTCTCGTACGACCACCGCACCATCGACGGCGCCGACGCAGCTCGATTCCTGAGCGCGATGAAGGCACGCCTCGAGGGCGCCCAGTTCGAGGGGAACCTCGGCTACTGACCAGCTGAGCACCCACCTCACGGCTGGTCCGCGACGTCATACACGTCGCGGACCAGCCGTTTGTCGTCACGCCGAACCAGCACGACGACTTGCGCAGGCAGCGTCCCGGATGGGTCGTCGACGCGAACCACCTCGACTCCGCCCAGATCATCCAGGAGGGCCACCTCTCGGGGGCCGGCGGACGTCGCGACGCCTTCCGGGAGCGCCGCATCCGGACGCTCCAGGATCGCCGCACGGCATTGCTCATCCTCCTCCCGCCAGCATCGCGCGAGTTCGTCGATGGCGCTCCCGACCGGGTCGGCCTCCTCGTCGCCTTCGGGCGCGCCGGAGACCGGCGCAGGAGCCTCCTCGGCGGCGGGGACCGGCGCGGCCGACGTCTCCTGTGCTGCGTCATGCCTCGGCGTCGGGCGCATGATCGAGTCTTCGGGCACGTCTCGGGCCGAGGCGGATCCGTTGTCGCTCTCGCCACCCTCCGGCCACAGCAGACCCACCACGAGCGTCGTGGCGACCGCAGCGAGCGCGACCATCGGGACGCGTCGCCGCCCGGTCGCGGTTCCCCCGCTCTTGTCGTCGGCCTCGGCGCCATGGCCTCGCCGCCGGGCCGGGAGCCGGTCGGACACGCGTCGGACTGCGGCGCGCACCGAGCTGAGAACATCGGTCAGGCGCTCGACGACCTCGCCGTCGACGAGCCCGGCGGCAGCATCCCGTGCCAGCGGAGCCAGGCCCGGCCGGGCGCCGGGATGGCCAGCGGCGTCGTGCTCGCGAACGTTGCGCGCGGACGGAGATGACGCCGACACCGACACCGCGAACGGCTCCGGGGTCGCCATCGCGAAGAGGTCGTCCTCGAGGCCGGGCACCGTGAAAGGCAGCGTGACCCGGTCGCTCAGCGCCTCGTCGAGTCGGTCACGGATCCGCCGGGGCAGCACGGCGTCCGCGATCCGGTCGAGCACCAGCCGCGACGAGAGTTCCCATGCGCGGTCTCCGCTCGGCACGAGCACAGGTCGTCCCTGGGTCGTCGACCACCACTCCCCCTCATGACAGTCCGATTCCGCCGCTTCGGCCGCCCCTCGGAGGACGCTGACCGCAAGTGTCACCGCCTGGCCGGGCGTGAGGTCGAACGGCTGCTCACCACCGCACAGGCGTGTGTCGAGCAGCGGCAGAATCGCCACGGTCGTCCCCGCGATCCGGTCCACGTCCTCGACGGCGAGCAGGTGACCGTCCGGCCGCGCCGCCCACGCCGGACGCGGCACGTCCGCCGCAGAGACTCGGTACACCGCGCCGTCGGACGTCGCCAGGATCTCCCCGGCGAAAGGCACCTCCGGAGGCGCGACGCGGCGTAACGGAGTGGTGACGTCGAGATTGCCCGTTCGGATCATGGCCCCAGTCTCGCGATGGCGCCCGGCGCGCCTGCGACCTTCCGGTGCCGATGTGCACAGTGATCGCGCGACGGTGCCTGTGCAGGCGGAACGGGGCGGCCGAAAAGGTAGGCTGTGAGCATGTCGTCCCGCAGCACCGCACCCGAGAAGCGCCCCGGATTCTTCTCCCAGCTCCGCTCCCTCTTCACCTTCACGAAGGAGTACTACAGCTGGTTGCCGTGGCTGCTCATCGGCATCGTGGTCGTCGGCATCGGTCTCGGCGTCCTCGTGGGCTTCCTCATCCCGCCGGGAGCGATCTGGAGCATCATCCTGTGGGGCGTCACGGGTCTGCTCTTCGGCATCCTCGGCGCCATGATCACCATGACGCGACTGGCGACCCGGGCGATGTACAAGCGCATCGACGGGATGCCGGGAGCGACGGGGCACATCATCTCGACCAACCTCGGCCGAAAGTGGCAGGCTTCGGAGATGCCCGTCGGCGTGAACCCGAAGACTCAGGAAGCGGTCTACCGGGCCGTCGGCCGTGGCGGTGTCGTCATCATCGGCGAGGGTGCCCGCGGACGTCTGACGCGACTGATCAACGACGAGCGCAGCAAGGTCAAGCGCGTGGCCTCGGGTGTGCCGATCCACGTGCTGTACGTCGGCCACGGCGAGGACGAGGTCCCCATCGCCAAGCTCGCCCCCACCATCAAGGCGCTGCCGAAGGCGATCGACCGCACGACGATGGCAGCCGTCATCAAGCGCATCGAGTCCGTCTCGCAGTCGGTCACCTCGCTGCCGATCCCGAAGGGCGTCGACCCGATGAAGGCCCGCGCCCAGCGACCCCGCTGAGTTCCACCCGGCCCGAGGCTGGCGGGATCAGGCCCGGACGAGGATCGTGCCGGCCGCCTTGTCGTGGAGGCCCCGCTGGTCGGGATCGAACACGACGGCGGGGATGACGAGGACGAGGAGCAGCGTCCGGATGATCGGACGCCAGAGGCCCGTCCAGCCGCCGTGCAGGAGCTCGAGGCGCAGGCCCACGATGCGGTGACCCGGGCTGCCCCCGATGAGCGGGATGAAGATGACCTGGAGCGCGGCGAAGACGGTGATCGGCGCGAACTGCGTCACTCCCGCCTCGCCCGGAAGGGCGAACTGGTTGAAACCGAGGAACGCGGTCGCGAGCAGCGTGGCCGCGGCGTAGTCGATCACCAGCGCCGCGAGCCGCCGTCCCAGGCGGCCGACGCTGCCGGGGCCGTACTCGGGACGCCCCAACCGCTCGCCGGGATAGGTGTTCTCGCGCAGGGGTTCGGGCACTCCACCAGCCTAAACGGGGGCCGGCCGCGTAACATCCCGGAAACATCCGAGATACTGCCGGGCAACTGGATGCCGATAGGTTCGAAGAGGTCTGGATGACTCCAGGCTGTTCCTCACCCGATCTTGGAGACTCCATGTTCAAAGATTCTTCCGAGGTGCTCAAGTTCATCCAGGACGAGGACGTCAAGTTCCTCGACATCCGTTTCACGGACCTCCCTGGCGTGCAGCAGCACTTCAACATCCCGGCCTCGACCGTCGACGAGGAGTTCTTCACGGTCGGTCAGCTGTTCGACGGCTCGTCCATTCGCGGCTTCGCGAACATCCACGAGTCGGACATGCAGCTGATCCCGGACGTCTCGACGGCCTACGTCGACCCGTTCCGTGAGGCGAAGACGCTGATCATGATCTTCGACATCTACAACCCGCGCAACGGCGAGATCTACGCGAAGGACCCGCGCCAGGTCGCGAAGAAGGCCGAGAAGTACCTCGCTTCGACCGGTATCGCCGACACCGCGTTCTTCGCCCCCGAGGCGGAGTTCTACATCTTCGACGACGTCCGCTACGAAGTGAAGCAGAACTCGAGCTTCTACTCCGTCGACTCCGAAGAGGGCGCCTGGAACACCGGCCGCGTCGAAGAGGGCGGCAACCTCGCCAACAAGACCGCGTACAAGGGCGGCTACTTCCCCGTCTCGCCCGTCGACAAGACCGCCGACCTGCGCGACGACATCTCCCTCAAGCTCATCGAGTCGGGCCTCGTGCTCGAGCGCGCCCACCACGAGGTCGGCACCGGTGGACAGCAGGAGATCAACTACCGCTTCGACACCATGGTGCACTCGGCGGACGACATCCTGAAGTTCAAGTACATCGTCAAGAACACCGCCGAGATGTGGGGCAAGGTCGCGACCTTCATGCCCAAGCCCCTCTTCGGCGACAACGGCTCGGGCATGCACACCCACCAGTCGCTGTGGCTGAACGGCGAGCCCCTCTTCTACGACGAGAAGGGCTACGGCGGGCTCTCCGACATCGCACGCTGGTACATCGGCGGCCTGCTCAAGCACGCTGCCGCGGTGCTCGCGTTCACCAACCCGACGCTCAACTCGTACAAGCGTCTCGTCAAGGGCTACGAGGCTCCGGTCAACCTGGTCTACTCGGCCGGCAACCGTTCGGCGGCCATCCGCATCCCGATCACGGGCACCAACCCCAAGGCCAAGCGCATCGAGTTCCGCGCCCCCGACGCGTCGGGCAACCCGTACCTCGCCTTCGCCGCTCAGATGATGGCCGGCCTCGACGGCATCAAGAACCGCATCGAGCCGCACGAGCCGGTCGACAAGGACCTCTACGAGCTGCCGCCCGAGGAGGCCAAGAACATCCCGCAGGTTCCGAACTCGCTGCTCGACTCCCTCGAGGCGCTGCGCAACGACCACGAGTTCCTGCTGGCCGGCGGCGTCTTCACGCCCGAGCTGATCGAGACCTGGATCGAGTACAAGATCGAGAACGAGATCCAGCCGATCAACGCGCGTCCTCACCCCTACGAGTACGAGCTGTACTTCGGCGTCTGACGCCTCGGCTGCGACGAGCCCCGTCGCCCGCTCTGCACGAGTCGGGCGGCGGGGCGCCGTCATTTTCTGGAGCTTGCACAGCGGCGACAGCGAAGCGATCCTGATCGGGTGAATCTCACCGACATCCCCGGACCGTTCTTCCACGGTACGAAGGCGTCGCTGCGCGTCGGCGACCTGCTCACCCCGGGCTTCCCATCGAACTACCGCCCGGAGATCACGATGAACCACGTGTACTTCACAGCGCTGAAGGACGGCGCCGGTCTCGCGGCCGAGATCGCCCCAGTCCCGGGTGAGCCGCATGTCTACGTCGTCGAGCCCACCGGCGAGTTCGAGGACGACCCGAACGTCACCGACAAGAAGTTCCCCGGCAACCCCACGCGGTCGTACCGCTCTGCAGCTCCCCTGCGCGTCGTCGCCGAAGTCACCGATTGGACGCGGCTTTCGGCCGAGGCGCTGCAGACGTGGCGGGAACGCATCGATCGGATGGCGGCCGAACGCGCCGAGATCATCAACTGACGAGCCTCACTCGGCCAGCCGCACGACCTCGGCGATGACCCGCGGGTGCGCGAGGATGCGGAAATGTCCTCCGGTCTCGAGCCGGACGTTACGCGCGCCGTCGAGCTCGCTTCCACCGGGGATGTGCGGGTCGAACTCGCCGTAGACCGACACGATGTGCGGGTTGGGTGCTACTTCGCGCGCCAGCGCCAGAATCCCGGGCGCACTCGGCGAGAACGCGCGCAGCGTCGGTACGATCATGAGCCGGCCGTAGGCAGATCCGGCGAACGGACTCGCGACGGAGACCATCCCCCGGACGCGACCGCCGACGGCGGGGTCCGCCATGACCTGCTTGCCGACGAGGCCGCCCTTGCTGTGCGCGACGATCACGACGTCGTCGACATCGTGCTGCTGCAGGTACTCCGCGACGTAGCGCGCGGCACGCGGCACCGGCCAGCGGTTCCGCCCCAACGCGGCGATCACATGAACCGGATGCCCGCGGTCGTGCAGCTCGGTGATCAGGGGCTGCAGGAAGCGCCACGTCTCGTAGACGCCGGGCAGCACCACGATGGGCGTGCCATCCCCCGACCCGAAGTCGCCGGGATCCGTCCGCGAGAAGAAGGCGCGAGCCTGCCAGACGACGGCGTAGGCGTAGTCCGCGATCCACCACGCGGCATTCCTCACGGGGCGGAAGATCACGGGCCCTCTCCCGGGTCCCTCGACGCGGCCATCGCGAGGATGCCGCGGGCGACAGGTTCCGCCGCGGTGCGCTCGACGTGGTGGCCCTTACCCGGTACGACGAGGACGCTGCCTCGTGCCGTTCGGGCGGCGAGGCGCTCGACCCACGCGTCCCCCGCGATCGGGTCGCGGCCGCCGCGTACGAGAAGCGTCGGCACATTCAGCTGCGCCACGCGCTCCTCGATGGGATAGGCGAGCATGTGCCGGACCTGCGCGAAGAACCAGCGGGGGCCGGTTCGGAAGTAGTCGAGCGTGACGCGGGCGTTCACCCGGGGCGGCTCGAGCAGTCCATCGCGGGACAGTGCCAGGGCCTGCGCGCCGAGCGTGCGGCGGTGATCATCGACGACCGGGCCGATCAGGGCGAGCCCACTCACCAGATCCGGATGCCGCGACGCCGTCTCCACCGCCCACTGCACCCCCATCGAGTGCCCGACGAGCACAACGGGTCCCGCGAGCACGCGACCCAGCACCTCCGCCAGCGCATCCGACATGGCGGCGACCGGCACATTCCGACGCGGCGCCGGCAGGCCCGCGAAGCCGGGCAGATCGACGCTGTGCACCGATGCGCTCCGCGCGAGCAGCGGGTGCAGCCGGAGGAACGAGCGGTGCGACATCCCCACCCCGTGGAGAAGCACGATGTTCGGAGGCGACGCTTCGGTGGCGGAGCTCCAGACGCGGAACGCGAGCCCGTCGACGGAGATCCGCCGGGGCGACCATCCGACACGCTCCGGGCGAGGCAGCGTCGAGGTCGTCATCACCTCGTCAGGCTATGAGAGCCGGGAACCGAGTGCAGGCGGCTTGACTTCGTGTCAACCACCGTGACCGGATGCCGACGCCGCGGTGGACTGCCGTCATGACCGATGCATCCCGTGACCAGCAGCCCATCGCCGACCCCGCCGCGCAGGACACCGATCGCGACGACACCTCGATCGTGCCCGATCTCGACACCGACCCCGTCGAGGCGGAGCAGAACCGGATTCCGAACGCCGAGCGCGGCGAGCGCTGACGCTCAATGCGTGCCGGCGCCTCCGGCATGCTGCGGTTCGCTGTGCCGGAGGCGCCGGATCACCGTGAGCACACCGACGATCACGAGCCCGACGAGCAGCCCGGCGATCGCCGACACGGCCGTCTCGCCGATCCAGACGACCACACCGCCCGCGGCTTCGAGCAGGTGCTCCACCCCGTGCAGCAGGTCGAGGGTGAAGGCCACTCCCACCTCGCCGAGGTTCGCAAGCACGAGGTGACCGCCCACCCACAGCATCGCGACGGTGCCCACGACGCTGATCACGCGGAACACAGCGGGCATCGACCGGACGATCCGCATGCCGGTGTGCCGGACGCGAGATGACGGGTTCTTCGCCATCCGCAGGCCGATGTCGTCGATCTTCACCAGAAGCGCGACCGCTCCGTAGACGATTCCCGTCATGAGCAGGGCGATCACGGCCAGGACAGCGAGGGTCTGCCAGATGCCCATCCCCTCGTCGAGGTTCGAGAGCGAGATGAGCATGATCTCGGCTGAGAGGATGAGGTCGGTGCGGACAGCGCCGAGCACGAGCTTCTTCTCGTCGCGCGGGCCGTCGTCCTCCGCCCCGTGGTGCACCCCGAACCACTCCAGCACCTTCTCGGCTCCCTCGTAGCAGAGGAACATTCCACCGAGGATGAGAAGGAAGGGCAGCACAGCCGGCGCGAACGCGGTCAGCAGCAGCGCGACCGGGATGATGATGAGGAACTTGTTCGCGATCGAGCCGAGCGCGATCTTCCCCACGACCGGCAGTTCGCGAGCGGGCGTGATCCCCTGCACGTACTGGGGCGTCACGGCGGCATCGTCGATCACGACACCCGCCGACTTCGCGGAGGCGCGCAGCGCCGCGCTCAGGATGTCGTCGACGACAGCCAGCAGACCAACCGACATGTTTCCCCTTAGCCGTAGAAGAGCTTCTCGAACACGCGGCGGGCTTGACGCGCAGCGCGCATCCAATCCTCCTCCACGATGGTCGCCGATCGCGCCGGATACTCCAGCAAACGACCGATTCCGTCCAGTCGGCCACGATCGGTCGGCAGGACGTCGCTCGTCTGTCCCGACAGCAGGGTGTTCGCCGAGCGCAGCCGACTCGCCAGCCGCCATGCCGCAGCGAGCTTCTCCGCGGCATCCCGCGGGATGAGGTCGGCCTCTACTGCCGCCCCGAGTGCGGCGATCGTCGAGGTCGTGCGCAGGCCCGCTACGCGGTGAGCGTGCTCGAGCTGGATGAGCTGCACGAGCCATTCGACATCGCTCAGGCCCCCCGGACCGAGCTTGAGGTGCCGGGAGCGGTCCTGCCCCTGGGGCAGTCGCTCGCTCTCGACGCGCGCCTTGATACGCCGGATCTCGCGGAGGCCCTGAGGGTCGGGGGCCACCGGATAACGCAGGTCGTCGGCGAGGGCGAGGAAGCGATCGATGAGCGTCACACTGCCCGCCACGCCCCGAGCGCGCAGAAGCGCCTGCGCCTCCCACGACAGCGACCAGCGCCGGTAGTACTCCGCGTACGACTCCAGCGAGCGCACGAGTGGACCGTTGCGACCCTCGGGGCGCAGGCCCGCGTCGAGCTCGAGCGGCAGACGGTGATCCTCGGAGTATCGGCGCACGCCGTGAACGAGCTGGAGGGCGAGCTCCTGAGCCCGCTGCGCCGGCACCCCATTCGCGTCGAAGACGTAGATGATGTCGGCGTCCGATCCGAACCCGAGCTCGGCACCGCCGAAACGCCCCATCGCGATGACCGAGAAGTCGAGGCGGTCGTCCTCTGGCGGCACCACCTCGCGCCGCACGGCGCGCAGTGTCGCCTGAATGGTGACCTCCGTAATGGTGGTCAGGCCTTCGGCAAGCTCTTCGATCGACAGCTCGCCGACGACGGCCGCCATCGCCAGGCGCAGCAGCTCACGCCTCCGGAGGGCGCGAACCGCCGACATCGCGTCATCGATCGAGGCGTGTCGGGTCTGGATCGCGCGCGCCTCCTCCTGCAGCACGAATCCGGGTCGCGGCCGGAGCTGATCAGGCGAGTCGAGCCAGGCGATCGACTCGGGGATCCACTCCATCAGTTCGCCCACGTAGCGCGAGCCCGAGAGCAGGCGGGTGAGACGCTCGGCGGCGCCCGCCGAGTCGCGCAGCATCCGAAGGAACCACGGCGTGTTCCCCAGCCGTTCGCTGACGCGGCGGAACGCGAGCAGTCCGTAGTCCGGATCGACGCCATCGGCGAACCAGCGGATCATGACCGGCATGAGGTGTCGCTGGATGACGGCCTTGCGGCTGAGGCCGCTCGTCAGGGCGCCGATGTGCCGCAGCGCGCCCGCGGGATCACGGAACCCGATCGCGGCGAGACGGGCCTTCGCCGCGTCGGGCGAGAGCGTGTGCTCATCGGCGGGCAGCGCCGCGACGGCCGAGAGGAGCGGCCGGTAGAACAGCCGCACGTGGATCTCACGCACCTCGCGCTTGATCTCCTCCCACACCGCGACGACCCGGTCGCCGCCGTCGCCGATGCGCGACGAGCGCGCGAGCGTTCGCAGCGCCGCCCCGTCCTCGGGCATGAGATGGGTCCGGCGCAGCTCGCGCAGCTGCAGCCTGTGCTCCATGACACGCAGACGCCGGTAGTCGAATGCGAAGCGTGACGCGTCCTCGCGTCCGATGTACCCCTCCGACACGAGCGCGTCGAGGGCGTCCAGAGTCGACCGTTCCCGGATGCGGTCATCGGAGGCGCCGTGCACGAGTTGCAGCAGCTGGACGGTGAACTCGACATCGCGGATGCCGCCCGGTCCGAGCTTGAGCTGCCGCGCGACCTCGCCCGGTGGGATGTGGTCGGTCACCCGCTCGCGCATCTTCTGCACGCTCTCGACGAAGTTCTCGCGAGCCGCGCTCGCCCACACCATCGGCTGGACAGCGTCGACGTACTGCTCCCCCAGCTCCGGGTCGCCGGCGAGCGGCCGCGCCTTGAGCAGAGCCTGGAACTCCCAGCTCTTCGCCCAGCGGTCGTAGTAGGCGACGTGCGACTCGAGGGTGCGCACGAGTGCCCCCTGCTTCCCCTCGGGCCGCAGGTTCGGGTCGACCTCCCACAGGGGCGGCTCGACCTCCACCTCCGAGATGCCCCGCATCGTCTGGATCGCGAGTCTCGTCGCGATCTCGACGGCCTGCGACTCCGAGACGACGGCTTCGTCGGCTGATCCGCCGACGAAGATGACGTCGACGTCGCTGACGTAGTTCAGCTCACGCGCCCCGGACTTGCCCATCCCGATGATCGCGAGGCGAGTCGCGGCGACGGCGTCGCGCTCGGAACGCGCCGCGCCGGGGACGCCGGCGACGAGCCTGCTGCGCGCGACGGCGAGAGACGCCTCGAGGGCGGCACCGGCAGCGTCGGCGAGGGCCGCAGCGACCGCGTGCAGGATGATCGTCGGGTCGGATGCCGCGAGGTCGAACCGTGCGATGCGCGCCAGCATCCGGCGGTATCGTACCCGCAGCGCGACCCAGGCCTCGTCACCCCAGGAGGCCGCGAAGCCGTCCTCGGCGCCGACGGCATCCAGCATCTGCGCGCTCAGCTCGTCGCGTGTGGGAAGTCCGTCGCCGTCGGAGGCGAGATCGGCGAGCTCCTCGGGATGCCGCAGGTAGAAGTCGGCCAGCCCGAGCGACGCGCCGAGCACCGACCACACCGCCGCAGGCCGCCGTCGCAGCGTGTCGGTGACGATCTCGGCATCCCGGCGGGCGATGCGCAGCAGCGCCGCCACCGCTCCGTCGGGGTCCGCCGCCAGCTCCGCCGATCCGACGAGCTCCTCGCGCTCGATGCCGGTCAGCTCGGCGAGCTCGGCGAGGTCGGCATCCGCGCGCGCGAGGTCATCGAAGCCCGCCCGGGCCAGCCCCGTCAGCCCGGTCGAACGAGGTGACCGGGTCATGGCCTCAGAGCATCTCCAGGTTGCTCTTGAGCTCGAACGGCGTCACCTGGGCGCGGTAGTTCTGCCACTCGCGACGCTTGTTCAACAGCACGTAGTTGAACACCTGCTCGCCGAGCGTCTCGGCGACGAGCTCGGACTCCTCCATGTACTCGAGAGCGTGATCGAGGCTCGCGGGAAGCGGCGCGTAACCGAGGGCCCGACGCTCCGAATCGGTGAGCGACCAGACGTTGTCCTCGGCCTCGGCGGGAAGCTCGTAGCCCTCTTCGATGCCCTTCAGTCCCGCTGCGAGCAGCAGTGCGTAGGCAAGGTACGGGTTGGCAGCCGAGTCGAGCGCACGATACTCCACGCGGGACGACTGGCTCTTGTTCGGCTTGTACATGGGCACGCGCACGAGCGCCGAGCGGTTGTTGTGACCCCACGTGATGAAGCTCGGGGCCTCGTCGCCGCCCCACAGACGCTTGTACGAGTTCACGAACTGGTTGGTGACCGCCGAGATCTCGTTGGCGTGACGGAGGAGACCGGCGATGAACTGTCGACCGGTCTGCGAGAGCTGGTACTGCGCACCCTCTTCGTAGAACGCGTTCACGTCGCCCTCGAAGAGCGACATGTGGGTGTGCATACCGCTGCCCGGGTGGCCGCTGAGGGGCTTCGGCATGAAGGTCGCGTAGACACCCTGCTCGATCGCCACTTCCTTGATGACGGTCCGGAAGGTCATGATGTTGTCGGCCGTCGCGAGGGCGTCGGCGTAGCGCAGGTCGATCTCGTTCTGGCCCGGGCCGCCCTCGTGGTGGCTGTACTCGACCGAGATGCCGAGGTCTTCGAGCATCCGCACCGAGCGCCGGCGGAAGTCATGCGCCGTGCCGCCGGGGACGTTGTCGAAGTAGCCGGCTGAGTCGACCGGCTCGGGACCGTCTGGCCCGTACGACGACGACTTCAGCAGGTAGAACTCGATCTCGGGGTGCGTGTAGAACGTGAACCCGGCGTCCGCGGCCTTCGCGAGGGTCCGCTTGAGCACGTTGCGCGGGTCGGCGACGGCGGGCTGGCCGTCCGGCGTCGTGATGTCGCAGAACATCCGAGCGGTGGGGTCGATCTCGCCGCGCCAGGGCAGGAGCTGGAACGTCGTCGGGTCGGGGTGCGCGAGCAGGTCCGACTCGTAGCTTCGGGTCAGTCCCTCGATGGCCGAGCCATCGAAGCCCAGGCCCTCCGCGAAAGCACCCTCGACCTCTGCCGGGGCGATCGCGACCGACTTCAGGGTGCCGATCACATCGGTGAACCAGAGCCGCACGAATTTGACGCCGCGCTCCTCGATCGTTCGCAGTACGAAGTCCCGCTGCTTGTCCATCGCGTCCTCTCCGAGACAGGGTCGGATCCCAGACTACTGGCGGCGAGCGCCCTCCGACGGCGGCGTGCCCCAGTCGTCCTCCCGAGCCTCATCCTCGCGCCATGCCTGCGCACGTTGCGCCATGATCTGCGGAGCCCGCGCTGCTTCCTCGGCGGAGGCGAAAGGGCCGGCACGATCGGCGCCCGGCGACTGCTTGCCGTGCTCCACCTCGTGCGTCGTGAGGTTGTACCAGTACTCGTCGTGGCTCTCGGGCATGGTCGCTCCAGACTGCGCCTGCGGTGGCGCTCAGCCCGAGCCTAATCCGACCGGCTCGCGCTCGATAGGCTGAGCCGTATGAGTGCGAGTGCGACGCGGGCCGTCGGAGTGGACATCGGCGGAACCGGCATCAAGGGAGCCGTCGTCGACCTGTCGACGGGCGAGCTCCTGACCGATCGGATCAAGGTCGCCACGCCCCACGGGGCAGAGCCCGAAGACGTCCTCGATGCCGTCAAGGTCGTACTCGACCGACTGGAGGTGACCGACGCGGGCGACGTGCCGCTCGGCGTGGCCTTCCCCGCGATCGTGAAGAACGGCCGCACCCTCTCGGCGGCCAACGTCGCAGACACCTGGATCGATTTCGAAGCCGAGAGCTTCTTCGAGAAGGGCCTCGGCCGTCAGATCCACTTCGCCAATGACGCGGATGTCGCCGGCGTCGCCGAGCTGCGTTACGGCGCCGCGCGCGACCAGGATGGGCTCATCATCCTGACGACGCTCGGCACCGGCATCGGCTCGGCCATGATCTACAACGGCGTGCTCATCCCGAACTCCGAGCTCGGGCACGTGCACCGGGCGAAACACGGCAAGGATGCCGAGGCCTGGGCCGCGTACTCGGCGATGGAGCGCGACGAGCTCGACTGGCCCGAGTGGGCCGAGCGCCTGCAGTGGTACTACAGCCACATCGAGTTCCTCTTCTCCCCCGATCTCTTCGTCGTGGGCGGTGGAGTGTCCAAGCATGCCGACAAGTTCCTGCCGCTGCTCGACTTGAAGACGCCGATCGTGCCCGCCGTCCACCGCAACAACGCCGGCATCATCGGCGCAGCGGCCCTCGCGCTCGCGGGCGAACGCCCCGGTGTCCTCGACGAGACGACGGAAGACCTCGCCGGCACGACCGCCCACTGACCCCGCACGGCGAGGTCTCGCCGGCAGCTGCGGCTTCGGGCGCACTTCCGCGCATCCCGCGCGCTTCAAGCCGCGCCTGATGCGCGGAAGTGCGCCTGACGTGAAGCGGGGTTAGGCGAATGGGCCGGCCTGTACGCCGGGCTCTGTGGCCGGGCATAACGGCCCTGCGCCCACGCTGTAGCTGAGCGTTCGTCACGCTGTGCGCGTCCCCGGGAGCAGAAATCGGACGATGCGACACCACCGAGCGACGATACGCCGAGCGGAAGAGACCTACGCGCTCAGCCGTGACCGCGGGGGTGCGAGATCAGGAGGCGATGAGCTTGTTTGACTTAGAACGGTTGCAACGCCAACAGAGCGTCTGCAGGTTCTCCTCAACCGTCATCCCGCCGCGCGACACAGGGACGATGTGGTCGACTTCCAGGAGGAGATTCGGTTCGACCCGAACGGACGCGCCACAGCTCTTGCATGCCCATCCGTCGCGATCCTTGATGTAGGCGCGGAGCCTGGCAGTCATCAGCGCCCGCTGCCCCGCGGCAGACTTCCGGAACCTGATCGACTGAGCGAGGAACTCGACCATCGCGTCGATCGCCGAAGTGTCCAACTTCACCGTGGTGCGCTGGGAGCTGTTGCCGCCAGCGCTCACATACTCGAATCGGTACTCCGGGTAGGGAACGGACACAGGCGACAACTTGACGCCGACCTGCGACATGAACTCGTCCGCGAAGTACCTCATGATGAACGGAGGCGGGCTAACTACGCCCACGATCTGCGACTCGCGGGCCCGAAGGTTTGCTACTGCCGCTTCGAGGCTCGCGATACTCTCCCCCAGCGTCTCGACGTCGGCGAGCGTGTCCTCGTCTGCTTTAATGTCAAAGTACTTAGTTACGTACTTGATCGGGTTGCTCGCGGCGTTTCTGACCAACTGCAGCGAGCAGTTGTGCACGTTACTCGCCGCGTACTCCGCGACATTGCGGTCCCGTCGATAGTTGTGGGCGCTGGTGTTCTCAAACGTGGCGAGGTGCGCGTGCCGCCCCGTTCCCGTGGCGCCGACCTCAAAGGACCCGCGATCCCGAATCTCGGCGACGTACTGGGTGACCTCGTTGTGTTCATAAGTGAGCGCCGCTATCTCCGCCTTATGCGCAGCGAAATCCTCACTGGCGAAGTACCTACGCTTGCGCATCTCGCGAACAATGCTCGGCGTTTTCCAAGCAATCACCGCGATGATCGCCGCGGGAATCGCGAGGTACCAGAAGTTCACTAGCAAAGAGATGATCAAGACGATCGCGAAAAATATGATGACGTACTGCACCTTAAGGCTCCCCCCAAGCTCAGGTATTGCGCTCATTTAGCATAGCCGCTAAATCGCGCTGCCTAGCATCGATGATTCCACCCACACTGAGATTCAGGTCCCAGGTTCGCGCTTCTCGATAGCGAGGATAGGACGCACTCAGGAAGCATGGCGCTGCCTCGCGGCATCCGTACTCGCGCCTGATGCGGGGAAGTGCGTCTAACGCGGGCGCGGGTCGAGGCGGTTAGGCGAATGGGCCGGCCTGTACGCCGGGTTCTGTCCGGGGGCGTGAGCCCCGTGGACGGCCATCTCTCTCGGCGACACGTTGCCGTGCCGCTCCAGCGGTCTACCCGGGGACTCGGCGGACCGCGTCAACATCCCCTGTCTGACCTTGCTCCGGACGAGGTTTACCGTGCGAGTCGTGTCACCACGACCCCGGTGGTCTCTTACACCACCCTTTCACCCTTACCGGCGCGGACGCCGGCGGTCTGCTTTCTGTGGCACTGTCTCGCGGATCACTCCGGGTGGGCGTTACCCACCGTCCTGTCCTGTGGAGCCCGGACGTTCCTCGGTGCGGTTGCCCGCCACGCGACCGTCCAGCCGACCCATTCGCCCGTCGAGTCTACCGGCGGGCCCACCCACGCCCGTCGTCAGCTCTTGTCGGCGGATGCCGCGATGCGCACGTCCAGCAGAAAGTCGAGGGGGAACGAGCCGAAGAGCAGTCGTCCTGCCGCGTCTGCGGCCTCGCGGACGGCTGCCGCGGCGGACTCGGCGTGCTCGACCGGGGTGTGCACGATGATCTCGTCGTGGAGGAAGAACGCGAGGTGCGCGCGCCCCGTGACGGGGTGGTCTCCGACGCTCGGAAAAGCCGCGAGGCGCTGCCGGAGGTCGGCGAGCCAGGCGAGCGCCCATTCGGCCGCCGTCCCCTGAACGACGAAGTTTCGGGTGAAGCGGCCGCGCTCGCGCGCCCGTGATCGCGCGAGCGTCTTGATGGCATCGGATGCCTCGGGCTCGGCGGCATTCGCTTGGAGCTCGCGCCACGCCGCGGACGGCGCCGGGCTGGTGCGACCGAGCAGCGTGCGCACCGAGCCGCCCTCCTCTCCCACGCGCGCCGCGTCATCGACGAGGGCCATCGCGCGCGGGTACGCGCGGCGCAACGACGGCACCAGCCGCCCGCTGTCTCCGGTCGTCGCGCCGTACATCGCGCCGAGCAGCGCCATCTTCGCCTCCTGACGCGAGGGCACGGTGCCGCGGGCGACGATGCCCTCGTAGAGGTCGCGCCCCCGCGCGGCATCGGCGAGGGCGAGGTCGCCGGACATCGCCGCGAGGATGCGCGGCTCGAGCTGAGCGACGTCCGCGACCACCAGCTGCCATCCGGGGTCGGCTCGCACCGCGGGGCGCAGCATCCGCGGCAGCTGCAGCGCTCCCCCGCCGGACGACGCCCAGCGGCCCGTGACGACCCCTCCCGGCACGTAGACCGGACGGAACCGGTCGGTCGGGATCCATTCGTCCATCCACGCCCAGCCATTGGCGCTCAACAGCCGCATCGCGCGCTTGTAGGCCAAAAGCGGCTCGATGACCGGGTGCTCGTGACGTCGGAGCTCCCACTTGCTCGTCGACTCGACGAGCACACCCACCCGGTGCAGCGAGCGCAGCAGGCGCGGCTGCGAGTCGAGGCTCGCGGTCGGGTCGCCGAGCGCCTTCCGCACCCGGTCGGCCAAGTCGCGCACGAGGCTCGGAAGCTCACCCGGTCGCGGACGGGGGCCCAGCGCGTCCGCGAGGATCGCGTCGTGCACCTCGCGACTCCACGGGACACCGGCGCCATGCAGTTCGACCGCGACGAGCGCTCCGGCGGACTCCGCGGCCGTCAGCAGCCGCAGACGACCGGGGTCGGTCGCGCTCTCGATCGCCCGGGCCTGACGCGCGAACTCCGCCAGCGTCGCGTCGAGGTCATGCGGAAGGGCGTCGGCAGCCGGCTCGAGCGAGAAGAGGACGTCGCGGTCAGACACCGGGTCTTCGGGCGCGGCGTCCCAGGAGGTCGCGGCCCGCAGCTGTGCCGGTTCCGTGACGAGCGAGCTATCACGGAGGATCGCATGGCACAGGCGCAGGTCGTGACACCGCGCCACCCGGACGCCGGCGGCCAGGATGTCGTGGTACCAGGCCGTGGTGTCGGACCAGATCCACCGCGCATCGGGGTCGGCTGCGATCTCACCCGCCAGCTCGCCGGCGGCGACACGGCCGCGCTCGATCACCGCGCCGGCGGCATCCACCACCGCGATGTCGACGTCTCCGTCATTGCGGCGTCCCACCGCGCGCCACCGGGCGCGCGGTGTGGTCATCGACGGGTCACAGACCGGATTCGTCGGTGCGGACGAGGATGCAGCCGCACTCGGGGCACGTCACGACCTCGTCGGCGGCAGCCTGCCCGATCGCCTTGAGGTCGGTTCCGGAGAGCTCCATGTGGCACCCGCCGCACGTGCGGCGCTGCAGGAGGCCGGCGCCCGGCGTCCGCTCGGCGAGCGACTCGTAGCGTGCCAGGAGATCCGCGGGCACCTTGGCCGCGACCGCCGCGCGGTCACGGGTGGCCGCGTCGAGACGGGCCTGGGCGTCCGCGACGGCGGCCTTACCCTCGGCGCTCAACCGCCCGCCTTCGGCATTGACCTCGGCGATCAGGGCCTGCTGTGCGGAGACCGCGGTTTCCGCGGCCTCGAGGCGCTCCATGGCTTCGAGCTGCGCGTCTTCCAGCTCGCTCTTACGGCGGGCGAGCGAAGCGATCTCGTGCTCGAGGCCCTGGGCGTCCTTCGGGTTCGAGGTCGCCGCGAGTCGATCGGCATCGCGAGCCGCTCGAGCGTCGACGACAGCGACGTCCGATGCGATGCGCTTGAGCTCGGCCTCGATGTCGTCGCGATTGCCGAGCAGGCCGGTCAGCTCGACGGAGAGCTCCTGACGGCGTGCGAGCAGCTCGTTGACACGCGCCGCCTGAGCCGGATTGCGCTTCGCGGCCTCCGCTCCGCGCGCCTGCGCGTCGAGGCGGGCGATGTCCAGCAGCAGCAGCTGATCTGCGGGGGTGGCTTTCATGTGGGCCCAGAGAGACTCGAACTCCCGACTCCCTCGGTGTAAACGAGGTGCTCTAACCAACTGAGCTATAGGCCCCTGCTCTCAGTGTACGAGAGCGCCGACCCCTCCGAGCGTGAGTAGGCTGTCGTGCGGTGCTTGTGCGCGCCCGACAATGCCCGCGCCCTGCCCGTGGTGATTACCTGGCACGATCTGCCATACGAGAAAGGTCGCCCGTGACTGTCAACGATCAAGACCCCTACTCCCAGGACGCCCTGGACAGCGACCCGGAAGAGACCGGTGAATGGCAGGAGTCGCTGCGCCAGCTGGTCGATGCGAAGGGCTCGGGTCGCGGTCGCGAGATCATGCTGAGCCTGCTCCAGGCCTCGCACGAGCTGCAGCTCAACGTCCCGCAGGTGCCGGTGACGGACTACATCAACACCATCGCGCCCGAGAACGAGCCGGAGTTCCCCGGTGATGAAGAGCTCGAGCGTCGCTACCGTCGCTGGATCCGCTGGAACGCCGCGGTCACCGTGCACCGCGCCCAGCGTCCCGGCATCGGTGTGGGCGGACACATCTCCACCTACGCGTCGTCGGCCTCGCTCTACGAAGTCGGCTTCAACCACTTCTTCCGCGGTCCCGACCACCCGTCCGGCGGCGACCAGATCTTCATCCAGGGCCACGCCTCACCCGGCATCTACGCCCGCTCGTACCTCGAGGGACGCCTCAGCGAGAGCCAGCTCGACGGCTTCCGCCAGGAGGCTTCGAAGGCGCCCGACGGCATCCCGTCGTACCCGCACCCCCGTCTGATGCCGGACTACTGGCAGTTCCCGACGGTCTCGATGGGTCTCGGTCCGATCAACGCCATCTACCAGGCGATGAACAACAAGTACCTCACCAACCGCGGCATTAAGGACCTGTCCGACTCGCACGTCTGGGCCTTCCTCGGCGACGGCGAGATGGACGAGGTCGAGAGCCGCGGTCAGCTGCAGGTCGCAGCCAACGAGGGACTCGACAACCTCACGTTCGTCATCAACTGCAACCTCCAGCGTCTCGACGGCCCGGTCCGTGGAAACGGCAAGATCGTCCAGGAGCTCGAGGCGTACTTCCGCGGCGCGGGCTGGAACGTCATCAAGGTCGTCTGGGGACGCGGCTGGGACGAGCTGCTGTCGCAGGATGACGAGGGCGCCCTCGTCCGCCTGATGAACACCACCCCCGACGGCGACTTCCAGACCTACCGCGCCGAGGACGGCGCGTTCATCCGCGAGCACTTCTTCGGGCGCGACGAGCGCACGGCGGCGCTCGTGAAGGACTGGTCGGACGACGACATCTGGGGCAAGCTCCGCCGCGGCGGTCTCGACTACCAGAAGGTCTACGCCGCCTACAAGCAGGCGATGGAGCACAAGGGCCAGCCGACCGTCATCCTCGCGAAGACGATCAAGGGCTATGGTCTCGGTCACCACTTCGAGGGTCGCAACGCGACCCACCAGATGAAGAAGATGACGCTCGAGAACCTCAAGCACTTCCGCGACTCGATGCGCATCCCGATCACCGACGCGCAGCTCGAGGAGAACCCGTACCTCCCGCCGTACTACCACCCGGGCGCCGAGGACGAGACGATCCGCTACATGCTCGAGCGTCGCCGTGAGCTCGGCGGTTTCCTGCCGCAGCGTCGTACGAAGCACGCGCCGCTGACGCTGCCCGGCGACGAGTCGTACGCGCTGCCGAAGAAGGGCTCGGGCACGCAGGAGATCGCCACCACCATGGCGTTCGTCCGACTGCTCAAGGACCTGCTGCGTGCGAAGGACTTCGGCCACCGCATCGTGCCGATCATCCCCGATGAGGCGCGCACGTTCGGCATGGACGCGTACTTCCCGACCGCGAAGATCTACAACCCGCACGGGCAGAACTACACCTCGGTCGACCGCGAGCTGCTGCTGGCGTACAAGGAGAGCCCGCAGGGTCAGATCCTCCACGTCGGCATCAACGAGGCCGGCGCCGTCGCGGCGTTCACCGCGATCGGAACCTCGTACGCCACCCACGGCGAGCCGCTCATCCCGGTCTACGTCTTCTACTCGATGTTCGGATTCCAGCGCACCGGCGACGCGCAGTGGGCCGCGGGCGACCAGATGGCCCGCGGGTTCATCATGGGCGCGACGGCCGGCCGCACGACCCTGACCGGCGAGGGCCTGCAGCACGCTGACGGCCACTCGCACCTGCTCGCTTCGACCAACCCCGCCACTGTGTCGTACGACCCGGCCTACGGGTACGAGATCGCCCACATCGTTCGTTCGGGTCTCGAGCGCATGTACGGCGGGAACCACCCCGACCCGAACGTCATGTACTACATCACGCTCTACAACGAGCCGCTGGTGCAGCCGAAGGAGCCTGAGGATGTCGACGTCGACGGCATCATCCGCGGCATCCACCGCGTGAGCGTCGGCGAGGGCGACGGGCCGCGCGCGCAGCTGCTCGCGTCGGGCGTCGGCGTACCGTGGGCCTACGAGGCGCAGAAGCTCCTCAAGGACGACTGGGGTGTGATCGCCGACGTCTGGTCGGTCACGAGCTGGACCGAGCTGCGTCGTGACGGTCTCGCCGTCGACGAGCACAATTTCCTGCACCCGACCGACGAGCCCCGCACGGCCTTCGTCACGCAGAAGCTCAACGACTCCGAGGGCCCGGTCGTCGCGGTCAGCGACTTCATGCACGCCGTGCAGGACCAGATCCGGCCGTGGGTGCCGCGTCGCTTCGCGACGCTGGGCGCGGAGGGCTTCGGCTTCTCCGACACCCGCCCGGCCGCTCGACGGTTCTTCAAGATCGACGGGCCGTCGATCGTGGTGCGCACACTCCAGGCTCTGGCCGAGGACGGCGTCGTGGACCGCGGTCTGTCGGCGCAGGCGATCGAGCGCTACCGTCTGCACGACGTGACGGCGGGCACGAGCGGAAACGCGGGCGGCGAGAGCTGACCCTTCGGTGACCGACGACAGCTCGAAGGCGGAGACACTCGCGTGGCTCCGCCGGATCTCGGGTGATCTGGCCACAGCCACGATCAATCGGCTCGAGGAGACGCTGCCCTGGTACGCCGAGATGCCGCCTGCGCGCCGGTCCTCCGTAGGACTGGTCGCGCAGGCGGGCATCACCTCGTTCATCCAGTGGTACGAGGATCCGACCTCGACCCCGCGCATCGCGGCCGACATCTTCGCCGCGGCTCCGCGCGAGCTGTTGCGCAGCGTCAGCCTGACGCAGACCCTGCAGCTCGTGCGGGTGACCGTCGAAGTCACCGAGGAACGGGTGGCGCACCGCGGCGACGATGTCCGCGAGGCGATCCTGAAGTACTCGCGTGACGTCGCTTTCGCAGCGGCAGACGTGTACGCGCGCGCCGCCGAGGCGCGCGGGTTGTGGGATGCCCGCCTCGAGGCGCTCGTCGTCGATTCCATCCTCACGGGTGAGACCGACGAGGAGCTTCCGAGCCGGATCGCCGCGCTCGGCTGGCACGGGCACGGTGCGGTCGCCGTCCTCGTCGGCACCGCTCCCCCGCAGTTCGACGTCGACCAGCTGCGCCGTGCCGCGCGCAAGATGGGCGTCGACGTCCTCGTCGGCGTTCAGGGCCTTCGCCTGGTGATCGTGATCGGGCGTGCCGACCTACCAGGCCGGGCGGAGCCGGTGCCCGAGCTGACCTTCCTCGAGATAGCGGCGAGACTCGAGCCCGGTTTCGGCCCGGGTCACCTGGTGCTCGGCCCCACCGTGCCCGCCCTGGTCGATGCGAGCCAGAGCGCTCGCGCGGCTCTCGCCGGCTTCGCGGTCGCGAGTGCCTGGCGTCATGCGCCGCGACCCGTCGAGGCCGACGATCTGCTTCCCGAGCGCGCGCTGGCCGGCGATCCCGTCGCCAAGGCAACTCTGGTCGAACGGATCTATCGTCCGCTGCTCGCCCACTCTGCGGACCTCGTCGCTACCCTGTGGAGCTACCTCGACAACGGTCGTTCCCTCGAAGCGACGGCCCGCGAGCTCTTCGTGCATCCGAACACCGTCCGGTACCGGCTGAAGCGCGTGTCGGACGTCATCGGCTGGGACGCGACCGGGCCCCGTGAGGCGCTCATCCTGCAGACTGCGCTCATCCTGGGCTCTATCGGCAATGACCTCACGAGACGACGCGCGCCGCAGTCGCGCCGGAGCTGACGAGGCCGCGCCTCCGTCGGACGCTCCTCATGACCCGTCGACTGTACGGTCGACACAAAGGTTCGCCGCATTGTTGTGCGATCGTCGCCAGCGGTCGACCGACTGAACTTGGAAGGATGTAACAGTGATCATCGCCGTGTTCCCCGGGCAGGGGTCGCAGTCCCCCGGCTTCCTCGCCCCGTGGCTCGAGCTGGAGGGTGCGCGTGAACGCCTCGAGCGCTTCTCCGAGCTCGCCGAGGTCGACCTCGTCGCCGCCGGTACCGAGTGGGATGCGGATCGCATCCGAGACACCGCCGTGGCCCAGCCGCTCATCGTCGCCGCCAGCCTGCTGTCGTACAGCGCGCTCGTCGCCGACGGCGCTCGCCCGGCAGGCGTCGCCGGCCACTCGGTCGGCGAGATCGCGGCACTCGCCGCCGGCGGCGTGCTGAGCGACGATGACGCGATGCGTCTGGTCGGACTCCGCGGCCGCGCCATGGCGGATGCCGCGACCCGCGAGCAGACCGGCATGAGCGCCGTGCTCGGCGGCGACCAGGATGCCGTCGTCGCCCGTCTGGAGGAGCTCGACCTCACCCCGGCCAACTACAACGGTGGAGGACAGATCGTCGCGGCCGGCGCACTCGACGCTCTCGCGAGCCTCGCCGCCGAGCCCGCCGCTGCGACCCGGGTCATTCCCCTCCAGGTCGCCGGCGCGTTCCACACGCGGTACATGGCGCCGGCCGTCGACACGCTCGCCGCGGCGGCATCCGCCACCTCGGTGAACGACCCCGACCTCACGCTGTGGTCGAACCGCGACGGCGCCGTCGTCGCCGAGGGCCGTGACGCTCTCGACCGTCTGGTCGCCCAGGTCGCGTCTCCCGTGCGCTGGGACCTGTGCATGTCCTCGTTCGCCGAGCACGGCGTCACCGGCATCATCGAGTTCGCCCCCGCCGGCACCCTCGTGGGCCTCGCGAAGCGTGCTCTTCGCGGCGTCCCCTCGGTCGCCGTCAAGACCCCCGACGACCTCGTCGCCGCATCCGCTCTCATCTCCGGAGGTGCCGCATGACCGCCGCCATTCGCCAGGCCACCGGCCCCGCTCACACCCGCATCTACGCGTACGGCGCGGCTCGCGGTGAGAACGCCGTACCCAACGACGACCTCGTCGGACCGATCGACTCGAGCGACGAGTGGATCCGTCAGCGCACCGGCATCGTCACTCGCGTGCGCGCGGACAAGGAGACCACCGTCATCGACTTGGCCGCGGATGCCGTGGCCGAGGCGATCGAGCGCAGCGGCGTTCCCGCCGACCAGGTCGACGCCGTCATCGTCTCGACGATCTCGAACCCGAAGCAGACCCCGTCGGTCTCGGCGATCGTCGCCGACCGCGTCGGGGCGAACCCGGCGGCGGCGTACGACGTCAACGCGGCGTGCGCAGGGTTCTCCTACGGAGTGACTCAGGCCGACGCGCTCGTTCGCGCGGGTGCGGCCCGCTACGTCGCCGTCGTCGGCGCGGAGAAGCTCAGCGACATCGTCGACCCCACCGACCGCACGATCTCGTTCCTGCTCGGCGACGGCGCGGGCGCGGCGATCATCGGGCCGAGCGACACCCCGGGCATCGGTCCGACGGTGTGGGGCTCGGACGGGTCGAAGGCCGACGCCGTCGGCATGAACCACACACTCGTGGAGTTCCGCGACGGGACTGCGCCGTGGCCGACACTCCGGCAGGAAGGCCCGACGGTGTTCCGCTGGGCGGTCTGGGAGATGGTCAAGGTCGCACGGCGAGCCATCGAGGAGGCCGGCATCCAGGCGGGCGACCTCGCCGCCTTCATCCCGCACCAGGCGAACATGCGCATCATCGACGAGTTCGCCAAGCAGCTCGGGCTGCCCGAGACCGTCGCGATCGGTCGTGACATCGAGACCACCGGCAACACGTCGGCGGCATCCATTCCCCTCGCCACGCACCGCCTGCTCGAGGAGAACCCCGAGTTGAGCGGCGGTCTGGCCCTCCAGATCGGCTTCGGCGCGGGGCTCGTCTTCGGCGCGCAGGTCGTCGTCCTTCCCTGATCGGGCGGGTCCCCGCACCTAGACTGAACAGCGGCCCGCGTCCGGGTCGGTCCAGAGATAACAAGGAGAAACCCCATGGCATTCAGCAACGACGAGGTCCTCGCAGGACTCGCCGAGCTCATCACCGACGAGACCGGCATCTCGGCCGACGAGGTCGCCCTCGAGAAGTCCTTCACCGACGACCTCGACATCGACTCGATCTCGATGATGACGATCGTCGTCAACGCCGAGGAGAAGTTCGGCGTCACCATCCCCGACGAAGAGGTCAAGAACCTCAAGACCGTCGGCGACGCCGTCACCTACATCACGTCCAACCAGGCGTAACCCCCACCGGCGGGGGCACACGCCCCCGCCGGGGTTCCACCGAGGAGATCCATGAGCACCCCGCGTATCGTCGTCACCGGAATCGGAGCGTCGTCGCCCCTGGGCGGCACCGCACCCGAAAGCTGGGAAGGCCTGCTCGCCGGCCATTCCGGCACGCGCACACTCGAGCACGAGTGGGTCGAGAAGTACCAGATTCCGGTTCACTTCGCCGCCGAGGCCATCGTGCGCCCCGACACCGTGCTGGAGCGCCCTGTCTCCAAGCGTCTCGACCCCGCGTCGCAGTTCGCGATGGTCGCCGCGATGGAGGCGTGGGCGGATGCCGGCAGCCCCGAGGTCGACCCCGAGCGTCTCGGTGTCGACTTCGCGACCGGCATCGGCGGGGTGTGGACGCTGCTCGATGCGTGGGACACGCTGCGCGAGAAGGGACCGCGACGCGTTCTGCCCATGACGGTTCCGATGCTCATGCCCAACGCCGCCGCCGGTAACCTCTCGCTGCACTTCCGGGCGCGCGCCTTCGCCCGGACGGTCGCGAGCGCCTGCGCCTCGAGCACGGAGTCGATCGTCAACGCGATCGAGCACCTGCAGGACGGCCTGGCCGACATCGTCATCGCCGGTGGCACCGAGTCGGCGATCCACCCCATCACGATGGCGTCCTTCGCTTCGATGCAGGCACTGTCACGCCGCAATGACGACCCGGCGACGGCCTCGCGCCCGACGAGCATCGATCGCGACGGCTTCGTCATGGGTGAGGGCGCCGGTGTGCTGATCCTCGAGACCGAAGAACACGCCAAGGCTCGCGGCGCGAAGATCTACGCCTACGCGGTGGGCGGCGGCGTCACCGCCGACTCGTACCACATCACGGCCAACGACCCCGAGGGCGCCGGCGCCTCGCGCGCGGTCCGCGCTGCTCTCGAGCAGGCCGATGCCTCCCCCGATGATGTCGCGCACATCAATGCGCACGCGACCTCGACCCCCGTCGGCGACCCCAACGAGTACCAGGCGCTGCGCAGCGTCTTCGGCGACCGCATCGACGAGATCCCGGTCTCGGCCACGAAGGCGTCCACGGGTCACCTGCTGGGTGGTACCGGTGCCCTCGAGGCGATCTTCACGATCCTGGCTCTACGCGAACGGATCGCGCCGCCGACGATCAACATCACCGAGCAGGACCCCGCCGTCCCGTTCCGGGTCTCGGGCGAGACCCAGAGCCTCGGCGACGGTGATCTGCTGGCGATCAGCAACTCGTTCGGCTTCGGCGGACATAACGCCGTCGTCGCGTTCCGTTCGGCCTGACCGGTCTCGGAACACGAAACAGACCCCCGCGGACGGCGTTCCGCGGGGGTCTGTTCTTCTTTCGGGTCAGTCGTCCCGTACGTGCTCCCGTTCCCCGGGATCATTCCACCGGGGCTCGGTACGAACGCACGGGCCGACTGCGTCTGTGCGACTCGGAATCAGCCCACCTTGTGCAGCCACACCACGGCAGCATCGTCGCCGGCGTGACGGAAGGGCTCGAGCTCTTCGTCCCAGGCTGCGCCCAACGCGACGTCGAGCTCGCGCTGCAGCTCGCGCACATCGCCCGCCGCGATCTCCATGGCGTAGCGGATGCGGTCCTCACCGATCACGACGTTGCCCGTTGCATCGGTCTGGGCGTAATGGATGCCGAGGCTCGGGGTGTGCATCCACCGGCCCCCGTCGCTGCGCGGCGTCGGATCCTCCGACACCTCGAATCGCAGGTGCTCCCAGCCCCGTATCGCCGTTGCGAGTGCTGCTCCGGTTCCGGCGGGGCCCTCCCAGTAGAACTCCGCGCGACGGCTGCCGTCGAGCACCGGCTGGTCCTCCCAGTCGAAGCTGACCGCGCGTCCGAGCGCGCGCCCCGCCGCCCACTCGAGGTGCGGGCACAACGCGCGTGGCGCGGAGTGGATGAAGATCACTCCACGCGCCTGTGGTATCGCCATGACTTCTCCGTTTCATCAGGTACGTCTTCCCCTACGACCTGAGCCCGGATGTCGGCGATGTGTTCGGTTATGGCGTCGATTATCGCGCACGAACCTGAAGAATCACAACCGTGTCACGATTTCTCCCGGCATCCGATGTCAAGCGCCTTCCTCGCGACCCACCCGAGCGGCAGGCTGGATCTCACACCCCGAGGAAAGGATGCCGCATGTCCGACAGCACTCCCCACCACCGCGACGCCGATGACGCACACGCCGACAGCGCCGCGCCGACGGATGCCGCCAGCGATGAGGTGAAGGCCGACGCGGCTCGCGCGGGCTCCGACCTCGGCGACACCGATCTCAAGGCGGGCGACGACAACACCCACTTCCCGCAGGATCCCGCGATCACGCACCCCTGACGCTTCACGCCCCTGTGCGTGCGAATGGCCGCCCGCGGGCGGCCATTCGTGCGTAGGGCGGGTGGGACTTGAACCCACGATCGTCGGGTTATGAGCCCGCTGCCTTGACCAGCTTGGCCACCGCCCCGTGCCGTATCGAGCCTAGCGCGAGCCGCCTCGAACCGACGCGACCGCTCAATCGTCGAGGCGCTTGCCCTTGCTCCCGCGCGGAATCGGCAGCTGCTGACTGTCGAGCACGACCTGCGGATGGTTCCGCGCCAGCGACGTCACGCCATAGACCGCGATGGCTCCGGCGACGACGAAGCCGACGAATGCCGGCAACGGCGCCGTTGCGGCCTCACGCAAGATGGCGATGCCGATGATGACGGCGACGATCGGGTCGATGACGGTGAGCCCGGCGATGACGAGATCGGGAGGCCCGACGGAGTAAGCGGTCTGAACGAAGTACGCACCGACCGCGGTCGCGGTGATCAGGCCGACGAGGCACAGGAGCGTCAACCACTCGAAGTCGCCGTTCTGGATGCGCGAGATCACGACCTTCGCGAGCGTCGCGACGAAACCGTAGATGATTCCCGAGGCCGCGATGTAGAAGAGCGGCTTCGCGCCCTTGCGCACCAGCATCCACACGGCCCCCGAGATCAGCAGCACGCCCGCGAGCAGAGCGAGGATGGTGATGAGCTGCGCCTGATCGATCGGCTCCTCCGTCGCGACGAGCGCGGCCACCGTGACGAAGGCGAGGATGCCTCCGACGCACAGGATGATCGAGCGAACCGACCGCTTCGTCGGCTTGACGCCGGTGATGCGTGCATTCAGGAGGGTCGTGATCACGAGAGAGATCGCACCGAGCGGCTGAACGAGGATGAGCGGCGCGAAAGTCAGCGCTGCGAGCTGACACACGATCGCGAGCCCGAGCATGATCGTCCCCGCCACCCACGACGGACGCTTGAGCAGACTCAGCAGCTGCGAGCCGTTGAGCCCGGCGCTTCCCGACGAGTTGGTGAGACGCTCGACCTTCTGCACACCCCGGTGCTGGTAGAGCGCTCCGAAGGACATGAACACGGCGCCGAGCAGCGCGAGCGGGATTCCGATGAGGATTCTGGGTTCGCGGAAGACTCCGATCAGCTGGTCGGTGACGTCATCGAGGGACGCGACAAACGGAATCACCTTTCGACCATAACGGCGAAGCGGGCTCGATTAGGCTCGCAACGTGCCCGTTCTTCCGATTCGCATCATGGGCGATCCCGTGCTGCACGCCCCCGCCGAGCCCGTCACCGAGATCACGGACGAGATCCGCCAGCTCGTCGCCGACATGTACGAGACCATGGATGCCGCCCCCGGGGTCGGCCTGGCTGCTCCGCAGGTCGGCGTCGGCCTGCGGATCTACGTCTACACGTACCAGGACGACGACGGCGAGCCCTGGCGCGGCGAGATCATCAATCCCGAGCTCTGGATGCGACCCCTCGAGCCCGGATCACCCGATCCCGACGACGAGTCGGAGGGGTGCCTCTCCTTCCCCGGTGAGCGGTTCCCGCTGCGGCGCTCCGAGGAGGTGCTCGTGACCGGCACCGACCTCGCCGGCTCCCCCGTCGAGATCCGCGTCGATGGCTGGCGCGCGCGCATCATGCAGCACGAGTTCGATCACCTCGACGGCATCCTCTACGTGGACCGCCTCGACGACTCGGACTGGAAGACGACGCAGAAGATCGCGAAGAAGCGCGGCTGGGGCCGTCCGGGCAACGCCTGGATGCCGGGCGTCGACGATCTCGACGCCTGACGCCATGAGCGACGCCAGCGGTCCGCGTGCATACGATCTCGACGCTCTGCGTGGACGGTTGCTGCCGGCGCGCGACGGTGAACGCTCGACGAGCATTCCGGAGCTCGCCGACGCCGACCGCGACCTGTGCGCGATCGCACTGGCTCTGCCCGACGGCTCGGTCCGATCGTCGGTGGATGGGGAGGTCCCGTTCAGCATCCAGTCAGCCGTCAAGCCGTTCCTGTTCGCCCTCGCTCTGGCCGACACCGACGGCGCAGCTCTAGACCGGGTCGGCATCGAGCCGACGGGCGAGGCGTTCGACGCCATCAAGCTCGAGAGCGGCACGGGAAGACCCCCGAACCCGATGGTGAACGCCGGCGCCATCCTGACCTGCGCACTGGTCGATGGAGACGATCCCGACGAGCGGGCGAGCCGCATCGTGGCCGGGCTGTCGGGATTCGCCGGTCGCCGACTGGAGGTGGACGACGATGTCGCCCACAGCGAGCACCTCCTCGGCGACCGCAATCATGCACTCGCGCATCTGATGCGCGATGAGGGAACGCTCGCCGTCACGGCCGATGACGCTGTCGCGGTCTACGCCCGTGCGTGCGCCGTGCTGGTGGACGCGCAGACCCTGGCCGTCATGGGCGCGACGCTCGCTCTCGGCGGGGTGAATCCCGTGACCGGCGAACGGGCGGTGTCTGCGCGGATCGCGAGAGACGTCGTCGCCGTCATGGCCACGTGCGGCGTCTACGACGGATCGGGTCGCTGGATGCGAGCCGTCGGCGTCCCCGCGAAGTCCAGTGTCTCCGGCGCGATCGTGTTGTCGGCTCCGGGCAAGCTCGGCGCTGCCATCGTGAGCCCGCCTCTCGACGAGCACGGGACGAGCGTGCGCGGTCGCATCGGCGCGGAGGCGCTGAGCGACGACCTCGGACTGCACGTCTTCGGCTGATCGTTCGCGCGATCGCACGTCTCCGGTTGGCACTTCGCGCCGCTTCGAGGCCGAGGAACGGGCATCGAGTGCCAGGCGAACCTCAGACACATGAGTAAAGGCCCGGGGTGGAAGCCCGGGCCTTCGGTGAGAGCCGCGGTAGATAACGCGGGTCTCTCGCTCCCCGGCTTGGACTCGAACCAAGAACCTATCGGTTAACAGCCGATTGCTCTGCCAATTGAGCTACCGAGGATCAGCCGCCCCGCTCGCGCCGGGCAACCCGTCTATATTAGCAAAGCTCCGGGGGTGCTCACGACATCGGCCGACCGCCGGGCGGGTCGCGGCCGTCAGGACGCTCGCGATCGCCCGTCCGGCGTCCAGACCACATCCGATGCGGTCTGCCCGTATCCCACGGGCCGGCCACCGTGCAGGACGAGAGCCGCGGCATCCAGCTCGTCGGCGGTCTCGACGTCGTTCGTCGCGATGACGATCGCCATCCCCGTGTCGTCGCGACGCGAGAGCAAGGCCTCTCGAGCCGCGATACGCACCTCGATGTCGAGGTTCGCGTACGGGTCATCGCCGATGAAGACCTTCGGGTCGAGCACGAGAGCGCGCGCGAGGGCGACGCGCTGGCGCATGCCCGCGCTGAGCTCGTAGGGATACTGCGAGGCCGCCCCCAGCGGAAGGTGCAACTCGTCGAGGAGCGAGGCGACCCGAAGCGACAGAGCACGCTGACTCACCCGCCGGTCACGCGAGGTGATGGGCTCGGCGATGACTTCGGCCACGGTCAATCGAGCCGGGAGCGAAGCGCCCGCCGCCTGTGGCATGTGCCCGGCGTAATAGGTGAGCATGCGGCGCGAACGGCCACCCTTCCGCACCGAGAGGCCGGCCACCTCCGCAGCACCGCCGACGACCCCGACATCGGCCGGCGCATTGCCGGCCAGGACGGAGAGCAGCGTCGACTTGCCGGATCCGGTCGCGCCCATCACGGCGAGGGCTTCTCCCGCCCGGACCGTGACGCTGACGCCCTCGACGACGCGATCGGAATCGCCCGTCCGCGCTATCGACAGATCGTCGCAGCGCACCGCGATCTCCGCGTCGGGTCGTCGGGACATGCGCATCATCCTGCCGTTTTCATCGCTCGACCGCTACTCGTCGCCGACGGCGGCTACTCCGACTCCATGAGCTGCCGCAGCCGAAGGTCGAGATCGCGGATGGCGACGCCGATGGAACGGAACTCGGGCGATCCCGGTTCCAGGCGCTGCTGCGCGCTTCGCAGCTCGGCCTTCTCGCGTTCGAGCGCCCGCTGGCGGAGTTTGCGCAGCGACTCCATCGCCGTCGTCTGCGCGATGCGTTCGGTTCCCGCGGGGAAGTCCGCCGTGAGCAGTTCGATCGCGAGCGTGCGATAGGGCTCCCGAGTCGCGTCCACCGCAGCCGAGGTCCATCCGGGCCGGGTGAGATCGGTCTGCATCGAGACGGCCTGACGGACGGCTTCGAGAGCCGGATGCGGCATGGGCAGACCCAGCGCGATGTCGACGGCCTGCTTGTCGAGCAGGTGCCCGTACTGCAGCACGCCCATGAGCGCGCGCTTCTCGAGCTCGAGGGCGGCCGGCAGTGAGGCGAGGGTGACACGGACCGACACGGGCGGCGGTTCGGAGGCCGCGCCGGGCGCACCGGAGGGCTGCGCTCGGCCTGCGCCCGGTGCCTCGCCGCGAGTGCGCTCCCCTGCGCTCCCGGACGCCGACGCGCGGCGCGCGGCCCGCTCGACCTCGGGCTGCACCTCCGAAAGGTCGAGCCCGAGCTTTCCGGCGAGGACACGCGTGTAGCCCGGTCGAAGCGCGGCATCGCGGATGTCGGCGACGATCGGTGCCGCTGCTCGCAGAGCGCCGATGCGTCCTTCGACGGTGGAGAGGTCGAACGTCGACAGACGCTGATCCATGACGAACTCGAACATCGGCGCCTTCGCCTCGATGAGCGAGCGCACGGCCGCGTCACCGCGGTTCAGACGGAGATCGCACGGGTCCAGCCCCTCGGGGGCGACCGCGACGTACGTCTGCGCCGCGAAGCGCTTCTCGTCGCCAAAAGCGCGCAGCGCGGCCTTCTGGCCGGCGGCATCCGGGTCGAACGTGAAGACGACCTCACCCGAGCTGCCCTCGCTGTCGCCCATGACGCGACGCAGCACCGTGATGTGATCGGTACCGAAGGCCGTGCCGCACGACGCGATGGCTCCGGTGACCCCGGCGAGATGGCACGCCATCACATCGGTGTAGCCCTCGACGACGACGACGCGGTGCTCCCGCGAGATCGACTTCTTCGCGAGGTCGAGGCCGTAGAGGACCTGCGCCTTCTTATAGATCGGCGTCTCTGGCGTGTTGAGGTACTTCGGACCCTGATCGTCGTCGTACAGGCGGCGAGCGCCGAAACCGATCGTCTGACCGGCGACGTCGCGGATGGGCCAGACGACCCGTCCCCGGAACCGGTCGTAGACGCCGCGCTGCCCCTTCGAGACCAGTCCCCCGGTGAGCAGCTCCTCGTCGGTGAATCCCTGCGACCGCAGTGCGTCGCGAAGCGCCGACCAGCCTTGGGGCGCGTATCCGACCCCGAAATGCGCGGCTGCACCGGCGTCGAAGCCTCGTTCGCCGAGGAACTGACGTGCGGCCTGCGCGTCCGGGGCGGACAGCTGCGACCGATAGAACTCGGCCGCGGCGGTGTGGGCGGCGTACAGCCGGGAACGACCGCTCGTCTCGGGAGCCGCAGCGCCGTCCTCGTAGTGCAGTGAGTAACCGATGCGCGCCGCGAGGCGCTCCACGGCCTCGGTGAACGAGAGGTGGTCCATCGCCCGCAGGAACGAGTAGACGTCGCCCGACTCACCGCATCCGAAGCAGTGGTAGTACCCCACCTGCGGCCGGACGTGGAAACTGGGGCTGCGTTCGTCATGGAACGGGCAGAGCCCCTTCAGCGAGCCGACGCCGGCGGACTTCAGGGCGACACGCTCGCCGACGATGTCGCCGATGTTCGTGCGCGCCTTGACCTCTTCGATGTCGGTCTGCCGGATCCGTGCCATCAGAGCCCTTCGATGGGCTCGGGCAGCGCGAAGTGGCTCGGCGCCGTCGCGCGCGGATCAGACGACCACAGGCCCAGCTCGCGAAGGTCGACCGGGCCCACCAGGCGGCCGTGCCACTCGATCGCGAAGCGGTCGGTGAGGGTCGCCACCTGGTCGACGATGACGCGGCGGCGGGCGGCATCCGTCACCGCCGCGGCGAAGTCCTCGGCGTGCAGCGCGTCGAGGTGCTCCGGACGCTCCCACAGGGCGTCGGCGAGGCGGCGCAGGACGCGGCGCTGCTCCTTGTAGAGCCCCTTGCGTCCCTCGATCGAGACGACGAAGGCGCCGATGACTCCCTTGAGCACCGCCATCTCGACCTCGATGACGCGCGGAACGATGACCCGACCGCGGAAGCGGGTCAGGACGGGGATGTCGTAGTGCTCGCGGGTCGCCGCCGTGGCGGCGCGCGCGAACCGGCCGATGAGATCGGAAGTGAGGTTCTTGAGACGTGCCATCGCCGCGCGCGAGCCGTCGTACGACTCGAGCCACTCGGGAAGCAGTGTCAGACGGTACAGCGCATCGCCGAGCTCGTCCTTCGTGAAGCCGTAGCCCACCCAGCTCTGGATCGCGGTGAGCAGCGCCTCGCGTTCGCGCGGATCCCCGAGCCGCGCCGGATCGAGGTAGCCGTTCAGGACCGCGTCCTCGAAGTCGTGCACCGAGTAGGCGATGTCGTCGGAGAGATCCATGACCTCGGCCTCGATGCAACGCAGGCGACCCGGGGCGCCCTCACGCATCCACTGGAACACCGCCTCGTCCTCGGGGTAGACGCCGAACTTCTGCCGTCCGCCCGGGTCGGGGATGGCGTGCTCGACCGTCCACGGGTACTTGCACGTCGCATCGAGGCTCGCCCGCGTGAGGTTCAGGCCCGCGCTCTGACCGAACGCATCGACGACCTTCGGCTCGAGACGCGAGAGGATGCGCAGCGACTGCGCGTTGCCCTCGAAGCCGCCGATGTCCTCGGCCCAGTCGTTGAGGGCCCGCTCACCGTTGTGGCCGAACGGCGGGTGTCCGAGGTCGTGGCAGAGACAGGCGGTATCGACGACGTCGGGCGAGAGCTCCAAAGCGATGGCCAGCTCGCGCCCGACCTGGGCGACCTCGAGCGAGTGCGTCAGGCGGTTGCGCGCGAAGTCGGCCGGGCTCGCCGGACTCAGCACCTGCGTCTTGGCGGCGAGACGGCGCAGGGCGCCGGAATGCAGCACACGGGCGCGATCGCGGGCGAAGCTGTCGCGGCGCGAGCGGTGCTCCTCGCGGTGGAAGCGGGCGGCGTCGTGGTCGTTGTAGCCGGAGGGGCGTCCCGCCGAGACGCCGACACCGCTCGTGACCTCAGCCCCCACTGTTCTCGACCTCCGCTGCGGCGATGGCCGACGACTCGGCCGCGTCGACGTCGCGGGAATCCAACCAACGATCCGGCAGCGCCGGACGCTTGGGGGTTCCCGCGCGACCACGCTGCCCCTCCGCAGCCGAGCCGGGGTAGGGCGCTGCCCAGTCCAGCGTCGCGAGGATGTCGTCGATCTCGGCGAGGCTCGACGCGGTCGCCAGCCGCGCCCGCGTGTCACCGCCGACCGGGTAGCCCTTGAAGTACCACGCGACGTGCTTGCGGATGTCGCGGCATCCCCGGCCCTCATCCTCGAAGAACTCCACGAGAAGCTCGGCGTGCCGGCGGAAGGCGGTCGCGACGAACCCGAGCGTGGCATCGACCTCGGGCCCAGCTGAGCCGGGTTCGCCCAGCGCTCGCGCGAGGTCTCCGAAGAGCCACGGTCGCCCGAGGCATCCGCGACCGACGACGACGCCGTCGCAGCCGGTCTCCGCCATCATGCGCACGGCGTCGTCGGCGGACCAGATGTCACCGTTGCCGAGAACCGGAACGCTCGTGACGGCTTCTTTCAGCGCGGCGATGGCCGACCAGTCGGCGTGCCCCGAGTAGAACTCCGCCGCGGTGCGTGCGTGGAGCGCGACCGCCGAGACCCCGGCGTCCTCCGCGATGCGACCCGCGTCGAGGTAGGTCAGGTGGTCCGAGTCGATGCCTTTGCGCATCTTGACCGTCAGCGGGACGTCGCCGGCCGCGCGCGCGGCGCGCGTGACGATGTCGCGGAACAGGTCGAGCTTCCACGGCAGGGCGGCTCCCCCGCCCTTGCGCGTCACCTTGGGCACGGGGCATCCGAAGTTCAGGTCGATGTGGTCGGCGCGGTCCTCCTCGACAAGGAGCCGCACCGCGGCCTCGGTCGTGGCGGGGTCGACGCCGTAGAGCTGGATGGAGCGCGGCTTCTCCGACTCGTGATGGGTGATCAGGCGCATGGTGGTGGCGTTGCGCTCGACGAGTGCGCGGGTCGTGATCATCTCGCTGACGTAGAGACCAGCGCCGTACTCGCGGCACAGCCGACGGAAGGCGGTGTTCGTGATCCCGGCCATCGGCGCCAGGACGACGGGTGCATCCAGGGCGATCGGGCCGATCCGCAGGCGCGGGGAAGCGGAAACGACGGTACTCACCAGATCATTCTCCCAGAAGGACGGATGCCGGAAGGCGGCCGGGCGTAGCCTGGGGACGTGACCGAAGCGACCACCGACATCCGTTCGATTCCCTTCTCCGCAGCCGACGGCACCGCCACCACGCTGGAGGAGCTCGGCGACGGTGTGCTGCTCGTCGTCAACGTCGCCTCGAAGTGCGGCCTGACGCCCCAGTACGAGCAGCTCGAGCAGCTTCAGCGCACCTACGGCGAGCGCGGGCTCCAGGTCATCGGATTCCCCTGCAACCAGTTCATGGGTCAGGAGCCGGGCTCGATGGAGGAGATCCTCGATTACTGCGCGATGACCTGGGGAGTGAGCTTCCCCATCATGGACAAGATCCGGGTCAACGGCTCGCACGCCGCTCCCCTGTACAAGGCGCTGAAGAAGATCCGCAACGAGGAGGGTGCGCGAGGCCCGGTGATGTGGAACTTCGAGAAGTTCGTCATCACGCCGAGCGGTGAGGTGCACCGCTTCCGCCCCCAGACGAAGCCCGACGCGCCGGAGATCGTCGCGGTCATCGAGGCGAACCTCCCGCGCTGACCCTGCGCGCGTGTGCGGACCGCGCTCAGCCCGCGGTTTCGACGCCGTTCCGCTCGGCCCACACCTGACGGGCGATCTGCGCGAACGCCTCGGCAGGCTGCGCTCCGGAGACGCCGTACTTGCCGTCGATGACGAAGAACGGGACGCCGTTGATGCCGTACGAACGCGCCTGATCCTGATCGGCGCGAACGGCCGGCAGGTGCTCGCCCGACTCGAGCGCGGCGCGGATCACGTCGCGGTCGAGTCCGACCTCGGCCGCGAGCTCGACGAGATCGTCGATCCGTCCGACGTGGCGGCCCTCGGTGAAGTACGCCGCCATCAGGCGCTCGGCCATCTCGTGCTGACGGCCCTCCGCCTTCGCGGCGTGCAGCAGCTCGTGCGCCTTGACCGTGTTGGTGTGCTTGAGGATGTCGAAGTGGTAGTCGAGGCCCGCGTCCTTCGCGACGCCGGTGACGTTGTCGAGCATCTGCTGCACCTGCTCGCGCGGCATCCCCTTGTGCGTCGAGAGGAAGTCCAGCTCGTCGCCCTCGAAATCGACCGGAGTGTCGGGCGAGAGCTCGAACGAGTGGAAGGTCACCTCGACGCGCGGAGCGTCTTCGTCATCCGCCGTGGCCGCGAGGCCCGACTCGAGGTTGCGCTTGCCTATGTAGCACCACGGGCAGGCGATGTCGCTCCACACGTCGATCTTGATTGCGTCCGTCACACCGGGTGCAACGTCCTGGCGCGCGCGGGCTATTCCCGCTCGCGCATCACGCGGTGGGAGCGTCGACAGCGCCGCCGAACCGGCGGTCGCGCGAGAGATACAGCTGAATCGCACCCCACAGGTCCGAACGAGAGAAGTCGGGCCAGAGCGTGTCGAGGAACACCATCTCGGCGTAGGCCGCTTCCCACAGGAGGAAGTTCGAGGTCCGCTGCTCTCCGCTCGAACGGATGAACAGGTCGACGTCGGGCATGTCGGGCACATAGAGGTGCCGGCGCAGGGCCTTCTCCGTGATGGCGGAGGGCTTCATCCGCCCCGCGGCGATCTGCTCCCCCATCGCCCGCATCGCATCGATGATCTCGTGCCGGCCGCCGTAGTTGACGCACATCGTGAGCGTGAGGACGTCGTTGTCGCGGGTGAGCTGCTCGGCGTACTGCAACTCGGAGATGACCGAGCCCCACAGGCGCGGCTTGCGCCCGGCCCACCGCACACGCACGCCCCACTCGTTGAGCTGATCACGACGACGGTGGAGGACGTCACGGTTGTAGCCCATGAGGAAGCGCACCTCATCAGGCGACCGCGACCAGTTCTCGGTCGAGAACGCGTAGACGCTCAGGTGCTTGACGCCGGCCTGGACGGCGCCGGCGACGACGTCGAGCAGCACCTCTTCGCCCGCGCGGTGCCCCTCGATGCGGGTGAGTCCGCGGCGGTTGGCCCATCGTCCGTTGCCGTCCATGACGATCGCGACGTGGTTCGGGACACCGCCTCGCGGGAACGCCGGCGGGTACACCCCGGTCCAGTCGAGGGGGCGATAGGGAACCGCGTCGCGGTGCGTGTACGGCTTGGGACTCATCGGTTCGAGCCTAGGCGTTCGAGCTGCCCGCCATCACCGTGGTCAGCGCGCCGCGCCGATGTGTCCGAGTGACCGGATGCCGCGCTCGAGATGCCACTGGGCATACGCGGCGATCAGCCCCGATGCCGCGTTGGCGGTGCCGGGGCTGCCCGCGTCAACGGTTTCCCATTCGCCGGCGATGAGAGCGCGGAGCCGGGCGCCGGTCTCCGGTGCGATGCGGGCCGATCCCGCCGGAGCGCAGGCATCGCAGACCGAGCCCCCGAGGGGCGCGACGAACCCGTCGTGCGGCCCGGTACGACCGCAGCGGGCACAGGCGTCGAGCGAGGGCGCCCACCCCGAGAGCGCCATGGCGCGAAGGAGGTAGGAGTCGAGCACAGCGCGACTGTCGTGCTCGCCACGCGCGAGCGCGCGGAGGCCGCCCACGAGCAGCAGGTACTGCTGCGGCGTCGTCTCGGCCTCGTTCAGACGGTCGGCGGCCTCGACCATCGCCGACGCCGACGTGTACCGGTCGTAGTCGGTCGCGATGTCGGCCCCGTACGACCCGAGCGACTCGGCCTGCTGCACGATGTCGAGCGACCGTCCCTTGTACATCTGCACGTCGGCGACCATGAACGGCTCGAGGCGCGCCCCGAAGCGCGACGACGTGCGACGTACTCCCTTGGCGACGCCACGGAGCTTGCCGTGCCGACGGCTGAGCATCGTGACGATGCGATCCGCTTCACCCAGCTTGTGGGTGCGGAGGATCACGACCTCGTCGCGGTAGGTGGGCACCCTCCAATTATCGCGCCGACCGACGACAATGGTTCCGTGACGCAGTCTCAGTTCGTGATCCCGCTCTGGGCGGATCTGACCGCTGTCGGCCTCGGCGGGGTGCAGGGCGCTCTGTTCGCCTCGGGGTTCGTGGGCAAGCAGCGGCTCGACCCTCTCGGCGTGGTCATCATCGGGATCCTGATCGGGATGGGCGGCGGCCTCATCCGCGATCTGCTCCTCGGCGTCCAGCCGGTCACGCTGCAGAGCAACTGGTACCTCATCACCGCTACCTCGGCAGCCCTCGTGGGAATGCTCCTGTCGAACGTCTTCCGACGGCTCAACGCCGTCATCATCGGCCTCGACGCCGTCGTCATCGGCTTGTTCGGCGCATTCGGAACCAGCAAGGCCCTCGTGCTGGGACTTCCGATCGTCCCGGCGATCTTCATCGGCTCGTGCGCGGCGGTCGGCGGCAGCATGTTGCGCGACGTCATCCTCGGGCTTCCCGTCGCCATCATGCACGTCGGCTCCCTCTACGCCGTCGCGGCAGCGGTGGGGTGTGCGGTGCTCGCCGGCGCATCGGCGCTCGGAGCCCCGATCGTGGCGGCGGCCATCGTCGGCATCGCTGTCACCACCGTCATCCGTCTGCTCGCCGTCGTGTTCGACATCTCCCTGCCCGAGCAACGCGCCCTGCACCGCCGCAAGGTCGCCGCCGAGACGGCGTCGATCCCGATCGTCAAGCCGTGATCGCGTGAGCGGGCACAGCACACCGCCGAGAACGACGAAGGCCCCGCCGAAGCGGGGCCTTGATCGAAGAACGACTTACTTGGAGCCGAAGTTCTTGAAGCGCTGGTTGAACTTCTCGACGCGACCGGCCGAGTCCATGATGCGCTGCTTGCCCGTGTAGAACGGGTGCGAGGCGGACGAGATCTCGACGTCGATGACGGGGTAGGTCTCACCGTCCAGCTCGATCGTCTTGTCGCTCGAGACCGTCGAACGGGTCAGGAAGGTCTCGCCGGAGCCCAGGTCGCGGAACACGACGGCGCGGTACTCGGGGTGGATGTCAGTCTTCATGGGATTCCTTACGTGGTGCCCTGGATTTTGCCAGGGCGAGGGAAGTCTGCGATGCGTCTGCACCAAAGAGCGATCTTACCAGGTTCACGATGCCGCCCGAGCCGCGTAGCGACCGCCCTCCTCGGTGAGCGTGATGGACAGCCCGAACGTCTCGGTGAGGTTCTCCGCGGTGAGCGTCTCGGGCAGCGGACCGGCAGCGACCACTCCACCCTCGCGAAGAAGGAGCACGTGCGTGAACCCGACCGGGATCTCCTCGACGTGGTGAGTCACCATGATCATCGCGGGCGTGGTCGGGGCCTGGGCATAACCGCCCAGGAGAGCGAGCAGCTCCTCGCGGGCGCCGAGGTCGAGGCTCGCCGTCGGCTCGTCCAGAAGCAGGAGCTCGGGGTCGGTCATGACGGCGCGGGCGATCTGGACGCGCTTCTGCTCACCGTCCGAGAGGGTGCCGAAGGTGCGCTCGGCCAGACCGTCGAGCTTCCATTCTGCGAGCACCCGCATGGCGCGCCGCTCATCGATGTCCTCGTAGTCCTCGCGCCAGCGCCCGGTCACCGCGTAGGCGGCGGTGAGGACCACGTCGAGTACGGTCTCCTCAGCCGGGATGCGGCGGGCCATCGCCGACGAGGCGAACCCGATGCGCGGGCGGAGCTCGAACACGTCGGTGCGCCCCAGGCGCTCGCCCAGGATCTCGACGGTCCCCGAGGTGGGGTGGAGCAGGCTCGCCGCCAGCTGGAGCACTGTCGTCTTGCCCGCGCCGTTGGGGCCGAGCACCACCCAGCGCTGATCATCGGAAACCGACCAGTCGACCCGGTCGATGATGTTCCGGGCGTTTCGGCGGACGACGACGTCGGAGAACTCCAGGACCTGCGGCATGGGTTCAGCCTAGCGGCCGAGCCCCGCCACTCTCGCGTACAACGCGGCGGTCTCGTCCGCGATCGCAGCCCAGCTGAACGAGTCGGCGGCACGCTCGCGGCCCGCGGCGCCGTAGCTTCGCGCCGTCTCGGGATCCGAGACGACCTCGGTCAAGGTGGCGGCCAGATCGGCGACGAACCTGTCGGGATCGAGCGGCGTCCCGGTGCCGTCGTCCGACTGCTCGATGGGAACGAGGCGCCCGGTCACGCCGTCGACGACGACCTCCGGGATGCCGCCGGTCGCGGTACCGACGACGGCGGCGCCGCACGCCATCGCCTCGAGGTTGACGATGCCGAGCGGCTCGTAGACCGACGGGCAGACGAACGTCGTCGCGGCGGTGAGGATCGCACAGAGCTCGTCGCGCTGAAGGAACTCCTCGATCCAGACGACACCCGAGCGCTCGGCCTGCAGCTCGCGCACGAGCCCCTGCACCTCGGCCATGATCTCGGCCGTGTCGGGCGCGCCCGCGCAGAGGACGACCTGGACGTCGGCGGGCAGGAGACGAGCCGCGCGCAGGAAGTAGGGCAGCCCCTTCTGCCGCGTGATGCGGCCGACGAAGACCACCGAGGGGCGTGCGGGATCGATGCCGTGGCGCTCGAGGACCGCGGGATCGTCGACGGGGCGCCACGACTCGACGTCGATGCCGTTGTAGATCACCGAGACCTTCTCGGGATCGAGATCCGGATAGCTGCGCAGGATGTCGCGGCGCATGCCGTCGCTCACGGCGATGATCGCGGCCGCGTTCTCGTAGGCCGTCTTCTCGATGTAGCTCGACACGGCGTAGCCGCCGCCGAGCTGCTCGGCCTTCCAGGGACGCAGCGGCTCGAGCGAGTGCGCTGTGACGACGTGCGGGATGCCGTGCAGGAGCGAGGCGAGGTGACCCGCGAAGTTGGCGTACCAGGTGTGGCTGTGCACGACGTCCGCGCCGGCGACATCCCCCACGATCTCGAGGTCGGTGCCGAGCGTCTGCAGCGCGCCGTTCGCGCCGAGGAGTCCGACCGGGGTGGCATAGGACGTGGTGTCGGGCTCCTCCCGGTCGGCCCCGAAGGCGCG
Source organism: Microbacterium sp. 1262 (assembly GCF_040544895.1). Taxonomy (NCBI): domain Bacteria; kingdom Bacillati; phylum Actinomycetota; class Actinomycetes; order Micrococcales; family Microbacteriaceae; genus Microbacterium; species Microbacterium sp. 1262. The sequence continues at coordinate 1,438,994 of NZ_JBEPKU010000001.1, forward strand.
CACCTGCACCTCCATCGACGCGCGCAGGGCGCGGACGAGCTCGGTGACGTGCACCCCCGCTCCCCCATAGATCGCGGGAGGATACTCCTTCGAGACGATGTCTACACGCATGTCTCGAACGCTAGTACAGGAGCGTTCGGCGGGCCTAGTGTGGTGCCATGCCAGCAGCGCCCAAGGTCTTCGGAATCGTTCTCGCCGGCGGCGAGGGAAAGCGCCTGATGCCGTTGACGGCAGACCGCGCCAAGCCCGCCGTCCCGTTCGGCGGCCAGTACCGCCTGATCGATTTCGCGATCTCCAACCTGATCAACTCGGGCCTGCGCCAGGTCGTCGTGCTGACCCAGTACAAGTCGCACAGCCTCGACCGCCACGTGTCGCAGACGTGGCGCATGTCGGCCCTGCTGGACTCCTATGTGGCTTCCGTTCCCGCACAGCAGCGTCTGGGAAAGCGGTGGTTCTCCGGCTCGGCCGACGCGATCCTCCAGTCCCTGAACCTCATCAACGATGAGAAGCCCGACATCGTCGTCGTGATCGGCGCCGACCACGTGTACCGCATGGACTTCCGTCAGATGCTCGACGCGCACATCGCCTCCGGCGCCCGCGCGACAGTCGCCGGCATCCGCCAGCCCATCGGGCTCGCCAACCAGTTCGGGGTCATCGACGTCGACCCCGCTGACGAGACCCGCATCCGGGAGTTCCTCGAGAAGCCGCAGAGCCCCGCCGGGCTGCCCGACTCGCCGCACGAGGTGCTGGCCTCGATGGGCAACTACATCTTCGACACCGACGCCCTCATCGAGGCGGTCGAGGCCGACGGCGAGCTGCCGACGTCGAACCACGACATGGGCGGCGACATCATTCCCTACTTCGTGAACCGAGGCGAGGCGGCCGTCTACGACTTCAAGCGGAACGACGTGCCCGGCTCGACCCCGCGGGATCGCAACTACTGGCGCGACGTCGGCACCATCGAGTCGTTCTTCGACGCCCACATGGACCTCATCTCGACGCTGCCGATCTTCAACCTGTACAACACCGACTGGCAGATCCACTCCCAAGCCGTCAACTCGCCGCCGGCGAAGTTCGTCCGCGACAGCGTGGGACGCATGGGCAATGCGATCGACTCGATCGTCTCGCTCGGCTCCGTGCTGTCGGGGACCCATCTCGAGCGCAGCGTCGTCGGCCCGTGGACACTCTCCGGGGGCGGCGCGACCATAACCGACTCGGTGCTGTTCGACTACGTCAGCGTCGGCGCGGGGGCGCGTGTGCACCGGGCGATCCTCGACAAGAACGTCGTGCTCGAAGACGGTGCCACGGTGGGCGTCGACCGTGAGCGCGATCTCGCCCGCGGTTTCACGGTGACCGACACCGGCATCACCGTCGTCGGCAAGAACGCGCGCGTCGAGCGCTGACGCGCGTTCCCGCTAGCGTGGTGGTCATGCCCCACGCGCGTTTCCTCGTCGTCTTCGATGCCGACTCGACCCTCCTGCGCAACGAGGTCATCGAGCTCATCGCCGACGAAGCAGGACGCGGCGCGGAGGTCGCCGCCGCGACGGAGGCGGCGATGCGCGGGGAGGTCGACTTCGCGTCGAGCCTGCGCTCACGCGTCGCACAGCTCGCGGGAGTGCCGCTCACGGCCTTCGAGCGGGTGCGGTCGCGCGTCGAGCCGACGCCGGGCGCGGCTGAGCTCATCGCCGCCATCCACGAGCGCGGCGGCGCTGCCGCTGTCGTCTCCGGGGGCTTCCACGAGGTGCTCGATCACATCGCTCCCGGGCTGGCGGTCGACCTGTGGCGCGCCAATCGGCTCGGCACCGACGGCGCGACGCTGGACGGCACGGTCGCGGGCACCATCGTCGACGCGGAGGCCAAAGCGGCGTCCCTGCGCGAATGGGCGGATGGTCACGAGGTCCCTCTCACCCGGACGATCGCCATCGGCGACGGGGCGAACGACCTGCGGATGATGGCGGCTGCCGGCCTCGGCGTCGCGTTCAACGCCAAGCCCGCGGTGCGCCGCCAGGCGGACGTCGTGGTCGGCCCGGTCGACCTGCGAGAGGTCATCCCGCTCCTCCCCTGAGACGAGGCTGTCGCGTGTCCGGGCCGAGCGCTACGGTCGGGTCATGCACGTGATCGTCATCCCGGGCCTCTGGCTCGACGCCTCGTCCTGGGACGATGTCGTCCCCGCCCTCCACGATGCCGGACACCACCCGCACGCCCTCACGATGCCCGGTGTCGGTGACACCGCCGGAGCGCCCTCGACGACGCTCCGCGACTGGGTCGACGCGGTGGTCGCCCGTATCGACGACCTCCCCGGCCAGCTCGCTCTCGTGGGGCACAGCGGTGGCGGGAACGTCGCGTGGGCGGCCGCTGACCGGCGCCCCGATCGCATCGCGCGGGTCGTCCTCGTCGACACTCTTCCGCCCGCGCCCGGCGCCGAGATCTCGGCGTTCCCGGTCGTCGACGGCGTCGTGCCGTTCCCCGGTTGGGAGTTCTTCGACGAACCGGATGTCGCCGACCTCGACGACGGCACGCGTGCCCGGTGGGCGGCTCGCACGCACCCGGTTCCGGCCGCGGTGCCGACCGACGCCGTCGAGCTGCGCGACGCCCGCCGACACGGCATCCCGGTGACTGTCCTGTCGGGCTCGGCCGACGAACCGGGAGTCCGCGAGATGCTGACGGCGTGGCCGCCGTTCCTCGAGGAGTTCGACGCTCTCGACGACGTCACGGTCGTCGAGCTCGGTTCAGGTCACTGGCCGCAGTTCTCGCAGCCCGACCGCCTCGGGCGCGAGATCGTCGCCGCGCTCATGTGACGCTCGACGGCGCGTCAGTGTCCCATTCCGAGGCCGCCGTCGACCGGGATGACAGCGCCGGAGATGTACGCCGCGTCATCCGAGGCGAGCCAGGCCACAGCCCCGGCCACCTCGGCAGACGAGCCGTAACGACCCGCCGGAATGCTGCGCTTGTACTCGGCCTGTGTTTCCTCGGGAAGAGCCGCCGTCATGTCGGTCTCGATGAACCCCGGCGCGACGACGTTCGCGGTGATGCCGCGCGCGCCGAGCTCTCGGGTGAGCGAACGGGCGAAGCCGACGAGCGCGGCCTTCGACGAGGAGTAGTTGATCTGCCCCGCCGAACCGAACAGCCCGACGACGCTCGAGATGAGGATGACGCGGCCCCACTTCGCCCGCAGCATGCCCTTCGAGGCGCGCTTGACGACACGGAAGGCGCCACCGAGGTTCGTCGCGACGACGGAGTCGAAGTCGTCCTCCGTCATACGCAGCAGAAGCGTGTCCTTCGTGATCCCGGCGTTCGCGACCACGACCTCCACGGGACCGAGTTCACTCTCCACCTGGGTGAACGCTGCGTCGATGGATGCCGCATCCGTCACGTCGGCACGAACCGTCAGCGCACCCTCGGGGCCTTCGCCCGACCGTGCCGTCACAGCGACGCGGTGACCGTCGGCGATGAAACGCTCCGCGATCGCGCGGCCGATGCCGCGGTTTCCTCCGGTGACGAGAACGACTCGGGACGTGGACATGCGACTCTCCTGTGTCTGCGGCGGGAACCCCGCAAGCCTAGCGGGAGCGTGCGCGAGGCTGACGACCGATAAGCTGGCGGCCCGACGTCGACGAGGAGCAGATGTGAGCGACCAGCCCCAGCCGCAGCAGCCGTACCCCGCGCCCGGACAGCCCGCCTCCGGCGCGCCGGTCCCGCCCCCGGCGCCGCCGTACGCCACCCCGCCCCAGCAGCAGGCGTACCAGCCGGCGGGGTATCCGCCCCCGGCGTACGGCCACGGCGGTTACCAGCCGCAGAAGACGAACACGCTCGCGATCGTGTCGATGATCGCCTCGATCGTGGGCTTCATCTGGCTGCTCCCGGTCATCGGGTCGGTCGCCGGTGTGATCATGGGCCACATCTCGCTGTCGCAGATCAAGCGGACCAACGAGAACGGGCGAGGAATGGCGTTGGCCGGCCTCATCGTCGGCTATGCGGGCCTCGCTCTCGCGATCGTCGGCATCATCATCGTCGCGTCGTTCATCGGCTGGGCCATCGAGCAGGACAGCTACACCAGTTACTCGTCGAGCTTCTGAGCCCGGCCGCACCACTCACCGCGGGCGTATCCTTGATGCACCGTGAAGCATCAGACCGCCACACCGTCGGCGACCTCGCTCCCGCGAGCCCCGCACGACGACTCGAACCGTCGCATGACGAAGTACTTCATCATGATGGCGGTGCGCGTGGTGTGCTTCGTCCTCATGGTCGTCATCGCCCCCTACGGCTGGCACACGGCCGCCCTCGCGGTCGGTGCGATCTTCCTCCCCTACTTCGCGGTGGTCATCGCGAACGTCGGCGACGACGTGCGCGAACCCGCGGCCGTCTCACCCCTCGCGGCGCTGCCCGAGCGCCCGGAGGAGTCGCCGAGCAAGCCGCAGGAACCCGCGAAGCCGACCGTGATCGAGATCCGGGAGTCGCGGCCGGAGTGAACGACATCGAGTGCTCCCGCGCCGGATGCCGCGCGTCGGCACGGTGGCGGGTCATCTGGCGCAATCCCCGCATCCATACCGCCGACCGGCGGAAGATCTGGGTGGCCTGCGACGACCACGTCGCATACCTGAGAGAGTTCGTCGCCGCACGCGACTTCCCCGTGAGCGTGGAGCGTCTCGTCGTCGACAACAGCGAAGCAGGTGGGTCGTGAGAGGCAAGACCGCTGTGCGCTGGACGGGCTATGTCGCCGTCGCCGTGGCTTTCGCGATCGCCTGCGCCTACCTGTCGAACTGGCAGTTCACGCGCAACGAAGAGCGCAGCGCTCAGCTCGAGCTCGTCGAGCGGAACTACGACGCCGACCCCGCGCCGCTGTCCGACATCCTGCCGTCAGGCGCGGAGCTCGACCCGGCGGACGAGTGGCACCCCGTGGAGCTGATCGGCCAGTACCGCGCCGACGATCAGGTGCTCGTTCGCAACCGCCCGCACGGGGGCACATCGGCCTTCGAGGTCCTCGTGCCGTTCGAGACGACGGACGGTCGCATCTTCGTCGTCGATCGCGGCTGGGTTCCACCGGCGTCCGACAGCCCCGTGCCGGCCGCGATAGCCGCACCGCCCTCGGGCACGGTGACGGTGGTGGCCCGGCTGAAGCCCGCCGAAGCCGCCCCCACCTCGGGGCGCTCGGCGCCCGACGGCCAGGTCCCGACGATCAACGTCGACCTCGTGGCCGGAGAAGCGGGCCTCGCCGGCGATGTCGTGACGTCGGCGTACGGGCTCCTCGTCTCCGAGGACCCCGCCCCCGCCGACAGCCTCGGAGCCATGCCGAGCCCGTCCGAGGATCCGGGACCGCACCTGTCGTATGCGATCCAGTGGATCCTGTTCGCGATCATGGGCTTCGTCTTCATCTGGTACATGATCCGCACCGAGCGCCGTCACCGGCGTGAAGACGAAGAGGATGCCGCAGCCGCCGCCGCGCTCACCGCCCCGGTCTCCGAGGAATCACCGGCGCCTGCCGGCACGGCATCCGGTCCGCACGAGTCGTCGGTCGTCCCGCCCAGCCTGCGTCGCCGTCGCGACACCAAGCGCGACCGCGACATGGAGGACGAGGACGCGATCCTCGACTCGTCGCGCAGCTGATCGCGCGGCCCGGTCGGCTCAGGCCCGGCCAGGCCAGGTCAGGTCAGGTCAGGTCAGGCCAGGGTGATGAGCTCGAGGTAGTCGCGTCCCCAGATGTCCTCGACGCCGTCGGGCAGGATCAGCACTCGCTCGGGGTTGAGGGCCTCCACCGCGCCCTCGTCATGCGACACCAGCACGACAGCGCCCTCGTAGTGCGCGAGCGCTCCGAGGATCTCGTCGCGTGAGGCGGGGTCGAGGTTGTTCGTCGGCTCGTCGAGCAACAGCATGTTCGCCGACGAGACGACGAGGGTCGCGAGCGAGAGCCGTGTCTTCTCTCCGCCGGAGAGCACACCCGCGGGCTTGAGCACGTCGTCTCCGGTGAACAGGAACGACCCGAGCACCTTGCGCGCCTCGGTCTCGGTGATGTCCGGCGCCGCGGACATCATGTTCTGCAGCACGGACCGCGCCACATCGAGGTTCTCGTGCTCCTGCGCGTAGTAGCCGATACGAAGCCCATGCCCCGGCTCCAGCACTCCGGTATCGGGCTGATCGACGCCCGCGAGGATGCGCAGCAGCGTCGTCTTGCCGGCACCGTTGAGCCCCAGCACGACCACCTTCGAGCCGCGGTCGATCGCGAGATCGACGTCGGTGAAGATCTCGAGCGACCCGTAGGACTTGGACAGCCCTGACGCCATCAGCGGCGTCTTGCCGCACGGGGCGGGCTTGGGGAAGCGCAGCTTCGCGACGCGGTCCTCCTGGCGCACCTCGTCGAGACCGGAGAGCAGCTTCTCAGCGCGTGCCACCATCTGGTGCGCCGCGGCGGCCTTGCTCGCCTTCGCACCGAACCGGGCCGCCTGCTGCTGCAGTGCGGTGGCCTTCTTCTCGGCGTTCGCACGCTCCTTCTTGCGGCGCTCCTCGTCGGCGACCCGCTGGCGCAGGTAGTTCTTCCAGTTCATGTTGTAGACGTCGATGACCTGGCGCATGGCGTCGAGGTAGAAGACGCGGTTGACGGTCTCGCCGACCAGCTCCACATCGTGGCTGATGACGATCAGTCCGCCCTTGTATCCCTTGAGGAACTCGCGCAGCCAGACCACGCTGTCTGCGTCGAGGTGGTTCGTGGGCTCGTCGAGGATCATCGTCTGCGCGTCCGAGAACAGGATGCGGGCGAGTTCGATGCGTCGCCGCTGCCCACCGGACAGGGTCTTCAGCGGCTGGTCGAGGATCCGATCCGGCAGCGACAGGTTGTGGGCGATGGATGCCGCTTCGGCCTCGGCTGCATAGCCGCCGAGCGCCTCGAAACGCTCCATGAGGTTGCCGTAACGGCGCATGGCTTTTCCCGCCACGGCTTCGTCTTCGGAACCCATCTCGAGCGACGCGCTCTGCATCTCCACCGCGATCGTGCCGAGGCCGCGCGCGTCGAGGATGCGCGTGCGTGCGAGCATCTCCGGGTCACCCGATCGGGGGTCCTGCGGGAGGTAGCCGAGCTCGCCCGAACGTTCGACCTTGCCGTCACTCGGCAAGAGGTCACCGGCGAGCACCTTGGTGAGAGTGGTCTTGCCCGCGCCGTTGCGCCCGACGAGTCCGATCTTGTCGCCGTCGGAGACGCGGAAGGACACGTCCGCCATCAGCGTGCGCGCGCCCACGCGGATTTCGAGGTCGTGCACGGCGAGCACAGCGAACGTCCAATCGTCAGGAACAGGGAGGTCGGCCGAACGGCCAGCCTCTCATCCTACTCGGTGTCAGCGCTCCGCTCCGCGGGTCCCCTGACCTTCAGGGCGACTGCAGCGGATTGGCGGGATCGGCATGGCGGACGTAAAGTAAGCCTGCCCTTACTCACCTCTCCTCTTGGAGGCCCCTGTGCCCCGCATCCGCACAGCCGCCGCAGCCCTGATCGCAGCCACGCTGCTCCTCGCCGGCTGCGGTTCGACCGCCGCTCCCGACTCGGCACCCGCCGCCTCCGGTGACGCATCGTCCGACGCCTTCCCCGTCACGATCGACCACGCGTTCGGTCAGACCACGATCGAGAGCAAGCCGACGCGCGTTGCGACCGTCTCATGGGGAAACCAGGAGGCCGCGCTCGCCCTGGGCGTCGTCCCGGTCGGCATGCCCGCCGTCACCTGGGGCGACGATGACGGCGACGGGATCCTCCCCTGGGTGGAGGACAAGCTCGACGAGCTCGGCGGCGAGACTCCCGTGCTCTTCGACGAGGCCGAGGGCATCGACTTCGAAGCCGTCGCGGACACGCAGCCCGACGTCATCCTCGCGGCCTACTCGGGTCTGACGCAGGACGACTACGACACCCTGACCAAGATCGCGCCGGTCGTCGCGTACCCCGACATCGCGTGGGGCACCAGCTGGCAGGAGCTCACCGTCATGAACGGTACGGCGCTCGGCCTCAAGGACGAGGCGGAGGCGCTCGTCGACGAGCTCACGGCGCACCTGGACGAGCTGACGGGCGCCTACCCCGACATCGCCGGCAAGACGACGCTCTTCAGCTCCTTCGACGCGACCGACCTCAGCCAGATCGGCTTCTACTCGACCGCCGACCCGCGGCCCCTCTTCCTCGAAGACCTGGGGCTCACGCCGGCCGCGACCGTTACTGAGCAGTCCCAGGGCACCGACCAGTTCTGGATCACCAACAGCACGGAGGAGATCGAGCGGTTCTCCGACCTCCAGGTGCTCGTGACCTACGGCGACGATTCCACGCTGGCCGCCATGCAGGCCGATCCGCTGCTGTCGCGGATCCCCGCCGTCGCCTCGGGAGCCGTGGTCGTGCTGCCCGCGGCGAACGACCCGCTCGCCGCGGCGGCCAACCCCAGCCCCCTCTCGATCACCGACCCACTGACGTCGACGTACGTCGACATGATCGGCGCGGCGGCCGCGAAGGCGACCTCGTGACCGCAGTCGATCCTCGTCGGATGCCGTGAGCGTCACGACCGTGACGACGGCCCCCGCCGCCGTGAGCGCGCCCCCGCGGCGCCGCTCCCGGCGGCGGCGGGTCGTCTGGCTCATCGTTCTCGCTCTGCTCGTCCTCGCGGCCGGCATCGTCTCGGTGACCTTCGGAACGCGAGCGGTCAGTTTCGACGACATCGTCGCCGGGCTCAGCGGAAGCATCGAGAGCACCTCCGCGGCCGCGGTCGCCAAGCGCGTTCCGCGCACCGTGCTCGCTCTCGTCGTCGGAGCCGCCCTCGCCGTATCGGGCGCCGTGATGCAGGGAGTCACGCGCAACCCCCTCGCCGACCCGCAGATTCTCGGCATCAACGGCGGTGCGTCGCTCGCGGTCGTCATCGGGCTCGCGTTCTTCGGCGTCACCGGCGCGTTCGGCTACATCTGGCTCGCGATGCTCGGCGCGGCGATCGCGGCGGTCTTCGTCTACACGATCGGCTCGCTGGGCCGGGGCGGCGCGAGCCCCCTCAAGCTCGCCCTCGCCGGAGCCGCCACAGCAGTCGCCTTCAGCTCCCTGATCAGCGCCATCCTCCTCCCCCGCATCGACGTCATGAGTGTCTTCCGGTTCTGGCAGATCGGCGGCGTCGGCGGTGCCACCGTCGAGAAGATCCTGCTCGTGCTCCCCTTCCTCGCCGTCGGCATGGTGATCTGTCTCGCGGCCAGTGCCGCGCTCAACTCCCTCGCGCTCGGCGACGAGCTCGCCGCGGGCCTGGGCGAGCGTGTGCGCACCGTACGTCTGATCGCCGCGCTCGGCGCCGTCATCCTGTGCGGCGCGGCGACCGCCGTCGCCGGCCCCATCGGCTTCGTCGGGCTGATCGTGCCCCACATCTGCCGCCTGCTCGTCGGTCCGGACCATCGGTGGCTCCTGCCCGTCTCAGCTCTCGTCGGCGGGGGCCTTCTGATCGTCGCCGACGTCGTCGGCCGTGTGATCGCCCGGCCTCAGGAAGTCGAGGTCGGGATCGTGACCGCGCTCATCGGCGCTCCTTTCTTCATCGCGATCGTCCGCCGACAGAAGATGCGCGCGCTGTGACCGCCGCCGCTCCCCGCACGACAGTCGACATCGTCGTCTCCGGCCGCGCCCGCCGCGCCTGGCGCCGACGCATCGTCCTCGGCTCCCTGCTGACGGCCGTCGTGGTCATGTACGCGGTCTCGCTCATGGTCGGTCAGACCTTCTACACTCCCGCCGAGGTGTGGGGCGTCATCACCGGCCAGACCGTCCCCGGCGCTTCGTTCACCGTCGGCGAGCTGCGACTGCCCCGAGCCACCGTCGCTCTCCTCACCGGCCTGTGCTTCGGCATGGGCGGCGCGGTGTTCCAGACGATGCTGCGCAATCCGCTCGCCAGCCCCGACATCATCGGCGTCAACGCGGGTGCGAGCGCGGCCGCCGTGGTCGGCATCGTCTTCCTCTCGCTCAGCGAGACCGGCATCTCCCTGCTCGCCACCGTCGCCGCCCTCGTGACGGCGCTGATGATCTACCTGCTCGCTTTCAAGGACGGCGGGGCCGGGGCTCGCTTCATCCTCATCGGAATCGGCGTCGCGGCGATCTTCAACAGCGTCGTGTCCTACGTGCTCTCGCGCGCGGCGGAGTGGGACCTGCAGGCGGCGATGCGGTGGATCACGGGCAACCTCAACGGCGCCTCCTGGGACCAGGCCATCCCCCTGGCCCTCACGATGATCGTGGTCGTCCCGGCCCTGCTCTGGCTGACCCGCGATCTCGAACTCATGCGACTCGGCGACGACACCGCGGCAGCACTCGGCGTTCCCGTCGAACGCCGTCGCGTCCTGCTGATCATCGCCGCGGTTGCGCTCCTCGCCTTCGCGACCGCCGCCGCCGGCCCGATCTCGTTCGTCGCATTCCTCTCCGGCCCGATCGCCGCACGGATGCTCGGGCCCGTCGGCTCCCCCGTCTTGGCCGCCGGACTCTTCGGGTCGCTGCTCGTCCTCGTCGCCGATCTCACGGCGCAGTACCTGCTCGGAATCCGTCTGCCCGTCGGAGTCGTCACCGGGGTGCTGGGCGCCCCCTATCTCATCTTCCTGCTCATCCGCAGCAGCCGCTCAGGAGGCTCACTATGACCGCGGACCGCTCACTCGAAGCACGCGGCGTGCGCCTCGGCTACGGCGACCGCATCATCGTCGACGAGCTCGACCTCGTCGTACCCGGGGGCCGCGTCACCGCGATCGTCGGCGCCAACGCGTGCGGCAAGTCGACGCTGCTGAAGTCGATGGCACGCCTGCTCACCCCCCGCACCGGCAGTGTGCTGCTCGACGGCAAAGACATCCACCGGCTGCCCACGAAACAGGTGGCCCGCGATCTGGGTCTGCTGCCGCAGTCGCCGATCGCGCCGGAAGGCATCTCGGTCTCCGACCTCGTGAGCCGCGGACGAACCCCGCACCACGGGCCCCTGGCGCGGTGGACGCGCACGGACGACGAGGCAGTGGCCCGGGCCCTCGACGCCACCGACACCGCCGCCATCGCCGATCGCTCCGTCGACGAGCTGTCGGGCGGCCAGCGTCAGCGCGTCTGGATAGCGATGGCCCTGGCGCAGCAGACCGATGTGCTCCTGCTCGACGAGCCCACGACGTTCCTCGATGTGAGCCACCAGATCGACGTCCTGGACCTTCTCACCGACCTCAACCGCAGCCGCGGGACGACGATCGTGATGGTCCTGCACGACCTGAACCTCGCGGCGCGGTACGCCGACCACCTCGTCGCCATGGCCGGTGGACGCCTCTACGGTGCCGGAGATCCCACCGAGGTCTTGACGGCCGAGACCGTGCGCGCGGTCTTCGGGCTCGACAGTCGCGTCATCCCCGACCCGCTCACGGGGCGGCCGCTCGTGCTGCCGATCGGCCGTCACCACGTGCCTGCAGAGCTGATTGGAAAACCATGACTCGTCCCGCACTCGACTTCTTCCGCGTATCCGTCGCGGCGATCACCGACCTGACCCCCAGCTTCCGCCGGTTCACCTTCCGCGGCGAAGACCTGGCCGAGTACGGTGATCCGGGCTTCGACCAGCGGGTGAAGATCCTCTTCCCCACAGACACCGCGTCGATCGACACGATGCCCACGGGCCCCGACTGGTACGAGGGGTGGCGCGCCCTCTCCCCCGACGCCCGCCCCGTGATGCGGACGTACACGACGCGCGCCGTCCGCCCCACCGTGCAAGAAGTCGACATCGACATGGTCGCCCACGACGTCCTCGGGCCGGCGTCGGCATGGATCGCGAACGCACGCGTCGGCGACGAAGTGCTCATCCTGGCGCCGACGACCACGCACGTCGGAGTGAGCTACGGGATCGATTTCGTTCCGCCGGCGGATACCGACGCGATCCTGCTCGCCGGCGACGAGACAGCAGCGCCTGCGATCGCGACGATCCTGGAGCAGTTGCCGCTCGACGCTCGCGGCACCGTGGTGCTCGAGGTCCCCACGGTGGCTGATATCGACTACCTCCCCCACCACCCCGGGTTCGAGCGTCGCATCGCCGCGCGCAGTGATGACGGCGAACGTCACGCGCATCTGATCCCGGCGGTGGAAGACACCGCTGCGCGCCTCGCCCCCGCGGGCATCGGCGCCGAAGTGGAGGAGATCGACATCGACGCCGACATCCTGTGGGAGGTGCCGCGTACGGCGAAGGGCGGCGCCGCCCTGAAACGCGCGCCGCTGTACGCCTGGCTCGCGGGAGAGGCATCCGCGATCAAGACGCTGCGACGCCACCTGGTCGGCACCGTCGGGGTCGACCGCCGAGCCGTCGCCTTCATGGGCTACTGGCGTCTCGGGCGCTCCGAGAACTGACGACGCGCGTGCGGCGCCACCGATTCAGCCGCGGGTGAGCACCGTCTGACGCGCGAACGCACCGACACGGCTGACGGCGTCTCGCAGTACGTCGGGCCCACAGCCGAAGTTCAGGCGCACGTGCCCGATGCCCTCCGTACCGAAGAACGGGCCGTGGTGGAGGGCGACACGGGAACCTTCTCGGATCGGGTCGGCTGGATCATCGCCCCAGCCGTACGCCGACACGTCGATCCACGCGAGGAATCCCGCGTCGGGGATGCGAAAGCGCGCCAGCGGAAGGTGCTCGGTCAGCAGCTCGCCCAACAGCCGCCGGTTGACATCGAGGCGCGCGAGCAGGCCGTCGAGCCAGGCATCGGATTCCGGCGAGAAGGCGGCGATCGCTGCGAGCGCGCCGAAGAGACCCGTGCGCCACTCCACCTCCCAGGGCAGTCCCCGAACGACGTCAGCGTTCGTCTCGGATGCCGTCACGAGCACGGCGCATTTCAGCCCAGCGAGGTTGTAGGCCTTCGACGCGCTCGTGACCGCGAAGCCGACGGCGGCGGCTTCCGGCGATGCTGTGAGGAACGGGGTGAAGACGACGTCGGCTGCCGCGAGGGGACCGTGGATCTCGTCGCTGATCACGACGGCGCCGTACCGGTGCGCGAGGGTCGCGAGCGCACGGAGCGATTCCAGCGAGTGCACGGTTCCCGTGGGGTTGTGCGGATTGCAGAGCAGAACGGCCCGCGCGCCCCCGGCGAGGGCTCGCTCGATGCCGTCGAGGTCGAGCTCCCAGGCCGTGCCGGTGTCGACGAGGGGCACCTCTTCGACGATGGCGCCCGCCTCGGCCACCGTGTCGAAGAACGGCGGATACACCGGAGGGTTGACGACGACGCGATCGCCCGGCGAGACCGTGGCGCGCAAGAGCTCGACGACGCCCATCATGACGTCCCCGGTCCAGCGGACCCGGCTCGGGTCGACCGTCCATCCCCATCGCCGCTGGGCGAACCCGACGAACGCCTCCGCGATACCGGGCTGCGGAGGCGTATAACCGGTGTCGCCGATCTCCACCGCGTCGCGCAGAGCCTGCGTGATGGGCTCCGCGAGCGCGAAATCGGTCTCCGCGACGAACATCGGGATGACGTCGTGCGGGTACGATCGCCATTTCGTGCTCGACCGTCGCCGCAGCGTCTCGAGCGGGAGGGCGTCGAGGGGCTGGATGCTCATTCCGCGAGCCTAGTCGCGGGTCCGGGCGCGCCGCCGGCAGGTGTCGCCGCATGACGAAAGCCCCCGTCTCCGCCGTCCGGCGGCCACGGGGGCTTGTCTGCGGAAGTCGTCAAATCGCGAAACCGAGGGCGCGCATCATGTCGCGGCCATCGTCCGTGATGCGCTCGGGGCCCCACGGCGGCATCCACACCCAGTTGATGCGGAAACGGTCCACGACGTTGTCGAGAGCCTGAGCCGTCTGCTCCTCCAGCACGTCCGTCAGCGGGCAGCCCGCCGAGGTCAGCGTCATGTGGATGATGAGAGCGTCGTTCTCGTCGTCCCACGCGAGGTCGTAGATGAGGCCCAGGTCGACGACATTGATCCCCAGCTCGGGATCCATGACGTCCTTGAGAGCCTCGGTGACCTCGTCGTACTTCTCGGGCGCGAGTGTTGCGGTCATGTAACGATCTTACGCGTCGACGGGGGTGTCGGCGTCGAGGAAGCGGTCGTAGCCCTCTTCCTCGAGTCGGTCGGCGAGCTCGGGGCCGCCCTCCTCGACGATACGTCCCTTGACCATGACGTGGACGAACTGCGGCTGGATGTAGCGCAGGATGCGGGTGTAGTGCGTGATCAGCAGCACGCCCAGGTCGGTGTCGGCCTTCGCACGGTTCACACCTTCCGAGACGATCTTGAGCGCGTCGACGTCGAGGCCGGAGTCGGTCTCATCGAGCACCGCGATCTTCGGCTTGAGCAGCTCGAGCTGGAGGATCTCGTGGCGCTTCTTCTCGCCGCCCGAGAACCCTTCGTTGACGTTGCGCTGCGCGAACTTCGGGTCCATGCGCAGGTTGGCCATCGCCTGCTTGACATCCTTGGTCCACGAGCGGATCGCCGGAGCCTCGCCCGCGACGGCCGTCTTGGCCGTGCGGAGGAAGTTGGTGACCGTGATGCCGGGCACCTCGACCGGGTACTGCATCGCGAGGAAGAGGCCCGCGCGGGCGCGCTCGTCGACGGACATCTCGAGGACGTCCTCGCCGTCGAGCGAGATCGAGCCGCCGGTCACGGTGTACTTGGGGTGTCCGGCGATCGCGTAGGCGAGCGTCGACTTTCCGGAGCCGTTGGGCCCCATGATCGCGTGGGTCTCGCCCGTGCGCACCGTGAGGGTGACACCGTTGAGGATCGGGGTGGCCCCCGCCTCGGTCTCGACCGTCACGTGCAGGTCGCGGATCTCGAGAACAGACATGTCGGGTTCCTTACTTCACTTCACATCGCGGGTCACGGCGGGGTCGATGAGGATGTCATCCCCGTCGATCGTGACCTCGTAAACGGGGACCGGCTCGTAGGCCGGAAGATTCAGGGGCTGGCCGGTGCGCAGCGAGAATGCCGAGCCGTGCGCCCAGCACTCCAGCGTGTCGCCCTCCACGAAGCCCTCGGCGAGCGAGATGTCGCCGTGGGTGCAGGTGTCGCCGATCGCGTGCACCTCGCCGTTGGCGTCGAGGACGACGGCCATGGGGACCTTGTCGATGACGACGCGCACCGCCGTGTCCTGCTCCAGCTCGCTGAGCTTCAGGACCTTCTGCGCGGTCACGCGCCGGCTCCGGCTGCGAGCTCGGCCTCGATGGCCCGCAGCAGCTCGTCCGCAAGCTCGTCCACGCCCATCTTCTGGACGATCTCGGCGAGGAATCCGAGCACGACCAGGCGGCGCGCCTCGGCCTCGGGGATGCCGCGCGCCTGCAGGTAGAACAGCTGCTGGTCATCGAACCGGCCGGTCGCGCTCGCGTGACCCGCGCCCTGGATGTCGCCGGTCTCGATCTCGAGGTTCGGGATCGAGTCGGCACGCGCGCCATCGGTGAGGACGAGGTTGCGGTTCGCCTCGTAGGAGTCGGTGCCCACGGCGTCGGGGCCGATCAGCACGTCGCCGATCCAGACGCTGTGAGCACTCTCGCCCTGCAGCGCACCCTTGTACAGGACGTCGCCGACGGTCTGGGGGCCCTTGTGGTGGAGGTACACCTGGCTCTCGAGGTGCTGGCCGGAGTCGGCGAACGACAGACCGTACATCCGCCCCTCGGCCCCGGAACCGGCGAGTTCGAGCGACGGGTTCACGCGGACCACCGCGCCACCGAGGCTCACCACGACGTGGGTGAGCGAGGCGTCCCGGTCGACGCGGGCCTGGTGCGCCGCGGCGTGGACAGCGTCGTCGTCCCAGCGCTGCAGCGACACGACCGTGAGGGCCGAGCCGTCGCGAGCGATGATCTCGACGTTCTGCGCGTGGGCGGCGGTCCCCTCGTGGCGGAGGATGACGGTGCCCCGCGCGTTCGGCATGGCTTCGATCACGACGTGCGCGTGGGCCAGGCCGCCGTTGCCGCGGAGGCTGACCACGACCGGCTCATTCAGCTCGACGCCTGCGGGGATCCGCAGCAGCGGCGCCTCGGCCTCTTGCGACCACGCGATGGCACTCGGCAGGTCCTCGGGACGGAAGACCTCGCCGCGGGGCGCGTCGCCGACGCGGAGCCGGGCCTGCTCGACCTCGGCGGGCGCGCTCACCTCGACCGAGACGACGCCGGTCGGGCCGGCCTCGTCGACCAGCAGCGGGGCCAACCGGTCGACGGGGGTGTGCTTCCAGTTGACCTCGCGGCCCGTCGGGGCGCCGAAATCGGCCGGGTCGTACGACGACGGCCGCTCGGACCGCGTCTGAACCGGAACGAATGCCGCTGCAGGGTCGATGTGGCCCTTCTCGCCGGTGGCGGGGGCCTGGGTGACGCTCGTCATATCAGCCGACGCTGCCTTCCATGCCCATCTCGATGAGCTTGTTGAGTTCGAGGGCGTATTCCATCGGGAGCTCGCGCGCGATCGGCTCGATGAAGCCGCGCACGATCATGGCCATCGCCTCGTCCTCGGGCATACCGCGGCTCATGAGGTAGAACAGCTGCTCCTCGGACACCTTCGAGACGGTGGCCTCATGCCCGAGCTGGACGTCGTCGACGCGGATGTCGATGGCGGGGTACGTGTCGGACCGCGAGATGGTGTCGACGAGCAGGGCGTCGCAGCGCACGGTGTTGGCCGAGTGATGCGCGTTCGCGTCGACCCGGACCTCTCCGCGGTAGCCGGCTCGGCCGCCGCCGCGCGCGATCGACTTCGAGACGATCGACGACTGGGTGTAGGGCGCCATGTGGATCATCTTGGCGCCGGCGTCCTGATGCTGACCGGGACCGGCGAAGGCGACCGACAGGGTCTCGCCCTTCGCGTGCTCGCCCATGAGGTAGATCGACGGGTACTTCATCGTCACCTTGGAGCCGATGTTGCCGTCGACCCACTCCATCGTCGCGCCTTCGTGGGCGACGGCGCGCTTGGTGACGAGGTTGTACACGTTGTTCGACCAGTTCTGGATCGTCGTGTAGCGAACGCGGGCGTTCTTCTTCACGATGATCTCCACGACCGCCGAATGCAGCGAGTCGCTCTTGTAGATCGGCGCGGTGCATCCCTCGATGTAGTGGACGTAGCTGTCCTCATCGGCGATGATCAGCGTCCGCTCGAACTGCCCCATGTTCTCGGTGTTGATCCGGAAGTAGGCCTGCAGCGGGATCTCGACGTGGACGCCCTTGGGGACGTAGACGAACGAGCCGCCCGACCACACGGCGGTGTTCAGGGCAGCGAACTTGTTGTCGCCTGCGGGGATGACGGTGCCGAAGTACTCCTCGAAGAACTCCGGGTGCTCCCGCAGGGCCGTGTCGGTGTCCATGAAGATGACGCCCTGCGCCTCGAGGTCCTCGCGGATCTGGTGGTAAACGACCTCGGACTCGTACTGGGCGGCGACGCCGGCGACGAGACGCTGCCGCTCGGCCTCGGGGATGCCGAGCTTCTCGTACGTCTCGCGGATCTCCTCGGGGAGGTCCTCCCACGACTGCGCCTGCTTCTCGGTCGAGCGCACGAAGTACTTGATGTTGTCGAAGTCGATGTCGCTGAGGTCGGCGCCCCACGTGGGCATCGGCTTGCGGCCGAACAGCTGATAGCCCTTCAGACGCGTCTTCAGCATCCACTCCGGCTCGTTCTTGAGGGCCGAGATCCCGCGGACCACGTCCTCGTTGATGCCGCGTTGCGCGACAGCGCCCGCGGCATCCGTGTCGTGCCAGCCGAACTCGTACACCCCCAGGCCTTCGAGTTCCGGTCGGTCGATCAGCACATCCGACATGACTTTCCTCCTCTTCGCACCGCAACGGTGTCATCCGTCCCGGCATTCCCGACTCCGACGGGAGTCACGTGGACGGGGATGCCGATTCGCGGGCCTGATGGACGCGGATGCCGCGCCTAGACTATGAGGGACGACGTGCACACGCGCCGCCATCCCGAACACACCCGATTCTACAGGCAACGCCCCCATCCGCGGGCCTGCCCGGAACGTACGAGGCGCGAATCGAGCGCCCCCGGAGGAGTCCGATGTCACTGGTCCGAACCCGCCCCGGACTCGTCGCGACGATCATGCCCGCCGCCATCACGCGATGGACGCGCGTCATGGGATGGCTTCTCGTCATCACGAACATCGGCATCGTCGGCACCGGCGGCCTCGTGCGGCTCACCGGATCGGGCATGGGGTGCGAGACGTGGCCGTACTGCACGGAGGGCTCGCTCACGCCGACGCCCGAGATGGGCATCCACGGTCTCATCGAGTTCGGCAACCGCACCCTCACCGGCGTGCTCGTCATCGTCGCCCTGCTCGCTTTCCTCTCCGTCGTCCGCCTTCGCGCGACGCGACGCGAGCTGCCCGTCCTGAGCTTCCTGGTCGGCCTCGGGATCATCGTGCAGGCCGTCGTGGGCGGCATCACGGTCTGGCTTCACCTCCACCCGAGCATCGTCGGGCTCCACTACCTCATCTCGGCGGCGCTTGTCGCGCTGGCGACAGCGTTCCTCGTGCGCGTCTATGCGACGCCCGGCCCGCGCGCGCGGATCGTGCCGCGGGCGTACGCCATCACCACGCACGTGACGACGCTCGCGGTGACCGTGACGGTCGTCGTCGGCATCCTCCTCACCGGAGCGGGGCCCCACGCCGGTGACGACGCCGCCGCCCGCAACGGCCTCGACCCGATCTTCTGGCAGCACGTGCACAGCTGGCCCGCATACATCACCCTCGTGCTGACGCTCGTCCTCGTGTCGGGCGCCATCCGGCTCCCCCGCACGACCGGCTTGCAGCGCTGGACGGGCCTCTTGCTCGGCATCGAGCTGCTGCAGATCGCGGTCGGCCTGTGGCAGGCGCGCACGGGCCTGCCGATCGCGCTCGTGAACATCCACATGGTGCTCGCCGTGGCCCTCGTAGCCGCGATGGTCGCCGTCGTGATGTCGCTGAAGGCTCCGCTGTCGAGCGTGGCGCCCGCGACCGAACGAGAGGTCGCGCACACAGAAGCCTCATAGGCTTCGGAAGGGGCACGCAGAGGTCGATCCCCCAGAGTGTTCGAGGCCGCCGACAGCGGTCGCGACACGAAGGAGCACCATGAGCGTTCACCCCCGCATTGTCCGCAGCATCCCGTTCTGGATCCTCGTTGCCGGATCGGTTGCCGCGATCGGCGGTGGCACCTACGTCCTGGTCGAGAAGCTCAGCCACATGGAGGCGACCATTCTCGACAACACCGCCACGGGTGTCGACGTCTACGTCGGCCAGATCTGGGGCGTGTTCGGCGGCATCCTCCTCGGCGCCGGCGTCGTCGGTCTGGCTCTGGCCCTCGCCACCGCGGCGCTGAGCTCGGTCTTCCCGCGGGAGCCGCGCCGCACCGCCGGAGAGCAGGATCGGCATGCAGCTGTGCCCGCCTCGGAGCATGTCATCTCGGAGCCCGTGGTCTCGGAGCGCGCGGCCTCGGAGCCGGCGGTCTCGACCGAGACGACCGCGGTTTCGGCCGCAGACACGACGGCGCCCGACCCGGCCACGACCTCGACCCTGGAGTCGCCGTCCAACGACCCGCAGCAGCGCTGACCCGCGCCGCCACACCCTCAGAACGGCCGTCCTCCGCGGCACTCGGGCTTCCCGGGTGAGGAGGGCGGCCGTTCTGCGCGCGCCAGCACTCGGGTCGACCCCAACCGGGTTCACCTGGCAGCTCGCGCCCCCACCCATGCGCTGAGGGGGCGCCCCTGCCAAGTGAGCCCAGCGACCCCGGGCCTGCAGATCCAGGTGGCAGCTCGCGCCCCTACCCACGCGCCGAAGGGGCCCCACCTGTCAAGTGAGCCCAGTGAGCCCAGCCGCGCGGGTGCGGCCTCAGAAGGGCAGCAGCGGGTCGACCGCGATGGCCACGAAGACCAGCGTCAGGTAGGTGATCGAGGCGTGGAACACGCGCATGGGGCGAGCCTGCTCGCCGCGGACGGCGCGGTTGTACAGACGGTGCGACTCGTAGAGGAACCACCCGCCGAAGACGATCGCCGAGACGGTGTACACGAGCCCCATCGGCGCCACCGGGATGAGCAGCAGCGAGCACGCGACGGTCGCCCACGCGTAGAGGATGACCTGAAGGCCGACCTGCGATCCGTTGCGGGTTGCGCCCAGCATGGGCACGTCGACCTCGTCGTAGTCGTTCTTGTACTTCATCGACAGCGGCCAGTAGTGCGGCGGCGTCCAGAGGAAGACGAGAACGAACAGGATGAGCGCCGCCCACGAGAGCGAGCCGGTCACGGCCGACCATCCGATCACGACCGGGAAACAACCCGCGATGCCGCCCCAGACGATGTTCTGCTCCGTGCGGCGCTTCAGGATCATCGTGTAGATCACGACGTAAAAGAAGATGGCGAAGACGCTGAGGGATGCCGCGACCCAGTTCGTCGTCACGGCGAGCCACACCGTGGATGCCACCGCGAGCGTCCACGCGAAGATCAACGCGCCGCGGGCCGAGACCTCGCCCGTCACGATGGGTCGGTTCTCGGTGCGCTTCATGTGCGCGTCGATGTCGCGGTCGAGGTACATGTTGAACGCGGCGGCGGACCCGGCGCTCATCGCGCCTCCGACGACCGTCGCGAGCACGAGCCAGAGATTCGGAAGACCGCCGGCCGCGAGGATCATGACCGGCACCGTCGTCACCAGCAGCAGCTCGAGCACGCGGGGCTTCGTGAGCGCGACATACGCGCGGACGGTCGCACCGAACGACGTGCCACGAGAGGTGTCGACGGAGGCCGAACCGGCAGTCGTCGTGATGTCCATCGCTCCCCGCATCTCACCGCTGTGAACCTGTCCAGTCTAGGGCATCCGCCGAGGAGGGCCTCCGCGGGGCCGCCCTACCACGACTGTCACATGACGACGTGCGCGCCCCGGCCGTCTGGCGTCCTCGCTATGCTGAGGTCATACGCGCGCCGGCGCCGAACCCCTCCCTTCCTGACTGCGGAGCGGCATGCGCAGGCGCTGCCTCTCGAGAAAGGCGACCGAGTGTCGGAACTTCGTTGGGACGAGATCGATCGGCGCGCGGTGGACACCGCCCGCGTCCTGGCCGCGGATGCGGTGGAGAAGGTGGGCAACGGCCACCCGGGTACGGCCATGAGCCTCGCCCCCGCCGCCTACCTCCTGTATCAGCGCGTGCTGCGGCACGACCCCACGGACACCGACTGGCTCGGGCGCGACCGCTTCATCCTGTCGGCGGGTCACTCCTCCCTCACGCAGTACGTGCAGCTCTACCTCGGCGGCTTCGGTCTCGAGCTCGATGATCTGAAGGCGTTGCGCACCTGGGGCTCACTGACCCCGGGACACCCCGAGTACGGCCACACCAAGGGCGTCGAGATCACGACCGGCCCGCTCGGCCAGGGCCTCGCCACCTCCGTCGGCTTCGCCTACGCGGCTCGCTACGAGCGCGGTCTGTTCGACCCCGAGGCGCCGGCCGGCACCTCGCCGTTCGACCACTTCATCTACGTGATCGCGAGCGACGGCGACATCCAGGAGGGCATCACGGCCGAGGCCGGATCGCTCGCCGGACACCAGCAGCTCGGCAACCTGATCGCGATCTACGACGCGAACCAGATCTCGATCGAGGACGACACGAACGTCGCCTTCACCGAGGATGTCGCAGCGCGCTACGAGGCCTACGGCTGGCACGTGCAGACGGTCGACTGGAAGAGCACGGGCGAATACGTCGAAGACGTCGCCGCCCTCTACTCCGCGATCGAGGCGGCGAAGGGCGAGACCGACAAGCCCTCCCTCATCGTCCTCAAGACGATCATCGGCTGGCCGGCTCCCGGCAAGCAGAACACCGGCAAGATCCACGGCTCCGCGCTCGGCGCCGACGAGCTCGCCGCCACGAAGAAGGTGCTCGGGTTCGACCCCGAGAAGAGCTTCGAGGTCGCCGACGACGTCATCAGCCACACCCGTTCCCTCGCCGAGCGCGCCGCAGCCGAGCGCGCCGAATGGCAGAAGTCGTTCGACGCCTGGGCCGAGGCCAACCCCGAGCGCAAGGCGCTGCTCGATCGCCTCGAGTCCGGCGAGCTGCCGGCCGACGTCTCGGTCCCGGCGTTCGAGGCGGGCAAGGCCGTGTCGACCCGCGCCGCGAGCGGTCAGGTCATCAACGCGCTCGCCGACCAGCTCCCCGAGCTCTGGGGCGGATCCGCCGACCTCGCCGAGTCGAACCTGACGACGATCAAGTCGGGCAAGAGCTTCATCCCCACCGAGTGGTCCACGCACGAGTGGTCGGGCGACCCGTACGGCCGCGTCCTGCACTTCGGCATCCGCGAGCACGCGATGGGCGCGATCGTCAACGGCATCGTCCTGCACGGCAAGACGCGCGCCTTCGGCGGCACCTTCCTCATCTTCAGCGACTACATGCGCCCCGCGGTGCGCCTGGCCGCCCTGATGAACATCCCGTCGATCTACGTGTGGACGCACGACTCCATCGCCCTCGGCGAGGACGGCCCGACGCACCAGCCGATCGAGCAGATCTCGTCGCTGCGACTCATCCCCAACTTCACGGTCGTCCGTCCGGCCGACGCCAACGAGACGGCGGCCGCGTGGCACGAGCTGCTGCGCCGCCAGGCCGGCCCCGCGGGCATCGCCCTGACGCGACAGAACATCCCGGTGTTCCCGCGCGGTGAGGACGGCTTCGCAACCACGGACGGCGTGGCGAAGGGCGCGTACGTGCTCATCGATGCCGAGGGCGGCCAGCCGGACGTCATCATCATCGCCACCGGTTCCGAGGTGCAGCTGGCTGTCGAAGCCCGCGAGGCTCTCGCCGCGGACGGCATCCAGGCCCGCGTCGTCTCGGCCCCCGCGCTCGAATGGTTCGCCGAGCAGGACGAGGCGTACCGCGAGTCGGTGCTGCCCGCAGCCGTCCGTGCGCGCGTCTCCGTCGAGGCCGGTGCCACCCCGCTGTGGCGCTCCATCGTCGGCGACACCGGACGCTCGGTCGGCATCGACCACTTCGGCGCTTCGGCCGACTACCAGACCCTGTTCGAGAAGTTCGGAATCACCACCGAGGCCGTCGTCGCGGCCGCCCGCGCAACCGTTGAGGAGAACAACGCATGAGCACGCCCACCCAGGACCTCTCCGACGCCGGCGTCAGCATCTGGCTCGACGACCTGTCGCGTCAGCGCATCACGACCGGCAACCTGCAGGAGCTCATCGACACCCGCAACGTCGTCGGCGTGACGACGAACCCCTCGATCTTCCAGGCCGCCATCAGCGCGGGCGTCGGATACGAGGAGGCCATCGAGGCGCAGGCCAAGGCCGGAGCCTCCACCGACGACACGATCTTCGAGCTGACGACGACGGACGTGCGCAACGCGTCCGACATCTTCCGCCCGATCTTCGACCAGACGGGCGGCGTCGACGGTCGCGTGTCGATCGAGGTCTCCCCCGACCTCGCGCACGACACCGACGCCACCATCGCCGAGGCCAAGAAGCTCGCTGCCGCGGTCGACCGCCCGAACGTCCTGATCAAGATCCCCGCGACCAAGGCCGGCCTGCCCGCGATCACCGAGGTCATCGCAGCCGGCATCAGCGTCAACGTCACGCTGATCTTCTCGCTCGAGCGCTACAGCGAGGTCATCGACGCCTACCTCGCCGGCCTGGAACGCGCCCGCGAGGCGGGCATCGACCTCGGTGGCATCCACTCGGTCGCGTCGTTCTTCGTCTCGCGTGTGGACACCGAGGTCGACAAGCGCCTCACGGCGATCGGATCGGATGCCGCGAACGAGCTGAAGTCGCTCGCCGGTGTCGCCAACGCGCGCCTGGCTTACGAGCTCTTCGAGAAGAAGTTCGCCGAGCAGCGCGCCCAGGACCTCGTCGCCGCCGGCGCGAACCTGCAGCGTCCGCTGTGGGCCTCGACCGGTGTCAAGGACCCCGCGCTGCCGGACACCCTCTACGTCACCGAGCTCGTCGCCCCCGGCACCGTCAACACGATGCCCGAGAAGACCCTCGAGGCGACCTTCGACCACGGTGTGATCTCCGGCGACACCGTCACCGGAGCCTACGAGGCCGCGCACAAAGTCTTCGCCGACCTCGCCGAGGTGGGAATCGACCTCGAAGACGTCACCCAGTTGCTGGAGGACGAGGGCGTCGACAAGTTCATCGCGTCGTGGCACGACCTGCAGGGCACGGTGACGGCGGCTCTGGAGAGCGCCCGTTGAGCTTCGAGATCCACGTCTCGGGGCACGTCTCCGACGTCGTCGAGAAGACCGTGCCCCGACTCGTGACCGATCTAGTGGCGAGCGGCATCACCGCCGGTGACGCCGACCTGTGGGGTCCTGATGCCGCCGCCGAGGCGTCCCACCGACTCGGCTGGGTGCAGGCCGTCACCGTGTCGCGTCCGCTCGTCGCCGAGATCGAGGCGCTGCGCTCCGAGCTCCTCGGCCGGGGTATCACGCGCGTCGTGCTGGCCGGGATGGGTGGCTCGTCGCTCGCTCCCGAGGTCATCGCCCGCACGCACGGTGTGCCGCTGACGATCCTCGACTCCACCGCCCCCGGGCAGGTCCTGGCGGCCATCGACGGCGACCCGGAGACAGGCGGTCTCGCCGAGACCGTCCTCGTCGTCTCCTCGAAGTCGGGTTCGACGGTCGAGACCGATTCGGCGCGTCGCGCCTTCGCTGCGGCGTGGAGCGATCTCGGTATCGATCCGGCCGATCGCATCGTCGTCGTCACCGACCCGGGCTCTCCGCTCGAGCACGAGGCGCGCGAAGCGGGACACCGGGTGTTCACCGCCGACCCGACGGTCGGAGGGCGCTATTCGGCGCTCACGGCCTTCGGCCTCGTGCCGGCGGGATTGGCGGGGGCCGACATCGGGCAGCTGCTCGACGAAGCCGACGCGACCCTGCTCGAAGTGGCCGTGGACGACCCGCGCAACCCCGCTCTCGTGCTCGCCGCGGCGATCTCGGGCGGCGAACCGCGCCGCGACAAGCTGGCCCTCATCAGCGACGGGACCCACATCGTGGGACTCCCCGATTGGATCGAGCAGCTGGTCGCCGAATCGACCGGGAAGGCCGGCACCGGCATCCTGCCCGTCGTCGCCACCCCGCTCTCCCCCGAGCTCGACCTCCTTCCCGATGACCTGCAGGTCGTGCGACTCGTCGGCGACGCGGTCCACTTCCAGATCCTCGAGCAGCACCCCGGCGAGGTGCTCGTCAGCGGTTCCCTGGGCGCTCAGTTCCTGGTGTGGGAGTACGCCACAGCGATTGCCGGTCGCCTGCTCGGGATCAACCCCTTCGACCAGCCCGACGTCGAGGCGGCGAAGACCGCCGCGCGTGGCCTGCTCGATGCGCAGCCCGCGTCGACCGCGCCGCTGTTCGTCGAGGACGGCGTCGAAGTGCGGGTGTCCGATCCCGCCCTCGCGGCGGATCGCACGCTCGCGGGGGTCCTCGCGAATCTGTGGCGGGTCGTCCCGGCCGACGGATACGTCGCAGTCCAGGCCTATGTCGATCGCACCGCCGTGCCGCAGCTGGCCGGCGTGCGCGAACTGATCGCCGCCGACTCCGGCCGCCCCACCACGTTCGGGTGGGGACCGCGGTTCCTGCACTCGACCGGTCAGTACCACAAGGGCGGCCCCGCGAACGGCGTGTTCGTCCAGATCACCGAGCGCACGGACGTCGACCTCGAGATTCCGGGTCGTCCCTTCACGTTCGGCCGTCTGATCGAAGCGCAGGCCTCCGGCGACGCCGCGGTCCTCGCCGAGCGCGGCCGCCCCGTCGTGACGCTCACCCTGACGGACCCCGCGACCGAGGTCCTCACCCTTTTCGAAGCCGCCCAGTAGGAAGACCCCTCCCATGACCGTGGAGATCTCGCGCGCCCACAACCCTCTGCGCGATCCCGACGACCGCCGCTTGAACCGCATCGCAGGGCCCAGCGCTCTCGTGATCTTCGGCGTCACCGGCGACCTGTCGCGCAAGAAGCTCATGCCCGCCGTCTACGACCTCGCCAACCGCGGGTTGCTGCCCCCCGGGTTCGCCCTGGTCGGCTTCGCCCGACGCGACTGGGAGGACCAGGACTTCGCGGAGGTCGTGCACTCGGCGGTGAAACAGTACGCGCGCACGCCGTTCCGCGAGGAGACCTGGAAGCAGCTCCTCCAGGGCATCCGCTTCGTCTCCGGCGAGTTCGGCGACGCCGATGCTTTCCGTCGACTCCGCGAGACGGTCGAGAAGCTCGATGTCGATCGCGGGACGATGGGGAACCACGCGTTCTACCTGTCGATCCCGCCGAAGGACTTCCCGATCGTCGCGAAGCAGCTCAAGGACTCCGGCCTGGTCGACGAGCACGCGGATGCCGACACCTGGCGCCGCGTGGTCATCGAGAAGCCGTTCGGCAGCGATCTGAAGACGGCCCGCGAACTCAACGAGGCGCTCGAGGTGGCCTTCCCGGCCGACTCGATCTTCCGGATCGACCACTACCTCGGCAAGGAGACGGTGCAGAACATCCTCGCACTGCGCTTCGCGAACGAGCTGTTCGAGCCGATCTGGAATGCGAACTACGTCGACCACGTGCAGATCACGATGGCCGAAGACATCGGCGTCGGCGGGCGTGCGGGATACTACGACGGCATCGGCGCAGCGCGCGACGTCATCCAGAACCACCTTCTCCAGCTCCTCGCCCTCACCGCGATGGAAGAGCCCATCTCGATGGAGGCCAACCACCTGCGGGCCGAGAAGGAGAAGGTGCTCGCCGCTGTCCAGCTGCCGGCCGATCTCTCGACCGCGACCGCCCGCGGACAGTACGCCGGCGGGTGGCAGGGCGGCGAAGAGGTCACCGGCTTCCTCGACGAGGACGGGATGAATCCCGAGTCGACGACCGAGACCTACGCCGCCATAAAGGTCGACATCGCCACGCGCCGCTGGGCAGGTGTGCCGTTCTACCTCCGGACGGGCAAGCGTCTGGGCCGCCGCGTGACCGAGATCGCGGTCGTGTTCAAGCGGGCCCCGCAGCATCTGTTCCTGCGCAATCAGACGACGGAGCTCGGCCAGAACGCCCTGGTGATTCGCGTCCAACCCGACGAGGGCGTCACGATCCGATTCGGCTCCAAGGTGCCGGGGGCCGCCACCGAGGTCCGCGACGTCACGATGGACTTCGGCTACGGCCACGCCTTCACCGAATCCAGCCCCGAGGCATACGAGCGGCTCATCCTCGATGTCCTCCTGGGCGATCCGCCGCTCTTCCCGCGGCACGAAGAGGTCGAGCTCTCGTGGCGCATCCTCGACCCCGTCGAGGAGTTCTGGGCGAAGCAGGGCGGTCCGCTCGAGCAGTACGCGCCCGGCTCCTGGGGCCCCACTTCCGCAGATGAACTGCTGGCCCGCGACGGCCGCGTCTGGAGGCGTCCATGATCGTCGATCTGCCCGACACGACCGTGTCGAAGATCGCCCGCGAACTCGTCAACGTGCGCGAGGAGGGCGGTGCCGTCGCCCTCGGACGCGTCCTGACACTCGTCATCGCGACGTCGCACGGGCTCGAAGAAGACGCGATCGAGGCGGCCAACGACGCCTCGCGCGAGCACCCGATGCGCGTGATCGTGCTGATCACCGATGCGAAGGGCGAATCGAAGCTCGACGCGCAGATCCGGGTAGGTGGCGACGCCGGTGCAAGCGAGGTCGTGGTCCTGCGCGCCAGCGGTGGCGCAGCGAGCAACGACGAGGCTCTCATCACCGGCCTCCTGCTGCCCGATGCGCCTGTTGTGGCCTGGTGGCCCGACCACCCGCCCGCAGACCCGTCGCAGTCCCCCATCGGCCGTATCGCGCAGCGGCGGATCACCGACGCCGCCACGCTGCCCTACGACAGTGGACGGCTCGCCGCGCTGGGCGACGGCTACGCGCCCGGAGACACCGATCTCGCGTGGACACGCCTGACGCACTGGCGCGAGCAGCTCGCGGCCGTCCTCGACCAGCCTCCCTACGAGCCGGTGACCGAGGTCGAGGTCGTCGGCAGCGGCAGCTCGCCGTCGACAGGACTGCTCGCCGCCTGGCTGTGCTTGATGCTCGATGTACCGGTGAACTGGCAGTACGCTCCCCGCGACGAGTGGGAGCACGGCATCCGCAGTGTCCGCCTCAAGCGGCCGAGCGGTGACGTCCTGCTCGAGCGCACGACGACCGTCGACGCGACGCTGACCCAGCCGGGCCAGCCCTCGCACGATCTCGTCCTCCCCCGTCGGACGCTCCGCGAATGCCTCGCGGAAGAGCTCCGCCGCCTCGGGCCCGACGTCCTGTACGGCCGGGTCATCACGGACGGCTGGGCGCGGCTCCACCGCTCGCCTGCCGGAGACGCCTGAGATGCCGACCGCTGAGAAGCGCGTCGTCATCAGCCCCGACGTCGACACCCTCACCGGCTCGATCGCGGCACGTTTCCTCGATCGCGTGGCGAAGTGGGGAACGGACGGAAGAACCGTCAACGTCGGTCTCGCGGGCGGCGGTATCATGACGGATGTGCTCGAGCGGCTCGGGTCCCACCCCGAGCGCGACACTGTCGACTGGTCGCGCGTGCACTTCTGGTGGGTCGACGAGCGCTTCGTCGCCCGCGACAGCGAGGATCGGAACGAGGCGGTCGCACGTCGCGCCTTCCTCGACGCGATCGAGCTGCCGACATCGAACGTGCATCCCATCGCTGCGTCAGACGAGGCGCCGGATGCCGAAGCCGCCGCCTGCGCGTACGCCGCCGAGCTCGCTACGGCGGGCATCGACGGCGCGGCCTGGCCCGTCTTCGACATCTGCTTCCTGGGCGTCGGCCCCGACGGCCACATCGCCTCGCTGTTCCCGGACCGCGGCGAGATCCGCATCACCGACAGCGCGGTCTCAGCCGTCCACGACTCCCCGAAGCCCCCGGCCGAGCGCGTGACGCTCACTCGGCCGGTGATCAACGCGTCGAAGCGGGTATGGATGGTGCTCGCCGGTCCGGACAAGTCAGCCGCGCTCGGGCTCGCGCTTGCGGGTGCCAGCTACCACAGCGTGCCGGCAGCCGGTGCGAAGGGCACCCGTCGCACCATTCTGTTCACGGATGAAGCGACCGCCGCGCAGGTTCCGCCGGAGCTCATCGACGACGAGTACTGACTCGCGCGCACATACGAAGAGAGCGGATGCCGTGGCATCCGCTCTCTTCGTATGTTGCGACGTGTGCCGCGTCAGTTCAGTCCGCGGCGTTCGCGAAGCTGCTGCAGCGCTTCGTCGAGAAGCTGCTCGGCCTCTTCGTCGGAACGGCGCTCCTTCACGTAGGCGAGGTGCGTCTTGTACGGCTCGGTCTTGGCGACGGCAGGCGGATTAGCCTTGTCGCGACCGGCCGGCAGCCCCGAGTGGGGCGAGTCGATGGTCTCGGGGATCTCTTCGTCCGCGATGCCGGCGGCGAAGTAGCGCACCGTCTCGTTGCCGAGAGCGTCCCAGTACGAGATCGCCACGCGATCAGCGTGGTGACCGTGGTCCTGCTCACCCATGGGGCCCGCACCGACGCGGGTGCCGCGAATGGCGTTTCCTCCGGTAGCCATCAGAGCACCGTGAACTTCGTGATGAGGCCGAGGGCGACGATGGAGAGGAACCACGCCAGCGCGAGCACGATCGTGAAGCGGTTGAGGTTGCGCTCCGCGAGGCCCGACGAGCCCATGGCGGAACTCATCCCGCCGCCGAACATGTCGGACAGGCCGCCGCCGCGCCCCTTGTGGAGCAGGATCAGCAACGTCAGGAGCAGGCTGGTGATGCCCAGAAGCACCTGCAGCACGAACTCGAGGATCTGCACGGTGGTCGTCACCTTTCCGGCGATCGTTCCGATCGCACGAGGGTCAAGTATATCCAGCAGCCGCACGGATACGCGTACGGCCCGGCGACCGGTGGGTCGCCGGGCCGCACGACGTCACACGCCGACGTGCTTCTGGTAGCGGATGATCGCGGCGAACTCGTCTGCGACGAGGCTCGCGCCTCCGACGAGAGCGCCGTCGACATCGGGCTCGCGCATGAAACCGGCGATGTTGGCCGACTTCACCGATCCCCCGTAGAGGATGCGGGTGCGCGCAGCCGCATCGGCGCCGAGCACGGAGCCGACGACCTCACGGAGCTTCGCGCACACGTCCTGCGCCTGCTGCGGGGTCGCAGCCTGGCCCGACCCGATGGCCCACACCGGCTCGTAAGCCACGACGATGTCGGCATCCGCCGCCACGCCTGCGAGGGCCGCCTCGAGCTGCGCCACCGGAACAGCCGACGCGCCGTGCTTTTCCAGGTCCTCCGCCGTCTCACCGACGCAGATGACCGGCGACAGACCGTGACGGAGGGCCGCCTGGACCTTGGCCGCGACGACCTCATCGGTCTCGGCGTGGTACTCACGACGCTCCGAGTGCCCGATGATCACGTACCGGCAGTCGAGCTGCTTGAGGAACGCTCCCGAGATCTCGCCGGTGTATGCGCCGGAGTCCTTCGTGGAAAGATCCTGGGCACCGAGAGCGAAAGCGATCTTGTCGGCGTCGAGCAGCGTCTGCACTGTACGCAGATCGGTGAAGGGCGGGAAGACCGCCACCTCGACGGAGTCATCCTCGTGCTTGGCGTCCTTCAGCGTCCAGTGCAGCTTCTGCACGAACGCCACCGCCTGCAGGTGGTCGAGGTTCATCTTCCAGTTGCCCGCGATGAGGGGCATACGGTTCATGCCCATCCGAGCACCTCCAGACCGGGCAGCTTCTTGCCCTCCAGGAATTCCAGCGACGCACCGCCGCCGGTCGAGATGTGACCGAACGACGAGTCGGCGAACCCGAGCTGCCGCACCGCGGCCGCCGAATCTCCGCCGCCGACGACGGACAGCCCGTCGACCTCGGTGAGCGCCTGAGCCACGGCTCGCGTGCCTGCCGCGAACGCGGGCATCTCGAACACGCCCATCGGGCCGTTCCAGAACACGGTGCGCGAGCTGCGGATCGCGTCGGCGAACAGCTCTGCGCTCTTCGGGCCGATGTCGAGGCCCATGCCGTCGGCACCGAACGGGGTATCCTCCAGAGCATCGGCCGCCGCGACCACGTGGTCGGCGTCCGCCGCGAAGCCGGAAGCCATGACCGCGTCGACCGGGAGCACGAGTTCGACGCCGCGCTCCTTCGCCGTGGCGATGTAGCCCTTCACGGTCTCGAGCTGGTCGCTCTCGAGCAGGCTCTTGCCGACCTTGTGTCCGAGCGCGGCGAGGAAGGTGAACAGCATCCCCCCGCCGACGAGGATCTTGTCGGCGCGCGGAAGCAGGTGCTCGATGACACCCAGCTTGTCGCTCACCTTCGACCCGCCGAGCACCACGGCGTACGGACGCTCGGGGTTCTCGGTGAGGCGGTCGAGGACGTCGACCTCCTTCTCGATGAGGAAGCCGGCCGCCGACGGCAGGATCTCCGCGAGGTCGTAGACCGAGGCCTGCTTGCGGTGCACGACACCGAAGCCGTCGGACACGAGCACATCGCCGAGCGCGGCGAGCTGCTCGGCGAACGCGCGACGCTCGGTCTCGTCCTTCGCCGTCTCGCCCGCGTTGAAGCGCAGGTTCTCGATCACTGCGACGTCACCGTCGCCGAGCGACGAGACGACCTGCTGCGCCGACTCGCCCACCGTGTCGCCGGCGAAGGCGACGGGCTTGCCGAGCAGCTCCGACAGACGCTGTGCGACGGGTTCGAGCGAGTACTTGGGGTCGGGGGAACCGTCGGGACGTCCCAGGTGCGAGCACGCGATGACGCGAGCTCCCTGGCCGATGAGGTGGTCGATGGTGGGCAGTGCCGCACGCACACGGCCATCGTCCGTGATGACTCCGTCCTTCAGGGGGACGTTGAAGTCAACACGGACGATGACGCGCTTTCCTGCGAGCGGGCCCAGCGAATCGAGGGTTCGCAGAGCCATGGTCGTCAGAGCTTGCTGGCGACGAGCTCGGTGAGGTCGACGAGGCGGTTGGAGTAACCCCACTCGTTGTCGTACCAGCCGACGACCTTGACCTGGTTGCCGATGACGCGGGTCAGGCCGGCGTCGAAGATGCAGGAGTGGTCGTCGGTGACGATGTCGCTCGAGACGATCTCGTCCTCGGTGTACTTCAGGATGCCCTTGAGCGGACCCTCGGCAGCAGCCTTGTACGCAGCCTTGATCTCCTCGACCGTGACCTCGCGCTCGAGCTCGACCGTGAGGTCGGTCGCCGAACCGGTGGGAACGGGCACGCGAAGAGCGAAGCCGTCGAGCTTGCCCTTCAGCTCGGGGAGGACGAGGCCGATGGCCTTGGCCGCGCCCGTCGAGGTGGGGACGATGTTGAGGGCGGCGGCGCGGGCACGGCGGAGGTCGCTGTGCGGGCCGTCCTGCAGGTTCTGGTCGGCCGTGTAGGCGTGGACCGTCGTCATGAGGCCCTTGACGATGCCGAACTCGTCGTTCAGGACCTTCGCCAGCGGCGCGAGACAGTTCGTGGTGCACGACGCGTTCGAGATGACGTTGTGGTTCTCGGGGTCGTACAGGTCCTCGTTCGCGCCGATGACGAACGTGCCGTCCTCGCCCTTCGCGGGAGCCGAGATGAGAACCTTCTTAGCGCCGCCCGCGATGTGCTTCTTGGCGTCCTCGGCGTTGGTGAAACGACCGGTCGACTCGATGACGATGTCGACGCCCAGCTCGCCCCAGGGGAGGTTGGCGGGGTCGCGCTCTTCGAAGACCTTGATGGTCTTGCCGCCGACCGTGATCGAGTCCTCCGAGTACGTGACCTCGGCGTCCAGGCGACCCAGGATCGAGTCGTACTTGAGCAGGTGGGCGAGAGTCTTGTTGTCGGTGAGGTCGTTCACCGCCACGATCTCGAGGTCCGCGCCCTGAGCGAGGGCGGCGCGGAGGTAGTTGCGTCCGATGCGGCCGAAGCCGTTGATGCCGATCTTGACAGACACGATGTCTCCCGTTTCTTGTCGCGCCGGAAAAGCCCGTGCTGGCTGACCGAAACGCGATCTGATGAAAAAGAAGAGGATGCCGGGTTCGGCTCCCGTTGCCGGGAGGAGCCCGGCATCCTCACCTGTTTATGACCCTACTACGCGAGCAGGCCGGCCGTCTTCTCCCGAGCCGTCACAAAGCGCTCGGCGACGTTCTGCCAGTTCGCGATGTTCCACGCCGCCTTGACGTAGTCCGCCTTGACGTTGAGGTAGTCGAGGTAGAAGGCGTGCTCCCACATGTCGAGCTGGAAGATGGGGATGGTTCCCTGGGCGGTGTTCGACTGCTGGTCGAACAGCTGCTGGATGATCAGCTGTGCACCGATCGGGTCCCAGCTGAGCACGGCCCAGCCGGAGCCCTGGATGCCGGTGGCGGCAGCCGTGAAGTGCGCCTGGAACTTGTCGAATCCGCCGAAGAACTCGTCGATCGCCGCGCGGAGCTCGCCCTCGGGCTCGCCGCCGCCCTCGGGCGAGAGGTTCGTCCAGAAGATGGAGTGGTTGACGTGCCCGCCGAGGTTGAACGCGAGGTCCTTCTCGAGCTTGTTGACGTTCGCGAGGTTGCCGGTCTCACGGGCCTCCGCGAGCTGCTCGAGAGCGGTGTTGGCGCCGTTCACGTACGTCTGGTGGTGCTTGGAGTGATGAAGCTCCATGATCTTGCCGCTGATGTGCGGCTCGAGTGCCGCGTAATCGTATGGGAGCTCGGGAAGGGTGTACTTCGTCATTCTCTATCTCCTGTCAGCACCGCGCAGCGCGCGGCTCGTGCTGTCGAAGGCGCGCGACCGCACGCCTCGTGGACGTTTCTCATCCTATTGAGGGGCAACGCGTCGCACACCCCGTTGCTTCCCGCTCGGAACGCGGTGTAACGCGGGCGTGGTCGCTCAGTCGGAGAGTCCCGCGGGAACCGCCGACTCGGTGTCGGGCAGCCCTTCAGCGGCGGCCTTCTTGTCGGCCATCGCGAGAAGGCGGCGGATGCGGCCCGCGACAGCGTCCTTCGTCAGCGGCGGGTCGGCGTGATGACCGAGCTCATCGAGGCTCGCGTCGCGGTGTGCGAGACGGAGATCGCCGGCCTGCTTGAGGTGGTCGGGCACCTCGTCCCCCAGGATCTCGAGGGCTCGCTCGACGCGCGCGCAGGCCGCGACGGCCGCCTGCGCCGAACGACGCAGGTTCGCGTCGTCGAAGTTCACGAGGCGGTTCACGCCTGCGCGCACCTCGCGCCGCTGCCGCATCTGATCCCACGTGTCGGCCGTGCGGGTGGCGCCCATCTCGGCGAGGGTCTGCCGAATCGCCTCGCCGTCGCGGACCACGACGCGCGGGATCCCGCGGACCTCGCGCGCCTTGGCCGCGATGCCCAGACGGTGAGCAGCGCCGACGAGGGCCATGGCGGCCTCGGGAGAGGGGCAGGAGATCTCGAGAGCGGCCGAACGTCCCGGGTCCGACAGCGAACCCGCAGCGAGGAAAGCACCGCGCCACAGGGCGGCCAGGTCGGGACGCGATCCGGTCGTGAGCCGGTTGGGAAGGCCGCGCACCGGGCGGCGCCGCTGGTCGAGAAGGCCGGTCTGACGTGCGAGGGTCTCGCCTCCCTCGCGAACGCGGACGGCGAACGTCGCGCCGTCGCGGCCGCCGGACGCCTGGATGCGGGCGAGCTCGGGCCGCACGCCGTAGATCTCGACGAGTTCGCGCGCCACACGGCGGGCGAGGATCTCCGAGTCGACCTCGGCCTCGACGGCCACTCGGCCCGCGATCGAGTGCAGACCGCCCGCGAAGCGCAGGATCGCGGTCACCTCGGCCACACGGGCGGCGGGTCGAGGGTCGCGCATCGCAGCCAACTCGGTCTTGACGTCAGCGGTCAGCGGCACGGCGCTCCTTCGGGAGGGGGTTCGGGGGACGAAGGGATAGCCTACTCGCGACCGAGGTCGCGGTGCTTGAGTCGCACCGCCACGCCGGGCAGCCCCGACAGCCGCTGCGCGAGTTCTCGAGCCGTGACGACGGAGCGGTGCTTGCCTCCCGTGCATCCGACGGCGACCACGGAATGGCGCTTGTTCTCGTCCTGGTAACCGCGCAGCACGGGGGCCAGCGCCGCGGCGTAGGCGTCGATGAACTCGCGTGCGTTGTCGTGCGAGAGGACCTCTTCGCGGACGGCGTCGTCTTCGCCGGTAAGCGCCTTGAGGTCGGGGTTCCAGAACGGGTTCGGCAGGAATCGCATGTCGGCCACGAGGTCGGCGTCCGGCGGCAGGCCGTACTTGAAGCCGAAGCTCATGACGGTGACGGTGTGGCGAGCCGCACCGTCGTCGGCGAACAGGTCACCGATGTAAGTCGCCAGCTGATGGATGTTGTCGCGGGAGGTGTCGACGATCACGTCGGCACTCTCGCGAATCGGGGCGAGGCGTTCGCGCTCGCGGCGGATGCCGTCGACGAGTGTGCCGTCGCCCTGGAGAGGGTGCGGGCGACGCACCGACTCGAACCGGCGCACGAGCACTTCGTCGGCGGCATCCAGGAACAGGATCCGGAGGGCCCGCCCGTGCCGAAGCGCACGCGTGATCTCGGGCAGTGCGGCGAAGAGCTCACCGCCGCGGACGTCGACGACCGCCGCGACTCGCGGCAACGCATTCCCCGCCAGCTCGCTGAGTTCGAGCAGCGGACGCAGCATCTGGGGCGGCAGATTGTCGACGACATACCACCCGAGGTCTTCCAGGGCGTTCGCGGCCGTGGTGCGACCGGCACCGGACATGCCCGTGACGATGAGAATCTCGCCCGCGGGTACCTCGTCGGTCACCGTCACCACCCCTGTCTGTCGCCGACGTCCAGCCTATCCGTCCGCGAGATGGCGATGGATCGCCTCGGCCAGTCGAGGGCCGATGCCCGGCAGCTCCTGGATCTCCTCTGGCGTCGCCTGCTTGAGCTTGGAGACAGAGCCGAAGTGCCGGAGCAGAGCCTTGATCCGGGCCGCTCCGAGGCCCGGTACCTCGGAGAGGACCGAGGTGATGTCGCGCTTTCGCCGCTTGCGCTGGTGGACGATCGCGAAGCGATGGGCTTCGTCTCGCAGCCGCTGGAGGAGATACAGCGACTCGGACGTGCGCGGGAGGATGACGGGGTACTCCTCCCCCGGCAGCCAGATCTCCTCGAGCCGTTTGGCGATGCCGCAGAGAGCGATCTCGCTGTGTCCGGCGTCGGCGAGGGCTCGCGCTGCCGCTTCGACCTGAGGCTTGCCGCCGTCGACGACGAGCAGCTGCGGACGATAGGCGAAACGCGGGCGCTTGCGTGCCGTCACGACCTCGCCGTCGGCGGTCGCGTCGGGAACCGGCTCATCGTCCTCGTCGGGTCGGTCGAGGTAGGCGAGGCGGCGCGTCAGCACCTGGTACATCGAGTCGGTGTCGTCCGTCGTCTCGTTGACGCCGAAGATCCGGTACTGGTCCTTACGGGGAAGCCCATCCTCGAAGACCACGAGAGACGCGACGACGTTGGTGCCCGACAGGTGCGAGACGTCGTAGCACTCGATCCGCAGCGGAGCCTCCTCGAGGCCGAGGGCCTCCTGGAGGTCGGTCAACGCCTGGCTGCGCGCGACGTAGTCGCTCGTGCGACGGGTCTTGTGAAGCATGAGCGCCTGCTGCGCGTTGATGTTGGCGGTCTTCATCAGATCCGCCTTGCGTCCGCGCTGCGCGACCTGCACGGTGACGCGCTTACCGCGGCGGGTCTGCAGCCATTGCTCCAGCTCGCCGGCATCGCCGGGCAGCGTCGGAACGAACACATGCCGAGGGATGTCACCGGGCGCGGCATCCCCGTACGTCCGCTGGAGCACCTGATCGACCAGATCGGCCCCGGAGATGTCGATCTCTTTCTCGATCGTCGTCGCCCGCACACCGCGAATCCGACCGCCGCGCACGACGAAGTGCTGGACGGCAGCGGCGAGCTCGTCCTCGGCGATGCCGAAGAGGTCGGCATCCATATCGTCCTCCAGCACGAGGGCGCTCTTGTTGAGGACGGCGTCGATCGCCTGCAGCTTGTCGCGGTAGACAGCCGCCGACTCGTAGTCCATCGCCGCGGCCGACTCGCGCATGCGCGTCGTCAGCTCGCGGGCGAACCGCTGATCGCCGCCCGACATGAAGGCGACGAAGTCATCGACCATCGCGCGGTGCTCTTCGATCGTGACCTTCATCGAGCACGGCCCGCCGCAGCGGCCGATCTGGCCGGGGAAGCACGGACGCCCCGAGGCCATCGCCTTCTTGTACGACGAGTCGCTGCACGTGCGGATCGGGAAGACCTTGATCATCAGATCGATGGTCTCGTGCACCGCCCAGACCTTGGGATACGGCCCGAAGTACTTCGCACCGGGAATCCGTCGGTTGCGCGTCACGATCACCCGCGGCGCCTCATCGGCGAGAGTGATGGCCATGAACGGGTAGGACTTGTCGTCGCGGTAGCGGACGTTGAAGGGCGGATCGAACTCCTTGATCCACATGTACTCCAGCTGCAGCGAGTCGACGTCGGTCGCCACGACGGTCCATTCGACCGAGGCCGCGGTGGTGACCATGCGGCGAGTGCGCTCGTGGAGGGTGTGGAGCGGAGCGAAGTAGTTCGACAGCCGGGCCCGGAGGTTCTTCGCCTTGCCGACGTACAGGACCCGCCCTTCCGCGTCGCGGAAGCGGTAGACCCCGGGGTCTGTGGGGATCTCGCCGGCTTTCGGCCGGTACGGAAGGACGTTCGCCACGTCAGCCCGCCTTGCGCGCCGCCGGGGCCCCCAGGATCTCGGCGAGGAACTGACCGGTGTGGCTCTCGGCGACGCCCGCGACCTGCTCGGGCGTACCCGTGGCCACGATCGTGCCGCCGCCGGCACCGCCCTCGGGACCGAGGTCGATGATCCAGTCGGAGGCCTTGATCACGTCGAGGTTGTGCTCGATCGTGATCACGGTGTTGCCCTTGTCGACGAGACCGTTGAGCACCTCGAGCAGCTTGCGGACGTCTTCGAAGTGCAGGCCCGTCGTGGGCTCGTCGAGCACGTAGATGCTGCGGCCGTTCGAGCGGCGCTGCAGCTCCGTGGCGAGCTTGACGCGCTGCGCCTCGCCGCCCGAAAGCGTCGTGGCGGACTGACCGAGCCGGACGTACCCGAGCCCGACGTCGACGAGCGTCTTCAGGTAGCGGTGGATCGCCTGGATCGGCTCGAAGAACTCCGCGGCCTCCGAGATGGGCATCTCGAGGACCTCGGCGATGTTCTTGCCCTTGTAGTGCACAGCGAGCGTGTCGCGGTTGTACCGCTTGCCGTGGCACACCTCGCAGTCGACGTACACGTCGGGCAGGAAGTTCATCTCGATCTTCAGTGTGCCGTCGCCGGAGCACGCCTCGCAGCGACCACCCTTGACGTTGAACGAGAACCGACCCGGCAGGTATCCGCGGACCTTCGCCTCGGGCGTCTCGCTGAACAGGGTGCGGATGCGGTCGAAGACGCCGGTGTAGGTGGCGGGGTTCGATCGCGGGGTGCGGCCGATCGGCGCCTGGTCGACGTGAACCACCTTGTCGAGGTTGTCGAGGCCGGTGACGCGCGTGTGCTTGCCCGCGACGCGGCGTGCACCGTTCAGGCGGGTCGCCAGCACTTCGTACAGGATGCCGTTGACGAGCGTGGACTTGCCCGAGCCGCTGACTCCGGTCACCGAGGTGAGCACACCGAGCGGGAACTCGGCGGTCACGTTCTTGAGGTTGTTGGCCCGGGCGCCGACGACCGTCAGCATCCGCTTCTTGTCGATCTTGCGACGCTTCGTCGGCGTCTCGAGCGACCGGCGTCCCGACAGGTAATCGCCGGTCATGGAGTTCTCGTCGGCCAGCAGAGCGTCGTACGGGCCGGAGTGGACGACGTTTCCGCCTTCGACGCCGGCGCGCGGGCCGATGTCGACCACCCAGTCGGCGGCGGCGATCGTCTCTTCGTCGTGCTCGACGACGATGAGCGTGTTGCCGAGGCTCTTCAGCTTCACCAGCGTGTCGATCAGCCGGCGGTTGTCGCGCTGGTGCAGTCCGATCGACGGCTCGTCGAGGACGTAGAGGACCCCGGTGAGGCCCGAACCGATCTGTGTCGCGAGCCGGATGCGCTGTGCCTCGCCACCCGAGAGCGATCCGGCGGCGCGCCCCAGGCTGAGGTAGTTCAGTCCGACCTCGATGAGGAAGTCGAGTCGGGCGCGGATCTCGCGTAGCACCGCTGCCGCGATCTTGGCCTCGCGCTCAGTGAGCTGGAGCTGGTTGAAGTAGGTCTGCGCCTCGGCGAGGCTCAGCCGCGCGACATCGGCAATGGAATGCTCGTGGACGAGGACCGCGAGCACCTCCGGCTTGAGCCGGTCGCCGTCGCACGCGGGGCACGGGACCTCGCGCAGGTACTCCGCCCAGCGCTGACGCTGCGTGTCCGTCTCGGCCTGGAGATACTGACGTTCGATGTACGGGATGACGCCTTCGAAGCCCGATGCGTAGCGCATCTCGCGCCCGTAACGGTTCTTCCACTTGACCGTCACCTTGTAGTTCTCGCCGCGCAGCACCGCGTCCTGCACCTCCGCCGGCAGCTTGCGCCACGGGGTCTTGAGCGAGAACTTCAAGTCGGATGCGAGCCCTTCGAGCAGCCGCTCGTAGTACTGGAAGAGTCCCTTGCCCTGCGTTGTCCAGGGCAGGAGGACGCCCTCGGCGATAGAGAGCTCCTCGTCGCCCAGCATGAGCTCGGCGTCGACAGACATCCGCGTGCCGAGACCCGAGCACGTCGGGCACGCGCCGAAGGGCGCGTTGAACGAGAAGGTTCGCGGCTCGATCTCGGTGAGCTGCAACGCGTGGCCGTTCGGGCAGGCGAGCTTCTCGCTGAAGCTCTGCCACGCCGCGTCGCCCTCTTCGTCGACGAAGTTGATCTTGATGACGCCGCCGGCGAGTGCCAGGGCGGTCTCGACCGAGTCGGTCACGCGCCCGAGCAGATCGGGGCCGGCGACGAGGCGGTCGACGACCACCGCGATGTCGTGCTTGTAGCTCTTCTTGAGCGTCGGCGGCTCGGCCAGCGAGATCACGTCGCCGTCGACGACCGCCCGGGCGTAGCCCTTCGCGCTCAGCTCCTTGAAGAGGTCGACGAACTCGCCCTTCTTCTGCGTCACGACCGGCGCGACCACCTGATAGCGCGTGCGGTCGGGCAGCTCCATGAGCTGGTCGGCGATCTGCTGGACGGTCTGACGCTGGATCCGCTCGCCGCACTCGGGACAGTGCGGCACGCCGATCCGCGCCCACAAGAGGCGCATGTAGTCGTGGATCTCGGTGATCGTGCCGACCGTCGACCGCGGGTTGCGGTTCGTCGATTTCTGATCGATCGAGACGGCGGGGCTCAGGCCCTCGATGAAGTCGACGTCGGGACGATCCACCTGACCGAGGAACTGTCGCGCGTACGCGCTCAGCGACTCGACGTAGCGGCGCTGCCCCTCGGCGAAGATCGTGTCGAAGGCGAGACTCGACTTTCCCGAGCCGGAGAGGCCGGTGAAGACGACGAGACTGTCGCGCGGGATGTCGAGATCCACGTCCTTGAGGTTGTGGACGCGGGCTCCGCGGACGCTGAGTTTCGATGAGGAAGCGACGGGGACGATGGGCACCGCACAAGTCTAGGTCGGGCCTCCGACACCGGCTCCGCGGTTCGCCCTGGGCTCACTCTTGCGCTACAGGCGGCTGCTCCCGAGGGACCCGCCGCCCGGCGAACGGCTCGAGTCCGTCGCGCAGAGCGGTCACCTCGTCGACCGTCATTCCGACCGCCGCCATGACCTGTTCGGGGACACGCACCGCGTCCGCGCGCAGCGCTCGGCCCGCAGCGGTCAGTCCGATCTCGAGCACGCGTTCGTCGCCTCGCCGCCGCGCGCGCGTGACCAGCCCCTGGGCCTCGAGACGTTTGACGAGCGGAGACAGCGTCGCCGGCTCCATCGCAAGGTCGGCCGCCAGCTCCCCCAGCGCCTGCGGTGACGATTCCCAGAGGGCGAGCATGACGAGGTACTGCGGGTGGGTCAGGCCGAGCGGCTCGAGAATCGGCCGGTAGATGGCCACGACGTTCCGGGCCGCGGTGACCAGCGCGAAGCAGAGCTGGTTGTCGAGCTTCAACATGTCGTCGGCGGAGTCCACCCTCGCATCCTATACGCCCTAATCGTTAGTACACTGATGATCATGACCGAGCACGACCGCCGCCCACCCCTTCGCACGCGCGTCCGCGAGGCGGGCGGCTGGTACGCCTATCTGAACTCGCGGCTCATCCGTGCCGCCGGGCCGGCGTCCGTCGGCCCGTACGAAAGCGAGCCCGAGCCCGAGCGCACCGGCCGCGCGTGTCCGTTGTGCGGCCACCCGATGACCGAGCACGACGTGGACCGGACCGGGCCGAAGCCCCTGCTCCACTGCCCCCGTTGACCCGGCGCCGCCGCTGACACCTCTCGCGGTCAGGCGTGCCCGGCTCGCTCCATCGCACGCAGCTCCTTCTTGAGGTCCTGCACCTCGTCACGGAGGCGCCCTGCCAGCTCGAACTTGAGTTCCGCTGCCGCGGCGAGCATCTGCTGCGAGAGGTCTTCGATCGTCGCCTCGAGCTGCTGAGCCCCTTCTGCGGCGATCCCCTCACGGCGCAGCTGCGGGGTCGGGCTCTTGCCCTTGCCCGACTTGTTGCGAGCCGTCGCCTTGCCGTTCAGCAGGTCGCGGGTATCGGATGCCTCTCGCGCGAGGGCATCCGTGATGTCGGCGATCTTCTTCCGCAGCGGCTGCGGATCGATGCCGTGCTCGAGGTTGTAGGCGATCTGCTTCTCACGGCGACGCTCGGTCTCCTCGATGGCTGCGGCCATCGAGTCGGTGATCTTGTCGGCGTACATGTGCACCTGGCCCGAGACGTTTCGCGCCGCGCGCCCGATCGTCTGGATGAGTGAGGTTCCCGAACGCAGAAACCCCTCCTTGTCGGCGTCGAGGATCGCGACCAACGACACCTCGGGCAGGTCGAGTCCCTCGCGGAGCAGGTTGATGCCGACGAGCACGTCGTACGCGCCCTGGCGCAACTCGGTGAGGAGCTCCACACGTCGGAGCGTGTCGACGTCGGAGTGCAGGTAGCGCACCCGCACACCGTGCTCGCCGAGGAAGTCGGTGAGCTCTTCGGCCATCTTCTTGGTGAGTGTCGTCACCAGGACGCGCTCGTCGCGCTCCACGCGTAGCCGGATCTCTTCGAGCAGATCGTCGATCTGACCCTTCGAGGGCTTGATGATGATCTCGGGGTCGACGAGACCGGTAGGCCGGATGATCTGTTCGACCACGCCGTCGGCGATGCCCATCTCGTAGCGCCCCGGTGTCGCGGAGAGGTACACGGTCTGCCCGACGCGCTCCTTGAACTCGTCGAAGCGGAGCGGCCGGTTGTCCATGGCGCTCGGCAGACGGAACCCGTGGTCGACGAGGGTGCGCTTGCGGGAGGCATCCCCCTCGTACATCGCTCCGATCTGGGGAACGGTCACGTGCGACTCATCGATCACGAGGAGGAAGTCGTCGGGGAAGAAGTCGAGCAGCGTGTGGGGCGGGTCACCCGGGGAACGACCATCGAGGTGCCGCGAGTAGTTCTCGATGCCCGAACAGAAGCCGAGCTGCTGCAGCATCTCGAGGTCGAACGTCGTCCGCATCCGCAGACGCTGCGCCTCCAGCAGCTTTCCCTGGCTCTCGAACTCCTTCAGACGCTCACCGAGCTCGTGCTCGATCGTTCCGATGGCGCGCTGGACCGTCTCGGTGCCCGCCACGTAATGCGACGCCGGGAACACCGGGACGCTGTCCAGCTTCTGGACGACGTCACCCGTCAGCGGGTGGAGCATGTACAGCGCCTCGATCTCGTCGCCGAAGAGCTCGATGCGGATGGCGTACTCCTCGTACACCGGGATGATCTCGATCGTGTCGCCGCGCACCCGGAAGTTGCCGCGCGAGAAGTCCACGTCGTTGCGGTTGTACTGCATTGCGATGAACTTGCGGATGAGGGCGTCACGGTCGTATCGCTCGCCCACCTGAAGCGCGACCATGGCGCGGAGATACTCCTCCGGCGCACCGAGGCCGTAGATGCACGAGACCGTGCTCACCACGACCACGTCGCGACGACTCAGGAGCGAGTTCGTGGTCG
Organism: Microbacterium sp. 1262; assembly: GCF_040544895.1. Classification (NCBI taxonomy): domain Bacteria; kingdom Bacillati; phylum Actinomycetota; class Actinomycetes; order Micrococcales; family Microbacteriaceae; genus Microbacterium; species Microbacterium sp. 1262. The sequence goes on from NZ_JBEPKU010000001.1 coordinate 1,481,901, forward strand.
AGTGGCGCAACCGCTCGACCTCGGCGTTGATCGACGAGTCCTTCTCGATGAAGGTGTCGGTCTGCGGGACGTACGCCTCGGGCTGGTAGTAGTCGTAGTAGCTGACGAAGTACTCGACCGCGTTGTTCGGCATGAGGTCGCGGAACTCGTTCGCCAGCTGCGCGGCGAGCGTCTTGTTGTGCGCCATCACGAGCGTCGGACGCTGCACCTGCTCGATGAGCCACGCCGTCGTCGCCGACTTGCCCGTACCCGTGGCACCCAGCAGCACCACGTCGGTCTCGCCCGCGTTGATCCGGCCTGCGAGCTCGGCGATCGCCTGGGGCTGGTCACCGCTCGGGACGTATTCGCTGATGACCTCGAAGGGCCTCACGGAGCGCGTGGTCTGCATGATTCCAGCGTAGGCGGGGCCACCGACATCGGGCCCGACCTTCGCTCAGAGCGTGCGCGCGTGCTACGAGGCCGGCGCCGCGGTGAGCTCGGCCCAGAGGGCGTCGACCTGCGCCAGCGTCGCCTCGAGGTCACCCGCGGTGTCGATGACGACGTCGGCGATTGCGAGCCGCTGGTCATCGTCGACCTGCGCCGAGATCCGCCGATCGGCCTCCTCCGCCGTCATCCCGCGAAGGCGCTGCAGACGCTCACGGCGGACGGATGCGGGCGCGTGCGCGACGACGACGGAATCCCAGGGGTCGTCGACGCGAGCCTCGATGAGCAGAGGCACGTCGTACACCACGACGGTCCCGTCCCCTCGGCCGAGTGCTTCGTCGAAGCGTCGCTGCGACTCCGCACGAACCGGCGGGTGAACGATCTCGTTCAGCCTGGTTCGCGCTTCCGGGTCGGCGAACACGATGGCCGCCAGCGCGGCGCGGTCGAGTTCGCCGTCAGCCGCGATCACGCCGAACCCGAACTCGGCGCTGATGGCCTCGAGCACGCGAGACCCGGGGCGCTGGACGTCCCGCACGATCGCGTCCGCGTCGACGACAACGGCCCCGTGCTCGGCCAGCCGACGCGCGATCGTGGATTTGCCGGACGCGATCCCGCCTGTCAATGCGATCAGAGGCATACACCCGAGGATGCCACGGGCGCTAGGCCGAGCGCGAGGCCGCCCGGTCGATACGATGGATTCCACACAACCCGCGGAAGGTGGGATCACCGTGGAACGCACCGCCGTCATCGTCGAAGACCAGGCCGACATCCGCAGCCTGCTCTCGGCGATCCTCGAATCGAGCGGATTCTCGGTGCACGCGACCGAGAACGGCCTCGACGCGGTCGAGCTGATCCGATCGGTATCCCCCGACGTCACGACCCTCGACGTCAACATTCCCGGCATCGACGGGTTCGAGGTCGCGCGTCGCGTCCGCGAGTTCAGCGACACCTACATCATCTTCATCTCCGCCTTCGTGGAACCGGGCGACGCCGAGCGCGGCAGGGCAGCCGGCGGTGACGAGTACCTCGGCAAGCCGTTCCGGCCGCGCGATCTCAAAGCTCGCCTGGCCGCTATTCCGTCACAGCGGCGACGCGAGGAGGCGCCCGTCGTGGATGCCGCACCGCCCGCGACCCAGACTCCGGCCGCCCAGAACCTCTCCTATGGCGACGTATCGGTGACCGACGGTGTGTTCCGCCTCGCGGGCGTTCCGATCGAGCTCGCGCAGACGGAATCGTCCGTGCTCCGCGCCCTGCTCCTCGCGCAGGGACGCACCCGGACGAAGCACGACCTCGCACTCGCTCTCCGGTCCCGGTCACGCGCAGACGCTCCCGATCCCGACGAGGTGCGGGCGATCGAGCGCAGCGTCGAGGCGCTGCGCGGGACGTTCGCAGCCGCCGCGATGTCAACCCTGATCGCCTCGGATCAGGGCACGGGGTACCGGCTCGACCAGCGCTGACAGCGGCGCGGACAGCGTCAGGACGGTTCGGCGAGCAGCACAGCCGAAGCCACCCCCGACGAGGCGCGGGTCGCCGCGGCCGCGGCCGCCTCGATCAGGGCATCCGCGTCGTAGCCGACGGCGTCGCTCAGCGCGACGCCGATGCCGATGGCGGGAAGCACGCCGCCCTCGACCGAGCCGAGCGCCTCGAACAGGGAGCGGTAGAGCGCCAGCGCCTGCCGTCGCGCGTCCGCCGCGGATCCGACGACCGTGATGACTCCGATCCGCTCGGCCCCGACCTCGCCCAGAACAGCGAGCGTCGGCGCGTTCGCCGCCATGGTCTTCCGCCACGTCCGTACGACCGCATCGCCTACGTCGAGACCGAATGCGGTGGCGATGTACTCGAGGCCGTCGAGCTCGATGACCCAGACCGCAACCAACTCGCGCCGTGCGCTGGCCCGCTGGGCACTCACGCCGACCGCGCGCCGGAAGCCCGCGATCGTCGCGATCTCGCCCGAACCGGCATCGCGCCCCTCCGGCGAATCGGACCCGCGCACACCGACCCGGCCCGCGCGGAGGACCGACGCACTGACGACCGCCGTGATGGAGAGGACCACGGTGAGGATGCTCGTGGGTATGGAACCCGCCCACAGGTCGAAGACCTCGCCGTATCCCAGCGTCGCGACGATCACGACGCGCACGAGGTAGAACAGCGCCTGCACGCCGAAGACGATGCCGAGCGGGAGCGCGGTACGGGAGGCGCCCAGGGCACCGCGGAAGCACTCCACCGACGCGGCCGCGGCCAGCACGCTCAGCGCTCCGAACATCACCACGGCTCCGGACCAGTCGTCGCCGCCCAGAGCGAACTCGACGGAGGCGGCGACTGCGGCAGCGGTGCCGCCGAGCGCGACGACGACACCGGCTCCGCGCACCGGCCGCCGGTTGTAGGCGCGGCATCCGAGCCACATGAGACCCGTACCGACGACGGCAGCGGTGTTGCCGCACACGACGGCCCAGGCGGTTTCAGGGGCACTGGCCCAGACGACGTAGAACATCGTGGTCAGCACGGCGGAGAGGAATCCGACTGCCCAGAATCGGCCGCTCTGCTCGGGCCGACGCAGCAGAGTATCGAAGATGAACAGCACGGCGCACACCAGCACCACGACGGCGGTCACGAGCGAAACGGAGAACTGATCGATCATGATGTCGCCGTCCCGGGCCGCCGCGCCGGAAGCGTCACCGAGAAAGTCGAACCGACGCCCAGAACGCTGGTGACCGTGATGTCCCCGCCGTGCCTGCGCACGATATCGCGGCTGATCGCCAGACCGAGCCCGTTGCCGGTGACGGACGAATCGCGGACGGCTGCCCCCCGGTAGTAGCGCTGGAACACCGAGCCGAGGTCCTCCTCGTTCAGCCCGACCCCGGAGTCCTGCACGGCGATCAGCGCCCACTGGTCACCGACCGAGGTGGCGACCGAGACACGACCGCCCGGTCGGTTGTACTTGACCGCGTTCGAGAGGAGGTTGTCGAGAACTTGCCGGATGCGAACGGGGTCCGCATAGGCCCGAGCTGGTTCGACGCGGGACACGTCGATCACGATGCCGCGCTCCCCCGCGCTCACGAGGATCGACTCCACGGCAGCGTGGACGATCTCGACGAGATCGATGTCCGCCGGTGAGACGGTGAGCTGCGCCGCGGATTTGTGCTGACTCGACGCCGCCAGCACGTCTCCCACGAGGCGGAGCAGCTGGTCGGCGTTCCGATCTGCGACGCGCAGGTTCTCGAGCGCCGCCTCGGGAACACCCGGCGTGTCGATGGCCAGTTCGAGGTAACCCAGGATGGACGTCAAAGGGGTCCGCAGCTCGTGCGAGACCGACGACACGAGGGCGTCGCGCTCACGCAACGCGTCGGTTTCGGCCGTGACGTCGCGCGTCACGACGACCGCGCCGGAGTCCCTGCCGTCCGGCTCGATGATGCGCCGCGCCGACACGCTCAGAACACGGCGGTCCTCGCCCTGGCCGACCTGGATTCGCGCGTCGGTGAAGGCTTCGCCGTGCCGGACGCGCGCCAGTGGATGCTCGTCAGCAGCCAGCAGTGTCGAGCCGTCGGCCGAGAACACGTCAGGCTGTCCGCTGGTGCGCGACCCGCGCTGCAGGCGCGCGTGGGCGTCATTGATGATCGAGGCCGAGCCGTCCGACTCGATCCGAGCGACGCCGAAGTCGACGCGGTCGAGAGCCTCGGTGAGCACCTGCTCATGTCGGCGCGCTCGCTCGAGAGATTGCGTCAGCACCGTCGCTTGACGGTCGAGGAGCAGCCGCTGTGCGCTGGCGCGCCGGCTGCTGAGGAACGTCGACGTGCTCACGGCGATGAGCAGGAGAGGCAGAAGCAGGAAACCGAAGGATGACGGCGACGACCGGATCACCGCGTCCGTCACGCCGTATGCGGCGAGAGCGAGGAGGATGCCCCCGAGCCAGCCGGCGGCGCCGAAACCCGCCGCGAGCCAGATGACCGGGAAGACCCAGAGCAACCCGAATCCACCGGTCGGCTCGGCGACGCGCATGACGCCGATCGCGACGATGTCGCCCAGCGGGATCAGAGCGAGCCACAGGGGCGGGAGATGCCCCCACGGGACGATGATCGATGCGCCGGTCAGCACGAAGACAGCGGTGACGGCGAGGAAGAACAGGGCCGTGTCACCGCGGAATCCCACCATGAGGCCCGCAATTGCAACGACGAGCACGACGGACGTCGTCACGATCTGATTGAGCATCGCCGACCGCGCGCGGTCACCGTCTCCGAGGACGGCATCCACCCACCGCGGGGGCGCGGGGAGAACGTAGGTCGCGCGCGTTCGTTGCGGCGTCTCGTTCTCCATGCACTGAAACTATCGCGTCACGGACGCCCGCGCGCACGGCACGGCGGAATCTCGTTCCGTCGCCCGGAAACGGCGAAAGGGCCGGAGCGCGAGGCTCCGACCCTTCCGTCGTATCAGTGTGGGCTCAGCGACCCGAGAGCTTCTCGCGCAGAGCGGCGAGAGCCTCGTCGTCGGCCAGCGTGCCGCCGCCGGTGCTCGCGGACTGGACGTCCGACGAGAACGACGAGCCGTTGTCGGCGGGAGCAGCCGCCTCGGCCTCGAGGGCCTTGACGACAGCAGCCTTGTGCGCCTCCCAGCGACCCTGAGCTGCCGCGTACTCGGCCTCCCAAGCCAGACGCTGCTCGTCGAAGCCTTCCTTCCACTGGTTGGTCTCCGGGTCGAAGCCCTCGGGGTACTTGTACTCCCCGTTCTCGTCGTACTCGGTGACCATGCCGTAGAGGGCGGGGTCGAACTCGGTGCCGTAGGGGTCGACCGACTCGTTCGCCTGCTTCAGCGAGAGCGAGATGCGGCGACGCTCGAGGTCGATGTCGATGATCTTGACGAAGACCTCTTCGCCGACCGACACGACCTGCTCGGCGAGCTCGACGTGCTTGCCCGACAGCTCGGAGATGTGCACGAGGCCCTCGATGCCGTCAGCGACGCGAACGAACGCACCGAACGGAACGAGCTTGGTGACCTTGCCCGGCGCGACCTGTCCGATCGCGTGGGTGCGGGCGAAGACCTGCCACGGGTCCTCCTGCGTCGCCTTGAGCGACAGCGAGACGCGCTCGCGGTCGAGGTCGACCTCGAGGATCTCGACGGTGACCTCCTGGCCGACCTCGACGACCTCGGAAGCGTGCTCGATGTGCTTCCACGAGAGCTCGGAGACGTGCACGAGGCCGTCCACGCCGCCCAGGTCGACGAACGCACCGAAGTTGACGATCGACGAGACGACGCCCTTGCGGACCTGACCCTTGTGGAGGTTGTTGAGGAACGTGGTGCGCGACTCGGACTGCGTCTGCTCGAGCAGGGCGCGGCGCGAGAGCACGACGTTGTTGCGGTTCTTGTCGAGCTCGAGGATCTTGGCCTCGATCTCCTGGCCGAGGTACGGCGTGAGGTCGCGGACGCGACGCAGCTCGATGAGCGATGCCGGCAGGAAGCCGCGCAGGCCGATGTCGACGATCAGACCACCCTTGACGACCTCGATCACGGAGCCGGTGACGACACCGTCGTTCTCCTTGATCTTCTCGACGTCACCCCAGGCGCGCTCGTACTGCGCGCGCTTCTTGGAGAGGATGAGGCGACCTTCCTTGTCCTCCTTCTGGAGAACGAGGGCTTCGACCTCGTCGCCGACCTTGACGACCTCGTTGGGGTCGACGTCGTGCTTGATGGAAAGCTCGCGCGAGGGGATGACACCCTCGGTCTTGTAGCCGACGTCGAGGAGGACCTCGTCGCGGTCGATCTTCACCACGGTGCCTTCGATGAGGTCACCGTCGTTGAAGAACTTCAGAGTCTTCTCGACCGCGGCCAGGAAGTCCTCAGCAGATCCGATGTCGTTGATAGCGACCTGCTTGGTGGCCGGGGCGGTCGTTGCGTTAGTCATGTAGTGGGTTGTCCTTGTTGGGTCAGGGTGTCGGGCCGCGAATCCGGGGCTCGTCGTCTCGGGGACGACGGCCGCGATCGAGGCGGATGGTTGTGGATGATGCGTCAGATGCGCATGGCGACGAAGCCACACGAGTGACGATCCAGGGTATCAGAGCGAACCCGCTCGATTCCAGTCCTCCAGCGCTTCCTGCTCGCCGCGGCGGCGCCGGGTGCCCGGCCCGTCCCGATCGGTCACGCGGAGGGGTCGACGACACCACCGACGTAGAGCCATCGGCCGCGTACTCGAGTGAATCGGCTGACCTCGTGGAGCTCTCCGGAATCGGAACCGGAGCGCCACCGGGCCCGGAACTCGACGATGCCCGTGGCGTCGTCCGCGCCGCCGGCGGCCCGAACGACCGTGAGCCCCGTCCACTCCTCCGGGCCGTCCGCCTCGAGATCGTCGGGACGCGTCGCAGGGTGCCAGGTTCGCGCGAGATGGGTACGGTCTCGCACGGCGAACGCGGTGTAGCGCGAACGCATGAGCTGCTCCGCAGTTCCCGCCGCCTGCCCATCGAGGATGGGACCGCAGCAGGCGCCGAACGCGCCGCCGCCGCACGGGCAGGGCGCCGCGTCCGTCGGACGCCGCCTGAGCGCCGCCTCACCGAACGACATGTGCACCACCACTCCGCATCCCTCCAGGCTACGAGACAGCCCTGTGGAAAGTTCCCGCGGGCGGAGGATCGGGCTCGCTACGTTCGGGGCATGTTCGTCCGACGCCGCCATGCTGTCGCCGCCGTCCTCGCCGTCGCACTGCTGACAACCGGATGCGGCTCCCCCGCGTCCTCGCCCACCCCCGAGCCAACGGCGACGGCGCCCTCCCCCACCGACAGCGACACCGCCGCTTTCGCCGCCGCCGAAGCGACCTACCGCGCCTACGTCGACGCCCTCAATGCCGTGGACCTCTCCGACCCGACGACGTTCGAACCCGTCTATGCCCTGACTACCGGGGCGATACTCGAATCCGATCGGAAAGCGCTCAGCGAATACAACGCCTCCGGCGTCACTATGAGCGGCCGGACGGAGGTGCGGCAGGTCTTCCCGCGAACTGTTGACCACAGCTCCGTCGAGCTCTACATCTGCATCGATGTCACATCAGTGTTGCTCTCGGATGCAGAGGGCCGGAGCATGGTGCCGCCGGACCGCGATCCGGTCCAGAAGATGCTCGTAACAGCTGAAATCGACATGCTGAGCCCAACCGGAGCGCGACTAGTCGATGTTGTCAGCTCCACTCAGGGGCCAGCATGCGGCTAACGCCCGTCCTCGTTGCCGTAGTCAGTTTCATTGGCTTAGCTGCACCTCCGGATGAGCCTCCACGCGGGACCATCGGAAGCTGGTCGGCAAGCGCAAGTGGCAGCGAGGTGCTAGTGGGAGCAACTAGTAGGCAACCCGGGTCTGCGCACGGTAACCAGCCTCGCGACGAAACCGACACCCAGCCAGCCCCACCGAGAGACTGCGGGGCGCTGAACCGGTGCGACGACTTCACCGTCTCGCTTCTGCCGCAGGCGACGATCGCCGATGTCGCGTCCTTCGCTCCGCAACCGGGTGCGCTCAGCAGCCAGCCGGCCCGCTACGGTGTCGCCGGGCTCCCGCTCGACTTCCTGATCGCGGCGTCGCAGCACACGGCCACGGGAACGCTGTTCGACCTGCCGGTCACCGTGCGCTTCACGCCGGACGAGATCGTCATCGCTCCCGGCGACGGCAGCACCCGCACCGTCGCAGCCACCGCTCGGACACCGGCGAGCCACACCTACCGCTCGCGAGGCAGCTATGTCGCGACCGCCACCATCCGCTACCGCGCGGAGGTCGATTTCGGCCGCGGCTGGCGACCGGTGCCGGGCGCCCTCGAGATCCCGACCGCCGGGTACACCGTCGAGGTGCTCGAGGCACGGGGAACGCTCGTCGATCGGGTCTGCACCGAGCCGCCGTCGGGGCCCGGATGCTGAGCAGTCTGGGTCAGTACGATGCTGCAGGGTCCGCCTCCCGTGCCAGGATGATGCGATGAGCGACCGACTCATGCTGCTCGACAGCGCATCGGTAGACTTCACCTATGACCCCTACTCGCGTTGTCGGCTATGTGCGGCTCTCTCGGGAGACCGCCGACTCGACCTCGGTAGCTCGGCAACGGCGGATCATCGACAGCCATGCGACCGCCCACGGCTGGACGCTGGTCGACGTCATCGAGGATGTCGACGTCAGCGCGTCAAAGCGTCGTCTCGACCGCCCCGGCCTCGATCGGGTGCGGGCGCTGATCGCTCAGGGCGGCGCTGACGCTGTCCTCGTCTGGCGACTCGACCGCCTTGCGCGCTCGGTTGTGGACTTCGGCACGCTCCTAGACGAGGGGCTTAACGTCGTCTCCTGCACCGAGCCTCTCGATACGACGTCGGCAATGGGTCGCGCGATGGCTGAGGTGCTCCAGGTGTTCGCGGCGCTGGAGTCGAGGACTATCGGCGACCGTCTCCGCTCGACCATCGCCTACCGTGTCGGCCAAGGCGACCGCTGGCGCGGTGGCCCAACACCGTACGGATACAAGTCAGTGCCCCACCCGTCGGGCGACGGCAAGACACTCGTCATAGACCCCGCCGAGGCCGCCTACCTCCGTCAGGCCGCGGACGTCGTGCTCTCGGGCGGCTCGCTCTACAAAGCCATGACGACGCTGAACGCGAGTGGCTCGACTCCGCGTCGCGCGGCGGCGTGGTCGCTATCGAGCCTTCGCGTGGTGCTGACAGGCGATTCGGCGCTCGGGCGCCAATCGAGGCACGGTGCCCCACTTCGCGACGAGGAGGGTGTGATCGCCACGCCCTGGGAGCCCATCCTCACTGTCGGCACGGTCGAGCGACTCCGCGCCATCTTGCAGACCCGTCCGCTCACGATGACTCGACGCAAGGCGTCCCGGCTCCTCTCCGGTGTGCTGACGTGCGCGTCGTGCGGGAGCCGCCTACGCGTCAACTCTCGGCGCACTCAGGGCGCACAGGTCGAGTCCTACGGGTGCCGTGCCAACGGCGACGGCAAGGTCTGCCCACGCCCGGCGAGCATCAACGCGGATCAAGTCGAAACGTTCCTCGTGGGCGAGTTCCTCGCGGTGCTTGGGCGACGCCAGGTTGTCGAGCGACGCGCCGTCGTCCGCGACGTGGTCGGCCTCGCTGAGATTGAGGAGGCCATCGGGTACACCACGGACGCCATGCGTGAGCCCGGCGCCGACATCGCCGCTCTCGTCGAGCGGCTTAACGCTTTGACCGAGTCACGAGGCAAGCTGTCAGCGCAACCCGTCGAGCCGGTGGTCGAGATAGTGGAGACGGGCGAGACCTACGCCGAGCGCTGGGAGCGCTCTGACACCGACGGGCGCCGCGCGATGCTGGAAGAAGTGCTTGGCGGCCCTGTTCCGGTCGTCGCCATCGGGCGAGGGCATAAGCGGATCGACGCCGACCGTGTCGCCGCCCCCTGGCCGTGGCTCGATGAGTCCGCCGCCCGCTACATCGAGCCCGATTGGAGCGACGGCCAAACCTCCCCGAGCGGTCTGGCGTGGCTTCGTGCTCGCGAGACGGAGCGGGCTGGCGCGCCGATCAAAACAACGTAAAGGGCTCCCACCAACGTTATGCACCTAGTGCGCGAGCACCGAGTCGTAGACCAACAGACACCACCGTCATGTGCGTTATGCACCTAGTGACACCCCCTGAGTGCCGCTCCTCAGGAGCACCGGCACTCAATAGTGCCGCTGCTCTGAGGGCCAGCGGCACTGTCAGAATCCGCGCAATCACGGTCGAAAACGGGGCAACAGTGCCGCTGGTCGCTGCTCCCTGACCACTAATCTCTAGTCCGTTCTCCGCCTCATGATTACTAGGTGCATACGACGTCCGCGTTATGCACCCAGTGACACGGCACTAGGGGTCACCGTCCCTGCACCGTCCCTGGCACCGTCCCTGGGCACCGTCCCTGAAAGTTCCGCGTGATGACGGGGTTCTCCGCTCAATAGGGACGGTGGACGGTGCCCCCGCACCACTAATCTCTAATCCCTTGCCCGCCCCATGATTACTGGGTGCATACGACTCGACGTGAGAGCGATTCATGGGCACGCATGGGCACCAAGGCGGTATATACAAGTACTCCACCCGTTACGTATCGGCTAGTCAAAGGAGGTCGCGTGAACGAAAGCCCGGCACCCGTCCTTGTGAGCCGTTCGTGCGCGTCGTGCAAGCGCTCATTCCATGTCAAGCGGAGTGACGCCGTGACGTGCTCGGGAGCATGCCGCAAGCGCCGCTTCGACGCGCGCCGAGCCGCCCTCATCGCTGACCTCTCCGTGTTCGCGCACGAGGCCGCCACCGTCAAGCTCACCGCCTGAACGCCCCACCCCACGACTCCCGCGTCGCTACCCTGCGACGCGTTCCACCCGCCCGCCTCACCGCCGCTCGCGACGGCACGAGGGACAGCGGGCACCGCCAATGCCGGTCGCTCCGGCACGGCTCCCCCTGGCGTCCTCGTCACGGCCCCAAGTGGGCGCCGTGACGAGGACGCCGCCGTCTTACCGACGCCGCCGCCAAGGCGTGGCGCCGTCACCAACCGCTACACGCGGTCTCCACCCTTCCAATCCCAGGCGCATCCGCGCGCCCACCACTCCCTAGGAGACCGGCCACCATGGCTAACACCTTCCAAACCGACGCCGTCGCCGTGGGCGACGTCGCCATCCGTCTCGCGCTCGGCAACCTTCACCTCGGCGAGGTCGCCCAGCGCTTCAACTCCTCCGACTTCGTCGCCGGTCGGGGCGACACCGTCTACCTGACCGTCTCGGGCGCGCTCACGGCACACGGGCGCGCGCTCGACGACATCACCAACGCCATCATCAGCGAGCGCCTCTCCGAGCTCCGCGAGCCGATCAAGCTGGCAACCCACGCCTACTCGTCGGTCATCCTCTCCGAGGCCGACCTCAGCCTCGACATCCGCGACCTCGGCAAGCAAGTGCTCACGCCGCAGGCCGCAGCCGTCGCCGCCAAGATCGAAAAGGCACTCGCCGATGTCGTCAAGGGCATCAGCACCGACGCCTCGATCACGTTCGACGAGGCCAACCCCGTCGCCCTATTCACCAAGGGACGCGCCGCGCTCCGCGCCAAGGGCATCGACGTGGCGGGCGAACCGCTCGTCGCGCTCGTCGGCTCGACGGTCTACGACGCCCTCCTCGACTCCGGCGCACTCGACGCCGAGAAGCTCGGCGGCGACGCCTCGGCGCTCACCAAGGGCGCCGTAGGCGCCCTGCGCGGCTTCGAGGTCATCGAGGACGCATCCGGCGCCGCACCCGGCGAGGTGGTGTTCATGACTAAGCGCGGCTCGCTGTACCTCGCCAACCGCGCCCCCGAGGTGCCGACCGGCGTGACGGGCAACAAGTCGACGCACGAGGGCTTCGAGCTCCGCACGATTCAGGACTACGACGCCGCCTACACGGCGCAACGGTCGGTCGTGTCCACATTCGTCGGCGCGGGCATCCTCCCCGCCTACAAGGCGACCCGCACCGAAGATGTCGCCATCCAAGGCGAGGAGGACTTCGTCGCCGGGTCCGTGACGCTCTCGCCCATCCCGGGCGGCGCGACCGTCAAGGCCAGCATCACGAGCATCTAACTGGTGCTCACCCCGGGCGCCCCGGCGCCACTCGCGAGCCCGCCCAACCGCGCGGGCGGGCTCGCGCCCCACACACGACAGGACACCCCCAACATGCCCTCCACCGCGCTCCCACTCACCGACCCCACTGGCACCCGCCGCGAGGCGTTCCTCGCCCTGGTGCGCGACGAGGACATCATGCATACGCTCGACGGCATCGCCGACGACACCATCGTCGGCCTCGGCCTCGGCCTCGCGGTCGAGGCTTATGAGCGCCGGTGGGACGGCACGCGCGGACTCGCCGCCGCCCGCTTCGGCATCCCCGCCGACGTCGTCGAGCTCCTCGCCGCCGCCGCGCTCACCGCACTCCTCCCGACGATGGGCGCCGTCGTTCTCTCCCACCCCAACGAGGCCACCCTCGCCGAGCTCCGAGCCTGGCTCGCCTCGCACGGCTACCGCGCCACTCCTGCGCGCCGCTCCGCCAAGAGCGAGGGGCGCCGCCGATGAGTGACTCGCACCGCGTCACCGTCGACGACCTCGACGCCATCGCACCTCTCCTTCCCCGCCGCGAGCGGCACCGCCTCGCCCACCACCTCAACCGGCGCCTCCACTACGCGACCGAGTCGCCCCGGCGCGCGCCCCTGGGCTACCGCCGCCCGTACTCGCCTCGCCAATGGGAGGCCCTCCCCGAGGCCAAACGGGTCGAGGTACTCACCGGCCACCTCGTCGCCCAATGGATCGAGGACGGCCATGCCCGTCACCGGGAGGTCTGAGCGCCGACCCACTCAAACCGCACGACGCCGCTTGTCATGGCGCGAGTCGTGACCTCATGGCCCGTCACGGCTTGACGGGCGCGGTGAGTGCACACGGCGGGACTCGTGACCCCGCGCGGTGTGTGCCCGGGGTCGGCTGAATACCGGTGCGACGGGCAACCCCACTCCCATCGACGTCTGACTCCCCCATGGTCGCCTCGTCGAGCTCCGAGCCGGCGGAGACCCGTCTTACCGCCACCGGCTCACCACGAGCTGTCAGCGTCGACGGCCCGCCCCCTCGGGGGCCTTGTAAACGCACGTTCACCCCGAGCGTCGCCGCTCTCGCTGCCCGATCCCACCGCACACACCTCTAGGAGGCACGAAACGAGCACGCCCGCATCCCATGCCCGACTCGTTCCCATCCGACCGGGGACACGCGCGCCGCGGCGACCCTAGCCGAGCTTCGCACCTGGCTCGCCTCGCATGGCTACCGCGCCACCCCGGCGCGCACCTCGGCCAAAGGGCAAGGCCGCCGTCGATGAGAAACTTGCATCGCGTCACCGCCGACGACCTCGACGTCCTCGCCCTGCTCGTCCCGCGCCGCGAGCGGCACCGACTCGCCCACCACCTGATCGCCGCCTCCGCTACGTGACAGGATCACCCCGACGCGCCCCACTCCGCTACTAGCCCGCAGGACGCTCGCTGATCGCAGAGCATGTCGCCCGCATGCTTGGGCGTCCCGCGCTACATTCGGCCCATGACGAACGACGACAGCATGGCCTTCGCCACCTGGCTTCAGGTTGCAGCTTCGCTTCTCTCGATCGTCCTCGCGCTAGCGGGCCTTTGGATCGCTGTTCGGGTGGCGCGCGAGCAGCGCAACAACCGAGATTTCCAGCTTGACCGCGAGCTCGCCGACGAGTTCGGCCGACGCCTCGACAAACTCCTCGCTGAGTTGCAACGCGGACGCATAGATGTGACAACCGCCAGCCTCGGCTACAGAGACGCGCTGAGAGAATGGGCCAGCCGAGCAACCCATACTTCGATCGGTCGAGAGCGCCGCGAAATCGAGTCGTTCCTCACGGACATTGAGATGAGTGCAGCGCGAGGCATGCCCGCCAGTCGCCAAGAGCGTGCAGACGTTCTCGCCGCCCTGTCCTATTCAGGCGCGTTCCACCGTGCGCAGCACATCACGCGCGCGTGGTCCTATCCTGAGCAGCGCCGTGATGTGCTTACAACCGTTCTCCGCGACCGTGCTGCTGCGATGCCGAATCCACGATCCAGCCCGGACGTTCAAGCGCAACGCTGGCTCCTCGTGTCTGACCCACATAGTTGGCGAACGATTCGAGCATTTCGCACGGCTCGCGTCTACTGGCTCATGGCCCTCGACGACATTCGGCGAAAGCGAGTCCGACAGTCCGTGCGCGAGTGGACCATCGAGCGTCGCGGGGAGCGAGCCGAACGAGCCGCCTTCAAACGACAGCAGCGCGCCGCTCGCGCAGGACTGACAATCGCCCGACCGGACAGGCCCGAGTAGTCGCGGCGGCAGGAATACGATGTGCTCGTGGACGCCCGCAGCCTACGCGCTCAACTCCAAGCTGACCTTGAGTCTGCGATGATGCGGGTCGCGGTCGCTAGCGGCGCTCGCGACGAACTGCGGCGCGCGTTAGTAGAGACTCTGGCTCACCTGTATGCCTGGCGGGAGCATGAGCGTCGCGAGTACGCACGGAGGACTGGGACACACGTTCGAGGTTTCGCCGACGTTGCGGAACCAACCGGTCAGATCTTAGAAGCACTGCTGCTCTGGCGCATCGTTGCGCAGCACCATCCAGAACAGTTGGTCGAGCTACGCGTTCTGCCCCTGCTGTCAGGGCCCGGCGTTTACCCCAGCAAGTGGCTCATGGCAGGGGCGAATCTCTGCTTGGCGGACTGGAGTTATGCCCCCGCGCGGATTCGGGATGACCCTTCGCCCTCAGCAATCGCATTCCGGGAGAGATTGGCGGGCCAGCCGCTCCTTCCAGCGCTGGAGGTAGCCGCGCGGTTCTTGTCGACCGTCAATGGTCAGCGATGATCGCCAGGCGTCACGAAGCGTTGTCCCACTCGGTAACGGCCACCCGCCGTGCAATCTCCGACCACGCAGGCCTGCGCCTACTTGCGGTTCGCGTCGGGCTTACCCTGCCCACTAGCGCTTGCGCTTGCGCTTGACCCTCCCGCGGAACCGGAGGGTCCCACCTTTGGCCGCGCTGAGTTGAGGACAGGGCGGGCCCCCTCCTGAATACGGATGAACCCGGCGCCTCCGGTGATCGCGTTCGGCGCGTCCTTGTGTTCGTCTGCCATGTCATCGCTCCTTTGGACCGCTATGCGCTCTTATCGTCGCTCGGCTCAAGCAGCCAGTCAACAACGCAGCGGTCGGTGAGCGGCACCCACAGACCGAGCGAGTCTTCGATTGGCTCCACGAACGCACCGTCGACCCCCATCTTCCACTGAGCTTCGATGAAGATGTCGCGCTCGTGAGGATAAGTGCTGATATACGAAGTACCGCCGAACCACCCGCCGTAGTACTCGCCCGACTCAGTCTTGATCCGCACGAACCGAGACGTGACGGCGCCGTAGGCCATTACGTCCCACGCGCGCGGAATCGGACGGTTGCGTGTCGCGAGCTTACGCACCGTCTTGTCCTTGCCCCTCCGGCTGACCAGCACCTTTCGGTACCGAGCGTTGATTATCCAAGCCGCTGCCGCAGGTATGAGGAGCAAAAAGAGCACGATACCCGCGCCCGTCCACCACCCTCCGAGGTTGCTCGCAGTCGTGAAGAGCCACGCCTCAGCTTTGCTCAGCCCGCCAGCTAGAGCGGATGCAATGCCCGCATAGAGGACCATGAACACGGCACTCGCGCCGAGTAGTTCGAGCAGCCGACTGGCCGCCCCGTTGTCAGGTGACCGCCATCCGACGAACCACGTCCGTACTGTGGCATAGCTGAAGCCGGGCAGCAGCATCGTGACGAACACGAGTGCTTGTGGCAGGGTCTGAGGCACGCTCACAGCCGTCACGCTATCGCTCGCCGCGTAGATGCAGCGTGATCGACGTTGCAGGAGTTTCGCGCAAACCGCCAGCAGTGCGCGAAATGCCACAGGCGCACCCACCTTGCAGGGCAGGGGGGTGACTCCCCCCTGCCCCCTCGCTTCTCTCCCGGTGCGGCATAGCGTCTGCCGGTGACTACGTATCGCCCGTTTGTTTTTCCTTAGCCACGTATCCCCCGCCGTTTCCGGGTACGAATCCCCCGCTCACCGCCCCGGTTTCGCACCGCCTACACAACGCCCCCGACCGCTCCAGGAAGAGCGCGCCGGGGGCGTTTCGTCGTTTGTAGCCTGCTAAGCGGTGAGCGCGCGCCTCGGGCGCAACGTTCCCCTGCGGCGGTGCGACCGCTTCCGAATCGTTCCTCTGCCACCGCCGCGATGGCCGCTAAGTCGCGCGGCGAGAGCACCGTCAGCGGGAAAGATGATGGCCCGCCGCTGTGCGAGTCGAGCGCCCTAGTGAGCCTCGACCATCGAGCGACAGCATCGTCTAGCACGTTGGCCCGCGGGACCGGCGTCTCGACACCGCGGACGACTCGCTCAGCGAGGTCGAAGAGCCCACCTGCGCCGCCTGCCGCCACGAAATCCTCCACAACGTCGGCCAGTGCCCGACGCCGAGCCGCCACGAGCGACGGGCACCCATCCTCACGCCGCCTCATCCGGCCCGCCCAGGTGAACGCCGCCGCCTCGATCTTCTCCCATCCGAAGTGCGCGACCGCGAGCTCGAACTCCGACATTGCACTGCCCCAATCTTGCCGCCGACCATCGGCGATGAGGATGAAGCTAGCACCCTTTTTTCCTGATGAAACCACATAAATCGACCCACGCAAGTCGACACACGCGTGAGGATCACACTTCGAGCAGCCCACGACGACTGGCGGGCGCGGATAGCATCCATCCATGTATTGGCTCTTGACTGACGAGACCAACAAGCCGCCGCGAGCAGACCAGTTCTTTATCTACGGCGGACTCATGCTCGACTCTGCCGTCGCTGGCGCGGTCGACGCTGCGGTCAGCGACGTTCGGCGCGAGTACGGGTACGCACAGGACGCCAGTTTCAAGTTCTCAGTTGGCGGCTCTGGACTCGACGCCGAGACCCACGAGGCGGCGAAACTGGCCTTGCTCGACAGGCTGCCGGAGCTCGGACTCAAGTTCGTGGCGACCGTGGTCCACTATCGAATCAAGGGCGACGCACACATCAACGCCGTGATCGAGTTGGCGATCAATACCTTGACCATGGCGTACTGGGAGTTTCTCGGGGACGAAAGACGACAGGGAATCATGCTCATCGACCGCGTCGATACCGCCCGCGGACACGATGAGTTCCGCAACTTCGCGCGACGCTTCACGGAGGGTTTGCAGTTCGACCAACGCTCGCGTCGAGTCGACGACCGCATCCTGTTGTTCGGCATGACCAACAACAACTCATCGAGGCTGAGCTCGGCGGTCGACATTGCCATTGGAGCGTTCCGTACGTGCGTCAACGCCTCAACGACTAACTCGGCTGACGACGGCACCGCGGCCACCTATTGGAGACGCCTGGACCCGCTCGTGTGGCGCCGAAACGGGCGCCGGACTGCGGGCGGCTTCCGTCCTCGCCCCGTGGATGTGCGGGCACCATCCATACGCCGCGTGTACGACAAGTTGGAGGCAGACCTTCGCAGTTGGTCCGAGTAGAGCGACCCTGACGTCGTAGTGGGAAGCTTGACGAATGAGTGTCGACAACACGACCCGCTGCGAAAAGTTGCTTTTACTCGACAGCGCATCCCTGTACTTCCGCGCGTTCTACGGCGTCCCCGACACCGTCAAGGACTCCGAGGGCCGGCCGGTCAATGCGGCCCGCGGCTTCCTCGACATGATCGCGAAGCTCGTCACGACGTACGAGCCGACTCACCTGATCGCCTGCTGGGATGACGACTGGCGACCGCAGTGGCGTGTCGACCTGATCCCGACATACAAGACGCACCGCGTCGCCGAGACGGTCGAGACCGGTCCCGACGTCGAGGTCGTGCCCGACCCGCTCGAGGCGCAGATCCCGACCATCCGCGAGAGCCTCGACGTCCTCGGCATCCCGATCGTCGGGGCACCCGACCACGAGGCCGACGACGTGATCGGCACGCTCGCGACGCGCGCGACGATGCCCGTCGACGTCGTCACCGGCGACCGCGACCTCATCCAGCTCGTGGACGACACGCGGCAGATCCGCGTCGTCTACACCGGCCGGGGCATGAGCAACCTCGATGTCCTCACGGGCGAGGCGGTCGTGGCGAAGTACGCCGTGCGCCCCGACCAGTACGCCGACTTCGCCACGATGCGCGGTGACGCTTCCGACGGACTTCCCGGAGTGGCCGGTGTGGGCGAGAAGACCGCGGCGACCCTCCTCGCCGCTCACGGCGACCTCGACGGCATCCTGGCGGCGGCCGAGAGGGGCGAGGGCATGAGCGCCGGGGTTCGCTCGAAGCTCGCCGCGGCAGCGGATTACCTCGCGGTAGCTCCGCGGGTCGTCCGGGTGGTGCGCGACCTGGACCTCGGCGCTGTCGAGGGACGCATCCGCGGCACCGATGCCGACATCGTCGCAGAGGTTGCCGATCGCCGTGGGCTGGGCGGTTCGCTCGCACGCGCGGCATCCGCACTCCGCGACCGCACCTGACTCCACCGCCGCGTTCTCAGGAGCGGGTGCGACCAGTCCACTCCCGCAGCCGGTCGAGAGGCCATGTCGTGACGATGCGATCGGCGGGAACCCCCAGCCGCTCCGCGCGCTCGGCCCCGTAGTCGATCAGCGACAGCTGCCCTGGGGCGTGAGCGTCGGAGTCGATCGAGAACAGGCACCCCGCCGCGATCGCCTGTTCGATGAGGTCGTCTGGCGGGTCCTGCCGCTCCGGCCGCGAGTTGATCTCCACCGCCACCCCGTGTTCCGCGCACGCCGCGAAGACGGGCTCCGGATCGAACTCGGACGGCGGCCTCGTCCCCCGGGAACCTTCGACCAGTCGGCCGGTCACGTGCCCGAGCACGTCGACGCGGGGATCGGATGCGGCGGCCACCAGGCGTCGCGTCATCGCCCCACGGGCCATCCGCAGCTTCGAATGCGCCGACGCGACCACGATGTCGAGGCGCTGCAGCAGCTCGTCCTCCTGATCGAGCGCCCCGTCGTCGAGGATGTCCACCTCGATGCCGCTGAGCAACGTGAACCCCTCACCGCTCATCCCGGCGACGACGTCGAGCTGATCGCGCAGGCGCTCGGGAGACAGCCCGCGGGCCACCCGGAGTCGCGGCGAGTGGTCGGTCAACGCGAGGTACTCGTGCCCGAGATTCCGGGCCGCGGCGACCATCTCGGCGATCGGGGTCGTCCCGTCCGACCAGTCGGAGTGGCAGTGCAGGTCGCCGCGGAGTCGACGTCGGAGCTCGCCGGCGACGACCACACCGCGCCGCTCCCGCAGATCCGCGAGGTATGCGGGCACCCCGCCGGCGCGGGCTTCCACGATCACGGTCAGCGTGCGATCGCCGATCCCCGGACGTCGGCGCAGCGCGGAGACGTCGTCGAGAACGTCGTTCGGCAGGTCTCGAATCGCGTCGGCAGCGGCGCGGAACGCCTTCGACTTGTACTTCGACGACCGTTCGCGCTCGAGCAGTTCGGCGATCTCGGTCAGGGCGTCGACAGGTTCCATATGCATGCCGGAGGCCCGCGCCGCGGCGCGGGCCTCGCTCCTCCCTGTTCAGCCGGAGGTGACCGCCGACCGGCGGACGACCACCGGGGCCGAGGCCAGGCGGTGAATCGCGAAGCCGAAGATGATCGACAGGATACCGACGCCCATGGCGAAGGCGGCGACGCCGAACGACACGACGGAAGTGAACAGCGACGCGCGCAGGAACGACGCGTTCATCATGGTGGCCCGGACGGGATCGTCCTTGTCCAGCTCCGCATACGTCTTGCCGCCGGACGCGTCGAGTGCGTGGTGCTGGATGATGTCCGCCTGCACGTATGCGGTGAACGGCCCAGCCACGGTCTGGCCCTGGAAGGCGGCCGCGTCTTCGGGGACGGTGATGTTCTCCGCGCGGAGCTGACCCGACACGATCGACCAGACGACGAGCCCGCCGATGATCAGCACGACTCCGCCCAGCATCCCGAGCACGCCCAGGATCTTCACGAGGCCGGCTCGGCGGACGGGCGCTTCGACCGTATCGGCGGTGGGGGTGGTGTGTGACATCGGGTCCTCCTCGGGTGCGTTGCGCCTCACGCTATGCATCCGGGCTCTCGGCGCCGTGCGCGCGATGCCGTGAAAAACCGATGTGGTCTGACCTCAACCGGCCGACGCGGAGATCCAGCGCTCCAGAGTGCCGGCAGCGGCGCCGGAGTCGAGGGCCTGCGACGCATCGTCGGCCGCCTCCGCGAGGCGCTCGAGGATCGGGCGCTGCACCTGGGCAGCATCCCGCCACAGGCGGTACGCCACGATTCCCGCCGCCGCGTTCAGCACCACGATGTCACGCACCGGCCCGGTCTCTCCGGACAGAACCCGGTGGACGACCGCGGCGTTGTGCTGCGGGTCCCCGCCCAGCAGATCCTCGATGCGCGCGAGCGGCATCCCGAGATCGCGCGGATCCAGATCGTGCTCGTGGATGTCGCCGCGGCTGACCTCCCAGATGCGGCTGTGGCCGGTCGTCGTCAGTTCATCGAGCCCGTCGTCACCGCGGAAGACCAGGGCGGTCGCACCGCGAGTGCGGAACACGCCCGTGATGAGCGGCACCCGGTCGAGGTGCGCGACGCCCACCGCGTTCGCCTCAGCGCGCGCCGGGTTGCAGAGCGGCCCGAGGAAGTTGAAGACAGTGGGGATGCCGAGCTCAGCTCGGGCCGCGCCGGCATGCCGGAATCCGGGGTGGAAGGCCGAGGCGAACGCGAAGGTGATCCCCGCTTCCTGCAGCACCCGTGCCACATCATCGGGGTCGAGCGAGAGGTCGATGCCCAGCGCGGCGAGGACGTCCGACGAGCCCGACTTGGAGCTCGCCGCCTTGTTGCCGTGCTTGACGACGGGAACGCCGGTGGCAGCCGCGACGATGGACGCCATGGTCGACACGTTCACCGTGCCGAATCGGTCGCCCCCGGTCCCCACGATGTCGAGCGCGTCGGTCGGAACGGCGAGAGGGAGCGCCGCCTCGAGGATCGCGTCGCGGAATCCGACGATCTCGTCGACGGTCTCCCCCTTGGCGCGAAGAGCCACGAGGAACCCGGCCAGCTGAGCGGGGGATGCGCGACCGGCCATGACCTCGCGCATCGCCCAGGTCGCCGCCGACACGCTGAGATCGCGCTTCTCGAGAAGGTCGGTCAGGATGTCGCGCCACGCGTACTGAGCCATGACACACGATCCTATCGGCCGGTCGTCGGGCGACTTTCGGCTGATTCTTAGGTCGCCCTAACCGCGGCGCGATCCGACCAGACCTTCAGCGATGCAGAAACCACCCTCCAGATCGGCCATAATGGATGCCGTGACGACCACTCCAGCGACGTATTCCCAGGCCCTGCGCTCGGTCAAGCGGCCGGACCCGGTCGCTGTGGGCACCATCGTGTGGCTCGGCAGCGAGGTGATGTTCTTCGCGGGGCTCTTCGCGATCTACTTCACCCTGCGCAACACCTCACCTGAGTTGTGGGCCGACCGCACCGAACTGCTGAACATCCCGTTCGCCGCGGTCAACACGCTCATCCTCGTGTTGTCGTCGGTGACGGCGCAGATCGGTGTCCACAACGCCGAGCACTTCCGCCCCTACCGGTCGGGCTCCTTCTGGAACCTCCGCAAGTGGGGAATGGTGGAATGGTTCTTCCTGACCTTCATCATGGGAGCGATCTTCGTCTCCGGCCAGGTCTGGGAGTACGCGACGCTCGTCGCCGAGGGCATGCCCATCCAGGCCGACTCGTACGCTTCCGCGTTCTACATCACCACCGGCTTCCACGCCCTCCACGTCACCGGTGGTCTCGTGGCGTTCCTCCTCGTCATCGGGCGCGCCTTCGCCGTCAAGAACTTCGGCCGGAAAGAGATGACGTCCGCCATCGTCGTGTCGTACTACTGGCACTTCGTCGACGTGGTGTGGCTCGTCCTGTTCGCCGTCATCTACTTCCTGAAGTAAACCGGAGCTGATTCACCCATGGCATCCAAGAACCCGCGCCGCAACGGCGGTCGTCGCAGCAAGTGGGCTGCCGCCGCGCTGATCGGCATCGGACTGCTCGTCACCGGCGGAGGCTACGCCGGCGCCACCGCCGCGATGGCGGCGGGCGACACGACGCAGACGGCATCCACGCTCACGGTCGAGGACGGCAAGAAGCTGTTCCAGGCCAACTGCGCCACCTGTCACGGTCTCGACCTGCAGGGCACGAACGACGGCCCCTCGCTCTACGGCGTGGGCGAGCTGTCTGTCGAGTTCCAGGTGGCCACAGGACGCATGCCGCTGCAGATGCAGGGGCCGCAGGCTCCGCAGAAGCCCGTTCAGTTCACGCAGGAGCAGATCGAGGCCATGGCGGCCTGGGTCCAGTCCGAGGCCCCCGGCCCGACCTACCCGGCTTCCGAAACGCTCGACGGTGAAGGCGACGTCTCACACGGTGCCGAGCTCTTCCGCATCAACTGCGCGATGTGCCACAACGTCGCCGGCGCCGGTGGTGCACTCACCGAAGGCAAGTACGCACCGCCGCTGACGACCACGTCGCCCCTGCACATGTACGCAGCCATGGTCACGGGCCCGCAGAACATGCCCGTCTTCAACGACATGACCCTCACCACCGAGGAGAAGCGCGACATCATCAGCTACCTGATGATGCGCCCGACCGAGAACTCGCCCGGCGGCTTCTCGCTCGGTTCGCTCGGCCCCGTCTCGGAGGGTCTGTTCATCTGGATCTTCGGCATCGGCTCGCTCGTCGCCATCTCGGTGTGGATCACCGCGAAGTCGAACTGAGAACCGTGACGATCGAAGCAACGCACAAGGAGCAAAATGGCTGACGAGAAGGCGCCCGAGCAGGTTCCTGCTTCCCCGGTGCCCTCATCGGGGCTCGCCGTAGCGGTGTCCGACCCGGTGCACAACCCCGGGCTCGCACCCCACCGCAAGCGCATGACCGACAAGGACCCCGCCGCCATGACGCGCGCGGTCCGCACGGTGTACACCCTGTTCTACCTGTCCGCAGCGGCAAGCATCTGGGCCATCGCGGCGTACCTGATCTTCCCGATCGAGAGCGGGATGATCAGCGACATCCGTCGCAATAACCTGTTCATCGGTCTGGGCATCGCGACCGCCCTCCTCGCCATCGGCATCGGCGCGATCCACTGGTCGAAGGCCGTGATGAACGACACCGAGTTCATCGAGGAGCGCCACTCGACGCGTGGCAGCGAGAAGACCCGCGCCGCGGCGGTTCAGGTCTTCGCGGACGCGAACAACGAGTCGGGCTTCGGCCGCCGCACGATGGTGCGCAACTCGCTCTTCGTCGCGCTCGCGGCGTCCGTCCTCCCGGGGATCACGCTGTTCCGCGGTCTCGCGCCGCACAGCTCGCCCGAGCACCCGCACGCGGGCGACCCGGTTCACCTGCTCAAGCACACGATGTGGGAAGAGGGCATGCGCCTGGCGCACGACCCGACCGGCAAGCCGATCCGCGCCGCCGACCTGACGCTCGGCTCCGCCGTGCACGTCATCCCCGAGTCCCTCGCGACGCTCGCGCACCACGACGGCTACCTCGAGGAGAAGGCCAAGGCCATCGTCCTCCTCATGCGTCTGCTCCCCGAGCAGCTGAACGAGGCGGATGACCGCAAGGACTGGTCGTACGACGGCATCGTCGCGTACTCCAAGGTGTGCACGCACGTCGGATGCCCGGTCGCCCTCTACGAGCAGCAGACCCACCACCTGCTGTGCCCGTGCCACCAGTCGCAGTTCGACGTGACCAACGCGGCGGCCGTCATCTTCGGCCCCGCAGCACGTCCGCTGCCGCAGCTCCCGATCACCGTCGACGACGAGGGCTACCTGATCGCACGCAGCGACTTCACCGAACCCGTCGGCCCGAGCTTCTGGGAGCGTCATTGAGCACCTCCACCCACCCCACGGAGAACGTCACGACCGCACCCGCGGTCCACGCTGACGGCCCGACCCGTCCCTCGGACAAGCCGCTCGGCGGCAAGTTCGTCGGCGGCGTCGCGAACTACCTCGACGAGCGCACGAGCATCTCGGGCCTCGTCAAGGAGCTGGGCCGGAAGATCTTCCCCGACCACTGGTCGTTCATGCTCGGCGAGATCGCGCTGTGGTCGTTCGTCGTCGTCCTGCTCTCGGGAACGTTCCTGACGTTCTTCTTCGAGGCGTCGATGGCGGAGACGCACTATTACGGCGCTTATGCACCGATGCGAGGCCTCGAGATGTCGGCGGCCATGGCCTCGACCCTCGAGATCTCGTTCGACATCCGCGGCGGCCTCCTCGTGCGTCAGCTGCACCACTGGGCGGCGCTCGTGTTCGTCGCCGGTATCGGCGTGCACATGCTGCGTGTCTTCTTCACCGGTGCGTTCCGCAAGCCGCGTGAGCTCAACTGGGTCATCGGGTTCATCCTCTTCATCCTCGCGATGGCAGAAGGCTTCACCGGATACTCCCTGCCCGATGACGTTCTGTCGGGCAACGGTCTGCGCATCATCGACGGCATGATCAAGGGCATCCCGCTGATCGGAACCTGGACGTCGTTCCTCCTGTTCGGCGGCGAGTTCCCGGGCACCGAGATCGTGGGGCGCCTGTACGCGCTGCACATCCTGCTGCTGCCGGCCATCCTGGTCGCGCTGCTCGCGCTGCACCTGATGCTGATGATCGTGAACAAGCACACGCAGTTCGCCGGCCCCGCGCGGACGAACAACAACGTCGTGGGCTACCCGATGATGCCGGTCTACATGTCGAAGATGGGCGGCTTCTTCTTCATCACCTTCGGCGTGCTGGTGCTCATCGCGGCCCTGTTCACGATCAACCCGATCTGGAACTACGGCCCGTACGACCCCTCCCCAGTGTCGGCCGGTACGCAGCCCGACTGGTACATCGGCTTCGCCGACGGCGCGCTGCGCCTCGTCCCGCCGCACTGGGAGTTCGTGCTGTTCGACCGAACCTGGTCATTCAACATCCTGGTCCCGCTCGTCGGACTCGGTCTCTTCATCGTCATCGTCATGCTCTACCCCTTCATCGAGGCGTGGGTCACCGGTGACAAGCGTGAGCACCACATCGCCGAGCGCCCGCGCAACGCGGCGACCCGCACCGCGATCGGTGCAGCCGGTGTGACCTTCTACGCCGTCCTCTGGGCAGCTGCATCGTCGGACATCATCGCGACGCACTTCCACCTGACGATGGAAGGCGTGATCCACACGCTGCAGGCGCTGCTGATCCTCGGACCGGTGATCGCGTACTTCGTCACGAAGCGCATCTGCATCGCGCTGCAGAAGAAGGACCGCGAGATCGCTCTGCACGGCTACGAGTCGGGTCGCATCGTGCGTCTGCCCGGCGGCGAGTACATCGAGGTGCACCAGCCCGTCGACGAGTACGAGCTCGTCAAGCTGGTCGACTACACCACGAACGCTCCCCTGGTGGTCCGCCCGAACGACAAGGGTCAGATCCCGTGGCATGAGAACCTTCGTGCCGGACTCTCGCGCTGGTTCTTCGAAGACCGTCTCGCGCCCCTGACTCAGGCAGAGATCGAGGCTACGCGGGCACACGCCCACCACGACCTCGAGCACATCAGCGAAGAAGAGGACGCCGAGATCCAGGGCGCCCACGAGCGCGCCGGTGTCCCGAACGCTCCGCATCAGCCCATCGATGATGGCAAGGGCGTCGAGACCGCGAACCGTCCGTCGAACATCATCGTCCCCGATGAGGATGCCGACGGCGAGGCGCCGAAGAAGAGCTGACCCGGACCTGTCCGGATTACGGCGGGGTGTGACCGATCGGTCACACCCCGCCGTTCGTCTGTCTGCGTAGCGTGTCCACCATGACTGATGCACTCGCCTACTTCACCGCCAAGCTCGAGCATGAGACGGATGCCTCCGACGTCTACGAAGCGCAGCGCGCGGACGAGCCCTTCACGCTCGTCGATGTCCGCAGCGCCGAGGCATGGGCGCAGGGGCACGCTGTCGGAGCCGTGCATCTCCCCCACCGCGAGATCGCAGTGCGCGCCGCGGACGAGATCGACCGTTCAC
This sequence comes from Microbacterium sp. 1262, assembly GCF_040544895.1. Taxonomy (NCBI): domain Bacteria; kingdom Bacillati; phylum Actinomycetota; class Actinomycetes; order Micrococcales; family Microbacteriaceae; genus Microbacterium; species Microbacterium sp. 1262. Next base: position 1,507,842 of record NZ_JBEPKU010000001.1, read on the forward strand.
TCGACGTCGTCGTCTACTGCTGGAGCCCCGGCTGCAACGGCGGCACCCGCGCCGCGATCGAGTTCGCCAAGCTCGGATACCGGGTGCGTGAAATGATCGGTGGCTTCGAGTACTGGGCTCGCGAGGGCTACCCGGTGGCGAACGCGCACGGTCCCCTCCCCCGGCTCTCCGACCCCCTGGTGGCCCTCGTACGCTCCTGAGCGTTCCACGGCCTCACGTCGGCCGCCTGACGTCGCGGAGGCTGACCTGGCGACCCGGCTCGCTGCAGGCGACCCCGTGCCGCCGGGTCGCCTGCAGCGGCATCCCTGCCGGCGCGTGTGCCGCGATGCAATGGTTCAGGCGCAACACCCCGTTCCGTCCGTGCCCGACACGGGGTGTCGGTGCTGTTCCATTGCATCGCGGCGTGCCCCCGCCTCCGGGCAGCCGGCACGGTGACGTTCCGGCCGGCGGGGGCTCGCTAGCCGGCCACCGAGTCATGTCGCACCAAGAACGTCATCCCCCGGGCAGCCCTGCCCGCTGTCCATCGGCCGGGCCTGGATGCAACAGAGCAGCGGCGACGCGCTGAGCCCCAGCGCTACGACGCGGCGTATTGCGGCGACGACCTTGCGTCCCGGGACAGCGATCAGCGCGGGCCTTCACACGTCGCGGGCGAGGCGCGTGAGGCGGGCGAGGCGCGTGAGGCGGGCGAGGCGCTTGAGGCGACGGTCCTACCGACGGCGCAGAAGGTCGGAAACGGCGACGGCCACCGCACCGGAGTGCGATGGCCGTCGTGCAGCGCGTGGGATCAGCGCGCGAAGTAACCGCGGTAGTACTCGTAGACCCATCCGACGATCGCCACGATGAAGATCGCGAACCCGATCGGCAGGAGGAACTGGCCGACCGCGAGTCCGATGATGAACACCGAGGCAGCGAAAGCCAGCACGAGCGGCCACCAGGACCACGGGCTGAACTCGCCGACCTCGGGGTCGCCGTCGTCGATGTCAGCGGTGAGCGAGTCCTCCGGGAGCTCGCCGCCCTGCGCCTTGTGCACGCGCGAGACGTAGAACGCGATCATCGCGCCCATGAAGCCGGTGAACAGGAGGGCGGTCGAACCGACCCACTCGATGCGGTGCCACCAGACACCCTGGTCGGTATGAGCAACGAGGTTCCACACGGTGTAGGTGATGAACACCGCGAAGAAGAACCAGGTGAGCACCCACCACAGGTTGATGTTGGTCTTCACGGCTTACTTCACCTCTCCATCGGCGACATCCACAACCGGTGCATCGGGGGCGTCCTTCGCGGGGCCCACGCCGACCGGGATGGCGGCCTCGGGGTGGTTCAGGTCGAACGCCGGCCGCTCGCTGCGGATACGCGGGATCGACGTGAAGTTGTGTCGCGGCGGCGGGCAGCTCGTCGCCCACTCGAGCGACGCTCCGTAGCCCCACGGGTCGTTGACCGTGACCTTGGGGGCGGTGCGCGAGGTGATCCAGACGTTCAGGAAGAACGGGATCATCGAAGCGCCGAGGATGATCGCGCCGATGGTCGAGACCTGGTTCTGCCACGTCCAGCCGTCAGCCGCCGAGTAATCCGCGTAGCGACGCACCATTCCGTCGACACCCAGCCAGTGCTGGATGAGGAACGTCATGTGGAAGCCGATGAACAGCATCCAGAAGTGCACCATGCCGAGACGCTCGTTGAGCATGCGCCCGGTCCACTTCGGCCACCAGAAGTAGAAGCCCGCGAACATCGCGAACACGACGGTGCCGAACACGACGTAGTGGAAGTGAGCCACGACGAAGTACGAGTCGGAGAGGTGGAAGTCGAGCGGCGGCGACGCGAGGATGACACCGGTGAGACCGCCGAAAACGAACGAGACGAGGAAGCCGAGGGTGAAGACCATGGGCGTCTCGAACGTGACGGAGCCCCGCCACATCGTTCCGATCCAGTTGAAGATCTTCACACCGGTCGGAACCGCGATGAGCATCGTCATCAGCGCGAAGAACGGCAGGAGCACAGCACCCGTGACGTACATGTGGTGCGCCCACACCGCCACCGACAGGGCAGCGATCGCGATGGTGGCGTAGATCAGCGTCTTGTATCCGAAGATCGGCTTGCGGCTGAAGACCGGGAGGATCTCGGAGACGATGCCGAAGAACGGCAGCGCGATGATGTAGACCTCGGGGTGGCCGAAGAACCAGAACAGGTGCTGCCACAGCAGGACTCCGCCATTGGCGGTGTCGTAGATGTGCGAGCCGAGGACACGGTCGGATGCCGCCGCGAAGATCGCAGCCGCCAGAACCGGGAACGCCATCAGGATCAGGATGCTCGTGACGAGGGTGTTCCACGAGAAGATCGACATGCGCCACATGGTGAGGCCGGGCGCGCGCATCGTGATGATCGTGGTGATGAAGTTCACCGCGCCGAGGATCGTGCCGAAACCGCTCATGCCCAGACCGAGCATCCAGAGATTTCCTCCGGCTCCCGGCGAGAACGTCGCGTTCGCGAGCGGCTGGTACGCGAACCAGCCGAACGACGCGGCGCCCTGCGGGGTCAGGAAGCCCGAGATCGCGATGATCGAGCCGAAGAGGAACAGCCAGAAGGCGAAAGCGTTCAGACGCGGGAAGGCGACGTCGGGCGCGCCGAGCTGCAGCGGCAGGATCGCGTTCGCGAAGCCCGCGAACAGCGGCGTCGCGAACATCAGCAGCATGATCGTGCCGTGCATCGTGAAGAGCTGGTTGTACTGCTCCTTGGTCGGCACGATCTGCATGCCGGGCTCGAAGAGCTCAGCACGGATGATGAGTGCCATCACGCCGCCGAGAAGGAAGAACATCACCGAGGCGATGAGGTACATGTACCCGATCGTCTTGTGGTCGGTGGAGGTGATCCACTTGACGATGATGTTGCCCTTCTGCTCGACGCGCGATGCGCTGAGCAGGGCCGCCTGGCGCGGCGGCAGGGTCGTGGGGCGGCCTGCGGGCTGTTCGCCCTGAAGCGGAAGTGTCGTAGCCATCAGTGGCTTCCCTCACCGGAGTCGTCGGTGACCGCGCCCGTTCCCGGAGCGTTCTGGAGGCGGTCATATGCCGTGTTGATGTCGCCGGTCTGGCCGCTCTCGCGCAGGGACTCGAGGTACTCCTCGTACTCCTGCTCGGACACGACCTTGACGTTGAACAGCATCATCGAGTGGTACTCGCCGCACAGCTCGGCGCACTTGCCGGCGTACGTTCCCTCGCGGGTGGGGACGAAGGACCACGAGTTGGTGTCGCGGTGCGGGTACATGTCCTTCTTGTAGAGGAAGTCGATGACCCAGAACGAGTGGATGACGTCGCGCGACTGGAGGTTGATCTTGACCTCCTTGTTGACCGGCAGAACGAGCGTCGGCAGCTCTGCCTGGTCGATGTCGCCGTTGGCGTCGGGCTGCGCCTGGACGCCCATCGTCCAAACCGCGTCGGAGTTGTCGGACTCGTCGCCGTTGTACTGGAAGTCCCACGCCCACTGCTTGCCGATCGCCGTGATCGAGACCTCGGGATCGTCGTACTGCGTCTCGAGGATCGATTGGTCGCGCGCCGTGAAGGCGAAGAACCCGATCACGAGGATAAGCGGCACGATCGTGTAGAAGATCTCGATCGGCATGTTGTAGCGCAGCTGGACCGGCAGACCCGTCTGACCGCGACGGCGGCGGTACGCGATCGCGGCGAAGGCCATGAGGCCCCACGTCAGCACGCCGACGGCCAGGAGCACGATCCAGGAGTTCACCCAGAGGCCCGACACCATCTCGGTGCGGTTCGTCGCCTGCGTACCGTCGTCGGTGAAGCCCGGGAGGTAGCCGTTCAGCTCCGTCGGTGTACAAGCTGCGAGGGAGACTGCCGTGACGATCCCGAGTGGGATCACGGCCCAGCGGAGGCGGCGTTTGAAGCGCACAGTGCACCTTTCCGGGACGAATGGTTCGACCTTCAGTCTAGGGCAAGCTTTCACCCTATTCAGGCCATCCATTCAGGATGTCGGAGACGGGGGATGTCGCGGGCGAGGCTCAGTGGAAGCTGTCGCCGCACGCGCACGAGCCCGCCGCGTTGGGGTTGTCGATCGTGAAGCCCTGCTCCGAGATCGTGTCCTTGAAGTCGATCGTCGCGCCGTCGAGGTAGGGCACGGACATGTCGTCGACGATGACCTCGACGCCGTCGAAGTCGACGGCCTTGTCGCCGTCGAGGAACCGCTCGTCGAAGTAGAGCTGGTAGATCAGTCCGCTGCAGCCGCCGGGCTGGACGGCGACCCGAAGACGCAGGTCGTCGCGGTTCTCCTGCGAGAGGAGGCTCTTCACCTTGAGCGCCGCCTCATCGGTCAGCGAGACGCCGTGGGCACGGACGGTGTCGGACGTGGCGATGTCGGTCATGATTCTCCCGAGGTCTCGGGCCGCGAGACACGCGGCCGGTGCCACGATTCTACGCGTGAGCACCGGCCGCGGGTCGGTCCGAGACGACGTCGTGACTGTCAGCGCGAACTGGCGTCCAACCGCTCGAGCAGCAGCGCCTCGGACACGAGGGCGTGCCGGAAGGTGTCGAGGTGGAGCGACTCGTTCGGGCTGTGGGCGCGGGCGTGCGGGTCTTCGACACCGGTGACGAGGATCTGGGCCGCCGGGAACTCCCGCACGAGGTCCGCGATGAACGGGATGGACCCGCCCACACCGATGTCCACGGGATCGACCCCGTAGCCCTCAGCGAGGGCCGCGCGAGCGTGCGCGACGGCGTCTCCGCTGGTGTCGACGAGGAACGGATTCCCGGTCTCGATGTCGCGGAAGCTCAGTTGGGCCCCGAACGGTGCATGGGCGCGCAGGTGCGTCTCGATCGCTTGGTACGCCTCTTCGGCGGACTGTCCCGGAGCCACGCGGGCGGAGATCACCACGGAAACCTCGGGACTCAGCGTGTTCGATGCGTTGCGCACGCTGGGAGCGTCGATGCCCGTCACCGTGATGGAGGGCTTGTTCCAGATGCGCGAGAGGATCGTTCCCGATCCGATCGGCGAGACACCCGGCGGGAGACCGGCCTCGGAACGGAGCGTCTCCTCCGAGTACTCCGGCGTCTCCGCGTCGCGCTCGGACAGTCCCTCCACGGCGACGCCGCCGTCGTCGTCCCAGAGCGTGGCGAGCAGCTTCACCGTCGCCAGCATCGCGTCCGGGACCGCTCCCCCGAACATCCCCGAGTGCGACGCGTGCTCGAGCGTGCGCACCGTCATCGTGAAGCGCGCGTTGCCCCGGAGCGAAACGGTGAGCGCAGGCGTGGTCGCATCCCAGTTGCCGGAGTCGGCCACGACGATCACGTCAGCACGCAGGGCGTCGGCGTTGTCGGACAGGAAAGCCGCGAAGGACGCCGACCCGGCTTCCTCCTCACCCTCGATGAAGAGGTTGACGCCGAGGTCGAAATCTTCGCCGGCCGCCTCGACGAGAGCACGCAGGGCGCCGATGTGTGCCATGACCCCGGCCTTGTCGTCGGCTGCGCCGCGACCGTACAGGCGACCATCACGGACGGTGGGCTCGAAGGGAGCGGAGTCCCACAGGGCCTCCTCGCCGACCGGCTGCACATCATGGTGCGCGTACAGGAGGATCGTCGGTCGGCCATTGCGCGCAGCGCGAGTCGCCAACACCGCCGGCATCCCCTCCTCGCCCGTCTCCGGAATGGTCGCCGTCGCCACCTCGACGCGATCGAAGATGCCGAGCCCGCGCGCCAGATCGGCGACGGCCGCGGCGCTGCGCTCCACTTCAGCCCGGTCGAATCCGGGGAACGCGACCGAGGGGATCCGCACGAGCGCGCCGAGATCGGCGAGGGCGGCGGGGACGGCGGAGAGGGCGGCGTCGCGCACAGCGACGGACCGAGGAGATTCGGAGGTCATGCGGGTAATCTTAAGAGGCACGTTCGTCGCAGAACCCGAGGATCCCCGTGGCCAAAACTCCCGCTGCCCCTGCTCCGGACGACGCCGCTCAGGCGTCGACGGGCTCCGGCAAGAACCGTCCCACCCCCAGCCGCGCCGCCCAGGAGGCGGCCCGCAAGCGCCCTCTGGTGCCGGACACCAAAGAAGCGAAGGCGCGCGCTCGCGCAGAGCTCGCCGAGCGCCGCGACAAAGCGCGTATCGGTATGGCCAACGGCGACGAGCGCTATCTGCCGATGCGCGACAAGGGACCGCAGCGTCGTTTCGTCCGCGACTACATCGACGCCGGATGGCACCTCGGCGAACTCGTCATGGGCGCGATGGTGCTCGTCATCATCGTGACGTTCCTCGGCTCGAACGCGGTGACCTTCTACGCGTTCATCGCCCTGTGGTCGTTCATCCTGCTCGTGATCGGCGACATGGTCATCACCAGCATCCGCGTGAAGAAGGCCGTTCGAGCGAAGTTCGGCGCAGAACGCATGGAGAAGGGCCTCGGCTGGTACGGCGCGATGCGCTCGATCCAGATGCGCTTCATGCGTCTGCCGAAGCCTCAGGTCAAGCGCGGCCAGCGCCCCGTCTGAGCTCGACCAGACCACGGTTGATCTGCCGTGCCCACAGGGGGCCGCGGTAGATGAACGCGGTGTACCCCTGAACCAGATCGGCGCCCGCGGCCAGCCGCTCCTGCACGTCCACCGCGGTCTCCACTCCCCCGGCTGCGATGACGCAGAAATCATCGGGGACGGCCGACCGCACCACGCGCAGCACCTCGAGCGCGCGACGGCGAAGCGGCGCGCCCGAGAGTCCGCCGGCGCCGATCTGCTCGATAGTCGCCTCGTCCGTCAGCAGGCCGTCGCGAGAGATCGTGGTGTTCGTGGCGATGAGGCCGGCCAGGCCGGCGTCGACGGCCATGCGCGCGATGGCCGTCACCTCGTCATCCGCGAGGTCGGGCGCGATCTTCACCAGCAGGGGCGTCATGCCGGCCGCATCCCGCACGGCCTCGAGCAGCGGGCGGAGCGTCTCGACCGCCTGCAGCCCGCGGAGCCCGGGTGTGTTGGGCGACGACACGTTGACGACCAGATAGTCGGCCTCGGGGGCGACCAGACGCGTGCTCGTGACGTAGTCGGCGGTGGCCTGCTCGACGTCGACGACGCGGCTCTTGCCGATGTTCGCTCCGACGATGGCATGGTTCCGGCCGCGACGCAGACGCCGGAGGCGGGATGCCGCGGCCGCCGCGCCGCGGTTGTTGAAGCCCATGCGGTTGATGAGCGCACGATCCGGAATCAACCGGAACAGCCGAGGCCGGGGATTGCCTTCCTGCGGCACAGCCGTCACGGTACCGATCTCGACGTGCCCGAAGCCGAGGGCGCCGAGCCCGCGCACCATGACCGCGTTCTTGTCGAACCCTGCCGCCACACCGAACGGCGAGTCGAAGACGAGTCCCAGCGCCTCGGTCCGAAGCGACGCGTCCGGACGGGTCAGCGCACGGGCGATGGTCGAGAAGGGCGGGACGCCGAGCAGACGGATGACCGGGACCACCAGGTGGTGCGCCGTCTCCGGCTCCATGCGCGAGAAGACGGTGCGGAAGATGAACGGATACATCGCCGTCCAGCCTAGAGCGCGCCCGACCCCTCCGATGTCCGTGCCGCGATGTGATCGGCACGCAGCTGTTCGATCGCTGCTTCGAAATCTTCGAGCGTGTCGAACGCCTGATACACACTCGCGAATCGCAGATAGGCGATCTCGTCGAGATTGCGCAGCGGTCCGAGGATCGCGAGGCCGATCTCGTTCGTATCGATCTGCGACGAACCGGTCTGGCGCACGGCCTCTTCGACCGCCTGCGCCAGTACGGCGAGGTCGGCCTCGGTGACCGGTCTGCCCTGACACGCCTTGCGGACGCCCGACATCACCTTCTCGCGGCTGAACGGCTCGATGACTCCCGAGCGCTTGATGACGTTGAGGCTCGCCGTCTCGATCGTCGAGAAACGGCCGCCGCACTTCGGGCACTGGCGCCTGCGACGGATGCTGAGGCCGTCATCGCTCGTGCGGGAGTCGATGACGCGGGAATCGGGATTGCGGCAGAAAGGGCAATGCATGACGAGCCCAGATTACGCGTCGAACCGCGCCGAGACCGCTTCGCCGTGCGCGGGAAGCTGTTCCGAGTCGGATAGAGCCAGGATGCCGTCGTGCACCGCGCGCAGCGCCTCACGGTCATAGGTGATCACCTGCTGCGATCGCAGGAAGGTCGCGGCACCGAGACCGGCGGCGTAGCGCGCCTGTCCCCCGGTCGGGAGCACGTGGTTGCTGCCGGCGAGATAGTCGCCGAGGCTCACCGGGGTGTGCGAACCGACGAAGACGGCCCCCGCGTTCACGTACTCGTCAGGACGCGGATCGCGCAGGTGCAGTTCGAGGTGCTCGGGCGCGTAGGCGTTCGAGAACGCGGCCGCAGCCGGGATGTCGTCGACGAGGACGATCGCGGACTGGGGGCCGTCCAGGGCGATCGCGACGCGGTCCGCGTGACGTGTACCGGCCGCACGGACTGAGACCCGCTCCGCCACCGCGGCGGCGAGATCGGCGGAGTCCGTGACGAGGACGGCGGCTGCCTGCTCGTCGTGCTCGGCCTGGCTGACAAGGTCAGCAGCCACGAGATCGGCGTCGGCGTCAGCGTCGGCGACGATCAGGATCTCGGTGGCGCCGGCCTCGGAGTCGGTGCCGACGACGCCCGCGACGACGCGCTTCGCGAGGGCGACGAAGTTGTTGCCCGGCCCGGAGATGACATCGACGGGATCGAGCTCGAGAGAGTCGACGCCGTACGCGAACGCGCCGATCGCGCCGGCTCCGCCCATCGCGTAGACCTCCGAGATACCGAGGAGACGTGCCGCCGCGAGGATCACCGGGTGAATACGCCCGCCGTGGTCGCGCTGCGGAGGCGAAGCCAGCGCCACCGTCTCGACACCGGCGACCTGCGCCGGCACGACGTTCATCACGACACTGGAGGGATACACCGCTTTACCGCCGGGGACGTAGACCCCGACGCGCCGGACGGGTCGCCAGCGCTGCTCGACGCGGGCACCCGGGCCGAGCTCGGTGACCCGGTCGGGCGGGACCTGAGCGGCCGACGCCAACCGCACGCGGCGGATTGATTCCTCGATCGCAGTTCTCACGGCCGGGGAGATACCCTCCAGTGCCTCATCGAGGTGTTCAGCGGGAACTCGTACCGCGTGATCTTCGACCCCGTCGAAGCGAGCCGCCTGCTCACGGAGCGAAACCTCTCCGCGAGCGGCGACATCATGCACGATCTCAGCTGCCGTAGCCAGAGCAAGCCCGCGGGCGGCTTCGGCCCGGGGAACGGCGGCGAGCAACTCGGCGGGCGTCAGACGACGGCCGCGAAGATCGATAGTGCGCATCGTTCCAGGCTAGCGCGCGCCCGCGGCGGACTCAGCCGCGCGTGACATCGCTGGTCTCGTGGAGATATCCGACGCGGCCGTCCTCGTGGCGGACCACGAAGACCTCGCCGCGATCCTCGATGACGAGGGCCCATGCCGTCGGCCCGATCCGGAAGAGCGGCGCACCCATCTCGTCGAGGACATCGCGCTCATCCGGGACGAGCGCCCAGAACGCCTGGGGCGCGGCAACGGGCTCGATGACCGTCGTCGCGCCGGTGTCGAACGGCTCCGCAGCGTCGGCCGGTGCCGACTCGGGCGCGCCGGAGGATGCCGGAGCCTCCGCGGGGACGGCGTAGCCGGCCGGAGCCGCGTAGCCGGTGTAGGCGGGGGTGCCGGCGCCTGCTGCGTGCGGAGCGCTGTGCGCCGATGCGGTGTGCGACGGGCCGGTGTGCGGGGCCGGGCGGGCGGATGCCGGCCGGGCGACGACCGGACGCGTCGCCCGCGCCACCCGGTGCGCCGGCGATTCGGGCCGGTGCGCGAAATCGTCGCCGAGAACGGGAAGGTGGGGCGCGACGACGGTGAGCACGACCCCCGCCAGAGCCAGGATCACCTCGACCCACACGACCCAGCTCGCGAGGAACACGCCGGACTGTGCGAGGCCCGCGAACGAGCTCCAGATGATCCCGAGCCACACGGTGGCGGAGACCGAGAAGGCGACCGACGCGAACTGATCGATGCCGAGGGAGCCGACACGGCGGATGCCCTGCGGCGAGAAGCGGCGCAGCAGCACCAGGAAGACCGCGACCGTGGGCACGCCGATCGTCAGGATCCAGTCGATCCCCGCGCCCCACACCGACACCCCGGCACCGAAGCGGCCGTACACGGGGAAGAACGAGCAGATGAACGCGACAGCCCAGACGCCGGCGAGAGCGACCTCGCGGATCGAGAGCGGACCCACGCCGTACTGCGGCGGCGCCTCCCCCGACGAGCCCACGGCGGACTGCGCGCCGCGCTCGTCCGAGCCGGGAAGGACCGAGGTCTGCCCGGCCACGGCGGACGCGGCAGAGGTGCCTTCGGATGACGCCGGCATCTCCGCCGCGTCGTCGACCGGGGCGTGCTCGGCGGGCTCCTCGATCACGACGGGCTCGACCGCGGACTCGTCGATCACGACCGCTGCATCCGCTGCGGGCGCGAACGCGTCCGAGGCCGCGTCGGTCTGCGCACCGTCGAAGTCGTCGGTGGCTGTGGTCTCGTGTGCCGGCTCGGCAACGCCGGGCGCTGCGTCCTCGGGACGGCCGTCGTCGGAGTGGATGTTCTTCTCGTCGGTCACGATGTTCCCTTCGTCGCGGCGGTTGCGCTGCGGTGGAATCCTACCCGGCTCAACCCAGACACTGAGGTCCCAGAAGTCCCTTGAGCTCACCGTAGAGATCGGGCGTGACGCGTACCGGATGCGGCACCTCGAACACCTTCGCCGTACCCGCCCTGTGGAGCTTCAGCGACACCTCGGTCTCACCGCTGTGACGACGCAGGACGGCCGCCAGCTCGCCGATCGTCGACTCCGTCGCACGCTGCTCCGGAAGCAGCAGCACGAGCGGCCCGGCGGCATCGAATGAACCGAGGTCGGGAGAGAACGCGGATTGGCCGTGCAGGTTCAGCCCGTCGTCGCGTCGCGACACCCGCCCTCGGACGACGAGGATCGAGTCGGCCACGAGCATGCTCTGGAACTCCGTATACGTCTTCCCCATGAACATCACGGTCACTTCACCATCGAAGTCCTCGACGGTGATCATGCCGTAGGGGTTGCCGCTCTGCTTGGCGACGCGGTGCTGCACGCTCGTGACGAGCCCGGCGACGGTGACCTGATCGCCGTCCTGGACGTCATCCGACGCCAGCAGGTCGTGGATCGAGGTGGAGGCGTGCTTGGCCAGCGGGATCTCCAGCCCGGCGAGCGGATGGTCGGACACGTAGAGTCCGAGCATCTCGCGCTCGAAGGCCAGCTTGTCCTTCTTCGTCCATTCGGGCCGCTCGGGCACCTTGGCCGGCATGACTTCCTCGGCCTCGTCGTACAGGCTGTCGAAATCGAATCCGATCGCACCGGTCGCGGCCTTGCGCTTCGCGTCGACCGCGGCTTCGACCGCGTCCTCGTGGATCTCCATCAGGGCGCGGCGGGTCGAGCCCAGTGAGTCGAACGCGCCAGCCTTGATGAGGGACTCGACGGTCCGCTTGTTCGCGACGTGGAGCGGGACCTTGGTGAGGAAGTCGTGGAAGCTGACGTAGTTGTCATCGGCCCGCGACGCGATGATGCCGTCGACGACGTTGGCACCGACGTTCCGCACCGCGCCCAGACCGAATCGGATGTCCTCGCCGACGGCGGCGAAGTATCGGATCGACTCGCCGACGTCCGGCGGCAGCACCCTGATGCCCATGCGGCGGCACTCGTTGAGGTACACCGCCATCTTGTCCTTCGAATCGCCGACGCTCGTGAGGAGTGCGGCCATGTACTCGGCGGGGTAGTGCGCCTTGAGGTAGGCCGTCCAGTACGAGACCAGGCCGTACGCAGCGGAGTGCGCCTTGTTGAACGCGTAGTCGGAGAACGGGAGCAGGATGTCCCAGAGCGCTTTGATAGCGCCCTCGCCGAAGCCGCGTTCCTTCATACCGCCCGAGAAGCCCTCGTACTGCTTGTCGAGTTCGGACTTCTTCTTCTTGCCCATCGCGCGGCGGAGGATGTCGGCCTGGCCGAGCGAGAAGCCGGCGACCTTCTGCGCGATCGCCATGACCTGCTCCTGATAGATGATCAGGCCGTAGGTCGTGTCGAGGATGTCGCGCAGCGGCTCTTCGAGCTCGGGGTGGATCGGCGTGATCGGCTGCAGGCCGTTCTTGCGCAGTGCGTAGTTCGTGTGCGAGTTCGCGCCCATGGGGCCCGGCCGGTACAGCGCGATGACAGCCGAGATGTCCTCGAAGTTGTCGGGCTTCATCAGGCGGAGCAGCGATCGCATCGGTCCGCCGTCGAGCTGGAACACCCCGAGCGTGTCGCCGCGGGTGAGCAGGTCGTAGGCCGGGCGGTCGTCGAGCGCGAGATGCTCGAGGTCGAGCTCCTCACCCCGGTTCATGCGGATGTTATCGAGCGCATCCGAGATGATCGTGAGGTTGCGCAGCCCCAGGAAGTCCATCTTGATGAGACCGAGCGTCTCGCACGAGGGGTAGTCGAACTGCGTGACGATCTGACCGTCCTGCTCGCGACGCATGATGGGGATGATGTCGAGCAGCGGCTCCGACGACATGATGACGCCGGCCGCGTGCACGCCCCACTGCCGCTTCAGGCCCTCGAGCCCGAGGGCGCGATCGAACACGGTCTTCGCCTCGGGATCGGTGTCGATCAAGGCGCGGAACTCGCTGGCTTCCTTGAACCGCGGGTGCTCCTTGTTGTACATGCCGTCCAGCGGCATGTCCTTGCCCATCACCGCCGGCGGCATCGCCTTGGTGAGCTTCTCGCCCATGCTGAAGGGGAACCCCAGCACGCGGCCGGCATCCTTCAGTGCCTGCTTCGACTTGATCGTGCCGTAGGTGACGATCTGCGCGACGCGCTCGGAGCCGTACTTCTCGGTCACGTACTCGATGACCTCGCCGCGGCGACGGTCGTCGAAGTCGACGTCGAAGTCGGGCATGCTGACACGATCGGGGTTGAGGAACCGCTCGAAGATGAGACCGTGCTCGAGAGGATCGAGGTCGGTGATGCGCATCGCGTAGGCCACCATCGATCCGGCGCCCGAGCCACGCCCGGGACCGACCCGGATGCCGTTGTCCTTCGCCCAGTTGATGAAGTCGGCGACGACGAGGAAGTAGCCCGGGAAGCCCATCTGGAGGATGATGCCCGTCTCGTACTCGGCCTGCTTGCGCACCTTGTCGGGGATGCCGCCGGGGTATCGGTAGTGGAGCCCCGCCTCGACCTCTTTCACGAGCCAGCTGTCTTCGGTCTCGCCGTCGGGTACGGGGAACCGCGGCATGTAGTTGGCCGAGGTGTTGAACTCGACCTCGCAGCGCTCGGCGATCAGCAGGGTGTTGTCGCACGCCTCGGGGTGGTCGCGGAACAGCTGCCGCATCTCCTGGGCCGTCTTGATGTAGTAGCCGTCGCCGTCGAACTTGAAGCGGTTCGGATCGTCGAGCGTCGAGCCTGACTGCACGCAGAGGAGCGCCGCGTGCGCATCGGCCTCGTGCTGATGCGTGTAGTGCGAGTCGTTGGTCGCGACGAGCGGGATGTCGAGGTCTTTCGCCAGCCGCAGCAGGTCGGTCATCACCCGGCGCTCGATCGACAGGCCGTGATCCATGATCTCGGCGAAGTAGTTCTCCTTGCCGAAGATGTCCTGGAATTCGGCGGCCGCGGCGCGAGCGGCGTCGTACTGACCGAGGCGGAGCCGCGTCTGCACCTCCCCCGAGGGGCAGCCCGTCGTCGCGATGAGCCCCTTGCCGTAGGTCTGCAGCAGCTCGCGGTCCATGCGCGGTTTGAAGTAGTAGCCCTCCATGCTCGACAGGGAGCTCAGCCGGAAGAGGTTGTGCATGCCCTCGGTGCTCTGGCTCCACATCGTCATGTGGGTGTAGGCGCCGGAACCGGAGACGTCGTCGCTCTTCTGCTCGGGCGATCCCCACGCCACGCGCGACTTGTCGCTGCGGTGCGTTCCCGGCGTCACGTAGGCCTCGAGACCGATGATCGGCTTGACGCCGGCCGCCTTCGCGGCACGGTAGAACTCGAAGGCGGCGAACGTGTTGCCGTGGTCGGTCACCGCGATCGCGGGCATGCCGTAGTCGGCCGCCGCCTGAGTCATGGCCGCGATCTTGGCTGCACCGTCGAGCATCGAGTACTCGCTGTGCACGTGCAGATGAACAAAGGAGTCGGATGCCACCAGACGAGTCTACGTTCGGGCTCGGACACCGGTCCTAGGCTGGGCCCATGGCCACTCCCGACTTCGTCCTCGATCTGCGCAAGAAGATCGGCACCGCTCCGCTGCCCCTCGTGGGGGTCACCGCCGTGGTGTTCCGCGATGAGAAGGTGCTCCTGGGCAAGCGCGCCGACAACGGGAGCTGGCAGCCGGTCTCCGGCATCGTCGACCCGGGTGAGGAGCCTGCAGACGCCGCGGTCCGCGAGTGTCTCGAAGAGGCGGGCGTCGTCGTCCGTGCGGAGCGCCTCGCCCTCGTGCACCAGATCCCCCGCATCGTCTACGCCAACGGCGATCAGGTCGACTACCTCGACCTGGTGTTCCGGTGCTCCTGGGTCTCGGGCGACCCGCACCCTGCGGACGGCGAGCTGACCGACGTCGGGTTCTACGACCTCGGACAGATGATCGACGTCGCGCCCGAGCACGTCCGCAAGATCGCCCTCGCCGTCGCCGAGGATGACCCGGCGACGTTCCGGGGCGGCCGGTGAGCTCGCGCGTCGCCCTGGGCGACCTGCTCGACGCCCTCGCGCGGGACAACGGCGACCCCGGCGGCGGAGCGGCCAGCGGAGTCGTGACGGCCGTCGCGGCGGCACTCGCTCAGATGGTGAGCCGCTACAGCTCCGCGGAGCCGGCCGCGGACGGGATCGACGACCGTCTCGCACGGCACCGCGACGCGGCCATCTCCGCGGCTGACGACGACGGCCGGGCGTCGGGCGCGCTCGGTGCGGCGCTGAGGCCGGACGACGACCCGGGCGAGCGCGACCGTCGCATCGTCGATGCGGCGACCCGCGCCATCGAGACGTCGGCTGCCCTCGGCGAGATCGCGCTCGGCGTGTGGGACGAGGTGCGCTTGCTCGCCGACGTCGGCAACCGCCACCTCATGTCGGACGTCGCCGTCGCCGCTGACACAGTCGCCGCGGGCCTGGGCGGCGCGGCGGCGAACCTCCGCGGCGGGCTCGCTCTGCTCCGCGCCCACGGCGATGCCAGTGCCCTCGAGTCTGCGCACGACGGCCTGTCTGATCGACTCATCGCAGGGCGTCGCGAGGCGCGTGCTCTCGCCGATCGGCTCGGCGAGCCGTGATCGCGACGCGAGGGGCGAACGCGGGCCGACCCGTCAGTCGCCGCTGAGGATCTCGAGGGCGCGCGCGAGGTCGGGGGCGTAGGGCGACGTGAACGCCGACCACTCCCCCGTCACGGGGTGTTCGAATGCGAGGCGATGAGCGTGCAGCCATTGACGCGTCAACCCGAGCCGGGCGGACAGTGTCGGGTCGGCACCGTAGAGCGGGTCGCCGACGCACGGATGCCGGTGGGCGGCCATGTGCACGCGGATCTGATGGGTACGACCGGTCTCCAGGTGGATCTCGAGCAGGGAGGCGCCGACGAACGCCTCCAGCGTCTCGTAGTGGGTGACCGAGTCCTTCCCGGTCGGCGTGACGGCGAACTTCCAGGAGTGCGACGGGTGGCGGCCGATCGGGGCGTCGATCGTCCCCGAGAGCGGGTCGGGGTGACCCTGCACCACCGCGTGATAGATCTTCTCGACCTCACGCTCCTTGAATGCGCGCTTGAGGGCGACGTAGGCGGGTTCGCTCTTCGCGACGACCATGAGACCGCTCGTCCCGACATCCAGGCGGTGCACCACGCCCTGGCGCTCGGCCGCCCCGGTCGTCGCGATGCGATAGCCGGCAGCGGCCAGAGCGCCGAGCACGGTCGGGCCGTCCCAGCCGAGCGAGGGATGGGCGGCGACACCCGCCGGCTTGTCGACGACCACGATGTCGTCATCGTCGTGCACGATGCCGAGGTCGGGAACCGCGACTGGGACGATCTGAGCCTCTGCTCGCTCCTCCCAGAACACGTCGAGCCACGCTCCGGCGGCGAGCTTGTCGGACTTCCCGAGCGTGCGACCGTCGAGCGTCACACCACCCGCAGCCGCCACCTCCGCGGCGAAAGTCCGTGAGAACCCGAGCAGCTTGGCCAGCGCGGCGTCGACACGGACGCCGTCGAGCCCGTCGGGAACCGGGAGCGCGCGTTGCGGCATGTCAGCGTTCCGTATCCGCAGTGGCAGCGGCCCCGGCGGCCTCGTCCACGTTGCGGCGCTCGCGTGAGCCGTCGAAACGGACGCCGATCACGACCAGCACGGCGACGGAGATCATCATCGTGACGATGAACATGTCGGCGACGTTGTAGATCGCCGACGGGAACCACAGCCACATCCACGGGGTGTGGATGAAGTCGACGACGTGCCCGACGAGGAAGCCGGGTTCCCGGAGCAGGCGATCGGTGAGGTTCCCGAGGACGCCCCCGAGGAGCAATCCGAGGACGATGGCCCACGACCTCGTGCGCACGCTGCGGACCGTGAGCACGACCACGACGACCGCCACAGCCGCAAGTGCGAGCGTGAAGAGCCAGGTGACCCCCGTGCCGAGCGAGAACGCTGCGCCGGGGTTCTTCGTCAGATACAGCTGGAAGAACTCGCCGAGGACCGGAACCTCACGCTGGTACGGCAGGTTCTCGAGCGCGAGATACTTCGTGAACTGGTCGGCGGCCAGTACCACTGCCGCGAGAATCGCGACGAGGGCACCGGCCGCCGGACCGTTCAGACGCTTGCGCGACGCCAAGGATTACGCGCCGGCCGAGACGCCGGTCGTGTCGAGGTCGCGGAGCTTGCTTTCGATGAAGCCGCGGAGCTGGCCGCGGTAGTCCTTCTCGAACTGCTGCAGCTCGGAGATACGACCTTCGAGCGACACGCGCTCGGCCTCGAGACGCGCCACCTCGTCGCGGCCGCGGGCCTCCGCCTCGGAGATGATCGACGCAGCCTGAGCCTGCGCGTCGGCGATGAGCTTGTCGCGCTGCGCCTTGCCCTCGGCCACGTGCTCATCGTGCAGGCGCTGGGCCAGCTCGATGATGCCGGCGGATGCGGCGGCGGGAGCCATGTCGGCGGCCGGGGCGGGCTGCTCGACGGCGGGAACCGGCGCGGGCACGTCCTCGACGACGGCGTCGTCGGCGGGAGCTGCAGCGGGCGTCTCACCCGACTCGTAGGCAGCGAGCTTCGCCTTGAGCTCGTCGTTCTCGGCGATCGTCTTGCGCCATTCCACGACGATCTCGTCGAGGAAGTCGTCGACCTCATCGGGGTCGAATCCTTCCTTGAAACGCACGTGCTGGAACTGCTTGGTGACGACGTCTTCAGGGGTCAAAGCCATGGTGTTGTCCTCTTTCAGGGCTCACGACGCGGGCCGGTCAGCCGGCACCCGCCGCAGCGGGCCGTACCCACCCAGCATAGTCCGACGCCTTCGCGGTCGCGACGATCCCGCCGCGACCGCCTCAGGAGAAGGCGATCACGCGGGTGATCGACAGCAGGATGAAGCACGCCAGCATGGTGAGCGGGAATGCCAGATCGATTGCGATGACGCCGAGTCGGATCGGAGGGATGACCCGGCGCAGTGTCTTGATCGGGGGGTCCGTGATCGTATAGACGACCTCGGCGAGCACGAGGGTGAAGCCCCGCGGGCGCCACTCCCGGTTGAACAGGGGAATGTACTCCAGGATCAGTCGGACGAACAGAACGAGGATGTACAGCAGCAGAGCGAAGTAGACGAGCGCGGCGATCGGCCGAACGACATCCACGTCAGGTCACTGCGCGAACGGCGCCGCCTCAGGCTCAGCCTGAGCCACAGCGCCGTCGCCGGAGACGGCGATGTTCTCAGGTGAGAGCAGGAACACCTTGCTCGTCACGCGCTCGATGCGGCCGTACAGACCGAGGGAGAGTCCGCTCGCGAAATCGATGAGGCGCCGCGCGTCGGCGTCGCTCATCTGCGAGAGGTTGATGATGACCGGCACACCCTCGCGGAAGTTCTCGGCGATGACCTGCGCATCGCGATACTGCTTGGGGTGAACGGTCAGAATCTCGCTGACGGTTCCCGTGGTGGGCTGACGCACGACCGCCGGACGGTGCAGCGGAGTCACCGGCGCGGCCGGCTTCTCGACGGGCTTGTCACGGCGGGCCTGCTGCTGCTCGGCCTGCGGCTCTTCGTACATTTCTTCCTCATCTGCGAGGCCCAGGTAAACCATGGTCTTCTTCAGCGGGTTCGACATCGCATCCTCCGTTTGCTCGTCTGTTCCGAGGCTATCCGCGGTCCGGGCGCGGTCCCGTGATTGCCGATCCGATCCGCAGGTGTGTCGCACCGGCGGAGATCGCTTCGACGAAATCGCCGGTCATCCCGGCGGAGATCCAGGTCGCGTCGGACGCGACGGAGCGCAGGGCGACGGACGCCTGCGCGAGACGGGCGAAGGCCGCGGCCGGCTCCTCGCCGAGGGGAGCCACAGCCATCACACCGCGCATCCGGAGACTCGTGCAGTGCTCCGCCACGTGGGCGGCGAGGGCCTCGACACCGCTCGGCGCGACGCCACCGCGGCCCGGGTCGTCGGTCAGATTGACCTGCACCAGCACATCGAGCGGCGCCCCCTCGGGAGCCGCCACATGGAGCGCGTCGGCAATACGCGCGCGATCCACCGAGTGGACGACATCCGCTGCGGCTCGCACGGCACGGGCCTTGTTCGTCTGCGCCTGCCCGATGAAATGCCAGTGCATGCCCTCGAGGTCGGCGAGCTCATCGTGCTTGGCGGTGAGCTCCTGCTGTCGGTTCTCCCCCACGTCGCGCACGCCGAGGGCGTGCAGCTCAGTGATGAGCCCCGGAGGGTGGAACTTGGTCACCACGATTCGCGTCACCTCATCCGCGGCGCGACCCGACGCCCGCATCGCAGCTGCGATGCGGGCGTCGACGTCGGCGAGCCGTGCGGCAAGGTCCGGCATGGATCGTTCGGTCTACTTCAGGAAGTCGGGGATGTCGAGGTCATCGTCACCGAAGACCGAGTCGTACGACTCGCTCTTCGCCGAGACCGGCACCGTCTCCTTGGCCTCACGACGCTCGACCGGCTCGGATGCCGCGGCCTGCTCAGCCGGGATCTCGGGGACCACCGGAGGCGCCGACGGCCGGGCGGCGGCGATCGGCTCGATGCGAGCCTGGGGCTCGCCGCCGTCGAAGCCCGCGGCGATGACGGTCACGCGAACCTCGTCGCCGAGGGTGTCGTCGATGACCGTACCGAAGATGATGTTGGCCTCGGGGTGCGCCGCCTCCTTGACGAGCTGCGCCGCGTCGTTGATCTCGAAGATGCCGAGGTTCGATCCACCCTGGATCGACAGCAGGACGCCGTGGGCGCCTTCGATCGAGGCTTCGAGCAGCGGCGACTCGACAGCCAGCTCGGCCGCCTTGATGGCGCGGTCGGCGCCACGAGCGGAGCCGATGCCCATGAGAGCCGAACCGGCGCCCTGCATGACCGACTTCACGTCGGCGAAGTCGAGGTTGATGAGGCCGGGCGTCGTGATGAGGTCGGTGATGCCCTGGACACCGGCGAGGAGCACCTGGTCGGCGGTCGCGAAAGCCTCGACCATCGAGATGCCACGATCGCTGATCTCGAGCAGGCGGTCGTTCGGGACGACGATGAGGGTGTCGACCTCTTCCTTCAGCTTCGACACACCGGCCTCGGCCTGGCTCTGGCGACGACGACCCTCGAACGAGAAGGGCTTGGTGACGACACCGATCGTGAGCGCCCCGATCGACTTGGCGATCCGCGCCACGACAGGAGCACCGCCGGTACCGGTTCCGCCGCCCTCACCGGCGGTGACGAAGACCATGTCGGCACCTGCGAGCGCCTCCTCGATCTCCTCGGCGTGATCCTCTGCGGCGCGGCGACCCACCTCGGGGTCGGCGCCGGCACCGAGGCCTCGCGTCAGTTCGCGGCCGACGTCGAGCTTGACGTCCGCGTCGCTCATGAGGAGCGCCTGCGCGTCGGTGTTCACCGCGATGAACTCGACACCCCGCAGCCCCAGCTCGATCATCCGGTTGACGGCATTGACGCCGCCACCGCCCACACCGACGACCTTGATCACCGCGAGGTAGTTCTGGTTCTGGCTCATGCCGGCCTCCATCTCGTCCCGAACCCTGCTCGTAAACCTTCAACCTCACGTAGAGGTTTAAAGAATTGCCGGGTATGCAATTCCTGAGTTGAAGCTACGCACTCAGGGACTCACCCGCCGGACGTGCGCGGCGTGTCGCGACATCCCGTGTTGCGCGTTTCTCGGAGCAGCGGAAAAGGGGCAGGATCGACGACTCAGCGGACGACTGCCGCCTGCGGCGACGACACGTCGTAGCCGGAGGCATCCGGTCGAGCCGCCATGAGCGCTTCGAGCGCCTGGACCTTCTTGGCCGAGTCGCTCGCCCCGCCCCAGACCACCGAGCGGCCGTCGGTGAGCGTGAGCGTCACGTCGTTCGGCGTCGTCGCGGACAGCACCGTGACCTGGGTCCGCAGGGACTCCGGCAGCGAGCGGAAGACCTGCCCCGCGGCGGCGAAGGTGCTCGACGACAGGCCTCCCTCGACCTCGAGGAGCGGCTGGCCGGACGGCGGTTCCGGGGTGGTCGACAGCGCGACGCCCGCGGCATCGACCAGCGTGTAACCGGCCTCGCCCTGCACGGCGCCGACCGGTGTCCGCTCGACGATGCGAACCACGAGCTCGTGCGGCGGACGCGCTTCGAGGCTGTACGACTCGACCAGCGGGAAGGAGACGAGTGCTGCCTTCACAGCGCTCTCGTCGACGAGGGGCATCGGCGTCCCGATCTGACCCTCGAGCGCTGTCTCGACCGCGCCGGCGTCGAGTTGCGAGGTTCCCACGATCGTGACGCGTTCGACCGCGAACAAGGGGCTGTAGGCGGCACCGATAGACCCGAGCACGAGAGCCGCCAGAACGCCGGCGGATATCAGCCAGATACGTCTGCGCCGACGCTGACGTGCCGTGAAGCGCCGCACCTCGCGACGCAGCGCCCGCCGCCTCGCACGCGCCGCGCCCCACAGATCGCGCGCCGTGAGCGGCCGGTCGGGCTCGCCGACATCCGAGACGTCGGATGCGGGCGGCGCCGCCGACTCTCCGCGGGCGGGCGGATCGAACGGGATGATCGGCGCTATCCCGTAGTCGCGGCCGCGCTGGTGCCACAGCTCCTCGACGGGCTGGGTCTCGGTGGCGTCCGGCGAGACGCTTTCCGCCACGCCCGCACTCCGCTCATCGGCGTCGCGCCGCGGTGGGTCCACCCGCCGCGGAGCCGACGTGGGACGGTCGGCCGGCGCACTGGCGCCGTCCTGCCCGCCGCGCGGCCGCGGGGACGGTGGCAGCGGACTCGGGCGACGCACCGGCTACCCCTCCGCCCGGGCGAGCGACTCGAGCACCTGCGGGATGATCAGGTTGACGTTGCCGCAACCGAGGGTGACGATGAAGTCGCCCTCGCGCGCGACGCCCGCCGCGTAGTCGGCGGCCTCCTGCCAATCGGCGACGAAGTGCACGTGCCCGGGGTCGGTGAACGCGCCGCTGACCAACTCGCCCGTCACTCCCGGCACCGGATCTTCGCGCGCTCCGTACACATCCAGGACGACCGTGTGGTCGGCATGGGTCTCGAGCACGTCGGCGAACTCGCGGAACATCTCCTGCGTGCGCGAGTACGTGTGCGGCTGGTGCAGGGCGATGATCCGCCCGCCGCCCACGACGGTCCGCGCTGCGGAGAGCGCCGCAGCCACCTCGGTCGGGTGGTGCGCATAGTCGTCGTAGACGCTGACGCCCCGGGTGACGCCGTGGAGCTCGAACCGTCGGGCCGTGCCGCCGAATCCTTCCACCGCTCGGAGGGCGCGCTCGAGCTCGTATCCGAGGGCGACGAGCACGGCGACGGCGCCCGCCGCGTTGATCGCGTTGTGGGCGCCCGGCACCGAGAGCCGGCCGTGGGCCGTCTCTCCCCCGGCGGTGAGCGAGAACGACACCGGCCCGTCCGTCACGATGTCGGAGACGCGGACGTCGGCGTCGGCGGCCTCACCGAAGGTGACGACGCGGCGGTGGCTGAGGGCGGCCGCGACGCGTGCTGCACCCGGGTCGTCGGCGGAGATGACGACGGCCTCGCGCGCGCCATCTGCGAAGCGGACGAAGCCGTCGTAGAACGCCTCTCGGGTCTGCCAGTGATCGAGGTGATCCGGATCGACGTTCGTGATGAGGGCGATGGAGGTGTCGTAGAGCAGGAAGGTGCCGTCGGACTCGTCGGCTTCGATGACGAAGACATCGTCGTCTCCGGTCGCGCTCGAGACACCCAGGTCGGCGATGACACCGCCGTTGACGAAGGTCGGCCGCGTCCCGAGACCACGGAGCGCCGTGACGATCATGCCCGTGGAGGTCGTCTTGCCGTGCGCACCCGCCACCGACACGAGTCGGCGGCCGCCGACGAGCCAGTGCAGGGCCTGCGAGCGGTGGATGACGTGCAGGCCGCGCTCCTTGGCGAGGAGGAACTCGGGGTTCTCGGGCCAGATCGCCCCGGTGTGGACGACCGTGTCGGCGTCGTCGGGAAGATGCGCCGCGTCGTGTCCGATGTGGACGTCGGCGCCGCGGGCGGCCAGCGCGCGCATCGCAGGGCTGTCGGCCCGGTCGGATCCCGAGACGCGGATGCCGCGGTCGAGGAACATCCCGGCGAGGCCGGACATGCCCGATCCACCAATGCCGATGAAGTGCGCGGCGGTGATGTCGGCGGGGATCGGGAGGCTCAAGTCGGGTCTGATCATGACCCGTCAAGTCTAGGTCGCCCGGCTGACAGCACCGCCCGCCACGCCCTCAGCGTCGCTGGGCGGCATCCAGGAGGGCCACCACGTTCGCCGCCCCCTCGCGTGTGCCGACGGCGCCGGCTGCGCGCCGCATCCGCTCCAGTTCGTCGCCGTCGCTCAGCAGGGGCACGACCTCGGAGCGGACGCGCTCGGGCGTGAAGTCGGCGTCGTCGATGATGCGCGCGGCTCCGGCGCGCACGGCTCCCGCGGCGTTCAGCGCCTGCTCGCCGTTGCCCACCGCGTAGGGCACGTAGACGGCGGGGATGCCGAGCGCGCTGATCTCGCTCACCGTCGCCGCCCCCGAGCGCGAGACGACGACGTCGGCGAGGGCGAACGCCAGGTCCATTCGATCGAGATAGGGCACGACCCGGTAGTCCGGCGACGCGGCCTCGGAGACCTCGTTGCGCTCGCCCGACGCGTGCAGCACCTGCCAGCCGGCATCGACGATGTCTCGCCACGAGCCCGCGAGCGCCTCGTTCAGCCGACGAGCGCCCAGCGAGCCTCCGAAGACCAGCACGACGGGGCGCGCGGGGTCGAGACCGAAGGCCGCCGCAGCCTCGGCACGACGCGCCGCCCGGTCGAGGTCGACGATCTCGCGGCGAAGCGGCATTCCGACCACCTGCGCACCGCGCAGCGGGGTGCCGTCGAACACGATGCCCGTCGCGGCCGCGCGTCGGGCGCCGAGCACGTTCGCGAGCCCGGGACGGGCGTTCGCCTCGTGGACGACGTAGGGCACGCCCTCGCGGCGCGCCGCGACGTAGGCCGGAGCGGCGGCGTAGCCACCGAAACCGGCGACGACGTCGACTCCTCGCTCGCGGATATATGTGCGCACCTGCGCGACCGCACGCAGCCAACGGGCCGGGAAACGGATCGCGGCACCGTTCGGACGCCGGGGGAAGGGCACCTTGTCGACGATCAGCAGTTCGTAGCCCCGTTCGGGGACCAGCCGGGACTCGAGCCCCTCGCGGGTTCCGAGTACCAGAACCGTGTCGTCGGGTCGTCGGTCGCGCAGGGCATCGGCCACGGCGAGAAGCGGATTGACATGGCCCGCCGTGCCGCCGCCTGCCAGAAGGTAGGTCGTCACTGCACCGAGCCTACCGGCGGGCCGAGCGTGCCTCGGCGCCCGCGGGACGCACCGGTCGCGCCCCTGAGGCGGCCTCGAGCGCCGGAGCGCGAACGGGCAGCGTCCGCGCGAACGAGAGCAGAACCCCGGTCGCCAGCAGACCCGACACGAGAGAGGTCCCGCCCTGCGACATGAAGGGCAGCGGCACGCCCAGGACCGGGAAGATGCGCAGGACGACGCCGATGTTCACGAGCGCCTGACCCACGATCCAGATCGTGATGCCGCCCGAGACGATCCGCACGAACGGATCGTGGGTCTTGCGCACGATGTGGAAAGCCCCGACGGCGTAGAGCGCGAAGAGAGCGAGGACGACGGCGCAGCCGATGAGGCCGAGCTCCTCCCCCACGATCGCGAAGATGTAGTCATTCGCGGCGGCGGGCAGCCACTGGTACTTCTCGCGCGAGTTGCCGAGCCCCAGACCGAAGATGCCGCCGCTCGCGAGCGCCCAGATCCCGTGGAGGGGCTGGTAGCACGAACCCGCATCGGCGAAGTAGCAGTCGGTCGAGTCGACGTTGAGGAAGCTCATGATGCGCGCCATGCGGTTCGGGCTCGTGACCGCGAACACCGCAGCAGCAGCCACGACCAGGATCAACGGGATCACGAAGAGCCGAAGCTTGACGCCGGAGAAGAAGAGGCAGCCGAGGAGGATCGCCATGAGGATCATCGCCGTGCCCAGATCGTGACCGCCCATGACGGTGCCGATCACCAGAGCGCCGACGGGAACGACCGGGATGAACACGTGCTGCCACTTCGACAGGAGCGTCTGCTTCCGGTAGAGCACGAAGCCCAACCACACGGCGAGGGCGAGTTTGAGGAACTCCGACGGCTGCGCCTGGAACCCGAAGACCGAGATCCAGTTGGTGTTTCCATCGTTGCGGACGCCGAGGCCGGGCACGAAGACGAGCAGCTGCAGAAGGATGCCGGCGACGAGGGCCGGCCACGCGATGCGTTTCCAGAACCGCAGCGGCATCCGGCTCGCGATGAACATCAGCGGGATGCCGAGCAGCGCGAACACCGCTTGCTTCAGCACCGTCTCGAAGGGGCTCGCGTTGGCCGTCGCCATCGTCGCCGACAGCACCATCACGAGGCCGAAGCCGGTCAGGATGAGGGCGGTCGAGGCGAGCAGCAGGAATTCGCTGGGCACCGGCGCGAACACGCGCCCCAGCGACACACGCGCCGCGAAGCCGCTCCGCGTCTGACCGTCGTCAGCGAGCTTCGTCGGCGGGGGCGTCGGGCGGCTCGGCGTCGTGGTCACCGTCTCCCCTTCCGATCCGTTCGCGCACGGCCTCCGCGAAGCGACGACCGCGGTCTGCGTAGGAGGCGAACTGATCGAACGACGCCGCAGCGGGTGCGAGGAGCACGACATCCCCGTCACCGGCGACGCCGGCCGCCAGTTCGACGACCCGTGCCATGACATCCTCAGTCTGAGTCGCCTCGACCTCGATCACCGGAACCGCGGGGGCGTGTCGCGCGAACGCGGCGAGCACGGCGGTGCGGTCCTCGCCGATGACGATGGCCGCTTTGGTCGCCGCACCTCGTCCCGCGACGAGTTCGGAGATGTCGACGCCCTTGAGGAGCCCGCCCACGACCCAGATCGCGCCCGGGAAGGCGGCGAGCGACGAGGCCGCCGCGTGCGGGTTGGTCGCCTTCGAGTCATCCACCCAGGTCACGCCCGACACGCGAGCGACCACTTCGATCCGGTGCGGGTCGAGGCGGAACGCCAGCACCGCCTCGCGGATGGCGGCGGGCTCGACATCGAGCGAGCGAGCGAGGGCCGCCGCGGCGAGAATGTTCGCGACGATGTGAGGAGCCGCGAGGCCGCGCGCCGCGAGCTCGACGACCGTCGTCAGTTCGAGAGCCGACGAACGCCGGTCCTCATGGAAGGCGCGATCGACGAGGATGCCGTCGACGACCCCGAGATCGCTCGGGCCCGGAACCCCCAGGTCGAACCCGATGGCGCGGCAGCCCTCGACGACCTCGGCCTCCTCGACCATTTCGCGGGTGGCTGCATCCGACTTGTTGTAGACGCACGCGACGCGGGTGTTCTCGTACACGACGGCCTTCGCGTCGCGGTACGCCTCGAATGAACCATGCCACTCGAGGTGATCGTCCGCGAGGTTCAAGCACACGCTCGCGTGAGGCGAAAGCCGGTCGGGGCCCTCGGCCAGGCCGAGGTACCAGAGCTGATGGCTCGACACCTCGACGACGAGGACGTCGAAACCACCCGGATCGCGGACGGCGTCGAGTACCGGGACGCCGATGTTGCCGCACGGGGCGGCCCGCAGCCCGCCGGCGGCGAGCATGGCCGCGCTGAGCTGCGTCGTGGTCGTCTTGCCGTTCGTGCCCGTGATGAGCACCCAGTCAGCCGGGCTGCCGTCAGGACGGACGACCTTGTCGCGCACGCGCCACCCGAGCTCGATGTCGCCCCAGACGGCGATCCCGTTCTCGCGTGCCCAGCGGATCACCGGGTGGTGCGGGGGGAACCCGGGGGATGCGATCACGACCTCCGGCGCGTGCGCGACGACCGTCTCCGGCACGCTCTGCAAGGAGCCGTCATGGAGCGAGACGCCGATGACGGGCAGAAGCCGCGCGTACTCGGCATCCGCGCCCTCGGTGGCAACCAGCACATCGGCGCCGAGCTCGGCGAGGGTGTCAGCGACGGAGAAGCCGGTGACCGACAGCCCGAGGACGACGACGCGGAGTCCGCGCCAGTCAGCGTGCCAGCTCGTGAGGCTGTCCAGACGGGCGGTCATACCGCTGCCAGCCATGCGACGTAGAAGAGACCGACGCCGCCGACCGCCAGCATTCCGGCGATGATCCACATCCGGACGACGATCGTCACCTCGGGCCACCCCCGCATCTCGAGGTGGTGGTGGAACGGGCTCATGAGGAACAGGCGCTTACCGCCGGTGGCCTTGAAGTAGTAGCGCTGGAGGATCACCGAGCCGGGCGCGATGATGAACACGCCGGCGATGATGACCGCGAGCAGCTCGGTGCGCGAGAGCACGGCCATAGCGACGATGACCCCGCCGATCGCCATCGATCCGACGTCACCCATGAAGATCTTGGCCTTGGGCGCGTTCCACCAGAGGAACCCGACGAGCGCGCCGACGAAGGATGCCGAGATGATGGTGAGATCCATCGGGTCGTTGGTCGTGTAGCAGGCGGACTCGTACGCCGGCACGAGAGCACCGCTCGCGCAGCGCTGCTGGAACTGCCAGAAGGTGACGAGGCTGTAGGCCGACACGGTGAAGATGCCCGCGCCGGTCGCGAGCCCGTCGAGTCCATCGGTCAGGTTCGTCGCGTTCGACCAGGCCACCGCCTGGAACGAGATCCACGCGAGGTAGAGAAGCCAGCCGGCGACACCGCCGAGCGCCATGAACGACAACCAGTCGATGTCGCGGAACAGCGAGATGAAGGGGCGCCCGACCGGCTCGCCGCCGTCGTTGGGCACGAGCAGGGCGAGGATGCCGAAAGAGACTGCCACGATCACCTGGCCGGCGACCTTGCGCCATCCGGACAGCCCCAGGCTGCGCTGCGAGCGCACCTTCATGTAGTCGTCGATGAACCCGACGATCCCCAGCCCGACCATCATCCAGATGACCAGGAGACCCGACATCGATGGCGGCGCCCCGCCGGTCAGCGTCCCCACGAGGTAGCCGACGATCGTGCCGCAGATGAAGATGATTCCGCCCATCGTGGGCGTTCCACGCTTGGCGTGGTGACTCGGGTTCGTCGCGTCGTCCGGCGTGCGGATGACCTGGCCCCAGCCGAGCTTCTCGAAGATCCGGATGAACAGGGGCGTCAGGAAGAGTGTGAACGCGAGCGAGATCGTCGCGGCCGTCAGCAGAGATCTCACGAGAAGAATTCTCCCAGACGATCACCGAGGTGCCGCAGCCCCGCGGAGTTCGACGACTTCACCAGCACGCGATCGCCCGCCCGCAGCTCCTCGATGAGGTAGTCGTACGCGGCATCGGCGTCGGCGAAGAACACCGCCTCGCCGTCCCACGACCCCTCGCCGATCGCAGCGAGGTACAGGCGTCGCGCCTCGGCGCCGACGACCACGATCCGCTCGATGCGGAGGCGGACGGCCTGGAGGCCGACGCGATCATGCTCGTCACCGGCGAACTCACCGAGCTCGCTCATCGCACCGAGCACGGCCACCTTGCGCTCGCCGGGCTGCGTGATCTGCGCGAGAGTGCGCAGAGCTGCGGCCATCGAGTCGGGGCTCGCGTTGTAGGCGTCGTTGATGATGCGCACGGACTCCGACCCGAGCGGCTGCATCCGCCAGCGCTCTGCGAGCTCGACCGTCTCGAGCCGCGCGATGGCGTCTTCGAGCGCGACCCCGAGCTCGAGAGCCGCGGTGATCGCGGCCAACGCGTTCATGACGTGATGCTCGCCGAGGACCCGCAACCGCAACGGCATCCGCTGGTCGCCGACCACGACGACGCACGAGGTCCCCGATGCATCCACCTCGACGTCGTCCGCACGCACCTCTGCCGCGGCGCCCCGCCCGAACCAGCGGACGCGGACGTCGCGAGCCTCCGCGACCGCAGCCATCGTCGCGACGCGCGCGTCGTCGGCGTTGAGGACGGCCACGCCGCCGGGACGGACCGCCTCGACCAGCTCGGTCTTCGCCTTCAGCGTCGCCTCGACGCCGCCGAACCCGCCCGCGTGCGCCATGCCGACCATGAGGACCACTCCGACGTCGGGGGTCACGAGACCGGCCAGACGTGCGATCTGACCCGAGCCGTCCGCACCGAACTCGCTGACGAGGAAACGCGTGTCGTCAGCGACACGAAGCATGGTCAACGGCGCACCGACGGCGTTGTTGAACGACGCCCGCGGCGCGACCGTCGGCCCCTCCCCCTCGAGGATGCGCGCGAGGAGGTTCTTCGTCGTGGTCTTGCCGTTGGAGCCGGTGATCCCCACGACGCGGAGATCACCCGTCGCGCGCACGCGTCCGACGACCTCGCGAGCGAGGTCAGCCAGCGCCGTCACGGCGTCGGCGACGACGATCTGCGTGATCTCGGCGTCGACGAGGTGCTCGACGACCGCCAGCGCGGCTCCGGCCTCGGCGGCCGCCGGCACGAAGAGGTGCCCGTCGGTCGCCTCGCCCGGCTTGGCCACGAAGACGTCGCCCGGACCGATGTTCCGCGAGTCCGTGTCGACCATCCCTTCGACCCGGGTGTCGGGAGCGTCGCTCCCGGCGAGGTGGAGGGTGCCGGAGAGCACTCGAGCGATGTCGGACAACGGAAGGGAGATCATGTTCAATCCTCGGACGCGCTGATGCGCATCACTGGGTCACGGGGAGCAGTGGCGTCTGTGAGTCGGACGGCATGATCCGGTAGTGCTTGAGCACCTGGGTCATCGCCTTCTGGAACGCCGGCCGGTTCGCTGCCGAAAGGCGCAGGGTCTTCGGCTCGTCGAACGCCGTCAGGACAACATACTTCGGATCGTCGGCGGGTGCGTAGCCGACCAGCGACGTGTAGTACAGGTTGTCCTTGTACGCGCCGGTGTTCGGATCGACCTTCTGAGCGGTTCCCGTCTTGCCCGCCATACGGTACCCGGGGATCGCGATGTCGTCCGCGAGGGTCCCCTGAGCGAAGACGTTCTCGAGCATCTCGCTCACCTGGCTGGCGGTGCTCTCCTTGATCACGCGCACCGGCTCGGGAAGATCCGGCTCGGTCACTGTTCCGTCCGACGCCGTGCAGGACTCGACGAGGCTCAGCGGCTCGCGCACACCGCCGTTGGCGATCGTCTGATACACCGATGCCACCTGCGGCGCCGTCACGGTGAAGGCCTGGCCGAAGGTCGTCGTGTAGTAGGTCTGGTTGTCCCACTGGTCGGTCGGGATGTACGTGCCCTTGGGTTCACCCGACCAGTTGAGCGCGGTGCCCTCTCCGACACCGAACTTCTTGAGGTACTCCAGCCGGGTCTCGGGGTCGACCTGCGAACCGAACTGCGACAGGGCGACGTTGGACGACGTGACGAGCCCTCCCGTGAGCGTCAGGTTCTGGGCCTCGTGGTGCTCCGAGTCGTTGACGACGGCTCCGTTGGGGAATTCCATCCGATCGGGTGACCATGCGGTCGAGAGCGGGGTCAGCCCCGCCGCTTCGATGGCGGTCGCGGCCGTCACCGGCTTGAAGGTCGATCCCGGCTCGTACGAGTCGCGGAAGAGGCGGCTGCCCCGGTCCGCGGGATCGGATGCCGCGATGTCATTGAGGTCGACGCTGGGGTACTCGGCAGCGGCGCGGATCTTCCCCGTGGCGACCTCGACCACGAGGATCGAGCCGCTCTCGGCGCCGAGGTTCTGCGTCTGCTCGGCGATGAGCTGCTGCATGTACCACTGCAGGTCGCGGTCGATCGTGAGACGGAGCGTCCCGCCGTTCACCGGGGCGGGGTCTTCGATCTCCGTCCCGGGGATGACGACGCCGTCGAGGCTGCGCATGTAGCGGACCTTGCCGTCGCTGCTCTGCAGGCACGAGTTCTGCAGAGCCTCCATGCCCTCGAGCGGCGCTTCGTCCGAGCCGACGAAACCGATGACGTTGCCCGCCACCGCCCCGTCGGGGTAGGTCCGGTGGGGGTGGGGGTCGAACCCGACGAACGGGAGCTTCAGATCGGCGAGAGCGCGGTACTGGGCCGTCGAGATCCCCCGCTCGAGGTACGCGAATCGCGACTCCGGGTCGGCGGCGACGGCCGTCGTGACGATGCCCTCGACCTCGGCGGCATCCTGCCCGGTCACGGCGGCGATCTCGGCGGCCAGCTCGGGCCAGGTGACCGTGACCGTCTGACCGTCGTCGTTCTTGCGCTTGATCCCCTCGATCGCCAGCTTCGGGTCGATCTTCGCGTCGTAGACGGAGGTCGTCGTGGCGAGGGTCGCGCCGTTGGTGTCGGTGATGTCGCCGCGCGTCCCGAACAGGTCGGTCCCGGCCTCCATCGCGAGGTTGCGGGCGTCGGCCTCGTGCTCCTCGGCGTTGACGACCTGGATGTCGACGAGCCGGACGATGAACGCGACGAGGACGGTGAGGACGACGAGGAGTGCGACGACCGTACGGCGGCGCGGACTGCGGGTGGCTCGTGTCGTCATGTGTCTCAGTGTGTGGTCGGGGCGGGCAATCCGTCGGCGATGGGCGGGGGTGTCGCTCGATCGGCACCGACCAGCTCGTCGGTGCTCGTGCCGGTCTCGAGGCTGGCAGCGGGATCGGTGACCAGCGGGACGCCGGCGACGAGCGAATTGGCGACGGCGGCGCGGCCGAGGGCGTCGACGTTCGAGTGCGCGCCCGCGGCGCTGGCGGATCCGAGCACGGCGCCGTCGCTGAGTCGCAGATAGTTCGGAGACTCGGCGATCACCATGCCCAGGGCGGTCGCATTGGCCGCGAGGTACTGAGGTGAGGCGAGTCCCGCGAGATCATCCTCGATGATCTGCTTCTGCCAGGTGAGCTGCCGCTGCTGCTGCGAGAGCGAGGAGATCTCATACGAGGTCTGGGTCGTGAGGATCGACAACCCCATCTGCACCGCCCCGATGAGCACCGCGCCCGACACGGCGATGACGCCGTAGAGCATGCGCGGGCGACGCCGACGGGAAGCGCCGGCGACGAGGCGCAGATCGCGCTGACGCTCCCGCTCCCCCTCGCGCGGCAGGCGACCGGGAACGCTCGCGAAGAAGTCGTCGCCGAGCGGCGATGGGATGCGGGCGGTGTTGTCGGCAGTCACGAGGCCTCCCTCATCCGTTCCGCCGCACGCAGCCGGACCGGCGTCGCGCGGGGATTGCGTTCACGTTCTTCCGCGGACGCCAGTTCCGCGCCGCGGACCAGCAGCCGGAACCGCGGCGCATGCTCGGGGAGCTCGACGGGCAGGCCGCTGGGGGCAGTCGATGACGACGCCTCGGCGAGCACGCGCTTGACCGCGCGGTCTTCGAGCGACTGGTACGACATCACGACGATGCGTCCACCGAGGGCCAGCGCGTCGAGCGCCGCCGGCAGCGCGCGCTCGAGCACGGCGAGCTCGGCATTGACCTCGATGCGCAGGGCCTGGAACACGCGCTTCGCGGGGTGCCCGGAACGGTCGCGCTGCACGGCGACCGGGGTCGCGGCGATGAGGACGTCGACGAGCTGACCTGATCGTGTCAGCGGCGCCCGGCCCCGCGCCTCGATGATGGCCCGCGCATACCGCCCTGCCAGCTTCTCCTCGCCGTAGCGCTCGAAGATGCGCCGCAGGTTGCCCTCGCTGTAGGTCGCGAGGATCTCTGCCGCGGTCGTGCCCGCAGTCTGATCCATACGCATGTCTAGAGGAGCATCCTGGGCGTAGGCGAACCCTCGCTCTGCCTCATCGAGCTGGAGGGACGAGACACCCAGATCGAACAGGATGCCGTCCACGCGCCGGATGCCGAGCGAATCGAGGGCCTCGCGGATGCCGTCGTAGACGGTGTGGACGAGGTCGACGCGGTCTCCGAACCGGGCGAGGCGCTCTCCCGCGATGCGCAGGGCGTCGGTGTCACGGTCGAGCCCGACGAGCCGAACGCCGGGGAACCTCTCGAGAAGCGCTTCTGAGTGACCGCCCATGCCTTCGGTCGCGTCGACGACGACGGCGCCCTCGCGGTCGAGCGCGGGCGAGAGCAGCTCGACGCAGCGGTCGAGCAGGACGGGGGTGTGGATGTCGTCGTTCGTCATGGTCGTGGCGGGACGGGTCCCGGAGCCCTGATCCCCCTCCGCTGCGACCTGACACCGGGGAAGTGCGTCAGGGCCAGCGGCTGAGGATCACGGCCACGGGTCAGAAGAGTCCCGGGATCACCTCCTGCTCCATGTCGGAGTAGGCGTCTTCGTTGCCTGCGGCGTAGGCGTTCCAGGCATCTGCGTCCCAGATCTCGGCGTGCGCGCCGACACCGGTCATGACCAGTTCGCGCCCCAGCCCGGCGTAGGTGCGCAGGTGCGGCGGAACGGTGATGCGGTTCTGGCTGTCGGGCTTCTCCGCGCTCGCGCCGGAGAGGAACATCCGCTGGAAGTCACGCGCCTGCTTGTTCGTGAGAGGCGCTTCGCGGATGCGCTCGTAGACACGCTCGAACTCCACCGTGCTGAACACGTAGAGGCACCGCTCCTGTCCGCGCGTGACGACGACACCGGGGCCGAGGTCGTCGCGGAATTTGGCGGGGAGGATGACGCGGCCCTTCTCGTCGAGCTTGGGGGTGTGCGTGCCGAGAAGCATGGTGCTCCACCACCCCCTCCCGGCCCGTCGGTGGCCACCACTTTACTCCACTTTCCTCCACTTCACTATGGCCACAGCACCCATTCCTCCCCCAGGGCACAAAAAAGAGCACCGACCCGAAGGTCGGTGCTCTGAGAAGAAGCGGGATGCGTCAGCGTTCGCCGTTGCGGCGGTCCCAGCGGTCGTTCATCCGGTCCATGAAATTCGAGGACCGGGCGGCGGGCTTTCGCGTGCCGGTGGTCGCCGTCGGTCGGCTCGCTGTTCCGTTGCGAGAGGGCGTCAGCGCCAGCACGACCCCGCCCACCATGACGAGGAAGGCCACGACGCCGATCGCGATGATGCTGCTCGAGACGCCGGCGATGAGACCGCCGAGACCGAGGAGGACGAGCACCGCACCGTAGACGATGTTGCGGTAGCTGAGGGACTGACCTTCGCGCGGAGCACTGACGACGTCTGCTTCATTGCGCATGAGATGGCGTTCCATCTCGTCAAGCAGCCGCTGCTCCTGTTCTGACAGTGGCATGCATCCCCCTCTGTTCGGGTACCGATGCGCCCGATTCTACGCGCGCTGATGAGAACTAGGCTAGGCCTGTGACGAGCTCCGCCGACCCGATCTCGACCGTTTCCCAGCGACTGGAAAGCTTCGCGGCGGAACGGCGGGCCGAGGCCGCCGATCTCGGGGCCGAAGCGGTCGATTTCGTCGACCGCGCCTTCGCCGCCGTCGCCGGCGGCAAACGCCTCCGCGCGCGGTTCCTCACGGCTGGGCACGCGGTGGCCGGGGTCTCTTCCGACGACGCCGACATCGCAGGTGTCGCCGCTTCCCTGGAGATCTTCCATGCGGCCGCGCTCGTGCACGACGATCTGGTCGACAACTCGGACACGCGACGAGGACGCCCCGCCGCCCATCGCGCCCTCGAGGAGGCGCATCGCCGATCCGGCTGGCTCGGTGACGCCGACGCGTTCGGACGGGCCGCCGCGATCCTGCTCGGCGACCTGCTCATCGCCTGGAGCGACGACCTCCTCGAAGAGGCCGTCGACGGACACCGCTTCGCGTCGGACGTCCGCCGCCAGTACGCGACGATGCGGCGCGATGTCACGGTCGGGCAGTATCTGGACGTGGCCGAAGAGGCCGCGTGGGCCACGGCACCCGACCACGAGCACGCCGCCCGAGCACTGCGGGTCGCGTCCTACAAGTCCGCTCGATACAGCGTGCAGCAGCCCCTCCTGATCGGCGCGGCACTCGGCGGCGCCACCGCGGCCCAGCGCGAGGCCCTCGCTGAGTTCGGCCACTCCGTCGGTCTCGCCTTCCAGCTGCGCGATGACGTATTGGGCGTCTTCGGCGACCCCGCGGTGACGGGCAAGCCGTCCGGCGACGATCTCCGCGAGGGCAAGCGGACCGTCCTCATCGCTTACGCGCGCGAAGCGATGGACGCCGACGGCCGCGCCGACCTCGATGCTGCGCTCGGCGACCGGGCACTCGACGAGGCGACCATCCGACGCCTGCAGCGGGTCATCGACGAGAGCGGCGCCGTCCAGCGCCTCGAACAGGAGATCGCGCAGCTCGCCGCCGCAGCCGATGCGGCGCTCGATGACGCGCCGATCGGTGGTGCCGAGATCGCAACGCTCCGAGAGATCGGACAGGCCGCGATCCAGCGGACCGCCTGAGCGTCCGGAGCCTCTGCTCCGGTCAGGCGAGCGTCTGCGCGACCCTGCGGACCTCGGTCTTCCGTCCTGCGCGCAGGGCGGCGATGGGAGCGGCGCCGATGGAGTCCTCGGTGGCGAACAGCCAGTCGATCGCCTCGTCGTCCGAGAACCCGGCGTCGTGCAGCACGGTGATAGTGCCCCGGAGCGACGACAGCGGCGCGCCGTCGAGGAAGAAGGCCTCCGGCACGCGAAGCGTTCCGTCCCGACGCGAGCCGATGAGGTGATTCTCATCCAGCAGTCGCCGGACGCGGCTGAGCGTCTCGCCCGTCAGCTCGACGACCTCGGGCAGTGTCAGCCAGGACAGGGGAACGGCGGGGTAATCGGGAGTGCTCACCCCTTCACTATGTCACTTCCGATCGGCGTCCTGGCCCGCCTCCGGGTCGGCTTTCACAGGAGTCACAGCAGTCACTTCGGTTGACACCTCTCACAGCAACATGTCAGCGTTTCCGAGACCTCCGAGAAGGGACCCTCCGTGCGCCGCGACTCGAACTCTCCCCCGCACCGCCCGCGACCACGCCTGCGTGGCGCCGTCGCGCCCGCCGTCGTCGGTTCCATCGCGCTCAGCCTGACCGCGCAGCCGGCGACGGCAGCGCCGATGACCGAGACCGCCCAGCGCGACGCGGTCCCCGGCGCGTCGCTCCGAGCCGCCACGGTCGGCACCGCGAGCCCGGTGCGCCCGCTCTCGGCACGTCCCGCAGAGCACACTGTCGTGCTCGGCGACACCGTCAGCCGTATCGCGTCCGCTTACGGACTCCGCACGGTCGATCTCCTGGCCTGGAACGGCCTGGACTGGTCGTCGGTCATCCGCCCCGGCGACCGCATCCGGTTGAGCGCGGAGCCGGGCGCCTCCGCGACGCCGGCTGCGGCCCCCGTAGCCCAGACCACCTCGACGGGACTCACCCATACCGTCGCGAGCGGCGACACCCCGTGGTCGGTCGCTCAGGCGCACGGCGTCGACGTCGCCGCACTCCTGGCGGCGAACGGGCTCGCGGACGGCGCCGTGATCTTCCCCGGTCAGACGCTCGCGGTGCCGGGGTCGCCCTCGGCCGCCCCGACGCCGGCGCCCGCAGCCGCGGACGCCTCGCAGTCCGTGCCGATCGCCGCCGCGGCGCACACCGTGTCGGCAGGCGACTCGCTGTCGGCGATCGCCGCCGCTCACGGTCTCGGCCTCGACGCCGTACTCGCGGCGAACGGGCTCGACCGCTCCTCGATCATCTATCCCGGCCAGCAGCTCGTGATCCCGGCAGCCGCCGCAGCACCCGCCGTCCAGACCGCCGCTCTCCCCGACCTCGGCCTCGACGCGGAGCAGATCGCCAACGCGCGGCTGATCATCCAGGTCGGTCGGGAACGCGGTGTGCCCGACCGCGGGATCGCGATCGCCCTGGCGACTGCGATGGTCGAGTCGTGGATCCGCAACCTCGACTGGGGCGACCGCGACTCGCTCGGCCTCTTCCAGCAGCGTCCGAGCACCGGGTGGGGCACCCCCGATCAGGTGCGCGATCCCGCTCGCTCCATCGCCACGTTCTACGGCGGCGCGGCCGATCCCAACGGCACCGCGACGCGCGGACTGCTCGATATCCCGGGGTGGGAGAGCCTCGCCTTCACCGACGCCGCGCAGGCCGTGCAGATCTCCGCCTACCCCGAGCGGTACGGCGAGTGGGAACAGCAGGCCTATCGCTGGCTCGCCGCACTCGGCTGACTCCGAGAACGCTCGGAAGCCATGTCGCCGACGCACGAGGGTGAGCCGTTGCCCGGGCTCGCAGCATCCGCTCCGTAGAATCGCTCCGTGAGCATGAGCCAGCAGACCGACCCGCTGATCGGCCGACTGGTCGACCAGCGGTATCGCGTCCGCGCTCGCATTGCCCGTGGCGGCATGGCCACGGTCTACGTCGCGACCGACCTCAGACTCGAGCGACGCGTGGCACTCAAGGTCATGCACGGGCATCTGTCGGACGACTCGGTCTTCCAGAGCCGCTTCATCCAGGAGGCCCGCTCTGCGGCGCGTCTGGCCGATCCGCACGTGGTCAACGTCTTCGACCAGGGCCAGGACGGCGAGATGGCCTACCTGGTGATGGAGTACCTCCCGGGCATCACTCTGCGTGAGCTGCTGCGCGAGCAGAAGCGTCTGACGATCCCTCAGACGATCACCATCATGGATGCGATCCTGTCCGGTCTCGCCGCCGCCCACCGCGCCGGGATCGTGCATCGCGACGTCAAACCGGAGAACGTCCTGCTGGCCGAGGACGGTCGCATCAAGATCGGCGACTTCGGCCTCGCTCGGGCCACGACGGCGAACACCGCGACCGGGCAGATGCTGCTCGGCACGATCGCCTACCTGGCACCTGAACTCGTCACCCGGGGCACGGCCGACGCCCGCAGCGACATCTACGCCCTGGGCATCATGCTCTACGAGATGCTCGCCGGCGAGCAGCCCTACAAGGGCGAGCAACCGATGCAGATCGCCTACCAGCACGCGACCGACTCGGTCCCGCGCCCGAGCGCGAAGAACCCGGGGGTGCCCGAGCAGCTCGACGAGCTGGTGCTGTGGGCGACCGAACGCGAGCCCGACGAGCGTCCCCTCGACGCCAAGGTCATGCTCGATCGGCTGCGAGAGATCGAGCGTGAACTCGGGGTGTTCCCCCAGGTCGTGCGCACGGCGCCGTCCGGCGCGCCGGTGGTGGTCATCGACGACGACGGCGAAGGTTCCGGCGAGCTCACGAAGGTGATGCCCGGGACGTTCACGGCGCCCCCCGTCACGACGGATGTCGACAACGCGACCCGGCTGCGCCGACACGCACGTCGCAACCGGACGAAGGGCGCCTGGCTCGTCACGATCGTGCTTCTGCTGGCGGCTCTCGCCGGCGGCACGGGATGGTGGTTCGGCTCGGGGCCGGGCTCGCTGGTCGCCGTTCCCGATGTGCG
Source organism: Microbacterium sp. 1262 (assembly GCF_040544895.1). Taxonomy (NCBI): domain Bacteria; kingdom Bacillati; phylum Actinomycetota; class Actinomycetes; order Micrococcales; family Microbacteriaceae; genus Microbacterium; species Microbacterium sp. 1262. Next base: position 1,545,686 of record NZ_JBEPKU010000001.1, read on the forward strand.
CGGAACGAGCTTCGCCGATGCGCAAGCCGCCATCATGGCACAGGGACTCCAGGCCCAGGAGACCGGCGAGAACAGCCTCGACGTCGCAGAGGGGCTCGCCATCCGCACCGACCCCGACCCCGGCTCCCGGCTCGATCGAGAGGCGGTCGTGACGGTCGTGATCTCGCGGGGCCCGGCGGAAGTCTCCATACCCGCGTTGTCGGGTCAGACCGAAGACGCAGCGCGCGAGATCCTCCGCCAGAACGTCATCGCCGTCTCGGACGATGCCGACGCGGAGTTCGATCCGGATGTCGCCGACGGCACCGTCATCCGCGCTTCCGGCACGCCTGCGGGGGGTGGCGAACCGGTCGACTGCTCCGGTGGATGCACGCTGCGCCAGGGCGATTCAGCCGCACTGCTGGTCTCTCGGGGTGCCGTGCCCGACGTCGCGGGCCAGAGCGTCAACCGTGCCACCGGAATCCTGACGGACGCCGGACTCGAGGTGTCGGGCGAGACCCGCACCGAGGCGAGCGAGCGCATCGCGAAGGGCGATGTGATCGGCATCGCCGACCGCGGTGAAGAAGGCAACTGGCGGCCGGGCGACGTCGTCACGCTCATCGTCTCGAGCGGCCCCCCGCTGTTCGAGGTGCCGAGCGTCGTCGGACAGACCCGCGATGCGGCCGCACAGACGCTCCGCGACGCCGGCTTCGAGGTCAGCTTCTCGGCGCTGTGGAACATCTGGCCGGACGGACTGACGAAGGTCACCGCTCAGGACCCCGCCGGTGGCAGCAAGCACGTGCGCGGCACCACGATCACGCTGCAGATCACCGCGACCGGCTGACCCTCTCCGCCGCCGCGCGCCGATGACCCGGTACCCGGCATCCTCGAACAGCTGAACGCGCGTGAGGTCGTCGAGCCACCGTCGCCGCAAGGTGCGGTGCTCGACCCCCTGGTACTCGAGGGGCAGCCGGTGCGCGACGCGCAACAGCGACTCGCGGGCGGGAGCAGGCCTCGCCGACCCAGCGCTCTCCACAGCCGGGAACGGCGAGAGCGCACATCTGCACGGTGGGGAGACCCCACAACCGTGCGGATGTGCGCTCTCGCGCGGCCGCGGAGCCCGGAGCTCAGCGCTTCTCGAGCTCCTCGGCGACCAGGAAGGCCAGTTCGAGGCTCTGCATGTGGTTCAAACGCGGGTCGCACAGGCTCTCGTACCGCGTGGCGAGCGTCGCCTCGTCGATCATCTCGGAGCCGCCGAGGCACTCCGTGACGTCGTCACCCGTGAGCTCGACGTGGATGCCGCCCGGGAAGGTGCCCACCGCGCGGTGCGCCTCGAAGAAGCCGCGCACCTCGTCGACGACGTCGTCGAAGCGACGCGTCTTGTAGCCGGTGGGCGTCGTGATGCCGTTGCCGTGCATCGGGTCGGTGACCCACAGCGGCGTCGCGCCCGAGTCCTTCACGGCCTCGAGCAGCGGCGGCAGCGCATCGCGGATCTTGCCCGCCCCCATACGAGTGATGAAGGTGAGGCGACCCGGCTCGCGCTCGGGGTCGAGCTTGTCGATCAGCGCCAGCGCGGTGTCGGTCGACGTCGTGGGGCCGAGCTTCACCCCGATGGGGTTGCGGATCTTCGAGAAGTAGTCGACGTGGGCGCCGTCGAGCTCGCGCGTGCGCTCGCCGATCCAGAGGAAGTGCGACGACGTGTTGTACGGCGTGTTCGTCCGCGAATCGATGCGCGTCATCGGGCGCTCGTAGTCCATCAGCAGGCCCTCGTGGCCCGTGTAGAACTCGACGCCGCGCAGCTCGTCGAAGTTGGCCCCGGCCGCCTCCATGAACTTGATGGCCCGGTCGATCTCTCCCGCGAGGCCCTCGTAACGGGCATTCGCCGGGTTCGACGCGAAGCCCTTGTTCCACGAGTGAACCTCGCGCAGGTCGGCGAACCCACCCTGCGTGAACGCGCGGATGAGGTTCAGCGTCGACGCGGCCGTGTGGTAGCCCTTGAGCAGCCGGGCGGGGTCGGGCTGACGCGAGGCGGCGGTGAAGTCGTAGCCGTTGACGATGTCGCCGCGGTACGCCGGCAGCGTGACGTCGCCGCGCGTCTCGGTGTCGCTCGAGCGGGGCTTGGCGAACTGCCCGGCCATGCGACCCATCTTGACGACGGGCATCGAGGCGCCATAGGTCAGCACGACCGCCATCTGCAGCACCGTCTTGATGCGGTTGCGGATCTTCTCCGCGGTCGCGCCGGCGAACGTCTCGGCGCAGTCACCGCCCTGCAGGAGGAAGGCTTCTCCGGATGCCGCGCGCGCGAGGCGCTCGCGGAGGATGTCCACCTCACCGGCGAAGACGAGGGGCGGGAGCGTCGCGATCTCGGCCGACACCGCAGCCACGGCGTCGGGGTCGTTCCACGCCGGCTGCTGCTTGATGGGAAGATCGCGCCACGAGTCGAGTGAATCCAGCGTAGGCACGCGCCAAGTCTAGTGCTCGGCCGACACCCCGCCGGCCGTGTGACGATCAGGCCTGCTGCTGCGCTGCGCGCTCCTTGACCGACGATGCGTACACGTCTTCGTACTCCTGCTCGCCCAGCCGCTGCAGCGCGACCATGATCTCGTCGGTCACCGAGCGCAGCACGTACCGGTCGCTCTCCATCCCCTGGAAACGAGAGAAGTCCAGCGGCTCGCCGATGACCATTCCCACCCGTCCGACCCGGGGGATGCTGCGCCCGATGGGCATGACCGCGTCGGTGTCGACCATGACGACGGGGATCACGGGCACGCGGGCCTCGAGCGCCATGCGCGCCAATCCCGTGCGTCCGCGGTAGAGCTTGCCATCGGGGCTCCGCGTGCCCTCGGGGTAGATCCCGAGCAGATCGCCGCGGCCCAGCACCTGGAGTCCCGTGTTGAGCGAGGCTTCGGACGCCTTGCCGCCCGTCCGGTCGATGGCGATCTGACCCGTCGCCTTCATGAACACCCGAGTGGCCCAGCCCTTGAGGCCCGTTCCGGTGAAGTAGTCGCTCTTGGCGAGGAACGACATGGGCCGGTCGATCATGAGCGGCAGGAAGATCGAGTCGCTCACGGAGAGGTGGTTACTGGCGAAGATCGCCGCACCGGATGCCGGGACGTTACGGCGCCCCACGATCCAGGGCCGGAAGATCGCCTTCACGACGGGTCCGATGAAGATGTACTTCATCAGCCAGTAGAACACCGGTCACCGCCCCCCGGCCAGATCGGCGACGCCGATCAGGCCCGCGTCGTTGCCGAGCGTCGCGATCGCGAAGTCGGCGGGGGCCGCGTTCTCGCCGCCCGGGAGCGCGTCACGGTAGGCCGCCCGGACCGGCGCGAGGAGCGTCTCGCCGAGCTGGGCGACGCCGCCGCCGATGACGAAGATCTCGGGGTCGAGCGTCGCCTGGAACCCGCCCGCGGTCTCACCGAGCGCCGTCGCGACCCGGTGGAGCGCCTCGAGCGCTCCGGGATCGTCGGCGAGGATCAGGCGCGAGATCGCGTCGCCCGGGATCGAACCGTGCTCGTCGCGCACCTGCGCGAGCCCGGCACCGAGCTCGGGGTCGTCAGCGATGGCCACCGCCTCGCGCTGCAGCGCGCGTCCCGAGGCGTACTGCTCGAGGCATCCCTTCAGGCCGCACCCGCACGGGCGCCCGCCGCGCTCGAACCGCACGTGGCCGAGCTCGCCCGCCGCTCCTCGACCGCCGATGAGGAGCTGCCCGTCGATGATGACCGCTCCCCCGACGCCGGTGCCGAGGGTCAGCATCACCATGTTGGAGCTGCCGCGGCCGGCGCCGAAGCGGTACTCGGCCCACCCCGCGGCGTTGGCATCGTTCTCGAGCACGACGGCGACGCCGACGCGCGCCTCGAGCTCGGCTCGCAGCGGGTGCTCCACCCAGTCGATGTTCGGGGCGTGGCGCATGATCGACCGGGTGCGATCGAGGAACCCCGCAGCAGCGACGCCGACAGCGGTGACCTCGTGCGATGCGCGGAAGTGCCGCACCATGTCGGCGACGGCGTCGGCCAGCGCGTCGGTGTCGGCGGGGGTGTCGACGCGGATGCGGTCGACGATCGTCCCGTCGGCGGAGACGACACCTCCGGCGATCTTGGTTCCGCCGATGTCGATGCCGATGTTGAGCACGCGTGGTCCTTTCCGTCGGCCGTCCGGCGGCGACCCGCAAAGTCTAATGGGGCACCGCGTTCGCGCGCGGGCTCGGCGGCCGGGCGGCCGATAGAGTGTCTGTACCCTGCCAGACGCTTCCGGTACCGAAGGAGTTGCCGCCCATGAGCGCCGTCCAGTTCGAAGTCCCCGCTGTCGTTCCAGCCGACCCTGACGCGAACATCACCGATCTCCTCGTCGACCGGGTCGCCGCGACCCCGTCGCGAGCGCTCTTCGCCGTGCCGCACGACGGTGGTTGGCGAGACATCTCCGCGGCCGAGTTCCAACGCGAGGTCATCGCGCTGGCGAAGGGTCTCGTCGCCGCCGGTGTCGAGCCCGGCGACAAGGTGGCGTTCATCGCCCGCACCACGTACGACTGGACGCTCGTCGATTTCGCGATCTTCTTCGCCGGCGCCGTGATGGTCCCCGTCTACGAGACGAGCTCGGCGTCGCAGATCGCCTGGATCCTCGGCGACTCGGGCGCGACGTTCGCGATCGCGGAGTCGGCCGACCACGCGGGTCGCATCGACGCGATCCGGTCGACCGTGCCCCTCGTCCGCGAGGTGTGGGTCATGGCTTCGGGACATCTCGACAAGCTGCGCTCGAGCGGGGGCGGCGTGTCCGACGAGGAGATCGAGCGGCGACGGAACCTCGCCGTCGGCTCGGACATTGCGACGCTCATCTACACCTCGGGATCGACCGGGCGCCCGAAGGGCTGTGTGCTGACCCACAGCAACTTCGTCGAGCTCGCCCGAAACTCCGGCGAAGCGCTCAAAGAGGTCGTCAACCACCCCGGCGGCGCATCGACGCTGCTGTTCATCACCACGGCCCACGTCTTCGCTCGCTTCATCTCGATCCTCAATGTCCATGCCGGGGTCAAGACCGGGCATCAGCCCGACACCAAGCAGCTGCTGCCTGCTCTCGGCACGTTCCAGCCGACCTTCCTGCTCGCGGTCCCGCGCGTGTTCGAGAAGGTCTACAACTCGGCGGAGCAGAAGGCCGAAGCCGGCGGCAAGGGCAAGATCTTCCGCGCCGCCGCGCAGGTCGCGATCGATCACTCGCGGCTGAAGCAGGAGGGCAAGAGCATCCCGCTGCTGACCAAGCTCAAGTTCCGTGTCTTCGACAAGCTGGTCTACGGCAAGCTCCGGGCCGCCATGGGCGGCCGCGTCACCTACGCCGTCTCGGGATCCGCTCCCCTGGGCCCGCGCCTCGGCCACTTCTTCCACAGCCTCGGCGTCACGATCCTCGAGGGCTACGGACTCACCGAGACGACGGCTCCCGCGACGGTCAACCTCGCGACGAAGTCCAAGATCGGCACGGTCGGGCCGGTCCTGCCCGGCGTCGGAGTCCGCCTCGGTGAGGACGGCGAAGTCGAGGTGCGCGGCATCAACGTGTTCGCGGAGTACTGGCGCAACCCCGAGGCCACCGAGGCGGCGTTCAACGACGGCTGGTTCAAGACCGGCGACATCGGATCGTTCGACGACGAGGGCTTCCTCACGATCACCGGACGCAAGAAGGAGATCATCGTCACCGCCGGCGGCAAGAACGTCGCCCCCGCCGTGCTGGAAGATCCCATCCGCGCCAATCCGATCGTGGGCCAGGTCGTCGTCGTGGGCGATCAGAAGCCCTTCATCTCCGCGCTCGTCACGCTCGACCCGGAGATGCTGCCGACCTGGCTGACGAATAACGGCCTCTCCGGAGACATGTCCCTCGCCGACGCGGCGAAGAACGCCGAGGTCCGCGCCGAGGTCCAGCGCGCGATCGACGAGGCGAACCGCAACGTCTCGCGCGCAGAGTCGATCCGCAAGTTCACGATCCTCGACACGGAGTGGACCGAGGCGAGCGGCCACCTGACGCCCAAGATGAGCATCAAGCGCAACGTCATCCTCACCGACTTCTCGGACGCCATCTCCGACATCTACGACGAGCCGGTGAAGACGAGCAACGTCCCGCTCGGATGATCGGATGACGCAGAAGCGGGGCCCGGCTGGTGATCACCGGCCGGGCCCCGCTTCTGCGTGACGGATCAGAACCAGGACGACTCGCGCACCTCGCGCATGGCGATCCGACGCTCGGCGGGCGAGAGCCGGTCGAGGTACAGGATGCCATCGAGATGATCGCACTCGTGCTGCAGGGCCTGCGCCATCAGCCCCTCGCCCTCGAGGACGATCTCTTCGCCATCGAGATCGATGCCCACGGCGCGCGCGTACGGGTGCCGGAGCGTGTCATGCCACAGGTTGGGTACCGAGAGGCATCCCTCGCCGATCAGAGACGGTTCACCGGAGACCTCGACGAGACGCGGATTGAGGATGTAGCCGATGACGCCGTCCACGTTGTAGCTGAACGCGCGCAGGCCCACGCCGATCTGCGGAGCGGCGACGCCCGCACGACCGGGCAGCTCGACGGTGTCGAGGAGGTCCTGGACGAGCGAGCGCACACCGTCGTCGATCGTCTCGATCGGAGCTGCCGGCGACTTCAGGACCGGGTCGCCGAAGAAGCGGATCGCGCGAACCGTCATGTCAGGCCGCCCCTCCCAGACGCAGACCTTCGACCACGCTCGCCGCGAGTTTGCGCGCCGCTTCGCGGGTCGCCGGCTCGAGGTCGCGGAACGAGACCGCGCTCCCCGCCGCCAGGTGCGGGTCGTACGGAACGCGCAGGACGGAGCGCACGCGCGTGGCGAAGTGCGTCTCCAACTCTTCCGCGCGAACCATCGGCGTTCCCGGACGGGATGTGTTGAGCACCACGACGGCGTTCTTCACGGCGTCGGCGAAACCGTTGGATTCGAGCCACGTCAACGTCTCGGAGGCCAGCCGGGCCTCGTCGACCGAGAGACCGGCGACGACGACGATCTGGTCGGACAGTCCGAGAGTCGCGCCCATCACGGAATGCACGATCCCGGTGCCCGTGTCGGTGAGGACGATGGAGTAATAGTGCGCCGCGATCGCGGCCACATCCTCGTAATCGTGATCGCTGAACGCTTCGGATACGTGCGGATCGGCGTCGGAGGCCAGCACGTCGAGCCGGGTTTCGTCGCGCGCGACGATGGCGGAGAGGTCGTTGAAGCCGACTACCTCACCGCGTGCACGCGCCAGATCGCGCACGGTCTTCCCGCTCGTTCGGCCGATGCGATCGGCCAGCGTGCCACGGTCGGGATTGGCGTCGATGGCGATCACGCGGTCATCGCGGGCATCTGCGAGAGCCATGCCGAGGAGGGTCGTCACCGTCGTCTTGCCGACGCCGCCCTTGCGCGAGAGCACGGGGACGAACTTCGCGCCACCGACCAGCGGCGCGGCGATGCGTCGGTCGAGCTCCTTCCGCGCCCGCGCGCGCTTTCCGTCGCCGAGGTTGATGCGATGGCCGGAGACGCTGTACAGCAGCCGCTGCCAACGGCCTTCCGGCTCGGCTCGCACGACCTGCGAGGGGTCGAGCAGACGTTCGGCCGTGAGGAGGTCGGCGGACTCGCGCCCGGGCTCGAGGTCGCCGATACGTCGCGATTGGAGGACGGGCTCGGTCGTACGTGCCACGGACACGCGCTCGCTGGCGTGACGCACCTGCTCGGCGGCCTGGTGCGCTTGCCGGCGCGTCGTCGGCACGGTCCCGGTGATCGGGGTGGAGGTCGGCACGACCGTCGCGACGACGGCACCGCCCTCGAGCGTTTCTCCGACGTCGGGCCTCGGGGCGTCGTGCTCGACGGCGGCGTCCGTCGCGTCGCCGGACTCATCACGCACGTCCAGAGCCTCGCCGGCTGCACCCGCGGTCATCGGTTCCGAGTCGTCCTGACCGTCGGTCTCCGCGTCCTCGTCGTCGATCGTGGCGGTGACGACCTCGTCGGCCGGCTCGGCTGCGTCGTCATCGGTCGCGACGTCGTCGTCGGTCGCGACGTCCTCATCGGTCGCGACGTCGATGTCGTCGTCGTCGACGACGAGGTCGGCTGCTTCGGCCTCCGTCACCTCGTCGTCCGGCTCGCCGTCGCTCGACCGATCCGGCGCCGCGAGGTCGTCGTCGTGGTCTGGAGTCGCGTGCTCGCCGACGCCCGCCTCGTCGTCGGAAGCACGCGATGTGTCATCCTCTGACGCGTCGGCATCGTCGTACGGCTCGCCCGGTCCCGCCCCGAGGGGGATGTCGCCGGTCGTCAGCTGCTCGTCGCCGACCTCGCCGTCGATGACGTCGTCGTCATCGAGGTCGTCTTCCGCGACGGGAAGCGCGACGTCGACCTGCGCGGTGCCGCCGATGATCCCGATCGCCGTCGTGTGAATGCTCTCGCTGTCGGCGAGGACCGCGGGATCGGTCTCTTCGGGCTGATTCTCGTTGCGCTCAGGCATGTTTTGCTGCGTCCACTCCCAGGTCTCGAGCTCGCGCCCGACCCCTTAGGCTACCCGCCGGGCCGGACGACGACCAAAAGGTCACCGGCTTCGACCGCTGCGGTCGGATCGACGACGAGCCGCTCGACGACGCCCGCCACGGGCGCCGTGATGCCCGCTTCCATCTTCATCGCCTCGATCGACGCGACGGGCGCCCCGGCCTCGACGGCATCGCCGACGGCCACCTTGAGCGTGACGACGCCCGAGAACGGAGCCGCGACCTGACCGGGAATCGCGGTATCGGCCTTCTCTGCTTGGCGGGCCTCGACGCTGATCCCGCGGTCGCGGACGAAGACCGGCCGCAGCTGCCCGTTCAGGGTCGCCATGACCGTGCGCATGCCCTTGTCATCGGCCTCGCCGATGGCCTCGAGCCCGACGTAGAGCTGGACGCCCTTCTCGATCTCGACGACGTGCTCGGCGCCGGGAACGAGCCCGTACAGATAGTCCGCGGTGTCGAGCACGCTGAGGTCACCGTACGTCTCGCGTACCCGGTCGAACTCCTGGGTCGGCGCGGGGAAGAGCAGCGCGTTCAGCGTGCGCCGTCGTGTTGCGGAATCCGCGTCGAGGTCCGCCGCCTGCGCTGCCGACAGGTCGGTGACAGCGGGTCGCACGGTGCGCCCGGCGAGCACCTTCGACCGGAACGGTTCGGGCCATCCGCCCGGCAGGTCGCCGAGCTCGCCCGCCATGAAGCCGACGACCGATTCCGGGATGTCGTACGCACCCGGGTCGGCGGCGAAGGCTTCGGGATCGGCTTTGACGGCTGCCAGATGCAGGGCGAGGTCGCCCACGACCTTCGACGACGGCGTGACCTTCGGAACCCGGCCGAGGATCCGGTTCGCCGCGGCGTACATGTCCTCGATGAGCTCGAAATCGTCGGCGAGCCCGAGGGCGATGGCCTGCTGCCGCAGGTTGGAGAGCTGGCCGCCGGGGATCTCGTGGCGGTAGACCCGGCCGGTGGGGCCGGGCAGACCGGACTCGAACGGCCGGTACATGTGCCGCACGGCTTCCCAGTAGGGCTCGAGGTCCGACACCGCATCGAGGTCGAGCCCCGTGTCGCGGTCAGTGTGCGCGAGGGCGGCCACGAGAGCGGAGAGCGACGGCTGGCTGGTCGTGCCCGCCATGGGCGCGGACGCCGCGTCGACGGCATCCGCCCCCGCTGCGCTCGCGGCCAGAAGGGTCGCCAGCTGCCCGCCGGCGGTGTCGTGCGTGTGGACGTGGACGGGGAGATCGAACCGTTCGCGCAGCGCCGAGACCAGGCGCGACGCTGCGGCCGGCCGCAGCAACCCGGCCATGTCCTTGATGGCGAGGACGTGCGCTCCCGCTTCGACGATCTCCTCGGCGAGACGGAGGTAGTAGTCGAGGGTGTAGAGGTCCTCGCTCGGGTCGAGCAGATCTCCCGTGTAGCAGAGCGCGACTTCGGCGATCGTCGTTCCGGTCTCGAGGACGGCGTCGATGGCGGGCCGCATCTGCGTGACGTCGTTCAGTGCGTCGAAGATCCGGAAGATGTCGACACCCGCATCCGCCGCTTCCCGGACGAAGGCTTGCGTGACGGCTGTCGGGTAGGGGGTGTACCCGACGGTGTTGCGGCCGCGCAGCAGCATCTGCAGCGCCACGTTGGGAAGCGCGTCACGGAGCTTGTCGAGCCGTTCCCAGGGGTCTTCGCCGAGGAAGCGGAGCGCCACGTCGTAGGTCGCTCCGCCCCACGCCTCGACGGAGAGAAGCTGAGGAGTGAGCCGCGCAACAGCGGGGGCGACCGCAACGAGGTCCTTTGTCCGCACGCGGGTCGCGAGAAGCGACTGGTGCGCGTCGCGGAAGGTCGTCTCCGTCACGGCGAGCGAGGTCTGGCGGCGCAGGGCTTCGGCGAACCCCACTGGCCCGAGTTCGAGGAGGCGCTGACGCGAGCCCGCCGGTGGCGACGCAGCGAGGTCGATCCGCGGAAGCTTGCTCCGGGGGTCGACGCTCGTCGGAGCAGAACCGTGCGGGCGGTTGACGGTGGTGTCGGCGAGCCAACCCAGGATCTTCGATCCGCGGTCCTTGGACGCGCGTCCCTCGAGCAGCTCGGGGCGCTCGTCGATGAACGACGTGCTGAGGTCACCGCGAGCGAAAGACGGGTCGTCGAGAACCTGCTGCAGGAACGGGATGTTGGTCGAGACGCCGCGGATGCGGAACTCGGCGAGGGCGCGGCGCGAGCGAACGACCGCGGCGCCGAAGTCGCGGCCCCGGCAGGTGAGCTTGGCGAGCATCGAGTCGAAGTGCGGGCTCACCTGAGATCCGGCGGCGGTCGTGCCGCCGTCGAGACGGATGCCGGCCCCGCCGGGCGACCGGTAGGTGGTGATCTTCCCCGTATCGGGGCGGAACCCCTGAGCCGGGTCCTCGGTCGTGATGCGGCACTGCAGAGCCGCGCCGCGCAGCTGGATGCGGTCCTGGGTGAGGCCGAGCTGCGCGAGGCTCTCCCCCGCCGCGATCCGCATCTGGGACTGGACCAGGTCGACGTCGGTGACCTCCTCGGTCACCGTGTGCTCGACCTGGATGCGGGGGTTCATCTCGATGAAGACGATCTCGCCTGCCCGGGGGCCGGCGGTCTCGAGCAGGAACTCGACGGTGCCGGCGTTCACGTAGCCGATGGAGGTCGCGAAGGCGATCGCGTGCCGGTGCAGGTCGGCCCGCGTCTCGTCGTCGAGATTGGGAGCCGGCGCGATCTCGATGACCTTCTGATGGCGCCGCTGCACCGAGCAGTCCCGCTCGAAGAGGTGAACCGTCTCCCCCGTGGCATCGGCGAGCACCTGAACCTCGACATGGCGGGGTCGCTGCACGGCCTGTTCCAGGAAGACGCGCGCGTCGCCGAAGGCACTCCGGGCCTCGCGCATGGCCTCGGAGAGGGCCGGCGCGAGCTCGTCGGGGCTGGCGACGCGCCGCATCCCGCGTCCCCCACCGCCGGCGACGGCTTTGACGAAGACGGGGAAGCCGATGTCGCCTGCCTGGGCCACGAGAGCGTCGATGTCGTCAGAGGCGTCGGTCGATCGCAACACCGGCACGCCTGCGGCGACCGCGTGACTCTTGGCCGTGACCTTGTTCCCCGCCATCTCGAGCACGCGTGCGGAGGGACCGATGAACGCGATGCCCGCCTCGGCGGCGCGCGCGGCGAGTTCCGGGTTCTCCGACAGGAAGCCGTAGCCCGGATAGATGGCGTCTGCCCCGCTCTCACGCGCGACGCGGATGATCTCGTCGACGTCGAGGTACGCACGCACCGGGTGCCCCTTGACGCCGATCTCATAGGCCTCGTCGGCTTTCAGCCGGTGGAGCGAGTATCTGTCCTCATGGGGATAGACCGCCACGGTCCGGGCCCCCAGCTCGAACGCCGCACGGAAAGCGCGGATGGCGATCTCACCACGATTCGCGACAAGGATCTTCCGGAACATGCTCACCTCGCTGGAGTGAGTCGCGCGGCAACGGCGCCGCGCGGGGGCTCGAATACCCTCACAGCCTAGGGGAAGGTAACGTAGAGCCTCGTGCACGTACTTTCCGTCAGCTCGCTCAAGGGCGGGGTCGGCAAGACGACGGTCACCCTGGGGCTCGCATCCGCCGCGTTCGCCCGCGGTGTCCGGACGTTGGTTGTCGACCTCGATCCGCAGTCCGACGTGTCGACGGGGATGGACATCCAGGTCGCTGGCCGTCTCAACGTCGCCGATGTCCTCGCCAATCCGAAGGAGAAGGTGGTCCGTCAGGCCATCACCTCGAGCGGCTGGGCGAAGGTGCATCCCGGCACCATCGACGTTCTGATCGGCAGCCCGTCCGCCATCAACTTCGACGGACCGCACCCGAGCGTGCGCGACGTCTGGAAGCTCGAAGAGGCTCTCGCGACCATCGAAGCCGACTACGACCTCGTGCTCATCGACTGCGCTCCCTCACTCAATGCCCTGACCCGCACGGCGTGGGCGGCGAGCGACCGCGTGATCGTCGTGACCGAGCCCGGCCTGTTCTCCGTCGCTGCCGCCGATCGCGCCCTCCGCGCCATCGAGGAGATCCGACGCGGCCTTTCGCCTCGCTTGCAGCCCCTCGGGATCGTGGTCAACCGCGTGCGTCCGCAGTCGATCGAACACCAGTTCCGCATCAAGGAACTCCGCGACATGTTCGGTCCGCTGGTGCTCTCGCCCCAGCTTCCCGAGCGCACGTCGCTCCAGCAGGCGCAGGGCGCCGCGAAGCCGCTCCACATCTGGCCCGGAGACTCCGCGCAGGAGCTCGCGTCCGACTTCGACGCGCTGCTCGACCGCGTGCTGCGCACCGGCCGCATCCCGGTCGCGGGCGAGACTCCCACGGCCACCCCGAGCTGATCGGCTCGTCCCCACACGAACGAAACCCCGGCCGCACCGCAGGTGCGCCGGGGTTCTGTGTATCGGGAGCGACTCAGGCGCTGCGCGCCGAGCGTCGCGCGGCGAGCTCGTCGACGGGGTCCGGCGCCTGGGGGTCGAACTCCACGAGCGTCGACTCGACCTCGCGGAGGACCTTCCCGACCGCGATGCCGAACACGCCCTGACCGCGGCTGACGAGGTCGATGACCTCGTCGTTCGACGTGCAGAGGTAGACCGAAGCGCCGTCGCTCATCAGGGTCGTCCCGGCGAGATCACGAATGCCGGCGGCGCGGAGCTGATCCACGGCGACGCGGATCTGCTGCAGCGAGATGCCGGTGTCGAGCAGTCGCTTCACGAGCTTGAGGACGAGGATGTCGCGGAAGCCGTAGAGCCGCTGCGACCCGGAGCCACTGGCGCCGCGAACGGTCGGGACGACGAGTTCGGTGCGAGCCCAGTAGTCGAGCTGACGGTAGGTGATCCCGGCGGCGCGAGCGGCCTGCGCTCCCCGGTACCCGGCTTCGTCATCCATCTCGGGGAGACCGTCGGTGAAGAGCAGGTCGGTCGTGAACCGCATCTCGCCGAGCGAATCATGCGCGGTCATCTGGTCCTCCTGCCGGACGGTCGGGTTTCTTCCACGCTAGATGAGGGATGCCGCCGCGGCAACGACATCCGTTCCGAGCCCGCGGCGTGTCGCGTGCGGCTCACCGGACGAGTCGGTCGATAGCCGCCTGGACGAACGCCGAACGGACGTCGTCGAGCCGGCGCACCAGTTCGGGAGCGAGCTCGTGGGCGCGTCCACGAGACGAGGAGTCGGTTCGGCGGAGCAACGGCGCGAGCGCCGTCTCGACGAGCGCGACGTCACGCTCGGCCGCCTGGCGCACCGTGCGGAGGTGGCGAGGACCGATGCCGTGACGATCGAGGGCGACGAGGGTACGCAGCAGCACCAGCGCGCGTTCGTCGTAGGTGTCGGCGGCGGGCAGCAGGCCCGCTGACACCGCGTCGCCGAGCAGCGCCGCGGTGGCCTCGGCCTGATCGATCAGCTCGTCGCGCCGATAGCGCCGATGCTGGACGATCGACGCCGGCAGCGCAGGCGGAAGCCCCTCGACCCCCGGTGTGTCGAGGTACTCACGGATGCGTGCCAGGGGCATGTAGTGGTCGCGCTGGAGCGTCAACGCCGTGCGCAGGCGCTCCACGTCCGCGGGCGAGAACTTCCGGTATCCCGACCCGGTGCGCGTCGGTGTGACGATCCCCTGGTCCTCGAGGTAACGGAGCTTGCTCGAGCTCAGAGCCGGAAACTCCGGGCTGAGCCGGGCGAGCACCTGACCGATGCTCAGATGACCCGCCGTCGTGGACCGACTGCGGGCGGCGGGGGCCGCGCTCACGCGCCGGTCGCCGGTCCGCGATCGAGCGGTGAGACGAAGAAGTTCAGGCGGAACTTGCCGACGCGCAGTTCGGCGCCGTCCGAGAGCACAGCTCGGTCGACGCGCTCGCCGTTCACGTACGTGCCGTTCAGGGAGCGCTGGTCGACGATCTCGAATGCCGAGCCGGTGCGAGTGATCTCTGCGTGCCGGCGCGAGACCGTGACGTCGTCGAAGAAGATGTCGGCCTCGGGGTGGCGACCGACGGTCGTCACGTCGGTGTCGAGCAGATACCGGGCTCCCGCCGTCGGGCCCGAACGCACCAGAAGCAGGGCTGCCCGCTCCGGCAGAGCCTGGATGGCATCGCGCTCGACAGCGGTGAGGTCAGCCCCGAACGGCACGAATGACAGGTCCAGGTCGTGCCCGAACGTCTGCGTCGTGTCCGAGGACCCGCTGTGCGGCGCGCGGTCGGGGCCGCGTCGGATGTCGTCGACGTCTCGATCCTTTTCGTCCACAGTGTCCTCCTCTTCCGGGCCAGCCTAACGGATCGACGACGAGTCGCGAACGCGATTCCCGAGGGCTCTCACGACCTTCATATGCCTCGCGGATTAGGCTCGGGGCGATGTCTCAACGCACCCCCGCTCTCCGCACGCGCCTCCTCGCCGCCCTCGGCCTCGCACTCGGTCTCGCCGTCGCCGCACCAGCGTCCCCGGCCCTCGCACACGACGAGCTGCTCGCTTCGGATCCGGCCGCCGATTCGACGGTGACCGCGCTGCCCGACGAGCTGACCCTAACTTTCAGTGGCGTCCTGATCGACGAGGACGGGGTCAACGCGATCTCGGTGACCGACGCAGCCGGAACCGAGCTCGCCGAGGGCGCGCCGACCCTCGATGGGACCACGGCGACCCAGGCACTCAGCGGCGACAGCCAGGGCCCGATCACCGTGCGGTGGCGTGTGGTCTCGAGCGACGGCCACCCGGTCTCGGGCGAGTTCTCGTTCACCGCCGGCGACCCCGCGGCCGCGCCCACATCCTCCGTCGACGGAGAAGCCGAGACCACCACGGAGGAAGGTCTTCCCGCCGTGTTCTGGATCGTCGTGTCGATCGTCGTCGTCGCCGGCGTGATCGCGCTCGTCATCGCCCTCGTCGCGGCGTCTCGGCGACGCACCGAGGACTAGGCTGGGGGCATGCCTCACTACAACGTCGTCATCCTCGGCGCGGGCCCCGGCGGGTATGTCGCAGCTGTCCGCGCTGCGCAGCTCGGACAGTCCGTCGCGATCATCGAAGAGAAGTACTGGGGAGGCGTCTGCCTCAACGTCGGCTGCATCCCTTCCAAGGCGCTGCTGAAGAACGCCGACCTCGCCCACACCTTCAAGCACAAGGCCGATCTCTTCGGCATCAGCGGAGATGTGAACTTCGACTTCGGCACCGCGTTCGACCGCAGCCGCAAGGTGGCCGAGACGCACGTCAAGGGCATCCACTTCCTGATGAAGAAGAACAAGGTCACCGAGTACGAGGGTCGCGGTTCGTTCCTCGACGCCAAGTCGATCCAGGTGACCAAGACCGATGGCTCGCAGGAGACCGTCACGTTCGACAACGTCATCATCGCCACCGGCTCGACGGTGCGCCTGCTCCCCGGCGTTCAGCTCAGCGACAACGTCGTGACCTACGAGGAGCAGATCCTCACTCGCGACCTGCCGAACTCGATCGTCATCGTCGGCGCCGGCGCGATCGGCATGGAGTTCGCCTTCGTGATGTCGAACTACGGCGTCAAGGTCACGATCATCGAGTTCCTCGACCGCGCCCTCCCCAACGAGGACGTCGAGGTCTCGAAGGAGATCCAGAAGCAGTACAAGAAGTACGGCATAGACATCCTCACCTCGACCAAGGTCGAGCAGATCGTCGACTCCGGCGACAAGGTCACCGTCTCGTACTCGGCCAACGCCGACGGCGCGAAGGGGCAGATCGAGGCCGACAAGGTCCTCATGTCGATCGGCTTCGCGCCCCGCGTCGAGGGCTTCGGTCTGGAGAACACCGGCGTGAAGCTCACGGAGCGCGGCGCGATCGACATCGACGACCACATGCGGACGAATATCGAGGGCATCTACGCGATCGGTGACGTCACCGCCAAGCTGCAGCTCGCACACGTCGCCGAGGCGCAGGGCGTCGTCGCGGCCGAGACGATCGGCGGAGCCGAGACGCAGACTCTCGGCGATTACCGCAACATGCCGCGTGCGACGTTCTGCTCGCCGCAGGTCGCATCGTTCGGTCTGACCGAGCAGCAGGCGCGCGACGCCGGTCACGACGTCAAGGTCGCCAAGTTCCCCTTCTCGGCGAACGGCAAGGCGAACGGCCTGGGCGAGCCCGTCGGCTTCGTCAAGCTGATCGCCGACGCTGAGCACCTGGAGCTCCTGGGCGGACACCTGATCGGCCCCGACGTGTCGGAGCTGCTGCCCGAGTTGACCCTTGCTCAGAAGTGGGACCTGACCGCGCTCGAGGCCGCGCGCAACGTCCACACGCACCCGACGCTGTCGGAGGGCCTGCAGGAGGCCTTCCACGGTCTCGCGGGCCACATGATCAACCTCTGACGCTCGCGTCTCCAAGACGAACGCACCGCGCGGCTACGGCCGGCGGTGCGTTCGTCTTTTCGTCTGAGCGAGCTGCGGATACTCAGCGCCCGAGGGCGCGTCCGAGCTTGGATTCGGATGCCGCCGGCGCTCCCCCGACGGATGCCACGAGCTCATCAGCCGCCGCGAAGAGCTCGGCGACACCCGCCGCAGTGCTCGGGGCCGCAGGGCCCAGCTCGAGCTCCCACTCCCGCCACGAACTCGTGCGCCCCGAGCGCTCGTCGGTCGCCGTGACCCGGTCGTCGACGAACTCCGCGACCATGCCGCCCTCGGCATCGAGCAGAGCGAAGGCGGTGCGCGAGTTCCGGATGCGGGCGATGACCTCGAACGGCGGCTGCGCCACCTCGGCGAGCTCCGCGATGATCGCCTCGGGCACCTCGACCAGGGCCGACTCATCCGCGTCGTCGAGGGGCCAGTGCGTCTCGAGCTTGCCTTCCGGCGTCGAACGCTTGACGTGCCAGCCCGCGTCGGGACCGCCTGTACGTCGCCGCAGCGCGGTCAGCGCCTCGGCGAGTCGCCCGTCGGCGGTGTCGAGGTAACGCGCGTCGAGTCCGCGGGGCTCGGGCTCACCGACGGACGCGACTCCGGGAAGAGTCGACCAGTCGGGCACCGCCGTGCCGGCCTCGACGTCGTACTTGCGCTCGATCTCGAGCGAGCTGCGCGGCTCAGTCGTCACTGGTGACGCGGTCGTCGCGCTCGTCGGTCGAGGGGTCGATGTCGCCCTCCGCCTCGACGAAGTGGAACTCGGACGACGTCGGCCCGTCACCCTCGCCGGTGTGCTCCGGCTCGCCGGCGCGCTCGTAGACCACCTGGGTCTCGCTGTAGGGAAGGATGAGCCGGTCTGACGCGTCGTCGTCCAGCGGAAGGGTCTGCCCATCGAGGGGACCACCGTGCAGTCGTGCAATAGCCATGTTCTGACCTCCTGGGTCCGACGATACCCGCGCCGCCCGGACCGGCCGATACGCTTGCGCCATGCGTGCTCGGCGACTACGAAAGCTCCCCTCGGCGTGAAGCCGTTCGTGCTGCTCGCCACCCGCGCTGAGGACGTACCCGCAGACGAGGAGTACGAGCTCTTCCTCCGCCATACGGGCCTCGAGCCTGCTTCCCTCCGGCGCGTGCGGCTCGAGGCCGGGCCGATGCCCGACATCGACCTCGACGACGTGTCGGGCATCTTCGTGGGCGGCGGCCCGTTCAACGCATCCGATCCGTGGGAGCAGAAGTCTGCCGTGCAGCGCCGGGTCGAGGCCGAGTTCTCTGATCTTCTGGCGCGGGTCGTCACGCAAGACGCCCCGTTCCTCGGGGCCTGCTACGGCATCGGTACGGTGGGCGCCTTCCTCGGCGCCACGATCGACCGCCGATTCGGCGAGCCCATCAGCGTCGTCGACGTCGAGTTGATGGATGCCGGCAGGCGCGACCCGCTCCTGGCCGGGATGCCGCAGACGTTCTCGGCCTTCGTCGGGCACAAGGAAGCGATCTCAGAGCTCCCGCCGCGCGCCGTGCTGCTGGCTTCATCAGCCGGATGCCCGGTACAGATGTTCCGGGTCGGCGAGAACGTCTACGCGACGCAGTTCCACCCCGAGCTCGACCTCGAGGGCATCACCACCCGTATCCACGCCTACGCCGGCTACGGCTACTTCGCACCCCACGAGCTCGACCTCACCCTGAGCGCCGTGCGTCGCAGCCCGGTCACCCACACGGGGTCGATCCTGCGTGCGTTCGTAGAGCGCTACGCGCGGTAGGTCAGGCGTTCGCTTTCGCGCGTTCCTCGGCCTCGAGCTCGCGGGCCTTGTCGAGTTCCCGGGCGGCGGCGGAGACGGCATCCTCGGCACGCTGCACGCGCCGCTGCAGGAATGTCGCGGCGCCGAACCGAGCCCGAACGCGGTCTTCCTCTTCGCGCACGCCCGTGATGATGTACGCCGTGGCGATGAGGATGACCTGCGATGACAGGTTGAGCCACAGCAGCAGCGCGATGAGCGAGGCGAACGACGCCAGCAACGGGTTCGAGGTCGCGCCACCGACGAACAGCCCGGACAGCTGCTGCAGCACCGTCAGCCCTGCGGCACCGAGGAGTGCGCCGCTCCAGAGCGCACGCTTGCGCACCTGCACCCCGGACAGAACCCGGAAGAGCACGGCCACAGCGACGGCGTCGAGGGCGAACACCACCACCAGCGACACGGCCCAGCCGCCGAACTGCACGAGCGGGTTGTCGTCGGAGAAACCGAGGAGGTCGGCGAGCAGTCCCACCCCGGCCGTCCCGAGGAAGGTCACTCCCGCAGCGGCCACGAGGGCCCCGCCGATACCGATCGCGAGTGCGAGGTTGCGCAGCAGCACCCAGACGAACAGCACGTCGTCGGTGAGCTGGTCCGCGATCGCGCGCATCGCGGTACGGAGCGATCCGATCGCACCGATCGCCGCGCCGAGCAGACCGACGGTGGCGATGACTCCCGCGATCGTGAGTCCCGCGGGGGCGGTGATGTCGTCGAGCTTGATGAGGCCGTTCGTTCCGACGAGTCCCGGGATGACACGGTTCACCGCGTCGATGAGCGCCTGCCACGCAACCGGATCGCCGGCGAGCCAGAGCGCCGCGACGGAGAACCCCAACAGCACGCCGGCGAACACGCTGAACAGGGTGCGATACGTGACGCTGTCGGCGAGCACCGGTCCGCGATGTTCGCTGTAGAGCAGGAATGCGCGTACCGGCTTGCGCTGCAAGGCCCACGCGATCGAGCGGGAGATGAACGTGGACTCGGCCATGCGGCCACGATAGCGCGACGTCCACCTCCTCCCTCGCGCACTTGACAGGCATCAGCCCGCGACCCAGGAACCTCCGACGGCGACCCATGCGCCGGCGAGCATGAAAGGACCGAACGGGATCCGCGTGCGTCGGTCGCCGCGGCGCACGGCGATCATGACGACGGCGACGAGACCCCCGGATACGAAACCGAGCGCCGTTGCGACGAGCGGCGCTTGCCAGCCGTGCGGCCCGGTGAGAAGCCCGATCGCCGCCGCGAGCTTCACGTCTCCCCCGCCCATCCCACCGCCGGCGCGATGCAGGAGGTAGTACAGGACGAACAACGCCGCGCCACCGACAGCCGCCCCACCGAGCGGACGCATCGAAGCGTGCTCGATCGCCGCGAGCGTGGCGAGGCCCGCGGCTGTCCCGGCGAGTCCGAAGACGAGGCGGTTCGGAAGCCGGTGCGTCGCGATGTCGACCGCCGCCAGCGCGACACTCAGCACGGCACAGGCAGCCACGACCACGAGCGTCGCCATCGAGACCGCCGTCACGCGTCGAGGACCTCGAGCATCACCCGGACGACGCCGTCGGATCCGATCGATTCGGCGCGGCGGATCGCTTGCTTCAACGGGAGGACATAACCGCCGCGCCCTGCATCTGGAAAGATCGAGGTCTGCCACGTCGAACCACCGATCGTCGCCCGCACCCGCACGGACCCGAACCCCCGCGGCATCCGCGGGATCTCTCGGATGTCGGCGCTGGGCTCTGCCGGGACGGCCGCGAAGTACCAATCCTGGGTACGAGCCTCCCAACGGAAGACCTCCGCATCGAACTCCATTCTCACGCGATCAGCGTAGGCCGTACCTCGACCCGAGCGCCGGGGGTCTCCACAGGTGCTCGGCTAGGGCTGAATCAGGACCGGCGTCCCGGCCGGCAGCTGAGCCAGCCGGTCGACCGCGGGCCCGTCGAGGTAGATGCAGCCGAAGGATGTATCGCCCTCGCGCGCCCGGTAGTAGTGGAAGGCCGTCACAGCGACGTCTCCCCCGTCGAAGCCCGCCATCACGGGCGATTGGACCCCGAGGTAGACCATGGGATGCCCCTGGGTGTACCGGAACTCCGGCACGACCGTCGTCCACATGACGAAGGTCCGTCCGGTCGGTGTCGGTGTCGACGGCTTTCCCCACGCGAACTGGTCCGACACGCGTTCGCGTCCGGCGGCGCTGACGATGTCGATCGTGTTCCCCGCGAGGTGCACCTCGACGTACTGCGGGGTCGTGGTCAGCTCCACGTCGGCGACGCGCAGCCACCCGACGGTCTGCCCGCCGTTGCCCTCGGGCGGCACCCCCTGCCGACCCGGCAGGAGCACCTTGACCCAGTCGGCCTGGGCCTCGACGACGGGCACGGTCGTGCCGCCGTAGTGGTGGTCGCGAGGAAGGTGCCCGACCGGTTGCCCGGTGGGGTCGGCGAACACGGGCGCGCCCGCACCCAGCGGTCGCGCGAGCGATGAGGTCACCGGTCCCATCGGATCGTCGTCGACGGGCACCGCCGGGTTGACCGAGCGCACGTCGATCAACGGGAGAGCGGTGATGTCGTAAGCGATGTCGTTGCGGGCGTAGGGTGCCGGCCCAGCATCCGTCGCCTGCGCCACGGGCGTGGATGACGGAGCGTCACTGAGGGCGGCAGCGGCCGGCGGCTCAGCTGTGGCGGCCGCGAGGTCGCGAAGCGGGGCAAGCGCCCAGTACCCCGAGACGGCCAGGACTCCGACCGCGACGACGGCCACGAGGGCTGCGGGATGCGGTCGCCGAGTCATACGCCCATGCTCGGTCGCACACGGCGATGACGCAAGAGCGGGCCGCGGGTCACCAGTGCGGGTGGATGTCTGCTCGCAGGAGCTCGTCGTAGACGTCGACGACCGCATCGGCGAACGCCGTCACATCGGTGCCATCGTCGAGCAGATCCGCCGCGGCCGCGTTGGCGCGCGCCTGCTCTGTCGTCCGGGCTCCGGGGATGACGCTCGTGACGCCCGGGCGCGAGGCGATCCACGCCAGCGTCGCCGCCGGCAGGGTGATGCCTGCGGGAAGAGCGGCCGCGAGCCGGCGCGCAGCCGTCAGGCCGGTCTCGAAGTCCACCCCCGAGAACGTCTCGCCGCGGTCGAAGGCCTCGCCGTGCCGGTTGTACGAACGGTGATCGTCGGCCGCGAACTCGGTCTGCTCGGTGTAGCGACCGCTCAGCAGACCCGACGCCAGGGGGACGCGCGCGAAGATCGCGACGTCGGCGGCCTGGGCCGCGGGAAGCACCTCGTCGAGCGGCTTCAACCGGAAGGGATTGAGGATGATCTGGATGTTCGTGACGTTCGGCCGCGCGATCGCCGCGAGCGCCTGCGCCGTGGTCTCGACCGAGACGCCGTAGGCCGCGATCGCTCCGTCTGCGACCAGTTCGTCGAGGGCGTCGTAGGTCGCGTCCGACTCGATGACCGCCGACGGCGGGCAATGCAGCTGCACGAGGTCGAGCGTGTCGACACCCAGGTTGCGCCGCGATCGGTCGGTCCAGGCGCGGAAGTTCTCGCGCGTGTAGTTCTCGGGAACCTGCGCTTCGCGGCGCCCCATCTTGGTCGCGACGGTGATGCCGTGCCGCGGACGGCCGGCGAGGAATCGGCCGATGGTCGTCTCACTGCGGCCATCGCCGTAGACGTCGGCGGTGTCGAAGAGCGTGACGCCGGCATCGGCGGAGGCCGCGAGGACGGCCAGAGCCTGGTCGTCGTCGACCTCGCCCCAGTCGGCGCCGAGCTGCCAGGTGCCGAGGCCGATGGCCGAGACGGAACGGGAGGTCGAAGCGAGGCTGCGCTGCTGCATGGCTACAGCGTAGGCGCAGGGCCGGACACCTCGGTCCGGCCCTGCGCTCCGCGGATCGTCGTCAGGCGCCGTGCGCCGCCTTCGCCTTCCCGCCGTTCTTCTTCGTGGGGGCGTCCGAGGTCTCCGCGTTGACCGGCGCAGCCGGGAGGGCGGCATCCGCAGCCGCGACGGCCGCCGCGCGGGTGGTGCGCACCGCGGCGAACGACGTGCCGTAGTACGCGGCCTCCATGAGCGTCTTCATGTCATCGATCATCGGCATCCGCGGGTTCGCCGGTGCGCACTGATCCTCGTACGCAGCCATCGCGAGACTGTGCAGGTTGTCGAGGAAGCGGGCTTCGTCGACGCCCTGCGCCTGGAACGAGCGCTCGATGCCGACGCGGTCGCGCAGCTCCTCCACCGCGCGGGCGTAGCTCTCGACACCTTCCTCCGGCGTGGCAGCCGGAAGCCCGAGGTGCTGCGCGATCTGCTGGAAGCGCTCGGGAGCGATGTACCGCTCGTACTTGGGCCAGCTCGTGAGCTTCGTCGGCACCGTGCCGTTGTACCGGATCACGTGCGGCAGGTAGACCGCGTTGGTCCGCCCGTGCACGAGCTTGTACGTCGCGCCGGTGACGTGAGCCATCGCGTGCACGATCCCGAGGAAGGCGTTGCCGAAAGCCATCCCCGCGATGGATGCCGCGTTGTGCATCTTCTCGCGAGCCTTGCGGTCGGCGCTGTCGGTCGAGCCCGGCTGAGCCTTCGTGCTGCGCTCGATGTTCTCGAAGATGAGCTTGATCGCGTGCAGGCAGAGCCCGTCGGTGTAGTCGTTGGCGTACACCGACACGTACGCCTCGGTCGCGTGCGTCAGCGCGTCGAAGCCGGCATCCGCCACGAGGAACCCCGGGAGCACCCGCGTCAGCTCGGGATCGATGATGGCGACGGACGGCGTGAGCGCGTAGTCGGCCAGGGGGTACTTCATCCCGGTGGCGTCGTCGGTGATGACGGCGAAGGGAGTCATCTCCGAGCCCGTCCCCGACGTGGTGGGAACGCAGACGAGCTTGGCCTTCTTGCCCATCTCGGGGAACGTGAACGCACGCTTGCGGACATCGAAGAACTTCTCGCGCATGTCGGAGAACTCGATCTCGGGGTTCTCGTACAGCAGCCACATGACCTTCGCGGCGTCCATGGGCGATCCGCCGCCGAGCGCGATGATCGTGTCGGGCTGGAACTGGCGCAGCTGTTCCGCCCCGGCCACGACCTCCGACACCTTCGGCTCGGGGCGCACCTGATTCAGCAGCTGCACCTGGACCCGGTTCTCGCGACGGTTCAGGACATCGGTGATGCGGTCGACGTAGCCGAGCGAGGTCATGGTCTCGTCGGTGATGATGCTGACGCGTTCGACTCCCCGCATGTCGGCGAGGTAGCGGATCGCGTGCGGCTCGAAGTACGTCTTCGCCGGGATCTTGAACCACTGCAGGTTGTTGTTGCGTCGTCCGACGCGCTTGACGTTCACGAGGTTCACCGCCGAGACGTTGTTGGAGACGGAGTTGTGACCGTACGAGCCGCAGCCGAGGGTCAGCGAAGGCAGAAAGGCGTTGTAGATGTCGCCGATGCCGCCAAGGGCCGACGGCGAATTCTCGATGATGCGGACCGCCTTGACGACCTCCGCGAAGCGGGCGATCACGTCCGCATCGTTGGAGTGGATGGCGCCGGAGTGACCGAGCCCGTCGAACGCCACCATCTGCCGCGAGAGCTCGATGCCCTCATCCGGAGTCGAGGCACGGAGAACGGCGAGGACCGGGGCGAGCTTCTCGCGCGTGAGCGGCTCGTGCGGGCCGACGCCGGAGACCTCGGCGAGGAGGATCGAGGTGTCGGCGGGCACGGTGAAGCCCGCCTGCTCGGCGATCCACACCGGCGACTGGCCGACGACCCGCGCGTTGAGCTTCGCGTCGGCGCAGTTCACGCTGTCGGCTGTCACCCCGAAGATGAACGCCTCGAGCATCGCCTTCTCCCCCGTCGTCACCCGGTAGGCGTGCAGGCGGGCGAACTCGTCCAGCGCCTCCTCGGCGACGGGCTCGTCGAGGATGACCGCCTGCTCGCTCGCGCAGACCATGCCCATGTCGAACGACTTCGACAGCACGATGTCGTTGACGGCGCGACCGACGTCGGCGGTGCGTTCGATGAAAGCGGGCACGTTGCCGGCGCCGACGCCGAGGGCGGGCTTGCCGCACGAGTAGGCGGCGCGGACCATGGCGTTGCCGCCGGTGGCGAGGATGAGGGCGACGCCCGGGTGGTTCATCAGTTCGCCGGATGCCTCCATCGACGGCTCTTCGATCCACTGGATGCAGTCGGCGGGCGCGCCGGCCGCCACCGCGGCCTCGCGCACGATGCGGGCAGCTTCGGACGAGCAGCGCTGTGCGGACGGGTGGAATCCGAAGACGATCGGGTTGCGGGTCTTGAGCGCGATGAGCGACTTGAAGATGGCGGTCGAGGTCGGGTTGGTGACCGGGGTCAACGCACAGATCACCCCGACGGGGTCTGCGATCTCGGTGATCCCCGTCAGCTCGTCGTGCGCGATGACGCCGACGGTTCTCTGGTCGATGATCGAGTGCGTCACGTGCTCGCACGCGAACATGTTCTTCACGGCCTTGTCTTCGAACAGGCCGCGGCCGGTCTCTTCGACGGCCATGACGGCCAGCTCACCGTGATGGTGCAGCGCCGCGACCGATGCCTTGCGGACGATGTGGTCGATCTGTTCCTGGGTGAAGTGCGCGTACTCGTCGAGGGCACGCTGTGCCCGGGTGACGAGGGCGTCGACGGCGATGGACATCGTGAGCCTTCCCGGCGCGGACGGTCGCCGCGTCTGTGTCCGAATCCGGGATGGAGGGACCTCGACCCCGTGATCACAGCGTGCGCCATGTGGTCTGACCACAGCGTCCACGCGGGCCGGAACAAATCAGAACCGCGACTTTTCCCGATCCGACACCAGTCCGTCACGGACACCGCGGAGCAGACTGACCCCGTGGCGCAACTCCCGGTGTACTTCTTCTCCTCGACCTCGAACCTCATCCGCCGCTTCGCGAGCAACCTCCACGCCACCGACGGCCGCCCCGTGCGCGACCTCTCCGAGCGGACCATTCGTTCGAGCGAGGCACCGGGACCCTGGATCCTGCTGACGCCTTCGTACAAGGCGGGGAACGACGCTCACGCGACCCTGCCGGCGGCGGTTCGCGCCTTCCTGCGCTCCCCCGCGAACCGCCGGCGCCTCGTCGGGATCATCGGCTCCGGCAACCGCAACTTCGGCGACCACTACCAGGCGGCGGCACGCGAGCTCGCTCGGGTGTCGGGACGTCCGGTGGTGTTCGAGTTCGAGCTGGCGGGCACCCCGGAGGATGTCGCGGAGTGCGCTCGCATCTTGACGGCTTTCGATGCGCGCTTCGGGAACGCTCCCGAGGCGCACGATCGATGAGTCGTATTGCGTCTTTCGGTGACGTTGCACGACGCGTCGCCCCACAAGCGTCCGAAATCGCGTAGCATTCGAGAGTCGGTGCGTCACGGCGCGCCTCTCCGTCGGTTCACTCCGACGTGCACTTCGTTTCATTCCGCCGTCGATCTCATGCACCCGGGCCGTGCTCTCGGCCCCGCGACCGCACCTATCTGGACAGGTCGCCCACACCGGCGAGTGTCTGCTCGCCCCCACACACTCCGCGGCGGCCCCGCCGCAGCGGTATCCGGATCATCACAGCGGTGGTCCCAGAACACAGAAGGAAAATGACGACATGGCCACTGGCACCGTCAAATGGTTCAACTCGGAGAAGGGGTTCGGCTTCATCGCTCCGGACGACGGCACCGCGGACGTGTTCGCGCACTTCAGCGCCATCGCCGGCACTGGACACCGCAACCTGTTCGAGAACCAGAAGGTTGAGTTCGACGTGGAGCAGGGCCAGAAGGGCCTGCAGGCGACGAACATCCGCGCTCTCTGAGCGTTCGACGCAGTGAAGGGGCCGGTCCGAAAGGGCCGGCCCCTTCCGCGTGCCTAGCGGGCGCCGCTGCCCGCGGGCAGATCGACGCGGCGCGCGACGTTCGCGGTGACGGACTCGAGTGGTCCCCGGCCACGGCTGAGCGCCCACATCGTGCATCCGGCGAGAAGGACCACCACGCATCCGATCCAGAAGCATCCGCTGACGGCAGGATCGCCATCCCACGACGAGAGATCGGGGGCGAGCCCGAGCGGGGAGATCAGGACCGCGAACGAGACGACGTGGGCTGTGTAGGCCGTCAGCGGCATGGAGCCGACTGCCGCGACAGGCACGAGCAGCGCACGGAGCGGACGCGCGAGGAGCAGGCAGGCGCCGACGACGGCGAGCGCGAAGCCGCCGGACCCGATGATCTCCCACGTCCCTCCCGAGTGCGGCGCCACGCCCCACGCCTGAGACAACGCGGCTCCCAGATCGACCTCGCTCAACCGTTCCAGATAGCCGCGCCCGTCGGGACCCATCGACGAGGACGATGCCACCAGCGAGGACGCTCCCGATGATGACAGCGCGGATGCCGACGACGAGACGCTCCCCCACCCCGAGAGCCACCCGCGGACCGTTCCGTTGAACGCGTCGCCCAGGCCGTAGCCGAAGGCGGCGAGCCCGACTCCCGACCCGAACAGCACCGCCGCGGTCCGCCGCCGGTCGAGTCGCAGCCTCCCGAGCGCCATCCCGGCGAGAACCAGGGGCAGCCACACGGTCAGCGGATACGAGCCGCTGATGAGGAAGTCGACCGCGGTGCCGCCGATCCCCTGCGGGATGCCGGCGCCCGAGAGCGTCATCGCACGCAGGAGCGCGACGACGGTCGGCCCCGCGACGGCGATCGCGGCCGCGGTGAGCGCGAGGGTACGGCGACGGAGACCCAGGAACGGGATGAGGATCAGGAAGAGGATGCCGTAGATGGGCAGAATGACGGCGATCCCGCTCCCGAGCATCTCCAGCGCCAGGCCGAGGGCGAGAACGACGAGGGCGCGGCCGGCCATGCGCAGACGCGCGGACCGCAGCGCCTCTCCCCGGGGGAGCTGCTCACGCCCGGTCGCAAGCGCGACGGAAATGCCCGCGACGACGGCGAAGAGGATGGACGACCGCCCCTGGACGATCGCGGCGAGGTCGGGCCCGTCGGGCCCCGCGACCATCCACGAGATCCCGACGTGCGCGCCGATCATGCCGAAGATCGCGAGGCCCCGGGCGACGTCGATGCCCATGAGCCGGGGCGGGCGGCCGAAGTAGCGCCACCGGTTGCCGACGGAACGGCGGACGGGCTCAGCGGATCGAACGGTCGGAGTGGACGGCAGGGACACGACAGGCTCTCCTCGGCGATGGGCCGGACGACGACACGGGCGCGTGCGGCACGTGCCGCGCACCCGGTCGACGGTAGGTCTCGGCCCTGTGCGCGGATTAAGCGCGCGGGCGGCATCCGCCGGTCAGGCGGCGTTCGACGGGATGCGGATCCCGAAGCGCGTACCCGTGCTCGAGCTGGCCACCGACACGTCGTAGCCCGAGGCTGTCGCCAGCGCCTGCACGATCGCGAGACCGAGTCCGACCGTCGTCCGCTCGCGCGTCTGCGTCCGGCTGCCTGCCTGGGTGAAGCGATCGAAGATGGTCGGTAGTGCCTCGGGATCGATTCCCGGCCCGTCGTCCTGGACGACCAGTTCAACGGAAGTCGCCGTCGTCTCGAGAGAGACGGTCACACTGGTTCCGTCCGGAGTGTGGTGCCCCGCATTGGCGACGAGGTTCAGCAGCATCTGACGGATCGCCCCCTCGTCCCCGACCACGGAGACATCTTCGTCCGGCAAGGCGATGCGCCAGATGTGCCCGGGATATGCGAACCGCGCGTCGGATGCGGTCTCCGCGACGATCATCGACAGCTCGACGTCATCGTGCGCGACCACCGGGTCGGCGTCGAGACGCGCGAGCAACAGCAGGTCGTCGATCAGCGTGCTCATCCGCGACGCCTCCGACCCGATGCGCTGAAGCGCGCCCTGCGTCTCGAGGGGGTCGGCGTCGGCATCGGGATGGGCGTAGAAGTCGGCGTAGCCTCGGATCGAGGCGAGGGGGTTGCGCAGCTCGTGGCTCGCCTCGGCGATGAAGCGACGCATCGATTCCTCGGCGCGGTGACGCGCGTTGAGCGAGAGCTCGACGTGGTCGAGCAGGCGATTGAGCGCGTCCGCGACGCGGTCGGTCTCCGACCCCAGATGCCGCACGTCACGGGGAACGCGGCGCTGCGGGGCGATCTCGCCGGATGAGAGCGGGGTGGCCGCCACTTCGTCGGCGATCTCGGCGACCCGTTCGAGGGGGTCGAGCTGCTGCCGGGTCCACCGCCAGCCGAACACCGCAGCGAACGCGGCGATCGCGATTCCGACGACCGCGAGCCAGAGGGCGTAGGTGCGAACGACCGTGTCGGTGTCGGTGAGGCCCACACCGCTGACGACGGTGAGCTCCTGCCCGTCTGCCGCCGCGACCTCGGAGGTCGTCACGAGGTACCCGCCGTCGTCGGCCACGTCGATCGTCGTGGTGAACCCGCTTTCCGCCATCCCGTCCCGAACGTGCGTAAGCTCGCGCTCGGTCATCGGGCGGTAGGTGTAGTCACGGGTGAAGAAGGCCGAGACCGCGACGCGGTCGCCCTCGACGACGAAGAAGAACCCGTCGGAGGGAACCGCCAGTGACACGTCGTCGAACGTCGGAACGCTTCCGGTCGCATCCACGACCGAGAGAGTCTGCCCGATGGCGGTGTCGTTCGCCAGGTACAGCGTCGACTCAGCCTGGGTGACGAGATTCTGCCGGAGGATGGCTACGGAGACGACGCCGAAGACGGTGACGGCCGCGAGAAGCAGGCCCGACATCATCGCGACCGAGCGGCCGCGCAGCGTGCGCAGGCCTCCCGGTCGCGCCGACCTCACGACGATGCCGGCACCGTTGGTGCCGCGCGGAGGATGTAGCCGACCCGCCGCAGCGTGTGGATCATCGGCTCACGCCCGTGATCGATCTTCTTGCGCAGATACGAGATATAGATCTCCACGATGTTCGACTCCCGTCCGAAGTCATACTCCCAGACACGATCGAGGATCTGCTCCTTGCTGAGGACGCGATCGGCGTTGAGCATCAGGAAACGCAGCAGCGAGAACTCCGTCGCGGTGAGCCGGATCTGCTCCCCCGCGCGCGTGACCTCGTGGTTGTCTTCGTTCAGTCGCAGGTCGCCGACCTCGAGCATCGGGGTCGGTGCACCCTGCATGAGCATGGGGCTGCGTCGCAGCAGCCCGCGCAGACGCACCACCACCTCTTCGACGCTGAACGGCTTGGCGACGTAGTCATCGCCGCCGGCGGCGATGCCGGTGATGCGATTGGCCACGGTGCCGTTGGCGGTGAGGAAGAGGACCATGGTCTCGCTCAGCTCGCTGCGGAGCGTGCGCAGCACCTCGACCCCGTCGATGTCGGGCAGCACGACATCGAGGACCATGAGATGCGGCCTCATGCGACGCGCGGTCTCGATCGCGCTCGCGCCGGTCGCAGCGACCTCCACCTGCCAGCCCTGCCGTGACAGCACCGCCCCGAGCAGATGGCGGAGGTTCGGCTCGTCATCGACGACGAGCACGCGGATCGCGGGATCGGACAGCGGAGACGACGAGAGCGACATGGCTTCATGGTCGCGCGTGAGAATATGCGCCCGTTAAGAAAACCCGAGACGAGTCTCAGGCGAGCACGAGGTTGACCTCGGGGTGGCCGGCGAACACGTCCAGCACCAGGTCGAAGTAGGTCTTCCCCGCGCCCCGGTCCAGTTCGTCGAGCGCCGCGCGCGCGGGCCGTGCCGCGTAGGTGTCGGGGCGCTCGAGCTTTGCGGCGAGGTAGGCCCGGGTGAGCGGGATGCCCAGCGCCTGTCGCGAGATCGCCGAATCCGCCCACACGACGCGAGCGGACGAAGCGTGCGCGAGGACGCCGAACCCGCCGTAGAGCAGATCGTCGAGGGCGTCCAGGCTCTCCCCGAGAGTCCACTCCTCGTCGGGCATGAAGACACGGTTCAGCTCCGCGTAGAGCGACGGGATGTCGCGGACGCGCGCGCCCTCGATCCGCAGGTCGACGGCGGCGGACGGCGGGCGATTCACATGCCGAGGCTAGCCGCCGCGACGATGACGAGCGCGCGCGGCACCGCCGAGAGACAGCGTCGCAGGAGACGCGTGACGTTCGTGATCACGACGGGGATGCTCGTTGGAGCCACGATGACCGCCGCCCCGCTGGTCGCTGCAGCGGCCCTGGCAGAACTGATCCGGAACGGGGACTTCTCGACGGGTCACGAACCCTGGTGGTCGGTCGGTGTCGACGGCTTCGACACCGCAACCGGCGCCTTCTGCGCCGGCGTGCCCGACACCGAGAACCCCTGGGATGTGCTCATCGGCCAGAGCGACCTCGCGCTGGCCGATGGGGCCACCTACACGCTGACGGCGAGAGTTCGCGCCGATGCGCCCGGCACGCTCATCACTCAGGTGGCGCCGAAGGTCCCGGATACCGCCTACACGACGTACCTCGCCGAGAGCACGCCACTCGCCGACACCTGGCAGCAGATCAGCGCGGAGTTCACGGCACACGACCTGGGCCAGGGCACCGTGTCCGAGCTGCAGTTCCGCCTCGGCGCGAACGGCGCCACGCGATTCTGCGTCGATGACGTGAGCCTCGTCGCCCGCGACGCCGCGACTCCCCCGGTCACCCCGATCGGCGACGACGAGCTGCTCGCGAACCCGACACTGGACGAGAGCACGAACCCGTGGTGGACGAGCGGCCCCGTGGCGCTGTCGAACCCCGCCCAGCGGATGTGTGCGACGGTGACCGAGCGATCTGTCGAACTCGGCACCGAACCCCAGTCGTACGACCTGCCGTTCACCACGTCGCCGGCCGGCGACTATCACCTCGGGCAGGTGCAGTTCCGCCTCGGCGCGGTCGCAGCCGACACGGAGGTCTGTTTCGACGAGATCTCCCTCCAGGGAACCGCCTACTCCTACACCGCCGACCCCGGACCGGCCGTCAAGGTCAACCAGGTCGGGTATTCGACCCGGGGCCCCAAGCTCGCGACCGTCGTGTCCGATGCCAGCGCACCGTTGCCGTGGACCCTCGAAGCGCCGGACGGTACTGCCCTCGCCACGGGCGAGTCTCAGCCGGCAGGCTTCGACGCCTCCGCAGGGGCTTCCGTTCACACGATCGACTTCAGCGACGTCACCGAGGAAGCGGTCGATGTGAGGCTCCGCGTCGGCACGGACGTCAGCCATCCCTTCACGATCTCCGCCGACGTCTTCCGATCGCTGCGCGCGGATTCGATGCGGTTCTTCTACACGCCGGTGGCAGCATCGCTGTGCACCCGCTCGCCAACGACGTCGCCGGCGATGCCGACATCCCGCTCGATGCGGCGTCGCTCGCCCTCCTCGACGCGGCGGGCGTGCCGACCACCTCCGTCGTCACCGACGGACAGGGTCGATACGAGCTGAACGGGGACGTCGTGTCGTTCATCGCGGATGCCGGGTTCGAGGGAACGGCGGCCCCGGTGAGGTACCGGGTGGCGGATGCGCGTGGCACCGAGGTGACCGCGACCATCACGGCCACGGTGACGGCACAAGCCGGTGAACAGCCCGACGAGCCGGGCTCGGCGGGCTCGGCCTCTGCGGGCGCGGCGCGCAGCGTCCTCGCGAGCTCGGGCATGGACCCGCTGCCACTGTGGATGCTGGTCGGCGCGGGCGCGGCGCTGATGGCGGCCGGCGTCTCGTTGCTGCGTCGGCGACGGCTCGGCTGAGTTCGGGCGGGCCGCTCGGGACACGCTTCCGAGCGGCCCCCGTCGTCCGTGTTAGCTTTCGAGAACCGCGACCAACAGCCGGAACGAGATATGACCGGCACTCCCCCCACCCGAAGGGCACCCCGGGTGACGCTGCGGGAGGTCGCGGAGCGTGCGGGCGTCTCGCGCTCGGCCGTCTCGTTCGTGATGAACGGTCGCACCGACCAGCGCCTGTCCGACGACATGTTCGAACGCGTCCGTCGCGCCGCGGACGAGCTCGGCTACCGCCCCAACATCACCGCGCAGACCCTGCGCACCGGCCGCTCCGGCACGGTCGCGCTGGTCTCCGACTTCGTCAGCAGCACCTCGTTCGCCAACTCGATGGTCCGCGGTGCGATGCAGGAGCTACGCGAGCGCGACACCCTCCTGTTCACCGTCGACACGCAGGGCGATGCGGAACTCGAGGAGCAGCTGCTCCAAAGCCTCCTGGGCCGCGACATCGACGGTGTGATCTACGCGTCGATGTTCACGCGGACCATCGCGCTTCCGCGGGCACTCGAAGGCGTCCCGACGGTCCTGTTGAATTGCGTGACGGCAGACGGGTCGATCGACGCGGTCGTGCCCGACGAGCTCGCGGCAGGGCGTGACGCCGCGCGGATGCTGCTCGATCACGGTCACCGTGACGACATCTGGTTCGTCGGAGCGCTGCCGGCAGGCTCGAGAGGCGGGGCCGCCTGGCCGGAGTGGGACCCCATCGCTCTGGCCGAGCGTCGCGCGGGCATCGACGCGGTGCTCGCCGCGGCGGGAACGAGCCTCGCCGGCGTCACCGCAATCGACGACGACTGGGACGTCGCGAACGGGCGCCGGGCGGTGTCGCGGATGCTCGCGGAGCCCCGGGTCAGGCCGACCGCGCTCGTGTGCGCAAACGACGCGCTCGCCGTCGGCGCCTATCAGGCGCTCCATCATGCCGGGCTCGGTGTCCCCACCGACGTGTCGGTGATCGGCTTCGACGGCAGCCCCTACGCCCGCGCCGTCGAGCCCGAGCTCACGTCGATCGCGCTCCCGCACATCGAACTCGGGCGGCGAGCGGCGGCGATGCTCGCTGCCCCCGGCGATTCGCCGCGCCTCGAACGCGTGCCGATGCCGATCCGAGCGGGCGGGTCGGTCGGGGTCGCACCCTCCCGGTAGCGGCTCAGCGCCCTAGCGCAGCGGCAGGGCAAGCGGGGCGCCGTCGCGTCAGCGGAAGCCGCCCGGCGCGAAGAGGTCGGGGCGTTCGGCCTTCAGATGTGCCAGGAGCTGTCCGTAGCCCGTCATGGCCGAGGTCGCCGTGAAGGCCGTCCGCCGGCCGCGCTTCGCGAGAACCCCGCTGTAACGATGAGCCACGTGCGGGCGCAGCCGGGTGATGTCCGCCAGCTCGACCCGGATCGGCGGCATGAAGCCCCGCGAGACGAAGACCACCTGCGGGGCGACCTCGAGCCGCATCCGACTCATCCCGTGCGCCAGCCACAGGAGCGCCGCGCCGATGAGCAGAGCGCCCAGCCCGACGATCCGCCTTGCGGGCGAGTCATCCGGACGGGTGAGCGGACCGACGAGATTGATGACGCCGATGATCGCCATCATGCAACCCCCGACGCGCACCATGATCCGCCGCCAGCGCTGCGTCGATACGACGAAGAGCACCGTGGCGCGTTCTTGACGCCACGCCGCAGCGACGTCGGACGATCGCGCCAGTACGGCGCTCGCGCCCGCGATCGCCAGCATGACGACAGCGACCGCGAAGCCGACCACGGAGAACAGAGCGTCCATGGGCGACGGGCCTCTCGTCGGGATCGGGCGACCCTCGACGGTATCGCATCAGCCGATCCGCTCGACGCGGACGTCGTCGATATTGAGCCAGTTACCGCCGGCAGCCTCGGTGTAGAACCCGAACTCGAGAGTTCCGTTCGAGACCGGCACCTCCAGAGACACCCGCTTCCAGTCGTTCGGACTCACCGGCAGCGCTGCCTGGCGCTCCGGCACGCCGGAGTTCTTCGCGTACAGATAGGCGGAGGTCTGGCCGCCGCTGTTGAGCGTCCACGCGGAGACCCGGTAGAGCCCCGACGGCAGCCCGCCGAGCGCCTGATAGGCCGACGCGGTGTAGGGCGTCGACTTCCAGAACGTGAGCTTGAGCGCACCGACGACCGCCGGGTCCTGAGTGAAGACCGCGTTGGCGTGGGCGCCTCCCGGCGACCACACACCCCAGCCGGTCGGATCGTTCGTGTAACCGTCCTGCTCGAAGCCGCCGTTGACGACGAGGTTCGGCGGCGGCGCCTCCCCGAACACGTCGAGTGTCGTCAGGGCCGCGCCGCTCCAGTCGAACAGCGTCTGGTTGTCCCAGGGGTTGGAGAGGACACCCGGGTCATCGTTGTCGATCTTTCCCGCCTCGGTCCCCCAGTTCGCGCCCGGGACGGGAAGCCAGCCCGGCTCCCACCAGATGAGTCCGCGCCCGCGCCCGTCAGGCACAGCACGGACGATGTCGCGGAGGTCTCGCAGAAACGCCGTCTGGCCCGCGACGGTCGCCGGATACCCACCGGTCGCCGCCTCGGCGGTGTAGAACGAGTTGCCGAGGCCGTCGGCGTCGCCGAGAGTCCACCCGTAAGCGGTCTCGACGATGAGGACGTCCTTGCCGTATCGCGCACTGATGTCGTTGAGATTGGCCGCGAGCTGGCCCATGGTCCCGTGCCAGAACGGGTAATACGACAGCCCGATGATGTCGAACGGAACACCCTGCGCTGTGATCGCGTCGAACCACCAGCGGTAGAGGGCGTTGTCGCCGCCGTGGTCCAGGTGCAGGACGATCTCGATGTCCTCCCCCGCTCGAACCGCCGCGTCGACCCCCGCGATCCCCGCTTTCAGCAGGCCCGCGAGCTGAGTGAAGTCCGAGACGCCGTTGCCGACCCGACCGTGATCCCACAGGATGCCGCCGGGTATCTCGTTGCCCATCTGCACCATGTCGGGCACCACCCCGGCCGCTCGCATCGCGTCGATGACGTCCTCGGTGTACGCGCGAACGGTCGACACCAGCTGCGGATAGGACAGCCCGCGCCACGCCTTCGGCACGGTCTGCGTTCCCGGGTCGGCCCACCAGTCGCTGAGGTGGAAGTCGAGCAGGACGTCCATCCCCGCGGCCTTCGCGCGCTGCGCCGTCGCGATGGTCGTCGCGAGGTCGTTGGTGCCACCGCCGTATGGTTCGCCGGCAGCCGTGTAGGGGTCGACCCACAGACGGAGCCGAGCGAGGTTCATGCCGGCATCGCCCATGATGTCGATCGGATCGCCCACGACTCCGCCCCGGGAGAACGTCCCGCCACGCGTTTCGACCTCGTGGATCATCCCGAGGTCACCGCCCATCACGAAGTCGTCCGGATCGAAAGCCGCGCTCGCGGTGGTCGCCGGAAGGAACGCCGCGACCAGGACGGCTGCGGCCGCGGTGGCAAGCGCCGTCGCTCGCCGCCGTGCTCGGTTCGTCATCTGTGTTCCTCTCTCGTGACTGTGGGCCGACCGGAGGTCGCCCCGAGTGCGCTCAGTGACGCGAGAACGCGCCCCCGCTCATCGAACAGCGTCTGGTTCGCCCAGCCGTTGCCGGGCTCGGCCACGTCGTTTCCGTAGTCCATCCCCGCCGCCGACGCCCAGGAGGTTCCGGGCACGGGCAACCAGGCGGGCTCCCAGTACACGATCCCGAGTCCCCGACCACCGGGCACTCCCCGCACGACCCCCGCGAGGTCGTCGAGATACCCGGCCTGACCCTCGACGGAGGCCGGGTAGATCGCCGCAGGCGAGCTCGCGTCGAACATCGAGGTCCCGCCGGGGTTGTCGGGCCGGTACGCGTACGCCGTCTCGACGACGATGAGGTCCTTCTCGTAACGCTCGACGAGCTGGTGGAGGTTGTCGCGCAGGTCGTCCAGCGACCCGTGCCACAGCGGGTAGTACGACAGTCCGACGGCATCGAAGTCGACGCCTCTCATGGTGATCTCGTCGAACCACCGGCGATAGAGATCGGCAGCACCTCCGGCGTCGAGGTGAAGGACGATGCGCGAACGGGAATCGGCCGCGCGCACCGCACTCGACCCCGCCTGCAGCAGTCGGGCGAGACGGTCGTACTGCTCGGACGCCTCATCCGGCGACACCTCCTCGAAGGCACGGCTCTCGAGGTCGTACCGCGGCGTGCGGCCGTGCGGCCACAGCATCCCGTTCGTCGTCTCGTTGCCGACCTGCACCCATTCCGGGCTGCCCGCGCTCGACTGCACGGCGGTGATGACCTCCGCCGTGTGCGCGGCGACGGCATCGCAGACACCGTCGAGGTCGAGGCCCTCCCAAGACCTCGGCAGCGACTGCTTCTTCGGATCGGCCCAGAAGTCGCTGTAGTGCAGGTCGATCATCAGGTCGAGTCCGGCTGCCCGCGCGCGCTCGGCCAAGCGCAGCGTCGTCGCGAGGTCGTTCGTGCCGCCTTGGTACGGCCGTCCTGCGCTGTCGGTCGGGTCGACCCAGACCCGCAGGCGCGCGAGGTTCACGCCGTGGTCGGCCAGGATGCGAAAGAGGTCCCTCGTGCCCGCGGCATCCGAGAAGCTGCCGCCCAGCGCCTCGACCTCCGCGGTCATCGACACGTCGGCCCCGCGAATCGGTAGTGATGTCGTCGTCATTCCTTGTCTCCTCCTTGCGCTAGCCCCGCGACCAGGTATCGCTGGAGCACCATGTAGAGCACCGTGATCGGCACCGCGACGAGGATGGCCCCCGCCGCGAACGTTGTGAAGTCGTTCCGCGTCTGGTCGGAGATCAGCTGGAACAGCCCGATCGCGACGGTGTAGTTCTGCGGGCTGCTGATCAGAAGACGCGGGAGGATGAAGTCCATCCACGGCACCGCGAATTGGGTGACCGCGACGAAGGTCAGCATCGGCGTCATCAACGGCAGCAGAATGCGCGTGAAGATCTGCAGATGCGAGGCCCCGTCGATCACGGCCGCCTCGTCGAGGCTGGTGGAGATGCCGTCGAGGTATCCCTTGAGCAACCAGATGTTGTACGGCACCGCCGCCGCCACGCTCGCGATCACGAGACCGGTGAGACTGTCGAGCAGGCCGAAGTTCAGATAGAGGATGTAGATCGCGATCGCGGTCATGAACGTCGGGAAGATCTGGATCACCAGCATCACGAGCAGTCCCAGGCGCCGCCCCGCGAAGCGCAGCCGAGCGAACACATAGGCGGCGATCGCCGACAGCAGCACGCTGATCACCATGTTCGACACCGCGACGAAGAGCGAGTTGCCGTACCAGGTGGCGAACGGCGTCTCAGCGAACAGCCTGATGTAGTTGGCGAGAGTCGGATCGGCCGGGATGGCCGACGCCTGCGCGAGTGAGCGCCCCGAGCCGAAGGAAGAACCGACGATCCAGGCCAGCGGGTAGAGGACGATGATCGCGACGATCAGCAGCTCGACATGGATCAGGACGGTGAGAAATCGGTTCCGAGTTCTATGCATCGGTGAACGCCTTCGAACGACGCAGGCTCCAGATCGAGAAGCTGCCGACGATGACGAAGATCAGGATCGACATCACCGAGGCGATGTCGTACAGACCGTTGTCGAGCGTGAGCTTGTAGAGCCAGGTGATGAGGATGTCGGTACCACCGGCGTACCGGTAGTCGGGATTCGCAGGGCCACCTTGGGTGAGGAAGTAGATGACCCCGAAGTTGTTGAAGTTCGCCACGAACGACAGGACGATCAACGGTGCCGTGGCTCGCAGGACGATGGGCAGCGTGAGGTAGCGCACCTGTTGCACCGCCGACGCGCCATCGATGCGCGCGGCCTCGTAGTAGCTCGGCGAGATGTTCGTCAGGGCACCGCTGATGAGAGCCATGAAGTAGGGGAAGCCCAGCCACAGGTTCACCAGAAGCGCGATGAGCCGCGCGAGCCAGGGGTTCGCCGGATCGGTCAACCACATCACCCGCTCGGGCGTGATGCCGAGGTCGACGAGCGCCTGACTGATGGGCCCGAACTGACCGTTGAACATCGAGCGGAAGACGAGAGCCGAGATCATGGCGGGCACCGCCCACGGCAGGAAGAAGATGCTCCGCCACAGGCGCGGCAGGCGTACGCGCCTGCTGGAGACGAAGACGGCCTGCAGAAAACCGAGCGCGTACGTCGTGGTCGTCGCCAGCGCCGCCCACAGCACCGTCCATCCGAGCACGCCGAAGAACGTCGCGCCCCAGGCGCCGGCTCCCAGCAGCTGCCGGAAGTTGGCGAGGCCGACCCAGTCGACCAGCTGCATCGGCGGCAGGTTGTCGCTGCTGTAGTCGGTGAATGCGATGAGGATGCCGAAGACCACCGGCAGGGCGGTGACGAACAACAGCAGGATCAGGGTGGGTGCGAGCACGAGGTAGGGGAACGCCGTCTGCCGAGCGGCGCGCACCCACTCCCCGACGGTCAGCCGCTCTCCGCTCGTGATGAGTCGGCGCCGCGTCCGTGCTGCGTCGCGCACGGCCCAGACGGTGGTCGCCGCCATGAGCCCGAGGACGAGGACCGCGATGATGCCGTTGATCATGAGGACGATCGAGTGGTCGCCCGGCGACAGCCCCGCGACCGTCATCGTGCGCGGTTGCGTGCCGAGGGTGACGAGACCCCACAGACCGCGGACGAAGAACCCGCCGTGGGTGCGCGGCGTGTAACCCGAGAGGTCGGCGTAGTGGCCGGTGAGCAGCTCAGCGATCACCGCACCGGCGCCGACGACACCGAGTGCCAGACCCTTGCCCC
Source organism: Microbacterium sp. 1262 (assembly GCF_040544895.1). Classification (NCBI taxonomy): domain Bacteria; kingdom Bacillati; phylum Actinomycetota; class Actinomycetes; order Micrococcales; family Microbacteriaceae; genus Microbacterium; species Microbacterium sp. 1262. The sequence goes on from NZ_JBEPKU010000001.1 coordinate 1,584,634, forward strand.
ACTCCCGGTTGAGGAACTGCCCGAGACCGGGCACCAGCGCGGAGGCGAGCCCGAGCGTCCAGGGCGCCACGGGGTCCGCTCCGCGTCGGTGCGGGCTCACTCCCCCAGCCCGGTCAGGTCGGCGTAGCCGGCGACCGCCTGCTGCTGCGCTGTCGCCGGATCGAGGACGCCGTCCCACACGCCCGCGACGAGGTTGTTGCCGACCGTCCAGAGCGCGTCGCTCACGTCCGCGACGAGGTCGGAGCGCTCGGCCTGAGCGAGCACCCCGTTCGCGTGCGGATCGTCGGCGAGTCCGGGGATGGCTTGGGCGTTGAGCCTCGTCAGCGCCGGGATGCCGCCCGTCGTTCGATAGAGCGCAGCGGCCGCCTCGTCCGACGCGAGGAAGGCCGCGAACACACGCGCGGCGCCGGGATACTCGGAGTAGCCCGAGACGACCCCCACTCCCAGACCCGCGAGCGTCGCTGCGTCGCCTCCCCCTTGGGCCGACGGGAGGGTCGTCACGCCGTATTCGAAGCCGTTCTCCGCCGCCGCCGCGGTGAAGTCGCCGATCGACCAGGGCCCCGTGATCGCATAGGGCGTCTGGCCCTTCGCGAACTCCATCTCGATGGAGTCCCAGGTGGCGTCCGCCGAGTTGACCGGCCAGAGGTCGCGCAGCGCGCCGTAGTATTCGAGGCCGGCAGCGAGAGCCGGCGCATCGAGACCGGGATCGCCCTTATCGGTGCCGAGATGCCACCCGAGCGAGCTGAGCACCGGGTACGCGTAGTAGAGCTGCCCGCTCAGCCAACGAATGGTCCACCGGTTCTCCCGGGGGTCATTGTAGGTCGCGGCGAGCTCGCGGATCTGCTCCCAGGTCGTCGCCGGTTCGGTCGAACCCGTGAGCTGCTGCAGGAGGGTCTTGTTGTAGAACAGCGCGATCGACTCGGTCGACACCGGCACGCCGTACAACTCGCCGTCGCGGCTGACGACGCCCGCGAACGCGTCACCGACCCGCGAGGCGATCTCGTCCGCGTACTCGCCCAGCGGCGCAGCCACCCCGGACTCGATCGCGTTCGCCAGGTCGGTGAAGTTCGTGAAGTAGACGTCGGCGCCCGTGCCCGCCTCACCGTCGAGCGCCATCTTCGAGACAGCATCCACCTTCGACACCGTCGTCACCTCGACGCGGATGCCGGGATGCGCGGCGGCGAAGGCCTCGACCAGCGCCTCGCCGTACTCGGGGTATTCGACCCAGACCTTCAGCGGCACCTCTCCGCTGGCGATCTCCGGCTCGATCTCATACGCGCCCGCCTCGGCGTCCCAGGTCAGCGACGTCTGCTCGACCGAGGGCGCGCTCGAGCATCCCGCGCTCACCGCGACGGCGAGGATGATCGCTGTACCCACCGTTGCGCGGGTGATGGCTGCTGTGTTTCGAATGGTCATGCGAACTCCCTCGTTGCCGTGACTGTGACCGGTCCCAGTCAACTGGCGCGATCCATCTGAGTCCATGACGGTAGTGGCAGGATCGCTGCTCCGACGCCCCTCTCCCCCTGGGGAGGAATCGGCGGTGATCCCGGTCCCCCGGCTCAGTCCAGCGGCGTGACGACCTTGTTCTGATACGCCCAGACGACCGCCTGCAGGCGCGAACGCACCCCGAGCTTCGTCAGGATGCGCACCAGGTGCGACTTGACGGTGCTGACCTCGACCGTCAACGCCTCGGCGATCTCGTCGTTCGACATTCCCTGCGCCAGCAGCTCGAGAATCTCGCGCTCGCGCGGCGTGAGGTGGTCGGCGGCCTCGGTGGCCGTCGACACCCGCTGCAATGCACGTCGGCGTGAGAACTCCCGCAGCACTCGCCGCGTGACGGCCTGATCGAGGGTGCCGTTGCCCGCGGCGACGTTTCGCACCGCTCGGACGATCTCTTCGGGCTCGGCGTCTTTCAGAAGGAAGCCCGACGCCCCGGCCTCCAGCGCCTCGAACACGTACTCGTCGATGTCGAAGGTCGTGAGGATCAGCACCGGGACGGCGGGTTCGTCTTCTCCCCGACCGGCAAGCGCTCGCGCCACCTCGATACCGCTGAGGCCCGGCATCCGGACGTCGAGGCAGGCGACATCGGGCTGCAGCGACGTCGCCGATTCGAGCGCTTGCAAGCCGTCGGATGCCGTCGCGACCACCTCGATGTCATCTTCAGCCGCGAGTAGCGCGGCGACCCCCGCCCGCACCAGGGGCTGATCGTCGGCGATGAGCACGCGGATCACGAGCTCGCTCCCGGGGCGCCGAGCGCCTCGGCCGGCACCGTGAGCCGGACACGCCAACCACCGCCGGCCTCCGGTCCCGCGTCCAGCGTGCCGCCCACCAGGCCGGCCCGTTCGCGCATCCCGAGCAGTCCGAATCCCTCGCGAGCCGTGCTGGCGGACGGCGCCGCGAGGGCAGGTGGGACACCCGCGTCACGCACGGTCGCGACGAAGACGCCGGGCCGAGTGCCGTCGAGGCGGACCTCGCACGGCGCCCCGGGAGCATGCCGAGCGGCGTTGGCGAGCGCTTCCTGCACCATCCGGTACACCACGAGTTGACCGAGCGGACCGACCTGTGCAGTGCCTCGATCGATCGAGAACTCGACCGCGCGGCCCGTGGCCCGGGCAGCGTCGACCAGAGCGGCAACGGTCTCGATCGTCTCGACCGTGTCGCGCCCGTCACCGTCGCGGCGAAGCAGTCCGACGAGCTGGCGGAGGTCGTCGAGCAGCACGCGGCTCTGTTCGCGCACCTGCCGGACGGCCACCCGAGCAGCTTCCGGATCTGTGGTGATCTGGCGCTCGATGACCCCCGACATCAGCGCGATGCTCGATACGTGATGGGCGGCGATGTCATGCAGTTCGCGCGCCATCGCGGTGCGTTCGCGGGCGACCGCGGCGTCCACGACCGCGGCCCGTTCACGGCGAACCGCCTCGCTCTCGCCCTGCTCGGCACGACGGGCGTCGCGACGAGCTGCCACCGCGAGCACCCCCGCGGCCGGCAGAGCGACGATGGCGACGGCTTGCAGCAGCGCCGCGCCTACCGCGGCCGGCACGGTCACCGCGCTCGACCCGAGGATGTCGGCGGCCTGTCCGCCCGCGACGAGGAGGCCGGCCACCGGCAGCACGACCCGGAGGGTCGGCACCGTCACGACCGGCGTGGCGCGCAGAACGGCGACCAGCACGGCGGCATCGGCGAGGCTGCCGAGTCCCGTCGGTGTGGTGATCCCGATGAGCAGCGCTCCGGCCGACGTGCCGAGCAGCACCGCGACGGGAGCAGAGCGCGCGAAGCACAGCGCGGCCGCCTGCACGGTGAGGACGGCGGCGAAAACCCACCACGAGGCTGACCCGAGGCTCGGCGTCGCGTGATCTGCGAACAGCTCGGGCGCAGCCGCCAGCGCGAGCAGCGTCACCGCGCCGGTGCCGAGCGCCACGACGACATCCGTGACGCTCGGCGCACGCCGCATCCGACTCATGCCGCTATCTTTGCGGCTTCCGGCGCGCGATGCCCCATCACGGGCGAACCCGCCGGAAGTCCGAGACGCCCGCGGGTGAGCGCGATCGTGACAACCGCGGCCACTGCCGCACCGATCAGGAGCACGTGCTGCAACTGGTCACCGCCCACGGTCGGGAACATCTCCGCCCAGAACACCGTGACGGTGTTGTTCAGGCTCACATGGAAGAGCATCACGATCGGCAGGCTCTGTCCGGAACGGTTGAACAGCCACATGATCACGACGTTGAACAGCGCACTGAAGGCGACGAACTCCACGACATTCAGCCATGTCACGTCCGGCCATGATCCCCACTCGGTGAGGAACAGCGGCAGGTGCCAGATGCCCCACAGCGGCCCAAGGATCGCCGCGGCGCCGAGCGGACCGAAGCGCTCCTGCAGCGGCGGTAGGGCGAAGTCGCGCCAGCCCGGTTCTTCGGCCAACCCCGTCGTCAGCATCTGCAGCAGGAGTGCGGGCACGTACAGCGCGACCGCGATGAGGCTGGGCGCCTGCGCCTGCCCGCCGGATGCGACGAATCCGAGCGACAGCACGGCCAGCGGCACCGCGAGCAGCGCGACGGCGTACCACCGCGGCGCGACGCGCCACCGCAGCAGCCGGCCGACCCAGACACGCAGTCCCGCGCGTCCGCCCGTCACCGCGGTCACGACGAACGCCGCACCGAGCGGCCCGAGGTACGCGCCGAAGAGCATCCCGGTGAACTGCGAGGTGCCGAAGATCTGCGGGAACGCGTAATTCCAGACGCCGAGACCGTCGTTCGAGAGGATCCACGGGGTCCAGGCCACCCAGCTGAGACCCAGCGCGAGCACGAAGAACGATACGAGGGGCCGCCGGCGGATGATGCCGGTGACGCTCCTCTCGGAGGTGGAGCCGACGTGAATGGTGGCCATGAGGGTTTCCTTCCGGTCGTCGTCGGACCCCGAGGAACGGGGTCGTCGTCGACTGTAGGAAGGAGGCGGCGTGCGGCTCGACGTTCGAACGGCGGCAATCCGCGATCTCCATCGAAAGGTGGAGGACCAATCGCGCCGACCTCCGCGCCACTGGCACAGTGGGGGTATGAGCACGACGCAGAGCATCATCATCGACGAGCGAGCGCTTCAGGCCGCGCTCGACGAGGAACCGTTCTCGGGGATCGTCCGCGTCGACTCCGGCGATGTGTCCGTGTGGCGCAGCGCGCACGGGATGGCCGACCGGGCGAGCGAGACGCCCGTCTCCGAGAGCACCCGCTTCGCGATCGCGTCAGGGAGCAAGGCCTTCACGGCACTCGCCATCATGCGACTCGTCGAGGACGGTCGGCTCGCGCTCGACACTGCCGTTCGAGGCGTGCTCGGCGACGACCTGCCACTCATCGACGACGCGGTCACCGTCGAGCAGCTCCTCGGCCACACCTCGGGAATCGGCGACTACATCGACGAGGACGACGACCTCGATGTATCGGAGTTCTACCTCGGAGTGCCCGCGCACACGCTCACGACCGCGGAGGCGTTCCTGCCCCTGCTCGACGGCATCCCGCCGAAGGCCGCTCCCGGCGAGACCTTCGCCTACTGCAACAGCGGCTACGTCGTGCTCGCGATCGTCCTCGAACGGGTCACGGGCCGCGTCTTCCACGAGGTGGTGCACGACCTCGTCCTCGTCCCGGCCGGCCTCGTCGACACCGGCTTCCCCCGCACCGACGAGCTCGACGGGAATCATGCCCGCGGATACGTCTTCGACGACGGACTGCGCGTCAACACGCTGCACCTGCCCGTCCGCGCCAATGGCGACGGCGGCGCCTCCACGACGGCCGCCGACGTTCACCGGTTCTGGCGCGCGTTCTTCGCCGGACGCATCGTCTCGCCCGAAACCGTGGCGCTGATGACCGCCCCGCGTTCCTTCGTCGAAGACGAGGAGATGCGGTACGGTCTCGGTTTCTGGCTCAACGAGACCGGACCAGGTGTCGTCCTCGAAGGGTGCGACGTCGGCTCGTCGTTCCGGTCCGTTCATCACCCGCCGACCGCGACCACCGCGACTGTGATGAGCAACACGGCAGACGGAGCCTGGCCCGTCGCGCGCGTACTGGCCGATGCGATGGCGCAGCTCGACGAGCGGTAGGCCGGTCACCCGGCCGCGACAGCCTCCGTCTCGTCGTCGTCAACGGCTGGCGGAGCCGCCGCGATGTGCGTGATCGGACGCCAGACCAGCAGCAGGGTCAGCGCCGCGCCGACGAAGGCGAACCACCAGGGGCCGGTCGGTCCCCAGACCTGGGCGATGACCCCGCCGAGCGCCTGCCCGATCACGAGTCCGCCGAAGACCCCGACCATGTTGACCGAGGCGATGCGGCCCTGCAGCTCGTGAGGAACGAGGCGCTGGCGGACGGTGGTCGAGATCGTGGCCCAGACGAAGGCGTAGGCACCGAACGCGATCATGATCACGAAGGCGACTGCCCCCGAGGTCGTCAGGGCGAACGCGAGGTGCATGAGCACCTCGGCGGTGAGACACACGCGCATGAGCGCGGCGAACGAGAAGCGTCGTTCCAGCCTTCCGAACAGCAGAGTCGCCGCCAGTCCGCCGATCGCGGAAGCCGTCGTCAGCGCGCCGTACCCGACCGGCCCCATCCGCAGGTAGTCGGTCGCGTAGAGGACGAGCACACCCCAGGGCGCGGCCCAGGTCACGTTGAAGGTGAGGATGATGATCACGAGCGTCCGCACCGGCGGGTTGCGCCACAGCCAGCGGATGCCGCTGAGGATATCGGTGTGCACCGGAGTACGCTCACGCGGTCCGTCCGCCGGTTCGACGCGCTTCGTCGCGGTGATCCGCGAGATGAGGACGAGCGCGAGCGCGACGCACAGCCCCTGGACGGCGAACGGCCAGAACGATCCCACGGCGAACAGGAAGGCACCCAGCGGCGGACCGCCGAGCTGGTTCGCCACGAGGAACCCGGCCTGAAGGCGCGCATTGCCGATGCCGAGGTCGCTTTTGCGCACCATCATCGGCAGCAGAGTGCTGCTCGTCGTGTCGACGAACACCTCGGCGGTGCCGTAGAGGAACGCCACGATCAGCACCATCCAGATGCTGGCGAGACCGGTGACGAGGAAGACGCACAGACCGACCAGCACGAGAGCCCGGATGCCGTTTGCCACCATGATCAGGACCCGTCGGTCGACCCGGTCGGCGATGGCGCCGGCGTGAAGCCCGAACAGCAGCCACGGCAGGAACTGCATGACCGCTCCGGAAGCCACCAGGATCGGCGAATCGGTCATCGAGGCGATCAGGAGCGGCGCGGCTGCGAGGGCGATGCCGTCGCCGATGTTGCTCGTCAGCGACGAAGCGAACAGCCACCGGAAGTCACGGCCCAGACGCCGCGGCGCGACCCACTCTGCGATACCCACCGCACGAGCCTAGGGCGCACCTCCGACACGTAGGCTTGCCCGATGTCCGGAAACTCGCGTGTCAGCCCCGATGCCTTCGTGCGCGTGCGCGGAGCGCGCGAGAACAACCTCCGGAACGTCGACGTCGACGTTCCGCGCAACGCGATCGTCGCGTTCACCGGTGTGTCGGGCTCGGGCAAGTCGTCGCTCGCGTTCGGGACGATCTTCACCGAGGCGCAACGCCGGTATCTCGAGTCCGTGGCCCCCTACGCCCGGCGCTTGATCCAGCAGGGCCACAATCCGCACGTCGAGTCGATCACGGGGCTCCCACCGGCCGTCGCCCTGCAGCAGCGTCGCGGCGCGCCGAGCTCTCGCTCGAGCGTCGGCACCGTGACGACGCTGTCGAACTCGCTGCGGATGCTGTTCTCGCGCGCCGGCACCTTCCCTGACGGGTTCACCGACCGGCTCGACTCCGACGCCTTCTCCCCCAACACCGCCGCCGGCGCATGCCCGGAGTGCCACGGCATCGGCGTCGCGCACACGGTCACCGAAGAGACGCTCGTCCCCGACCCCTCCCTCAGCATCCGCGACGGCGCGATCGCCGCGTGGCCGGGCGCGTGGCAGGCGAAGAACCTCCGCGACATCACGATCGCCCTCGGCTACGACGTCGACCGCCCCTGGCGCGAGCTCGACCCCGCCGACCGGGAATGGCTGCTGTTCACCGACGAACAGCCCGTGATGGAGATCACTCCGCAGCGCGACCGAGTCGCGAAGCCCTACAAAGGCATGTTCTGGAGCGCGAAGAAGTACGTCTTCCACACCCTCGCCGACTCGAACAGCGCGAAGATGCGCGAGCGAGTGCTCCAGTTCGTGCGCACCGGCGTCTGCCCGCTGTGCGGCGGCTCGGGCCTGCGGCGCGAGGCGCTGGCTGTCACCTTCGCCGGCCGCACGATCGCCGAGCTGAACGCCCTGCCGATGAGCGACCTCGCCGACATCCTGCGTCCGACCACGATGCTGACGGATGCCGCGCCCGCGCTGCCGACGTCATCGTCCGGCGAGCGGACGGATGTCGCTGTCGCGATCACCACCGACCTCGTCGCCCGCATCGAGGTGCTGATCGACCTCGGGCTGGGCTACCTCGGTCTCGGCCGGGTGACCACGACCCTCTCCCCCGGCGAGATGCAGCGTCTGCGTCTGGCGACGCAGTTGCGCTCGGGCCTGTTCGGCGTGGTCTACGTGCTCGATGAGCCGTCGGCCGGCCTGCATCCCGCCGACGCCGAGCCGCTGCTCGACGTGTTGGAGCAGCTGACGGACGCGGGGAACTCGGTGTTCGTCGTCGAGCACAACATGGACGTCGTCCGCGGCGCGGACTGGATCGTCGATGTGGGACCTGGAGCGGGCGAAGGCGGCGGCGAGGTGCTCTACAGCGGAGCCGTCGACGGACTCGCCGAGGTCGCTGTGTCGGTGACGCGGCCCTTCCTGTTCCCCGACGCCGACGGCGCTGCCGTGAAGCCGCGCGACCTGCGCACCCCCACCGGTTGGCTGACGCTGAAGGGCGCCTCACTGCATAACCTGGTGGACGTCGACGCGTCGTTCCCGCTCGGGACGTTCGTGGCCGTCACGGGTGTGTCGGGGTCGGGCAAGTCGTCGCTCGTGGGAGGCGTGCTCCGCGACGTGGTGCGCGGCTACCTGCGCGGGGATGACGCAGGCGACCAGCCGGACGACGAGACAACGGATGCCGCGGCGCCGGCCGAGACCGGGCTGGCGGAGGCGACACTCCCCGACGGGCGAGCCGATATCCCGACGGTGCGGACCGTCGACGGCCTCGAGCACATCGACCGGCTCGTGCGCGTCGACCAGAAGCCGATCGGACGTACGCCGCGCTCGAACCTCGCGACCTACACGGGCCTGTTCGATGCGGTGCGCGCCGTGTTCGCCGGTACCGACCTCGCCCGCGAGCGCGGGTACACCGCCGGCCGCTTCTCGTTCAACGTCGCGGGAGGCCGCTGCGAGACGTGCCTCGGCGAGGGCTACGTCTCGGTCGAGCTGCTGTTCCTGCCCGGCAGCTATGGGAAGTGCCCGAAGTGTCACGGCGCGCGGTACAACGCCGAGACGCTCGAGGTCACCTACCGCGGCAAGAACATCGCCGAGGTGCTCGCCCTCACCGTCGACGAGGCCGCCGGGTTCCTCGAGCCGGTGCCCGCGGCATCGCGCAGCCTGCGCACGCTACGCGACGTCGGCCTGGGCTACCTGCGGCTCGGGCAGCCGGCTACCGAGCTGTCGGGCGGCGAGGCGCAGCGCATCAAGCTTGCGACCGAGCTGCAGCGCGCCCGTCGCGGCCACACCCTGTACCTGCTCGACGAGCCCACCACCGGACTGCATCCCGCCGACGTGCGCCTGCTGCTCACGCAGCTGCACGCGCTGGTCGACGCCGGCAACACGGTAGTCGTCGTCGAGCACGACATGGCTGTCGTAGCCTCCGCCGACTGGGTCATCGATCTCGGCCCGGCCGGTGGCAACGCGGGCGGCCGCGTGGTCGCGGCAGGGACGCCGGAGAACGTGGCGCGGGAGGCCGAGAGCCGCACGGCGCCGTACCTCGCGCGGCATCTGGCGAACCGATCGGAGCCGAACGCTACGCCGTGATCGAGGCCGGGTCGGCGAGCAGGGATCGGCTGATCGCCCGTACCGAGGGGAAGGTGTCGAGCTCCATGACGTCCGCGAGCGAGAACCACCCGGCGCCGTGGACCTCGTCGGCCGCGAAGTTCACGGTCTCCTCCCCCGTCACGTCGAGCACGAACGCCATGTCGAGGTGGATGTGCGCCGGCTCGCCGGGGCGCTCGGGGATGAGCTGATAGCTCATGCTCGTGGGGAGGTCGAGCTGCGCCTCTTTCGTGCCGTCGACCTCGAGGTCGATGCCCGGGTGCGGCCGCACCGCCGCATGGATGCCCGTCTCTTCGAGCACCTCACGGACGACGGCGGCTTGCGGCGTCTCGTCCGGGTCGACGTGACCACCCGGGGGCAGCCATCTGGTGAGCTTCCGGTGATGCACGAGCAGCACTCGGTCCCCCGCCGCATTGAGGACGTAGCCACTCACGCTGAACTGCTTCTCGAAGTGCGACGTGTGCTCGATGAGCGTCATACGGGGGTCCTCGGTTTCTCGCGGCCGGGGCCGGGCTAGCGCACGTGCCTCCTCCATGCGCTCGGCCATGGTCCGGTCGAGAGCTACTACCAGTCTCCATCGGGGCTGCTCGGCGCGGGCTCAGGACACTCGAGCCACGTCGCGCGGACGGAACTGTTCTCGAGCAAGTAAGACCGGCACGCTCGGCGTGCCGTCTGCGGCCGCCAACCAGCTGAAAAACTACGATCCTCCAGGTGGAACTCGACCTCCACGTCAACGGTGGAATCCGTGCTGCTCAGCACTCTCCATGTGAACGATGGCACTTCTGCTAGTTCCTGGGGCGTGAGCTCGAGGACTCGTGCGAGCGCTCCCCGCTCATTGGCATCATCGGCGACCCCCTGCTGCACGCGCTGGAGCAGATCATTGTCAGCGAATGCCGCAGCGTAGGAGTCCTCTGGCTCTGCTTCCGAGTCCGACCACCAGCCCGCTGCAGAGCCCACTCCCCCGGCAGTCAGAAGGGCGCCCAGACAGATAACCAACACGATCCTGCGGCGACGGAATGCCCGGGGCACCTCATTCATTCCTCGATCCTGCTCCCAACTTGACCGCAGCGCTATGACCGGGATGTCGGTGCGTCTCGGAGTGGCACGTGTCCTTGATTGCCTTTCCATCCTGGAGACACCCCCCTGTGACCATGACCGACTGCCACCCCGGCGGTCGCGTCATCCTGCGAAGTGGTGCCAGCACGCGACGAGCGAAACGGCGGCGCCAATGCGAAGCCGAAGAGCTTGGGCCACACGGGGTAGGGCGTGAACAGCTGCAAGATCCTGCCCGCTCGGCGCGCGCAGGAAACGCGCGAGGAACACGCGTCCTCGCGAGCGTCACGACCGCTGAGGAAGCCCGCCTCGCCGACGCCTCGGGCGTGGATGGGCTCGTTGTCCAGGGACCGCGCGCCGGGGGGCACAGTGCGACGTTCGGCGCCACCCGCACACCCGACACCGTCCTCACCCGCGCCTTTACGGGACGCCCCACTCGCGCTCTGCGCAACGGGTTCATCGACCGCCACCAGAGAACCGACCTCAACGCCTACCCGGCCGTGCACCACACCTCACCCGTCCACTCCGACAGGCGGCGTCGCAGGCCGGCGACGCGGACCGGTTGCAGCTGTGGGCGGGCACCGGGTGGCGCAACGCCACCTCCGGTCCGGCATCGGAGATCATCCACCACCTCGCCGACGGGGTCTGAGCGCACCGAATCGCCTCGTCCCGGATGCCGCGGGGAGTGCGAATCCGGTCGACGGAGCGCCGGAGCGGCACACCCGCGTCCGCGAAGGCCGCGCGGAAGGGCGGGACGCCCGCCTCTGCGGTCAGGTCAGGGTGTCCCGTGCCACAGCCGCGCGGTCTCGATGTGCGTTCGCAGCAGGCGCTCGCGCGCTTCGTCCAGTGCGTCACGAGCATCCTCGAAAGCGCGACGCGCATCCTCGAGTCGGTGGTCGACCGCGGTCGGCGCTCCGGTCAAATGACGATCAACGGGGCGCCTGCAGATCGAATGACTCGATGTCGATGATCTGCTTCGTTATCGCATAGATCAGAACCTGCACTCGGTCGCGCACCCCCCACTTGGTCATGACCCGACCCAGATGCGCCTTGACGGTCGGCTCTGCGAGATGCAGCTGCCTCGCGATCTCCGCATTCGATCGCCCGTGAGCGAGTGCTTTGACGATCGACAACTCGCGCGGGGTGAGGGGTGGCGGTGCAGGCGCACCACCGACGATGCCCGGGTCGTCGCGCACGGAGCTGATCAAGTCGCGAGTGACGCGTGGGGAGATGACGGACCGGCCGGCATGGATCTCGCGGATCGCTTCCAGGATGTCGTCCGGGTCGGTGTCCTTCACGAGGTAGCCGGAAGCTCCAGCGCGCAGCGCCGGTACGACGTGCCGCTCCGTCGAGAACGTCGTGACGGCGAGCACCCGCACATCCGGGGAGGCCGTCGTGATCTGACGCGTGGCTTCGATTCCCGAAAGCTTGGGCATCTGCAGATCCATGAGCACGACGTCGGGTCGAAGCTCCCCCGTCGCCGCGACCGCACTCTCGCCGTCCACCGCTTCGCCGACGACGCTCATGTCACCGCTGGTGTCGACGAAAACACGGAGAGCATGACGGACGAGCGCTTCGTCATCGGCAATCAACACTCGCGTGGCTCCCACGCTGCGATTATAAGGAGCGCGTCGACAATCGGGTTAGTACATAGGTATGTGAATTCCGATACCTCCGGACGCAGTGCACCGGCATGCTCTTCCGAAATCCTCCTCCGAGAACCCTCGTTAGGAGTATCGATGTTCACGGAACTCTTCTTGTTCACAGCGGGAATGCGACCGGCGGGTCCGATCATGAGCGAGTTGTGCCGCTTGCTGGGGATCTGCAAGTGACCCGATCACCCATGCGGGCATGATGGGAGGGTGACGGAGCGTCAGAGGAGACTACGACACCGGCACGCGCCGGGCCGAGTGGGCGCGGATGAGCGCGGGTTCTCCGCGCTGCCGCGCCGGGGGCGCATCATCCTGCTCCTCGTCCTGGCCGTGATGCTCGTCGTCGACATCGCTTTAGCCGTCACCGAGCCAGGTGTCGCGTGGCGCGGTCTGATGTTTGGGTTGCCTGCGATGCTGGCCACGGCTCTGTTCATCTGGTGGCCCCCGGCAGCAGCGACCAGCCTCCTCCTCATCGCGCTCGTGCAGATCACCGCGGGGCAGGACGGCAGCGATGTCCTCTACCTCGCGGGCGTTGCCGGCCTCGTGGTCTACACGAGCCCGCTCTGGTTCGTGTCGATCTACGTCGTCGCGACGCTGATCCTCACGATCCTGGCGAGCACCGTCCTCGGAATCTTCGCGAACACGGCGCTGCCCGCGCTGGCGCTCGTGGTCGCGATCTCCGCCTCCATCGGCTGGGCGCTGCGCGCGGCGCACGGGCGTGAGTTGCGCCTGGCGGGTGACGTCGCCGCACTGGCCCAGGCACGCACGGCGGCGATCGAAGCCGAGCGGGAACGCATCGCAGACGAGTTGCACGACATCATCGCGCACGACATCACGCTCGTCTCGATGCACGCGAGGGTTCTTGAGCGCGTCGATGACGAAGCACTGCGCGACCAGTCCGTTCGCGCCATCCGCGCCGGCGCAGACCAGGCGCTGGCTGACATTCGCAGGATGCTCCGGATCGTGCGCGACGACGGAGCTTCCCCACTTCAGACGCCCGATGACCACGTCCCGACGCCGAACATCGCCGCCGCTTTCGAGGAGGCCCGCGACGCGCTCCTGCAGCTTGGGGCGGCCATCACGGTGCGATACAGCGACGTCTCGGTGTCGTCCACGATCGAACAGGCCCTGGTGCACCTGATCCGTGAGGGCACCACCAACATCGCGAAGCATGCGCCCGCGAACGCCTCCGTGACGATCACGCTCGAGGTGCTCGACGACGACGTGTGTCTAGAGCTGACCAACAGCATCGACCCTGCTCCGACCACAAGCGGCGTCCCATCGTCCGGTTATGGGCTCGACCGTCTGCGCGAGCGTGTCTCGGTCTCCGGCGGGCACTTCACGTCGGGACCCGCAGACGGACGGTGGGTCCTCACCGCACGGTTACCCGCGCGCTGACCGTCGGCGACGTGCCGCCCGAGCGCGCACCGGGGAGCGCGGAGCGCAACGTCATGAAGGTCAGCGCACGTCGCAGCACTGCGACGACGAGCGCAGTGCCGCGTGTCGTCACCCACAATCGGGGCGACGTGATCCTGTGCGCAGCCGAGAACACTTGATAAGGCGACCGGCTCGAGCGAGCATCACCCCCGGCGAAGTCAGTACGTTCGTCGCTACTCGCGGGTCCGGGCAAGCGCGAACATGACGATGTCGGGGCGCCCGCTCCGCGTGAAAGTGAGGAGATGAAGACATGAGCACTGTCACGGGTCTGGCCGAGGACCAGACGAGAATCAACGTCCGTCAGCTCGCGGGCGCGACGGTGGCCCTGACAATCGCCACCTTCGCGCTCGTCTTGAGCGGCACCTTCGGGCCGGAGGTGGTGAAGTCGATCATCACGGCGGCAGGAGTTGCCGAGGCCGGGGTCGCCGTCGCGATCGTAGATGCGGTCCTAGCGGGTTCCGCGGTCGCGACCGTGGTGGCCGCGTTCATCGGCCTCGGCGTCGGCGGCGCCGTCGTGGGCGGCATCCGCTGGGCGATCGCGACGTTCGGGCGCAAGCAGGCCATCGAGTAAGACCTGAGCGTGTCCGCCAGGAGCTTGCCCTCGGCTCGACGAGAGATGACGGGCGCACGGCGCTGGGCAGCGGGGGTGACGATCCCTCTGTGGATCGTGACCCTCGCGCTCGGCGCCACTGCCGGGCTGCCGTTCGAAACTGCCCGTCAGGACCCCGCATACATGCCCTGGGAGCAGGTGCCGCTGATCTTCGGCAGCAACATCATGGTCGGCCTCATCCTCTACGCGGGAGTCGCAACGCTCGGCACCATCACGATCGCGATGACGGTACTCGCGGGGATCTACATCGGCTCGGTGGTAGGACTCGCCGCTTCGGACTGGGGCGTCGGCGGAGCCGCCGACGCGCTGCTTCCGTTTCTCGCCTTCGAAGTTGCGGGTTTCGCTGTGTTCGGTTTTGCGGGACTTCTCCCGACTGCGGAGCTAGCTCGTCGCTTGTATCTGCGGAAGCCGTCTGCATCAGCCACGTGGCGGCAGCACGCGAACTCGTTGAGTGCGTCACTGTCCGCCACCCTCCCATACGCACTCCTCGGAACCGTGCTACTGATCGTCGGCGCGATTCTCGAGGTCGCTGGCGGCTTGCCGCGCTGACGACCGAGTCCGCCCGGTACGGAGAAAAATGATCAATGCACCATCCGAGTCCATCCTCGACCACGTATCGAGGACCCCGCGACGGCGCCGCGCGCTGCCGTGGGTGCTCGTCAACGTCCTCCTCGCCATAGTTGGCGCCTTCGCCCTCATCAGACACATCGACGCTCAGCTCGCCTTGCCTGCGACCGAGGTGCCCCAGGGTTTCGAGGGCCTAGCGCGGGTTACCGCGCTCTCGATGCTGATACTGGCCGCCATCGCGACGTACGTCGTGCTACGGCTGGGAGCGGCGATCGTCGGCGGCGGCCTCGCCGGCTTGATCAGGTCCGAGGCGCGGTGGGATGCCCGCGATGCAGCGGTCGCTGCGGTCGATTACGCTTCCGCAGGCTCAACGCTGCTCGCCATCATCGCTGCGGTAGCGGCTGTCCCCAAAGCCGCCGCAATCACGGCCATCGCGGTGTTCGGCGTGTCCATCATCTTCGCGGTCGGTTACCGCACGCTTCACGGGCGGCACGTCGCGGTGCGAGTGCAGGTCGTGACGATCGCTTTAGCCGCGGCAGCGACCGGCGCCGTGCTCGCCGCTCAGATCGGAAGGGTTCTCGCATGAGCGCGTGGAAACGTATTCGACCATGGATCGCCCCGGTTGCTGTTGGTGTTCTCTTCGTGGCGTCGGTCGTCGGGTTCTTGCTCCGCGACTCCAACGAGCTCGGCGCACCGGAACGCACCTTCGCCGTGCTTTCTGTTTCGCGTTCGGTGTTGGCCGTCGCGGGCGCGGTCGTAGCAGTGCTGCTGGTGATATTCGTTGCGAAGCCCACATTCGTGCCAGTCGTCGGGGTGCTTCTCTTCGCGATCGCCATGCTTCTCTGCGTCGTTATCGGGGCGTTCCTGCGCGGGGAAGCCTGGGGTTGGCTTCCCTACTCGGCCGCCGCCCTGTGCGGGCTCGCGGCCCTCGCGCACCTTGAGGGAGCGTTTGATCGGAAGCAGCTCGGCCGGGAGCGGCACACGTGACAGTTGGTTCTCGATCCATAGTCGCAGCGTCTGCGGACGGAGGCGCGCTCGCGGCTCCGAGGCAAACATCGCTTGTCGGCCGGGCACGGTCGGCGCTGGGCGCGATCGTTGTCGTCGCGCGGTTCGAATTCGCTATGTGGGCGCGAGCAAACGGCGTCACCAACAATGTTCGCGCGGCCAGCACGATCCTTCTCGTGATGGTCGTCAGTTCAGGCGCGATGCTCGTGCTGCTTCTCGTGGCGATCGCTGCCGTCGTCCGCATTCTTTCGGTCGCTATCACTCCCTTCCTGCCGGTGGTCGCCCTTGTCGCCGAGGTACTGATGGCGCTCACCGCCCTCTCTGCTGTGAGCGGCTCAGCTCGCGTGCAGGCACACTTGACGCCCTTCTCCCGGCTCCTGTTCGACGGGCTGCGGGTCGCCCCGCGCGCGAGTCTGTTCGTGCGGGGTCAGCTTCGACCGCTGCTGCGTGTAGCTGCAATCGCCGTGATCGCGCTGACGGTGACGATCAGCGGCCCCGCCGATGTGGCCACGGTCGGTGGCGTTCTGCTCGTCGGCGTCGCAGCCGTGCTTCTCATCGCGGTCGGGGTGTCACGAGCGCCGACGAAGATGCACTCCTTTCCCGTCGCCGTCGCACTTGCCGTCGGCTGCGGGGCAGCGGCGGGCTTTCTCCTCTCGACCCTCAACCCCGTCGCACTATTCGCCCTGGACGTCGAGGAGTTGTTCCGATTCGTGACCGATCAGTTGCGCAGCGCGTCGTCCTTCTCTCCCGCAGCGATCGCTGCGGTCCTGGTAACCGACGCACTGGCGCTTCGATTCGGCCGCGCGACCGGCGTCGAGTCTGCGCTCCGCAGAGTCCACGGCTGGCCCTCGGCTTTCGTAGCGCTCGTGACGCGCTCGGTCGGGCGTGGCTCCATCATCCTCCGTCGCACTCTCCGCCCGCTGTGTCTGTTGAGCTCAGCTGTGCTGGCAGCGGGCCTCGCCGGCACTGGCGCTCTGGCGGGCGTAGCACCGGGAACGACGGCGATCGCACTGCTTCCTTTGGTGGTCGCCAATATTGTCTCGGCGACCGCATCGACGTTCCTCACGCCGCTGCATGTCTTGCCCCTCTTCGCGTTGGCTGCCCGATCAGCGCCACGGTCTATTCCGGTCGCGGTCGCGGTCTACGGGGTGACTCTGACCGTCGTGGTCGCCGCTCCAACCCTGGTCCTGGGTGCCGGGGTCTCGCTGTTGCGCTTCGATCCGACTCCGCTGCTGGTTGCTGTTGTGACCTCGTTCGGGGCTGTAGCAGGCCTCATTCTGGGCCCATTCGCCGATTCCGGGGTCCAACGATTGCCGGACGGCACCATCGAACTCAGTATCCATGGCCACCTCGTTTCAGGTGCGCCTCCGCTTCTGGGCGCGCTCGCCGTGACATTCTCGCCGCTCGCCGTTGCCCCCGCGGTATTGCTGGCGTCGGTCGGGGCCGCGGCTGTCGCCCTCGTGTTCCTCCGTCGAAAGGTGCACGTCCTGTGAATGAAATGAGCGCAGTCGTCGCGTTCGAGAACGCCACGCTCGCATATCGCGGTGAGCCACCCGTACTCACCGACGTCACACTCGCTATCGGACCAGGTTTGACTCTGATCACGGGGGCGAACGGCAGCGGAAAGTCGACGCTGCTCGAGACCGCAGCCTCGAATCTGCCCCTGCGCTCGGGAACATGCTCGATACGCGGCGTCTCGGTAGGCGACACCGCAGCGCGACGCATGAGGGCATACGCTCCGCATGAGATCGGCCTCATTCCGGCGCTGACCCTGCGCGAGCACCTCATTCTTTGCGGGCGAAGTTCGGACGACGAAATCGACGCTGCGCTCCAACGATGGGGTTTGATCGACTACGGTGACTTGCCAAGCTCGGAGTTGTCGACCGGGAACCGGCGCAAGAGCTGGCTCCTCATGTGCACCGACGACGTCGAATCCTCCTGTGTGCTGTTGGATGAGCCCTTCAACGCGCTCGATGAGGACGCCGTGGAGGCGTTGATCGACACCATTTCGACATGGCTCACGCAAGGCCGAGCGGTGATCGTCGTCGCCCATGCGTTGCCAGCTCGCCTGCGCCAGCTGGCAACCCGACTCGTCGCGATCGAGAAGGGCGAGGTTCATGTCGCGGACGCTTGACTCCGGCGCTGCGCCGCGCCTCATCGTGTCCGGCGTCTCGAAAACACTCGGTGGGCGTCGGGTGCTCAACGACGTTTCCTTGCGCGTCACGCCCGGGACCGTGACGTCTCTCGTAGGCCCGAATGGGGCCGGCAAGTCCACGCTTCTCCGAGTAGTGCTCGGATTGGAACGCGCGGACGCAGGCGCGGTCAGCATCGACGGGGTGTCGTACACGCACCTGCAATCGCCGATGCGTTCGGTGGGCGCGTCGCTTGATGCTGGTTGGTTGCACCCCCGCCGGCGAGCATGCGATGAGCTACTCGTCGCCGCCCGGTCGCATCGGATCGACAAGGCCCGAGTGACAGAGGTGCTGATGGAGGTCGGGCTGACGGAAGCTGCGCGCCGCCGGGTCGGAACCTTATCGTTCGGCATGCGGCAGCGGCTATCGCTCGCGCGCGCCCTTCTCGGGCAGCCGAGCCTTCTGATACTGGACGAGCCACTCAATGGCTTGGACGTTGACGGCATCCGGTGGATGCGGTCGTTGGTACGAGGCGTAGCCGACAAAGGCGGAGCAGTGCTCATGTCGTCCCACGTGCTCAGCGAGGTCGCAGCGGTGAGCGACAACGTCGAAGTGATGTCGGCAGGACAGATTCTGACGACCCGCCCTCCGGCGAGGACGTCCGGAAGCTCGACGTCTGAGGCTGCCGGATGGACCGTCACCGCTCTCACGGATGCCGCCGCGGATCTCGCCGCCCTGCTGCGCCGCCAAGGCCACGTCGTCAGCGTCGACGGACGTCGCGTCGTCGTGCATGACGCGCGCGTCGCCGCCGTTGCCCGCGTGGCCTTCGTCGAGCGTCTTTTCGTTGAGTCGATCGGGGAGACACGCGGGGACCTCGAGGCCGAGTACACGCTCGCGATGGCGCGTGCGAACCAGGAGAACCTCGCGCCGTCTGCATTTCACCAAGGCTGAGACATGAACACCGAACCCGTGACCCAGACAGGGCTCCGCGCTCAGCGGCGTTTTCTTCGACCAGGCTGGCGCGACGTTGTCGCATTCGAAATCACCCGCTACTGCACCGTCCCCGCACCCTGGCTGATGATGGCGTCGGTGGTCCTGGTAGGAGCAGGATCGGCGGCACTTGCCGTGCTGCTGGCTCAAGCATTGGCCGACACGACACACGGCGGCCTGCAAGCGGACGCTACGAGTCTCCTTCGGGCGGCTCCGACCTCAGGCGCATCCACGATGTTCCTGGTAGCCGGCGTGTTGGGCGTTTATGCCTCCTCGGGCGACCGAACCACCGGGGGTAGTCGCTTGAGCAACCTCGCAGTGCCGTCAGCACGACGCCTTCTCGCGGCGCGCCTCTGTGCCGTCGGAGCTGTTTCCTCCGGCGTGGCGCTGGCGACTTTTCTCGTCTGCGTCATCGTGGTCGGAGGCTTGGCAGCGCTACTCGAGCAACGCCCGCCGAGCTTCTCGGTGGAGATCGCGCGAGGAGCGCACCTGGCGCTAGGAGCGGTTGCTGTTGCTTGGATTGGCACCGCCATCGGCGTCTTGCTTCCGTCCGGCCCTCTCGCCTACGGGTTGTTCTTGGCTATCGGCTGGCTCGTCCCGACAGCGCTGCGTGCGGTCAGGGCACCTGCCACGATCATCGATCTCCTGCCCGTAGACCAGGCCGCCGCGCTGGCCGGCGCGGCCGGTCCAAACGCCCCGATCACCTACATCATCCCGTTTACGTGGGCCGCTCTGCTGTGCGGTCTCGCCTGGCTGATGGCGCCGGTCACGACGCGTCGTTAGCCCAGAGCTTCCGCAGGCACCAGCCCCTTCGTGGCAACGCGAAGAATAGGGCGACGCGGCAGGTTGAAGCTGCCCCCCCCCCCCCCGGCTCAAGCCTGGGCTCACGCCCGGCGGCCTCCGCTCCGCGACCTGATCCTCAAGGCTGATGAGGGAGCCCTGCATCCGGATGCCGACCTCGCCGCAGCAGGGCTCATTGCGAGCCCCCGACACGACAGCGGCAATGAGCTCGCGGCTCGGATAACGCTCCGTGGGCCTGCCGCGAATGCAGCAGAGGCGCCGAAGTCCTGAGCAACCTGCGACCTGAATGAGAAGCCACTGCCAGAGACCGCGAAGCCCCGACAAGCATCTCGCTCGCCGGGGCTTCGAACCGTCGGGATGACAGGATTTGAACCTGCGACCCCTTGACCCCCAGTCAAGTGCGCTACCAAGCTGCGCCACATCCCGGTCCGCTGCCCGCACGCGGACAACTCCCCTATCCTAACGGGTCCGCGGCCCACTCGCGAACCGGTGCACCCGGGCGCGTTGCCCGTGTCGGTGGCGAGCGCTACGGTCGGCCCATGACCGAGACGAGGATCGTGCCGGTGACGCCCGGCAGCTTCAGCGACGCACAGCACGCCATCAGCGGCGGTGGTGACGGACGGGAGTGTCAGTGCCAGTGGTGGACGATGACGAACGCCGAGTTCCAGCGCACCGACATCGAGGGACGGGCGGCGGCGTTCCGCAGCGAAGTGGATGCCGCACCCTCCCCCGGCCTCGTGGCCTACGTCGACGGTGACGCCGCCGGCTGGGTTCGCGTCGGGCCGCGGACCCGCCAGGTGCGACTGAGCAAGACCCGCGCCTATGCCGGTGCGACCGACGAGCCCTGGGACGACGCGGACGTCTGGGCCGTCAGCTGCTTCGCCGTGCGCAAGGAGCATCGCCGCTCGGGCCTCAACGCGGCGCTCCTCGATGCCGCGATCGCCTTCGCCCGCGAGAACGGCGCGCGCGTGGTCGAGGCGTACCCGGTCGACCCGGACGCGGGTCGCAAGGTCACCTCGAACGAGCTGTACCACGGCGCCCTCTCCACGTTCCTCAGCGCGGGCTTCCGCGAAGTCGCCCGCCCGAAGCCGCACGTCGCCGTCGTCTCCCTTGACCTGGCCGGCGCGAACGAGACCAGCACCGGCGAGCACCCGTGACGCTTCGACGAGAATGGAACGCATGACCGCCTCCGTCGCCCCCGTCCGTGTGGACTCGTGGCTGTGGGCGGTGCGGATCTACAAGACGCGCTCGGCCGCGACCACGGCGTGCCGCGCCGGTCACGTCCGGGTCAACGGTGAAAAGGTCAAGGCGTCGCAGTCGGTGAAGCCCGGCGATGAGCTGCGGGTGCGGATCGCGGGCTTCGACCGCATCCTCGTCGTCCGGCAGACGCTGACCAAGCGCGTCGGTGCGCCCGTCGCCGCGACTGCCCTGGAAGACCGCACTCCCCCGCGCGAACCGGTGGCGATGCTCGCCGTCCGCGACCGTGGCGCCGGCCGACCGACGAAACGCGAACGTCGCGAGATCGATCGACTGCGCGGAGTCGACTGACCACCCAACCCCAGCGCGCGACAACGGCAGTCGAAAGCAGGAATCCCGCGATACTCACCGTACAGCGCGTCGACGCGCCACCTGCACGACGACGCACAGCACGAGCGTGACCAGCCCCCAGATGGCGCACGCGGGCGGCAGCACGCGGTACGCGAGGTGCTGGGCGGTCCATTCCGCCGTCAGCGGGCCGTACGCGGCGAGGCCGATCAGCCACGCCGCGACGAGCGCGACCGGCAGCGACAGCCACCAGACCACCCGCACGGCACCGGGCAGCACCCGCCGCACCGGAGCCGACGACCGTTTCCGCAGCCAGAACGCCCCCGCCACCGCGAGCCCCAGCAGGCCGAGCGCGCTCGATGCGTACTGGAACCACCGGTAGCCGTGGAACGGTCCCCAGCGCTCGGCCAGCGCGGGGAAGAGCTCGACGCCCCAGCGCCCCTCGTGGGTGAAGGCATCCCAGGCGATATGACTCAACACGCCGAGAGCGAGCGACACCACGACCAGCAGAACCGTGACCGCAACCGACCAGCCGCGCCGCGTTCCCGGCACGACCGTTCGCAGCGCGTCGCCGCCCGCGGAATCCCACGCCTGCGGCAGCCGTCTCGACAGCCAGTCCGGCCCGAGCTCGCGCACCGCCGGGCGCAGCAGCAGCCACCACGCGAGCAGCAGCACACCCGCGATCCCGACCGTCAGCCACGGGTACGCGTGCGTCTGCGCATAGCTGATGCCGATCCCGCGCGCGAACAACGGCAGATCCGGAGCCATCGCCCCGACAGCCACCGCCGCCGGCACGAGCGGTGTGTGAACGACCGCCAGCGCGACGACGGCGTGGCTCGGGGTGAACGGCATCCGGTCGAGTCAGTCCTCGACGAAGACGCCCGCGAGCGTCTTCTTGCCTCGCCGCAGCACAGCCACACCACCCGGCAGATCGCCGACGACGACGGCCGACTCGTCGTCGACCTTCGCACCGTTGATCGAGACGCCGCCCTGCGCGATGGCCCGGCGGGCCTCCGACAGGCTGCCGACGAGCCCGGTGTCGACGAGCAGCTGCACGACCGAGGTGCCGGCCGACGCGGTGGCGTGCGGAAGCTCCTGCAGGGCCGAGCGCAGCGTGGCGGCGTCGAGAGCGGTCAGGTCGCCCTGGCCGAACAGTGCATCGGATGCCGCGATGACCTTGGCCGTCGCGTCGACACCGTGCACCGTCGCGGTGACCTCGAACGCCAGACGCTTCTGCGCGGCACGGCGGAACGGCTCGTCGGCGACGAGGCGCTCGTAGTCCGCGATCTCGGCGCTGCTGAGGAACGTGAACACTTTCAGACGCTCGACGACATCGGCATCCGCGGTCGAGAGCCAGAACTGGTAGAACGCGTACGGGCTCGTGAGCTCGGCGTCGATCCAGATGGCGTTGCCCTCGCTCTTGCCGAACTTCGTGCCGTCGCTGTTGGTGATCAGCGGCGTGCCGAACGCGTGCACCGAGGTGCCCTCGACGCGGTGGATCAGGTCGGTGCCGCTGGTGAGGTTGCCCCACTGGTCCGATCCACCGGTCTGCAGCGTGCAGCCGTACTGGCGGTAGAGCTCGAGGAAGTCGAGCCCCTGCAGAATCTGGTAGCTGAACTCGGTGTAGCTGATGCCGGCATCCGAGTTTAGGCGCGCGGCGACGGCATCCTTCTTCAGCATCGTGCCGACGCGGTAGTGCTTGCCGATCTCGCGCAGGAAGTCGATCGCCGACAGCGGCGCCGTCCAGTCGAGGTTGTTCACCATGCGAGCGGCGTTCTCGCCCTCGAAGCTGAGGTACTTCTCGATCTGACCGCGCAGCCGGTTGACCCACTCGGCGACGGTCTCGCGCGAGTTGAGCGTGCGCTCGGCGGTCGGGCGCGGGTCACCGATGAGGCCCGTCGAGCCGCCGACGAGACCGAGGGGCTTGTGACCGGCCAGCTGCAGGCGGCGGAGCGTCAGCAGCTGCACGAGGTGACCGAGGTGCAGGGATGCCGCCGTCGGGTCGAAGCCGCAGTAATACGTGATCGGGTCTCCGCCGAGCGCTTCTCGCAGCGCTTCCTGGTCGGTGGACACATGCACGAGACCGCGCCACACCAGCTCGTCCCACACGTTCTCGAACGCGGGATCGAGCGCCACGGGGGCGGTCGTCAGGGCTTCATCAGACACGCGCTTCAGGTTATCAGCGGCGCACGGCGCGGCTGGTCGGGCAGGTCCGACCTGTCAGGAATCAGCCTGAGTCGTCCCGCCGACAGGCTGAGAGGCGCTCGGGGCGGCTTCGCCGCCCCGAGCTGGCGTCTGAGCCTGACGACGGCACGCGAGTCAGCTCGCCGAGACCTGGTCGTACAGACCGATCACATTGCCCTCGGAGTCTCGCAAGTAGACCCAGCGCGCGTCGTCGCCGAGAGCCTGGATCTCACCGACCTGTTCGCCGCCCGCTGCAACCGCCGCGGCCACGACGTCTTCGATGCGGTCGACGGTGAAGACGACTGTCGGATGCGGCACGGCAGACCGTTTGTGCAGGTCGCCGTTGACGCCTTCGCCATCGGGCTGCCGGAGCACGCCCATGTCATCTCCCCACGGCTCGTAGTCGAACCCGAGAACGGTTCGGTAGAACTCCCGGGCGCGCGCGATGTCGTCGGCCGGGATCTCGAAATGCTCCATCTTCGCCATGCCTTGAGCATGACGAACGCCGCTCAGCACGACAAGAGTCAGCGGCGCACGGCGCGACCCGCCTCGATGACGGTCAGGCGGCGGTGCCCCACCAGATGAGGAAGGCCGCGCCGAGGGCGACGACCCAGCTGACGAGGCTTCCGACGAGGAAGTACTCGGCGCGGTCGCCCCCGTCGTGGTCGCGCGAGATCTCCGGGAAGCGGACGATGCCCTTCGCCGCGAGCACGGCGGCCAGCAGAGTGAACGCCCCGGTGAGGGTGAGGGCGAAGACCAGCACGCGCTCGAGAGGGCCGATGATGCGCCCGCCTTTCAGCTCGTTCGCCGCTTCGGCGGCGACGACACCGCCCCGCAGCGATGCCCGCACGATGACGTTTCCCGACTCGACGAGGAACACCAACGCGCCCGCCAGCGCGATGGCGAGGTCGAGGCTCACGACGCCCAGCGGCGAGTCGATCGGCCAGATCCTCTCGAGCGGCCCCTGGCCATCGCGCACCCCGATGAGGGCGACCGCCACGGCCACGACGACCGCCAGGAGCGCCGCGGGCCACAGTCCCCACCGATTGGGCTCGCGCGTCGAGGTGACCGCCGCCCACCCGGCCGCGACGGCGATCGCCGCGAACCACCAGGCCGCGGCGCCCGCCCAGGCCGCGAGCGGCAGCAGCGCCGCGCCGAGGACCACCAGCACGATCCCGAGCTTCGCGCCCGACAGCCGCTTGCGGGCGAGGTCGAGCCCGCCGACCGCGAGAAGGATGAGTCCCGCGCCGATCACGACGAGCGCTCCGTCAGGGCCGTGTACCCGGCGACGATCGCGGGAGCTCCGGATGACGCCAGCAGCTGCGATACGGCCGACTGGGTGATGCCCTCCTCTTTCGCGAGAGCGCCCTGGGTGCGACCGAGGCAGCGGCCGTAGGTCAGGCGCCGCGCGCGCGCCGACATCGCCCCGACGAGTTCGTCGCGGGCGAGCGCGTAGGCGTTGGCGAAGCGGATGCGGTCGGCCATGGCGACATCCTCGTCCTCCCCTCCGACAATGCGGATGCGGGCGCGCGGAACCGCGCGGTCCTGCATCGCGTGCACCTGCTCGATCGCCTCGCGCGCCCGCCACCACCCCGGCCCGTCGGAGATGTCCGAGCTCTCGGATGCGACCGAGCCGACGTCGCCGACACCGACCCCGAAGCGCAGCGACGCCTCGTCGGGCAGCGACAGCTGCAGGAGCAGAAGCCAGGCCAGCGCGTCATCCAGCTCGTCGAAGACCGCCTGGAACTCGTCGGCGAACGTGGCACGCATCGGGGTCACGGCGACGGGAAGGGCGCGATCGACCTCGGCCATCGTTGCTTCGATCTGCGCCTGGGTGCGGCTGCGATCGTCGAGCAGGCGAGAGCCGACGATGTCGGCGATGACAGCAACGGTCATGCAGATCAGGCTAGCACTTATATCCCGCGGATATCAGTCATCAGCTGATGAATGCCTGATATCAGATGATCGCTTATGTCAGAGCTGCCACACCCGCACGGCGTGCTGAGCCTGAGCGATCAGTGCCGCACGCTGCTCGGCGACCCGCACCGGCGCGGTTCCGCCGATGCCGTCGCGGCTGGCGACCGATCCCTCGGGCGACAGAACCTCGCGGACCTCGGGAGCCAGGTGCTCCGAGACCGAGACGAGGTCGTCATCGGATGCCTCATGCAGCTCGATGCCCCGCTCCTCGCAGAGCCGCACGAGCGAGCCCGAGATCTCGTGCGCCTCGCGGAACGGCACACCGCGCTTGACGAGCCACTCGGCGACATCGGTCGCGAGCGAGAACCCCTGCGGCGCGAGCTCGGCCATCCGGTCGACGTCGAAGCGGAGCGTCGCGACCATGCCGGCGAACGCGGGCAAGACCACCTCGAGCGTCTCGATCGAGTCGAAGACCGGCTCCTTGTCTTCCTGCAGGTCGCGGTTGTACGCGAGCGGCAGCGCCTTGAGGGTCGCGAGCAGGCCCGAGAGGTTGCCGATCACACGACCGGCCTTGCCGCGAGCGAGCTCGGCGATGTCGGGGTTCTTCTTCTGCGGCATGATGCTCGACCCGGTCGAGTAGCCGTCATCGAGCGTGACGAAGCCGAACTCGCGGGTGTTCCAGATGATGATGTCTTCGGCGAACCGCGAGATGTCGACGCCGATCATCGCGGCGATGAAAGCGAACTCGGCCACGACATCCCGCGAGGAGGTCCCGTCGATCGAGTTATCGGCGGGACGCTCGAGGCCGAGCTCCGTGGCCACGAGCTGCGGGTCGAGACCGAGGGTCGCACCGGCGAGCGCTCCCCCGCCGTAGGGAGAGATCCGCGCGCGCGCCGCCCAGTCACGCAGGCGCTCCAGGTCGCGCAGCAGCGGCCAGGCGTGGGCCTGCAGGTGGTGGGCGAGCAGCACCGGCTGCGCGTGCTGCAGGTGGGTGCGGCCGGGCATGATCGCGCGGGAGTGGTTCTCGGCCTGACCGACGATGGCGTCGATGACCCGCAGGATGTCGCGGGCGATGACCTCGGCGTGATCGAGCAGGTACAGGCGCACGAGCGTGGCGATCTGGTCGTTGCGGCTGCGACCGGCGCGCAGCTTGCCGCCGAGCTCCGGCCCGACGGTCGCGATGAGGGCGGCCTCCAAGGCGCCGTGCACGTCTTCGTCGCCGGGGGCTGGCTGCAGCGATCCGTCGCGGACGGCGGCGAGCACCGAGTCGAGCCCCGCGTGCATGCGGCTCTCCTCGTCGGGCGTGAGGTACCCGGCGGCGGCGAGCGCCTTCGCGTGAGCGTGAGATCCGGCGATGTCGTATCCGGCGAGCGTCCAGTCGAAGTGCGTCGATCGGCTCAGGCGGGCCAGCTCGGGCGCGGGGCCCGAGGCGAAGCGGGCTCCCCAGAGAGCCCCGGAGTTCGTGCCGCCTGACGTGTCTGCGCTCATCGCTCCAGCCTATCGGGGCGGCATCGCTGTGCCCGGCGCCTCCACGCGCCCGCGCACCGTCAGCCGGGCGAGTGCGTCGATGCCGGCTTCGAGGGGACCGCGTCCGACGGCGAGCGCCCAGGCCGTGCATCCGACGATGATGCCGAGGGTCATCGGCCAGAACGGATCGAGGGCTCGGTAGGAGTCGAGCTCGAAGACGCCCGGCTCGGCGGCGGGCCGGGTGAGTGCCCATACGACGATCTGCGCCGAGTACGCGGTCAGCGGCATCGAGCCCACGGCGCGCAGCGGCAGCGCGACCCACGTGAGGGGCGTCCGGCACACGAGCACGCACACGCCGATGACGAGGAGGGCGAACCCGCCGGATCCGATCACCTCGAACAGCCCGGATGAGTGGGCTTCCCCGGTCCACGGGGTCTGTCCGAAGACCTCGGAGCGCCCCCACACGATGTCGAGAGCGGCCCCGGCAGCGGTCAGGGCGAGCCCCGCAAGCGCGAGGAACCGCGGCGTCGCGCGCGAGCGCAGGTCGAGGCGCGCCGCCCCCATGCCCGCGAGGACGAACGCCATCCAGGTCAGGAACGGGTAATGCCATCCGACAGCGTTCGAGACGTCGACCCCCTCGGGTGTCGACCAGAACGACAGGCCGTCGATCGCCGCTTGCGGGAACGGCGCGACGAGCCCGACGACCGCGGCCGCGATGAGCAGCGTGCGTGCCCGCAGCGGCAGCACCGCGGCAGCGATCACGAACAGCAGCGCGTAGGCGGGAAGGATGACGTACACCGGCACCGCGAGGAAGAGAAGCAGCACGCCGATCACCCAGATCGCTCCGGCCCGCACGAGCAGGCGCAGACGGGCCGTCTCGAGTCGTGGCCCGCGCAGCGGAACCGGTCCGCCGCTGATGAGCCCGATCGAGACGCCCGCGAGCGTTGCGAACAGGATCGACGAGCGCCCGTGGACGATCCCCTCGTACGAGGAGGGGATCGTCCAATCGAAGTCGGGGATCGCGAGCAGGTGCGCCGCGAGCATCCCGATCACGGCGAGGCCGCGAGCGAGGTCGATGCCGTCGATGCGCGAGGGCGCGAACAGCGGGCGGCGCCGCAGCATCGCGCTCATCCCCGGCACCGGCCGCTCCTCACCGCTCCGCGGTCACTGCTGACGCAGCAGCCAGACCAGCAGCGCCTTCTGCGCGTGCAGACGGTTCTCGGCCTCGTCCCAGACGACGCTGTGCGAGCCGTCGATGACGTCGGCGTCGACCTCGTAGCCCCGGTCGGCGGGCAGGCAGTGCATGAAGATCGCCCCGTCGGCGGCGGCATCCATCGTCTGCTGCGTCACCTTGTACGCACCCAGATCGCGGATGCGTGCGATCTTCTCCTCCTCCTTGCCCATCGACACCCACGTGTCGGTCACGATGACGTCGGCGCCGGATGCTGCTTCGAGCGGGTCGACGAGGATCGTGACCGATCCGCCCGTCTGTGCCGCGATGCGCTGCGCGTCGGCGACGACATCCTCACGCGGGCCGTACCCCTCGGGAGACGCGACTCGAACGTGCATGCCCGCGGTCACGCCCGCGAGCACGTACGAGTGACCCATGTTCGACTGCCCGTCGCCGAAGAACGACAGCGTGAGCCCGGCGAGGTCGCCCTTGTGCTCACGGATGGTGAGCAGGTCGGCGAGCAGCTGGCAGGGGTGGAAGTCGTCGCTCAGCGCGTTGACGACCGGCACGCGGGTGCCGCGAGCCATCTCCTCGAGACCTGCCTGCGCGTACGTGCGCCAGACGATCGCGGCGACCTGGCGCTCGAGCACGCGCGCGGTGTCGGACGGGGTCTCCTTGCCGCCGAGCTGGCTGTTGGCCGTCGAGATGATCAGCGGCGAGCCACCGAGGTCGGCGATGCCGACGGCGAACGAGACGCGCGTGCGGGTCGACGACTTGTCGAAGATGACCGCGACGGTCTGCGGACCCTCGAGGGGCTTCAGCTTCCAGCGGTCCTTCTTCAGCGAGAGGGCGAGATCGAGGACCTCGGCCTGCTCGGCCGGGCTCAGGTCGTCGTCGCGGAGCAGGTGGCGGGTCATGCGGATTCCTCCGTGGTCGTGTTCTCGAGAAGCAGGGCCGACTCGACGGTGCGCAGCGCGGCGGTGAAAAGCTCGGCGAACTCGTCGATCTCGACGTCGCCGATGGTGAGCGGCGGAGCGATCCGCACGGTGCGGTCGTTGGCGGCGTTGACGATCAGGCCGTGCTCCTGCGCCGCCGCGACGACGGCGCCGGCGACCGGATGCCGCAGCCCGACGCCCAGCAGCAGACCCTGTCCGCGCACGCCCTCGACGAGCGACGAGTCGATCGTCTCGAGCACTTGCCGCAGGCGTGCGCCGTGAGCTGCGGCGGCCTCGACGAGCCCGCCGTTCTCGATCTCGCCGAGCACCGCCGACGCCACCGCGGTGCCCAGCGGGTTGCCGCCGAACGTCGAGCCGTGCGTGCCCGGGTAGAAGAGGTCGCTCGCGCTCGCGAAGGTGATCAGTGCGCCGATCGGGAAGCCGCCGCCGATGCCCTTGGCGACCGTGATCGCGTCGGGCTCGATGCCGGCGTGCTGGAAGGCGAACCACGCGCCGGTGCGCCCGGCACCGGTCTGGATCTCGTCGATGATCAGCAGCGCGCCGTGGCGCTTCGTGATCTCACGCGCCGCCGCGAGGTAGCCCTCGGGCAGCGGGATGACCCCGGCCTCGCCCTTGATGGGCTCGACGAACAGGGCTGCGACGCGGTCGTCGATCGCGGCCTCGAGAGCCTCGATCGTCGAGTCGATGCTCTCGACGCCGGGAACCATCGGCTCGAACGGCTGCTGCATCTGCGGCTTGCCGGTGAGGGCGAGGGTGCCCATCGTGCGACCGTGGAACGCATCCTTCAGCGCGAGGATGCGGGGGCGCTCGGCTCCGCCGTGCAGACGCGCGAGCTTGAACGCCGCCTCGTTCGCCTCGGCGCCGGAGTTGCCGAAGTAGACGCGACCGGCATCGCCGGTGCCCGCGAGACGCTTGAGCTTCGCCGCGAGCTCGAGCTGCGGCGGCGTGGCGAAGTAGTTCGAGACGTGCGACAAGGTGGCTGCCTGACGCGAGACCGCCTCGACGAACACGGGGTGAGCATGTCCGAGCGAGTTGACGGCGATGCCGGCCAGGAAGTCGAGGTAGCGCTTGCCGTCGACATCCCAGACGTACGCGCCCTCGCCGCGCTCGAGCAGCGCCAGGCGTGCGCCGGCGCTGCGGACGAGGTCGCGATCGACGTCATCCGCCCATGTGGGCGCTGTCTGCTGGATCGTCGGGTTCGTCATCCCGCCACCACCTCCGTACCGATTCCCTGTGCTGTGAAGACTTCGACCAGCACCGAGTGGGGCTGGCGTCCGTCGATGATGGCCGCCGTGTCCACTCCCCCGTCGACCGCGTCGAGGCATGCCTGCATCTTCGGGATCATCCCCGACTCGAGCTTCGGCAGCATCGCGCGCAGGTCCGTCGACGTCAGATGGGAGACGAGCGAGTCGCGGTTGGGCCAGTCGGCGTAGAGGCCGGGCACGTCGGTGAGGACGACGAGCTTCGTGGCGCCGAGGGCCGTCGCGAGTGCAGCGGCTGCGGCATCCGCATTCACGTTGAGCGAATGACCGGGGTTGTCGAGATCGGGTGCGATCGAGGAGATCACCGGGATGCGTCCGGCGTCGAGCTGATCGTGCACCGGCTGCGGGTCGACCTCCACGACATCGCCGACGTGCCCGAGGTCGTGCTCGGTGCCGTCGATCACGACGCCGCGCCGGCGACCGCCGAACAGACCGGCATCCTCGCCCGACAGGCCGGTGGCGAACGGGCCGTACGCGTTGATGCGGGCGACGAGCTGCGGGTTGATCTGCCCGGTCAGCACCATCCGGACGACATCGATCGCCTCGGTGCTGGTGACCCGGTAGCCGCCCTTGAACTCGCTCTCGATCGAGAGTCGGTTGAGCATCTTCGAGATCTGCGGGCCGCCGCCGTGGACGACGACGGGCTTCACGCCGACGAAGCGGAGGTAAGCGATGTCCTGCGCGAACGACTCCTGCAACTCCTCAGAAACCATCGCGTTGCCGCCGTACTTGATGACGATGATCTGATCGCGGAAGCGCTGCAGCCACGGCAGCGACTCGATGAGGACGCCCGCCTTGGCGGCCGCCTCTTCGGGGGTCGTGTACTGGAGGTCGATGTCGTTCATGAGGAGTAAGCGCTGTTCTCGTGGACGTAGTCGTGCGTGAGGTCGTTCGTGAGGATCGTCGCCGTGGCATCGCCCGACTTCAGGTCGATGAGGATGCGCGTCGCGCGGGGCGTCAGGTCGACCTCTTCACGCGGGCGGTCGGGCCCGCCGGCGGTGCACACCCGCACGCCGTTGAACGAGACGTCGACGTCGTAGGGGTCGAAGGCCGCATCGGTCGTGCCGATCGCGGCGAGCACCCGGCCCCAGTTCGGGTCGTTGCCGAAGATCGCGGCCTTGAAGAGATTGTTGCGGGCGACCGAGCGTCCGACGACGACGGCGTCCTCTTCGGATGCCGCGCCGACGACCTCGATCGCGATGTCGTGGCTCGCACCCTCGGCGTCGCCCTGCAGCTGCTCGGCGAGGTCGGCGCACAGCTCGGCGAGCGCGGCGGCGAACTCGGCGGCATCCGGCGTCACGCCCGACGCGCCGCTGACCATGAGGGTGACCTGGTCGTTGGTCGACATGCACCCGTCGGAGTCGAGCCGGTCGAAGCTCGTGCGAGTCGCGGAGCGCAGCGCGGCATCCGCCTGCGCCGCGTCGAGAACGGCGTCGGTGGTGATGACGACGAGCATCGTCGCGAGGCCCGGTGCGAGCATCCCCGCGCCCTTCGCCATGCCGCCGATCGTCCAGCCACCCCGTGAGACGACGGCGCGCTTGGGCCGCGAGTCGGTGGTCATGATCGCGAGCGAGGCGTCCTCGCCGCCCTCGGCACTGAGCGAGCCGATCGCCGCCGTGGTGCCCTCGAGCACCTTGGCGCGGAACACCTCGTCGCCGGTGCCGATGAGGCCCGTGGAGCAGACGAGCACATCGCCCGAGCTGACATCCAGCAGCTCCCCCGCCTTCTCGGCGGTCTGGTGCGTCGTCTGGAAGCCGAAGCTGCCCGTGAAGCAGTTCGCTCCGCCGGAGTTGAGGACGATGGCTTCGACGACGCCGTCGGCGATCGCCTGCTGCGACCACATGATCGGGTTCGCCTTGGCGCGGTTCGAGGTGAACACCGCGGCGCCGACCTTGAGCGGGCCGCGGTTGACGACGACGGCGACGTCGGGCTTTCCGGTCGACTTCAGGCCCGCGGCGACACCGGCGGCTTCGAAACCCTGGGGGGCGGTGACGCTCACGGGGCGACTCCGTTCACGCTCAGGCCCGTGGTCTCGGCGAAACCGAGGGCGATGTTCATCGACTGGATGGCGGCACCGGCGGTGCCCTTGGCGAGGTTGTCGACCGCGGTCACGACGACCACACGGCCGGCGGCCCGGTCGATCGCCAGGCCCATGAGCGCGGTGTTCGCGCCGGTGACGTCGGCCGTTCGAGGGAAGGATCCTTCGGGCAGCAGCTGCACGAACGTCTCATCCGCGTAGGCGCTCTCCCACGCCTCGCGGATCTGAGCGTCGGAGACGCCGTCCGCGATCGGAGCGGTCGAGGTGGCCAGGATGCCGCGCGACATCGGCACGAGGACGGGGGTGAACGAGATGCGGATGTCGCCTGCCGCGCCCGCTCCCCGAAGCGCCTGCCGGATCTCGGGGATGTGGCGGTGCGTCCCGCCGATGGCATAGGGGTTCGCCGATCCGAGGATCTCGGCGGCGAGGAGGTTCGTCTTCAGGCTCTTGCCCGCGCCCGAGGGACCGACCGCGAGCACGCTCACGATATCGCTCGGGTCGATGACACCGGCGGCGACACCGGGCGCGAGGCTCAGCGCGACGGTCGAGGCGTTGCACCCGGGAGCGGCGATGCGCGAGGCTCCGACGAGCTTGTCGCGCTGCTTGCCGGTGCCGTTCGCGCCTCCGACGAGGAGCTCGGGCACACCGTAGGTCCAGGGCTCGTGGAAGTCGCCGCCGTAGAAGGCATCCCAGTCGTCCGACGACGTCAGCCGGTGGTCGGCGCCCGCGTCGATGACGAGGGCGGTGTCAGCGAGCGCCTCGGTGTACTGACCCGACTGGCCGTGCGGGAGGGCGAGGAACACGATGTCGTGCCCCGCGAGCACCTCGGGCGTCGAGGGCTGCAGCGTGAGGTGACGCAGCGAGCGGAGGTGCGGCTGGTGTTCGATGAGCGGCTGACCGGCGTTGGAGTGCGCGGTGACCGTGCGGAGCTCGACCTCGGGGTGAGCGGCGAGCAGGCGCAGGATCTCGCCTCCCGCGTATCCGGATGCGCCGGAGACGGCGACGGAGAGGGGCATGACTTCCACCTTATTGTCTGGGATGACGTCGCCTTCGCGGCGACGGGGACCGGCGGCGGCGACACCACGCGCTCGACCGCGGATGCGGGAGCGTGCAGGGTCGCCTAGCGTCGGCGGTCGCCCAGACGTCGGCGCGCGCGAAGCACCGAGACGGTGCGCTGCGGGGCCGAAGACATGCGCCGACAGTAGCGCTCGCTCGCGGCATCCGCCAAATCCCCCGCTGCCGGCGTCCGCGGTATGAGGCGCAGTTGCGGCCGTCGGGCGCCGTTCGAACTGCGGCCGGCCCATCGAAGTGCGCTCGACCCGGCGGTGCGACCGCAACGATGCCGAGTTGACCGCGCAAGGTTTGCAGTGCAAAGTGGTTTGCATGGAGCACGATTCGATGGATGACGAGCAGCAGGCCGACCCGGCGGCGATGCTCGCCCTCATGCAGGACCAGCGCCGGCGCACCGCGCACTGGGTCAACCGCAACTACGCGGTGATGCTCATCACCTGGGCGGCGGCGTGGATCGTCGGATTCGGAGCCATCTGGAGCGCGGCCGACGGCGGCGGCAACCCCTGGTTCCGCATTCCGACGACCCCCGCGTGGATCGTCTTCGGCACGGTGCTCATCGCCGGCATCGTCGTCTCCGCCGTCGCCGGCATCCGCTCCGGCGTGGGCGTGCGGGGACCGTCGCGCCTGGCCGGGGCCATGTACGGCTGGGCGTGGTCGCTGTCGATGTTCGGTGCCGGCCTCCTCATCGGCGCGGTGCAGCGCACCGGCGCGGATGCCGACGTCATGGCAGTGCTCTCCCCCGCGATCTTCGTCCTGCTGGTCGGCGTGCTCTACCTCGCCGGCGGGGCGCTGTGGCGCTCCCCCGTCCAGTACGCGCTCGGCATCGTCATGATCGCCACCGCGATCGTGGCGTCGTACGCGGGCACGCCGACCAACTACCTCGTGTACGCGACCGTCGGACCGCTCGCGATGCTCATCGTCGCGACCCTGATGCTGCGCGGCGTCATCCCGGCGGAAGGCAGCCGATGACCGAGCTCGACCCGGTGATCCACGCCCCGGCCCGCCTGCGCATCGTCACGGCGCTGAACGAGGCCCTCGCCGACGGCGACGAGGTGACCTTCCCCGTGCTGCAGAAGCTGCTCGGGATGACCGCCGGGAACCTCACCACGCACCTCGCGAAGCTCGAGGCGGCGGGCTACGTCGAGACCAGCAAGGCCTTCGCGGGCCGGAAGCCCGTGACCTACGTCGCGCTGACCCCCGCCGGGCGAGCCGCGTTCCGCACGTACCGCACCCATCTGCTCGATCTCCTCGGAGGAGGATCATGACCGCCCTCATCAGCACCCGCGACCTCGTGAAGCGGTTCGGCGACGTCACCGCGCTGGCCGGAGTGACCCTCGACATCCACGCCGGCGAATGCGTCGGTCTGCTGGGCCCGAACGGCGCCGGCAAGACGACCCTCCTGTCGCTCGTCGAGGGCCTGCGAACCCCGACCAGCGGCGAGGTGCGGCTGTTCGGCGGCGACCCGCGCGACACGTCCTCGCGCGTGCGCCTCGGGTCGACCCCACAGGCGACGGCGCTGCCCGACGCCCTGCGCGTGGGTGAAGTGCTCGACTTCGTCGCGGCTCACTTCCCGCATCCTTCTCCCCGCGCCCGCATCATCGAGGAGTTCGACCTCGGCCCGCTGCTGCGCCAGCAGTGCGGGGCGCTGTCGGGAGGGCAGCAGCGGCGTGTGTCCGTCGCGCTGGCCTTCGTCGGCGACCCCGACCTCGTGCTGCTCGACGAGCCCACGACCGGTCTCGACGTCGACGCCCGACGAGCCCTGTGGGATGCCGTCCGCGCCCGGCACGCCGCCGGATGCGCCGTCGTGGTCACGAGCCACCACCTCGAAGAGATCGAGCAGCTCGCTCACCGCGTCGTCGTCATCGACGACGGTGTCGTCCGCACCGATGACACGCTCGCGGCCGTCGTGTCGAGCGTGTCGCGACGCCGTGTCACCCTGCGCGGAGTCTCGGCGGACGACATCCGGCGCCTCGACCCGGAGTCATCCGTCTCCACCGCGGACGACGCCGTGACGGCCGTCGTCGGCGACTCCGACGCTCTCGTCCGCTCACTCGTCGCCGCCGATCTGCCGTTCAGCGATCTGACGGTGCGCGGAGCGACGCTCGAGGAGGCGTTCCTCTCCCTGACCGCCACGTCCGCGCGCCCCGGCGCACCCTTACCCGCACCCACCACCGAGAAGGCCGCCTGATGTCCACGCTCTCGCTCACCCTGACCGCGACCAGATACAACCTCATCGAGACCGCGCGGGTTCCGATCGCGGTGATCGGGTCGGTCGTCTTCCCGACCCTCGCGTTCTGCCTGTTCGTGCTGCCCCAGGGCGCGGTCGTGGCGGACAGCAGCGTCGCCACCGCCGCCGTCTGCTCGATGGTCGTGTTCGCCTTCATGTCGTCCGGGCTGTTCTCGGTCGGGCTCGAGCTCGCCGAGCAACGCTCGAAGCCGTGGACGCCCTATCTGCGGACGCTCCCCGGCAGCCCGCTCGCCCGCATCGGGGCGCTGATCCTGGCGACCCTCGCGATCGCGACCGTGGCGATGGTGCCGCTGCTCGTCGTCGGAGGTGTCTTCACCAGCGCGCGGCCCGAACCGCTCCGGCTGCTCGCGGCCATCGTGCTCGTGATCGCGACGGCGCTTCCGCCGATGCTCATCGGTGCGATCATCGGTCTCACGACGGGCCCGAAGGCCGCCATCGCCGTCACGCAGGTGGCCCTGTTCCTGCTCGCCTTCGGCGGCGGCCTGTTCCTGCCCCCGCAGTTCTTCCCTGCTTGGCTCGACACTGCCTCGTCGGTCCTGCCGATCCGTCAGGCCCGAGAGATCGTCGTCGGCGTCGCGACCGGTGCCGAGGTGCCCCTCTGGGCGATCCTCGGCGTCGTCGCGTGGACGATCGCGCTGGGCGCCCTCGTCGTGTGGCTGTACCGACGCGACGAGGGCCGCCGCTACCGCTGATCTCGAGCGGGGCCGCGGGGCCGGACGTCGATCAGGTGGGGAACGACTTGATGCGCACGAGCAGGTCGGGACCGGTCCGTTCGATCGTGCGCCCTCCGACGAGCACCCCGACGATCGCGACCACTGCGCCGAACACGACACCGGCGGCCAGCGCGATCCAGCCCCACATCGCGTCTCCCGTCACGGCGTTCACGACGGCGGGCACGATGGCCGGCAACGACAACGCGATCACCGCGGCCCATACGACGAAGACCAGCAGGCCCATGATGGAGTTCTGACCCGGGGTGCTCTTGAACGGGCTGTCACCGGGTGCGGGCACCGGGGTGACGATGAGCGCCGACGACACCGCGCACGCGCCGTATCCGGCCAGCAGCACGCCGAGGGCCGCTCCCAGCACCGCGGGCAGGTGCGCCGCGTCGCCCGACACCACCGCGGTGGCGACCGCGATGAGGCCGATCAGCGGAACTCCGACGCACGCGGCGCCGAGCAGGCGACCGAGGCGGTCGGCACGGCCGGAGATGCCGGTGGCGAGGGTCGTGCCGAAGGCCGTGCCGTCGAAGGAGACATCGGCGTAGCCCACCGCGGCCATGACGAGCG
Organism: Microbacterium sp. 1262; assembly: GCF_040544895.1. Taxonomy (NCBI): domain Bacteria; kingdom Bacillati; phylum Actinomycetota; class Actinomycetes; order Micrococcales; family Microbacteriaceae; genus Microbacterium; species Microbacterium sp. 1262. Next base: position 1,621,533 of record NZ_JBEPKU010000001.1, read on the forward strand.
CGGCGAGCACCGGCGAGATGAGGAACATGAAGCCGTCGGTCCCGCCGGTGAAGGCGAAGAGGACGGGGAACAGCGGGATGACGATGAGCTGCCGCAGGTACCGCGGATCACGCAGCCATCCCGAGAGCGATCGCGCCCACGTCGCGCCGACACCACCGGTCGGCATCACGCCGAAGAGGCCGAGCTTTCCGGCAGCCACGGTGCGAGTCGCGCGCTGGCGCGGCGACGACACGGCCGTCTCGATGACGCGGTCCCACACGATCCAGAGCACCACGACGGTCACGATGGCGATCACGGTGCTGGCGAGCGCGGGAAGCCACTGCCCCGCCGCCGCGCTCGGGGCGACCGACCAGGCGGCACCGAGCGGAGTCCAGGCGAGAATGCCGGCGGCCTGCTGCAATCGCGTCCACAGATCGCCACCGGCCTGATCGAGCAGCGCGGCGATGCCGGTGAGGATGGGACCGGTCATGATGAGGACGACGAGCACGACGGTGCCGATGATCTCGCGCGAGCGCCGGCCGCCCATGCCGCCCGAGAGCTCGCCCATCAGGCGCGAGGCCAGCACGCAGGTGAGAACGCCGAGCAGTACCGTCGGCACGGCGACGATGGCCGCGACCGGCCACCGCACCCACACGATCAGCGTCGCGAGGGCAGCGACCGTGGTGACGATGCCGGGGATGCCGGTGAGCCCGGCACCCGCGAGGGCGAGCATGACCTGACGGCGCGTCAGGGGGAACGGCGCCAGCCGCACGGCGTCGACCGTGCTGTCGAGCCCCGCGATGATGATCGGCCCCACGAGCCAGCCGAGGATCAGCAGCGAGCCGCCGAGGACCGCGACGACGGTCGCGGCCTCGAGGTTCTCGAACACCGACAGCGCGACGAACCCGACGACGAGCCCGCCGAGGATGCCGAGACCCCAGAGTGATCCCAGGATGAAGCCGACGAGCTGCCAGGGGCGACGGGCGAGCGTGTTCCCGAGAACGCGGTAACGCAGCTTCAGGACTGTCGCAACCACTGCGGTCCCTCCGACTGGTGGCGTCCGCCGACGAGCGAGACGAAACGGTCCTGCAGGCTCTCGCCGGCACGCACCTCGTCGATCGTGCCCGCGGCGAGCACGCGGCCTGCGGCGATGACGGCGACGTGGTCGCACATGCGCTGGACGAGGTCCATCGAGTGGCTCGAGACGATCACCGATCCGCCCGAGCTGGTGTAGCTGCGCAGGACGTCCTCGATGTTCGCGGCCGACACCGGGTCGACCGACTCGAAGGGCTCGTCGAGCACGAGCAGGCGCGGGGCGTGCACGAGAGCGCAGGCGAGCGCGACCTTCTTGGTCATGCCCGCAGAGTAGTCGGCGACGATCGTCCCGGCTGCGCCGCGCAGGTCCATGAGGTCGAGCAGGTCCGACACGCGCGGTGCGATCTCGGGGCGCGGCAGCCCGAACATCATCGCGGTGTAGGTGATGAGCTGCTCCCCCGTCAGACGGTCGAAGAGCCGCACGCCGTCGGCGAGGTTGCCGATCGTGCGCTTGGCGGCCACCGGGTCGCGCCACACGTCGATCCCGTGGACGCGCGCAGTGCCGGCATCCGGGCGCAACAGCCCCGTGGCCATGGAGAGGCTCGTGGTCTTACCTGCGCCGTTCGGCCCGACGAGTCCGTAGAACGAGCCGGCCGGCACGACGAGGTCGATGCCGTCGACGGCGACCTTCTCACCGAACCTCTTGACCAGGCCGAGCAGTTCGAGGGCGGGGGCGGCACCGGCCGCCGGAGACGATGGGGTGACGCTGGCTGGGATCTCGCTCACGGCCCCGACACTATCGGGAAGCGGAGGGCGGTGTCAGACGCAGATGCCAGAGTGAGGGGATGCTGCGCACTCTGGCTGTATCGGGATACCGCTCGCTCCGCGACGTCGTCGTGCCGCTCGGCGACCTCACCGTCGTCACCGGCCCCAACGGCTCGGGCAAGTCGAACCTCTACCGCGCGTTGCGCCTGCTCGCCGCAGCGGCGCGGGGCGACATCGTGGGCGCGCTGGCACGCGAAGGAGGGCTGCCGTCGGTCCTCTGGGCCGGACCCGAGAACGGCGGAGATCAGGGAACGGTGCGCCGGGGACCCGTCGCGGTGCAGCTCGGCTACGCGTCCGACGAGCTGGGATACCTCATCGATCTCGGCATCCCGCAGGGCGACCAGACCAGTCCGTTCGCCCGCGACCCCGAGATTAAACGCGAACAGGTGTTCGCCGGTGTCGTCGCCAAGCCGTCGACGTTGCTCATCGACCGCACGCGACAGCTCACCCGCGTGCGCGAGCACTCCTGGACGATGCTCGACCAGCAGCTGGCGCCGTACGAGAGCATCGTCACCGATCTCGCCGACGGCGACACCGCCCCCGAACTGCTGACCCTCCGCCGCGCGATGACCGCGTGGCGCTTCTACGACCACTTCCGCGTCGACCTCGACGCCCCCGCGCGTCAGCCACAGGTCGGCACCCGCAGCCACACCCTCGCGCACGACGGGGCGAATCTCGCCGCGGCCTGGGCGACGATCGTCGACGCCGGGCACGGCGACGCTCTGGCGCGTGCGGTCGACCAGGCGTTCCCGGGCAGCCGCGTGCGCGTCGTGACCTCCGACGGACTCTTCCGCCTGACGATCGAGCAGCCCGGCCTGCTGCGTCCGCTCGATGCGGCCGAGCTGTCGGACGGCACGCTGCGTTACCTGCTGCTGTGTGCCGCGCTGCTGCCGGCGCGACCCGCACCGCTCCTGGTGCTGAACGAGCCCGAGGCGAGCCTGCATCCCTCCCTCCTCGCACCGCTGGCCTCGCTCATCCGAGCGGCATCCGAGCGCACGCAGGTGCTCACGGTGTCGCATGCCGATGCGCTCGTCGACGCTCTGCCAGAACCGTCGCGCGTCGAACTCCAGCGATCGAACGCCGAGACGACGGTCCGCGGTCAGGGTCTGCTCGACGTTCCGGCCTGGAACTGGGGCTCGCGCTGAGCCCCTCTCGGTCGGCCGGCCGGTCACGGGAACGCGTCGGGCGCAGTTCCGGACGTGGAGCGCGCCCGTAACCGCGCGTGACGTCGGGAACTGCGCCCGGTACGCAGGTCAGTCGCGGATGACGGCGCCGAAACGCTCGGCCGCGACGGCGACGCCCGCGAGCTTGGCCTCGCTCGCCTCGGCCGCCGTGAGGGTGCGGTCGTCGGCGCGGAAGCGCAGCGCGAACGTCAGGCTCTTCGAGCCCTCGGGAACGCCGGCACCGCGGTAGTCGTCGACGAGACGGAGCGACTCGAGCAGCTGGCCCGCCCCCTCCGACAGCGCCGACGCGAGCGCACCCGCCGTCACGTCCGCAGGAACGACGAGCGAGACGTCCTGCGTGGCCGCCGGGTAGCCCGACAGCGACGCGACGACGACCCGCTCCCCCGCGCTCGCCAGAACGGCGTCGAGGTCGATCTCGGCGACGAGGACACGGCCCGACAGGTCGGCCGCAGCCGAGACCTCGGGATGCAGCTCCCCGGCGTAGCCGACCTCGACACCTCCGACCGTGAGCGCGGCGGCGCGACCCGGGTGCAGCGCGGCACGACGGGTCTGCGAGATCTCGATGTCGACGCCGGCCGCCGAACCGATCGCGGCGACAGCCGCAAACACGTCGCTGAGATCGGCCGCGACGGCGGCGTGCCCCGGCGACTTGGGCGCCACGTTGCCGGCGACGAGCACCGCAACGTGACGCGGCTGCGGCGGGATCGACGCGTGGAGCTCCGCGAGCGTGGCGTCGTCGGGACGCGCGGCGAGCGGCGGCACCGTCGCGGTGCCGTACTGCGTGCCCGGCTCGGGGAGGAAGACCGCTCCGACCTCGAAGAGGGCGAGATCGGTCAGTCCGCGCGAGACGTTGCGGTGCGCGACCTGCAGCAGGCCCGGTACGAGCGAGCGGCGCAGGTAGGGCGCCTGCCCGTCGAGCGGGTTGGCGATCTTGACCGAGGGCAGCTCCTCGCCCGAGGCCGAACCGTGCAGATCGTTGCTGTCTCGCGTCGTGAACGGGAACGACGGGGTCTCGACGAAGCCCGCGGCCGCGAGCGCATTCGAAACGCGACGTCGCCCCTTCTGCGCATCCGTCAGGCCGCGACCGGAGGGAGCCGTCGGGAGGACCGACGGCACGCGGTCGAGGCCGTGGATGCGCGCGACCTCTTCGGCCAGCGTCCACTTGTCGGTGAGGTCGGGGCGCCACGACGGCGGGATGACCTCCCAACCGGCATCCGTGTCGGTCACCTCGGCGCCGATCCTCTCGAGCGCCGAGACGACCTCGTCGTCGGTGTAGTCGATGCCGATGAGGCCTGCGACGAAGCCGCGCGGCAGATCGATCGCCTCGAGGAACACCTCGCCGAACAGCGCGCCACCGACCGGCTCGAGCGTGCCGCCGGCGAGCTCGACCATGAGGTCGGCGACGCGGCGGGCGGCCACGAACGGCAGCAGCGGGTCGACGCCGCGCTCGAAGCGCCGCGAGGCCTCGCTCGGCAGCTTGTGCCGACGAGCGGTGCGGGCGATCGTGACGGTGTCGAAGATCGCGGCCTCGATGAGCACATTGCGCGTCGTATCCGTCATCTCGGTCGTGCCGCCGCCCATGACACCGGCGAGGCCGATGGGCCCCGACTCGTCGGTGATGAGCAGGTCTTCGCCGTCGAGGGTGCGCTCCTTGCCGTCGAGCGTCGTGAGCTTCTCGCCCGCCGTCGCGCGACGCACCGTGATGCCGCCGGTGAGCTTGTCGAGGTCGTAGCCGTGAATCGGGTTGCCGAGCTCGAGCATCACGTAGTTGGTGATGTCGATCAGGATGCCGAGCGAGCGGATGCCGGCGAGCGTGAGACGCGCGACCATCCACGGCGGCGTCGGCCGCGACGGGTCGACGCCCGAGACGACGCGCACCGCGAACTCGGTCGCACCGACGCGGCTGCGGATCGGCGCCTGGTCGTCGACCGCGACGTCGAAGCCCGTCGCGGGGTGCTCGAGCTCGTCGAACTCGCGGAGACCAGGGTCGCGGAATGCCGCGCCGGTCGCGTGCGAGTACTCGCGCGCGATGCCGCGCACCGACAGCGCGTAGCCGCGGTCGGGGGTGACGTTGACGTCGATCGCGGCGTCGTCGAGTCCGAGCAGCGCGATCGCGTCGGTGCCGACCTCCGGGTCGAGTCCGAGCTCGGTCAGACGCAGGATGCCCGAGTGCTCGTCGCCGAGGCCCAGCTCCTTCGCCGAGGCGATCATGCCGTCCGAGACGTGGCCGTACGTCTTGCGCGCCGCGATCGGGAACGGACCGGGCAGCACGGCGCCGGGAAGGGTCACGACGACCTTGTCACCCTCGAAGAAGTTGCCGGCGCCGCAGACGATGCCGCGCACGCCGCCGTTCGCCTCGCCGACATCGACCTGGCACCAGCGGATCGTCTTGCCGTTGGACTGCGGCTCGGGCTCGAACGAGACCACGCGGCCCACGACGATCGGACCGGTCAGGTCGAAACCGTGGACGTCCTCCTCCTCGAAGCCGACCGACACCAGCGCCGCGAGGATGTCCTCAGGCGCGGCATCCGCCGGTACCTCGACGTACTCACGCAACCACGACAGCGGAACGCGCATCAGACCACCATCCCGAACTGCTCGCTGAAACGCACATCGCCCTCGGCCATGTCGCGCATGTCCTTCACGTCGGAACGGAACATCAGCGTCCGCTCGATGCCCATGCCGAAGGCGAACCCGGAGTAGACCTCGGGATCGATGCCCGCGGCACGGAGCACGTTGGGGTTCACCATGCCGCATCCGCCCCACTCGATCCAGCGCGCTCCGCCGGCGAAGGTCGGGTGCCACAGGTCGAGCTCGGCGCTCGGCTCGGTGAACGGGAAGTAGTTGGTGCGGAAGCGCGTCTTCGCCTCGGGGCCGAACAGCTCGCGCGCCGCGTGGTCGAGGGTGCCCTTGAGGTGCGCCATCGTGATGCCCTTGTCGACGACGAGGCCCTCGAACTGCGTGAACACGGGGAGGTGGGTCGCGTCGTACTCGTCGGTGCGGAACACCCGGCCCGGCGAGAGGACGTAGATCGGGATGTCGCGCTCGAGCATCGACCGCATCTGCACGGGGCTCGTCTGCGTGCGCATGACGAGGTGCCGCGCGACCGGGTCGACGAAGAACGTGTCCTGCATCTGGCGCGCGGGATGGTCGACGTCGAAGTTCAACGAGTCGAAGTTGAACCACTCGTGCTCGAGCTCCGGCCCCTCGGCGATCTCCCAGCCCATCCCGACGAAGAGGTCGGCGACCTCCTCCTGCAGGAGCGAGATCGGATGCCGCGCCCCGACGCGTCCGCGCGGGGCGATGGCGGTGACGTCGAGCGCCTCGGCCTCGAGCTTCGCGGCCGTCTCGGCGGCGGCGAGCTCGCCCTCGCGGGCGGCGAGGGCCTGGGTGACACGGCCACGCGCCTGGCCTACGAGCTTGCCGAACTCGGCCTTCTTCTCGTTGGGCACCGACCGCAGCTGCGCGTTGAGGCGCGCGAGCGGCGACCCCTCGGCCGTGTGGGCGTTGCGGGCGGACTTCAGCTCGGCGGTGGAGGACGCGTCGGCGATGGCGGCGAGGGCCGCATCCACCGCCGCGGCGACCGCGTCAGGGGTGATCTCGGGTGCGTCGGACACGGGAGTCGAGTCTACCGGCGACGGGCCCCTCCGCTTTCGCGTGAGGGGCCCGTCGGGGTCGTGCTGTGCGTCAGGCTCCGCCCGAGCTGTTGGAGTCGTACTTGCCGATCCCCTTCTGCGTGGCGATGAGCTCGGTATCGGTCGTCGGCGCCACCGGGTGGTGCAGCGGGTCGACAGCAGCTGCGCCGCCGCCTGGGGTGCGCGGCGACCGCGAGAGGCGCTTCTCGAGGAAGCTGGCGAACCACGACAGCAGCAGGCACATCACGATGTAGATCGCGCCGATGACGATGCCCGCCTGGAGGATCGGGCGCCCCGGCTGGGAGGTCAGCTGCTTGGCGTAGTACAGCAGCTCGGGATAGGTGATGATGAAGCCGAGCGCGGTGTCCTTCAGCGTCACGACGAGCTGCGCGACGATGACGGGCAGCATGGCCCGAACCGCCTGCGGCAGCAGGACGAGGCGCATGACGCCGCTCTTGCGCAGACCGATCGCGTAGCCGGCCTCCTTCTGTCCGCGCGGCAGCGACTCGATGCCGGCGCGCAGGGCCTCCGCCAGCACGGAGCCGTTGTAGGCGACGAGGGCGATGACCACGGCCCAGTACGGCTCCATGCGGATGCCGAGCGTCGGCAGCCCGTAGTACATCAGCATCATGAAGATCAGCACCGGCACGGCCCGGAACGCCTCGATGACGACGCCGAAGGGAATCCGCACCCACGCATGATCCGACAGGCGGCCGATCGCGAGAACGAAGCCGAGCGCCAGGGCACCGACGGCCGCGAGCCCGAAGGCCGCGAGCGTGTTGCCAAGCGCCCTGAAGATGCCGAGCCACACGTTGCTGAACGTGAAGATGTACCACTTGTCGGCGGAGAACTGACCGCTCACCGCGAAGCGGAAGACCACGAATCCGATCGCCGCGGCGACCAGGAGGATGGTGACGATGCCGAGGATGCGGTTGCGCAGGATCGCGCGGGGCCCCGGGACGTCGTACAGGACGGAAGTCATCGCGCGATCCTCCACTTGTTCTCGAGTCGTCGCTGCACGGCACTGAGGACCAGCACCAGGGCGACGAAGACGACGGCGACCCAGAGCAGCACGGTCAGGGCGTTCTCGCCGCGCTCGCTCAGGTTCGCGCGGATGGCGCCGAGCTCGACCACGGAGAAGCCGGCAGCAACCGTGGTGTTCTTCAGCAGCGCGATGAAGACGCTCATCATCGGCGGCACGACCGACCGGAAGGCCTGCGGCATGACGACGAGCGTCATGACCTGGCCGAACGTGAGCCCGATCGCTCGGGCCGCCTCGGCCTGGCCGACCGGCACGGTGTTGATTCCCGCGCGGATGACCTCGGCGACGTAGGTCGCGGTATAGATACCCAGCGCCCAGACGCCGAGCACCGTGAAGCCGGGGTTCGGCAGGTCGAGCTGCGGGTAGCCGAACGCGAAGAAGAAGAAGACGAGCGTCAGCGGGGTGTTGCGGATGGTGTTGACGTAGACCGTGCCGAAGGCGCGCGCCACCGGAATCGGCGAGACGCGCATGGCGCCGATCAGGGTGCCGAGGACCAGGGCGATCGCTCCGCCGGCGAAGAACAGCAACAGGGTGTTGCCGAGAGCCTCGCCCCAGAGGTCGAGGTTGTCGGTGATGACGCCCACATCGTCTCCTTGGATGGTGCGGGGCGGGGACGCGTACGCCCCCGCCCCGTGGTCATGGTGTCAGTGCGACTCAGTACGCGTCGACCGCAGGCTGCTCGACCGTGATCCCGGACTGACCGAGGTTCTTGTCGAAGATGCCCTGCCACGCGTCGCCGCCGTCGGTGAGCAGCTCGTTGATGTGCGCGCGGAACGCATCGTCGCCCTTGCGCAGGCCCACGCCGTACTTCTCCTCGCTGAAGGGCTCGCCGACGACCTTGATCTCATCGGGGTACTGCGCCGCGTAACCGATCAGGATCGCCTGGTCGGTCGTGACGGCGTCGACGGTGCCGTTGATGAGCGCGTCGACGCATGCCGAGTAGAGGTCGAACTCCTCGGTGGGAACCTCGGGGTAGTTCGTCTTGATGTTCTGGATGGGCGTCGAACCGGTCGCCGAGCACACGCGCGTGTTCTCGTTGAGGTCGTCCTCGCTCGCGATGTCGCTGTCCGCGGCGACCAGCAGGCCCTGGCCCGTGATGAAGTACGGACCGGCGAAGTCGATCTGCTGCTTGCGCGCGTCGGTGATCGAGTAGGTGCCGACGTAGTAGTCGACGTCGCCGTTCACGATGGCCTGCTCACGGTTGGCCGACGCGATCGCCTTGAACTCGATCTTGTCCTCGTCGTAGCCGAGGGATGCCGCGATCCACCGTGCGATGTCGACGTCGAAGCCGCTGCGCTCGTTGGACGTCGCGTCGAGGAAGCCGAGACCGGGCTGGTCCTCCTTGACGCCGACGATCACCTTGTCGCGCGACTGGATCGCGTCGAACGTCGGGCTGCCCTCGAGCGAGACGTCGGAGGCGACCTCCCACAGGGCTTCGTTACTGTCGCCGCCGTCACCGCCGGCGGCGCCGCCGGGCGAGGTGGGCGAGCCGCTGTTGCAGCCGGTCAGAGCGATCGCAGCGATGGCGACACCGGCGAAGGCGCCGGTGATTCGTGTCTTGCGCATGTGGTCCTCCTGGTTGGGGCTTCCGCGCCCGGTGCAGAGCGCGGAGGTCGGTGGTCTCAGTGGGTGATGAGCTTGGAGAGGAAGTCCTTGGCACGGTCGCTCCGGGGCGACGTGAAGAACTGCTCGGGAACGGCCTCTTCGACGATCTGGCCGTCGGCCATGAAGACGACGCGGTCGGCGGCCTTGCGGGCGAAGCCCATCTCGTGCGTGACGACGATCATCGTCATGCCGTCCTGCGCGAGGCCGACCATGACGTCGAGCACCTCGTTGATCATCTCGGGGTCGAGCGCGCTCGTGGGCTCGTCGAAGAGCATCACCTTCGGCTTCATCGCCAGCGCGCGGGCGATCGCGACGCGCTGCTGCTGCCCGCCCGACAGTTGCGCCGGCAGCTTGTCGGCCTGGTGCCCCACGCCGACTCGGTCGAGCAGCTCACGGGCGAGCTTCTCGGCCTCGGCCTTCTTCATGCCCTTGACCTTGATCGGACCGAGCGTGACGTTCTCGAGGATCGTCAGGTGGGCGAAGAGGTTGAACGACTGGAAGACCATCCCCACGTCGGCGCGGAGCGCCGCGAGAGCCTTGCCCTCGGACGGCAGCTTCTCGCCGTCGATCGTGATCGTGCCCTCGCTGATGGTCTCGAGGCGGTTGATCGTGCGGCAGAGGGTCGACTTACCCGAGCCCGAGGGACCGATGACGACAACGACCTCGCCGCGGTTGACGGTCAGGTCGATGTCCTTCAGAGCCTGGAACGAGCCGTAGTGCTTCTGCACGCCCTCGATCACCACGAGCGGGTCGCCGCGGCGCACCGAGATGTTCGACGTCGGGGGCGCCGGGTTTTCGGGAGTCGTCATAAGAGATCACATTAAGAGCACTCCCCCGCCCTGGACCCCGCGGAACGCACCGAGTCACCGATCTGTAACAGAATCGGAATACACGGCGCATCCGGCTGGCGTCGTCGACGGGTTCAGCCGGCGCGCTGGGCGAACGCGGTCTCGTAGAGGCACACGCTCGCGGCGGTCGCCAGGTTGAGCGACTCGGCGGCGCCGTAGATCGGCAGCCGCAGCGCGAGGTCGGCCTGGGCCAGGGCCTCGTCGGCCAGGCCGCGCGCCTCGTTGCCGAAGAGCCACGCCGTGGGCTCCGCGAGCGTCGCACGGTGGTCGAGGAACTCCTCGCCCTTGACGTCCGCGGCGACGACTCGCAGTCCCGCCTCGTGCGCCCGCGCCACGGCGGCGTCGAGCTCGACACCGAGCACGATCGGCAGGTGGAACAGCGACCCGGTGGTCGAGCGCACCACCTTGGGGTTGTAGGGATCGACGGTGCGACCCGTCAAGACGACGGCATCCGCACCGGCGGCATCCGCGGCTCGGATGATGGTGCCGAGGTTGCCGGGGTCGCGCACCTCTTCGCAGATCGCGACGAGGCGGGGACCGGCGGCGAAGATGTCACGCAGCGACGACGGCGACTGACGCGCGACGGCGACGATGCCCTGGGGCGTGACGGTGTCGGCCATCGCCTCGAGCACGGCCTCGCTCGCCGAGACGACGGCGACGCCGGCCTTCTCGGCATTCGCAGCCAGTTCGGGATGCCGCTCGATCGCGCCAGGTGTCGCGAAGACCTCGACCAGGGTGTCGGGACGGTACGCGAGCGCCTCCCGCGCGGCCTGCGGACCCTCGAGCAGGAACAGACCGGTCTCCTGACGCGCGCTGCGCTTGGTCAGCTTGGCGACGGCGCGAACGCGGGGCGAGCGGGGGTTCTCGAGCACGTTTTCAGCATACGGCGAAGGGGCGCCCTCCTCTCGGAGGACGCCCCTTCGTGCGGTGCGTGGAACGCGAAGACCCGATCAGGCCTTGGGAGCGTTGACGTCGGCGGGCAGCGCGCCCTTGGCCGTCGCCACGAGCGACGCGAAGACGGCGGGCTCGTTCACGGCGAGCTCGGCGAGCATACGACGGTCGACCTGCACACCCGCGAGGCCGAGGCCCTGGATGAAGCGGTTGTACGTGATGCCGTTCTGACGGGCAGCGGCGTTGATGCGCTGGATCCACAGACGGCGGAAGTCGCCCTTGCGCTTGCGACGGTCGCGGTACGCGTAGACGAGCGAGTGGGTGACCTGCTCCTTCGCCTTGCGGTACAGGCGCGAACGCTGTCCGCGGTAACCGGAGGCGCGCTCGAGGATGACGCGACGCTTCTTGTGGGCGTTTACTGCCCGCTTGACTCTAGCCATTTCGTTTGTTTCCTATTCGTGCGCAGCAGCGCTCAGATGCCGAGGAGCTTCTTGGCGACCTTCGCGTCGCCGGGAGCCAGGATCTTGTCGGCCGACAGGCGGCGCGTGCGCTTGGTGGGCTTGCCTTCGAAGTTGTGGCGGAGGTTCGCCTGCTGCTTCTTGATCTTTCCGCTGCCGGTGACCTTGAAGCGCTTCTTGGCACCCGAGTGGGTCTTCTGCTTCGGCATGTCTCTTCCTTCGTTGTGTTTCCCGCGAGGCGGGAGTCTGGGGGCTACTCCGCCGAGGCGGGAGCGGCGTCTTCGGTCGCGGGTGCGTCGCCGGAGCGGGCCTGGCGTGCTGCCTCCTTGTTGGCGGCACGCTGGGCGTTCTGCTCGGTCTTCACCTCGGACTTGTTCTTGTGCGGCGCGATGACCATCACCATGTTGCGGCCGTCGATCGTCGGGTTCGACTCGACGGTGCCGAGCTCGGCGACATCCTCGGCGAACTTGCGGAGCAGGCGCACACCCTGCTCGGGACGCGACTGCTCGCGACCGCGGAACAGGATCATCGCCTTCACCTTGTCGCCCGCCTGGAGGAAGCCCTCGGCGCGCTTGAGCTTGGTGATGTAGTCGTGCGCCTCGATCTTCAGGCGGAAACGGACCTCCTTGAGGACCGTGTTGGCCTGATTGCGGCGCGTTTCCTTGGCCTTCTGAGCCGCTTCGTACTTGAACTTGCCGTAGTCCATGATCTTGACCACGGGCGGCTTCGAGTTCGGGGCGACCTCGACGAGGTCGAGTTCGGCCTCCTGCGCCAGACGCAGGGCGACCTCGATACGGACGACGCCGACCTGCTCTCCAGCGGGGCCGACGAGGCGAACCTCGGGGACGCGGATGCGGTCGTTGGTGCGGGGATCGCTGATGTGCGGAACTCCTGTTCGTGCGGTGGTGGCCACCGGGACGCGAGGACGCGACCCGGGCGGAAGAGCATCGCATCCACCCCGCACGACGCGCGTGCGTCGGCATTCGTGTTCCGCACCCTGGCTACCCCGGCCGCGGTGAGACGGACGGAGCGGAGTGCATGACCCGGTAGCCTGGAACGGCAAGCGCGGGTGGGATGTGATCCTCTTTCGATCCGGAGTAGAACACTCCGGTGCCCGCACAGTCTAGCAGAGAGCGACACGTGGACACGAACCCCGCCGACAACAGCACTTTCACCGACGACGAGGCTCGTCGCCAGCGGTGGGAGGAGCAGGAGCGCGCGGCCTCGGCCGCGACCCGCGACATCGCCGACGTGCCGGCGGTCGAGGTCATCACCACCGCCGCCGTGCACCTCATGAGCGCCGCCGCCGTCAAGGTCGGGCTCGCCGACGACCCGGCCACCCAGCTCGACCTCGACGAGGCCCGCAAGCTCATCAACGCCCTCGCCGGGCTCATCACCGCCGGCGCTCCCGAGATCAGCGACATGCACGCGCGATCGCTGCGCGACGGCCTGCGCTCGCTGCAGCTCGCCTTCCGCGAGGCGTCGACGATCCCCGACCCGATCGGCAAGGGCCCCGGCGAGAAGTTCACCGGTCCCGTCAACTGACGAGCTCCCGGGCTCGAGCAGGGCTCGGGCCCGGGACCTCCGTCAGGAAGCGCGCACCAGCTTGACCGTCAGCGAGTCGACGAGCACCGCGATGCGGTCGTCGGCGGCCCACCGCGACGCCAGCCGCGACAGCACCGCGTCGAGCTCGGCGGCATCCAGCCCATCGATGAGATGAAGCCGGACGATCAGCTCGGGGCCGCGCATCCGGGCGTCGGGATCACCCGCCGCGACCGACAGGTCGAGCACCGCGAGCTCTCCCCCGATGCTGGCCTGGAGAGCGGTGAAGACCTCGGGCGAGGTGGGCGCCGGTTCCCAGGGCAGTCCCTGTCCGATCGCCCAGACGGCGGGGCGTCGCAGCACGAACTCGGTCTCGGAGCCCGGGTCGATCACGATCAGGTCGGTGTCATCGGACGCCGCCGCCATCGCCGTGCGCACCCCGTCGGCCGGAACCGGACGCGCGACGGCATCCCACCGCGCGAGTGCGGCCACCGACGTGAAGACCGGCAGAACGCGCCGACCGTCAGGAGCCGCGACCGTGACGATCGACAGCTCCTGGGTCTTGTCGACACGCAGCCCCGTCGGCCCGACCCCTTCGTCGCCCTTCTCGGGCACGAGCGGGATCAGCAGCCGCGCCGCGCGATACGCCTCGACGACCGCGACGGCGTCACCGGTCCCCGCGCGGAAGGCTTCGAGCGCCGCGAGCAGCGCGGGATCGGCCGAGCCGTCGTCACCGGCGTGAGGGTTCGACTCGAAGCTGCGCCCCTCCCAGGGAACGCCCGCCGAGTCGGCGGCGTGGCCGCAGCCGTCGTCAGTCTCCGGCGACATCCAGCGCCTCAGCCAGCGTGAACGCGCCGGCGTAGAGAGCCTTGCCGACGATCGCACCCTCGACGCCCAGCGGCACGAGCTCGCGCAGCGCGGCGATGTCGTCGAGGCTCGAGATACCGCCCGATGCGACCACGGGCTTGGGTGTGCGCGAGGTGATCTCGCGCAGCAGCTCGAGGTTCGGGCCCTGGAGCGTGCCGTCCTTCGTCACGTCGGTGACGACGTATCGGCTGCAGCCGGCGTCTTCGAGACGCTCGAGGACGTCCCACAGGTCGCCGCCGTCGCGGGTCCAGCCCCGGGCGGCGAGCGTCGTGCCGCGGACATCGAGTCCGACCGCGATCGCGTCGCCGTAGCGGCCGATGACATCGGCGGCCCACTCGGGGTTCTCGAGCGCGGCAGTGCCCAGGTTGATGCGCGTCGCACCGCTCTCGAGCGCGGCCTCGAGCGTCGCATCGTCGCGGATGCCGCCCGACAGCTCGATCTGCACACCCTTGACCTGCTTGATGACCTTGCGGAGCACGGCGGTGTTGTTGCCCCGGCCGAAGGCCGCGTCGAGGTCGACGAGATGGATCCACTGCGCACCCTGCTTGGCCCAGGCGAGCGCCGCGTCGACGGGGTCGCCGTAGGTCGTCTCGCTGCCGGCCTCGCCCTGGGTCAGGCGCACGGCCTTCCCGTCGGCGACGTCGACGGCGGGCAGGAGGATCAGTTCGGGGGTGGACGCGAAGTCGTTCATCACATTCCAGGGGTGGGTCGGGATGCACGCTCGTCCACGCGAGCGCACCAGAGGGAGACTAGTGGCGCGGCAGGGCGCCGATCCAATTGGCGAGGAGACGGATGCCGGCGGCCCCCGACTTCTCAGGGTGGAACTGCGTCGCCGAGAGCGGCCCGTTCTCGACGGCCGCGAGGAAGGGCGCGCCGTAGTCGCACCAGGTCAGCACGGGCTCGGCGAAGGGCTTCATGACCTCGAGGCTCCAGTCCTGGGCACCGTACGAGTGCACGAAGTAGAAGCGCTCGTCCTCCAGACCGTCGAACAGCGTCGACCCTGCGCCCGCGCGCACGGTGTTCCACCCCATGTGGGGCAGCACCGGGGCCTGCAGCTCGGTGACGGTGCCCGGCCACTGCCCGAGGCCCTCGGTGTCATCGCCGCGCTCGACGCCGTTGCCGAACATGATCTGCATGCCGACGCAGATGCCCAGCACCGGGCGCCCCCCGGCCAGGCGCCGCTCGATGATCTCGTCGCCGCGGCTCTCGCGCAGGGCGGCCATGACCGCACTGAACGCACCGACGCCGGGAACCAGAAGACCGTCCGCATCGCGGATGAGACCACGATCGGACGTCAGTCGGGCGTCCGCACCCGCGGCGGAGAGGGCCTTGACGGCCGAGTGGATGTTGCCCGAGCCATAATCGAGGACGGCGACGAGCGGCGCGCGTCCGGTCGTGTCACCCTCGGTCATAGGGCGCCCTTCGTGCTGGGGATGCCGTGCACGAGCGGATCGAGCGCCTTGGCCTGCCGGAAGGCACGGGCGAAGGCCTTGTACTCCGCCTCGGCGATGTGGTGCGGGTCGCGTCCGCCGAGCACGCGGACGTGCATCGTCAGGCCCGCGTTGAACGCGATCGCCTCGAACGTGTGCCGCACGAGCGACCCCGTGAAGTGCCCGCCGATGAGGTGGTACTCGTATCCCTCGGGCTCTCCCGTGTGCACGAGGTAGGGACGCCCGGAGATGTCGACGACAGCCTGCGCGAGCGCCTCGTCGAGGGGCACGAGCGCATCGCCGTAGCGGGATATGCCCGACTTGTCGCCCAGCGCAGAGCGCAGCGCCTGCCCGAGCACGATCGCCACATCCTCGACCGTGTGGTGCGCGTCGATGTGCGTGTCGCCCGTCGCGCGTACAGTCAGGTCGGTGAGCGAGTGCTTCGCGAACGCCGTCAGCAGATGATCGAAGAACGGCACGGTCGTCTCGATCGTGCTGATCCCGGTCCCGTCGAGGTCGAGCTCGAGTTCGACACTCGACTCGCTCGTGGCACGACGGATGCTGGCCGTTCGGGGGCTGGTCATGCCTCCGAGTCTATCGACGCCAGTGCTTCGAGGAACGCGGTCGTCTCGTCTTCCGTACCGGCACTGACGCGCAGGCTGTGCGGGATGCCGACGTCGCGGACGAGGATGCCGCGATCGTAGAGCGCCTGCCAGGTGGCGCGCGGGTCGTCGACCCCGTCGAACAGGACGAAGTTCGTCCAGCTCTCGTAGGCGTGGTACCCGAGGGCATCGAGCGTCGCCGACATCCGATCGCGCTGCGCGACGATCTCGTCCACCATCCGGAGCATCGTCGACGAGTGCGACAGCGCGGCTGTCGCGGCCGCCTGCGTGAGGGCGCTGAGGTGGTACGGCAGGCGGACGAGACGCAGAGCGTCGATGAGGGTCGCGTCGGCGGCGAGATAGCCGACGCGCGCACCGGCGAAGGCGAACGCCTTGCTCATCGTGCGCGAGACGACCAGGCGCTCCCGCTCGCCGAGCAGCGTCAGCGCGGAGGGGCTCTCGCGCGGCGCGAACTCCTGATAGGCCTCGTCGACGATCACGATTCCGTCGGTGGCGTCGTACACCGCCTCGATGACGTCGAGACCGAGCGGCGTGCCGGTCGGGTTGTTGGGCGCGCAGAGGAAGACGACGTCGGGGCGCAGTTCGGAGACTTGTGCCGCGGCGGAGGCCGGGTCGAGCGTGAAGTCGGGGCCGCGCGTGCCCGCGACGTACTGCGCGCCGGTGGCTCGCGTCAGCAGCGGGTACATCGAGTACGTGGGGCCGAAGCCCATGGCGGTACGCCCCGGGCCGCCGAAGGCCTGGAGCAGGTGCTGCAGCACCTCGTTCGATCCGTTCGCGGCCCAGATGCGATCGGGGGTGAGGCCGTGACCGAGGTACTCGGCGAAGGACTCGCGGAGGTGCGTGAACTCGCGGTCGGGATAGCGGTTGACGTCGCGCAGGGCACGGGCGACGGCATCCAGGATGTCGTCTGCGACCTCTTCGGGAACGGGATGCGTGTTCTCGTTGACGTTCAGCGCGACCGGAAGCGGCGCCTGCGGGGCGCCGTACGGGGTGAGGCCTCGCAGATCGTCTCTGAGGGGCAGATCATCCAGACTCGGGCTCATCCCACCCATGCTAGGCCGCGTCCGAGTCCGGCGTGGCCGCACCCCAGCTTCTGCGCCGAAGACGGCGGGCTTCAGCTCGCGGCGTCGTACTCGGCGGGGATGGCGAGTGTCTGGCCTGCCTCGAGCTGACCAGAGCCGAGGGCGTTCAGCCGGATGATGGCGTCGACAACGTCACGGGGGTCGGCGGCCGGCGCCACCTCTTCAGCGATCGACCAGAGCGATTCGCCCGACATGACGGTCACCGTCGTGAACGACCCCTCGGGCGCGCCCGCCTCGTTGGACGCGAGTGCTCCCCCGCCGGAGAGCACGGCAGCGGTGACGGCGACGACGGCGGGAAGCGCGGCGATCGCTGCGATGACGCGGCGTCCACGGCGCGTCAGGCGCAGACGGGTGCGGGGGGCCGGTGCGAAGCGGGCATCGATCGTGGTCATGACATCTCCTCGGGAGCGGTAGGAAGATTCGCTCCCGCCTCTCGGCCGGGAGAGACGGGTGCGAACTTCGGTTCCGAACGTATCTTCGATATTGTGTGGTGTCAACCACCCACCGAAATCGGAGACCGATCGAAGAGACACGCGGAGCGTTCCGTGATGTCGCTGTCGGATCGGGCTACCTTTTCGACAGCGAGAGCCCACCACGAACCTCCGACATCGGGTCGGGGACGGGGCGCGACGACAGGAGACCGGCGGTATGAGCGAGAAGCCGCAGACGCGACGACGCAAGAATCTGAGCGATAAGCAGCTCGCGATCCTCGAGGTGATCCAGCACGCGATCGCCCGCAACGGCTACCCGCCGAGCATGCGCGAGATCGGCGACGCCGTCGGCCTCAAGTCGCTGTCGAGCGTCACCCACCAGCTGAACCAGCTCGAGCTGAGCGGATACCTCCGCCGCGACCCCGGCAAGACCCGCGCGATGGAGGTCCTCATCGACCTCCCCGGCACGGCCGGCGAGAACCCCGCCGACGCCGCGCCCGCCCTCGGCGACGCCGCCCTCGTGCCGCTCGTGGGCCGCATCGCGGCGGGCGTCCCGATCACCGCCGACCAGCAGGTCGAGGAGATCTTCCCCCTGCCGCGTCAGCTCGTCGGCAAGGGCGAGCTGTTCATGCTCAAGGTCGTCGGCGACTCCATGATCGACGCCGCCATCTGCGACGGCGACTGGGTCGTCGTGCGGGCACAGGCGACCGCCGACAACGGCGAGATCGTCGCGGCCATGCTCGACGGCGAGGCCACCGTCAAGACGCTCCGTCAGCGCGACGGCCACACCTGGCTCCTCCCCCGCAACTCGGCGTTCGAGCCGATCCTCGGCGATGACGCCACCATCCTCGGCAAGGTCGTCGCCGTCCTCCGCACGGTCTGACCTCGCCGCACCGACGGAACTGCGGGAGGGGATGCCGCGACTCGGCGGCATCCCCTCCCGTCGTCCGGCACGACCCGGATCCGCTCGCGTAGCGTGGCGGTATGTCGCAGCAGCAACTCCCGTACGGTTCTTGGCCCTCCCCCCTGACCGCCTCGTGGGCCAGCGCGTCCTCGTTGCGCCTCGACGGCGCGCGCTTCGTCGGGGATGAGATCTGGTGGGGCGAATCCCTTCCCGATGAGGCCGGTCGCGTCGCCGTCATGCGCCGCCGCCGCGACGATTCTGTGGAGGTCGTCCTCCCCGCGCCCGGGAACGCGCGATCGCGTGTGCACGAGTATGGCGGCGGCGCCTGGACGGCGTCCGACGACGGCGAGCTGTTCTTCGTCGACAAGTCGGACCAGCGCATTCGACGCCTCCGCCCGGGCGGCGAGCCCGAGGCGCTCACCCCAGAGGAGAGCGGCACCCACTACGGCGGTCTCCGCTGGCAGCACGGCGCGCTTCTCGCGGTGCGCGAGCGCGAGCACCCGGGGCGCACTCCCGAACGACACATCGTGCGGATCGACGGCGCGAGCAGCGATGAGAACGCCGCGAGCGGCGACGAAGCGGGAGTGACGGAGCTCGCCGGGGGCAGCGACTTCGTGGCTCAGCCGGCACTGTCACCCGACGGATCACAGCTCGCGTGGGTGGCGTGGGATCACCCGGACATGCCCTGGGACCGCACCCGCATCCGTGTCATCGAGCTCGACGCCCCGGATCGTGTCCGCGAGGTGGCCGGCGGCAGCACGGCCGCGCTGCAGCCGGAATGGGCATCGGACGGCCAGCTGTTGCTGCTCGACGAGCCGAGGGGGCGCTGGAACCTCCATCGCGTCGACCCCGCGACCGGCGCGGCACCCGTCGCGGTCTCCCCCGCCGACGCCGACACGGGTGGAGGCCTATGGGTCCTCGGCACCCGGTGGTACGCGCCGCTCGACGACGGCCGCGTCGTGGCCGTCCGCACGCACGGCTCGGACCAGCTCGTGATCGTCGACCGCGACGGCGGCGCGATCCCGCTCCCCTTCCCCGCCACCGCTCGACTGCAGATCGAGGACGTCCGCGGCAGCCGCGCCCTCGTGAGCGGCGCCATGCCCGGGGCGAGCGGGCTCTGGCTGGTCGATCTCGACAGCGGCGAGACGACAGCGGTGCGCGGCGGTACCCCCGATATCGACGAGGCATGGATCCCCCATGCCCGTCAGATCACCACCGAGGGTCCCCACGGCCCGGTGCACGCCTTCGCCTATCCGCCGACGAACCCCGATGTCACGGCGCCGACCGACGAGCTGCCGCCGTACCTCGTCTGGGTGCACGGCGGGCCGACGTCGCACGTGGGCGGCACCGCCGACGCCAAGGCGGCCTACTTCACCAGCCGAGGCATCGGCGTGCTCGACGTGAACTACGGCGGGTCGACCGGGTACGGCCGGTCGTACCGTGAACGGCTGAAGGGCCAGTGGGGCGTCGTCGACGTCGATGATGTCGCGGCGGCGGCACGCGGCCTCGCCGCCGACGGACTCGCCGATGCGTCACGGCTCGCGATCGAGGGCGGGTCGGCCGGTGGCTGGACCGTGTTGGCGGCGCTCGTCGGCACGGACGTGTTCGGCGCGGGCGTCTCGCGCTACGGCGTCGGCGATGCCCGCGCCCTCGCGGCCGAGACCCACGACTTCGAGGCGCGCTACCTCGACGGCCTGATCGGTCCCCTTCCCGAAGCGGAGCACGTGTACATCGAGCGCTCGCCGCTGAGCCACGCCGAGGGGTTCCGCGTGCCGCTGCTGCTTCTCCAGGGCGACGAGGACGCGGTCGTGCCGCCGGCGCAGGCCGAGGCCATCCGCGACGCACTCGTCGCGCAGGGCGTGCCCCACGCCTATGTCCTGTACGCGGGCGAGGGGCACGGGTTCCGACGGACCGAGACGATCGTGAACGCTCTGGAGAGCGAGCTGGCGTTCCTCGGTCAGGTGTTCGGTTTCGACACGCCCGGCGTCGCGCCGATCGAGCTCGACTGAGCCCGGCGACCGCCTGGCGCTGATACGCCTGTCAGGCCGGCGGTGCTGTTGAGGCCTTCCGCATCCGCGGCGGGCTCACCAGCACCGCCGAGCCTGCAGGTGTATCGCCGACCGCGGGCTCAGACGGCGTAGGGCGCGAGCTCAGCCGCGAGACGCTCGGAGACGTGCGCGTGCACGGCCGTGCCGTCCTCCTCGTGCGAGGTGGCGACGATGTGGCCGCTCTCGTGCACGGCCGAGATCAGGTCGCCACGGTCGTACGGCACGAGAGCGCGCACCTCCACCGCCGGCAGCGGCAGCGCATCCTCGATCGCGGCGCGCAACTCGTCGATGCCCTCACCCGTGCGCGACGACACGAAGTGGGCCGTCGGCTCGAGCCCGCGCAGCAGCAGCCGCGCATCGTCGTCGACGAGGTCGGCCTTGTTGAAGACGACGAGCTCGCGGGTGGCGCGAGCGCCCACGTCGCCCATCACGTCGCGGACGGTCGCGAGCTGCGCGGCGGGGTCGGGATGCGAGCCGTCGACGACGTGGACGATGACGTCCGCGCCCGAGACCTCCTCGAGCGTGGACCGGAACGCCTCGACGAGCTGGTGCGGGAGATTGCGGACGAAGCCGACGGTGTCGGTGAGCGTGAACACGCGCCCGTCGGCGGCCTCGGCCCGACGCACCGTGGCATCCAGCGTCGCGAACAGAGCGTTCTCGACCAGGACACCCGCGCTCGTCAGCCGGTTCAGCAGACTCGACTTGCCGGCGTTGGTGTAACCGGCGATCGCCACCGAGGGGATCGTGTTGCGCCGACGCTCGGCGCGCTTCGCCTCGCGCGACGGCGCGAACTCGCGGATCTGCTTGCGCAGCTGCGCCATGCGGGTGCGGATGCGGCGCCGATCGAGCTCGATCTTCGTCTCACCGGGACCGCGCGAGCCCATGCCCGCACCGCCCGCGCCGACCTGGCCACCGGCCTGGCGGCTCATCGACTCGCCCCATCCGCGCAGACGCGGCAGGAGGTACTCGAGCTGTGCGAGCTCGACCTGGGCCTTGCCCTCACGACTCTTGGCGTGCTGGCTGAAGATGTCGAGGATGACCGTGGTGCGGTCGATGACCTTGACCTTCGCGACATCCTCCAGGGCGCGCCGCTGGCTCGGTGCCAGCTCGGTGTCGGCGATCACGGTGTCGGCACCGACGGCGGCGACGAGGTCGCGCAGCTCGGCTGCCTTGCCGCGTCCGATGTAGGTGGCGGGGTCAGGATGCGGTCGCCGCTGCAGAACGCCGTCGAGCACGACCGCACCGGCGGTCTCGGCCAGGGCCGCGAGCTCGCGCAGCGAGTTCTCCGCGTCCTCGTGCGACCCCTGGGGATACACGCCGACGAGCACGACGTTCTCGAGTCGCAGCTGTCGGTACTCGACCTCGGTGACGTCCTCGAGCTCTGTGGACAGACCGGGGACACGGCGCAGCGCCGCGCGCTCCTCGCGATCCCACTGGTCGCCGTCGGTGTCTCCGTACGACACCGTCGACTCATCCTGCAGCGCCTGCGCGCCGCCGAAGACGCGGATCGACGAGCGCGTCTCCGCGCTCGCGAGCACGCGATCGACCGGGTCCACCGCGATGTCGCCGTCGCCGTCGGGGGTGGTGATATGCGTCATAACTCTCTTCCCGGGATGCCCGTGCCCGGGCATCCGTGAATTCTAGTCTCCCGCCGGTACGTCCGGCTCCGATACGCTCGGATGCATGGGGAGCGATCATTACTTCAGCGCGTCCCCGTCCAGCGAACAGAACCTCCGCCGTATCCGCGTGACCCTCGCGGGTCACGCCGTCGAGGTCACGACCGCGGGCGGGGTGTTCAGCCCTGACCACGTGGATTCGGGTACAGGGGTTCTTCTGGCCAATACTCCCCCGGCACCGTCCGGTGGGGATTTCCTCGACCTCGGCTGCGGCTGGGGGCCGATCTCGCTGTCGCTGGCTCTGGAGTCGCCTCACGCCACGGTGTGGGCCGTCGATGTCAACGAACGGGCCCTCGACCTGGTGCGACGCAACGCCGCTGATCTGGGACTCAGTAACATCAACGCCGTCCTGCCCGACGATGTTCCCGACGACGTCGTATTCCGGACCATCCGCTCCAACCCGCCGATCCGCGTGGGCAAGAACGAGCTCCACGGGATGCTGCAGCGCTGGATACCCCGTCTGGCTGAACGCAGCGACGCGTGGCTCGTCGTGCAGCGCAACCTCGGTTCGGATTCCCTCCAGCGCTGGCTGGCCGCGACGTTCGACGACGGCTACGGCGTCTCGCGCGCCGCGACCGGACGCGGATTCCGCGTGCTTCGGGTGCGCCGGCACGGCACTCCCCCGACGGGCGCGATCGAACTGCCCTGACCACGAGCCGTCCGGAAACCGCGGCGCTCGGATCAGTCGGCGAGGGTGACCTGCCCCGAGAAGACCAGCGTCGCGGGGCCCGAGAGCAGCACGTGCTCGCCATCGGCCTGCCGCACGATGCGCACGCCCAGCGTTCCGCCCGGCACGTCGACGGTCCAGCGGTCGGGTGCCGCAGCCCCGGCCCAGTGACGCACGGCCAGAGCGGATGCCGCGACCCCGGTGCCGCACGACAGGGTCTCTCCCACGCCGCGCTCGTGGACGCGCATCCGGATGGCCCCGACACCGTTCTGAACGAGCGGCTCGGCCGGAACGACGAACTCGACGTTCGCGCCGGCGGACGGACGAGGCTCGAGGGTGGGCTGTACCGTCAGGTCGAGGCCCTCGAGTTCATCCTCCCCGGCGAGCGCCACGACGACGTGGGGGTTGCCGACGTCGATCCCCTGCCCGGGGCGGGCGACGCCGAGCCCGCGTGCGCGGACGAGAACGTCGCCGTCTTCGGCCCGCCAGGTTCCGAGGTCGACCTCGAAGCCGTTGTCGACCCGGGTGATCGTCTTCACTCCGGCACGCGTGCCGATGCGGAGGCCGGCATCGATCGAGGCGAGGCCGGCGTCGGCGAGGTAGCGCGCGAAGACCCGCGTTCCGTTGCCGCACATCTCGGCCTTCGAGCCGTCGGCGTTGCGGTAGTCCATGAACCACTCAGCGCCGGCGGCAGCGGCATCCGCCCCCTCGGGGATCGCGGCCGAGCGGACGACTCGCAGCAGCCCGTCGGCGCCGATGCCGACATGGCGATCGCAGAGCGCTGCGATCTGCGCGTCGCTCAGGTCGAGGTCGCCGTCCGGGTCGGCCAGGATCACGAAGTCGTTGCCGGTGCCGTGCCCCTTGGTGAACGCGAGAGTCGCCATGAGCCCAGCTTAGGCGGGGCCGCCCGGGCCATCGACGACGAGGCGCTTGCCCGCGGACCACACGGTGAACGGCTCGTAGCCGAGCTCGTCGTAGAAGCCGCGCACCGCCTCGTTCTCAGGCCGCACCATGAGCTGCACCTTCGGACACCCCATGGCCTCGAGCAGGCGCTCGGACTCGGTGACGAGCAGGCGCCCGATGCCGAGCCCCCGGTGAGACCGAGCCGAGGCGAGGTAGTAGAGCCAGCCGCGGTGTCCGTCGTAGCCGGCCATCACGGTGCCGACGACGGCTTCAGCCGTCCCGTCGACAGGCTGATCGACGGCCACGAGGAAGAGTTCGGGCTGCAGGGTGAGTTTCCGCCTGATGTCGGCACGCGGGTCGTTCCAGGGACGGGTGAGACCGGCCTCGTGCCAGAGCCGGATGACGGCTTCTTCATCGGCGAGCGCGAATGCGCGCACGGTGATGCTCACTGTTCCTCCCGTTCCGACCGGGGCACTGCCTCGCCCGGTCCGGCCACCGCCCCGATGAGGGACGCCGCGTCGACCTCGCGGGCGTCGACCCACCGCACGTTGTCATAGCGCTTGAACCACGAGACCTGCCGGCGCGCATAACGCCGCGTGAGGGCCTGCGTCTCGGCGATGGCCTCGTCCTCGCTCAGGTCGCCGCGCAGCTGCGCGAGTGCCTGCGCGTAGCCGATCGCCCGGCCCGCCGTCACACCGCGTTCGAGGCCCTGCCGTCGCAGCGCCTCGACCTCGTCGAGCAGCCCGGCAGCCCACATCCGTTCCACACGCACGTCGAGCAACGGGACGAGCTCGTCGCGCGGTACCGCCGTGCCGATGATCCGCGTCCGCGGCATCCAGAGCACCGGCGCCTCGGGCAGGGCTCCGCCATGCGTCTGTCCACCCGATGCCAGCACCTCGAGCGCGCGCACGATGCGGCGGCCGTTCCGCGGGTCGATGCGATCGGCCGCCTCCGGGTCGGCCGCGCGCAGGCGCGCGAACAGATGTCCGGCACCGTGTCGCTCGAGTTCGTCCTCGAGAATCGCGCGCAGCCCCTCGTCGCGCGGCGGGAAGCGGAAGTCGAACAGGACGCTCGACGCATACAGCCCGGAACCGCCGACGAGGATCGCGTCGGCTCCGCGGCCGTGGATCGCCGAGATGGCGCGACGCGCGACTTCCTGGTACCACGCGACCGCGGCCTCCTCGGTGACGGCGAGCGCATCGAAGAGGTGGTGCGGGATGCCGCGGCGCTCGGTCTCGGGGAGCTTCGCCGTCCCGATGTCCATGCCGCGGTACAGCTGCATCGCGTCGACGTTGACGACCTCGGCCGGGCGGCCGCGTGCGGCGAGCGCTGCGGCGAGGTCGAGGGAGAGACCCGTTTTGCCGGTGCCCGTCGCCCCGACGACGGCCCACAGGATCGGCGCTCCGGCAGCCTCGCTGCCACCGGCGCCCGGGCCCGAAGCTGTCGTCACACGCCGACGCGCAGGGACGGCAGCCCCAGCGAGACGGAGCGCGGACCGCCATCCGACGAGGCCGGAGCCGGCACGCCGCACGACTCGGCCAGCGAACGGTCCCACGCGTCGCCGGCTCGGGTACGGCGGACGCGCAGCGGCGAGCCGTCCGTGCTGTCGGCCAGCAGGTGGAAGGGGGCTGCGTGCGTCACCGTCACCGTCACGACATCCCCCGGTCGCGGGGTATCGGAGCCCTCCGGCACCTCGAAGTGCACGAGGCGGTTGTCTTCTGCGCGCCCCGTGAGCCGGTGCGTCTCGGCGCCCTTCTTGCCTTCGGCCGACGAGACCAGCACCTGGACCTCACGGCCGAGCTGCTTCTGGTTCTCCTCGAGCGCGATGCGGTCCTGCAGCGCGACGAGGCGCTCGTAGCGCTCCTGCACGACGGCCTTGGGCACCTGGTCGGGCATCGTCGCGGCGGGTGTGCCCTCGCGGATCGAGTACTGGAAGGTGAATGCGCTCGCGAACCGGGACTGCTCGACCACCCGCAGGGTGTCTTCGAAATCGGCGTCGGTCTCGCCGGGGAACCCGACGATGATGTCGGTCGAGATCGCCGCGTGCGGGATGCGCTCGCGCACGCGGTCGAGGATCCCCAGGAATCTCGAGCTGCGGTACGACCGGCGCATCGCCTTCAGGATGCTGTCGGAGCCCGATTGCAGCGGCATGTGCAGCTGCGGCATGACTGCCGGCGTCTCGGCCATGGCGTCGATGACGTCGTCGGTGAACGCCGCCGGATGCGGACTCGTGAAACGGATGCGCTCGAGGCCGGGGATCTCCCCCGCTGCGCGCAGGAGCTTGCCGAACGCCTGTCGGTCGCCGAACTCGACACCGTAGCTGTTCACGTTCTGGCCGAGGAGGGTGACCTCGATCGCCCCGTCGTCGACCAGCAGACGGATCTCGTTCAGGATGTCGCCGGGACGGCGGTCCTTCTCCTTGCCGCGCAGGTGCGGCACGATGCAGAACGTGCACGTGTTGTTGCAGCCGACCGAGATCGACACCCAGCCGCTGCAGACCGAGTCGCGCTTCGTCGGGAGAGTCGAGGGGAAGGTCTCGAGCGATTCGAGGATCTCGAGCTCGGCCTCGCCGTTGTGCCGCGCTCGCTCGAGCAGGCCCGGGAGGGCCCCCATGTTGTGCGTCCCGAAGACGACGTCGACCCACGGCGCCTTCTGCTGGACGGCCGCCTGGTCCATCTGCGCGAGGCATCCGCCGACGGCGATCTGCATACCGTCGTGCTTGTCTTTGCGCGATTTCAGATGCCCGAGGGTGCCGTAGAGCTTGCCGGCCGCGTTGTCGCGCACCGCGCAGGTGTTGATGACGATGACGTCGGCCTCGGTGCCGGGATCAGCCGGGAGGTATCCGGCGCTCTCGAGCGAACCCGACAGGCGCTCGGAGTCGTGGACGTTCATCTGGCAGCCGAAGGTGCGCACCTCGTACGTGCGCGGGCGGCCGTCGGCGGTGCGCGCCGCGAGCGACGGCGCGATGAGGGTGGGTGCGCTCGAGGGAGTCGACATGATTCCCTCATTCTACGAGCGGCTGCCCGAAGTCCCGCCGATTCACCTGTCCGCGCTCGTCCGCCCCGGGACCATCTGCACACCGCGAGAGCGAACTCAGAGCCAGCTCAGTAGTGGCTCCGCGCTTGCTCATTGGCTCTGCTCTCGCGGGCTGGCTAGGTTGAGCAGAGACAGCGTGAAACCGGGGGGAGCATCGCAGGACCATGATGGACGATCGATTCGGATGGCCCACGTCTAGAAGGACGGGCAGAACGGCCTCCTCCACAGCGGAGCGCGACGTCCTCATCGGGGCGAGCAGAGATGCGCGCGCCTTGACGGACGCTTTGAGTCGAGGCGCATCGACCGTGCTGGTCGGTCCTCTCGGGTCGGGCAAGACCTTCCTCATGCAGCACGTCGCCGAGGCGCTCGCCGCCCGGTCGGTGTCGCCCGTGATCCTCCGAGGAGCAACGGCACTCGCAGACGTCGAGTACGGGGTCGTGAACGCGTCATCCGACCCCCGGGCGTCCGAGCTGAGGGAGGGCACGCTCGAGCGCCGCATCGTGCTCATGGTCGACGACGCGCAGCACCTCGACTCCGCGTCGGCCGAGGCCGTCGCTCGTGCGGTCCATCGCGGGCAGGCGGCGGTGCTGGTGGCGCTCTCCGAGCCGCGCATCCCCTCTCGCGAGCTCGACACGGCGGGTCATCGTCTTGCCGATCTGTGGCTCGATGGGACGGCCGAGCGGCTGGACCTCGGCGGCTTCACCGCGGAGGAAGGATCGCGCCTGTTCGCCGAATTCACGTCGAACCAGCCTTTCGACGGTGTGACCCGCGCGGCGATCATCTGGCAGGCCGACGGTTCTCGCCTGTTGCTTCGAGCCCTCGCCGATCACGCTGTTGACGCCGTATCCCGCGGCGAAGATCCGATACGCGCGATCGACGACGCCCCGCCCAGCAGCAAGCTCGCCGCAGCTCTGAGCGCACACATCCGCGGCGTCGACGACGCCACCCTCCAGGCACTCGTCCTGGTCGGCCACGCGCCAGGCATCGCCTTAGGCGACGCGGCGAGATTCGTCCCGACCGCCGTCCTCCATCATTTGCGAAGCGCAGGCATAGTGCAGGACGACCGCAGCCTGGCACACCGCCTGACCGCCAATCGCGCGGTCGCGCGCGCGGCCGCGCGCGCAATCGGTGCCAGCCGAGCCGAGGCACTCGTCCGCGAGGCGACGGACCGCATGATCGAGGATGGCGGCCAATGGTGGAATGGACCGCTGGCGCGGCTGGTCGCCGAGCGGTGGATACGCGGGTCGGGCAGTCCCGCCCGCCTCGCCAACGTGTCCGCCGACCTGATCGTGCGTGTACTCGCCGACGCCGCACGCCTCGCCAACGACGAGGGTGACGCCGGGTCGGCTGCGGCATACGCCGCCTGGGCGGGCGAGCACGCCTCCACACCGGTCCTCGCGCTTGAGGAGAATCTCGCTCACGTCGTGCTGGGGGCGAAGCGCACCAGTCGCCTCAGCCTGCACGCGCTCCCCTCCCATGGCCAACGGAGGACGCTCACCGCAGCGGTGGCGCTCGCGCTGCAATTCGACAGCTCGCCTCGCCCGCAAACCGACGCTGGCGTGGCGGCAGAGGTCACGGTCGACAACGCCCTCGCCGATGCACGCAACGCCATCAGCAGAATGGAGATCGGACGAGCCGACAGCGTTCTCCGCTCCGTGCGTGCGCACCCGGATCTCGACCACGCCGACCGAATAGACACGGAGCTGCTGGCCGCGACCGTATCGGCGTACCTGGGCCGCGAACAGGATATGCGACGTGATCTACGGTCGGTCGATTGGCTGCTGCGCAGCGGGGGGCGCCGCGGCTCGGCCGCAGAACTGCTCGCTGCTCGCTGCCGGGACCTCGCTGCGCGAACGACGGCAGGGGTCGACGACACCGACGTGCTCGCGCAGCTGGACGCAGAGCGTCGACTCGCAGTGCACACCGGTGACATGAGTCTCGCGCTGGCAGGCGTCGCTTCCGTACTCACGCTCCTCCGGCGAGGGCACGTGCTGGAGGCGCGCATCGAGCTTCTCGCGGCTCTTCGGCGCAGCCCGATCAACGGGGGCGAGGGGCAAGGCCTCATCGTCCTCGAGACCGCGCTCGGACTCGCCCTGTACGGGCATGTCAGCGAGGCCCGACACCTCATGGACACAGTGGCACCGCTCGAAACGCCGACACCATTGTTCGAGCATATGGAGCACGCGACGCAGGCCACGATCGAGCTCGCCGAGGGACGATGGGATCACGCTCGGCGGTCCGCCGCCCAAGCGTGGGTCATCAGCAGCCGCACCGATGCCGTCATGCTTCAGACCCGGACGCTGCACCGTCTCATCGTGGTGGGGCATCCGGACGTCCGTACGGCGCTGCGCGATCTGCGCGCACTCGTCGCGGGCATTCCGTCGGATGCAGCACGGATGATCCTGGCGAGCGCCGAGCAGGCTGCTCGGAGCAACGAGATGACGGTCCCGGCGGCGCTCCTTCACCTGCGACTCGACCTGTGCCCGCCGCAGCTCCTCCCCGACCTCGCCACGCACGGATTTCCCGAATCCGCGGTATCACAGAACACGCTCACCCCACGCGAGCTCGAGATCGCAGGGCTCGTGCGCCGGGGCTTTTCGAACCGCCAGATCGCGAACGCCCTCTTCCTGTCGGTGCGGACGGTCGAGTCCCACATCTATCAAGCGCGCTCCAAGATCGGAGCTCGAAGTCGCCAAGATCTCGGTGCCCTCATCGCTCCAGACAACCGGGACCACCAGAACTCCCGCCGAACGTGGGCGTGACCCGCGGAATGCACGATCCTCTCGCTTCCGGCGAGCCGGAGCCAGCTTCGTGTCGCCCTCAGGCCAGGTCCGCCAGCGCCTGACGGGCGGCATCAAGCGCCACCGTCCCCCGGAAACCACGCCGTGCCAGCTGTCCGTGCAACCGCCGAAGTGCGACGTCGTGATCGAGCCCCGACATCCCGCGCGCGCGCTGCCGAGCGAACTCGAGCGCGCGCTCGGCTTCGTCGTCGGGCAGCGACGCCATGGCGATGTCGATGACCTCGCGGTCGAGGCCGCGACGAGACAGTGTCTGCGCGATCGCGGTGGCGCCTTGCGCCTTGCGCCCGAGCGCCCCGTCGAGCAGTTGCTCCGCCAGCCGGCTGTCGTCGAGATAGCCGTTGTCGAGGAAAGCGGCGATGACGGCATCGGCGTCAGCTTCGGCGAGTTCCGCCTCGCGCAGGACGTCGCGAGCCTCGCGCACGGACAGCGACCTGCCGCGCAGGCGTTTGAGCAGCGTGCGCTCGGCACGCGCGCGCACGGCGGCATCGTCGGTGGGGGCTTCGTCAGCGGACCTCACGGCTGCCGGCTCGTCGGGAGTCGTTCGAACCGCGGCCGACGGACGGGAGGCAGCTGTTCGCGGTTCGGTGGTCCAAGTGGTGTGCCACTTCTGGCCGTCTTCCGCGACGCGTCCGCTTCGCGGGCGAGGCTCCGACGGGGCGGCATCCGCTTGCCCGAAGAGCGGGATGACGGGGGCGAGGCGCTCGGCCTCGCCCCCGTCGTGATCCGTAGCGCTCACGCCGGGCGGCGCGCCGCGAGGTCGTCGCCCTGGACCGGAGCAGGGGCAGCGGGCTGACCGATATCGAGCTTCTGCTTGATCTTGTTCTCGATGTCGGCGGCGATGTCGGCGTTCTTGATCAGGAAGTTGCGGGCGTTCTCCTTGCCCTGACCGAGCTGCTCACCGTCGTACGTGTACCAGGCGCCCGACTTCTTGACGATGCCGTGCTCGACACCGAAGTCGATCAGGCTGCCCTCGCGAGAGATCCCGACGCCGTAGAGGATGTCGAACTCGGCCTGCTTGAACGGCGGCGCCATCTTGTTCTTGACGACCTTGACGCGCGTGCGGTTGCCGACCGCTTCGGTACCGTCCTTCAGCGTCTCGATACGGCGGATGTCGAGGCGAACCGACGCGTAGAACTTCAACGCCTTACCGCCGGCGGTCGTCTCGGGCGAGCCGAAGAAGACACCGATCTTCTCGCGCAGCTGGTTGATGAAGATGGCCGTCGTCTTGGTCTGGTTCAGGCCACCGGTCAGCTTGCGGAGCGCCTGCGACATGAGGCGTGCCTGCAGACCGACGTGAGAGTCGCCCATCTCGCCCTTGATCTCGGCCTCGGGAACGAGCGCAGCGACGGAGTCGATGACGACGAGGTCGATCGCCCCGGAGCGGATCAGCATGTCGGCGATCTCGAGCGCCTGTTCACCTGTGTCGGGCTGCGAGACCAGCAACGCGTCGATGTCGACGCCCAGCTTCTGAGCGTAAGACGGGTCGAGCGCGTGCTCGGCGTCGATGAACGCGGCAATACCGCCCGCACGCTGCGCGTTGGCGATGGCGTGCAGGGTCAGCGTCGTCTTACCCGATGACTCGGGTCCGTAGATCTCGATGATGCGGCCACGCGGGAGACCTCCGATGCCGAGAGCGACGTCGAGGGCGATCGACCCCGTCGGCACGACCTCGACGGGCGCGCGCTCGTCGGAGCCGAGGCGCATGACCGATCCCTTTCCGAACTGACGGTCGATCTGGGCGAGGGCCGATTCGAGGGCCTTCTCGCGGTCAGCGGGTGATGGCATGGCGTGCTCCTTATGCTCGCGTTTCCGACGCCTGTAGGCTGTCGCGCTCCCGGCTCGGTGCCGGGATGCTGCGACAAGGCATGGTGTGTCTCTCGACGCTGTCCACGGTACGGAGGGCCTCCGACATTCGTCGGCTACCGGGCCGTATCCGGGGATCCTCGACGGGATGAACCACCTGTGCAGGACATTACGCCCGTTTCGAACGAATATTCGACGACACGCCGCAACATCCGGTTCAGCATCGAACACGCACGGCGTCGGCGACCGCACGTGGGACCGTCAGCGTTCCCGCGGATCCAGCCGCCCGACCCCGTAACGTCGGGGCTCGGGTACGTCGGCCTCGACGCACAACGCGAGCCATACGGCGCGAGGCGGCTCGCCGTCGGCCAATGCCTGGCGCGCGGTGCGGTCGCCCAGCGGCCCCAGCGCGAGATCGTCGATCAGAGCAGGACCGCGGCCGGCGAACTCCGCCTCGACGGCGCGATCGAATTCACTGCGACGCATCGGACCGCGCGAAGCTCAGTGCAGCGAGAGCTCGGGTGCGATGAGGTCGTTGTCGAGACCCGCGATGTCGTCGGGCACGACATCCGAGAGCACCGGCAGCCCCTCCAGCACGGAGATGCGGTCGCCGACTTCGCGCATGATGCTCGAGATCGGCACGTCGAGGGCTTCGGCCACCGCGGCGAGGATCTCGCTCGATGCTTCCTTCTGACCGCGCTCGACCTCGCTCAGATAGCCGAGCGCGACGCTGGCGCGGCTGGCCACCTGCCGGAGCGTGCGACCCTTCTGCAGGCGGAGGTCACGCAGAACATCGCCGATCTCCTGTCGAACCAAGATCATCTCGGACCCCCTCCTTCGTCGTGGTGCTGGCTTGTCCCGGGTGGACAACGGTATCTCATCAGCACGCCACCCTAGCCCGCACCTGCTGTGGGTCGGATGAGAGTTGACATGCGCTGCTCACGATGACAAGAACCGCGATCGCCGCTCGTCTATTCCGTCACAGCGCGTCGAGCGCCAACCGGATCGCCCGGGCGGCGGCCTCCGCGCGGATCTGCGCACGGTCGCCCCCGAGGTGCAGGCTCTCGACCCGCACACCGAGCGCCGTCGCCACCGCGATGTGCACCGTTCCGACGGGCTGTCCATCAGGTGAGCCCGGTCCCGCAATACCGGTCGTGGCGATGCCGACATCCGCCACTGCATCGCCGGGCCCGAGCGCGGCGCGCGCACCCTCGGCCATCTGACGCGCGACCCGCGGGTGCACCGCCCCATGCGCCTCGAGCAGTGCGCCATCGACGTGGAGCAACCGCTGCTTCAGCTCGGTCGCATAGGCGACGACTCCGCCGCGCACCACCGACGACGCTCCCGAGACCGCGACGAGCTCGGCGACCACGAGTCCGCCTGTCAGCGACTCGGCCACGGCGAGCGTCCACCCCAGCTCGCCGAGTCGCTCGATGAGGCGCTCAGCGTCGGTGCGCCGACCCGGCGAGACGAGTGTCGCCTCGACATCATCCGGGAGGTCGTGGACATGCTCGCGCGCCGTCACGATCCCACTCCGCTCCGTCGCGCGCCGCGGACGGCGGTGATGACGTAATCGATGCCGCTCGCGACGGTCAGCAGCACGGCGATCCACATCGCGATGCCGTTGACCACGTGGATCCAGTCGCCGACGATCGTCCACAGCGGCAGGAGGGCCAGTGACAGTGCGATCGCCTGTGCGACGGTCTTGAGCTTGCCCATCCATGCCGCGGCGACGACGTGATCGCCCGCGACGATGAGCCGATGCACGGTGATGCCCAGCTCGCGCACGAGCACGACGATGGTGACCGCCCAGGGAAGCTCGCCGAGCATCGAGAGCCCGACGAAGGCCAGGCCGGTCAGAACCTTATCGGCGATCGGATCGAGCAGCTTTCCGAGATCCGTGACGATGCGGTACTTGCGGGCGAGGTACCCATCGATGCCGTCCGTCGCGATCGCGACGATGAAGAGCACGCCGGCCCACCAGCGCAAAGCGCCGTCCGCTCCCCCGTCGACCAGCAGCAGCCAGAGGAAGACGGGGGCGCACAGGATGCGCGCGATCGTGATCGCGTTGGGCAGTTGCCGAGGGATCGCCACGGAGCCGAGCCTATCCGTCAGTCGCGTCCGGTGAGGCCCCAGGCGTCTTCGGAGGCGTCGTCACCGTCGACAACCTTCAGCCCCTCGAACTGCGCTTCGACGGGGTCGACGGCGCCGCCGGCGGGAGCGGCAGCCGCGGGAGCCGGCGGGTCCTCTCCCCGCAGCCGTGCCAGGACGGCCGGCAGCTGGTCGGGGGTGACGAGGACGTCACGCGCCTTCGAACCCTCCGAGGGCCCGACGATCTCGCGAGATTCGAGGAGGTCCATGAGGCGTCCGGCCTTGGCGAACCCGACGCGCAGCTTGCGCTGCAGCATCGACGTCGACCCGAACTGGGTCGACACGATCTGCTCGGCGGCGGCGAGCAGCAGCTCGAGGTCGTCACCGATGTCGGCGTCGATCTCCTTCTTCTCGGCGACCGCGGCCACGTCGGAGCGGTACTCCGGCTGGGCCTGGCCCTTCACGTGTGCGACGACCTTCTCGATCTCCGACTCCGCCACCCACGCGCCCTGCACACGGATGGCCTTCGACGTGCCCATCGGCAGGAAGAGGGCGTCGCCCTGACCGATGAGCCGGTCGGCGCCGGGCTGGTCGAGGATGACGCGGGAGTCCGTGACGCTCGTGACGGCGAACGCGAGCCGTGACGGCACGTTGGCCTTGATGAGGCCCGTCACGACGTCGACCGACGGTCGCTGGGTCGCGAGCACGAGGTGGATGCCGCTGGCGCGTGCGAGCTGGGTGATGCGGACGATCGAGTCCTCGACGTCGCGCGGAGCGACCATCATGAGGTCGGCGAGCTCGTCGACGACGACCAGGAGGTAGGGGTACGGCTTGAGCACGCGCTCGCTGCCCGCCGGGAGCTGGATCTCACCGGCCACGACGGCCTTGTTGAAGTCGTCGATGTGACGGAAGCCGAAAGACGCGAGATCGTCGTACCGCATGTCCATCTCTTTCACGACCCACTGCAGCGCCTCGGCCGCCTTCTTCGGGTTCGTGATGATGGGGGTGATCAGGTGCGGCACGCCGGCGTAGCTCGTGAGCTCGACGCGCTTGGGGTCGATGAGGACCATCCGGACGTCGGTGGGCTTCGCCCGCATCAGCAGGCTCGTGATCATCGAGTTCACGAAGCTCGACTTACCCGATCCGGTCGAACCGGCGACGAGCAGGTGAGGCATCTTCGCGAGGTTCGCGACGACGAATCCGCCGCCGACATCCTTGCCGACGCCGATCGTCATCGGGTGGGTCGACGAGGTCGCGGCGTTCGAGCGCAGCACGTCTCCGAGCGTGACGATCTCGCGGTCGGTGTTGGGGATCTCGACGCCGATCGCGCTCTTCCCGGGGATGGGCGCGAGGATGCGAACCTCGTTCGAGGCGACGGCGTAGGCGATGTTGTTCGTCAGGGCCGTGATCTTCTCGACCTTGGTGCCGGGCCCGACCTCGATCTCGTACTGCGTGACTGTCGGCCCACGCGAGAACCCGGTGACCTTGGCGTCGATCGAGAACTGCTCGAAGACACCGGTGATGGCCCGCACGATCGCGTCGTTCGCCTCGGACCGCGTCTTGGCGGGGGTGCCGGCGCCGAGTGCCGCGACGGCGGGCAGGCGGTACGGCGTCGCCGGGGGCTGACCGTGGAAGTCGCCGCCGAGGCCGGTGAGCCCGGGCAGCTCTTCGATCTCACCGGTGTCGTGGTCATCGCGCACGGCGGTGTCGGCCGGCCGGCCGGAACGGGCGGCCGTGGCCGCCCGCTCGATGACGGAGGGGTCGATGATCTCGGTCGGCGCGTCGGGAAGCGGGGGCGGCGTGGCGACGGCCTGCTCGAATCCGCCGGCGACAGAACCGGCGACGGAGGGGCCGAGAAGCTCGGTGAGGTCCTGCGACGCACTGCCGTCGTCGGGATCCTCCTCGCGGCCGCTCTTGTTGCGACGCCACCACGGCAGCGCGTCTTCGTCCTCGTCGTCGTCCACTTCCGCGGGCGTCGCCTTCTTGCCCTTCTTCGGCGAGAAGGCGACGGTCGGAGCGTCGCCATCGGGGTCGGCGGCCGGACGCTCGGCGCCGAACATCCAGGCGTACAGGTCGCCGAGGCGGCTGCCGATACGGTTCGGCGGCGTCTTGGTGAGGATGAGGATGCTGAGGACCGTGACGAGACCCAGGACGGCCGCAGCCCCGTAGACGGTGAGAATGGTCAGCGGCTCCCCCACGGCCCATCCGAACAACCCGCCCGACGCGCTCAGCTCGAGCGCACCGGCCTTGGGCTCGGGGCGCGTGCCGAAGACATGGCAGAACCCCGCCACAGAGAGGATGAACAGGCCGAAGCCGATGCCGATACGCCCGTTGTCGTTGACCGACGCGGGATGCCGGAACAGCCAGCCCGCGAGGAAGAGCAGCAGCACCGGCATGATGAACGCCTCACGACCGATGAGGAAGCCCACCGTGTAGGCGCTCACGAGCGTGCCGGCCTCGGTTCCGATCATGAACCATTCGACCGCCGCGCCCGCGATCGCGAGCAGCACGAGGAGGAAGGGCAGCCCGTCGCGACGCTGGTCCTTCTCGAGCGTCTCGGGTCCGAATGCACGGAACATTCCGCCCGTGGCGTGGGCGAGCCCCATCCAGGCGCGCGCGATCACCGGAGGCCGGTCGGCCTCGTCGACGTATCGCTTGGGTGTCGGTTCGCTCTTGCGGGCGCGCGAGGTCGAGGTCTTCGCCGGTGCGCGGCGTCCGGAGGGCGCGTTCGTGCTCCTGGCCATTCCTCCACGGTACGCGGGTGTTCCCCCATTACCGCGGAACGAC
Source organism: Microbacterium sp. 1262 (assembly GCF_040544895.1). Lineage (NCBI taxonomy): Bacteria > Bacillati > Actinomycetota > Actinomycetes > Micrococcales > Microbacteriaceae > Microbacterium > Microbacterium sp. 1262. The sequence goes on from NZ_JBEPKU010000001.1 coordinate 1,657,726, forward strand.
GCGGGTCAGGCCTCGATGACGACCGGGACGATCATCGGGCGACGTCGGAGCGACTGATTCACCCAGCGGCCGATCGTGCGGCGGACGACCTGTGAGAGCGCGTGGTTGTCTCGCGTCCCCGATTGCACGGCCTCCGCGAGCGCAGCCGCGATCTTCGGCTTGACGCCCTCGAACACCGCGTCGTCCTCGGCGACACCACGCGCGTGGATGTCCGGGCCGCTCACGACTCGTCCCGTCTTGCCGTCCACGACGACGATGACCGAGATGAAGCCTTCCTCGCCCAAAATCCGACGGTCCTTGAGATCGGCGTCGGTGATCTCGCCCACGGTCGAGCCGTCGACGTACACGAAGCCGATGTCGAGCTGGCCGACGACCTCCGCGACGCCGTCCTTGAGGTCGACGACGGTACCGTTCTCGGCCAGGATCGTGCGATCCTCCGGAACGCCGGTGTCCTGCGCGAGTTTCGCGTTCGCCATCAGGTGACGGTACTCCCCGTGCACCGGGAGCACGTTGCGCGGCTTGAGGATGTTGTAGCAGTACAGCAGCTCGCCCGCGGCGGCGTGTCCCGACACGTGCACCTTGGCGTTGCCCTTGTGCACGACGTTCGCGCCGAGCTTGGTCAGCCCGTCGATGACGCGGTAGATCGCGTTCTCGTTGCCCGGGATCTGGCTCGACGCCAGGATGACGGTGTCTCCCGGCCCGGGCTCGATCGCGTGCTCGAGGTTGGCCATGCGCGAGAGCACGGCCATCGGCTCGCCCTGGGAGCCCGTCGACATGTAGACGATGCGATCGTCGGGCAGGTCCTTGGCCTTCTTGTAGTCGATGAGCACGCCGTCGGGGACGTTGAGGTACCCCAGGTTCTCGGCGATGGTCATGTTGCGGACCATGCTGCGGCCGAGGAAGGCGACGCGGCGACCGTTCGCGGCCGCGGCATCCACGACCTGCTGCACGCGGTGCACGTGGCTCGAGAAGCTCGCGACGATGACACGGCGCGGCGACTTGCTGATGACCTGGTCGAGAACGGGACCGATGCCGCGCTCGGTCGGCGTGAAGCCGGGGACGTCCGCGTTGGTGGAGTCGACGAGGAACAGGTCGACGCCCTCCTCGCCCAGTCGCGCGAAGGCACGCAGGTCGGTGATGCGGCCGTCGAGCGGGAGCTGATCCATCTTGAAGTCACCCGTCGCGAGGACGAGCCCCGCGGGGGTACGGACGGCGACCGCGAGCGCGTCGGGGATCGAGTGGTTGACCGCGATGAACTCGAGGTCGAACGGACCGACCTGCTCCTCCTGCCCCTCGGTGACCGTCAGGGTGTAGGGGCGGATGCGGTGCTCCTTGAGCTTCGCCTCGATGAGGGCGAGCGTGAGTCCCGAGCCGATGAGGGGGATGTCACCCTTGAGCTTGAGCAGGTAGGGAACCGCCCCGATGTGGTCCTCGTGGCCGTGGGTCAGGACGACACCGACGATGTCGTCGAGGCGATGCTTGATCGGCTCGAAGTCGGGCAGGATCAGGTCGACGCCCGGCTGGTGCTCCTCGGGGAAGAGCACGCCGCAGTCGACGACGAGGAGCTTGCCCTCGTACTCGAAGACGGTCATGTTCCGGCCGACCTCGCCGAGGCCTCCGAGCGGGTACACCCGCAGCGTTCCGGGTTCGAGAGCGGGCGGGCTGAAGACGTTCGTGGGCATTGGCACGCTTCCTCGGGACGCCGACCTATGCGGCATCCTCATTTGTTTTCGTCTAGCGGGTCGTCCCGTGCACCTTGGGCAGGGCACCGCCGGCGGCGGCGTTACGGTCGGGACGGAAGTTGGAGAAGTCGGCGCCGGGGACGCCCGAGACGAGGGCGAGCTCGTCCTCGATGATGGCGGCCTCCCACTCTTCGGGGCCGACGAGGGGCAGCCGCACGCGTGGGCTCGAGATGCGGCCCAGGCCGTGCAGGATGTACTTCGCACTCACGGTGCCCGGGACGTGCGTCATGACGGCGCGCACGAGGGGCTCGAGGCTCTTGTGCGCCGCGGTCGCCGCGGCGAGGTCGCCCCGGTTCACCGCGTCGACGATCGTGCGGTACGGGGTCGCGGTGATGTTCGCCGTGACGCCGATGAGGCCGCTCGCGCCGATGGAGAGGTGCGGCAGCACGTTGGCGTCGTCACCGGAGAAGTACATGAGGTCGGTCTGGTTCAGCACGCGGCTGACCTCGCTGAAGTCGCCCTTCGCGTCCTTGACCGCCAGGATGTTGGGGTGCTTGGCGAGGCGCAGGATCGTCTCGTACTTGATCGGAACACCCGTGCGTCCGGGGATGTCGTAGAGGATGACCGGCAGGTCGGTCGCATCGGCGACGAGGCGGAAGTGCGTCAGGATGCCGGCCTGCGTGGGCTTGTTGTAGTACGGCGTGACGATCATGATGCCGTCGGCGCCGGCCTTCTCGCTGGCCTTGTACAGCTCGATCGCGTGCGCGGTCTCGTTCGAGCCACCGCCCGTGATGATCTTCGCGCGACCGGCGGAGACCGACTTGCCGACCTCGACGAGGCGGAGCTTCTCGGGGTCGGTGAGCGTGCTCGTCTCGCCCGTCGTACCGGTGACGACGATGCCGTCGGCGCCGGCGGTGATGACGTCGTCGATGTGCTTCTCGACGGCGGGCCAGTCGACCTCACCGTCGGCGGTCATGGGAGTGACCAGCGCGACGAGGACCTGTCCGAAGGGATTGCCCGAGTGCGTCATGGTCTCAGGGTATCGGTTCCGCCTTTGCATCGCGTATGACCGACGGGCTGACTCCTGGTCGCCGATACGTTCGCAGGACCGGAGGTGCTGGTGGCGGCATGGCAGCGCCGCGAGGCGACATCCGCCCCGCCGGTCCGACGGATGTATCGCGACTGCGTCAGCGGCGTCGGCGGATCGCGTCGAGACGCGCGAGGACGGCTCGCTCGACGCGGGGCCAGTCGAAGACGACGAGGGCATAGTCGAAGCGCAGAGTCTCGTAGCCGATCGCCGCCGCTTCGGCGTCGCGCACGAGATCCTTGTGCCGCAGCGACGTGCCCTCGTGGTTGAGACGGCCGTCCACCTCTATGATGAGGCACCCCGCGACGAGGAAGTCGACCCGCCCCACGCCCGGGATGAGCACCTGACTCTCGACGGAGATGCCCAGCCGCGAGAGGCGCAGCCGCAGGAGGGACTCGAGCCCGCTGTCGGCATCGGGACGAGCGAGATCGACGAGGTATCGGAAGCGGGCCGGGAGCGCCAGGCGCACCTCCGCCCGGTCTGCGCGCGTGAGCAGGCCGAGCCGCCACGCCGACTCGAACGCCACGAAGAACACCTCCGCACCGAGGCATGAGGCCGCCTGCACGAGCGCGTGGACGAGCGAGACGGCACCGAATGCCGCTGGGTCCCCGTCGTGATGCGTGACGCAGCGGCATCCCGGGTGCGCGTGCACCCGTCCTGCACGCCCGACCCGCACGTGCAGGCGTCCCTGCGGCTCGAGCACCCACACGCCGCGCCGTCGCAACGCCGAAGCGCAGCACACCTCGCCGCCGTGGGCAGCGGCTTCGAGGACAGCCGGCTCGGCATCCGGAACCGCGTAGACACCGTGCCGGACCCTGATGAGCGCGCCCCTCTCGACCGCCCGCGCCAGCTGCAAACGAGTGACGCCTCGCGAGGTCAACCAGCGCGACCGCACGCACCCGCCCATCGCACGGATTCTCGTGGCCAGTTCGTATCCGCTCATTCACCGACGTTCGCCGCGAACGCGATCTCGTCGCTCAGGACATCGGCCGTCTGTGGAGGGAGCGGACCCGCTGCGGACTGGGGAGGAGCGCCGAGCGACCTCGAGTCGGATACAACCGTCGGACTCGCGGTGCGGGATGCGCCTCAGGGGCCGGCCGACGCGACACCAGCCCCGCCGGTCCGACAGATGTATCGCGGGGCGCAGGGCGCTCTAGGGTAGCGGCATGGCGTGGACGACGCGAAGCACCCGCACGACGTACGAGAACCGGTGGATCTTCGTTCGCGAGGACGAGGTGACCGGGCCGGCGGGAGACGGGATCTACGGCGTCGTCGAGATGCGGCATCCGGCCGTTTTCGTCGTGGCCGTCGACGAGCAGGACCGAGTCTGCTTCGTGGAGGTCGACCGCTACACGACGGGCCGCTCGCTCGAGGTGCCGGCAGGCGGGACTGACGGCGAGGAACCGCTCGTGGCTGCGAAGCGCGAACTGCTCGAGGAGACGGGCCTCGTAGCCGCCTCGTGGGAGGCCATCGGCCGGATGAATGCGCTCAACGGCATCGCGGTCGCCCCGGAACACGTCTTTCTCGCGCGCGGCCTCGCCGAGGCGGAGGACGCGGCGTCATCCCAGCGGGAAGAAGGCATCGAGCGCGTCGTGTGGATCCCGTTCGCCGAGGCCGTGCGTCAGGTCGCCGAGGGACAGATCGACGACGGCGAGACGGTCGCGGCGCTCGCGTACGCGGGCATCAGCCTGGGCCGATTCGTCTGAGTCGGTCCCGCGACGTCGCCCTCCGAGCCGTCAGGGAGCGACGCGGCCGTTGGCGTTGAATGCCGCATGCGTGAGCGGCATGAGCTCGCGCCAGAAGGTCTCCATCTTCTCGGCGCACATCTCGATCTCGCGCTGCGGGAACGACGGGAAATGCGTTCCCTCGACCTTGGTCCGCAGCGACAGGAAGTTCATCAGCGAACGGGCGTTGACCGTCACGTACATCGACGAGTAGATGTTCAGCGGCAGCACGATGCGTGCGACCTCGCGGGCGACGCCGGCATCCAGCATCCGCCGGTAGGCCTCGTACGCCTGGATCGACGCCTGGCGCGTGCTCTCGTCGACGACGGCGAACTGCTCGTCGGTGCCGGGCAGGAACTCGTACGCGCCCGGCTTGCCGACCTGGTTGAGATTGCGCTCCCGGGCGGGGACGTAGAACACCGGGCGCAGCTCGCGGTAGCGGCCGGACTCCTCGTTGTACGAGGCCATGCGGTGCCGCATGAACTCGCGGAACACGAAGATGGGCGCCTGCACGTAGAAGGTCATCGAGTTGTGCTCGAAGGGCGAGCCGTGGCGGTCGCGCATGAGGTAGTTGATGAGGCCGCGGTCGCGACCGGATGCCTCGGTGCCGGCGGCGGCGGCATCCAGGGTCTGCTCCCCCTGCGTCGACACGCGAGCCGCGAACAGGACGTCCGAGTCGGCGGCACTCGGGCGGACGAGCTCGACCGTCACATCGCTGCGGAACTCGATCTCGGGGCTGGTCGGGGTCTTCTCGGCGTCGCTCACACTCTCAGATTACCCCCGGCGCCCGAGTGCTTCCGGCTCCCCACGAAGGTCTACTCTGGGCTGTTGTGGAACTCATGGCGGTGGCGGTCGTCCTGGCCTGTCTGTTAGCGGTAACAGGCGGGATCGGAGTCTTCCTGCGGTGGCGCGCCTCACGGCCCTATCCCATCCCGCGCTTCGATGTCGTCGACCCGCGTCGACTCGGCGCCGACCCCGATGCCCTCGGTCGAACGGCGACGCTCCTGCAGTTCAGCAGGGAGACCTGTCACCGGTGCCCCGCGGTGCATCGCACGCTCTCGGAGATGGCCCGGGAGACCGACGACGTCGTCCACCTCGACATCGACGTGACCGACCGCCCCGACATCGCGCGTCGATTCCAGATCGCGCAGACGCCCACCACGCTCGTCCTCGACGGACGGGGGGTCGTGCGGACCAGATTCGGCGGCGCACCGCGACGGGATGTCGTGCACCTCGAGATCCTGCGGTTGCGGGCCGACTCCGCCTCGGTCTGAGCCCGCCGACGGACCCTGTCAAGACGTTCCGACGGGCGGCCGACCGACTTAGGCTCGACGCGAGCGCACACCGCGCCGTCTCGATACGGCACCCGAGGTGCCATCTGCGAACAGGAGAGTCATGAGCGTCACGAGCGAAGCAACCACCAGCTGGAAGGGCAGCCTCACCGAGGGATCGGGACAGATCGCCCTCGAGAGCTCGAACCAGGGCCCGTTCGAGGTCAACTGGAAGGCGCGCAGCGAAGGCTCCAGCGCGGTGACCACCCCCGAGGAGCTGATCGCCGCCGCCCACTCCTCCTGCTTCTCGATGGCTCTCTCCCACGCTCTGGCCGAGAACGGCACGCCGCCCGAGTCCGTCGAGACGACGGCATCGGTCACCTTCATCCCGGGCACCGGCATCACCGGCTCGCACCTGAACGTCAACGCCGTCGTCCCGGGCCTGTCGGCCGAGGACTTCGACCGGCTGGCCCAGGAGGCCAAGAGCGGATGCCCCGTCTCCGCCGCCCTCGCGGGCATCGAGATCACCCTCGAGGCGACGCTTGGCTGATCAGGGCTCGGCGGGCCGTGTCGTCGTCGCGGGTGCGTCCGGTCTGATCGGACGCGCCCTCGTCGACGCGCTGCGCGGTGACGGGATCGAGGTCACGCGTCTCGTCCGCCGCTCCCCTGTCGCCGCCGACGAGGTTCAATGGTTCCCCGGAGAGCGCCCGCTCGACCCCGCGGTGCTCGACGGGGCCCGCGCCGTGGTGGGGCTCAACGGCGCGAGCATCGGCCGCTTCCCGTGGACCCGTTCGTACAAGCACGAGCTCGTGTGGTCGCGGCTGCTCCCGACCGAGACGCTCGCAACAGCCGTCCGCGCGCTCGGATCGGATGCGCCGGTGTTCTTGTCGTCATCGGCCGTCGGCTACTACCCGACCCGGCCCGGCGTCCGCATGACCGAGACCGCGCCGCGCGGCGACTCGTTCCTCGCCGATCTGTGCGGGGAGTGGGAGGCGGCTGCACTGACCGCTCGTGAGCACGCGCGCGTGGTCCTCCTGCGGACGGCGCCGGTCGTGCATCCCGAAGGCGTGCTGAAGCCGCTCATGCTGCTGACCCGAGCGGGTCTGTCGGGACCGATCGGTCGAGGCACGCAGGTATGGCCCTGGATCTCGCTCGTCGACGAGGTCGCAGCCATCCGTCACCTCATCGACGCCGACGTCGCCGGTCCGGTCAACCTCACCGGGCCGACGCGCGCGACGGCCAACGACCTGGGCTTCGCTCTGGCCATGAGGATGAACCGCCCATACCTGGTCCGCGCTCCCGAGTGGGGGCTCCGCCTCGTCCTCGGACGCGATGCGACCGAGGCGCTGCTGACCAACGACACCGACGTGGCTCCGGCGGTCCTGCAGAAGTCGGGCTTCGTCTTCACGCACGAGCGCGTGGAGGACGCCATCCGCGCCGTCGTCCCGCCGCGCTGAATCAGGCGTTCCGCTCGGCCCGCTCGAGGGCGATCGCCGTACGGACCGCCTGTCGTGCGCGCCGGCGGTCGCCGGCGCCGTCGTAGGCGAGGCCCAGTCGGAACCATGCCCGCCAGTCGTCGGGTGCCTGCTCGACCGCTTCTCGGTAGCGCGGGAAGAGGGCATCGGCCTCGGCGCGGTCCGGTCGGCCGCTCGGGGCGAGATCGATGGTCTCCACGGGAAGCGCCGCCTCTTGCTCGAGCCGCTTCCCGAGCCGCGACGCACTCGCGCCGAACGCCAGCTCGCGCCACAGCGCCCATGCGGCGATGACCGGAAGGACGATCAGCGCGACGCCCATCGCGATGCCCACGGGCTCGCCGGACATCACGAGAAGCACGGCGCGTTGGGCGACGAAGACGATGTAGATGGCGAGCAGTGCCGCCATGATCAACGCCAGGATGCGGGCGCTCATGCTCCGGTGGCTCGCGCGACCTGACCCGGGACGTCGCCCTCGTCGGTCGGCGCGTTCTCGTTCGTCGCGGCGGGCGGCCGGATCCCGATGTCGATGAAGCTGTCGAGCCCGACGGTGATGCCGCGCGCGTCTCGGGCGGCGTCGAGCGCGATTCGGATGCCGGGCTCATAGGCTCGCGCGGGCTCGATCGTGTCGTGCACGATCGATAAGGCCTCGCCCGGGCCCGAGAGGATCGTCTCCTGGCGGGCGATGACGCCGGGCCGGCGCAGCGAATGGATCGGGACGCTGGCGACCTTCTGTCCGCGGGCGCGCTGGTCCGCGTGGGGCGACTCGACCGGACCGACGCCGGTGCGGGCAGCGGCGATGAGCTCGGCCGTGCGGACTGCGGTACCGCTCGGAGAGTCGACCTTGGTGTCGCGGTGCGCCTCGATGATCTCGATCGAGGGGAAGAGCGAGGCGGCTGCAGCGGCGAGGGCGCTGCCGACGACCGAGCCGAGCGAGAAGTTGGGGATGAAGACGACTCCGACGCCCGCAGCATCCGCAGCGGGGCGGATCTGCGCGATCCGCTCCTGCGACCAGCCCGACGTGCCGACGAGCACATTGAGGCCGCGCTCGACGGCTGCACGCACGACATCCGTCGACACGGCCGGGGTCGAGGCGTCGACGACGAGGTCGGCGCCGTCGATCTCGTCGAGGCTGCTGCGGCTCGTCAGGACCGCCGAGAGCTCGAAGCCCTCCGACGCCTCGATGACGTCTCGGATGATGCCGCCGAGCTTTCCGGTGCCGCCCACGAGGGCCACGCGCGTGGTCATGACCACCAGCCTACGCGGGCGCGAACTGCATGAACGTGTCCCAAGCGAGCTTCACGACGAGGATCGACAGCACGACGAGGAACACGATCCGCACGAAGCCGCTGCCGTTCTTCGTCGCCATGCGAGCGCCGATGAACCCGCCCGTCATGTTCGCCGCCGCCATGACGACGGCGAGCAGCAGGAGGATCTCGCCGTGCACCCCGTAGACGAGGAGCGCTGCGAGATTCGTGGTGAGATTGGCGATCTTGGCGTTGACGCTCGCCTGGAGGAAGCCGTATCCGAGCACGGCGACGAGCAGGATGACGAAGAACGAACCGGTGCCGGGACCGAGGATGCCGTCGTAGAAACCGACGACGATTCCGATGAGCGCCGAGCGCCACACGATGGCCGCACGCGACTCGTGGCGCGGCTCGTGGTTCAAGCCCATCTTGGGTTTCAGCAGCGTGTAGATCGCGACCGCCACGACCGCGACCAGCACGATCGGCGTCAGCAGTTCCCGCGGGACGTAGCGCGACAGCGCGGCCCCCACGGCCGACCCCCCGAATGCGCCGGCCACAAGCGGCACGAGGAGGACCAGTTGCACGCGGATGCGGCGCAGATAGACCCAGCTGGCCGAGAGCGTGCCCGCGAAGGACGACAGCTTGTTCGTCCCGAGGATGAAGGGCGTCGCGACATCCTTGGGCACGCCGATGACGAGGGCGGGGAGCTGGATCAGCCCTCCCCCGCCGACGACCGCGTCGACCCAGCCGGCCACCCCGGCCGCGACGATGAGGAAGATCAGCGCGGAGACGGAGACGGGAAGCCAGTCGGCGAGCAGAGGACCATCGAGCACCGATCGATTCTCCGGTTCGGTGCGCGCCGCGTCCAATCGGCAGGAGCCGGGCTCGCGCCGCGGATCAGCCGTGCATGTCGCTGAAGAACGCCGTCTTCGCTCGGGTGTAGTCGTCGTAATCGGCCTTGCCCGCGTTCGCAGCCGACAGTCGGCGCTTGAGGTCCTGATAGTGAGCGCTGAGCACGGGGTCGGCACAGAGGGCGTCGCGGAATCGCACCGTCTCGCGCGCCCATGGCGAATCGGAGCGGCGCACGTGCAGGATCACGTCGGCGCCGCGCGCGACGAACAGCCGCTTCTCCCAGACCTCATCGGGAACGTCCTCGGCACCACGCGGGATGTCGCGGCTGACACCGGGAGAATCAGGCCGAGACCCCCACTCGCGACGGAAGCCCACAGGTCCCAGTCGCGCGCTGAGCTCGTCCTCGGCCGGCAGGGGAAGGATGCTGACCTGGAGATCGATGATCGGCTTGGCGTCGAGTCCCGGTACCGCGGTCGACCCGATGTGGTCGAAGCGGGCGGCGTCGACTCCCGGCAGCCCGACGAGAGCGTTGTGGACGCGATCGAGGATCGCCCGCGCCTCGACGGCCCACGCGGGATCATGCGGCTGAAGCTGCGCGGGGTTACGGGGCTCTTCGGCGGGCGCCTCGGCCATCGGCTCAGACGGGAAGGATGTCGGGAAGGCCGGTGCGCAGCTCGACAGGGAGGTGCGAGAGGTCGTTGTGCGAGACCATCGTCCAGGGGCGGCCGGGGCGCTGCGCGAGCACGGTCAGCCCGCAGTGAGCCTGGTTGATCGTCAACCACCGCCAGTCGGGCGCCTGCAGCACCTCGCGCACGAACCAGGCGATGACGAAGTTGTGGGTGATCAGCAGTTCGTGGGCGTCGGGCTTGCGAGCGAGGAACTCCCCCACCGCATCCGCCATCTGCGCTGCGCCCGCCTCGGTCTCGGCCTCGGTGTACGACCCGAAGAAGGGCTCGTAGGCGGCGGGCGTATCGGGCGTCATACCGGTCGGGACGCAGTCGAACAGCAGAGACGACGCCTGCGGAGCCAGGGCCGGCAGGCGCTTGGCGACGGCGCGCGCCGTCTCTTGGGCGCGCTCGAGCGGCGAGTGCCAGACGGCGTCGAGGGGAACGCCGGAGATGCGATCGGCCAGCAGCTCGGCTTGACGGCGTCCACGCGGCGAGAGCGGGCCGTCTTCGAGACCGTGCTCGGCGTCCTGATGCTCTCCGTGGCGCACGAGGTAGAGATACTGCGTCACAGAAGCTCGATTCGAAACGATGAACAGGGCGCCATCCACCCTACGTCACCCCTCCGACAGGCGCTCCGCGGGATCACAGATCGGCTCACTCCACGGCGCGCGCGATCTCCGCGAGGTGCGAGCGACCGAGCCGGGCGCCGACACCCTGCACGAGCTGGTCGACGTGCGCGGGCCGGCTCGCATTGACGATCGGCGCCGTGACGACGCGCTGCGCGAGGAGCCAGGAGACCGCGATCGCTGCCGTCGAGACCGACAGCTCCTCCGAGATGCGGTCGAGCGCCTTCAGCGTCCGGGCGCCGCGACGGTTCATCCATGCGGCGAGCTGCGAGCCGCGCACCGATGACGACAGACCGGAACGATCGCGATGGCTCCCGGTGAGGTAGCCGTGCTCGAGAGCCTGCGAGGGCGTCACCGCGAGGCCCTGGGCGCCGGCGATGAGACGCAGGTCACCGTCGAACTCCGACCGGTGCAGCAGGTTGTAGGGAACATCCAGTGCGGCGAAACGCGGGTACCCCGCGGAAGACAGGATGCGGGCCTCGACGAGCTGCATCGCGGTGTATCCGGCCGCTCCCAGCGCTCCGACCTTCCCGCTCTCGACGAGCCATTCCGCCGTCGCGAGAGTGTCTTCGAGCGCCGTGACGCCGTCGGTCGCGGCATCCAGGTACAGCAGGTCGATGCGATCGATGCCCAGCCGGCCGAGCGACGCCTCCACCGACCGTACGAGATTCACCGAGCCGAGCCCAGGATTGTCGGGGTTGCCCCCCACCCGCACCGTGACGACGATGTCGTCGCGGTTTCCCCGACTGGAGAGCCAGCGGCCGATGATGTGCTCGCTGCGACCCGAGGCGTAGCCGTCGGAGGTGTGCAGGGCGTTGCCGCCGCGCTGCACATAAGCGTCGAGGACGGCGTGGCTCGCTGCGAGATCGATAGTCCACCCGAACTCGGAGCCGCCGAGGATGAGGGGGAAGATCCGCTTGCCGGTCTCGGCCAGGTCGACGCGGATGTCGGCGCCCACGGGCTTGCCGTGTACCGGGATCGGGCTGGAGGGATGCACGGCCGCGGCGGGCGCACCAGCGGCTGCGACCTGAGCCACCCGGTCCCCCGACATCACACACCTCCGTCGACACCGAGGAATCGCGGGGCGCGGCTCCTCGGCGCGCACTTCGAGAGTAGGACACCCCGCACCGGTGGGCGCGTATTGTCGCGAACGGGCCGTGAATTCCAGATAACTGTTTCATCACGGCCGCTCTGGGAACGACGGATGCCCGCCCCCGAGACGGGGACGGGCATCCGGGTGATCAGGAGATTCAGCCTTCGGCGGGAGCCTCGGGGCCCTCGCTCGCAGCGGCCGAGCCGTCCTGGTCAGCGGTCTCTTCGAGAACCGGCTCGAGGGAGAGCTTGCCGCGGTCGTCGATCTTCGTGATGCGCACGAGGATCTTCTGGCCGACGCCCAGGACGTCTTCGACGTTCTCGACGCGCTTGCCGTCGGCGAGCTTGCGGACCTCGCTGACGTGCAGCAGTCCGTCCTTGCCGGGCAGGAGCGAGATGAACGCGCCGAACGTCGCGATCTTCACGACGGTGCCCAGGAACTGCTCGCCGACCTCGGGGTTGGTGGGGTTGGCGATCGCGTTCACGCGGGCACGAGCGGCCTCGGCCGAGGGGCCGTCGGTCGCGCCGATGTAGACGGTGCCGTCCTCCTCGATCGAGATGTCGGCGCCGGTCTCGTCCTGGATCGAGTTGATCGTCTTGCCCTTGGGGCCGATCAGCTCACCGATCTTGTCGACCGGGATCTGGACGCTGATGACGCGCGGGGCGGTCGGTGCCATCTCGTCGGGACTGTCGATCGCGGCGTTGAGGACGCCGAGGATCGTCAGACGAGCCTCCTTGGCCTGGGTCAGCGCGGCCGAGAGCACCGACGACGGGATGCCGTCGAGCTTCGTGTCGAGCTGGATGGCCGTGACGAACTCGCTCGTGCCGGCGACCTTGAAGTCCATGTCGCCGAGCGCGTCCTCGGCGCCGAGGATGTCGGTCAGCGCCGCGTAGCGGGTCTCACCGTCGACCTGGTCGGAGACGAGACCCATCGCGATACCGGCGACCGGGGCGCGCAGGGGCACACCGGCGTTCAGCAGCGAGAGGGTCGAGGCGCACACCGAGCCCATCGAGGTCGAGCCGTTCGACCCGAGGGCCTCGGAGACCTGACGGATCGCGTACGGGAACTCCTCGCGGCTGGGCAGCACCGGCACGAGCGCGCGCTCGGCGAGGAAGCCGTGCCCGATCTCGCGACGCTTCGGGCTGCCGACGCGGCCGGTCTCACCGGTCGAGTAGGGCGGGAAGTTGTAGTGGTGCAGGTAGCGCTTGCTCGTCGTGGGCGACAGCGAGTCGATCTGCTGCTCCATCTTCAGCATGTTCAGCGTGGTGACGCCCAGGATCTGGGTCTCACCGCGCTGGAAGATCGCCGAGCCGTGGACGCGCGGGATGACCTGCACCTCGGCGTCGAGCGGACGGATGTCGGCCAGGCCGCGACCGTCGATGCGGACGCCCTCGCTGAGGATGCGACCGCGGACGATCTTCTTGGTGACCGACTTGTAGGCGGCGGAGAACTCCGCGAGCGCGGACGCCGGGAGCTGCTCGGCCTCGACGGCAGCGGCGACCTCGCCCTTGACGCGGTCCTTGATCGCGTCGTCGGCGTTCTGGCGCTCCTGCTTGTCGGCGATCTGGTAGACGCTCGTCAGCTCGCCGTAGGCGCGCTCGGCGACGAAGTCGTAGACCTCGGGCGCGTACGGCGGGAAGACGGGGTAGACGCCCGGCTCACGCGACGCGGATGCCGCCATCGACGCCTGCGCGTCGACGAGCTGCTTGATGAAGGGCTTCGCGGCCTCGAGGCCCTGTGCGACGACCTCTTCGCTCGGCTTGACGGCGCCGCCCTTGATGAGGTTCCAGCTGCCCTCGGTTGCCTCGGCCTCGACCATCATGATGGCCACTTCGCCGTCGGGGAGCACCCGGCCGGCGACGGTGAGGTCGAAGACGGCCTCTTCGACGACCTTCTGGTTCGGGAAGACGACCCACTGGTCCTCGTGCTCGCCGTGACCGGGGACGAGCGCCAGGCGCACGCCGGCGATCGGGCCGGAGAACGGCAGACCCGAGATCTGGGTCGACGCGGAGGCCGCGTTGATCGCGAGGGCGTCGTAGTACTCGCCGGGTGCGATCGAGAGGACCGTGATGACGATCTGGACCTCGTTGCGCAGGCCGTCGACGAACGACGGGCGCAGCGGGCGGTCGATCAGACGGCAGACGAGGATCGCCTCGGTCGAGGGGCGTCCCTCGCGGCGGAAGAACGAGCCGGGAATCTTGCCGGCGGCGTACGAGCGCTCTTCGACGTCGACGGTGAGCGGGAAGAAGTCGAAGCCTTCGCGCGGGTGCTTGCCGGCGCTGGTGGCCGAGAGGAGCATCGTCTCCTCATCGAGGTAGGCGGCAACGGCGCCCTGCGCCTGCTGTGCCAGGCGTCCGGTCTCGAACCGGACGGTGCGGGTGCCGAAGCGGCCGTTGTCGAGGACGGCTTCGGCTGCGGTGATTTCTGGACCTTCCAAGAGGTCCCTCCTTCTTTGTTTAGACTCGCACGCGCGTTTCGCGCACGAGATCGTGCGAAGGAGCGGGGCAGATATGGGCGCGCGGACGAAACCGCGAGAACCGCCTGCGCTGGTCACCAGTCGAAGATCACCATCTCCGCGATCGGCATTCGATCGGGATGGGAACCCACCACAGGGGACCAGCTTCCTGCCGGATCCGCTCCATGAGCTCAGTGTTGAATTGAGCGGGTGCCGGACGGCAACCTGCCCCAGCCTACCAGCGAGACCCTCGCCTGCGTATCGTGGCCTCATGAGCGAAGCAGACAAGCCCGCGGGCGCGGCATCCGACGATGTGAAGCGCAAGTTCCGCGAGGCGCTCGAAAAGAAGAACGCCCAGCACCGCACCGGAGAGGCACACCTCGACGGCGATTCGTCGGTGCACGCGTCGCACGGTGCCATGACGAAGCGGGAGTTCCGCCGCAAGAGCGGGTGACGCCGAACGGCCGCCCGCGAACGGGGCTCGGATGCTGACGCGTCCGGGCCCCGCCTGTATTTCTCGGGCGCTTCGGGGTGTGTGCAGAGTGGCGGGGCGATGTCGGAGGTTCGTGACAGTATTCGAACATGCATTCGAACGACGGGATCGGTAGCCGGGCAGGCTGCGGGATGGGCAGCGACGGCGACGTCGACGTCCTCGCTCAGCTGGTCGCGGATGCCGAGGGCGTTTCGGATGCCGCGCGAGCCGTGCAGATTCGTGAGGTTCGGGTGCTCGCGGCGGCTGGGCTGCTGGCCGAGAAGCAGGCCGCTGGGGCGTCGGAGAAGGTCAAGGCGCGCGAGATGGCGTTGCGGGGCATCGCCGCGGAACTTGCCGGAGTGTTCGTCACGACCGACCGCACTTTGCAACGGCGGATCGACGAGGCGCGCGATCTGGTTGAGAACTACCCGGTGACGATGGCGGCCTGGGAAGCCGGGCGCATCGTCCGCGGGCATGTCCGGGTGATTCAGGAGACGGGATGCCTCGTGCCCGCAGAGGGCCGGGCGGAGTTCGAGCGGGTCGCGATCGAGCGGTGCGAGGGCGAGAGGCCCAACCGGGTGCTGGAGACATTGCGGATGCTGGCGGAGCAGATGCACCCGCGGTCGTTCACCGAGCGGCACGAGGAGGCCGCGGCGGGGCGGTGCGTGCGAGTGCAGGTCGGGGCGGATGGGATGTCGGACCTGATCGCGACCTTGCCGACCGTGATCGCCGACGGGATCGTGGACCGGCTCACGCGGCAGGCGCGGGAGATCATCAACGCGCGGGCCCAGGCTGACGGGGCGGGTGGCGGCGCTGACGCTCGAGCCGACGCCCCTGACGCTCGAGCCGAGGCGCCTGGCGTTCGAGCCGACGCGAACGGCGGCTCACCCGGCGCCGACACGACGATTCGCGACGGGTCGTCGTTCGTCGACGATGCCCGCACGATCGATCAGGTCCGCGCCGACGTGTTCAGCGACCTCCTCCTGACTGGATCGCCGGCGCTCGACCCGACTGGCACCGGTGACGGCGGCGGAACGCTCGGGGCGATCCGGGCACACGTGCAAGTCGCCGTGTCCGCGCTGACACTCATGGGGCAAGACGAGGGGCCTGCCGATCTGGCGGGGCGCTCCCCCATCGATGCGAACACCGCACGCGAACTCGCCGGCAACGCGACCTCGTGGGACCGGCTGCTCACCCACCCGGTCACCGGAACCGTCCTCGAATGCGACAGCTACCGGCCCACCGCCGCCATGGTCAGGCTGCTGCGAGCCCGAGACCGGCACTGCCGATTCCCCGGATGCCGGCAACCCGCCATCCGCTGCGAGATCGACCACACCATCGCCGCATCCGACGGCGGCGCGACGCACGTGTGCAACCTCGCGAACCTCTGCAAAAGACACCACGACGTCAAACACCACACCCGATGGCGAGTACGACAACTCCCCGGCGGAAGGCTGATCTGGACCTCACCCACCGGACGGATCTACCGCGAAGACGCACCACCACCCCTCGTCGCATTCACGGTCGCCTTCACGTCCACAGAGCCACCCGGCCCCGGGGCCCCGCCATTCTGAGCGGTCGCGTTCCACCTTCTCCTCGCGGGGCCCGTCGCCCTGCGCGCCAGCGAGCCGGTTTCGCCTGCCGTCGAGAATGCCGGTGGCCACGGCATCCGATTTCTCGGATCCGCGGCCACCGGAGATCGGGAACCGTCAGCGCGTCGCGGCCTCGCGGCGGAGGCGAGCGCGCTCCTCCTTCGCCGCGGCCTCCTCGAGGGCGGCGTCACCGAGTCCCTGCGTGTTGACGGCGCCGGTGTCGTTCGACATCCCGTCGTGACCGTGACCGGTGAGCATCGCCTCGTCGAAGGGGCGCTCGCCGCTGAGCACGGCGCGGGCCTGGTCGCGGTCGAACTCGCGGGTCCAGGTTCCGATGAGGATCGTCGCGACCGCGTTCCCGGTGAAGTTGGTCAGCGCGCGACCCTCCGACATGAACCGGTCGATGCCGACGATCACGCCGACGCCGTTGACGAGGTCGGGCCGGTACGCCTGCAGACCGCCGGCGAGGGTCGCGAGGCCGGCGCCGGTGACTCCGGCCGCGCCCTTCGAGGCGATGATCATGAAGACCAGCAGTCCGATCTGCTCGGGGATCGACATCGGAGCGCCCATCCCGGCGGCGATGAACAGCGACGCCATCGTGAGGTAGATGGCCGTCCCATCGAGGTTGAACGAGTATCCCGTGGGGACCGTGATACCCACGACCGGCTTCGAGACGCCGACGTGCTCCATCTTGGCGATCAGGCGGGGCAGCGCGGACTCGCTCGACGAGGTCCCGACGATCAGCAGGTACTCGCGGGCGAGGTACTTCATCAGGCTGAAGATGTTGATCCGCGCCACGGCGTAGAGCAGCGTGCCGAGCACCGCGACGATGAAGACGATGCACGTGATGTAGAACGCGATCATCAGCACACCGAGGCTCACGATGGCGGCGACACCGGTCTTGCCGACCACCGCGGCGATCGCACCGAAGGCGCCGATCGGAGCAAGCCACAGGATCATGCCGAGGATGCGGAAGACCAGCGTCTGCAGGTTCTTCACGGCGCTCATGATCGGGGCGCCCTTCTCGCCGAGTCCCTGCAACGCGAAGCCGACTAGCAGCGCGATGAACAGCACCTGGAGCACGCTCTCACCGGTGAACGCCGAGAAGAAGGTGGTCGGGATGATGCCGAGCAGGAAGTCGGTCGTCGACTTCGCCTCGGCCGCCGCCCCGGCGTCGTAGACCGCGCTCTGCATGTTGAGCCCCTCACCCGGGTGGATGATGTTGCCCACGATGAGTCCGATCGCCAAGGCGAAGGTCGACATCACCATGAAGTACAGCAGCGCGAGACCGCCGATGCGCCCGACCGTCGCGGCCTTCGCGATGGAGCCGACGCCCACCACGATCGTGCAGAAGATGATCGGCGCGATCATCATCTTGATGAGGTTGACGAAGCCCTTGCCGAGCGGCTCGAGACCGACGGCGAAGGAAGGCCATACGAGGCCGACGACCGCGCCCACCACGACCGCCAGGATGACCGAGACGTAGAGCCACGTGTGCTTGTCCCAGGCCTGCTTGCCTTTCCGGGCGTTGTACCCCGGCAGGCGGAAAGATGATGTGAGAGCCATGGTCTCCTCCAGCTGAACAGTCGTTGTCCGATGCCGACGTCTCTGTCGGTGCGCTCTCAGCGTCCGGCCGTTCCGCGCGGACGCCGATTTATGGTCGTATTGGTCACGGCCTGCGACGTGGCAGCACCCGACGACGACGACGACGAGAGCGAGAGCGGCATGACAACGCGCACCCGCAGCGCCGCTTCGCTCGTGTTCGTCGCGGTCGCGGTGGCCGTGGCGCTCCTCACCCTGGCGATCGCCGGCATCCTCATCGCCGACGGCCAGCGGTCCGCGCGGTCCGAGGCCGAGCGCGTCACCCAGGCCGTCGCGCAGACCGTCGCCGACTCGGCGCAGGTCGCCGACCTCCTCGCCGCCGGCGACCGCGACCTCGCATCCGCGGAGCTGCAGCCCCAGGTCGAACAGGTGATCGTCGATGCCCGCGTCGACTTCGTCACGATCATGGACCCGAGCGGCATCCGGATCACGCATCGCGACGCCGAGCGGATCGGCGAGCGCTACCTGGGTTCGATCCCCACCACGTCACGCGCGTTGACGGAAGAGTTCACGGGCACCCTCGGCCCCTCGATCCGCACCATCGTGCCCGTGGAGAGCGGCGGCGCCGTCGTCGGGTGGGTCTCTGTCGGCGTGACCATCGGCAGCATCGCGGCGACTCTGGGGCCCCGCATCCTCGTCGTCGTCGGCATCGCGGCCGCGCTCCTGGCGGCCGGTCTCGTCGGAGCCGTCGTCGCGCGTCGGGCGACGCGGCAGGTCACCGGAGACCTGCCCGCCGGCGCCGTCCGCGACGCCGTCTCGTCGTTCGAGTCGCTCCGTACGCTCGGCGAAGCCCTGCGGGCGCAGACCCATGAGCACGGCAACCGCATGCACACCGCCATCGCCCTGCTGGAGCTGGGTCGCACCCCCGAGGCGATCGAGATCCTCGCCGAGACCTCGCGGCAGAGTCAGGTGCTGGTCGATGAGGTCGCCGCCCGCCGCGAGGGCGATCCGACTGTCGGGGCGCTGCTGCTCGGCAAGGCCTCGCAGGCCAAGGAACGCGGCATCCGGTGGCGCTCCCGCATCGAACCCGACGCGCCTCGCTCGGTGCTCTCGCCGGTCGACGCCGTCTCGGTCGTCGGTAATCTCATCGACAATGCGCTCGACGCCGCCGCCGGCGGGCCCGAACCGCGCTGGGTGGAGATCAGGATGACGCGCACCGAGGAGGACGAGCTCGAGATCGCCGTGTCGGACTCGGGAACCGGCGTCCCTCCCGAGCTCCGGCGCCGGATCTTCGAGCACGGCTTCTCCACGAAACCCGCCGGCGCCGAAGGACGTGGTGTCGGTCTCGCCCTCGTCGCAGCGATCGTCGACGACGCCGGCGGTAGCCTCACCCTCGATCACGACCCGACGACGTTCCGCGTCATCCTGCCGAGGAGGGAAACATGATCGGCGTGCTGCTGGTCGACGACGAAGCCCTCACCCTCGACCTCCACCGCCACTACATCGAGCGGCTGGACGGATTCCGGGTCGTCGCCGAGTGCAGCGGCGCACGTGCCGCCCTGCGAGCCCTCCTCGACAGCCCGGCCACGGACGAGATCGACCTCGTGCTTCTGGACATGACGATGCCCGACGGATCGGGACTCGACGTCCTGCGCCATGTGCGCGCGCGAGCCCGGGATGTCGACGTCATCGCGATCACCTCGGTGCGGGATGCCGACGTGGTGCGCCAGGTCGTCGGCCTCGGCGCGGTGCAATATCTCGTGAAGCCCTTCACCTTCGCCGACTTCCAGGAACGGATGTCGCAGTACGCGCGCTACCGCGAGCGCGCGAGCGAGACCACGGGCGCGGCGACCCAGGCCGAGATCGACGCGATGCTGGGGGCGCTGCGCCCGGTCACGGCGCCCGTCCCCAAGGGGCTCTCTCCCGAGACGCTCGAGCGCGTGTCGAACCGGCTCCGCGAGGCCGGAGCCCTGTCCGCCCGCGAGGCTGCGGAGGCGCTCGGGATGTCGCGCGTCGCGGCGCGACGATACCTCGAGCACCTCGCCGACGCCGGCCGTGCCGAACGGGCCCAGCGCTACGGGGCCCCCGGCCGCCCCGAGGCCGAGTACCGCTGGCGCCCCTGACCGCGCGTCGCTCCCGGCGGGGCGGGGCGGGGGCGGGGCGGGGCGGGGCGGGACGGGGCGGGCTACTGCTGTGGGAGGGACGAGCGGCGCGGGGCCGTGGGGCCGATGCGCACGTAGGCGGGGAGCTTGGGGGCGACGCCGTCGCCGGCCGTGCGGCCGCGCAGGCGCCGCCACATCCACGGGAGTGCATCGCGACGCAGCCACGTTCCCGGCACGACGGGATCGTCGTCGAGATGGAAGGCCTCGTCGAGCTCGGCGAGCGCCTCGGCGTGCGGCACCCCGAGCGCTTCCGCCGCGCGATAGGCCACGAGCCGATGCCCGCGCGAGCGCAGATGCACCTTGTCGTCGGCCCACAGCTCGAGGCGGGCGAGTTCCGGCACAGCCTCGAGGTCGACCAGGATGGCGCCCGTCCTCGACGCGATCGTTCGCAGCCGGGCGTTGTAGGCGGCGAAGCGCCGCGCGAAGATGCTCGCTGCGGCCCGCCCCGGAAGGAACACCGTGGCGAGCAGCACGTCCGCCCCGGATTCCCGCAACCGCCGGACCGCGATCTCGACCTCGTCGGCGACGCTCGCGACGTCCACCCGGGCCTGCACGAGGTCGTTGGCACCGATGAGCACCGAGACGAGTTCGGGCCGCAGCGCCAGGCACGCCGGAACCTGCTCGTCGACGAGGTGCCGTACCCGTTTGCTGCGCACCGCGAGGTTCGCGTACTGGAAGGCTGCGGTTCCCCCACCGGCTCGCGGCGCCGCCGAGGCGAGCAGCTGAGCGAGACGATCGGCCCATCCCCGGTGCATCCCCGCCGGCATGCGCGACGTGTCGCAGAGCCCCTCGGTGATCGAGTCGCCCAGCGCGACGTAGCGCCGCCACAGCGGGGGTCCGTCGCCCGCGACGGGCAGCTCGGCGCGCGGCCACACGCGAGCCCGCCGGGCACGGTCGATCGCATGCAGCTCGCCCGCACGCTCGTAGTGGCCGAGCAGGGCATCGCCGAGGCTCTCCCAGGTGCGCCCGGCGACGGCCTCCCGGGCCGCCGCGCCGAACGCGCGCCGCTTCGCCGCGTCCCCCGCCAGGTCGGCGACCCGGCTGCGGAGGTCGTCGGCATCGCCGGGCCGGTAGAGCCACCCGTCGACACTGCTGCGCACCAGGTCGAGCGGGCCGCCGCGACCCGTCGCGACCACCGGTACACCGCTCGCCTGCGCCTCCTGGATGGTCTGGCCGAACGTCTCGCTCTCGCCCGGGTGCACGAAAACGTCGAAGCTGGCCATCACGGTGGCGAGCTCGTCCCCCTGCAGATGCCCGAGGAAGACGGCATCCGGCAAGAGGCTCTCCAGACTCGTCCGCGAGGGCCCGTCGCCCACGATGACCAGTCGCACGCCGGGCAGCGAGCTGAGCGCCGCCAGGTCCTCGATCTGCTTCTCGGGGGCGAGCCGCCCGACATATCCGACCACGACGTCGCCGTCGGCCGTTTCCGGAACGACCCGCCCGCGCCACGCCTCGTCGCGGCGGTGGGGCGCGAAGCGGATGCCGTCGACCCCGCGGCCCCAGATCGCGACGCGATCGACACCGAGGTCCTGCAGCTGCCGCCGTGCCGCGTCGGCGGGGGCGAGCGTCAGCGTCGCGCGACGATGCAGCCGCCGCACGTGAGCCGCCGTCAGGGCCGTGGCGTGGGGCACGCCGTAGCGCTCGGTGTAGGCGATGACATCGGTCTGGTAGACGGCGACGCTCGGCAGGCCGAGACCCTCGGCCGCGAGCAGCCCCTGCCAGCCGAGAAGGAACGGCGATGCGAGGTGCACCACGTCGGGGCGGAACTCTCGCAGCGCCCGCGCGACCGAGACGACGGGCGGGGCCGCCACGCGCACGGCCGGATACCGGGGCATCGGGATCGACCGCACCGCTCGCCCCGGAACGGCGAGCGGATGCCGTCGCCCCGCGCCCGGCGCGACGACGAAGGCATCGTGCCCGCGATGCTCGAGATGCTCGAGCACCCGCAGGACCGAACCGGTCACGCCGTTCATGTGGGGAAGGAAGGACTCGGTGACCACCGCGACTCTCACGAGACCAGGGTGTCGCCGACGGCGCGCCACTGTCTGCTGAACCAGCCGGAATCGCGCACTGTTCACACGATCCTCCGCGCTCGGTCACCTCGCGGACGCCTGACCGTCGCCGTTCCCGCTCCGTTCATCCACGGCTGATAGGGATGCCGCGTGCTCGACGACCTGCTGACCGCGATGTCCGGCGGCCCCTGGCTCCTCGTCGCGGTCTTCGCGCTCGTCCTCCTCGACTCCGTCCTGGTCGTCGTCCCCGGCGAGATCGCGGTGACGGCGGCGGGAGCGCTCGCCGCGTCGACCGGCGATCCCCCGCTGGCGGCCGTCGTCGGTGTCGCCGCATCCGCTGCGTTCTGCGGGGATGCGCTCTGCTACGCCGTGGGGCGTCGGATCGGCCTCCGCCGGTGGCGGTGGATGCGGCACCGGCGCGTGCAGCGCGCGTTCGCATGGGCGGGGGCTCGGCTGCAGCGGGGAACCGCGACGGTCGTCTTCACCGCCCGCTTCATCCCCTTCGCGCGCCTCGCGGTCAATCTCACCGCGGGCGCGACGCGAGTATCGGCCGTGCGCTTCCTCGCCATCGCCGGAGTCGCGGCGACGGCCTGGGCCACCTATCAGAGCGTCATCGGCGCGGCGATCGGCGCGCTCCTGCCCGATGCCCCGCTGCTTGCGGTGCTCCTGTCGGTGGCCGCGGCGCTGGCGCTGGGCGCCGCGATCGATGTGATCACGGCCGCCCTCACGCGGCGCCGCGAGCGGGTCACTCCCCGGCGAGACCGCCGAGCAGGTGACCGAACGACTTGCCCTCGCCCAGGTACGAGGCGGGGTCGAAAGGATCACCGTCCGTGACGGGCGTGCGTGCCACGACGGCCGCAGCGAGCTCCCGTGCGCCGCGCTCGACCCGCGCGCTCAGCGGAGCGACCTCGTCGGCCTTGCTCCCCCAGTCGCTCGACGCCGCGAAGACGCCGGTCGAGACCGGGGCCGCGTGCAGGTACGCGAACAGCGGCCGGATGGCATAGTCGATCGCGAGCGAGTGACGAGCCGTGCCCGCGTTCGCCCCGATGAGCACGGGCTTCCCGGTGAGCGAGTCGGGGTCGAGCACGTCGATGAACGACTTGAACAGCCCGGAGTAGCTCGTCGAGAAGATCGGCGTCACAGCGATGAGCGCGTCGGCCGAGACGACCGAGTTGATCGCCGACTCGAGGGCGGGCGGGGCGAAACCCGTCAGCAGGTTGTTCGTGATGTCGTGCGCGAGATCGCGCAGCTCGATGACGTCCGCTGTCGCGGTGATGTCGGATGCCGTGAGCTCGGCGATCGTCGCCGTCGCGAGCCGGTCGGCGAGCATGCGGGTCGACGACGGGTTCGACAGGCCGGCCGAGACGACCGCGACACGCCGCGCGCTCATCGTGCCGCCGCCACACCGAAGGCCGAACCTGCGGGCGCGGGAGCGTCCTGGTAGGGCGAGGGGCCGCTGAGGTTGTCTCCGCGATTGGCGCGGGGCCGCGCTTCGCGCGCCGGGCCGTCGCCGTACACCTCACGGACGCGCGCGGCGTGCGTCGGGGCGTCGGGCACTGCCGCGCCACGACCCTGCGCGAGCTCCTTCCGAAGCACCGGGACGACCTCGCCGCCCAGGATGTCGAGCTGCTCGAGCACGGTCTTCAGCGGCAGGCCCGCGTGGTCGATGAGGAACAGCTGACGCTGGTAGTCGCCGAACGTCTCGCGCATCGCCGCGTACCGGTCGATGACCTGCTGCGGCGACCCGACGGTGAGGGGCGTCATCTCGCTGAAGTCCTCGAGCGAGGGGCCGTGACCGTAGACGGGGGCGTTGTCGAAGTACGGGCGGAACTTCCGAACGGCATCCTGCGAGTTGGCGCTCATGAACACCTGGCCGCCGAGACCGACGATCGCCTGCTCGGGCGTGCCGTGGCCGTAGTGCGCGAAGCGCTGACGGTACAGGTCGATGAGGCGCTGGTAGTGCTCCTTGGGCCAGAAGATGTTGTTCGCGAAGAAGCCGTCGCCGTAGTAGGCGGCCTGCTCGGCGATCTCGGGGGTGCGGATCGAGCCGTGCCAGACGAACGGAGCGACGCCGTCGAGCGGACGGGGCGTCGAGGTGAAGCCCTGCAGCGGAGTGCGGAACTTGCCCTCCCAGTCGACGACGTCCTCACGCCACAGCTTGTGCAGCAGGGCGTAGTTCTCGATCGCGAGCGGCAGGCCCTGACGGATGTCCTTGCCGAACCACGGGTAGACCGGGCCGGTGTTGCCGCGCCCCATGATGAGGTCGACGCGGCCGCCCGACAGGTGCTGAAGCATCGCGTAGTCCTCGGCGATCTTCACCGGGTCGTTCGTCGTGATGAGCGTCGTGGCCGTGGAGAGGATGAGGCGTTCGGTCTGCGCCGCGATGTAGGCGAGCGTCGTGGTGGGCGACGACGACCAGAACGGCGGGTTGTGGTGCTCGCCGATCGCGTAGACGTCGAGCCCGACATCCTCGGCATGCTTGGCGATGGTCACGGCGGCGCGGATCTTCTCCGCTTCGCTCGGGGTGTGGCCGCTCGTCGGGTCTGCCGTGATGTCGCTCACGGAGAAGATGCCGAACTGCATCCCCGACCAGCCGGTGTTATCGCTCGTGTGCGTGTTCACGTCGGTCCGCCTTCCCGGATGCCGCGGCATCCGTTTCATGCAAATGAATATAAACCATGCAACGCGGTCGCGCTCGGACTATTCCCCCGGGATAGTGTTTCATCCACGATGACGCATCCCGCCACCGGCACGACCGGAACGCGCCCGAAGCGGCGCGTGCCCTTCTGGGACAACGCCCGCTTCGCCTGTATCGTGCTGGTGGTGCTGGGTCACGCGATCCAGCGCCTGACGTACGACTCCGACATCGCGATGGCGATGTACCTCGTGATCTACGCGTTCCACATGCCCGCGTTCGCGATCATCTCGGGCTACTTCTCCAAGTCCGACCCGCAATCGCGGCGGCAGATGGCCCGCGTCATCACCGACATCCTCGTGCCGTACGTGATCTTCGAGGGACTCTGGACGCTCACGAAGTTCCTCGTCGAGGGCCACGCGAACCCCAACCCGACCCAGCCCTCGTGGACGCTGTGGTTCCTGCTGGCGCTCGGGATCTTCCGCCTGGTCCTGCCCTACCTCGCGCTCCTGCGGTGGCCGCTCCTGTGGGCCTTCGCGATCTCGGTGATCTCCGGGTACCTCCCGAACATCGATTCGACGCTCTCGCTGTCGCGAACGCTCGGCTTCCTGCCCTTCTTCGTGCTCGGCTGGTGGCTGCGCGACCGCGACGTCGTCGACCGGTTCGACCTGCTGCGGCGCACCCCGACGACCGTGACGGCGGCCGTCGCGACGCTCGGGCTCGCGGGATGGGCGGCCTGGGCATTCATCGGAACATGGCGCGACATCAACCTCGGAAAGTGGATGTTCTACGACGCGAGCTACTCGGATGCGGGCAGCTCCGAATGGTGGGCGGGAGCCGTGCGGGTCGCCCTGCTGCTCGTGGCGCTCGCCCTCACGGCATCCTTCCTGGCCCTCGTCCCCCGCGGTTCGCACCGCTGGACCCGGCTCGGGCAGTACACGATGTACATCTACCTGCTGCACTCGTTCGTGCTGTACCCGTTCCGGGAGTCGGGCGTGCTGCGAGACGCCGAACCCACGTGGGTGTGGCTGCCGCTCGTCGTCGTCGCGTCGATCCTCATCGCTCTGGGTCTGGCCACGGCTCCGGTTCGACGAGTGTTCCGGCCGCTCGTCGAGCCCCGCCCGGCGTGGCTCTTCCGCGACCCGCAGCTCGCGGGCCGCGAGGGCCGGCGCAGCGACCCGACGGGGTCGCGTCGTCCGCGCGAGGCCGGCGAGGTCATCCCGCGCAACAAACGAGCGGATGCCGCAGAGGGCTCGTAGCCTCACTGCATGAGCGAGCTCTCCCTTCCCGTTCTCGACTTCTCCCAGCTCGACGGCGACGCCGCCGATGTCGCCCGCTTCCGCGACGAGCTGCGCGCCGCGACGCACGACGTCGGCTTCTTCTACCTCACCGGCACCGGCATCCCCGCCGGTCTCGAGGACCGGCTCCACCGCGTCGCGCGCGAGTTCTTCGACCTGCCCGAGGCCGACAAGCTCGCGATCGAGAACGTCAACAGCCCGCACTTCCGCGGCTACACGCGCGTCGGCGGCGAGCTCACGCAGGGCCGGGTCGACTGGCGCGAGCAGATCGACATCGGTCCCGAACGGTCCGCGGTCGACGACCCCGACGCGCCCGACTACGCCCGGCTCATCGGCCCCAACCTGTGGCCGGCCGCGCAGCCCGAGCTGCGCGAGGTCACCGACGCGTGGGTCGCGCACCTCTCCGAGGTCGCGCGGCGTCTGCTCCGCGCCTGGGCCGAGGCCCTCGGCGCCCCCGCGACGTACTTCGACGACCACTTCGGCGAGCCCCAGACCCTGCTGAAGATCGTCCGCTACCCCGGCAAGGACGACCCCACCCCGCAGCAGGGGGTCGGCGCGCACAAGGACTCGGGCGCCCTGACCCTCCTATGGGTCGAGCCCGGCAAGGGCGGCCTGCAGGTCGAGCGGGATGGCGAATGGGTCGACGCTCCGCCGGTGCCCGGGGCCTTCGTCGTCAACATCGGCGAGCTGCTCGAGTACGCGACCGACGGCTATCTCATCGCGACGAACCACCGCGTCGTGGCGCCGCGGTACCCGGACGACCGCATCTCGGTCCCGTTCTTCTTCAACCCCGCGCTCGACGCCCGGTTCCCGCTCATCGACCTGCCCGCCGAACTCGCCGCCGAGGCGAGAGGCGTCACGAAGGACCCGAGCAACCCCATCCACGGGGTGCACGGCGAGAACGCGCTGAAGTCGCGCCTGCGGGCCCACCCCGACGTCGCCGAGCGCTGGCACGCCGATCTACTCGCCGCGGCCCACCGCTGAGCACACACCACCGAACACCCGCCGCCGAACACGCACCGTCTCCGCGACAACGCACCAGACGGCGTACGTTCTCGCGGTGAAGGTACGTTCTCGCGGCGCGGGCTCGGGAAAAGCCGAAGGCCGCCCCACACCTGGGACGGCCTTCGCAAGAATGTTTTGCGCGATTGTGCGCGGAGTCGCTCTCCTTAGCGGCGGAGACCGAGGCGCTCGATCAGCGTACGGTAACGCTGGATGTCGAGCTCCTGGAGGTAGCCGAGCAGTCGACGGCGCTGACCGACGAGCAGGAAGAGCCCACGGCGCGAGTGGTGGTCGTGCTTGTGGGTCTTGAGGTGCTCGGTGAGGTCCTTGATGCGCTGCGACATGAGCGCGACCTGCACCTCGGGGGATCCGGTGTCACCGGGGTGCGTCGCGTACTCTTCGATGATCGCCTTCTTGACGTCTGCTTCGAGTGCCATAGATGGGATCCCCTTCCTTCTCATTGCGCGGCGCCCGTCACCCGATGTGCGAGCTCTCTTTATCCGCGGCCGATCGAACGGCAACCGCTCTACTGTACCAGTCATCTAGGCTCGCATGATGCGCCTGCGTCGGGATCACCTCATCGATCTGCGGCCGTTGACCACCTCCCCCGCCTTCGCGCGCATGTGGGTCGGCTCGACCCTCGCCGGCCTCGGCGGGCAGTTGACCATCGTCGCGATCATGCTCCACATGTACGACCTGACGGCGTCGACGTTCGCCGTCGCGATGATCGCGGTCGCCGGGCTCGTGCCGATGATCATCGCCGGCCTCTACGGGGGCATGCTCGCCGACGCGTTCGACCGGCGCCGGGTCGCCATCATCGCGGCATCCGTGACCTTCGTCTCGACGGCCGTCCTGATGGTGCTGACCTGGAGCGGCGGCGAGACGGTCGCGTGGCTCTACGCCATCGCGGTCGTGAACTCTGCTGCCAATTCGGTCGTCATGGCGGCACGGCAGGCGATCGTGCCGCGGCTGATCCCCCGCGAGCTGCTGCCCGCAGCCTCGGCGCTCGGCGGCATCACCATGGGGATCATGGTCTCGGTCGGGCCGGCCGCGGCCGGGCTGCTCGTGGCCTTCACCGGCTACGGCTGGACCTACACGATCGACCTCGTGCTCATGAGCGCCCTCTTCCTCGGCCTCTGGTCGTTGCCCAGCATCCGCCCGGAGGGCGCCGTCGTCCGCCCGGGCCTGCGATCGCTCGCCGACGGCTGGCGCTTCATCAAGCGCGCGAAGAACATCCGGCTGCAGTTCATCCTCGACATCATCGCGATGACGTTCGGTCAGCCCACCGCCCTCTTCCCCGCCATCGGCGCAGTGCTGCTCGGCGGCGGCGCGATCACGACGGGGCTGCTGACAGCCGCCATCGCCGTCGGCGCGTTCTTCTCGAGCCTGTTCTCGGGACCGATCGCGCGCTACCCGATGCACGGGCGCGGAATCGAGCGCGCCATCATCGCCTACGGCATCACGATCGCCCTGTTCGGCGCCGTCCTGCTCGCGGGGTCGTTCGGTGTACTCGCCCCGGGGACCGTAGGCGAGGAGTCCGCGAACGTCGCCCTGATCGCCCTCGCCGGCCTCGCGCTGGCCGGTTCCGGCGCGGCCGACAACGTCAGCTCGATCTACCGCAACACGATGGTGCAGGCCGCCGTCCCCGATGCGATCCGAGGCCGACTGCAGGGCCTGTTCATCGTGGTGGTCGCCGGCGGTCCGAGGCTGGGCGCGCTGTACGCCGGGACGCTCGCGACCGTCACGGCGCTGTGGTTCCCGCCACTGTTGGGCGGCTTCATCATCGTCGGTCTGGTGGCGCTCCTCGTGCGCCTCGCCCCCGCGTTCCGCGCCTACGACGCGGCCCACCCGACCCCGTGAGCCGGCCGACGCGCCCCCGGAGACACGACGAGGGGCGGATGCCGCAGCATCCGCCCCTCGGAGAGAACCGGGCGATCAGGCCTGGATGGAGCCCTGCAGGTCGAGCTCGATGGTGACGTCCTTGCCGACGAGCACGCCGCCGGTCTCGAGCGCGGCGTTCCAGGTGAGGCCGAAGTCCTCGCGGTTGATGACGGTCTTGGCCGTCGCGCCGGCCTTGTAGTTGCCCCACGGGTCGGTGCCGAAGCCGCCGAACTCGACCTCGAAGGTCACCGGCTTGGTGACATCCTTGATGGTGAGGTCGCCGTCGACGAGGAAGTCGCCGCCCTGCTGACGCACGCCGGTCGAGACGAACGTGATGTTGGGGTAGTTCTCGACGTCGAAGAAGTCGGCACTGCGGAGGTGGTTGTCGCGCCCCTCGTCCTTGGTGTTGATCGAGGCGACGTCGACCTTGGCGTCGAGCGTCAGCTCGAGCGGGTTCTCGGGGGCGACGATGGTCGCCTCGGCGACGGCGAAGGTGCCGCGCACCTTCGAGATCATCATGTGGCGGACGCTGAAGCCCACCTCGCTGTGGGAGGCGTCGAGCACCCAGGTGCCAGCCTTGTAACCGGGGATGTCGGTGGTCGTGGTCATGATCGTCCTTCGTCGTAGGTGTCCGGGAGGGCTCCGGCGTACAAGGGGTCGGCAACGCGGCCCGCGCACAGCCTATTCCCGCGAATGTAAATTTCCGGTTGCCGAATGGCGACGGGCGGATGCCGCGCTGTGCAGCATCCGCCCGTCGAGCGGTGTCCGTCGGGTCAGCCGACCGCGAGCAGGTCGATGATGAAGATCAGGGTCTTGCCGCCGAGGAAGTGACCGCCGGCGGGGCCGTAGGCCAGGTGCGGCGGGATCACGAGCTCACGGCGTCCGCCGACCTTCATGCCCGGGATGCCGTCCTGCCACCCCTGGATCAGACCGCGGAGCGGGAACTGGATGCTCTCACCGCGGTTCCACGACGAGTCGAACTCCTCGCCGGAGGTGTACTCGACGCCGACGTAGTGAACGGTGACGGTGTCGCCGGGCTTGGCCTCGGCGCCGTCGCCGACGATCAGGTCGCGAACGACGAGGTCATCGGGCGCGGGCCCCTCGGGGGCGTCGATCTCGGGCTTGGTGCGGTCGTCAGTCATGGTGTCCATCCAACCCGAGGGCGAGGACGGGTGCAACGCGGCGCCCACCCGAGCGCACCTCTTGACGCGGCGCGGCGGCGGGAGGATCATGAGGGCAGGCCAACTCAGCGCCCGGGAGACATGCAGGCATCGCCGCAGCACCGGGCGCTGAGTCTTTCCCGGGCGGTGTCGTCCCGGTCGAGGGTCACGGTCGCAGCAGGGCCTGTCGCAGGCGCGTGGCCCGGGCGAGATGCTCGCGCTCGTCGGAGAGCGCCCGATCGTCGCGGCCGGTCAGCGCCCGTTGGCGTGCGGCAGCGAGACGCGTCGCCTCGGCGATGAATGCCCGCATCGTCTCGGTGCGGTCGCCGGGAAGTGTCCGCGCCCAGGCCAGCGCGCGCCTTCGGCCTCCCCCGGTGGCGAGCAGGTCGACCTCGACGGGGGTGAACCAGCCCGCCGCGGCGTAGTCGTCGAGCCGCTCGCGGGTGAGGCGCGCCTCCTCGCGGCGCAGCAGCAGCACGCCGATCACGAACCCGATGAACAGAGGCACCTGGAGCGTCACGTAGAGGGCGAAGAAGTCGGCGAAAGCAGCCGAGCCGTTCCAGAGCGCGTGCAGCAGGATCGCGACGGCGAGGCCGGTCGCCCAGGGCCCGAACACGGCGGCGCCCCGTGCTCCCCGCCGCACGGCGAGTCCGACCGCGAAGCCGGTCGCAGCCGTGAACATGACGTGGGCGAAGGGCGAGAGGATGCCGCGCAGCACGAACGTGACCGACACCTGAGCAAGACCGCCGGTGATCAGGCTGTCGGCGAAGTAGAGGATGTTCTCGGTGAAGGCGAACCCCGCCCCGACCATCGCCCCGTAGACGACGCCGTCGACGGGTCCGTCGAAGTAGCGGCGCCCGAGACGGAGCATGAGGAGGATGCCGAGCCCCTTCGCGATCTCCTCCACGATGGGCGCCTGCACGACGCTCTTCATCGCCTCGAGGAGCGGGTCACGCGCCGGACCGGTGGCGATGGTCACGAGAAGGTCGACGCCGAGCGCGATGACCACCGACGCGACGGCGCCCCACAGCAGCGCGATCCACAGCAGCCGTGGCGGCTCGGGCTCCCAGCGATCGACGATGCGGACAACCCACAGCACTCCCAGCAGCGGCAGCAGCGCGAGCACGGCTCCCACGATCGAGGCGAACCAGCCGAGGAACGACACGAGGTAGGCCGCCAGTCCGAGGAGCAGCACCACGAGGACCGCGCCGACCCAGAGCGCCGCCCAGCCGCCGGGACGCGCCCGGACGGGGACGACGGGCGGCGAGGTCGGCGCGGCCGGGATGGGACCGGGGTGACCGGGCTGCGGCTGCGAGAGAGGCGACGGGAACGACACGCCCCCACCCTAGAGCGCGGGCGGCGTCCGCCCTATGGCGAGGACGTCGCGCCGCGACCGAGTCGTGAGCCGGGTAGCCTGAGAGCATGCGCTTTGCCCACGTGATGACCGCGGGGGCCGACGATCCCCGCCTCGTGCTCGTCGAAGACGACCGGGCCACGTTCGTCGGCGACCTGTTCGCCGGCGCACCCGAACGACTGCAGCAGCTCATCGAGCTCGGCGACGACGGGCTTGCGCGCGTCGCGGACGCGTCGACGAGCGAGGGCGTGGCGTGGCACGACATCACCGGCTCGGCCTTCGCATCGGCCGTTCTGGCCCCGCCGATCGTGCTGGCCGTCGGGCTGAACTACGCGGCGCACTCGAGCGAGCTGGGCCTGAAGGCCGACACCGCGCCCACCGTGTTCACCCTGTGGCCGAACTCGCTCACCGCGCACGACGCAATCACGTCGTGGCCGCGGAGCCTCAGCGAGTCGGTCGACTACGAGGCCGAGCTCGGCGTCATCATCGGCACGGCGGCCAAGGACGTCCCTGCAGACACGGCTCTCGACCACGTCTGGGGCTACACGGTGGTCAACGACATCACCGCGCGCGACATCCAGTTCTCCGAGGCGCAGTGGTCGCGCTGCAAGTCCTTCGACGGGTTCACGCCGACGGGACCCTACGTGGTGACCGCCGACGAGGTCCCCGACCCGCAAGACCTTCACATCTGGGCCGTCGTCGACGGCCAGACGGTGCAGGACGCCTCGACGGGACAGATGATCCGCTCGGTCGCGACGCTTGTCGCGCACCTCTCGACGGCGGCCACGCTCCTGCCCGGCACGCTCATCTCGACCGGCAGCCCGGGCGGCGCCGGCTACTCGCGCGACCCGCAGATCTTCCTGCGCGACCGCTCCGTCGTCACCGTCGGGATCGACGGGATCGGTGAGCTGCGGACGCACTGCCGCATCACGGACTGACCGGGCACCCGCAGCTTCCGCCGACCCGGAGCCCCACCTCGACGCGCACGCTGCGCCGCGCCGAGCCGTCTCCCGGATCGGTCAGCAGCAGGTGGGCGGCGATGCGCCCCATGAGCTCCATCGGCTGGCGCACGGTCGTCAGCGGCGGCGACGACATCCCGGCCGCCTGGATGCCGTCGAAGCCGGCGAGCCGCACATCGCGGGGCACGACGATGCCCCGGGCGTGCAGCACGTCGAGCGCGGCGAGCGCGATCTGATCGGTCGCGCACAGCACCGCTTCGGGGAGCGTGCTCTCGCGTGCTCGTGAGCTCAGCCCCGGGAACACCGGTGCGCGCTCGAGCTCGACGGTGTCGATGATCTCGGCGCGCGCGCCGGGGTGAGAGGCGACGGCATCGAAGAAGGCGGCGCGGCGCTCGTCGGTGTCGAAGCCCGCAGGCGCGTCGATCCACCCGAAGGTGGAGACGCCGTGGACCTCGACGAAATGATCGACGAGCATCCGCTCACCACCAGCGTTGTCGGCGAGGACATGGTGCGCGTCACCCAGCGGCGAGCTCAGCACGGCGACCGGGAGCGTCGACGACACCGAGCCGAGAGACGCGGTCACCGTCGGGCCCGGCAGGATCGCGAGGCCGTCGACCTGCCCCGCCGTGTCGGCGATCTCGGACGCCCCCAGCCCCCCGGTGCTGAGCAGCACCGCGGTGCCGGCCCGCTTGCACTCGAGCACGAAGCCGCGCTGGATCTCATCGACGTAGAGCGGGAACGTCCGGGGAGCGCTCCGGCGGACGTCCTCGTCGGCGTCCCACGCGATCAGGTCGACGTCGAGGTCGAGCTCGGCGAGATCGGTGAGCCCGGGCGGCGTCGGCCGCTCGGGAGCCGCACCCGAGGTCAACCCCGTCTCGACGGGCGGCGCCGATTCGACCAGCAGATCGAACAGATGCAGCCCGAGCACCCCGGTGCGGCCGCGCGCGAGGTTCCGGGCCGAGCCGCTGGGGACGTACCCCAGCTCGCGTGCGACCCGCAACACCATGTCGCGGGTCTCGGTGCGCACCTTGTCGGGGCGCCGGAACGCGAATGAGACCGTCGCGATCGACACCCCGGCACGTTCCGCGACGTCGTAGACCGTGGGTCGTCCGACCACCATGACTACCTCGATTCCCCGGGGAGTCTACCGACGCACCTCACGCCGGCACGATCGACAGTCCGGTCCCCCGCGGGAAGATCGGCTCGTCCGTGTCGCCCGGGACGTCGGTCCGGGAACGGCGCACGGCGTCCATGGATCGCGGGATCTCGACGGGCAGCGTGCCACGTGGCGGCACCGCGCCGGTGAGCGCGGCGAGCACTGCGGCATCCGAGCTGCCGTAGTCGGCGACGATCGCCGAAGCGACGGGAACGAAGGGGGTGAGGACCGCGGGCCGGTCGAGGCCGACGACCAGCACGAGAGGGGCGTGCGTCGCGACACGACCCAGTCGCGACACCAGCCCGGGGCCGAAGTCGAGGGAACCCTGGTGGAACCACTTCTCGAGGAACAGGTCGTCGCGAGGCTCGAAGGGCGCTCCGACACGGACGATCGCGACGTCGGCGTCCTCGGGCCGCTCGACGCGGTCGCCGTACGGGGCGATCGCGGCGTCGCCGACGTTCTCGGCGTAGATCCTCGGGCGGGGCGCCGAACGGATCGGCAGCACCTCGTCGCGGTTCTGCAGAACGGTCAGCGACTCCGCCTGCGCGCGGGTGCCGAGCGCGCGGAAATCGGCGTTGCCGACGATGCGCTCGGCCTCGTCCTCGTCGACGTACGGGTCGTCGAAGAGGCCGAGCCGGAATTTCACGAGCAGGATGCGCCGGGCCGAGACGTCGATGCGCTCGAGCGGCACGGTGCCGGATTCGACGAGGCCGACGAGCAGCTCCGTGCACTCCTCGCCGCCGAACTGGTCGACACCGGCGTCCAGGAGCCGCAGCATCCGCTCGGTCGGGTCGAGCTCCTCGACGCCCCACGCGCGAGCGGGCAGCACCTGGTCCCCGACGTGGTTGTCGTTGACGAGCTCCCAGTCGGTGACGACGACGCCGTCGTAGCCGAGCTCGTCGCGCAGGAGGTCCGTCACGATCTGACGGTTGTAGGCGAATCCGACCTCGGCGATCGGCACGCCGTTCCGTTCGAGTCCGACCGGCATGCCGTAGTACGGCATCATGCCGGCCGTGCCGCGCCGGATCGCCTCGCGGAAGGGCTCGAGGTGATAGTCGAACATGCCGCCCGGGTAGACCTGCTCGCGTCCGTACGGGAAGTGCGCGTCTTCACCGTCGAGCTGCGGCCCGCCGCCCGGGAAGTGCTTCGTCGTGCACGCGACGCTCTCAGCGCCGAGCACGTCGCCCTGGAAGCCGCGCAGGTAGGCGGCGGTGATCTGCGAGACCCGCTCGGCGTCGAAGCCGAACGTCTGGGCCTGACGACCCCAGCGAGCTTCGGTGGGGAGGTCGATCTGCGGGTGCAGCGCCGCCCGGATACCGACCGCGCAGTACTCGCGACGGGCGACGTCGGCGAACTGCTCGATGACCTCGAGGTCGTCGAGCGCGGCGAGCCCCAGCGGCTCCGGCCACTGCGAGAAGGGACCCGCGGAGAAGGCGACGCCGGTGTTCTCGACGAACGCGTGCCGCGGATCGGTGCTGATCGTCACCGGGACGCCGTGCGGCGTGCTCTCGGCGAGTCTCTGCAGGTTGTTGTTCCAGCGAGCGCCCTCACGAGCCGTGCGGATGGCGTGCACGTTGAAGTGCGTCATGTTCTTGCCGACCACGACGTCGGTCGTCGGCGACTTCGAGATGGCGCCCGGTGTCTCGAGGAGCTCGCCATCGGGACCGATCTCGATGACGGTCTGGAACATGAGGCCGATCTTCTCGGCCGGCGACATCCGGCTGAGCAGATCGTCGGTGCGCTCCTCCGGGGTCAGGCGGGGGTCCTCGTAGGGGTCGAGGACGCCGTTGCCGTTGAGGTCGCGGAAACGGGTTCCATCGGGCGCGGTGTGGAATTCGGGTCGCATGAGGTGCTTTCGCTTGTGGGGGGACGGATGCGGCGACGCGGAGGTCGGCGCGTGGGTCACTTCAGACCGGTGGTGGCGACGCCCCGGATGAACCAGCGCTGCAGGAAGACGAACAGCACGATGATGGGCGCGATGACGAGCACGGATCCGGCCAGGAGCAGTCCGTAGTTGGTCGCGTTCTGTCCCGTCGAGTAGAGCGAGAGCGCGACGGGAAGCGTGTACATCTCCTCGGTCTGGGCCGCCACCAGCGGCCAGAGGAAGTTGTTCCAGGAGGCGAGGAACGTCAGGATGCCGAGGGTCGCGAGCGGCGGCCCGCACAGCGGCATCACGATGCGCGAGAAGATGCGCCACTCCCCCGCCCCGTCGAGGCGGGCGGCCTCGAGCAGCGCGTCGGGGATGCCCATGATGAACTGCCGCATGAGGAACACGCCGATGGGGGCGGTGATGAAGGGGAGGATGAGCGCGGGGTAGGTGTTGACGAGCCCGAGCGAGGAGACCATCACGAACAGCGGCACGAAGGTGACGACCCCCGGCACCATGAGCGTCACCATCACGAGGAGGAAGAGCACCTTCTTGCCGGGGAACTCCATCTTCGCCAGGGCATAGCCCACCATCGAGCAGAACACGATGTTGCCGAGGACGGTGACCACCGCGACGATGAGGCTGTTGGCGAAGAAGTGTCCGAAGTCGAGAGGCCCGAACCACTGCGCGAAGTTCTCGCCCGTCGGGTTCTCCGGGAACCACGTCGGCGGGCGGCGCAGAATCTCCCCCTGCGTCTTGACCGATCCGAGCACCATCCACAGGAACGGGATGAGCCAGAGGGTGAGTCCGACGGCCAGGACGGTGTAGGTGATCGCACGCGGACCGAACCGACGGCGGCGGCGCCGCGGAACGGGCGGCGGCGTGACGGTGTCCACCACGGGAGCGGGGATGGTTGTCATCGGGTCAGTCCTTCGAACGGAGCAGTCGGAACTGGAGCAGGCTCAGCAGAGCGATGGCCAGGAACAGGACGTAGCTGGCGGCGGAGGCCAGTCCGTACTCGCCGAAGCCGAACTGCTGGAAGGTGTAGTACGCCACGGACAGGGTCGAGTCGAGCGGCCCGCCCTTGGTCATGACGAACGCCTCCTCGAAGAACTGCAGGTAGCCGACGGAGATGAGGACCGCCCCGAGGAGGATCGTGGGGCGCAGCAGCGGCAGGGTGACCGAGATCAGGCGCCGCCACGATGACGCGCCATCCATCGTCGCCGCCTCGTTGACGTCCTGCGGAACGGCCTGCAGGCCCGCGAGGAAGATCACCATGAGCGTGCCGACGTTGCGCCACACCGCCATCATGATGAGCGAGGGCAGGGCGAAGGCGGGGTCGTTGAGCCAGTTCGGGCCATCGATGCCGACGAGCGCCAGGGCCGAGTTGAGGAGGCCGTCCGGCTGGAGGATGTAGCGCCAGACGACCGCGACCGCGACGATGCTCGTGACGACCGGCGCGTAGAAACCCACCCGGAAGAACGCGACGATGCGGCCGCCGCCGCTGTTGAGGGCGAGCGCGAGGGCGAGCGCCAGCACCATCGTCACGGGGATGCCGACCACGACGAAGACCGCGGTGACCCCGAGGGACGTGATGAAGCGCGGGTCCCCAAAGAGCGTCGCGAACTGGTCGAGCCAGACGAAGTTCACCGCGAACGGCGAGGTGATGTCGCGAGCGGTGAAGTCGGTGAACGACATCGCGAACGACCCGACGATCGGGAAGAGCATGAAGACGGCGAACACGGCGACGAAGGGCAGGCAGAACGCCCAGGCGATGAGTGCCTGACGCTTGCGCAGCCGTGCGTGCAGCCCGTCGGGGCGGGAGGCCCCGCGGCCGGAGTCGGCTCCGGCCGCGGGGAGGGTGGTGGTGGACATCGAGGTCACTCGAGTCCGATCGCGTCGGCGTCGGCCTGCAGCTTCTGCAGCACCGCGGGAACATCCGCTCCGCCGCGACGCAGCTGCTCGAGGGCCTGGTCGCCCTTGGCGGCCACCTGCACCCAGCTGGTCGTCACGGGCGGGGCCTTGGCGGTCTGCAGCTGCTCACCGAAGGTCGTCAGGCTCGCGTCGTCGGCAAGGGCGGGCGCATCCCACGCGGCCTGGAGAGCGGGCAGGTCACCCGTCGTCTCGTAGAACGCCGCCTGAGTCTCCGGCTCGCTCAGCCAGCGGACGAGCTTCCACGCCGACTCGGCGTTCTTGCTCTGGTTGAACACGACGAGGTTCGCGCCGCCGCTGAAGGACACCGACCCGGTGTCGGCGGGCAGGACGGCCGTCGCGTACTTCGAGGCGAAGTCCGCACCTCCGAGCAGCTCGAGCTGACCGCGCAGGAACGGCCCCTCGACGACCATCGGCGTGGTTCCGGCCACGAACTCGGCCTCGGTCGCGCCGGCGGAGATGTCGGCGTTCGCGTCGGCGAGCCCCTTGTCGAAGAAGCTCTTGTAGTACTCCAGCCCCTTCGTCATCTCGGGGGTGTCGAGGGTCCAGGCGTCACCGTCGGTGAGCTCCGCACCGGCGGACCACGGCATCCACATCGCCCCCTGGAACGAGTCGTTGCCGCCGGGCATCCGGATGCCGTACTCGGCGCCCGCCTTCTCCTTCATGTCGGCGGCGAGCTGCTGCAGCTCGTCCCACGTCGTCGGAGCCTGGGACCAGCCGGCCTGCTGCGCGAGGTCGGTGCGGTAGTACAGCACGCGCGTGTCGACGTACCACGGCACACCGGCGGCGCGGTCGTCGAACTCCGTCGTGCTGAGGGCGCCGGGGAAGAAGCCGTCGGTCGCGATCTCGGCCGGGACGGTGGCGAACGCGTCGCCGAAATCCGCCATCCACGTCGAGCCCACCATGGCGACGTCGGGGGTGTTCCCACCCGCGATCGCCGTCTGGAACTTGTTGTGCGCTGCGTCCCACGGAATGGCGGTGACGTCGATCTTCACGTCGGGGTTGGCTTCCTGGAACTCCTTGACGAACTCCGGCAGGGCCTCGCCCTCCGCACCCATCGCCCATACGCTGATCGTGCCCGTGGCCGGGCTGTCATCGATCGTCGTGACCTCTGCGGGCCCGGCCGCCGACTCGTCTGCACGGCCGCAGCCGGTCAGGATGAGCGACACCGCAGCGAGGGTGGCGATGCCGCCTGCCACTGTCTTGAACTTCACGTCTTCCTCCTTGAATCGCGGGATCGCCGCGGCGATCAAAGCGCTTAACCGTTGCGCTGGCGTCGAGTTTAAGCGCTTTGACTGCGCGGACGCAAACGTCCCGAGCGACTCCTGAGGTGGGCAGACGAAGAGCCCCCGCGGACGATGTCCGCGGGGGCTCTTCGGGACGCGAACTACCGCGCGGAGGAGCAGGACTGCGTCTGGCCCCACACCGTCACGGTGTCGGCGCCCTCGACCACGCAGGTCTGGTAGATCTCGTTCGCCGCGTTACCGAAGACCGAGAACAGGACGATCGCGACGACCACACCGATCACCATGAAGACGGCGCTGATGATGATCGCGGCGAGAGCGAGGCCGTTCTTACGGCCCGCTTTCTTGCTCTGGACGAGCGCCACGATTCCGAGGATGAGACCGACGAGCTGCAGCCCGACGGGAACCAGCGCGAGGATGAACGCGACGATGCCGAGGGTCTTTCCCGGCACCGGGGCGTTCGGGTTCTGGTACGACGCGTCGGAAGACGACGTCGGGTACGCCGGCGGCTGGTAGGCCGGAGGCTGCGGCGCGGACGGGTTGTTCGGGTCGGTCATGGGATCCCCCGGTCGGTCGGAAAGCGATGAACAGCCTCGACGTTATCGACAGCGGACCCCGCGGCACAAAGCCTTGTCAGCCCGAGACGCTCTCCTCGGCGTCGGCGAGGACGATCGGGATGGCCGCCGTCACGGCCTGCAGACCCGACAGGCGCGCGGGCGAGAGCTGCTTGTCGACCTCTTCGCGCGACATCAGCCCCGCCTCGACGACGAGATCGCCCACGTTGCGGTGCGTCAGCAGCGCGGTCTTGGCCAGGGCCGCTGCCGCGGCGTAGCCGATGAAAGGCGTCAGAGCCGTTACGACACCGACCGAGGACCCGACCATGGCCCCGAGGCGCTCGCGGTTCGCCGTGATGCCGTCGACGCAGTTGACGCGGAGCGTCCGCATCGCCCGCCGCATCCAGGTGATCGACTGGAAGATGGAGTGCGCGATGATCGGCTCGAAGGCGTTGAGCTGCAGCTGACCGCCCTCGACCGCCATCGTCACCGTCAGGTCGGCGCCGGCCACCGCGAAGGCGACCTGGTTGACGACCTCGGGGATCACCGGGTTGACCTTGCCGGGCATGATGCTCGACCCCGCCTGCCGGGCCGGCAGATTGATCTCACCGAAGCCGGCCTGGGGTCCGCTCGAGAGCAGCCGCAGGTCGTTGCTGATCTTCGACAGCTTGATCGCGTTGCGCTTCAGCGACGACGAGAACGACATGAACGAGCCGGTGTCGCTGGTCGACTCGACGAGGTCGACGGCGCTCGACAGATCGAGGCCGGTGATCTCGCGCAGATGGCGGACGACAGCGGGACGGTACTCGGGATGGGTCGTGATGCCGGTGCCGATGGCGGTCGCGCCCATGTTGATCTCGTAGAGCAGCGACGCGTTCTCGCCGAGGCGGGAGTGATCCTCCCCCAGCGTCGTCGCGAAGCCGTGGAACTCCTGCCCGAGCGTCATCGGGACGGCGTCCTGGAGCTGCGTGCGACCGACCTTGAGGACGTCGTGGAACTCGACGGCCTTCGTGAGGAACGATTCGCGCAGCAGCGCCAGCTCGTCGAGCAGCCCCTCCAGGTCGAGGGCGAGCCCGACCTTGATCGCCGTCGGGTAGACGTCGTTCGTGGACTGGCTGCGGTTCGTGTGGTCGATCGGCGACAGGAACGCGTAGTCACCCTTGGGACGCCCCGCGAGCTCGAGGGCGATGTTGGTGATGACCTCGTTCGCGTTCATGTTCGTCGAGGTGCCGGCACCGCCCTGAACGACGCCGACGACGAACTGGTCGTGGTACTCGCCGTCGATGACGAGCTGAGCGGCACGGTCGATCAGGTCCGCGCGCTCGGCATCGAGCACCCCGATCTCGCGGTTCGCGCGCGCCGACGCCTGCTTGACCATCGCCAGGGCCCGGACGAGGTCGCGATAGACGGAGATCGGCCGCTGCGAGATCGGGAAGTTCTCGAGGGCACGAGCGGTGTGCACGCCCCAGTAGGCGTCGGCGGGAATCTCGAGCGAGCCGAGCGAATCGGTCTCGGTGCGGGTGGCGGGAGTGGACGACATCATGCGCTGGTCCTTGTGGGTCTCACGGCGATGGGAGGGACGGTCCCAGCCTAGTCAGCGCTTGCGCGAAAACGCCTCGAGACGCTCCTGCGGCGACAACCGCGCCATGTCGGCGACCCATTCGGCGGAGAAGTACTCGCCGGTCGGAGCCTCGACGACGGGCACGACGGTGTGGGTGATCACCTCGTCGTAGACGTGCACGAGCTGGAACGCCTGGCCGGCGTCCATGCCGTTGACCGCCTGCGGCGGGCGCTGGAGGTTCATCGTGTAACACGTGGCGGAGGCGACGGAGACGGGAATCCCCGCGAAGGTGCCGGACGTGGAGTAATGCAGGTGACCCGCGAGGATGCCGCGCACGTCCGTCCCTGCGATGGTCTCGGCGAGGGCGTCCTGGTCGCGCAGCTCGAGGATGTCGAAGAAGGGCACGTGGCTGGGCAGCGGCGGGTGATGCATCGCGAGGATCGTGCCGTGTGGCGCGGGCTCCGCGAGGATCTCGTGCAGCCAGTCGCGCTGACGCGCGTCGATCTCACCGTGGTGCCAGCCGGGCACCGTGGAGTCGAGGGCGATCAGGCGCAGGCCCGCCAGATCCCAGACCCCGGTCAGCGGTTCCTGCGTCGGGGGCCCGCCGAACAGCCCCACGCGCATCGCGTCGCGCTCGTCGTGGTTGCCGGCCACCCACACGACCGGTGCACCCAGGCGGTCCGCGACGGGCTCGACCGCGTCGCGGAGGCGGCGGTAGGCGTCCGGCTCGCCGAGGTCGGTCAGGTCGCCGGTGAAGACCAGCGCGTCGGGTCGGACGCCGGTGCGCTCGATCGCCGCGAGCGTGGCGTCGAGATTGGCCTCGACGTCGTAGCGCCCGCCGAGCGCGGCCCCGCCCGCCAGCAGGTGGGTGTCGCTGACGTGGACGAGGACGTGCGCCGCGGGCTCGTGACGCCCGAAACGCACGGATGCCGCGCGGTCGCGAGGCTGCGTGGAACCGTCCGACGGCACTGCTGAGGTCATGGCCACAGCCTATTCCGGGGGTCCTACCGTCCCGCCACGATGAGGACGATGCCGCCGAGGACGGCGAGACCGCACAGGGCGAAGGCGCCGTAGGCCGTGACGAGCGCGATCCTCTTCTGCCCCGCCGTCAGCGGATTCTTCTTCGCCGCCTTGGCCGCTGCCTTCGCGTGGCGCCGTGCCTGCTTCTCACTGATGACGGCGATCGCGTCGGTGAACTCCGCGGGAGTCACCACCGGCACCCGGCCCGCGCGCACCAGCATCCGGAGCCCGAGTGCGTAGAAGCCGACGACGAGCACGGCGCCCGTGATGGCCGCCGCGAACACCTGGACGAAGGCGAACCAGTCGATCGAGACGTTCATCGCTCGCCCTCCGTCTGCTCCGAGCCCGAATTCTTCGCCGCGGCCGCCGCCTTCGCGCGCCGCTGCCGCCGGGTGGGCGGCGGATCGGAGGGCACGTCGACGGCCAGGCCGGAGTCGGCGACCTCGCTCATGGCGTTGCCCGCGTGCACCTCGTTGCGGCGCGAGCGGAGGAACAGCGCCAGCACGATCGCGACGGCGGCGATCGCGTCGATGACGATGCCCACCGGGCCGAGCCACACGACCAGGAGCGCCGCCACGGCGCCGACCGCGCCCGACGCGGGAAGCGTCAGCAGCCAGCCGACGGCGATACGACCGACCGTGCCCCAGCGGACCGTCGAGCCGCGGCGTCCGAGTCCGGAGCCGATCACCGAGCCGGATGCGACCTGCGTCGTCGACAGCGCGAAGCCGAGCGCGCTCGAGGCGAGGATCGTCGACGCCGTCGACGCCTCGGCCGAGAAGCCCTGCGCGGGCTTGACGTCGGTGAGCCCTTTGCCGAGGGTGCGGATGATGCGCCATCCGCCCATGTAGGTGCCCAGCGCGATCGTGACGGCACACGCCACGATGACCCACAGCTGCGGTTCGGCGTGCTCGGCGCTCTGCCAGCCGGCCGCGATGAGGGCGAGCGTGATGACGCCCATCGTCTTCTGAGCGTCGTTCGTACCGTGGGCGAGCGCGACGAGCGACGACGTGAAGATCTGGCCCCAGCGGAATCCGTCGCGGCCGTCCGGCTTTCCGTCGTGGCGACGGGTCACGGCGTAGGCGACCTTCGTGACCGTGAAGGCGATGAGGCCGGCCGTGACGGGGGCGATCAGCGCCGGGAGGATGATCTTGCTCAGCACGACGCCGAAGTCGATGGCCATCGCGCCGACGCCCACGAGGGTCGCGCCGATGAGGCCGCCGAAGAGGGCGTGCGACGAGCTCGACGGGAGGCCGAGCAGCCAGGTGAGCATGTTCCACGTGATGGCGCCGATCAACCCCGCGAAGATCAGCGGCAGCAGCGCGGTGGCGGCGAGCTGATCCTCGTGGATGATGCCGTGCGAGACGGTCTTGGCGACCTCCGTGGACAGGAAGGCTCCGACGAGGTTGAGGCCGGCGGCCAGGAGGACGGCGACCTTCGGTTTCAGGGCCCCCGTCGCGATCGGCGTCGCCATCGCGTTGGCGGTGTCGTGGAAGCCGTTGGTGAAGTCGAAGAAGAGTGCCAGTCCGATGACCAGCAGAAGAATGAGTACAGCGGTTTCCACTGTGCGCTCTCTGTGCGTGCGGGCCCGCGAGCGCGGGTCCTCGAGTACGGGTCGGGATGCCGCGGCAGCGGCGGGCGCGAACGAAGAGTTCACCGTCTGTTCAGGGTCCGGCAACCGGACCATCGAATCCTGCCACACCATCGCCGTCACCGTGAATCCGAGCGGCCGGATCAGGCGGCCGCGGCGCTAGCGTGGAACGGTGACCGACACCCGCGACATCCCCACTCCGTCCCCCTCCGACGCGCCGGCGGCCCCCGTTGCAGCCGTGCGCGAGCACCGCCGTACGCACCACGACGACGAGTTCGTCGATCGCTACGAGTGGCTGCGCGAGAAGGAAGCCGGCGAGGTCGTCGCGCACCTCGAGGCCGAGAACGCGTACACCGACGCCCGCACGGCGCACCTGAGCGGGCTGCGCGAGCGGATCTTCGAGGAGATCAAGGGGCGCACCCTCGAGACCGACCTGTCCGTTCCGAGCCGCCGCGGCGACTGGTGGTACTACAGCCGCACGGTCGAGGGCAGCCAGTACGGCATCCACTGCCGCGCTCCCCTGGTCTCACCCGATGACTGGACTCCCCCGCAGCTCGAACCCGGCGTCGACGTCCCCGGCGAGCAGGTGCTGCTCGACGGCAACGTCGAGGCCGAAGGAGCGGAGTTCTTCTCGCTGGGCAGCTTCGAGGTCTCCACCGACGGTTCCCTGCTGCTGTACGGCGTCGATACCGAGGGCGACGAGCGGTACACCCTTCGCCTGCGCGACATCGCCAGCGGCGAGAACCTCGCCGATGAGATCGCCGGCACCTTCGCCGGAGCCTCGCTGTCACCGGACGGCCGGTTCGTCGTCTATTCCACCGTCGACGACGCCTGGCGACCCGACTCGGTCTGGCTGCACGAGATCGGCACCGACACGGCCTCCGACGAACGCCTCTTCCACGAGCCCGACGAACGGTACTGGGTGGGTGCCGGCTTCACGCGCAGCGACCGGTATCTGGTGATCGAGGTCGGCTCGTCGATCACGAGCGAGGAGTTCCTCGTGCCGGCCGACGACCTGCGGGCGGAGCCGCGCTCGGTGTGGCCTCGCCGTGAGGGCGTGGAGTACTCCGTCTCACACGCGATCGTCGACGGCGCGGATGTGCTCTACGTCCTGCACAACGACGACGCGCTCGACTTCGAGCTCGTGCGGGTCTCGGCCGAAGACCCGATGGGTGCGCGCGAGGTCGTGCTCCCCCACCAGCCGGGACGCCGTCTGGAGGGCCTCTCGAC
This sequence comes from Microbacterium sp. 1262, assembly GCF_040544895.1. Classification (NCBI taxonomy): domain Bacteria; kingdom Bacillati; phylum Actinomycetota; class Actinomycetes; order Micrococcales; family Microbacteriaceae; genus Microbacterium; species Microbacterium sp. 1262. Next base: position 1,702,124 of record NZ_JBEPKU010000001.1, read on the forward strand.
GTTCCGCGACTGGGCGCTGCTCGGCTACCGGCGCGACGGGCTGCAGCGTCTCGGCATCTTCGACTACGCGTCGGGCTCGGTCACCGAGCTCGAGTTCGACGAACCCCTCTACACGGTGGGCTCCGGCGGGAACCCCGAGTGGGCGCCGCCCGTCCTGCGTCTCGGCTACGGCTCATTCGTCACCCCCGGCACCGTCTACGACTACGTCGTCGCGACCGGAGACCTGCTGCTGCGCAAGCGCCAGCCGGTGCTGGGCGGCTACGACCCCGCGGACTACGAGCAGCGACGGGTGTGGGCGACGGCCGATGACGGAACGCGCATCCCGGTCTCGGTCGTCTGGAAGCGGTCGTTCGGAGACCCCGCGGACGGGGCGAGCGGTCAGCCCCGCGCCCTGCATCTGTACGGCTACGGCTCATACGAGCACTCGATCGACCCGGCCATGTCAGTGGCGCGCCTGTCGCTCCTCGATCGCGGCGTCGTATTCGCCGTCGCTCACGTGCGCGGTGGCGGCGAGATGGGGCGGCAATGGTACGAAGACGGGAAGCTGCTGCACAAGCGCAACACCTTCACCGACTTCGTCGCCGTCGCCCGCCACCTCGTCGAGACCGGCTACACCTCGCCCGACCGGATGACCGCCGAGGGCGGATCAGCGGGCGGACTGCTCATGGGCGCCGTGGCCAACCTCGCCCCCGAGCTGTTCGCCGGAATCCTCGCCGCGGTCCCCTTCGTCGACGCGCTGACGACGATCCTCGATCCCTCCCTGCCGCTGACGGTCATCGAGTGGGACGAGTGGGGCGACCCGCTGCACGACCCGGACGTCTACGCGTACGTGAAGTCGTACTCGCCGTACGAGAACGTCCGCGAGGACGCGACGTACCCGCGCATCCTCGCGGTCACCTCGCTCAACGACACCCGCGTGATGTACGTCGAGCCCGCCAAGTGGGTCGCCCGCCTGCGCGAGGTCGGTGTCGACGCGTTGCTGAAGTGCGAGATGGTCGCCGGTCACGGCGGCGTGAGCGGCCGGTACAACTCGTGGCGCGAACGCGCCTTCGAGCTCGCCTGGCTGCTCGACGTCGTGGGTCTCGCAGACCAGCGGGCCTGACCCCGCCTCGAGGGATGCCGTCAGAGCTGGCGGCGTCCCTCGAACGCCCGGCCCAGCGTGACCTCGTCGGCGTATTCGAGGTCGCCCCCGACGGGAAGGCCCGATGCCAGGCGCGTGACCCGGATCTCGAGGGTCGTCAGGAGGCGGCTGAGGTAGGTCGCCGTCGCCTCGCCCTCGAGGTTCGGGTTCGTGGCGAGAATGACCTCCTGCACGGTGCCGTCGGCGAGGCGCTGCATGAGCTGCGCGATGCGGAGGTCGTCGGGGCCGACGCCGCCGATGGGGCTGATCGCTCCGCCGAGCACGTGGTAGAGGCCCCGGAACTCACGGGTGCGCTCGATCGCGGCGACGTCCTTGGCGTCCTCGACGACGCAGATGAACGTGCCGTCGCGCCGCGGGTCGCGGCAGATCGCGCAGCGGTCCTGCTCGGACACGTTGCCGCAGATATCGCAGAACCGTACGCGTTCGCGCAGCTCGCCGAGCAGGTGCGAGAGCTTCGAGACGTCGAAGGTCGGGGTCTGCAGGATGTGGAACGCGATGCGCTGCGCCGATTTCGGTCCGATGCCGGGCAGGCGGCCGAATTCGTCGATGAGGTCCTGGACGATGCCGTCGTACATGGCTTAGCCGAATCTCGTGGGTGAGGTGAAGGGTTCTTCGCGGACGAAGGTGGCACCGAGCATCTGGCGCACGACCGCCTCGCCGTATCGCTCGATCCCGCCCCGCGCGGGCGCCGCGTTCGCTCGACCGTTCGGGGGCGCGGCAACGGGGGCGGCAGCGGGCCGTTCGGGACCGGAGCCGTTCCGGTCTGCGGCCGGAGGCGCGGCCGTGGGCCGCTCCACGGCGACCGGCGCGCGCGGGGGCAGCGGCGCGTAGTCGTCGACGGGCGGCGGCGGGTAGTCGCGGTCCTCCTCGTCGATGGGCGGCAGAGGCTCGGGGTACGGGTCGACGTCACCGTCGTGGGGGGCCGTGAGCGTGCGCACGGGCGCCGCGACGGCATCCTCGGGCTCGTCGTCCACCGCGAACTGCGGCGCCGGGTCGCCCTGCGGAATCGGCGCAACCGCCCACTCCGTGACGGGGGCGGCGTAGGAGGAGGAGCCGGAGGGTGACGCGGTTGCGGTCGGGCGGCCGCCCGCCGGCGCCGAGGGGGCACCCGCGGCCCGCTGACCGCCCGGAGCCTGCTGCGACGAGGGCGCCTGCACCGGCTGCCGCTGATCCGTGGAGGGCTGCTGCCGGGGAGCGCCGCCGGGCTGCCCGCCGGCAGGCTGAGGTGTGGGCCCGCCCGGGGCCGGTCCGCCGCCGGGGTCGGAATCGTGACGAGCGACGTACTTCACTCGCACCCCGAGAACGCCGAGGATCGCGCCGCGCAGGTCTTCGCTCGGGCCCTTGCCGGCGTTGAGCTTCTTGAACTGCAGGACGTCGGACTGGCTCTGGAACGAGAGGGTGAGCACGCCGGTCTCGGAGAAGGCGACGGGCGAGGCGACGGAGGCGATCATCCACGAGGTGCGGCTGATCGTCTCGAGACGCTGCAGCACCTCGGGCCAGGCGTCGCGCATCTGCGCGAGCGTCACGGTCGACGGATCGCGCGGTTCCGCCGGGGCCGCGGCCGCCGAGCCGGATGCGGCCGCCGCAGCGCCGGTCGCCGGCGCGGACGGCTGTGCCGTGGGAGCGGGCGAGGCCGCTGCACGGTCGGGCTGCGCGGAGGCCGGAACCTGCGCCGGAGCGGGGGTGACGATGCGTGGCGGGGCTGCGGGCGCGGACGCGGGCGACGAGGCATGCGACGCGGGGGCCGCGGCGACCGGCGCCTGATCGGCTGCGGGAACGCCGTGCTGGGCCGCGGCGAGCACACGCGCGACCAGCAGCTCGAGCTGCAGCCGCGGTGATGTGGCCCCCGACATCTCGTCGAGCGCGGTCACGACGAGATCGGCCGTGCGCGAGAGACGGTCGGTGCCGAAGAGCGCGGCCTGGCGTCCCATCCGTTCGAGCTCTTCGGCGGACACGCCGCGCAGCACGGCGGATGCGCCCTGGCCGGTCGCCGAGACGATGATGAGATCGCGGAGGCGCTCGAGCAGGTCGTCGACGAACCGCCGCGGGTCCTGGCCCGTCTGGATGACGCGGTCGACGGCCGCGAAGGCCGCCCCAGCGTCGACGGCGCCGAACGCCCCGACGACCTCGTCGAGCAGCTCGGCGTGGGTGTAACCGAGCAGGGCGACGGCGCGCTCATACGCGACGGCGCCGTCGTCGGAGCCGGCGATCAGCTGGTCGAGCAGCGACAGCGTGTCGCGCGGCGACCCTCCCCCGGCACGCACGACGAGCGGGAGGACACCGGCTTCGACCTGCACGCCCTCCTGGGCGCAGAGCTGCTCCACGTACTCGAGCATCGCCGCGGGCGCGACGAGACGGAACGGATAGTGGTGCGTGCGCGAGCGGATCGTGCCGATGACCTTCTCGGGCTCGGTCGTCGCGAAGATGAACTTCACGTGGGCCGGCGGCTCCTCGACGAGCTTCAGCAGGGCGTTGAAGCCCTGAGCCGTGACCATGTGCGCCTCGTCGAGGATGAAGATCTTGAAGCGGTCGCGAGCCGGCGCGAAGACGGCGCGCTCGCGCAGGTCGCGAGCATCGTCGACACCGTTGTGGGATGCCGCATCGATCTCGACGACGTCGAGCGATCCACCGCCGCCGCGGCTCAGCTCGACACAGCTGTCGCAGGTGCCGCACGGGGTGTCTGTGGGTCCCTGCGCGCAGTTGAGGCAGCGGGCGAGGATGCGGGCCGAGGTGGTCTTGCCGCAGCCGCGGGGACCGGAGAAGAGGTACGCGTGACCGACGCGGTCGGAGCGGAGCGCCGTCATCAGGGGTTCGGTCACCTGCGACTGGCCGATCATCTCGCCGAACGCTTCGGGACGGTAGCGGCGGTAGAGGGCGGTGGTCACCCAGACAGACTACGGCGTACCGCTGACACCGGCCCTGTCGGCATCCGCCACCGCGGGAACAGCGCGCGCCCGCGCGCGGTTGCACCGGGCATGAAAGCCGCCCGGGTCGACGTCGTCGTGATCGGCGCAGGGCAGGCCGGTCTCTCCGCCGCCTACCATCTGCGGCGTCGCGGGTTCGTCCCGGTCGCCCCCGGAGACGCACCCTCCGATGCACCCGTGCGAACGTTCGTCGTGCTCGACGCCGAAGACGGCCCCGGCGGCGCCTGGCAGCACCGGTGGGAATCACTGCGGATGGAGACCGTGAACGGCATCCACGAGCTGCCGGGATTCGCCGTGCCGCCGGCCGATCCGCGGGCTCCGGCACGCACCGTGCTGCCGGCCTACTTCGACGACTACGAGCGCCGCTTCGACCTCCGCGTGCATCGCCCCGTGGAGGTGCGGCGCGTCGAACGCGAAGACGCCGATCCGCGCGGTCGTCTGCGCGTGGTGACAGGCACCGGGTCATGGTCGGCCCGCTGGGTCGTCAACGCCACGGGGACGTGGCGCCGCCCGTTCTGGCCCCGCTACCCGGGAGCCGAGACATTCGCCGGCCGTCAGCTGCACGTACACGACTACGTCTCGGCCGACGAGTTCGCCGGGCAGCGGGTCGTCATCGTGGGCGCCGGCATCTCGGCCATCCAGCTGCTCGACGAGATCTCCCGCGTCGCCGACACCTTCTGGGTGACGCGCGACGAGCTGCGGTGGGATGCCGGCGGGTTCGACACCGCCGCGCGCATCGCGGCCATCGCGGGGGTCGAGGAGCGCGTGCGGCAGGGGCTTCCTCTCGGCAGCGTCATCTCGGTCACCGGCCTGCACTGGAATCGCTGGGCGGAGTCGGCGCAGCAACGCGGCGTGCTCGTGCGGCATCCGATGTTCGAGCGGATCGAGCCGACCGGGGTGCGCATGCCGGACGGCCGTCTTGAGCGCACCGACGCCATCCTGTGGGCGACGGGATTTCGAGCCGACATCCCCCACCTGGCACCGCTGGGCCTGCGGACCGCCGCCGGCGGCATCCGGGTCGCGAACGGGCGGTCGGTCGACGAGCCGCGGCTCTTCCTCATCGGCTACGGCCCGTCGCAGTCGACGGTCGGAGCCAACCGCGCGGGCCGCGACGCCGTCCGCGCGATCATGACCGACGCGACCGCCACGGCCGCCGGGGCACGCGAGGTCGCTGCGCGGGCCTGACCCGCCGCAGACGAGGACCGGATGCCCCGGCGTCCGTCAGGAGTCGGTGCTCACCTGCTGGTCGGCGAAGGTCTGCGCGTAATCATCGACGACGGGGATCTCGCCGGTGATAACGGGGACCTCCGTCGTCACCGTGGGGATGGACGTCGTGACGGTCGCATCCGGGATCGACGCCGACAGCAGCGACCCGTCCTCGCGCCTGGCGTCGGCGAGCTGGCGCAGCGACGGCCGCCCCGAGAGCAGCGGGCCCTGACCCGCGAGCGGTATACGGACGGTCTCTCCGCCCTCGACCCGCACGTCGCGTCCGCGGACGGAGAATTCGACCGCGTCGCCGGGGCCGGCGGCGACCGTCATCGCATCGGCCGTCAGCGTGATGTCGAGGCGCGTGCCCTGCCAGTGCAGCGTGTACTCCAGCGAGGGCCAGTCACGCGGCAGACGCGGGTCGAAGCTCAGGGCGCCGTAATGGTCGCGCATGCCGCCGAAGCCCGACACGAGGGCGGTCCACACACCGCCGGCGGAGGCGACGTGCACCCCGTCCGACGCGTTGCTGTGGAGATCGCCGAGGTCGACGTAGATCGACTCGAGGAAATACTCCAGCGCGAGGTCCTGGTATCCGACCTCGGCCGCGAGGATCGACTGCACGACACCCGACAGAGTCGAGTCGCCGGTCGTGAGCGGGTCGTAGTACTCGAAGTCGGCCAGCTTCTCCTCGTCGGTGAAGTGGTTGCCCTGGAGGAACAGCGCGAGCACCACGTCCGCCTGCTTGAGCACCTGGTAGCGGTAGATCACGAGCGGGTGGAAGTGCAGCAGCAGCGGACGCTGGCTGTCGGGGGTGTTCTCGAGGTCCCACACCTCGCGTTCGAGGAAGACCGCGTCCTGAGGGTGGATGCGCAGCGACTCGCTGAACGGGATCAGCAGCGCTTCGGCCGCCCGCTCCCACCCGTCGGCCTCGGCCGGGTCGAGGTCGAGACGCTCGGTGAGGGCACGGTACGCCTCCGGCGCCTGCTCGGCCATGTCGCGGACCGTGCGCGCCGCGAAACGCAGGTTGAACCGCGCCATCACGTTCGTGAACAGGTTGTCGTTCACGACCGTCGTGTACTCGTCGGGGCCGGTGACGCCGTGGATGTGGAACGACTCGGCGTCACCGTTCTCGCTGAAACGCCAGAACCCGAGCGTGGACCACAGCCGCGCCGTCTCGACGGCGATGTCGACCGCCTCGCGGTAGAGGAAGTCGACGTCACCGGTCGCCCGCACGTACTTCGCGAGGGCGAAGCTGACGTCGGCGTTGATGTGGTACTGCGCGGTGCCGGCGGCGTAGTAGGCCGACGCCTCTTCGCCGTTGATGGTGCGCCAGGGGAACAGGGCGCCCGCCTCGTTGAGCTGCCGGGCGCGGCGGCGTGCGGCCGGCAGCATCAGGTAGCGCATGCGCAGCGCGTTCCGGGCCCAGAGGGGCGTCGTGTAGGCGAGGAACGGCAGGACGTAGACCTCGGTGTCCCAGAAGTAGTGTCCGCTGTACCCCGAACCCGTCACACCCTTGGCGGGGACCCCCTGCCCGTCGGCGCGGGCGGCCGCCTGCGCGAGCTGGAACAGGCACCACCGGGTCGCCTGCTGCAGGTCCTCGTGGCCGCCGATACGGACGTCGGAGCGGCGCCAGAAGTCGGCGCACCACGCCGCCTGCCGCTCGAACTGGACCTCGACGCCCTCCTCGCGAACCCGGTCGAGCACGCGACGGCTCCGCTCGACGAGCTCGCGGGCGGGCACGCCGCGCGAGGTGTGGTAGCTGACGAGCTTGGTCACGGTGATCGGAACGCCCCGGCGCGCGTTGACGCGGAAGACGTTCTTGGCGATGTCGGGTTCGACGAGTCGCCGTGTCGAGAACTCGTTCTCGGTCTCGATCAGATGATCGGCGACGACCGACACCGTCATGCCCGAGTTGGACGACTTGTACGACAGCACCGACCGGCCGTCCTCGTCCTGCCAGTACTCCTGGGGCTGGAGGACGCGTTCCTCGATCTTCTCGGTCTTGCGCGGGTCGAAACCGGGAGCGGCACGGCCCGGCGCCGAGCCGCCGTAGACGTCCTCGCCGTCCTGGCGGTTGACGATCTGGCTGCTCACCGACACCGGAGCGTCGGAGTTGAGCACCGTCACCGTCAGCCGCATGATCGCCAGGTGCTTCTGCTCGAACGACACGAGGCGCTCGAAGTCGACCTGCACTTCCTTGCCGCTGGGGGTGACCCACAGCAGCTTGCGCGTGAGGACGCCGGTGCGCATGTCGAGCACCCGCTCGTAGTCGCGGATATCGGCGATGTCGAGCGAGAGCGGCTCGTCGTCGACGTAGACGCGCATGACCTTCGCGTCCGGCGCGTTGATGATCGTCTGACCGACCTCGGCGAAGCCGAAGGCCTGTTCAGCGTGGCGGATCGGGAAGATCTCGTGAAAACCGTTGATGAAGGTGCCGTGCTCGTGCGCGTATCGCCCCTCGGGGTGATTGCCGCGCAGCCCGAGGTAGCCGTTGCCGACGGCGAAGAGCGTCTCGGTGACGCCGATGTCCTCGACCGAGAACCTTCTCTCGACGAGACGCCAGGGGTCGACGGGGAAGCGATCGCGATCGATCATGATGGCCTTCCGGAGGACGGGTTCCCGCTGCTGGAGGCGGGCGATGCGGGCGGGTGTAGACGTGATCAGACGAAGGCGTCGAGGTCGTCGACGACGACGTGGGCTCCGAGCGCACGCAGCGCATCGGCACCGGCACCGCGATCGACGCCGACCACGAGAGCGTAGCCTGCCGCGACGGCCGACTCGACACCCGAGTGGGCGTCCTCGATGGCGACGGAGCGGGCCGGATCGACGCCGAGCATGCGCGCCCCCTCGGCGAAGACGTCGGGCGCGGGCTTGGAGGGCAGATGACGCTCTTCCGCGACGACGCCGTCCATGACGACCGGGAACCTCTCGAGCAGGCCAGCGACGGCGAGGACCTCGCGCGCGTTCTTCGAGCTCGAGACGACCGCGATGGGGGTCCCGGCTGCCTGGAGCTTGTCGACCAGGGCGAGCGATCCCGGGTAGGGCGCGATCCCTTCGGACCGCAGGACGCGCTCGAACACGGCGTTCTTGCGATTGCCGATGCCGCAGATCGTGTCCGCTGACGGGTCGTCGCTCGGATCGCCCCACGGCACCTCGACGTCACGCGAGCGCAGCAGGCTCGCGACGCCGTCGTACCGCTTCTTGCCGTCGAGGTGGCGGAAGTAGTCGTCGGCGGTGTACGCCGGTGTGATGCCCCAGGCGCTGAAGAGCTCGGTGAACATCGTCTGCCAGGCGTGCATGTGCACGTCGGCGGTCGGAGTGAGCACGCCGTCGAGGTCGAACAGGACGCCGTCGTAGGTGGTCAGGTCGGGAAGGTCAGCCGAGGTCACGGAACCAGCGTAATGAGTCGGGCAGTCACGCCGTCACGGCGATGGTCTGCCGGGCGATCTCCAGCTCCTCGTTGGTCGGGACGACCAGGACCTCGACGCGCGAGGCGTCCGTCGAGATCCGGCGGATGCCGCGCCCGCGCTGCTCGTTGCGGGCCGGATCGATCTCGATCCCGGCGAACCCGAGCGTCTCGAGTGCCGCGGCACGCACCTGCGGAGAGTTCTCGCCCACGCCCGCGGTGAAGGAGATGACGTCGACCCCGCCGAGCTCCGCGAGGTACGCGCCGGCGTAGGCGCGCAGCCGGTGGGCGTAGACCTCGAACGCGAGCGTGGCCGCCTCGTCGCCGCGGGCGACGCCCTCCTCGATGTCGCGCATGTCGGAGACCCCGGCGAGGCCGAGCATTCCGCTGCGCTTGTTGAGGAGGTCGTCGAGCTGCGGGATGGTCATCTCGGCGCGTCGGGCGAGGTGGAAGATCACCGCGGGGTCGATGTCGCCCGAGCGCGTGCCCATGACGAGGCCCTCGAGGGGCGTCATCCCCATCGACGTGTCGACCGAACGGCCGCCATCGATCGCCGTGACGGATGCGCCGTTGCCGAGGTGGAACACGATCTGGCGCAGCTCGGCGAGCGGTCGCCCGAGGTGAGCGGCCGCGGCTTCGGAGACGAACTTGTGGGAGGTGCCGTGGAAGCCGTAACGGCGGACGCGGTGGGCCTCGGCCAGCGCGGTGTCGACCGCGTAGGTGTAGGCGGCAGGTGGCATCGTCTGGTGGAAGGCGGTGTCGAAGACCGCGACGTGCGGCAGGTCGGCGAAGGCCGCCTTCGCCGCGCGGATGCCCTGCAGCGCACCGGGGTTGTGCAGCGGCGCGAGCACCGACAGCTCGTCGATGTTGATCTCGACGAGAGGCGTGATGAGCGTGGGCTCGAAGAACCGCGCGCCACCGTGGACGACACGGTGGCCGACGGCGACGGGCGGATGCTGCTCGAGCGACGGGCCGTTCTCGGCGAACGCGTCGAGCATGAGCTGGAAGCCGGCCGTGTGGTCGGCGATCGGCAGCTCGCGCTCGGAAGTGGCGTCGGTGGCGGTCACGGCAGGCTCGCCGGCAGCGGCGGGCGGGAAGAACACGGTGTGCTTGACCCGGCCCTGCTCCTGCCCGATGCGCTCGACGAGACCCGATGCGTGAGGGATGCCGGTCTCGGCGTCGATCAGCTGGTACTTGAACGACGACGAACCGCTGTTGATGACGAGCACGATGCTCATGCGGATGCCCCTCCCTGGGCCTGGATCGCGGTGATCGCGATCGTGTTGACGATGTCTTCGACGAGGGCTCCGCGGGAGAGGTCGTTGATGGGCTTGTTCAGGCCCTGCAGGACGGGGCCGATCGCGACGGCGCCGGCCGACCGCTGGACGGCCTTGTAGGTGTTGTTGCCCGTGTTCAGGTCGGGGAAGACGAACACCGTCGCCTTGCCGGCGACGGACGATCCGGGCATCTTCTTGGCCGCGACGGCGGCGTCGGTCGCCGCGTCGTACTGGATGGGGCCTTCGACCAGCAGCTCGGGAGCGCGCTCGCGGACGAGGGCGGTGGCCGCGCGCACCTTGTCGACGTCGGCGCCGGTCCCCGACTCCCCCGTCGAGTACGACAGCATCGCCACGCGCGGGTCGATGCCGAACTGGCGGGCCGTCTCGGCCGACGACACGGCGATGTCGGCGAGCTGCTCGCTCGTGGGGTCGGGGATGACGGCGCAGTCGCCGTAGACGAGGACGCGGTCGGCGAGCGCCATGAGGAAGACGCTCGAGACGACCGAGACGCCCGGCTTCGTCTTGATGATCTCGAAGGCCGGACGGATCGTGTGCGCCGTCGTGTGCGCGGCACCCGAGACCATCCCGTCGGCGAGACCGAGGTGCACCATGAGCGTGCCGAAGTACGACACGTCGGTGACCGTGTCGGCCGCCTGGCCGTACGTCATGCCCTTGTGCGCGCGGAGGCGCTCGTACTCGCGGGCGAACTTGTCGACGTGCACGGCGTCGAAGGGAGAGAGGATCTCGGCTCCGCGCAGGTCGAGACCGAGCTCGAGCGCGCGCGAGCGCACCTCGATCTCCTCTCCCAGCAGCGTGATGTCGGCGATGCCGCGGGCGAGCACGATCGAGGCCGCGTGCAGCACGCGATCATCGTCGGCTTCGGGGAGGACGATGCGGCGGCGGTCGGTGCGGGCCCGCTCGACCAGGCCGTAGGCGAACATCAGCGGGGTCACGACGGTCGAGCGTGCGAGCCCGAGTGCCTCGGTGAGCTCATTGGTGTCGATGTGCCGCTCGAACAGGGCCGCCGCCGCCTCGTAGTGGCGCCGGGAATCGGCCGCGAGGCGCCCGCGGGTACCCATGATGCGGGCTGCGGTCTCGTAGGTGTCGAGGTCGGTCGCGATGATCGGCAGCGTCTCGCCGACGCCGTCGATCAGACGGTCGACCGCCTCGGGCAGGGGGAATCCGCCGTTGATGACGATCGCCGAGAGCGAGGGGAAGGTCCCCGACCCGTGCGCGAGCAGGGTGGCGAGCAGAACCTCGGCACGATCGGAGGGAATGACCACGACCGAGCGCTCGCTGAGCCTCGGCAGCACGTTGACCATCGACATCGCACCGATGACGACCCCGAGCACCTCGCGCCCCAGGAGGTCGGCGTCGCCCTTGACGAGCGACCCCTCGACGGCGGCGAGGACGGTGCTCACCGACGGCGAGACGAGGAAGCGGTCCTCCGGCACGGCCCAGACCGGGACGTTCTGCGGTACCGCACCGCGCACGGCCTCGACGATCTCGTCGAGACGATCGCCGTCGGCACGGTTGGCGACGACGGCGAAGAGCTCGGCGCGGTCGCCCCGCAGCTCGGCGACGGCCAGCGAAGCGATCTGCCCCATCTCGTCGGGGGTGCGTGCCGGGGCCGAGCCGAGCTTCTCGCCGCCGCCCTGGCCTGCCCGGCCGCCGAGCACCAGCAGGACCGGCGCCCCGAGGTTCACGGCGATGCGACCGTTGTAGCTCAGCTCGGCGGGAGAACCGACATCCGTGTAGTCGCTGCCCATGATGACGACGGCGTCGCACTTGGCCTCGACCGACTTGTAACGCTCGACGATGCGGGAGAGCGCACCGTCGGGGTCGCGCCGCATGTCGTCGTAGGTGACGCCGATGCACTCGTCGTACGCGAGGTCGACGCCGTCGTGGTCGAGCAGCATCTCGAGGACGTAGTCGCGTTCCTCCGTCGACCGGGCGATCGGCCGGAACACTCCGACGCGGGGCGCGACACGGCTGAACGCCTCGAGCACCCCCAGCGCGATGATCGACTTCGCGGAATGGCCTTCTGCGGACGTGATGTAGATGCTCTGAGCCACGGGTTCAGCCTAAGAGGGAGAGGCCTGACCACGAGCCGTGAATATCCCCACGGGTCGTGGCGGCGGGTGCCGCAGGCCACGACGGTGGGGGAAAAGTAAGACTCTCCGCGAACCCGGCAGAGCCCGGTTACCCTTGCTACGTTTCCGTCCTGGGGGAGTTGGCCTGGATGCCGCCTCGCGGAGAGCTGTCACCATCCTAACCCGGAACCTGAGTCCTCCCGTCACCGGGGGCGGTTAGGCTCTCGCCAGATGGGCGCGACGCGGCGGGACACGCGGCGCCGAGAACGAGGGGATCGCATGACCAACGACGGCATCCAGGCGGCTTTCGGCCCGGACCGGTTCGCCGCCACCACCGACGCGATCTCGGCGAGCATCGCCCGCGTCATCGACGGCAAGCCCGAGGCGGTGCGCTCCGCGCTCGTGTGCCTCCTCGCCGAGGGTCACCTCCTCATCGAGGACGTGCCCGGGGTCGGCAAGACGATGCTCGCGCGAGCGCTCGCCGCGACGGTGGATGCCACGGTGCGCCGCATCCAGTTCACCCCCGATCTGCTCCCGGGCGACGTCACGGGGGTGAGCGTCTTCAACCAGGCCGATCGCGAGTTCGAGTTCAAGCAGGGGGCGATCTTCGCCCACATCGTCATCGCCGACGAGATCAACCGCTCCTCCCCCAAGACGCAGTCGGCGCTGCTCGAGGCGATGGAGGAGCGTCAGGTGACGGTCGATGGCCGAACCCACGCGCTGCCCGCGCCGTTCCTGGTGGTCGCGACGCAGAACCCTCTCGAGATGGAGGGCACCTACGCCCTGCCCGAGGCGCAGCGCGACCGCTTCATGATGCGGATCTCGATGGGCTATCCCGATGCCGCCTCCGAGGCGCGGATGCTGCGCCAGCGCGACACCGTCAACCCGCTCTCGTCGCTCGCTCCGGTCATCACCGCACGCGAGGTGCAGGATCTCATCGCGTGGGCCCGCAGCCTGCACGTCTCACCCGCTGTCGAGGAGTACGCGGTCGCGATCGCGCGGGCGACCCGCGACCACCGCGACCTGCGTCTCGGGGCCAGTCCGCGAGCCACGCTGCAGCTGGTCCGCGCCGCGAAGGTGTGGGCGGCGCTCGACGGGCGCCCCTTCGTCATCCCGGACGACATCGTCGCCCTGCTGCAGCCGGTCTTCGCTCACCGACTCATCCCGGCACGCACGACCGGCGCCTCCCGCGGCAAGAGCGGTGCCGAGGTGGTCGAGGCCGCACTCGCCGACATCGCCGCGACGGTGCCGGTGCCTCTCCCGGTCCGCTGAGCCCGCCATGTCCGCTTCTCCCGCCCCGGCTCGACGCCGGCTGCACCCGCTGGGACGCGCTCTCCGACGGACGTGGCCGCTGACGCCGCGCGGGGTCGGCGCGGTCGTCATCGGCATCGCCGCCATCGTCTGCGCCCACGCCTTCGGCGTCGTGGAGCTGGTGTACGTCGGCGTGCTGCTGCTCGTGATCGTCGCGCTCGGGTGGGTGTCGCTGTGGTTCGTGCACCGCTACGGCGAGGTATCGCGCTCGTTCTCCCCCGACATCGCCGCGGTCGGAACCGAGAGCGTCGTCACGGTGCACGCGACGGCGCGCGGCGGTCTGTCCGGCGCGATCGCACGATGGACCGACATCCTGCCCGAAGGCGTGGAGGGCGAGGCCTCCGGGATCCTGGCCGGCGCCGCAGCCCTCGACCACGTCCGGCTGACCTATCGCATCCGGGGCACTCGACGGGGCATCCGCGACGTGGGGCCGTTCTCGATCGTCGTCACCGATCCGTTCGGGTTCACGCGTCGCAATGTGCGGGCGGGTGGCGTGGAGCCGATCACGGTCGCGCCGGCGACGGTGACGCTGCCTCCCCTGACGGAGTACCCCGGCGAGGCAGGCGGCAGCCTCCACACCGCGACCCATCAGCTGGGCGAGGGCGCCGACAACCTCATCCCCCGGGCCTACGCCCCCGGCGACTCGATGCGGCGCATCAACTGGCGTGCCAGCGCGCACCACGACGAGCTGATGGTGCGTCAGGAGGAACAGGAATCCACCCCGGAGGCGAACGTCGTGCTCGATCGCGCGGCGGCGCGCTGGGCTCCCGCCGCGTCACGACCGGGCGAGGACCCGACGTTCGAGGCCGCGGTGACCGCCACGATCTCGGCCGCCGCCCGTCTCGCCCGCGAAGGCTACGACGTCACCGTCATCGACACCGATGCGCACCCCATCGGCGCACCCGTCCCGGCGGGAGACATCGTCGCGGTCGAGCAGCTCGCCCTCGACCTCGCGACGATCGTCACCGGATCGGACGACCGTCTGGCCTCGCTCCCCCGCCTCTTCGCGGGCACCGTCGCCGGTCCCGTCGTTGTCGTGTCGGCGCGGGTCACCGCCGCCGATGCCGAGGCCCTGGCACCATTGGTCGCTCACAGCGCGCTCCCCGTGCTGCTGGCCGCCGATTCCTCGGACGACGCCCTCGAGCGGGCGTCCGCGGCCGGCTGGCGGGCCGCCGCCCTCTCCGCCGACGGCGACCTCACCGAGACCTGGCGCGCCGCGACCGAATGGGGGACGGCTCGTGCCCGCTGATCCGTCACGCCGGTTCTGGCGCCGCCCGGCGACGATGCCCGCGCGCGGTGAGCTGACTCGAACCGGTGACGTGCGCCTGGCGACGGCCCTCCTCGTCGCCATCATCGCGGCGATCCTTCCGCTGCTGCGCGTCGTCGCCGCCGGCACGTGGCTCGTCGTCGCGGTCACGGTGGCCGCGGCCGTGCTGCTGGTCGGCATCGGATTGCGACGACTTCGCACGCCCGCCGTCGTCGTGACTCTGACCGAACTGGTGGCCGCCGGCGCGCTCGTCACCGCGGTGTACTTCGGCGACACCGCGTTGCTGCTGGTGATCCCGACGCCCGGAACGTTCGCCGAGGTGCCCTCTCTCGTGGCGGGCGCGAGCGACCAGATCGTCAACGGCATCGCGCCGCTCTCGGCGGAGCGGCCACTGTCAGCCCTGGCCGTGACCGGTGTCGCGGCTCTCACGGTGCTGCTCGACCACACCGTCATCACCGCGCGGATGCCCGTGCTGGCGGCCATCGCTCTCGTCGCGGTATGGCTGATCCCCGCCCTGTCCGTCCCTTCCGCCGTCGACCTGGTCGGGTTCGTCGTCTTCGCCGCCGCGCTGCTGCTGCTCATCCGCGCCGAGACCCGGTCTCGCGAGCGCGCCCTCGCCCGATCCGTCGCCGCTGCGGAGAAACCGCGCGGTGAGGCGGCCTCCGCCGCGCGTCCGCGCCGCGCGGGAGCGGTGCTCGCCGCCGGCCTGGCCGTGACCGCGATCGTCGCAACCGTCATCGTCGTCCCGGAACTCCCCCGCCCGGCGCCCCGCATCGGAGTCGGCACGGGGCCCGCCACGACCATCAATGCCAGCCTCGAGCTCGGCGACGACCTGCGACGCCCCACGGACGTCGAGGTGCTGACGACGCGCACCAACGCGCCGAGCATGCCGTACCTGCGGGCGGCGACGCTCTCTCGCTTCGATGGCCGGGTGTGGGAGCCCGACCGCGACGAGACCACACCGCTCACCCCCGAGGCGCTCGGTCCCGTCGTCGCCGACCCCGACATCCGTGTGACGGAGTACCAGACCACCGTCAGCATCACCCAGCTCTCCTCCGCCTGGCTGCCGGTTCCCGGCCCGGCCGTGCGCGTCGATGACCTCTCGGGCGCGTGGGAGGCGATGCCATCGAACCGCACGGTCATCGCAGGAGACGCCGTCACGCAGGGCCAGGAATACGTCACGACGACGCACGTCGTGCGACCGACCCTGGAGCAGATCCAGGCGGCCGGGACCACGATCGACGGCCTCCCCGAGACGGTCAGCGAACTGCCCGCCGAGATGCCCGCCTCGATCGAGCGGACGGCGCGCGAGGTGACCGCGACGGCGGAGAACGACTTCGACCGGCTCGCCGCCCTCCAGCGCTGGTTCCGCAGTGGGGAGTTCACGTACTCGCTCGACGCTCCGGTCTCCGACGGGTTCGACGGATCAGGCGTCGATGCGATCGCCGACTTCCTCGAGGTCCGCAGCGGCTACTGCGTGCACTTCGCCTCGGCGTTCGCCGTCATGGCGCGGACACTCGGCATGCCTTCCCGCATCGTCGTCGGATACCTGCCGGGGACGCTGACCGGCCGGGTCGCCGACGGCGAGAGCGTCGCGACGGTGCTCAGCTCGCAGCTGCACGCGTGGCCGGAGGTGTATTTCGCCGGCATCGGCTGGGTGCCGTTCGAGCCCACCAACAGCCTCGGGACCCCCGCCACCTACACGCGATCCACTCAGCCGGTGCCTGACGACGGCGGGCAGGACGTGCCTCCGGCGCCCGCGCCGCAGCAGACGGCGACGGTCGCGCCGGACGGCGTGCCCACACCGACGCCGACCGCCTCGACGGGGACGGGAGCGGGCTCCGGGACGTCGCCCCTCTCGCTCGTGCTGCCCTACGGCGGAGTCGCCCTCGGCTTCGCGGCCCTCGTGCTGCTGCCGGCCCTCCTCGGAGCGGCGCGGCGGCGGTGGCAGGCGACGGCGGCTGAACGCGGCGATGTGCTGGCCGCGTGGCGCATCGTCCGCGAGAGCGCTCGCGACGTCGGCCTGCGCGTGGACGACGCCGAGAGCCCCCGTGCCCTCGGCATCCGGCTGGCGGCGGTGCCGACGGTTCCCGCGAACAGGGTCGAGGCCCTCGTCGCCGCGGTCGAACGCGCGAGCTACGGCGTTCCCGGCAGCGAACGCGACGCGGAGATCGGCCGCGCCGCGGCATCCGACGCCCTCGCCGTCCGCCGCGGGCTGCTCGCGTCCGTCTCGACGCCGCGGCGCATCGGCGCCGTCCTGCTCCCCCGCGCCCTCGTTCACGCCTGACCTACCCGCTACGCGCGCCCCGTGCACGCCGATGGGGCGCACTTCCTGAGGTCGAGCGCAGAAGAAGCTGCGCCGGATGCCGGAAAGTGCGCCCCATCGCGGGTGGGCGCGAGCGTCAGGCCCGGACGGAGGGCTCCAGCTCGTCGGCGCTGTCGTCGGCGAACGGGTCGCCCGAGCGCTCCGCGTCGTACAGCTCGCGGTCGAGGATGCCCTCTCGCTTGGCGACGATCGTCGGCACGAGCGCCTGGCCTGCGACGTTGACCGCGGTGCGCCCCATGTCGAGGATCGGGTCGATCGCCAGCAGCAGGCCGACGCCCTCGAGCGGCAGGCCCAGGGTCGTGAGCGTCAGTGTGAGCATGACGGTCGCGCCGGTCGTACCCGCCGTCGCCGCCGAGCCGACCACCGACACCACCACGATGAGCAGGTACTGCACCGCGTTGAGCTCCAGGCCGAAGAACTGCGCGACGAAGATCGCGGCGATCGCCGGGTAGATCGCGGCGCAGCCGTCCATCTTGGTCGTCGCCCCGAACGGCACGGCGAACGAGGCGTACTCGCGCGGGACACCGAGGTTGCGCTCCGTGACGCGCTGCGTGAGCGGCAGCGTGCCGATCGAGGAACGCGAGACGAACGCGAGCTGCACGGCGGGCCAGACACCCGAGAAGTACTGCCGGATCGACAGGCCGTGGGTCTTCAGCAGCACCGGGTACACCACGAACAGCACGAGCGCGAGGCCGATGTAGATCGCCACGGCGAACCAGAGCAGCGTCGTGAGCTTCTCCCAGCCGTAGGTGACGACAGCGGATCCGATGAGGCCGAGGGTGCCGATCGGGGCGATGCGGATGATCCACCAGAGCACCCGCTGGACGACCTTCAGGGCCGACTCGGTGAACGACACGAACGCCTCGGCGCGCTTGCCGAGCTTGAGGGCGGCGATGCCGATCGCGACCGAGATCACGATGATCTGGAGCACGTTGTACCCGACGCTCGAGCTCGCGGCACCCGTCTCGGGGTTGATCGAGGTCGACACCGACAGACCGAGGAAGTTCTGCGGGATGAGGCCCGTGAGGAAGCTCCACCACGAGCCGACGCTCGAGGGGACGTCGGGCGTGAGCTCACCGGCGTCGACACGCGCGCCGGGCTGGATCGTGACGCCCAGCACGATGCCGATCGTCACGGCGATCAGCGCGGTGATCCCGAACCAGAGCAGCGTCTGGCCCGCCAGGCGCGCGGCGTTCGTGACGTTGCGCAGCTGCGTGATCGAGGCGACGATCGCGAGGAAGATCAGCGGCACGACCGCCGTGCGCAGCAGTGTGACGTAGCCGCTGCCGATCGTCGACAGCGTCGCGGCGAGCCCGTTCGGGTTGCCCTCGGCATCGGGCCCGAGCTGACGTGCCAGCAGGCCGAGGAGGACGCCCGCGACGAGGGCGATCGTGATCTGGAAGCCGAACGAGCGGTAGAAGGGCTTCTTCCGCTTCGCCGGGGCGGCGGCGTTCTTCGAGGTGGCAGAACTCATGGTGGTGCTCCTGAGAGGGATGACGTCGCGATGGCGACCCACCGACGCTAAACCCGATTCGAGGTCGTCGGGGCCATATGACCCTCCGTGACACCCGCTGACTCCGACACGCCGTCGCTTTCGGGACACGGCCGCTCTGATGTCTGCCGGAGTCGGCAGCGGGGCGGTCCGGGCCGTCGCCGCCACCCCAGAATGAGCGCATGATCCGTGATCTCGACCGTCTCCTCACCCCGCCGACGCCCGCCGCCGCGCTGGCTCTCGAGGCGGTGAGCCGGTGGTCCTCGCCCGCGCTCGTGGACCACGGCATCCGGTCGTGGGCCTGGGCGCGGCTGCGCGCCGAGGCGCTCGGGCTCGACCACGACCCCGAACTGCTGTTCGTCGCCGCAATGCTCCACGACCTCGGCGTGACGCCGGCGTTCGACGCGCACGAGGTGGCGTTCGAATCGGCCGGCGGGGCGGCGGGGTGGCTCTTCGCGGCCGGTGCGGGGTGGCCCCCGGAGCGGCGCGAACGCGTGCGCGAGGTCATCGAGCGGCACATGTGGCTGAGCGTCGACCCGGCACTCGACCCCGAGGGTCACCTGCTGGAGGTCGCGACGAGCCTCGACGTCTCAGGAGTCGCGCCGGAGCTGTGGGATGCCGAGACCCTGCGGGCGGTCACCGAGCGGCATCCGCGTCGAGACTTCACCGCGCAGTTCGCGGGATGCATCCACGCGCAGGCGCGCCGCAAGCCCGGCACCGCCGCGGCCCGGCTTGACGCGTCGGAGCGCATCAGCGAGGGCGGGCGGGTGTGGGACGGCATCCTGGCATGACGAAGGGCGCCACCCGGATGAGTGGCGCCCTTCGTTGTGGCGGAAGTGACAGGATTTGAACCTGCGAGGCGAGTTACCCCGCCTACATGGATTCCAGCCATGCTCCTTAGGCCGCTCGGACACACTTCCGTCGTCGAGTTTATCAGTCCCCGGCGTGCTCGCCCGCCGCGTTGGTCTCGGGCCGCGGAGCTAGGCTCGTGATGTGACTGATTCCTCTCTCGTCCTGGTCGCCAACGCGGGTGACAGCACCATCAGCGTGTTCCGTCTCGACGGCGACGCCCTCGAACGACTCTTCGTCGCCGAAGGCCTCACCGGAACCGGCACCTTCGCCATCGACGGCGAGCGCGACCTCGTCTACGCCGGGGTCAAGGGCGCGTCCTCGGACGAGCCTGCTGCGATCGTCACGCTCACGCTCGATCGCGGCACGGGCGAGCTCACCCCCCTCTCGCGGTTCGCGCTTCCGGAGGGGTCGGTCAGCTACATCGCGCTCACCCGCGGGGGCACGGCGCTGCTCGCTGCGTCGTACGGCGGCGACTACGGCCTCGTCGCCCCGATCACCGACGGCGTGATCGGCGACCCTACCGGCCGCGTCGAGTTCGCCAAGCTCCACTCGGTGCTGCCCTCCTCCGACGGCCGCTTCGCCTACTTCGTCTCGCTCGGCGACGACCTCGTCGGGCAGTTCGCGCTCGGCGACGACCTGACGCTGACTCCGGTCGGCTCGGGCACCGCCGCAGCGCCCGCCGGCAGCGGCCCCCGCCATCTCGTGCTCAACAGCGCCGAGGACGCTGTCTACGTCATGACCGAGTACTCCGGCGAGGTGCTGCACTACATCCGCGATCTGGAGACGGGCGGCCTGCAGCTGCACTCCCGGGCCAACGCGGTCGACCCGGCCGCCGGGCTCGTGCGCGGTGAGATCGGCGGTGACCCCGTCGCCAACCACGCCGTCTGGGGCGCCGACATCCACTTCGGCGCGGACGAGCAGTACCTCTGGACCTCGGAGCGCTCGACGAGCACGCTGGGCGCCGCACCCGTCGCCGAGGACGGCACCGTGCAGGACGTCGCGTCCTTCATCCCCACCGAGCCGCAGCCGCGCGGATTCGTCCTCTCCCCCGCCGGCGACCGCCTGATCGCGGCGGGCGAGAAGTCGCGCACGGTCTCGCTCTACGCCGTCGACGGTGCCGAGCTGACGCTGCTCGAGCAGGCCGAGACCGGCGCGGGCGCGAACTGGGTCCGCTTCGCCTGACCCGCGGCGCCCCGGGTACCGTGGATGAGGTGGCCCTCTCCTCTCGCACCGCTCCCCGTACCCCGCGCCCGAGCATCGAGCTCGAGGTGGTCGGAACCGAACGCCTCTCGGCGCACCTGGTGCGCGTGACCCTCGGCGGCGAGGGCTTCGCTGCGTTCCAGAACCGGCCCGAGACCGATAAGTACGTCAAGCTGAAATTCACGACCCCCGCGCCCGAGTCGGCGCCGGTCACTCGGACGTACACCGTCCGTCGGGTGGATGCCGTCGCCGGCACGCTCTCGATCGACTTCGTCGTCCACGGCGACGAGGGCCTCGCCGGACCGTGGGCGGCGCGCGCGCAGGTGGGCGACCGGATCGAGCTGATGGGACCGGGCGGCGGCTACGCCCCGGATGCCGCGGCCGACTTCCACCTCTTCGCCGGTGATCTGTCGGCCGCTCCGGCCATCGCGGCGACGCTCGAGGCCCTGCCGTCGGATGCGGTCGGACACGCGTTCATCGAGGTGGAGTCCGACGATGCGATCCTCGCCCTCGAGGCGCCCGCCGGGGTAGAGGTTGAGTGGATCGTCGACCCCACCCACGATCCCGAGGCTCTCGCCGCCGTCGTGCGGCAGTACGACTGGCCGGCGGGCGACGTGCAGGTCTTCGCCCACGGCGAGCGCGAGTCGATGAAGGCTCTGCGACGCGTGCTCTTCGACGAGCGCGGACTCGACCGCGGCCGGGTCTCGCTGTCGGGCTACTGGGCCCGTGGGCGCAACGAGGACCGGTTCCAGGCGGAGAAGCGCGAGCCCATCGGCCAGATCCTCTGACCAACCCGGTCTCTACAAACCTGCGGGAATGCCGGGGCCGGTTCCAACGGTTCACCTCCCCATGACCACTGTGGGAATCATCGGAGCAGGACACATCGGAAGCGCTCTCGCCGAGGGGCTCGTCGCACGCGGCTACGACGTCGTGATCGCCAACTCGCGCGGGCCGGAGACGCTCAACGATCTCGTCGCGAAGCTCGGCGACCGTGCACGGGCGGCGACCGCCCAGGATGCGGCAGAGGCGGCCGATTGGGCCGTCGTCACGGTGCCGCTCAAGGCGCTCGAGGACATCCCCGCCGAACCACTGGCGGGCAAGATCGTGCTCGACACGAACAACTACTACTGGGAGCGCGACGGCCGCATCGCCGAGCTGGAGGCGAAGCGCACCACGACGTCCGAGATGGCGCAGCGTCATTTCGCCGAGTCGAAGGTCGTGAAGGCGTTCAACCACATCCCCGCCGCCGACATCAACACCGGGGGCTCCCCCGCCGGCACCCCCGACCGTCGGGCGCTCGCGGCCGCGAGCGACCACCCGGATGCCGTCGCGCACGTCACCGCGCTCTACGACGAGTTCGGCTTCGACACCGTAGACATCGGTTCGCTCGCCGAGAGCTGGCGCGTCGAGCGCGACCAGCCCGCCTACGTCGTCCGGCAGAACGCCGACGAGCTGCGCGCCAACCTCGCCCGCGCCCAGCGCTGAACGAAGCGCGGCTACGCCTCCGCGGGCCGGTTCGAGCGGATCACCATCCCATCGAACCCGGGATGCCCTTGAACGGGCCCGCGAGGTTCGACGTCACCCAGCCGCCGTAGAAGCCGCCGGGCTGAGGCACGACGACCTCGCCGTCGACCGTGCACCGGTCCATCCCGCCCGCGTAGACGGCGACGCGGCCGACGAGCTCCTCATAACCCGGCGACGGGTTCGGGTACCCCCACGCGGCGCGCTCGCGTACCGCCGTGCCGCGCACGACATCGAAGTACTCGGCTGCGCCCTTGAACTCGCAGTACGAGCTGCCTGCCGCCGGGACCAGCGAGCCGGGCACGAACGCTGCGGCCGGCAGGTAGTACACGGGCGGATGGCTCGTCTCGAGCACCCGCACCACGTCGTCGGTGTCGACGATCGTGACAGCGGCGAAGTCGATCGTCACGCGCGAGTGAACGCGTTCGAGGCGGGGCGGACGGGGATAGTCCCAGACGGACTCCTGTCCGGGACCGACAGGATCGGGAGTGGGGCGGCGCATGCCCGACAGGTTACGCGCGGCGAGCGACATCCCGGCTGCGAGACCGCTCACCGCGGTGCGAGCGCAGCGAACGGATGCCGCGGGCGACGAGGCGCCATCCGACCAGAAGCGCGAGCAGCGTCAGCGTCGCGACGATCACGAACGGCAGCGCCGTCCCCTGACCCGACACGGCGCGAAGCAGCATCCCGCTGACGACAGTGACCGCCCACACGACGAGACCCGTCGGCACGATCCCGGTCGGCGATCGCCATGCCCGCACGGCCACCCACGCCACCAGCAGGCCGGCGAGGAACGGCCACGAGGTCTGCCAGAGGCCTGCGAGCACATCGGAGTCATGGCTCGCCCGGCCCGTCGCCGCGAACGCCACCACGAGGACGGCATCGAGCAGGAAGGCGAGGACGGACGCACGGATCATGTCCCCATCCTCTCCCGCCACAGCGGTGTCGGCCGCCCTCGATAGCGTCGCAGGCGTGCGACTGCTCCTCCTCTCCCTGCATCCCGGCGCGCTGAGCTCGTTCCTCGACGGCTGTGACCGTCCGGGCCCGATCGTGTACATCGACGACGCGCAGGCGGCGTTCCGCGATGCGCCCTTCGTCGCCGCCGAACGCGAGGCGGTGAGCTCGTGCGGCCGCGACGTGATCGACGCGACGCTGCGAGACACCGCCCCCGAGGACGCGGACCGTCTGCTCTCGCGTGCGGGGGCGGTGTACGTCGCCGGCGGAAGCACCTTCGCTCTGCTCGAAGCCCTGCGGATCTCCGGCAACGACGACGTCCTCGTCGACCACGTCCGGCGCGGGCTCCCGTACATCGGACTCAGTGCCGGATCGATCGTGGCGGGACCGGATGTGACGCCCGCATCGCTCATGGACGATCCTGCCGACGGTCCCGCGCTCGAGAACCACGAAGGGCTCGGCCTGATCGATGTCACGCCGATCCCCCACGCCGACGGAGCACTGCCGCCCTACCCGCCGGAACTGACCCGCCGCACCATCGACACCTACGGACCGGACTTCGCGCTCCTCGCGCTACGCGACGATCAGGCGCTGCTCGTCGAGGACGGCAGCGCCACGGTGATCGCCTCGCGCTGAACCCGCGCATCCCATGCTTCGCCCAGCATCCGCTCCTTCCTAGACTCGGAAGGCGTCCGCCGCGCCTGCTCCGGACGAGAGAACAGATCCGAGGCCCATGTCTTCTCCCGATGCGACGGCGGCGACGGCCGCATTCCGCGCCGCCCGCGACTTCCTGCTCGACAACGCGCACTCCCCCGAGGCAGCCCACGCCGGGTTCAGCTGGCCCGACGTCGGCGACCACTTCAACTGGGCCGTCGACTGGTTCGACGCCATCGCCTCGGGCAACGACCGCATCGCCCTGCACGTCGTCGACGAGGACGGCAGCGAGACGCGGGTCACGTACGACGAGATGCGTCGTCGCTCCAACCGCGTCGCCAACTGGCTCACGGGCCTGGGCGTCGGGCACGGCGATGCCGTCATGCTCATGCTCGGCAACCGTGTCGAGCTGTGGGAGGCGATGCTGGCGATCCTCAAGATCGGTGCCGTCATCCTGCCGACCTCCGTCGTGCTGGGCGCCGACGACCTCCTCGAGCGCGTCGACCGCGCCGACATCCGCGCCGTCCTCGCCGACCCGGTCGACGCTGCCAAGTTCGACGGGATCGCGGGCGGCTTCGAGCGCATCGTCGTGGGTGGCGAGCGTCCGGGATGGCACTCGTTCGCGGACGCGGCCGACGCCGACGACGCGGCACCCGGTGTCGTCGTGGCCTCCGATGATCCGGCCATCGTCTACTTCACCTCCGGCACCACGTCGCGGCCCAAGATGGTCGTGCACACGCACGTGAGCTACCCGGTAGGGCACCTCTCGACCACGTACTGGATCGGCGTCCGCCCCGGCGACGTCCACATGACGATCAGCGCCCCCGGCTGGGGAAAGCACGCGTGGAGTCTGTTCTTCGCGCCGTGGATCGCCGAGGCGACGATCTTCGTCTACAACTACTCCCGCTTTGACGCCGCACGCCTGGTCGATCAGCTCGACCGCAACGCGGTCAACACCTTCTGCGCTCCGCCGACGGTCTGGCGCATGCTGATCCAGGCCGACCTCGAGAAGCGCCCCCGCGCACTGCGCGAGCTGCTCTCGGCCGGCGAGCCTCTCAACCCCGAGGTGATCGATACGATCCAGCGCTGGTGGGGACTGCAGATCCGCGACGGCTACGGGCAGACCGAGCTGACGGCGGTCATCGGCAACACCCCGGGAGTCGCCGTCAAGCCCGGCGCGATGGGACGCCCGCTCCCGGGCAACGACATCGTGCTGATCGACCCGCTCACCGGACGCATCGGAGATGAGGGCGAGATCTGCCTGCCGACCGCGCCGACCCGTCCGCTCAACCTCATGCCCGGCTACCTCGGCGAGCCCGAGCGCACCGCCCGGGTCGACCACGACGGCTACTACCACACGAGCGATGTCGCCGTCCGTGACGCCGACGGACAGCTCACGTTCGTCGGGCGCACCGACGACGTGTTCAAGGCCAGCGACTTCAAGGTGTCGCCGTTCGAGGTCGAGTCGATCCTGCTGACGCACCCGGCCGTGGCCGAGGCGGGCGTCGTCGGGGCGCCCGACGCCGTGCGCCTCAACATCGTCAAGGCGTACGTGTCGCTCGCGGCATCCTGGGAGGAATCCGCCGAGACCGCGCGGGCGATCCTCGCGCACGCCCGCGAGCACATGCCTCCGTACATGCGGGTGCGCCGCGTGGAGTTCTTCGAGCTGCCCAAGACGATCTCGGGCAAGATCCGCCGGGTCGAGCTGCGCGAGCGCGAGGTGGCCGCGGCGGATGCCGGCGAGCGCGTGACGACCGAGTGGCGCGAGTCGGACTTCCCCGACCTCAAGGGCTGAAGCGCGGGTCGCCTGCCGCTCAGGCGAGCCATTCGCAACCCCTGGCACGCGCACAGGCGGCGGGAGAAGACTGAGGTGTCCCGACAGCCTCAGCAGAAGGAGCCCCCGTGCCGCAGAACGTCGCCGAACAGATCGTCGCTCAGCTGATGGATGCGGGGGTGAAGCGGATCTACGGCATCGTCGGCGACTCGCTCAACCCGATCGTCGACGCGGTGCGACGAACCGGAGGCGCGGCGGAGGGCGGGATCGACTGGATCCACGTCCGCCACGAGGAGGCCGCCGCGTTCGCCGCCGCCGCTGACGCCGAGCTCACCGGCGAGCTGGCGGTGTGCGCGGGCAGCTGCGGTCCCGGCAACCTGCACCTGATCAACGGACTGTTCGACGCGCAGCGATCGGGTGTGCCGGTGCTCGCGATCGCCAGCCACATCCCGAGCCTCCAGATCGGGTCGGGGTACTTCCAGGAGACGCATCCCGAGCGCCTCTTCACCGAGTGCAGCGACTACTGCGAGATGATCCTGACGCCCGAGCAGTCGCCGCGCGTCGTGAACTCCGCGATCCGTCACGCCACCGCGGGGTCGTCCGTCTCGGTGATCGTGCTGCCCGGTGACCTCGCCGAGTTGCACTCGACCGGCGAGTTCCCGCCATTCGTCGCCGCTCGCCCCGGTCGCATCGCGCCGGACGAGCGCAGCGTCGCCGACCTCGCGGCCGCCATCGATAAGGCCGAGAAGATCGCGATCTTCGCGGGCGAGGGCGTACGCGACGCCCGCGAGGAGGTCATCGCGTTCGCCGAGCACCTGCAGGCACCGATGGGGCACTCGCTGCGCGGCAAGCAGTGGATCCAGTACGACAACCGATTCGACGTGGGCATGTCGGGTCTGCTCGGCTACGGCGCCATCGACCACGCGATGCACGAGGTCGATCTCCTCCTCATGGTGGGCACCGACTTCCCCTACGACCAGTTCCTCCCCGACGGCGCGAAGACCGTCATCGCGCAGATCGACGTCGATGCCCAGCGGCTCGGACGTCGAGCGGGCGTGACGCATCCCATCCACGGCGATGTCGGCCTCACCCTCGCGGCCCTGCGCGCACGGACCGCTGCGAAGACCGACGACACGTTCCTCGAACACACGCTCAAGCGGTATCGGAAGGCGATGAAGGACTCGGTGGCGGCGTACACCGACTCGGATGCGCAGCCGATCCATCCCGAGCGCGCCATGTCGGTCATCGACCGGGTCGCGGCATCCGACGCCGTCTTCACCGCCGACACCGGCATGGGCAACGTCTGGCAGGCCCGCTATGTCACTCCCGGGCCCGAGCGCCGTCTGCTGGCGTCGTGGCGGCACGGGTCGATGGCCAACGCCCTCCCCCATGCCTTCGGAGCGCAGATGGCGTACCCCGACCGGCAGGTCATCGCGATCGCGGGCGACGGCGGACTCTCCATGCTCCTCGGTGAGCTCATCACCGTCGCCGCCTACGACCTGCCGCTGAACGTCTTCGTCTTCAACAACTCGACGCTCGGGATGGTCAAGGCCGAGATGCTCGTCGCCGGCTTCCCCGACTTCGGCGTCGACGTGCCGATGGTGGACTTCGCCGCCGTCGGGCGCGCGCTCGGGTTCCACGCGCAGCGCGTGACCGACCCGGCAGACCTCGAGGTCGCCGCCTCCGCCGCCCTCGCGCACCGCGGTCCGTCCATCGTCGACATCGTCACCGACCCCGATGCCCTCTCGATGCCGGCGTCGATCACCGCCGAGCAGGTCGCGGGCTTCGGGATGTCGATGGCGAAGATGGTGCTCGGCGCGAAGGACTCCGGGGGCATCGGCGCGGTGCTCGAGACGGCGAAGTCGAACATCAAGCACATCCGCAGCCTCTGATCCCCGCCGGCCCGCGCCCGCCCCGCCCCGCCCGTGTCCGCCGATACATTCGTCGGAGGCGCGGGGCTGGTGTCGTCTCGCCGCTTCCGCGAGACGACACCAGCCCCGCCGGTCCGACGGATGTATCGCCTCAGGCGAGGTCGGCGGGGAGCGGGAAGCGCAGCACGGCGGCCACGGGTGCGCCGTCGGGCAGATCAGTGCTGCGGACGGCCCGCACCCGGCCTCCCGAGCGCAGGACGCGCGCGGCGATCTCGTCGAGGATCGCGTAGGTGCTCGGCCCGGCGTCGGGCGCGCGGGTGATGTGCCCGGCCTCGTCGATGACGCCCTCATGCTCGAAGGCCAGGTCGAACAGCAGCTCGTCGACGGCGGCGGTGCTCGCGGCGACGGCGGCCTCGCGGACGGATGAGGTCGCGAGCCCCTGCGCCCGGAGCGAGCCGAATCGCTCACGCCACTGCGCGAGCTCATCCTGCTCGTGGGCGTCGAGGATGTCGCGCGCCGCCTGTTCGAGATCGGCGCTCGAGAGCGAGTCCGGGTGCGCGTCGATGCCGCGCTCCAGCAGCAGGCGGTGGGTGTTGACCGCGCGGTAGGCCGGCTCGAGGTCCTGGGATGCGGCGAGGATCAGCGGAACGTCGGCGGGAACGACGCGCACGACGGCGTCCTGGATGATTCGGCTGAACTTCTCGCGCTCGATGCGGTCGCCCGTCGTCCCCTGCGGCCTCGGCATGTCGCGCTGGCCGTCGGTCGTGGTGTGCTCGAGCGCGGCCCACAGGTCGTCGGGAAGCTCGAGTCGACGCTCGGTGAGCCCCAGATCGGGCCCGAGTTCGCTGAGGCGGCCGCCCTCGCGCGACACCTGGACGACGAAGGCTCGACGCGGGAACGACACGGCGCGCAGCAGCTGACCGGCGTCGAAGCGGTCGCCGACCGATGCGCGCGCCTCGAGGCGGCTCGGCAGACGGAACGCCTCGACGCGGCCCGGGGATGCGAGCACCACCGTCGAACGCGACTGGCTCTGCCAGAACTCTTCGTCGTCGAGCAGCGCGCGCAGCGATGCGAGCACCGCGTCACGATCGGCGTCGTCGACCTCGGCCTCGGCCAGTTGTCGGGCCGCCTCGTCGATGCCCTCGCGCAGCTGGAGCTGCGCGTGATGCCGATCCGTGGGGATCGGCGACGACGGGGCCACGATCGTCACGCTCGCGGGGTGGCGGGCGCCGATGAGGTCGAGCAGGGATGCGGTCTCAGGAAGATCGGATGCCAACATCGCCTCAGGGTAGGCAGACGACCGCGCGCGGCGTCGAGGGGTTGCATCCAG
Organism: Microbacterium sp. 1262; assembly: GCF_040544895.1. Classification (NCBI taxonomy): domain Bacteria; kingdom Bacillati; phylum Actinomycetota; class Actinomycetes; order Micrococcales; family Microbacteriaceae; genus Microbacterium; species Microbacterium sp. 1262. The sequence continues at coordinate 1,730,723 of NZ_JBEPKU010000001.1, forward strand.
CCGTGGATGCCGTTAGGTCGTGAACCCGGCGAGACCCGATCAGGCGAGGAACTCCCACGGGTCGAAGGTCTCGATCGGGATGACGCGCACGCGCGGCAGCGGGGCATCGAACGCGTGCACGTCGTACTCGAGGTCGAAGAACTCGACGCCGGGGATGGCCGTCAGCTCGCTGCTGCGGAACTCGGAGAACGCGAGCACGCCCACGCGTCGGTCGGGCCCGGTCAGGGCGGCCACCTCGCCGACGAAGTCACGGTCGTGACTGACGAGCACGACGTCATCGGTCCGCTCCTTCAGCGCCGCGAGCGTGCGCTGGATGGCGATGTCGACGACCTTCTCGTCAGCGTCGCCCGACAGGGGAACCGGCTTGTAGCCGAGCGCCAGCAGAGCCTGCACGAACGACATCGGGAGGTGATTGCTGGCGTTGAGGAAGAACAGGCCGCGCGCCGGCTGCTTCCACTGCTCGTCGACGAACTGCAGCAGCCGGTCCCAGCGGGGGCGCTCGTCCGGCAGCGGGCGACGGCCGAGGATCGACTGACCGAGCGTCGCGTCGATGTTCTCGCCGTCCACGAGCAGCCACGTCACGCGTTCGGTCATGAGGTCCCCTGTCTGCGGATGTCCTCTGAGAACGCTATCAAGCCGGTTCAGCCCTCGGGCGCGAGCGTGACCCGCGCCAGCCGGTCATCACCGGCCGCCGCGTTCCCGCGGCCGTCGGTGTTGTTCGTGAGCAGCCAGAGTTCGTCGCCCGCGACGACGGCATCGCGGACGCGGCCGAGCTCACCCGGCCAGAGCGCGACCGGCTCGCCGACGAGAGCGCCCGCTTCGACGTCGATCTCCCAGACGCGTTCGCCGCGCAGGCCCGCGACGAAGAGCGTGTTGCCGCGCGCCGCGACGCCGCTCGGGCTCGCCTCCTCGGGCGTCCAGGTGATCAGGGGCGCGATGAAGCGCTCGTCATCCGATTCGCCCTCCACGACGGGCCAACCGTAATTGCCGCCCGCCTCGATGCGGTTGAGCTCGTCGAAACGGTCCTGTCCGAACTCGCTCGCCCACAGGATGCCGTCCTGGGTCCACGCGAGACCCTGCACGTTGCGGTGTCCGAGGGAGTACACCTCCGACCCGAGAGGGTTGCCCGGGGCGGGCTCTCCCTCCGGCGTCAGCCGCAGGATCTTCCCCGCCAGCGAAGCGGGGTCCTGCGCGGCGTCGGGCTCTCCCGCATCTCCCGTGGCGACGTAGAGCATGCCGTCCGGCCCGAAGGCGATGCGCCCGCCGTTGTGAACGCGGTCGCGCGGAATGCCGTCGATGACGACCTCCGCACCGCCGAGCCGGCGGTCGCCGGCCTCACCCTCCAGCTGCATCCGCACGACGCGATTGTCGTCAGCCGTCGTCACGTAGGCGTAGAGCAGCGCATCGTCCTCGCCCTCGCCCTCGCGGACCGCGATGCCGAGAAGACCACCCTCGCCGACCGCGGCGGTGAGGTCGATCTCGCCGACGACGCGCGCGAGCCCGTCCGCGTCCACCTCGAGGACAGCACCGTCGTCGCGCTGGCTCACCAGCTGCGTCCCGTCGTCGAGGACGACGACCGACCACGGCACCTCGAACTGGGTGACGACGTCGATCGGACTGCCGGTCGGGCGCCACCAGCCGGGCGAGGCATCGACCGGCGCGGTCGACGTCTCGTCGGGAGTGGGCGTCGCCTCGTGGTCCGGAGGCCGCCGGTCGGCCACGCCGGTGCATGCGGAGAGCAGCAGTGTCGAGGCGAGCAGGGCGCCGACCACGGCCGCCGGCCGAGACCGGCGAGCAGGGATGCCGGTTCCCGTCGAGCGCGTCATCGTTCCAGGCTACGGGCCGGTGAGGATCGCGGCTGCGTCCTGCGCCCATCCGAGCGCCACGGCAGGGCTCGCGAGCGTGGTGGCGTCGTCGGCGCGCGCGAGCACCGTGATGACGACCGGCGCGGCGCCCTCGCGTTCGAGGTACCACGATCCGGCGAGCACCCCGACCGAGCTGCCGCCCTTGAACGCGACGAACGTCCACTCGTCCCCGAACGCGAGACCGGGATTGGCCGACAGGATGTCGCGGACCGGCGCTCCCGCCTCGGTTCGCGCCCGCTCCTGCAGCGCCTCGTGCGCCGCGGCCAGATCGTCGGGGGTCGCGAACCAGTCGGCGCCGTCGCGCCATCCCGGAGTCGCCGCGGATGCGGCGGAGAGGTCGGGCACACCCGCGGGGAGTCGCTCGATGACGGAGCGACGCGCCTCGGGATCGTCACCCGCTCCACCCCACAGTGCGCGGAGGTCGGGGTCGCCGAACAGGAGCCAGAAGAGCTCGCGCGTGGTGAGGAACGGCGTGTTCGCGCCCGGGTCTGCATGCCCCATCGAGACCATCGCCGATTCGACGGCATCGCGCCCGACGGCACGGATGAGCATGTCGGTCGCGGTGTTGTCGCTGATCGCGATCATCTTCTCCGCGGCCTCGCGCACGGTCACCTTCGTGCCGTCGGGACGGTCCTGCAGCTCGCCGCTGGGGAGGCTCCGCACTTCGGCGTCGACGACCAGCTCGTCATCCCAGGTGAGCCGGCCGGCCGCGACGGCGTCGACGACGGCTCCGAGCACCCACAGCTTGAAGACGGATCCGATGGGTCCGGCCGCCTGATCGCCGCCCTCGTAGAGCACCTCGCCGTCGACCTCGCGGACCTGAACGCCGACAGTGAAGGCGGCCTCGTCGATCTGTTGCGTGAGCTCATCCCACGAGGCCGCGGGAGTCCGCTCCGGCTGCGGCGGGGCGAAGAGGAGCATCGCGATGCGAGCGTCGGGGGTCACCGAGATCGACATGTCGTACGTCACCTGCTCGGACTCGATGGTGACGCGGGCCTGGGTCTCGACGCCGTCGTACGCTACGGCCGTCCACGGGGCCGCGGCCTGCATCTGCGTGAACACCTTCTGCAGTTCGCCGGGCGCCAGCTGCTCGAGCGCTGCGTCATCGAAGTGCGTCTCGATGTCGTCGACGTCGGTGGTCTCATCGCCGTTGATCTCGTCCATCACCCAGCGGACCTGCTCGCCGACCGGCGTGGCGGGAATCTCCACCGAAGCGGCAGACGAGGCCGATGCGTCGTCGGGTGCGGGGTCGGCCGCGCAGCCCACGAGGACTGCGGCGGTCGCAGCCGCGACGGCCACGGCAGCCGAGCGCCGTCTGGGGGCACGGGCGGACGAACGGGTCGAAGGGGTATCGATGGGGGAACTCACGCATCCAGCTTGGCGTCGCGCGCCTTCGGCCACCTCCCCCCACAGGAGGAGATCGCACCGGCGTTCACGCTCGCCGCGGCATTCGCCGGCTTCGGGGATCCGACGGTGCCGTTCATCGCCAGCCTGTTCCTCGACGCTCGCCACCGGCGCCATCACTGCGGCGGGAGCGGCAGCTCTCGGTCGAGATCCCAGTCCTCGGTCCACCCGAGTTCGGTGAACAGGCCGTCCAGCAGCATCGCCGTGAAACCCCAGACGAGGAACTCTCCGGCATCCTGACGCACGACGAAGCCCGGCCCCCGCCATTCGGCGCCGTCGCGGCGCAGCACCGTGACACCGCGGTTCGCCGGCGCGAGCAGGTCGGCCACCGGCGCTCGGAACACCGCCGCCGACTCCGCGACGTCGACGACGCGAACGGGTGACGGGCGGCGCCACCAGGCGAGCACGGGCGTGACGAGGTGGCGGGAGTACTCCAGCGGCAGCGGCGGAAGCGGGCCGAGCACTTCCACCCCGGCGGTGTCGAGGCCCGTCTCCTCCCGCGCCTCGCGCAGCGCCGCGGCGACGACGTCCTCGTCACCGGGATCCACCCGTCCGCCCGGCAGCGCCACCTGTCCCGGATGCGACCGGAGCGTGGCCGCGCGGGCGAGCAGCAGGACATCGAGATCACGCGAGAGAGCGGCCTCGGGCGCATGATCGCTCGGACGGTCGTCGAGGATGCCGAAGAGCACGAGCACGGCGGCGGCACGGGTGCCCGGCGCGGCCTCGGACCCATCGAGCAGCCCGCCCCCGGCGAACCCGGGCCGTGCGGCACGCGCCGCGAGCGCGGCGAGCTGTTCGCGCGCACCGGTTGCAGGCGTCTCGAGGGGCATGACCTCAGGCTACCGAGCCGTCAGTCGCGGCGGCCGAACACGCCCGCCAACAGGACGTGCAGCAACGGCAGCGCCGACAGCCCCATGAGCACCGTTCCGAGGGTCTCGTCGTCGGGGCGCAGGAGCACTCCCCCGACCAGCAGTCCCGCGAAGAGGATCCCCGAGACCGCGCGTCGTCCCAGTCGTTCCAGGCGCGACATGCGCCGTTCGAGCCTGCCGCTGTCGAACCCGAGGTTCCCGTCCTCGAGATGCGTGATGAGCCCGTCGAGCCGCTGCGGCAGGCGCATCGTGACGTCGGCGAGGCCCATGGCACGCCGCGCCATGTCGCGCATAAGATCTCCGCGTTCCTCGCGGAGCAGCCGAGCCGCGTACGGCTCCACCGCGTCCCAGAGGTTGAAAGCGGGGTCGATCGAGGTGCACACACCCGACGTGAGCGAGGCGGCCCGGATGACGAGCAGGAAGTTCTCCGGCAGCTGGAAGGGCAACGCGCGGGCGAGCTCGCCGAACTCCCCCGCAAAGTCGCGGAACTCGCGCGGATCGACCTCCTTCAGCTCCGCGAAGCCCATGCCGCCGAAGCGTGCGAACAGCTGCGTCATGGCGCGCTCGAGCTCGCGGACGTCGGCCGAGGGCAGCAGCGCGCCCACCTGCGACATCCCGGCAACGAGCCCGCGGCCGTCGCGAGCCGCGGCCGCGACGAGCACCGTGCGCAGCGCCTCCCGCGTCGAGGGCGATATCTCGCCCATCATCCCGAAGTCGATGAACGTCAGCAGCCAGTCGGGCCGGTCGTCGCGGCGCTGGTCGGACGGCACCGGCGTGACGAAGACGTTCCCCGGGTGAGGGTCGGCGTGGAAGAACCCGAACCCGAAGAACTGGTCGAACATCACGGAGGCGAACACGCTCGCCACCTCGTGAGGATCGATGCCCGCGGCCCGGAGACCGTCGACGTCGGTGACCTTGATCGCGGTGACGTCGGCGAGCGTCAGGACCCGCGACGTCGAGCGCTCCCAGGCGATCTCGGGAACGGCGACCCGGGGGTTGTCGGCGAACTTCTCCCGAAAGCGTTCGGCATTGGCCGCCTCGTGCCGGTAGTCGATCTCCTCGAGGCTCGTGACGGCGAACTCCTCGACGAGCGCGGGCATGTCCGCGCGGCGCGAGACGAGGCGGATGCGGCGGAGCCATCGGGCGATACGTCGCAGCGCAGCCAGGTCGACGTCGACGATCGTCTGGATGCCGGGGCGCTGCACCTTCACGATGACATCGGTGAACCCCGCGTCGGCGGCCTGCTCCGGCGTCAGCCGGGCGCGATGCGCCTGACCGAGGGATGCCGCGGCCACCGGCTGTTCGTCGAACGACGCGTAGGCGTCGCGCAGCGGCATCCCCAGCTCCGCCTCCGCGGCCGCGCGGATCTGGTCGAAGGGCACCGGCGGCACCTCGTCCTGCAGGCCGGCGAGCTCGGTCGTGATCTCCGGAGGCAGGACGTCGAGCCGGGACGACATGAACTGCCCGACCTTGATCATGAGCCCGCCGAGCTCGACCGCGAGCGCATGGAAACGACGGGCCAGTCGGCGCAGTCGCGCGGTCCGACCCCGTTCGGCGAGGCGCTCGAGGCCGAAGCGGGGCAGGACGATCTCGAACCACCACGTCTGCACGAGTGCGCGCGCGGCGAACCGCAGGATGCGGCGGTAGCGCGAACGCGCGCGCGCATCACCCGGCACCGAAGGGATGCCGGGTGATGCGACGCGATGCGGGTCGGCCGAGGCCACCCGCGTCAGGCCTGCGCGAGCAGGGCGTACAGCTTGCGACGCGCGTCGTCGAGGATCTCGACGGCCTGCTGGACCTGCTCGGGCGATCCGCTGCGGCCGACCTGGGCGGCGGCCTGCGCGAGCTCGACGCCTGCCTTGGGCAGTGCCGTCACGCGGCTGTGGTCGCGGCTCGTGCCCTCCCACGGCGCCGACTTCTCGCCCGCCTCGCCCGCCGCTGCGCGGCCGGCCTCGGTGAGGGAGTAAGTCTTGCGTCCGTTGGACTCCTGGGCGCTGACGAGGCCCTCGTCGGCGAGCAGCTGGAGGGTCGGGTACACCGAGCCGGCGCTGGGCTTCCAGGACCCGCCGCTGCGCTCCTCGATCTCGTGGATGATCTGGTAGCCGTGCATGGGCTGCTCGGCGAGGAGGGCGAGCACGGCGGCGCGGACGTCGCCGCGTCCGACCCGGGTGTTCACCTTCTGCTCGAAGGTCGACTTCAACTGGTCGAACGCTTCGAACACGTTGCTTCCGAGATCGGAGACGTTGAATCCGCCGCGACCTCCGAAGATGTTGTCACGGCCGCCGAAACCGCCGGTGGGGAATGTTCCGCTCATGCTGACCTCCCGGTCGTCGATACGTTAGCGATACCTGACGATATATCGTTACCGCCACCGACGACAGGGTTCGCATGGAATACCCAGCCTCACTCGCCGAGGTCGACGATCTCGTCCGCGTGCGCCGCGATCCACTCCATGAGAGGCATCATCCGCTCCATCAGCTCGTCGCCACGTTCGGTCAGCGAGTACTCGACGCGGGGCGGGACCTCGGGGTACGCGGTGCGGTTGACGATGCCGTCGGATTCGAGCGTTCGCAGCGTTGAGGCGAGCATCTTCTCGCTGATGCCCGTGACCGAGCGACGCAGCTCACCCCATCGGGCGGTGCCGTCCGTCAGAGCCATCAGGACGAGCACACCCCATTTGCTCATGACGTGGTCGAGTACGACTCGCGTCGGGCAGTTCTCCGTGAACACCTGATCGGATGTCGCCCGGATCTGCGCGAAACTCACTGCCATGTAGGTAGCTTACCGAAAAGTGGGTACCCATCGTCTGGAATGTTGGCCCGCCCCGGAACGGTTGACCCGAGCATCACCCGATCGAAAGGATCACCGATGACCATCCTCATCACCGGAGCGAGCGGACAGCTCGGCCGCCTCGTCGTCGACGCCCTGCTCGCCCGCGGCGCCGCCCCTGACACCGTCGTCGCGGGAGCGCGCGACGTCGCGAAGATCGCCGATCTGGCGGACCGCGGGGTGCGCACCGCCCGCGTCGACTACGACGACCCGGCCTCGCTGCGCGAAGCGCTCGCGAACGTCGACAGCGTCCTGCTGATCTCGGCGTCCGAGCCGGGCAGGCGCTTCGCGGGCCACAAGAACGTCATCGACGCTGCCGCCGCGGCAGGCGTCTCTAAGCTCGTCTACACCAGCGCCCCGAAGGCGACGACCTTCGAGTGGGCCCTCGGCGCCGAGCACAAGGCGACCGAGGAGGCCATCGCGGCCAGCGGCGTTCCTGCCGTCGTGGTGCGCAACAACTGGTACATCGAGAACTACGTGCCCGACGTCCAGCGCGCCGCCGAGAGCGGTGTCATCGCGGCATCCGTCGGCGACGGCCGGATCGCACCGGCCTCGCGCGCAGACTTCGCCGAGGGCGCGGCCGTCGTCCTCCTCGAGGACGGCCACCTCGGCGAAACGTACGAGTTCGCCGGAGACACCCGTATCGGGTACGACGCGATCGCCGCCGCGGCCTCCGAGGTGCTCGGTCGCGACGTGACGTACGCCCGCGTCTCGACGGACGACCATGTCGCCGCCCTCGAGAGCGCCGGACTCGACGCCGGCACCGCGCAGTTCGTCGCCGGGATCGACACCGGCATCCGCGACGGCGTTCTCGACGTGGACGACCACACCCTCTCGCGCCTCATCGGGCGACCGACGACGTCGTTCGCCGACGGGCTTCGCGCCGCGCTGGCCTGAGCCGCGGCATACCGGCGCGCACCCACCTCGGGGGCGGTGCGCGCCGGCTCTGCGGGCCTCAGTTCAAGGGACGCGTGGACGGCGGGATGACCCCGTTGGCGTACAGCTGCTGGGCGACATCCTGCAGCGCCGTCAGAGCGACCCGCTGTGTCGTCGGGCCGTAGGAGATGCGGGCGACGCCGAGATCCTCGTACTCCGCCGCGGTCAGCGCACCAGGAAGCCCGATGACGCTGAGCTTGCGCTCACCCAGACCCTCCACGAGGCGCCGGGTGATGTCGGCGTCGAGGATGCCCGGGACGAACACCAGGTCGGCGCCGGCGTCGAGATACGCGCGACCGCGCTCGATCGCGTCGGCGATCGACTCCTCGGTCGACCGGTCGCCCGCGCGCACGAAGGCGTCGGTGCGGGCATTGAGGGCGAACCGGACGCCCTCGGCCTCCCCCGCCCGGACGATGGCCTCGACCGCGCGGACCGAGTCCGCCAGCGGCTGCAGGCGGTCTTCGACGTTCGCACCCACGATGCCCACGCCGATGGCCCGGCGCGTCGTCTCACCGGGGTCGCCGAAGCCCGCGTCGAGGTCGGCCGACACCGGGACGTCGCCCGCCACCGCGACGATGCGGCCCACCATGTCGAGCACGATCTCGAGCGGGATGTCGGTGCCGTCCTCGTATCCGAAGGATGCCGCGATCGAGTGACCGGCCGTAGCGATCGCACGGGTCTCCGGCAGAGCCAGGATGGCCTCGGCCGACACGACGTCCCACACGTTCACCACCCGCAGGATCTCGGGGGCGGCATGGAGGGCGGACAGGGTCTGGGCTCGCTCAGCGGGAGTGCTCATGTCGCTCACGCTAATCGTGCGGGGCAGCCGGAGGGCATATGTTGCGCGGATCGACGGCACGTGTCATCGGGCCGCGCCTCAGCCCTGGCGCCCCTTGAAGCGCGGGTTGAGCTTGTTGATGACGTACACGCGGCCACGGCGGCGCACGACCTGCGCGCCGGGCTGGTTCTTCAGCGACTTGATGGATGCGCGAACCTTCACGATGACCTCCTATTGAGAACTGTTATCAACAACAAGGTACGGTGGAGGATCGATCGCCACAACTCGAGCCGGAGAGAACACCGTGACCACTCACCTCGCCGTCACCGGCGTCTGCAGCGCCGAACGCCGTCGTTACGCCCGTCTGTGCGTCATCGCCGGGCGCCACCGCTCCCTCCGCGTCGTCGATCTCGCCAGCGACGCCGACCCCGCTCACGTCCACGCCACCGTGCACGGCATGCCGTCGCTCTGCGTGCTCGATGCCCGCCACGCGATCGACGACCTGCGCGACGAGGCGCCGCTGCGTCGGGCCGTCCCGCACGGAGACGGGCGAGCCGACGTCGGCGCACGCGCGCGGTTGGCGGCGCAGCTGATCGAGGCGGCGAGCGCCGTCGTGATCGTCAACTGGGAACGGATGCCGACGGCCGACCTCTCGATCCTCATGGCGCTCGCGTCGCACCTGGCGCCGACCGCCCGCATCCGGCTCAGCCGCGGCGTCGTCGACGACCTCTCCGCGCTCGGTTTCGGCACCACCCTCCCCCTGCGGGACGCGGGCGACCGCGCCGGATGGACGCGTGCCCTCAACGGCGAGCACGATCCGTTCCTCACCGATCGGCGCGTCGCCACGATGCGCTACGAGCAGTTGCGCCCGTTCCACCCCGGCAGGCTCGTGCTGGCTCTCGATCTGCTCGATTCCGGCTCGTGCGGACTGGTCGTGCGATCGGTCGGGGTCTGCCGTCTCGCGACGCGAGCCGCCACCCCAGCCCGATGGGAGCAGGCGGGTTCGGCCATGTGGATCGATCCGATCGAGGCGGGTCACGGGCTGGACGACGTCGGCCAGGACATCGCCCTGACGGGCATCGACCTCAACACCGCCGCTGTGCGGCACGTCCTGGATGCCGCCGTGCTCGACGACGCCGAGCTGTCGGCGGGCCCGATGGCCTGGCGACGGCTGCCCGACCCCCTGCCCGAATGGAACGTGGCGGTCGGGTCCGAGGACCCGACCGCCGACTGAGCCGCTGGGTGCGGTTCAGACCCGTCCGCGACGATGCGCGCGCCGGCGGATCGCCGTGAGAAGCGCACCGCCCACCAGGAGCACGAGAGCGATCCCGGTCACAGTGGCGGTCGTCGAGGCTTCCCCGCCGGTCGCAGCGAGATCGCGACGTGAGCCGGTCCCGTCACCCGCGCCCGCCGCCTCGGGGTCGGCCGCGCCGGTGCCGCCGGACGGAGCATTACCCGCGCCACCGCCGGTGTCGCCGCCGCCCGTGCCGCCGCCCGCGCCCGGGTCCGACCCTCCGCCCGAGCCGTCGCCGGGGTTCTCGGGCTCGGCCGCGGCGATGACCGTGAACAGCGACACCCGCGAGTCGTCGACGGCGCCGAACGGATCGCTCGTGCGCACGTACCACCCCCGCTCACCCTCCTCCGCGAGCGGCCATGCGGCCGAGAGGATCGAGCCGCTCGCGACGTCCGAGAACGTCGCGATCTCGGTGTCCCCCAGAACCTCCGCCGAGAAGGCGTCGGTGCCGAGCGTTCGCGTGCCGGGCTCGATGCGCAGCTGGTCGTACGTGAGCGCGAACTCCTGCTGCGAGTAGTCGCCCGCCCCCGCCGGGCCGAGCAAGCTCGGCTCGTCGGAGTTGTACACGTCGAGCGAGGGCGAGTAGGTGCGCACGAGCATCTGCCGGCCCTCGTTGTCGAAGTGCAGGAGACGCAGGAACCCGAGACCGCCCTCCGGGAGACCCTGATAGTCGAACAGCATCGAGTACACCGTGCGGTCCAGGGCGCCGTCACCGTCGTCGTCGAATCCGTCCTCGCGCAGGAACGCGTCGTGGTAGTGACCCGAGAAGACCATGCGGACGTTCGGGTTCGTCGCGACGACCTCGTCCATCACCCGCTGCGGGATCGCCCCGAGCCCGCCCGTGGTGAGGATGAACTCGTGCTGCGCGATGATCGCGACGCGGTCGGGGTACTGCGCGAGCACCTCGTTCATCCAGGCGATCGAGGCGTCACCGGGAAGCCACCCGGTGTAGAGCATCAGGAAGTCGATGCCGCCCGCCGAGATGAGGTCGTAGTGACCGCGGTTGTCCTCGAAGCTGCCGCCGTACCAGGGGTTGCCGGCATAGCGGTCCGCGCCGAAGTACGCACCGTAGTTCGAGTAGTCCTCGAGGTGGTGGCCCACATCGTGGTTGCCGGCCAGCACGCCGTACGGCAGCCCGGCCTCGTCGAGGCGGCGGTACTCGGGGTCGGCCCGCTCCCACTGCTCCATCACGTCGTAGTCGTCGATGATGTCGCCGGTGTGGAAGAGGTACTGCAGGTTCAGCTCGTCGCGCCGATCGAGCAGGTACGAGTGGATCGCCTGCTGGTGGCGGTAGGGCTCACCCGGCATGGTGTTCTCGTTGTAGTACTGCGTGTCGGACTCCCAGGCCAGAGTGAAGTCGTAGTCGCTGCGCGGCACATCGGCGACGTTGTGCGGCGTGACCGGAGTCGTCCGCTCGGAGCGGTCCGCGCCCGCGAAGCCCTCCGAGTGCTGGACGAGCATCCGCACCACCCGGCCCGCGCCGTCCGACGCGGCGAAGGCGTAGTCGTCGACCGCGACGACGGCGTCGAGCGAGAACGACTCGTCATCGGCCGCGCTCACGTGGCGATCGACCTCGTCCCAACCCGACCCGTCGGCTCGCTGGACGTAGAGGATGACCGTCGCCCCCGCGTCGGCGTGACCCGACCACGTCGAGCGGACGTCCGAGCCGGCGTCGGCATCGGTGACCGCGACGTCGAACGACTGGTACGGGAACGCCCGGTCGCTCGTGATCTCCTCCGAGACGCCGTCAACGGCGGCGAGGGTGCGCAGCTCGTCGGCCGTCAGCTGCTCGGCCTCGGCGCGGTCGACCGCCCGAGCGTCCTGCACGGTGCCGGACTGCGCGCTGACGTCGCCGTCGGACAGATCGAGCCGGCGCCCCTCGAGGAAGCTCACGTCGAGTACGTCGCCCGTCGGGTCCTCGACCTTCGCCTGCAGGGTCACATCACCCGCTGCGACCTCGGCCCCTTCGGCCGGGGCGAGGACACCGGCGCTCGGCTGCTCCTCATAGGTCGTGAAGGCGGCCGTCCACGTGTCGGTGTTCCCCACGTGGTCGGTCGCGGTGATCTCGACGCGGTGATCCCCGGCCGCGAGGTCGACGGACGACGTCTCGTGAGGCAGCGCGATCTCGACGCCGTCGAGCCGGGCGACGGTGCTCGCGACGCCCGATCCCGCGTCGGCGACCTCGGCGTCGATGACGATGGGCCCCTGATAGGCGGTGCCGTCGACGATCTGCGAGGTGACGACGGGAGCGGTGTTGTCGACCGTCACCGTCCGCGAGAGGGTCGTCTCGCCGTCGGTGGCCGCCACGACGGCGGCACCGTCGGCGCGGGCCGTCGTGTCCCACGAGGCCGAGAGAGCGGCGAACGCGTCGTCGGGCAGCGCGAAGCGCGCCTCGTAGTAGTCGAGCTTGCCGGTGGCCGCCCCCGTGTCGGTGACGCTGTCTCCCATCCGCAGGACCGCCGCGGGATCGTCGTACCCGATGGGCGTGAGCGTCCGCCCGTCGGGCAGGACCAGGCGCAGACCCCGGATCTCGAAGTCGTCGTTGTTCTCGGCGAGGTCAATCTCGGGCGCCTTCTTGGTACCGGCCCACACGCTCACGACGAGCTCGTCACCGCGGACGACGTACTCGACCGGCACCGGGGTCACGATGGTCTCCCACCCCTGCGTGCCGATCTCGAAGATGTTGAGGACGTCGTCGCCGATGCGCACGCCGTTCTTGAAGTAGTAGTTGACGTTCGTCGTGTCGAAGACGAAGCGCGGCTGGTCCTCCAGGGTGGGGGTGGTCTCCACGGCCGCGCCGTCGATCGTCAGCTCGATCGGGCTCGGGTACGCGTCGCCCGCGGCGACGATCTCGGTCGTTCCCGAAACGAACCGGCCGTCCTCGAGGTTGAGTCGGACCGGGTTGGTGTCGACCCCGGCCACCGGAACGCGACGGGTCGACGTCGAGGTGGAGTTCGTGCCGTCGCTCGCGGTGATCGTGTACTCGTACCAGCTCTTGCCGATGAGGTCGGCGGCGTTGACCACGAACGTCACCGAGCCGTCGCCGGCGTCGAGGAGGTTGATGCGCGCCGGAGCGGGGTCGACGTCGTTGGCGAGCTGCAGTGTCACGGTCCGCGCCAGGACGTCGTCGGTCACGGTCGCGGTGATGGCGAAGTCGGTGCCCGGCTGGATCTCGGCGGCGGTGCCGTCGACGATCGTCGGCGCCTGCGTGTCGGGCGCAACGATCATGAGACCGCCGGGAACCTGGTCTGGCTGCACGGCACCCGGCGATGCCGGGGCGAGGTCGACGATCCGCTGCGTCGCGACATCCGCTCCGACGGTGTAACGGATCCCCTGGTCGGCGACGGTGTCATCGGCGCCGTCGAGGTTGTACAGCGCGGTGCTGACGTGACGGCCGCTGTTGGTCTCGATCGCGACGCCCCGAGGCGAGCCGTTCGCCATCCCGGCCGAAGAGATCTCGACGAGGCTCTCCCCCGCGACGAGCCGCGAGCCGAAGTGGTCGTTGAAGTCGGCGGCGGTCAGGGCGTCGTTGGCGCCGTTCTTGATCCACAGCACGAGCGTCTCGCCGGCCGGGATCACGACGTCACCGGGAACAGCCGGCCAGACGCTCGACGAGCCCTCGACGGGGTAGAGGTAATCGATCGTGTAGTCGGAGAAGTCGATCGGATCGCTCGAGGCGTTGTAGACCTCGATGAACTCGAAGGCGTCGGAGCCCGCGACGTTCGCCGAGTCCGGCAGCAGCTCGGTGATCTGCAGCGGCGCGGTGACGACGCTCGGGTCAGGCTTCGGGTCGAAACCGGGCTGTCCCCCGGGCTCCTCTCCCGCGGGCGGGGTGATGGCCTCGGGCGCCACGACGCCCGGGGTGGCCGGGGCCGGCTCGGCGAGGATGTCGGTGCCGCCGTCGACGCGCTCAGCGGGCAGGCGGAAGTGCGCCGATTGCCCGGCTGCCGTCGCGGTGCGCCCGTAGGTCGACCATCCGACGGTCTCGTCGTTCTGGAGGATGCGGATGCCGCGCGGCGCGCTGTTGGCCATGCCGGCCTGCCCCGTCACGCGTACGACGGGGGTGCCGTCGTCGGCGCCCCAGTGAGCGCGGAACTCGTCGATCGAGTGCGCGAAGGAATCCACGCTCCCCGCGGTGTAGCTCAGCCAGAAGACCACGGTTCCGCCGGCGGGGACCACGACCGGATCGGCCACGGTGAGCGGCACGTCGCGGGCCCGGTCGGCACCGTCGACGTACGTGTAGGCGAACGAGAAGCCCGCCGCCGCCAGATCGAGGTCGGTCGCGCCGCGGTTGTGGACCTCGAAGAACTCGTAGTCGTCGACCCCGACGTTGTCGGGGGCGATCTCGGTGACGATGAGCGCGCCGGATGCCGCGTCGGCCGCCGTCGGCACGAGAGCGGTGGGCGATGCGAGCGCGGGCGCCGCGAGCGCGAGCGAGAGGGCTCCGGCGGCGAGCGTCGCCGTCGTCGCGATGGTCAGGAAACGGGCGCGTGGGCGCTCAGCGGGCATGACAAGCCACCTTCGGTGCAAGAGGGATGCCGCCGACCGTAGGGACCGCGCACGATCACGGAGTGAACGATCCCTCCCCGCGAGGTGTCCGCCCGGTGACGCGCCACGTCATCTCGATGTGCTAATCGCGCGTGGCGTTCACCGGCTGTTCACGGATCGGTGGTGCGCTGGACGGGTGTCGAACCTCGCCGCCGTGTTCGCGGTGTTCCTGCGCCTCGGACTGACATCCTTCGGCGGCCCGATCGCGCACCTCGGCTACTTCCGCGACGAGTTCGTCGAGCGCCGGCGATGGATCGGCGATCGGACCTACGGCGAACTCGTGGCCCTGTGCCAGTTCCTGCCCGGGCCCGCCTCGAGTCAGGTGGGGTTCGCGATCGGCCTGCGCCGCGCGGGACTCGCGGGCGCGGTCGCGGCCTTCGCCGCATTCACCCTGCCCTCCGCCGCACTCATGGTCTGGGCGGCGAGCGGAATCGGGGCCGTGACCGGCACCATCGCGACCGGAGTCGTCGACGGGCTCAAGGTGGTCGCGGTGGCCGTCGTCGCACACGCCGTCTGGGGCATGGCGAGAAGCCTCGCACCCGACCGACCGCGCGGGACGATCGCGATCACGGCAGCCGTCGGGGTCGCACTGGTGGGCGGGCCGTTCGCCCAGTTGGGGGCGATCGCCCTCGGCGCCCTCGCGGGGATCCTGTGGCTGGGCGAGGGGTTCCCCGACTCGGATGACGCCG
The DNA here is from genome assembly GCF_040544895.1 of Microbacterium sp. 1262. Classification (NCBI taxonomy): domain Bacteria; kingdom Bacillati; phylum Actinomycetota; class Actinomycetes; order Micrococcales; family Microbacteriaceae; genus Microbacterium; species Microbacterium sp. 1262. Next base: position 1,745,935 of record NZ_JBEPKU010000001.1, read on the forward strand.
CCGACGCGGACGCCCTTCCGAGCGCGAGCACCCGTGTCGGGGTCACCGCGCTCGTGATCCTGACCGGCCTCCTCGTCGCGAGCCCGATCGCGGCTCGGGTGACGGGAGACGGCTCGCTCGCACTGTTCGACGCCTTCCTGCGCTCGGGCGTGCTCGTGTTCGGCGGCGGCCACGTGGTGCTCCCCCTTCTCGAGAGCGCCGTCGTCGGCCCGGGCTGGGTGGATGCCGGGACGTTCCTGGCCGGCTATGGTGCGGCGCAGGCCCTGCCCGGTCCGCTGTTCGCCTTCTCGGCCTATCTCGGGGCGCTCGCGAGCGTCGGCCCGGGTGGCGTGGCCGGGGCCATGATCGCGCTCGTCGCGATCTTCCTGCCCGGCTTCCTGCTGCTCCTCGGTGCGCTGCCCGTGTGGGCCGTCGTGCGGCGCTGGTCCCGGGCACGAGGCCTGGTCCGCGGAGCGAGCGCCGCGGTCGTCGGCATCCTCGGCGCCGCCCTCTACGACCCGGTGTTCACGACGTCGGTCACCCGCGTCGACCAGTTCGCGCTCGCCCTCGTCTGTTTCGGGCTGCTGACGCTCTGGCGCTGCCCGGCCTGGGTGGTCGTGATGCTGGGCGCCGGCGTGGGGGCGACGACGGCAGCGCTGATCAACGGCTGACGAGCGACGGTGCGGAGTGGGCTCCACCCGATGTCCGGGCCTGTTCCTCCGCGCGTTCACGTCGCTCGATCACGACGTTGACGACCCCGAGCACGAGGACGAGGACCGCGGCGATCGTCGGCAGGAGCATCGCCAGCCGGACATCACCCGCCTCCGCGATCGCGCCGGTCGCGGCTGACGCGAGCGCTTGCGCCAGCGTCAGCGCCGATCCGAGGAGCGTCATCGTGGTCGCCGACCGGCCGACGGGGCTGCGGTGTCCCGCGATGCTGAACAGCGTCACGAGCGTCGGTCCGACGCCGAGCCCCATCAGCAGCAGCATGACGATGACCGCGCCCAGCGAGTCCGAAGCGGCGTAGCCGCCCGCCGAGACGGCCAGCACGGCGGCGAAGACGAGCCAGCGGTGACGCAGGGCGAAGCCCGACGGCAGGAGCACCACCGCGAGGGCGAGGGCGGCCGAGCCGATTCCCATGAGGCCGTAGAGCAGCCCGGCCTCGACGTCGTCGCCGGCGGTTTGCGCGAACGCGGTGAGCGAGGTCAGCGTCGCTCCGAAGAAGAGTCCCACGCCGAAGGTGCCCGCGACCAGGACGAGGACGCGCCCGCGCAGCACCTGCGCGATCGGCGCCCGCTCCTCGCTCTCACCGGGGTCGAGGGCGGTCGCGGCGATCCGCCCGCTGGGGTGGAGGGCGAAGGCGGTGACGAACACGAGGCTGAGAGCTGCGGCGATCGCGATCGGGGCCCAGGGCGCGATGACGGCCGCGAGGATGCCGACGAGGAACGGGCCGATCACGAACGCCGTCTCGTCGGCCGCCGACTCGTACGACATGACGCGCGAGAGCGTGCGTGGCCGGTGCTCGGCACCGAGGCGCGCCCGGATGATGCCCATCAGCCGGCTGCGCGACATGGCTGCCGCTTGCGGAGCGCTCAGGCCGATCGCCGCGGCGGCGGTCAGGATGAGCGGGTCGGGTGATCCGGCGGTGACGACGATCGGGAACACCCCGAGCAGGATGCCGTTGAGGATGCCGAGTGGAACGAGCACGCGCCGCTGCCCGAACCGGTCGACGGCGTCGCCGATCACCGGGCCGGCGATGACGACGCCGATGCCGACGGCGGCCGACGTGAGCCCGCCGAGCCCCACCGACCCGGTCGCAGAGACGACGAGGGTGAGGACACCGACGACCATCATCGCGAAGGGAAGCCGGGCGATGAACGCGATCGGGAAGAACGCCCAACCCGTGTGGCGGATCAGGGAACGATCATTCGACGTCATGCATGCCTCCGAGCAGTCAGCTCGTTCTCACGTGCCGCCTTGCTCCGTCAGCAGGTAGTTGCATCGCTTCGTCCGGGCCGGCGCCGCGGACTGCTCGATTCTACCGGCGGAACAGCTCCTCGGCCACGAGCGAGAGATCGTGCAGGTCGGAGACCCCGGCGAGTTCGCGCGCCGAGTGCATCGAGAGGATCGGGATCCCCACGTCGACGGTGCGGATGCCGAGCCGCGTGGCGGTGATCGGCCCGATCGTCGACCCGCAGGGCACGCCGTTGTTCGACACGAACTCCTGGCTGCGCACGCCCGCCGCGTCGCACCAGCCGTTCCATGCGGCGGCCCCGACGCCGTCCGTCGCGTACCGCTGGTTGGCGTTGATCTTCAGGATCGGCCCCGATCCGAGCACCGGCAGTACGACGGGGTCGTGCTTGTGGGCATAGTTCGGGTGCACCGAGTGCCCGACGTCGCTCGAGACGCACCAGGATGCCGCCAGGGCGCGCATCCCCTCCTCGCGATCGGCACCGAGGCCGAGCTGGATGCGCTCGATGACATCGGCGAGGAAGGGACCGGCCGCACCCGAGCGGGTCGCCGACCCGACCTCCTCGTGGTCGAAGACGGCGAGCATCGCGATGTGCCCGGCGTCGAAGCCTCCGGCGGCTCGCTCCAGCGCGACGACTCCGGCATGGACGGAGGCGAGGTCATCCAGCCGACCGGCCGCGAAGAAGACGTCCCCCGCGCCGAAGACCGAGCCCCGGGCGGCATCGGCCGTCACAACGTCGTAGCCGCGGATGCGGGCGGCATCCACTCCCGCCTCGCGGGCGAGCTCGCCGAGCAGGTCGGCGGAGTCGGCGGACCCGAGCCCCCACACCGGCTGCGTCTGCGTCTGCTTATCGAGGGCGAGGTGGTCGTTCGCCTCGCGGTCGAGGTGGATGGCGAGCTGCGGCAGGCGGAGGAGCGGGCCCGTCGCGGTGAGCACCGCGGTGCCGTCGTCGAGCACGAGGCGGCCGGCCAGCCGCAGCTCGCGGTCGAGCCACGAGTTGAGCAGCGGTCCGCCGTAGACCTCGACCCCGGCTTGCAGCCAGCCGAGCCGGCCGGTGGTGGGGCGGGGCTTGAGCTTGAAGGCGGGCGAGTCGCTGTGCGCGCCGAACACCCGGACGGGCGTCACCGCGGTCGCCGCTGCCGGCACGATCCACGCGAGCACGGCTCCGTCGCGCACCACGAGGTAGCGCCCGCCCGGTTGTTCCGGCCACTGCTCGTCTTCCGCCAGCGCGGTGAAACCGGCTGCGGTGAGGCGTCGCGCCACCTCGGCAGCGGCATGGAAGCTCGACGGCGACGCGGCGACGAACTCGGCGAGGTCGTCGGCGTGGGAGCGGGCGGCGGCGGTGACGGCGGACACGGTGACTCCTGGATCGTTGAGGGGCTCCCTCGATCGTAGGCGCACCCGCCGCCGCGGCCCGGGCTCAGCCGTTGGCATCGGTGCGCATCGGCGGGCACTCCGATCCCGGCGTGGTCGCCAACTCGAAATGCCACGGCTCGTTGCCGTAGGTCTGGCAGATGCCGAACTCCGAGCCGTACGAGATCAGCCAGTACTGCGCGTCGACCGGCCCGATGTCGATGGCGTCGCCGCTGACGTGACGCGACTGCTCGGGGGTGGCGACGTAGGCGCGGGCGGTCTCCTCCCCCACCGAAGCGATGCGGTCGTCGAGGAGCCACTGCTGATACCCCGCGCTGCGCCATCCGCTCGTCACGCCCAGGCGGATGCCGTCGTCCGCGGCACGCGCCTCGGCAGCGCGCATCGCCGCCAGCAGCTCCGGGTCGATGCGCGAGATGGCCGGCAGGTCGTCATCCCACAGACTCACCTGCACGCCGTCGTCGATGAACCCGTCGTCGGCCGACGGCGTGAAGACCGCGCCCGGGAAGACCGGCGGCATCGGCGGCAGCTGAAGACCCGATGAACCGGCGAGCGCACCGATGGCGGAGGCGCCGAGGGCGACCGCACCCGCGACGGCAACCGCGCCGAGGGCGAGGCGGCGACGGCGAACACGACGGGATGTGCGCGCTCGCGGGCGCGGCGGCACGAAAGTCACCCGCCGTCCGGATTCGGTCGTCGGCAGCGCGAGCGGGCGGGTCGGAACCGGGGCGGAGGAAGTGCTCATGCTCCCAGTGGACGAGAGCGGATGTTGCACCGGTGTCGCCGATTCCGCATACGCCCGCGATACATGCGCCCGCCTATCCTGAGGCCATGCGTGTGCTGATCGTCGAGGACGAGCTCTTCCTCGCCGAGGCGATCCGCGACGGCCTCCGCCTCGAGGCCATCTCGGCCGACCTCGCCGCCGACGGCGATACCGCGCTCGAGCAGCTGGCGATCACCGCGTACGACGTGGTCGTGCTCGACCGCGACATCCCCGGCCCGAACGGTGACGAGATCGCGCGCCACCTCTCCCAGCAGACCGGGGCGCCCCGCATCCTCATGCTGACCGCGGCCGATCGGCTGGACGACAAGGCGTCGGGCTTCGAGTCCGGTGCCGACGACTACCTGACCAAGCCGTTCGCGATGCGCGAGCTCGTGCTGCGACTGCGTGCGCTGGCGCGGCGCTCGGCCAGCTCCGCTCCCCCGATCCGCGAGTTCGGCGGCGTGAGGCTCGATCCCTTCCGCCGCGAGGTCTACCGCGATGGACGGTACATCGCGCTGACACGCAAGCAGTTCGCCGTGCTCGAGGTGCTCCTCAGCGCCGGCGGTGGTGTCATCAGCGCCGAGGCGCTGCTCGAACGCGCCTGGGACGAGAACGCGGACCCGTTCACGAACGCGGTCCGCATCACGATCTCCACGCTCCGCAAACGGCTCGGCGAGCCCTGGGTCATCGAGACCGTGCCGGGTGTCGGATACCGGATGTCGGAACCCGCGCTGTGATCGCCCGCCGCCGCGGGCTCTCCCTGCGGGTCTCACTCACCCTCAGCTACGCCGGGTTCCTGGTCGTCGCGGGCGCGGTGCTCTTCGGCGTCGGGCTGCTGGCCCTGCGGTTCGTGCCGAGCGGCGACCTGTTCAGCCAGTCGACGGGCGGGTGGGCGCCCGGACGCGGCGACCTCACCGACGTCTTCGTCAAGTACGCGTGGTGGGCTCTGGCCGCCCTCCTCGTCGTCGGACTCGTCGGCGGCTGGTTCCTCGCGGGGTGGATGCTCGCGCCGCTCGGACGGGTCACCGAAGTAGTCGGCCGGGCCGATGCCGGAACGCTTCACCGCCGAATCGCGCTGCGCGGACGCCGGAACGAGCTGACCGACCTCGCCGACGCCTTCGACGACATGCTCGACCGGATCGAACGCGCTGTCGCAGAGGAATCGCGGTTCGCGGCGAACGCGTCGCACGAGCTGCGCACCCCGCATGCCGTCATCCGGACGATCATCGAGGTGGCGCGCGCCGATCCGGGCGGCCGCGACGTCGACCTCGTCCTGAGCAGGGTCGCCGAGACGAACGAGCGGGCGATCGCCACGACGGAGGCCCTGCTCGACCTCGCGCGCGCCGGACGATCCGGCCTCGACTTCGCGCCGGTCGACCTCGCAGCCCTGGTCGAGCAGGTCGTCGCAGACGCACGCGACGGCGCGGATGAGGCGGCCCGTGGAGGGTCACCGAGCATCCGCGAGGAGCGGGGGCCGGCCACGGCGCGCGGGAACGCCGCCCTCCTCCGGCAGCTGGTGTCGAACCTCGTCGCCAATGCCCTCATCCACAACCTCCCGGACGGGGCCGAGGTCGCCGTACGCACCCGGACGGCACCCGATGGCTCAGCGCTGCTCGAGATCGCCAACACCGGTCCCGACCTCGATCCGGCTCGCGTCGCAACGCTCACGGAGCCGTTCGTGCGCGCGGGAGACCGGACCCGCGCGGCATCCGACCGGGGGATCGGTCTCGGACTGACGATCGTCTCGGCCATCGTCCGCAGCCATCGCGGCGATCTGCGGATCACCCCGCGTGAGGGCGGGGGCCTGATCGTCCGCGTGACACTGCCCGGCGCCTGACAGCGCCTAGGCCGTCTCGGCCCGGCTCTGACACTCGATGCACGCGGGAGCGTAGGGCACCGCTTCCAGGCGTGCCGGCGCGATCGCGCGGCCGCATCCGACGCAGCGCCCGTACGAGCCCGCGTCGACGCGATCCAGGGCCTCGGTGATCAGGGTGATCGTGGCGCGGTGCGATGCGGCGGTCTGATATGCCACCGGGTCGACGGAAGGAACCGCGCGCGGCTCGATATCCTGCAGCAGCTCGCGGCGTTCGGCGAGCAGCGCTTCGAGGCGCATTCGAACGTCGCTCGACGTCGCGTCGGCGGTCTTTTCCATTTTTCTTCCGTTCTGATTTTTCTGGTGCGCGAAAAACCCCGGTCTCAAGCCTGCAAGGGCGAAACAACGGGGCGGTGACCACCCACCATAGCCAGTCCGCACAGAAAAGCAAGCTGCGCCGAGGCGGCCCGAAAAGCGGATTTGACTTCTTTTTCTTCCGGGCTATGGTCGGGAGTCACACGCCAGCCACGAGGGGAAGCGAGTTCTCATGTCGACCAAGACACCACGCACACGAGGCGACAAAAAGGCGCCGCAATTGTCGTTGAAAGAAAAACGCGCGGCCAAGCGCGAGAAGCAGGAGGACGGCGCGTTCCTGAAGCCCCGCAAGGGGTCCTCCCGCTGACACCGCGAGCGCGCATGCGGGATATCCCTTGGCGCATCTCGAATCGATTCGATACACTGATTGACGGCGGCGCTCCGGCGCCGCCGTTGTCGTGCCCGCATCTTCTCGAAGGCCACCGCGATGTCCCGCACCCTCACCACCGGCAGCCCCTGGCGCGTCATCCTCGCGTTCTCGGTGCCTCTCCTGATCGGCAACGTGGTGCAGCAGATGTACCACATCGTCGATGCGGTCGTGGTCGGGCGCTGGCTCGGCGTCGACTCTCTCGCCGCCGTCGGCGCGACCGGCTCGATGCTGTTCCTGCTCATCGGGTTCGCGTGGGGACTCACCTCCGGATTCGCGATCCCGACGGCGCAGGCCTTCGGCGCGGGCGATCACGCCGCGGTCCGCCGGTCGGTCGCGGCCGGCGCCACGCTGACCGCGATGACGAGCGTCGTCCTCACCGTCGTGGCTCCGTTCCTGTCGCGTCCCCTGCTCGAACTGCTGCAGACTCCCCCCGAGCTCCTCGATGATGCGACGACCTTCGCCGTCGTCAGCTTCCTCGGCGCCGGGGCGACGATGTTCTTCAACTACCTGGCGGCGATCATCCGCGCGATCGGCGACTCCCGCACTCCGCTGATCTTCCTGACGGTGGCATGCGTCTTCAACGTCGTGCTCGTCGTGCTGATGGTCGGGCCGCTCGGATGGGGCGTCGGTGGCGCCGCCCTGGCGACGGTCGTGTCGCAGGCGTTGTCGGTCGGGCTGTGCCTCGACTACATCCGCCGCCGCATCCCGGTCCTGCGCATGCGGCGCGCCGACTGGCGCATCACGCGCGCCGACCTCGCCCTGCACCTGCGACTCGGACTGCCGATGGGTTTCCAGGCGTCGATCATCGCGATCGGCACGCTCGCGGTGCAGGTGCGCCTGAACGAGCTCGGCGCCGACGCCGTCGCCGCCTACACGACCGCTTCACGCGTCGACGGGCTCGCGATCGCTCTGCTGCAGTCGCTGGGACTCGCCGTCTCGATGTTCGTCGCGCAGAACTACGGCGGTGGACGTCCCGACCGCATCCGCCAGGGCGTCGCACAGGCGACGTGGATGGCCGTGATCGGCGCTGTCGGACTCGGCGCGGTGCTCATCACTCTCGGGGCGCCGCTCGTCCGCCTGTTCGTCGGTGACGGCTCGGACGACGTGGTCTCGCTCGCCGCCCTCATGCTGATCATCAACGGCGCGACCTATACGGCGCTGGGCGTCCTGTTCGTGCTCCGCGGGGCGCTGCAGGGCCTCGGCCACACTCTCGTGCCGACCATCACCGGAATCGTCGAGCTCTTCATGCGCGCCGGAGCCGCTGTCGTGCTCGGCGCGCTCATCGGTTTCGCGGGGGTCGCGTGGAGCAACCCCCTCGCCTGGCTCGGTGCCACCGCCATCCTGATCCCGGCCTACCTGCGAGCGCGTCGCGAACTCGCGAGCATGCCGGTCGCACGCGCGGATCACATCAGCGCGGCCACGACTCCCGTTCCGGTCGTCGGCCCCGCGAGCGGATCGATGGTCGTCGATGCGGTGGTCACGCAGCCGGTCCCCGTCGTCCCGGCCCGGCGACGCCGGCGTACGGTCGCCGCAGCGCTGCGCCGCAGCCGCGGCTGACCCCGGGTGACCTGCGGATCAGCTCGCGGATGAACCGGGGCGTGATGCCCGGCGTGGCGTCCGCTTGACGGGGGCGGCTGCCGCCGCGGGCTCTTCGGCGCGCGGCTCCACGGCGGGCTCCGCGGGAGCGTCCGTCACCGGAGCCTTCCGGCTGCGGGGTGCCCGCTTCGGCCGAGTGGGCGCCTCGGCATCGGCCCCGGCTTCGGCTTCGGCTTCGGTATCGGCTTCATCCGACGGTGTCTTCGGAGCGGCGGCCCGGCTCCGCGAAGCGCGCTTCGGCCGAACCGGGGCGTCGGTCGAAGGCTCGGTCTCAGCCGGAACGGACTCGGCGACGGGCTCGACGTCAGCCGCGGGGGCGGACGCCGCATCGGTGCTCGGAGCCGGCGCAGCCTCGTCCGTCTGCGTCTCCGTCGACGCGTCGGCGTCCGTCGCGCGCTTCGCGGCGGTGCGGGCACCGGTTCTGCGAGGGGTCCGGGTCTTCGACTCGCCGCTCGCCGACGTCGTCTCCGCTTCGGACTTCGCGCTCGTCTTCGCCGCTGTCCTCCCGCCGGTCTTCTTCCCGGCCCGGCCCGCAGCGGGCGCCTCATCCGTGACCGGAGCGGCGTCAGCCGAAACCGCCGGCTCGTCAGTGCTCGCGACGTCCGAGGTCTCGGTCGCGTCGGATGCCGGCGCGGGCTCGATAGTTGCCACGCCGGCCGCCGTCTCCGTGCTCTCCGACGGCGCTGCGGACGCTGCGGCGTTGCCGCGCGCCGCCGACGAGACCGCGTCGAGAGCCGCATCCAGGGCTGCGCCCAGCGTGAGCTGCTCGATCATCGGACGGCGGTTGCGCGGCGTCGATCCGCTCGTCGGTTCTGCCGGAGGCATCGCCCGCGAGCCCTCGTCACGCGCCTCGGCGGCGACCTCCGGGGCCGGCGGCTCAGCGTCCTGCGCGGCGCTCTTGGCGCGGGACGGCTTGCGCCGCGAGCGACCGCCGGTCGTCCCGGCTTCGGCCTCGCCGCGAGCGTCGCCGCGCCCCTTCGCGGACGCATCCGCAGGGGTGTCGTCGGAGCCCTTCACGCCCGCTGCGTCCTTCGGGCGAAGCGACATCCCGCCCGGCTTCGACTCGATCGTGAACAGCCCCACCGCCCGCACGAGATCCGAGAGTTTCGCGTAACCCCAGTTGCGGGGGTCGAAGTCGGGCTGCTGCTTGCGCATGAGCTGCCCCACCGTCCCGAGGTCGGACCAGCCGTCATCGGCGGAAGCCGTCTCGACGGCGCTCCGGAGGAGAGCCACGAGGCGCGCATCGCCGCGCAGCGCCGCGGACGTCCAGCGCTCAGCCGTCGTCGAGCGGGCGGCATCCTTCTCGTCGACGACTCCGAGCACCTCGAGGTAGGTGAACTGATCGCAGGCGTTGCGGAAGGCCTCGGGCGTCTTCCGCTCGCCGAAGCCGTAGACGGTCACACCCTCCTCGCGGATGCGCGAGGCGAGGCGCGTGAAGTCGCTGTCGCTCGAGACGATGCAGAACCCCTGGAATCGGCGCGTGTACAGCAGGTCCATCGCGTCGATGATCAGCGCACTGTCGGTCGCGTTCTTGCCCGTCGTGTTGTCGAACTGCTGCATCGGCTGGATGACGTGCTCGCTCGCGGCATCCTTCCATCCGCGCAGCTGCGACTTGGTCCAGTCGCCGTACACGCGCTTGACCGAGGCGGTGCCGTAGGTGGCGATCTCGGCGAGTACTCCGCCGATCCGCGATGGCGAGACGTTGTCGGCATCGACGAGGACGGCGAGGAGATCGCTCTGCTGAGGCATACCTCCAGCATGTCATTGACGGCGGGCCGGAGCACTGTCAAGCCGCTCCCGCCGCTCCCGCGCCCGCCGTAGCGTGAGGTCCGATGACACTCGAACGCCAGCCCCCGCTGCACCGTCCGACCGTCTCGGTCGTGATCCCGGTGAAAGACGATGCTGTGATGCTGCGGCGGTGTCTGCGCGCTCTCGCCCAGCAGTCCGAACAGCCCGATGAGATCGTCGTCGTCGACAACGGTTCACGCGACGACTCCGCCGAGGTCGCGCGAGCCGCGGGTGCACGGGTCGTCGAGTGCGTGACCGCCGGCATCCCGGCGGCGGCCGCCACCGGCTACGACCATGCGACCGGCGATCTCGTGCTGCGCCTGGACGCCGATTCGCTTCCGGATCCGACGTGGGTCGCGGACTTCCGTCGCGACTTCGCCCAGCGGCCTGACGTCGATGTCCTGACCGGCGCCGCGCACTTCGTCGACGGGCCCCGCGCCCTGCGGGTACCGCTCGCAGCGACGTACCTGGGACTCTATGCACTGCTGGGCTTCGCCGCTCTCGGCCACCTGCCGTTGTTCGGCTCCAACCTCGCCTTCCGTCGCGCGGCCTGGCGCAGCGTACGGACGGAGGTCCACCGCGGCGACGCAGAGGTGCACGACGACTTCGACCTCGCGTTCCACCTCGGCGGGCGACACCGCATCGCGTACTCGCGCCGTGCCGACATGGGGATCTCGATGCGACCCTTCGACGACGGGCGAGCCTTCCGCACGCGTATCGCCCGCGGCTTCCGCACCGTCCTCACCCACTGGCCGGACGAGCTGCCGCACCGCCGCGTCGCCCGGCGGCTCCGCCGCGCGCAGCGCGTGGCCCCGGAGCACCCGGCCTCGGCGCTGTCCGCGCAGGTCAGCCCATGACGGTCTCGACGGGCACGGCTGCGGCGATGCCGCGCATGTTCGGTCCCGACGAGATGCATCCTCACGACCTCCACGTCGCGACCTGGAACATCCGGCGCCGCATCGACGGCCCCACCTGGCCCCCGAACGACCGTTGGTCGGTGCGCGGCCGGCGCCTGGCCACGGTGCTCCACGCCGACCCGCCCGCCATCCTCGGAACGCAGGAGGCGATGCCCGATCAGGCCGACCTGGTGCGCGCCTCGCTCGGCACGGCCTACCGCTTCGTCGGTCATGGCCGGGGCGCCGACGGCCGCGGCGAAGGCTGCCCGATCTTCTTCGACAGCGACCGGCTGCAGCTCACCGGTCACGAGCAGCTCGCTCTCTCCGAGACGCCCGAGGTCGCGGGATCGATGTCGTGGGGCAATCCCGTGCCGCGGGTGGTCGTCCGGGCCGCCTTCCGCGATCGGGTCACCGGCAGCGGCCTGACCGTTCTCAACACCCATCTCGACGTGTTCTCCGCGCGGTCACGGCTGCGCTCGGCATGGCTCCTGCACGACCTCGCCGCCGAGACCGCGGGCCCGGTGGTCGTCATGGGCGACATGAACGCCGGGCCGGGTTCGGCACCTCTCGCGGCGTTGTTCAGCAGCGACCTGGTGGATGCGTGGCATGCGGCGGAGGTCCGGACGACCCCGCTCTGGGACACCTACGGCGGATATCACCCACCGCGCGTGCGGAAAGGCCCGATCGACTGGATCGCGGTCGACCGGCGCACCCGCGTCATGCGCGCCGCGGTCGACACCCGGACGAGCGACGGCGCCGCGCCCTCCGATCACCTCGGGATGCACATCCTCCTCCGCCTGAGCAGGGAGCAGTCGTGAGCCGGCCCGTCATGATCGACAACTTCCTCCGACCGCCCCGCACCACGAGCGCTGTCGCCGCGGACGCGGTGCGGCTGTGCGGCGTCCTCAGCATCGTGGTCGCGGTGCTGAGGTTCGAGCCCACGGACGCCGGCATCCTCGCCTTCGCCCTTCCCGCACTCGTCGCACCGCGGTTCGTCGGCGTCCGTCCCGCATTCGACATCGTGTGCGGCATCACGGTCCTGGTGGCGGCGTGGAGCAACGTCGTCGATCTGTATCGCAGCGTCCCACCGTGGGACATCCCCGTGCATCTCGTTTGCACGGGCGTCCTCGCAGCGCTCGCCTACATCGCGGCGGCTCGGGTCTCGATCGTGCCGCTTCCCGGCGCCGCGGGCTTCCGGCGGCGGACCGGCCTCATCAACACGACGGCGTTCGGTCTCGCCTTCGCCGCCCTCTGGGAGATCGTGGAGTGGGTCGGCAAGGCGTTCGTCGACACCATCCTCGTGACCTACGACGACACGATCGGCGACATGGCCGTCGGTGGACTCGGCGCGCTGATCGCCGGCATCCTCGTGGCCCGCGTGCGGCTGACAGTCGAGCGCACGCCCGCGGCGGGCAGCGACGCCGACCACGACGCCGCGGGCGTCACGCCCTCCCGGTGAGGATGAGGTTCCAGTAGACCCAGGGCAGCACGCGCCGGTCGAAGAACCACGACAGCGCGCTCTCGCGGTACATGCGGCGGAAGAAGGGGATCGTCGGCATGAGATCGCCGGTGGGCCCGAACTCGGCCCACACGACGCTCGAACGCGACACCGTCATCGGGCATACGCCGTAGCCGTCGTACCGCGCACGGGGTTCGCCACCCGAGGCGACGGCCGCGAGGTTCTTCGCGAGCACCATGGTCTGCTTGCGCAGCGCTCCCCCGCTCTTCGAGTTCGTCGTCGCGGCGGCGTCACCGATGGCCCACACGTTGCCGAAGCGCCTGTGGCGGAGGGTCTCGGGGTCGACGTCGACGAACCCGTCCGCATTGCCGTCCGCTGCCAGGCCCGAGGCGCGGATCCAGTCGGGCGCCGACTGCGGCGGCACCACGTTGACGAGATCGAACCGGAGGCGTTCGATGCCGGAGGGCGAGCCGATGACGACTTCGGAAGCCGCGGCATCCACCTCGATCAACGCGCTCTGCGTCCGCAGCTCGATGCCGTAACGGTCGATCGCCCGCTGGATCTCGTGGTCGAAGGCCGGGATGCCGAACACGGTGCTCTCCGGCACGACGAGGACGACTCTGATGTCGTCGAGCACACCGGTGCGCTGCCAGTAATCGCACGCCTGGTACATGGGTTTCTGCGAGGCACCCGCACACGAGGCGGGGCCTGCGGGCTGCGTGAAGACGACGGTGCCCTGCCGCAGATCGCGCAGGCGCAGCGACGTGCGCGCCGCGAGGTCGCCCTCGTAGTGCGTGGTGACGTCGCCCGTGCCGATCGACTCGGCGAGGCCCGGAACGCTCGCCCAGTCCTTCTGCATCCCGGGGCTGAGGACGAGGTGGTCGTAGCCGATCTCGTCGCCCGAGATCAGGCGGACGACCGATCGACGCGGGTCGACCGAGACGACGGCATCCTGGATCCACCGGACGCCGTCGGGGATGACGCTGCGCTGTGGCCGGACCGTCTCGCTGATGCGCGCGGTGCCGCCGGCGACGTGCGAGAACAGCGGCTGATACTCGTGGACGTCCTTCGGCTCGATCAGCGCGATGTCGTCGAGTCCGCGCCGCTGCAATCGAGCCGCGGCGGACACCCCGCCGTTGCCGCCGCCGACCACGACGATCCGGTGATGCGCGTTGTGCGACCGGGTCGCTCGGGGATCGGATGCTGCGTCTGCCGTCGCCATGCGACCACGGTAGGTGGCAGGCGCGGAACGACCGAGGTGCTTGCGTCGCGCGACGGCGGGGTCTAGAGCGTCTCGGTGATGTAGATGAGCACGAAGATCGCGAGAGACCCGACGGCGAGGATGCCCATCGCGACGGCCAGCCGCCGATTGCGGACGGGGGCATCGGCCGACGACCGGGCGGCGACGACCATCATCGCCCAGCCGACGACCGCGAAGATGATGCCGACCGCGGGCAGCGCCGTCTGCAGCTGGAATGCCAGCACGTAGAGCACGATCGCGACCGCGGCCAGGACGCCCGCGGGCACGAGCCACCGCGAGGCCGATCCGTGTCGGAAGCTGGCCTGATTGGTGAGATCGGTGGGATCGGGCCGGGGGTGGCGGTCCGGCATCTGCTCGGGTCCGTGGGGCTCGTTGCGCTTGTCGACCATGTCGTCCTCCCGTTCGACCCCACGGTATGCGCTCCCCGCGCCCCCGCCGACCCCCTTGCGCATCCCGCGCCGAGCACGCACCGTCCGCGCGAGAACGCACCCTGCACGGTGCGCTTTCGGCGCGACGGTGCGTACTCGCGCAGCACAGCCGGCGCGGGCGGGTCAGCGGGCGAGGGCGACCATCTCGGCACTCCGGTCCCAGAGCTCGCGGGCGAGGTCGGCGTCGGTCGCATTGCGGTGGGAACGGGTCGGACGGTCGTTCTCGTAGTAGGCGCCGGGCACCCAGTCACGGTTGGGGATGCCGTCGGCGAGGAAGACCAGTCGAGCGCCGCCCTCGTCGGTGGTCGTGAGCAGGCGCCGGGCGAGGGGGTTGTGGTAGACCCAGCGGAGCGGGCCGGGAACGTTCGCGGCGAACTGCGTCGCGACGACGCCGGGGTGGAACGCGGCCGCCGAGATGCCCTGTTCGCCGAACCGGGTCTGGAGTTCCCGCGTGAACAGGATGTCGGCGAGCTTGGCGTTGCCGTAGGCGATGCGTCCCGAGTAGTGCTTCGCCGCGTTCAGGTCGGTGACGTCGAACCGTGAGAACAGGCGAGCCGCCACACTCGCCGTCTGGATGACGGATGCCTCGCTCTCGATGAGCCGCTCGAGCAGCAGGTTCGTCAGCAGGAACCCGGCGAGGTGATTGACCTGGAAGGTCTGCTCGTAGCCGTCGACGGTGAGGGCACGCGGGCCGAAGATGCCGCCGGCATTGTTGGCGAGTACGTCGATGCGCGGATAGGCCTCGAGCAGCTCGTCGGAGAGCCGACGCACCTGCGCGAGCTCGGCGTAGTCGGCCAGGTGGTAGGGCGCGCCGAGCTCGCTGGCGAGAGCCCGCGTCTTCTCCGGCGAACGCCCGACGAGCACGACTCGATGCCTCTCTCGCGCGAGGCGCCGCGCCGCGGCCGCCCCGATTCCGTCGCTGGCTCCCGTGATGACGATCGTGCGCATGCCCGCAGTCTCGCAGGCTGCGGCCGGTCGACGGGAGTGCTGGCGCATCCGACCCCGGTGTGTCAACGACTTCTCCCCCGGCACCGGCCGGCGGAAGGATCGCGGCAACCGAAGCACAACGGAAGGAGCCGGCATGGCTCAGGAACTGTCGAAGGGCGACCGCGTCAGCTGGGACACCTCCCAAGGGCGGACGCAGGGGAAGATCGTCGAGAAGAAGGAGAAGGACTTCCAGTTCGCGGGTCAGAAGTTCACAGCATCCGCCGACGAGCCGGCCTTCATCGTCGAGTCGGAGAAGAGCGGCGACCAGGCGGCCCACAAGCGTTCGGCGCTGCGCAAGCTCAGCGATTGAGCGGCAGCCACCCCGCAGCGCGACGAGAGGCCCCTCCGCCGAACGGAGGGGCCTCTCGTCGTAGCCGTCAGCGTCGAGGTCAGTTCTCGATGTCGCCGCGCCAGGCTCCGGTCTCGGTGCCGCGCGACTCGATGAACTCCTTGAAGCGCGTGAGGTCCTTCTTCACGGCGTGGTCGTCGATGCCGATGGCCGCGCCGACCGACTCGACGAAGCCCTCGGGCTTCCAGTCCAGCTGAACCGTGACGCGGGTCTCGTTGTCGCTGAGCTTGTGGAAGGTCACGACACCGGCGTGCTCGTCCTTGCCGCCGACGCTGTTCCAGGCGACACGCTCGTCGGGGTGCTGCTCGGTGATCTTCGCGGTGAACTCGCGCTCAGCCCCGCCGATCTTGACCTTCCAGTGGGTCGTGCCGTCGTCGAGCTGGGTGACCGACTCGACGAAGCTGAGGAAGTGCGGGAACGACTCGAACTGCGTCCACTGGTTGTAGGCGACGGAGACGGGAACGTCGACGTCGGTGGTCTCGATGATGCGAGCCATGGGCGGCTCCTTTCGTTTCGATTGCGGGGCTGTCACCATGCTTCGCCGTCACCGGCGCCATCGCGACCGACTTGCGACCTCGACGGTCGGCTGGTAGGCCAGGGGCGGAGTCAGTCGAGTCCGCGTACCGGCACCCCGAGCCATTCGGCCAGGTCGCGGATCTCCGCCTCGACCATCTCGCGCTCCTCGCTCTCCCAGGGCACGAGCTCGTGCAGCGCCGCGACGACGAGGTTCTCCTTCGGTTTGTCGAGCGCCGCGTCGAGGAGGCCGATGAACCGGTCGCCGCAGAGGATGGGATGCGCGAAGTAGCCGTAGACGCGCTGCGCCTTCGGCACGAACTGCTCGAGCTTGTAGGTGAAATCGAAGGCCTCGACCAGTCGCGGCCGGTCAAACAGCATTCCGTCGTACGGATTGAGGATCGCCACCCTCCCGCCGGGGTCGTCGTCGATGGCTTCGAGCGCCCGCGGGTCGACCCGCCACTTCCACGTGCTGCCCTCGACGGAGGCCGGCTCGCCGGCCATCCCGACCCCCGACCACGACGACTTCTGCCGCGCGAGCCCCGCGCCCTGCAGGCGGCGCTCGTCGAGGATCGCCCCCGCCTCGTCGTAGGTCAGGTCAGCGGGCTCGGGACCACGCGCCCGCTCGGCGACATCCCAGCGGCGCAGCCGACCGGCACGCCCCACGACCGCGACCTCGCCGAGCCGCTCGAGCAGGTCGAGCATGCGCGGCACCTGGTTGTCGCTGTACCAGCCGCTGTCGTTGCCGGCGGGCACGGCGGCGGTGTCGGGGATGTCGGCCGCCAGCAGCGGTCCGTCCGCGCGCAGGCGCGCCAGCACGTCGGCCCGGAACGCGCTGTTGGCTTCGAGCCACGCCGCGGTGCTGTCGCGCACAGGACGCATCCGCATCCGCACGCGCATCGCGGGCAGCATGCTCGCGGGGTGGAACGATCCGGCGTACTCGAAGAGCTGCCGGTCGTCTTCGACGGCCTTCGTCAGCTGCCCCGGCTCATATCCCCAGCCGATCCTCGCCCACGGGATGGCCTGCTCGCTGGGCGCGATGACGGCCGTCGGGTCGATCTTGATGGCGCCGATCTGCTCGGCCACCTCGACGACGTCGCCGGGACGGTCTGCCTCGAGCAGCTGCGCCCGCACGATGACGCGGCGCGCCTGCTCGCGCGTGAGCCGATGCGGTTCCATGCGATGACGCTACCGCCGACCCCCGACCGCGACGCTCAGAAGCGGGCGACCCACTCGGGAACGGTCGCCGTCGCCGGGCCGAGCAGGACGTCGTCGAACAGGCGAAGGTCCTCGTAGGCCTCGAGGTTCAGCAGAGCGGTGCGGGCCCCGGCTTCCGCCGCCACCGCGACGAGGGATGCCGCGGGCGTGACCGCCCCCGACGTCCCGATCACCCAGAACTGCTCGCACAGCGCCACCGCGTCGAAGATGTCGTCGAGCCCATATACCGCCTCACCGAACCAGACCACGTCGGGGCGGAGCGCTCGGGCTCCGCACACGGGGCAGGGCGGCCCGTCGGCGAGGTCGCCGTGCCACGGCATCCGCTCTCCGCACGCCTCGCAGAGCGCCGACTCGAGCTCACCGTGGATGTGGCTGACGCGCACCGACCCGGCACGCTCGTGCAGGTCGTCGATGTTCTGCGTGACGATGAGCACATCGCCCGGGCGCCGTGCTTCGAGGTCGGCGAGGGCGATATGCGCCGCATTGGGCTCCGCGGCGGCCGCCGCGCGACGACGCTCGTCGTAGAACGCGTGGACGAGAGCCGGGTCGGCCGCATAGCCCTCGGGAGTCGCGACATCCTCGATGCGGTGGTCCTCCCAGAGCCCGTCGGCGGCGCGGAACGTACGGATGCCCGACTCGGCGGAGATGCCGGCCCCCGTGAGGACGACGATTCGCGCCACCGTCAGCGCCGCGCCGTCAGGTCGGGGGCGAGAGCCTCGCGCTCGTCGAAGACGAAGCACTCCCCGTTCCAGTGCGCACCGCCCGCGTGCTCGAAGTAGCCGAGGATCCCGCCCTCGAGCTGGTAGGCGTCGACCCCCTCCTCGCGCAGGACGATCGCCGCCTTCTCGCAGCGAATACCACCCGTGCAGAAGCTGACGACCGTCTTATCGGCGAGCTGGTCGCGATGCACGGCCGCAGCATCCGGGAACTGGGTGAACCGCTCGATCCGCCAGTCGATGGCGCCCGCGAAGGTGCCGTAGTCGACCTCGAACGCGTTGCGGGTGTCGAGCAGCACGATCTCGCGGCCGGTGTCGTCGTGGCCCTGGTCCAGCCAGCGCCGCAGGTCGTCGGGCGACACGCTGGGCGCGCGTTCGGCGGCGGGGCGGATCGCGGGGCGGTCCATGCGGATGATCTCGCGCTTGACCTTCACGAGCATCCGGCCGAACGGCTGATCGTCGGACCAGCTCTCCTTGGCCGTCAGCGCTGCGAAGCGCTCGTCGGCGCGCAGGTCGTCGAGGAAGCCCCGGACATCGCTCTCGGGACCGGCGAGGAACAGGTTGATGCCCTCCTCGGCCAGCAGGATCGTGCCCTTGAGCCCCGCGCCCACGGCACGCTCGCGCAGCACCTCGCGCAGTGCGGCGGGGTCGGCGATGTGCGTGAAGAGATACGCCGAGACGTTGAGAACGGATGCCACGCCTCCAGCCTACGAAACCGGCGGCCGCACGCGGATCGGGCGCAGTTCCCGACGTCCGCCGCAGAAGAATCTGCGCGGGATGCCGAGAACTGCGCCCGAAGCCGAAGCCGGAACGGCCCGAGGGGGGTCAGTTCACCTCGGAGGGGTGGGCGCTCACGCGGCCCGAGCCGTCGCCCGGGTCGAGCGCCGAGATCGCGTCGACCTGCGCCGTGGTGAGCTCGAAGTCGAACAGCGATGCGTTCTCGACCATGCGCTCGCGGCTGACCGTCTTGGGGAAGACGATGAAGCCACGCTGCAGGTGCCAGCGCAGCACGACCTGAGCCGGGCTCTTGCCGTGCGCGGCGGCTGCCTCGGCGACGGGCTCGGCGCCGAACAGGTCGTACTTGCCCTGACCGAGCGGACCCCACGACTCGATGCGCACGCCCTTGTCGGTCGCCCAGTCGACGACATCCTTCTGCTGGTAGGCCGGGTGCAGCTCGATCTGGTTGACGGCGGGGAGCACACCGGTCTCGGCGTGGATCTTCTCGAGGTGCTCGACGAGGTGGTTCGAGACGCCGATCGAGCGGGTGTGGCCCGCGTCGCGCAGCTCGATGAGCTTCTGCCACGCGTTGACGTAGTTGCCGTTGGCGGGGGCCGGCCAGTGCACGAGGTAGAGGTCGACGTGGTCGAGCCCGAGCTTCTCGAGGCTCTCGGAGAGTGCCTTGCGGGGCTCATCGCCGCCATGGCGGTCGTTCCACAGCTTGGTCGTGATGAACAGCTCGTCACGCGGGATGCCGCTCGCGGCGATGGCGCGGCCGACGCCCTCCTCGTTGCCGTAGATCGCGGCGGTGTCGATGTGGCGGTAGCCCGCCTCGAAGGCCTCGGAGACGAGACGCTCGGTCTCGGCCGGGTCGACCTTGAAGACGCCGTAGCCGAGCTGCGGGATCTCGAAGCCGGAGTTGAGTGACACGTTCGGAACGTGGATCTGATCTGCCATGAGTCCACCCTACGAGCGCGCTCCGACCGCGTCGCCGGGATTGACGCGGGGCGCTCCGAGGGGCATGGCAGCACTCAGCCGGCGAGCGCGTGCAGGGCGTCGCCGGTGAGGCGCTGCGTCGTCCACTCCGACATCGGCTCGGCCCCGATCGAGCGGTAGAACGCGATCGAGGGGGCGTTCCAGTCGAGGACGGTCCACTCCAGCCGCGAGTATCCGCGTTCGACGCAGACCTCGGCGAGCGACGCGATCAGCGCCTTGCCGTAGCCGGTGCCGCGCTGCGATTCGTCGACGAAGAGGTCTTCGAGCCAGATGCCGTGGCGTCCCGTCCAGGTCGAATAGGTCAGGAACCAGATCGCGATGCCCATGATCGCGCCGTCGCGCTCGACCACGTGGCAGAAGGCGCGGGGCTCTGGTCCGAACAGCGTCTCGGTGAGCATCTCGGCGGTGTTCTCGACGGCATCCGGTTCGCGCTCGTAGACGGCGAGGGCGTGGATGCAGGCGAGGATGCCGGTCTCGTCACCGGGGCGGGCGGCGCGCAGGACAGCGCCGCCGGGAAGGTCGCGCGGGGTCATCCCGCCAGCGTATCGAGCGTGGCGTCCGCCGCCACGCCGCGCCAACTCCTCACTTTCGGGCGTTGCCCGCACCGGACGGCCCGGGATGCCCGCGATGGCCGCCGAGACGACTTCCGACCATGAGGAGTTAGCGCGAGCGTCGGGAATCACCCGACGAGCGGGCCGCCGTGCCGCCAGTACCCGAGGAACGAGATGCGCTCCTTCGGCATGCCGACCTCGGCGGTCAGGAACCGGCGGATGCCGGTGACGACGCCCGACTCGCCGGCGAGCCACACGCCGTAGCCCGGGTCGGCCGCGGCGGCGGCACCGTGCTCCGCGGCCCAGGACCGCACCGCCGTGGAGAGGGCGTCGTCGCCGGCGCGGTGCTCGACACGCGTCACGAGGGCACGGTCGGCGATCGATCGCGTGACGAGGTCGTCGGCGGGGTCCGCCGCGCCGACGATCACGTGCGGCTGCGCCTCCTCCGGCAGCGAGTCGACGATGTTCCGCAGGGCGGGGAAAGCCGTCTCGTCGCCCACGAGGAGGAAACGGCTCGCCTCGCCCGGCGTCCAATGGATGCCGTATCCCGTCCATCCCATCCGCACGTCGGGTCCCGTGATGACGAGCGGGTCGCCGGGGCGGGCGGCCAGGGCCCATGCCGAGGCGGGGCCGACGGGCTCGTGCAGGAAGAAGTCGACGTCGATCTCGCGTTCGGCGACGCGAATCGCCGACGGCGTATAGGTGCGCAGCACGTTGCGGTCGTCCTCGTCGAGCGCCTTCCACCGGGCGTACCAGTCGGAGGGGTGCGGGGTCGGCTCGTCGAGCAGGCCGAACTCGGCGAGCCCCGGGTGTGGGCGCCCGGGCATCGGCAACACGATCTTGATGCGCTGGTCGAGCCCCCACGGCGCGAAGTTCGCCAGCGCCTCCCCGCGAAGGGTGATGCGGATGAAGCCGGGGCTCAGTCTCGCCACGGCGGCGACCTCGACGACGAAGGCGCTGTACGCCCAGGGACGCTCAAGGCTCACGGTGCTTCCTCCCCCGTCACTGCCCTGGGCCGACGCGCGCGCAGCGGCACGACGAGCGGCCCACCCGTGACCGGATCATCGACGACGATGTTCGCGAGCCCGAAGACCTCCTGCACCCGCTCGCTCGTGATCACCTCCGCCGGGGGTCCCTCCGCGAGGATGCGCCCGTCTCGCATCGCGACGATGCGGCTCGCGTACCGGGCGGCGTGGTTCAGGTCGTGGAGCACCGCGACGATCGTACGGCCCCGCTCGTTCAGCTCGGCGAAGAGCTCCATCAGGTCGACCTGGTGGGCCACATCAAGGAACGTCGTCGGCTCGTCGAGCAGCAGCAGGTCCGTCTGCTGCGCCAGGACCATTGCGACCCAGACGCGCTGCCGCTGGCCGCCCGAGAGGGCCTCGACCGCGCGCGAGGCGAGCTGCGTCGTTCCCGTCGCCGCCAGCGCCTCGTCGACGGCCGCATCATCGGCGGCCGACCACTGCCGGAAGAGGTTCTGGTGCGGATAGCGCCCGCGTCCGACGAGCTCGCGTACGGTGATGCCCTCGGGCGCGATCGCCGATTGCGGCAGCAGACCCAGTCGGCGGGCGACCTCCTTCGCGGGCAGCTCGGTGATCGCGCGCCCGTCGAGCACGATGTTCCCCGCACGCGGCGCGAGCAGGCGCGACAGGCCGCGCAGAAGAGTGGATTTGCCGCAGGCGTTGGGCCCGATGATGACGGTGAACGACCCGGGCTCGATTCGCACCGACAGATCGCGGACGATCTCGGCGCCGTCGTAGGCGAGGGTCACGGACTCGGCGGCGAGCGATGTCGCCGAAGGGAACGGGTCAGGCACGGCGGCGGACCTCCAGCACGATCATGAGGACGAGGTAGGCGCCGCCGAGCGAGACGGTGACGACGCCGACGGGAAGCGGAGCGGGCAGCACGTGCTGCGCGATGAGGTCGGAGGCGATCAGCAGCACGGCGCCGATCAGGGCGGAGAGCCCGAGCGACAGGTGCGGAGTGCGCGCGATGAGGCGCCCCACCTGCGGCGCGGCCAGCGCGACGAAGGCGATGGGACCGCCGACGGTCGTCGCGGCCGCGACCAGCACGACCCCGACCAGCAGCGCGAGCGTGCGAACGAGCTGCGGTCGGGCGCCGGTGGCGGCAGCGAGGTCGTCACCGAGCTCGAGCTGACGCAGCCGCGGTACGAGCGCGAACGACACGGCGACGAACGGCGCCGCACACGCGAGTGCACCGGCCACCGCCGGAGCCGTGACGCCGTTGAGACTGCCTGCGCCCCAGGCCGAGGCGAACATCGCGGTCTCGAGCTCGATCTGCAGCAGCATCCAGGTGTTGAGCGACGCGAGCATCGCCGAGACGCCGATGCCGACGACGATGAGGCGGAACCCCTGCAACCCGCCGCGCCAGGCGAGCGCCCAGATCGCGACCGCGGTGACGAGAGCACCGATCAGCGAGCCGCCCACGAGCACCGGCCAGCTCGACGACACCAGAACGAGCGCGGCGAGCATCCCGGTGAACGCTCCGCTCGACAGCCCCAGGATGTCGGGGCTCGCGAGCGGATTGCGGGTGACGGTCTGGAAGAGCGCCCCCGCGATCCCGAGGATCGCCCCCACGCCAAGGGCTCCGAGCGCTCGCGGCAGCCGCCACTCGCGGACGACGGTCTGCACGAGCGCATCGTCGCTCGCGCCGGCCAGCGCCGCGATGACATCGCCCGGCGCGACGGGGAACGTACCGGCGCCGAGGGCGACGACCAGCAGGACGCCCGCGACCACGAGAGCAGCCATCCCGACGACGACGCTGCGCAGGCGGACGGGAACGTGCAGTCCACCGACCCGCAGGCGCAGCATCCGCGGCCCGCCGCTCACAGTGCGCTCGCCCGGCGTCGGCGCGCGAGCGCGATGAGGATCGGAGCTCCCACGAACGCCGTGACGATGCCGGCCGGCAGTTCCGCGGGCGCGATGAGCACGCGCCCCACGACGTCCGCGGCGAGCACGACGACCGGGGCGAGCAGGGCGCTGACGGCGAGGATCACCCGGTGATCGGCACCGAACAGCCAGCGTGCGATGTGCGGCACCATGAGCCCGACGAACGAGATCGGCCCCGCCAGTGCCGTCGCCGCCCCGGCCAGGAGGGTCACCGCGACGGTGACGCCGATCCGGATGCCGGCGAGGTTCGCCCCCTGCGCCCGAGCGACGTCATCGCCCAGTGCGACGGCGTTGAGTCCGGCGCCGAGCACGAGCGCCAGGACGAGCCCGAGCGCGATGAAAGGCGCGACCGGCACGATGGTGTCCCAGCCGCGACCCAGGAGCGACCCGGCGTTCCAGCTGCGCATCGCGTCGAAGGCGTCGGGATCGCTGAGCACGATGCCCGTCGTGATGCCCGACAGCACGGCACCGAGCGCGACACCCGCGAGCGTGAGCCGGATCGGTCCCGCCGCCCCGCGCCCGCCCGAGCCGATCAGGTAGACGGCGACCGTGACGACGAGTGCGCCGACGAACGCGAACCAGACCGCTCCCGACGTCGCGTGGACGCCGAAGACCGCCATTCCGAGCGCGACCGCGAGAGCGGCGCCGGCGTTGACTCCGAGGATGCCGGGATCAGCGAGCGGATTACGCGTGAAGGCCTGCATCAACGCTCCGGCGACACCGAGGGCAGCACCCGCGATAAGCCCCACGACCGTCCGCGGAACGCGGAGCTCGGCGACGACGAACGTCGCCTCGGGCGAGCCCTCGCCGCGCAGCACCCCGATGACGGTGTCGAGTGACAGCGGATTCGCCCCGACGGCCAGGGATGCCGCGACGACGAGCACCAGGGCCAGGGCGATCGCGGCGCCCGCCGCCGCGCGTCCGGCTCTCGAGCTCACCGCCCGTCGAGGAAGCGCT
The DNA here is from genome assembly GCF_040544895.1 of Microbacterium sp. 1262. Taxonomy (NCBI): domain Bacteria; kingdom Bacillati; phylum Actinomycetota; class Actinomycetes; order Micrococcales; family Microbacteriaceae; genus Microbacterium; species Microbacterium sp. 1262. Next base: position 1,769,919 of record NZ_JBEPKU010000001.1, read on the forward strand.
CGATGTCGCTCAGCACGCTCTGAGCGCCGCGCGGACCGACACCGGCCACCCAGGTGCTCGTGTCGACGAGGGTCACAGACCGGAAGGCATCCGCGTTCTGGGTGATCGCCGCCGGAACCGCCGATGCGTCGGTCGTGTCGGATGCCGTGACGAAGACGGCGTCCGCACGCGCGTCGAGGACGTTCTCGGGAGAGATGTCGGCCTGCAGTCCGTCGGCCCAGTCGTGCGCGGGCGTCGTGTAGCCGACGCACTCGAGCAGGCTGCCCGCGAACGAGACGGGTCCGTACAGGCTGAGGGTCGTCTCGTCGCGGGGGCGGATGACCTGTGCCGTCTTGCCGGCGAGATCGTGGGCTTCGCCGATTTCGGCGCAGCGGTCGTCGACGACGGCGATCTGCGCCGCGACCTCATCCTCGCGCCCGAGCGCCTCGCCGATCAGCTCCGCGTTGTCACGCCACGGGTCCGCCTGCGTCGCGATGAAGACTGTCGGGGCGATCGCGGACAGCTGGTCGTACAGCTTCGAGTGACGCGCCTCGGTTCCGAGGATGAGATCGGGCTTGAGCGCGGCGATCGCCTCGAGGTCGGGCTCGGGTACCGTGCCGACCGGTTGAACGCCATCGACGCCGAGGTAGGCGGGGATCCCCGCGACGTTACTCGCGACCGCGGCTCCGACCGGCGTGATGCCGACGGAGACCGCGGTGTCGAGTTCGAGGGGCTCGAGGGTCACGACGCGCTGGGGCTGCTCGGGAATCTCGGTGACGCCGCGGGCGTGCTCGACGGAGCGAGCCGCGGCGCTGGCCTCAGGGGCGGCGTCGGCCGAAGAGGGCTGCGCCGCACATCCGGCCACGACGAGGGCCGCGGCGGCCGAGATGGCGACGGCGCTCAGGGCGCGCCGAAGGGGACGAGACAGCATGTGGAGGCCTTCCCTCGGGTCGATCTCGCGGCGAGCGCGATGAGGCAAGGCAACCCTAACAAAAACGGTCAGTCGGCTGTGAGCGCCGCCTCGATCGGGGTGTCACCGCCCGTGAACTCGATCATGCGCCCGACGGTCGCGGGCTCGGCGAGGACGGCTGCGATGACCGCCGCGACATCGCCGCGGGGCACGGACTCCTCGCCCGAGCCGCCCACCGTGATCTGGCCGGTCGGCTCGTCGAGCGTCAGGCCGCTCGGCGCGACGATCGTCCAGTCCAGCCCGCTCTCGCGCAGGTGCGCGTCGGCCTCCGCCTTCGCCTCGGCGTAGGCGTAGAAGGAGTCGTCCTCGGGCACGCCGTGATCCGGTCCCGCACCGAAGTACGACACCATGACGTAGCGGCGCACGCCAGCTGCCGCGGCGGCGTCGATCGAGCGGATGGCCGCGTCGCGGTCGACGGCCCAGGTTCGGGCGGCATCCCCTCCTCCGGCTCCGGCAGCCCAGACGACCGCGTCGTTGCCGCTGAGCAGGTTCGTCAGCTGGTCGACGTCGAAGGACTCGACGTCGGCGACGAGTGGCGTGGCACCGGTCGCGGCGACGTCGGCCTCGTGATCGCGGTTGCGGATGACGGCGGTGACGGTGTCACCGCGCTCGGCGAGGATCGGCTCCAGGCGGAGCGCGACCTTGCCGTGGCCTCCGATGATCAGGATGCGGGACATGGGTGTTCCTTTCGTCGGGGGGGTGTGGATCGGATGCGGCTGCGCCGGCTCTTCGGCCGGCGCGTCAGCCGCGGAAATCGTCGGGATCGATGTCGTCGAGGAACTCGCGGAACTCCGCGACGCGCTGCTCGGCCGCCTCGGGAGTCTCGGCCCCCTCCGGTGCTTCGCTCACGGTGTCGGGGATGCCCGCCTCGGCGAGCACGTCGTCGGCGACGAAGATCGGCGCCCCGGCACGCGAGGCGAGCGCGATCGCGTCGGAGGGGCGGGCATCGACCACCCGCGATCCGGTGAGGGCCGTGACCGTCACCTCGGCGTAGAAGGTGCCGTCGTCGATGCGGGTGACCTCGACACGGTCGACGGTCGCGTCGGTCGCGTCGAGCAGGCGAATCATGAGGTCGTGCGCGAGGGGACGCGGGGGCGAGACCCCTTCGACCGCGACGAGGATCGACGTCGCCTCCTGCGAACCGATCCAGACCGGCAGCACCCGATCCGACAGCGCGTCGACGGGCTTGAGCAGGATGACGTGCTGCTGAGCGGGATCGAGCGCGACCCCGAGAACGCGGACCTGGACCATGACACCTCCCGGGGTCGGTTTCGCCCAGCCTATGCACGGGGGAATGCGAACGGGGCCACGGGCGTTGCGGGTTGACATGCAGCGTTTCGGCACTCTCTCGTTCGGTCACTACGGTCCCCTGGGCGGCGGTCGCGAGCTCACCGCCGGTGATTCGCTGCGTCAGGCCATCGACCTCGCGCAGGGAATGGACGACCTCGGCGCCGTGGGCGCCTACTTCCGCGTGCACCACTTCGCACGGCAGCAGGCGTCGCCGATGCCGCTGCTGGCCGCGATCGCCGCGACGACGAAGAACATCGAGATCGGCACCGGCGTCATCGACATGCGGTACGAGAACCCGCTCTACCTCGCCGAGGAGGCCGCGGCCGTCGACCTGATCTCCGACGGGCGACTCGCGCTCGGCGTGAGCCGCGGGTCACCCGAGACCGTCGTCCGCGGGTACGAGGCGTTCGGGTACACCGGCTCGCAGGATCCGCGCGGCGCCGACATCGCACGCGAGCACTTCGACACCTTCCTCCGCGCCATCGAGGGCGAAGGACTCGCCGAGCGCGACCCGAACAGTCCCTTCGGCGGCGGGAACGGGATGCAGCGGATCGAGCCCCACTCCTCCGGACTCCGCTCCCGCATCTGGTGGGGCGCCGGCACGACCGAGACCGCTGAGTGGGCCGGACGCAAGGGTGTGCACCTGATGTCGTCGACGCTCCTCACCGAGGCGGACGGTACGCCGTTCGACATCCTGCAGGCCCGACAGCTCGATGCGTTCCGCGCCGCGTGGCGCGAAGCCGGGCATCCCGGTGAGCCCCGCACGTCGGTCAGCCGCTCGGTCTTCCCGATCACGACCGCCGAGGACGAGCTGTACTTCGGCGGCAGCAACGACCAGGACGGCATCGGTTACATCGACGGCATGCGCTCGACCTTCGGCAAGACGTACGCCGCGGCGCCCGACGTCCTCGTCGAGCAGCTGCTGCAGGATGCCGCGGTCATGAGCGCCGACACCCTCATGCTGACGATCCCGTCGCAGTTGGGCGTCGAGTTCAACCTGCGCATCGTCGAGTCGTTCGCGAAGTACGTCGCTCCCGCGCTCGGCTGGAAGTCGGCACCCGCCACCGTCTGACCGCCTAGGCTCGGCGGCGTGACGAAGCTCGACGTCCATCCATCTGCACCGCTCGCGATCGCGTCGGGCGCGGTCGTACTCGCGGGACTCGACGTCGCGTCCGGCCTGATCGCGGTGCGAGATGACGAGGCGTATCTCGCTATCGCGGTGTCCGCTGGCCTTCGTCTCTTCGCGGCGCTGTGCCTCGTCGTCGCGCTGGTTGCGGCGTTCCTGACCCCGAAACGGCGGGGCGTGCAGATCGCCGGGGTTCTCGCGGTGGCGGTGGTTGCGATCGCCGTGGTATCCATCGGCGAACACCTCGCCCGCGAAGCGAGCGCCTTCATCCCCTGACCTGACACAGCCCAGCCAGCCGTTAGCGTTGAGCGCGAGCGCCGCTGACCGGCGCACGGCTGCCGCGACCGCGGCACCGCCCGCCCCCGAAGCGAAGGCGCCGCCATGATCATCGAGCTCGTCCGTATCGACCCGACGGGAGCCGACCGCGAGGAACTGATCGCGTTCATGACCGGCGAGGTGTTCCCGTTCCACGTCGGGACCCGGCCGACGCGCGAGCAGGTCGAGGACGGCATCGCCGCGGGACGGTTCCGCGACGACGACAACGACTCGTTCTGGATCGACCATGTCGAGCACGGCCGCATCGGGTTCTTCCGCCTCGAGGAGATCAGCGACGGCGCACCGCTGTTCGATCTCCGGCTGGCGTCGGCGTGGCGGGGCCGCGGCCTCGCGAAAGACGTGCTGGCGACGGCGGCAGACCACGTGTTCACGACGATGCCCGACGTCGACCGCTTCGAGGGGCAGACCCGCGAGGACAATCGCGCGATGCGCCGCGTCTTCGATGCGTGCGGCTGGGTCCAGGAGGCCTACTACCGCGAGGGATGGCCCGTCGAGGGGGCCGAACCGCTGGGATCGGTGGCGTACAGCATCCTCCGTCGCGACTGGGAGACGGGCGAGGTCACGCCACTGCGCTGGTCGTAGCTCGCGCCGAGCACGCACCATGGCGGCGAGAATGGAGGGATGACGCAGCACCGCCGCACCATCATCGACCGTGACGGCGTCTCGCTCACGGTGACCGAGGCGGGAGGGTCGGGTTCCGCGGTCCTGCTGCTGCACGGGTTGGCGGGCAGCTCGCGCGAGCTCATGCCCACGGCGGACGCGCTCACCGACCGGCATCGCGTGCTGCTGCTCGACCAACGCGGTCATGGCTGCAGCACGCGGCGACCCGACGATCTCTCCCGCGACGCCTTCGTTGCGGATGCCGTCGCCGTGATCGAGCGGTTCGCGCCGGACGAGCGGGTGGCGCTGGTCGGACAGTCGATGGGCGCGCACACCGCGTTCCTCACCGCGAGCCGTCATTCCGACCTGGTGAGCCGGCTCGTCATGCTGGAGGGACACCCGGCGGGAAGCGCCGATCCTCAGGATGCCGCCGACCTCGGCGCCTTCTTCGCCTCGTGGCCGACCCCGTTCGCCGACGCTGCCGCCGCGCGGGCCTTCCTGGGCGACTCGCCGCTCGTCGACGCCTGGGTCGCCGACCTCGAGAAGACGCCGTCGGGATTGCGGCCGCGCTTCGACGCGGACGTCATGCAGGCCGTGATCACCGCGGTGCACGAGCCGCGATGGCCCGAGTGGGAGAGCCTCACGGTGCCGACGACCGCCGTCTTCGCCCACCGCGGCATGTTCTCCCCCGAGCAACAGGCCGAGCTTGTCCGCCGACGCCCCGGCACCCGCATCCTGCCTCTCCCCGACGGCACCCACGACGCACATCTCGACGCATTCCCCGCTTGGCTCGCCGTGCTGCGTGAGGCGCTTGCCTGACGTAGCTCGGCCGAGTACGCACCATGGCGCCGAGAGCGCACCGTCGCGGGTGCGTTCTCGCCGCGACGGTGCGTGCTCGCCGCTCGCACGGGCCCGAAAGGGTACAACCACGGCGGGAGTGGGCGAAAGAGCGAACGTGATCCCGCGGGCGCGGCCATAACCTGTCGTCCGCCCCCGGGTGCCCACCGGCACCTGTTCCAGCGAAGAAAGAAGAAGCACCATGCTCTGGACGATCCTCGGCCTCATCCTCGTCGGACTGATCGCCGGCTTCATCGCACGCGCCGTCATCCCCGGCAAGCAGAACATCGGCATCCTGATGACCATCGTGCTCGGCATCGTCGGCTCGTTCGTCGGCGGATTCCTCGGATTCCTCATCTTCAACCACAGCCCCGAGGGCGGCTTCCTGCAGCCCTCCGGCATCATCGGCTCGATCATCGGCGCCATCATCGTGCTCGGCATCTACGTCGCCGTCTCGCGCCGCGGCTCGACCCGCACGCGCTGACACCGCTGCGCACGCGCACCGCGCCAACTCCTCAGATTCGGCGACCCCCTCCCCTGGCGGGGGCTCGGCACCGCATGGCGGGTCGGATTCTGAGGAGTTGGCGCGTCGTCGTTGGACCGGAATACGAACTCGCCCCCACACCTTGAACCCAACATGAGCACGATCGGAAACAGCGACCTCTCCGTCTTCCCCCTCGCCCTCGGCGGCAATGTCTTCGGCTGGACCGCCGACCGCGACGCGTCGTTCGCGATCCTCGACGCTTTCGTCGAGGGAGGCGGCAACTTCGTCGACACCGCCGATTCCTACAGCGCCTGGGCGCCCGGCCACAGCGGCGGCGAGAGCGAGACGATCATCGGCGAATGGCTCGCCGCGCGCAGCCGCCCCGAGGTCGTCGTGGCGACCAAGGTCAGCCAGCATCCCGACTTCCGCGGTCTGTCCGCCTCGAACGTCCGCGCTGCCGCGGAGGCATCGCTGAAGCGCCTGGGCGTCGACGCGATCGACCTCTACTACGCCCACTTCGACGACGAGGAGACCCCTCTCGAAGAGACGGTCGGCGCGTTCGGCCAGCTCGTCGCCGACGGCCTCGTCCGCCACATCGCCGTGTCGAACTACACCGCCGAGCGCATCGAGGAGTGGCTGCGCATCGCCGACGAGACCGGCGTCGCCCGCCCCGTGGCCATCCAGCCCCACTACAACCTCGTGCACCGCAACGAGGTCGAAGACACGATCGTGCCGATCGCCGAGCGCGAGAACCTCAGCCTCGTCCCCTACTTCGCTCTAGCGAAGGGCTTCCTGACCGGCAAGTACCGGTCGACAGACGCCTCGGGGCACGACACCCCGCGCGCCGAGGGCGCCGCCGTGTATGCGACGCCGCAGGGCCTGCAGATCATCGAGACGCTCGAGCGCATCGGCGCCGCACACGACGTATCGATCGCCTCGGCCGCTCTCGCGTGGCTGCGCTCGCAGCCGACCGTCGTCGCGCCGATCGCGAGCGCCTCGCGCCTCGAGCAGGTGCAGGGCCTGCTCGACGGCGGACGCGTCGAGCTCACGGCCGACGAGATCGCCGAGCTCACCCGCGTCTCGACGTGGAGCCCGGAGGCCTGATCGGCAGCATCCGTAGCTCGGAGAATCACGCGAACCTCGGAGCCCTGCGCACGCGGGCTCCGAGGTTCGTCGTATGCTCCGACGTTCGCGTCGACGCGCGCTCATCGCCGCAGGTCGACCGCAGTGGAGTCGCGGGCATGCAGCGAGGGCAGCACGTGGGTGCGCTGAACGGGTCGCGCGGCCCCGCCGGCCAATCGCGCCGTCACCGCCTCGACCGCGAGCCTGCCGATGTGCTGCTTCGGCGGCCGCAGAGCCGTGATGGCGGGCTCGGCGCTCGCAGCGACCTCGTCGTCGTAGGCGATGATCGCGAGGTCGTCGGGCATGGACCACCCGAGGTCGCGCGCCTGCTGCTGCACGAGGACTGCCTGAGGGTCGGAGTGGACGAGCAGCGCGGTCGTCCTGCTCCGGCGGCACTCGGCGAGCAGGTCCGCCACGACGCTCTCGCGCGTTGCGGCGTCGAGCTCGTCGAGGGAGAGATCGCGGTCGATCGTCGGGACGAGCCCGTCGTTCTCGATGGCACGCCGCCAGCCGCGTCGCAACGGGGGTGATGTCGGCGAACCGGCCGATGTCACGAAGCCCACGCGGACGTGTCCGCGCGCCGAAAGATGGGCGGCGGCCAGCGATCCTCCGAAGTCGTGGTCGGTCGTCACCCACTCCAACCGGGTGAGCGCGAGGTGCGAGGGAGCGCTGCGCTCCGCCAGGACGACGGGGATCGGCAACGCGTCGAGCCAGTGCAGCAACGCCGCGCCGTCGGCTCCGAGCGTCTCGGGCGCCACGATGAGCCCGTGAAGATCGCCCATGTCGAGCAGCGACGAGATCTGACGGCGTTGGTCGTGCACCGAATAGCTCGCCCCCCGCAGGATGAGCTGCACGCCCGCATCCGTCGCCGCAGCACGGGCACCGATCACGATTTGCGGCCAATAGTAGGTCAGCGACGGGACCACCATTCCCACCCGGAACAGAGTCGGACGTCTGCCGCCCACCCCGAGCGGTACCGAGGTGTCGAGGCGGCTGCGCAGAGTGGCTCCGCCATGCACCCGCGTGAGCAGCCCGCGGTCGGCGAGGTAACCGATGTCGCGGCGGATCGTGAGTTCCGCGACTCCGAAGCGGCGAGCGAGATCGGCGACACGGACCGAGCCCGCGTACCGGAGCTCGTCGAGGATCCGCTCGCGGCGCGACACCGCGAATCTCGCCCCCGTCGGCTCCTCCACGCCACCCACCATAGCGATCGCCTCGGTTCGAGTGTGTTCGAACGCGATCGGATGCCTCGCCTCGATGGCGCCCGGGTGGTTCCCTCGAAGCATCCCCACTGGACCTTCACCGACGAGGAATCCACCGATGACGAAGATGTCATGGGCTCGGGCGTTCGCGCCCGTCGCCGCCGCTCTCATCACGACGACCGGACTGGTCGTCCCCGCAACCGCGGCGAACGCCGTACCCCTCTCGTCCGTCGCAGCGGATGCCGCCACGGCGACCTCCGGCGCTTCCGAGCTGCCCACGCTCACCTATGACGACGTCGCAGAATGGGCCGAGCTGCTCGTGGACGGCGAGGACGTCGAGCGCGATGCATCGGGCTCGCCGTTCAACACATTCGGCGGCTTCGGCTCGGTGTCGTGCAACAACACCTCGAACCTCCTCCTCGATTACAAGGAGGAGCACCCGGACGTCTATTGGCGCATCCTGCGGATGCTGTTCGACCCGGTGGAGGGCGCGGGTCTGAAGCACATCAAGGTCGAGCTCGGCGCGGACAACAACACCTCGTCGGGAACCGAGCCCGCCACGAAGCGCTCCGCCGACGAACCCGCCAACGTGCTGCGCGGCGCCGGCTTCCACTTCATCGCCGACGCGCAGTCGATCAACCCGGACGTCGAGGTCGAGGCCCTCCGCTGGGGCGAGCCGTCGTGGACGAAGGCCGAGCCCGACCTGCGATACCAGTGGTACAAGGAGACGATCGACGCCGCCTACGACACCTACGGCGTCGAGTTCGACTACCTGAGTCCGTCGCAGAACGAGGTCCACGCGAACTACATCGGCTCCGAGCTCGCTTGGACCGTCGACTTCGCGAAGCGCCTCGAGGCCGACGCGCAGGCGGAGGGTGCTCGCTACGACTACGGGAACATCAAGATCGTCGCTCTCGACTCCTACCGCAACGTCGGTCAGGTCTCGCGAGCCATCCTCGCCAGCCCCGAGGCGCTCGAGCAGGTCGATGCGATCGGCTACCACTACGACATCTCCGGTGATCCGGCGCTGACCCGCCTGAACAAGGAGTTCGGGATGGAGGTGCTCTACTCGGAGGGCGTCGCGCCGATGATCGACCCCGAGTACCGCGTGCAGGCCGACCCCGCGCGCGGCGGCATCGGGGGCACCGTCGGCGCCGTCGACATCGCCGACCGGTTCATCAACGCCTACCGGTGGAGCGGCTCGAGCGCCGACCCCGGACACATGACGACGTTCCTCTTCCAGCCCGCCGTCAGCGCGCTGTACGAGGGCTCGCAGTACTCCCCGAAGCACCTCATCCGGGCGTCCGACCCGTGGTCGGGCTACTACGAGGGCGGTGTCGGCATCGCACTGGTGCGGCACTTCACGCAGTTCATGGACGAGGGCTGGGAGTACATCGAAGGCGCCTCGGGCGGCGACGGGCAGAAGGGCGACGGCGGAACCGTCGTCGACACCTCGACCCGCACAGCCCTGACGCTGCGCACGCCCGCAGCCGACGTCGCCGCGGGCGAAGATCTCGAGTTCAGCCAGGTGCATGCCAACAACACCTCACGCGTCCGGAACTTCGAGGTGAAGGTCGCGAACCTCGACACCGACGACGACACCCCGCTGTACGTGTGGGAGACCACGGGACCGGATGCCGGCGACGCGTTCGACGCGGACTGGTTCCAGAACACCGGAAAGGTCGTCCCGGTGCGCACCGAGACGACGGACGGGGTGGAGTACGACGTCTACCGGGTGCAGGTGCAGCCGTACTCGATCCTCACGCTCGCGACGCAGCAGCACGGCATCCATGACGCCGCGACCGACTACGAAAGCGGCCAGTACGCCGCCACGGTGACCGACGACGTCCTGCCGCTCCCCTACACCGACGACTTCGAGTACGCCGACTACGCCGTTCAGGACGTCGGCGGCGTCCCGATGGACTACGTCACCCGCCGGGGCGGGTCGCCCCGCTACACCGCCGACCAGAACGGCGCCTTCGAGGTCATCGGCACGGATGCCGGCAACGTGATGCATCAGGCGATTCACGCCGACAACCGCGGCTACACCTGGAACGTCTGGGGCGACGGCTCGCAGCGCAACCCCTCCACCACGACGCCGGCGACGGTATTGGGCGACCACACCTGGACGAACTACACCGCGAAGATCGACTTCCGCCTCGACGGTGTGGTGCGTGACGCATCGCTGGCGAACTTCGCGGGCCTCGGGGTGCGGCAGACGACCACCGAGGGCACCGGCGCGGACCTCGCGACCTACACCGCTCGCGTGCACGCCGACGGAACGTGGGAGCTGCGCAAGCTCGGCCAGAACGTCGCGACCGGCACCATCTTCATGTTCGACGCCGATGCGTGGCACGAGCTCGAGGTCGAGGCCCGCGAGAACGTCATCACCGTCCGCCTCGACGGTCAGCAGCTCGGCACCTACGCCGACACCACGCCGAACCCGACGATGGCCGGGCGCGTCTCGATCGTGAGCGGCTACTACAACACCCAGTTCGACGACCTCGCGATCAGCCCCATCGAGGATCTGTCGTGGCACGCCGTGAAGGTCGATGACGCCGACGCGCGCATCGCGTACCCGCAGGGCTCGTCGTTCACGCAGGCCGGCTATGCCCACTACAACCGCACGCAGCACGTCGTCGCCGCGGGCCGCTCGTTCGCCTTCGACCTCGAGGGCACCGGCTTCAACCTCAACGGCGCGACCGGCGCCTCGGTCCTCTCGATCATGATCGATGATCAGCCGGCACGCTCCGTCACCGTCTCGGGCATCGGCAACCGCCAGACCTCGGCATGGGTGCGCGGACTCGAGGACGCTCCGCACCGCGTCACGGTGCAGGTCGTCTCGGGAACCTTCAGCCTCGACAGCATCGACTTGCTCGTCGGCGGATCGAGCGGTGGCACGGCCGACCCCGAGCTGCGGCCGGTCGAGGTCCTGACGGCGCTTCCCCGCCTGTCGACCGCCCCCACGGCGGTCCCGGGGCTGCCCGACACCGTGCGCGCTCGCAGCGAGGCCGGCGGCGAGATCGACGCCCCGGTGACGTGGAGCACGACTCCCGCGCAGTTCGGCACCGCCTACGATCTCGTGAAGGTCGACGGTGTGTTCCGCGACAACCCGGCACTGGCGGTCAGCGCCTACGTCGAGGTGGTGCCCGCCGGCATCCGCTACTTCGTCGATGCCAACGCCCCCACCGATGCGCCGTCGTATCCCGCGGTTCGGGATGCCGCGGCCGACACTCTGCGCAACACCGCCGCCGACGCCGCCTACTCGGCGAGCGCCGGATGGGGCCGGGTCGGATCGGCGTCGGCGAAGGGCCGTCTGAATCAGACGCCGTACGACAAGACCCGCGAGACCGGCTGGTACAGCGCGAACGCGGCGACCCCCCTCGTCTACCGCTTCGCCCTGGAGGCGGGCGAATACGACATCGCGACCGGCCACACCGAGTGGTGGAACCCCGGCTCGGGGCGCAGCCGGGTCGTGACGGGTACGGTCGAGTACACCGCGGGCGGCGAGACCGTGCAGGTGCCGATCGGCAACCACACCTTCGCCAACGGCAGCATCGGCCAGAGCGCTGTACTGCGAGGTGGATTCACTCTCGACGCAGCGACCGACGTGACGGTGCGGATCAGCGGAACCGGCGGAACGGAGGCCCCGGCCCTCAGCTGGATCGGCATCTCCGACCACACCGAGACGGCCGATCGCACCGAGCTCGCCGCGGCGTTGGCCGAAGCGACGACGGCGCCGCGGCAGGCCTACACCCCCGAGACCTGGCAGGCATTGCGCGACCAGGGCCTCGCGGCCAAGGCCGTTCACGACGACCCGACGGCGACGCAGGAGCAGGTGGATGCCGCGACCGCGGCGCTGCGCGCGACGATCGACGCCCTCGTCGAGGTCGCCTACCTGGCACTGCCCGACTACCGCGTCGCCGTGGTGGCAGGCGAGGAGCTCGATCTCCCCGACACGGTCGAGCTGGCGACGCGCAGCGGTGCGACGCAGGAGGTCCCCGTGCAGTGGCAGGAGACGCCGACCGCCGAGACGCCCTACGCGGTCGTCCCGGTCGCAGGTCGCGCCGGTCAGACCGGTCAGACACCGGTGACGCTCCAGCTCGAGGTCGTGCCGGACGGCGTCGTTGCCTTCGTCGACGCGGCATCCACGCAGGGCGCCGCCGACCCCGAGGCGCCGGGGGCGTCACCCGCCTTCGATGCTGTCGCCGAGCTCCGCGGCGACGCGCTCATCGGCGACGTCCCCGATCAGGTCTTCGACGACGAGACCGGGTGGGGGCTGCGCAACCCGATCGGGTCGGGCGAGAGCTATGTCGGCCTCCGCGCCCGCGGCACCGGCGTCTACGACAAGAGCCGCACCACCGGGTGGTGGGCGAGCTCAGGCGGATCGGTCGACTACGGCTTCACCCTCCCCGCCGGCTCGTACGAGCTGACCAGCGGGTACCAGGAATGGTGGAGCGTGACGCGCCAGGTCGCACCGAGCGTCGAGATCGGCGGCGAGCGGATCTCCGGCGATCGGGTGAACCTGTCGGGATCGACCCCCCAGGGCACCTCGACGATCGCGTTCACGCTCGACGAGGAGACCGTCGTCGACTTCCGGGCCGCGCGCGGCACCGGGACCGCGGACCCCGTGCTCAGCTGGATCGCCATCGCCGATGTCACGGCGCCCGGCGCACCCTCCGGCGTCGCGGCCGAGGCGACGTCGACGACGACCGCGACGGTGTCGTGGCAGGCACCGGCGGGTGCCGGTACCCGGTACGACGGTTTCCGTGTCTTCGTGGGCGACGCGGCCGAGCCGGTGTGCGAGGTGGCATCGGATGTCACCACCTGCGAGGTGACCGGGCTGACCGCGGGCAGCACCTCCGACGTCTCCGTCGTCTCTTTCGACGCCGATGCCGAGAGCGAGCGCGCCACGGTGAGCCTCGTCCTGCCCGAGGTGCCGGCCGACGACGCCCGCTCGGTACCCGGCAAGGCGGTGCTGAGCTCGGACGACGGCTGGGACACGGGCCTGAGGGACGGGACGTTCCGGGTCACCATGAACCTCTGGTGGGGTCAGAACGGTTCGCTGTTCAAGCTCTACCGCGACGGCGAGCTGGTCGGGTCGGTGCCGTTGGAGATCGCGAGCGGCCCGAGCGCACAGCAGGCGGTCGTCGACATCGCGGGACTGCCGAACGGCACCTACCGGTTCACCGGTGAGCTGGTGAACTCGCGCGGGACGACGGCGACGGCACCGCTGACGGTGACCGTGACCGACGCCTCCCCCGGCTCGCCCGTGCTCTCTCACGACAACCACGACGGCGACGGCAGCTACACCGTGCGCGCCGACATGTGGTGGGGCACGAACGCGACCTCGTACCGGTTCCTCGAGAACGACGTCGAGGTTGCCGCGGGAGACCTCGCGTCCGCCAGCCCACGAGCCCAGATGGCGACGCTCGCGGTGTCGGGCAAGACCCCCGGGCGGTACCGGTACGTCGTCGAGTTCATCAACGCGGCGGGCACGACGGTGAGCAGGCCGCTCGTGGTGACCGTGCGGTAGCGGCATCCGTAGCTCGGAGAATCACGCGAACCTCGGAGCCCCGCGCACGCGGGCTCCGAGGTTCGTGGCTTTCTCCGAGGTTCGCCGGCCGAAGTGCTCGACGGCGTGAGCAAAACGACAAAATTCACGGTGTGGTAGGACCACACCGGTTTTCCGTGTTTAATGAGTCCTATGAGCACCGCGACCGTCGGATACAGCGCCATCTCGAGCTACTCCCGCGTGGAGATCCTGCACCTCATCCAGGAGCAGCCCCGCCGGACGATCCTCGAGCTCCAAGAGGCCACCGACCTGCACCCCAACACCATCCGCGAGCACCTGGCACGCCTGATCTCCGACGGGTTCATCGTGGCCGAGAAGGAGCACCGCACCACCCGCGGCCGCCCCCGCGTGCTCTACAGCGCCGCTGACGGCGACGCGACCCGTAGCGCCATCCAGCGCCGCAAGGTGCGGGATGCCGCGCAGCGCGGCGACCTCATGCGCCGCGTCCTGACCCTCGACGTGCCGGACGTGCTCGAGACCCGCGCCCTGCACCAGATCGATGCCCTCGTCGAGGAGCTCGAGGACGAGGGCTTCGACCCGATCATCGACGACGCCGCGCTGACCGTCGACCTCACCCCGTGCGCCCACGCGACGGCGCAGGCGGATCACCGCGAGGTGCTGTGCAGCGTGCACTTGAGCCTGCTGCAGGGTGTGCTCACCGAGGCGGGCGGACCGCTCGCTGTAGATGGCATGCGCTCCTCGTGCGACCCGTCGGTGTGCATCATCCAGCTGCTGCACGCAGCGACCACCCACGACTGACCCCGATCGGGCTGGGCACGGCACCCGAGCCCGGCGTCAGACCCCGGCGGCCGCGATCAGGATCGCCGCCGTCGAGCGCGCGTGCGCGGTGTCGTGATCGCGCTCGCGCAGCCGCATCGCCAGGTCTCCGCTGACGACGAGAAGCAGCCGCTCCGCAAGCTCGTCCGCGGCGGCGCCGGCGACGGGACGCGCGAGCGCCGTCAGCCGCGCCCGCATGCCCTCGGTGTCGGCGCGGACAGCGGATGCCACCTCCGGCGGCGGGTCGGCATACTCCGCGGCCGCCCCGAGGAAGGCGCACCAGCGCGACCCGCGTGGCTCGTCGCGGAACGCCGCCAGCGCGTCGAACACCGCCAGCAGGCGCTCCACGTCGTCGGCGCTGCGCGCCACAGCGGCATCCCACGTCTCCAGCCACACCCGCTGCCGCCGCTCGAGCGCCGCCGCGAGCACCGCCTCTTTGCTGGGGAACCCGCGGTAGAGCGTCGCCGCCGACACGCCAGCACGCGCGATCACCGCATCGATCGGCGTCGCGGCGATGCCCTGCGTGAAGAAGAGGTCCTCGGCGGCGTCGAGGATGCGTTCCTCCGTGCGCGGCCGCATTCCCATGCCAGCACTCTATGCTCGGTAAAGTGAAACGGTCGTTTTTGTTTTGGCGGTGGCCCCTCGTCGCTTCGGGTGTCGCGCTCATCGCGGCGACCTACGGCCTCGTGCGCCTAGCCTTCGGACTCCATCTGCCCGATATGAGCGACGACCTCGGGATAGACACCGGCGCGGCCGGCCTCATCTCGGCGGCGGGCTCGATCTCGTACGCGGTCGCCGCGGTGATCGGGTTCCTCGCCGCCGAGCGCCATCCCCGGCTCCTCGTGATCGCAGCGACCCTCACCGCAGGCGGCGGCGCCGTCGGGATCGCCGTGGCGACGGATGCCGCGACCTGCGCCCCCGCGGCGGCGATCGCCTCGGCCGGGGCCGGGCTCGCCTCCCCCGCCCTCGTGCGCCTGGTCGCTCGCACCTTCGCCGAGCATGAGTCGAGCACGCCGCAGGCGATCGTCAACGCCGGAACCGGCCCGGGCCTCGTGGCTGCCGGAGCAATCCCCCTGATTCTCACCGCCGATTGGCGCATGTGCTGGATGATCGCGGCCGTCGCCACCGCGGTGGCGGGGATCGCCGTCCTCATCACCGACCGCGCGCGCGAAAGCGCACCGGTCGACACGCGCGCGAACCGGCCCGCCATCCTCCCGCCGCGCGAATGGTGGGCGGCGCATCGGTCCGCGGTCGCGGCATCCGTCCTCCTCGGGGTCGGCGCGTCCGCGATCTGGAACTACGGCCGTACCGTCCTGGTCGAGGCGGGAGCATCGGAGGCGCAGTCGGTGACGTCCTGGATCCTGCTCGGATGCGGCGGCGCCGCCGTCATCGTCACGTCGCGGCTTCTGCGCGGGCTGCAGCCGCGCGCCCTCTGGCTGATCGGCGCGAGCCTCATCAGCGTGTCGACGCTGGCGATCGGCGCTGCCCCGGCCCAGGGCACGCTCTCCGCCGCAGCGTGCGCCGTGTTCGGGTGGGCGTACGTCACGGCGTCGGGGGCCCTCATCGGATGGACGACGCAGATCAATGCTGCCCACGCGGCAGCCGGCACAGCCCTGCTGTTCGTGACCTTCATGGTCGGCCAGGCGCTCGGAGCGGCGGTTCTCGGCGCCCTGCTCCCCCTCGTCGGGCCCGTGACCGGGTTCGCCGCCGCGGCCGCTCTGGGCATCGCCGGCGGCGCGAGCCTGATCGCACCGGCCCGCCGCGAGGCGACCGCACCCCGCGTCTGAGCCTCGACCTCGGCCTAGCCGCCGATGGCGTTCATGCCGCGCGCAGGCTGCAGGAAGGCGGGGTCGTCGATCGCGTGACCGGCCTTCTTACCCGCGATGCAGTTGCGCAGCACCTGATCGATCCGGTCGGCACGGCCCTCGGGCGTCATCTCCGAGCGGAGAACCGGGAGCAGGTCGTACTCGTCGATCGAGAAGAGGCAGTTGCGCAGCTGACCGTCGGCCGTCAGCCGCATCCGGTCGCACGCACCGCAGAACGGCGCCGTCACCGACGCGATGACGCCGACCGTGTGCGGGCCGCCGTCGAGGCGCCATCGCTCGGCGGGCGCACCGCCACGCCCGGGGACGGGCTCGAGACTCCAGCGCGCGGACAGCGCCTCGAGGATCTCCTCTCGGGTGACCATGGTGGACCGGTCCCACGTGTGCCCGGCATCGAGCGGCATCTGCTCGATGAAGCGCATCTGGGCGTCGTGCTCGACGGCGAAGGCCACGAGGTCGGCGAGCTCGTCGTCATTGACGCCGCGCATGGCCACCGCATTGATCTTCAGGGGGCGGAGCCCGGATGCCTGCGCGGCGCGCACGCCGTCGAGCACGTCGTCGAGACGGTCGCGACGCGTGAGGTTGCGGAACCGTTCACGGTCGAGGGTGTCGAGCGAGATGTTCAGGCGAGCCAGCCCGGCGGCGACGAGGTCGGGCAGCACCTGAGGCAGCCGGATGCCGTTGGTGGTCATGGCGATCTCGATCGGGCCGTCGGATGACTCGATCGCCGCGAGCCGCCGCACGATCTCGACGAGGTCCGTCCGCAGCAGCGGCTCGCCGCCCGTGAGCCGGAAGGTCGTGATGCCCGCCGCAGCCGCGACGGTGGCGGTCTCGACGATCTCGTCGAGGGTGAGGATGCTCTGCCGAGCGAGCCACTCGTTGCCCTGCTCGGGCATGCAGTACGTGCAGCGCAGCGAGCAGCGGTCGGTCAGCGATATGCGCAGGTCGCGGTGGACCCGGGCGAATCTGTCGACGAGCGGCTCCCCCATGGGTCGAGCGTAAGCGGCTCCGGTGCACCCGCGGGTCGATCCCGCCCGATCGGCCCGCGTCGGCTGTGGTCTGACAGCACCTTGATAAGTGGTCAGACCACGCGTAGCATTATTCCCGGCCGCCCCTGAGACCGGGGAAAACCACACTCGATACCTTCAGCCTGTCGAAACCTTCGCCTCCCGAAAGGCACCTCCCGATGGACTTCCTCGATCCGCTCCTGCTGGCCCGCTGGCAGTTCGGTCTGACGACGCTTTACCACTACCTCTTCGTGCCGCTGACCCTCGGGATGGCTCTCGTCGTGGCGATCTTCCAGTCGGTGTGGCACCGCACCGGCAACGTGAAGTGGCTGCACCTGACGCGCCTGTTCGGCAAGATCTTCCTCATCAACTTCGCGATGGGCGTCGTCACGGGCATCGTGCAGGAGTTCCAGTTCGGCATGAACTGGTCGGCCTACTCGCGTTTCGTCGGCGACATCTTCGGCGCACCGCTGGCCTTCGAGGGCCTCCTCGCCTTCTTCTTCGAGGCGACCTTCATCGGCCTGTGGATCTTCGGCTGGGACAAGCTCCCGAAGGCGCTTCACCTGTTCTCCATCTGGATGGTCGTGCTGGGTTCGACCCTGTCGGCCTACTTCATCCTCGCGGCCAACGCGTTCATGCAGAACCCGGTGGGGTATCAGATGGCCGCCGACGGCGGCCGCGCCGAGCTCATCGACTTCGGGGCGGTCCTCACCAACCCGATCGTGCTGGCCGCCTTCCCGCACACGATCTTCGCCGCGTGGATGTTCGCCGCCGCCGTGGTCATCGCGGTCGCCGCCTGGCACCTCTCTCGCGCGCAGCACATCGAGACGATGCGTCCCGCGCTCCGCTTCGGCATGTGGGGCATGATCGTCTCGTTCGTCGGCGTCGCCCTCTCGGGCGATCAGCTGAGCCTCGTGATGGTGGCGACGCAGCCCATGAAGATGGCCGCGGCCGAAGCCATGTTCAACAGTGCCTGCGGCGCGGATGCATCCTTCTCGATCTTCTCCATCGGAACGCCCGATGGCACCGAGGAGATCTGGTCGCTGCGCGTGCCGTACCTGCTGTCGTTCCTCTCGACCCACAGCTTCGACGGGTGCGTCGAAGGGCTCAACGACCTGCAGGCCCAGTACACCGAGACCTTCGGTGCGGGCGTCGATTACCGCCCGATCGTCTGGGTCACCTACTGGTCGTTCCGCTGGATGATCGGCCTCGGCGGTGTCGCCACCCTCATCTCGGTCGCCGGCCTCTGGCTGACCCGCAAGAAGGCTCAGCGTCCCGTGGCCCGCTGGATGTGGAAGGTCGCGATCTGGTCCGCGCCCCTCCCCCTCCTCGGCAGCCTCGTCGGCTGGGTCTTCACCGAGATGGGCCGCCAGCCCTGGATCGTCTTCAGCCTGATGCTGACCGAGGACGGCGTCTCACCGAACGTCCCCGGCTGGACGGTCCTGATCTCGCTGATCGCGTTCACCGCGGTCTACGCCTCGCTCGCCGTCGTCGAGTTCGGCCTCATCCGCAAGGCCGCACAGAAGGGCCCCGACCCGCTGCCCGAGCCGGGCTCGCCCGAAGCCGAGAACCCCTCGGCGTCCCACACGCAGACCACCGTCTACTGAGGAGCACGACATGGATCTCGCATACGTCTGGTTCTTCATCGTCGGAGTCCTGTTCGTGGGCTACTTCGTCCTCGACGGGTTCGACTTCGGTGTCGGGATGTCGCTGCCCTTCCTCGGGAAGGACAACGTCTCACGGCGCCAGATCATCAACACGATCGGTCCGGTCTGGGACCTCAACGAGACCTGGGTCATCGTCGCGGGCGCGTGCCTCTTCGCGGCCTTCCCGGAGTGGTACGCGACCCTCTTCAGCGGGTTCTACCTGCCACTGCTGCTGATCCTCATCGCCCTGATCCTGCGCGGGGTCTCGTTCGAGTACCGCCACCAGCGCGATGATGCCACCTGGCGCAAGCGCTTCGACCTCATGATCGTCGTGGGCTCGGCGCTCCCCGCCTTCCTCTGGGGCGTCGCGGTCGCCAACATCGTTCAGGGCGTGCCGATCGACGCCGACAAGGAGTTCACCGGCACCCTGTTCACGCTGCTGAACCCCTACGGCCTGCTCGGCGGGGTCGTGACGCTCCTGCTGTTCTTCACGCACGGCGTCTACTTCGTCGCTCTCAAGACCGACGGTGACGTCCGCGAGCAGGCCCGCCGGCTCGCGACGAAGTCGGGACTGCTGACCCTCGTCGCGGCGGCCGTCTTCCTCGCCTGGACCGTGCTGTCGGCCATGGGGGCCCAGGCGCCGCTGCTGCCGCTGGTGTTCGTGACGGCCACCGTCGCCGCGGTCATGCTGATCGGGGCCATTCTCGCCAACGCGACCGGGCGTGAGGGTTGGGCCTTCGCGGGAGGTGCGGGAACCGTGATGTTCGCCGTCCTGACGCTGTGGCTCTCGCTCTTCCCGAACGTCATGCCGTCGTCGACGGATCCCGCATGGAACCTCACAATCGAGAACGCGTCGTCGACGGATTACACGCTGACGATCATGACCTGGGCGGCCGTGATCTTCCTGCCCCTCGTGCTCCTCTACCAGGGCTGGACGTACTGGGTCTTCCGCAAGCGCGTGACCCGGGCACGCATCGAAGAGGCCGAGCTCGTCACCCACTGACCGAGTGACGGGATGCCTCGGATCCGCGCTATCGCGCCGGACCCGAGGCATCCCGGTCCCGGGGTAAGGCAGGATCGAAGGGTGAGCATGGACGACCCCGAGGCGCCCGCGCGCTCGAGCGGACGACCCGTCGATCCGCGGCTGCTGCGCTACGCCCGCACCTCGCGCCTCTTCTTCGTCGCGATCGGCGCGATCGGCCTCGCCCAGACCGCCGTCGTCGTCGGGTTCGCCTGGCTGACCACGCAAGCGATCGTCGGAGCCATCGGCGGGATGCCGGTAGCCGACCTCATGCGCGTCCTCGCCGCCCTCGCCGCCGTCGTCGCCGCGCGCGCCGGGCTCCTCTGGCTGCGCGAGGGCGTCTCTGCTCGCGCCGCCGCCCGGGTGCGCAGCGAGCTGCGCGGCGGGCTCACCTCGGCCGTCGGCCGCCTCGGCCCTGGCTGGCTCGCGAACCGCAACTCTGCTCAGCTCGCGGTGACCGCGGGCCGCGGCCTCGACGCGCTCGACGCCTACTTCGGCCGCTACCTGCCGCAACTCGTCCTGACGGTCATCGCGACCCCGGTGCTCATCGCCGTCATCTGGTGGAGCGACTGGATCTCGGGCGTGACGGTCCTGCTCACGATGCCGTTGATCCCGCTGTTCATGGTGCTGATCGGACTCGCCACCCGCGCGGTGCAACGCGCGCAGTGGCAGACCCTCCGCCAGCTCGCAGCCCGCTTCGCCGACACCGTCCGCGGACTCTCGACCCTCACGGTGTTCGGCCGGCAGCACCGCGCCGCGTCATCGATCGAACGGGTGACCGAGAACTACCGCATCGAGACGATGCGCGTGCTGCGGGTGTCGTTCCTGTCGGGCTTCGCGCTGGAGTTCCTCGCGTCGATCTCCGTCGCGATCGTGGCGGTGTCGATCGGCTTCCGGCTCATCGACGGCTCGCTCGCCCTGTCTGTCGGACTCTTCGTGCTGCTGCTGGCCCCCGAGGCCTACCTTCCGCTTCGTCAGGTCGGGGTCCAGTTCCACGCCGCCGCAGAGGGTGTCGCGGCCACCGACGACGTCTTCGAGGTACTCGACGCGGCGCGCGCGCTGCCGCCGCAGGATGCCGCGAGCTCAGCGTCGACGACGGACGCCGCGACGAGCGTCGCGGCGGAGCGCGGCATCCTCCGCGCCCGTGAGCTCCGGGTGCGGCGCGGCGATTCGCTGCTCGCACCCGTGTCGTTCACGGCGAGGCCGGGCACGATCACGCTCCTCTCCGGGCCGAGCGGCGCGGGCAAGTCGAGCGTCTTCGCCGCACTGCGCGGCGTCGCCCCGTTCGAAGGGGAGCTGACCCTCGACGGCGAGCAGGTTCCGCCGCCGGCGTCGTGGCTCGCCTGGGCCGGACAGGACGCGGGGCTGATCGCCGGCACCGTCGCCGAGAACGTCACGCTCGGCGCTTCGACGGACCGCGTCGCCGGGCCCGCGGGTGAGCGCGCCGTCGTCCGCGCGCTCGCGGCCGCCGGCGCCGCTGACCTCGACCCGGCGCTCGAGCTCGGCGTGCGCGGCGCGGGCCTCTCCGGCGGGCAGGCGCAGCGCGTCGCGGTCGCCCGGGCTCTCTTCCGGCACGTGAACAGCGGTGCGCCGGTGGTCGCGCTCGACGAGCCGAGCGCCGCACTCGACGCCGAGACCGAGGCCGCGCTCTGGCAGAGCCTCCGCCGTGTCGCTGACGACGGCGCGACTGTCCTGCTCGTCTCGCACCGGGAGTCTGCCCGGTCGATCGCCGACGTCCTCGTCGACGTACGACCCCGATTGGAGGTGACGGCATGACCACGACGTCCGAGGTGCTTCGCGGCGCGATGCCCCCGCCGCGACGGTTCTGGCGCGCCCTCGCGACCGGGTTCGCCACGGAGGCCTCGGCCGTCGCGCTCCTCGCGTGCAGCGCGTGGCTCATCGTCCGCGCGAGCGAGCAGCCCGCGGTGATGTACGTGATGGCGGCCGTCGTCGGGGTGCGGGCGTTCGCGATCTCGCGTGCCGTCTTCCGCTACCTCGAGCGCCTCACGTCGCACGATGCGGCGCTGCGTCAGCTCGCAACGACGCGGACCGACCTCGTCCGACGCCTGATCCCGCTCGCACCCGACGGGCTCGGCCGCATCCGCCGCGGATCCGCGCTCTCCGCCCTCGTCGACGACGTCGACGACCTGCAGAACCTGCCGCTGCGAGTGGTGGAGCCGCTCGTGGCCTCGGCCACCGTCGCTCTCGCCGCCGTCGTCTTCGTCGCGACCGTCTCGTGGCCGGCCGGGCTCACCCTGCTCGGCTGCCTCGTCGTCGCCGCGGCGGCGGCCACCGGCTGGGGCTGGGTCGCGGGTGCTCGCGCGGAGCGCACGATCGCCCCGCTCCGCGCCCGGCTCGCCGACGCCGTCGCCGACCATCTCGGAAGCCTCGACGTGCTGCTGGCGTACGGGGCCGAAGAGCAGAGCCGTCGCCGTGTCGAGGCAGCGGACGCCGACCTCCGACGTGCGGTCGTCCGCCGCGCCGGTGCGCAGGCCGGAAGCGCAGCCATCGTCTCGCTCGCCGCGGGCGCCGCATCGATCCTCGCCGTCATCGTCACCGCCCCGGATGTCACCGCCCTCGGCGGTCCGTGGCTGGCGGTCGCCGTGCTCGTGCCGATGGCCGTGTTCGAGGTCTTCCAGACGGTTCCGCTCGCAGCGGCATCCTGGCGTCAGGTGCACGCGTCGGCGGAACGGATCGCCGAGACCGTGCCCGGCGACATCCCATCGGGACTCGTTGCGAGCAGCGTCGCACCCACGGGTGTCGCGCCCGCGCTCGGCGACGGCCTGCACCTCCGCGACGTGTCGGTGACGTGGCCCGGAGCCGATCGGCCGGCCCTCGCGGGCGTCGACCTGGATGTCCGCCCGGGTGAACGCCTGCTCGTCGTCGGCTCGAGCGGTGCGGGCAAGTCGACGCTCGCGCATGCCCTTGTGCGCTTCCTCGACGTCGATGGGAGCTACCGGATCGGGCGCACAGACGTGACCGGCCTCTCCCCCGACGACGTGCGCCTGACGGTGGGACTGTGCGAGCAGCAGCCGATGCTCTTCGACGAGGACATCCGCCAGAACCTCCTGTTCGCCCGCGACACCGCGACCGACGCCGAGTTGGAGGCCGTGCTCGAACGCGTCGGCCTGGGCGGCTGGCTGCGCGAGCGCGGCGGTCTCGACGCTCGCGTCGGCGAGCACGGCGCGCTCGTGTCGGGCGGCCAGGCGCAGCGCATCGCGCTCGCTCGTGCGCTGCTGCACGGCTTCCCCGTGCTCGTGCTCGACGAGCCGACGGCGGGGGTCGACCCCGCGGCATCCGACGCGCTGATGCGCGATCTGCTGTCCGCCGTAGACCCGGAACGTGCCGTCGTCCTCATCTCGCACGTCCGGGTGCCGAGTGCGCTCGTCGACCGCACGGTCCGCATCTCCGACGGGCGCCTGCTCGCCGGCTGACGCGCGGCCCCCACCCCGCGCCCACCCGCCCCCCACACCCCGCGCGGTCCCATTTCGGCCGGGAAACCCGCCCCCAAACCCGGCCCAACGGGGACCTCGGCGAGCCGCGTGACCGGGCCTCAGCGGTCGAGGTCGATGCCGAACGCCTGCGCGCCGGGCGAGGAGGGCAGGCGCTCGAACCCCAGGCGGTCGTAGAAGGCGAGCGCCCCGTCGTTGGCCGCCGACGCGACCAGGTGCAGACGGATGACGCCCGACGCGCGGAGCTGCTCCGACACCCGGTCGATCAGCCGTCGCCCCCACCCCTGCCCCTGGGCCGCGGGCAGCAGGTCGATGTGCAGGTGCGCGGGATAGGTCGCGGCGAGCGGCTCGGCTCCGGGGCGTCGACCGTAGGCGTATCGCAGCGTCCCCGCCTGCCGCGAGGTGTCATCGGGCGAGGGCACGGGCCAGCGGTCGGCGAACCGCGGCCACCAGTCGCCGCGGAACCACTCCTCGAAGGCATCGGTGTCCGGCGTCGCGACGACGTAGCCGATCGCCCGGTCCTCGTCATCGGCCACGACGAAGGCGGAGTCGGGATGCCGCTCGGCGTAGGGCAGCACGAAGATCGCTCCCCAGATGTCGTCGTCGTCGAAGAGTCCGGTGGCATCGGAGCCGTGGTCGGCGGTCCGCAGACAGATCTCGCTCAGCGCGGCGTCATCGCCGGGCCGGACGGCGCGCATGTGGGGCATTCCCCCATCGTGCCACTCAGTCCCATGTGATCGCGGCGGTCGGCAGCGAGAGCTGCACGAGGCCGCCCGCGCCGAGGTCCGCGGCCAGATCCACCGGGATGTCGACCGCCGCCGGCGGATCGGAGACGATCACCCGGACTCCGCCGACGGTGGGCTCGAGCCGAACGACGCGAGCCCGCCACACGACGCGGTCGGCGTCCGACGGCGCAGCCCCCGACCGCGCGAGCCCGTCGCCGGCCGCGACCCCCTCGAGCCGGACGTCGCTCGGGCGGAACAGAGCGGCAGCGGCACCACCGTCCGCGCCGGGCCGGGGCACCGCGAGGGTGCCGGCCTGCCAGACCGTGTCATCGCCCTGGCCGACCACGTTGCCGACGACACGGTTCACTCCCGCGATGGCAGCACCGAACGCCGTGGCGGGGGTCCGCAGCACCTCTCGGACGGCGCCGCTCTGGGTCACGAGTCCCGCTTCGAGCACCACCAGCCGATCGGCCACCGCCGCCGCATCGAGGGCGTCGTGGCTGACGATCACGGCCGTCGCCCCGGCAGCCCGCAGCTGTTCGCCGAGCATCGCCCGCAGTGACGCGGCCGTCGCCGGATCGAGCGCCGTGAACGGCTCGTCGAGCAGGATGACGCGGGGCCGCGCCGCGAGCGCGCGGGCGAGGGCGACGCGCTGCTGCTGCCCCCCGGAGAGCTCCCGGGGATGCCGGCCGCCGACCCCGGCGAGCCCGACCCGCTCGAGCCATTCGTCGGCGATGAGGCGCGCCCGGCGTGCCGGCTCTTTGCGAGAGCGGAGCCCGAAGGCCACGTTCTCGCGCGCCGAGAGGTGCGGGAAGAGGCCGGGGTCCTGACGCAGCATCACGATGCCGCGGTGCTGCGGCGCCACGCGCCTGCGGGGGCTCGCGACCTCGTCGTCGTCGACGCGGATCGATCCCGCGTCGAGCGGCACGAGGCCCGCGATCGCCTCGAGCACCGTCGTCTTCCCCGCGCCGCTCGGCCCCATGACCGCGACGACCTCCCCCGGTTCGGCGACGAGGTCGACGGTCACGGTGAGGCCGGGCCGCTGCACCCGGACGCGTGCCGTGAGCCGGGCACTCATCGGGCACCGCCCGGCCGCCAGGCCCGCACGAGCAGAAGCGCGGCGATCGCGGTGATGAGCAGGAGGAGCGACAGTGCCACAGCCGTGCCCTCCGACACCCCGGCACCGTTGAACGCCGTGTAGATCGCCAGCGGCATCGTCTGCGTGACGCCGGGCGCGTTGCCGGCGAACAGTGCGGTGGCGCCGAACTCGCCGAGGGCGCGGGCGAAGCACAGCACGGTCCCTGCGATGAGCCCGGGCGCTGCGAGCGGCAGGGTGACCCGGAACAGGATGCGCCACCGTCCCGCCCCGAGCGCGGCGGCGGTCTGCTCGTACCCGACTCCCGTGGCGCGAAGTGCGCCCTCGAGCGCGAGCACGAGGAAGGGCAGAGCGACGAAAGTCTGCGCGATCACGACAGCCACGGTGGTGAACGGGATGCGGATGCCGGCTTCGCCGAGCATCGCGCCCAGCCAGCCGGTCCGCCCGAACAGGAACAGCAGGGCGACGCCGCCGACCATGGGGGGCAGCACGAGCGGGACCGTCACGATGGCTCGCAGCACCGCCGCTCCGCGGGCGCCTGCCCGGGCGATCGTCAGGGCGAGCGGAACGCCGAGCACGATGCACGCAGCGGTGGCCGCGAGCGCGGTCTGCAGCGAGAGCGCGAGCGCCGCGCCGGCCTCGGGCGACGTGACGTCGGTCCACACCGTCGTGGGGTCGACGCGGCCCACCAGGGCGGCCAGCGGGACCACGAGCAGCGCGAGCCCGACGACCGCCGGCACGAGAAGGACGCGCGGCACATACCCCGGCGCGCTGCGGCGCGTCGTCCGGTGACCGCCGGCCCCATCGCCGCTCACGGCGCCCCGAAGCCGAGACGGCGCAGCACCGTCTGGCCGTCTTCGGACAGCACGTAGGCGACGAACTCCGCGGCGGCCTCGGGCGACCGCGCGTCGGCGAGCGCCGCGATCGGATACCGGTTGACGACTCGCTCGGCGCCGGCGACCTCCACCGTCTCGACATCGCCGGTGAGGGCGGCATCCGTGACGTAGACGAGGCCGGCATCGGCCTCGCCGCCCGCGACCTTCGTCAGCACCGCGGTGACGTTCTGCTCGTAGCTGTCGACGCTCGGAGTGACACCGGCGTCGCGGAGAAGCGTCTCCGAGGCCGCGCCGCACGGCACCGCCTGTGCGCACAGCACGACGGTGCGGTCGGCGTCGGCGAGGTCTGCCAGGCCGGTGATCGAACCGGGGTTCCCGGCCGGCACCACGAGGGTGAGCCGGTTCGTCGCGAAGACGTCCGGGGCGGCGGCGAGCCCGGCGTCGACGACCTTCTGCATGTTCGCCTCGTCGGCCGAGGCGAACACGTCGCCGGGGGCTCCCTCGATCAGCTGCGTCGCGAGCGTCGACGACCCGTCGTAGCTGATGGGCGAGATCGTGACGGAGGGATGCCGCTGCTCGAACTGCGACGCCAGCTCGTCGAATCCCGTCTTCAGCGACGCGGCAGCGAAGACGGTGACCTCGCCCGAGACCTCGGATTCCGCGGCGCCCGGCCCCGACTCCGCGACGCCGCCCGCGGCGCACCCGCTCAGGAGGAGCATGACAGCCGCGAGGGCGGCGACGGTGATTCGTCGTGTGCGCACGGCTCAGTCCTTCGGAGTCTCGACCACGACCGTCGTGGCCTTCACGACCGCGACCGCGAGCGATCCGGGTTCGAGCTCGAGTTCGCGCGCCGCCTCGGCCGACATGAGCGACACGATGCGGTGCGGTCCCGACTGCACGTCGACCTGGGCCATCACCCCGTCGATCTGCACGCGGGTGACAAGGCCGACGAAGCGGTTGCGGGCGCTCGAGAGTCGGTCGGAGGGGTCCGCCGCGGCGGAAGCGAGCTCGACCGCGTGCGCGGCGAGCGCGTCGCCGGGCACCCTCGCCGGGCTGTCACCCGAGACCGGAAGGACACCCTGCTCGATCCAGCGGCGCACGGTGTCGTCGCTGACTCCGAGCAGGCGGGCCGCCTCCGAGATGCGATACGTCGTCATGGGCCGAACATACCCGCATCTGCGGAGCAGAAGGAGCGAATCCGCCGCATCCACGGACGCTCGCCCCGGGCCCGCCCACGTCCGCCCCCGCTACCCCTATGCGCGTCTAGCCTGATCCCATGACCCTGCCGCCCCTCGTCGATCCCGCCGAGACCCTGTCGAATCGTGAGCGCGAGCGCACCGCGAGGCATGCCGTCCTCGCGGGCCTGGGCGACCAGGGTCAGCGACGACTGGCGGCGGCCCGCGTCGCGGTCGTCGGTGCCGGTGGTCTCGGCTCGCCGGTGATCCTCGCCCTCGCCGCCGCCGGGGTCGGGACGATCACCGTCATCGACGACGACGTGGTCGAGTTCGCCAATCTCCAGCGGCAGGTGATCCATCGCGTCGACGACGTCGGCGCACCGAAGGTCGCCTCCGCGGTCCGAGCCGCCACCGCGTTGTCGCCCGAGACCCGGATCGAGACGCGCCGCGAGCGGCTGGATGCCGATAACGCGTCGCGTCTGCTGGCGGGGAGCGACCTCGTCATCGACGGCACCGACACGTTCGAGACCCGCACCGTCGTGGCCGCGGCATGCGCGGCACTCGGGCTGCCGCTCGTCTGGGGCGTCATCCAGGAGTTCCACGCGCAGGTCACCGTCTTCTGGACCGCGCCGCCGGCAGGCGTTCCGGCCGTCGGCCTCGACGACCTCTACCCCGCGGGCAGCGCGGACGACCTGCCGACGTGCGCCGAGGTGGGCGTGCTCGGGTCCCTCTGCATGACGGTGGGCGGGATGCTCGCGACCGAGGCGATCAAGCTCATCACCGGGGTCGGCGAACCGCTCCTCGGCCGGCTGGCCGTCGTCGATGCCCTCACCGGCGCCCAGCGCGAGGTCCCGCTGCGCGCGGCGTCGAGTGCGGCGTCCCCGGCCGCGGTTCCTCCGCCCCCTGCAGAGCCGAGACGGACCGCGGCACCCGAGGTCGATCTCGAGCAGCTCCGAGCGCAGCAGTCCGTCGGCGCGGTGGTGCTCGATGTGCGGGAGCCCCACGAGACGGCGACCGGTGTGCTGCCCGGCTCGGTGCTGGTACCGCTCGGCGAGCTTCTCGCTGATCCGAGCCTCGCCGGTGCCGACCGGGTCGTGGTGGTGTGCGCGCACGGCATCCGCGCCCATCGCGCTGCGGATGCCCTCCGGGGCCGCGGTGTCGCGGCATCCGTGCTCGCGGGCGGGCTCGCACGGTGGCAGTCGTGAGCGGGGGGCTGCGCACCGTCGAGGATCAGCTCGCGGACGTCCTCGCCGCCGTCCGCCCGCTGCCGACCCGCACGGCCGGGCTCGCCGACGGCGCCGGCTGCGTCCTGCGCGAGGCTGCGATCGCGCGCGGGGGGATCCCCGACTTCGACAACTCGGCGATGGACGGCTTCGCGGTGCGCTTCGACGATGTCGCGACGGCGTCCGACGAGCGTCCCGTCGACCTCGCGGTCATCGCCGATCTGCCGGCGGGCACGGCGGACGATCCGCATCTGACCCCCGGCGAGGCCGCACGCATCATGACGGGCTCCCCGGTGCCCAGCAGCGCCGACACCATCGTGCCGTTCGAAGACACCGCGGGCGGCCTCGATGATTCGCTGACGACCGCACGCGTGCTCACCGCCCCCGCGAGGCGGGGCATGTTCGTCCGGCGCGCACACGACGACATCCGCCCCGGCGACACGGTGCTGGACGCCGGGACGCTGCTCGGCCCGCGGCAGCTGGCGGCCCTCGCCGCCGCCGACATCGCCCGGGTCACCATCTCGGAGTCCCCGCGCGTCGTCGTCATCTCGACCGGCAGCGAGCTCGTCGAGCCCGGCTTCCCACGCATCCGCGGACAGATCCCCGAGTCGAACGGCCTGCTGCTCGAAGCGCTCAGCCGTCAGGCGGGCGGTACGGTCATCCGCCGCGTGCACGTCGACGACGGCGGCGCCGCCTTCCGGCACGAGATCGCCGCGGCCACGACCGGCGGATCCCGAGCGGACGTCGTCATCACCTCGGGCGGGGTGAGCGCGGGCGCCTACGAGGTCGTCAAGACCGAACTGGGCGACGCGCTGCGTTTCTCGCGGGTGGCGATGCAGCCGGGCAAGCCGCAGGCCTTCGGGGTCCTGCCGTCGGGAACGCTCGTCTTCGGCCTGCCGGGCAACCCGGTGAGTGCGGCGGTGTCGTTCGAGGTGTTCGTGCGCCCTGCCCTGCTCGCCCTCCAGGGCCGCTCCGACCTGCGGCGGCCGGCGCTCCGGCTTCCCGCGGCCGAGTCCTGGCGCACGCCACCGGGTCGCCGGCAGTACCTGCCCGCGGTGGTCGACCGCACCGACCCTGCAGGATGGTCCGTGCGCCCGGCGACACCGGGCGGCTCGGGCTCGCACCTCGCGGGCGCACTAGCCCTCGCCGAGGCGTATGCGGTCGTCCCGGAGGAGACGGCCGTCGTCGAGCCCGGCGACCTCATCGACGTCGTGCTGCTGGAAGGATGAGGGCATGAGCTTCACACACCTCGACGACGCCGGTCACGCCCGCATGGTCGACGTCACCGCGAAGCAGCCGACCGTCCGCGCGGCGACTGCTCGCGGATTCGTCCGCTGCTCGCCCGAGGTGGTCGCAGCGCTGCGCGACGGCGCCGTGCCGAAGGGCGACGTCCTCGCCGTCGCACGCATCGCCGGCATCCAGGCTGCGAAGCGCACCCCCGAGCTGCTTCCGCTGGCGCATGTGATCGGCGTGCACGGCGTCGTCGTCGACCTCGACATCACCGACGACGGCATCGAGATCGAGGCGACCGCACGCACCGCCGACCGCACCGGCGTCGAGATGGAGGCGCTCACCTCGGTCTCGGTCGCCGCCCTCGCCGTGGTCGACATGGTGAAGGGCCTCGATAAGGCGACCTCGATCGAGAACATCCGCATCACCGCGAAATCCGGCGGCCGCAGCGGCGACTGGCGACGTCCCGGCGAGGACGCCTGATGGCCCGCGTGCGCTACTTCGCCGCCGCCGCTGAACGCGCCGGCCGGAACGAAGAGCATCGCTCCGAGACGACCCTCGGCGCCCTGCGCGACGCGTTGTCGCGCGAGATCACTGGGCTGGCGGCCATCCTGCCGAAGTGCGCCGTGCTCGTCGACGGCGCACGCGTCGCCGACACCACCGAGATCGGCCCCGACGTCACCGTCGACATCCTGCCGCCCTTCGCGGGCGGCTGAGACGGCCCGGGTTCGACGCGATCAGCCGCCGATCCCCTTCCACGCCGTCGTGCCATCGGCCTCGATCTGCTGCTTCCAGATCGGCAGCTCGCGTTTGATCGCCTCGATCAGCTCGCGGCAGACGTCGAACGCGTCGCCCCGGTGCGCCGTGCCCACCGCGATGACGACCGCGGCGTCCCCCACCGCGAGGTCGCCGATGCGGTGACTGACCGCGACGATGCCGTCACGGTCGCCGAGGGCCGCCTCGGCGATGGCTCGGAGCGTCGCCTCGGCATCGGGATGTGCCTCGTAGTGCAGCGCGGCGACCGTGCCCGCGGCATCCGGGTCGTGGTCGCGCACGGTGCCGACGAAGCTCGTCACCGCTCCGACGGCGGATGAATCGACGGCC
This sequence comes from Microbacterium sp. 1262, assembly GCF_040544895.1. Classification (NCBI taxonomy): domain Bacteria; kingdom Bacillati; phylum Actinomycetota; class Actinomycetes; order Micrococcales; family Microbacteriaceae; genus Microbacterium; species Microbacterium sp. 1262. The sequence goes on from NZ_JBEPKU010000001.1 coordinate 1,800,555, forward strand.
TCGAGGTGCTGGGAGACGTCGAGAGGCTCCGCGGTGATGCGGGCGATGCGGATCTCGCCCATCAGTGATCGTGCCCGTCGAGCTGGGCGACGACGTGCCCGGCGATTCCCGTCACCACGTCCATGCCGGATGCCACGGCGCGCGGCGACCCCGGCAGGTTCACGATGAGCGTTCGGCCGGCCACCCCGGCACGTCCGCGTGAGAGCACCGCAGTGGGCGTCTCGGCGACACCGCGGCGTCGCAGCTCTTCGGCCACGCCGGGCAGCTCGCGCTCGATGACCTCGCCGGTACCCTCGGGAGTCTCGTCGCGCGGTGCCACGCCGGTGCCGCCCGTCGTGACGATCAGGCGTGCTCCGTCGGCGATCGCGACGCGCAGCGCCTCGGCGACGGGGGCGGCTCCGTCGGCGACGACCACCGCATCGCCACACTCCCACCCCGCGGCGCGCAAGGCCTCGACGGCGACCGGGCCGGCCGCATCCGGACGCTCGCCGCGCGCTGAGCGGTCGGAGACGGTTATGACGACGGCGGAGCGGCTCATGACCCCACCCTAGAAGCGTCCGCGCCCGCGGGGGCGGTGTCATCGTCGGCGTGGGTGTTCTCGACGGCGATCCGCCCCTCTTCGACCTTCCCCTCGGCCATCTCCGTGATGCGCGTGGCCATCGCCGTGAAGATGAGCCCGTGGAACGGCAGCACACCGAGCCAATACAGCCGCCCGGCCAGTCCGCGCGGGAAGAAGATCGCGCGCTGCTCATAGCGGGCACCACCATCCCGCGGTGCGACTTTGAGCTCGAGCCAGGCCTCCCCCGGCACCCGCATCTCGGCACGCAGCCGCAGCAGGCGGCCCTCCTCGACGGCCTCGACGCGCCAGAAGTCGATCGCATCCCCCACCCGCACCTTTCCCCGGCTGCGGCGGCCGCGCGCGAGGCCGATGCCGCCGACGAGACGGTCCATCCAGCCGCGGATCTCCCACAGCGCGCGAGCCGAGTACCAGCCGTTCGTCCCGCCGATGCCGGCGATCACCTCCCACAGTCGCTCTGGCGACGCGCTCGTTTCGGCGGAGCGCTCGTCGGTGAACACGGTGCGGCCCGCCCATTCGGGGTCGCTCGGCAGCGGATCGCTCGGCGCGCCGAGCACGTCGGCGTCCTGCCAGCTCGTCTCGACCTCGTCGGCGTCCACCCGGCCCAGCGCCAGCCGCACGCTCGTCCGGTACGACGTCAGGCCGCCCTCGGGCTGCGGGATGATGTCGTCGATGTCATGGTCGTCCATGACGCACTCGTTCTGAAGCGACGCGATGAGCGGGCGGGCGATGGCGCGCGGCACCGGCGTCACGAGGTTGACCCAGTGGGAGGCCAGCCCGGGCGTCAGCACCGGCAGGGCCGCGATCGCGCGCTGCCGCAGGCCCGCCTCGAGGGCATAGCCGTTCATCATCTGTCCGTACCGCAAGACGTCGGGACCGCCGATGTCGACGGCACGGTTCAGCTCAGGATCGACGCGGGCTGCGCCGAGCAGATAGTGCAGGACGTCTCGCACGGCGATCGGCTGGATGCGGTTGCGCACCCACTTCGGCGCCGGCATGTACGGCAGCACATCGGTGAGATGACGCACCATCTCGAACGACGCCGACCCCGACCCGATGACGACCCCCGCCTGCAGCACGAGGGTGGGCACGCCGGACTTCAGCAGAATCTCGCCGACCTCCACGCGCGAGCGCAGGTGCGGCGAGAGCTCCGCATCGGAGGGGTGCAGGCCACCGAGATAGACGATGCGCTTCACGGATGCCGCCGCCGCGGCGTCAGCGACCGTGCGGGCGGCCCGCTCGTCGGCCGCCTCGAACCCGGCCCCCGCTCCCATCGAATGGATGAGGTAGTAGACGACATCCACGTCGTCGACAGCCTCGGCGACGGCATCCGCGTCGTCCGCCGAGCCGCCCACGATCTCGACGGCGTCTCCCCACGGGAAGCTGGCGACCCGCTCGGGCGTCCGTGCCAGCACGCGCACGCGGTACCCCGCCGCGACGAGGCGAGGCACCAGCCGTCCGCCGATGTACCCGGTGGCGCCGAGGACGAGGGCTCGCGGGGCGGATCCGTCCGGTCGGGGCTGCGCCTGCAGCTCGGGCTCGTGTCCGGTGGGTGCGGTCAGCTCGGTCATGATCAGACGGTAGGCGTCCGTCGGCCCCGTCCGACACGACTTGACACGTGACGGATGGACGGTCGCCGGCCGGGCGTACGGGCCGTTCGCCTCACGCGCGCGCGATAGGCGGCGACGCACCGGACCGCAACGCCCGTCCCCGAGGTTGCGCACGACCCCGCATCGGGGTCTACGCTCCCGTGAGCGAAGGACAGTCGTCTGGCGACCCGAGCCCGGCGGCGCTGCCGGAGGAGAATCGAATATGTCACGCACGCGCACCAAGCGGCCTGCCCGCCGACGTCTCGAGGTCGACGACGTCATCGTCGTCGAACGCAAGAAGGTACGCACCGCGATCTCGGGCACCGTCGTCGGCAACTTCATGGAGTGGTTCGACTTCGGGATCTACGGCTACCTCGCCGTGACCCTGACGGTGGTGTTCGCCGAGGACATCCCCGACCCCTGGGGCCTTCTCGTGACGCTCCTCGGCTTCGCCGTGTCGTTCCTCGTGCGTCCCCTCGGCGGGATCGTGCTCGGCCCGCTCGGCGATCGGATCGGGCGCCAGAAGGTCCTGTTCCTGACGATGGCGATGATGGCGACCGCGACCGCGCTCATCGGACTGCTGCCGACGTCTGCGCAGATCGGTGTCTGGGCTGTCGTCCCCCTGTATGTGCTGAAGATGGTGCAGGGCTTCTCGACCGGCGGCGAGTACGCCGGGGCGTCGACGTATGTGACCGAGTTCTCCCCCGACCGCTCGCGCGGTTTCTGGGCATCATGGCTCGACGTCGGCTCGTACGTCGGCTTCGCCGCCGGCGCTACGGTCGTCGCGCTGACCACCCTCATCACGCAGGGGCTCTGGGGCCCCGACGCGATGGTCGACGGCGGCTGGCGCATTCCGTTCCTCGTCGCCATCCCGCTCGGCATCGTCGCCATCTGGTTCCGCCTGCGCATCCCCGAGACCCCGGCATTCGAGCAGGAGTCGGAGTCGGCCGCGGCGCCCAGCAAGGACGACCCGATGGCTCGTCACGGCATCGGCGGCATCCTGCGCCACCACTGGCGGACGATCCTGGTCGCCGTGGCGATCGTCGCCGCGACCAACACGGCCGGCTACGCGCTGACCAGCTACATGCCGACCTACCTCGAGAAGGAGGTCGGACTCTCGAACCTCTCGGCCGCGGTGGCGACCGTGCCGGTGCTGATCGTCATGTCGGCGACGCTGCCGTTCGTCGGGCGCCTCAGCGACCGGTTCGGCCGGCGTCGCATCTACGCTTTCGCGATCGGCGCGTCCCTCGTCCTGACGATCCCCGCCTTCGCCGTCATGCAGATCGGCGAGCTGTGGGCCGTGTTCATTGCGCTGGGCATCATCGCGGTACCGGTCGCACTGTTCGTCGCGATCTCGGCGAGCGCCCTGCCGGCGCTGTTCCCCACCGCGACCCGCTTCGGCGCGATGGGCATCGCGTACAACCTGGCGGTGTCGCTCTTCGGCGGTACGACGCCGCTGTTCAGCCAGGCGCTCATTGAGTGGACGGGCAACACCTACATGCCCGCGTTCTACATCATGTTCTTCTCGGCGCTCGCGGCCGTCGCGCTCTTCGCGATGCGCGAGACGGCGCAGCGGCCGCTGCTCGGGTCGGTGCCGACGGTCGAGACGATCGCCGAGGCCGAGGCGCTCGTCGCCGGGCAGGACGACGACCCGCGCATCGACACCTCGACGATGCCACTCGACATCATCCGTCCCTGAGACGCCCGCGTCCCGGGCGCGCCGTCAGCGCCGTCCGGTGCTCAGCGCCGTCCGGTGCCGAAGATTCCCCGGATGACGCCGGTCAGCACCTCCTGGGCCGCGCGCGAGCCGAGGATCTGCTCCGCCGGCGTTCTCCGGCGCGAGCGCGTGTTCGAGGTCATGCTGCGCAGCATCCGGTCGTCGTCGCGTCGCTCCTTCGCCTCGTCGGCCGCGGCCTGCTTCCGGATGGCGGCGAGCTGCTTCGCGTAGGCGGCGTCGGCCTTCGCCCGCAGCTTCGCGGCGTCCTGCTCGGCCTTGCGGCGCGCGGCCTCGGCCTCGGCCGCATCGAGAGCCGCCTGCGCGGCGTTCATGCGAGCGGTGAGGATCTCGCGCGCCGACTCCCGATCGACCGCCTCGGCGTAACGCGGCCGGATCTCGGATGCCGCCACCCGGGCCTGGACGTCCTCCACCGCTGCCGGCGACATCGACGCCTGCGGCGCACGGAGCCGTGTCCACGCGACGGGGGTGGGCGCACCTTTCTCGTTCATGACGGTGACGACGGCCTCGCCGGTGCCGAGCTCCTGCAGAACCCTCTCCAGGTCGTAGCCCGATCGCGGGTAGGTGCCCACACTCGCGCGCAGCGCCTTGACGTCATCCGGGGTGAAGGCACGAAGCGCATGCTGTACGCGCGAGCCGAGCTGCGCCAGCACATCGGACGGCACGTCCTTGGGCGTCTGCGTGACGAAGAAGACGCCCACACCCTTCGACCGGATGAGCCGGACCGTCTGCACCACCGCGGCGAGGAAGTCCTTCGACGCGTCGCGGAACAGCAGATGCGCCTCGTCGAAGAAGAACACGAGCTCCGGCTTGTCGACGTCACCCACCTCGGGCAGCACCTCGAACAGCTCCGCGAGCAGGTACATCAGGAAGGTCGAGTAGAGCACCGGGCGATCGGCCACACCGGGCACCTCGAGGAGGGTGACGATGCCCTCGCCTCCGTCCGTGGTCCGCATCAGGTCTCGGACGTCGAACTCCGGTTCGCCGAAGAACACGTCCGCCCCGGCGTCGGCGAAGGTGATGAGTTCGCGAAGGATGACGCCCGCCGTCGCCTTGGAGAGTCCGCCGAGCTCCGCGAGCTCGGCTTTGCCGTCATCGCTCGTGAGGTAGGTCAGCACCGCCCGCAGATCGGCGAGGTCGACGAGAGCCAGGCCGTTCGCGTCGGCGTAGTGGAAGACGAGACCGAGACTCGACTCCTGCGTCGCGTTGAGTCCGAGCACGCGGCTCAGCAGCAGCGGGCCGAAGCCGGAGACGGTCGCGCGCACCGGCGTTCCCGACCCGCGGCCGCCGAGCGCCAGGAACTCGGTCGCGAAAGAACGCGGCGACCAGTCCTGCCCGATCGCGCTCGTTCGCGAGAGGAGCTTCTCGCTCGGCTCGCCCGCCGAGGCAAGACCCGAGAGATCGCCCTTGATGTCGGCCGCGAACACCGGCACGCCGTTGGCGGCGAGCTGCTCCACGAGAACCTGCAGCGTGCGGGTCTTGCCGGTGCCAGTGGCGCCGGCAACGAGACCGTGACGATTCGTCATCGCCAGCGGGATCCGCACGAGCGCATCACGCTGCGGCTCGCCGTTCAGGAGCGCCCCGAGCTCGAGGACGGGACCGTCGAACGTGTAGCCCCGGCGGATGTCGTCGACCTCGGATCCGTCGAGCGGAACCGCCGCCCCGGAGGGCTCGGCTTCCCCGGCCGCCGACGGCTCGGGTTCGCCGGTCGGAGTCGACGGCGCCGCGTCCCCGGCCGGGGCCGACCCGGCTCGCGCGGCAGCTGCCTCGGCGGCGGCCAGGGCGGCTCGAGCTCGGGCGGCGACGAGCGCGGCCTCAGCGGCTTCCGCTTCCGCACGCAGTCGTGCGAGATCGGCTGCGGCGATCGCGTCGTCGGAGGGCATGGCCGGGTCGTCGGGCGAGACGCTCATGCCGGCGAGCCTAGCCCCGCCGCTCTCGCACGGCGCGGCGCTCGCGTTCGAGCTGCTCGGTGAACATGGCGGCCACGATCAGGGCGACGCCGGCGCCCAGCAGCATCCCACCGACGGTGTCGGAGAGCCAGTGAGCGTGCACGACCGTACGGCTGAGCGCCATCAGCAGGGTCCACACGATTCCGACGAACGCGACCCAGACGCGCGGGAAGAGGATGATCGCGACGATCGCGATCGTGGCCGCATTTGCCGTATGCCCCGAGGGATATGAGCCCGCATCCGTCGTCACGAGGATGTCTTCGGGTCTCGACCGATCGACGAGGTTCTTGATCAGCTGGACCACGAGCGCGCTCAGCGCCGACGCCACGAGGAAATAGCCCGCAGCCCAGGGCCGTCGCAGCAGGACCAGAGCCACGGCGACCGCGATCGGGATCGCGAAGACGCCGACCCACGTGCCGCCGATCCGGTTCATCACGAGCCCGAACACCAGGCCGACCGCGCCCGGGTCGGCCGGCAGCGTCTCGTTCCACCACCGGTCGATCGCGAAGGGCTGGCCGAGCTGCGTGAACAGCCACCATCCCAGCAGCGCACCGGCCACCACCAGCACGAAGCCAATGGCGGCGCGGCGCGGCCAGAGTCGGCGGGGGTCGGTCGGCGGAGCGTCGTTCATCCGTCCATTGTGTCGACGGCGGCGGATTCGACCCCGCCCCTTGCGCTGAGAGCAGCGATCAGGGAGAGAGCTGCGGCACGCTGCGCGGCCGCACGACGAGCCACAGCGAGAGGACCGCCACCACGGCGCACCCCGCCATCACCGAGGCCATCGTCGTCGCGGTGATGCCCGAGCCGCCCGAGATCCACGCCGCGAGCGGCGAGATGAAGCCGGCGACGCCGAAGTTGACGGCGCCGATCAGGGATGCCGCGGTCCCGGCGGCTCGGCCGTGACGGTCGAGAGCGAGCACCTGAACGCAGGGGAAGGTGAAACCGCACGCCGTGATGAAGAAGAACAGCGGCACGACCGTGCCCCACAGGCCCAGCCCCAGCTGGTCGGTGACGATGATGGTGGCCCCCGCGATGACGAGCACGGCGGTCGAGACCGCCATGACCCACTGCGGGCCGAAGCGGGCGGCGAGCCGCGACGCCGTCTGCACGCCCAGCACGACTCCGAGGGAGTTGACGGCGAACAGGACGCCGTACTGCTGCGGATCGAAGCCGTAGGTCTGCTGGAAGAGGAACGACGACGACGACAGGTACGAGAACAGTCCGCTGAAGGTCATGCCGCCGATGATCAGCACGCCGATGAAGATGCGATCGCTCAGGACGCTGCGGTAGCGCTGCCAGACCGTGGCGGAACCGCTGTCGCGGCGGCGCGCTTTGGGCAGGGTCTCGGGCACGAGGAAGAGCGAGGCGATCAGCATCACCGCGCCGTACGCGGCGAGCACGACGAAGATGCCGCGCCAGGGCATGACCGTCAGCAGGCCCGAGCCGACGAGCGGGGCGGCGACCGGGGCGACACCGGAGACCAGGGCGAGTCGGCTGAGCATCACCACGAGCCGGCGTCCGCCGAAGAGGTCGCGCACGATCGCCATCGCGACGACACCGCCCGCCGCGGCGCCGATCCCCATGAAGACCCGGGCGGCGCTCAGCAGCTCGAGGGTCGGGGCGATGGCGGCGGCCGTGCTCGAGAGCACGTGGAGCGCGGTCACGCACAGCAGCGGGACCCGGCGCCCCAGCTTGTCGCTGAGCGGGCCGACGATGAGCTGGCCCAGCGCGAAGCCGACCATCGTTCCGGTGAGCGTCAGCTGAATCGCCGCCGCCGTCGTCTGGAAGTCGGCCTCCAGCGCGGGGAAGGCGGGCAGGTAAAGGTCGATCGTGAAGGGCCCGAGCGCCGTCAGCGCGCCGAGCAGGATGATGTAGATGACGCGGCGTGAGGTCGGGATCGCGTCACCCGGATGCAGCATGATGGGCGCGGTAGCCGGGTTCGAGCCCAGCGTGCGGATCGCCCCGGTGGCGGAGGAGGAATGATGGGGAGGAGTTTCGGGCACGTCTTCTTCGTTTCGTGGCAGCAGCGTTTTTGAGCGACCTTCTATCGTAACCCGCCGCCGCTCCGCGTCGTTCGCGCCTCTCAGCCGATTCACCATTCACGCGCATAGGCTGGCTCCGCGCCGCGCGCGCTCCGACACTCCCCTTGCCCCCGAACCGAGGTCACAGCAATGACTCCGTCCGCCGACAAGCGAACGAGCGGCAATCCTGCCGCCCAGGCCCAGATCAACCTCACCGTCAAGCAGCAGCGCGAGCAGCAGAAGCAGGCCAAGCTCGCCGAGTACCAGAAGCAGCTGGCGAAGCGACGTCGCAGCAAGCTGACGTGGTGGGTCGTCGGCTCGACCGCCGCGGTCGCCGTGGTGGGCCTCATCGCCGCGTCGGTCATCCTCGCGCCTCGGCCCGTCACGTACGAGGCCGGCAACAGCACGGGTCGCGAGATCCCCGGCGTCGAGACGTTCCAGAACATCACGACGCACGTGGAGGGCACCGTCGAGTACCCGCAGAACCCGCCGGCCGGTGGCGAGCACAACCCGTACTGGCTCAACTGCGGCGTCTACACCGAGCCGCAGGCGAACGAGAACGCGGTCCACTCGATGGAGCACGGCGCCGTCTGGATCACGTACGACCCGGCCCAGGTATCGGATGCCGACATCGAGACCCTCGAGGGCTACATGCCGAGCACGTACGCGCTGCTGACGCCGTACCCCGACATGGACACCCCCATCGCCGTGAGCGCCTGGAACGCGCAGCTGAAGGTCGACTCGGCCGACGACGAGCGCATCCGCGACTTCTTCACCGAGTACTGGCGCAGCCAGAACGTCCCCGAGCCGAACGCGATCTGCTCGGGCGCGATCGACGGCCCCGGCAAGGCGTGACGGACGACGTCACGGCGGAGACGGGCGCGCAGATCCCCGTCCCGTCACCCACCGGCCTGCGCTGGTGGGCGGTGCTCCTCATCGTCCTCGCGGTCGCGGGCTCGGCATTCGCGGTAGGACGATTCTCCGCCTTCGGCACCTCCCCGTCGGTTCCCGGCGGCTCCTCCCCCGAGGCCGGGTTCGCCCGTGACATGCAGGTGCACCACACGCAGGCGATCGAGATGGCGATGACGATCTATCGCAAGACCGAGGATGAGGGCATCCGCACGCTTGCGTTCGACATCGCCACCGCGCAGGCGGGCCAGCGCGGCGAGTTCTACGACTGGCTCGTCCAGTGGGGGCTGCCGCAGGCATCCACCGCGCCCCTCATGCAGTGGATGGTCGGGCACCCCGCTCACAACCACGGGACTCAAGCGCAGCAGCCGAGCGACGAAGAGCTCCGCGCCGAGATGGGCATGGCCACGCCCGCTCAGCTGGCGCAGCTGGATGCCGAGACCGGGGTCGCCGCCGACTGCACGTTCCTCGGCCTCATGATCCGGCACCACGAGGGCGCGATCCCCATGGCGCAGGCTCTCGTCGACCTCGGCAGCGACCCGCGGGCCGTCCATGTCGCCGGCGGCGTCATCGAGACGCAGAGCGCCGAGATCGACCTGATGCGCTCGATCCAGCAAAGACTGGGGTGCGAGGGCTGACAGCCCCCGCACCCCAGCGGCATCCGATCCTGCCGATCAGCCCTTCGTCGCACCTGCCAGCAGGCCGCGCACGAAGAAGCGCTGCAGGGCGAAGAACACGATCAGCGGCACGATGATCGAGATGAAGGTTCCCGCCGACTGCAGGAACCAGCGGTTGCCCCACGTGCCCGACAGCGAGTTGAGCGCCTGCGTGATCGGCAGCGCGCCCGGCGACGCGAAGATCGTCGCGACCAGCAGGTCGTTCCACACCCACAGGAACTGGAAGATCGCGAACGATGCGATGGCCGGGGCTGCCAGCGGGACGATGATGCGGAAGAAGACCTGCCCGTGGCCGGCGCCGTCGACCCGCGCCGCCTCGATGATCTCGCCCGGGATCTCGGCGATGAAGTTGTGCAGCATGAAAGTCGCCAGCGGCAGGGCGAAGATCGCGTGGGCGATCCAGACGCGGGCGAAGCTGTACTGCACCTCGTTCAGGCCGAAGCCGGGGAAGATGGGCACGTCGTTGATCGTCAGGCCCTCCGAGAAGAGGCTGAGCAGCGGAACCAGGGCCATCTGCAGGGGCACGATCTGCAGTGCGAAGACGAACACGAACAGCGCACTGCGGCCCTTGAAGTCGATCCAGGCGAACGCGTAGGCGGCGAGGGCTGCCATCACGATGGGGAACACCGTCGCGGGGATGGTGATCGCGAGCGAGTTGATGAACGCCGACGCGAGCGTCGTGGACGTCCCTCCCGACGTCAGCGCCTCGGCGTAGTTGTCGAGGGTGAACTCGGGATTGGTGAAGACGGTCCACCAGCCGGTGGACTGGGTGTCGGCACCGGGTCGGAACGACGTCACGAACAGGCCGAACGTCGGGATCGTCCAGAAGACGGCGATGATGACGGCCGCGATGGTCGCGCCCTTCGACGTCAGCTTCTTGTGGGCGATCGCCTCGTTGCGGCGGGTGTCGCGCGCCACTTGGCGCTTGGTGCGGGTGTCGACGGGCGCGGCCGGGGCTGCAACGGTCATCAGCGGATCTCCCTCTGCTTGGCCATCGATCGGGCGTTGTAGATGATCAGCGGCAGGACGAACAGGAACAGCACGACAGCGAGCGCGGACGAGTGCCCGTAGCTCTGGAATCGCTGCTGCTGGTTGACCATCTCGAAGCCGAGCACGGTCGTCTCATCGCGACCGCCGGTCATGACCGCCACGATGTCGTACACCTTGAGCGACGCGATCGTGATGGTCGTGAGGACCACGATGAGCGACGACCGGATGCCGGGCACCGTGACGTTGCGGAACCGCTGCCAGGCATTGGTCCCGTCCAGCTGCGCCGCCTCGAGCTGCTCGGTCGGCACCGCCTTGATCGCGGCCGACAGAATCACCATGGCGAATCCGGTCTGGGTCCAGATGAAGACCACCAGGAGCATGAGGGTGTTGATGACCGGCTTGATGGCGAGCCACTGGATCGGATCGCCGCCGAATGCCGTGACGATCGCGTTGAGCAGGCCGACCTGCTCCCCCTGGCGGGCGTCGTACATGAACTTCCAGATGATGCCGGCGCCGACGAACGAGATCGCGACGGGCATGAACACCAGGACCTTCAGGACCTTCTCGCCGCGGGCACGATCGATGAACACCGCGTACGCCAGGCCGATGGCGACGGAGATCGTGGGAGCGAGGAGCGCCCACAGGATCGTGTTGACGACCGAGGCCGTGCCCGTCGGGTTCGTGAACACCCAGAAGTAGTTCTCCAGGCCCACGAACTGCTCGCCCGACTTGTCGTAGAACGACTTGAAGATCGTGGCGATCGCGGGGTAGATCAGTCCGAGCGCCAGCATGATGCTGGCCGGGGCCATGAAGAGGATGAGCTGGAACAGATAGCCCGCGCCCTGACGCGACCGGAAGTCCGCGAAGAAGAGCAGCGCACCGACGAGCAGCGCGATCGCGACGACGTAGAGGACGGCGTTGGCGTAGGGCCGCAGCAGCAGGAAGGCGAGCACCGGGATGACCAGGCACGCGACGAGCCGCATGATGAAGTAGCCGCGACCCGGGCGGGGCGCGTACTCGATGAGCACCAGGATGATGCCCACGACGAGCCCGAACACGGCCAGGATGACGGGGATCTGGATGAGCGGGTTCATCGCGCCCAACCAGAGGAAGAAGCTGTTGAGCGAGAACCCGATCGTGATGCGCGACGATTCCTCGCTCGATCCGGTGAAGATCAGCAGCAGGAGGATGGCGACGATCAGGGCGAATCCGGCGGCGACGATGATCCGAGTGATCGACCGCCCCTTCGGATCGGTGGCGTGCGTGGTGGTGGGAGGTTCGGTGTCGACGGGTCTGTCGACGGTCGTCTGCGACATGTGGATCCCCTTCTGAGTACAGCGGCGTACCCGGGCGGTACGGACGGGAGGAGCGGGGCCGGGCTTGTGCAGCCCGACCCCGCTCGGCTCAGCCGATCGTCAGGCGACGATCAGTTCTCGTAACCGGCCTGGATGTCGGACAGGACCGTCTCGGTGTCCTTACCGTCGATCCAGTCGACCATGCCCTTCCAGAACGAGCCCGAGCCCACCGTGGACGGCATCAGGTCGGATGCGTCGAAACGGAAGACCGTGGTCTCGTCCTGCAGCGTCGTCATGGCTTCCTGGAGGAACTCGCTCGAGGCGAGCGAGGGGTCGGCGTTCTTGTTCGCCGAGATCACGCCGCCGAGCTTGACGCGCGCGTCAGCGAACTCGGGCGAGGCCATGAACTCGAGAACCTTCTGCGTCGACTCGTCGTCCGAGAACGCGGCGACGAACTCGCCGCCGCCCTCGACCTGGAGCTCGCCTTCGGTGTACCCCGGCGTCAGGAACGCGTAGACGTCACCGTCGGGAGCGACCTCGGGGGTCGCGCCGTCGGCGGTCTGCACGTCGAGGAAGTTCGCCGACAGGAACGAGGCCTGGTGCGTGAGGGCGCAGTCACCGCTGGCGACAGCCGCGGCCACGTCGCCGAACGCGGTCGAGTTGATGCTCTTGACGTCGCCGTAGCCCGCGTTGACGTACTCGGGGTTGAGCAGGATCTCGCCCACCGCGTCGAACGCGGACTTGATCTGCGGGTCGGTGAACTTCACGTCACCGGCCACCCACTGGTCGTACACGTCGGGGCCGGCCTGGCGCAGGACGAGGTCCTCCACCCAGTCGGTGCCCGGCCAGCCCGAGGCGGCGTCGGAGGCGAAGCCGGCGCACCACGCGGGACCGCCGGTCGTCTGCACGATCTTGTCGGTGAGAGCGATCATCTCGTCCCACGTCTTGGGAATCTCGACGCCCCACTCGGCGAACTGCTTCGGCGAGTACCAGACGTAACCCTTCAGGTTCGCGAGCATGGGTGCCGCGTAGAAGGTGTCGTCGAACGTGCCGTACTGCTTCCAGTCGGGCGACCAGTTCTCGTCGACCGCGCTCTCGACCGCCTCAGTCGCGGGCAGCACCTTGCCGGTCTCGACGAGCGTCTTCAGCAGGCCGGGCTGCGGGACGATCGCGATGTCGGGGGCGTCGCCACCGGTCACCTTGGTGACGATGTTGCCCTCGAACGACTTGTCGCCGGTGTACTCCACCTTGATACCGGTGTCCTCGGTGAACTGCGCGAACGACTCGTTGAGTGCGTCAGCCTCACCACCGGTGATGCCGCCCGAGATGCGGACGGTCGTCTTCGCGTCGCCGCCGCCCTCGCCGCCGCCTTCGCCGCCACCTTCGGCGCACCCAGCCAGCACCAGTGCTGCCGCGCCCACGAGGGCGACGGGGGCAAGAAGACGGTATCGCTGTGACAATGCCATGTACTTCTCCTCTATCGGGATCATCGTTCACCCAGAGGAGCCTTGTCCGCATCCATTGGGGAACCGATTCCAGGACAACCTACTGTCCCGCCGAGTCCGGCACAACCAGCGGAATATCACGGATTGACAACCATCCCATGTGGTAATAAGCGAGGCCGTGGGAGCGCTCACACTCGAGGCGCCTGGAACCGGTTCCCGGTCGCGGTCGAAACCGCTACGCTCTGGTGGGAGTCCCCCGGCAGGTCTCCCCGAACGGACGAGGAGGTCCCATGAGCACCATCGCCGACGTGGCCACCCGTGCAGGGGTGTCGAAAGCGACGGCGAGCCGCGCCCTCACCGGACGCGGGTACGTGTCCGACGAGACCCGCAGGCGCGTCGCTGCCGCAGCACAGGAGCTGTCGTATGTCGCGCACTCGTCGGCGATGAGCCTCGCGACCGGTCGCACGCAGACCGTCGGCGTCGTCATGCCCCACGTCAGCCGATGGTTCTTCGGAGAGGTTCTCGAGGGCATTCAGGCGGCTCTCCTGGAGCACGGCCTCGACCTGACCCTGTACGACGCTCGCCCGGGGACGGAGACGCGGCGCCGGGTGTTCGAGGACTTCCTGGCCCGTCGGCGCTTCGACGGTGTCATCGCGGTGGGCCTCGAACCTGCCGAGAGCGAGCTGGACGCACTGCTGGCGCTGGGAAAGCCAGTCGTCAGCGTCATCGGCACCGAGGGCGACACCAGCCTCGTCACGCTCGACGACGCGCACGCCACCGCTCTCGCGACCGCGCACCTCGTCGAGCTGGGGCATCGCCGCATCGCGTTCCTCGGTGGCACCGACTCCACGCACTGGCCTCACGTCGAGTCCGAGCGATACGCCGGCTACGAGTCGGAGATGCGTCGCGCCGGTCTCGCCGACGAGATCTCGCGGGTGCCGGCCGAGCTCTCGATGCCAGCCGGGTACGCTGCCGCGGTCGACCTGCTGAGCGACCCCGCCGCCCGACCCACGGGCATCGTTGCGGCCTGTGACGACGTCGCGATCGGAGCGATCATCGCCGCCCGCCGCCTCGGCATCCTCGTCCCGTCGTCGCTGAGCGTCGTCGGCATCGACGATCACGTCAATGCCGAGATGTTCGCCCTGACGACGTTGCGACAGGTCCCCCACGAGCAGGGCCGGGCCGCCGTCGAACTGCTTCTGCGCCACATCGAGGACCCCGACGCCGACACCGTGACGATGCGGATCAAGCCGCGCATGGTGGTCCGGGGGACGACGGCGGGAGCACCCGGACACAGCTCCGTCGCCGTCCGCGACTCGACCCTCTCCCGCCGCGACTGAGTCCGGCGCAGACGACGACGGCCCCGGATGCAGCATCCGGGGCCGTCGTGCTGCTCTCGAGTGAGAGCGGGGAATTACTTGAGGGTGACCGTCGCGCCGGCCTCTTCGAGAGCGGCCTTCGCCTTCTCGGCGGTCTCCTTGTTCGCGCCCTCGAGGACGGCCTTGGGAGCACCGTCGACGACAGCCTTGGCCTCGCCGAGGCCCAGCGAGGTGAGCTCGCGGACCGTCTTGATGACCTGGATCTTCTTGTCGCCGGCAGCCTCGAGGATGACGTCGAACGAGTCCTTCTCCTCCTCGGCCTCAGCGGCACCAGCGCCACCAGCGGCGCCGGCAACGGCGACGGGGGCAGCAGCGGTGACGTCGAACTTCTCCTCGAACGCCTTCACGAACTCGCTGAGCTCGACGAGGGTCAGGCCGGCGAACTGCTCGAGCAGCTCCTCGGTGGAAAGCTTCGCCATGATGTATCTCCTAGATAGATGGGGTTGGTGTAAGAGCTCGCCTGTCGCTCACGCGGCGTCGGCGGTCTCCAGCTTTTCGCGAAGCGCGTCGATGGTGGCGGCAGCCTTGCCCATCGTCGCCTTCATCATGCCCGCGGCCTTGGCCAGCAGAACCTCGCGGCTCTCGAGCGAGGCGTACTTGTTGACCTCGTCGGCGGTGAGGGCGTTGCCCTCGAAGATGCCGCCCTTGATGACGAGGAGCGGGTTGGCCTTGGCGAAGTCACGCAGAGCCTTGGCGGTGGCGACGAAGTCGCCGTGCACGAACGCCACGGCCGAGGGACCCTTGAGGTCCTCGTCGAGCGCCGTGATCCCCGCGTTGTTCGCGGCGATCTTGGTCAGCGTGTTCTTCACCACGGCGTAGTTCGCGTCCTGACGGATGCTGTTGCGCAGCTGCTTGAGCTGGGCCACCGTCAGACCGCGGTACTCGGTCAGCAGAACGGCAGTCGAGTCCTCGAATGACTTCGTGAGCTCGGCGACCGATGCGTCCTTCTGCACCATGGTCACTCCTTGATGTGTGCCTGACGCCCCGCGGTGGCGGAGCGCCGGCCTCGACCAGCCCCGGACATGACAAAAGCTCCGGCGCAGAGGCACGGAGCTCGGTTCCCGAAGGAGAAGTTCAGTGTCACCTGCGCGGGCCCCTGCAGTGCAGAGCTTCGATCACGAGTGCGCTCACGCGCACACCGATGACCAGCGGTCTTTGGCTTACCCCCACCATACCCCCACACCCCCCATCCCCCAAATCCCCCCGCTTGTCGCCGAGTGCACGGCATCCCGCCCACTGCACGGCACCGCTACGCAGCGTGCCCGTGCACTCGGCGCGAGCTCGTTCGCTCGGCGCCGGCCGCGAGTTCTGCACATGTGGGGGTGGGGTGGGGGTGTCCACACATGGGTGGGGGGATGGGGTGGGGTGTGGGGGTGGGGGTGAGCATGGGCGGGATGCGCAGACGACGAGGACCGGATGAGGTGCGGGCATTGCTCCACCGCCGACGCGACCTGCAGAGCGAACGCTCGATCGACCGCTCGGTGCGGGACGGCATCCGGGTGCACGTGCGACGCGGCTGGTACGTCGACCGCGCCGCGTTCGATGAGCTCTACGCCGAGGACGCGCATCTGCTCCATGTGATGGCGGTCGCGCACGAGGTCCGGGGCCACGCGGTCGTCTCGCACGAGTCCGCCGGGGTCCTGCACGGCCTCGATCTCTATCGCCTCCGGCCGACCCGCGTCCACCTCACGACGGCCCCGGGCGCCCGGGTCTCCAGCGGCCCCGATGCATTCCGCCACTGCGCGCCTCTCGATGCGCATGACGTCGTCGAGGTGAACGGCATCCGCTGCACCTCCCTGGCGCGGACGGTCTTCGACGTCACGCGCACCATGACTCCCGAAGCGGCGCTCGTCATGGCCGACCGCGCGGAACGGATCTGGTGCGACCGCACGGGCCGCTCCCCCGACGACTGGCGGATGGCGATGTCCGCTCGGATCGCGGAGGCGGGCGCGGCGCGAGGGATCAGGCGGGCTCGATGGGTGGCGGGCTTCGCCGACGGCCGGGCCGAGTCGACCCTGGAAAGCGTGAGCCGGTTCCGGTTGCACCAACTCGGCTTCCGGTCGGTTCGGCTACAGGTGCCGATCGCTGGCCCGCGCGGTGCGGGCTGGTACCGCGTCGACTTCGGCCTCGACGACGCCGATGCCTGGGGCGAATGCGACGGCGTCGGCAAATACCTCGACCCGGAGGTCCGCTCAGCCCGCTCGGCAGAGAGGACGGTCCTCGACGAGAAGCGCCGCGAAGACTGGATCCGGGGTACAACCGGGCGCCGCCTCGTGCGCTGGGAACCTCGTCACGTCACCTCCCCGTCAACCCTCGCCGCCCACCTCAGGGCATTCAACATCCACCCTCCCCGTTGAGCGCACGGCTTGCCGCCGAATGACCGCGACATCTACGCACCGATGCCGTGCAATCGATGGGATGCCGTGCACTCGACGCCTACGCGTGAGGTGGGGTGGGGCGGGGGCACGCCGAGGGGCAAGGGCAGGGAGGGAGGGCGGGCGGGGTTAGGGTCGAAGGCGTGTCACCCGAACTCGCTGCTCGCATCGTCGCGGACTCGCGCGACCGCGTGGCGTGGATCCGGGCTCGCTCGCGGGGCATCACGGCGACGGACGTCGCGGCGCTGACGAGCCCGAAGGCGATTGCGCGCGCCGCCGACGCCAAGCTCATGGGCTCGGGGTTCTCCGGCAACGCGTACACCGACCACGGTCGCCGCCGCGAGCCGGAGATCGCCGCCTGGGTCGCTGCGACGCACGGCATCCAGCCATCGTCCGCGCTCTTCCACGCCGTGGTCGAGAAGCGACACCTCGCCACGCCCGACGGCGTGATGGTGGATGCCGACGGCCGTGTCACCCTCGCCGAGATCAAGACCACGAATAAGAGCTGGCGCTCGATCCCCCGCACCTATCTGCGTCAGGTGTGGTGGCAGCAACACGTCCTCGGCGCCGAGCGCACCCTCGTGGTGTGGGAGCAGCACGACGACTTCGTCCCCATCGACGACGAGCCGCGCTGCGCGTGGGTCGACCGCGACGAGCGCGAGATCCGATCACTCGTGAATCTCGCGACCGATCTCATCGACGAGCTGTACCGCCGCACGATGCAGCGGCGCGCGGCGGAAGCGCCGCGGATCGTCGCATCGCGCCCGCGCGAACCCTTTCGAGCCCTCGCCCTCAGCGACTGACCGGCCTCTCGTCACGGGCGGGGCGATCACGCCAGCGGCGTGACCACCTTGGCCTCGGCATCCCAGAGGCGCAGTCCGGTCAGTTCACCCTCGAGGGTCGGCGCCCCGACGATGCCGAGCGCGCGTCCGATCTGCTCCGCCGTCATCCGGCGCGCCAGGGTGATGTGCGGTGTCCATCGGCCTGCCGCGGTGACGGCGTAGCGCACCGGCGGCGGCCCGATGAGGTCGACGATGCGGGCGTGAAACCTCAGCAGCGCGGCCGTCATGACGAGGGGCCGGGCCAGGACGAACCTCTCCCCCGCAGCGAACACCACCGCGCCACCGAGCCGGCACTCCACCGGCAGGGCGTCACCGAGACGCGCCAGTTCGCGCCCAGCATCCGTCGACAGGTCGTCGCGCACCGCGAGAGTCACGTGGGGGCGGTTCGATTCCGAGGGATGCCGCCCCGCGCTGGGCAGGTCGGCTTCGATGAGCCGCTGCCAATCGGCCCGCACGGCCACCTCGATGCGGGTATCGGGAAGCGCCTCCACACTGAACACGTCCCCATCCTCGTCGCAGCGAAGCGCGCGCGGGAATAGTTGACGTAACTCAACGATTGAACATATAGTTGACCGATCTCAACGGTTGACTTTCGTCAACCAGTTACGCCGCCCCGCGGCTACCGAAGTACCGTCCGCCGACGATCCGCGCCAACGCAGCCGCGTCCGTCCGAATCCCAGGAGGACTCATGTCCGCTTCCGCATCCACTCAACCCGAGGGGAAGAACATGTCGCGCCGCGGCGTGCTCGAGGCCCTTTCGGGCCTTCTGCTCGGCATGTTCGTGTCGATGCTCGCCTCGACCGTCGTCTCGACCTCGCTGCCGGTCATCATCCACGATCTCGAGGGCACCCAGGCCGCCTTCACGTGGGTCGTCACGGCGACTCTGCTGACGACCGCGATCTCGACCCCGATCTGGGGAAAGCTCGCCGACCTCACCAACCGCAAGGTGCTGTACCAGCTCGCGATCGTCATCTTCGTGCTGGCGACCGCGGCTGCCGGCTTCTCGCAGTCCCCCGAGATGCTGATCGCGTTCCGCGCGGTGCAGGGCATCGGCGCCGGTGGCCTCGCCGCCCTCAGCCAGGTGCTGATGGCCGACATCATCAGCCCGCGCGAGCGCGGCCGCTACATGGGCCTGTTCGGCGCCGTCATGGCCGTCGCCACGATCGGCGGCCCGCTGCTCGGCGGCGTCATCACCGATGCCTGGGGCTGGCGCTGGAACTTCTTCGTCGCCCTCCCCGTCGCCGTCGCCGCCCTGCTGATCGTGCAGCGCACGCTCCACATCCCCGCGCACCCGCGCAAGGAGACGCGCATCGACTACCTCGGCATCGTGCTGCTGTCGGCATCCGTCTCCCTGCTGCTGATCTGGGTGACGCTCGCGGGCGACTCGTTCGAGTGGATGAGCGTCGAGACCCTCCTGATGGTCGGTGGCGCCGTCATCGGCGCGGTGCTCTTCGTGATCACCGAGCTCAAGGTGCGCGAGCCGCTCGTGCCCCTCACGCTCTTCCGCAACCTGACCTTCACCCTCTCGGTGATCGCCTCGATCGCGACGGGCATCGCCATGTTCGGCGCCTCGGTGTTCCTCAGCCAGTACATGCAGCTCGCCCGTGGAGCCACCCCCACCGAGGCCGGCCTCATGACCATCCCGATGATCGGCGGACTGCTCGTCGCGTCGATCGGCGTGGGCGCGCTGATCACGCGGACCGGCCGCTGGAAGCCGTTCCTCATCGTCGGCGCACTGCTGCTGATCGGCGGAGCGAGCCTGCTCTCCACGATCCACTACGACACCGACTTCACGCTCGTCTCGATCTACATGGCGATGCTGGGCGCGGGCATCGGCATGACGATGCAGAACCTCGTGCTCGTCGTGCAGAACACCTCTCGCCCCACCGAGATCGGCGTCGCGAGCTCGGGCGTGACGTTCTTCCGGAGCCTCGGCGGCACGATTGGCGTCTCCGTCATGGGGGCGGCGCTCGCCTCGCAGGTCACCACGCTCGTCAGCGATCGGAAGGACGACATCCAGGCCGCGCTGATGTCGCTCGGCGACCAGGCCCAGACCTGGGCCGCGCAGCTGCAGTCGGGCACGCTCCCCCAGGTCTCGGCGATGCCCGAGGCGCTGCGGATCGTCTTCGAGGACATCTACGCCACCGGCATCTCGCACTCGTTCCTCATCGCCGTGCCGTTCGCGGTCCTGAGCCTGATCGCGATCGTGTTCCTGCCGAACAAGCCGCTGACGACGATGACCACCACCGAGCGTCTGCAGGCCGGCGAGGCCGACCTGGCCACCGTGTCGGTTCCGGAAGGCATGAACGCCCTCACCGCGACCGGCGCCGTCCACACGGATGCCGCCGACTCCGACGCCCCGGTCGACGCGGAGACGCGCCGCTCGGCTCGATAGGGTGATCGGGATGACCGCGCGAGAGTCCGCCGAGTCCCGGGGGTGCACCACCCCCGGGACTTCCGGCCCGTGGGGATCGGTCTTCGACGACGAGCGCACCGCGGCCGTCCGAGCGCTCGAGCTCGAGTTCGGTGAGCTGTTCACGCACGTCCGGCGGCTGTTCGCCGAGAACGCCGACCGGCTGAGCCCGGGAATGCTCCCGGGCGCGTACAAGGTGTTCACGACGATCGCGCGCCGTGGCGAGATCACGCTCTCCGCCCTCGCCGAGACGCTCCACTCCGACAAGGGCCAGATCAGCCGCACGGTCCGCGAGCTCGAGGAGCTCCAGCTCGTGCAGCGCACGCCCGACCCCGCTGACGGCCGCTCGAGCCTGCTCTCGGCCACCCCCGACGGCATCCGCCGGCTCGACGCCGTCCGCGCGCCGCGCGAGAACTCGCTGCTGACCGCGCTCGAGTCGTGGCACGTCGACGACATCCGCGAGCTCACCCGACTGCTCCACGCCCTGTCGTCATCCGAGACGCCCGACTGAACGCCCTCGCTCCCGCTTCCGGCGACGCCGAGCTTCTCCCTCCGGTGACCGCGGCGTAACACGGTCGAGACAATCTCACGATTGACTGAGATCGACCGAGCATCATCGCCGCCGACGCCGCGGTGTGAGGAAGGAGCGACGGATGAGATTCCGGCCGCTGCGCACAGCAACCGCCTCCCAGCCGACGACGCCGGCCGAGGCGACGCCCGAGACGATGCGAGCGGTCGTGTTCGATGAACCCGGCGCGCCCGAGGTTCTCCGCGTGACCGATGTCCCGGTGCCCTCTCCCGCCCTGAGCGAAGTGCTCGTGCGAGTGGTGGCCGCCGGTGTGAACCCCATCGACACCAAGACGCGGCTGGGACGCGGTGTGGCAGGACTCATCGATCGCTGGCCGAGCACCCTCGGCTTCGACTTCAGCGGCGTGGTCATCGCGAGCCCCTACGAGACCCACGAGCTGCAGCCCGGCACCGAGGTGTTCGGCATGCTACCGTTCCCCCGCTCGGGTGGCAGCTACGCGGAGTACGCCGTCGTGCCCTCGCTGTCCGTCGCCCGAAAGCCCGCGAGCCTGTCGCATGTGGAGGCGGCGGGGGTTCCCCTCGCCGCGCTCACCGCTTGGGGGCTGGTGGTCGAGACCGCCCACGCGCACGAGGGACAGCGAATGCTGATCCACGCCGGATCGGGCGGGGTCGGTCACTTCGCTGTGCAGCTCGCCGCGTACTTCGGCGCACAGGTGACCGCCACCGGCTCGGACCGCAACCTGCCCTGGCTGCGCGAGCTCGGCGCTTCGGTCGCGATCGACTACGCGACGACGCGCTTCGAGGACGTCGTCGGCGAGATGGATGTCGTCATCGACCTCGTGGGCAACGTGCACGACGACACCGGTTCCCGCTCGCTCGGGGTGCTGCGTCCGGGCGGTCTGTACGTCATGGTCCCGACCGGCGGATGGCCGGGGTACGCCGAGGCTGCCGCAGCGGCGGGCGTACGCGCGACCGGGTACAAGGTGATCCCCGACGGCAGCGTGCTGGCCACCCTCGGCCGCCTGCTCGACTCGGGCGCCATCCAGGTCTTCGTCGACAGCGTCCACGACCTCGCCGATGTCGCCGCCGCTCACATCGAGGTCGAGCGGGGTCACTCCCGCGGAAAGGTCGTCCTCACGGTCGCGGAGTCCTGAGTCCCTCCCCGCCCGGCGGAGCGGCTTCGCCGAGCACGCACCGTCCAGCCCACCACATACCGTCACAGCGACACTCTCGCGCCGAGGGTGCACTCTCGGCGAGCCGAGCTCGGGATCAGGCGGCGGGCTCGAGCACGCGCCGGGCTTCTGCGACGATCTCCTCGGCGACCGCGTCGAGGAGCGGCGAAGCGAGGTTCCACTGCTGCCAGTACAGCGGCACGACGATGTCGTCTCCCCCGAGCCGCACCAGCTCGCCCCGTTCCACGTGCACGCGTGACTGCAGTGTCGGCAGGAGCGCCCACCCGAGGCCGAGCAGCACGGCGGTCGCGAAGTCCTGGGATGCCGGGACGCGGTGCCGCGGCGGTGCGTCGGCAGCCACACCCGCGCCGCGCAGCCACCGGGTCTGCAGCTCGTCGCGGCGGTCGAAGTCCACGACCGGCGCCGACGCGAGTCCGGCGCGATCGGGTCCTGCGCCCACGCCCGCGCCCTCCGCGAACCATCGCCTCGCAAAGGCGGGCGTTGCGACCGCCTCGTACCGCAACGCGCCGAGCGCCGACACCCGGCATCCCGCCACCGGAACCCGCCGAGAGGTCACCGCGCCCATGACCGTTCCGCTCTCGAGCAGGCCGGCGGTGAAGTCCTGATCGTCGCGATGCAGGTCGAACACGACATCCCGTGCGGACGCGACCCGGGCGAGCGGCGGCAGGAACCACGTCGCGAGCGAGTCGGCGTTGACCGCGAGCGGAACGCTCGTGGCCTCTTCGTCGGCCCCCTCGAACGCGTCGCGCTCGAGCAGGGCGAGCTGGCGGGCGTAGCGCACGAAGCGGTGCGCCGCCTCGGTCGCGCGCGCAGGCTTCGACCGCACGAGCAGAACCTGGCCGGCGACGCGCTCCAGAGCCCGCACCCGCTGGCTCACGGCGGATGGCGTGATGTGCAGACGACGCGCGGCGGCATCCAGGCTCCCCTCGTCGAGGATCACCGCGAGGGTCTCGACCAGCTCGACCGGAACGCGCATCTTCAGCTGTGCTTCATCGACTGCAGATCCATGAACTGGACTGTACCGACCTGCGACCCTAGCGTCGACTCGTGCTCTCCGCTTCCCTCTCGGGCCTCGGCCTCGGCCTGTCGCTCATCGTCGCCATCGGCGCGCAGAACCTGTTCGTGCTGCGGCAGGGCATCCGGCGGGAATACGTTCTACTCGTCGCGACCATCTGCGCCGTATCCGACGCCGTGCTGATCGTCGCGGGGGTGACCGGCCTCGGCCTCGTGGTGGCGGGCCTGCCGTGGCGGGTGCCCGTCGTGCGGTGGGCCGGCGCGGCGTTCCTCCTCGCCTACGGCCTCCTCGCTGCTCGTCGTGCCTGGCGCCCCAGCGGGCAAGCTCTCGACGCGCGGGCGGCGACCGAGCGCCCCGCGCCGGCCCGCCGCGCCGCCGTCGCGCTCACGTGCCTCGCGCTGACCTGGCTGAACCCCCACGTCTACCTCGACACCGTCTTCCTCCTCGGGAGCATCGCCGCGACCCACGGCGACGACCGCGTCTGGTTCGCTGTCGGCGCTGTGACGGCGAGCGTCGTCTGGTTCTTCGCGCTCGCGTTCGGAGCGCGCCTCCTCGGGCGCGTGCTCGCGACTCCGGGCGCGTGGCGCGTGCTCGACGGGCTCGTCGCCCTGGTCATGATCCTCCTCGCCGTGAGCCTCGTCTGGCCGTGAGGCAGGATGAGGGGATGCGAAGCGTTCACGTGGTCGTCGAGGGCCGTGTCCAGGGCGTCGGATATCGCTACAGCCTGCTGCTCGAAGCTGATAGGCGCGGCGTCGCCGGCTGGGTGCGCAACCGTAGCGACGGCACCGTCGAGGCTGCCCTGGAAGGCACGGATGACGCTGTCGACGCGGTGCTCGCCTGGATGGCGGAGGGCCCTCCCGGGGCGCGGGTCGACGCGGCGCGGGTCACCGACGCGGCGCGCATCGGCTCGATGGGCTTCGAGGTTCGCGACACCCAGTGACCGAAGCCGCGGCACCGCGCCGGCGCCGCGACCGGCCTCACGACGCCGGCAGACCGGCGGCGAGCTCGCGCAGCACGTCTCCCGCGTCGTCTCGCGTGGCGAGGCCTGCGGCCTGGCCCGCCCACAGCGACGAGAGCTCCGGGTCACCCCCGGCGGCGGCGCGGAAGACTCCCGTGAGCCAGTTCTGCGCCGGGAATGGCGCGATCACCCCCGCGGACTCGATGTGGCGGACGGCGCGATTCGGGATGCCGCGCGCGAGGCGCCCGCTCATCGCACGCGTGAGCACCGTCGACGTGTCCTGCGCCCCGGCGATCGCGGCGCGATGGCCCTCGGATGCGGCCGACTGCCGCGTCCGGAGGAAGGCGGTCCCGACCTGCACCCCCGAGGCCCCCAAGGCGAACGCTGCGGCGACGCCGCGCCGGTCGGCAACGCCGCCCGCGGCGACCACCGGCACGGACACGGCGTCGACGACCTGCGGCACGAGAGCGAAGGTCCCCACGAGGGAATCCTCCGGCGCCCCGAGGAACGAAACGCGGTGACCCGCGGCCTCGGCGCCGCTCGCGACGATGACGTCGACGCCGCCGGCCTCGAGCGCCCGTGCCTCGGCGACCGTCGTGGCGGTCCCCATCACGCGGATGCCCAGCCGATGCGCGTCTTCCACGACCGCCGACGCGGGCACGCCGAACACCACGCTCAGGACCGCGGGTCGTGCCTCCCAGATCGCAGCGAGCTGCTCCTCGAGCGGCGGCAGGAAGCGCTCCGGCAGCTCGGGTACGGCCGCGCCCGCGACTGCGTAGAGCGGCCGCAGCGCGTCGCGCGACGGCGCGGCATCCACTCCGTGCGGCGTGACCTCGTCGCCGAGCGGCAGCCACAGGTTGAGAGCGAACGGGCGAGCCGTGCGCTCTCGGATCGACGCGACGGTCTCGCGGATCCGCGTGCCGTCGTACCCGTAGAGCCCGAACGACCCGAGTCCACCTCCCTCACTGACCGCGGCCGTCAGCGCCGCGGACGACAGACCCCCGAAGGGTCCGAGCACGATGGGCAGATCGATTCCGAGGACATCGGTGAGGGAATGCCGCATGAGCCGACGCTAGCGCGATCCGGGCGAGCCCGGAACGACGAACGGGGCCTCACCCGAAGGTGAGACCCCGTTCATGCGAATCGCGATCAGACGAGCGCGTTGACGTCCAGCGGGATGCCGGGGCCGAACGTGGTCGACACGGCGCCCTTCTGGATGTAACGACCCTTGGCGCTCGAGGGCTTCAGACGGACGATCTCCTCGACCGCCGCGTTGAAGTTCTCTTCGAGCTGTTCGGCCGAGAACGACGCCTTGCCGACGACGAAGTGCACGTTGGCGTGCTTGTCGACACGGAACTCGATCTTTCCGCCCTTGATCTCCTCGACGGCCTTGGCCGGGTTGGGGGTCACGGTGCCGGTCTTCGGGTTGGGCATGAGGCCTCGGGGACCGAGGACCTTGCCCAGGCGGCCGACCTGGCCCATGAGCTCGGGCGTCGAGACGGCCGAGTCGAAAGCGGTCCAGCCGCCGGCGACCTTCTCGATGAGCTCGGCGCCACCGACCTCGTCAGCGCCGGCGGCGATGGCAGCCTCAGCGGCCGGGCCCGTCGCGAAGACGATGACGCGAGCGGTCTTGCCCGTGCCGTGGGGCAGGATGACCGTGCCACGGACCATCTGGTCCGCCTTGCGCGGGTCGACAGCGAGCTTCAGCGCGACCTCGACAGTCGAGTCGAACTTCTTCGAACCGGTGTCCTTCGCCAGAGCGACGGCCTCGGTGGAGCTGTAGAACTTGTCGCGGTCGATCTTCGCCGCGGCTGCTTCGTAAACCTTGGACTTAGCCATTGTGTTCTCCCCCTCAGCTCTCGACCGTGATGCCCATGGAACGGGCGGTGCCGGCGATGATCAGCGAGGCGGCCTCGATGTCATTGGCGTTCAGGTCGGGCATCTTGGCCTCGGCGATCTCGCGGACCTGGTCCTTCGTGAGCTTCGCGACCTTGGTCGTGTGAGGCGTGGCCGAACCCTTGGCGACTCCGGCGGCCTTCTTGATGAGCTCCGCGGCGGGCGGGGTCTTCAGGATGAACGTGAAGCTGCGGTCCTCGTAGACGGTGATCTCCACGGGGATGACGTTGCCGCGCTGCGACTCGGTCGCGGCGTTGTACGCCTTGCAGAACTCCATGATGTTGACGCCATGCTGACCGAGCGCGGGGCCGATCGGCGGCGCCGGGTTGGCTGCTCCGGCGTTGATCTGAAGCTTGATCAGGCCGGTCACCTTCTTCTTCGGTGCCATTCGTTTTCCTTTCGTCGAGCGGATGCCGGCGGCATCCCTCTCCCGCACGCCCGGCATCTCCGAGCGGCGGTTGTGTCATGCAGGCGCACAAGCGCCCGCAAACTCCCCAAGCTTACCGCATCCTCGGCTTCGAGGATGCTGGCGAGGGCGGCGCCGGGACGACGAAGCGCCCCGGCCGCCGGGTGGCGGACGGGCGCTCGTCGACGTGATGTCGCGTTACTGCTTGGTGACCTGGTCGAACGAGAGCTCGACGGGCGTCTCGCGCTCGAAGAGCGACACGAGCACCGTGAGCTTGCCGCTCTCGGGCTTGATCTCGCTGATCGAGCCGGGAAGGCCGGCGAACGAGCCCTCCTTGATCGTGATGGTCTCGCCGATCTCGAAGTCGACCTCGGTGACGACGCTGCGCGTGGGGGCGGCGACGCCCTTGGCCGCGCCGGCCTTGGCGGGAGCCGCTTCCTTGACCTCGACGAGCGACTTCAGCATGTTGAACGCCTCGTCGAAGCGCAGCGGCGTGGGGTTGTGGGCGTTGCCCACGAAGCCCGTGACACCGGGGGTGTGGCGGACGACCGACCAGGTGTCTTCGGTGAGCTCCATGCGGACGAGCACGTAGCCGGGGATCCGGACGCGCGTGACCATCTTGCGCTGACCGTTCTTGATCTCGACGACGTCCTCCATCGGGACCTCGACCTGGTAGATGTCTTCCTCGACCTCGAGCGTCGACTTGCGCTGCTCGATGTTGGCCTTCACCTTGCGCTCGAACCCGGCGTAGGAGTGAATGACGTACCACTTGCCCGGCAGCATGCGCAGCTCGGTACGGAACGCCTCGTACGGGTCTTCGTCGTCGCCGACGGAGATCTCGATGCCGGCGGCGGCCTCGAACTCGGAGAGGTAGTCGACGGCCTCCTCGGAGACCTCGACGTCGGGCTCGGGACCGTCGTAGGGCTCGACCTCGTCGGCCGCCTCAGCGGCCTGCTCGGCGATCTCCTCCTCGAGGGAGTCGGTCAGGACCTCCGCGGCGGCTTCGGCCTCGGCGGTCTCGTCGATCTCGAGCGCGTCGTTCACGACGGCGTCGGCCTCGGGGTCGTCGATCTCCACACCGTCGAGGTCGGTGTCGTCCTGCTCGGCCTCATCGTCCACGACGTGGACAGCGGCGTGCTCGGCGGCGTCGGAGGCGCGCTCCTGGCCTGCCAGCACGTTGCCCTCCTGGGCTTCGTCGTCCTCGCTGGACTGCTCGGCGGCCGTGGCCCAATCGACGTCGTCGGGGATGCGTTCTGACACTGCGTTCTCTTCCATCGGTTGTCGGGATGCCTGGCTGGCAGGCATTCGCGGGTCGTGCGGGCTGGGCCCGTCGATCAGCCCGGGACGCCGAAGACGACGGTCGTGATCCAGACGAACAGGACGTCGAGGCCGTAGACGAGCGCCATCATGACGACGACGAATCCGAGGACCACTGCCGTGAACTTCACGAGCTCCTGGCGGGTCGGGGTGACGACCTTGCGGAGTTCGGCGAACACCTGGCGGATGAAGATGATGATCCGCGCGAAGATGTTGGGCTTCTTCTCGCGGGGCGCGCCACCTGCGGCGACGACTTCGCCACCCTCTTGGACCATCGAACCCACCTGATACCTTCCGTGTGCCGGCTGACGCCGACGCGCAGGGCGGACAGGAATCGAACCTGCAACCTGCGGTTTTGGAGACCGCTGCTCTGCCAATTGAGCTACCGCCCTAGAGATCCTTCGGACCCCGGGGTCTACGCCCGCATTCCTCCACGGCCGTCGAGTCTTCGACGCTTGGGCATGGCGAAAGAATGCAGATTTCGACTGCTCCTCTCAGTGTACGTCATGACCGCCGGGGTCGCGAACGTCGGCGCGATTTCGGCACGGGCTCCTCCCCTGGCGCGACGTGGGACGAGTTGCCCACAGGGGCACGTACGTTCGACGGGAATGTCTGAGGCTGGTGCCAGGATGGGAACATGACAGCGAACCGTGGTAGCGGGCTCGGGGGTGACGGCGCCGCGGATGCGTCGCCGCACGCCGAGGCGTTCTCCGTGTTCGCTGAGGCGCTCGACCTGTTCCATGCGGCCGATGTTTCGCGGGTTCGGGCGTTGGCGGAGCTGGGCCGGTCGGCGATGCGTGAGGCGCGGCGTGACGGCGTGCGGGGGATGGCGTCGGACATGGAGTTGCGGTCGGTCGCGGCCGAAGCCGCGGGGATGGCGCGGCTGACGGACCGCAGGTTGCAGGGTGAGATCGACCACGCGATGACGGTCATCGACGACTACCCCGCCGTGTTCGAGGCGTGGGTTCAGCGGCGGATCGAACGCGGCCACGTCGATGTGGTCGTGCGGGTCGGCGCCGGGGTGCCGCACGAGGTGCGGTCGGCGTATGCGGAAGCGGCGGTCGCGGTGTGTGAGCGGGATGTGCCTTCCCGGGTGCGCGGGACGCTGGAGGCTCTTGCGGCGAAGTTGCACCCGCAGACCTTCACCGAGCGGCACAAGACTGCGGCGGCGGAGCGGTGCGTGCGGGTGTTCCACGGCACGGACGGGATGTCGAACCTCGTCGCCAACCTCCCGACCGTCATCGCCGCGGGGATGCTCGACCGGCTCACGCAGATGGGGCAGTCGGTGAAGGACGCCCGGGTCACGACTGGTCCGGAGGGCGGGTCGGATGCCGCGGGGTCGGGCGAGCCGGCGGATGCTGGTGGGGCGGATGCCGCCGACTTGGCCGCGGACCCCGATACGCGGACGATGGATCAGCTGCGGGCCGACATCCTCGGGGACCTCGTCCTCGGTGGGGCACCCGTCGTCGACCCCACGTACGGGACCGACCGGGCCGGTGGGCTCGGCGCCATCCGGGCACGCGTGCAAGTCGCCGTCACCGCCGAAACCCTGATGGGGCGCGACGAGAACCCCGCCGAAGCCGTGGGCGCGGGGCTTGTCGATGCCGACACGGTCCGCCAGCTCGCCGGGCAGGTGTCCGAATGGGACCGACTCTTCATCGACCCCGTCACCCGCACACCGGTCGAGATCGACACCTACCGGCCCACGGCCTCGATGAAGAAGCTCTTAATGGCGCGGGATCAGCACTGCCGGTTCCCCGGATGCCGCCGCGCCGCGATCCGCTGCGAACTCGACCACACCATCGATTACGCCCTGAGTGGGCACACCCACATCTTCAACCTCGCCCACCTCTGCCAAAGACACCACTCCATGAAGCAATTCACGAAATGGGAAGTCCGACAGGTCGGCGGAGGAGTTCTCGAATGGACCTCACCCCTCGGCCGGGTCTACCGCGAAGACGTTCCCATACCGGCGGTCTGCTTCACCATCGACACCACGGATCCGCCACCGGATGCGACACGCGGCGGACCACCGCCGGACGAACCGCCACCCTTCTGAACCGGTCCGGTTGCCATGAGCATGAGGCGGCGGTCGATAACTGCGCGTCGATTCTGGACGCGAATCAGAAATGCGCCCTTACCGGGAACTGTTACGCTCTGCTGTCGCACCGAGGACGCCATCGGTGGTGCTTACCCGAAACGAAATCAGGCGGATGAATACCGGACGATCACAGCAGTTCCAGGTCGACCTTCGCGGCATCGTCGACCTCCTGAGTCGACACATCTACTCGGGTCCTCGCGTCTTCCTGCGAGAGCTGATGCAGAACGCCTGCGACGCGATCACCGCTCGGGCAGAGTTCGAAGCGAGCACATCCCCCGCCGGGATGCCGCGGCAGTCGAGCGGCATCCGCATCACCCCGCTCAGCGACCGCAGTGACGAGTTCATCGTGCGCGACGACGGCATCGGGCTCACCGCCTCAGAGGTGACGGACCTCCTCGCGACGGTCGGCCGCAGCTCGAAGCGCGACATCTTCGACCTGCCCAGGAGCGACTTCCTGGGGCAGTTCGGCATCGGACTGCTGTCGTGCTTCATGGTGGCCGAGACGATCGTCATCCGATCGCGGAGCGCGCGCGGGGGCGACGCCGTCGAATGGCAGGGCAACGCCGACGGCACGTTCACGGTGCGGACGATTCCCGACGACCTCCCTGTCGGCACGAGCGTGCACCTGCGTCCGCGCCCGGGCCAGCGCGATCTCCTCAGCACGCCCGCGACGGTCGAGCTGGCCGAGACCTTCGGCGAGTTCCTCCCCATCGCGGTGCGCGTCGACCTTCCCGGCGGCGGCGAGCAGCTGACGACCCGCACGCCTCCCTTCCGTGCCGCCACGACCGGCATCGACGAGGCGGCGCGCTGGGCCTACGGGCGCGATCTGCTCGGCCAGGACCCGTTCGACGCGATTCCCCTGCACGTCCCGGGAACCGACACCGTCGGAACCGCGTACGTCCTCCCCTACGCTCCCCCGCCCGGCGCCCGGCAGGCCACCCGCGTCTACCTCGGCCGGATGCTGCTGAACGAGAACGCCGACGACATCCTGCCCGACTGGGCCTTCTTCGTCCG
This sequence comes from Microbacterium sp. 1262, assembly GCF_040544895.1. NCBI lineage: Bacteria > Bacillati > Actinomycetota > Actinomycetes > Micrococcales > Microbacteriaceae > Microbacterium > Microbacterium sp. 1262. The sequence goes on from NZ_JBEPKU010000001.1 coordinate 1,831,179, forward strand.
AGCTGTGATCGACTCCGCAGCGCTCAGCCCGACCGCGAGCCGAGAGGCGCTGGTCGAAGACGAGGCTCTCGAGCACACACGCCAAGAGCTCGGAGCCGCGATCCGGCGCTGGGTGCTCGACCTCGGCCTGACCGAACCGCACCGTCTCGCGCAGTTCGTCGCGGTTCACGAAGTCGCTCTCAAGTCGCTCGTGCGTCATGACGACGAGCTCGCCGCCTTCATCGTGCGATGGCTGAGTGTCGAGACCACGCACGGCCGGATGCGGGTCGGCGACCTGATCGGCCGCTTCCCCCACCTGCGATACGTCGAGACGGTCGACGAGTACCGCCAGATCGCCGGCATCGCCGACCCGCGGCAGCCGCTCGTCAACGGCGGATATCTGTTCGACGCCGAACTGGTGCGCCTGCTCCCGCTCGTGTTCGACGGCGTCACGGTCGAGCACGTCGACCTCGCTGAGGAACTCGACCGGCTCGATCCGCCCCCGCTCGACGACCGCGCCCGCGTCCTCGCACTGGAGGAGCGCGCGAGCTCCGCCCTGTCGGCTGTCGGCTGCACCGTCGCGGTGCGTTCTCTCGACGCCGCCGAGATCCCGGCGGTCTACCTCGCAGGCGCCGAAGCGCTGCGCGCGATCGACCGTGGCCGCGCCCGATCAGTGGGCAGCCCGCTGTGGGGAAGCGTCATGGACCGCATCGACGCGACCGCCGAGAAGCTGCGCCCGGCGTCGCCCGAGAGCGCGTCCGGGGGCGTTCGGCTGTGCCTGAACTGGCAGAACTCGGTCGTGCGCTCGCTCCTGGACATCCCCGACGACCTCGCCTTCGCACGCACGGTCCACCTCCTCTACGTCCAGGCGCTCCTCGCCGCGCAGCGCCCCCTCAGCGGCGACGACCGCGCGCTCATGATGGGCGCGCTCCATGCGCTCGTCGAACTCTCCGCGCGCCCTGCGTCCTGACCGCATCCCGCGCCTCGGCCCCCACGAAAGGACAGCATGACCAGCGACCGCATCCTCGAACTGTTCGAGCAGATCGACCGCACCCCGGTCGGCATCGAAGAGCGAGCCCTCATCAACGAGGCCATCGCCCTCGCCGTCGAGGCAGGCGACGAGCCCCTGGAGTACCGGGCCCGGATGCGGCTGACCTCGTCCGCCTGCATGAGCGGCGACACCGAGGCGATGCTGACCTCCTTCGCGTGGTGCCTCGGCAAGCATGACGACGACCCCGAGCGCTTCCCCGCCGACCTCGGCGACGAGACCGCCGACCTCATGTGGCAGTTCAAGTGGATGGCCGACAGCCTGGCCGCATCCCCGGCGTTCGACCGCGAACAGATCTCCGCCGTGCTCGACGACATGGAGAACCACTACCGCGCCGCCGGGCTCGGTCAGAGCGGCGTCCTCATGGCCCGCTTCGAGAACGCGTGGATGGCCGGCCGCCTCGACGAGGCCGAACAGCTTCGCACGAAGCTCGAGACGACACCCCGCGACAGCCACAGCCACTGCGAGGCGTGCGTCCGCAGCGTCGTCGCCGGCTACCTCATCGACACCGACCGCGAGGACGAGGCGATCCGCCTCGTCGAAGAGCTCGTCGAGGGCGACTTCTCGTGCGGCGAAGAGCCGGAGCACGCGCTCGCACGGTCGCTCGTTCCGTACCTGCACGCCGGCGAATACGACAAAGCCCGCCTCGCCCACCTGCGCAGCTACCGGCTCGCGAAGGACAACGCGGACAACCTCGCCATCGTCGCCGACAACATCGTGTTCTGCGCCATCACCGGCAACGAGGCACGGGCACTCTCGCTCGTCGAACGCCACCTCGACTGGCTCGCGCACGACGCGCTCGGCGTCGACGGGCATCTCTCCGCCCTCACCGCCTTCGCGATCGCCCTGGAAGCCGTCAGCGCCGCGGGTCACGCCGACACCATCGTGCGGGGCGCCGACTCCGACCGGCTCCGCGCATTCTTCGGCGACCACGACGGCCCGTGGCGCGCCGCCGAGCTGGCCGCGGTGATGCGTTCGGAGGCCGAGCGAATCGCCGGCGAATTCGATCGCCGCGACGGCACCGACGGTCACCGCCGACGCCTCGACCGGGCCTGGGCCGTCGGGCAGGAGCGCTACTCGCTCCCCCTCAGCGCCGAGCCCCTGCTCCCCCGGGTCGCCCCCGTGGCCGCACGGTCGGCCGAAGAGCTCGTCCAGCGGGCTATCGACCTCGGCGACTACGGCGCCTCCGAGGCCCTGGCTGCGGCGGATGCCGCCCTCCCCGGCGCGACCCTCGAGCAGCGCGCAAAGCTCCACTCGGCGCGCATCGCCGCTCTTGTCGCGCGCGAGGACCTCGAGGCCGCTCAAGCGGCCCTGCAGGACCGTCTCGACGCCCTCCGCGCCGCCGGTCGCGACGCGGAGGCCCGGGTCGAAGAGCGCGCCGGGCTCGCGCTCTTCGGACGCGGCACCCCCGACGACCTCGAGACTCTTCGCGCGCTCCTCGCCGACGGCGAGAGCCTGCCGCCGCGCCTGCACGCGATCGTGGAGGTCGTGCTCGGCATGGCCGTCGCCGAGAGCGACCCCGATACGGCCCGCGGCCTCTTCGACGACGCCCGCGACCGCGACGCCGCCCTGGGTGACGACGACCTGCGGCGCATCGTCACGCTCGCGCGCGCGTCGTTCCAGGGCGCCGTGGGGGCGTTCGACGAGTGCGACGCGACGATCACCGCGGCCCTCGAGGACCCCACGCTCGGGGCGGGCGCACGGGCCCGGCTGCTCGGCCTGCGCGCTCGCATGCGCGGCGGACAGGAGAGGTTCCTCGACGGCGTGGCCGACGCCGACGAGCTCTGCCGCATCCTCGTCGAGCTCGACGCGCGCAGCGTGCTCCCGGGGGCATACGTGCTCGCCGCCGCGCTGAACGAGGACGCCGGCGCTCCGGGCGAGGCAGTCGCGCGCTACCGGTTCGCCGAGCGGGCCGCGACGGAGAACGGCGACTCGGTGACCGCGGTGCAGTACCGCCTCGCCCGGGCGCTGCTCGCATCCGGTTCGGCCGACGAGGCCGCCGAGCTGCTCGTGAACGTCTACTCCGACGAGACCGACCGCGAGGAGCCCGCGGCGTCTCGCGCCCAGACGCTCATGCTGCTGGCCCGCGCCTTCGAAGACGCCGGCGAACCCGGCCGCGCGGTCGGCGCATGGGATTTCGCCGCCGAGCTGTTCGACGAGGGAGAGGCCCCGGTGGGTCGCGCCAACGCCCTCCTGTCGCACGGTCGCCTGCTGCACCGGTTCGGAGAGTTCGACGACGCCCTCGCCTCGCTCGAGACGGCGGTCGCGATCGCGCGCACCGAGCCCGACCAGGCCGGCCTGCTCGCCGAAGCGCGGCACTCGGAGGGCCAGGTTCGCGCCGCCCGCGGCGAGCAGGAGGCGCTGACGGCCCTCGACGAGGCCCGCGAGATCGCGTCCGGTCTCGGTGCCCCGTGGCTCGCCGCCGACATCACCGACTCCCGAGCCCGCGCCCTCGCGATGCTCGGGCAGGCGGACGAGGCGGTCGCCACCGCTCTGCAGGCCGCCGACGGCTTCGCCGAGGTCGGCGACGCGGGCTCTGCCGGCGCGTCCGAACTCTTCGCCGCACGCGTCCTCACGCAGCACGAGCGCGCGGCCGACGCCGTGCCGCTCTATCGGTCGGTCATGGAGCGTGCCGCGGAGATCCCGCCGCTGCTCCAGGTGGCTGCGGGCGAGCTCGGCGACGTCTATGAGGCTCTCGGCCGCCCCGCCGAGGCCGCGGAGGTCCGCTCTCTGCTCGACGCCTGAGCCCGGTCACGCCACGACCCCGATAACCCACGACGAAGGGCGCGCCGATCCGCTCGGCGCGCCCTTCGTGCTGCTCCGTGGGCTCCCGCGACGGGTCAGGCGCCGGTACGGATGAGTTTCTTGTTCACGAACTCGTCGGCGGCGAGGAGCCCGAGCTCGCGTGAGGTGCCGCTGCGCTTGACTCCGCCGAACGGCAGCCCGGCCTCGTCCGCGAGCACGAGGTTGATGTAGACCATTCCCGCGTCGATCGCATCGGCCACACGCTCAGCCTGCTCGGCATCCGTCGTGAACACGTACGACCCGAGCCCGAACGGGGTGTCGTTGGCGAGCTCGATCGCCTCGGCCTCGTCCGCGACCCGGTAGACCACGCCGACGGGACCGAAGAACTCCTCGCGGTAGGCATCCATCTCCGGGGTCACGCCGGTGAGCACCGTGCCCGGGTAGAAGGCGCCGTCGCGGCGTCCGCCGGTCACGAGGGTCGCCCCCTGCGCCACGGCTCGGTCGACCTGCTCCGCCAGCCGCTCCGCCGCCGTCAGCGACGACAGCGGCCCGAGGACCGTGTCGTCGGCGAACGGGTCGCCGACCTTCGCGTCGGCCAGCGCCGCGGCGAACTTCTCGACGAAGGCGTCGTAGAGTCCATCGACCACGATGAACCGCTTCGCTCCGTTGCACGACTGTCCCACGTTGTCGAGGCGCGCCTCGGCGGCCGCCGACACCGCGGCATCCAGATCATCGGTCGAGAGCAGGATGAACGGGTCTGACCCGCCGAGCTCGAGCGCGACCTTCTTCAGGTTGCGACCGGCGATCTCGGCGACCGCCGATCCGGCGCGCTCCGACCCGGTCACCGAGACGCCCTGCACGCGGCGGTCGGCGATCACATCGGCGGCCTGCTCGTTGCTCAGGTACAGGTTCGTGTAGACCCCGGCCGGGAAGCCCGCGTCGCGGTAGATCGCGTCGATCGCGGCGGCGGACTCGGGGCACTGCGGCGCGTGCTTGAGCAGGATGGTGTTCCCGACCGCGATGTTCGGCGCCGCGAAACGGGCCACCTGGTAGTACGGGAAGTTCCACGGCATGATTCCGAGCAGCACGCCGAGCGGGCTGCGCCGGATGACCGCGGCACCCTCCCCCTCGATCGGAATCGGGGTGTCGCCGGTGATCTCGTCGATGTGGTCGGCGTAGTACGCGGTGATGTCGGCGGCGAAATCGACCTCGCCCTCCGCCGCGGCGAGCGGCTTGCCCATCTCGCGCACGATGATGGCGGCCAGCTCGTCGCGGCGCTCGCGGTGCAGCTCGGCCACGCGGCGCAGACGCTCGGCCCGCTCAGCCGGCGCGACGACGCGCGACCACGTGCGGTAGGCCTCGTCCGCCGCGGCCAGGGCGCGCTCGACGTCCTCGTCGGTCGCGGGGTCGTACGTCGCCAGGGTCTCGCCGGTGGCGGGGTTGGTCACGGCATACGTGCTCATCGGTTCTCCTTCGTCTCGTCAGTCGGCGGGGATCAGGGTGTACTTCGTCGAGAGGTATTCGTGGATGCCCTCGAGTCCGCCCTCGCGCCCGATTCCCGACTGCTTCACACCACCGAACGGGGCCGCCGCGTTGGAGACGACCCCGACGTTCAGGCCCATCATGCCGGTCTCGAGACGATCGATCATCCGGTGGCCGCGCGCGAGATCCTGCGTGAACACGTACGACACCAGTCCGTACTCGGTGTCGTTGGCCAGGCGCACGGCCTCGTCCTCGTCGGAGAAGGTCGCGATCGCCAGGACGGGTCCGAAGATCTCCTCGCGCAGGATGTCACTGCCCGCGGCGACCTCGGTCACGACCGTGGGCTCGAAGAACGTCCCCTCCCCGTCGATGGCCGACCCGCCGGTGCGCACCGTGGCGCCCCGCGCGACGGCATCCTCGACGAGCGCGCCCGTCTTCGCGACCGCCTTCTCGTCGATGAGCGGCCCGATCTGCACGCCGTCCTCGGTACCGCGACCGATCTTCATCGCCGAGACGCGCTCGGTGAGCCGGTCGGCGAACTCGTCGGCGATCGACTCGTGCACGATGAAGCGGTTGGCCGCGGTGCAGGCCTGCCCGATGTTGCGGAACTTCGCGAGCATCGCGCCCTCCACCGCCTTGTCGAGGTCGGCGTCGTCGAACACGACGAACGGGGCGTTGCCGCCGAGCTCCATCGAGACCCGCAGCACCCCTTCCGCCGCCTGCTCGATGAGCTTGCGCCCGACCGGGGTCGAGCCGGTGAACGAGAGCTTTCGCAGCCGGGGGTCGGCGATGATGGGCGCGGCGACCTCGCTCGAGCGCGTCGCGTTGACGACGTTGACGACGCCCGCCGGGAGGCCCGCCTCCTGCAGGATCTGGACGAACAACGTCGTGGTGAGCGGCGTGAGCGCCGCGGGCTTGACCACGACGGTGCACCCGGCCGCAAGCGCCGGAGCGATCTTGCGGGTCGCCATCGCGAGCGGGAAGTTCCACGGCGTGATGAAGAACGACGGACCGACGGGACGCTGCGAGACGACCATGCGGCCGGTCCCCTCGGGGTTCAGGCCGTATCGGCCCGAGATGCGCACCGCCTCCTCGCTGAACCACCGCAGGAACTCACCGCCGTAGACGACCTCGCCGCGCGCCTCGGCGAGGGGCTTGCCCATCTCGAGCGTCATCAGCAGCGCCAGGTCCTCCTTGCGCTCCTGCACGAGGTCGAACGCGCGGCGCAGGATGTCGCTGCGCACGCGCGGCGCGGTGGCGGCCCACTCCTCCTGTGCCGCGACGGCGGCGTCGAGGGCGCGGATGCCGTCGGCGGGCGAGGCGTCGGCGATCTCGATGAGCGTGCGGCCGGTCGAGGGGTCGGTGACGGGGAAGGTCGCGCCGCCCTCGGCATCCACCCACTCGCCGCCGATGAAGAGGCCGCGTTCGATTCCCGCCAGCAGTCGTGTCTCGTTCTCGTGCGTCATCGCGCCACTCCTCTCGCGCGCCGGCTCACCGGCGCATCCTTGGTCAAAGTCTCGCCTCGGAAGAACGCGGGGCGCTTCACGGCCTGCCACACCATCACGACGACGCCGACGAGGATGACTCCCACGCCGAGGATGAACACCAAGCCGATGCCGCCGATCTGCGATCCGCTGCCGTACGCGGGATCCATCGTGTCGATGAGCGTCGTGACGAACAGCACCGCCAGGATGACGCCGCCCACGAGCGGGAAGAGGAACGTGAAGAAGACGTTCCGCACCGAGTCGAACCACTGGCGCCGGAAGTACCAGACGCAGGCGAATGCCGTCAGGCCGTAGTAGAAGCAGATCATCATGCCGAGCGCGAGGATGGTGTCCCACAGCACGTTCTCGCTGACGATACGCATGACGACGTAGAAGCCCGATGCGACGATCGCCGAGACGATCGTGGCGTAGCCGGGCGTGAAGAATCGGGGGCTCACTTTCGCGAAGCTCTCGGGGAGGGCGCCGTAGTGGCCCATCGCGAGCAGTGTGCGCGCCGGCCCGACGAAGGTCGACTGGAGCGACGACGCCGAGCTGGTGAGCACCGCGAGCGAGACGAGGAACGCCAGCGGGCCGAGGATCGGGCCCGACAGGTGGAAGAAGACGTTCTCCTGGATGTCCTCGTTGCCGAGCCCGAGCTCGCCCGTGCCGACGCCGGCGAACATGATCATCGCGATCGCGAGCAGCAGGTAGAGGGCGACGATCATGACGACCGTGATCGTCGCGGCGCGTCCCGGCGTGCGCTCGGGGTCCTTCGTCTCCTCGTTCATCGTCAATGTGACGTCCCAGCCCCAGAAGATGAAGATCGACAGCGAGAGCCCGGCGGCGAACGCACTGAACGTCGGCACCGCGAACGGGTTGAACCACGACCAGTCGAACGCCGTGGCGTCGAAGGCGTTGCCCGACACCGACTCGACGATCGCCGCGATCGCGAACAGCACGAGGACGACGACCTGGAAGGCGACGAGTCCGTACTGCAGCTTCTGCGTCGTCTGCATGTCGCGGTACGAGATGAACGTCGCCGCGGCGACGAACAGGACGCAGACGAGGACGTTGATCCAGACCACGGAGGCGAGGCCGGCGATCGACTCCTGTCCGGTGAGCTGGGCGATCAGCAGGAAGAGGAAGTCGACGGCGACCCCCGCGAGGTTCGAGAGCACGAGGATCGTGGCGGCGACGAGCCCCCAGCCGGCCATCCACCCGATCCACGGGCCGAAGGCGCGCGTCGCCCACGTGAAGCTCGTACCCGAGTCGGGCATGCGGTTGTTGAGCTCGCGGTATCCGAAGGCGACGAGCAGCATCGGGATGAAGCCGACGAGCACGATCGCCGGCACCTGAGTGCCCACGACGGATGCCGTCGGCCCGACCGCCGCGGTGAAGGTGTAGGCCGGGGCGATGCAGGAGATGCCGATGACGACTGCTCCGATGAGGCCGACCGTTCCGGCGCTCAGCCCCTTCCGGGAGATGCCGCCGGTGACGGGGTCGCCCGCGGGCACCCCCGCCTGTTCTGCTCGGGTCATGCGCTCGCTCCTTCGCGGTCGCTGCGGGTGCGGGGCACCACGATCATGGGGGCGGTGACGACGCGCAGCATGCGCGCCGCCGTGGAGCCGAGGAAGAGCCGTCGCGGCTGCGCGAGACGGCTGGAGCCGACGATGACGACCTCGCCGGCCTCCCATTCGAGGTGCGACACGGCGTCCTCGATGCCGTCGCCGGCCGCGACCACGGCGGTGACCTCGGCCTCGGCCGGAAGAGCTCCGCGGACCTCGTCCAGGACCTCCTGCGCGTGGTTCTGACCGACCGTGCGGATGGCGCCGGTGTCGAGCCCCGCGGGCAGGTCGAGGGCGACGAGCGAGAGCAGGCGCACCGGTGCCGCGGTCGCCGCGGCGAGCCGGATGGTCGCCTCGATGAGGAGCTCGGTGCCCTCGCGCTCGCCCACGGCGGCGGTCAGGCGCGTGATGCCGGTCTCGACCGGAACGCGGCGCGCGCCGCGCGGAACCAGGGCGACCGGCACGTCGGACGAGTGCACGAGCTCGGTCGTCGTCGTGCCGAGCCGGTGCCGGCCCCGATTGCCGCCGTCGGCGGCCCCGACGACGATGAGTGACGCGCCGAGCTCATCGGCCGCGTCGATGAGCCCCGCGGCGACCGACTCGCCGTAGCGGACGTGTGCGCGGTGCGACACACCCTCGGGCACCTCCGCGGCGCCCTCCCGCAGCCAGCCGGCGGCCTGCTCGCGCAGCAGCCGTTCGTAGCCCGCGTCCGGCGGGACGACCCCTGGCTTCTGGGCGGGGAGCACGAGCACGAGGTGGAGCGCGGCCCCGGATGCCGTCGCGAGGCGACTCGCGAAGGCCACGGCATCCCGCCCCGCCTTGGTCGCGGTGTATCCGACGACGATGCGGCCGCCGGACGCCGAGCGGCTCATGCGCGGTCCGCTTCGAGGATCTCGTCGGCGACGCGGTGGCCCATGCGGATCGCTCCGTCGACGTGCTGGTAGCCGAGTCCGGCGAGATCGCTGCACGCGACGTGCAGCGGTGCGACGAGCTCGAGCTGCTCAGCGCCGTAACGGGTCAGGCCGCCGAGGTCGAAGCTCGCGGCGTAGGCGCCGCGCGTCCACTCCTCGCTGCCCCAGTCGCTCTCGTAGTAGACGATCGGGTTCTTCGCCTCGGGTCCGTAGTAGTGCGAGAGCGACTCGAGGATGCGCTCGCGCCGCTCGTCCGCGGAGAGGCGGAAGAGGTCGTCCGCGTTCTGGTCGGACACGAACCCGACGAGCGTGCCCCGCTCGTCGCCGTGGTTGGTGTTGTCGTACGCCTCGTGCGACAGCTCGTACGGGCTGAAGGCGGTGCCCGACAGCCCCTGCTCGCGCCAGAACGGCCGGTCGTAGACGGCGTGCACCTTGATGACGAAGCCCATCGAGAAGTGCTGGTGCATCTGGTGCTTCAGACGCGGCAGCGGCGGCGAGAACGAGATGCGGTTGTAGAGCACCGGCGCCAGAGCGAGCACGACGTGGCGTGCCCGCACCGTGACCTCGTCGGTGCGGACGACCGCACCCGCGTCGGAGTACTCGATCGAGCGCACCGGCTGGCCCAGCAGGACGTCCTCGCCCAGCCGCTCCGCGAGGCGCAGCGGCACCTGCTGCAGACCTCCGACGACGCGCTTGTCGAGGATGAAGTCCGCATCGACCAGGTGCGAGTACGAGCCCGCCGACGCCGCCATGAGCAGCGACTGGAGCAGCGAGAAGGTGTGCGTCGGCTTGGTGAGCATCGCCGATCCCGTGGCGAAGGCGAGGTTGCGCACCGCCTCGTCGTCATCGGTCTGCTGACGCAGCCACGCGTCCCACGAGATGCGGTCCCACTCGGCCGCCTTCTCGTGCGCCCACGGCCGGTCGGGGTCGATCTCGGCGACCATCTCGTCCAGCCGCGCGGTGATCTCGTCGATGACGCGCTCGGTCTCCGGCGCCACCGGGAACATCTCGCCGCGGAAGCGCCGCGCCTGCCCGTCCGGACCGACGTACACGCTGTCGCCGTCGCGATACCGCGTGTACGTCTCGAGCCCGAGGTCGGCGAGCGTGTCGATCAGCGCGTGCTGGTCGGGCGAGACCCACTGTCCGCCGAGCTCGAGCATGGCGCCGTCGATCTCGTCGGTCCACAGGCGTCCGCCGACGCGGTCGCGCGCCTCGAGCACGACGACCGACAGCCCGGCCTTCCTCAGGTCGTTCGCGGCCGTCAGTCCGGCCGCGCCGGCTCCGACGATCGTGACGTCGCGGGTGATCTCAGTCATTTCCGACTCCTTCGTTGGCAGAACCCGTGACCGGGGCGACACTCTCCCGGTCGAGCCGACGGGCGCGCAGGTTGCGGCGCACGAGCGGCCAGAACACCAGTAGTACACCGGTGGCGATGAGACTCGTCCACACCTGCGAACGCCCCGACTCTGTCGTGAGCATGACCACCACGACGGCGGCGATCGCGACGATCAGGAAGATGTTGAGCCACGGGTGCAGCCACATCTTCAGCTTGAGCGCGGCCACCTCCTCGGGCGTCATCCGCTGACGCAGGCGCAGCTGGGTGAGGGCGATGAAGACGTACACGAAGAGCGCGACGAGGCCGGCCGAGTTCATGATGAAGTCGAAGATGCCCGACCCCGGCGTGAGGAAGTTCACGAGCGTCGCGATGAGCCCGCCGATGGTCGAGGCCAGCAGCGCCATCACGGGAACGCCGTTGCGCGAGCGCCGCGCGACGAGCTTCGGGGCGAAGCCCTTGTCGGCCAGCGCCGAGAACATCCGCGAGGCCGAGTACAGGCCCGAGTTGAGGACCGAGATGACGGCCGTGAAGATCACGAGCTGCATGATGACGTCGGCCCCGGGGATGCCGAAGCGCGACAGCGCGACCGTGAACGGCGCGTTCGCGACATCCGTCGGCGCCGGCAGCTCATCCCAGGGCACGACGGTGACGATCACGAGCACCGACCCGACGAAGAACAGCAGGATGCGCCAGATGATCGTGCTGGTCGCCTGCCGGATGCCCTTGGCGGGATCGACGGATTCGGCCGACGCCATGACGGCGATCTCGGTGCCGAAGTACGAGAAGATCACGAGGGCAACGCCGGTGAAGGCGACGCCGATGCCGTTGGGGGCGAACCCGCCGTGCTCCCACAGGTTGGGGACGGCGAAGGTCGCCTGCGGCCACAGCCCGAGGGCGAAGAGGATGCCGGCGCCGAGGAACACGACGATAGCGAGCACCTTGATGCTGGCCAGCCAGAACTCGACCTCGCCGAACGTGCGGACCGAGATGACGTTCGTGCCGACGAAGACCGCGAGCAGGATCAGCGACCAGCCCCAGGAGGGGATGACCGGGAACCAGGTGTGCATCGTCTCGCCGCCGAGCACCGCCTCGTAGGCGAGCACGCCGACCCAGAAGTACCAGTAGAGCCAGCCGACGAGATAGGCAGCCCAGTCACCGAGCCCGACGCGGGCGTACTCCATGAACGAGCCGATCGCCGGACGCGACGCCGCCATCTCGCCGAGCATGCGCATCGCGAGGAAGACCAGCAGACCGCCCAGCAGGTACGACAGGACCGCGGCCGGCCCGACCGTGCGGATGACGTTGCCGGATCCGACGAACAGGCTCGCGCCGATGATGCCGCCGAGAGTGATCATCGTGACGTGGCGCGACCGCAGCTTGTTCGAACGCGCCTTCGTCACCGCCCCGAGCCCCGCGGACGTCTCGGGCGAGACCGGGTTCTCCCAGCCGCTGGAGCTCGGGGCCGCCACGCTCAGGCCCGCCCGAGAGCCGCGGCGATGACGTCGAGACCGTCGTCGAGCAGCTCGTCGCCGATCGAGAGCGGCGGAAGGAACCGGATCACGTTGCCGTAGGTGCCGCACGTGAGGACGATGACGCCCTCCGCGATGCACGCCTTGGCGATCGCCGAGGTCAGCGCGGCGTCGGGGGCGCCGGTGGCGGGGTCGACGAACTCGGCGGCGATCATCGCGCCGAGCCCGCGCACATCCCCGATGCGGGGGTCGCTCTCGCGCATCGCGTTGAGACGAGCTGTCAGGCGCGCCCCGATCTGCTGAGCGCGCTCGATCAGGCCGTCGTTCTCAAAGGCGTCGATCGCGGCGAGGGCCGCCGCGCAGGCGACGGGGTTGCCGCCGTACGTGCCGCCCAGGCCACCGGGGTGCGAGGCGTCCATGAGGTCGGCGCGGCCGGTGACGGCCGCGAGCGGCAGGCCCGCCGCGATGCCCTTCGCCGTCGTGATCAGGTCGGGGACGATGCCGAAGTGCTCGCTCGCGAACATCGCACCGGTGCGGGCGAAGCCGGTCTGGACTTCGTCGGCGATGAACACGACGCCGTTCTCGCGGCACCAGTCGGCGACCGCCGGCAGGAACCCGTCGGCGGGGACGATGAACCCGCCCTCGCCCTGGATGGGCTCGATGATGACGGCGGCGAGGTTGTCGGCTCCGATCTGCTTCTCGATCTGCGAGATCGCGCGGGCCGCGGCATCCGGGCCCGACAGTCCGTCGCGGAACGGATACGACAGCGGCGCACGGTAGACCTCGGGGGCGAAGGGCCCGAATCCGCTCTTGTAGGGCATCGACTTCGCGGTGAGCGCCATCGTGAGGTTCGTGCGGCCGTGGTAGCCGTGGTCGAAGGCGACGACCGCCTGACGGCCGGTCGCCTTGCGTGCGATCTTCACGGCGTTCTCGACCGCTTCGGCGCCCGAGTTGAACAGCGCGGTCTTCTTCTCGTGGTCGCCGGGGGTGAGCCGGTTGAGGGCTTCGGCGACGGCGACGTACGACTCGTACGGCGAGATCATGAAGCAGGTGTGGGTGAACTGCGCGACCTGCGCCTGCACAGCGGCGACGACGGCGGGATGCGCGTTGCCGACCGAGGTCACGGCGATGCCCGAGCCGAGGTCGATGAGCGAGTTCCCGTCGGCGTCGACGATGACTCCGCCACCCGCGGCGACGGCATGGATCGGCGCGGTGTGGCCGACACCGGCCGGGACGGCGGCTGCCTTGCGTGCCAGCAGCTCCTCGGAGCGGGGTCCGGGGATCGCGGTGACGACACGGCGCTCCTGCGGGAGGGTCGGGCCGCCGAGGGGGATGGTCGGCGTCGAGGTCGTGGTGCTCATTCCGCGACAGTAAGACGCGCATCGCGCAACCCGCATTCACCGGGTTGTACAGTGATGCCACCTCTTATCGCCAGCACGTACAGGATCCGATGCCCGCCGCCGCTCCCCCGTCACCGACGATCCGCGCCCTGCTGGCCCGGCGTGAACTCGATCTGCGCCTCGCGACGCCTGCCGACGACGCCAACCTCGACGCGCCGGTGCGCTGGGTGCACAGCTCCGATCTTGCCGACCCCACCCCCTTCCTCTCGGAGGACGTCGTCCTGCTCACGACGGGCACCCAGTTCGCCGGGGACTCCGATGCGGATGCGGAGGCGGAGGCCTACGTCGGCCGCCTGCGGGCGCGCGGTGTCCGCGGGCTCGGCTTCGGCACGGAGGTGGTCCGCGACGGCATCCCCGATTCCCTCCGGCTCGCCTGCACCACGGCAGGCATGCCGCTGTTCGAGGTGCCGTATCGGACCCCGTTCATCGCCGTCGCCCGAGCCGCCGCGGAAGCCATCGCCGCGCAGGCGTACGCTCGGCGCAGCTGGGCGCTCGACGCGCAGCGCGCCCTCGCGATCGCCGCCCTGCGGCCCGACGGGTTCGACGCGACGCTGGCCGAGCTCGCGCGCCAGCTCGGCGCGTGGGTCGGCCTCTACGACGCCTCGGGAACGCTGACGCACGAGCACTCCTCCGCCCGGTCCGCGGTCGACGGCGAACTGCGCCGGGCCATCGGGGCAGAGGCTGCGGCGCTGCTGCGACGGGGAGGGGGAACTGGCGCGGCGATGCGGTTGGCGGGCTATCCGGTGACGCTGCAGACGCTCGGCTCGGGGGGTCAGCGCGGGGTCCTCGTCACTGCCGGCGCCGAACTCGACCAGGACGCCCGCGCCGTCGTCACCGCCGTCGTCGCGACGACGGGCCTCGCTCTCGAGCAGCGCCGGATGACCGCGGGCGCGTGGAGCGGGCTGCGCGCTGCGCTCGTCGACCTCCTCGCCGACGGGCACCTCGCCCTCGCACGGAAGGTGGCGACCGATGCCTGGGGCGGCTTCCCCGCCGCGCCCTACGTCGTCGCGGTGGCGGATGCGCACGCGCCGACCGGCGCGCGCGAAGTGCTCGACAATCACGCCGCAGGCGGCCGGCTGTTCTACGGTCGCGACGAGGACGGCGTGCTCCTCATCGTCGGGACGAACGAACGGCACCTGCTCGACGAGATCGCCGCGCGGCTGTCGTGGCGGCTCGGGACCGCGGCGGCCACGACCGACGACGACGTGACGGCGGCCCGCGACCGGGCCCGGCTCGCGCGCGACCGCGGGCGTCCGGGTGCCGTCACCGATGTCGTCGATGCTCCAGGCGACCTGCTCGACGATCTCGCGACGGCGCCCGCTCGCGCCCGCGCCGGAGCCGAGCTCACCCCGCTACGCACCCACGATGCACGTCACGGCACGGCGCTCGAGGCGACGCTCGTCGCCTGGCTCGACCACGACGGCGCTCACGAGTCGACGGCGCGCGCCCTCGGCGTGCATCGACACACCGTCCGCACGCGCATCGCCCTGGCCCAGCGCCTGCTCGGCCGCGACCTGTCGAGCTTCGCCGACCGCGCCGCCGTCTGGACGGCCCTCCGCCTCTCCCCCTGACCCCGTGCTCAAGCCCCGAGATTGTCGGAGAGGACCTCGAGCACCTGCGCGCGCACGGCGCTCGCGCCGCCGGGCAGGCGCGCGGCCACCTCGTCGGCGAGAGCCTCGACGAACAGCGCGTGCGCGGCCCGCGACGTGTGCTCGAGCTCATCGCGGAAGCTCGTCCCCGCCGGCGCGATGACGAGCGCGTGCGTGGCTCGTTCGACGAGCGGGGATGCCGCGAACGAGGTGATCGCGATGACGACGGCTCCCCCGGTCGCGGCCGCCGCCGCGGCCCGCAGACTCGCCTCGTTCGCGCCCGAGCCGCTCACGACGATGCAGACGTCACGACTGCCGAGCTGCCGAGCGGAGATCTGCTGCGCGATGACGTCGGCGATCGCCTCGGCTGGCCGCCCCACGGCGGTCAGGCGCATCGCGAGATCGCTCGCGACCGGCGACGAGAGTCCGTTGGCGACGACCAGCAGCCTGCCGGCGCCGACCACAGCCGTCACCGCTCGCTCGACCTCGTCAGCCTCGAGCAGGCTCGTCGACGCCGGCAGCGACGCCGCGGCTCGATCGATCGACCTGCGCACGCGCCCGAGCGCCCCGTCGCCGTGGTGGGATGGCGCCGGCGCGGCCGCTCCGAGTTCGGCGGCGAGCGCGACCCGCAGCTGCGGATAGCCGCGGAACCCGAACGTCTGACAGGCGCGGACCACCGACGAACGCGCGACCCCCGCACGGTCGGCCAGCTGCTGCGCGGTGAGTTCGACCACGACCTCGGGCGCGTCGAGGATCACGTCCGCGACGCGGCGCTCGGTCGGCTGCAGCCCGTTGCGGAGCGCCTGGATGCGCACGGTCGGCGGAGCGTTACCGGACACGTGCGCCCTCCATGATCCGTCGGCGGATGCGGCCCGAGATGCCGTCGATCGTCATCGTGACGACGATCACGACGATCAGCAGCATCCCCACCGTCGACCACTCACGGTACTGGGTGTAGGTCGTCAGCATGTCGCCGATCCCGCCGACTCCGATGAGCCCGAGGACGGCCGACGAGCGCACGTTGATCTCGAAGCGGTAGAGCCAGAACGACAGGAACACCGGGGTCGCTTGCGGCCACACGCCCCATCGCAGCACCTGCGCCGGGCTGCCCCCGGCCGCGCGCGCCGCTTCGATGGGTCCGGCGGGGACGGCTTCAACGGCTTCGTACCCCCACTTGCCGAGGGTGCCGATGCCGTTCACCGCGAGGGCGAGCGCCCCCGTGAGCGGCGTGAGCCCGGTCATCGAGAGGATGATGATCGCGAAGATGATCTCGGGAACGGCGCGAATCGTCGAGAACACGAACCGCAGGATCGAGCGCAGCCATGCCGGACCGAACCCTCGGGCCGCCACCAGGCTGAGCGGTGTTGCCACGATGACCCCGAGCACGGTCCCGACCCACGCCATCTGAACGCTCTGCCAGGTCTGCCACAGAGCGTCCGGCAGCTTCTCCCACGTCGGCGACGAGAACATGAGCCAGCCGTAGCGCACGAGCTCGGCGGGCAGGTCAGCCAGCCGCGACCAGGTGATGTCCACCGACCAGAAGGCCAGGATGACGACGATCGTCACGGCGGCGGCGACCACGGTGCGCACCCGTCGACGCGGGCGGGAGGGCACGGCCGGCGCTGACGTGCGTCGCGGATCGGCGAGAACGGGAGCGGTCATGCGAGCCTCCGTCGCAGGGCGGAGCTGGCGGCGTCGATGACGAGCACGACGACGAGGATCTCCAGGATGATGAGCGACAGCTGGTCGTACCGGTAGAAGGTGCGCACGGCGTCGATGATGAGGCCCATGCCGCCGGCGCCGACGAGCCCCAGGACGGTCGACGCGCGGACGTTGAGCTCGAGGACGTACAGCGTCTGCGCCGCGAACGCGGGCCAGGTGTCGGGCAGGGCGAGGGCACGATTGATCTGAAGCTGCGTCCCGCCCGCGGCGCGGCCCGCTTCGAGGGGCCCCGTGTCCATCGCGTCGATCTGCTCGGAGACCAGCTTCACGATGATGCCGACGTTGAAGATCACGAGGGCGAGGATGCCGGGCAGCGCGCCGACCCCGACCATCGCCACCAGGATCGCCGCCGACAGCAGGTCGGGAACGCTCCGGACGATGTTGAGCATCGCGCGGACCGCACCCCGCAGCACCGGGCGCGGGTTGGTCGGCCGAGCCGCCCACAGACTCAGCGGCAGCGAGAGCGCGGCCCCCACCGCGGTGCCGATCACCGCCATCTGGAGCGTCTCCAGCAGCGGGGCGACGGTCCGCGGGAAGAAGGTCCAGTCCGGCTGCAGCAATCCGAGCACCTTGTCGGCTCCGTGCTGCCAGTTGCGCGCGATGCCCGACAGGTCGAGCCCGACGCCGATGCCGGGAAGGCAGGTGACCACCGTGATCGCGGTGACGATCCCTGCGACCAGCCACGGCACCGCACGTCCGCGGGGTCGCGGCGGGACGATGAGTGCGGGCGCGCTCATGCGTCGAGCCGGTCCTCGGCCGTCAGCGATCGCCCGTAGATGCCGGCGAAGTCCGCGTCGGAGGCATCCGCTGCCGGGCCGTCGTAGACGACCTCGCCCGCCCGCATCCCGATCAGTCGCACGCCGTAGGTGCGCGCCAGGTCGAGCAGGTGCAGGTTCACCAGCACCGTGATGCCCAGCTCGGTGTTGATGCGCTGGAGGTCTTTCATGACCCCGTGCGCCGTGGGCGGATCGAGGCTCGCGACCGGCTCGTCGGCCAGGACGATGCGCGGCTGCTGCGCGAGGGCGCGGGCGATCGCGACGCGCTGCTGCTGACCTCCCGAGAGAGCGGCGGCGCGATCCCAGACCCGCGGCAGCATCCCCACGCGCTCGAGCGCCTCGAAGGCGAGGCGGCGGTCGTCGGACCGGTAGGCGCCCAGCAGGGTGCGCCACACCGGGGTATGGGCGAGGCGACCGACGAGGACGTTGTTGAGCACGCTCGTGCGACCGGCGAGGTTGAAGCCCTGGAACACCATGCCGATGTCGCCGCGCAGGCGACGCAGCTCGCGCCCACGCGCCGTGTCGACGCGCACGCCGCCGACCTCGAGCACGCCCGAGGTCACGGGGACGAGGCCGTTGATCGTGCGGATGAGGGTCGACTTGCCCGATCCCGACAGCCCGACGACGGCGACCATCTCGCCCGCACCGATCTCGAGCGAGACCCCGCGCAGGCCGAGAGTGCCGTTCGGGTAGCGCACCGTGACGTCGTGCAGCCGGATGCCCGACGGCGATGCCGGGGCCGCGGCCCCGGCATCGCGTGCAGTGGTGTCGGTCACTGCAGTCCGAGCGCCTGCGCGGCGCGTGCGACGACGTCGAGCGACGAGGCGTCGGCGGGTGCGAGCTTCGTGATCGAGTAGATGCTCTGCAGCACCTCCGAGCCCTCGGCGGTGTTCGAGAAGTCCTCCAGCGCGGTCGCGATGCGCTCGCGCAGCTCGGGCGAGAGGTCCGAGCTCAGCGCGACACCGTCGTTCGGGATCTCCTCGGTCATCGCGAACACGACGACCTTCTGCCCGACGTCCGGGGTGTCCTTCTTCACGATCGTGCGCGCGTCCCAGAAGCTGAACCCGACTTCGGCGTCACCGTTGTAGACGGCGAGCACGGACGCGTCGTTCGCGGTCACGGGCAGCTGATCGATGTCGCTGTCGGTGTCGAGCCCGGCCTCCTGCAGCGCGAGGATCGGGTAGATGTAGCCGGCGGGCGACCCAGGTCCGAGCACGGCGACCTTCGCGCCCTTCACCTTGGTGATCGAGTCGAGGCCCGCGGGGCCCGTCATCGCGTCGGCGCCGTTGCAGAAGAGCATCCCGTCGCGCTCGACGGGAGCGTCGTCGCAGTACTTGTCGGGGTTGTTCGTCATGAACTGCGCGGGGTAGCTGATGTTGCCGTTGCGCTCGGTCTGCAGCACGACGTCAGCGCCGTACATGTCGTTGGCCTGCCACAGCTGCAGCGACGGGAGGAAGCCGATCTGCGCCTGGCCGGCGCCCATCGCCTCGACGGCGGCCTGATAGTCCTTCGAGACCACACCGGTGACCTCGATGCCGAGCTCGTCGCTCAGGTAGTCGGTGAGCGGAGCCGCGGTCTCGACGAGCCCGTTCTGGTCCTGCGAGGGGACGAGCGCGAGCACGAGCGACGTCGGGTCGGCGGCGGCCTCAGGGGTGTCACCGGCGGCGGGCGAGCCCGCGCAGCCGGCGAGGGTGATGGCGGCGATGGCGCTGACGGCGGCCGCGGCGAGAAGTCGGGTGGTGCGCATGAGTGGATGTCCTTCGGGTGAGGGGTGGGAAAGGAGTGGTGTGAGAGGTGTACGGAGTCAGGGGGCGGATGCCGCGGCCCACGCTTCGATGCGCGGCAGCAGTTCGGTGAGCGTGTCGGCGTGGAAGGTCGGGGATGCCGCGGCATCCGTCCACGGACCGACGAGCGCGGTGTCGTGTCCGCGCCGGTGCGCGGGCTCGAGGTCGTTGCGCCAGATGTCGCCGACCGCGAGCACCCGGCGGTCACGGACCTCGGGCGCGTCGAGCAGCCGTTCGAGCCCCGCGGGCTTGCCCGCGTCGGTGACGATGCGCGCGAAGGCGTCGCCGAGCCCGAGCGCGTCGAGGGTCTCCGCGACGCGGGTCGCCGGGGCATTGGTGACGAGGACGCACTCGGCCGGCAGGCGTTCGGCGACCGCGGCGAGCCCGACCGGCGCCTCGACGGGAGCGAGATCGGTGCCCAGCAGTGCGCGGCTGTCGAGGTAGGCACGCGACAGCGCCTCGGCCCCGACCCCCGCGTCCTCGGCCACGAGCCGGATCACGTCGTACGCGTCGAGCGGCGCCCCAGCACCGGACGGTCGGCCGCGCAGCCCGTCGTCGACCCGGGCGAGGAACCGGTCGGGATCGCCGGAGGCAGCGGCGGCAGCACGCGCGTAGGCGAGCACCGGCCCGTCGCCGAGGGCGACGGTTCCGTCGAAATCGAAGATGATGAGAGCAGGGTTCGGCACGGATCGGACTTTCTGAGTGGACGCTTCGTCCATCGTTAGGTGCACACGTGGACACAAATCCCACAGTCGATGAACTGCGGATGAACGAGATCCGACGACTCGATGCGGCGGCCGCGACCGCCGCGCGCGGCGACGCCGGGCAGGCGTTCGACGCGGTGCCCTGGCTCTCGCGATCGATAGCCCAGGATGCGGCATCCGGTCGCTTCGCACGCTGGTCGCGGTCGACCATCGTCGACGAGAACGTCGGTGCGCCCGTGCTCGACCGTGCGGTCTTCGACCGGCTGCACGATCTCGCCGGCGAGCCGAGTGCCTGGCCGGTCGGGAACGCGGGCCTCCTTCACGTGTACGGCTACCTGCTCTCGCTGACGCCGACGCCGTACGGCCTGAAGCGCGAACGGTGGCTCGGCCCCGAGCTCGCCCGCGCGTTCGGGCTCGCCGACGCTGCGTTCGCGCCCTGGGCGGACGGGCCGACGCTGCTCGAACGGGTGACGGACGCGGCGACGAGCCTGCTCCGCTCCCCCGCAGCGGCGCGGTCCGAGGCCGGCGGCGAGTACGTCACCGTGCTGTCGGCATCCACCGGTGCCGCCGCGCTCGTGTACGCGCGTGTCACCGACGACGGCATCCGCCTGGTGACGACCTTCCCCGTCGCCGACGCTGCCGCCGTCCTGACCGCGATCGACACTGCCTCGCCCGCCCCCGGCACCCCCTACCGCCCCCGGTGGAACGCCGCTCCCTGACCCGAGTCGACGGGGTGCTTCAGGAGGGGGCGTGCGCCTCCAGGAACGCGTAGAGGTCGGTCGTGTCGACGCCCGGGAAAGCGCCGGTCGGCAGAGTCGCCAGCAGCGTGCGCGGGGTCTTCACGTTCGGCCACGCGGCGGCACGCCACCGCTCCTCGAGGTCGGCCGGCGCACGTCGGCAGCACACGTCGACCGAGTGCCGTGACACCCCGCGATGGGGTGTGTCGCGCCCGAGGAACCACTTCGTGTCATCGAACCGCACGCCGACGCTGACCGAGTGCGCGCCCTCGCTCGAATGCTCGACGCGAGCCGTGCACCAATAGGTCCCGTTGCCGGTGTCGGTGTACTGGTAGTACGGGTTGAAGCGGTCATCGACGTCGAAGACCGCGCGGCTCGTCCACTCCCGGCAGCACAGCTGCCCCTCGATGGCGCCGAGGCGGTCGGTCGGGAAGTCGACGTCGTCGTTCTCGTACGCCTTCGTGATCGTCCCCGACTCGTGAACCTTGAGGAAGTGCACAGCGATGCCCAAATGCTCCGTCGCGAGGTTCGTGAATCGGTGCGCGGCGGTCTCGTACGTCACCGAATACGCGTCGCGCAGATCCTCGATGGAAATCGCGCGCCGCTCCTTGGCCTCGCGCAGGGCGGGCGCGGCATCGGCCTCGGGGATCAGCAGGGCACCGGTGAGGTAGTTGGTCTCCACCCGCTGCCGCAGGAACTCGTCGTAGCTGGCCGGCTCGGTGTGACCGAGGATGCGGCTCGACAGCGCCTGCAGCACGGCGGTCCGCGGATCGGCGGACGTCGCGGCAGCGAGGCGGCTCGACAGGTAGAGCCGCCCATGGGCGAGGTCGGCGACGCTTCTGGTCGTCTGGGGCAGATCCGCGACGTAATGGATGCTGAAGCCGAGATGCCCCGCGATGTCGCTCGCGGTGCGCTGCGTCAGCGGCCCGCCCGGGTGCCCGACCGCCGCCAGCAGCTCCCGCGCCTGCTGCTCGAGCTCGGGGAAGTAGTTGTTCTGCGTCCGCATAAGACGCCGCAGGGCGACGTTGGCGCGCCGCGCCTCCTCGGGAGTCGCCGCGCGCTCGTCGTGCAGCCGCTCGATCTCGCCCTGCAGCGCGAGAAGGGCGCGCAGCACCTCGTCGGGCACGGCGCGCGGGATGCGGAACGGCGTGATCCCGGCGCTTCGGAACGTCGGCCCCGCCATCGCGCGGGCGACCTCGATCTCCAGGGCCGCACGGGGATCCAGCTCCTCGGACTCGAGGAGCGCATCGAGCGAGGTGCCGAGGGCGCGCGCGATCGTGCGGAGCAGCGAGAGCTTCGGCTCGCGGCGACCGTTCTCGATCATCGAGAGCTGGCTCGGCGCACGCCCGACGGCAGCGGCGAGGTCGTCGAGGGTCATCCCTCGTCCGGTGCGGATCTGCCGGATGCGCCGGCCGATCGTGAAGGCGTCCATGTCCTCATCGTCGAGCGCCACGCCCGCGGCGGCGACGGCGTCCTTGCGCGTCATGGCGGGATTCTGTCACGAAAGCAGAAGATCGGCCGATCTTCTCCTCGAACCCGGCGGTGCTGCGCCCGGTAGTTCGCCCACAGTGGTCTCCACGACGGGCAGAGCCGCCCGTTCTGACGAAGGAGACCGACATGACCACGATTCCCGCTCCGGGTCCGCTGCGACCCGGCGACCAGGTTCAGACCGCTGCCGAGCTCGAGGAGCTGTGGCAGACCGACCCCCGCTGGGACGGCATCGAGCGCACGTACCGCGCAGACGACGTCATCCGGCTGCGTGGCTCCGTCCGTGAGGAGGCCACCCTCGCCCGCCGGGGTGCCGAGTCGCTGTGGAACCTCCTCCACACCGCGGAGTACGTCCGCGCCCTCGGGGCCTACACGGGCGGCCAGGCCGTCCAGCAGGTGCGCGCTGGCCTGAAGGCGATCTACCTGTCCGGCTGGCAGGTCGCCGCCGACGCGAACCTCGCCGGGCAGACCTACCCCGACCAGAGCCTGTATCCCGCCAACTCCGTGCCCGCCGTCGTGCGGCGCATCTCGAACGCGCTGCTGCGACAGGACCAGATCGAGCACGCCGAGGGCGGCCGCACCCGCGATTGGCTCGCCCCGATCGTCGCCGACGGCGAGGCGGGGTTCGGCGGTCCGTTGAACGCCTACGAGCTCGCGGCATCCCTCATCGCCGCTGGTGCCGCCGGCACGCACTGGGAGGATCAGCTCGCGAGTGAGAAGAAGTGCGGCCACCTCGGCGGCAAGGTGCTGGTGCCGACCGCTCAGCACATCCGCACGCTCAATGCCGCGCGGCTCGCCGGGGATGTCGCGGGCGTGCCTGCGATCGTGATCGCGCGGACCGACGCGCTGGGCGCCGACCTCATCACGAGCGACGTCGACGAGCGCGACCGCCCCTTCCTCACCGGCGAGCGCACGAGCGAGGGCTTCTACCGCACCCGCGCCGGGATCGACCCCGTCATCGCGCGCGGCCTCGCGTTCGCGCCCTACGCAGACCTGCTGTGGGTCGAGACCGGCGAGCCCGACATCGAGCTGGCCCGCGAGTTCGCCGCAGCCGTCCACGCGGAGCATCCCGGCAAGCTGCTCGCGTACAACTGCTCGCCGAGCTTCAACTGGAAGCGGCACCTCAGCGACGCGCAGATCGCGACGTTCCAGGCGGAGCTGGCCGAGCTGGGCTACCGGTTCCAGTTCATCACCCTGGCCGGATTCCACGCCCTCAACCACTCGATGTTCGACCTCGCCCGTGGCTACGCCGACCGTGCAATGAGCGCGTACGTCGAGCTGCAGCAGGCGGAGTTCGACGCCGAGGCGCACGGCTACACCGCCACCCGCCACCAGCGCGAAGCCGGCACCGGCTACTTCGACGCCCTCTCGACGGCGCTCAACCCCGACAGCGCCACCCTCGCCCTGGCCGGATCGACCGAGGCATCCCAGTTCTGACCCGAGCGTCACAGATCACAGGAGACGAGACCATGACCATCACAGAGACTCAGAGCCGGCGGCGCACCTGGACGGGGCCCGTACCCGTGCAGACGCACGAACCCGCGATCGAGGTGCGCGGCGAGATGCACCCGCGCTTCGACGAGATCCTCACGCCCGACGCGCTCGACTTCGTCACGGCGCTGCACGACCGCTTCGCGGGGCGACGGCACGACCGCCTCGCCGACCGGATGCGGCGCCGCTTCGAGATCGGCAACGGGGCCGACCCATCGTTCCGCAGCGACACCGCGCACATCCGCGAGGACGACTCGTGGCGCGTCGCGGGTGCGGGCCCGGGCCTCGAGGACCGCCGCGTCGAGATCACAGGACCCACCGATCCCAAGATGACGATCAACGCCCTGAATTCAGGCGCCCGCGTGTGGCTCGCCGACCAG
The DNA here is from genome assembly GCF_040544895.1 of Microbacterium sp. 1262. Lineage (NCBI taxonomy): Bacteria > Bacillati > Actinomycetota > Actinomycetes > Micrococcales > Microbacteriaceae > Microbacterium > Microbacterium sp. 1262. Next base: position 1,855,269 of record NZ_JBEPKU010000001.1, read on the forward strand.
GAGGACGCCACCTCGCCGACCTGGCGCAACGTCATCGGCGGGCAGCTGTCGCTGCGCGACGCGATCCGCGGTGAGCTGGAGCACACCGGTCCCGATGGGCGGCGCTACACCGTCACCGCCGAGCGCACGCCGACGATCGTCATGCGCCCGCGCGGCTGGCACCTCACCGAGAAGCACCTCGCCTACACCGACCGCACAGGGCGCACCCTCGACGCATCCGGGTCACTCGTCGACTTCGGGCTCTATGCGTTCCACAACGCCGTCCGGCTCGTCGAGAGCGGCCGGGGACCGTACTTCTACCTCGCCAAGCTCGAATCCAGCGCCGAGGCGCAGCTGTGGGACGACGTCTTCTCGTTCACGGAGCGCCGGCTCGGACTGGCCCACGGCACCATCCGGGCGACCGTGCTGATCGAGACGCTGCCGGCGGCGTTCGAGATGGACGAGATCCTCTTCGCTCTCCGCGACCACTGCGCGGGTCTCAACGCCGGACGGTGGGACTACATCTTCTCGATGATCAAGAACTACCGCGGCCGCGGGGCCCGGTTCGTGCTGCCCGACCGCAGCGCGGTCACGATGACGGTGCCGTTCATGCGCGCGTACACCGAGCTGCTCGTGAAGACCTGCCACCGCAGGGGCGCGCACGCGATCGGCGGGATGAGCGCCTTCATCCCCAACCGGCGGAACCCCGAGGTCACGCGCGCCGCGTTCGAAAAGGTCGCCGCCGACAAGCGGCGGGAGGCCGGCGATGGGTTCGACGGCACGTGGGTCGCGCACCCCGACCTCATCCCGATCGCGCGCGCCGAGTTCGACGCCGTGCTCGGCGACCGCCCGAATCAGCTCGACCGGCAGCGCGACGACGTCGAGGTCGCGGCATCCGAACTCATCGACTGCCACATCGGCCTGCCGATCACGACCGCCGGTGTGCGCGCGAACGTGTCCGTCGCCGTGCGCTACCTCGAGGCCTGGCTGCGCGGGATCGGCGCCGTCGCGATCGATGACCTGATGGAGGATGCCGCCACAGCCGAGATCAGCCGCTCGCAGATCTGGCAGTGGATCCACCAGGACCGCACGACGGATGACGGCACGCCGATCACCCGCGCCTGGGTCGACGAACTGGTCGACGAGGTCATCGCCGAGGTCGAGCGCCGCGACGGCGACCGCTTCGACGATGCCGCGGCCCTGTTCCGCGAGGTCGCGCTCGGCTCCGAGTTCCCCGCGTTCCTGACCCTCCCCGCCTACGCGAAGTACCTCTGAGCCGCCTCCCCTAGCCCCCGTCGGGGCTGGGGGTAGGTCAGGGGGACAGGAGGGGGATCAGAGACGGAGGGGCGGGGCGGGTCTGGAAGTCGCTGCCGACGATGCGCTGACAGCCGTCGAGCTCGACGGTCACAGTGAGAGGCGCGCCGCCCGCGGCGGCCGTGACGTCCGGGTGGACGACGACGAAACGGGATGCCGTCTCGGAGCAGTGCGCGCCCGTGGCCCGAGCAGCCGCGGCTTCGAGAACTGCAGCGGCCTCGTCAGCGTCGAGCGAGAAGGTCGCCGCGAACAGGCCCCCATCCCCGACGACGGTCGGCGTGCTGGCCGGGGCTTCGACCTGATAGACGCACACCAGGGCGCCGGCGACGTCGACCGGCGGTTGCGTCTCGGTCGGCGTCCACCGGAGGACGTTGAGCGGGGCCACGCCCGCACGCGTCGCTCAGCCGACCGCCGTCGCCTCGTGCAGTTCGACGCGACCCGCCCCCGAGGACGTGCGGTCGACGACCTCGAGCCGAGCCAGAGCGGCCAGGGGTTCGTCCTCTTTGGGGCCGCCGCATGCCGTCAGGGGGAACGACATCGGCACGAAGCGGCCCGCCGCATCCGTCGCCCAGATCGCGCGGAAGGCATACCCGACGGCGGGGCAGACCGCTGCCGGCCCAGGATCGCTGGGCGCCGCCATCGCGTCGAGGAATTCCGTGAGGTCGCCCTCGTAGCGCCGCACCTCGTTGCCGGCGATGACGCCGTCGGCATCCTCACGCGTCACGCCGTTGGCGCACTCCAGCACCGCGACGACCTCGAAGTCTTCGGGGACGAGACCAGCGCCGGGAAGCGGGTTGAGGATCGGGTCCGGGCACGACATCGTGTCGGACACGGTCGCCACCTCGCGGACAGGCGGCGGTCCGAGCGGGATCGACGCGCACCCCGCGAGAAGCAATAGCGTGGCCGAGCCCGTGGCCAGCGCCACCCGCATCCGCATCCCCGCTGCCCTCCCCTGCCCTGTTGCTTCCGTTCCCTCCCACGCTACGACAGCGCCCGCTCCCGCACGTGACGACCCCATAACGAGGGCTTCGGGTCAGGGAAGCAGGCCGCGCTCGAGGGCCAGGGTCACGGCGCGGGTTCGGCTGTCGACGCCGAGCTTGTCGTAGACCCGCAACAGGTGCGTCTTGACGGTCGACTCGCCGATCCCGAGCTGCACCGCGATCTGCCTGTTGCCGTGCCCCGCGGCGACGAGGCGCAGCACGTCCGTCTCGCGCGGAGTGAGAGCGGATGCCGCCGGCTCGGGCTGCCGCATCCGTTCCACCAGACGCACCGCGACGGCCGGCGAGAGAGCCGACTGGCCGGCGGCGACCGACCGGATTCCCGCCACGATCTCCTCGCGTGGAGCCGCCTTCAGCAGATAGCCGCTGGCTCCGGCCTCGATGGCGGCGAGGATCTGGTCGTCGCTCTCGTAGGTCGTGAGGATGAGCACGCGCGGCCCCGCGGCCCCATCGCGCGCCGCCACGATACGAGCCGTGGCTGCGACGCCGTCGAGCACCGGCATCCGGAGGTCCATGAGGATGACGTCGGGATGCGCCTCGGTGGCGAGCCGGACGGCCTCGTCGCCGTCGGCGGCCTCCGCGATCACCTCGAACCCGGGCTCGTCGGCGAGCAGACCGACCAGCCCCGCCCGGACGATCGGGTGGTCGTCGACGATGAGCAGACGGATCATGCGCGCACCGCCGCGCCAGCGCTCGGCACAGGCGACCCGGGCAGCCGAACGGAGAGCGTCGTCCCCGAACCCGCGACGGCCGTGATCTCGAGGTTCCCCCCGGCGAGTGCGACTCGCTCGCTCATGCCGTCGAGACCGTACCCGGTGCGCGGAGACGAGACGTCGAACCCGCGCCCGTCGTCCTCGACGACCAGTCGCAGGGCGCCGTCGTCCTCGCGCGTGAGCGCCACCGTGACCCGCGCGGCTCCCGCGTGCTTGCGCACGTTGGCCAGCGCCTCCTGCAGGCAGCGCAGCGCGACGACCTGCGTCTCGCGATCGGCCCCGGAAGCCGTGTCGACGACGGAGATCTCGAGCCCGGTGTCGGCGCGGAAGCGTTCGGCGAGCCGCTCCACCGCAGCGCCGAGCACGGGGTCGTCGGGGACGGCGGCGGTGCGCGCGACGATCGCACGGGCCTCGCCAAGCGCGTCGCGAGCGGCCACCTCGAGGCGCTCGACCGCGGTCGCGGCGCCGCCTGCATCCCCCGCGCGCGAACGCCGCCCGGCCTGTTCGGCGAGCATGACGATTCCCGCGAGGGTCTGCGCGAGGGTGTCGTGGATCTCGCGGGCCAGATGCTCCCGCTCGTCGGCCGCGCCCTTGTCGCGGCTGAGCGCCTCGACCTGCTGCTGCGCCCGGGAGAGCTCGTCGAGCAGGCGCGCGCGCTCGGTGCCGTATGCGGCGATCGCTGAGATCCACCACCCCATCGCGATCGAGAACGCAACCGAGAGCACCGCGACGGCAGCTGCCTCCAGCAGCGCGTCGGGAGCGAAACCGAAGCCGCCGGCATACCCGACGAGCATCCCGGCGCCGACCGAAAGCGATCCCACGACACCATCACGGCGCAACGGAGCGAAGATCCACACCAGCGGATACACGATGACCTGCATCGTCGCGAGCGAGACCTCGCCGAACGTCATCGCTGCGATCGAGACCGTCACGACGGCGAGGAACACCGCGAAGCGCCGGGGATCCTCCGCGCCGGCGGAGGGCCGCGCGATCAGATACGCCGCGAGCAGGAGCACCAGGCCCGCGACCGCCCACGGCAGCCGGTCCGTCTCTCCCGCGGCTGCGAGGATGCCCACGCCGAGGGCGAGCACGACACCGACGGCGACATCCACCCAGCTGCGACTGATCACGCTCCCATCCTGCCCCTCAGCGGATGCGCGAGCGGATGCGGGCCGCCGCGAGCACCGCGAACGCCACGGCCACGACAGCGAGCACGACCGCCGCGACCCAGACCGGGACCGTCGCCGACCCCACCTGCAGGTCGAGCCCGTAGATGCGGCTGAGCTCCTCGACCGCGCCCGGCGCCCCGCCCGCGAGGCGATCGAGTGGATCGGCGGCGAACTCGCGCCGCACGAGCATCGCCGACTGCGCGAACGGGAGCACGCCGACGGCATCCCGAACGGCGTCGGGAAACGAGCCGACGGGGATGTACGCACCCGCGACGAAGCCGGCCAGGGTTCCCACGAGGGTCGACAGTCCCGAGTACGACCCGCTCGTGCGAAGAAACGACACCACGAACGCCCAGAGCGCCGTGTAGGCGGCAACCGAGAGGACGGTCCACAGCACGATGCGGATGATCTGCCCGGCGTCGGGGAGCGTCCGCCCGGTGAGCCCGAGGTAGGCCAGCGCGACGGCGAGCACGATCAGCGTGGTGATCAAACCGATGATGAACGCCGACCCGAGGTAACCGAGCACGAGCTGCGCGCGGCGCACCGGCGAGACGAGGAAGTCGCGGAACCGTCCGGACGCGGCATCCTCGACGAACGTCGACAGCGCGCCGAGCGGCGTCGTGACGGCGGCGACGGCCACGACCCCGGCGAACATCCACGAGTCGACGAAGTCGCGGGCGGCGTCGGCATCGAACCCCGGAGTCGCGGCGAGCGAGTCCACCTGCATCTGGCCGAGGAACAGGGCGTAGAGCAGGAAGACAACGAGGGCCCCGGTGAGCGAGAAGAACACCCCGAGCGGGTCCCGGTAGAACAGTCGGAGATTGCGCCCGACGTACGCCTGCACGGTCTTCATCGCGCCGCCTCCCCTGTTGCTGTCTCCCCCGCCGCCGCCTGTCCGGTGAGGGCCAGGAAGACGTCGTCCATGCGTCCATGACGGAACTCGAAGTCGAGCACCGCGTCGCCCCGTTCGGCGAGGATGCCGCGGGCTTCGGCGGCATCCGCCACCGCGATGCGCTCGTCGCCGTCCGCCGTGACGAGCGACAGGATGCTGGAGCTGTACCGCGCCCGCAGCTGCGCCGGAGTGCCGTCGGCGACGATCCGCCCGCGGTCGATGATGCAGACCTGGTCGGCCTCTTCCGTCTCCTCGAGGTAATGCGTCGTGAGGAACACGGTGAGACCGGCGCGCTCGCGCAGCTCATGGATCGTCCGCCACACCATCTGCCGGCTCGCGGGATCGAGTCCCGTCGTCGGCTCGTCGAGGAAGACGATCTCCGGGTCGTGGAGCAGCGCGCGGGCGATGTCGGCGCGGCGACGCTGCCCGCCCGAGAGCCGGCCGTAGCGACGGTCGATGAACTCGCCCAGGTCGATGATCTCGGCGAGGCGGTCGATGCGGTCGCGGATCGCCGCCGTCGAGCCGAGGTACGGACGCGCCCGCACCGTCAGGTTCTCGCGCACGGTGAGGGCGGAATCGAGGAGCGAGTCCTGGAAGACGACGCCGATCGCGCGGCGCACGGCGTCACCGTCGGAGCGCACGTCGTGACCGGCGACCTCGAGCTGCCCCGCATCCGGCTCGATCACAGTCGTGAGAGCGCTGATCGTCGTGGACTTGCCGGCCCCATTCGTCCCGAGGAACGCGAACACGCCCCCGGCGGGCACCTCGAAGCTCACGTCGTCAACGGCCGTCACGTCGCCGTATCTCTTGGTCAGGCCGCGCACGACGGTCGGTGCGCTCGCTCTCGTGGTCATGCCTCCAGCGTGCCGGTTCCGTCGCCGGCGCGGGAGAGGTCATCCGGTCGATCCCCGTCCACCATTCGGTGGACCACGCCGCTACTCTCGAAGGGTGACCGAACGCGCACCGCTGTCCCGCAAGCTCTTCGCCATCGCCGAGTCGGCGACCCTCAAGGTCGACGCCAAGGCCAAGGCCCTGCAGGCCGCCGGCCGGCCGGTCATCTCGTACGCCGCGGGCGAGCCCGACTTCTCGACGCCGCAGTTCATCGTCGAGGCCGCTCAGCACGCCCTCGCCGACCCGGCCAACTACCGGTACACCCCCGCCGCCGGCCTCCCCGTGCTGCGCGAGGCGATCGCCGCCAAGACGCTGCGCGACTCGGGCCTCGAGGCCCAGCCCTCGCAGGTCATCGTGACCAACGGCGGCAAGCAGTCGGTGTACCAGGCCTTCCAGACGGTCGTGAACCCCGGCGACGAGGTGCTGCTGCCCGCGCCGTACTGGACCACGTATCCCGAAGCGATCGCCCTGGCCGACGGCATCCCGGTCGAGGTCTTCGCCGGCGCAGACCAGGAGTACAAGGTCACCGTCGAGCAGCTCGAGGCCGCGCGCACCGAGCGCACCACCGTGCTCGTCTTCGTCTCGCCCTCCAACCCGACGGGGTCGGTGTACACGCCCGAGGAGACCGCGGCGATCGGCCAGTGGGCTCTCGAGCACGGCATCTGGGTCATCAGTGACGAGATCTACCAGAACCTCGTCTACGAAGGCGCCCGCGCGGTCTCGATCGTCGAGGCCGTACCCGAGCTCGCGGGTCAGACGATCCTGGTCAACGGCGTCGCCAAGACCTACGCCATGACCGGATGGCGCGTGGGCTGGATGGTCGGCCCCGCCGACGCCATGAAGCTCGCCGGAAACCTGCAGTCGCACCTCAGCTCCAACGTCAACAACGTCGCGCAGCGCGCGGCTCTCGCCGCACTCACCGGCCCGCAGACCGAGGCCGAGGAGATGCGCTTGGCCTTCGACCGTCGGCGCCGGCTCATCGTCGAGGAGCTCGCGAGGATCCCCGGCGTCGAGGTCCCCAACCCCCTCGGGGCGTTCTACGTCTACCCCGACGTCACCGGACTCCTCGGACGCTCCTGGGGCGGCGTCGAGGCGAACACGAGCCTCGAGCTCGCCGACCTGATCCTCGAGCAGGCCGAGGTCGCCGTCGTGCCCGGCGAGGCCTTCGGTCCGTCGGGCTACCTGCGCCTGTCGTACGCGCTCGGTGACGATCAGCTGCTCGAGGGCCTCCAGCGCCTCCAGCGCCTCTTCTCCTAACCCCTCCTTCTCCCGTCGAGTCGCCAAGAAACGCGGATGCCGGTACCCGACCATCCGCTTTCTCTGGCGAGTCGACGGCAGCGACGGGGTTAGAGCTCGACACCGACGAGGACGGGCTCGGGCTGCAGGATGAGGCCGAACTCGGCCTGCACGCGCTGCTGGACGAACCGCGCGAGTGCGGCGAGTTCCTCGGCCGTCGCTCCCCCGCGGTTGGTGAGCGCGAGGGCGTGTTTGGTCGACAGGCCGGCTCGCGATCCGGGCAGCGAGAAACCCTTGCCGATACCGGCGTGCTCGATGAGCCAGGCCGCGCTCACCTTGACGTCCGGCTCGGCCACCTCACCCGTCGGCGAGACGCCGTAGTACTCGTTCAACGGGATCACCCGGTCGGTCACTGGGTCGGGTGCCACCGGCCAGCGCGGGCAGGCGTCGGGCAGCGTCCGAGCGAAGGCGGCGGTCACCACGGCGTTCTGGAAGAACGACCCGGCGCTCCACGTGTCGGGGTCGGCGTCGTCGAGCACCATCCCCTTGCTGGCCCGTACGGACAGCACGGTCTCGCGCACCCAGCGCAGCGACACCGTCGCCTCCGGGTCGAGCCCCAGGGCGCCGCGCAGCTGCGGCCCGCTGATCGCGAACTCGCCGTGCCCGACTCGGTCGAGCTCGAGCGTGATCGACAGGATGACCGCGGAACGCGCCGCGACCGATCCGTGGTGATGCTTCAGCACCGAGGTGCGGAAGCCGAGGCCCAGCTCGGCTGCCGGCACGACACTGACCTCGCCGGTCGACTCGTCGAGCAGCTCGACCTCGACGAGGGTCTGCACGACCTCCTGACCGTAGGCGCCGATGTTCTGAACGGGAGCTGCCCCCGCGGTGCCCGGGATGCCCGACATCGCGGCGATCCCGCCGAGACCGGCCGCGACGGCGTACTCGACGAGGTCATCCCACGAGTGTCCGGCCTGCACCTTCAGACGCGCACGCCCGGGATGCGGCGACGGCAGCTCTTCGATCCCGGTCGTGCGCACGGCGACGACGGTGCCGTCGAACGGCTCGTCACCCACCAGCAGGTTCGACCCGCCTCCGACGACCAGCCAGGGCTCACCGGCCGTCCACAGCTCGCACATCGTGGCGACGAGCTCGTCGGCCGTGTGCACCTCGACCATGCGGTCGGGCACGGCGCCCGCGCGCAGCGTGGTCAGCTCCGCGAGGGGTCGCGGTTCGATCTCGGCCACGGTCACTCGGCGGTGCGCACGCGCACTTGCGCCTTGCCGAGCACGACGGTGCCGTCGTGGCTGACGGTCAGGTCGATGCGTGCGACGCCCTCATCGACGGCGCCCACCTTCGCGACGACGGTGAGAGTCGCGCCGGTCTCAGCATCGACGACGACAGGGCGGGTGAAACGCACGCCGTACTCGACGATGCGGCCGCTGTCGCCGAGCCACTCCACGATCGTCTCGACGGCCAGCCCCATCGTCAGCATTCCGTGGGCGAGCACACCGGGCAGGCCGACGCGTGCCGCGACGTCGTCGCGGTAGTGGATGGGATTGAAGTCGCCCGATGCCCCGGCATACCGTACGAGCGACTCGCGCGTGAGCTCGACGGTGCGTTCGGCGACGACGGACCCGACAGTCAGATCGCTCATGCGTCCTCTCCCCCGACCAGCAGCACGGAGACGGCGGTCACGACGTGGTCACCGGCGACGTCGCGGATATCCGCCTCGCTCGTCACCATCGCCCCCTTGCCGAAGGCACGGATGCCGGTGACGGTGAGCTGCGCGGTGAGCTCATCGCCCGCGACGATCGGGCGCGTGTAGCGGAATCGCTGCTCGGCGTGCACCGTCCGCTCGAGGGCGATGCCCGAGTCGGCCTCGCCCAGGAGCTGCTGCAGCGTGAGGTCCTGGATCACCATGGCGAAAGTCGGCGGAGCGACCACGTCGGTGTAACCCAGCGCACGTGCCGCTTCGGGGTCGGTGTGCTGCGGATCGGTCGCGAAGACGGCGCGGGCGAACTCGCGCACCTTTTCGCGACCCACGAGGTACGGGGCGGTCGGCGCGAAGGCGCGGTCGACCAGATCGGGGTTCACGGACACCGTCCGATTCTACCGGTGGCCCCCCGACGGCTGCGCGGCCCGCTTCGTCGCGCGTGCCGCCCGGTGCGCCTTCACGGCGCGGATCGCCATCTGAGACGCGATGAAGGTGAGGAACACGGCGAAGAGGATGTTGGCCGTCAGCGGGTTCAGCAGCGTCGCGATCCACGCCCCCAGCGCCGTGGTTGTACACGCGGCGAGCCCGACGACGAGGGCCGCCACGAGGTCGACGTTGCGTCGCCGAGCGTTGCCGACGGTTCCCGAGATCGCGGTCGGGATCATCATCAGGAGCGAGGTGCCCTTCGCGATGAGGTCGCTCGTGCCGAAGAGGAACATCAGCGCCGGAACGACGATCACGCCTCCGCCCACACCGAGCAGGCCGGCCATGATCCCCGTGAACAGCCCGAGCCCGGCGAGCCCGATACCGACGCCCCAGTTCAGTTCGAGTACCGCGTCACGCGAGGGCACCACGATGAAGAGCATCACGATGACCACGACGAGGAACCCGACGAAGCCCCACCGCAGCGCGTTCTGCGGGATCTTCGCCAGCAGCCAACTGCCGATCTGTGCGCCGATCACGGCACCCGCGGCGAGGATGATGGCCGGGACCCAGGCGACGGATCCGGTGAGGGCGTAGGAGATGACGCCGACCGAGGCCGTGGGGACGATCGCGGCGAGGGAGGTTCCGGCAGCCAGCCGCTGATCGAATCCGAGCAGCAGCACCAGGAGCGGGACGATGACCGTTCCGCCGCCGACGCCGAACAGTCCCGACAACAGGCCGGCCGCGAGCCCGACCCCGGCACACGCCAGATAGAACCGCGCGCTCCGGCGCGCACCACGCTCGACCATCACTGCTCGACGTAATCGTCGATGAGCCAGCCGGAGCCACCCGGAACGAGCGTGTAAAGCGCTGAGAAGCTCGCGGGAACGGGGTTCTCGAGCGGAGCACCGGCGGCGTCCGCCGTCTGCGTGAAGGTCTCGACGGTTTCGACGTAGATGGTGTCTCCTTCTCGGGTCGTCGAGATGAAGCTCACCTCGTAGTCCTCGACCGAGTTGTTGAACTCGCGGGCCGCCTGGGCGAAGTCCGCGCAGTCGGACAGCCCGCCGCTCGCGAGGAACTCGGGAGTCAGGATGGCCTGGTAGGCCGCGCAGTCCATCTCGTCCCATGCGTCGTCGTACGCGTCGACGATGTCTTCGGCCGCCCGCAGATCGGCCCCCTGGACCGCCGTCGCACCGGGGCGATCGCTGCTCGGATCCAGGATCCCCACGATGAAGCGCGGAATGAACACGGCGGCGAGGACGACGAGCCCGACGAGGACGACGCCGAGCGCGACGAAGACGATCCAGAGCCGGGAACGGCGCGGAGGCGCTGCGTCGGTTTCGCCGACGGCGCCGGTCACGGCCGCCGTCGCGATCGACGGATGCGCGCCGGGATACACCGGCGCGAACCCTCCCGGCGACGGCGGGATCAGCGGCAGCGCGTCGGTCGGCGACGCGGTGTCGGATGCCGCGACCCCGTGCTGGCTCTCGGTGAGGGAGGCCTCCGTCACGGCCGGCGGTTCTTCGGGCTGAGGCTCGGTCTCCGGCTCCGGCTCGGGCTCGACGGGGGCGTGTGTGTGCTCGGTCCACCGCGAGCCGTCCCACCATCGCAGTGCGCCGTGCCCGTCGTCGTACCAGCCCGGAGGCGTCGAACCGCTCAACTCTGCCTTCTCTCGCGTCGGGCGCAGATCCGCCTCGTTCAGACTACCGATCGGCCGAGACCGGCCGGCCGCCCGCGGCATCATCGGCCGCGCCGAGCTCGGCGACCGAATCCGGCTGCTCCGTCGCCGCCTGCTCGAACTGCGATTGGTACAGACGCCAGTAGGCGCCCTGAGCCGCGATCAGCTCGTCGTGCGAGCCCTTCTCGACGATGTCGCCGTGCTCCATCACGAGGATGAGGTCGGCATCGCGAATCGTCGACAGCCGATGCGCGATGACGAAGGAGGTCCGCCCCTCGCGCAGCGCCGACATGGCCTGCTGCAGCAGCAGCTCGGTTCGGGTGTCGACGGAGCTCGTCGCCTCGTCGAGGATGAGCACCGCGGGCTGCGCCACGAACGCGCGCGCGATCGTGATGAGCTGCTTCTCGCCGGCCGAGACGTTCGCGGCATCCTCGTCGAGGACGGTGTCGTACCCGTCGGGCAGCGAATGCACGAAGCGGTCGACACGCGTCGCGATCGCCGCCTCGACGATCTCGTCGTCGGTCGCGCTCTCGCGGCCGTAGCGGATGTTGTCGCGGATCGTGCCGGCGAAGAGCCAGGGGTCTTGCAGCACCATCCCGGTGCGCGAGCGCACGTCGTCTCGGGACAGCTCGGAGATGTCCTGACCGTCGAGGAGGATACGGCCGCCGTCGAGCTCGTAGAAACGCATGAGGAGATTGACGAGCGTGGTCTTGCCGGCCCCGGTCGGACCGACGATGGCGACCGTCTGGCCCGGCTCGACGCGGAAGGTCAGGTCGGTGATGAGGGGCTTCTCGGGAGAATAGGCGAAGCGGACATGCTCGAACTCGATCACGCCGCGGCCTCCGCGCGCCGGCTCGACATCGGGAGCGTCGGGGTCCTGCTCGTCCTCGTCGAGGAGCTCGAACACCCGCTCAGCGGAAGCCGTGCCCGACTGCACGACGGCGGCCATGCCGCCGAGCTCAGACAGCGGCTGGGTGAACTGCTGCGAGTACTGGATGAACGCCTGCACGTCGCCGAGTCGCAGCTGGCCCGAGGCGACCATCAGACCGCCGAGGACCGCGATGCCGACGTACGTGAGGTTCCCGATGAAGGTCATGCCCGGCATGATGAGGCCCGAGAGGAACTGCGCCTTGAAGGCCGCTTCGAAGAGCTCGTCGTTCTCGGCCTCGAACTTCTCGCGGGCGTCTCGTTCGCGACCGTACACGCGGACGAGGGCGTGCCCCGAGAACGACTCCTCGACACGAGCGTTCAACCGGCCGACCTTGCGCCACTGCACCGCGAAGGCCTTCTGCGACCGCGGCCCGATGACACCGAAGATCACGGCCATGAGCGGCAGCGAGACGAGCGCCACGAGCGCCAGCTGCCACGAGATCGAGAACATCATGAACAGCACGCCGACCACCGTCAGCACGCTCGTGAGCGCGGTCGAGAGGGACTGCTGCATCGTCTGCGTGATGTTGTCGATGTCGTTCGTGACCCGCGAGATCAGCTCGCCGCGCTGGACCCGGTCGAAGTACGACAACGGCAGCCGGTTGATCTTCGCCTCGACCGACTCGCGCAGACGCCACATCGTCCGCACCATGATGATGTTGATCACGAAGCCCTGCAGCCAGGTCAGCACGGCGGAGCCGACGTAGATCGCGAGGACGGTGACGACCACCCACTTCAGCCGGTCGAAGTCGACGCCCGCGCCCACCTGGAAGTTCTGCATCGCCCCGACGATGTTGGCGACATCCGTCTGCCCTGCGGCGTTGAGCGCCGCGACGACGTCCTCCTGGCTCGTACCCGGGGGGAATTGCGAGCCGAGGTTCGCGGAGACGACGCCCTCGAAGATGAGGTTGGTGGCATCGCCGAGCACGCGCGGGGCGAGGACGGCGAGAACCACGCCGACCGCACCGAGAACCGTCATGAGACCGAACACGAGGGCATAGGGGCGCAGCAGACCGATCATCCGCAGGAAGCTCGGCCCGAACTTCGCCGCCTTGCCGGGAGCGACACTGTCCCAGCTGCCGGAGTTCTGACGAGCCTGTTCCGCGAGCTCGAGCTCGGCGCGCTCCTCGTCGGTGAGGTTCTCGGCGCTCATGCGTCCACTCCCAGCTGCGATTCGACGATCTCGCGATACGTCTCGTTGGACTCGAGGAGTTCTTCGTGCGTACCGAGACCCGCCATCCGGCCGTCGTCGAGCACGAGGATGCGGTCGGCACCGGTCACCGTGGAGATCCGCTGTGCGACGACGATCTTCGTGACCTCCGGCAGTTCGCGCCACAGCGCTTCGCGCAGTCGCGCGTCCGTGGTGAGGTCGAGCGCGGAGAACGAGTCGTCGAAGACCAGGACGTCGGGGCGCCGCACGATCGCTCGTGCGATGGCGAGCCGCTGGCGTTGCCCTCCCGAGACATTGGTGCCGCCTTGCGCGATGCGCGCTTCGAGGCCTCCCTCCATCTCCGCGACGAAGTCGCGCCCCTGCGCGATCTCGAGTGCCTTCCACAGTTCGTCGTCGGTCGCGTCCTCCCGCCCGAACCGGAGGTTCGACGCGACCGTGCCGGTGAACAGGAACGCGCGCTGAGGGACGTAGCCGATGCCGCTCCAGAGCAGGTCGAGGTCGGCCTCGCGCACGTCGACGCCGGCGACCGTCACCGATCCCCCGGTGACGTCGAACAGCCGGGGTATGAGCGAGACGAGCGTGGTCTTGCCCGACCCCGTCGACCCGACGACGGCGACCGTCTCGCCGGGATCCGCGCGGAACGAGATGCCCTGCAGCACCGGCGTCTCGGCGCCCGGGTAAGTGAACGCGACGTCGTCGAACACGATGGCGCCGGGCTCGGGGAACTCCCGCACGGGCGAGGCGGGACGCTCGAGCGCATCCTGAGAGGAGAGCACCTCGCCGATCCGGTCGGCGGAGACCGCGGCGCGCGGGATCATGATCGTCATGAACGTCGCCATGAGCACGCCCATCAGGATCTGGCCGACGTACTGCATGAACGCGAACAGCGTGCCGATCTGCACGTTGCCCTGATCGACCTGGATGCCGCCGAACCAGATCACGCCGACGACCGTGACGTTGAGCACCAGCATCGCCAGCGGGAACATCAGCACGAACAGCGACCCGACCTTGCGCCCGACGATCATGATGTCGGTGTTGGCACCGCGGAATCGCTGCTCTTCGATGCGCTCGCGGACGAACGCCCGCACGACCCGGACGCCGGTCAGCTGCTCGCGCATGATGCGGTTGACGTTGTCGAGCCGGGTCTGGAACTGGCGGAACAGCGGCACCATGCGGCCGATGATGAGCCCGGCGACCACGAGCAGGAGCGGCACAGCGACCCCGATCAGCCAACTGAGCCCGACATCCTGCTGCAGCGCCATGATGACGCCGCCGATCGCGAGCATCGGAGCTGTGACGAGCATCGTGGCGCCCATCATCGCGAGCATCTGCACCTGCTGCACGTCGTTCGTGTTGCGGGTGATGAGCGTGCCCGGACCGAAGCGCGACACCTCGCGCTCGGAGAAGCCGCTGACCTTCTCGAAGACGTCGCGTCGGATGTCGCGTCCCGCGGCCATCGCGGCACGGGCAGCGCACAGCGTCGCGATGACCGACGCGACGATCTGCCCGAGCGCGATGACCAGCATGATGGCCCCGCGCGACCAGATGTAGGCGGTGTCGCCTCGGGCGACGCCGTTGTCGATGATGTCCGCGTTCAGTCGAGGCAGATAGAGCGAGGCCATCGCCGAGCCGAACTGGAACACCAGCACGCCCAGGAGCAGCCACCGATAGGTGCGCAGATAGCGGAACAGGAGCTTGCCGAGCATGGGTCTCCTTGAGCGAGTCGACCGGACGGTTCATGGTAGCGCCGGGCTCCGACACGCGAACGACCGTGGATCCTCACAGCCGCCGCCGATGCCGGATCGGTACCGTCGGTGCCATGACGACCGGCAGCTCCGTGCCCCCGCTCTCGATCACCGACGGTCTCCAGAACTTCACGCCACAGGAGCTCCGGAGCCTGCGCGACGAGTTCCAGCAGTTCCTCCTGGAGTACCGCTTCGGCATGCAGGAGATCGAGACGAAGCTGCAGATCCTGCGCGACGAGTTCCAGCAGCTGCACGATTACAACCCCATCGAGCACCTCTCGAGCCGGCTGAAGTCACCCGACGGCATCGTGGAGAAGGTCGTCCGGAAGGGGGTCGAACCCGAGTTCGCGTCGATCCGCGAGCACATCACCGACATCGCCGGCGTCCGCGTCACCTGCAGCTTCACGCAGGACGCCTATCGCCTGTTCGACCTGCTCACGGCCCAGGACGACATCGAGGTCCGGACCGTCAAGGACTACATCGCTGAACCCAAGCCCAACGGCTACAAGAGCCTGCACGCGATCGTGGAGGTGCCCGTCTTCCTCTCGACCGGACGCATCACCGTGCCCGTCGAGGTGCAGTTCCGCACCATTGCGATGGACTTCTGGGCGAGCCTCGAGCACAAGATCTATTACAAGTTCGCCGCGAACGTGCCGGCGGAGCTGACCGCGGAGCTGAAGGATGCCGCCGAGACGGCGGCCGAGCTCGACGCGAAGATGGAGCGCCTGCACCGCGAGGTGCGGCACCGTCCCCGCGTCGTGCGCATCTGAGCGCGCGACGCGGGGACGCGGGGATCAGTCCTCCGAGACCGTGATCTCGACGGGGATGTTGCCGCGGGTCGCGTTCGAGTACGGGCACACCTGGTGCGCGGCGTCCGCGAGCTCCTGGGCGACCTCGCGCTCGACGCCGGGCAGCACGACCTCGAGGACGACCGAGAGCGAGAACCCGCCGGCATCCGTGGGGTGGATCTGCACCTGGCCGCCGACGGCCGAGTCGGTCACGTCGATCTTCTTGGAGCGCGCCACCATCTGCAGGGCGGAGTGGAAGCAGGCGGCGTAGCCGGCGGCGAAGAGCTGCTCGGGGTTCGAGCCGCTGCCCGAACCCCCCATCTCCTTCGGAATGGCCATCTCGAGGTCGACCCGGCCGTCCGTGGTGCGGACGTGCCCGTTGCGGCCGGCGCCCGTCGAGAGTGCTTCGGCGGTGTAGAGAGCGCTCATGCGTGCTCCTCCTTCATTTCCTTTTCGGGGGTGGTCTTCGTCGCGCGGGTATCCGCGCGCAGATCGGTGGCGGTGTCGCGCATCCCGTCCGCCAACTCGGTGAGGGCGGCGATCAGCTGCCGGGCACCATCGACGGTGACGCCCATCCCCTGCGCGATGCAGGCGGGCACGTGGGCGAGCTCCGAGCGCAGTTCGCGGCCTCGGGGGGTGAGCGACACGGTCACGACGCGCTCGTCGACACTGTCGCGACCCCGTTCCACCAGGCCGTCACGCGTCATCCGGCGCAGCAGCGGCGACAGCGTGCCGGAATCGAGGTCGAGCGCCTGGCCCAGGTCGCTGACGCTGCGGCCGTCGCGGTTCCACAGCAGCACGAGCACGAGGTACTGCGGGTAGGTCAGTCCGTGCGGCTCGAGGAGAGCCGCGTACGCCTTCGTCGTTGCCCGCGACGCGGCGTAGAGCGAGAAGCAGACCATGTGCTGCGTCGGTTCCATACATGCACTGTACACAACTAGGTTGTGCGCAATCAATATGCTGGAAAAGTGCGCCGGCAGCCGCGGCCACCGGCGCACTCGTCAGCGATGACGTCAGGGCGTGGGCATTCCGCCGTTGACGTTCAGGGTCTCCCCCGCGACGTAGCTCGACTCTGCCGACGCGAGGAACACGTAGGCGGGCGCGAGCTCCGCCGGCTGACCCATACGTCCCAGCGGGGTCTCCTCGCCGAAGCTGTCGATCTTCTCCTGCGGCTGGCCGTCGCTCGGCTGGAGCGGCGTCCAGATCGGCCCCGGCGCCACGGCGTTGACGCGGATGCCCTTCGGCGCGAGCTGCTGGGCGAGCGCCTTGGTGAACGTGTTGATCGTCGCCTTCGTCGAGGCGTAGTCCACGAGCGTCTCGGACGGCGAGTAGGCCTGGATCGACGTGGTGTTGATGATCGAGGCACCTGCCGGCAGGTGCGGCAGCGCGGCCTTGGTGATCCAGAACATCGCGTAGACGTTGGTCTTGAAGGTGTCGTCGAACTGCTCGTCGGTCAGATCGGCCAGCTCGTACTGGAAGATCTGCTTGCCGCCGTTGTTGACGAGGATGTCGATGCCGCCGAGCGCCGAGACCGTGTCGGCGACGAGCGAGCGGCAGTACTCCGGGTCGCGCAGGTCGCCGGGAAGCTGCGCCACCGTCACACCCGCATCCTTCAGGATGCCGGCGATGCGCTGCGCGTCCTCTTCCTCCTCGGGAAGGTACGAGATGGCCACGTCGGCACCCTCGCGCGCGAAGGCGATCGCGGTAGCGGCGCCGATTCCCGAGTCGCCGCCCGTGATGAGCGCCTTGCGCCCGGTCAGGCGGCCGCTGCCACGGTAGCTCTCCTCGCCGAGATCGGCCTTCGGCGTGAGGTCGGCGTCGAGGCCCGGCTCGTCCATGTGCTGCTTCTCGGGCTCGATGTCCGCGTACAGCTCGGCGGGGTTGACGAAGGTGTACTGGTCACGGGACATGGTGTCTCCTTCCATCGGTCTTCCTGGGGGTGGTCGTCACTCGGGTCCGTCGATCAGGCGATCGACGCAGACCCGAACGTGTGGATGGGGCGGCCGGTCGCGCCGGGTTCGAGGCGGAGGATGCCGCCCGAGAGAGGATGCCGCTGCAGCTGCTCCTCGGTGAGGTTCTCGCGCGCCGATCCGACGAGGAGGACGTCGAGGTCGGGCCCGGCGAACGCGACGGAGGTGATGTTGGGCACGGGCATCGTGCTCTCCTCGACGAGGTCTCCGTCGGCGCTCCAGCGCGCCACCATGCCCTCGCCATAGAGCCCGTTGAAGAACGAGCCGTCGGTCGCCATTACCAGCCCGTCACTCGACCGGCCGACAAGGTAGGGCTCGAGCTCTCCGAGCTCGCCGGCGGGACCGTAGGACGCGCGGTAGACGGTCGAGGTCGCGGTGTCGGTGATGTACATCGTGCGCCCGTCGTCGGACCACTCCATACCGTTCGCGATTCCGTAGCCGCCGCCGAGCACCCGCACGTCGCCGTCCGGGTCGACCGACCATACCGCCGCATCGGGGTCGTCAGTCGTGAGCTCCATGGCGCCGACGATGAAGCGGCCGAACGGGTCGACCTTGCCCTCGTTCAGCCGCATGCCGTCGTGGCGGTGACGCAGCGAGGCGAGGTCGCGCTCGATACGGCCGTCCGCGTCGAGAAGGACGACGCGGTCCTTCAGTGCCGCGATGTAGCCGCCTCCGGCGGCCGGCTGCACCGCCGATAGCGGCGGGGGCAACTCGACGACCCGGTCGTCGCTGCCGTCGACCGCCCCGTCGAGCGGGCCGCGATGCAGCAGCCCTGCGGTGATGTCGACCCACACGACCTCGTCGGTGCGGTCGTCCCACCAGATGCTCTCGACGAGCACGGCACGAGTGTCGCGGAACACTCCGATCTCATCTGCCACGGAGGGCCTCCTCGGGGACGACGTCGCGGATGGTGAGGACCGTCGCGATGAACGCGAGGTGGCTGAGGGCCTGCGGGGTGTTGCCCCAGGCGGTGCCGTCGTCAGCGTCGATCATCTCGGCGTAGATGCCGACGTCATTCGCGAGGGCGACGAGCTGGTCGACGAGGTCGAGCGCCTCGTCATGCCTGCCGACGCACGCCAGCGCCTCGGCGCGCCAGAACGCGCAGGCGACGAACGTCTTCTCCTCCGCCGACACCCCGCTGTAGCGGTACAGCAGCGGGCCGGCGCCCAGTTCGTCGGTGAGGGCGTCGATCGTCGTCGACATCCGCTCGCCGCGGTCGAAGCCGGTGGGCGCGTGCAGCAGCACGGAGGCGTCGAGCTCGTCCGAACCCGCGTAGAAGGCGTAGGCCGACTTCGCCTCGGACCAGCAGTTCTCGTCGATCCAGAGCCGGATGCGCTCGCGCTCGGCCTTCCACCGCTCGGCGCTCCCGGGGATCGCGCCGCTCTCGGCGAGCGCGACGGCGTCGTCGAGGGCTTTCCAGCATCCCATCTTCGAGGAGGTGTAGTGCCGTTCCTCCGGCAGCTCCCACATTCCCGAGTCGGGATTGCGCCACAGGTCGCAGGTGCGGTCGGCGACGCCCGCCAGCATCCGCCCCGTACCGATGTCCAGGACGTTCCCCGCATCGACGTACGTCCGGCAGATCGCCATGAGGTCGCCGTAGACGCCGAGCTGAAGCTGCTCGCGCGCTGGATTGCCCGTGACGACCGGACCGACGCCTCCCCAGCCGGGCACGGGGTAGTCCTGAGCATCGGGCACGAGTTCGCCGCCCAAGGTGTACATGACGTGCAGCTCGGGCCCGTGCTCGCGGATGGTGCGCAGCATCCATGACAGTGCCGCGTGCGTCTCCTCGCGGAGACCGAAGCGCACGAGCGCGTGAGCGGTGTAGGCGAGGTCGCGCACCCAGGCGTAGCGGTAATCCCAGTTCTTGCCGCCCTCGGGATTCTCGGGCAGCGACGTGGTGGCGGCAGCGGCGATCGCGCCGGTGGGACTGAAGATGAGCAGCTTGAGGGCGAGCGCGCTGCGCTGGATGCGTTCCTCCCAGGGGCCTTCGTACGAGAAGACCTCGGACCAGTGCCGCCAGTTGTCGATCGTCCGGTCGATGCCGACGTCGACGTTACGGGGGTCGGGAAGGTGCAGGGGCTCGTCGTGCGTCGCGGCGAGCGCGATGAGGTGACGCGAACCCTTCGAGGCGGTGAACGAGCCGGTCAGGCGGGGGCCGCTCGTGCCGTCGGGATCGGGAGCCTCGGGCCCGTGCTCGAACCCCACGACGACGAGAGCGGTCTTGCCGCTGCGGATGACGTCGCCGTGCTGAGTGCGCTCGATCCAGGGCGACGCCGTACGCAGCGAAGTACCGGGATGGATGCGCCAGGCCATCGGCACGGTGCCCTCGAGCCCGTCGATGCGACGAGCCAGCTCCGCCCACGGCATCCGCCCGGCGACTCCCGACACCATGGCGTCGGTGACTCTCACGGACCCGCGAGCCGTTGTGAACGTCGTCTCGAGAACATTGGTGTCGGGCACGTACCGACGGGTGGTCTCGAAATCCTCCGTGGGCGCGAGCTCGAGATATCCGCCCGTCTCGCGATCGAGCAGGCGCGCGAAGACGGGCGTCGAGGTCAGATCGGGGAGCGGCAGCCAATCCACGCTGCCGTCGAGACCGATCAGCGCGACGGTGCGGCCGTCGCCGATCGGCGCGTACGACTCGATCCCCGGGGTCACATGCCCTCGTCGTTGATGTCGCCCTCGCCGTCCTCGCCGAGTTCGGCGATGACCGGGTCGTCTCCCTGGGTCTCCGGCTGGGCGTATCCCGTGGGCAGGTCCTCTGCGGGGATCTCGTCTTCGTCCGACGGGATGTGCGCCGGGTCGTCGCTCGTCGCCGTCGCGACATCGAGTTCGGCGGGGTCGACGCCGGAGTCGAGCGCCTCGTCGATCGCGTCGGTGCGGTCCCACTCGCGCTGGGCCGGGTCGAGGTCGGGGTCGGCCACGCTGGTCGCATCGCCGTCGCGCAGCGGCTGGATGCCGGCATCCTCGGCTGCGGCGGGGCGGGCGAGGTCGTCGTTGAATGCGTTGGACATGCCTCCACGATGCGGCGGGGCGGCGAATCCGTCGAGCCACTTGCACCGGGCCGGAGTGCGCGGTAACGCGCGCACCCCTCGATCGCTCAGGTGCCGTCGGTAGGCTGGCACGCTCCGTCCCCGCTCTTCCCGGAGGTCCCCCATGCCCGTCGCCCGAATGCTGCTGGATGCCGGACGCGGCGCTCTCATCGGAACCGTCGAGATCATTCCCGGAGTCAGCGGCGGCACCGTCGCGCTCATCATCGGCGTCTACGAGACGCTCATCGAGTCGGCCGGCCACCTCGCCCGCGGGGTCGCCCGTGGTGTCGCGGACGGCGTGCGAGGCCGCGGGCTGACGCGCGCTCGTGCCGAGTTGGCCGCCGTGCGCTGGTCCGTCGTGCTGCCGGTCGGCATCGGCATGATCACCGCCGTCCTCGTCGCGTCCGCCGTCCTCGCCCCGATCATCGAGGCCGAGCCCGTCGCCTCACGCGCCTTGTTCGCCGGGCTCATCCTCGCGTCGCTCGTCGTGCCGATCCGCATGGTCGGCGGCCGGTGGCGGATGCGCGAGTACGCCGTCGCCCTCGTCGGCGCGGTCGCCGGCTTTGCCCTCACGAGCCTCCCCCAGGTCGACCCCCTCGACCCTCCTCTCCCGGTCGTCGCACTCGCGGCGGCGTTCGCCGTGTGCGCTCTGGTGCTGCCCGGCGTCTCGGGGTCGTTCCTCCTGCTGGCCGTCGGGATGTACGCGCCGACGCTGGCCGCCGTCAACGAGCGCGATTTCCTCTACCTGGGCGTCTTCATCCTCGGCGCCATGATCGGTCTCGGCCTGTTCGTCTCGGTGCTGCAGTGGCTGCTCGTCCACCGTCGGCGCATCATGCTCGCGACGATGACCGGCCTCATGATCGGCTCGCTCCGGGCGCTGTGGCCCTGGCAGGAGGGCGGCGCCGTCCAGGCCCCCGGGCCCGACGCGCTGCCGGCGCTCCTCCTGGTGGTGCTCGGCGCGGCGGCGGTGGGCGGCGTGCTGCTGATCGAGTCGGCCGTGTTGCGGCGGGCCGCGCGGCGCCTCGAATCCGGAGCCGCGGGCTAGCACACGGCGGTCCGATCCGCCTCCCCCTCGGCTCATCGGACCCGACGTGTGAGCGTGGAGACATGATGTCTTCGATCGCCGCCGCTGCACGCACGCTGACCGACGACTCCCCTCAGCTCCTGCTGCGTGGGTACCGATTCGGCGACCGCATCTGGAGTCGCGTACGGGCTGGCGCCCGCTCGGCTCCGATGGGCCTGCTCGGCGACCCGACCGTCTTCGTCCGCGGCGCGGAGGGCGTCGAGGTGTTCTACGACGAGGAGCGGGTCCGGCGCCACGGGGCGATGCCCGGAATCGTGCAAGAGACCCTGTTCGGGCATGGTTCGGTTCACAGCCTCGACGGCGAGGACCACCGGCACCGCAAGGCGACCTTCCTCGACGTCGCCTACGAGGACGAGCAGGTCGAGCGTCTGCGTCCGCTTCTGGCTGCCGAATGGCAGGGCGAGCTCGACGACTGGTTCGCCGGCGGGGAGCGTTCCGCCTACGACGCGGCGGTGGGCGCCTTCGGCCGCGCCGTCATGCGGTGGGCAGGACTCCCGGGAACGCCCGCGGCGAAGACGCGGTGGGCGGCTCGTCTCGCCCAGATCGTCGACGGCTTCGGCGTCCCCTACTCCCCCGAGTACCTCCTCGCCTGGATCAATCGCCGCTGGTCCGACCGGCACACCCAGCACCTCATCGAGGCGGTGCGCGACGGCGACCTCGAGCCCGAGCCCGGAACGGCCCTGCATGCATGGGCCTGGCACCGGGACCGCGCCGGTGTCCTGCTGTCCGCCCGCCTGGCCGGCATCGAACTGCAGAACAGCATGCGTCCGATGATCGCCGTCGCGCGCTTCGTGGCGTTCGCCGCGAAGGAGCTCCACGACCGTCCGGAGTGGCGCGATCGCATCGCCGCGGAGGCGGCCGAGCGTGAGACGCTCGACGGCGGGCCTCTCGCCGTGGCGTTCGCGCAGGAGATCCGGCGCACGGCCCCGTTCGTCCCCATGCTCCCCGCGCGTGCGGTCGCCGATATCGAACTCGACGGCCAGAGCGTCGCGGCGGGTGGCCGCGTCGTCCTCGACATCCTCGGCACCAACCTCGATGAGAACTCGTGGGAGCGTGCCGACTCGTTCGCGCCCGAGCGTTTCGTCGGCGTCGACGACTACGAGGCTCTCCCCGCATTCATCCCCCACGGCGGTGCCGATGTCGCGACGGGCCACCGCTGCCCTGGCGAGAAGCTCGCGATCGCCGGACTCGCGACGGCGATCACGGCGATGAGCCACCCGGATGTCACTATCCTCGACTCGGGTCTCGACGTGAACATGCGCCGGTTGCCCACCAAGCCGGCGTCGGGCGGGCGCGTGCGGGCGACGGGCACCGGCGGCGGCTGCCCGTTCCACCGGCGCTGACGCGTCACCGGCAGACGACGTGTCCCCCGAAAGGCCGACTCGACGGACCGGCGGGGAGGCCCTAGCGTCGATGACGTCGACGATCTTCCCCCCGGATCGTGGAACGCCCCGCATCCTCCGATGACGGGGCGTTCTGGTTTCTGCGGGACGCGCGGCGCCACGTCATCCGATCGGATGAAATCCTGCGCGGAAATTCAGCCCATACGTAGCTCGCAAATGGCACCGTTGCGCCCCGATTTCACTGCTTCACCGGCCATTTTCCCTCGAGGTGGACGGATGGTCGGCGCGCCCCAGCATCCTGCCACGCGAGGCATGATCGTGACGTCGGGTGCGATCCAGCGCTGATGGGGAGCAGGGCGGGCCTGCTCGATCCCTCGGCCGCGAGTTAGGTCCTCGTCTCGCGTCCGACCTGCGCCCGGGACTCTGGAGGGGTCCCGGGCGCCTTCTCGTTCCCGCGGACTTTCGCGCGCGGTTGCCGTTGCCGAATACGACAAAACCCCCGGTGCGTCCGGGGGTTTTCATCTGTAGCAGGAGCGGGGCTTGAACCCGCGACCTCACGATTATGAGTCGTGCGCTCTCACCAACTGAGCTACCCTGCCGCATCGCATCCGAGGATGCTGCGAGCCCCGAGTCAGGATTGAACTGACGACCCCTTCCTTACCATGGAAGTGCTCTGCCACTGAGCTATCGGGGCGTGCTACCCGCAAGCGGGCAACTAGAAGAGGATACCATCTCGGCGGCCTCACTTCGAATCAGGTCAGCGCTTCGTGTGCTCTTCGAGCCAGGCGATCGGGTCGATCTGCGTCGTCCCGCCGAGGAGCACCTCGAGGTGCAGGTGCGCGCCGGTCGACTTGCCGGTGCTGCCGACCTGTCCGATGATCTCGCCGGGCTCGATCGTGTCTCCGACCTTCACCCGCAGCGAGCCGTACTGCATGTGGCCGTAGCGCGTCGAGACGAGCTCACCGTCGATGTTGTGGTCGATGACGACGGTCACGCCGTAGTCGCCGCCTGCCTCGGTCGCGATGCGCACGGTTCCGCCCGCGACGGCGTGGATCTCAGCCCCGGCCCCCGGCGTCAGGTCGACACCGCGATGCGGGCGGGAGAACTCGGACAGGTACGAGACCGAGCCGAACTGCGCCGAGATCGGAACCCCGACCGGGAACGGCCACTGGATCGCGGCGTTGGGGTCGTTGACCCACGTACCGGCGAAGTTGGTCACACCCGAGTCGGCCGCGATCTCCGAGACGGACGTCACATCGAAGGTGTCGCTGCGATCGAAGGTGACGCCCGTGTTCGGAGACGAGACGTACGCCTGGATCTCTTCGGGCTCGATCGACGCGGATGTCCGGGGCGCCTCGGCCGTGATGTCGCGACCCGTGTCGCCCGAGGCGAAGACGGCGGCGGCAGGGCTCGTCAGGCCGACGGCCAGGAGACCGACGGCGGCGACGGCGCTCATCGAGACGGATGCGGCAGCAACTCGCTTGCCCACGCGACGCAGGCGACCCGGACGC
The DNA here is from genome assembly GCF_040544895.1 of Microbacterium sp. 1262. Lineage (NCBI taxonomy): Bacteria > Bacillati > Actinomycetota > Actinomycetes > Micrococcales > Microbacteriaceae > Microbacterium > Microbacterium sp. 1262. The sequence continues at coordinate 1,879,853 of NZ_JBEPKU010000001.1, forward strand.
GCGACCGTGACCTCGCGGGTGCGCTGCTGGTGCTCGGCGATGGACTCCTCGCCCACCTGCACCGGGGTCTGCGCAGTGAAGGAGAACAGCCGCGCGGCGAACTCGAACTCGTCGACGTCGTGCGCGTCGGACGGCTCGCGCGTCTCGTCGCTCGCGTGCGCGTCGCTGTGCGAGCGCGCGTCGTCGGCATCCGGCGTCTCGAAGTCGACCGCGGCCGGGCCGAACGACTCGCCCTGCGCGGCAACGTGCTCCGCGGCCGGGCGGGTGCGACGACGGCGGGATGGCGCGACGAAATCCGGTCCCGCGTAAGCGTCGCCGTCCACGACGGTGAGGACCATCTCGTCGGCTACGGTCTCGCTGGTCGCGGCGGCCTGCGAATCGACGGCTTCGACGTCCGGCGTCTGCGGTGCCTCGTCGATCGTTGCGACGTCATCGGCCGGAACGGCGGCGACCTTCGCGGCGAGCTCAGCTTCAGCTGCCAGCCGCCGCCACTGTGCCCGGGTGAGACAGGCAGCCCGCGTGAGTCCCGCCGAGGCTTCCCCTGCCGAGGGTCGCGAGGACGCGGCCTCAGTGGGAGTGGTCTCAGAAGTCAAATCGCAGGCTCTCGAAAACAGCGCGCGCTCGTGCGCAGCGGAACAGTCCGGGTTGCGTTCGATCCCTCGGCTCGGGTTCCGAAGATAACGAACGGGTAAACACTAACGTCTTACAGCTGGGAACGCGATCCACGCGTCAGCTTTCGTGGAAAACCCGTTCGGTCAGCCGACTGTGGAGCGACGACGACGCGGCGATCGTCATGGTACGGCCGGGCCGCTCGCCGGGCATACCGGTGACGACGCCGCCCGCCTCGGCGACGAGAAGCGCCCCGGCGGCGTGGTCCCACGGCTGCAGCCCACGCTCGACGTAGCCGTCGAGACGCCCCGCCGCGACGTAGGCGAGATCGAGCGATGCGGCGCCGGCTCGGCGGATGTCGCGAGCGACCGGCATGATCCGCCCGAGTCGCGCGAGGTCGCCCGCGTGCGTCGCCGGGTCGTAGCCGAAACCCGTCGCCAGGAGGGCACCGGCATCCGTCGGCTCGGACACCGCCAGGCGCGCATCCCCGAGCCACGCTCCCCCGCCCGCGGTCGCCCGGAACATCTCGTCGACAGCCGGCGAGAAGACCGCCGCCGCGACCGCCTCCCATCGCTGCGGATCGGGTTCACCGTCGACGACCGCGATGCTCACGGCGTAATGCGGGATGCCGTAGGCGTAGTTGACCGTTCCGTCGATGGGGTCCACGACCCAGGTCAGCCCGCTGGCGCCGCGCTCGGCGCCGGACTCCTCGCCGAGGAAGCCGTCATCGGGGCGCGCCTGTGCGATGCGATCGCGGATGAGGAGCTCGACCTCGCGGTCTGCTTCGGTGACGATGTCGGCGAGCGCCGACTTCGTCGCGGCGATCGCGACTCCCTCGCCGCGGCGTCGGCGCGCGAGCGCCCCCGCCTCGCGGGCGATGTCGACGGCCAGGTCTTCGAGCTCTCGGGCATCCACCATGCCACCCACGCTACGCGGTCGTGCCGGAGGCCAGCCTCGAAGCCGGATCGCCCAGGTCGAGGACTCGGGGTTCGATCGCCTGCAGCGCCTCCTCATCATGCGTGGCGCACACCACCGCACCGCCCTGCGCGAGATGACCGGTCAGCAGCTCTCGGAGCGCGCGGGCGGAGCTCCCCCCAGATCGATCCCGCCCAGTTAGCGAGGTCGAGCCCAATGAGGATGACGGCGCCGGCCGCTGTCTGCGACGGCACCCCGAACCGGGGCAGGCGAAGTGTCGTCAGGGCAGCAGCGACGATCCATGCGTGGGGCAGATCCACGATCACCGGCGCACCTCGCTCCGAACCGCCGGCATACGTGACAGCGAAGCTAGTGACGACACGGACATCAGCGCGTCGGCGGGAAGTCGCTCTACCGGAAGCTGACGATTCCGAAGCGCGCCGCCGTGATGAGAACCTGCACCCGGTCGCGGGCGTTCCACTTCAGCATGATGTTGCTCAAGTGGGCTTTGACCGTTCCTTGGGATACGTGCATCGAACGGGCGATCTCGCCGTTGGACTGGCCCGCTGCCAGATATCGCACGATCTCCGCCTCGCGCGCCGACAGCTTCTCCGACTCGGTAGGCAGTCGCAATGCACCGGTTTCAGCTGTCTGCAGGGCTCGGATCAGCTAGGGCGGCCCTCCTCGGTGGAGCTTTCGACTCCCGGCGTGAGGGGCGCGAATGGGTGGTGACGGCAGCCCTCCCCGTCGCCTGACGTGCGGCCGCGGAAAGCCTCAGCGCGGGGCGATGGGCTGGTTGGGCAGCGGTGGAGGCGGCGGATAGCCCCCGTACCCGGGCTCGGCGTGGGCCGCCTGCTGCGGCGGGGCCACCTGCGGTGCGGGGGCGGACTGCTGCGTCGGCGCGGGGGCCTGCGGCGCCGGTTGCGCCGGAGCGTAACCCTGCGGGTAGGTGGGGCGCCCCGTGTAGTACGCCTGCCAGTCGGGCGATCCGTCGGCGAGGACGGGGAGAGGCGTCCGGCCATCGGCGTAGGTCGGCCATGCCGGGGCAGCCTGCTGAGGAGCGCGAGGCATCAGTAGCGCGTTCACGAGGGGCACGAGGGCCGTGCCCACGGCGGCGAGGATCGTCAGTGCGACCACGACCCGCCAGTAGATCGGCAGGAAGTCGAACCACTCCCCACCGACCAACGGCACGATGAGCATGACCGCGACGATGCCGAGGAAGGCGATCGTCACATAGGTGACGATCGACAGGAAGGTCGTGGGGTTGCGCAGGTAGGCCTTGGTGAAGAGCCGCAGGTGCAGCAGCGCCAGCTGCAGGATGAGCAGCACCAGGAGGAACCGCATGAACCGCTCGTACCCCCAGCCGAAGCTCTCGGTCGGGGATGGAAGCCAGATCATGACGGCGCCCACGAGCAGCGCCACGACCCAGGTGCCCATGCTCGTCAGAGCGAACCACGCGGGGCGACGACCTGCGAGGTGCGACTCGAGGATGGCGATACCTGCGAAGCCGGCGAGCAGCAGCACGGTCATGAACGCGCGGGCGACGATTCCGGTGCCCGACCCGATCAGCACCCAGACGACGCAGACGATAGCCGCCGCGATGAGCGCACCGATGGCGACCCAGATCGCGGCTCGCAGCAGCTTGTTCGATTCCGGAGATGTGATGGGCTTGCTCATCGACAGGGTTTCCTTCCGCGCTGACACCTCACATCCTGGCATGCACGAGCGTTCCGTGCGGTGCTGAGAGGATTCTGTGGTGAACCCACCCCGAGAGCCTGGCCTTGAACTCGACGCATCCGCGACGCGCACCTTCTTCCGCACGCGTCGCGCGGCGCTGATCCTGGTCGCGATCGTCTCGGTGAGCACGACCGTTCAGGTGCTCGCAACGCCGATCACCGCGATGATGGCTGGCCCCGTCGATTGGCCCTTCGACATATCGATATCGCTGCTGTGCGTCATCCTCGCCCTGGCATGCGTGGCCCAAGCCTCGGCTGTCCTCCTGAGCGATCGGTGGCCCCGCATCGCGGTCTTCGCAACCGTGGCCGTCTACCTCCTCCTCCTCGGCGCCTTCGACATACCGAACTGGCTCATCGGCACGTATCTCGTCGTGGCACTCGCGCAGTTCCTTCTTGCCCGCCGGGTCTCGGCCGGTTCCGCCGTGGTGTGCTTGCTCGGCGTCGTGGTCGCCGGAATGGGCGGGCTCTTCACCTGGGCCGTCTTCTACTCGGGTGATGTCGGTACCGCTCTGAGCTTCATGGCGAACGAGTTCTTCCGCTTCACCGCGCCGGCCCTCGGGGCGACCGCCCTGGGGATCTGGTGGGGCGCCCAGGTTCGTCAGATGAACCTTGCTCGCGAGCAGGCCGAGCTCGCGCGCCAAGAACACGATGCGCGGGTCAACGAGGCGCGTGAACGCGAGCGCGCCCGCATCGCGCAAGAGCTGCACGATGTCGCGGGCCAGCACCTCGCCGGGCTCGTGACGCTGGCCGACGCCGCCATCTCCCTCGCACCGGCACGCCCCGACGAAGCCATCCGTCTGGTCGGCGAGGTGCGCAACGAGGGCCGATTCGCCGCCGCGAGCCTGGCGGGTGCGCTGAGCGATCTGCACGCTGCCGACGCAGCTGGTCCCGCCGAGACGACCCGCGACCTGCGTCGCGCCGGTGAGCTCGTGGAGTTCTGGTCGCAACGCGGCATGCCGGTCTCATTCGACCTCGAAGGAGCCGTGTCCGATCTGCCCGCCGTCGTCTCGACCACCGCCTACCGCGTTCTCCAGGAGGCACTGACGAACTCGGCGAAACACGCCCCCGGAGCGCCGGTCACCATCTCGGTGACCGTGACCGACGAGGAGCTCCGGGCCCGGGTCGTCAACCAAGCACCCGGCACTGATTCGATGCCCGTGCCGGGCCTCGATCTCGGCTGGGGCCTGCGCGGGATGCGCGAGCGCGTCGAACTGTTGCGCGGCACACTGTTCGCAGGGCCGACGCCGACCGGCGGATGGGATGTGCGAATCGCGATCCCGATCGACCCGATCGCCTGACAAGGAGAACGGTATGAATCGTGGGGCCGAGCGCATCCGCGTTCTGATCGCCGACGACAATCGCGCCGTACGCCGGGGGCTGCGGCTTCAGCTCGAAGGCGCTCCCGGCATCCAGGTCGTCGGCGAGGTCTCGAACGGCGTCGACGCCGTTCACGTCGCACGGGCCGAACGCGCCGACGTCGTGCTCATGGACATCCAGATGCCCCAGATGTCCGGGTTGTCCGCCACGCGCCTGCTCGCTCGTCCCGACGACGGTCGCTCCCCCATCGCCGTCATCGTCATGACGAGCTTCGCCGTCGACGGCTACGTCAGTGAGGCACTGGATTCGGGCGCCGTCGGATACCTGCTGAAAAGCCACGACTCGGACCAGCTCGTCGGCGCGATCTACGCCGCAGCGCGGGGCGAGGCACTCGTGTCATCGCGAGTGACGGCGCCGCTGATCCGAGAGTTCGTGCGCCGCGGCGGCGCTCCCGAAGACCCGGAAGCAAGCGCTCTGCTGACCTCGGCCGAGCGCCGCGTGATCTCCGTGCTCGCCGGCGGAGTCACGAGCAACGAAGGCATCGCCGAGACGCTGCAGGTGTCGGTTCACACCGTTCGATCGCAGCTGCATTCCGCACTCAAGAAGCTCGATCTCGCCGACCGCACCCAGCTCGCACTGTGGGGCGCGCGCAACCGGGTGTGAGATTCCTTCATACATCCGGGTGAAACTTCGACACGGGTTTTCACCGCACGACCGACCGCACGACCCGGCTTTTCGAACAGTTTCAGGTCTTTAGCCCTTCGCACCTCCTTGCCCCGGGTATTCTGAACGATCGCGATTGCTTCATCCATTCGGATGAATTTTCACGACCTATTTGCGCGCCGCCTCGGTGTCCGTGAACGGCTGCGACGCGGCACCACCGGCAGCTCAGGGCGCCTTTGTGCCGGCAGCCGCGCAGGCGACGCCGCCCGAGCGGACGGATGATGACCCTGAGCCCGTCGTTCCGGGCCATGGGGGAAGCAGATGGAACCGATTTTCGGGCGCTTCGCGACACGGGATCGGGTGTTCTACGACGCGCCCGGCACCGATGACGCCAGCGCCGAGGCCGACGGGCGTACCGCTGTGTACGCGCCGGCGACCCTCACGTGGCAGGGCTGGCGGCACACCCGACGGGGCCCGTGGTCGGTGTGGCTGCCACCCGCGCATCGTCTGCCCGAACAGGGATGGAAGGTGCACATCACCGCGCTTCCCGATGCGGCAGGCACCGTGCTGGACATCGCCTCGAGGTACTGCCACCGCCACGCCATCGCATTCAAGCACCTGCGAGACGAACGCGCCCTCGGGGCCGTGCTCGCCAAGGATGCCGACCGCGCGGGCGCGGGTAAGTTCATCACGCTCTATCCGCCTTCCGAGCGGAGCCTCGAGCACTGCCTCGTCTCGCTCGACGAGGTGCTCGGCGGCGAGCACGGCCCGTATGTCCTTTCGGACCTGCGCTGGAACGCGGGCCCGCTGTTCGTGCGGTACGGTGCCTTCACCGACCACGAAGTCCTCGTCGACGGTGAAGCCCTGCCCGCCATACAGGATCTGCGGACGGGAGAGTGGGTACCCGACCAGCGGACGGCGGGGTTCCACATCCCACCCTGGATCGAACTGCCGCCCTTCCTCCAGCGGCAACTCGACGCGCTCGGACACGAGCCGCCGCCCGGCTTCCCGGAGATCACCGGCGCCCTGCACTACTCCAACGCCGGCGGCGTCTACACCGGAGCTCTCGACGGCGCAGAGGTCATCGTGAAGGAGGCTCGCCCGTTCGCTGGCTGGACGCCCGACGGGCGCGACGCCGTCGCCCGGCTCCACGACGAGGAACGCACCCTCCGCGCTCTCGCCGGGAGGGTCCGCGTCCCGGCGGTCAGGGCTGCCTTCGAGGCGCACGGCCACCGCTTCGTCGCCCTGGAACGGGTTCCGGGCCAGCCCCTCGATCGGCTGGTCGCGACGACCAGCCCGCTCACCGCCGCCGTCTCGACCGCAGCGGAGCGCCGCGCGTACCGCGATCGGATGCTGCAGGTGCTCGACGCGCTGCGGAGGGAGATCACCCGGCTGCACGCCGCGGGCGTCACCCACGGCGACCTGCATCCGGCGAACGTCATGGTCGACGCCTACGGCTCGGTGAGCCTCCTCGATCTCGAGATGTCCCTTCCCGTCGACTCCCGCGCGCCCGCCGTCCTCGGCGCAGCGGGATTCTCCCTCCCGGACGAGCCGGACCCCGTGCGCCGCGATGCGCACGCTCTGGCGTGCATCGAGCTCTACGTCTTCCTTCCGATGACGAGCCTGCTGGCGCTGCAGCCGACCAAGGCGGATGCCCTCGTCACCGAGGCCGCGGCGGTCTTCGATCTGCCCCGCGAATGGCGCGAGCGGATGAGCGCCCGGCTTCGGCCCACCGACTGTGCGGCGCGGCATCCTGCACCCGTCGTATCGATCGAGCGCGTCGCCGAGCAGCTCGTGGCCGACGCGACGCCCGAGCGGACCGACCGGCTGTGGCCGGGCGACCCCCGCCAGTTCGGGCAGCCCGCGTTCTCGCTCGGTCACGGCGCACTGGGGGTGGCCGTCGCGCTGGATGCCGGGGGCGTCGCCCTCGCGCCGGAACTGCGATCGTGGGTGTCGCGCTCGATCGCGCACGTGAGCACCGGGCAGGCACGCCTCGGGCTGATGGACGGCGCGGCCGGTGCGCTCTGGGCCTGCCGGCGCCTCGGCTTCGCCGACGAGGCGACGGCACTCGACGAGTACCTGCACGACGACGCCGTCGGGTCACTCGGCTCCGACCTCGCGACGGGTCTTCCGGGAATCGGCATCGCTCTGCTCGACGAGCCCGATTCCGAGCGCAACATCGAGCGGGCGACCGCGATCATCGAAATCCTCCGCGCACGCTGGGGGCTGCTCGGCCCCGCCGCGCCGTCGGGAGCGCCGTCGCCCGCGCCGTCACGACGGCACGGCGGCCTGATGGGCGGCGCGAGCGGGACGGCTCTTCTGGCTCTCCGGGTGTTCGAACTCACCGGAGAGCGCCGCTTCCTCGAGATCGCCCGCCGGGCGCTCGACGTCGACCTCCGCACGTTGCGCCGCGACGCGGACGGGTCGGTGCAGGTCGACCAGGGATGGCGCATGCTTCCCTACCTCGCGCACGGGTCGGCCGGCGTCGGCCTCGTGCTCGCACGGTACCTGGCGCATGAGCCTGCCGATGACGAGCTGCGTGTCACGCTGCACGGCATCATCCGCGCGGCGTCGGCGCCCTTCGTCGTACAGGCGGGACTCTCCGCCGGCCGAGCCGGATTGGCCCTCTTCCTTCATTCTCTGGAGGCGACCGGACACGCGAGCGCAGACACGGTCCGCGCGCGCGACCATCACCTCGGGCGAATGACGCTGCACGCCCTCGACGCGCCGGTCGGCGCGCGTTTCGTGGGCGACGGGATGCTGCGCGCGTCGTGCGATCTTGCGACCGGCGCCGCGGGCGTGCTGCTCGCGCTCGCCTCCGCGTCGCCTCCGGCTTCGAACAGTGACCAGCCGGTCCTGCCCTTCCTCCCCCCGGTGCTCGTGCCCGCCGGTTCTCCGGCGGCGAGAGGATGAGGGAGGTGAACAAATGGGTTTCATCCTGGCATTGCAGACGCTCGAGAAGAGCGAAGAGGAACACCGCACTGTCGTGGGCAGCACAGTAAGCATCGGCCTGTGCCGGAGCACCGTGTCGACGGCCTGCTGATCCCGCCGTGATCGCGCGCTCCGCAGCGAAAAACGAAGGGCCCCCGCTGAGCGGGGGCCCTTCTCGATGTGGCGAGTGAGGGATTCGAACCCCCGAATGCAATGCAGTCTGATTTACAGTCAGATCCCTTTGGCCGCTTGGGTAACTCGCCAGTGCGCACCCGCCCGGCTTGTACAGTCGACCGGAGGCGCGAGAACCCATATTACCCCCTGTGGCCGGGTGCTCCGAACCACGGGGGTCGGCCGTCAGTCGTTGCCGACGACCCGTTCGACGAAGGCCTCGGTGCGGTGGCGCGTGCCGTCGATTCGGCGATCGACGCTCGCGCGGATCTCGCTGGGCGCGAGCGGGCCAGCGATCCGCACGTTGTCGTGGCATCCGAGGTCGGCGCAGATGTACGTGCCGATCGTGTCGCCGGCATCGCCGGCGGGCCCGGCCTTACGCGCACTGAAGAGGGTGACCTGGTCTCCGGGCTGCATCGTGTGACAGAGGTTGCACAGCGCGGACCGTGCGCGTGAGCTTCCCGACGCCGCGCGCATGACGACTCCGACCGGGGCGCCCTCACGCTGCGTGATGACGTATCCCCGCTCGCGCGAGTTCGGATCCCGCCACGCGAGGAAGTCGAGGTGGTCCCAGTCGAGCAGCATGAAGTCGATCGGCATCGCCATGATCCGGCGATCGTCGACCGTCGCGTTCACGAACGAAGCGCGGACTTGGTCTTCGGTCAGAGCTTGCACGCGTTCCAGCCTACGAAGCGCACGGCATCCGCGGGCCGCGTGCGCGGACGCCCTCCCGCGGTCACTGCGATGCGACCCATGCCTGCCAGTCGGCCTCGGTGAATTCGGTGCTGTCGACGAAGAATCCGCCGCCGAGGACCGAATCCACTGCCATCGTCCAGGCCGACCCGTCATAGGCATCGGCGTAGGCGTAGAACGAGCCCGCGGCGTCGTACGCGAGGTTCGCGTCCTTGCTGCGCAGCGCCTCGTCGGTGAAGGCACCCATCCCCTGCGCGGCGACGGCGGCCTTCACCTCAGGCCGGAGGTACCCGGGATCGGCGAGCCCCGATTTCCATTCGACGAAGCGGGCGAATCCCTCGTGGACCGCGACGGGCGGTGCGATGAACGACCCGGGCGCCGCTGCGTAGTGAAGGCCGTGTGCGAACTCGTGGACGAACACCTGCTCGCGACCCGACGCGCTGCCCGGGCCCATCACGATGAGCGTTCCGGATGTGTCGGATCCCGTCGCGATCACGGGGTCGAGGAAGCGCTGCGCGATCTGCGGACGCAGGGTCGGACGGGCATAACCGGCGACATCCATGTCCCACGGCGTGCCCTTGCCGTACTGCCAGCGCTGGAAGCGGTCATCGTCGTCGGTGATCGCCGATACGAAGCCGTCCTGCGTCGGCTCGCCGCCGAGGGCGCGGATCGTGTCGAGCGCGATGACGGCCGATCGCTCGGCCGCATCCGCGTTCTGATCGACCAGCTCGGCCTCGTCGCTCATCCCGAACAGGACGACGTGATCGCGCTTGGTGACGTAGATTTCGCCCTCGTCCCACGGGTTCGGCTCGCGCGCGGGGACGATGGACGTGATCGTTGCGGGCTCGGGCGGTTCCGTCTGCTCGTACCGGTCGAACGACCGGCTGGGGACGGTACCGGGCTCGAAGGTGACGGTGTAGGCGAAGCCCTGAATGAGGTCGAGGCCGGCGTCACGGTCGCCGTCGCCTCGCTGCGGCTGTGCCGCGAAGGCGTACTGAGCGCCGAGGATCACCTCGATGGTGCCGGTCTCGTCGACGTCGAAGTCCGACGGCGCGATCGCCGCGACATCCCACCCGATCTTGCTGGAGTTGTCCCACCACAGCGCGAGCTGCGTCGCCGCGTCACCCGTGGCGTGAGCGAGGAACCGCTCACGATCCTTGTCGCGCATCGCGGCGTTCATCTCGGCGAACGTGGCGCTGGTGGGAGTCGCGAGGTCGTTGTCGGCCCACGGCGCCCAGCCGACCGGAACATCGGCCGTCGGCCCGGTCTCGGGCGTCCGCGGCCACAGCACGACGCCCGCGGCGACGGTCATCAGCAGCGCACCGATGCCGAGGGAGGCGATGACGATCTGCATCGTGCGCGCCGCGCGATTGCGAGGCTTCGGCTGCGGTGATGCCGCAGGGTGCACTTCAGTCGTGTCGGTCATCGGGTCTCCGCCTTAGAGATGAGGATGATGCGGCGTTCGGAGTCGGTCGTCAACTCGCCGCCGACGCCTGTCGAGGCGAGAACGAAGACGTAGTCGGTGCCACCGGAAGAGATGAGGTACTGCTCGAGCGGCGCCGGGGTGTTGGGGTCGTTGTGCCAGCCCATCAGATCGGTCATCGGTGCAGCCTGGCCGACGACGGGGAACCCGGCGGCGAGGGCGTCGATGTCGATGCCGTCGTCGAAGGAGGTCGAGGTTCCGCCGCTCAGGCAGACCGCGGCCAGCACGCCTTCGGTGCGCGCGATCTCGGAAATCTGCGACAGCACCACGTCGGAGGTGTAACAAGCCTGATCGATAGGGGCGGGCTCGAAGCTCGTGGTCGCGACGACCGCTCCGTCGTACGCCGACGCCGAGGCGGCGCCCGTCACCCGCCAGGGGCCGATGGCCGTCGGAGTCTCCCCCTGGCGAGCGCCGGAGGGCACATCGTCACCGTAGTAGTAGGGCCGGGTCAGCCAGATCTCGCGGGTCGAGGTCGCCGTCTGCGGCGTGCCGTCGACGGTGAAGGTGTAGGTCATGTCGACCAGTGCTTTGGCGGTGTCCGCGCCGCGCGGCGACTCGTAGCCGGCGGTGCCGTTGGTTCCATAGAGGATGCCGCGCCGGTCGTACTCGATGGAGAGGTCGAGCACCTCCGCGGCACGCGCGTCGCCGAACAGCGGCGTCGCCGACCCCGAGATCGCGATGTACCCGGGCGAGGCGTACTGCGTCCAGCTGGGCTCGTCTGCTGTGGCGGCGGCGAGGAAGCCGTCGACGACATCCGGCGCCTCCGAGGTCGCGGCGGCGTTGGCCGAGACGACGGTCCAGCCGACGAACCCGGCTGCGCCGCCGACGATGAGGAGGGTGGCCGCCAGCACGATCCAGGTCACGCGCGTCATCACCTTCTGCCCGGGGTTCTTGGACGCGGGACCGGGCGCGGCAGCGGGGGCCGCCGCCGGCGCGGCATCCGACGCCGACTGCTCCGCCACAGGGTAGGGCGAGACATGGTCGGTCCATCGCTGGCCGTCCCAATACCTCAGCTGCTGCTGTCCCGATGGGTCGGGATGCCAGCCGGCCGGCGCGGTCGGAACAAAGTCCGGCACGTCGTTCACACGTCCCCCTCGCCCCGGCCGCGAGCACCGCCGGTCCGTGACGATGCTATTGGCATGCGCGAAGTGGCTCGTACACCTGCTTTTCCGCGCCGGATCTGCTAGTCGTGACGGACACCCTGGGCGTCAGATGAACCAGCCGTTCAGGAATCCGGTCCCCAGCAGCACCTGCCCCCAGCCGAGGATCAGCGCGACCACGGGCCACCCGTATCCTCCTCGGTCACCGCGCGCCGCGATCAGCCCGATGATGCCGAGCACGCCGCCGAGGGCTCCGGCCGCGATCGAGATCGGCAGTGCGATGAACAGCATCCATCCCCAGAGCGGATCCACGGTGTACCCGAGGACGACCACGACAGCAACCGGGAGGATGCCGATGCCCGCGAGGATCGTCGCGGCGATTCCCCACCCGCGGCCGCGGCGGCGCCGGGACCGGTCAGCGGGCTCACTCGTCATGGCGCGAGCCTAGCGTCCCCCGGCGCGACGCCACGGGCGCGGCTAGAGTAGCGGCATGGCAGATTCCTCGTTCGACATCGTCAGCAAGATCGATCGCCAGGAGGCCGACAATGCGCTGAACCAGGCCCGCAAGGAGGTCGAGCAGCGCTACGACTTCAAGGGCACCGATGCCTCCATCGAGTGGTCGGGCGAGTCGATCCTCATCAAGGCGAACTCCGAAGAGCGCGCCAAGGCCGTGCTCGACGTCTTCCAGACGAAGCTCATCAAGCGGGGCATCTCGCTCAAGAGCCTCGACTCGGGCGAGCCCACCGCTTCCGGCCGCGAGTACCGCATCGTCTCGACGCTGAAGGAGGGCATCTCGTCGGAGGATGCCAAGAAGATCAGCAAGATGATCCGCGACGAAGGTCCGAAGTCTGTCAAGTCGCAGATCCAGGGCGACGAGCTGCGCGTGCAGTCGAAGTCGCGCGACGACCTGCAGGAAGTGCAGCGGATGCTGAAGGCCGCCGACCTCGACGTCGACCTCCAGTTCGTCAACTACCGCTGACGCTCCCCCGCACCATCCCGGGCTGAGCGCTCACCGGTCGAGGCCGCTGACGAACGACACCAGTCGGTCAGCGGCTTCGGCGCGTGCGGGCGCAGCCGAGAGGAAGACGTCGTGCAGGGCGCCCTCGATGCGGGCGATCGTGACGGTGGCGGCGATGCGGGTGGCCGCGCGTGCGATGTCGTCGACGACGAGCACCGAGTCGGTCGAGGTCATCGTGTCGTTCCAGCGCAGCGGCGACGTCGACCGCGCCGAGAGCAGAACGAGGGCCGGTGCGCCGACCTCCACGCCGGCCGCGACGCGCGCATGCCCGGCGATGACGGCGGCGAGCCATGCGGGATGCGTCGGGAAGCCCCGTTCGGGACGCCAGCCGTCGGGCGCATCGGGCAGGCTGCCCACTTCACGCTGGGCCCGCGTGTAGAACCCGAGATCGACGGCGGGGTGGGCACCGCGCGGGTCGAAGCGCGCCCGCACCTCGACGAGCGGCGCGACCGCCTGCCGCCCGAGGGGGCCGAGCTGCAGCTCCAGCCACGGACTGTTCAGCACCACGGCGGCGGCTCGCCCCGGGTGACGCGCCGCCCAGAGGGTGAGCGTCAGCCCGCCGGTGCTGTGCCCGAGGAGCATGAGCCGCCGGCCCAGACGCTCGGTGTCCATGGCAGCGAGCGCCGCCTCGATGTCGTCGTCGTAGACATCGAGCGATGTGACGTACCCGCGCGCCTGTCCGGGACGGATGCTGCGCCCGTACTTCCGCAGGTCGAGCGCGTGGAACCGCGCGCCACGATCGGTGAAGATCCGCGCGAGGTCGGTCTGGAAGAAGTAGTCCGACCAGCCGTGGACGTACAGCACGTCGATGTCGCGCCACGCGCCGAAGAGGCGGAGCCCCGGATGCGGCATCGCCCGCACGAGTGTCGCGACCACGTCGCCCTCGTCATCCGACCCGAGCGGAAGCGTCGCCTGCTCGAAGCCGGGACCCAGCAGGTCGGGACCCCACGTCACCTCATCCGCCCGCATGCCCCCACCCTAGGTCGTGGACATCCGCGGGCGCAGGGCGTCAGGCGGCGGAACTCTGCTGCGAGCCCGAGCCCGCACCAGAGCCGGTGCGACGGGCCTCACGCTCCTGGGCACGCTGGAGCGCGCGCTTGCGCTGCTCGCGGGCATCGTCCTCGAGCTTCGCTGCCCTCTCCTCGTCGCGCGTGAGGTTCTCTCCCGTCTCGGGGTCGAACACGTGCAGCGAGTCGGGCGAGAACCACAGTGTCGCCGGATCCCCCGCGCGGATGTTGCTGAGCGAGTCGAGCGCCACGACGAGCTCAGTGCGGAGCCCCTCTCCGTCGAGATCGCGGTCGAGCTCGGCGAGCTTCTCGCGTACCGATTCCTCGACCTCGAACGGGATGTAGGCGTACAGCACCTCGCCGAGCCACTCGGTCATCTCGACATCGACCTCGGCGCGCACACCACCCTCGAGCGGACGGTCGGAGGTCTCGGCATCCTCGAATGCATCGGGACGCACGCCGACGATGACGAGCTCGCGGTCTCCGATCGCGCGGCGCAGCCGGTCATCGAGCGGAACGTCGAACATCGGCAGCTTGAGGGTGTCGCCCTCGACCGTGCCGTGCAGGAAGTTCATCGGCGGCGAGCCGATGAAACCGGCCACGAAGAGGTTCACCGGCTGCTCGTACAGCCCGCGCGGGCTGGCCACTTGCTGCAGCTCGCCGCGGCGGAGCACCGCCACCCGGTCGCCGAGCGTCATGGCCTCGGTCTGATCGTGGGTGACGTAGACGGTCGTCGTTCCCAGCGAACGCTGCAGCCGGGCGATCTCGGTGCGCATCTGCCCGCGCAGCTTGGCGTCGAGGTTCGACAGCGGCTCGTCGAACAGGAACGCCCGAGCGTTGCGGACGATCGCGCGGCCCATCGCCACGCGCTGACGCTGGCCACCCGAGAGATTCGCCGGCTTGCGCTCGAGGTGCTCGTCGAGCTCGAGAAGGCTCGAGGCCCGCCGCACGCGCTCGTCGATCTCGTCGTCGGGCACGTTGCTCGACTTCAATCGCATCGGGAAGGCGATGTTCTCGTACACCGTGAGGTGGGGATACAGCGCGTAGTTCTGGAATACCATCGCCAGGTCACGATCCTTCGGCGCCTTGTCGTTGACGAGGTCGCCGTCGATGAGCATCTCGCCGCTCGTGATGTCTTCGAGGCCCACGATCATCCGCAGAAGCGTCGACTTGCCGCATCCGGAGGGTCCGACGAGGATCACGAACTCGCCGTCGGCGATGTCGAGGTCGACGCCCTTGACCGCCGTGAAGCCGTCGTCGTACGTCTTCACGATGTTCTTCAGCGTGATGGAGGCCATGACGTTCCCTTCGAGGTAGACGCGGCGGCGGCGGGGATGCTGGGGGTCATCCCTTGACCGCGCCCTGCGTGAGGCCGGAGACGATCCGGCGCTGGAAGATGACGACGACCACCACGATCGGGATCGTCACGATGATGGCGGCCGCCGAGATCGCGCCCGTGGGCTGCTCGAACTGCGACGCTCCGGTGAAGAACGACAGAGCGGCGGGCACGGGGCGCGCCGCACTTGTCGAAGTGAGCGAGATGCCGTAGACGAAGTCGTTCCACGCGATGAAGAACGCGATGATCGCCGTCGTGAACACTCCGGGTGCCGCGAGCGGGACGACCGTCTTGCGGAAGGCCTCGAACGGCGTCGCGCCGTCGACCTGCGCCGCCTGCTCGAGCTCCCAGGGGATCTGGCGGAAGAAGGCCGCAAGCGTCCAGATAGCGATCGGCAGCGTCAGCGAGAGGTACGGGATGATGAGGCCCAACCAGGTGTCGTAGAGGCCGATGACCCGCCACAGGTTGAACAGCGGCGTCACGATCGAGACGATCGGGAAGACCGACACCGCGAGCGCGGTGACGAGGATGATGCGCTTGCCGCGGAACTCGAGTCGCGCGATCGCGTAGGCGCACAGCGTCGCGAGAACGACCGCGACGAAGGTGGCGATGAGCGAGATGCCGACGGAGTTGCGCAGCGCCGGCAGGAACAGGTCCTGTGCGCCGCCGCCGGGGGCGAGGATCTCGGTGTAGTTCTCGAGGGTCCATTCCTGCGGGAGCAGGGTGCCCGAGAACAGACCCGACGGCGTCTTGAACGACGTCATGAGGATCGAGAAGACGGGGAAGAGCGACCACACGAGCACCGCGATGATGATCGCGGCCCATCCGATCCGCTGCGGCCAGGTGAGCGTGCGCATCAGGAGTTCCGTCCCGTCGCCAGGTCGACTTTGAAGCCCTTGATGAAGATGGCGGCGATGATCAGGACGCTGAGGAACAGCAGCACCGAGATCGCCGAGCCGAGCCCGATCTCGAGGCGCCCGATCGAGGTGTTGTACGCGAGCAGCGACAGCGCCTCGGTGTCATTGGCGCCACCGGTCATGATGTAGATGTTGTCGAAGATGCGGAACGCCTCGAGCGTACGGAAGAGCACGGCGACCATGATCGCGGCCTTCATGTTCGGCAGGATGACGCGACGCATGACCTCCCACCCGGTGGCCCCGTCGACCTTCGCGGCCTCCTCCAGATCGCCGGGCACCTGCGCGAGGCCCGACAGCAGCAGCAGCGAGATGAACGGCGTCGTCTTCCACACCTCGGAGAAGATGATCACCACGAGGGAGGTGCCCTGCTCGGCGAACCAGTTGAGCTCCGGGTCGAACCCGGGGATCCAGCTGAGCCAGTTGTTGACGTACCCGCCCGAGTTGATGTCGAACGCATAGAACCAGGCGAAGGCCGCGACGACGGTGATGATGCCGTACGGCACGAGGATCGCGGTCCGCGCGAGCCCGCGGAGCTTCTTGATCGCCCGGTGCATCACCAGCGCGAGGAGGAAGCCGAGGATGAGCTCGAACAGCACGGTCACGACCGTGATGAAGAGGGTGACCCCCATCGACCGCCAGAACGCGGGGTCGCTGAGCACCACCCGGTAGTTCTCGAAGAGGACGAACGACCGCTCATCGGGGGCGGTGAGTCGCAGGCTGAACAGCGAATCGAACAGGGCCTGCCCGATCGGGTACATCGTGACCAGCAGCATGATGACGAATGCCGGTCCGGCCAGCATCCAGCCCAGTCGTCCCTCCGCACGCGCCCGGGCCGAGCGTCGGGGCCGCGGCGATGCATTCTCCCGCGTGCTCACAGCAGACGCTCCCCTCGCAGAACGGCGAGGATGAACTCGCTCGATGTTCTCGGGGTGGTGTCGGGGTTCACAGCTGCCGGCGGGTGCCATGTCCGCTGGAGCCCGATCGAGATCTCGTTGTAGTACGGCGTCTGCGGACGCGGCACACCGAGGTCGAGCGACTCGCGGATGGTGTCGGCCATCGGGAACTCCTCCTGCACGCGAGGGTCATCGTAGGCGGCGGCGTTGGACGGCGGGTTGCCGTCGGTGACGAAGTACTCCGACTGGTTCTCGGGCTGGACGATGCACTCGACGGCCTGCCAGGCGAGGTCGGGGTTCGTGCTGAAGGCGCCGACGCCGAGGTTGATGCCGCCCACGGGAGGCGCGGCGGGCTTGTCGGCATCGACACGCGGATACACCGCCCAGCCGAGGTCATCGGCGATGGCGGGGTCGGCGCCGGTCATCGCCGGCCACACGAACGGCCAGTTGACCATGAAGGACCCCTGCTCGCCCTGGAAGAGGTTCATGTTGGCGTTCTCGTCGGCGGTCGGGAGACCCGGCCCGCCGAGCCCGTCGGCCCCGATGCGGTGGATGATCTCCGCCGCGGCTCGTCCCGCGTCGCTGTCGAGCCCGAGCTCGAGCTCGTCAGCGGGCGCCTCGGGGTTCTTCAGGATCTCGCCGCCGGCCGACGCGACGAGAGCGTTGATCCACACCGTCAGCGACTCGGCCAGCGCGCCCTGAACGCCCAGCCGCAGATCCTGCTCCTCGGCGACGGCGATGATGTCGTCCCAGGTGACCGGCTGCGACATGTCGAGGCCCGCCGCCTCGACGACCGACTGCCGATACCAGAGCAGCTGCGTGTTGGCCCAGAAGGGAACGGTCACCAGCTCGCCGCCCCAGCTCGCGGAGTCGACCGCGCCCTGGACGATGCCGTCGGTGTTCTGCAGTTCTCCCGGGACGTCGTCGAGGAAGCCGGGCTCGGCGAGCTCCGGGATGAACGGCGGGTCGAGGCTCATGATGTCGAGCGAGGTGTCGCCGGCTGCCAGACGCCGGGCGAGCTGCTCGCGCTGCGACGCCGCATCACGCGGCAGCAGCGACGTCTCGATGCGATACGCGCCGTCAGCGGCATCCGTGCAGGCCGCGGCGATCCGCGCCTGCCCGCCGTCGTCGGGGTTGATGTACCAGGTGAGCGTGGGCACACCGTCATCGGGGGCGCACGCGCCGAGCGTCGCTGCGAGCGCGACCACCGACGCGGCTGCCAGGACCCGGGTCGTGCGCATCGGGCCTCCTCGTTCCGTATCGTCGCGACCCAGCGCGCTCACGGCACCGGGCGTTCCCCCATCATGGCGTCGGAGGAATGCAGCGACCACGGGTTGCCCAACCCGACGCGCTGTAGTACGCCGGGCGGACGAGGATGCCGGTCAGTTCTCGGCGACCAGGCTCACGATCTCAGCGGGGTCGTCGCCCGCGAACGCGTGCGATTTCGTCTCGAGGAACGCGCAGAGGGTCGACACCATCGCGAGCTCGGTCGACAGGGCGAGCGCGGCGCCGGCTCCGAGCCGCAGTTCGGTCTCGCGCGCCTCGAACGTGATGCGCCAGGTGTTTCCGCCCGGCACGTCCGGCTCGATGTACGTCACGGTCTGCGCGTTCATCATGTTGATCGCGACGAGCCCCGTGTCGCGGCCGAGACTGCCGTCCTGCGGGATGACCTTCACGGCGAGGGAGTATCCGAACTGCCGGAACTCCTCGATCCACGAGACGAGCGTCTCCTTGCTGCGGAAGGTCATCGCCCGACCTCTTCGCCGCGCGAGATGGCGACCATGTCGTCGCGGTCGACGACCTTCACACGCGCGCGATCGGCAGCGGCGCCGAGAGCGATCTCGTGCTCGTCGAGACGGTGCCACCCGTCGAGGTCGGTCCAGGCGACGCCGCGCTCGGTCAGCAGATCGAGGACGCCCTGCTCGGACGGGTCCACCGGCTGCCACCACGACCCCTGGTCGTTGATGACATGGCGCACGGTCTCCATCGCGTCGGACTTCGTGTGGCCGATGAGTCCGACGGGTCCGCGCTTGATCCATCCCGTCGCGTACACGCCCGGCACGCGCTCGTTCGAGTCCTCGTGGAGCACCTGACCCTCATGGTTCGGGATGACGCCGTGCGTGGCGTCGAACGGCACGCCCGGCAGCGGCGACCCGAAGTACCCGACCGCGCGGTAGAGACCCTGGAGGGCGACCTCGCGCATCTCGCCGGTGCCCTCGACCCCGCCTTGCCCGTCGGGACGCGTCCGCTCGTAGACGAGCGCGGCGACGCGGCCCGCGGCATCCTTCTTGACCTCGACCGGCTTGGCGTAGAAGTGCAGGTGCAGGCGACGTGAGGCCTCTCCCCTGGCGCCGTTGACGCCCGGGCGCTGACGCCATGACTGCAGCACGCGGTCGATGACCATCACCTGCTTGTTCGACGCGATCGCCGCCTTCGAGGCCTCGTCATAGTCGAAGTCCTCGTCGTAGACCACGAGGTCGACGTCGCGCAGATCGCCGAGCTCGCGCAGCTCGAGGGGCGTGAACTTGACCTGCGCGGGTCCGCGGCGTCCGAAGATGTGGACATCGGTCACGGCCGACGAGCGGAGACCCTGGTAGACGTTGTCGGGGATCTCCGTGACCAGAAGGTCGTCCGCGTGCTTGGCGAGCAGTCGAGCCACGTCGAGCGCGACGTTGCCGTTGCCGATGACGCCGACGGATGCGGCATCCAGCGGCCATTCGCGTGGGAAGTCGGGGTGACCGTCGTACCAGCTGACGAAGTCGGCCGCGCCGTACGAGCCGTCGGCGTCGATGCCGGGGATGTCGAGGGCTGCGTCGCGCACCGCGCCGGTGGCGAAGATGACGGCGTTGTAGTGGTGCTTCAGGTCATCGAGCGTGATGTCCTCGCCGAAGCGGACGTTGCCGAACAGGCGGATGTCGCCGCTGTCGATCACGTCGCGGAGGGCGTTGATGATGCCCTTGATGCGGGGGTGATCGGGCGCGACTCCGTAGCGGACGAGCCCGTAGGGGGCGGGCAGGTGATCGAACAGGTCGATCGAGACGTCGAACTTGCGCTCGGCCTTCAGCAGCAGATCCGCGGCGTAGATGCCGGCGGGCCCGGCTCCGACGATGGCCAGCCTCAGCTTGGTCATGGGTGTTCCTCGTTCCTGGTGGCACCCGAGCGCGGGCGCAGCGGGGGTCTGTGTCAGCTGGCGCGGTCGACGACGACCTCGGCGAACCGGGTCAGCGCGTCGCGCACGGCGCCGGTCGGCAACGGTGCGAGGGCCGCGACGGCGTCGTCGGCCCACTTCTCGGCGAGCTGCCGCGTCTGGGCCGTCACCTCGTGGTCGCGCAGGCGGGCGAGCGGCTCGTCGAGGATCGCGGGATCGGCTCCCTCCGCGATCTCGGCGACGCCGCGGTCGATCGTCGCGGCGAGCTCGCGCGAAGCGGCATCGTCGGCGCGGGTCAGCAACAGGTAGGGCATCGTCGGCACCCCTGCACGCAGGTCGGTTCCGGGAACCTTGCCCGTGGCCTCGGGGTCGGCGGAGAGGTCGATGACGTCATCGAGCAGCTGGAAGGCGACGCCGGCCTTCTCGCCGAACGCGAGCAGCGGCTCGGCCAGCTCCTCCGGCCCGCCGGAGAAGAGCACGCCCACCTGCGCCGCAGCGGCGATGAGCGAGCCGGTCTTGTCGGCGAGCACCTGGATGTAGAACTCGACGGGATCATCGCCCGGCTGAGCGCCGATGGTCTCGTGCATCTGACCGAGCACGAGGCGCTCGAAGGTGTCTGCCTGCACGCGGATTGCTCGCTCGCCGATGCGCGCCATCAGCTGGCTCGCCCGCGAGAAGAGCAGGTCGCCGGTGAGGATCGCGACGTTGTTCCCCCACACCTCGTGTGCGCTGGGGACGCCGCGTCGCTTGTCGGCACCGTCCATGACATCGTCGTGGTACAGCGATCCGAGGTGGGTCAGCTCGAGCGCCGCAGCGCCGGCGATGACGTCCTCGGTCGCACCGTCGCCGAGCTGCGCGGTGAGCAGAGCCAGCATGGGCCGCAACCGTTTGCCGCCGGCTTCGTAGAGGTATCGGGTCTTGGCGTCGACGAGCGCGTCGCTGACGGTGAGCTCATCGCCGAGGCGCGACTCGACGCGCTCGAGCCCGGCTTCGACGGTCGCGAGCAGCTTGCGGGTGCGGGGTCCGGCGAAGATGCGCTCGGTCATCCCGAGGTGCTTCGCCAGCCGCGGCGCGGATGGGCTCGATGTCACCTCTCCAGCCTACCGGCCGGGCGACCGCGCCGATCCGCGCGAGCCGGTTCAGACCGCGGGCTTGACAGCGCGGTGGAGCGCCACGATGCCGAAGGACAGATCGCGGTGCGCGACCTCGTCCCAGCCGGCCTCGCGGATCCACCCGGCGAGGGTGCGCTGGTCGGGCCAATCGCGGATCGACTCGTTGAGGTAGTCGTAGGCCTCGGCGTTGGAGCTCACCGCGCGCGCGACCAGCGGCAGCACCCGGTCGTTGTAGAAGCGGTAGAGCCCAGCGAACGCCCGGGAGGGCGGCTGCGAGAACTCGCTGATGAGCAGGCGGCCGCCGGGCTTGGTGACGCGCAGCATCTCGGCGAGCGCCTTCTTCGGCTCGTTGACGTTGCGGAGTCCGAACGAGATCGTGACGACGTCGAACTCGGCATCCTCGAAGGGCAGGTTCGTGGCATCCGCCTCGACGAACGACAGGTTCGGGATGCCGCCGCCCGGCGCCTGCGCTCCGTACCGGCGGACGCCCTCGGCGATCATGCCGGGCGAGAAGTCAGCGGCGACGACCTCGGCACCGCTGCGGGCGAGCGAGACCGAGCTCGCACCCGTTCCCGCGGCGAGGTCGAGGATGCGCTCCCCCGGCTTCGGGTCGATCGCGCGGGTGGCCGCGATGCGCCAGAGGCGGTCCTGGCCGAGGCTCAGGACGTCGTTGGTGCGGTCGTAGGCGCCGGCCACCTGGTCGAACATGCCGCTCACACGCGACGGGTCCTTGCCGAGGTCGGCGCGGTTGGGCTCGCTGGTCACGCTCCGAGTCTAGGCGCGGCTGTGCCCGCTCAGCCCCGCCCCGCGAGGTCCCACTTCGGCCGGGTATGGGCGCGGCTTTCCCGGCCGGAGTGGGACCTCGGCGGGCGGACGGGAGTCAGGGGCCCGCGGGGGCGGGGAGGGATGCCAGGATGCCGAGCCAATGGGCGGCCGTGGGGGCGTCGAAGGGCGCTCGGTGCGCGGTGACGGCCGCCTCGAGGTCGACGGCCAGGGCCTCGAGCTCGGCGACGATCTCCCGCGGGTACCCGTAGGCGACGCGATGCTCGTCCCACTCGTCGCGGTCGTCGATCCAGATGCCGCGGGTGGCGGAGTCGACGACATCCAGGTCCATGTCGATCGCCGTGGGCTCGCCGCCCTCGTCCCACCGGGCGTCCCAGGCGATGTCGATGTACACGCGGGTGGGATGCGGCGGAGCGTTCATCGTCAGCACCCACTCGCCGACCGGAGGCAGGAGCATCACGCACGGATGCGTCGCGACGAAGTCGCGTCCGGGCCGGTTGCTGCGGTCGCCGGGGCGCTGGCCGAACCAGTCGCCGTGCTCGTCGCTTCCGAGGTAGGTGCAGGCGTGCACCCAGTGGGTTCCGCCGTTCCACTTGCGCCAGCGGAAGGTCATCGGGGTTCCCGGCACGGGGCGGAGCATCACGCGCCGAGTCTAGGCTGGTCGAGTGAACGATTCTGCGCCCGCCGCCCGGCTGCGCGTGGTCACTCGCGAGATCGAGGCCCCCGACGAGCTGCTGGTGTTCGCCGACCCGCAGCACCCGACGGTGTGGTCGCGACGCGGCGACATCCTCGTGGCGCGCGGCACTGCCGCGGCCTTCGACTCAGCCGACGCGAACCCCGGTCCACGCGAAGCCGCCGACTGGTGGCGCAGAACGGTCGCCGCCGCCGAGATCGACGATCCGGTCGGATTGCCCGGATCGGGAATCCTCGCGTTCGGCGCTCTGCCGTTCGATCCCCGCCCCGACGACCGCGCCGACGCCACGACACCGCCGCTGCACTTCGCGGTGCCTCGATTCGTCGTGGGTCGCCGCGGGTCACGCGCCTGGGTGACCGCGATCACCGCCGACGGCTCCGACCCGGATGCCGCCCTCCCCGCCGCGACCGGCTTCGGCCCGCACTGGTCGGCGACGACCGGCCCCGGAGCGCTGACACCCGACGGCTACCAGGAGATCGTGCGCGCGGGCGTCGACGCGATCCTCCACGGCGACCTGCAGAAGGTCGTCCTGGCGCGTGATCTCGCCGGCACCGTTCCCGCGGATGCCGATCTCCGGCGCCTCGTGCGCGCACTGTCGTCGGCGTACCCGGACACGTGGGCGTTCGCGGTCGACGGTCTGATCGGTGCAAGCCCCGAGACTCTCGTGACGGTGTCGGGCGGCACCGTCACCGCCCGCGTCCTCGCCGGGACGATCGCACGCGGGGCCGACGCCGACGCCGACACGGCGGCATCCCTGTCCCTCGCCACCAGCACGAAGGACCTCGACGAGCACGGCTATGCGGTGCGCAGCGTGCTCGACGCACTCCGCCCGTCGACCTCGTCGCTCGTCGCCGGCGAGCAGCCGTTCATGCTCAAGCTGCCGAACGTCTGGCACCTGGCGACCGACGTCGAGGGCGAGCTCGCCGGGGATGCCTCCGCCCTCGACCTCGTCGCCGTGCTGCACCCTACCGCGGCGGTCGCCGGCACACCGACCCCGAACGCACTCGACGAGATCCGCCGCCTCGAGCCCTTCAGCCGGGGACGGTACGCGGGACCCGTCGGATGGATCGACGCGCACGGCGACGGCGAGTGGGCCATCGCGCTGCGGTGCGCGCAGTTCCGTCCCGGCGACCGCGCCGACGGCGGCGCCTCGATGCCCTTCACCGCCTACGCCGGTGCGGGCATCGTGGGCGCGAGCGACCCCGAGTCGGAGATGCTCGAGACACGCGTGAAGTTCCGGCCGATCATCGACGCGCTGGCCTGAGCGGGCGCACGGGCCGCACACCGGGCGGAGCGACTCAGCGGGCGAGCGGGACCTCGATGAGCTGACGTCCGCCGACCGGCGAGGTGAGCACCTGGTCGAGCGCGGAGCGCGTCGTCACGCGGCGGTACTCCCACCCGTAGGCGAGCGCGAGCTGCTCGAGCCGCGCCTCATGCGGCGTGAAGAGCACCCGGTCGGCGGCCTCCGGCGGTGCGGTGCCGGCGACCTCGAGCCCGTCGAAGATGGTGCCCCCGCCGTCGTTGCCGACGATGACCTGGATCCGGGGTTCGTCCTCGGTGCCGGGAAGCAGCAGCGCGCCGACGTCGTGCAGCAGAGACAGGTCGCCGGTGAGCACGCGGGTCACGCCCGCCCGTGCGTCGTCCTGGCTCGCGACCGCGATACCCATTCCGGTGGCGACGATGCCGTCGATGCCCGCGAGCCCCCGATTGGCGTGCACGGGCACTTTCTTGCCACCGAGCACCGTGTCGGCCACGCGAACGAGCCTCGACGAGGCGAACAGCAGACGATCGTGCGGCCAGCTCGCCCGCCAGACGGCGTCGACGAGCGACTCACGGTCGAGCGGAGCC
This sequence comes from Microbacterium sp. 1262, assembly GCF_040544895.1. Classification (NCBI taxonomy): domain Bacteria; kingdom Bacillati; phylum Actinomycetota; class Actinomycetes; order Micrococcales; family Microbacteriaceae; genus Microbacterium; species Microbacterium sp. 1262. The sequence continues at coordinate 1,904,227 of NZ_JBEPKU010000001.1, forward strand.
TTGAGAACGGCCATCTCCGCCGAGATCGCGCCGAGTCGCTCCTGCGGCACCGCCGACGCGAGCCCGTCGACATCGGGCGCCGCGGGGCTCAGGTCGACGGCCTCCTCACGCGATGCGCGCATCCAGGCGCCGAGCCAGGCCCGGTCCGCCTCTCCGGGCTGAACGGACACCGCGGCGACCGCTGTCGTCGTTCCGTTGAGATTCAGGTCCTCTCCTGGGCCGCGCACGGCCCAGACCTCGACCTCCGGTCGCGAAAGCAATGCGGCCACCTCGCGGCTGAGCGTCGGGTGCCCGAACACGACGACCCGTTCCACGGCGTCGGCGAGATCGGGGCGGGAGAGCACCGCACGGTAACCGTGGACGAGGTTGCGCCCGAACCGCGCACCGCTGACGATCTCGGCGACGAGCGGCCAGCCTCCCGCGTGAGCGAGATCCTCCGCCGCCGGACCGGCATCCGCGCCCGCGACGACGAGCGTGTTCGGCCCGCGGGTGAGCTCCACCGGCTCGAGGGGCATCGGGGGTTCGGCTTGGCCGATGCCCCCACCGCCCTGATAGTGCGCGCCCGACACTGTGGCGTCGACTGTTTCGCCCGGCTCGGCGCCGCGGGCGGCCGGGGCGGGCGCGGGCTCGGCGTCCGCGTCGATGAGCCACGGCGGGAGGCCGCCCGACAACGGGTTCCGATACGGCAGGTTCAGGTGCACGGGGCCGGCCGGCCGCGATCGGTCGCCGAGCGCCGCGGTGAGCGCGTCGGCGGCCAGGACGGCGATCTCCGCCGACTGCGCCCCGGTGGGGGCGTCGTCGATGTCCTGCGGCGTCACGGCGTCGACCTCGAGCCGGACGAAGCGCGAGAACATCCCGGGCTGATGCGTCGCCTGATTGGCCCCGATGCCGCGCAGCTCCGGCGGCCGGTCGGCGGTCAGCAGCAGCATCGGCACGCCGGAGTGGTGCGCCTCGAGAACGGCAGGCATCAGGTTGGCGACCGCCGTTCCCGACGTGCATACGACAGCCGCCGGCATCCGGGTGTCACGTCCGATACCGAGCGCGGTGAACCCGGCGACCCGCTCGTCGATGCGGACGTGCAGACGGATGAGGCCCCGCCGCTCCAATTCCGCCGCCACGAGCGCGAGCGCCTGGGAGCGCGATCCCGGGCTCAGGACCACGTGGCGCACTCCCCCGGCGACGAGAGCACCGAGCAGTGCAGCGGCGGCGTCGGTCGCCGGCGCCCGATCCGCCGGCGTCGGAGCGTGTTCGGCGCCGTTCATCTCAGGCGCGCGGGCCGCGTGAGCCGGCCGGGCCTTCGGCATCGTCATCGCTCGACGACGAGGAAGCGGGCGGAACGTCGCGAGGGTCGTCGGCCTCGGCGTCGAGGGCCGCCAGCTCCTCCTCGAGACGGCGGATGCGCTCGTCCTGGTCTCGCACCGACCCGAGGCTGCCGAGGAAGTCGGGGTCGTCGTCCGGGGCTCGGCGGACGGGAGCGCTCGCGCGGCGGGCGCGTCCGACGACGAACCAGAGGATGCCGCCCAGCACGGGCAGCAGGACCACGATGAGGATCCAGACCGGCTTGCTGACGCCGCGGTGACGGGTCGCGTCCTGCAGCGCGCAGTCGACGATGCTGTACACCCAGAAGGCGAGTGCCAGCAGCACACCGATGAGCAGGAGCCGCGCCATCCCCCCATCCTAGGCGTCCGGCGACACCCTCGGCCCGGACGTAGAATGGCCGGATGAATGCCCGCTCGGCCGTCGTCTACTCGGTGCTGCGGCTCCTCGCCTTCCTGGTCCCGTTCGGCATCATGATGCTGTTCCCCATCATGCGCGAGTACTACTGGCTCTCAGCGATCTTCGCCGCCCTCATCGGCTTGAGCCTGTCGATGATCTTCCTGCGCCGGCCGCTCGACGATGTCGCCTCGGGCCTCGCCGAACGACGCACGCGCCGCCGCTCCGGCGCCCAGACCGATGCCGAGGCCGAAGACGCCGCGTCCTGACCTCAGATCTTCCGGGCCTCAGCCGACGAAGGCCCAGAACAGGAACGCGCCGTACGCGACGGACGTCAACGAGGTCAGCGCGAGGGCGACGACCAGTTCACGCGGCTGGCGGTACGTCCAGACGATGAGGATCGCCGACAGAGCCGGCAGCAGCGCGAAGAGGCTCAGCCAGGCGATCGGATAGACCAGGGCGAGCAGCACGGCGATCGCGAACGACGCCAGGACGAACAGGGTGAAGACGATGCGCGTCGCCGTCCGGCCGATCAGGACCGTCAGGGTGCGCTTGCCTGCGATGCGGTCCTGGTCGATGTCGCGCAGGTTGTTCGCCAGGAGCACGGCGCACGCGAGGAGCCCAGCGCCCACCGCGCCGAACCAGCTCTCCTGGGGAACGAATCCGGCCTGGACGAAGGTCGTGCCGACGGTTGCGACAATGCCGAAGAAGACGAAGACGAAGAGCTCGCCGAGACCCGCGTAGCCGTACGGGCGCTTGCCACCCGTGTAGAACCACGCCGCGACGACGCAGGCGGCCCCGACCAGCAGCATCCACCAGTGCCCCGTCCGCACGACGATCGCGATGCCGGCGACGGCGGCGATACCGAAGAACCCGAGGGCGACGATGAGCACCGTTCGGGGCTTCGCCAGCTTGCCGCCGGTGAGTCGCGCGGGACCCACGCGCACATCGTCCGTGCCCCGGATGCCGTCGCTGTAGTCGTTGGCGTAGTTGACGCCGATCTGCAGTGCGACCGCGACCACGAGGCAGCACAGCGCGATGACCCAGTGCAGGTCGCGGTCGACGAGCATCGCCGCCCCCGTGCCGATGAGAACCGGGGTGATCGCGAGCGGCAGGGTGCGCAGCCGCGCCGCGCCGATCCAGTCGCGAGCCGTCGCCTTCCGCGGCGGCGGAGCCGAGACGAGGCCGCGCTTGGCGGGGTTACCGCCGCGCGGCGCGGGACGAGACGACTTCGGGGAGCGAGACGAGCGAGCCACGAGGGATCATCCTAGATCGCGAGCATGCGACGCAACGCCGCACGGTCGGGTTTTCCGCTCGCGAGCACCGGCATGTGCTCGACCGGGACGACCCGTGCGGGGCGCGCCGGCTTGCCGAGCCGGTCGCCGACCGTGTCCCGGATCTCGGACAGCAGAGCCGACTCGTCGGCACCGATCTCGGCGAGCGCTGCGATCTCGACGACGACGGCGGACGCCTGCCCCCATCGCTCGTCGGCCGTCGCGACGACGACGGCCGACGCGAGTCCGGGTCGCTCCCGGACGACGGCCTCGACGCGGTCGAGCGAGACGTTGACGCCACCCGAGATGATGACGTTGTCGACGCGCCCGGTCACCCGCAGCACGTTCTCGTCGAACTCCCCCGCGTCGCCGGTGCGGTACCAGCGCACACCGTCGTCCACGATGAAGGATGCCGCCGTGCGGTCGGGCTCGCCGAGGTAGCCGTCGGCGAGCATGGGGCCCGAGAGCTGCACCTCGCCGGACACGATCCGCACCCCTACCCCGTCGAGCGGGACGCCGTCGTAGACGCATCCGCCACTCGTCTCCGTCGAGCCGTAGGTGCGCACGATGCGCGCCCCCAACCGCGTGGCGCGCTCGCGCTGCGACGCCGGGAGCGCCTGCCCGCCCACCAGGATCGCCTCGTAGGCCCGCAGGGCGTCGGCGACGGCGGCATTCGTCTCGGCCGCATCGAGCAGATCGGCCAGCTGGGCGGGTACCAGCGAGGTGAACGTCGCCGCACGCTGCCCGCCGACGCTCGAGTGCGTCGACGCGGTGACCGCGGCGAAGGCGGCGGGCGAGAACGACCCCGTGAGGACGGCCGGCTGGTGCCCCGCGAGGAGGCTGCGCACCATCACCTGCAGCCCCGCCACGTACCCGGGCGACAGGGCGAGGAGCCAGCGCCCTTCGCCGATGCGGGCCGCGGTCGACGCGGCGCTGGCGATGAGGGCCGAACGGCTGAGCACGACGCTCTTGGGCACCCCCGTCGACCCCGACGTCGTGACGACGGCGACGGTTCCCGGCGGCGCCTGCGCCGGAGCGCTCGTGCCGGCGGGCGCGCCGAGGGCGAGCGCCGGCCCGGCACCGTCGAGGGTCTGCCGAAGGGCCCGGAGCACCGCGCGGGGCTCCGACGCGACCGGGACGAGGTCGACCGCCATGTCAGAGGCGAGCCATCTCAGAAGTGGTAGGGGTAGGGCGACCAGTCGGGGTCGCGCTTCTGCAGGAAGGCGTCACGCCCCTCGACGGCCTCGTCGGTGCCGTAGGCGAGCCGCGTCGCCTCGCCCGCGAACACCTGCTGGCCGACCATTCCGTCGTCGATCGCATTGAAGGCGAACTTCAGCATGCGGATCGCGGTGGGCGACTTGCCGAGGATCGTGCGGGCCATCGCGATCGCCTCGCGCTCGAGCTCGGCGTGCGGAACGACACGATTGACCGCGCCCATCTCGTAGGCGCGCTGCGCGGAGTACTCCTCCGCGAGGAAGAACACCTCGCGGGCGATCTTCTGGCCGACCTGCCGCGCCATGTACGCCGAGCCGTACCCGGCGTCGAACGACCCGACATCCGCGTCGGTCTGCTTGAACCGGCCGTGCTCGGCCGAGGCGATCGAGAGGTCGCACACGATGTGCAGGGAGTGCCCGCCGCCCGCAGCCCAACCCGGAATGACGGCGATGACGACCTTCGGCATGAACCGGATGAGGCGCTGCACCTCGAGGATGTGCAGGCGCCCGGCCCGGGCCGGATCGGCGACCGCGCTCTCGTCATCGCTGTACTTGTAGCCGTCGCGGCCACGGATGCGCTGGTCACCGCCCGAGCAGAACGCCCAGCCGCCGTCCTTCGCGCTCGGACCGTTGCCGGTGAGCAGCACGACGCCGATGCGCGGGTCCTGGCGCGCGATGTCGAGCGCGCGGTACAGCTCGTCGACCGTGTGCGGGCGGAAGGCGTTGCGCACCTCGGGACGGTCGAACGCGATGCGCGCGATGCGCCCGTCGGTCGAGATGTGAGCGGTGATGTCGGTGTAGGCGTCCGCCCCGGGGGCGAGCGACCATTCCGCGGGATCGAACAGTTCCGAGACCATGCCGCCAGCCTATGCCGCGGTGGGAGGATGAACGCGTGGACCCCGCCCTGCCCCTCCCCTCCCTGGCCGAGCTGCTCGACCGATCGCACGTCGTGGCGCTGCCGCTGACGACGCGTTTCCGCGGCGTCGACGTGCGAGAGGCGCTGCTGCTCGAGGGGCCGGAGGGCTGGACGGAGTTCTCGCCGTTCACCGAGTACGACGACGGTGAGGCCGCGACCTGGCTGGCCGCCGCGCTCGAGTTCGGCTGGACCGCGATGCCCGCGCAGGTCCGCGAGCGCGTCGCCGTGAACGCCACCGTGCCGGCCGTCGCGGCCGAGCGCGTCGCCGAGGTGCTCTCGCGGTACGACGGATGCCGCACGGTCAAGGTCAAGGTCGCGGAGCGCGGCCAGGTGCTCGCCGACGACGTCGCCCGCGTGCGGGCGGTCCGCGAGGCGCTCGGCCCCGAGGGACGTGTACGGATCGACGCGAACGGCGTGTGGAACCTCGACGAGGCCGAGCACGCGCTCCACGCCCTGGCGGAGTACGACCTGGAGTACGTCGAGCAGCCGTGCGCGAGCGTCGAGGAGCTCGCCGAGTTGCGCCGCCGTGTGCGTTACATGGGAATTCCCATCGCCGCCGACGAGAGCGTCCGCAAGGCCGACGACCCGCTCGCGGTGGCGCGAGCCGGTGCCGCCGATCTGCTCGTCATCAAGGCGCAGCCGCTCGGCGGCGTCCGGCGTGCGCTCGCTCTGGTGGCAGAGGCGGGTCTACCCGCGGTGGTCTCGAGCGCCCTCGACACGAGCGTCGGCCTGTCGATGGGGGTCACCCTGGCGGCGGCCCTGCCCGACCTCGACTTCGACTGCGGCCTGGGAACGGCCTCCCTCTTCGTCGACGACGTCGCGACCCCCGCCCTGCGTCCGCTCTCGGGTGAGCTCGCGACCGGACGGGTCACGGTCGACCGGGATGCCGTCGCCGCGCTCGCCCCGCCCGCGGAGCGGCAGCGGTGGTGGCGCGAGCGGCTCGAGCGCTGCCACGCGGTGCTCGCACAGGCGCGCTGAGCGCAGGTCGCTCGGGCCTCAGGCGTCGAGGAGCGCGGTCGCGAGCTGCCCGATGCGCTCGTGCAGCAGCCGCGTCGTCTCGGGTTCGCCGAGCCCTTCGACCGCCGCCCGCTCGCACGTTGCATCGGAGAGGTCGACCATGAGCTGCGCGACCTCCGAGACCGGCAGCCGGAACCGCAGCTCGTAGACCTTCCGGATGTCGTCGACGATCACCCGGACCCGTTCGACGATGCCGTCCTGCAGGCGAAGGTACGCCTCGGCCATCCTCTCGTCGCGCAGAGCCTGCGTGCGCAGCTCGGACACCAGCCGGGGCTCCATGCCGGCGAGCGAGACGCCAACGACCTGGGGGACGAGCGAGGACGGGTCGGGCGCCGCGGTGCGGTCGAGGGCGCGCACGCGGTCGGCGACCAGGTCGAGCTTCTCGCTGGAGGACCGCTCGACCAGGGCGAGGAAGAGCTCGCCCTTGGAGTCGAAGTTCGAGTAGAAGGCGCCGCGCGAGAATCCGGCGCGGTCGCAGACGGCCTCGACCGACGCGGCATCCAGCCCCACCTCGGCGAACACCTCGGCGGCGGCGTCCAGCAGCCGGGCGCGCGTGTTCTCGCGACTGCGGGTGGCCGGGCGGGCCTCGGCATCCATGGTGCTCCTCGTGTTTCACACCGATCGTCCAGCCTGATCGATGGGTGATCAACCTAGGATACATTGGTGTATCGGATACAGCGCTGTATCGAACAACCATGACGATCGATCAGACCTGGAGCGCCCGTGTCCACACTCCTGTTCACCCTCGGACGCTGGTCGTTCCGTCACCCCTGGCGGGTCCTCGTCTCGTGGCTGCTGATCCTCGTCATCGCCGGCGGCGGAGCGGCGCTGCTGAACAAGGGCACCGACAACTCCTTCTCGATCCCGGGGACCGAGGCGCAGGAGGGGCTGGAGTTGCTGAACCGCACGTTCCCCCAGGCGAGCGGCACGAGCGCGCAGCTCGTCGTCGTCGCCCCCGAGGGAGACAGCGTGCGCGACGAGCCGTTCGCCGGCGAGATCGCCGACACCGTGACCGCGTTCGGCGACCTGGGTGATGACGTCCTCGCCGTGACCGATCCGTTCGACCAGACGGTCTCCGGCCTGGTCTCGGAGGACGACCGGGCCGCGATCGTCCGCGTGCAGTTCGACGGCGAGGCGACCTCGGTCAGCGCAGAGACGAAGGACGCGCTCACCTCGGTGGCCGACCGGATGCGGGCGGACCTACCCGACGGCACGCAGATCGCGCTGGGCGGTGACCTGTTCTCGACCTCGATCCCGGCGCTGTCGATCGTCGAGGTGATCGGTGTGCTGGTGGCACTGTTCGTCCTCATCGTCACGTTCCGCTCATTCGCCGTCTCGTGGTTCCCGCTCGTCAGCGCTCTCATCGGGGTCGCGCTCGCGACGGCGATGATCTTCGTGGCGACGCAGTTCGCCTCGGTGTCGTCGACGACCCCGCTGCTGTCGGTCATGCTCGGCCTCGCCGTCGGCATCGACTACTCGCTCTTCATCGCCGCCCGACATCAGGACCAGGTGCGTGCGGGCATGGACCCGGAGGAGTCCGCCGCCCGTTCGACCGGAACCGCGGGATCGTCCGTCGCGTTCGCGGGCATCACGGTGCTCATCGCACTGATCGGGCTCAGCTTCGCCGGCATCCCCTTCCTCACGACGATGGGCATCGCTGCAGCCGTTGCCGTCGCGATTGCCGTCGTCGTCGCCGTCACCCTCACTCCCGCGCTCCTCGGTTTCGCCGGAGCTCGTGTCGCCGGTTGGCCCCGCCGAGCGAAGCGGTCGCGGAAGCGACCGGCCGCGCCCCGTCGATCGTTCTCGGAGCGCTGGGTGCGCGGCGTCACGCGGCATCCGCTCGTCACCACGATCGCGGTCATCGCGGGTCTCGGCGTCGTCGCGATCCCGTCAGCGAGCCTGACCCTTGCCCTCCCCAACGCGGGGGTGCAGCCGCCCTCGAGCGAGGCCCGGCAGGCGTACGACCTCACCGCCGAGCACTTCGGTCCCGGCGCGAACGGTCCGCTGATCATGACCGGGACGATCGTCACCTCGAACGATCCGCTGACCCTGATGCAGGACATCGGCGATGACATCGCCACCATTCCCGGGGTGAAGGAGGTCGCGCTCGCCACCCCCAACGAGACCGCCGACACCGGGCTCGTGCAGATCGTGCCCGAGACCGCACCCGACTCCCCCGAGACGGCCGACCTCGTGCGCGAGTTGCGGGCACAGCACGACCGCCTGCTCGACGAGTACGGTGTCGACCTCAAGGTCACCGGGTTCACCGCCGTGGGTATCGACATCTCCGATCGGCTCGGCGAAGCCCTGCTGCCCTTCGGTGTCTTCGTCGTCGGGCTCTCGCTCATCCTGCTGACGATCGTGTTCCGATCGATCTGGGTGCCGATCAAGGCCGCGCTCGGATATCTGCTGTCGGTGCTCGCCGCCTTCGGCGTCGTCGCCGCCGTCTTCGAGTGGGGCTGGTTCGCCGACCTGCTGCACGTCACCCGCGAGGGGCCCGTGATCAGCTTCATGCCGATCATCCTCATGGGCGTCCTGTTCGGCCTCGCGATGGACTACGAGGTCTTCCTCGTCTCGCGGATGCGCGAGGACTACGTCCACGCCCGCCGCGACCGGGGCGGCCGCGCGGATCGCCTCACCGCCGTCGGGGCGGTCCGCTCCGGTTTCACCTCGTCGGCGCGCGTCGTCACGGCCGCGGCGGTGATCATGTTCGCCGTCTTCGCCGCGTTCGTCCCCGAGGGCGACTCGTCGATCAAGCCGATCGCACTGGGGCTCGCCGTCGGCATCGCCGTCGACGCATTCCTCATCCGCATGACGCTCGTGCCGGCCGTCATGGCGCTGCTCGGTGAGAAGGCGTGGTGGATGCCGCGCTGGCTCGACCGCGTCCTCCCCCACTTCGACATCGAGGGCGAGGCCGTCGAGCGCGAGCTCTCGCTGCGCGAGTGGCCGGAGCGCAACACCTCCGCCGCCCTGGTCGGAGAGGATGTCGCCGTCCACGCCGACGACGACGGCCACGCGGCGGTCTTCTCCGACGCGACCTTCCGGGTCGAGCCCGGCGAGTCGCTCGTCGTCTCCCACCCCGATCCGCGCGTCGGCCGCGCCTTCGCCCTCGCCGTCTCCGGGCGGCTCCGCGTCGACGGGGGGCTGCTCCGCGTCGGCGGGCACCTGCTGCCCGAGCGGGCGCCGTGGGTCCGCTCGCACGTCGGCCTCGCGCTGCTCGACGACACGACCGACCCGGTGGCCGAGCTGCGTCGCGCCACCTCGGGCGGAGCGACGATCGTCGTGGTCGACGGACTCGACGCCCTCGCCGGCGCTGACCGCGATCAGGCCGCCGCGGTGCTCCGCGATGCGGCATCCGACCTCGACGAACGCCACGCGGGGGCCGGTGCCCTCACCGTCGTGGCGATCGTCCGGCGCGAGCTCGGCGTGCTCGACATCCTCGCTGAGGCCCATCGCCCGGCGCCCCACACCCTCCCCCTGCACGGCGGTGCATCCGCGACATCCGCGTCCGAACCGTCGCACCCGAACACCGAGGTGATCCCGTCATGACCCTGTTCATCGAGCGCGCCCGCTCGCGCAAGCCCGTCACCTGGCTCACGATCGTGGGCGTCATCCTGCTGCCCGTCCTCATCGGCGGCGTCTTGGTCGCAGCGCTCTACAACCCCGTCGAGCGCCTCGACAACATGCGGGCGGCGATCGTCAACGACGACCAGGCGGTCGAGGTCAACGGTCAGCTCGCGCCCCTCGGCCGGCAGCTGACCGCCGGTCTGGTCGCCGGGTCGGACGAGGTCCCGAGCAACCTGGACTGGGTCATCTCGAACGACGAGGACGCCCGGGCCGGGCTCGCCGACGGCACCTACGACGCCGTCGTCACGATCCCGAGCGGCTTCTCGGCCGCGGCCACCTCGACCGCCCCGGGCGGCACGCCCGAGAAGGCCACCATCCGGGTCGACACCGCCCCGGACAGCCTCGTCGTCGACGACGCCATCACGGCGCAGATCACACAGGCGGCCACCTCGCTCATGGGCTCGCAGCTCTCGACGGTCTATCTCGAGAACGTGTTCCTCGGCTTCACGACGCTGGGAGATCAGCTCGGAGATGCCGCCTCGGGCGCCCGACAGCTCGCCGACGGCGGGCGGCAGGCAGCCGACGGCGCCACGCAGCTCGCCGACGGTGCGGGCCAGTTGGCCAGCGGTGCGGGCACCCTCTCGGACGGGGTCGGCCAGCTCGCGACCGGTGCCTCGCAGCTCTCCGACGGGGCCGCGGCGACCCAGACGGGCCTGACGACCTGGGCGCAGGGCGCGCGCACCCTCGCCGGCGGAACCAACGAGTTCGCGACCCAGCTGTCGCAGTCGCTGAGCGGGCTGAGCGTTCCCGAGATCCCCGCCGAGGCCGTTGCCGGAGCGCAATACCTCGCCGAGAACTCCGACCGCATCGCGACCGGCGTGACGCAGGCCGCCGACGAGCTCGCGGCCGTCGCGGCGAGCTGCGAGGCCGACGGTGGATCGGCGCAGGTCTGCGACGCCCTTCGCACCGTCTCCGCGCGCACGCAGAGCGCCCTGCCCGAGGTCACCGGTGTGATCGGTCAGTCCGGGCAGATCGCCGGACAGGTCTCGGGACTGGCGGCCTCTGCGCCCGAGCTGATCTCCGGTCTGCAGCAGGCCGCCGGTGCGGCGACGCAGCTCGCGAACGGCATGACCGAGCTCGCCGACGGTGCGGACGCTCTCGCGGCCGGAGGCGGCCAGCTGGCCTCCGGTGCCTCGGCCCTCGCCGCAGGTGCCGGATCGGCCGCCGACGGCGCCTCACAGCTCTCGTCCGGCGCCGTCGAACTGGCCGGCGGCGCGACCGACCTCGCCACCGGCGTTGGAACCGTCGCCGACGGCACGGGCACCCTCGCCGACGGCCTCGACACCGCGACGGCGGCGCTGCCGTCGTATACCGACCAGCAGGCGACCGACCTCGCGAGCGTCGTGGCCGCCCCCGTCGAGGCAGAGGGTCTCGGGTCCGACCTGTTCGGCGCCTCGGCCATCCCGCTGCTCACGGGCCTCGCCCTGTGGCTCGGCGCGATCGGATCCTTCGTCGCGCTGCAGGCCGTCCCCCGCGGCGCGCTGACCTCACGTCGCCCGTCGTTCCTGCTGACGCTGCGGGCCTTCGCCCCCGCCGCGGTGGTCGGGCTCGTGCAGGGCGTCCTGGTCGCGGTGGTCGTGCAGCTCGCGGCCTCGTACGACCCGTGGACGTGGGCCGCGTTCGCCGGACTCTCCGCCCTGGCGGGTGTCGCCTTCGCCGCCGTCAACCAGGCCCTCGTCGCGCTGCTCGGCGGAGCGGGCCGATGGGTCGCGGCCGGTGTCGCCGTGCTGGCGGTGGCCACGGGAGTCGTCTCGACCGTGCCCGGAGTGCTGTCGCAGATCGCGGGGCTGCTGCCGACGGCATCCGCCTACCAGGGCCTGCTCGCGGTGCTCACCTCGGCCGGAGGTGCCGGAGCCGCGGTTGCGGGGCTGCTCGTGTGGACGGCGATCTCACTCGTGGTCACGGTCATCGTCACGGCCCGGGCGCGCACGACCTCGGTGCGCGACGTGCTGCACCCCGCCGCCGTCTGACACGCGTTCGCCCCGCCTTCTCGTGAGGCGGGGCGGAGCGAGTGAGTTGGCAGTTCACGCCCCCTCCCGCGACGGGAATGGGCGCCTGCTGCCAACCGAGCCGACGCCGCGCACCACAGGCGACGCCCAGTTGGCCGTTCACGCCCCCTCCAGCGACGAGAACGGGCAGCTACTGCCAACCGAAGCGACGCCGCGCACCACGGGCGACTCCCAGCTGGCAGTTCACGCCCCCACGCGCGACGGGAATGGGCACATGCTGCCAACCGAAGGCGACTCCCAGCACCCCGGCAAGGTTCAATTGGCAGATCACGCCCTCTCCCGCGACGAGAATGGGCGCCTGCTGCCAACCGAGCCGACGCCGCGCACCACAGGCGACTCCCAGTTGGCAGTTCGCGCCCCCTCCCGCGACGGGAATGGGCGCATGCTGCCAACCGAGGCGACGCCCCGCACCCCGGCAAGGTTGAGTGGGCAGTTCACGCCCCCTCCAGCGACGAGAATGGGCGCCTCCTGCCAACCGAGGCGACGCCCCGCACCCCGGCGAGGGGTCAGCTCAGGCCGCTGTAGGCGTGCAGACCCTTGAAGAACTGGTTGACGATGATGAAGTTGAACAGCACCGCTGAGAAGCCGACGATCGACAGCCAGGCGCTGCGGTTTCCGCGCCAACCGCGCGTCGCGCGAGCGTGGATGTAGCCGGCGTAGAGCACCCAGATGACGAAGGTCCACACTTCCTTCGTGTCGAAGCCCCAGTACCGGCCCCACGCGTCGTTGGCCCAGATCGAGCCGGCGATGAGGGTGAAGGTCCAGAAGATGAAGCCGATGATGGCGAAGCGGTAGGCGAGCGACTCGAGGGCGTCGGCGCTCGGCAGCGTACGCAGGAACCGCGCACCGTCGCGCTGCGGAGCGGATCCCGCGGATGCCGCATCCCCAGCCTCGGCGCTGACCCGAGCGATCGCGCGTGCCTCGCGTCGCGCCTGCATGAGCTGCACGATCGACAGGGCGAACGCGAGCGCGAAGAACGCCGACGCCAGCGAGGCAACGAAGACGTGGATGACGAGCCAGATCGACTTCAGCGGGTCGGCGAGCGGCACCACCGCGACGTAGAAGTTGAGGACCGAGCCGCCGAGCAACACGACCGCGAGCCCCGTGATGAAGGTACCGAGGAACCGGAGGTCGTACCGGAAGAGCACGACGAGGTAGACCATCACCACGAGGAGCAGCCCGGTGAGGGCGAACTCGTACATGTTCGACCACGGCACACGCTCGGCGGCGATGCCCCGCAGCACGGTCGCGCCGAGGTGGAAGAGGAACCCGATCCAGGTCAGGGTCGTTCCCATGCGCGCCCACAGCAGGCGCGGGCGGTCGGCGGGGCGGGCGTTGAGCGCGAGCTCGGCCTGAGCCTCCGCGGCGCGGATCTCGCCGATCGTCTGCGCACCGCCTGCGGCGACGAGGGCGGGAGCCGCCGCCGCGGCGGGGACGGAGTCTTTCGTCTTCAGCGCGAGGTCGGAACGACGAGCCAGATCGATCGCGTAGGCGATGAAGGCGAGCGCGTAGACAGCCACCGCTGTCCAGACGAGCAGGACCGAGACGGCATCCAGCGACAGGTCTTCGGGCATGATCCTCAGTTTACGTCGGGCGCTTGCGCGCGGGCGGGGCGGGGACGGCGCGGACGCTCGGCCTCGGGCGGCAGCTCGACCTCATCGCGCCCGAGGGCGGCGAGGTGACTGCGGGAGATGTCGGCGACCGCCTGCGCGATCGCGGGGTCCTCGCCGCGGGCGAGGCCGGCGTACTCCAGGCGGATCGCTCCGTCTACCGGGGTCGCCTTGACCCACAGGCGCCGCCGCGGCACGAAGAGCCCCGCGAGCAGGCCGAGGGTGGCGAGGATCGCGAAGACGAGCACGAACGGCGCCCCCACGTCGCGGTGGATCGACAGCGAGACGTAGCGCTTGACCGCCTCCTGAGCGCCGGATGCGCGCTGGTCCTCGAAGGTCACGGTGCCACGACCGCCCGGGAGGTCGACGGTCTGACCGGGTTCGAGCTCGAGCGACGCGGCCTCCGCGTCGCCGCCGGCGATCTGCTCCATGCCGGTCGGGTCGAGCGTGTAGACCGAGCGGGGCGTCCCGTCGTCGATGCCGAGGTCGCCCTCGTAGACACGGAAGGTCACGAGCGGGTTGGTGAGGTCGCCGTAGGCGGAGGCGATGGCCCCCGTCTCGAGCGTCGCCGCCGTCGGGTAGAAGAAGCCGGCGAATCCGAGCTGCTTCGGCATCCCGTCGGCGATCTTGACGACGCCGATCGAGGTCATGTTGTTGTCCTGCGGCAGGAACGGCACGTCCTCGCTGAACACGACCTCGCCGGCGGCGTCGCGGACGGTGATCGTGGGGGCGTAGCCGTTGCCCATCAGATAGACGCGGTCACCCTCAATCCCGTAGGGGTGGTTGACACGCACCTCCCCGTCGCGCGGCTCCTGCCCGGGCTCGGTCACCGTGAGGTGGGCGAGGAAGTCTCCGGCCATCCCGTGACCCGGTCCCCCGCTGAACGGGCCGTACGTCACGTCGAACTTGTCGAGGGTCAGCGAGTACGGCGGCATCTGCTCGGTGTCGACGAAGCGGCCCGGGTTGAACGAGGTGTACCCGAGACCGAGCGAGTTGACGAATGTGTCACCCTCGACGATGACGGTCTGACCCGTGTACGTCAGCCCGCCGCCGATGCCGACCGAGATCAGCACGCCCACGAGCGCACCGTGGAAGACGAGGTTGCCCGTCTCGCGCAGATAGCCCCGCTCGGCCGAGACGGATGCGACCTGGCCCGAGTCGTACCGCTCGACGCGGTAACCCGACTTGCGCAGCTGTCGCTGAGCCTCGTCGACGGCCGCCGACGCCGCGGCCGCGGCATCCTCGTCGTCGCGCAGGGCGACTCCGACCGTGCGGTGATCGGCCAGCCGTGACAGGCGCACGGGGGTGCGGGGCGGGCGCGACTTCATGGCCTGCCAGTGGTGCTTCGTTCGCGGGATGACGCACCCGACGAGCGAGACGAACAACAGGATGTAGATCGCCGAGAACCACACCGAGGTGTAGACGTCGAACATCTGCAGCGCATCGAGGATGGGGTACAGATCGGGGTTGTCGGTGCGCCACTGGGTGACGCCGTTGGGGTCGGCGCTGCGCTGCGGCACGATCGACCCCGGGATGGCCGCGATCGCGAGCAGGAGCAGCAGGACCAGCGCCGTGCGCATGCTCGTCAGCTGCCGCCAGCCCCACCGCAGCCACCCGACGAAGCCGAGCTGGGGCTGGGTGATCTCGCGGTCGCCGTCGGCGGGTTCGGCCGCGGGAGCGGCGTCGGAGTGGTCGCCCGGTCGCAGCGGCGCCGAGGGATCGGCCTGGTCAGAGGAAGGTCGGGACACCGGCCACCACTCCTTGGAAGACGGACATGATCGTGGTCCAGACGCCGGTGACCATCAGCAGGCCGAGGACGACGAGCAGCGCTCCCCCGGCGATGTTCACGACGCGGATGTGGCGGCGCACGAAGGCCACCGAGCGAGTGGCCCAGCTCGCGCCCAGCGCCAGCAGGACGAAGGGGATGCCGAGCCCCAGCGAGTACGCCACGGCGAGAACCCCCGCGCGGGTCGGGTCGGCTTGGCTGAGGGCGATCGAGAGGATCGCGGCGAGGGTCGGACCGATGCAGGGCGCCCAGCCGATGCCCATCGCGATGCCGAGCAACGGCGCTCCGGCGAGGCCGAGGTTCTGCCGCAGCTGCGGCCGGTAGATCCGCTGCGCGAAGCCGAACATGCCGACGAACACGAGCCCCAGGACGATCACGACGGCGCCGAGGACACGCGTGATGACCTCCTGGTACTCGAAGAATGCGCGGCCGATCGTGCCCGCGAAGACGCCCATCGCGAGGAAGACGACCGTGAACCCCGCGATGAACAGCCCGACACCGAGCAGGAGGCGTCCGCGGCCCGGCGCGGACGTCGGAGAATCCGTCGAAACGCGGACCGATCCGGCGGCATCCTCCGAGCTTCCCGACATTTTCCGAGCTTCACCGCGGCTGGCGACCCGCTCAGCGGGCTCGCGCGGCGTGACCGCGCTGCCGAGGAAGCCCAGGTAGCCGGGGACGAGCGGCAGCACGCACGGCGACAGGAACGACACCAGTCCCGCGAGCACGGCGATCGGCACCGCGAGCCACAGGGCTCCGCCGAAGACGATCTCGCCCGGGTTCACGACGATCCCGCGCCGGCGCCCGCCTTCGCGGCGTCCTCGACGAGGGTGCGGAGGATGCCGGCATCCCGCAGCTGGCCGACGATGCGGGCCGCTACGCGCCCTTCGGTGTCGAGCACGAGCGTCGTCGGCGCCGCCTGGACAGACGCGGATGCCGCGAGCGCGAGCTTCAGCTCGCTGTCGCCCTGCATGAGGAGCGAGGGGTAGCTGATGCCGTAGTTCCGCTCGAAGGCCGACGCCTGCTCGGGACCGTCGTAGATGTTGACGCCGAGGAACTCCGCGCCGACCTCCTGCGTATCGGTGTAGACCTCTTCGAGCAGCGGCGCTTCGGCGCGGCACGGGCCGCACTGCGCGTACCAGAAGTTGAGGACGAGCGGCTTGCCGGCGTAGTCCGCGCTCGAGATCGTCGAGCCGTCGACGGCCGTGCCGCTGAACGCGATCGGAGCGCCGCGCTCGGCCTCGGGGATCTCGGTGGTCGTGCCATCGCCCGAGATGAACCCCTTGTTGTCGCCGTCGCGGTACTGCCCGGCGAGGTCGTCGTTGGGGCTCGAGCAGGCGGCGAGGCCCGCCGCGAGTCCGAGTGCGAGGACGGCGGCCACGAGGCGGCGCTTCATCAGACTGCTCCTACATCGACGGCGCCCGCGGTCGATGCGGGCTCGGCGTACGCGACCTCGCGCCACGCGGCGCGCTCTCCCCCGTCAGAGAGCTCGAAGCTCGTGACGCTCGAGAGCGCGCATCGGCGCCGACGCGGGTCGTGGCGCAGCGGCTCGCCGGCGATCGCGAGGTGGGTGATCCAGATCGGCAGCTGGTGCGAGACGATCACGGCATCGCCCGAATCGGTCGAGTGCCACAGGTCGCGCATGGCCGCATCCATGCGCGCGACGATCTCGAGGTAGGGCTCGCCCCAGCTCGGAGTCGCCGGCGTGCGCAGGTGCCACCAGTTCCAGGGATTGACGAGGGCGTTGCGCATGCGCCGACCCTCGAAGACGTTGTGCGGCTCGATGACTCGTTCGTCGATGACAGGATCGAGGCCGAAGAGCTCGGTGAAGGGCTCGGACGACTCGCGCGTGCGCTGCAGCGGCGACGACATCAGGGCGGTGACCGGGCGGTCGAGCGACGCGACGTGCTCGGCGGCCGAACGGGCCATGCGCCGTCCGTCCTCGCTCAGTCCGAAGTGCGGCAGCCGTCCGTAGAGCACGCGCTGGGGGTTGTGAACCTCACCGTGGCGCACGAGATGGAGACGGGCTGCGGGCACGGTCTCCAGTCTACGGCGGCAGCTCCTATGCGGACCCTGAGCGCCCGATCGGCCGGCAGCCGGTGGGTCAGGACCCCTCGACGCTCGGCTCCGGCGCCGGCCCCGCGCCCGCGGCTCGATCGCGACGCAGATCGCGCACGCGCTTCACGACGAACCAGACGATGAGCACCGCGACGACGACGATCACGATCAGCTGGAAGGTCTCGGCGTAGCGCTCGACGATGTGCCAATTCTCGCCGAGGAGGAAGCCAGCCATCACGAAGATCGAGTTCCAGATCAGGCTTCCCGCGGTGGTGAGCAGGCCGAACTTCCACCAGTGCATCCGCGCGACCCCGGCTGGGATCGAGATGAGGCTGCGGAACAGCGGCACCATCCGTCCGAAGAACACCGCGATCGAGCCGTGCTTCTCGAACCAGTGGACCGACCGCACGACGTCGTCGCCGGTCACCAGCGGCATCCGGTCGGCGATGCGGCGCAGCCGCTCCGCTCCCAGCCAGCGGCCGAGGAAGTACAGGATGTACGCGCCGAAGACCGACCCGAACGTGGTCCACAGGATCGCCTCGGCGAGCGTGAAGGATCCGCGTGAGGCCGCGAGCCCGGCCATCGGCAGGACGACCTCACTGGGGATCGGCGGGAACAGGTTGTCCATGCCGACCGCGATCGCCGCCCCCGCCGGCCCGATCGTGTCCATGAGCGAGACGGTCCAGTCGGCGAGCGTGGTCAGCCACGACCCGCCCTCGTCTGCGGAGGCCTCCGACGCGTGGGCGTAGGCGGTGCGGGTCATGACGGTCATCGGGGGCCTTCGCGCTCGGTGATCGGATGCCCGGCCGGGCCCCGCGCACAGCCTAGGACGGCAACGTCGGAGATTGCTGGACGCGTAGACTCTCCCCTCGTGAGTGAACGCGTTCTCGTCCAGCAGCTGCAGGCCCGCCCCGACGGCCCCGTTTCGGTGTCCGGATGGGTCGAGACCGTCCGCGATCAGAAGAAGGTGCAGTTCGTCATCCTCCGCGACGAGACCGGCGCCGTGCAGCTGGTCAACCCCGCGACGCGCCCGGCCGAGGACGGCAGCGAGCAGGATGCCGCGGCCCTCGCCCTCACCGAGCTGATCTCGAACCTCTCGACGGGCACGTTCCTCACCGTCACGGGCGAGCTCAAGCACGACGAGCGCGTCAAGCTCGGCGGCGTCGAGATCAAGATCGGCGCCCTCGACATCGCGGCCGCCGCCCTCCCCGAGACTCCCATCGCGGCCGACTCCGGTCTCGACAAGCGTATGGACTGGCGCTTCCTCGACCTGCGTCAGCGCCGCAACAACCTGATCTTCCGCGTGCAGACGACGCTCGAGCATGCGATGCGCACGTACTGGATCGAGCGCGACTACATCGAGATCCACTCCCCCAAGCTCATGGCCTCCGCTTCCGAGTCGGCCGCCGAGCTGTTCGAGGTGCCCTACTTCGAGGACAAGACGGCGTACCTCGCGCAGAGCCCGCAGTTCTTCAAGCAGATGGCGCAGTCGGCGGGCTTCGGCAAGATCTTCGAGATCGGCGACGTCTTCCGCGCCGACCCGTCGTTCACCTCGCGGCACGCGACCGAGTTCACCTCGATCGACGCCGAGATCAGCTGGATCGACTCGCACGAGGACGTCGCTGCGATGCAGGAAGAGCTGCTGCAGTTCGCCTTCCAGGCCGTCAAGGACAAGCACGGCGACGAGATCGCCGAACTGTTCGGTGTCGAGGTACAGGTTCCGCAGACCCCGTTCCCCCGCATCCCCCTGGCTGAGGCCCGTGAGATCGTCGCGGCACGCGGCTACGACATCCCGCGCACCGACGGCGACCTCGACCCCGAGGGCGAACGCCAGATCTCGGCGCACGTGCTCGAGACCTACGGTCACCAGTTCGTCTTCATCACCGACTATCACCCCGAGATCCGCGCTTTCTACCACATGCGCGACGAGGAGACCGGGCTGACCAAGTCGTACGACCTGCTCTTCAACGGCGTCGAGATCACGACCGGCGCGCAGCGCGAGCACCGCGTCGACGTTCTCATCGAGCAGGCGAAGGAGAAGGGTCTCGACCCCGAGCACCTCGACTTCTACCTCGACTTCTTCCGCTACGGCGCCCCGCCGCACGGCGGCTTCGGCATGGGCCTCGCGCGCGTGCTGATGCTGCTGCTCGGTGAATCGTCGATCCGCGAGGTCACGTACCTCTTCCGCGGGCCGACGCGCCTCGCCCCGTAACACAACACCCCACGCACCCGGCAAGCGCTCAGGCAGCGTCCGCCGCCGCCCGTATCGTGGCTTCTCCCGTGACGGAAGGAGTACGACGTATGTGGGACGGGTGGATGGAGTTCGCCATCGCGGTGCTGGTGGGTCTCGCGGTCGCCGTGGTGATCGCTGTGGTCGCTCATGTGGCGCTGAGCATCGCCGCGCGACGGCAACGCTGGCCGGAGGTGCTCGGCCGCCGCTCGCGCGCGCCGTTCCGTTCGCTGCTCGTCGCCATCGTCCTGTGGGCCGCCGTGCAGGCCGCCTTCCCCGACGAGCTCTGGCGGTCGGCCCTGAGCCAGCTGCTGACGATCGTCATCATCGCCGCGAGCGCCTGGCTGCTCGCCTCTCTCGTGCTGGTCGTCACCGACATCGCGCTCGGCCGTTACCGCATCGATGTGCCGGACAACCGCGTCGCCCGCCGTATCCGCACGCAGATGCTCATCGTGCGGCGTCTGGCCGTGGCGATCATCATTGTGATCGGCCTCGGCGCGGCCCTCCTGACCTTCGACTCGGTGCGGGCGGTGGGGGCGAGCGTCCTGGCCTCCGCGGGTATCGCGTCGGTGGTCGCGGGACTGGCCGCCCAATCGGTGCTCGCCAACGTCTTCGCGGGGCTGCAGATCGTCTTCAGCGACGCTCTGCGCGTCGACGACGTCGTCGTGGCCGACGGCGAATGGGGCCGCGTCGGAGAGATCACACTCAGCTACGTCGTGCTCGACCTGTGGGATGACCGCCGGCTCGTCCTCCCCTGCACCTACTTCACCACGACGCCGTTCGAGAACTGGACGCGGCGCGGCTCCGAGCTGCTGGGGGCCGTCGAGATGGATCTCGACTGGAACGTCTCGCCCGCCGCGATGCGCGCGCACCTGCACGACGTGCTCGAGAAGACCGACCTCTGGGATCGCCGGACGTCGGTGCTGCAGGTGACGGATGCCGTCGCCGGCTACGTCCGCGTGCGCATCCTGGTCACCGCGAAGGACGCTCCCACGCTGTTCGACCTCCGCTGCCTCGTGCGCGAAGCGATGGTCACGTGGGTGCAGCGCACGATGCCGCAGGCCGTTCCGGTTCAGCGGATCGTCATGTCGGATGCCACGGCCCCGGGGCACCACACCGACCACCCGATCACGCACGACCCCACCCCGACCAACGACGGGCTCTTCACCGGCAGTGCCGAGGCCGAACGACGGGCGAGCACGTTCACGAACGCGATCCCGGTGGTCATGACGGACGAGCTCGCCGAGCGCGATCGGCGGGACTGAGACCCCCTCGGGGCGAGCCGGTCGAGGCCGGGTGGCTCAGACCTCGAAGTCGACCGAGATGCGACTCGCGACGACGCCGCGGACGAAGGCGGCGACCTCCTGGTGAGCCGGGTGCACCTGGTACGCCTCGAGACCGGCGACATCGTCGAAGTCGGCGACGAGGGCGACGTCGCCGTTGACGTCGGCGTAAGCCGCGTTCGGCCCGATGCTCAGCGAACGGATCGACGGGACGACACCGACGAGACCCTGGATGCGGCGCGCCACCTCGGCGGCGTGCTCGGCCCGGGTCTCGGGGTCTTCGGCGGCGAGCTTCCAGGCGACGACGTGGCGAATGGTCATGCGGACTCCTCGGTCGGGGTCGGGGTTTCGTCGGTCAGCGCGGCGCGCAGCCGGTCGGCCGACACGCGCCAGTGCGCGTGGAGGCGGTCGTCGATCAGCACGACGGGGATCTTCTCCCACCACTGCTCGAAGAGCGCCGGGTCGTCGAAGATCGACCTCTCGACGACCTCGACGTCCGCTTCACCGGGCAGGTCGGCCACGACGGTGTCGACGATCTCGCGGGCGACGTCGCAGAGGTGGCAGCCGGGCTTGGAGATGAGCGTCAGCGTGGACATCGGTGGCGCGCCGCTGTCAGCGCTCGAGCTCGAAGCCGCGCGAGGCCCACTCGCCCGTGCCGCCGGTGACGTTCGTGGCGTCGTAGCCGCGTGCCTCGAGGGCGGCGACGACCTGGGCCGACCGTCCGCCGGCCTGGCAGATGACATCGAAGGCGCCGTCGGGCAGCTCGTCGATCCGCTCACCGAGCTGCGACATCGGGATGCTGATCGCGCCGGGGACCCGTCCCGCGGCGAACTCGTGATCCTCGCGGACGTCGATGAGGGGGATGTCGCGGCCCGCGCGGAGCTCGTCGATGGTGATGGATTTCATGCTCGTTCCTCCACGTCCAGCCTAGGCCGCGGCGCAGTGGGGCGGCCGCATCTGGAAAGCACGAAGCGCCCCTCGGCCGGAGCCGAATGGGGCGCTCAGTGACGTCGCCGCGACTTACTTCTTGTTGCGGCGCTGGTGGCGAGTCTTGCGAAGCAGCTTGCGGTGCTTCTTCTTCGCCATGCGCTTGCGGCGCTTCTTGATGACAGAACCCACGGAAAACCTCACTATGTCAGGGTCTGGACGCATCTCGTCTGCGTCCGGGAACAGGCACCTCGCGAAAAATGCCTCGGATCAGTCTAGCCGACGTCGGCGATCGGCCGTTGCACGGCGTCGCGAACGGCAGATTCGGGCACGCGATAGCTCCGACCGAAGCGGACAGCCGGCAGCTCGCCGGAATGCACGAGGCGATACACCGTCATCTTCGACACCCGCATGATCTCGGCCACCTCCGCAACGGTGAGGAAGCGCACATCGGGCAGCTCGGCCATCGTCATCCCTTTCCCCCGGATGCGAACACTCTAGGGGCGCGGCGCGACGCGTGTAAACCGGAGTGACACGTGTTGCGGACCGGGCACGGATCCCGCCGTGTCAGCGACCGGAGCGCTTGCCGAACACGCTCGTGACGGCGTGCTTGGCGGATGCCGCGGCCCGGCCGACGAGCTCGGCCGCAGCCACGGCCTGTTCGGGGAGGGCGGCGACGGGCTCGGCGTCGTAGGCCTCGGAGGACAGGAAAGGGACGAGCCAGTCGTCGACGACGTCGAGCGGCTCGGGCGACAGGCTGTAGTACCGGTGCTGCCCTTCCTCTCGGACCGTGACGAGCTCGGCACCCCGGAGGACCTTCAGATGCTTGGAGATCGTCGGCTGGCTCACCCCGAGCTCACTGACGATCTGCGAGACGCTCGTGCCGGACGAGCGGGGATCGGAGTCCCGATCGAGCAAGAGCCGCAGGATGTCCCGACGGGTACCGTCGGCGATCACGTCGAAGATGTCCGCCATGCCATCAGGTTAGTCGGCGCACGCGCCCGAGTACCATGACATCGGCACCGACCTACTGCGGCGCCGGGAGCAGCAGCTGCGATCGTGGGGAGGAACACGCATGGCGGACAGGTCCGTCGGCGCGATCGTCCTCCACCGCCTCGGTGGTTTCGGGCGCAGCGCCTGGGACGCCGGGCGTGATCTGGCGACCGCGTCGCCGTCTCGGTTCGCGGTGCTGATCTTCTCGACGCTGATCCTCGTCTTCACGACGCTGTTCTCCCTGCCGGCGGCATCCGCATCGGGCCGGGCGACCCCGTTCGCCGACGCACTGTTCACCGCGGTGTCGACGATCTGCGTCGCGGGGCTCGCGACCGTCGACATGGCCACGCACTGGTCGCCGTTCGGTCACGTCCTGATCTACATCGGCGTCAACGTGGGTGCGCTCGGCGTGCTGACCCTCGCGTCGATCCTCGGCCTCGTCATCTCCAAACGCCTCGGTCTGCGCGCGAAGCTCATCGCCGCCGGCGACAGCAATCCGATGCGCGCGCACGGCGGTCCCGTCAACGAAGGTCAGGCCGTCCGCCTCGGCGAGGTCGGCTTGCTGCTGCGGACCGTCGCGCTATCGACGCTCGTTATCGAGGCGGGGCTGGCGATCCTGCTGTATCCCTCGCTGCTGTTCGGCGGCGTCGATCCGCTCACCGCGCTGTGGGAGGCCCCGTACTACGCGGCGATGGCCTTCACCAACACCGGCTTCTCACCGAATGCCGAGGGCCTGCAGCCGTTCGCCCAGGACTACGTGATGCTCACCGTGCTCATGGCGGGGGTGTTCCTCGGCTCCATCGGCTTCCCGGTGATCTTCACGCTCTGGCGCCACCAGTGGCACGTGCGGGCGTGGTCGCTGCACGCGAAGCTCACGATCATCACCACGATCATCCTGTTCTTCACCGGCGCCGGAGTCTTCCTGCTCCTCGAGTACGACAATCCGGCGACCTTCGGGTCGATGGAGGCGTGGGACACCACGTTCCAGGCGTTCTTCATCTCGGCGATGACCCGGTCGGGCGGCTTCTCGATCATCGACATCGGCGAGATGCACGGCTCATCCCTCATCGTCGGATCGATGCTCATGTTCGTCGGCGGCGGCTCGGCCTCGACGGCGGGCGGCATCAAGGTCACCACCCTCGCGGTGCTCGCCCTCGCCGTGTGGTCCGAGGCGAAGGGGCGCCCGTCGGTGCAGGTGTTCCGCCGCCGCATCCCCAGCGACGTACAGCGCGTCGCGCTCTCGGTCGTCGCCTGGAGCGCCACGATCGTCGCGATCGGCACCGTCACGATCGCGCAGATCACCAAGGCCCCCGTCGACGAGGTGCTGTTCGACGTCATCTCCGGGTTCGCGACCGTCGGCCTGTCGACAGGCTTGACGGCCGAACTGCCCGACCCCGCGGTGTACGTCATGGCCCTCGTCATGTTCATGGGCCGCGTTGGTACAGTGACTCTCGCTGCAGCGGTGGCCGCGGCATCCCGTTCGCAGTTGTACGCCCTGCCCGTCGAAAGGCCGATCGTTGGTTGAGCAGATCCGAAGCGACGCTCCCGTCCTGGTCATCGGGCTGGGGCGCTTCGGCGCCGCCTGCGCGGGAGAGCTCGACCGCCTCGACCGCGAGGTGCTCGCGATCGACGACAACCTCGAGCTCGTCCAGAAGTGGTCGGAGCGCGTCACGCACGCTGTGCAGACCGACGCCCGCAACCTCGACGCGCTCAAGCAGATCGGTGCGCAGGACTTCCAGGTCGCCGTCGTCGCCGTCGGCTCGTCGATCGAGGCGTCGGTCCTCATCACCGCGAACCTCGTCGACCTGAAGGTCCCGCAGATCTGGGCGAAGGCGGTCTCGCAGTCGCACGGCAAGATCCTCGCCCGCGTCGGCGCCAACCACGTCGTGTACCCCGAGCGCGAGGCCGGCGAGCGCGTCGCGCACCTCGTGAGCGGGCGCATGCTCGACTTCATCCGTTTCGACGACGACTTCGTGCTCGCGAAGATGTACCCGCCGAAGTTCATCCGCGGCGTCGGCCTCAACGAGTCGGGCGTGCGGACGAAGTACCGCGTCACGGTCGTCGGTGTGAAGAGCCCCGGCAAGCCGTTCCGCTATGCCGAGGCCAACACCGTCGTGACCAACCACGACCTCATCATCGTCTCGGGCACCAACTCCGACATCGAGCGCTTCGCCTCCCTCGACCGCTGACCCGGTTTGGTCGCCGCGGTGTCGCGGTGTGCCGGGGTCAGGCGCCGGCGGCGAGCTCGCGGGCGCGGGCCAGCGCCGCGTCGGTCGCGCGGGCGAAGACGTCGTCGAGGCGGGCCTCCTGCAGCACGGCGATCGCCCGCTCGGTGGTGCCCTTCGGGCTCGTGACGCGTCGGCGCAGCTCCGCCGGGTCCTCCCCCGAGGAGTCCAGCAGGGCGGCCGCACCGATGAACGTCTGCTCGGCCATCACCCGCGCCTCGGGCTCGGCGAAGCCCTTGTCGATCGCGGCGCGGGTGAGCTCCTCGATCAGCAGGAAGACGTAGGCGGGGCCCGAGCCGGAGATCGTCGAGAGGGCGTCGATCTGCGCTTCCGGAACCTCGACGACGACGCCGCACGTCTCGAACAGCGCACGCACGGTCGCCCGGTGATCGTCGGATGCCGCGGGGCCGGCGGCCAGCCCGGTGACGGCCTTTCCGACGACGGCGGGGGTGTTGGGCATCGACCGGATGACTGCGACATCCGACCCCAGGATCCCGGCGAAGGTGTCGATCGTGACGCCCGCGGCGAGACTCACCACCACCACCCCCGGGCGCAGCACCGGCGCGATCTCGCGCAGCAGGTCGGGCACCATCGCGGGCTTGACGCCGATCAGGACCACATCGGCCGCGGCGGCGGCATCCGTGTTGCCCGTGGGAGTGTCGGCGAGCGCGACGCTCGTCACTCCCGGCAGGTCGGCGAGGGCGGCGGCCTTCTCGGCGGTGCGGTTGGTGACGGTCACTCCCCCGGCCGCGGCGCCCGAGGCCACGAGCCCCGACAGCACCGCACCCCCCATCGAACCGGCTCCGAGGATGGCGATCGGGGGCAGGGCGACGAGGTCGGGCATGCGGCCATCTTAAGTCCGGCCGTTTCCCAGCGGAGGGAACGGGCGCGAGGTAGAGTCGAAGCGTCCGCGGGCGCGGAGGCGCTCGCCGCGCAGAGCAGAGCGAAGGATCCCGCCATGCCCCTCTTCGACGGCATCACGCCACGCACCATCGAGACGTCGCGCCTGGCGGTGAACATCCTCGAACGCGCTGCAGACGACCCCGAGACGCCGGCCGACCGCACGCTCGTGCTGCTTCACACGGCTCCCGGGTCGAGCCTGTTCTGGCACGAGATCATCGAAGACCTGCCGAGCGACGTCCGCCCGATCGCCATCGACCTCCGTGGCTTCGGCGACACCGAACGGCTTCCCGTCGACGCGACCCGCGGCGTCCGCGACTTCTCGGACGACGTGCGGGCGACGCTCGAGGCTCTGGGCCTCGATGCCGTGCACCTCGTGGGCTGGGGCCTGGGTGCCGCGGTCGCGATGCAGTACGCCCTCGATCACCGGGTGCTCTCGCTGAGCCTGCTCTCGCCCGTGTCGCCGTACGGCTTCGGCGGTACCCGACTCGACGGCACGCGCCTGACCGACGATGACGCCGGATGCGGCGCGGGCGCCGTCAGCCCGGCCCTCGTCGACCGCCTCACGGCTCGCGACGCGGGCGACGACGAGGGCACCGCCCGTTCGTTCTTCCGCACGTCGTTCGTCTCGCCCGACTACGAGTCCGACAACGAGGACACGTGGGTCGAGGCGATGCTCACGACCTCGACGGCCGAGGGCAACTACCCCGGCGACAGTGTTCCGAGCGAGAACTGGCCCGGTTTCGCCGCGGGCCGGCTCGGCGTTCAGAACGCCCTCGCCCCGGGACACTTCGACGTCTCGTCGATCGTGGACCTGGCGGCCGGTTACGACGCTCCCCCGATCCTGTGGGTACGGGGCGGCGCCGACGTCATCGTCGCCGACGGCTCGTTCGCCGACAGCGGTCACCTCGGCGAGATCGGCGCGATCCCCGGCTGGCCCGGCGTGGAGGCCGCACCGGCTCAGCAGATGGTCGCGCAGACCCGTGCCGTGTTCGAACGGTACCGCGAGGCGGGCGGTCAGGTGACCGAGGTGGTCATCGAGGGCGTCGGGCACGCCGTGCACCTCGAGCGCCCGGGCAAGGTGCGCACCGCGATCCTGTCGACGATGGGCTACCTGGGAACGCCCATCTCGCCGGCGCCCCCGACCGAGGCGATCATCCTCAGCTCCTGGGACTGACCGGACCCGTCATCGTTGCTGCGCGAAGAACGTGCGCAGCAGCGCCGACGACTCCGCGGAGCGCACGCCCGCGACGACCTCCGCCCGCACGGGCAACCGACGGTCGCGCACGAGGTCGTACTGCGACCCGGCGGCTCCGGCTTTGTCGTCCCACGCCCCGAAGACGAGTCGTGAGACGTGCGCCTGGAGCATCGCGCCCGCGCACATGATGCAGGGCTCGAGCGTCACGGTGAGGGTGCACCCCGACAGGTTCCACGACCCGGTCGCGACCGCCGCCGCGCGCAGCGCGACCACCTCGGCATGAGCGGTCGGGTCGCCGGTCTCCTCGCGGAGATTCCGGCCCTCGCCGATCACCGTGCCCGCGGCATCCGTCACGACCGCGCCCACGGGGATGTCGCCGGCCGCCGCAGCCGCCTCTGCGAGCTCGAGGGCGCGCGCCATGCTGCGGATGTCGCCAGCGGATGCCGTGAGGGTCACCGCACCAGCGTAGAGCCGAGGACACACGGGCCGTCCGCGTAGGATCATCACATGCGTGTTCACGTCGCCGACCACCCCCTCATCACCCATAAGCTCTCGGTCCTGCGCGACAAGAACACCACGTCGCCGGTGTTCCGCCAGCTCACCGAAGAGCTCGTCACCCTGCTCGCGTATGAGGCCACGCGCAACGTCCGCACCGAGCAGGTGGAGATCGAGACCCCGGTGACCCGGACGACCGGTCTGGCGATCGCGAAGCCGCGTCCCCTCGTGGTGCCGATCCTGCGGGCCGGGCTGGGCATGCTCGAAGGCATGACCAAGCTCCTCCCCACGGCCGAGGTGGGCTTCCTGGGCATGGCACGCAACGAGGTCACGTTCGAGCCGACCACCTACGCGGAGCGCCTGCCCGACGACCTGAGCGACCGCCAGTGCTTCGTGCTCGACCCGATGCTCGCCACGGGCGGGTCGCTGGGGGCCGCAATCGACTTCATCTTCAAGCGCGGCGCGCAGGACGTCACCGCGATCTGCATCCTCGGTGCTCCCGAGGGCCTTGCTGCGATCGAGAAGCAGGTCGGCGACCGCGACGTGACCCTCGTCCTCGGCTCGCTCGACGAGCGTCTCGACGAGCGTGGCTACATCGTGCCCGGTCTCGGCGACGCCGGCGACCGCCTCTACGGCACCGTCGACTGACCCGCGCCCGCACCTGAACCCCACCCGGGGCATCGAGCGCACCTCCGCGAATGAGGCGCAGTTCAAGCTGCGCCTGTCGGTGGGAAGTGCGCTCGATAAGAGCGACCAGCGCGCTTCAGACCGCCCCGACGAGGCGAGCGAACGCGCTCATCCGCGCGACGCCCTCGGGCGTGCGCGGCAGATCGTCGAGGATGCCGGTGCCGTAGACGATGTACGCCGTGTGCTGAGCACGTGAGACGGCGACGTTGAGGCGGTTCTGCAGCAGCAGGAACTCCAGTCCCCGCGGTGCGTCGCGACCCGAGGATGCCGCGAGCGACACGATCGCCACCGCCGCCTCCTGACCCTGGAAGCGGTCGACCGTTCCCACCGGCACCTCGGCGTAGCCCGCTGCGGCGAGCGCTTCTTCTACGAGCACCTGCTGCGCGTTGTACGGCGTGACCACGATGATGTCGCGCTGTTCGAGCGGACGCGGTGCGAGCGCGGCGTCGGGCAGCCACGCGCGGCCGAGGAGATCGCCGACCAGGCGTACGACGACCTCGGCCTCTTCGGGAGAGGCGGTGGCGTTGCGCCGATGCGGGACGGGCACCGGCACGACGCCCGGGGCCACGCCCTCGAGCAGCCGATCGGCCGTCGACGCGTGCGCGGCGAGACGTCCGTCATAGGCCAGCACGGAGACCGGTTCGGCGACCTCCGGCCGCATCCGCCGGGTCTCGGCCAGGAAGAACCCGCGGTCGGCGGGGATGACGTGCGCGCCGTCCATGATCCAGCCGAGAGCCGACGTGTCGACCGGCTCGGGGTGCGTACCCTGGCTGACCTGCGGCAGCTGCTGCGGGTCGCCCAGGAGGAGGAGGCGGGATGCCGCGACCGAGACCGCGATCGTCGAGGCGAGCGAGAACTGGCCTGCCTCGTCGATCACGAGCAGATCGAGGCTGCCGCGCGGGATGCGACCCGCGTGGGTGAGGTCCCACGCTGTGCCGCCGATGACGTAGCCATCCGGACGGGTCGCGGTGAAGTCCGCCACGCCGTTCTTCGGGATGACGGTGAAGGCCTCGTCACCGGTCGGCTCGCCCTTCACCGCCTTGGCGATCTTCTCGCGGGGCACACCCGCCGCCGCGATGCGATCGAGCATGTTCTCGACGACGGCGTGCGACTGCGCGACGACACCGACGCGGTAGCCGCGTTCACCGACCAGACGCGCGACGACGTGCGACCCGACGTAGGTCTTGCCCGTCCCCGGCGGGCCCTGGACGGCGAGATAGCTGCGGTCGAGGTCGACGATGGCGCGCGAGATATCGGCAACCGGGTCCGATCCATCGCTCGGCAACCCGCCCGAAAGCGTCCGCGGCGGCCGGCGCAGCAGGAGATCGGTCGCGGGGTCGGCGGGCAGCTCGGGCGCTGCGGCGATCACGCCGTCGGCCCACGTGTCGATCGCCGCCTGCTGGCTGCCCGCGGGAGGCGGGGCTGCCGGGGTCAGCGCGATCGGCAGCTCCGACCACATGTACGCCCCCGCAGCGAGCTCCTCGACGATCGCGCCGTCGTCGAGGACCTCGACGACCCGGACGCGCCGGTCGGCGTGGATGAAGCGCGGCCGCGGTTCGGTCGGGAACGGCGCGGGCGACTCGTAGATCGCGAAGGGGGACGAATCGACGCTCAGCCGCGTGCCCGGCGCGACCTCGCCGCGGAGCTCGAGGATGCGCCGGTCGGTCCGGGCGCCCTCGGGGCGATGCCAGTCCTCGAGCACGCGGCTGCGCTCCGCCGCGACGGCGACGACATCACGGGTGTCCTCCCACATCGAGAGCGGTTCGCGCAGACGGAGGAAGTGGGTGGCCCAGAACGACTTCGCCTCGCGCGGGTAATAGTCGATCGCTGCCGCGCCGAGCCGGAGTGCAACCGCGGCCGGCGCTTCGACGCCCGCGGGGTCGTCGGCGGCCGCGGCATCCGCGAGCCGTGAGAGCGCGGTCGCTCGCGGCGACGGCTCGTAGGCGCGCTCTTCGGGCTCGACGTCTGCCGACGGCCGCAGCTGCGCTTCTCGCGCCCGATCGACGAGCCAGTCGCGCAGGCGCCGAGTGGAGACGCAGTCGTAACGGTTGTAGTCGGCGAGGTCGGCGAGGATCGCAGCGGCTCCGTCGGCGTCACCGGACTCGGCGAGTGCCCGCGCCTCGACGTAGCGGACGATCGAGTCGTCGCCCTTCTGGACATCGCTCGTCCGGACCTCGGCGCCCATGTACAACGGTTCGAGCTTCTTGATCGAGTACGACCGCGACCCCACGCGCAACGCGCGGCGGACGATCGGGTACAGGTCGACGAAGACGCCGTCACGTAGCAGCCGGTCGACCTCGGCCTCGCCGACGCCGTACCTCGCGGCCATCGCGAGAAGGTGCGTCGGCTCGTACGGTGCGTAGTGGTAGATGTGCATCGCCGGGTGCGCGGCGCGGTGCACGGCGACGAAGTCGAGGAAGGTCTGGAACGCCGCCTTCTCCTCGTCGAACGTGTGAGCCCACAGCGCGGAGTACTGCTCGCGCAGGTCGACCCACCCGAACAAGTAGTCGATGCCCCAGTGGCGACCCGGCCCTTCGGTGTAGAGCGGGTCGCCCTCGAAGTCGAAGAACAGGTCGCCGAGATCGGGCCGGGGAAGCGCGCCGAGCGCCTGGGGGAAGACGACCTCGAAGGTCGGCAGGGCCGCAGCGCTCGGGGAGTTATCGGGGTCGCCGTCGACCGCGGCCGTGACGCCTCCCGCCGGGCTCTCGAGTTGCAGCCGCGCCTGGGTGCGGAGCCCGGTGAACGTGTCCCACGACATCCGCGCGGGCGCTTCACGTGCCGCGGCGAGCTCGTCGATCGTGGTGACTCCGGCGGCCCGCAGACGCTCGCGCTGGATCGGCCGCATCCCCGCGACGAGCAGGAGATCTCGCGCGGCCACGACCTCGAGGTCGCAGGTCGCGCAGCGTCCGCAGGCCGCGATCCGCAGGTCGCCACGGTCGTCGCCCCACGCGATGGGCTCACCTGCCGCGCCCGTAGCGACATCACGATCGGCGATGAGCGAGCGCAGACGCTCGCGACGCAGGACGAACACCGGCGCGATGTCGGCCCGGGCGTGCCGCGACACCGTCCCGTCGCCGAGCAGCAGCTCGACGTGATCGGCCACGCGGGCGCCCTCGCGATCGAGCTGGACGGCATACGCCTCGAGCTGCATCAGCGCGGTGACGCGGGCGTGACGCGCGAGCTTGGTGTCCTGCACGATCCACCGGCCGTCGTCGTCGCGCAGCAGGAAGTCGGCGAACCCGACGAAGTCGGTGTCGGAGAACGCGGCCTGGTAGATCACTCGCGCGTCCGATGCGAGGGCCTCGCGCGTGAACGCGACAGCCTGTGCCAGGCCCGCGGCATCCGATGACCGTGTCTCGGGAATCTCGGTCACGCGGTCACCGAACTCGGCGCGGTACGCCGCGAGCTGGCGCTCTTCGTGCCGGTCGCCGAGACGTCCGGCCCGCTCGAGCGTCGGGTCGTCGGGCTCGTCGACCGCCGCGACGCGTCCGAGCTTGGCGTCGATCGCGCGCAGCCAGGCGAACTCGCACTCGGCCGCGGCCTTGAGGTCGCTCGCGCTCCAGACGACCCGGCCTTCGTCCTCGATGTATCGCATGATCCCCTTCCGTTCAATGACCCTAACCGCGGGGTGCGACACCGCCGACGCCGGTGCCAGACTGAGGAGGGTGAACGAGTCGCTCCCCTTCGCCAGCGCGTACGCCCACGGCTTCGCGCGGATCGCCGCCTGCACCATTCCGGTGGCCATCGCCGATCCCGCCGCCAACGCCGAGGCCGTGCTCGCCGAGGCGCACGCGTGCGACGCCGACTCCGTCGCGGTCGCCGTGTTCCCCGAGCTCTGCCTCACCGGGTACGCCATCGAGGACCTCGTGCTGCAGGACG
This sequence comes from Microbacterium sp. 1262, assembly GCF_040544895.1. NCBI lineage: Bacteria > Bacillati > Actinomycetota > Actinomycetes > Micrococcales > Microbacteriaceae > Microbacterium > Microbacterium sp. 1262. The sequence continues at coordinate 1,936,265 of NZ_JBEPKU010000001.1, forward strand.
CCGTGCTGGATGCCGTCGACGCGGCGATCGAGCGCATCGTCGAAGCATCCGTCGATCTCATGCCGGTGCTGGTGGTCGGTGCCCCGCTCCGCCACCGCAGCCGCCTGTACAACTGCGCCGTCGTCATTCATCGCGGCGAGATCCTCGGTGTCGCGCCGAAGGCCCACCTGCCCACCTACCGCGAGTTCTACGAGCGTCGCTGGTACGCCGCGGGTGAGGAGTGGGACGGCGAAGGCATCCGCATCGGCTCGCACGAGACCGTGTTCGGGACCAACCTCCTCTTCGACGTCCGCGACGTGCCCGGGCTCGTGCTGCACGCCGAGGTGTGCGAGGACATGTGGGTACCGGTGCCGCCCTCGTCGCGTGCGGCTCTCGCGGGAGCGACGGTGCTCGTGAACCTCTCGGGCTCGCCGATCACGATCGGCCGGGCCGACGACCGCCGCACGCTGGTGCAGTCGCAGTCGCTGCGATGCCTCGCCGTCTACGCCTACGCCGCGGCGGGTCTCGGCGAATCGACCAACGACGTCTCGTGGGACGGCCAGACCATGATCTACGAGGGCGGTTCGCTCCTCGCCGAGACCGAGCGCTTCCCCGACGGGCCGCGGCGCAGCGTTGCCGACGTCGACCTCGACCGGGTGCGCCAGGACCGGTACCGGCAGGGCACCTTCGACGACAACCGCCGCACGACGGCGACCGACTTCCTCACCGTCGAGACGTTCCTGCACCCGCCCGCCGAGGACATCGGCCTGCGGCGCACCCTCGACCGCTTCCCGTTCGTCCCGGACGACCCGGCACGTCTCGACCAGGACTGCTACGAGGCGTTCAACATCCAGGTGTCCGGACTCGAGCAGCGGATGCGCGCGATCGGCGGCCCCCGCCCCGTCATCGGCGTCTCGGGCGGACTCGACTCCACCCATGCGCTGCTCGTCGTCGCCCGCGCGATGGACCGCATGGGGCGACCGCGCAGCGACATCCTCGCCTACACGATGCCCGGCTTCGCCACGAGCGACCACACGAAGTCGAACGCCGTCGCCCTCGCCGAGGCGATCGGCGCGACGATCGAGACGATCGACATCCGCCCCGCCGCGAACGAACTCCTGCGCGGCATCGGACACCCCTACGCCTCCGGCGAGCCGGTGTACGACGTGACGTTCGAGAACGTCCAGGCCGGTGTGCGGACCGACTTCCTGTTCCGGCTCGCGAACCGCCTGAACGGCATCGTCATCGGCACCTCCGACCTCTCGGAGCTCGCGCTCGGCTGGGCCACCTACGGCGTCGGCGACCACATGAGCCACTACGCGGTCAACGTCGGCGTTCCGAAGACCCTCATGCAGCACCTCATCCGGTGGGTCATCGCGCATCGCGAGGGCACGGGCACCGACCTGTCCGACGAGGCCGTCGCCGTGCTGCAGTCGGTCCTCGACACCGAGATCAGCCCCGAGCTCGTGCCCGCCGGCGAAGACGGCAAGGTGCAGTCCACGGAATCGACGATCGGGCCCTACGCCCTGCACGACTTCGCGCTGCACCACGTCCTGCGCTACGGGTTCCGCCCGTCGAAGATCGCCTTCCTCGCTCAGCACGCGTGGTCGGATGCGGATGCCGGCGACTGGCCGGTCGGCTTCCCCCGCGACAGCCGGTACGCGTATGACCTCGCCGAGATCACCCAGTGGCTGCAGGTGTTCATCAAGCGGTTCTTCGGCTTCGCGCAGTTCAAGCGCAGCGCCATCCCGAACGGGCCCAAGGTCGCCGCGGCGGGCTCGCTGTCGCCGCGAGGCGATTGGCGCGCGCCGTCGGACGGCAACCCCGAGGCGTGGCTCGCCGAACTCCGTCGGGCGCTGCCCGATCTCGTCGACTGACCGGCCTGACCGGGAGGACCCGGGTCAGGCTGTCGGCAGGGTGCCGGAGGCCAGGGTGATGAGCCACCCGTCGCGCGAGATGTCGACGAGCGTGTACTTCATGTTGCGATCGGGGATCCAGCCGCGGTGCCGGCCCGGGTCGAGCCGGACCTGCTCCGGCGCGACGCGGACACCGCGACCGTCGGCCTCGAGCACCGCCTGCACGTGAACCCAGTGGTCGACCAGGTCGAGTGTGTCGGTGCCCGCGAACAGCCGCGAATGCTTGCGCATCCGGGCCAGGTCGGCCGGCTCGGGGTGCGCGTCGCGGATGTCGATCCCGAGCGGCAGTCCCGGGTCGCTGACCGCGACGACCGTCGCCGCGCGGAAGCTGGCCGTCGTGATCGCCAGCGGCACCTCGACTCCGTCGCGTGAGGCGACGAGGCGCGTGTGATACCCGAAACCGCGCGGCGCCTCGCGTTCGATCCGCACGTCCTTCTCGTCGCAGCCGAGCGCCTGTGCGACGAGCTCGCGCGCGATCATGCGCCGCCGGTGGTGCACCGTGATCGCCGGGTCCCAGCCGAGCCGGGCCGTGATGCCCGCGGGCGTATCGAGAAGTACCGTCTGCATGTCGTCGCTCCCGCCTCTGGATGGTCTGACCTCAGTTCGAGTCTAACGATCACGCCTGCCCGCACCAGGGTGTGCCGCCGGGTCAATCCGGCCTCCTGGCCGCTCGCGCTTCCGGTCGACGCGACCTCGCCTAGGCTGGCGGGATGAGCCTCGACAACGGCGACGACAAGCGACCGTCCTCCGCCCGCATCGCGATCTGGGTCGTGGTGGGCGGCATCGGCGCCTACCTGCTGATCTCCGGCATCCTCGGCATCATCGCTCGGGGCGGTGCATGACCGTGCGACGCCTCCTGGTCGTCGCCCACCGCGACGAGCTGACCGGCTTCCCCGCCGACATCCCGGGGTTCGACATCCTGCTGACCGGCCCGGGCAAGCTGCTCGCCGCGCATGAGCTGACCCGCGCTCTCGATCGCACCGTGTACGACGAGATCGTCGTCGTCGGGACGGCGGGGGCGGTGGCCGGCGCTCTCGGACCCGGCATCTACGAGGTCGGCGACGCCGTTCAGCACGACGTGTTCGATCTGGCCGGCGTTCGCGGGCGACACCTCTCGATGCCCGAGCGCGTCGAGGCCGGGGGCGCCGGGGTGCGCATCGCGACGGGTGACGTCTTCGTCGACGATGCCGAGGCGGTCGCCCTCATCCAGTCACTCGGCGCCCAGCTGGTCGACATGGAGACGTACGTCTACATCTGGGTCGCGCAGCGCTTCGGCATCCCCATCCGGGTGCTCAAAGCGGTGTCGGATGATGCCCAGGACGGCGCGACGACCGGGTGGGATGAGGCCGTGGCCGCGTGCAGCCGGGCTTTGTACGCGCGGATCCGCGCCGACTACGGCGTCTGATCGCTGCTGCGTGCGAACAGCCGGCGTAGCAGCAGGAACACGACGAGGGCGACGACCGCGACGAGCCCGAGCTTGACCGCGAACACGGCCAGGCGCAGCACGATGTCGACGATCACCCACGCGACGAAGATCGCGGCGATCACTCCGACGACGGTCCAGAAAGTCCTCACGACGCCAGCCTAGTCGCGCTCGCTGAGCGCCTCCTGCCGGATGATGCTCGGGCCCTCGCGCGTCGCCTCGACGACGATCTGTGCGGCGAGCTGCTCCTTCATGCCCTCGACGTGACTGATGACGCCGACGGTCCGGCCGCCCGCGCGCAGCTCGTCGAGAGTGCGCATCGCAAGCTCGAGGGTCTCGGGATCGAGCGACCCGAAGCCCTCATCGACGAAGAGCGTGTCGAGACGGATGCCGCCGGCACGACCGGTGACGACCTCGGCGAGACCGAGCGCGAGGGCGAGGGAGGCGAGGAAGGTCTCTCCTCCCGACAGCGATTGCGGCGAGCGGAGACGGCCGGTGTGCGCGTCGAGCACCTCGAGCCCGAGTCCGGATGCTGCGCCACGGGCCTGCAGCGCGTCGCTGTGGTGGAGGGTGTAGCGACCCGACGACATGTCGCGCAGGCGCAGATTGGCGGCCGCGACGATCTCTTCGAGCTCGGCCGCGAGCACGAAGGTCTCGAGATCCATCTTCCGGGTGTTGGGCGCACGGCCGGCGACGGTGTCGGCGAGGCGGGTCACCGTCGCCGTCCGCTCGGCGAGACCGGCCACCGCGACGAACGCGTCGTCGATGCGCAGGAGGAGGTCGCGCATCGTCTCGGCGGCGTTGACGGCATCGCGGTGCGCCGCGATCGCCGCACTCCGCGCGCGGTCTCCGCTGGCGACCGCCTCCGCAGCAGCGTCGAGATCGGGCCGCTCGTCGGGCAGCCCCGCGGCGGCGAGTTCGAGCTCGAGCAGGCGGGCGCGCGTGGCCGCGACGTCCGCGGCGTGCTCGGCGACGCGCCGCGTGAGGGCGGTTCGCTCGTTCTCAGGGAGCAGCGCCTCGCGCACCTCGCCGACGTCCGCGAACACCGATGCTTCGATCCGCTGCGCCCGGTCGTTCGCCGCATCACTCGCGGTCGCCTCGCTGTGGGCGAGCGCCCGCCGGCTCTCGAGCACCGCGCGCGCGAGGTCACGCCGCTCGGTCGCCGCCGCGATGCGCTCCGCGACCGTCGCGAACGGACCCCGCGCGTCGGCCACCTCCCTCTCCAGGCGCGCGAGCGTCGTCGTCGCGACGGCGGAGCGCTCGCGCGCATCGGCCAGGGCGGCCGCGAGGCGAGAGCGTTCCTCGGTGGCCTCCGCGTCGAGACGGTCGAGCACGTCGCGCTTCTCGGTGAGAGCGATGACTCGCTCTGCGGCGCGTTCGGAGGATGCCAGCTCGTCCCGGGCCTGAGCGAGCAGGTCCGCGAGCTCGTCGCTCCCGCGTGCGCCCGCGCGCGCTGTCGCGGCGGCGAGCTCTGCGCGCAGCAGGGCGGCGCGCTCGCCCGCGTCGCGGGCCTCGGCGGCGGCGGCATCCCGCGCCGACTCCGCGTCGGCCAGATCGTCGTCCGTCACACCGTCGTCCGCCGGGGGTGCGGGATGCGGGTGATCGAGCGCCCCGCAGACCGGGCAGGCCTCGCCCTCGGTGAGTTCGGCGGCGAGCTCTCCCGCGCGACCGGCCACCCGTCGCCGCAGCAGGTCGGTGACGGCGGCGGCTGCCGCCTCCGCGTCACCGCTCGCCCGCAGGTAACGCTCCTCGGCCTCGCCGAGCTTGCCAGCAAGGCGTCCCGCGTCGTCGGCGGCCTCGGCCCGGGCGGTGAGATCACTCACTCGCACGCGCTGCTCGTCGACGCGCGCCGCCGCGAGCGTCTCTGCCGCGAGCTCGGCCGCGACGCGTTCGCGCTCCGCGGGCAGAAGGGCATGCTGCTCGTCGAGCAGCGTCGCCTGTTCTTGAAGGAGGGCGATCTCGGCCGCAGTCGCGTCTCGGGCGTCGGTGGCGTCCGTCAGCTCGTGCTCACGGGCGAGCGCGTCGGTCCAGCGCGCGATGTCGCCGGTCAGGGTCTCGACCAGAGCGGAGATGTCGTCGTCGGCGGCTCCGCCCGCTGCGGTCCAGCGCGTCTCGGCCCGCTCCACCATCGCGCGGGCCTGCCCCGCCGCTTCGCCCGACCGGTCGGCCTGCTCCAGTGTCGCGCGGAGCGCTTCGGCGGCGCGCGCACGCTCGAGTCGGCGTTCAGCCGCAGCTACCTCATCGGCGACCGCGTCGAGGTCGTCCAGACGTCGCCGCGCCGCGGCGAGGTCATCGAGCACCCGCACCCGCTCGACGAGCTCGGCATGCGCCGCCACGAGAGCGGCCTGCCGTGACTCCGCCTGCTGGCGGAGTTCGTCGGCCTGCTCCACGCGATAATCGGCGCGACGGTGTGCTCGCTCGACGACATCGCGTCGACCGGCGAGGTCGAGCGGCGCCGCCTCGTCCGTCGCGCCGTCGTCGCCGATGGCGCTGCTCTGCTGCGTCATCGCGGCCTCGGCCAGCTCGAGAAGCGTCCGCACCTGATCACCGGCGGCGTCGAGCTCGCGCTGCGCGGCGCGGCGACGCTCCTCGAGGTCGTCCTTGTACTGCTCGAACCGCTTCGTGCCGAACAGGGTGCGCAGCAGCTGCTGCCGCTCGTCGTTGCGGGCGAGGAGGAATCGCGAGAACTTGTTCTGCGCCAGCAGGATCACCTGCTGGAACTGCTGCGCGTTCAGCCCCAGCACCTCGTCGAGCAGCAGGGCGACCTCGCGGGGTTTCGCCGCCCGGCCCACCCACTCACCGTCGACGTGCTGCTCGAGCTCGGCGCGCGCGATCTCGGTCGTGAGCTTGTCGCCGCGCTTCGCGGGCCGCTCGTACTCCGGCGCTCGGGTCACGCGCCAGCGCTGCCCGCCGACGGTGAACTCCAGCCGCACCTCGGTGGGGTCGCCCAGGAAGCTGTGGTCGCTGCGAAGACGCCGCTCACCGTTGTCGTAACGCGGCACCGAGCCGTAGAGCGCGAAGCTCACCCCGTCGAGGATGCTCGACTTGCCCGCGCCGGTCCGCCCCGAGATGAGGAAGACGCCGTCGCGATCGAAGGCGTCGAAGTCGACGGTCTGCTTCTCGCGGAACGGACCGAAGCCGGTCAGCTCCAGGCGATGGAGCTTCACGCCATCGCCTCCACGCGGATCCGCTCGTCGAGGACGTCGGCCAGCAGCTCGCGCTCGCGCTCGTCGGCCCCAGCCCCCTCTCGGACGTGCACGAGGAACGCTTCGACGAGCTCGGCGTCGCTGCGCGCGGCGCGCACGCGGTCGACGTAGGTGCGCGCGTCGCTCGGCGCGGCATCCGCCGGGGCGTGCACCACCTTCGCGCAGAACGGGAAGCGTTCCTGCAGACGACGCATCGGATCGCGCTCGGGCAGCGTGTCGGTGTACTCGACGCAGACCCACGCATCGGCGTGCTGCTCGTGCGCGGGATCGGCGAGAACGTCGGCCAGCGGCCCGCGGAGGGTGACCACCCGACGCGGGACCGGCAGCTCGAGCCACCGCGCATCCGCGAAGCCGTCGGCGTCGAGATCGACCAGCCACGAGCCCCGGGGCTTCTCACCCTCGCCGAAGCTGTAGTGGAGCGGCGCACCCGCGTAGCGGACGGCGGGGGCGAGCTGCTGGCGTCCGTGGATGTGCCCCAGCGCCATGTAGTCGACGCCCGCGAAAGCAGACAGCGGCACGACGTCGAGACCGCCCTGCTGGATGTCTCGCTCGAGGTGCGGCGTCGGCTCGACACCCGCGGCGAAGCAGTGGGCGATCGCGACGGACCGCCCGCCCCGCATCGCCAGGTCGTCGCGCACGAGCCCCATCGCGCGATCGATCACGGCCGCCTGCGACCGCGCCTCGGGCCACAGGTGTCGCAGCAGTGCCGGCTCGAGGTACGGGATGCCGTAGAAGTGCACGGGCCCGTCGGCATCCGTGATCGTGATCGGAGTGCCCACCGCGGCCGGGTCGGTGAGGACGTGGATGCCCTCGCGCAGCAGGCCCGCCTGAAAGCCCAGGCGCGCGGCCGAATCATGGTTGCCGCTCGTGACGATGAGGCGCGCGCCGGTGTCGGCGATACCTTGCAGCGTGTCGGAGAGGAGGGCGTAGCAGCCCGCCGCCGGCGCGGCCGAGTCGAACACGTCGCCCGCCACGACGACGACGTCGACCTCGTGCTCGCGGACCTGAGCCGTGAGCTCCTCGAGCACGCCGCGAAGCGCATCGAGCGTCGAATGACCGTGGAAGGTCCGCCCGATGTGCCAGTCGGAGGTGTGGAGGATCCGCATGCCGACCAGGGTAGGAGCAGGCTCGGACATCGCCGGGGTGCCCCGCGGGGAAGCAGCCAGACTCAGGCCTGACGGGCTCGCCTGCGCCGCGAGGAAAGGTCGGCGACGCCGAGCACGAGCGCGAGCGCGAGGAACAGGCCCACCGAGACCATCCCCAGCGCATAGGCGTCGTGGTAGACATCGATCCGCGGTGTCGACCCGCCGCCGAGCCGGTTCACCGTCGAGTAGAACAGCGACAGCGCGACGGCGGTTCCGACGGCGGTTCCGATCCGCTGCACGAGCTGACCGACCGAGCCTGCGAGACCGCCCTGCTTCACGGGTATGTCGGCGAGGGTGAGGGTCTGGTTCGGCGAGATGACGAGGCCACCGCCGAAGCCCCCCACGGTCAGGACTCCCGCCATCGCGAACTCCACGATCCCGGGCGGCACGAAGTACGCGACGAGGGCGAGAGCGACCACGGCCGAGAGCATGATGACGAGGCCGCCGACGACGAGCGGGCGCCCGACGCGCGTCACGATCCGGCCGCCGACATACGAGGCCGCGGCGCTCGCGACGGCGAATCCGATCGAGACCATCCCCGCGAAGACGGGCTCGAGGCCGACGCCCAGCTGCAGGAAGAGGGTCGTCAACAGGAACATCGCCGGCAGCGCCATGAAATAGACCGCCTGGATGAGAGTGCCGTTGCGGTACGACGAGATGGCGAAGAGCTGCAGCGGAATGAGCGGATGCTTGCCGGATGCTGCATAGCGTCGCTCCCACCACACGAAGAGGGCGGCGAAGACGCCGAAGGCGACGAGCGACCACCAGCGCTGCGGATCATCGCCCGGCGCACCGGTCGTGAGGAGGAAGGGCACCATGAGGGCGATGACGACGAACGCGAAGAGCAGGAGACCGACGGGATCCAGCTGCAGCCGCGCCGGCCGGGATTCGCGCGTCTTCGGAAGGAGCCAGACGACCCCGGCGAGTACGGCGAGGGTCAGCGGGACGTTCATCCAGAAGATGTAGCGCCAGCCGTCGTCGGCGCCGCCCAGCGCGATCATGAGGCCTCCGAGCGTGGGGCCGAAGGCCGTCGAGATGCCGATCGTGGCACCGAACAGCCCGAATGCCTTGCCGCGCTCGGCCCCCTGGAACATCTCCTGGGCCAGTCCGATCACCTGCGGCATCTGGATGCCGGCGGCGACGCCCTGCACCAGCCGTGCGGCCAAAAGCACCTCCGTGTTCGGAGCGAGCGCGCACGCGATACTCGTCACGGTGAACAGCGAGAGTCCGATCACGAACAGCGCGCGTCGCGAGCGCTGGTCGCCGATACGTCCGGCGGGAACGAGCGTGAGCCCGAAGGTGAGGACGTAACCCGACACGATGAGCTGGAGCTCGGTCGAGCCCGCACCGAACGCCTGCTCGATCGAGGGCAGCGCGACGTTGACCTTCGTCAGGTCGAGGATCGTCAGCGCCGCGACGGCCACGCAGACCCAGAAGGCCCGCCACCGCTGGTGCACCGACAGCGGGATGCTCGCCGTGTCACTCATCGTGGGTCAGGGTATGCCCGCATGAGCGCGGCAGGCCCGCCCTTGCACTCTCGGGCCGAGCGTCGTACAGGGCACCGCCTCGACACGACGAATGCCCCGGGGTCCCACCCGGGGCATTCGTACCGTCGTCCGTCAGTCGGCGGCGAGGTCGTCGACGATTCGCGCGATCTCGTCGTCGCCGACACTCAGGCCGACCTCCGAGACGCGCTGACGCACGTACTTCTCGACCGTCGCGCGGTTCTCGCCCGGGAGATCAGCCCGCAGCTGCGCGACGAGCCCGTCGAGGCGCTCCTGCTCGGTCGTGTCGTGCATCGACAGCGCGGGGCCGTCCTGCACGCCCGGGGGCGAGACCGGGGTGTCCTCCTTCGGAGGCGTCACGTCGCCGCCGGTGCCCGCAGTGGTCGACCGCGTGCCGCCGCGGCCGGTCTCGGGCGCGTCCTGCGTCGCGGAGTCAGAGACGCTCGAATCGATCTCGTCGGCCTGACCGCTCATCGCTGCTCCTCCTCGTCTGCCTGCTCGTCGGTGACGAGGTCGGGGTCCAGGCCCTGCTGGATCTCGGCGCTCTCGACGAAACCGTCGGGGCTGTCGCCATCGGGCATCGGGACGTCGGCGGGGCTGTCCGCGTCGCGCACGGCGTCGTCCTCGGCCTCGCTCGCGGCGAGCGACGTGGCACCGGCGCCGTCAGGATCGACGACACCCTCGGGTAGATCGCGGTTCATGACTGTCTCCTTCGATCGATCGCCCCAGTCTGGCCCCGGCGTCCTCTCGTGAGCACCGTCTTGACAGCCGCGCGGCAGGAGACGTATCTGCGGCTTCGCGGGTCAGCGCCGCGGCTGCAGAATCCCCGCGCGATCGGGGTGCGCCTCGAACCAGTCGGCGACGTACCAGCAGACCGGGCTGATCGTCCGGTCACCGAGCGCCTCGATGTCGGCGACGGCGCGCTCGACGACCTCCGCCGCATAGCCGTGCCCGCGGAACGTCGGAATCGTGTACGCGCGGGTGAGTGCGACCGTGCGCCCGTCGTCGCGGTAGTCGAGCACGCTGACGAGGTCGTCTCCCCGGTGCAGCGTGTAGCGGGAGGCATCCCTCTCATGCGTGAAGGTCAGATCGCTCATGCGCCCACGCTACGCCCGGCCGGTGGCAGCGAGGCGAGCCAGGCGTCGATCTCCGAGCGATCGCGCAGCCGCACGATGCGCTCCCCCGCGGCGATGCGCCCGAGCATGCGCTCGCGCGTGACGGGATGGTTGGTCCACGCGAACCGGATGATGTTCCGCTCCGGATGCCATCGGAAGAGATTGCCCGCGCGCTCGCGGTTGCCGTGCCAGAGCTCCTCGCGCCGCACCACGCGGCGCAGCGTGCGTCCGACGACCTGACGCATCACGCGTCGGCGCGGCAGGTCGAGCCACACGACCGTGTCGGCGCCGTCCGGCGAACCCGGGTCGAGCAGGTCGCCCAGGCGCGACGTCCAGTTCCCGTCCGCGACCCACCCGTCCGGATGCTGCCGCACGAACTCCCGGACCCGGGCCCGGGCCTCGTCGAGATCGCGCATCCGCCAGCCGGCATCCCAGAAGACGGCGTCGAGCTCGAGCCGCGGCAGCCCGGTCCGCGCCGAGACGCGGTCCGCGAGCACGCTCTTCCCCGAGCCGGAGGTGCCGACGATCCGGATCCGCGTAGCCACGATCGTGCACCGTAGCGAGGATTGAGCAATCTGTCACATTCCGTCATCGAAGGACGCGCGGCGCTGGTGTGTTTGACACATCCGGACACGGATCGTCATAATCAACCCCATGACTGACATCGCACGCACTCTGTCCGCCCGGGAGGCGAACGGAACTGCCGACATCATGATGATGTCGCAGCGTGCTGTCATGTGTTGCCGAATGTGCCGCTGACAGGTGAACCCCGCCTGATCCTCCGCCGCTTCTGAACGCGGCCGCGGATCCCCGAGTTCCGATGGCCCGGCCCACAACGCCGACATCCGGATGCTCGCTCACCGGCCCCCGCTGGGCCTCACGCAACGCACACCCGAACCCGCCGCAGGCTGACAGCCCGGGTTCACGTTCCGAGGACGAACCTCCCATGTCGAACACCGCTCTTCTCGCCCCCGCCGCCCCCGCTCGCCACCTTCGCGCCGTCGAGACGCCTCCCCCGGCGCCCGCCGCTGCGACCTCGACCGCACCCCGCGGCTTCGCCCTGTACGTCGGCATCGACGAGGCCAAGGCCGCCGTCGACGGCGTCTCGCTCTCGACCCTCGTCGAGGCGCTGCGCCGCACGCTGGGCGAGCTCGCCCCCCACGCCGAGACCTACGCGACCGTCGCCCTGGCACCGGTCGGCGCGGGCGGACGCGACGTCGACGTCGTCCGTCTCGCGCTCCACGAGCCCAGCGCGGTCGCCCGCACGAAGCAGGACGTCCCGGCGGAGGACCACGTCCCCGGCGGCGTGACCGTCGACATCTCGCGCAAGCGCGTCTTCATCGATGGCGAGTCGGCGGCCTTCACCTTCAAGGAGTTCGAGCTGCTGCAGTACCTGGTGCTCCGTGAGGGACGCACCATCGAGCGCTCCGAGCTCGTCGAGTCGCTGTGGAGCAACGGTTCCGACGACGAGGCGCCGGGCGAGCGCACGATCGACGTCCACGTCCGCCGGCTGCGTGCGAAGCTCGGCCGCTACGAGGACATCGTGCGCACGGTACGCGGCGTCGGCTACCGGTTCGACCGCCACGCCGACGTGGTCATCCGCTACGGCCACGGCACGCCCTCGCCCGACCGCTTCTGATTCGCGCCGCGTCACCCCGACGCCGATCGACGTCGCTCACGGCGGGATGTCGGAGGTTCCGACGTAGGGTGTCGGCATGAGCGCGGTGACGACGGGACGGATGCCGGGTCGCCGCCCGGCGATCCGCGAGCGCGATGCCGCGCCGCCGCCGCCGTCATCCCGCCCGATCGAGACCGAGTACCGACCGGCTGCGCCGATCGACATCGCCCGCGCGGTACGTCACCAGCAGCACGGCGCCCACGATCCCACGATGACGGTCTCAGGCGACGTGATCTGGCGCGTCAGCCGCACGCCGCGCGGCGTCGCGACGCTCGCCCTGCGGGTGGGCCGCTCGCTCGTGAGAGCAGCCGCCTGGGGTCCCGGCGCCCAGTGGGCGATCGAGCAGCTGCCGCGGCTGTGCGGCGCACACGACGATCCCGAAGGGTTCGACGGGACGCGGCATCCGCTCATCGCCGACATCCACCATCGGCATCCCGACATCCGCCTGGGCGCGACCGACCTCGTCTTCGACGACCTCGCGAGCGCGATCTTCGAGCAGAAGGTGACGGGCCTGCAGGCCTTCGGCGCTTGGCGCGCGATCGTCACCTGGTACGGCGAGCGCGCGCCGGGACCGACGCCGCGTCCGATGTTCGCCCCGCCCGCGGACTGGCACCTGATTCCGAGCTGGGCGTGGCATCGCGCCGGCCTCGAGCCGCCGCAGTCGCGCACCGTCGTGCGCGCGGCACAGCGACGGGCGTCGGTCGAGCGCGCGGTCGCCGGCGCCCGCGGCGGCGACGAGCACGAACGCATCCTGACCTCACTGCCGGGGATCGGGCCGTGGACCTCCGCGGAGACCCGCATCCGCGCCTTCGGCGATCCCGATGCCGTGAGCGTGGGCGACTACCACCTGTGCCACACCGTGGGCTACGCCCTGACGGGCCACCGCGTCGACGACGACGGGATGCTCGAACTGCTCGAGCCGTGGCGGGGCCACCGGCAGCGTGTCATCCGGCTCATCTACGCGGGCGGCGTCTTCGAACCGCGCCGCGGCCCGCGGCTGCATCCCGAAGACCACCGCGACCGCTGACCCGCGCGGCACCGTAGGCTCGGGGCATGGCGAATCGGGGATGGCAGCGCGGACACACCTACTGGGCGCTCGGCGCCGCCCTCGTCTTCCTGCTCGGCATCGTGTTCGGCCTCGTGATGAACAACGTGTGGCTCGGCCTCGTGCTCGCCGCGGCGATCTCGGTGGGATGGCTCATCGCCTACGAGTCGCGCCGGGGACGCAACGAGGGCGTCTACGACCGCGACGACGACGGCGCGCAGCTCTGACCGCCGCGCGAGCCGCTTCACCTGACACTTTCCGCCCCCTTCACGCGCCGGATGCGGCCACAACTGCCAGGTGAAGCCCTCTCGGTGCGCTGCGATCAGCGGAAGTACACCGCGAGCGGGTACTCGCCGTCGTCGCGGACCGCGATCGGCGTCTGGAACACGCTCTCCAGCACGTCGGGGCGCATGATGTCGCGCGGTGTCCCCGCGCACGCCACCGTTCCCCCGGTGAGCGCGACGATGCGGTCGGCGTAGGCGGCGGCGAAGTTGATGTCGTGGATGACGACGACGACGGTCTTGCCCAGCTCATCCGCCGCACGCCGCAGCTGCCGCATCATCCCCACGGCGTGACGCATGTCGAGGTTGTTGAGCGGCTCGTCGAGCAGGATGCAGTCGGTGTCCTGCGCGAGCACCATCGCGACGTAGGCGCGCTGGCGCTGCCCGCCGGAGAGCTGATCGAGGTAGCGGTGCGAGAGGTCCTCCAGATCGAGGAAGCGCAGCGCCTCGTCGACGTGGCGCCGGTCGTCGGGAGTGAGGCGTCCCCCGGAGTGGGGGAACCGCCCGAAGCCGACGAGGTCGCGCACCGTGAGCCGCGTGACGAAGTGGTTCTCCTGCCGCAGGATCGACACCACGCGCGCCAGCTCGCGGCTCGGGGTGCGCGCGACATCGAGACCGCCCACCGTGACCGTGCCCGTGGTGGGCTCGGTCAGGCGCCCGACGATCGTCAGCAGCGTGGACTTGCCGGCGCCGTTGGGCCCGACGAGGGCGGTCACCCCGCCGGCCGGGATCTGGAGGTCGATGGGACCCAGCACGCGCAGGCCCCCGTAGGACTTCGAGACGTCGGTGAGGGTGATCACAGCGCGCCCTTTCGCAGCAGGTAGACGATGAAGAAGAGGCCGCCGACGAACTCGATGATGACCGTGAGCATGCCCGCGGCGTAGAACACGTGCCGCAGCACGAAGTAGCCGCCGAGCAGCGTCGCCGCCCCCAGCAACGCCGCGAAGGGCAGGATCACGGCGTGGCGGGACGATCCGGCGAGCTGGTAGGCGAGGGTCGCGACGATGAACCCGAAGAAGGTCATCGGGCCGACGAGCGTCGTGGAGACCGAGATGAGCACGGCCACCAGGATCAGCAGGACGGTGACCTCGCGCTTGTACGCGAGGCCGAGGTTCGTCGCTACGTCGCGCCCGAGGGTCAGCACGTCGAGACGTCGGCGGCGGCGCCACACCACGACGAGGACGATCGCGACGATCACCGCGGCCCATGGCAGGTACTCGGGGTTCGAGTTGCTCAGGTTGCCGAACAGGCGCGCCGAGAGGAGGTCGAAGTCGCTCGGAGTCAGCAGCCGCTGCATCACCGTCGAGAGCGAGCCGAAACCGACCCCGAGCACGATTCCGATCAGCAGCATGATGTGCAGGTTTCCCCGCTTGCCGGCGAAGAGCCACCCGTAGAGGAGCGTCGCGAACGCCACCATCAGCAGGCTCTGGAGGGCCACCTTGGCGAGCCCGTCGGTGGCCGCGAGCGCAGCTCCCCCGAAGAAGAACACCAGGCCGGTCTGCATCACGACGTAGAGCGCGTCGAACCCCATGATCGAGGGCGTCAGGATGCGGTTGCCCGTCGCGGTGTGAAATAGCACCGTCGCGACCGCCTGGCAGCATGCGACGATCGCGACCGTCGCCACCGTCGTGACCCGGAGCTCCACGGCGAGCCAATAGCCGCGCTGCGCCGGATCGAGAGGGATGTTCCACGTCAGCAGCAGAACGGCCGCCGCGGCGACCATGATGGCGAGAACGACGAACCGCAGCCACACCCGCGATCGGACAGTGCCGCGCAGCGTCTCAGCCATCGTGCCCTCGCTGCCGCAGGAGCAGCACGACGAACACGGCAGCACCGAGGACGCCGAGGATCATCGAGACGGGCACCTCGAACGGCATCCGGATGACGCGGCCGACGATGTCGCAGACGACGATGACAGCCACTCCGCCGAGACACACCCAGGGGAGGTTCGCGCGGAGATTGTCTCCCCGCCACATCGACACGAGGTTGGGCACGACGAGCCCGAGGAAGGGCAGGAACCCCACGACGACGGTCGTGACGCCGGTCGCGACGGCGACGAGGGCGGTGCCGAGGAGGAGCACCCGGTCGTAGTCGACACCGAGCGTCGTTGCGACATCCTTCCCGAGGCTCGCCGCCGTCAGCCGGTCGGCGAAGAGCGCGACGAGCACGACGACGATGCCGACGACCCACAGGACCTCGTAGCGACCACGGACGACGGCGGTGAAGCTGCCCATGAACCACGTACCCAGCATCTGCAGGGCGTTCGCACTGACCGCGAGGTAGGTCGTGAAGGACGAGACGACGGCGCCGAGCATGATGCCGATGAGCGGCACGATCAGCGACGAGCGCAGCTGGATGCGACGCAGGATCGCGAGGAAGACCATCGTGCCGACGAACGCCGCGAGGCTCGCGAAGAGCATGCGTACGACCAGCGGAGCGTCGGGCGCGAGGAGCACCGTCGCGAGGAGGCCGAGCGCTGCCCACTCGGTGGTCCCAGTGGTGGTCGGCTCGACGAAGCGGTTCTGCGTCAGCAGCTGCATGACGAGGCCGGAGACGGCCATCGCGCAGCCCGCGAGGACCAGCGCGAGCGTGCGCGGAATCCGGGTGATCCACAGCATCTCCGAGCCGACGCCGTCCGAGGCGAGGTCGTAGACGCCGACGAAGAGGGACAGCACGACGAGACCGGTCACGACGGTGATCGCGGCCGGGAGGGCGAGACGCCCGCGGATGCGGGCGGGGGCGGTGAGCGCAGTCATGACGGATCGCGGCGCCCCGGCCGGCAGTACCGGACGGGGCACCGCGCAGGACGATCAGGCCGCCGCGGCGAAGGCCGTCGCGATGTCGGCGTAGAGCTTGGTGTACGCCTGGATGCCCTCGTCGAGGTAGAAACTCGGTGCGAGGTAGACGATCTGCCCCTTCTGCACGGCGGGCACGTTCTGCAGCGCTTCGGACCCCTCGATGAGCTCCTTCGCCGAGACATAGCCGTCCTCGCCGAACATGGCGTCCCGGTCCAGCACGATCAGCCACTCGGGGTTCGCCGCCGCGATCGCCTCGACGCTGATGTCGTCGCCGTGCGAGGCGTTCTCCGCTCCGCGATCGATGCCGGGGACGAGTCCGAGCGTGGGGAAGACGGCACCGACGCCGCGCCCCTCCCCCGGGGCCGCGAACGAGATCTTGCCGCCCGAGGTGAGCAGGCCGACGACCGTGTCGGTGCCGTTGTAGGCCGCCTTCGCGTCGGCGACGGCGCCGTCGAGGGCGTCGGCGAGCTTCTTCGCGTCATCCTCCCGATCGAAGACCTGTCCGAGGATCTCGACCTGGCGCTTCAGCTCGGCGACCTGCTCCTCGCCCTCGCGAGCACTGGTCTCGATCGTCGCGGGCTGGATCGCCGTCAGGTCGTCGTAGATGTCGCGGAAGCGGTACCCGCCGACGATGAGGTCGGGCTGGGCCGAGATGATCGCCTCGAGGTCGGGCTCGCGGTGCAGCCCGACGTCGAGCACGTCGTCGCCCCCGGACAGGTTGGGCCACAGGTCGTACATCAGCGGCTTGGGTGCCGCCACGAGGTCGATGTCCCAGTCGCTGAGCGTCTGGAACGTCGTGTTATCGAGCGCGACGACGCGTTCGGGGGCGACGGGCACCTCGATCTCGCCGTGGTTGTCGGTCACGGTGACGGTCGTGGGCGCGGTCGCGTCACCGCTGGGCGCGGCATCCGGGCTCGCCGACGACGCGCACCCGGCGAGGCCGAGCGCTGCGACGAGCGCGATCGAGACGAGTGCGGGACGGCGGATGGCATGGCTCACGTGACGTAACTCCTGGTGCGGTGCGTATCGGATGCTGGTCGACGGGGCGACCGGATGCCGGGATCGAGAACCGGCGACTGTGTAGGTTAGCCTAACCTTCATGTCCGCCTCGACCGCAACCCCCTCGTTCCGGATCGCTCGCCGAGCGCTCGACCTGCGTTTTCGCTTCGTCCGCCTGGCAGCCCGACAATGGCTCACTCCCGCCTATGTCCGGGTGCGGCTCGAGGGCGCCGATCTGCGGGACTTCGATTCCCCGGGGTGCGACGACCACGTCCGTGTGTTCTTCCCCGAGGTGGCCCCCGAGAGCATCGACGAGCTGCGTGCGGCGCCGAGCCGCGAGTACACCCCGCTCGCCTGGGACGCCGACGAGGGCTGGCTCGACCTCGAGTTCGCCCTGCACGGCGACGGCGTGGCTGCGGACTGGGCGGCGACGGCGGAGATCGGGTCGACGATCGGCATCGGCGGACCGCGCGGATCCGCCGTGCTCACGGGACGCCCCGACGGCTGGTTCCTGGCGGGAGACGAGACCGCGGTCCCCGCGATCCGGCGGTTCGCCCATCACATGGATGCCGCTGCCGTCGGGCGCGTGCTCATCGAGGTGCCCGACGCCGATCACGAGCTGCCCATCACCACGCCGCCGGGGGTCGTCGTCGAGCAGGTGCACCGCGGATCGGCATCCGCCGGCGCTCCCCTCGCCGCTCGTCTCGCCGCGCTCGGCGACGACGACCGACCGGACGGCGCCGTCTTCGCTTTCGTGGCGGCCGAGCAGTCGATCGTGCGCTCCGCTCGAACGCTGCTCCTCGACCGCTGGCGCCTCGACCCCGAGCAGATCACGGTGAAGGGCTACTGGAAGCGGGGCGAGCCCGAGTATCACGCACCCCACTGACGCGCACGGGTCGGTTCACCTGACGCTTCCCGCCCCCTCTCCGCGCGGGATGGGGCCAGAACTGACAGGCGAAGACTGCGCCGCCCCGCGACGCTCCGCTAGCATCGCGGGATGGAGGCCGTCTCGACAGCACCGCTGCCGAACGCTTCGCTGCCCCAGGCGATGCGCCGTTTCGTGGTGCACGCCTTCTGCCTGCGCGGGCGCGCGAGCCGCAGCGAGTACTGGTGGTGGATGGCCGTCGGCACCACGGCCGCCGTCGTCTTCCTCCTCGTGATCCCGCGGATGCTGTCGGGGCGCTGGCCGCAGCTCGACCTCGGGCTGCACCCCTTCGGCTGGTGGGGATGGCGCGGGATCGAGCTCTTCGGGCCGATCGCTCCGACCGATCCCCTCTCGACCCTGGTGGCGGTCTACCTGTGGAGCTCGACCGTGTGGGTGGTGGCCACCTTCATCCCGGGTTTCACCGTCGCGGTGCGGCGGCTGCACGATTCGAACCTGTCGGGATGGTGGGTGCTGCTGAACCTGATGCCCATCGGCGGGTTCGTGCTTCTCCTGCTCGCCCTGCGACGGTCGCGCCCCGAGGGCGCGCGTTTCGACGGGGATGCCGCGCTGCTCGAGCGCGCCGCGGGCTGGGCCCCGACAGGGGTGGTGGCGTGATGTCCCTCCTCTCCACGCTCCCGATGCTGCTCTCGGTCATCGGCGCCCTCTCGCTCGGCGACTCGAGCGGGCTCGCAGCGGCGACCGCGGTGGCGCTGCTCACGATCGCGATCGCGGTCGCCTCGATCGCGGGCGCCGTCACGGCGACGGGGGCGGCGGGTTCGCGGCGCCCCCACCCGCGGCGATCCATCTCGCCGTCGACTCTGCTGGCGCAGAGCGACCCGGACGCTCCCGGGAGACGCCGCCCCCGAGCCCCGGGGCTCGCGGCTCCAGCCGCGTAGCCACGTCCGGAACGGCTCCACACCCGCGCGCACCCGCACCGCAGGCCCCGTACTCCGCGCCGTCCGGCGTCCCCTCGCGGCTGATCCCCCGTGCTCAGCTTCGTCGATCGGACTCTCCATGGACCTGTACTCCTTCCCGCCCATCGCCGCCGCGCTCGACGCCGTGGCCTCGATCCTCGCCGCACTGACCGCGGCGCTCGGACCCGCGCTCGGCGACCTCGCCGCCGCGGCATCCGTCATCCTCATCACCGTCGTCGTGCGCACAGCACTGATCCCCGCGGGCGTCGCCCAGGCGCGAGCGGATCGCGCTCGTGCACGCCTGGCGCCGCGGCTGCGCGAGCTCCAGCAGCGATACCGGAGCGACCGCGAGAAGCTGCAACGCGAGACGCTCAAGCTCTATCGCGACGAGAACGTCTCGCCGACGGCAGGCTGTCTGCCGCTGCTGGTGCAGGCTCCCGTCGTGGGGCTGCTGTACGGGGTGTTCATCCATTCGACGATCGCGGGCCACACCAACGTGCTGCTCGCCGAGACGCTCGCCGGGGTCCCCCTCGGGTCGAGCCTGACGGGCACCGTCGCGTCGGGCACACTGCCGCTCGCCGCCGCCCTCGTGTTCGGCGCCGTCATCGCCTCGATCGCGCTCGTCGGCGAGCTGACGCGGCGAGCCTTCCGGGTGACGGATGCTCCGGCCGCCCTGTCGGGGGTGCTCGGGGTCGCGCAGTTCGCGACCGCCGTCGTCGCGGTGTTCGTTCCGCTCGCGGCGGGCCTGTACCTGGTCGTGACGGTCGCCTGGACGCTGGCGCAGCGGCTCATCCTCCGTCGCATCCTCCCGCCCGTCGCCGCGTGAACCCGTTCATCTGACAGGAGAGCGCCGCAAGGCGCGACTGAGACGCGACTCAGGCGCGCGCGGGCAGATTCTCCTCGAGGAACGCGAAGACCGTCTCGTACCAGACCCGCGCGTTCTGCGGCGAGAGGATCCAGTGGTTCTCGTCGGGGTAGTACAGGAACCGGTGCGGGCTCGTGCCGTCCTCGGCGGCGTGGTGCTCGTTGAGGTCGGCCCACAGCCGCAGACCCTCGCCGATCGGCACCCGGTAGTCACGGTCACCGTGGATCACGAGCATCGGCGTCCGGATGTCGGCGACGAAGCGATGCGGCGAGTTGGCGAACGCACCCTCGGGGCTGAAGATGCTCTGCCAGTACGGCGCGAAGTCGGTCGTGCCGGCGAACTGGTCGAACGCCCACAGGCTCGCGTGGGTCACGATGGCGTCGAAGCGGTCGGTGTGACCCGCCACCCAGTTCGCCATGTAGCCGCCGAACGATCCGCCCATCGCGGCCGTCCGGGTCTCGTCGATGTCATCGCGCGCGACGACCGCATCCGTGATCGACATGAGGTCGGTGAAGGGCGCCGCGCCCCACGCGTCCCACCCGCGCGCGATGAAGTCGAGCCCGTAACCGGTCGACAGCGCCGGGTCGGGCAGCAGCACGGCATAGCCTCGGGCCGCGGCCAGCAGCGGGCTCCACCGCCAGCTCCACGCGTTCCAGCTGTTGAGCGGTCCGCCGTGGATCCACAGCAGAAGCGGCGCCGGGGTCGCGGCATCCGCCCCCTCGGGCAGCACGAGCCAGCCGCGCACGCGGGCTCCGTCGTCGGCGGTCGTCTCGACCTCGACCATCGAGGCGGTCGTCGCGGGGGACGGCGCCGGGTTCGCCAGCGGCGTGACAGAGCCGTCGGCGGCGACACGGACCGGATGCGGCGGCGTCATCCAATTGGAGCGGAGCGCGATGACGTCCGTGGTGCCCGAGACCGGCTCGACGTGCGTGTACGCGAAGTCGTCGTGCGTCGTCTGCGAGACAGCGCCGCCGTCGAGCGGCACGCTGAAGACGGGGCCGCGACCGTCGTGGTCGGCGGTCACCACGAGCGCCGCGTCGTCATCGGAGAATCGGATGCTGCCGGGCCAGCGGTCCCAGTCCGAGGCCAGGCGCTGCGCGTCGGCACCGTCGAGGGCGCTCGCCCACAGCTCCTGATCGGCGGGCCCCGCTGGGGTGGACTTCACCGTGCGGACGTAGGCGACACGGGCGCCGTCGCGGCTGATCGCGGGCATCTCGACGTCGACGTCGACCTCGTCGCGGATGACGCGCAGCTCGCCCGTCGCGGTGCCGATCGCGACGAGACGGTACCGGGCGTCACGCCCCTGCGGCTCGGGCACCGAGGCGACGAGGGTCGCACCGTCGGGCGTGAGCGCCATACCCGCCGTCGAGGCCGCACGACCACGGAGCAGGATGCGCGGGCGCGGCAGCCCCGCGGGGTAGGGCTCGTCGGCAGCCTCCCCCGCTTCGGCGCCAGCGCCGACGACCTCGTCGACGGCCTGGTCGGCGGTCGCGATGACGGCGGGCGCGTCGCCCAGCTCGTTCAGATCGAGGGCAAGCAGCGCGGGCTCGTGGGGGCCGAGATCGTGGTCCCAGTACCGCACGGGGTAGGTGTCGTGGATGATCGCGGAAACCTTGAGCTTCTTCCGCTCCGCCCGCAGCTTCGCGTCGGCCTCGATCGTGGCGGCCTCGGGGAGCAGCGACGACGCGATCACGATGCGGTCGGAGTCCGCCGCCGTGACGACCGCGGAGACGCCGCCGGCCAACCGCGTCACCGGGCGCGCCTCGCCGCCGGCGGCCGGAAGCAGCCAGAGCTGAGCGGGTGCGCCGTCCGCGGCGTCGTTGTCGGGGCGGGCCGACACGAACAGCAGATCGCCGGAGGATGTGAACACGGCGCCGGACTCGCCGGTCGTCGAGCGGGTCAGGCGTCGCGGCGCACCGGCGCCATCGGCGGGCACCGACCACAGCGAGCGCTCGTAGCCGGTGCGATCCTTCGTGAGGGTCGCGACCGTCAGCACGACGTGCGAGCCGTCGGGCGCGGTCGCCGCCGCGTCGATGCGGGGAAGGGCGTAGTAGTCGTCGAGAGAGTCGAACGGCGTCGTCATGCCTCCACGCTATCCGGCGCGGGCTACATCTCCTCGTGGGTGTCGGGGTCGCCGTCCCAGAGCCGGCCACGTTCGAGGGCGCTGATCGCCGCGATCTCGTCGCCCGACAGCAGGAAGTCGAAGACGTCGGCGTTCTCGCGCTGGCGGACCGGGTCGGCAGACTTCGGGATCGGGGTCGACGACAGCTGCGTGTGCCAGCGCAGCACGACCTGCGTTCCGGTGACGCCGTGGGATGCCGCGATGTCGGCGATGACCTGCTCGTTCAGCAGCTCGCTGCGCCGAGCCAGGGGGCTCCAGCTCTCGGTGCGGATGCCGTTCGCAGCGTGGAACGCGCGCAGGCCGGCCTGCGGGAAGTAGGGGTGCATCTCGACCTGATTGACCGCCGGGGCGACTCCGGTCTCCTCGATGAGGCGGGCGAGCATCGGCTCGGTGAAGTTCGAGACGCCGACCGAACCGACCTGCCCCTCGTCGCGGAGCGCCAGCATCGCACGGTAGGTCTCGAGCCACTTGCCCTGGCTCGGGTTCGGCCAGTGGATGAGGTACAGGTCGATCTTCTCGACGCCGAGCCGGCCGAGCGAGCCTTCGGCGCTGCGGATCGTCTCGTCGAAGCCGTGGTCGCGCCCCGGCACCTTGGTCGTGATGATCAGCTGGTCGCGGATGCCGCTGCGACGCACGGCTTCCCCGACCTCCGACTCGTTCTGATAGTTCACCGCGGTGTCGAGCAGCCGGTAGCCCGAGTCGATCGCGGCGGCGATGGCGTCGATGCCCTCGGGGCCGCGCAGGTTGTAGGTGCCGAGCCCGAGCTCGGGGAAGTCGGAGCCGTCGTTGAGCGAGACCGTGGGAATCGTGACCATGCCGCACACGCTACGCCGTCGCCGTGGTCTTCGGTGCGGGCTTGCGCAGAGCGATCCCGTCGCTCAGCGGGCCAGGAACTCCTCGATGACCGTCAGCACTCCTGCCTCGGTGTGCGAGGGCGCGCTGTAGCGGGCGACGGCCGCGATCTCGGGGTGCGCCTCGGCCATCGCGTACGAGTAACGGGCCTGCTGGAGCAGTTCGAGGTCGTTGAGGTAGTCACCGAACGCCATCGTGTGCTCGGGGCCGATCCCGAGCGTCTCCTGCAGACGGGACAGCGCCCGCCCCTTGTTGACCCCCGGGTTCATGATGTCGACCCAGTGCTGCCCCGACACCACGACCTGGTGCGTCTCGCGGAGGTCGAACAGCTCGGGTGCGACCGAGTCCTCGGCGAGCGCGAAGTCGTAGACGGCGAGCTTGAGGATCTCGTCGTCGACCGAGGTCAGGTCGTCCACGACAGCGAGCTCGGCGTAGTACTTGTCGGCCTCGGCGAAGAAGGCTGCGTCCGCGCGCTCGATGTAGGCCGACCGCTTGCCGCAGACGACGAGGCCGACATCGAGGTGGTCGAGACCGCGGATGCGGCGGACGACGGATGCCGCGAACGCGGGGTCGACGGCATCCGAGCTGACCTCGGCGCCGTCTCGGACGACGTACGCACCGTTCTCGGCGATGTAGTCGAGCTCGACCGGCGCATCCGCGAACTGCCGGCGGAGCGTCGCGAGCTGGCGTCCGCTTGCGGGAGCGAACACGATGCCCCGATCGCGCAGCCGCGGCAACAGCCGCCACAGGCCCTCGGGGATGCGGCCGTCCGCGTCGAGGAGCGTGCCGTCCATGTCGACGGCGATCAGGCGGATGTCGGGAGAGGTCACTCCCCCATCCTCTCCGACACGACCGGCGGCTGCGGCCGTGCGCCCCCGGGGGATAACCCGAAAGGGAGTCTCCGGGCGGCTCGCCTGCGCGGCACCCGGCCGCGGTCCTAGCGTGGAGCCATGACCACCGCCGTCGCCAGCACCGCCCCTCCATCCCGTGCTCTGACCTGGGTGCGCCCGCTCGGAGCGCTCGCCCAGCTCGCCGCCCTCGGCTTCGCGGGCACCGCCGTGTTCACCGTGCTCCTCACCCTCATGGCGACGGGGATCGGCCTGACTCCGGCACTCGGACTCGGCCTGCCGATCCTGGTGGGTTTCGTCTACGCGCTCTGGCTCACCGGCTGGCTCGAATACGCCCGCGTCGACGGCCTGTACGGGTGGGGCCTGCCCTCGCTTTCGCCGCGCAGCAGCGGCCGGCCCGGGTTCGGCGGCTGGCTCCGCACGGTCTGGCTGCAGTTCACCGACGGGCGGATGTGGCGCGGGGTCGCCCACGCAGCGATCTCGACGGTGCTGGGGCTCATCGCGCTCAGCCTGTCCGGACTGCTCGCGTCGGGCTTCGCCCTGATCTTCGCCCCGCTCTACGCGGAGCAGACCGTCACCGTCGCCTCGACCTGGATCAGCGTTCCCCGCGAGGGCGCCGTCGTGGCCGGGGTGCTCCTGGTCCTCGTGCCGGCAGCCCTCCTCGTGGGGATCACCCTTCTGCACGGCATCCTCGCCAAGGCGATCCTCGTCCCCTCGCGCGAAGCGCAGCTGGTCGAGGCTGCCCGCACCGCGGGGGTGCAGCGCGAGGGCGCGGTCCGCGCCGGTGAGCTCGAGCGCACCCGCATCGAGCGCGACCTGCACGACGGCGTGCAGCCGCGGCTCGTCTCGGTGGGCATGACGCTGGGACTCGCCCAGCAGAAGATCGACGACGACCCGGATGCCGCGAAGGAACTGCTTGCCGAGGCCCACACCTCGACGAAGGCCGCGATCACCGAACTGCGTCAGCTCGCCCGCGGAATCCACGCCTCGGTGCTCGACGATCGCGGACTCGACGCGGCACTGTCCGCCCTCGCCGCCCGCTCGCACGTGCCCGTCAGCCTCGACGTACGGGTCGACCAGCGGTGCAGTCGCACCGCGGAGGCGGCGGTGTACTTCGCGATCGCGGAGTCGCTCACCAACGCTGCCAAGCACTCGCGGGCCGGGGAATGCCGCGTGGTGGTCCGTCACCGCGACGATCACACCCTCTGGGCGCGGGTCGAGGACAACGGCGTCGGTGGAGCCCGGGTCATCCCCGGAGGCGGGCTCGACGGGATCATCAACCGCATCACCGCCGCGGGCGGCACGACACGCCTCGACAGCCCGGCCGGTGGACCGACCGCTCTGGAGGTGAGCGTGCCGTGCGCATCCTGATCTGCGAGGACTCGACGCTGCTGCGAGAGGGGATCGTCCGGCTGCTGGCCGACTCGGGCCACGAGGTCGTCGCGGCCCTCCCCGATGCCGACGGTATCTCCGCCGCCGTGGCCGAGACCCAGCCCGACCTCTGCATCCTCGACGTCCGGCTGCCGCCGACGTTCACCGACGAGGGCATCCGCGCGGCCCTCGCCCTGCGTGCCGAGAACCCCCGGCTGCCCATCCTCGTCCTGAGCCAGTACGTCGAGGAACGCTACGCGAGCGAGCTCATCACTTCGCAGGGGGCGGCCCTGGGCTACCTCTTGAAAGACCGCGTGGCCGACGTCGGCGAATTCCTCGCGACGATCGAACGCATCGGCGCGGGAGCCACGGTTCTCGACCCCGAGGTGGTCGCGCAGCTGCTCATGCGCCGATCGCGTGACGAGCGGATGTCGCGGCTCACCGAACGCGAGCGGACGGTGCTCGCCCTCATCGCCGAAGGGCGCAGCAATCAGGCGATCGCCGGGGCGATGTTCCTCAGCGAGGCGAGCGTCGAGAAGTACATCACCTCGCTCTTCCAGAAACTCGACCTCGAGCAGGACGAACACGGCAACCGCCGCGTGCTCGCCGCCCTCGTCCATCTCGAACACGGCGGCTCACAGCCGCAGAACGGAGCAGTGCGATGAGCACGACCCTGACCCCGCCTCCTGCCACGCCGCCGGGAGCCCCCGACGGGCCGCCGTCGGCGGGCGGCACGCCCCCGACGGTGCCGACGTCGACGCCGTCGTCCGCAGCCCGCGTGGTCGCCGGGCTCACGATCGCCGCGGGCGCGGGCCTCCTCCTGTTCACCGCCGGAACCAGTGTCGTGTCGACAGTCGTCAGCGGCGGCACCGCGACCTCGACGATCTCGGCGCCGACCGCGGGTGTGAGCTTCCTCGAGATGGATGCCGCGGCTGCCGACGTCGAGGTCTCCTTCGGCGATGTCGACGAGGCGACCCTCACCGTGACCGGCTCGGGAGGCGCCGAGGCGTGGGAGCTCGCCCGCGACGGCGACCGCCTCGTGGTCGACTCGGACCGTGACTGGTGGAGCGGATGGCGCCTGTGGGGCGGAACGTCGCGGGCGACGCTCGTCCTTCCCGACGACCTCGCGGGACTTGACGCCCAGCTGAGCGTGGGGGCGGGGGCCCTGCGAGCGGACGGGGAGTTCGGCGCTCTCGCGCTGCGCGCCGATGCCGGGTCGATCGATACGGCCGGCTCCGCGACGAGCCTCGACGCCCGCGTATCCGCCGGACGCGTTTCGGTCGAGCTCGACGGGGTCCGTGAGGCGACCGTCGACGTCAGCGCCGGCCGGGTGTCGGGCTCCCTCGCGGGCACCGCTCCGACGTCGGTGACGATCGCCGCCGAGGCGGGCGGGGTCGACCTCGCGCTCCCCCGTGGTGATTACGCCGTCAGCTCGACCCAGGAGGCAGGCTCGTTCGTCAACGGCCTGAACGAAGACCCCTCGTCGCGCAACCGCGTCGAGGTCCGGGTCTCGGCGGGGTCGGTCGTCCTTCGGGAGGGTCGCTGAGGGTCCTGCCGCGATCCTGAACGATCACTATGCAGCGCTGATGAGAACGGCCCAGCCGTTGCATCCCGTTACCTGGTCGTTATAACTTCGAGGCACGCAGTTCCCCCCAACTGCGCGGTGTGATCTCTGGTGCAAGGGATGACAGGGCCGGTCGACGATTCTGAGTCGACCGGCCCTTCTCACGTCCGGCTGGCGGTCGCCGCGGTCGTAGGCTGGCCCGGTGCGTGCGTTCACCGGTCATGTTCCCGGGTCGCCCGCTTACCGCCGGCTCATCGCCGGGTTGTTCTTCGCCGGCGTCGCGACCTTCGCGCAGTTGTACTCGCCCCAGGCGGTCCTCCCCTTCATCGGCTCGGAGTTCGGGGTCGAACCGGCCACCGCCGCATTGGCGGTCTCGGTCTCGACGCTCGGTCTCGCCGTCGGCGTCATCCCCTGGTCGGTCGTGGCCGACCGCATCGGTCGCGTACCCGCGATGGCGACCGGGGTCATCGCCGCGACCGTGCTCGGCCTGCTGGCCCCGCTCGCCCCGACGCTGCCGCTGCTGCTCTCCGCCCGGCTGCTCGAGGGCGTGGCACTCGGGGCCGTGCCCGCCATCGCCCTCGCCTATCTGTCAGAAGAGGTCGACGCCGCCCACACCGCGACGGCAGCCGGCAGCTACATCGCCGGCACCACGATCGGCGGACTGCTCGGAAGGCTCGTCGCGGGCCCCTTCGGCGATGTCGGTCTGTGGCGCGGCGGCGTGTTCGCCGTCGCGGCGGTGTGCGCGGCGTCGGCCGTGCTCTTCCTGTGGCTCACCCCGCCGGCCCGCGGCTTCGCGCCGCAGCGGAGGACCGGAACCTCCGACCCCTCGCTCGTCGCCCGGCTCGCGACGAACCTGCGCGACCGTCGCCAGCTGTCGCTCTACGCGCAGGGATTCCTGCTCATGGGCGGCTTCGTCGCCGTGTACAACTACCTCGGGTTCCACCTCGTCGCACCGCCGTACTCGCTGCCGCTGTGGATCGTCAGCTTCCTCTTCCTCGCCTACCTCGCCGGGACCGTAGCCTCTCCCTGGGCCGGGTCGCTCGCGGGGCGGTTCGGGCGTCTGCCGGTGCTGCTGGCGGCGCTCGCGGTCATGGCGATCGGCATCGTCGTGACGGCGGTGCCCCACGTGATCGCGGTGCTCGTGGGGCTCCTGATCCTCACCGCCGGCTTCTTCGGCGCCCACGCGATCGCCTCGGGCTGGGCTCCCGCGGCGGCGAGGCCGGAGACGCGCGCTCAAGCCGCGTCGCTGTACTACCTCGGGTACTACGGTGGCTCGAGCCTGTTCGGCTGGCTCCTGGGATATGCCTTCCACGACCTCGGCTGGGCCGGTGTCGCCGGATGCACCCTCGTGATGGTCGCGGTCGCCGGCCTGCTCGCGGTGCTCGGGCTCAGGGCGCCGCGTCAGCCGGCCTGACCGGGGTCGGGCCCGGCAGCGCAGCGGCGGCAGCCTAAGGCTCTGGCGGCGCTGCGTCGGCGTAGGCCCGGCTCAGTCGCCGGTACTGCGGCGAGAGGAACGCGAGCAGCACCACCACGAGCATGAGCGCGCTCCCGGCGACGAAAGCCAGGGCGATGCCCCGCGCCTCACCGCCGCCGAGGAGCCAGCCGAAGCTGCGCTCACCGGCATCCGTGCGCATGAAGGGAATCAGACCGAACTGCGCGAGCGGTCCGACGAGGTACGCCGAGATCGGCGAAGCGGCCGACTCGACCGACGCCGCGAAGCCGAAGACGCGGCCCTGGGTCTGGAACGGCACGACGCGCTGGATGACGGTCTGCTCGGCGGCCTCGGCTGCGGGCATGAGCATCATGAACACGAAGATCCCCAGGGCGTAGAGCCACCACCACTCGCGGATCGCGAAGGTCATCCCCAGCACCGCGACGCCGACGTTGACCAGCAGCAGGGTGCGCACGGGGTTGCGGCCGAGACCGCGGGCGGCGACCAGCGCGCCGCCGACGATGAACCCCGTGCCGGTGACCGCGAGCACGATCCCCCACGCCTCGACGGTGAAGAGCGTCAGCCCGTATGGATCCATGAGCGCCATGAACACCCCGCCGACGAGGTTGTTGAGGGTCGTGAACAGGATCAGGGCCAACAGCCCCGGGACGGATCGGATCGCCGGAACGACGCCGCGGAACGTGAAGGCCGGTGCCGCGGCCTCGTGCGATGCGGCGATGCCGCGCTCGGGGATCGACACGAATGTCAGATGCGCGAGGGCCAACGCGGTCGCGGACACCGCGATCACGACGGTCCAGCCCATCCCGAGGAGGCCGATCGAGAGACCGGAGAAGACGCTCGTGACGATGAACGCCACACCCTGCACCGTTCCGACGAGGCCGTTCGCCCGGTCGCGGCGGTCGCTCGGCACGAGAAGGGTCACGGTGGTGGACAGCGCGATGTTGCGCAGATTCTCCACGACTCCCCCGACGAGGATCAGGCCCGCGAACACCCAGAACCAGGGGCGCCCCCAATCGACGAGGATCGACTCGGGAAACAGCAGGTAGACCGCGCCGGCACCGAGATAGGTCGCCAGGGTGATGAGGCTCGAGAGCACCATCACGGCCTTCTTCTTCATGTGGTCGACGAGGGCCCCGAAGACCACCCCGAACACGGCGACGAGCAGCATGTACGAGCCGCCGATGATGGATGTCGCCAGGACGTTCTCCGTGGCGAGGTAGGCCCAGAACGTCAGGGCGAACCAGAGGAAGCTCGAGGTCACGTTCGCGAGCAGAGTGTTGCCGAGCACCTGGTGGAACGCGCGCATGCGCGAGGTCTCCAGCGCGCTGAGCGGGGCGGTCATGGGACGAACAGTAGACCCGCTCGCGAACGCGGAGAAGAACGCGTTTCGGGTCGACGGTCAGGCTCGCAGCGCGGGATCGGCGAGCGACCACTTCTGGGCCGTCTGCATCATCCAGAACACCAGGAACAGCGCCAGGGCGATGAGCTCTCCCGCCAGCACGACGGGGATGTCGAACAGCACCGCCGACACGACGGTCGCGGCGAGGTCGAGCAGGAGCGCGATCGCGACGATGACGTACCCGATCCGCGTCCGCCTCGCCGGTGGGTGCGCATCGGAGGGCCGCAACGCCTCGGCGAGCGCGACGAGGGCGATGAGGATGAAGAAGCCGAAGGCCGCGACGGCGTGACCGTAGCGGACGAGCAGTTGCGGTGCGAGCGTCCACACGAGGGCCACGCCCGCGAGCACCGTCGCCGCAAGGGCGAGCGTCGGCCCCGTGTCGCGGAGGGCGACGTCTCCGCGTCGCGCCAGCACGAGACCGATCGCGAGCACGACGGCGCCGATCACGAGGTACGTCGCCAGAGCGTTGTCGAGGTCGTCCGTGAACCCGGCGGGGACGCACGGGGCGGCGCAGTCGACGACGACGCCGGGCACCTCGCCGGCCGAGATCGGCGTCGGGATGATGGCGATGAGCGGGGCCAGGAGCGCCGCGACATCCAGCAGCACCCGCTGCGGGCCCCGCCCGGAGAGCGCGAGCAGGCAGGCCGCGGCCGCGACGAGGGCGGCGGAGAAGACGGTGCGGGCCGAGCTGTAGAAGTAGTGGCTGACGCTGGGCAGCACTCCCGCGTCGGGGATCGCGAAGAGCACCGCGAGCATGATCGCGACGGGTGCGCCCGCGAGGGTCAGGCGCAGGTAGCGATACGTGCGCTGCGAGGTCGAGACGGGCGGCACGACGCCAGGCTAACGGCGACGTCCGACGTCCGCCGCATCCGCCCCGGTGACCGGAGCGGATGCGGCGGCGCGGCGCGTCAGGAGACGGCGGCGATCTCGTTCGGAACGTGCGGCAGCTTCACCGTCTGCACGATCTCACCCGTCGTGAGGTCGACCGCGACGAGCTCGCTGTCCGCCGGGTCGGTGACGTAGGCGATGTCGCCCGCGACCTTGACGGCCGGGTGCGGAGCCTGCCACTCGGCCGGACCCTCCCACGGGTCGACAACGGGCAGGGACTTCGTGATGCCCCCCGTGGCGGGATCGATCCAGTGCAGCGATCCGTCGGTGCCGATCAGCACGGCCTCGCCGGCCGGCCCGCGCGCGATGCCGCGGAAGGTGTACTCGACGCCGGCGGGCAGCGCGACCTTGGTCAGCGACTTCGCCTCGGTGTCGACGAGGGCGATGTTGCGCAGCAGGTAGCCCTCGGCGTCGGGGTCGTCCTTGTAGTCCATGACGACGAGCGGGCTGTCCTCCGCGACGAAGGCGTTGCCGATCCGGCCGTACGAGTCGGGCGAGGTGACTTTGGTGATCTCGCCGCCGTCGTAGATGATCGCGCCGTTCTCGCAGCCGAACACGACGCGCTCGCCCTCGGCGGTGCCCTCACCGTGGACGCCCGGGCAGTCGGCGTTGGACGCGACCTCGGTGCCGTCCGCATCGAGCACGCGGATGCCGGTGCGCCCGGCCTCGCCGCCGACGGTGGTCAGCAGTGTGCCGTCCTCGAGCTCGACCGAGACGCCGTGGTGCGCCTCGACGCCGGCGATCACCTCGGCGTCGGGCAGCTTGCCGTCGAGCTGTGCGAGGTCGGCGGTGTCGAAGATCGTCGTATCGCTCGTCGCGTCGTCGTACAGCACGGTCTTGCCGCCGTGGACGACGACGTGTCCGGCGGCGTCCGCCGGGACGACGAGGTCGGTGAGCTCGGGCTGCTGCACGTCGAGCAGCTGGAAGCCCTCCGACGTGGTGACCATGACGTGGCGGCCGTCACCGGCCGCGTTGAGCCGGATGAAGTCCTCGGAGTCGAAGTCTCCGATCACCTCGAGCTCGTCGCCGCCGAGCACGAGCACGCCGCCCTCGTAGCCGAGCGCGACCCGGGGACCGGCGGGGACGGATGCCTCGGCCGACGCGTCACCGGACGGGCTGGACGTCGCGGAGGGCGAGGACGAGCATCCCGCCAGCACCAGGGCTGCGGCGCCGGCGAGGGCGCCGAACTGCAGGGTTCTCTTCATGGGGTGGGTTTCCTTTCCAGGGAAATGCCTCATCGGGTGAGGCCGTCGGTGATGCGCTGGAGGTTCTGGCGCATCATGTCGAGGTAGGTGTCGCCGGGCTGCCCCTCTGGCGCGAGCGACTCGGTCAGCAGCGGCACGACGGACACGTCGCGCCCCGCTTCGTCGGCGAGGACGCGCATGAGCCGGTCGGGCTGCGACGAGTCGGCGAAGATCGTGCGGACCCCGGCCGCGTCGATCGCGTCGACGAGCTCCTGCAGGTCGGACGCGCTGGGCGCTGCGAGCGTCGTGCCGCCCGGGATGGCCGCCCCCAGGATGCGGACGTCGTAGCGGCGCGCGAGGTAACCGAACACGTGATGGTTGGTGACGAGGGCCCGGTGCTCGGCGGGGATGGACTCCAGGCCCGCCGCCATCTCGGCATCGACGGCCTCGAGTTCCGCGACGTACGCGTCGGCGGCGTCCGTCACGGCCTGCCCGCCGTCACCGGCGAGGTCGGCGAGGACCGGAGCGAGGGCGTCGACGACACGAGCGGTCTGGGTCGGATCGGTCCAGAAGTGCGGGTCGACCGCGTCGGAGTCGAGGTAACCGAGGGTCTCGACGTGATCGCCCGCGACGAACTGGGCCACACCGTCCGCGGCGGACGCGTCGACGTGGTGCTGCACCCCCTCTTCGAGCCCGAGCCCGTTCGAGACCACGAGATCGGCACTGCGCATCGTCGCCGCGTCCTGGGCCGAGAGCTCGAACGAGTGCGGATCGGCGTCCCGCGGCATGAAGGTGACGACGTCGAGCTCTTCGCCGGCGAGGTTCTGCACGATGTCGCCCAGGATGTTGGTCGTCACGACGACGGTCGGGCGGTCGCTTCCGACCCCCGAGCAGCCCGCGAGCGAGACCACTCCGGCGACGACGAGGCCGAGAGCCAGCGCCACCCGCCTCATCGGCCCGTCTCCGTGAAGAGGGCCGGGGCGTGCTCGGTCGCGAAGCTTCGGGCCACCCGCCCGCCGTCGGCGGGATCGAGCTCGAACAGCGTCCGCTCCGCGGGCCCGTTGAGGTAGGTGCGACGCTGGTCCGCGACGAGGTCGACGCCCGCGGCGAGCGCCGGGTCTGCGACGGATGCCGCCACCAGCGGCTCCGTGCGGGAGAGCTGCTCACCCGTCGCACCGGAGATGACGATCACCGAGCCGTCGGCGGCGAGCGCGACCACGGTCTCGTCGGCGTCGTCGACGGCCGTCACGCGGACGATCGGCTGGCCGGCGTCGTGCGCCGTCCACGAGCGCTCGCGGGTGTCGAGCAGCCAGAACGCCGAGGACTCGGTACGACCGGCCACGGTGGGGCGACCCTCGCGGTTCGCGAACGACAGGGCACGGCTCGGCCCGCCCGCGGGATACGGGATGCTCTCGAGAGTCGTGCCAGCGGCATCCGAGACGGCGAGCACGGCACCGTCGGCGCATCCGATGACGACGCCCACATTGGTCGCGATGGATCCTGCCGGGTCGACGCAGGGCGCGGTGTCGAGTTCCGATCCCGAGGCGTCGACGCGGCGGATCTCGCCCGAGCCGGCGTCGGCGATCAGCGCCCCCCCGGGGATCGGTGCGACGAGGGACCCGGGGGCATCGAGGTCGAGGCGGAACCTCTCGACGATGTCGCCCTTCTTGAGCGCGTCGAAGTCGAGCAGCACGGCCTCGCCGCCGCGGTCGCCGTCGTCGAAGTAGACGCCGACCCCGAGATCGCTCGTCACGGTCCGCGGTGTGCCGGAACCCTCGAGCTCACCGAGGATGCGGGACGGCGCCTCGTAGTAGTGGAAGTGGTCGATGTGGTTCCACGTCCACACGCCGCTGTCGATGATCGACACCTCACCCTCGCGGCCCGCGAAGAGGAAGCGTCCTTCGCTGTCGAGCGTGTCGGCGGGAGCGATGTCACCGAGGACCTCGGACTGCTCGTCGATCAGGTCGAGGTGGTGCACGGCACCGTCGGTGCCGATGCTGGTGAGGTGCAGCGCGGGCTCGGCGAGTTCGCGCGCCCCGGCGATGGCGCCGTGACCGTCGCCGAGGGCTTCGCCACGCGCGGTGGCATCGGCATCCGGAGTCGCGGCGGAGTCCGACGGAGCGGCCTGGCAGCCGGCGAGCAGGGCGGCACCGGCGGTGAGAGCGATGAGCGAGAGAGGTGCACGAGTTCTCATGCGGTCCTTTCCGGGGTGTTCGGGATGACGGATGCCGGCGCGCGGCGCCCGTCCGGGCGGGTCAGAGCGCGCACGAGCGCGCGGATGCCGGTGGAGACGGCACCGGAGCAGATCGCGGTGAATGCGACCGTGGCGCCGGCAGCGGTGGCGGCGTGCCAGGAGATGAGCAGGCCCACGGCGACGGAGAGCGTGCCGATCAGGGCGGCGAGGATCATCGTGGGCACGATGCGCCGGGTCCACTGCCCGGCCGCGACGGCGGGGCCGAGGAGCATGCCGACCACCAGCAGCGAGCCGACCGCCTGGTAGGCCGAGACCACCGCGAGCGTGACGAGCCCGACGAGGACGATGTGGGCGGCGCGGGGACGGAGACCGAGCAGCTGCGCCTGTCGCGGGTCGACGGTCAGCGCGACGAACGCGCGGTGCCCGAGGGCTGCGACGACGACGGTGACGATGACCGCGACGGCGAGGGCGACGAGTTCGGAGGGACCGATGGCCAGGATGTCGCCGAAGAGGATGGCCGAGGCATCCGTCGCGAAGCTCCGCGACGCCGAGATGACGATGATGCCGAGCGAGAGGCTCGCGACGAACAGGAGTCCGATGCTGGTGTCGGCCGAGAGGCGGCCCCGGCGCTGCAGGGCTCCGACCCCGAGCGACATCGCTGCCGCACTGATGGCAGCGCCCGCCATCGGCGGGAACCCCGTGAGGGTCGCGACGGCGACCCCGGGAAGCATGCCGTGCGCCATGGCCTCGCCCAGGAACGCCATGCCGCGCAGCACGACCCACGTGCCGACGATGCCGCACACGATCGCCACGAGCGCGCCGCCGAGCAGGGCGCGCTGGACGAACGTGACGGCGAAGGGATCGAGGAGGAGGGACACGGTCGACGACCTTACATGAAAGTGAGAACCGTTTTCATTTGCAATACTGGGTGGATGTCCAGCTCCACCACCCCACTCGTCCCCGGTGGCTCCGTCGTCGCCCTGCGGGAGGTGACCGTCGCCTTCGACGGGCACCTCGCCCTTCGCGGCGTGGATCTCGATGTGACCGGCGGAGAGGTCCACGCGATCGTGGGCGCCAACGGGTCGGGGAAGTCGACCCTGATCGCCGTCGCGGCCGGGCTCCTCTCCCCCACCTCGGGAACGGTGCGCCGAGAACCCGGCATCCGCGTCGGTCTCGTACCGCAGACCTCGAACGACGGCGCCCGCCTGCCGCTGACCGTGGCCGACCTGGTCGCGATGGGGCGCTGGCGCGAGCGGGGACCATTCCTGCCGCTGCGGCGCAGCGACCGCGCGCGCATCGCCGAAGCGATCGACACCGTCGGGCTGGCCCCGCTCGCCCGGCGGCCGCTCGGCCTGCTCTCGGGCGGCCAGCGCCAGCGGGCGTACATCGCGCAAGCCCTCGCGCAGGAGGCCGACCTGCTGCTGCTCGACGAACCGATGAGCGGACTGGATGCGGCATCCCGCGACGCCGTCGCATCCGCTCTCGCCGCCGTGGCGAGCACGGGCACGGCCGTCGTCGCCGTCACGCACGATCTGGCAGAGCTCGGCGACGTCGATGCCGTGTGCCGCCTGGTCGACGGGCGCGTCGTCGAGAGTTCTTCCGCCGCGCCGCGTGGACGCGGACACCGCGGCGCGGCTACCGTGAGAGCGTGACCGCTGCTCCCATCGATGCCACCACCACCGCCGCCTGGACCGACCTCGAGTCGCTGAAGAAGGGCTTCACCCCCGACCTCCGCGGGTGGTTCGACAGCGACCCCGGGCGCGTCGAGCGTCTGAGCCTGCCGCTGGCCGACCTGCACGTCGACCTGTCGAAGAACCTCGTCACCGACGAGATCGTCGCCGCCCTCGTACGCCTGGCCGAGCAGACCGGCGTCGCCGAGCGCTACGCCGCGATGGTCTCCGGCGAGCACATCAACACCAGTGAAGACCGCGCGGTGCTCCACACTGCCCTGCGTCGCCCCGCCGGCACCTCACCCGAGCTCGTCGTCGACGGCCAAGACATCGACGCCGACGTCCAGGCCGTGCTCGAGAAGATGTCGGCCTTCGCCGACCGGGTGCGCTCGGGCGAATGGACCGGCATCACCGGCAGGAAGGTGACCCACGTCGTCAACATCGGCATCGGCGGCTCCGACCTGGGCCCGGTCATGATCTCCGAGGCGCTTCGGCCGTACGCGACCGCCGGCATCCAGGCGCGGTTCGTGTCGAACATCGACCCGTTCGACATCGCGAACAAGACCGCCGACCTCGACCCCGAGACGACGCTGTTCATCGTCGCGTCAAAGACCTTCACGACCCTCGAGACCCTCACCAACGCGCGCCTCGCCCGCGACTGGCTGTGGGCCGGGCTGCAGGAGGCCGGCGCGATCGACGACGGCGAGGCGCAGAGGACGGACGCCGTCGCCCACCACTTCGTCGCCGTCTCGACCGCGCTCGACAAGGTCGAGGCCTTCGGCATCGACCCCGCCAACGCGTTCGGATTCTGGGACTGGGTCGGCGGCCGCTACTCCGTCGACTCGGCGATCGGCCTGTCGCTCGTGATCGAGCTCGGCCCCGACGCGTTCCGCGACCTGCTCGCCGGCTTCCACGCGGTCGACGAGCACGTGGCATCCACTCCGCTCGAGAAGAACGTGCCGGTTCTCATGGGCCTGCTCAACGTCTGGTACACCAACTTCCTCGGCGCCCAGACGCACGCGGTGCTCCCTTACGCGCAGCAGCTGCACCGCTTCGCGGCCTACCTGCAGCAGCTCACGATGGAGTCGAACGGCAAGTCGGTCCGCTGGGACGGCACCCCCGTCACCTCCGACACCGGCGAGGTCTTCTGGGGTGAGCCCGGCACCAACGGCCAGCACGCGTTCTACCAGCTCATCCACCAGGGCACGCGGCTGATCCCCGCCGACTTCATCGCCTTCGTCAACCCGGCCCACCCGCTCACCGACGGCGGGCGTGACGTGCACGGGCTGTTCCTCGCGAACTTCCTGGCGCAGACGAAGGCGCTCGCCTTCGGCAAGACCGCCGAGGAGGTCGAGGCCGAGGGCACGACCGGAGCGCTCGTCGCGGCACGGACGTTCGCGGGCAACCGTCCGACGACGTCGATCTTCGCGCCCGCGCTCACCCCGAGAGTGCTCGGCGAGCTCATCGCGCTCTACGAGCACATCACCTTCACGCAGGGCACGATCTGGGGCATCAACTCGTTCGACCAGTGGGGTGTCGAGCTCGGCAAGCAGCTCGCCCTGCAGATCGCGCCCGCGATCGAGGGCGACGCCGACGCGCTCGCCGCGCAGGACGCCTCGACCCAGGCCCTCCTCGCCTACTACCGCACGCACCGCCACTCCTGACCCACAAACGCACACCGTCGACTCGCCAGAGAACGCGAATGCCGGGACACCGGCATTCGCAGTTCTCGGCGAGTCGACGCGTAGGGGGCGGGTGTCAGGAGGGGGCCGTCAGGGTATGCATGCGCTCACCGGCGGCGCTGAAGATGCTGATGACCTCGGCGGAGCGCGTACCCACCGCGCTGATGGAATGCGGGGTGCGGGTGTCGAACTCCGCCGCCTCGCCCCGCGCGAGGATGAGCTCCTGGTCGTCGAGCACGAGCCGGATCCGCCCGCTCAGCACGTAGAACCACTCGAAGCCGTCGTGGACACGAGGGGCCGGCGCCTCATCGGACGGCGGGAACGTCACCTTGTAGGTCTGCACGGGTGAGCTCTCGCGCGTCAGCGGCGCGACGACATGACCGTGCCGGGTCGTCGCGGGCCGACGCACCCGGGGATCGGGATGCTCGGCGGGCACGAGATCGTCGATCCGGATGCCGAGCTGCCGCGTGAGCGGCACGAGAAGCTCGAGGTTCGCC
The DNA here is from genome assembly GCF_040544895.1 of Microbacterium sp. 1262. NCBI lineage: Bacteria > Bacillati > Actinomycetota > Actinomycetes > Micrococcales > Microbacteriaceae > Microbacterium > Microbacterium sp. 1262. The sequence continues at coordinate 1,973,783 of NZ_JBEPKU010000001.1, forward strand.
TGACGCTTGCCCGACTCGAGCCGCGAGAGCGTGCTCGTCGACATGCCCGCCCGCTCCGCGAGCTCTTCGAGGGTGAGCCCGCGTTCCTGCCTGGCCGCGCGCAGGCGCGGGCCGATCTGATCCAGTCCGGTCATGCATCCAGTTTGCCATTTCCGCAAACCTGTTTGCCAGAGAGCACTCGAATCCGGATGCTGTTCGACATGCAGAATCTCGATCAGGACGTCGTCATCGTCGGCGCCGGCCCCGCCGGCCTCAGCGCCGCGCAGATGCTCGGGCGGGCTCGCCGCCGCACCCTCGTGCTCGACTCCGACAGCCCGCGCAATCGGTTCGCCGAGCACATGCACGCCGTCGTGGGCTTCGACGGCACCTCGCCGACCGAGCTCCGCCGACGCGGCCGCGAAGAGGCGGAACGCTACGGCGTCGCCTTCCGTTCGGCGCGCGTCGCGTCGGTGACCGAGATCGACGGCGGCCTCGAGGTCGTCCTCGCCGGCGGCACCGAGCGGATCACGACGCGAGCGCTTCTCGTCGCGACCGGCGTCTCCGACCGCATGCCCGATGTGCCGGGGCTCGCCGAGCGCTGGGGACGGACCGTGCTGCACTGCCCCTACTGCCACGGCTGGGAAGTGCGCGATCGCCGTATCGGCGTGCTCGCGACGTCGCCGATGAGCCTGCACCAGATCGAGCTCGTACGGCAGTGGAGCCCCGACGTCGTGGCGTTCACCGCTGCGGCGGGTGACCTCGGGGACGACGTGCGGGAGCGGCTGCGCGCTCGCGGCATCCGCACCGTCTCCTCGCCCGTGGTCGCCGTCACCGGCCCGGCGGAAGCGGCGGACGACGCCCACGACGCGGCGATCGGCGCTGTCGTGACCGCCGATGGGCAGCGCGTGGCGATCGACGCGATCTTCACCGGCGGACACCTCGAGCCTCACGACGGCTTCCTCGCCGGGCTCGACCTCGCCCGCGCCGACGGACCGGTCGGGTCGTTCATCGCCGTCGATGCGGCGGGGGCGACGAGCCACCCCCTCGTGTGGGCCGCCGGCAACGTCGTCGCACCGATGGCGAACGTCCCCCTGTCGATGGGCGCCGGGTCGATGGCCGGCGCCGCGGTCAACGCCGCGCTCGTCGGCCGCGACGCCGCCGCAGCGCTCGAGCGCCGCCGCGGTCACGCCGCCGACTGGGAGGCGCGATACGCCGAGACGGACCGGGTGTGGTCGGGGCGCGTGAACGAGACGACCTCGACGGTGATCGCCGAGCTCGAGGCGGCGGGCTCGCTCACTCCGGCCGCGGCGCTCGATCTGGGCTGCGGCGAGGGCGGCGACGCCCTGTGGCTCGCATCGCGCGGGTGGTCGGTGACCGGCGTCGACCTGTCGCCGACGGCGGTCTCACGGGCCCAGGCGGCCGCCCGTGACGCTCAGGTCGACGCGACCTTCGTCGCCGGGGAGATCGACGCGGCCGAGCTCGGCGAGTTCGACCTCGTGACGACGAGCTTCCTGCACTCGTGGGACCCGGAGTTCTCCCGCATCCCTCTCCTGCGCGCCGCCCTCCGCCACGTCGCCCCGGGCGGGCGACTGCTCGTCGTGTCGCATGCCGGCGGACCGCCGCGCGGGCCCGAGGACGGCGAGCCGCACGACCATCCCGACCATCCTCCGTTCCCCACGCCCGCCGAGGAGCGCGCCGCGCTCGACCTCGACCCCACAGAGTGGGTAGTCGAGCGCGAGGAGATCGTCGAGCGGCGAGAGATCCGCGAGCACGCCGCCTCTGCGGCATCGGGCCACGCGGCATCCCGTCCCCCGCACCCGCTCGACGGCGTCCTCCTGCTCCGCCGCCTCCCCTGACCCCGCCTACGTAAAACGTCGACTCGCCAGAATCTGCGGATGCCGGGAGCCCGGCATCCGCGATTCGTGGCGAGTCGACGTTGGGGGTCGGGGGTTGAGGAGTTACTTCTCCAGGACCAGGAGGGGGGCGCCGGTCGTCGTCGGGCCGAAGCCCACGGGGTCGACCGTCGCGAACGCGTCGCCGTTGAGGACGATGACCGGCGTGATCAGCGGGTAGCCCGCCTTCTCGATCACGGCACGGTCGAACGTCACGAGGGGCGTGCCCTGCTCGACGCGGTCACCGGCCTTGACGTGGACCTCGAAGCCCTCGCCCTTCAGGTTGACGGTGTCGATGCCGACGTGGATGAGCAGTTCCACCCCGTTGTCGAGCTCGAGGCCGAACGCGTGACCGGTCGGCTGTGCAGCCGCGACTGTTCCGGCACCGGGCGAGACGACGGTGTTGCCCGTCGGCTCGATCGCGACACCCGGACCCATGACGCCGCCACCGAAGACGGGGTCCGGCACCTCGGAGAGCGCGACGGCCGTGCCGTCGAGCGGAGACGCGATCTCGATCGCCGCCGACACCTCATCGGTGGCGCCGGGCTTGTCGAGGGTCGCGGTCGCGGTCCCCTGCGCGGTCTGCGCGGGTGCCGCGGTCGACGAGCCCGAGCCCGAGGCCGCAGCCGCAGCGGGCGCTGCCGCAGCACCGGCAGCCGTCGCGCCGGCCTTCGCCTCGGCCTTATCGCGCTGCGCCTCGAACTCGGCGCGCTGCTCGGGCGTGCGGTAGTCGCTGATGATGACGAGGGCCATCGCGACGACGAACGCCGCGAGCACGGCGATGCCGTAGAGGACGACCGAGTCGAAGGCGGGGATCGTCAGGAGCGACGTGAACACGAACGCCTGTGTCTTGACGCCACCTCCGATGCCGATGATGAGACCACCGACGAGGCATCCGACGAGCATCCGGGGGTAGATGCGCTTGAAGCGCAGGTGGATGCCGTAGAGCGAGGGTTCCGAGATGCCGCCGAGCAGACCGGCCGCGAGGGCTCCCGTCGCCGTCTGCCGCATCTGCTTGTCACGGGCACGCCACGAGATCCACAGCACGCCGGCGGTCGCGCCGAAGCAGGCGAAGTTCCACGCACCCATCGGGCCCTGGATGAAGTCGTAGCCGAGGTTCTGGATGTTCAGCAGCATGATCGCGTTGATCGGCCAGTGCAGGCCGAGCGGAACCATGAAGGGATACGCGAGCGGGATGACGACCGCGAAGATGAACGGCGAGAAGTCGTTGATCGAGCTCAGCAGGTTCGCGAGACCGGCACCCGCGTACACACCGATGGGTCCGATGAGGAAGGCCGTGAGCGGGATCATGATCAGCATCGCCAGGAACGGCACGAAGATCAGCTGGATGTTCTCGGGGATGACCTTGCGCAGCCCCTTCCAGAGCAGCCCGAGCGCACCCGCCATGAGCAGCGGCGGGAACACCTGCGAGCTGTAGTCGAAGATCGTCAGCGGCAGACCGAAGACCGAGACGGTCGTGATGTCCGAACCGAGGAAGTTGATCTGCTGCGCGCCCTCCTGGGTCGCCAGACCCGAGAACTGCGGCAGCATCACGACGGCCATGATCGCGAAGCCGACCCACGGGTCGGCCCCGACCTTCTTGGCCGCGTTGTAGGCGACCATGAGCGGCAGGAAGATGAAGACGCACTGCCACATCAGGTTGACGAACTGCCACGACGGGTCGAGGACGACGCCCGGGGCGTTCCAGGCCGGGATGACGCCGAGCGTCGCCATCAGCGCCATGAACGTGATGAACAGAGATGCGCCCAGCAGCGCGCCGAGGATGGGGCGGAACGAGTCCGAGAGGAACTCGAACAGGGAGTCGAGCCAGGCGACCTTGCCGCGCGGGCCCTTCGCGCGCTCGCGCGCCTTGACCGAGTCGATGTCGTCCTCGTCGACAGCGCCACCGCCGGCGCCCGACATCGAGGGGAGCGCGTTGATGTCGTTGTAGACGTTCTGGACGGCTCCGCCGATGACGACCTGGTAGCGGTTCCCGGCCTGCGGCACGGCGCCCATGACGCCGGGGATCGCCTCGACCGTCGACTGATCGACGTTCGAGGAATCGCGCAGTTGGAAACGCAGGCGCGTGGCGCAGTGCGTCAGACTCTCGATGTTTCCCGGACCGCCGACGGCGTCGACGATCGATTCAGCGGGGCTTGTCGCCATGGCTTCTCTCCTGTTCTCCGACGGGTGGCCGGAGTTCTTCGCCCGGAACTTTACCCTGAGAATTCGCCGGGAACGAGGGCTTGACCAGTCATGGCCTGACCACACTCGTTTCCGCTCCCCCGGAGGAAGATCTCCGCGCCCGACGACCCCGGGCGCCCTGTACGAGCGCATCCCCGATGACGAACGCGGCGAGCGGCAGGCCGACGAGGGGAAGGAAGTACCCGATGCCGATCGCGACGGCCACCACGAGCACGACACCCCATACCGGCGCGTTCGGAAGGGCCTCGCCGGGGACCGTGCCCATCCGGCGAGCGGGGTCGCGGGTGGGCCGGCGCTTCCACCACATCAGGTACCCGAGCACGACCATCGTCGCGATCCCTGCGGCGACCACGAACAGGACGAGCTGATTCACGAGGCCGAACATCGACCCCATGTGGAGGTCGACGGCCCACCGCGCGAGCTTCGCCATGAACGGGTAGTCAGCGAAGTCGACCCGGTCCACGACCGCGAGCGTGTCGCCGTCGATCGCGACACCGTCGACCTCCGTCGGGAAGCTGCGCTGGATCTCCTGGACGACCCACGCCTGCCCCGCAGCCGAGGGCGGCCGGATCTCGATGAGGCCGACGTTCACGTTCTCGGTGCGCGCGACCGCGAGCACGTCGTCGAAGGTGTCGGGTGAGACCGCGGCGGTCGGCGCCGCGACGACCCCGTGGTCCGCATGGGCTCCCGCAGCACCACCGGAGCCGGTGTCACCGAGCGCCGTCGACAGCGCCGGGTTCTGCCACGACAGTGCCGCTCGCAGCGTCGAGACGTTCGCACCGCCGTAGGTGGACCACGTGATGCCGGAGGCAGACAGGAAGAGCGCTCCGAGTACGAGCCACACTCCGAGCGACGCGTGCCACCCGAAGAGGCGTCGGTAGCCCCGCGCTCCGCGCTTCGGGCGGAACAGGTCCTTCTTGGCGCGCGCCGTACGCAGCCGCACCACCCAGAGCGTGAGCCCGGCCACCACGACGATGCCGAGCCACGAGGCGGCGAACTCGCTGTAGAGGCGGCCCGGCTCGCCGAGGTGGAGATTGCGGTGCAGGTCGCTGACCCACGCGCGAAGCGGCAGCGCGCCGCTCGTGCCGTAGACCGTCAGGTCGCCTCGGATCTCGCCCGTTCCGGGGTCGACGAAGACAGCGCGGGTCTGGCTCGGACCGAGCCCCTCCTGGGCGAACATGACGCGCGTCGTGTCGCCCGCTGCGGGCGCGGGCCGCACCGCCGCGAGCGAGGCGGCGTCACCGATGTACCCCTCGGCGATGCGGACCTGGTCGCCGATCGGGAGTGTCGTCTCGGTGACCGGCGCGCTGAGCTCATGGGCGTAGACGACGCGCTCGAGCTGCGGCGTCACGACGTAGACCGCTCCGCTGAGCGCCGCGATCAGGATGAAGGGGCCGACCAGGATGCCGGCGAAGAAGTGGATCCGCAGCAGCAGCGGCATGACCCACGCACGCGACCGCCGGGGCGGAGCGTGTTCGCGGGACGTGGTGGCGGGCGCGCCGCCCGTATCGGCGGCGCCGTCGGTGGACGCGTATGACTCGGTGATGGACATGGGACTCCTCGGTCATCGGGGTGCCGGCACGCGAAGCATGGTCAGCGCGCACGACGGATCGCCCCGACGGGCGCCGGGGCGTCAGAGAGCGAGGAGAGCGGGCGGGCCGCGACGCGCGGGCGCCGCGACGAGGGCGCGAAGGCGCGGTGTGCGAACGCTCGACGCGAGGGGGCGCAGACGCGGCGGCATCGGCGCGGAAGGGACGGCATCCCGAGTCACAGACCGCAGCCGCGTCGCGATGCGCCGCGCGAGATCGGCGAGCGCCGCGAGCAGCCGTTCGCCGCGATGCAGCAGCAGGGTCGTGATGGCGGCCGCCAGGATGTGGGCACCGATCATCGCGGCGTCCGGGGCTGCCGCAGCGATCTCACCCGGCGCGGACGGGGATGCCGGGAGCGACATATGTCCCGCGTGCAGGCTGAACGGCCCCGTCAGGCCCGACGCCGGCGTGGGCATCCGTGCGGAGCCTGCGAGCGGCACGACTCCGAGAGCGAACATGACGTGGAAGAGCGTCTGCGCGGCCGTGACCGCGGCACCGAGGCGCACGACCGAGACGCGGCACCCGACGACGGGGAGGCTGATCATCAGCGACAGCGCCCACGGGAGGGCGGCGCCCAACGCCGAGGGCGGTTCGCCTCCCGCTGCGACGTGCGACAGCAGCGCGACGAACGTGGCCAGGGTCGCGGCAGCGGCGGCTCGCAGCGCGCGCTGGTGGCGAGACGAGGTCACGTCGCGGCGGTCGGTCGGCCGGCGTCAGACGCCGACGCGGGAGAAGGCGTCGAGGCTGATGCCCTGGTCGAGGACGGTCTTCGACCACTCGCGGGCCGAGTGCAGCGAGTGGTCGCGGTAGTTGCCGCATTCGAGAGCGGAGACGCCCGGGATGTCGGCCTCGACGGCCTCCTCGGCGATGAACCGCAGGCTGCCGGTGAGCGCCGCGACGACATCGGCGACCTCGGGCTCGCCCCACATGAGCAGGTGGAAGCCGGTGCGGCATCCGAACGGCGAGATGTCGATGACCCCCGCGATCCGATCGCGGAGGAGACCCGCGAGCATGTGCTCGATGGTGTGGATGCCGGCGGTGGGGATCTCGCCGGCGTTGGGCTGCACGAAGCGGACGTCGAAGTTGGTGATGGTTCCGCCGTCCGGTCCGTGCTCGACGCCGATCCGGCGCACGTACGGGGCCAGCACAGCGGTGTGATCCAGCGTGAAGCTCTCGATTTCAGCCACGTGTTCCTCCTTCGACGCGGACGGTCGGACGGCCGCCGAGCGCCGCCGTTCCGGCCAGAGTAACGCTCCCCGTCATGGGCTCGGCGCGGTCGGGCATTCAGGTTACGTCCAGGGACTGTCCGGGACTCGTCCAGACTCAACCCGCAGACTCGGGGAGTTTTGTGCGTCCGCCCGAGACGCCCGCCGCCTCGCGGTGCCCGCAAACATCGAAGGACCGCCCCTGTTCGCATGACTTCTTCGTCGAGCCAGACCACCCGCCGCGACCTGCGGCGCTCCGCCAGCGTGAGCTCCAGCTCCGCATCACGCCGCTTCGTCCGTCCCGCCGCCCTCACCCTCGGGCTGGCCATGGGGCTGACCGCGGTCGTGGGCACGACTGCCTCGGCCGCACTGCCCACGGCATCCGGCCCCGCACCGGTGATGCAGCGCGCTGCACTGGTGACCGCCGCGGCCACGTCGACGGCGAAGCCGCTCAGCGCGATCGAACAGGCCACGAGCGACGCCGTCGCCGCGGCTGAGGCATCGGTCGTCGAGGCCGCCACCGTGACCGGTGACGTCTCGGCCGCCGCGCTTCCGATCGAGGGCGATACGACGATCGACACGACGCAGCTGCGCGAGCGCATCGAGGGCCTGAAGGACACCGAGGTCATCCCGACGCTGCTCCTGCCCGACCTCACCGACAAGCTCACGGACGCGACCGACGATGTGCAGGCCGAGACGGCCGACCTCCGCGGACGTCTCGAGGCCGCACAGGCGCAGAAGGCCGCCGAGGAAGAGGCCGCGCGGATCGCCGCCGAAGAGGCCGCAGCCGCTGAGGCCGCCGCGAAGGCGAAGGCCGAGGACGAGGCCGCCGCAGCCGCAGCCCAGCGTTCGAGCGGCTCGCGCTCGTCGTCCTCGTCCTCGTCGTCGTCGTCCGCGCCCGCTGCTTCGGCGGTCGCTTCGACGGGCGACAACTCCCCCGGCGCCGCGCAGCAGGCCGCGAGCAACATGCTCGGCGAGTTCGGCTGGGGCCAGGACCAGTTCTCGTGCCTCGTCTCGCTCTGGAACAAGGAGTCGGGCTGGAACTACCAGGCCTACAACAGCGGCAGCGGTGCGTATGGCATCCCGCAGGCGCTTCCCGGCAGCAAGATGGCTTCGGCCGGTGGCGACTGGCAGACCAACGCCGTCACGCAGGTTCGCTGGGGCCTCGGCTACATCTCCGGCCGCTACGGCTCGCCCTGCGGCGCCTGGGGCCACTCGCAGTCGGTCGGCTGGTACTGATCACCGCTCGCTGACGGTTCGCGAAAGCGCACGTCCGCACGGTCCGCTCGCGCGGGAGACCGTGCGGACGTGCGCTTTCGCCGTTCCGGAGCGGGGTCAGTCCTCGTCGAGGGGGTCCTCGTCGAGGGGGTCCTCAGCCGTGACCTCGAGCGTCGGAGCTTCCTCGATCGGGTCGATGGGCATCTCACCGGGTGCGACGAAGGGCACGTTTCCATTGAGGCTCATGGTGGTTCCTCCCTGCAGTTCGTGAGTGGCTCACGCTACGACGTCGCCAGCGAGCGGTCAGCCCCGTTGCCGTCCAGCGATACCGGGTGTACCCACTGTCGGAGGGCGGGAGTACCGTCGGTCGCGACGAGGAGGTCACCATGAACAGGCTCGGCAACATCACCTTCTACGCAGACGACCCACGGGCGCTCTCGCACTTCTGGGCCGACGTCTTCGGCTATCCGCGCCTCGACTGGCCCGACGACATGCGCCGGCAACAGCTCGATGCCGGCCTGACCGATGACGATCTCGACCGCCGAGGTCTCGCGGAGGATCCCGAGGGCCGCGGACCCCGCCTGTACTTCCACCACGCCGACGGCTCGAAGAGGGGGCGCAACCGCCTGCACATCGACGTGTCGGTCGCACCCGTCGACGGTGCTCGCCGCGCGACGGCCGAGGCCGTGGATGCCGAGAAGGATCGTCTCGTCGGGCTCGGGGCGAGCGTCGTGCGACTGGTGGAACAGCAGTGGGGCGCGTGGCCCGAGCGGTATTGGCAGATGCGAGACCCCGAAGGCAACGAGTTCTGCCTCCAGTGATCGTCCGGCATAGGGTCGAGGGCATGGCCCCCCGCATCCTCGCCGTCGTGAACGGCCGCATCGTCCCCGTGTCCGCGCCCGTCATCGAGAGCGGGACGGTGATCGTCACGGACGGCGTGATCATCGCCGTCGGCGGGGCCGAGACGCCCGTGCCCGACGGCGCCGAGATCGTGGATGCCGCGGGGCGCTGGGTTCTGCCCGGGTTCGTCGAGGCCCACGGCCACCTCGGAGTCCACGAGGACGGCGAGGGCTGGTCGGGCAACGACACCAACGAGATGACCGACCCCAACGGCGCCCGCTTCCGCGCGCTCGACGGCATCGACATCGACGAGGTCGGGTTCCGCGACGCCCTGCGCGGCGGCGTCACCTCCGTCGTGATCAAGCCGGGGTCGGGCAACCCGATCGGCGGACGCACCGTCGCCATCAAGACGTGGGGCGGGCGCACCGTCGACGAGCAGGTGATCGCCGAGAACGTGTCGGTGAAGTCCGCCCTCGGCGAGAACCCGAAGCGCGTCTACGGCGACAAGAAGCAGACGCCCTCGACCCGCCTGGGCGTCGCGTCCGTGTTGCGCGACGCCTTCGTCGGCGCCCAGAACTACGTCGCGAAGCGGGATGCAGCGGCGGCCAAGGGCGAGCCGTTCGAGCGCGACCTCGGCAAGGAGACGCTCGCTCAGGTGCTCGACGGCACGCTGCTGTGGGATCAGCACAGCCACCGTCACGACGACATCGTCACCGCGATCCGGCTCGCCGAGGAGTTCGGCTACCGGCTCGTCGTGAACCACGGCACCGAAGGCCACAAGATCGCGGACGTCCTGGCCGAGAAGGGCATCCCCGTCATCTTCGGGCCGATGCTCACCTCGCGCTCGAAGGTCGAGCTGCGCGACCGGGCGATCGGGGCACTCGCCCTGATCGCCGAGGCCGGCGTCACCGTCGCCATCACGACCGATCACCCGGTGGTGCCGATCGACCAGATCCGTCTGCAGGCGATCCTCGCCGTGCGAGAGGGCCTCCCGGCGGATGTCGCGTTGCAGGCGCTCACGACGAACCCGGCCAGCATCCTGCGACTCGACGACCGCGTCGGCGCCCTCGAGGCCGGTCGCGACGGCGATCTCGTCCTGTGGTCGGGCGACCCGCTCGCGGTGGAGTCGCGAGTCGAGCACGTCGTCATCGGCGGCACCACGGTGCTCGAGACCACGGATGACGGCGATGTGCACATCGTCGAGCGGTGGGAGCGGTTCGGACGCTCCAGCTGGCTCCGCTGAGCCGGAGTCCATTCCGGCCGCGAACGCAAGCGGTACGCCGTCGCACAGGTTCGGGTGTGCACTGAGGGGATGTCGAACCTGCCCCTCTGGCTGCTCCTCCTGGTCTTCGCCGCTGCCGCCGCCGTGGTGTGGGTGGCCGGCATCCAGCTCTCGAAGTCGACCGACGTCCTCGACGATCGCTGGCACATCGGCAGCGCGTTCGGCGGGCTGATCGTGCTCGCTGTGGCCACGAACCTGCCCGAGATCGCCATCACCGTCAGTGCCGCCATCGCGGGCAACCTCGAAGTCGCCGTGGGCAACATCCTGGGTGGCATCGCGCTGCAGACCGTGGTGCTGGTGATCCTCGACTTGTTCGGCAAGCGCGGTCGCGGGGTCAGGCCGCTGACCTATCGCGCCGCATCCCTCGTCCTCGTGCTCGAAGCCGTGATCGTGGTCGCCGTGCTCGCGGTCGTGATGGCGGGGAGCCAGCTTCCCAGCGACCTCGTCGTCGCACGTGTCACCCCCGATGTCGTGCTCATCGCGGCGCTGTGGCTCGCCGGGCTCTTCCTCGTGCAGCGCGCCGGCAAGCACCTCCCCTGGCACGAGAACGGCACGTCGCCGGGTGCGAGTGAACACACCCCGGGCCACCGGCGCGCCAAGCCGCGGCATCCGCATCATTCGATGAGCACCGGGGCGGTCGTCGCGATCTTCGCGGTCTCCGCGCTCGCGACGCTCGGAGCCGGTGTCGTGCTGGAGCGGGTCGGCGACGCCATCGCCGACGAGATCGGCCTGTCGGGTGTGCTGTTCGGCGCGACCATCCTCGCGCTCGCGACCGCGCTGCCGGAAATCTCCACGGGGCTGCAGGCCATCCGTCAGGGCGACGACAATCTCGCGATGAGCGACATCTTCGGCGGCAATGCGTTCCTGCCCGTGCTGTTCCTCGTGGCCACCCTGATCTCGGGCCAGGCGGTGCTGCCGCAGGCGAATGGAGCCGACATCTACCTCACCGCGCTGGCCGCGCTGCTGACGCTCGTCTACGTCATCGGACTCATCTTCCGGCCCGCGAAGCGGATCGCCGGGATGGGTGTCGACTCGCTGACCGTGCTCGTTCTCTACGGCGCGGGGATCGCGGGGCTCTTCGCCGTCGCCGCGTGACCGACCGCGACGCGCGGGCGACTCAGACCTCGTCGGAGCGCGGCGACCGCACCGACCATCCGACCCGCCGCAGCGCATCGGCCAACCGCGCGGCCTCCGTCGCCGCGACATCCCAGGACACGTCCGAGCAGACGTCGACGGCGAGCGGCGGCGGGTCGGCGAACTTCGGGATCTGCACCTCGGCCCACACGTCCCGGCCCAGCCCGACGCGCGGGAAGGCCGTACCCGCATTCTCGATCGCCCCGTCCGATACGAAGGCGATCGTCTCGAGGGCATCGGGCTTGGCGATCGGCAGGTCGACGACGAGCGTGACCACGAAGGGTCCGCTGGCGGTGTCTCGGCCGTGGGCGTGCACGCGCTCATCCTGACAGACCCGCGGCACTGCGGAGGCCGAAAACCGGATGTCGTCGAGGTGCCGGCTCAGCGTTTCCAATGATTACGAAAAGATAACGGGAAAACCCTTGCTCGTCGTTACCTCGCCGTTATAGAGTGCTCGCACGGTAGCTGTTTTGCTGTGGCAGCCACCGGCATGTGATTGCAGGAAACTCTTGGTGCAAAGGGACGAGGGTCCGACCGAATGCCTCTTCGGTCGGACCCTCAACTGCTTTCCGGCCGCGAGAGCCGACCGCGCGTGACGACCGCGCGTGACGACGCGTCAGGCGCCGCCACCACCGCCTCCGCCGCCTCCCCCGCCGGCAGACCCGCCCCCGCTCGACCCGCCCGAGGTCGATGACGACGACGATGCCGCCGACGACAGCGTGCCGATACCTGCCGCGAACGATGACGCATCGAACGCCGCCGTTCCCACGTACCACCCCGGCGTCGCGATGCCTGCGTCGCCGTAGAGCGCCGTCAGGTGCGCAGCCCACTCCTTCTCGCGGCCGAACAGCACGGCGTACGGCAGCAGCCGCTCGTAGATCCGGAGCATCTCCCGGGGGTCGTCCGTTGCGACCGGCTCGCGCTCAGCGCCGGTCGGCGACTGCAGCATCCGGATGCGGTCGGCTTCGGCCCACCGGATGAAGAGGTCGAGCCCGCGCAGGTGGTCGCGGATCTCCGCCCCCGTGTCCGACAGCGGCTCACCGGCGACCGCGAAGACGACCACCAGGAACGACGCCGCCGCCAGAACGATGCCGACGATGGGCAGTGCGGGGTGGACGTAAGCGTTCAGCGCGAGCGCACCGAACAGGATGACCAGACCCGCCGCGATGGCCCATGCGGCGACGGGCCAGCCACGCACTCCCGCCGGCACAGGCTTGTACATGCCGCGACCGCGGAGACTGTCTTTGGCCATCTTCAGCGCCCGCTGGGTCTCGGTGGACAGCCGGGTGTCGGAGGAGCCGAAGCGGTAGACCTCGCCACGACGGTGATGCGGGAACATGCCGCGCAGGAGTCTGCGCCCGTTCTCGTCTGCGGCCCGAGGGTCGACGAGCTCCGCCTGCAGCTTCGCACGTCCCCAGCGGCTCTTCCCATCGTCGACGATGCGGATGGCGCCCACCAGCGCCAGCTCGAGGACCTCGGCGGGAATCGCCTTCGACGTCTTCTGCAACAGCACCGCCGCGTCGATCGCATCGATGCGGCGCGGTGGCGCGTACTCGGCGATGACCGTCGGGCGCCCGGGCTCGTCGCGGAGGTACCGCCGGCGATTGCGCAGCGCCCAGCCGGTGGCGCCGGCGAGCAGCGCCGTCGACCCGGACTGGAGCCATCCGAGCGGCGACGCCAGGAACCCGGTGTCGTACACCTCGAACGTGCCCTCCTCGAACCCGACGGCGAAAGTGAGCGTCTCGTGCGGCGCGAGGTTGGTCGCCGAGGCGGTGATCGCGGTTCCGTCCGGTGAGGCGACGATCTCGGGACACGGCGTGGTGCTGTCCTGCTCGCCGACATAGCAGGCCTGCCGGCCGGCGAGGGCGTCCGCGATAGCGGGGTCGACCCGCAAGGTGGCCGTCACCTGCCGGAACGGCTGATTCCAGTCGGTGCCGTTGACGTCCCAGTAGAACTCGAGCCCGGTGTCCGGGAAGTCCCACACGACATTCTCGAGGTCGTAGGTGAAGACGAAGGTGTTCGGCCCGTGCAGGTACTCGGGCCCGCGCGTCAGGATGCCGAGGGTGCCGTCTTCGCTGTCGGTCTCGACGGGACGGGCATCGCCGTTCTCGTCGGTGACCGAGATGAGTTCCGGATGCAGCGGCTGCCCGTTGTAGGTCTCGAGCAGAAGGCGGCGCATGCCCCGGTTCTGATCGGACTGGGGGAAATCGGCGACGAAGGTCTCGACGACCCTCATCCTGGCCGTGCCGTCCTCGTCGCGGCTGAGGGTGTAGTCCACGGCGAGCGAATCGAAGACGAAGGCGTCGAGATCGGCGGATTCGTCGGCGGATGCCGCGGCAGGGACCGCCAGCCCGAAAAGGCCCGTGATCAGCACGAGGACCACAATCGCGAGTGCCGCCCGGGTGCGACGCATCATGCCGACCAGCTTAGGCGGGCAGTAAAGTTGTCGCCATGAACGATCGTCGTCGCGCCGTTGCCGCGTGGGAGAGTCTCTTCCGCGCGCAGCACGAGATCTTCGACGACATCAGCAATGACTTCGCCGGCGATGAGCTGACCCAGGCCGAGTACGACGTGCTCCTGACGGTCGCGCGAGGCACGGGCCATCGCGCTCGCCTGCGAGACGTCACCGCGAACATGCTCATCAGCCAGCCGAGCGTCTCGCGCCTGGTCGATCGGATGGTCGCGCGCGGCCTCATCACCAAGTGCGGCGACCCGACGGATGGCCGCGGCGCAATGCTCACGGCGACGCCGGAGGGGATGTCGGCGTTTCGTCGACTCGCCGCCGCCCACGGCCGCTCCATCGCCGAACGCATGTCGGTGCTGTCGACCGAAGAGCTCGAGCAGCTCGAGCAGCTGACGACGAAGCTGCGACGTCTGTCCTGACGACCGCGCGGACCGGAGCCGGTCGCGCGGTGTCGCTCGGTGTCGTTTCCTCCCCAGGCGGAACGGTGCCCCGACTTTCGACAACCGAACATAGGTTCGACTCGGATGTCGTACCCCGCTGTCACAATGGGAACATGACGGCGAGTGACGGGGGTGGCGAGGCGCGACGCGACGACGTCACGCCGTCGCAAGCGCTCGCTTTTGCGAGATACGCGGAGGCCCTTGACCTCTCTCACGCCGCTGACATCGCTCGCACCCGGGCGCTGGCCGACCTGGGCCACGCCGCGCTGCACGACGCTCGCCGTGATGGGGTGCGGAGCATGGCGTCGGACATGGAGCTGCGGTCGGTCGCGGCCGAAGCAGCGGGCATGGCGCGGTTGACGGACCGGCGGCTGCAGGGCGAGATCGACCACGCGATGACCGTCATCGATGACTACCCCGCCGTGTTGGACGCATGGGCGCACCGGCGGATCGAACGCGGCCACGTCGATGTGGTCGTGCGGGTCGGCGCGGGGGTGCCAGCTGAGGTGCGGGATTCGTTCGCGGAAGCCGCGATCGGGGTGTGTGAGCGGGACGTGCCCTCGCGCGTGCGTGGTGCGCTGGACGCGTTGGCGGCGCGGCTTCACCCGCAGACCTTCACCGACCGGCACAAGACCGCGGCGGCGGAGCGGTGCGTACGGGTGTTCCACCGGTCGGATGGGATGTCGAATCTCGTCGCGAACCTTCCGACGGTCATCGCCGCCGGGATGCTCGACCGGCTGACGCAGATGGGGCAGTCCGTGAAGGACGCCCGGGCGGAGGGCGATGGGGCGGAAGGTGCCGGGGCGGATGCCGCTGGGTCGGGTAAGCCCGCCGACACCAGGACGATGGATCAGCTGCGCGCCGACATCCTCGGCGACCTGGTGCTCGGCGGGGCGCCGGTCGTTGACCCGACGTATGGGATCGACCGGGCTGGTGGCCTCGGGGCGATCCGCGCGCGGGTTCAGGTGGCGGTCACCGCCGAGACGCTGATAGGTAAGGACGAGAACCCCGCGGAAGCGGTGGGCGCTGCGCTGATCGATGCCGACACGGCACGCGAGCTCGCCGGGCAGGTCAGCGAGTGGGACCGGCTCTTCATCGCCCCCGTCACCCGCACCCCGGTCGAGATCGACACCTACCGGCCCACCGCTTCGATGAAGAAACTCCTGATGGCCCGCGACCAGCACTGCCGGTTCCCCGGATGCCGACGAGCCGCGCTCCGCTGCGAGATCGACCACACGATCGACTACGCCCTCGGCGGGCACACCCACATCTTCAACCTCGCCCACCTCTGCCAACGACACCACTCGATGAAGCAGTTCACGAAGTGGGAGGTCAGGCAGGTCGGCGGCGGGGTCCTCGAATGGACCTCACCCCTGGGCAGGGTCTACCGCGAAGACGTCCCCATACCCGCGGTCTGCTTCACCATCGACACGGACCCGCCACCGGATGCCGCACCCGGCGGACCACCGCCGGACGAACCGCCACCCTTCTGAGTGCTGCAGCCACGCAGTCGGGCGCGCGCATCGCGCACCTTCGAATCGGTCGCGGGCGCTGGGGGATATACGCGAAAGGGCGGCCGCCGCCCCCGAAAGAGCTGCGGCCGCCCGTCGTGCGAACGCGGATCTGCGCGATCAGTTCTCGATCGGCACCACCGGCGCGGCTGCGTCGGTCGTGACCTCGACCTTGCGCGGCTTGGCCTTCTCGCTGACCGGGATGGTCACAGTCAGGACGCCGTTGTTGTAGGTCGCGGCGATGCCTTCCGTGTCGACGCCCTGGCCGAGGTTCAGCTGACGCAGGAAGCTCGCGGCTTCACGCTCGCGCGTGATCCACTTCACTCCGTCACCGCTCGCGAGCGTGCGCTCGGCGCGGATGGTCAGCAGCTGGCCGTCGACGTCGATGTCGACCGAGCCCGGGTCGATGCCCGGCAGGTCGGCGGTCATCACGTAGTGGTCGCCGTCACGGTAGAGGTCCATCGGCATGCGACGGGGGCCGCGGCGCGTGTCGAAGAGGCTCGAGGCGATGCGGTCGAGGTCGCGGAACGGGTCATAAGTAGCCATCGATCTTTCCCTTCTCTGATGCTTCGTGTTGAGATCTGAAAGTTGAGCCGTCTCGGCTCAACTGCATCCAGATTAGCACTCTCCCCCATCGAGTGCCAAGGGTTCTCGCACAGCGAACAGCGCCCCGAAGACGGGGCGCGGGAGGGCCTCTCAGCACTCGACGACGTTCACGGCGAGACCGCCCTCGCTCGTCTCCTTGTACTTGTGCGACATGTCGATCCCGGTCTGGCGCATCGTCTCGACGACGGCATCCAGCGACACGTAATGCTGCCCGTCACCCCGCAACGCGAGTCGCGCCGCGGTGACCGCCGTCGACGCCGCGATCGCGTTGCGCTCGATGCACGGGATCTGCACGAGGCCACCGACCGGGTCGCACGTGAGCCCGAGGTGGTGCTCCATCGCGATCTCCGCCGCATTCTCGATCTGCGCGCTGTTGCCGCCCATGACCGCCGTCAGGCCTCCCGCAGCCATTGCGCACGCAGATCCGACCTCGGCCTGGCAGCCGCCCTCCGCACCCGAGATGGACGCGTTCGCCTTGAACAGCGACCCCAGCGCCGTCGCGGTCAACAGGAACCGCCTGATGCCGCGGCGCCGATCCAGATCCTCCGACGCGAGCCGCGACTTCGCCGCGAACCGCCACCAGTACATAGCCACCGCCGGAAGGATTCCTGCGGCACCGTTGGTGGGCGCGGTGACCACGCGTCCACCCGACGCGTTCTCCTCGTTGACGGCGAGCGCGAAAGCACCGAGCCACTCCCCCGGCAGCTCACGCCCACCCGCCGCCTCCGCCTGTTCGAGCTGCGCCCGCATCGCCCCCGCCCGGCGCCGCACGCGCAGCATCCCCGGCAAGGTGCCGTCGGCTCGAAGCCCCGCCTCGACGCACCCCGCCATGGCATCCCAGATCGCGTCGAGGCCGGCAGCGACCTCGGCCTCCGGCCGGAGTGCCTCCTCGTTGCGGCGCGCGAGGCCGGCGATGCTCATCTGCTCGCGCTCGCACAGCTCGAGCAGCTCCGCCGCGGTGCTGAAGCGGTACGGCCAGGCGACAGCGCCCGAACCTCCGCGCCGTCCGCCCGCCTCGGCGGCTTCGCCTGCGCGTCGGATGAAGCCGCCCCCGACCGAGAGATACGTTTCCGACGCGACGAGATCGCCCGCGGCGTCCCACGCGCTCAGGGTCATCGCGTTGGGATGCTCCGGAAGCCGCGTCCGCGGTTCGAAGGTCACGTCGCTCCGCGAGAACGGCACCGCGTGCCACCCCGCGAGCACCAGGGGCGACCCGTCGACCCATTCGGTCCACGCGCCGCGAACCACGTCGGGATCGACGGTCTCGGGCGCATGACCCTGTAGCCCTGCGACCACGGCGTCGGGCGTGCCGTGCCCGATCCCGGTCGCTCCGAGCGACCCGTACAGCACGCAGCCGACCCGTGCGACCTCGGGAAGCCGCCCCGCGGCCTCCAGCCTGACGACGAAAGCACGGGCAGCACGCAACGGGCCGACCGTGTGGGAGCTCGAGGGTCCTACACCGATGGAGAACAGCTCGAACGCCGAGACGTAAGCGCTCACTCGCCCAGGCTACGCCAGCATCTGCCGTACGGGCCCGGCGGCGTCAAGGGGCTGCTGTCGGGCGCGCTGTACGCCTATCGTCGCGATTGATGACCGCCGTACCCCATCCCCGCCTTGTCTCGCTGAAAGCCGCGGCGCGGACCGCGGGCGGAGAGGCCTTCGCGCTCTCTCGTCTGCTGCTCGCCGGCAAGGCGGCCCTCGCCGCTGCGATCGCCTGGTATCTCGCGCCGTACGTACCTTTCGCGCACGACGAGTACTCCTACTACGCTCCGCTCGGCGTGCTCGTGAGCATGTATCCGACGATCGCCGACTCGGCCAAGGCCGGCCTGCAGGCGGTCGGCGGCCTGGCGATCGGCATCGCGATCGGCCTGGTGGGCCTGTGGTTCGTGTCGGGCCCCAGCCCCCGCATCGTGGGTGTGGCGATCGTCGTCGGCGTCGGCGTCGCCGTCGGCGGCATCCGAGCGCTCGGCACCGGCCGAGACTGGATCGCCATCGCCGCCCTGTTCGTACTGCTGCTCGGGGCGAACGACGCGGGCGGCTTCTCGGTGTCGTACCTCGTCACGATGGCGTTCGGCGTCGTCATCGGCGTCGCCGTCAATCTCGCCATCATTCCGCCCCTCTACCTCCGCCGCGCCTCCACACGCCTGTCGCAGCTGCGCGACGCCGTATCGGACCGGCTCGAGATGCTCGCGACCTCGATCGCCGACGGCGAACCGGCCGACGAGGCCGGTCAGCGCTATCTCGAGGAGATCCTCGACGCCGTGTCGACCGACGTCCGCGAGGCCGCACGCAGCCGCAAAGCGCATCCGCTCGCCCGTCGCCGACGGGGCATCGAGACGGAGAACAACCGCCGATTGCGCGCCCTCGAGAACACCGTCCGCCAGACGATCGAGCTGGCCGACGGCATCGACGGGCTGCCCCTCACACCGGATGCCGCGCCCCCGCGTGCCGCACTCGCCGAGGCTGTCCGTGCGACCGCCCGAGCCGTGGCTCGCCCTCTGGGCGACCCCGCCGCCGCGACCACGGTCGAGGATGCCGAGAAGGCGCTCGCCCGCGTCGTCGAGACGGTTCCCGCCCGCAACGACGGGCGCATCTCACCGTGGACGCGGACCGCCGTCGACCTCAGCCGCATCATCGACGCCTCGCGACCCTTCACCTGAGCCGCGGGGCTCCTCAGCGCGCGGGGATGCCCAGTACCCGCTCGAGGTAGGGGCCCGAGAACTTCCCCGTCGGGTCGACGCGCGCCACGAGCTCCCGGAAGTCATCCAGGTGCGGCAGCGATCCGCTGATGGGCATCGAGAAGACCTTGCCCCAGTGCGGGCGCGGATCGAAGGGGGCGAGCGCCCGCTCCACGTGCGAGATGGCCGTGCGCACGGCATCCGGCTCGTTCTTCCAGGTGAAATGGATGCACACGCTGTCACGTCCGAACCCGGGAGAGAGCCAGAGGTCATCGGCGGCGACGGTGCGCAGCTCCGTGACGAGGAGGGCGGGCTCTACCCGGTCGGCGATCGAGCGGACGGCGGCGATGGCGTCGACGGCGACAGCCCGGTCGACCCAGTACTCCGTCTGGATCTCGTCGCCGTTGGACGGCGTCGCATCGATGCGGAAATGAGGCAGACGCTCGCACCAGTCGCCCGGGACGCCGCCCTGCTCGGTCGTGTTGTCGACCCCGTCGGCCGCCGGCGAGTCCGCCTTCGCCGTCACCCGGCGTGCGCTCAGCACTCGTTCCGGCATGTCGGGAGCCGCGGTGTCGTCGAGGCGCTCCTTGACCCATACCTCGCCGACGTCGGGCGTGTTCCAGCGTGTGAAGACACTGACGCTGTAACCGGCTGCCGTCACCCCGTCGAATCGCTCGAAGAGGTCATCCCACGTCAGGCCGGCGTAGGTGTCCTGCCTCACCTGATACGTCGGCTCGATCGCGAGCGTCAGCCGGACGACCGGCCCGAGGGCGCCGAGGTGGACCACACTGCCGGCGAAGTCGGCGTCGCCCGCGGAGACCGTGCGGAGCTCGCCGCCCGGGCCGATGAACTCAAGCGCTCGCACGGCGGTGGCGAGGGATCCGTTGCGATCCCCCGAGCCGTGCGTCGACGTCGCCGTCGCACCTCCGACGGAGATGTGGGGCAGCGACCCCATGTTGTGCAGCGCCCAGCCGTGATCGGCGAGGTGTCGCGCGACCACGGCGTAGCGCGTGCCGGCCCCCACTGTCACCGTGCGGGCCGTGTCGTCGACCTCGATGTCGGGCGCGATCGCCGTCAGGTCGAGAAGGGTGCCGGGAGTATCGGCCAGATCGTTGAAGGAATGCCGCGTTCCCAGCGTCCGGATGCGGTCGTGTGAGGCGACGAACCGCTGCGCCTCGGCGATCGTCGTCGGTGTCAGCACGGCTTCGGCGGCGAAGGTGTGCGTTCCGGCCCAGTTCCGTTCGGTCACGAACCCACGCTACGCGATACCCGCCGAGAATGTATAGCGACGCAACAAAGTCGGCGGGAGCAGCCAGGAAAACAAAGAAGCCCCCGCAGAGCGGAGGCTTCTCGTTCACTGTCTCAACACAGTGTGCGCCCGAAGGGACTCGAACCCCTAACCTTCTGATCCGTAGTCAGATGCTCTATCCATTGAGCTACGGGCGCATGTCCCGGAATCTCTCCCGGGCCGTCGTCAAGCATAGCCCGCTCTCGCGCAAAGAGCGAATCGAGCGCGGAGTGGCTAATCGATCACCGGCGCGACCGCGGAATCCACGGCCTCGTCGCGCTCGACCGCCTGGCGCTGAGCATTGCGCCGCTGCGAGCGCAGGCGCGGCAGATCGACCATCCGCAGGGCCTGCATGCGGGCCGTGCGCATGCGCTCGTAGTCGGGCTCGAGATCGGGCCGCGCCGCCTCGATCCGCAGCGTGCGATCGATGTTTCCGGCCACCTCGCCCCACGCGGCCTCGCGCGCGTCGGCGATGAGCTTGCGCAGCTCGGCCTCGTCGGCGGCGCGCTCGCGCAGCTCCTTCGCGATCCGCAGCGACTGCTTCCGCCGTCGCCGCAGGTTCGACACATCACGGCTGCGATAGTCGTGCGTTCCGCTCGAATCGCTGTAGCGGCCGCTCGCCGCCTTGCGTTCACGGTGGGTGCGTTCGGCGTCGGCCTCGGCCTCCTCGGCGAGCGAGATCAGCGCGTCACGCGCGTCGTCGAGGAAACGATCGGCCTCGAAGTCGCGCCCATCGGCGAGGATGTCGACGAGAATGGCGTTCTTGAGCGCGAGGCGGGTCGCCGCGGAGGCGATGTACAAACCTTCGGCGACGATCTCCGAGCTCTTGGTACGCGCTTGACGGGTGGCCAACGCTGCCCCTCCTCACCTCACCCCAATCCTACGGGGCGCGCGTGTCAGCCGAGCTTGGCGACGACCGCCGCGATCCGCCGCGCGCGCGTCTCGGGCGCCTTCGCGGACTCGATGTTCACGACGTGCGCCTTGCGCGCACTCGGCGACAGCGCGGCGAACGCCTCACTCGCCCCGGCATCCGTCAGGGCGGTGGCGAGATCGGCCGGCACCTCGACCTCGCGCGGCGCGTCGTCGAGCTCGATGTCGACGACGATCCGGTCGCCTCCCGCAAGCCCGCTCTCGCGCCGTCGCTCCGCTGAGAAGGGGATGAGGGCGAGACCCCGCATCGACCCCACCGTGCTGCGGAAAGCGAACCCGTTGACCGTGACCGAGACCGCCGGGCGACGGCCGCCGCCGAGGGCATCCAGCACCGAGAACGGCACCTCGATGCCGGTGTTGTTGCCGAACTGGGACAGCGTGGTCTCGAATCGCACGCTCCTCCATACCACCGCCCGATAAGGGCGCACAAGGCCTGTGAGCCGTGAGATCGCTGACCGTAGCCTCGCGTCACGGCCTGGGCATTACTCCCCATCGATATCGACGACTCACACAAGATCGGACGCCCCGGGCTCCGTCAGAGGCAAACCGATCTGCCACTGTCACCGAACAACCGCAGCACCGCGACATCCGTCGCCCAATGGGAGGGAACCCTCATGCGTACATCACCGAACCGCCTCGTGGCAATCATCTTCGGCGCCGTCTACATCCTCGTCGGCCTCCTCGGCTTCACCGTGACCGCGGGCGTCGACTTCATCGCCACCGAGGGTGGTCTGCTGCTCGGCATCTTCGAGGTCAACCCGCTGCACAACATCGCGCACCTCCTGATCGGTGCCGCGCTGCTCATCGGCGGCCTCTCGGGCGTCCGCGCCGCGAAGGGCGTCAACGTCACCGTCGGAGCGGCCTACCTGCTGCTCGGCATCGTCGGCTTCTTCATCCAGGACAGCGCTGCGAACGTGCTCGCCCTGAACACCGCCGACCACTTCCTCCACCTCGCCAGCGCCCTCGTGCTGCTGGGTGTCGGCCTCGGCACCGACCGCGCCGTCGACAACCGTCGCCACGCCGTCGCCTGATGAACACCGCCGCGCTCACCCGCTCCTGGCCCACGCTCGCCGCGTGGGGGGCTGGCCTGCTTCAGCTCGGCGTGGGCGCGGGCATGATCACGCAGGGCACCGGCGTCGCTGACCGCGGCGTCGGTGTCCTCGCGGCCGTCGTCGGGGCGGCCGCTCTCGGTTGGGGCGTCGCCGCCCTGACCCGCGGCCGCCTCGTCGCTCCCCGCGTCGCGATGGCCATCGCCGTCGTCGGCACGGTCGTATCGGGGCTCGCTCTCGCAGCGGACCCGATGCGGATCAGCGTGCACGCCGTCGGCGTGACCGCGCTTCTCCATGTGTCGTACGGCGTGGCCGCGGCGGCCGTCGTGCGCCGGGCGCGCTCTGCGTCCGCCGGCACCTCCCCCGCCGACGCCCCCGTCGCCCCGCGGACGAGCGTCATCGGACTCGTCGCAGGCTGCGTCATCGTCGCCGGGCTCGTCACGCCTGCGCTGGGCGCGACGGAAGCCGGCCGGGCCGCCCCGAGCCACTCCGACCACCCGCTCTTCTCCACCGAGCACAGCCACTGATCCAGCCGCCGCTCGGCGGCTCGGACAGCTCGGATCCGGTCAGATCGCGCTGATGCGCCAGGAGGCCTCGACCGTGTCGGCCGGCTCGATGAAGACGAGCCCCGCGTCGTAGTCGTACCGTGAGGCGTTGAAGGCATCCGGCGCGCACGTCATGGGTTCGACGGCCAGACCCGCGCGGTGCCCCGGCTGAGCCGGCCCGCCGGGGAGGTCTGCGGTGTGAACCTGGACCCACGGGCACACGGCATCCCACGAGATCGCGACACCGGTTCCCGACGGGTCGGTCACCCGTACGGCGGCGATGCCGTCCTCGGCACGTGAGAGCGCCGTGAACGCGTGGTCGATCTCGACGGGGCCCAGCGTCCGCGGCTGGCGGAAGTCGAACTCGGCGACATCCGTGACGTCGGCCAGCCCGACCGGCGAGAGCCGATCGGGGGTGACCTCGAGCACGCGGTCGGCAGGCAGCTCGAGCGTCCACTCGTCCAGCGGCGCGGATCCGGCGACGAGATACGGGTGCGGGCCGGTGCCGAAGGGCGCGGCATCCGCGCTCTCGTTCGTCGCACGCACTGTCTGCGTCAGGCCGTCGGCCCCGAGCCGGTAGGTCGTCTCGATGCGCACGGTCCACGGGTAGGCGGTCTGCGCGACGATCGTGGCGCCGAGCGTCACGTGGTCGCCCCCGACGACCATGGGCTCGAAGTCGAGCCACG
This sequence comes from Microbacterium sp. 1262, assembly GCF_040544895.1. Classification (NCBI taxonomy): domain Bacteria; kingdom Bacillati; phylum Actinomycetota; class Actinomycetes; order Micrococcales; family Microbacteriaceae; genus Microbacterium; species Microbacterium sp. 1262. Next base: position 1,997,324 of record NZ_JBEPKU010000001.1, read on the forward strand.
CCACCAGGCCGTGCAGCGCGTGGTGGCGCTCGGGCTCGGTGAGGGCGAGGCGGTAGCGCGTGCCCGCCACCTCGTACTCACCGTCGACGACGCGGTTGGGCCACGGTGCGAGCGTCGCACCGCGGTATCCCGGGCGCACCTCGTCCTCGCCGTAGGGCACGACGAGGTCGCGTCCGGCGACCTGGAAGGAGCGCAACGACGCCCCCACGCTCGCCACGATCGCCTCGGCGTCGCCGAATCGCAGCACGTACGACGTTCCGGATGCCGCCACGGGCGCCCCCTCTCGGTTCTGGTCCTCGGAGCTCACAGTCCGCGGGCCAGGCGGTAGTAGGCCTGGTTCCAGCGGAGCTCCTTCTGGAATCCTCGCACCGTCGTGTCCTCGTCGATGACCACGAGCTCCGTGCCGGCGATCTCGGCGAAGTCGCGGAACACCTCGATACCGACGGCCGTCGTCATGACGGTGTGGTGGGCGGCACCGGCGGCGAGCCAGCACGCGGCCGACGTGGCGAAGTCGGGGGCCGGCTTCCAGATCGCCCGGCCCACGGGCAGCTTCGGCAGGTCGGGAGCCTCGACGTTCTCGACCACGTTCGCCGTCAGGCGGAAGCGGTCGCGCATGTCGCTCATCGCGACCACGAGGGCGGGACCCGGGTCGGCGGTGAAGACGAGGCGCACCGGGTCGTCCTTGCCGCCGATGCCCAGCGGGTGGATCTCCAGACGCGGCTTGGCGGTCGTCAGCGACGGCGACACCTCGAGCATGTGCGCCCCGAGGATGCGCTCCGAACCGGGAACGAGGTCGTAGGTGTAGTCCTCCATGAGGCTCGCCCCGCCGGGCAGGCCCGAACCCATGACGTTGGCGACGCGCACGAGGATCGCGGTCTTCCAGTCGCCCTCGGCGCCGAAGCCGTACCCCTCGGCCATGAGGCGCTGGACGGCGAGCCCGGGAAGCTGCTTGAGCGCGCCGAGGTCTTCGAACGACGTCGTGAAGGCGCCGAACCCGCCCGCCTCGAGGAACGAACGCAGCCCGATCTCGATCGCCGCGCCGTCGCGCAGCGACTGGTGACGCTCGGCCCCGGGAAGAAGTTCCTCGGCGACGTCGTACTGCGCGAGGTACACCTCGACGAGCGCGTCGATGTCGGCGTCGGAGGCCGCGGCGACGGCATCCGCCAGCTCGTTCACGCCCCACGTGTTGACCTGGACGCCGAACTGCAGCTCGGCCTCGGTCTTGTCGCCCTCCGTGACGGCGACGTAGCGCATGTTGTCGCCGAAGCGCGCGAGCTTGAGCGTACGGGCGGCCTGCCAGCCGGCCGCGGCTCGCTGCCAGTCCTCGATCTGGCGCGTGACCTCGGGGTTCGAGACGTGGCCGACGACGGTCTTGCGCGAGACGCCGAGGCGGGTCTGGATGTAGCCGAACTCGCGGTCGCCGTGAGCGGCCTGGTTGAGGTTCATGAAGTCGAAGTCGATGTCGGCCCAGGGCAGCTCGACGTTGGCCTGCGTGTGCAGGTGCAGCAGCGGCTTGCGAAGAGCGTCGAGGCCCGTGATCCACATCTTGGCCGGGCTGAAGGTGTGCATCCACGCGATGACGCCGATCACCGAGTCGTCGGCGTTGGCGTCGAGCGCAAGTCGGCGAATCGACTCGGAGTCCTTGAGCACCGGCTTCCATTCGACGCGCACCGGCAGCCCGGCGAGGCCGTCGACGACCTGCTGCGACTGCTCGGCGACCTGGCGCAGGGTTTCCTCGCCGTAGAGGTTCTGGCTGCCCGTCACGAACCAGACGGTGTACTGCTCGAGAGAGGTGGAGAGGGTCATTGTTCTTCTTCCGGTGATGTCGGACGGGTCAGGAGAGGGCGGCGACGGCGGCGCGCTCGACGGCGAGCCCCGCGTCGTAACGGTCGAGATAGGCGGCGAAGCCGGCGGAATCCGCCTCGTCGGGCTCGGCGACGTCGATCGACGCCGACGCGAACACGCGCTCGCGGAGATAGGCGTCGAGATCGAGACCGTCGCCGTGGACGAGGTAGTCGGCGAGGACGGCGATGCCCCAGGCCCCGCCTTCGGAGGCGGTGTCGCCGACCGCGACCGGGGCGCCGAGGGCGGCGGCGAGGAATCGCTGGGCGACCCCGGCGGTGCGGAACATGCCGCCATGGGCGAACATCCGGTCGAGCTGCACCCCCTCGCGGTCGAGCACGCGCATGCCGAGCGCGAGCGTGCCGAACACGCCGTAGAGCTGCGCCCGGATCGCGTTGGCGAGCGTGAACCGGCTGTCGGGGGCGCGCACGAAGAGCGGACGGCCCTCCTCGGTGCCGGCGATCGGCTCGCCCGCGAGGTGGTTGTACGCCAGCAGGCCGCCGGCATCCGCGTCTCCCGACAGCGCTTCACGGAACAGCGTGTCGTACACGGCGTCCGCGTCGAGCGCCGATCCCGACACTGCGGCGAATCGCTCGAACATCCCCACCCAGGCCGCGAGCTCGCTTGCTCCGTTGTTGCAGTGGACCATCGCGACGAGATCGCCCGCGGGCGTCGTGACCACGTCGATCTCGTGATGCGTGGACTGCAGCGGCCGCTCGAGCACGACCATCGCGAAGATGCTCGTGCCGGCGCTGACGTTGCCGGTGCGGGGCGCGACAGCCTCGGTGGCGACCATGCCGGTGCCCGCATCGCCCTCGGGCGGGCAGAACGGGATGCCGGGCCGCAGCACGCCGGACGGATCGAGCAGCGCGGCACCAGCCGCGGTCAGCGAGCCGGCGGCCTGACCCGCCACGCGGACCTCGGGCAGCAGAGCACGGAGGTTCGCGGGGAGTCGCCCGGCGCTGTGCGCGTCGAACAGGTCGACGCGGCGCTGGTCGTAGTCGCGCGTCTCCGGGTCGATCGGGAACATCCCCGATGCATCACCGACTCCGAGAACCTTCTCGCCGGTCAGGCTGGCGTGCACGTACCCGGCGAGGGTGGTCACGTGACGGATGTCGGCGACGTGCGCCTCGCCGTCGAGCACCGCCTGGTGCAGGTGGGCGACCGACCACCGCAGCGGGATGTTGATGCCGAGCAGCTCGGTGAGCTCGGCCGCGGCCGGGCCCGTGCTCGTGTTGCGCCACGTGCGGAACGGCACGAGCAGCTCGTCGTCGGCGTCGAACGCGAGGTAGCCGTGCATCATGGCCGAGACGCCGATGGCACCGAAGGTCGCGGGCACGACGCCGTACTCCGACTCGACCGCGGCCTCCAGGTCGGCGTAGGCCCCCTGGAGACCCGACCAGACGTCGTCGAGGGAATACGTCCAGCGCCGCTCTTCGAAGCGGTTCTCCCACGCGTGCGAACCGGTCGCGAGCACCTGCGTGGGGTCCGAGCCGATGAGGCACGCCTTGATGCGCGTCGAACCGAACTCGATGCCCAGGCTCGTGCGACCGGCGAGGATGTCGTCGCGCTCTGCCGATCGGTCGCGCGTGGCGGTGTGGGTCACGGATGCCTCCATTGGTCGTGCCGCGGTGGGATCATGTTACCGGTAACACAGCGTCGACGCGAGTATCGGCGGGGACGGATCGACGAACCTCAGACCCGGCGAGTCGAGTCGCGCACCACGAGCCGGGGCGGTTCCGGACCGGCCGGGGCGTCAGCGCCCAGCAGGATGCGCACGCACCGCCGCGCCTCCCCCGCGATGTCGAGACGCACCGTGGTGAGGGCGGGCCGGTAGAACGCGGCGTCGGGATGGTCGTCGAAACCGACCACGCTGACGTCCGCGGGCACATCCACCCCGAGGCGGGCCAGCCCGGAGATGAGGCCGAGCGCCATCTGATCGTTCGCGACGACGATCGCGGTCGGCCCGGCTGCCTCGCCGACGGCGGCGGCGATGCGGGAAGCGATGGCTGCACCCGAGCCGGCGGACCAGTCGCCGCGCCATCGACCCGCGAGCTGCAGTCCCCGGCGCGCGAGCGCAGACTCGGCACCGGTGTCGCGCGCGACGGCCTCGAGCCAGGCAGCGGGGCCCGACAGCTGAGCGATGCGGCGGTGCCCGGCGTCCAGCAGGTGATCGACGGCGAGCGCCGCTCCCTCGGCGCCGCGGTCGCCGCCCCCGCTCGCTCGCTCCCCCGCGGCATCCACTCGTGCATGCAGCGGCACGACGGGAACTCCGAGGGATGCCGCAGCAAGAGTCTCGAGGGCGGCGGTATGCGGCGCCACGACGACGATCCCGTCCACCCCCTGGGCGAGCAGGTGATCGGCGGCAGCGGTCACGCTCCCTGCGTCGGAGCCGTCGGCGTAGGCCGTGGCGATCCACTGGCCCGCCGCGCGCGCGGCACGTTCGAGGGCGCCGATGCCCGCCGCGGGGCCGTAGAGGTCGGTGTCGGAGGCGATCACCCCGATCGTGCGCGTCGTCGCGGTCCCGAGGGCACGGGCCGCGTTGTTGACGCGGTAGCCGAGCTCGGCCATCGCTGTGATCACGCGCTCCCGCGTCTCGGGCCGGATGTGGGGGTGGTCGTTGATGACACGCGAGACCGTCTGCGTCGACACCCCCGCGGCGGCGGCGACATCCCGCACGCCCACTCGCGCCCGCCCGGACATCGCTTCGCTCACTGCGCCAGGCTAGCGGGCACGCCGAAGGGCGGCACCGGCCGAAGCCGCGTGCCGCCCTTCGAGACCTCTCGGTCGGACCGGATCCGGTGGATCAGCGGTCGCCGAGGATGCCGCCGACGAGGTCGTCGACGTCGGAGGTCACATCCGAGGTGATGCCGCCGACGAGGTTGTCGACGGTGCTGCCGATTCCGCTCGTGACGTCGCCCGTGCTGACCTCGCCGGTGCTGACGTCGCCGGTGCCGACGTCCGTGCCGTTGCCGAGGTCGGTGTCGGTCTGGTTGCCGTTGCCGACCTCGTTGCCGTTACCGGTCTCGTTGCCGTTGCCGGTCTCGTTGCCCGAGACGATGGGGGCGTCGACCGGGGCGTCCACGGCGGTGTCGTTGCCCGAGGCGATCGGGGTGTCGTTGCCCGAAAGAAGCGCGCCGTTGCCGACGTCGCTGATCAGCGGGCCGTTGACGAGGCCGCCCTCGAGCCCGAGGTTGCCGACGTTCGCGTTCTCGCCCACGCCGTTGCCGTTGGCCTCGAGGACGCCGTCGATCCACGTCGACAGCGCATCGAACGACGATGCGACATCCGTGGTGGTGGTGGTCGTGTCGGTGGTGGACGAGTCGACTGCGGTGGTGTCGTCAGCCGACGCGGGCAGGGCGAATCCGGCGGTGGCGATCGCGGCGGCACCCAGGCCCGCCGTGCCGAAGATTGCTGCTCGCTTCAGGTTCGTACGCATGTCTCTTCCTTCCGTCACGTGCGCTGGATTGCGGCACGTGGGGCTATCCGGGACGACCCCCGGATGCGGATTGGACACCTCGAGCGAAAACCGCGCATCCGCCCCCGTTCGGGCCGCCTGCGATCCGCGCCCTCATGCGGATCGCGGCGGTTTCCTGGCAGTCGCCTGAGAGCGGTCGATCCGGCTCAGGCTTTGACCGGGCGCCCGCGCTTGGGCTTGTCGGTCGACAGCTCGATCGCCATGGCGCGTCCCGGATGCTGCGCGAGGCGATGCTCGGCGTGGTCGAGCCACCGCACCTCGGCCTCGGCCGCGAAGACCATGGAATCGACCACGAGCGACCAGGCGAGCTCCTCGGGGCCCTCGGGGTTCGCGCCGGCGTACTCGGAAGTGCGGAGCTCCTGCAGCCGCGCGAGCGAGGAGCGACGCTGCGCCGCGATCACCTCGCCGACGTCGACTCCGGGGAGGGTCGCCGCGACCGCGAGCTTGATCGCGAGCTCATCCCGTGTGCCCGCCGGCCGTTCGACGGGCGAGCCCAACCATGACGCGACCTCGGCGCGACCGTCATCCGTGATCTGCCAGTAGACGTGGCCCTGCCCATCGACCGCCCCCTTCTCGACGAGCCCGTCCCGCTCGAGCCGGTCGAGGGTGTTGTAGATCTGGCCGACGTTCAGCGGCCACGTCGACCCGGTCCGACGGTCGAACTCCACCCGCAGCTGATAGCCGTAGCAGGGGCCTTGATCGAGGATCGCCAGGAGGCTGAGTCGAACCGACACGATCGTCCTTTCGCATACCGGGTATGTAGTTTGCGAGTATATGCATACCGGGTATCGAACGACCTACCGGCGCGGCCCCACCACGATCAGGCTGCTGAGGATGCCGAGCCCGACGCCCACCGCGGTGTCGACGACGCGCTCTGCCGCGAGCTCCGCACCGCCCGCGCCCGCCGCACTCAGGATGAGCAGCACGAGCGGCGTGATGAAGACGAGCGCGAGCGCGTAATGACGCACGACGACGAGCTCGATGACGAACTGCAGTGCGCCGAGCACGATGCCGAGCACGACGCCGCCGAGCGGCACGACGCTGATCGCGAGGAACACCGCCGCACCAGCCGCGGTGCCGAGCGCCCGGTGGATGCCGCGCGACAGCGCGACGCGCCGACTCGTGCTGACCCCGAGCACGGCGATCCCCGCCCCGACGATCCAATAGGCGCGCTCGGGATCGACGAGGAGCGCGATCGCCGTGCCGACGACCGCCACCGCCGCCGTGCGCGTGACGAGTGTCCGCGTCGTCGCCCCACCCCAGGCGGCGGGGAAGAGAGAGCGCAGCGCGCGAGGCTGCGTGCCGCGGTGCGCGCGCCGCACGAGTGGGGCCGCCGTGACCAGCCATCCGAACAGGAGCGACGCCGCGAGGATACCGAGGTACAGCGCCGGGTTCACCGCGTGCGATGACTGCGGCGCGGTGACGTGGGCCGACAGCCCGTAGATGAGCACGGCGAACAGCGGGCCCGGCGGCCCCACCGAGCGCCCGAAGACCAGAACGGATGCCGCGACGGCGACCACGATGAGGCCGACGGCCACCGCGACGGGACCGATGGCCGCCGCCGCGACCCCGACCGCCGCGCACGACCACAGCACCGCCGCGACGATCGGGACGAAGCGCAGGCGCTCGAGCGGCGACAGACGCCCACCGTAGAGCGTCGCGAACGCTCCGGTCGCCGCGAGCAGCGCGATGCTCTCGAGCCCCAGCGCCGAGAGCACGATGACCGGCGCCGCCATCGCCAGCGCGGCCTGCAGCCCCAGATGCCAGCGTGGCCCCGGCGACGGCCCGAATCGCGTCAGGCTGCGGCCCAGCTCGCCCGCCTCACGCCGCCACCGGCCGGAACTGTCGGGCGTCGGTTCGGGCGAAAACGGCATTACCCCATTGTCTCGCGAGAACGGCGACGCCCGCGCACCGGCACGTACCCTGGAGGCGGAGAACGACATGAGCGACGATTCCCCCGCATCCCCGCCGCCGGAGACGCCCGCGCCCGGCGCGCGCGAACGAGCCGCCTACATCGAGACGGCGATCCAGCAGGCCATCCGCCGCGGCGACTTCGACGACCTGCCGGGAGCCGGCAAGCCGATCGCCGACCTCGGCCCGCACCATGACCCCGACTGGTGGATCAAACGGAAGATCCGCGAGGAGCAGCTCACCGGCCTCGGTCCGCCGGCGCTGACCCTGCGGATCGAGCACGCCGAGTTCGATGCCCGCGTCGACGCGCTCACCCGCGAGGACGATGTGCGCGAGTACGTCGCCGACTTCAACCGGCGCGTCGTCGAGGCCCGCCGGCAGCTGCAGGGCGGCCCACCGGTGGTGACGCCGACGCGCGACGTCGAGACCGAGGTCGCGGCCTGGCGTCAGCGTCGCGCGGATGCCGCCGCCGCGGCATCCGCCGCTCCCCCGGTCGAGCCTCGACGCCGTCGGCGGCTGTTCCGGCGCTGAGCGGTTCGCCGGCGCCCGGACGTCAGCGCAGCGCCTGCTCCACGTCGGCGAGCAGATCGTCCACCGACTCGATGCCCACCGACAGCCGCACGACCTCGACCGGCACGGCGGCCTCCGTGCCGCGGACCGAGGCGTGGGTCATCGCGTCGGGGTAGTTCACGAGCGACTCGACCCCGCCGAGCGACTCGGCGAGCTGGAACAGCCGCGTGGACTCCGCGAAGCGACGCGCCGCCTCGCCGGACTCGAGCGCGAGCGAGAGCATGCCCCCGAAACGGGTCATCTGCGACGCGGCGAGCTCGTGCCCCGGGTGAGAGGCGAGCCCGGGGTAGAACACGCGGGCGACACGCTCGTGCCCCTCGAGGAACGCGGCGATGGCCCCGGCGTTCTCACTGTGACGCTGCATGCGGACATCGAGCGTCTTGATGCCGCGCGTCGTGAGCCAGGCATCCATCGGTCCCGACACCGCACCGGCGGCGTACTGCAGGAAGCCGATCTTCTCGGCGAGCGCGTCGTCATCGAGCACGAGCGCACCGCCGACGACATCCGAGTGTCCGCCGAGGTACTTCGTCGTGGAGTGCACGACGACGTCGGCCCCGAGCTCGAGCGGACGCTGGAGCGCGGGGGTCGCGAAGGTGTTGTCGACGACGACCAGCGATCCGGCCTCGTGTCCGATGGCCGCGAGCCCGGCGATGTCGGTGATCCGCAGCAGCGGGTTCGACGGCGTCTCCACCCACAGCACACGGGGCGCCCGCTCGGCGACCGCGGCCCGCACTGCGGCCAGGTCGCTCATGTCGACGACACGCAGCTCGACCCCCCAGGGCGCCAAGACACGGGCGATGAGGCGATGGGTGCCTCCGTAGACGTCGTTGCCGAGCAGCACCTCGTCGCCGGGCGTCAGCGCGGCACGCAGCAGCACGTCCTCGGCCGCGAGGCCCGACGCGAACGAGAAGCCGTGCGCGCCGCCTTCGAGCGCCGCGAGCTGCACCTGGAGCGCCGTCCGGGTCGGGTTGCCCGAGCGGCCGTACTCATACCCGCCGCGGAGGCGGCCGATGCCGTCCTGAGCGAAGGTGGTCGAGAAGTGCACCGGCGGGATGACGGCCCCGGTGGTGGGGTCGAACTGCTGGCCGGCGTGGACGGCGAGGCTGGCGAGGCCGCGGGCGGAATCGTGCGTGCTCATGCGTCGCTCCTGGTGTCGTGGGTCGTGCGGGGATCGGGGATGCCGTGGTCGGGTTCGTCGACCAGGTCGGCGAACCCGTGGGTCCGCATCCAGTCGTCGTCGTAGATCTTCGAGAGGTATCCGCGGCCATGGTCGGGAAGCACGACCACGACGACGTCGTCGGGTCCGAGGTCGCGTGCCGTCCGCAGGGCGGCGACGACCGCCATGCCCGACGAACCGCCGACCAGCAGTCCCTCTTCGCGCGCCAGGCGTCGGGTCATCGCGAACGATTCCCGGTCGCCGACGCGCTCGTAGCGGTCGACCACCGAGGGGTCGAAGGTCTCCGGCCAGAAGTCCTCGCCGACGCCCTCGACGAGGTACCTCCCCACCTCGCCGCTGTAGATGGATCCATCCGGATCGGCACCGACGATCGTGACCGCGCCGCCGGAGGCTTCGCGCAGGTAACGCCCCGTCCCCGTGATCGTGCCGCCGGTGCCGACCCCAGCGACGAAGTGCGTCACGCGTCCCACCGTGTCACGCCAGATCTCGGGTCCGGTCGTGTCGTAGTGAGCCCGCGGTCCGGCGGCGTTGGCGAACTGGTTCGGCTTGAACGCGCCGTGGATCTCGCGCGCGAGCCGGTCCGAGACGCTGTAGTACGAGTCCGGATGCTCGGGCGGGACGCTCGCGGGGGTCATCACGACCTCGGCGCCGTACGCCTTCAGCACGGCCACCTTCTCGCCGGCGAACTTGTCGGGCACGACGAAGACCATCCGGTAGCCCCGCTGCTGCGCGACGAGGGCGAGTCCGACACCGGTGTTGCCGCTCGTGGGCTCGACGATCGTGCCGCCCGGGCGCAGCAATCCGTCGCGCTCGGCGGCCTCGATGATCCTCGCGGCGATGCGGTCCTTCGCCGAACTGCCCGGGTTGAAGTACTCGACCTTGGCGAGCACGGTCGCGCGCGTCGAGGCGGCGACGCGGGTCAGACGAACGAGCGGGGTGTTGCCGACGAGATCGGCGATGTTCTCTGCGTAGCGCACGAGGGTTTCCTCACGGTGTCCGCGCGCTCAGAGGCGCGGGTGCTGTCGGGGTCGTCTGAGGTGAGCGCGGCGGCGCTCAGCGACAACAACGACAGGTCTGCACGCGTCAACTCTAAGCCAGGGCCGCGCCGCTGTCGAGGGTTCCGGCTGTCGGGCTCAGCGCGACGACAGACCGCGGCGTTCGAGCGAGCGGCGCATCGTGTGGCGCCCGTGCAGGCTCGCGGCATCCCGCACCCGGGCGATCGCGGCGCGGAGCCAGCCCCGCGGCTCGCCCTGCGTGCGGTAGTACGCCGTGACGGCGTCCTCGTATGCGGCGATCTCGGCGTCGTCCGGCAGACGGTAGGTCTCGCGGTGACGGACGACCCGCTGCGGCAACCGGGGCTTCACCCCCGCCCGGTCGTTCGGGTCGGGGTGGCCGAGGACGACGCCGAACGCCGGGAAGGCCCCGTCGGGAAGCTCGAGCAGGTCGGCGATCTGCTCGGGATGGTTCCGGACCGCCCCGACGTAGACGGCGCCCAGGCCCAGCGACTCGGCGGCGATCACGGCGTTCTGTGCGGCCAGCGCCGCGTCGATGAAGCCGACGATCGTGCTCTCGATGTACTCCACGGCATCCGAAGGTTCCCCCGCGCGATGCGCGAGCTCGCGCGCCCGCGCCCAGTCGGCGACGAAGACGAGAAAGACGCCGCCCCGGCGGATGAAGTCCTGGTCGCCCGCGAGTCGTGCGAGCGCATCGCGTCGGTCGTGGTCGCGCACCTCGATCACCGACCACGCCTGCAGGTTCGAGCTCGTCGAGGCCGACTGGGCGGCGGCGATGATCGCGGTCAGCGCCGCATCGTCGATCTCGCCGGGCCCGAATCGCCGCACGGAACGGTGACGGTAGAGCACATCGAGCACATCGTTGCGCGGGAGGCCCTCGGGAGCGGGCGAACCGTACCGCCGAGTCCAGCCGTCGTGTGGTTCCGTCGTCACGCGGGGCACGTTACACGGCGTCATCGATCGTCTCCGACGTTCACGGAACATGCGACGGGTCGTCGTGGTTACTAACGTCGTGATCATGTCGCAGCCGAACCTCGACCCGTCCGCGGAGCACCCCTCCCGTCATCTGGGCGGTTCGCTGTCCGCCGATGACTTCAAGACGCTCTTCCGCGGGCACCCCGGCGGTGTCGCCGTCATCACGGCCGACGCCGGCGATGGTCCGGTCGCCCTGACGGCGACGTCGGTCTCCTCGGTGAGCGCCGACCCGCCGCTGCTGGTGTTCTCGGTGTCGGCGCAGTCCTCCGCCTCCGCCGTGCTGTCGACGGCCGAGACCGTCGTGGTGCACCTGCTCGACGCCGACGACCTCGCGCTGGCGAAGCTCGGCGCGACCAGCGGCATCGACCGCTTCGCCGACGCCTCCGCCTGGTCACGGCTGACCACCGGCGAGCCGGTCTACCGCGGCGTCCGCGCCTGGGTCCGCTGCGCCGTCGTCTCTCGCATGGATGCCGGCGGTTCGATCGTCATCGCCGGCCATGCCCTGCAGTCGCACGTCGAGCGCGACGTGGAGCCGGGCGGGCACGGCGATGCGCTGGTCTACCACAACCGCACGTGGCACCGGCTCAGCGAGGGCTCGGCGATCCGCGACTGACGCGGTTCCCCGAGCCCGGTCAGACCACGCCGATCGTGGCCGCCGGACTCGGCCCCGTCGCGACGGGGCGTCCCGGATCGCGGGACCACTGACTCCACGATCCCGCGAACACGCGCGCCCGGCGGTACCCGGCCACCGCGAACGCCAGCGCGGTGTGGGCTGAAGCGACGCCCGAGCTGCACGTGATGACGACGTCCGTGTCGGGTCCGACTCCGACGGCCGCGAGCGACATGCGGATCTCGTCCGGGTCGCGGAGAAGACCGTCCGGGCCGATGTGGACGACGGTCGGAAGGTTGCGAGCCCCCGGGATGTGGCCGCTGACGGGGTCGGCCCCCACCGCCTGACCGCGGTAGTGCTGGGGTGCGCGCACATCGAGGAGAACCCCGCGCGCCGGGGCGACAGCCGCTTCGTCGATGCCGGCGAGGCCTCCGCTCCCCTCCGGGAGATCGACGTCACCGGTCGCCGCGGCGCGGTCGCTGTGCTCCAGGCGACGGCCCGATCCGACCCAGGCGCGGAAGCCGCCGTCGAGCACCCGGATGTCGAGGCCGTGGCGACGGAGCAGCCACCACGCACGAGCCGCGGCGACCCCGTCGTTGTCGTCGTACGCGACGAGCCGGTCGCCCGCGTTCACACCCCACCGCCGGGCAGCGGCCTCGAGATCTGCGCGGCTGGGAAGCGGATGCCGTCCCTGTTCCGGAACACCGGGACGAGCGAGCTCGCGCTCGAGATCGACGTACACGGCGCCGGGCAGATGCCCGAGCAGATAGTCGGGTCGTCCTTCGGCACGGTCCAGGCGCCACCGGACGTCCAGCAGACGCACCGGAGCGTCCGCGGCAAGTTCGGCGGCGAGGTCGTCGACACTCACCAGGGGGGACATGACCCCATGCTCGCCACCGCGCGCTCCCGTCGTGAACGGGGCCGAAACAGTCGGAAACCGGAGAACACAGAGAGACACACGAGGGCGAGCTCCGGTCACCGCGTGACTCCGGATGACGGCGGAGAAGCGCCGCCGCGGCCGCCCGCCGTACTCTTCCCCCCATGCCCGCTCTCGAGAACCACTCCGAATCCCTCGCCTTCGCGACGCGCCAGCTGCACGCGGGCGCCCGTGGCTTCGACGCGTATGGCTCGCGCGCGACTCCCATCTACCTGACCGCCGGCTTCGAATTCGACGACATCGCCGACGGCGAGGGCCGCTTCGCGGACCCCGCCACCGGGTTCAGCTACACGCGCGTGGGCAACCCGACCGCGGCGGCGGCCGAGCGGCGCATCGCCGACCTCGAGGGCGGCGTGGGCGCGCTGCTCGTCGGCAGCGGCCAGGCGGCGACCTCGACGGCGCTGCTGACGATCCTCGAGTCGGGAGACCACATCGTCGCGGCCTCCGCGATCTACGAGGGAACGCGCGAGCTGCTGCGCTCCGAGTTCGGGCGCCTCGGCATCGCAACGGACTTCGTCGACGATCCGCGCGACCCGGCCGCCTGGGAGGCGGCGATCGGCCCGCGCACCCGCGCCCTCGTCGCCGAGACGATCGCGAATCCGCGCGGCGGCGTGCTCGACATCCCGACCGTCGCCGAGGTCGCACACCGGCACGGCATCCCGCTCGTCGTCGACTCGACCCTCGCGACGCCGTACCTGCTGCGCCCGCTCGAGCTCGGGGCCGACATCGTCATCCACTCGGCGTCGAAGTTCCTGTCGGGCCACGGCACGGGTCTGGGCGGCGTCATCGTCGACGGCGGACGCTTCGCCTGGGATGCCGCGCCCGGCCGTTTCCGCCAGATCGCGGCCGAGACCGGACCCGACGGCCGCACGTTCGTCGAACGCTCGGGCGAGCGCGCCTTCCTCGACACCGCGCGCCGCGTCGCGATGCGCTTCGGCCCCTCACCGTCGCCCCTCAACGCCTTCCTGCTGCTGCAGGGCATCGAGACCCTGTCGCTGCGAGTGGAGCGGCAATCGCAGACGGCGGCGACCCTCGCCGGCTGGCTCGAGACCCGCCCGGAGGTCGCCGGCGTCGACTACAGCGGACTCCCCTCGCATCCGGACCACGACCTCGCCGTGCGCCTTCTCCCCGCGGGGCAGGGCGCGCTGTTCTCCTTCACCCTCACCGGCGGGCGGGCAGCTGCGGAGGCCTTCACGCGCAGCGTGCGGCTGTTCACCCCGATGACCCACCTGGGCGATGTGCGGTCGCTCGTGCTGCATCCGGCGACCACTACCCACGCGAGCCGCAGTGACGCCGACCTGGCGCGCATCGGGGTCGGGCCGGGCCTGCTGCGGCTCTCGGTCGGCCTGGAGGACGCCGGCGACCTCATCGCAGACCTCGACCGCGGACTCGATGCCGCCCGAGCCGCGACCGCCGCAGCACCGGAAGCGGTGTCGGCATGACGCGCGCCCAGCACTTCGGCTGGTTCCTCTCGCGCGGTTTCGGTCCCCACGGCTGGGCGCGGCCGTACCAGCGGTGGAATTGGCCGTGGCAGAAGCCCGACCTCTACCAGCACTCGGCCCGTGAGCTCGAGCAGGCGGGGTTCGACTTCGTCCTGATCGAAGACGCGCTCTCGGTCGGGATCACTCCCGAGACGCTGAACCTCCGCGTCCGCAAGGCCTACGGCGGGCCCAAGCACGACCCGTGGACGCTCGCCCCGTACCTGTTCGCCGCGACGCAGCACCTGGGCGTCATCCCCACCGTCAACCCGGCCGCGTGGCCGCCGTACCTCGCCGCTCGCCAGTTCGCGTCGCTGCAGCACCTCAGCGGCAGCAGGCTGGGCCTGAACGTCGTCACGGACGTCGGGTCGGCGCATCATTTCGGCGCGGAGCGCCTCGGGCACGACGCTGCCTACGACCGTGCGCAGGAATGGCTCGATGCGCTGCGCCTGCTGTGGCACAGCTGGGACGACGACGCACTGATCGCCGATCCCGACACGCAGATCTACGCCGACGGCTCGAAAATCCACGCCGTCCAGCACCGGGGCGAGTACTTCTCGTTCGACGGTCCCCTCAACGCCGAGCCCCTGCCCGCCGGCGACCCGATCGTCGCCTCCCCCGGCGGCTCGCCGCGGGGCATCGGCTTCGCCGGGGCGAACTCCGAGATCCAGCTCGCCCTGTCGAACCTCGACCCCGCGAGCATCCGCGCGTACCGCGGCCGCGTGCGCGAAGCGGCGATCGCCGCGGGGCGGGACGCCGACGCGATCAAGACTCTCTTCGTCGTCAAACCGATCGTCGCGAGCTCGGTCGAGGAGGCGGAGCGCATCGTCGAGGCATCGCGGCATCCCGACGAGGCGACGCTCGTCGAGGTGGCCGAGGCATGGTCGAGCGACCTCGAGACCGACCTCACGTCGCTCGACCTCGACCGCCCGCTCGATCCCGCGATCTTCGGCGATCACGTCTCGAAGGGCACCATCCGGGGGCTGCTCGGGCGGTACTCCGACTTCTCCGAGGCGCCGCTGCGCGACATCCTCGCCGGCAAGGCGCGGCTCGGACGTGTGACCGACGGTGCCGGAGGCACGGTGGGGACCGCGGAGGAGATCGCCGACGTCATCCAGGCGCTCGGCGACGACGCCGACAACGACGGGCTGATCTTCTCGGGCGACTTCCACCCCGTGACGCTCCACCGCGCTCTCGACGAGCTCGTGCCGGTACTGCGACGGCGGGGCATCCTGCGCTCGGAGCACACCGGGCAGGGCCTGCGCGCCGACCTCGACGCGTTCTGACCCCGGCCGGCGCGCTCAGACGTGCGGGTGCGTGCGCTCGAGCTTGGCGCCCTCGACGTCGACATCCGGGAGGATGCGGTCGAGCCACCGGGGCAGCCACCACGCACCGCGCCCGATGAGGTGCATGAGCGCGGGCATGAGCAGCATGCGCACGACGAGCGCGTCGACGAGGATGCCGAAGGCGAGACCGAAGCCCATCGAGCGGATGATCGTCGCCTCGGCGAAGATGAAGCCGCCGAAGACGGACACCATGATGAGCGCGGCCGCGATCACGACCGAACGCCCGGCACGGAAGCCCTGCATGACGGCGAGCCTCGCCTCGGAGCCGTGCACGAACGCCTCGCGCATCCCCGACGCCAGGAACAGCTGATAGTCCATCGCGAGCCCGAACAGGATGCCGACGAGGATCACCGGGAGGAAGTTCAGGATCGGACCGGTCGTGTGCAGACCGATGAGCTCGGCACCCCATCCCCACTGGAAGACCGCGACGACGGCGCCATAGGTCGCGAACAGCGACAGGATGAAGCCTCCGGTCGCGATGAGCGGCACGACGAGCGAGCGGAAGACGACGATCATGATCACGAGCGAGAGCCCGACCACGACCGCGAGGTAGATCGGCAGAATGCCGACGAGCCCCTCGGAGATGTCGATGTTGATGGCGGCCTGACCGGCGACACCGAGCGCGTACTCGCCGTCGACCGGTGGCAGTGAGCGCAGGTCACGCACCAGGTCCTCGGTCGCGACGCTGCTCGGCCCATCCGTGGGGATCACCTGGAACGCCGCGATGGTGCCGCTGTCGGAGACCGCGATCGGCGCGACGGCACTGACGTGGTCGCGGTCGGCGATCGCCTCGGCCACAGCGACCTGCGCTCGCAGCCGCCCCGTGTCGTCGAGGCCCTCGGGCAGGCTCGCGGTCACCAGCAGCGGCGAGTTCGCACCGGGGCCGAACGCGTCCTCGGTGAGCTCGAACGCACGCTGGCCGTTCGATCCCTCCGGCTCGGACGCTCCGTCGGGCAGGCCCACCCGCATCGACAGCGCCGGAACCGCGAGGGCGAGCAGGAGCCCGACCGACACGACGGCGGTCGTGATGGCGCGCCAGGTCGGCATCGCGCGCGTCGGGGTCGATACCGCGTCGGGCTGGCCTACGCGCGCACGCGCACGACGGCCGAGCACGCGCATCCCGAGCAGCCCGAGGAGCGCCGGCAGCAGCGTGATCGCGATCAGCACCGCGATGGCGACGCAGACGGCTCCCGCCGTACCCATGAGACCGAGGAACGGGATGCCGGTGATGTTGAGGGCGAGGAGGGCGACGACGACGGTCGATCCGGCGAACACGACGGCGTTTCCGGCGGTTCCGCCGGCGAGGCCGATCGACTCGTGCAGGTCGATCCCGCGCAGCAGCTGCTTGCGGTGCCGATTGAGCACGAACAGGGCGTAGTCGATGCCGACCGCGAGCCCGAGCATCACGCCGAGCACGGGCGTCACCGAAGCCATCTGCACGACTCCCGACAGTGCGAGCACCCCGAGCACGCCGACGCCCACTCCGACGATGGCGGTGACGAGCGGGAGGGCGGCGGCGATGAGGCTGCCGAGCATGATGAGCAGCACCACGGCGGCGACCGCGACGCCGACGGCCTCGCCGACGCCAAGGATCTTCGGCACGCCCTGGGAGATCTCGGTCGAGAAGCCCACCTCGACGCCGTCGATCGGCTCGGCGGTGAAGTGCTCGACGACGGCGTCCTTCGCATCCTGCGGCAGCTCGAGGCGCGGCAGGGTGAAGGCGACGTTCACGGTCGCGGTCGAGCCGTCCGGCGAGACGAGGGCGATACCGTCGGCGAGGTCGAGCAGGCGCCCGCCGAGGTCGGCGGTCTCGGCCTGCGCCTCGAGCTCGGTCCGCCCGGAGTCGAGGGTCGCCTGCTGCCGCTCCAGCTCGGCGCGGCCCGCGTCGAGCTGAGCCTGCTGAGCGTCGAGCGCGGCGAGCTGCGCGGCCGGAGCACCGGCTGCCTCGAGTTGGGCGCGCGCGGCGTCGAGCTGGGCCTGGCCCGCCTCGAGCTGCGCCGTGCCCTGATCGAGCTGCGCCTGTCCGGCGTCGAGCTGGTCGCGCGCGGAGGAGATCTGCGCTTGACCGTCAGCCAGCTGCTGGGCCTGCGCCGCGCGCTGCGCCTCGGCCTCGAACGGGTCGTTGACGGTCGCGACGTCGGGCAGATCCGTGGCGGAGGCGACGAGGTCGGAGATCGCCGCACGCTGATCGTCGGTGAGCGCGCCGTCCTCAGCGTGGAACACGACGGTGCCCGCCGCTCCGGCGAAGTCGGGCAGCTCCTCGGCGAGCTGGTCGGTGACCTTCGACGAAGCGGTGCCCGGGATGTCGAAGCTCGATGAGAGTCCGCCGAAGCCGAGCGCGAAGGCGCCGCCGGCGATCCCCAGCACGGCGACCCAGGCGACGACGACGAGCCATGCGCGACGCGCGGCTCCCTTGCTCAGGCGGTACAGCAGCTCGGCCATCAGCGACTCCTTCGGAATGCGGACGCCCTTGACGAGACGCAGCGTCTCGTCAACCCTAACCCGGGACCAGCGCGTGGACGATCGCCCGGATGCCGTCCGGCGTCGGAGCCGCGCCCATGAGCACCTGCATCATCATCCAGCCGGCGATCGCGTCGCCGATCTCGACCGCGGCGACCGCGGGATCTCCGTGCGCGACGACCCGCGCCCGGATGCCGCCGTCGGCGCTCAGCCGATCGCGCATCAGCTCGCCGATGGCCGGGTGCTCGGTCGCCGCGGCGACGAGCGAACGCAGCAGCATCCGGCCCTGCGGCGCATCGAGGACCGACCACACCCGCGACATCCACTCCGTGAGATCGCGGCGCAGGTCTCCGGTGTTCCGCACCGCGAGCTGCTGTCGGAAGATCATGCCCTCGAGCAGCGCCTCCGTCAGGATCGCCGCACGCGAGGGCCACCACCGGTAGATCGTCTGTTTGCCGACCGATGCCTGCCGCGCGATGGCCTCGATGGTGAGATTCTCGTAGCCGTTCTGCGCGAGCAGGTCGGCCGCCGCCGTCAGGACCGCGAGGCGGGCCTGTTCGCTCCGCCGCGGACCGGCCCGGTGCTCCTCCATCCCCCCACCGTATCCAGCCGAACGCTACGGTGGAGGCCATGCTCGCCGTGCTGGTCCTGGCCGATCACGACCTGGTGCGCCGCGGCGTGGCCGACCTGATCGACGCGGCCGCGGGCATGCAGGTCGTCGCCGAGGCGGCGACCGCACGTCAGGCGAAGGCTCGCGCCGGGGTGACACGACCGGATGTCGCGATCCTCGGCTATCAGCTGGCAGACGGCACCGGCGCGGCGGTCTGCGCCGCCCTGCGCGCAGCGGATCCGCGCCTGCACTGCATCATCCTCTGCGCCTCGGACGACGACGAGGCGCGTCGCGAGAGCGCATCGGCGGGCGCGTCCGCCTTCCTCCTCGAGGACGTCGCGGCCGGAGAGCTGATCGACGCCGTGCGCCGGGTGGGATCGGGCCATCCGCTGGGCGCGACGCTGCATACGACCGCGTCCTCCGCGCCGTCTCCGGACCCTCTCCCCCGGCGCCAGCGGGAAGTGCTGGCGCTCGTCGCCCGCGGGCTGTCGAATCGCGCGATCGCGGCCGAGCTCGGCATCGCCGAGAAGACGGTCAAGAACCATCTGACAGGCATCATGCGAACGCTCGGCGTCACCAGCCGCACGCAGGCCGCTCTTCGCGCGGCGCAGCCCGCGCACGAATGAGCGAAGGCGCGGACCCCCGGGGGGGATCCGCGCCTTCGGCGGGGCGACTCGGTGTCAGACGAGCCACCGGAAGCGCTGCACGAGAGGCAGCTTCTTCCACATGGCGCCGAGGCCCCAGGTGTCGCCGGCGTGGAGCACGGCGATCACGATCAGCGCGAGCGCGTAGACGATGTGGTAGTCGACGAGGGGGTTGGTAGATGCCGCACCCCAGGCGAACGGCCACTCGGCGAGGTACATCAGGAGCATGACGAGGCTTCCGGCTACCGCTGCGACGCGGAGACCGATGCCCGACATGACGGCGACTCCGATGGCCAGCATGCCCGCCATGAACAGGACGTCGGCGAGCGGGCTCGCCATGCTCTGGAACCAGGGCTGAAGGGGGCCGGTGACGGCGGGGCTGTTGAGGAAGCCCTGCGCCGGGGTGCCGCCGTTGATCCACGCCCGCTCGAACGGCGTCGAGAATCCGAGGCCGAACAGCTTGTCGAGGAACGCCCAGAGGAAGATGAAGCCGGTCGCGTAGCGCAGCGCAGCGAGAGTGCGGCGCCCGGCGAGCGAGGTCACGATCTCGTCCTGGCGGGCGATCGCCTGGGTGCGGGTCCGAGCCTCCGTGCGGGGGATGGCTGCGTGGACCGCGTGCGTGGTCATTTCTGTCTCCTTCGTCGTATGTGGTCTGACCACATAACTATCTCGCATTCGCGATGACTCCACCAGGGACCAAAGTCCCAGTCGAGCTCTGCGCCTCCCGCGCGATATCACCGTGCCGAATCGGAGACAATCCCCGCACGCGTCTCCTCCACCGGTGCTTAGGGTCGCGCCAGGAGGAGAAATGACCCACATCGATGAACTCGCCCGGCTGGCACAGGAGAGCGGCACCGTGATCGCGGTGGCGGAATCGCTGACCTCGGGCAACCTCGCCGCCACCATCGGCGCGGCGGAGGGCGCGGGCGACTGGTTCGCCGGCGGCGTCGTGGCCTACCGACTGGAGACGAAGCACCGCGTCCTGGGTCTGGCCGAGGGGATCGACCCCTGCTCCCCGGAATGCGCCGAGCACCTCGCACGCGCGGTCCGCGACCTGACAGGCGCGGATCTGGCGGTGTCGGTGACGGGCGTCGGGGGTCCGGAGCCGCACGACGGCCACGAGCCGGGGACGGTGTACCTCGGGTGGAGCGACGGCGCAGAGACGGGCCACGTCCTGCTCGACCTCGACGGCGAGCCCGAACAGGTCATCGACGACAGCGCGAACGCAGCCGTCGGGTTGCTGATCGATCGGATGCGGCGCTGACCGCACCCGAGCCTCAGGCCCGCGAAAGCGGCGGACGGTGCGCGATGGGAGTCGGCTTGGTCGCCAGCGGCGACCCGGTGCGGCGGGACGCGGCGTGTCGGTCGGCGATCGCGCAGGCGGCTTCACCGATCGCGACGAAGGTCTCGGTCCCCGCAGTGCCGCAGAGCCACACCACCTCGAAGACACCGTCCCGGCGCCGTTCGACGTAGGCGACGACGGCATCGGCATCGGAGGACGGGCGCGTGGGATCGCATACCCGCCAGGCATCCTCAGCGATCTCATCCCAGCGCAGTCCCGTGTGGTGCATGGGACGAGCCTGCGTCGACAGCGGGCGAAACCCCAGGGCCTTGACAGGGCGCTCAGCGGATGCGTCAGCCGGTTGTCGCCTGGCGGATGCGCTCCATGGTCCGCAGCGTCGCCGCCGTGCGCGCCTGGTCCTCGTCCGGAGCGATCGCGCCGCCCACGAGCTCGACGAAACGCGCGACCTCGCCGTCGAGCGTGTCGACGGCAGCATCCGACGTCCACGCGGACTCCGCACCGTCGAGACCGACCCGTGTCACGCGGCGCGGACTGGCCAGGTGATCGATGAGCAGCGTCGCATCCTCGCCCTGGATCTCGCTCGACCGGAAAGCGGTGGTGATCTTCGAGTAGCCGACGTCGACGACCAGCCCCGGGTATTCGAGCACCGCCAGACCGGCGCCGTCAGCGCCCGTGGCGATCGTCACCGACGACCCGGCCACGCGGGTGGGTTCACCGAACAGGAGGACCGCCGCGTGCACGCCGTAGACACCCAGATCCGCGAGCGCTCCGCCGCCCATGGCGGGATCGAAGATGTTCGGCGTCCCACCCGCCAGCACGGCGTCGTAGCGCGACGACCGTTTGGCGTAGTGGAACGAGGCGCGGCGGAGGGTTCCGAGCGATCCGAGCTGCTCGCGGACGGCCGCGATGCCGGGGTCGTACGCCGTGCGCATCGCCTCGAGCAGGATCACGCCCGCGCGGCGCGACCGGTCGACGAGGTCATCCCACTCCCGGGCTGTGGCGACCGCGGGCTTCTCCACGAGCACGTGCTTGCCCGCCGCGATGGCGGACTCGACCTGCGAGCCGTGGGCGGCGTTCGGCGAACCGATGTAGACCGCGTCGACTTCGGGATCGGCGAGGACGGTATCGAGGCCGGCGATCGCCCGTGCGACACCCAGACGATCGGCGTAGGCCTGCGCCTTCACCGCATCTCGAGACGACACCGCGACGACCTCGATCCCCGGGGTGCGAGAGGCCGCACCGATGAAGGCGTC
Organism: Microbacterium sp. 1262; assembly: GCF_040544895.1. NCBI lineage: Bacteria > Bacillati > Actinomycetota > Actinomycetes > Micrococcales > Microbacteriaceae > Microbacterium > Microbacterium sp. 1262. The sequence continues at coordinate 2,018,931 of NZ_JBEPKU010000001.1, forward strand.
GGTGATGACACTCGTGCCGATGGTGGCGATGCGGATCATGTCCCCCAGCCTAGGAGGCCGGAGGACCGCTGCCGGGCCGCGCCTCAGTGACGCCGGGTCGAGCGCAGCGTCTGCACCGCTTCATCGAAGCGGAGCGTCTGACGCAGCTCGACGGCAGCCGAGTACCAGGGCCCGCCGAGGGCTACGAAGACCGCGCCGACGACGTCGATGTAGCCGAGGGTGACCTCTCCCTCTCGCACCTCGTAACGGTCGACGTCGACGAGCTCCCAGCGGACGTCCGCCTCGGTGCTCGGCGCTTCCGGCCGCCGCGACGGCAGCTGACGCAGAGCGCCCGACGTGGCCAGGCGCACCGCGCTGGGCTTGCGGGCGATCGGTGACATATCCAAGACCATGATCACTCCCGTCGCTCTGACACGACTATCGCGGCCCGAGCCGTCTGCACCTACCCGCTTGACAGAAGTTCACGAGGGGTTTACGCGCCATCCCTCCTCTAACTAGTTCGCCTAACTAACCGGAATTAATTAGGCGGACCCCCGCCAGTACCCTCGCGTCCGTGGGAACACTCGTTTACGGCAGTCAAGGACGGACGTTCGACGTAGAAGACCGTCTGCTCGCGCACCTGCGGGTCGTGTTCATGAACAAGCTGCGCCGCAACGAGCCGTTCATGTTCCACCGTTCGACCGACAGCGGGCTGTTCAGCGTGTGGGTGCACCCGGCCGTCCCGATGGTGTTCCTCTTCAGCGGCAGCCGTCCGCCGACGATCAATCGACATTGGGTCGAGGCCCTCCTGCTCGAAGCGGGCGGAGCGAACGGCCTGCGTGTCGTCCCGGAGCCCGCGACCGGCGACGCCTGACCTCAGCGACACTCCTCGTCGACCGCATCCGCGATCGCGTCGAGAAGGGTCGTCAGCTTCGCGGCGGTGTCGTCATCCAGCCCGCGCGCGATGTCGCGCACACGCAGCGTCAGCGGATCGACACCCTCGACGTCTGCGTTGCGATCGGTCGGCACGACGTACTTGCTCCGACCGTCGTCGGGGTTGCGCTCGAACGCCACCAGTCCCCCGTCGCGGAGACGCTTCAGCATGGTCGTCGCCGTCGGCGTCGAGATGCCCAGCGAGGCGGCGATGTCGGTCGGGGTGACGCGCCGGCCGGCATCCGCGCTGTCGTACACCACCCGCATTGCGGCGCGCGCCGTCTCACTGGGACCGCAGTCGCTCTGACGCCGCCGAGCCAGGCTGGCCTCTGCCAGACGGAGCCGTTCGACGGCTCGCGCGACGGATTCGGGCTCGGAAGCACCGGACACCATGAACCTCCCGCAGACGACAATGGTGCGTCCACTGTACGAGCGCGGCGACGGGGCGCTCTTCCGCTTGACTCCGGCGCCTCCCACCCCTAGAGACGCGGTGAGAGGTCGGGACGCGTGAGCACCCCGAACTCGTGCCGCAGAGCGCTCAGAGCCGACCACCATCCGGCCAGCCCATGAACGCCTGGGCCCGGGCTCGTCGAGGACGAGCACAGATAGACGCCGCCCATGGGCGTCCGCCACGGGTCGCGTGCGAGCAACGGGCGGGCGATCAGCTGATCGAGCGACGGGATGCCGGCGGAGATGTCACCCTCGGGATAGTTGAGGTTGCGCGCGGCGACCTGCTGCGCGGTCTCCGAGTGGGTCGCGAGGATCGTGTCGCGGAAGCCCGGCGCGAACCGCTCGATCTGGCGCACGATCGCCTCGGTCCGGTCGACCTCGCTGCCCGCGGGAACGTGCGTGTATGCCCACAGGGTGTGATGGCCCTCCGGCGCCCGGCCCGCATCGAACAGCGACGGCTGCGCGACGAGCACATACGGCGCGTCGGGCAGCCGGCCGGCGCGCACCGCGTTCTCGGAGGCGGCGATCTCCGGCCGGGTCCCGCCGACGTGGACAGTGCCGCTCTGCGCGATCGCGGGATCGCGCCACGGCACCGGCGCGGACAGGGCGAAGTCGACCTTCGCCACCGCGTCACCGTACCGGAAGCGCTCGAGGCGGTGCCGATAGCGCGTCGGCATCCGGTCCCCGGCGATCGCGATGAGGGCGCGCGGCGTCACGTCGAGCATCACGGCGCGCGCGCTCGGCAGCTCGTCGAGCGAATCGATACGGCGTCCCGAGAACAGCTCGCCGCCGTGCGCACGGATGTCGTCGACCATGGCGGCCACGATCGCCCCGCTTCCGCCGATCGGGATCGGCCACCCGCGGGCATGACCGTATGTCGCGAGGGTGAGGCCGCCGCCGGCTGCCGCGAGACTCGGGAGGCCGAGAATGGTGTGGGCCGCGACCCCCGACATGAGGGCCGGGGCCGCCTGCTCGCGGAACCGCAGGCTCCATGCCGGTGTCCCCTGCTCGAGGGTGCGCAGGCCGAACCAGGCCGCGGCGATCGGATCGCCGGGCACGCGCAGCAGCGATCCACCGGTGAAGTCCGCGATGCCGCGCACGCGCTCGACGAGCGGCGCCATCAGCCGGGCATACGCGCGGCCGTCGGCACCGAGCCCCTCCGCCGTGCGGTCGAGATCGCGGTACGCCAGCGCCGCGCCGCCGTCGAGAGGGTGCGCGTACGACACCTCGGGCACGACGAACTCGACGCGGTGGCGCAGTCCGAACTCGCGGAAGAAGGCGGATTCGAATGCGAGCGGGTGCACCGCCGAGCACAGGTCGTGCAGGTAGCCGGGGAGGGTGATCTCCCCGGAGGCCGCCCCGCCGCCGAAGTGATCCTCGGCTTCGAACACCGCGACCGAGAGCCCGGAGCGCGCCAGGGTGACGGCCGCCGCCAGCCCGTTCGGCCCGGAGCCGACGATGACGGCGTCGTACTCGGTCGTCACCGTCCCGCGCCGCCCTCCGCGAGGTGCGCGAGCCGACGCAGGGTCTCGGCGTTGCGCACGTGCAGGGGCAGGTCGAGCAGCGGTTGCGGGATGAACGACCCCGGCCCCTCCGCGGCCACTTCCTGAATGCGCACGACGCAGTCATCGCCTCGGGGCTTGACGTCGATGGTGATGTGGGCTTCGCCGATCGGCCAGCCGCGCGCCTGCAGCACCATGCGGTGCGGCGGATCGAATTCGAGCACCGACGTGCTGTCGTCGATGACGAAGGGCCACACCCCGAAGGAATGGTGCAGACGCGACCCCTTCTGGGGCCAGGCGGGACTGACATCGCGCATGCGCGAAGCACCGACGACCCACGCCGGGAACAGCCAGCCGTCGTTCAGGACCGCGAAGACGTCTTCGGGGGCGCAGCGCATGAGTCGGACGTTACGCGACATGGCAGTCTCCTCTCCGGGGCGGAGTCACGGCTGCAGCACCACCTTGATGCAGCCGTCCTCCTTCTTCTGGAAAGTCTCGTAGAGGCCCGGCGCGTCGGACAGCGGCGCGCGGTGGGTCGTCAGATCCATGACGCCGAGCGGGTCAGCGGGGTCTTCGACGAGAGGCAGCAGGTCATCGATCCACCGCTTGACGTTGCACTGACCCATCCGAAGGCTCAGCTGCTTGTCGAACATCGTCTTCATCGGCATCATGTCGGCCTCGCCGGCGTACACGCCGCTGAGCGAGACGGTGCCGCCGCGGCGGACGATGTCGATCGACGAGTGGAGCGCCGCCAGCCGATCGAGCCCGCCGGTCTCCAAGACCTTCTGAGCCAGGGCATCGGGCAGCAGCCCCAACGCCTTGTGCACCGTCGAGACGGCGGGGTTCCCGTGGGCCTCCATGCCGACGGCATCCACGACGGCGTCCGCGCCGCGCCCGTCGGTGAGGTCGCGGAGTTCGTCGACCACCGAGTCGGTCAGGTCGAACACGTCCGCACCGTGCCGCTCCGCCATCGCTCGCCGTTCGGCGACCGGGTCGACCGCGAGCACCCGGTACCCTCGGTGCACACCGACGCGCGCGACGAACTGGCCGACGGGCCCCAGCCCCATCACCGCGAGAGTGCCGCCCTCGGGAACATCGGCGTACTCCACGCCCTGCCACGCGGTCGGCAGGATGTCGCTGAGGAAGAGGTACCGGTCGTCGGGGAGGTCGTTGCCGACGCGGATGTGGTTGTAGTCCGCGAGCGGCACCCGCAAGTACTCGGCCTGACCGCCGGGGACCTGGCCGTACAGCTTGGTGTAGCCGAACAGCGACGCGCCGCTGCCGTACTCGGTGACCTGCGTCGTCTCGCACTGCGACTGCAGCCCGCGCCGGCACATGAAGCAGTGCCCGCACGAGATGTTGAACGGCACGACGATGCGGTCTCCGACCGCCAGGTTCGTGACGGCCGAGCCGACCTCGACGACGACGCCCATCGGCTCGTGTCCGAGCACGTCGCCGCTGTCGATGAACGGCCCGAAGATCTCATACAGGTGCAGGTCGGAGCCGCAGATCGCGGTCGAGGTGATCCGCACGATCGCATCGGTGGGCTCGAGGATCTCGGGGTCGGGCACCGTCTCGACGGAGACGTTGCGGCGCCCCTGCCAGGTGAGGGCCTTCATCGCTCGACCTCCGGCTCGTCACCGTCGGCCTCGGGCGTACCGGGCCCAGGTCCCGGACGCACGGCGGCCGAGTCGGCGATGTCGATGCGCGTGACGCCGTCGTGCTCGCTCGTCTCGATCCGCGGCGCCGCGTCGGCCTCGGTCGATCCGCCGGCGCGCAGCAGTTCCTCGCGGCGGGCGTCTTCGTCGGTCAGGGGTTCGGATGCGTCGGACATGGGGTGACCGTAGGCACATCGTCCCGCCCGGGGCGAGGGGATGGCGGGGGTTGGACAAGCGTGATAGCCAGAGACGACGACCCCATCTCGGAAGGAGACCGTCGATGTCACGAGACGACGCGAAGCCCAGCCAGGCCGAAGGCGCCGACCCCGATCACCCCGACACGGGCGAAGCCCCGGAAGAGGAGACGGGACACCCCTCGCAGGCTGAGGGCGAAGACAGCTGACACGACGAAGCGGGGGCCGACACCACTGATATGGAGTCGGCCCCCGCTTCGTTCGGGAGTCAGGCGCTGCGCTCGGCGATCTCGTCGAGGGCGGAAGCGAGGAGGTCGATGACCTCGGCCGCGATGGCGGTACGCTCAGGGTCGAGCTCATCGATGACCGTCACAATCGCTCGGTGATGGGCGGCGAAGGCGGCATCCACCCGCTCGACGGCGGCGGCGGTCGGAACGAGGTAGTGCGCCCGGCGGTCGCTGGGGTGCTGCACGCGCTCGACCAGGCCCTTCGAGGCGAGACGCTCGACGACATTGGTGACCGTGGCGCTCGAGGTGGCGAGCATGACGATGAGGTCCTTGGGCCCGAGATCGCGGCCGTCGCGGTGTCCCTGAACGAGGTAGCGCAGCGCGGTCAAGTCGATCGCCGACAGCTCGGAGGCGCGCACGGCGAGCCCGGCCTGCACCTGTTCCGCACGCCGCAGACGCAGGACGGCGTCGCTCAGCCGACGACCGACCTCGTCACGAGGTTGATCCGCGTACAGGTGAAGTCCTTCATGACGGACGACGTTTCGAGGCATCGGGTTGCCACCTCCTCCGACAGCATCCTAGAACACTAGCCCAGCTTGACAGATTCTGTCTTTCACAGATGGTGAGATACATAGGATCTAAGAATTGACAGAAACTGTCTTGTCTGGCTAGATACTTAACGAGGGAACCAACACTTCACTCGCTCATCGACGATCTCAGGAGGACAGCATGGGACAGCTCCACTACGGAAACTCCGACACCCGAATCGAGATCCCGGACCGCCTGCTCGCGCACCTCAAAGTCGTCATCGCGACGAAGCTGCGGCGCAATGAGAGCTTCATGATGTCGTGGACGGCCGACGACGGTCGTTCCTCGATCTGGCTGCAGCCGTCCATCCCGCTGCGCTTCGTCTTCGAAAGCGCCGACATGGAGGTCCTCAACCCGGCCGCCATCCGCGACATGGCCAATGCGGCGACGTCGTCCGCCGGACTCGTCGTCGCGCTGGACCAGGAGATCCCCGAGGCCCCGCAGCGCGAGCTGCGGCCGGTGACCGCCGGAGTGCCGCGACTGAAGGTCCCGGCGTAACCCGTACCGAACACTTCACGCCGTCGTCGGTCGTTCCTATAATCGGAACGTCCGGCGGCGGCGTTGCCGTCGGTGCTCGAAAAATGGGCACGAAGCGGCATCCGCGCGTGAGACACATACGGCCTCCATCACCGTTCCGTCTCGAAAGGCATCGCCATGCCCTCCGTCTCCGCGCACGTCGCCGCCGCCCTCTCCCGACACGTCTCGCACGTCTTCGGCGTGATGGGCAATGGCAACGCACACCTGCTCGATGCGCTCGAGCGCTCCCCCGGCGTCACCTTCACCGCGCTCCGTCATGAGGCGGGCGGCGTGGTGTCCGCCGATGCCCACTACCGTGCCGGCGGAGGCCTCGCGGCCGCGACCGCGACGTACGGAGCGGGGTTCACCAACACCCTGACACCGCTCGCGGAGGCAGCGCAGGCACGCACCCCGCTGGTCCTCGTCGTCGGCGATGCGCCGACGTCCGGCCCGCGCCCGTGGGACGTCGACCAGATCGCGCTCGCCTCGGCGGTCGGAGTCCGCACCTACACGGTGGGCCGGGCGGATGCCGCGGCCACGACCGTCATCGCGATCGAGCACGCCCTCGCGTACTCCTCCCCCGTCGTGCTGGCGATCCCCTACGACGTCGCCAAAGCCGACGCCGGCCCGCTCACCCGTACCCCCGAGCCGCGGCGAGCGCCTGAGCTCGCTCCCGCCACGCCGTTCGCGACCGGAACCGTGACGCAGATCGCCCGCGCACTGGCGGGCGCGCAGCGGCCCCTCCTCCTCGCGGGCCGCGGCGCGTGGCTCGCCGGAGCGGGCACCGCTCTCGGCGCGATCGCCGACGCGACGGGAGCGGTGACCGCGACCACGGCTCTCGGGCGCGGGGTCTTCCCGCGTCCGGAGTTCGATCTCGGCGTGACCGGCGGATTCGGCGCCGACGGGGCGATGTCCGTCATCCGCGACGCCGATGTCGTGCTCGTCGTCGGCGCGTCTCTCAACCAGTTCACGATGCGGTTCGGGACTCTGTTCGCCCCCGGGACGACGGTCGCTCAGATCGACACGGCACCCACGGCGACGCATCCGCACGTCGGGCTCTACCTGCGCGCCGACGCGGCCCTCGCGGCCCGGGCGATCGCCGACGAGCTCGCCGCGCTCGTCGCTCCGGCGAGCGGATGGCGCGAGTCGCTCGACATCGCCGCCCTGCGCGACCATCTCCCCGGCGATGCCCTCGCCCCCGACGGGCGTCTCGACCCGCGGTCCGCCGCGCGGCGGATCGGAGAGCTGCTGCCCGAGGACCGCGTCGTCGTGTCGGACGGTGGCCACTTCATCGGATGGGCGAACATGTACTGGCCCGTGTCGTCACCCGACCGGATGATGATGGTCGGCACCGCCTATCAGTCGATCGGCCTCGGCTTCCCCTCGGTCCCCGGCGCAGCCCGCGCCCGTCCCGACGCGACGATCGTGCTGACGACGGGCGACGGCGGCGGTCTCATGGCCGTCAGCGACCTCGAGTCGGCCGTCCGGGTCGCCGGCGGCCGCGGCCTCGCCGTCGTGTGGAACGACCGCGCGTACGGCGCCGAGGTGCACCTGTACGGCGCGCAGGGCCTCGCCCCCGCCCCCATGCTCATCCCCGAGGTCGACTTCGCCGCGCTGTGCCGCGCGGTCGGCGGCGAGGCCGTCGTGGTGCGCACGCTCGAGGATCTCGAGGCCCTCGCCCGGTGGCGCGATCGCCCCGCCGATGAGCGCCCGTTCCTCCTGCTCGACCTGCGGGTGTCGGCGACGATCCGCGCCCCGTACCAGGAGGAGATCCTCCGCGTGAACTCCTAGGGCGAAGCCCTAGGCGCGCAGCAGGGCTCCCGCGAAGAAGGCGGTCAGCTCGTCGGTCGCGGTGAGCGGCAGCACAGCCGCGACGTACTGGTCGGGGCGGACGACAACGACGACTCCGTCGCGCGAGAGCCCGCGCTCGTCGAAGATGTCGGCATCGTGCCACGCGCTCGGTGCCGCGGCGAACACCTTCTCCCAGTCCGTCAGGCCGAGCGGGCCGGTGCGGGGGCGGAAGATGTCGGGCACGAGCGGCAGCTCGATCTCGTCGTACCGCTGCTGGTACACCACCTTGACGTCGAACACCGCGTCGACGTCGACGCCCGCGGGGGTGTGCACGGACACCGGCGACACGGGCGACGCGAGCCACCGCGCGAAGTCGTCGAGCGCGGACGGCGCGCCCGGCAACGGGGCGTCGGCGAACGCGTAGATGCGCCACCGCCCGTCGGCCCGGGCATGGTGACCCAGGTGCACGGCGTTGCCCTCGGCGACGCGCGCGACCTCGACCGACGCGAATCGCATGCCGATCGGGAAGCCCGAAGCGAGGTCCTGGTGCGCGGCATCCGCGACGATCTCCGACGGGTCGTACCGGGTGCGGAAGCCGGAGGGGAACTCCGCCGTCGCGAGGTAGTGGGTCGCGAGATCCTGCGGGTCGGTGATCTCCTCGGGCTTGCGCGCCATGAGGGCCGACCACTCCCGGTCGAAGTCGATCAGCTGCTGCGCGACGGGGCGTCGTTCCGCCCCGTACGTCGACAGCAGCGACGGCGCCGCCAGGCCCGTCAGGACGTGGCCGAGCTTCCACCCCAGATTGAACCCGTCCTGCATCGAGACGTTCATCCCCTGCCCGGCCTTCGCGCTGTGGGTGTGGCAGGCGTCGCCGGTGAGGAACACGCGCGGCGCGCGCGGGGCGCCCGCCGGCACGTCGTCGAAGCCGTCGGTGACGCGATGCCCCACCTCGTAGACGCTGTGCCAGGCGACTTCTCTCACGTCGATCGAGTACGGGTGCAGGATCGCGTTGGCTCGCCGGATGATCTCGTCGATCGGCGTCTGCCGCACGCGATGATCGTCGTCGGGGGCGACCTCGCCGAGGTCGATGTACATGCGGCTGAGGTAACCGCCCTCGCGCGGGATGTGCAGGATGTTGCCCGCCGCTGAGTTGATCGCGCACTTGATGCGCCAGTCGGGGAAGTCGGTGTTCGCCAGCACGTCCATGACGCCCCAGGCGTGCGCCGACGCCGCCCCGACGTGGACCCGGCCGATCGCGTCGCGCACGCGGCTGCGCGCGCCGTCGCATCCCGCGACGTACTTCGCGCGGATCGTGCGCTCCTCACCCGCCCGGGCGCCCCCGACATGACGCACCCGCACCTCGACCGGGAACTCGCCCTCCTCGCCGACGGTCAGCCCGAGGAACTCGACGCCGTAGTCGGGCACGACGCGCCCCGGTCCCTGCGCCGCGGCCTCGGCGAAGTAGTCGAGCACGCGCGCCTGGTTGACGATCAGGTGCGGGAACTCGCTCATCCGCAGCGCATAGTCCTCCGTGCGCATGGTGCGCACGATGCGCGTCGGATCCTCCGGGTCGGGTGCCCAGAAGTTCATCCAGCCGATGTTGTAGGCCTCCGCCATGATGCGCTCGGCGAATCCGAACGCCTGGAAGGTCTCCACGCTCCGCGGCTGGATGCCGTCTGCCTGCCCCAGCTCGAGACGCCCCTCGCGGCGCTCGATCAACCTCACGTCGACATCGGGGAACTGCGACAGCTGCGCCGCCAGCAGCATCCCCGCCGGTCCCGAGCCGACGATGAGGACGTCGGTCTCGTCGGGCAGCTCGGCGGGGCGGTGCAGCCCGCGACCGGCCGCGGGCTGCACGCGCGGATCTCCCGAGACGTAGCCGTGATGATGGAACTGCATCGTGCTCTCCTCGCCGCCGCGGTCAGCGCCGGCCGGTGCCGACGATCGGGCTGACCGACTGCTCGGCCTCGTGGTCGGGGTCGAGCGGGATGCCGCTGCGGTCGCGCAGCAGCAGCGTCGCGACGAGCCCGAGCACCGTCATCCCCGCCAGGTACCAGGTCACCGACGTGGTCGATCCCGTCGCCTGCACGAGCGCGGTGGCGATCGTCGGCGCGAACGCGCCGCCGAGGATGGCGCCGATGGCGTAGGAGATCGAGACGCCCGAGAACCGGATGGATGCCGGGAAGAGCTCGGCGTACAGGGCGGCCTGCGGGCCGTACGTCAGGCCCAGGCCGATCGTCAGGATCGCCAGCCCGGCGAAGAGGAGGCCGATGCTTCCGGTGTTCACGAGCGGGAAGAGAGCGAACACGCCCGCGAGCTGGAGGATCCAGCCGGCGATGTAGGTCGTGCGGCGCCCGATGCGGTCGGAGAGGAACCCGGCGATGAGCGTCGTGACGAGCCAGGTGACCGCCGAACCGGCGACCGCCCACAGGACCGGTTCGCGGTCGAACCCGAGCGGTCCGTCGGGGTTGGTGGCGTAGTTCTGGATGTAGCCGCCGGTGGTCATGTAGCCGACGGCGTTGTTCCCCGCGAAGACGAACGCGGCGATGATCACGAGAGCGGCGTGCTTGCGGAAGAGCTGCACGATCGGCATGTGGGCCTTCTCGCGCCGCTCGGCGAGCTCGGTGAACACGGGGCTCTCCTCCACGCGGCGACGCACGTACCAGCCGACGAGGATGAGCACGACGCTCAGGAGGAACGGGACCCGCCAGCCCCAGGCCAGGAACGCCTCGCCGGGAGCGATCATGGCCATGAGCGCCATCACTCCGGACGCGAGGAGGAGGCCGAGCGGTACGCCGATCTGCGGCGACGCACCGAATGCGCCACGGCGCGTCTTCGGGGCGTGCTCGACGGCCATGAGCACGGCACCGCCCCATTCGCCGCCGGCCGAGATGCCCTGGACGATGCGCAGCAGCACGAGGATGACCGGCGCGGCGAGGCCGATCGTCTCGTACGTGGGCAACAGGCCGATCAGTGCCGTCGCGACGCCCATGAGGATGAGCGTCCACATCAGCACGAGCTTGCGCCCGAGCCGGTCGCCGAGATGGCCGGCGAGGAAGGCGCCGAGGGGCCGGAAGAGGAAGCTCACCCCGACGGTGGCGAAACCGATCAACGCGCTGTTGGCGCCGAGCGGAGCGAAGAAGAGCTGGCCGAAGACCAGCCCGACCGCCGTGGCGTAGATGAAGAAGTCGTACCACTCGACCGTCGTCCCGACGACGGTGGCGAAGACCACGCGGCGGCGGTCGGCGGCGGTGGCGATGGTCCCGGTCGGAGTGAAGCCGCTGCGTGCGGCCGGACCGGGGGTGGATGTGGGGGTGCTCATCTTCGTGCTCCCGAGGTGTCGACGACGTTGTCTGCAGACGTTGTTCTGCTGGCGATGATCATATACGATTTCGAATATGAGACAAGAGCGAGGAAGCTCCGGTCGACCGGGCAAGATCATCGCGGTCCACCTGAGCTATGCATCCCGGGCCGCGCAGCGCGGGCGCACGCCCGCCGCCCCCTCGTACTTCCTGAAGGCGTCGAGCTCGATCGCCGGGAGCGGCGACACGGTCGAACGCCCGGCGGGTACGGAGCTGCTGGCGTTCGAGGGCGAGATCGCGCTCGTCATCGGGCGCGACGCGCACCGGGTCGGCCTCGCCGAGGCCTGGGACCACGTCGCCGCCGTCACCGCGGCCAACGACCTCGGCGTCTACGACCTGCGCGCCGCCGACAAGGGATCGAACCTCCGCTCGAAGAGCCGTGACGGCTTCACTCCCCTCGGCCCCGACCTCATCGACGCCCGGACCGTCGACCCGCACCGGCTCCGCGTCCGCGCCTGGGTCAACGGCGACCTCGTGCAGGACGACACCACCGGCGGCCTGCTGTTCCCGCTGGCGCAGATCGTCGCCGACCTCTCGCAGCACCTGACCCTCGAGACCGGCGACGTCATCCTGACCGGCACGCCGGCCGGATCGTCGGTCATCGTCCCCGGCGACGTCGTCGAGATCGAGGTCGACGCGCTCGATACCGGCGCCACGTCGGGACGACTCGTGACGACCGTCGTCGCCGACGAGGGCGCCGCGTTCGATCCCGCGCTCGGCTCGCTTCCCACGGTCGACGACATCCAGCGCGAGGAGGCCTGGGGATCGCGCGAAGCTGCCGGGCTGCCGGACGAGCCGGCATCCGGCCTCACCGACGATCTCCGGGCCAAGCTCGAGCGCGTGCCCGTCGCGGCACTGTCGCAGCAGCTGCGCAAGCGCGGGCTCGACGACGTGACGATCGACGGTGTGCGGCCGATGCACCCCGCCAGCAAGCTCGTCGGAACGGCCGCCACGCTGCGGTTCGTGCCGTTCCGCCCCGACCTCTTCGCCCGGCACGGCGGCGGATTCAACGCGCAGAAGCAGGTGTTCGACGCGGTCTCGCCCGGCGAGGTCATCGTCATCGAGGCGCGCGGCGAGACCGGATCGGGCACGCTCGGCGACATCCTGGCCCTCCGCGCCCGGACCCGGGGAGCCGCCGGCGTCGTCACTGACGGCGGCGTGCGCGACTACGCCGCCGTCGCCGAGATCGGCCTGCCCGTCTATGCCGCGGGCGCGCATCCGGCCGTCCTCGGGCGCAAGCACGTTCCGTGGGAGGCGGGCGGAACCATCGCCTGCGGCGGCGCGACCATCCAGCCCGGAGACGTCATCGTGGGCGACGCCGACGGGGTCATCGTCATCCCGCCATCTCTCGTCGCCGAGGTCGTCGATGCGGCCCTCGCTCAGGAGGACGAGGACGCCTGGATCGCCGCGCGCGTGGCGGAGGGCGCCTCGGTCGACGGGCTGTTCCCGATGAACGCGGCCTGGCGCGCCCGGTACGACGGCGAGCGCGGCGCATGACCTCCCCGACGCCTCCCCTGCCCGAGACGCAGAGCAAGTCGCAGCGCGCGTATCACTGGATCCGCGAGCGCATCGCCGAGCAGGAGTTCACCCCGGGGTACCGGCTCGTGCTCGGGACGATCGCCGGCGAGCTCGACATGAGCGTCGTCCCGGTGCGCGAGGCGATCCGCCAGCTCGAGGCCGAGGGCCTCGTGACCTTCGAGCGCAACATCGGCGCCCGCGTGGCGATGGTCGACGACTCGCAGTACCGCTTCAGCATGCAGGCGCTGTCGATCCTCGAGGGCGCCGCGACGGCGCTCGCGGCGCGCGCGCTGAGCGTCGACGACATCCGGCGTGCGCGCGAGATCAACGCGCTGATGACCGAGTCTCTCGATCACTTCGATCCGCGCTCGTTCACCCGGTTGAACCAGGAGTTCCACGCGACGCTGTTCGAGCAGTGCGCCAACCCTCGAATGCTCGAACTCGTGCAGGCCGAATGGGCACGGCTCGGACACCTGCGCGACTCGACCTTCAGCTTCGTCCCGGGCCGCGCGCAGGAGTCGGTGCAGGAGCACGAGCACATCCTGGCGCTGATCGAACGAGGGGCGCCCCTCACCGAGATCGAGCACGCCGCGCGGCGCCACCGCTCGGCCACCCTCGACGCCTACATGACGCACGAGCACCCCGATCAGGCGCTCGGCCTGCCCAACTTCTGACCGCCCCCTGCTGCAAGGACGCACGAGATGACCGACACGACGCTCACCGCCCCCCACACGCCCGCGGACCTGCCAGGCGCCATCCGTCACTACATCGACGGGTCGCTCGTCGACTCGGTCGACGGCGCGACGTTCGACGTGCTCGACCCCGTCACCGGGCGCGTGTACCTGCAGGCGGCCGCCGGCAAGAAGGCCGACGTCGATGCCGCCGTCGCGGCAGCCCGCCGCGCGTTCACCGAGGGGCCGTGGCCGCGGATGCTCCCGCGCGAGCGCTCGCGCGTGCTGCATCGCATCGCCGACCTGGTCGAGTCTCGCGACGCCCGCCTCGCCGAGCTCGAGTCGTTCGACTCCGGACTCCCCATCACGCAGGCGCTCGGCCAGGCCCGGCGGGCCGCCGAGAACTTCCGGTTCTTCGCCGACCTGATCGTCGCCCAGGCCGACGACACCTACAAGGTGCCCGGCCGTCAGATCAACTACGTCAACCGCAAGCCCATCGGCGTCGCCGGGCTCATCACTCCGTGGAACACCCCGTTCATGCTCGAGTCGTGGAAGCTCGCCCCGGCGCTCGCCACCGGCAACACGGTCGTGCTGAAGCCCGCCGAGTTCACGCCCCTGTCCGCGTCGCTGTGGGCGGGCATCTTCGAGGAGGCCGGACTGCCGCCCGGGGTCTTCAACCTGGTCAACGGCCTCGGCGAGGACGCGGGCGACGCGCTCGTGAAGCACCCCGACGTGCCGCTCATCTCGTTCACGGGCGAGAGCTCGACGGGGCAGCTGATCTTCGCCAACGCGGCGCCGCACCTCAAGGGGCTGTCGATGGAGCTGGGCGGGAAGAGCCCGGCGATCGTCTTCGCCGACGCGGATCTCGACGCGGCGATCGACGCCACGATCTTCGGTGTGTTCTCTCTCAACGGCGAGCGCTGCACGGCCGGCAGCCGCATCCTCGTCGAGCGCGCGGTGTACGACGAGTTCGTCGGACGCTACGCCGCGCAGGCCCAGCGGGTGCGAGTCGGCTTCCCCCACGACCCGGCGACCGAGGTGGGCGCGCTCGTGCATCCCGAGCACTTCGAGAAGGTCATGTCGTACGTCGAGCTCGGAAAGAGCGAGGGCCGCCTCGTCGCCGGCGGCGGCCGCCCCGAGGGGTTCGAGAGCGGCACCTTCGTCGCCCCGACCGTGTTCGCCGACGTCGCTCCGACGGCGCGGATCTTCCAGGAGGAGATCTTCGGCCCGGTCGTCGCGATCACCCCGTTCGACACGGATGCCGAGGCGCTGGACCTCGCCAACGACACGAAATACGGGCTCGCCGCCTACGTCTGGACCAACGACCTGAAGCGGGCGCACAACTTCTCGCAGGCCGTTGAGGCGGGGATGGTCTGGCTCAACTCCAACAACGTGCGCGACCTGCGCACCCCGTTCGGCGGGGTCAAGGCGTCCGGCCTCGGCCACGAGGGCGGCTACCGGTCGATCGACTTCTACACGCACCAGCAGGCGGTGCACATCACCCTCGGCGCGGTCCACAACCCGACTTTCGGCAAGAGCTGACCCGCCGCCCGGAACCGCCGGACCCACCCGACATCGAGAGCAAGGACGCTGTCATGACCCACCGCGACCAGATGACCCGGACCTCCTCGGGCTACTTCGTCAGCCAGGAGGCGCCGATCACCTGCGACGACCCGATCCCGACGCCGACGGCGCCGGCGCCCGACATCCTCCGCTGCGCCTACATGGAGCTGGTCGTCACCGACCTCGCCGCCTCACGGGAGTTCTACGTCGACGTGCTCGGGCTCTACGTCACAGAGGAGGACGACGAGGCGATCTACCTCCGTTCGACCGAGGAGTTCATCCACCACAACCTGATCCTGCGTCAGGGACCGGTCGCCGCCGTCGCGGCGTTCTCGTACCGCGTCCGGTCGGCCGACGACCTCGACCGCGCCGTCGCGTTCTACACCGAGCTGGGCTGCCGGGTGGAGCGGCGGCCGGGTGGCTTCGTGCGAGGCATCGGCGACTCTGTCCGCGTCGAGGATCCGCTCGGCTTCCCGTACGAGTTCTTCTTCCAGACCGAGCACGTCGAGCGCCTCTCGTGGCGCTACGACCTCCACACGCCCGGCGAGCTCGTGCGTCTGGATCACTTCAACCAGGTGACCCCGGACGTCCCGCGCGCCGTGCAGTTCATGCAGTCGCTCGGGTTCCGGGTGACCGAGGACATCCAGGATGACGCGGGCACGGTGTACGCGGCATGGATGCGGCGGAAACCGACCGTCCACGACACCGCGATGACCGGCGGTGACGGCCCCCGGATGCACCACGTGGCCTTCGCGACGCACGAGAAGCACAACATCCTCGCGATCTGCGACAAGCTCGGCGCGCTCCGCCGATCGGACGCGATCGAGCGGGGGCCGGGGCGCCACGGCGTCTCGAACGCGTTCTATCTCTACCTGCGCGACCCCGACGGACACCGCGTCGAGATCTACACGCAGGACTACTACACCGGCGACCCCGACAATCCCGTCATCACGTGGGACGTGCACGACAACCAGCGCCGCGACTGGTGGGGCAACCCCGTCGTGCCCTCCTGGTACACCGAGGCCTCCCTCGTCCTCGACCTCGACGGGAAGCCCCAGCCGCTCCGCGCCCGCACCGACGACTCGGAGATGGCCGTCACGATCGGCGCCGACGGGTTCTCGTACACCCGACCGGGCGACGACGGGTTGCCCGAGTACAAACAGGGCGAGTACAAGCTCGGCAACCAGCTCTGACCTCCAACCAACTCTGAGAGGACGCTCATGCTCTCCCCCGACGACATCGCCGCCATCGCGGACGACCTGGCCGAGGCCGATCGCACCCACGGCGTCATCCCGCGCATCACGGCACGGTATCCCGGCGCCACCGTCGAGGACTCGTACGCCATCCAGGGCGTGTGGCGCGACCGGATGATCGCCTCGGGCCGCCGGCTCGTGGGACGCAAGATCGGTCTGACCTCCCGAGCGATGCAACAGGCGACCGGAATCACCGAGCCCGACTACGGCGTCATGTTCGACGACACGGTCTACGGCTCGGGCGCCGAGATCGCCACCGAGCGGTTCTCGAACGTGCGCGTCGAGGTCGAGCTCGCCTTCGCGCTCGCCCGTCCCCTCGCCGGGCCGGACTGCACGCTCGACGACGCGCTCGACGCGATCGACTATGCCGTCCCGGCCCTCGAGATCCTCAACTCGCACATCGAGCTCGAGGGGCGCACGATCGTCGACACGATCGCCGACAACGCCGCTTACGGTGCGATGGTGCTCGGCACCGAGCGGCGACGTCCCGACGAGATCGACCTGCGGTGGGTGCCGGCGCTGCTCTCGCGCAACGGCGAGATCGAGGAGACCGGGGTGGCGGCGGGTGTCCTCGGCCATCCCGCGACGGGGGTCGCCTGGCTCGCCAACAAGGTGTCGCAGCACGGCGCGCGCCTGGAGGCGGGTGAGCTGATCCTCGCCGGGTCGTTCACGCGGCCGATGTGGGTGTCGCGCGGCGACGAGGTCCGCTGCGACTATGGCCCGATGGGAGTGATCGCATGCCGTTTCGTCTGACACCGACCTTCCGCGACGCCCTCGCTCGCGCGGACCGCCCGCTCGCGGGGATGTGGGTGTGCTCCGGGTCGCCGCTGGTCGCCGAGATCTGCGCCGGCGCCGGACTCGACTGGCTGCTCATCGACATGGAGCACTCTCCCAACGGAATCGAGTCCGTGCTCGCCCAGTTGCAGGCCGCCGCCGCGACACCGGTCACGACGATGGTGCGGGTTCCGACCGCTGACCCCGTCGTGATCAAGCAGGTGCTCGACCTCGGTGCGCAGAACCTGCTCGTGCCGATGGTGTCGTCGGTCGCCGAGGCCGAGGCGGTCGTGCGCGCGGTGCACTATCCGCCCCGCGGCATCCGGGGCGTCGGTTCCGCCCTCGCCCGTTCGGCCCGCTGGAACCGCGTCGACGACTACCTGGCCGAGGCCGAGCAGCACGTGTCGCTCGTCGTGCAGATCGAGACCGCCGCGGGGGTCGACGCCGCCGCGGGCATCGCTGCGGTCGACGGGATCGACGGCGTGTTCGTCGGCCCGAGCGATCTCGCCGCCTCGATGGGGCTGCTCGGACAGCAGTCCCACCCCGACGTGGTCGCCGCCGTCCGTCGCGTCTTCGCCGACGCCCGGTCCGCCGGCACACCGGCGGGCGCGAACGCCTTCGACCCCGCGCTCGCGCGCGGCTACGCCGAGGCCGGGGCGGACTTCCTGCTCGTCGGCGCCGACGTCGCGCTGCTGGCCCGCGGCTCGGAAGCGCTCGCGGCGGCCTGGGTGCCCGAGGCCGACCGCACCACCCGCGCCGGATACTGACGCGGGATCACCCCGGCACGGCGCGTGCGATGTGGAGAGCGAGGTAGGCGACCTCCTCGTCGGTGATCTCGATGTCGTGCTGCGTCCGCACGAGCGCACGCACGCGTTCGGCCGTCGCCGTCGCCCGAGGATGCCGCCGGCTCATGCTCTCGAAGAGGAAGCCGTCGTCGCTGTCGAGCATGCGCCCCGAGAACACCCGCTCGGCGAAGAACTGCAGGTGCACGAGGAAACGCGACGAATGCAGGTCGTCGCCGAAGGCGATCCCCGTGGTGTTCGACACGATCGTGGTCGCCGCCGAGATGAGCCGTACGACATGCATCGTGTCGGCACCGGCCCGCCCGTTGGCGGCGTTCGCGAGGTGGAACGCGATGTTGGCGGCCTCTTCGTCCGGCACATCCACGCGCATGCGCGCCCGCAGCAGCTCGACACCGCGGGATCCGACGGCGTACTCGTCGGGGTAGACGGTGCGTAGTTCCCATGCGAGCCGGTTCACGACGACGAGACCGCGACGGTGACGCTCGACGGCGAAGTGAAGGTGGTCGGTGAGCGTGAGGTAGATGTGCGGATCGAGATCGAGCCCCGAGGCCACGGCGTCACGGACGATCTCCCGGGTGAGCTCGACGAACTCACCCGGGATCTGCGCGAGCAGCTCGACGAGGTTCCGCTGATCGGCGTCGTCGAGCGCGACGAACACCCGATCGGTCGCGCCCTCGTCGACGACGTCGCCGGGTTTGGCACCGAATCCGATGCCCTTGCCCAGCAGCACCCGCTCGACGCCGCGCTCGTCATCGACGAGCACGACGCTCGAGTTGAGCACCTTCTTGATGATCTGCATGCCCGTCCTCATCGACCCGGCCTCACGCTCGTGGAGCAGGAGGGTCACCCGAGATCTGCGCCGTTCGTGGCGATCACCCGCTGGTACCACCAGAACGAATCCTTGCGCCGACGCTCACCGCTGCCCTGACCGAGATCGTCGAGGTCGACGTGAATGAAACCGTATCGCTTCGAGATCTGCGACGACGACGCACTGATGATGTCGATCGGCGCCCAGCTGGTGTAGCCCATCAGCTCGACGCCCTCGTCGACGGCCCGGATCATCTCGCGGAAGTGCGCCCGGAAATAGTCGATGCGGTAGGGGTCGTGGACGCGCCCGTCGGCGGTCAGCTCATCGCGCATGCCCAGCCCGTTCTCGACGATGAACAGCGGCTTGCCGTAGCGGTCGTACAGATCGATGAGCGAGATCCGCAGCCCGACCGGGTCGATCTGCCAGCCCCACTCGCTGGACTCGAGGTAGGGGTTCTTGACCCCGAGCACCGTGTTCCCCGGGGTCCGCTCGGCATCCGGGTCGACGGACTCGGCGAGGGTCATGTAATACGACAGCGAGATGAAATCGACGGGGTGCTCGCGCAGCAGCTCGGCATCCCCCTCGGCGAACGGGATCTCGACGCCCTGTCGCGCGAGCGCGTTCAGGGCGAGGCGGGGGTAGGCGCCGCCGGCCTGGACATCCGTGCAGAGGTAGAGCAGCCGGTCCTTCGCCTGGGTCGCGGCGATGTCGTCGGGGTGGCACGTCAGCGGGTAGGTCTTCAGCATGGTCAGCATGCAGCCCATCTGCGACTCGGGCCACATCTCGTGCAGCATCCGCGTCACCGAGGCCGAGGCCACGAACTGGTGATGGAGGGCGGTGTAGCAGGCCTGCAGGATGCTGCCTTCGACGGTCTCCTCGATGATGCCGCCCGAAGTGAGCGGATGCCGCACGATGCCGTCGATTTCGTTGAACGACAGCCACAGCTTGACCAGGTGCCCGAAGCGCTCGAAGCACGTGCGGGCGAAGCGCTCGAACAGGGCGATCGTGCCGCGATCGACCCAGCAGTTGTTCTTCAGGGCGAGGGCGAGCGGCGGGTCGTAGTGCGAGAGCGTGACGAGCGGTTCGATGCCCAGCCGCCGCATCTCGGTGAACAGCCCCTCGTAGAAGGCGATGCCGTCCTCGTTGGGTTCGGTCTCCTCGCCCGTCGGGTACAGCCGCGTCCACGCGATCGACACGCGCAGCACCGTGAACCCCATCTCGGCGAACAGGGCGAGATCCTCGGGATACCGGTGGTAGAAGTCGATGCCGCGGCGCTTGGGGTAATACGTCTCGTCATCATCGGCCATGGCGGCGGTGATGCTCTCGACCGTGTGCGCGTGATGGATCGCGTATTCGCGGGGGTCGACGTTCGGACGATACTTCGCGATGTCCGAGACGGCCGGACCGCGGCCGCCCTCGCGCCACGCGCCCTCGGCTTGATTGGCGGCGAGCGCGCCGCCCCACAGGAACGAATCAGACAGTGCCACGAGCGGCCTCCTTGGTACGAGCGGTGAAGATGCCGGTGCCCGCCTCGACGGGCCCGGTGAGGGCTTCGACGACCTCGAACGCGTCGCCGTTGAGGACGACGACCGGGGTGATCGTGTCGAAGCCGGCGAGGTGGATCGCCTCGAGGTCGGCCTCGAGGATCAGCTGCCCGCGTTCGACGCGATCGCCCTGCGCGACGTGGGCGACGAAGGGAGCTCCGTCGAGCTTGACCGTGTCGAGCCCGACGTGGACGAGGATCTCGACGCCGTCGTCGCCGGTGATGCCGAAGGCGTGCTTCGAGGGCAGCAGGCTCGAGACCACTCCCGACAGCGGCGCGTACACGGCGCTCGCACTGGGGCGGATCGCGACGCCGTCGCCGAGGATGCCGCCGCCGAAGACCGGGTCGTCGACGCGGTCGAGCGGGACGACCTCGCCCGCGACGGGGGCGACGAGGCGGCCGTCGCCGACCGGGTTGGGCGCGATCCCGCCCGCCGGGCCGGTCTGAGCCTCGAGGGCGCGGATCGTGCCCGAGTCGGAGTCCTTCCAGATGACGAGCGCGACGACGAAGGCGGTCGCGAAGGCGACGAGCGCCCCGATGACGGCATGGATGAGGTTCCACGGGTTGAGCACGTCGATGAACATCGAGATGCTCGCAGCCCCCGGGCTGACGAGCGCGAAGGCGCCCACGGCGGCGATGCCCAGGTAGACGGCGCCGGTCAGCGAGCCGGCGATCACCGCGAACAGCGCACGGCGGTTCTGCAGCGTCACGCCGTAGAGCGCGGGCTCGGTGATGCCGAAGAACGCGGAGATGCCCGACGAGATGGCCGTGCCGCGCAGAGTCTTGTTGCGGGTGCGGATAGCGACGGCCAGGCTCGAGCCCGATTCGGCGATGTTGTGGGCGAGCGAGGCCACGAGGTAGAAGGGGTCACGCCCCTGCTGTGCAACGGTGGCGATCGTGGGCGGGATGAACGCCTTGTGCATCCCCACCGAGATGATGAAGGGGAGCACGGCTGCCAGCAGCGCGATAGCGACCCAGCCGAGCGTGCCGTACAGCCAGAGCATGCCGCCGGTGAGCAGCGATCCGAGGCCGTAACCGAGGGGCCCGAGGGCGAAGATCATGATCGGCGAGACCACGATGAAGCACAGCAGCGGCACGAAGAAGGTGCGGATGGGCCCGGGCGTGATCTTCGTCGCCAGCTTCTCGACGGGCCACAGCAGCAGCACCGCGAGGATCGGCGGGAAGACCTGGGCGTTGTAGGAGATCGCGGGGATGGCGAGGCCGAAGAGCGCGACACCGCCCTCCTGCGTCAGCAGACCGGAGAACGTCGGGAACACCAAGAGCCCGACGATGCCGAGAGCCAGCGGGATGTTGACGCCCAGCTTCTTCGCGGCAGTGTAGGTCACCAGCAGCGGCAGGAAGAAGAACACCGCGTCGGGGATCGCCGAGAGCACCTGGTAGCTGGGGTCGGTCGTCTGCATCCACCCGAGCGCCGAGGCGAGGATCAGGAACGACTTGAAGATGCCCGCGCCGGCGATGGCCGGGATGATCGGGGTGAACACCGCGACGACGAAGTCCATGACCGCCGAGCCCGCGCGCTTCCATGTCAGCTTCGGACGGGTCTCCCCCGCCGCACGTGCCGCCGCACGCCCGCCGCGCAGCTTCTCGATCTCGGTGAAGTAGTCGCCCACCTTCGACCCGACGATGATCTGGGTCTGCGGACCGCGCACGACGCCGATGACGCCGGGCACCGCCTTCAGAGCCGCCTCATCGGCGCGGGCGTCGTCGACGAGATTGAATCGGAGCCGCGTCGAGCAGTGCTGCAGGGCGGCGATGTTCTCGGGTCCGCCGACGTGCTCGAGGATCGCGCCCGCGGCGTCCTTCGTGGTGGTCATCTTCGTTTTCCCTCCTGTGGAATCCCGGACCGTGCCGCCGGAGCGGCTCCGCTCCGGCCCCGGTCGGAGGCAATAAAAAAAGGACCCGACCGCCGTGCGATGCACGTACGTTCGGATCCTGCCTGCATGACCAGTCACATGTCCGAGATGATCGTCGCACGTTCCACGGCGGCACGCAAACGAGCACGGCGGGGCCGTCGCGCGGATGCGACGATGGGTGCATGACGCAGACGCATCTCATCACGGGCGCGGGCTCGGGCATCGGACTCGCGATCTCGCGCCGGCTTGCCGACCGTGGCGACCGGCTCGTGCTCCTCGGCCGGAACGAAGCCCGCGCGGCCGAGCTCGCGGAGCTCCTCCCGGACGCCGTCGGCGTCGCCGCGGACCTGCGCGAGCCCGCGGCCCTCGCCGGCGCGCTCGCGGACCGGCTGCCGGAGGCGATCGACACCGTCATCCACGGCGCGGGCGTCGTCGAGCTGGGTCCTGTTGCCGAGCTGCCCGTCGCCGCATGGACCGATCAGCTCACCGTCAACCTCATCGCCGCCGCCGAGCTCACCCGCCTCGCTCTGCCCGCGGTACGGGCCGCGCGCGGTCAGATCCTGTTCGTCAACTCCGGCGCCGGCCTCACGGCGCACCCGGCGTGGAGCGCCTACGCCGCGTCGAAGCACGGACTCAAGGCCCTCGCCGACGCGCTGCGCGGCGAGGAGGCCGCCCACGGCGTCCGCGTGACGACGGTCTACCCGGGGCGGACCGCCACGCCGATGCAGGCGGAGGTGCACCGCCAGGAGGGCCGCGACTACGACCCCGCCGCCTTCATCGATCCCGAGTCCGTCGCGACGACCGTGCTCGCCGCCCTCGACCTGCCACGAGACGCCCTGGTCCCGGACGTGTCCGTGCGTCCCGGCCCCCGGTGACGTCGACGTGGCCGGCTCCGACCTTCCTCCCGGGCGTCACCTCGCACTGACCTGGGGCATCGCCGTTCCCTACGGGGGCATGACCACCGCCCTGCTCGATCGCAGCCGCCTCTTCGCCGAGGCCGGAACTCCGGTCGACGTGCTCACCCTCGACGACCGCGCGTTCCCCCTGCCGCCGGTCACCGACCCCGACGCCACGACGCCCGTGACGATTCGCAACCTCTACGACTGGCCACGGACCGGCGGCGTGCATCCCGGCACGGGGCTCCCCGACGCACCGCCCGCGCTCGATCCCGCGGACGACGGCGTCATCATCGATGAGGCGAACGACGTCATCCTCCGCCGCCTGCGGCTCGGCGCCGACGGCAAACCGGTGGACATCGACCACCTCCGCCCCGATGGCACGATCGCGCTGTCGGAACGACGGGTCGGCGCCCGGGGCCGCCTCCTCCTGGCCCGCGACGCCGACGGCCGACCGGTCCGCGCCTGGCGCCGACGCTACGACTTCTACGCCGACTGGCTCGACCACCTCGTGGGCGACGGCGAGGCGTTCCTCATCGTCGACAGCAAAACCGTTGCGCCCTTCGCGGCGGGATACCGGCGACGCCGGGTCACGACCGTGCACGTCATCCATGGCTCGCACCGGGGGCCGAAACCGGGCTCGGTGCGAGCATCGCGCCAGGCGGTGTTCTCGCGACTGACCGATTTCGACGCCGTCGCATTCGCCACCGACGCCCAGGCCGCCGACGTGAGGGCGATCGTGGGGCCGCGCCCGTTCCTGGCGAGCGTCGCCCACCCGGTCTCGCTCATCGACGCCGCGACCCTGCCGACGGAGGCCGCGCGAACCGGCGCCGTCGTCATCGCCCGGCTCGAAGCGATCAAGCGGGTGGAGGATGCCGTCGCGGCGGTGCGCCTCGTGCACAGCGACGACGGACCGCGCGTCCCCCTCGACATCTACGGCACGGGTTCTCGCGCCGCCGAGCTCGCCGTCCTCGCCGAGGACGACGACGCGATCCGCTTCCACGGGCACACCGACGAGCCGGCAGCGGCCATGGCCACCGCCAGCGTCCTTCTGCTCACGAGCAGATCGGAGGCGTTCGGTCTGGTCCTCCTCGAGGCGATGGCCGCGGGCTGCCTCCCCATCGCCTACGACATCGCCTACGGACCGGCCGAGCTGATCCGCCACGGCGAGAACGGATGGCTCGTCGCGGACGGCGACGTCGGCGCCCTCGCGGACGCCGTGCGAGCCGCGGTCGAGCTCGACCCCGTCCGGCGGGCCGCGATGCGGGAGAACGCCCGAGCGACCGCATCCGAGTACAGCGACGCGCGCATCCGCCGCCGCTGGGCGAGCATCTTGCGCGCGGCTCGCCGCCGGGGGCGCACCCGCGGCGGACTGCGCCGGTTGTCGGCGGCGGCGCGTCGCGTCGTCGGCGACGTGCGACGACGACTGCACCGCTCCACCCGCTAGCCCGCCGTCCGCCAGCTCGTCAAGGGGCACTCGCAACAGCGGGCCCCTGGTGCACCCTGTCGTGGCACGAGGGGAGAGCGCCGCGATGGGAGAACTGCGATACGGGTCGGGCCTCATCCCCGTCGCCATGCCCGACGACATCCTCGCCCACCTCCAGCTCGTGGTCGCCGCCAAGCTCGGCGCAGGCGAAGGGTTCACGGTGAGCTGGAGACACAGCGACGGACAGGGGCGCAGCACGCTGTGGCTCGAGCGGTCGATCCCCCTCCGGTTCGACTTCGCGTCGCCTCATCCCGTCGCCACCGATCCGCGGCGGGTGCGGGCGATGCTCACCGAGGCCGCCGCGGTCACCGGGCTCTCCCTCGGCACGCTTCCGCTCGAGGCCTCATGACCGACCTGCTCACCTCGCGGGCCGAGACGCGCTGGCTCGTCGCGAGTCCCGAATACGCCGGCGTCACCGCCTACACCGGCGGAATCGGCCGTCACTACGCCGCGCTGCTCCCGGCCCTGGCCCGCCAGGGGGTCGCCGTCGACCTCGCGCTCGAGACGAGGGACGATCTCGTGTCCGACGACCCGGGCGACGGGGTCAGGCTGGTCGACGGCGGCGTGCGTCGCGCCTACCGCGCTCATCACCATGACGTCGTCTTCGCTCCCGAGTGGGGTGGCCTGGCCGCGCCGCTCCCCCGCACGGCACCCCTGCTGACGAATCTGGCGACCGGCGTCCGCCTCGCCGACCAGGTGTCCGGGCTCACGCCGGGAGACCTGCCGATCGGGCAGCGGCTCGCCCGCCTGCGGCAAGCGTCGGCGGAACGGCATCAGCTGTACCGGTCCGCCGGTCTCATCGCCATCTCGCGGGCGATGCTCGAGCGCACCAGCGACCTGTACCCGGGCCTGCCGCCGGCTCGCGTCGTCCGCAACTGCATCGACGTCGACGCGGTCGCGGCCGCAGCGACGCGCGCGGCCGCACCCGACGGCTGGCCCGACGATGACGCGCCGGTCGTGCTCTTCCTCGGCCGTTCCGAGCGACGGAAGGGCGTCGAGGACGCTTTCGCGGCGTTCCGGCTCGTGCATGACGACGTGCCGGGCACGCGCCTCGTCCTCGCCGGCGCGGGTGGGGATGCCCGGTACGAGCCGACGCGCGCCGCACTCCTCGAGATGCTGCCGCCGACGGCGCGCGACCGCGTGATCTGGCTCGGGCACGTGCCGGGCGAGGAGCTCTACGGAGCGATCTCACGAGCGGATGTCGTCATCTGCCCCTCTCGCTGGGAAGGCTTCGGCAACGTCGCCCTCGAGGTCAAGGCGATCGGCACGCCGCTCGTGGTGACTTCCGGCAGCGGATACGACGACTTCTGCACCGACGGCCAGGACTGCCAGAGCGTGCCGGCCGCCGACCCGGGACGTCTTGCCGCCGCGATCACCGTCGCCGTGCGGCATCCCGCCTGGGCACGGACACTCGCCGAGCATGCGCGCGCGCAGGTCGCCGATTTCGCCCCCGACCCCGTGGCCCGCGACCTGCTCGCTGCCGCGGCCGAGTTGCTCGCCGGCGCGGTCAGACCGAGGCTCGACGCCAGCCGTCGTCCTCGCGGGTGATCGCTCCGGCTCGCTCGAAGGCCTCCAGCCAGCCCGTCATGGGCCACTCGCCCCACTTCTCAGCGAAGAGGGCGCCGTTGCGCAGGATGTCGTCGAGGTGCTGCCAGGGCGGCGACGAGGTCTCGTGATGCTGGTGATAGGCGTCGGCGCCGCCGACCCAGATCATCGGGACGCCGGCGCGACGCAGGGAGAACGCGAAGTCGGTGTCTTCTCCCCCGTAGCCCTCGTACCGCTCGTCGAACCCGCCGACGGACCGCCACACGGCGATCGTGGTCGCGAACGAGAGCGACCAGAACAGCGGGTACTCCGCGGGCTCGGCACGTTGCAGGGTGCCGGCGGGCGGAGCCGGGCGCGCCGCGTGGGGCGCAGTGGCCGCGCGGAGGGACGCCGCGTCGAGCGCGGCCCTCGCGGGCAGATACGTCACCGGCCCGCACAGGACCGCATCGGGGTGCTGGGTCGCCGCGTCACGGTAGCGATCGACGAGCTCGGGCCCGGGGACGCAATCGGCGTCGAGAAAGACAAGCAGGCGCGCCCCGAGCGCCTCGGCTGCACGGGCGCCGGCGTTTCGCGCCGCCGCGAGCCGCAGACCGGCCGCCCCCGGGGGAACGCGCACCACGGACTCGGCGTCGAGGAGGGGCGCATCGTCGTCGCCGATCCAGACGACGACCCGCGGCACACCCGCCGTCGCGCGCAGCTGATTGCGCAGGTGCTCGAGGCGCGGTGCCGAGCAGAGCGTCACGATCGCCATGTCGCTCATGCACCGGCTCCCGCCGCCGCTTCGGCACGGATGATCTCCGCCGCGCGCTGCGCCGCTCCGTCGGCGCGCCACGCGGTCCATCCCTCGCCGCAGGCCGAGGCCTGGTCGAGCAGATCCGGCCAGCGCGCCGGCTCGGGCCACCGGGGCACGGCGACGGCGAGGCCCGACCGCCCGAGCGCCAGGGCGGTCGCCCGCTGCTCGGAGAACGGACGTTCCTGCGGGATGACGATCGCAGGTGCGCCCGCGGCGGCGAGATCGGCGACCGCGTTCTGACCGCACCACGACACGACGACGGCTGCCGTCGTCAACGCATCCCAGGGGTCGGCGGCCCACGCTCCGGAACCGGCGCCGAGCACACGCCACGGACGCCCCGACGCGCGCTCCGCGGCCGCGATGTCGTCGGCCGAGACGTCGGCGCCACCACCGCCGCCGAGCAGGACGACCTCGTCGCCGCGCGGCTGCGCGGGCCGACGACGACCGGCGAACCGCGAGATCCCGCCGACGAACGCGACGCGGTCACCGAGCGAGGTCAGGTGCTCGGGAGCATAGATCTCCTCCGGCCAGGGCGCGATGACCCGCCGCGCCGCGGCATAAGCCAGCCGGTGCGGCTCGTCCGTGCGGTCACCGGGCTGCGTGATGATCACCACGGGCACGCCGAGGAGCCGGACGAACAACGTCACCTCGGCCGAGACGTCGACGACGAACGCGTCGATGTCGCCCGCCCCGACCGCTGCGGCGATGACCGCGAGCCGCGAACGGTGGCCGACGTGGTGCAACGGAGCCCAGTGGAGCAGGCCGCCCGCCGTCGGGTCATCGGCGGGGACGGCCGGTGCGGGCACGTCATCGCGGGCGAGCTCGACCCACGAGACGTTCGCGGGCAGCTCGGAGGGAGCCAGCATCGAGCTGAAACAGACGACGTCGACATCGAGGTGGGGCGCGATGGCGAGCATACGGGTCAGGTGGCCGCGACCATGATGGTGCACGTACCAGCCGATGCGCCCCGTCATGCCGGCAGCTCGGCTGGCGCCGCGCGCGTGCTCAGCGACGCGAAGATCTCCTCGAGCGCACTCGTTCGCGCGTCGAGCGAGAACCGCTCCACCGCCCGCCCCCGGACCGCGCGACGGAAGCGCGGATCACGGGCCTGCGGCCAGATCTCCGCCACGGCATCCGCCATCGCGGCGACGTCTCCGGCGCCCACGAGGCGCATCCCGACGGAGGCCGCCGCGATCTCGGGCACGCCGCCCACCGCGAAGCCGACGACGGGCGTCCCGCACATGAGGGCTTCCGGACCGACGAGCCCGAACGGCTCGGCCCACGCGGGAGTCGCGAGCGCGACGGCCGACCGACCGACGAGCGCGGCGAGTTCGTGAGGGGTGAGCTCACCGGCCAGCGTGACGTCGTCGCCGAGCAGCGGGCCGAGCACGTCGTCGGCGTACGCGCGGTCGCCGACACGACCGGCGATCGTGAGCCGTCGCCCGAGCGATCGGGCGACGGCCACGGCCAGGTGCGGGGCCTTCTCGGGAACGATGCGGCCGAACCAGACGAGGTCGTCGCCGCCCGGCCCTGCGGTCCAGACGCGGGGGTCGACGCCGTTGGCAAGCAGGGTCGAGGCGACACCCGCGTGCTGCCACTCCCGACGCGTGTGCTCGCTGACCGAGAGGAACGTGCTGCCCCGGCCCGCCGCGGCACGGTGGGCCCGCACGAAGTCATCGTCGACGGGCGTGTGCAGGGTCGTCACCATCGGCACGTCCAGCTGCGGTGCGAGCTGCAGCGGGAGGGCGTGCAGGCAGTGGTTCGAGATCACGTCGAAGTCCGCGGCCCGCGCGCCGATCGTCTCGAGGGCACGCCGGAGCATCGGCACGCTGAGGGTTTCGTAGGCGGGCGGATACGTCTTGTCGGTGCGCACCGCGTCGGCGTCCCAGCCCAGCTCGGGCATCTCCCAGATGCTGCCGGGCTCGACGTGGTCCGACCCGGTCACCGCGACGACGGTCACCTCGTGGCCTCGGGCGCGCAGAGCCTCGACCTCCGACCACACGGCGGCCTCGAGCCCGCCGGCGTGAGGCCTCCGGATCGGAAACCGGAGCGGCGCGATGACCGCGATGCGCAGCGGACGCCCCGTCACGAGGCACGCTCGCTGCGAAGACGGCGGTACAGCGCGGCATGCGCTTGCGCCGTCCCGGCATCCTGCTCGCGGCGACTGTCGCGACGCGCCTCGATGAGATCAGCCCGCGCGACCGAACCGGGACGGGCCGCCTCGTCGCACGACAGCAGCGTGCGCAATGAAGCGGTGAGCGTCTCCACATCGCCCGGGTGAAAGCTCGCGATCGAGTCGTCGTCATGCTGATCGGCGAAGTGGCCGACATCGGGGACGGCGACGGGGACGCCGAGGTCCCAGCAGAGCTCGAGCCAGCCGGAATGACTGCCGAAGCGGTAGGGCAGCACGCAGACGTCGAGTCCGCCGAGCGCCGTGTTCAGCGCGGCGTCGGGAAGTCGGCCCTGCTCGACGAGGACCGCGTAAGGGTGGCCGGCCACGGCCGCCCGCACCTCGTCGCGGGCGTCGTGATCGCGGACCGACCGGTGCATGCGGATCTTGGCGACAGCGTGATGGCCCTCATCGCGGAGGCGCTCGACCGCGGCGATCAGCGTTCGCGCGCTGGTCGGCCCATCGGTGCCGGGGCGGAGGTCCTTCAGGTGCATTCCGATCCGCAGCTCTTCGCTCACCGCGACGACCGACGGGGTCTCGCCCTCGCGCAGGATGGCGGGATGCGGCAGCACGACCGCCTCGCGTCCCCAGCGCTCGCGCACCTCGGCTGCGGCGCCTGCGGTGAGCGTCACGAGAGCGTCGACGCGCGGAATGAGCTCGTCGAGCTGGGCGGCGTACGGACCCTGGTCCGCGAGCTGGGGGTGAGTCAGATCGTGGACGGTGAAGACGACCGCCCAACCGGCGGCATGGGCCGCGTCGATGCACGCCGTCAGATGGCCCGCGGGGAAAGACTCGGTGCCGAAGTGCACGTGCAGGATGTCGGCACGATCGGCGTGCTGAAGAATCCAGTCGGGGTCGAGGGCGACGGGGGGCCACCACACGCCTTCGGCCGCGCCAGCCACCGGCGGGTCGGGCAGAAGCTCGATGCCCGCGGCGTGCGTGACACGCTGCACGTAGGGATGCCCGGCGGGCACCGCGACGACGCGCACGTCGGGCGCACCGGACATCTCGTCCAGGGGCGCACTGGCGGTGACGATGGTCACGGTCCTCCTTGCTGAAACCGCCGAAACGGGGGCGATCCGAGTCGGACGCTAGCCGAGCGGGACGCCCGGCGCCTCGCACTTGCGCGAACCACAGGCGACCGGTAACGATGACCGGATGCCCGTCGACACCCCTCCCCTGTGCCTCGTCTGGGGTCCTGCCGGACACGGAGTGACCGACTACGGCTCCGACGTCGCCGCCGCCGCGCACCGTCTCGACCCGGCCGTGCGCGCCACCGCCGTGACCGACCTCAGCGCCGTGCTGACAGCGGTCGCTCCCGACGAGCCCGTGCATCTGCACGCGACCGACCGCCTGCTCGGAGCGAGCCTGGAGGATGCCGCCGACGCGGTCGAAACGCTCTCGCGCGCCTGCCGGCTGACCCTGACACTGCACGATCTGCCGCAGCCGTCAGACGGCACGAAGTACGACCGCCGGGTCGCCGCCTATCGCCGTTTCTTCGCCGCCGCCGACGCCGTGGCCGTCAACAGCGAGCACGAGCGGCTGCTCGTGTCGGAGCACCTCGGCGACGACCTGCGGCCCGAGGTGATCCCGCTCGGAACCCGGCTCGCTCGCGCTCCTGAGCCGGGTCCCGCCGACGCCCCGGACCGACCCGGCGCCTCCGCCGACCTCATCGTGCTCATCGCGGGGTTCGTGTACCCCGGAAAGGGGCACGAGCCGGCCCTGCGCGCCGCCACCGCGGCAGTGAACGCGCTGCGTGCGTCGGGCCGACCGGTCGGCGAAGCGGTCGTCCGCGCTCTGGGTGCCGCCTCGCCGGGCCACGAGGGCGACGTCGCGACGCTCGAACGCTTGGCCGCCGACCTCGGCGGCCGCTTCGAGATCACCGGATTCCTCGACGACGCCGAGTTCGCCCGGCGGCTGCGCGAGCCCGGCATCCCGGTCGCCGCGCACGAGCACGTGTCGGCTTCGCGATCGATGCTCGACTGGATCGAAGCCGGACGTCGTCCGCTCGTCGTCCGGTCGCGCTACAGCGACGAGATGGACGGCCTGCGCCCCGGGACGACGGTTCTCTTCGACCCGGCGGAGCTGACCGGCCGCCTCGCGGAGGCGTGGGAGAACCCGGCCTCGACTCGTCTGGCCCCCGGGCATCCCCTGCGTCCCGACCTGGCCGACGTCGCTGGGTCGTACCTGAACTGGTGGCGCGGGATGTCGCGATGAGCTCGGGCCCACTGCCCGGCGAAGCCCTACCCGGCAACCGGTGGGACCTTCTCGACGGCCGATGGCCCGCACAGCCGCCGACCGTCTCGGTGATCGTCGCCCACTACCGCCAGCCCGAACAGCTCGCTCGGACGCTCGCCGCGCTGCGGTCGCAGGATCACCCGGCCGACCGGCTGCAGATCATCGTCGCGGACGACGGCTCGCCCGAGCCGCCCTCCGTTCCGGACGGGGTCGAGCTCGTCCGCCACGAGGACCGGGGCTTCCGGCTCGCGGCCGTCCGCAACCTCGGTGCCGCGGCGGCTCGCGGAGATGTCCTCGTGTTCCTCGACGCCGACACGGCCCCCGAGCCCGCCTTCATCCGGGAGCTGACCCGGCTGCCCGCACTCGCGCCGGACTGCCTCACGGTCGGGCGGCGCCGGCACGCAGACCTGCGCGGCGTCGACGTCGTCCGGCTCGCCGAAGAGGCGGCGCGCACGGCCCTGCCCGAGCCGGAATGGCTCGCAGCGGAGTATCGCCGAACCGCGAACCTGCTCCGCGCTGACGACCGCAGCTATCGCCACGTCATCGGGGCTGTCATCGCGTGCTCGCGGGTGCTGTTCGACGCGACGGGAGGCTTCGACGAGTCGTTCACGTCGTATGGCGGGGAGGACTGGGAATGGACCTATCGCGCGTGGCTGCGCGGCGCGCTGCTCGCCCACGTGCCCGCAGCCGTGGCGTGGCACGACGGACCGGATGCCGCCGGACGCGATGAAGGCGCGGTGGCGCGCCGCAACGCGGAGACCATCCGGCTCAGCGACCTCATCCCCGTCGCCGGTTCCGCCGGCCGGGGCCTGCGGCCCACCCACCCCGACATCGCGATCATCGCGCCGCCGCGCGCGAGCGACGGGCAGCGGTTCCTCGCTCTCGACAGCGTGCTCGCGGCTCTGGGGCCGGCTGCGGGGCGCGCCGCCGTGCTTCCGGAGGAATCCGAGCCGGATCCCGCGTTCGATCGCGTCCGGATCATCATCGAGCTGCTCCGCCCGGTCCGCATCGACGCCGACGACGACGTCCTCACCGCCGCACTGGCTCGCGTCGACGGCGAAGGCCTCGGTGAGCTGACCCTGTGCTCCCCCGATAGCGAGCCCCTCCTGCGGGTCATCTCGGTGCGCGCCCGCGCGCGGAGCGACCGCTGGCGCCGTGGGGATCTCTTCCCGACGGCGTCAGCGACGACGCGTGCGATCCGCGCCGTCACCGACGAGCCCGATCTCGCCGCCTACCTCGGCGGCTGGGGCTGACCCGGGCTCACTCCGCCGGGTAGCGGGCGGCGCGCAGCACGCGCGCGAGATGCGCCGCGTTGCGTGCGAGAGTAGCGGTCGTCGAGGCGACGGGGTCGGGGGTCTGCTCCAGATCCTTGAAGTCGACGGTCTGCATCGCCTCGCCGTTCCAGTAGGTGCCGCCCTGCGCGGGGATCGTGAACCCGACGTCGTTCAGCCCCTGGAACAGGTCGGCGGTGGCCTTGTGCGCGCCGTCCTCGTTGCCGACCACGGCCACCACGGCGACGCGGTCGAAGAGGATCGGCCGACCGGCGTCGTCCGTCTCGGAGAGTTCGGCGTCGAGGCGCTCGAGCACGCGCTGCGCGAGGCTCGAGGCGTGTCCCATCCAGATGGGCGTCCCGACGACGAGGATGTCGGCGGCGAGGATCTGCTCTCGAACGGAGGGCCACTCGTCTCCGTCCCCCATGTCGGTCTCGACGCCCGGCGCGATGTTCAGGTCGGCGATGCGCACCTGCGTGCCCGAGGCGCCGTGCTCGGCGAGGGCGTCGAGCACCTGCTGCAGCATGAGCTGCGTGCTCGACTCCGCAGGCGCGGGCTTCAGCGTGCAGTTGAGGGCGACGACCCGGAGCGGGGCATCGGAAGCGGGCATGTCTGTCGTCATGGCGAGTCCTTTCGTCTGCCGCCATCGTCGGCGACGCCCCGCGGTGGGCGACAGGCTGTTGACAGCGCGGCGTCAGGCCGGAACAGCGGCGTCCCACCACCGCAGCACGCGCAGGGCGATCATGGTCAGCCAGGGCGACGGCTCGCCCGCGGCGACATCGATGTCGAACCAGACGCGTCCCGCCAGCGGCTCGCCCTGATGCCATGTCCCGTCGGCGGCGCGAGCGTTCCGGACCATGTCGATCGCCTCCGCCAGCCGCGGGTCGGGTGCGGCGGTTTCGAGAAGCGCGACCGCGCGGAAATGATCGAGGGCGGCGAGCGCGCTGTAGCGGTGGCGGTTGGGGTAGACGAACTCCGTCACGAAGTCGCCGACGGGCTCGCCGGTCGAGGCGCGGAAGGCCAGCCGCCGCGACAGCAGGTACTCCTCCCCGCGGTGCCGGCTCTCGCGGAGGGCCCGGTCGCCCGTGATCTGCTCCCAGGCGAGCATGCCGCGCAGTGCGTTGAGAGTCGAGTGGAATGACCCGCGCACCGATCGCCCCTCCTCCGCCTCGCAGTTCCACCCGCCGTCGGCCAGCTGATGCTCGCGGAACCACTGCGCCAAGCCGCTCATGTCGACGCCGAGCCAGGCGCCCGTCGCGAGCGTGAAGGAATTGATGCAGACGTCGATCTCGCCGTCCCAGTACGGCAGGTCGTCGTACTCCCACCGGCTGTTGCGTCGCAGCCGTTCCGCGGTGTCGCCGAGGACGGCGGCATCCAGACCCCACTCCCGCAGATCCTTCAGGGTCCAGGTGGTCGCCGTCCAGGGCTGTCCCGGCGCGCGGGCCTCCGCGCTGTCGAAGAACCCCGCCGGGAAGTACGCGCCACCCTCCCACTGACCGTCGTCGCCCTGCTCCCGCAGGAGGCGTGCGCCGTTGCCCTCTGTCGCGACGCGAGCCCGCGTGGCCTGCCACACGGACGGCGGAGCGTCGGCGAGATCACGCTCCACCTGCCAGCGCAGCGACGGGTCGGTGTCCAGAAGCCACGCCAGCGTGCCGTCCGTGTCGGTCATGCGGTCATTGTCGCGCGGCTCAGCCCTCCTGCGCGAGCACCGCGACACCGCGCGGGGCGATCGCGACGGCATCCGCGGAACCTCGCTCGGCGGCACCCGCGAGCAGGTCGCCCGCCGCGGCCACCACCACCTCGGCGTCGGTGCGGTTCGCGAGGAACACGAAGCGCCCACCCTCGTGGCGGCGGATGATCACGTCGACGTCGCCGTCGGCCGCGAGGGGGTCTGCCGCGAGCGCCGGGATGTCATCGGCCAGACGTCGGATGACATCGGCGGCGCCCGCGCGTCCGATCGCGGCGGAGACGTACGTCGCGCTGCCGCCGCTGTCGTGGCCGCTTCGGCGTCGGGTGACGGCCGGGGCGCCATCGAGGTCGCCTCCGGCGTAGGTGTCGAGCACCTCGACATCCGGTTCGACGCGCGCGATGCGCTCGCTCCAGTCGCGGACGACCGTGCCGGAGGCGAGGGATGCCGTCTCCCCCGGCAGCATCGGCACGAACTCCTCGATCGTGATGCCGAGCAGCTCGCGCAGCGCGCCCGGGTAACCGCCGAGCCACACCCGGTCGTTCTCGTCGACCACGCCCGAGAAGTAGGTCGTCACGAGGTGACCGCCACCGGTGACGAAGGCGGTCAGGCGCTCGCGCAGCGCCGCCGGCACAACGTGGAGCATCGGCGCGACGACCACCTCGTAGTCACCGAGGTCGGCCGCGACGGGCAGGACGTCGACGCGCACGCCGAGGTCGAGGAGCGCTCGGTACCACAGCAGCGTCTCGTCGTCGTAGGCGGGCGACTCGGAGGGGTGCGAGTCGCGTCCGCTGACCCACCACGACTCGTAGTCGAACACCAGCGCCACGCGCGCCCGTTCGCGCCGGCTGCCGGTGACCGGCGCCAGGTCGCGCAGCTGCGAGCCGAGGTCGACCACATCGCGGAACACCCGACTCTCGGCGCCGGCGTGCGGGACCATGCCGGAGTGGTAGCGCTCACCCCCGGCGCGGGACTGCCGCCACTGGAAGTAGCAGACCGCGTCCGCCCCGTGCCCGACATGGGTCAGGGCGTCGCGGACCAGCTCGCCGGGCCGCTTGGGCGGATTCACGGCGCGCCAGTTCACCGCGCTCGGCGCGTGCTCCATGAGGAACCACGGCCGGCCGCCGGCGATGTTGCCCGTGAGGTTCGACCAGAACGACAGGTCGTCGCGCCCGAGCTCGCCCGGGCGCAGGTAGTGGTCGTTCGACACGAAGTCGACGTCGCCGACCCACGAGGGGTAGTCGATGTCGCGGACGTTCTGGGCGACCATGAAGTTCGTCGTGCGCGGGATGCCGGGCGTCACCTCGGCGAGCACCGCGTTCTCGGCGCGCAGGTGGTCGCGCACGGCATCCGACGAGAAGCGCTCGAAGTCGAGCTGCTGTCCAGGGTTGCGCTGCGTCGGAGCGGCACGCGGGGGCAGGATCTCGTCCCACTCCTCGTAGTGCTGCGACCAGAACGCCGTGCCCCAGGCCTCGTTGAGCGCGTCGAGGGTCGTGTAGCGCGCCTGCAGCCACACCCGGAAGGCCCGGGCGGCGTCATCCGAGAAGTCGTAGAGGTTGTGGCAGCCGAGCTCGTTCGAGATGTGCCAGGCGACGAGAGCAGGGTGATCGGCGTAGCGCTCGGCGAGCGCACGCGTCAGCCGCAGCGCGTACTCGCGGAAGACCGGCGACGTCGGCCGCCAGTGCTGACGCGACCCCGGCCAGAGGGTCGTTCCGTCGATCGTCTGCGGCAGGATCTCGGGATGCCGCTTCGCGAGCCACGGCGGCGGGGACGCGGTCGCCGTGGCGAGGTCGACGTCGATGCCGTTGGCGTGCAGCAGATCGATGATCTCGTCGAGCCAGCCGAAGTCCCACTCGCCCGGGCGCGGCTCGAGCAGCGCCCAGGAGAAGATGCCGAGCGAGACGATGTTGACGCCGGCCTCGCGCATGAGCCGGACGTCCTCGTCCCACACCTCGCGGGGCCACTGCTCGGGGTTGTAGTCGGCGCCGTAGCGCATCCGTCCCGGGCCGAGCGCCCCGTCCTTCACCCAGCGGTAGGTCGTGTCATCCGTTGCCATGCGATCAGCGTAGACCGAAACACGTGCAGATGCACGGGATTGATGTGTTCTACGCTCGGGTCATGCCATCCGACGCCCCTCACCCCCGTGGGCCGTACGCGAAGAGCGCGGCCCGGCGTGCGGAGATCGTGGCGTCGGCGACCGTCGTGTTCGGCACCCACGGCTACCGCGGCGGGTCGCTCCGGCAGATCGCCAAGCAGCTCGATCTGAGTCTCACCACCGTGATGCACCACTTCCCCACGAAGGTCTCGCTGCTGGCGGCCGTCCTCGAGCAGGAGGATGCCGCCGACACCGACTTCCCCGCGCGCGCAGCCCGCGACGGGTTCATCCCGAGCGTGCTGGCGATCGTCGAGCGCAACCTCGCCCGGCGCGAGCTCGTGCGCATGTTCTCGATCGTGTCGGCCGAGGCGACGCACCCCGAGCACGAGGCGCACGCGTGGCTGCTCGAGCGCTACCGCGCGGTCACCGAGACGTACGCCGCGGCCATCGCCGACGATCGCGCCCGCGGCCGACTCGATGCGGACGACGACCCTCGAGCCCTGGCCGACCTCGTGATCAGCGGGTGGGAGGGCATCCAGATCCGCTGGCTGACCGACGACACCGACCCCGTCGCCGCGATGCGCCTGCTGCTCGTCGGCCTGCTGCGGCCCCGCGCCTGAGCCGATACATTCGTCGGACTGGCGGGGCTGATGTGGCCTCGGCGCCCGCTGCAGGCGACACCAGCACCACCGGTCCGACGGCTGTATCGCCGCTTCTGGGTTCGGCGATCAGCCTCGATCGGCGATCATGCGCCCGTAGCCCTCGACGAACGTCGGGAACGTCAAGTCGAGCATCGCCGCGAGGCGCGAGCCGTCGAGCACCTTGCCGCGGTCAGCGTCGGGTTCGACCTCCGCGCGCGGCGGAGCGTCGACCCCGAGGCGATCCGCGATGAACTCGACCACCTCGCCGAGGGTCGCGGGTCGCCGGTCGACGCCGTGCAGAAGCGCAGGCGGCGCGTCCGCGTCGAGCAGCTGCGCGATCGCGCGCACGAGGTCGACCTCGTGGATGCGGTTGGTGCGACGCTCGTAGTCGACCGGCTCACCCGCGAGCACCTGCCGGATCAGCCGCTCACGTCCGGGGCCGTAGATCCCGGCGGGCCGCACGACGATCGCGTCGAACATCTCGCGGGCCGCATGCTCGCCGTCGACGAGCTGTTCGCCGCGCGTGCTCGTCGGCCGGGGCTCGTCGTCCTCGTCGAGGGGACGCTCCGGACCCCACCCCTCGAAGACCCGCGTCGACGACACGAATACGGTGCGCTCGGGCGGTTTCGGCAGCGCGCGAGCGATCCGCTCCAGCGCGGCGCGGTAGAAGCCGGGGTCATCCCCCGGCGGAAGCGTGACGACCATCGCGTCGACCGCGGGCAACGTCGTGTCGAGGGGCGCTGCCAGATCGGCGACGATCGGCGTGAACGCAGGCCGGATGCCGCCGGCGCTCCGCCGGATCGCGACGACCTCCTGCCCCGCATCGACGAGACTCTCGCCGAGGCGAGTGGCGACCTTGCCGGATCCGACCAGGAGCGTACGTCGAGCAGTCATGCCCCCATCTTCCCAGGGCGCGCCCGGGCCGGGGCCGGGGCCGGCTCGGGCTGGGGCCTCACAGATCCACGCCTCGCGACCCGAGGTCGCGGGTCAGGATCCCGACCCCCGCGGCGGAATCAGATCTCATCCCGCGGTTCGCTAGTCTGCGAGCGTGGCACAGAGCGCATCCCGAAACGAAATCGGATATATCGACCTTCCCCTGGACCCGTCGAGCGGCAGCGACCAACTCGGAATCGGTCATTACTACGATGGGCTCGCGGATTTTGTTCGACGCTGCCAAACCCCGATGACGATCGCCGTTCAAGGAGACTGGGGAACCGGCAAGACGACGGCGCTCAATTTCATCAGCAACCGCCTCGCCGGTTCCCGCGACGCCGCCGCCGGTGCCGTGAAGGTCATCGAATTCAACACGTGGCTCTACTCTCAGTTCGATCTCGGCGAATCGCTCGTCTTCTCGCTCGCACACGCGATCCTCCGCCCTATCGCCACGGCGTCTCAGAAGGCCAAAAAGCTCTTGCCGTTCCTGGGCGCCCTCGCCACCGGTGTGGCTGTCGGCGGCGCGAAGTCCATGGCGAAGTTCGCTCAGGTGGAGGGCGTGATGGATGCCGCCCTAACGGTACTCACCGACGCCGCAACTCCTGACGGGGAACCCGACTACATCTCTCGGCTCAAGCGCATCCGCGCGGATTTCGGAGACGCCGTCGAGCAGTACTGCAAGAGCGAGAAGGTCGATCGCATTGTGATCCTGATCGACGATCTGGATCGCGTGGAGCCGGGGCGCGCCATCGAGATCCTGGAGAGTCTGAAGCTCTTCTTCGAGGTCAAGCAGTGCGTTTTCGTGCTCGCCGTCGACTTCGAGGTGGTTGTCCGGGGAGTCCGCGTCAAGTACGGAAACGACGTCGATCCTCGCAAAGCGCGACAGTACTTCGACAAGATCATCCAGGTGCCCTTCTCGATGCCTGTCGGGTCGTATGACGTCCGCGGTCTGATTGGAGACGCACTTCAGCTCGAACCCGGCGCATCCGAAGAGGTCGTGCAGATCGTGCGGGCCACCATGGGCACAAACCCTCGTGCGATCAAACGACTACTCAACTCCTTCGAACTCTTGAAGCTCGTCTCGCCCGCACATCGTACGCACGAGCTGGAGCAGACGATGGTGGTCATGCTGTGCGCTCAAACCGCGTATCCGAAGCTGCACGATCGCATCGTCGACGCGGTGTACTCGACAAACATCGAGATCGACACGGAGGAATCCGTTCAGCTCGACATCCTCAGCGAGAGCCTGCTGTCAGACCTGGACGACGAGCAACGCGCGCGCCTCTTCGAGGACCTCGAGATCTCGCTGCGAGAACAAGCCGCCTTCATTCATTTCCATGCTCTGCTCGCGCGGCACCTGAGCGACGCCGACGGCTTCACCGACTTCGTCCAGCTCCGAGACGCGGTGCAACTGACGCAGGTGACGGCGGTCGAGACGCCGCGGCGGGTCGACCGCGCCGACGGGGCGGCCCTACGCCCGGCGTCCATGGAGGAGATCGAGGCGCTCGTGAAGAAGCGCTCGCGCGCCACGACCGCCACCGCGGTAACCGACATCCTCGCGAACCTCGAACAACGCCTACAGCAGGCCGAGAAGCCGGTCTGCTGGCTCGTCCAGCCGGAGCTCCGCTACCTCGTGCTCTACGCGTCCGGTGACGCTTCGGAGATCATGAGTGCCGCACCTCGCGTGCGGCCCCGTGTGGCGGCACTGAGCTACAGCCGCAAGGGCTTCAGGCTGAGCTTCGGACGTCGTGTCGCGCTGAGGGACGGCGGTGCGACACACGGAGCCGAATGGGACGCGTTGGTCCGCGGGCTCGGGCCGGCACACGTCCGTGATGCGGGAATGGTCCTGCGCGAATCTCCGTCAGGGTACCCACTGAACGTTGAAGTGACCGCGCTGGCATCGTCCGACTCCGTCGTCGAACTGTTGACCGAGATCTACGACATCTCGCGATCGCTGCGGTGATTCCGACACCCGATTCGCTGCGCGAACGAAGAAGCCCCGGCGGACCGGGGCTTCTTTCGTGGCGGAGACGGAGGGATTTGAACCCTCGGTCCCCTTACGGGGACTCCACCTTAGCAGGGTGGTGCACTAGGCCTGACTATGCGACGTCTCCACGGCATCCGACGCGAGACGGCGCGGATGCACCCGGCAATCATAGCCCGGACTGCCTCAGGCTCCGAATCGAGGGCCGGAGAGCACCCCGGCTCACCGGGAGCTGACGGTACAGGTGACCTGCGCCGCCGTCTGGCCCGTGACCGACTCCGGCAGCACGACCGGTCCGCCCGCCTCGGGCGCGTCCGTCGCGGGCGCGTCCGGCGTCGCCGCCGGGTCGGCGGGCGCTGCGGAATCGGTCGGAGCGGGCGTGGGAGGAGCCGCCTCGCCGACGACCTCGGTGCCGTAGCCGTCACTCGTCGACCCGCTCAGCTGCACCGGCTGGTTCGCGGCGAGCGCGTCGAACAGCACCTTGGCGGCGCTCTCGACCGGCTGCACACGTGATCCGCCGTTGACGTAGGCCGTGGGGTACTGCACGAACACGATGTCCTCGTAGGGCACGCTGCGCATGGCGAGGGCGATCTGTACCATCCGCTGCGGGCTCGACAGCGACGAGCTCAGCTTGATCTGCCCGCTGGCGACCTGGTCGACGGCGGTGGTGGCGAGATTGAGCAGCGCCGTGGGGTTTCCGAGCACCCCGTCGGACTGCAGCTTGCGCACCATCGAGCTCATGAACTGCTGCTGGTTCGAGATCCGGCCGAGGTCGGATCCGTCGCCGATCGCGTACCGCGTGCGGAGGAACTGCAGCGCTTCCGTGCCCTGGAGGGTGTGGTTGCCCTTAGTCAGGCTCAGCCCCGTGTGAGAGTCGTTGACGTCATCCGACACGCAGACGTCGACGCCGCCGATCGCGTCGGACATGTTGATGACGCCGGTCCAGCGGGTCGCGGCGGCGAATTGGATGTCGATCCCGGTCAGCTCTTCGATCGTGCTGACGGAGCACGCGAGACCGCCGTACATGTACGAGACGTTGAGCATCTGCGCACTCATCGCCGAGTACTGGGTGCCGTCCTCACCGGTGCAGGCGGGGATGGGAACGATCATGTCGCGCGGGAACGAGATGACCGTCACGCGCCGCGGCTCGTCGCTGATGTGCACGAGCATCGTCACATCGTTGCGCTCACCGTCGGTGTCCTTCGCCTGGCAGGCGGACGAGAGCTCGGCGTTCGCGCCCTCGCACGAGTCGGTGCCGACCACGAGCATGTTCACGCCGCCCTCGATCTCGCCGATCGTCGGGGGGAGCTGCGAGTCGTCGTCGCCGATCGAGACGCCGGCGTCGGCCACGACCTGCGTGGCGTTCCACACGTAGAAGCCGCCGACGGCGACACCGCTCACGACCACGACGGCGACCATGACGCCGAGCACCGCCAGGATCTGGGTCAGCGGGTTCGGCGACCGCAGCTGGCCGTGCCGGGCGACGGGACGACGACGGCGCCGCGACGCCTTCGCATCGGAACGTGCGCTCACGGGTGTCCTCTCGACGAGCCGGCGAGGAGTGCGTTCGGGTGCGCGCTCTTCGCGTCGCGCAGGCACTCCCGGTGACCGACTCATCATAGGGACGGATGTCTGGAAAGTCCGTGAGCGCCCCGGACATGCGAGGCGGTGACGCCCCCCATTCAGCCGCCACCGCCCGACATGTCGCCGTGCTCACCTGCACGCTAACCAGCCGCGAGCGGGCAACCGGCCGGAACGGGACGAGACTGGTAACCGCTCCCAGGGGCGAGTCGCGACCGGCGGTCAGGCGGGTTCGAGCAGACCGCGCTCGGCGACGAGCTCCGTGGCGAGCACCTTGTACCCCTGCGATTCGAAGAACACGGTGACACGGTCGTCCTCGACGGCCATCACGGTTCCCTCACCCCACTCGTGGTGGCGCACGACGTCGTCGACGCGGAAGGGACCGTCGGCGTGATCACCCCGTTCCTCCGAGGTTTCCTCGCGCGCCGCTCGGTCGTTCGCGGATGCCGCGCACGTGTCGCAGTTCTCGCACGGCTCGACGTAGTCCTGCCCGAAGTATCCGAGCAGCGTCGCCCGCCGGCACCGACGGGTCTCGGCATAGCTGCGGAGCATCTCGATACGGGAGGCGTCGATGCGTTCCCGCTCGGCCGACCTCTCCAACGCAGCGTCGACGGCGCGCTCCACGGTCATCCCCCGCCGCAGCGCGACCCCGGCGCGACTCGTCCGCATCGCGCCCGCATCGACGAGAACCGTCAGCAGCGCGGTCACGCGACGGGTCGACAGCCCGCCGGCCGCGGCGATCTCGGCGCGCGACCGCGTCGCGCCGGCGATGGCGTCGACGAGTCGCTTGAGCTCGCCCCGCTTCGGTGCCGACGCCGCGAAGAAACGTCGCAGCGACAGGTCTTCGGGCCGATAGTGAAGCGTCGCCGTCGCGGGCTCGCCGTCGCGGCCGGCGCGACCGAGCTCCTGGTAGTAGGCGTCGATGGAGTCGGGGATGTCGGCGTGGACGACGAAGCGCACGTCGGCCTTATCGATCCCCATCCCGAACGCGGAGGTGGCGACCACGACCTCGACCTCGCCGTCGTGGAACGCCTCGTGCACCCCGTGCCGCTCCTTCGCCGACAGGCCGGCGTGGTACGCGACGGCGTTGATCCCTCGTTCCTGCAGCGCCTCGGCGTACTCCTCGGTGCCGCGCCGGGTGGCGGTGTACAGCAGCCCCGGCTTGGGCAGCTCCACTACCTCGTCGATCACGGCGTCGCGCTTGCCCGACTTCTCGGAGTGACGGCGGACGTTCAGCTCGATGTTCGGCCGGTCGACGTCGCCCACGAGGATGGCCGGGTCGTCCATGCCGAGCCGCTCGATGATCTCGGTGCGGACGGGGCTGGTGGCCGTCGCCGTCATCGCGAGGATCGGCGGTCGCCCCAGACGCTCGGAGACCTCGCCGAGCATCAGGTAGTCCGGGCGGAAGTCGTGTCCCCAGGCTGCGATGCAGTGCGCCTCGTCCACGACCAGCAGCGAGACCCCGGCCTTGGCGAGCTCGGCGACGACGTCATCCTTCGCGAGCTGTTCGGGCGCGAGCAGGACGTACGAGGCCTCTCCCGACCGGATCGCGTCCCAGGCCTCGCGCTGGGCGCGCGCGCC
Organism: Microbacterium sp. 1262; assembly: GCF_040544895.1. NCBI lineage: Bacteria > Bacillati > Actinomycetota > Actinomycetes > Micrococcales > Microbacteriaceae > Microbacterium > Microbacterium sp. 1262. Next base: position 2,061,839 of record NZ_JBEPKU010000001.1, read on the forward strand.
ACGGCTCGAGTTCAGGGCGACGCCGTCGGGCGCATCGGGTGCCTCCTCGATGCGCGCGAGCTGGTCCTCCTGCAGCGCGATGAGGGGCGAGACGATCGCGGTCAGGCCGGGCCGGAGAGCCGCAGCGACCTGGTAGACGGCCGACTTCCCCGCACCCGTCGCCCAGACGACCAGCACGTCTCGCCCGGCGACCGCCGCCTCGATCGCATCGAGCTGCTGCGGGCGCAGCTCCTCGATGCCGAAGGACTCTCGGGCGACACGGGCGATCTCGTCGGGCTGCACCGATTCAGTCCATCGCGCCCGCTGCCACAGCGCACGCCGGTTGCGCCGGCGCTTCCGGTGTGGAAGGCGCGTCGTCGGCGGGCAGCCCGCGCCGCTGCACACGGTCATAGGACGGCTGGCGCAGCGCGCGCACCCAGGGGTAGACCCGCGCGCCGGGCAGCACCCGCCGTCCGGCGTCGAATCGAGGCTGATCGCCGGGCCATGCAGCGCGCGTCAGCCGCAGGAGCACGAACGGACGCCACGGGCCGAGCGGTGAGGCGAACGAGAGCACGAGCCGCCAGTCCGCGGCATCCGGGCCGCCGTCCACGGTCGTCGCCGAGAGCAGCACCGGACCGCGACGACCGCGGTAGGGCAGCAGGATGCCGAAGCGTGCGCGCTCGGGCCGGCGCAGGGGCAGCAGCGCGTAGCGCAGCGGCACGCCCCGTCCTGTCGAGGCGAACTCGATGTCGCCGGCGTCGACCTCCGGTGATGCGGATTCGCCCGAGAGGCGCAGAGCGAGCCCGAAGATGTCGGGCAGGGCGTCCGGCAGCCCCACGGAACGCGACAGTCGGGCGACGACCCTCGCCTCACCCGACTGCGGTGGCTCGTCGATCCACGAGATGCCCGACCGGCGCTCGGGCCCGACCCAGCGGACCGTGCCCGTCAGCATCGTGCCGCGCACGTGGATCGGGCGCGGTCGACGCAGCATCAGCAGAGCGCCGAAGAACCCGCGGAGCAGCATTCCGGCGACGCGGGCGAGAGGTGCTCGAGGAAGAGCTGTCATAGCACCACCGAACTCGATTTCCTGCATCTTGCGCACAGGGGTTGCGCTGGGACGTCGATGCGCTATGAGATCGCTCCCACTACACTCGGGGACGCCCTTCCGGACGCCATGTGAACAGCCCCACGCTCTCCCACCCGACGCCGCGACGCGACATCCAGGGCCTCCGGGCCCTCGCCGTCCTCGCGGTCATCGGCGCGCACGCGGTCGGCTGGCCACGTGGCGGATTCGTCGGGGTCGACGTGTTCTTCGTCGTCTCCGGCTTCCTCATCACCGGCGCGCTGCTGCGCGAGGCGCAGCTGACGGGCGGCATCCGCCTCGCCGCCTTCGCCGGTCGGCGCGCCCGCCGCATCCTGCCCCTCGCGGTCGTCGTACTCATCGCCACAGCGGCGAGCGCCTTCGTCGTCTTCAATCGCCCGCGCGCCGAGCAGACGCTCCTCGACGCCCTGTGGTCGGCGGGGTTCGCCGCGAACTGGCGATTCACCGCGGTCGGCACCGATTACTTCCACGCCGACGACGCGGTCTCGCCGCTTCAGCACTTCTGGTCGCTCGCCGTCGAGGAGCAGTTCTACCTCGCCTGGCCGCTGCTGCTCCTGCTGGCCGTCTCGCTCCTGCCCGCCGCCCGTCGTCGCGGCGCCGCGGCGACCGGGGCCGTGGCCGTGCTCGCAGCGGTCGTCGTCACCGCGTCGTTCGCGTGGGCGCTGCTGCAGAGCGCGGATGCCGCCGTCCCAGCCTACTTCTCCACCTTCACCCGCGCGTGGGAGCTGGCGGCCGGGGCGCTCATCGCCGCGGCGGTGCCGCTGCTGCGCCGCATTCCGCCCGTCGTCGGCGGACTCGTGTCCTGGATCGGTGTCGGGGGCCTCATCGTGGCCTTCGCCGTCATCGATCCCGCGGCGGGCGGATTCCCGGCTCCGTGGGCCGCCCTTCCCGTCGCCGCGACGGCGCTCGTGCTCGCCGGCGGCGTGCCGGGCGACCCGCGGCATCGGCACCTCTTCCCGCTGACGAACCCGGTGAGCGTCTTCGCGGGCGACGTGTCGTACTCGCTGTACCTCTGGCACTTCCCGGTCATCGTGTTCGCCGCCGTGCTGCTGCCCGCCCGCGATGCCACGACGACGCTCGTGCTCGCGGTCACGGTCGTCCTCGCGGTCGCCTCGTACCACCTGGTCGAGCGACCGTTCCGGTTCGCGCCGTACGGCCGGCCGGTCGGCGGCGAATCGGCCGAGGCGCCGCCCGAGGATGCCGCCGCCGCGCTGGTGCCCACTGCGGTCCGCCCTGCGGCGCCGGTTCGGGATGCCACGACGGTTCGGGATGCCGCGCCGGTTCGGGATGCCGCTCCAGCACCGGCTCCACGCGCGCTCAGCACCCGCCCCGCGGGCTGGACTCCCGGGACGCGGTACTACCCCGGGGCGCCCTCGGCCACGTCCACGAGCGCGTCGAGCGGCGCTCCTGAGCTGAGCCGCGCGGACCTCGGCGACGGCCCGGGCGTTCCGGAGGTTCCAGCGCCGCGCGCCATCGCAAGCCCCGAACCCGCCCCCGCCGCTGCGCCCGAGCCGGTGCCCGCTTCCGCGCCCTGGGCCGCGTGGCGCGCCCGCTTCGGCCCGCCGGCGCTGCTCGCGGCATCCGGGCTCGGCATCGCCGCCCTGGCCGTCGTGCTCGTCGTCCAGAACGTCTTCGGCGGCCTCACGGCATCGCTCGTCGCCTTCCCGCCCGCGGGCGCCGCCGACGCCGCGAGCGACGCGGCGGACGCGGACCCCGGCGACCCGATCGCCGCCCTGCAGGCCGAGCTCGCCTCGGCCGCGACCGCGACCGAGTGGCCCCAGCTGCATCCCTCGCTCGACGAGGTCATGACCCGGTCGTCGGCGAGCAACCCGGCTCGCGACTGCTTCTCGCCCGAGGTGTCGCCGACCGCCGCGGGCTGCTCCACGGGCAGCTCCGACGCCCCGGTCCACGTCTATCTCGTCGGCGATTCGACCGCGATGGCCTACGCCCCGGCGTTCCGCAAGCTCGCCGACGACAGCGACGGCGGCATCCGCGTGACGACCGTCGGCCTCTACGGATGCCGTTTCACCGACGTCGCGGTGCAGAACGACGGCGCCGGCGTCATGACGGCATGCCCGCAGCGCAAGGCCGATGTCCGCGCCATGATCCTCGCCGACGCGCCCACCCTCGTCGTGATGTCGAACGCGTACACGCTCGGCCACACCCCCGACGGCGCCGACCTCTCGGCCGATGCGCTGCTCGCCGCCCAGGAGGCCGAAGCCGACACCTACGGGATGCCGGGCCGCATCGTGCACCTCGCGCCGCCGCCAGAGGGCGCCGATCTCGGGCGCTGTTACTCCCCCGCCGCCTCGCCGTACGGATGCGCGGCCGGCGTCTCGAGCACGTGGGGCCAGATGGAGTCGGCGGCCGAGCAGGTGGCGGCCGCATCCGGCAACCACGCGGTGAGCTCACTGCCCTTCACCTGCTGGGAGCTCGTCTGCCCCGCTTTCGCGGGCGACATCCCGACGCGGTACGACCGCACGCACCTGACCGTCGCGTACGCGGAGCACATCGTGCCCGCGCTGCGCGCCGAACTCGCCGCTCGCGGGCTGCTCTAGCCCGCGGAGCGAGACGCGGACGGGAGCCTTCATCCGTTTGGATGAACTTCGGGCCGTAATGCGCGGGGCACGTGCCACGGACGGCAGATCCTTCGCCCGACGCCGGTCGTGGTTTCGCCCGCGTTTCCGGGCGTCGGCAGCACCGGATCGTCGCGTCGGAGGCGGCCGCCAGCGACTCGCGCGTCCAGAGCAGCGCGAGCGGAGGACTAGCTTGAGGTGCCCGCTCGACGTGGCTGCTCTGGGGGCGCCACCTGACGACGCTCGTCGTGTCTGCGTGGCATCACACCGTTCAATCTGGAGATCCGCATGACCACCACTCCGCCGCCCTTCGGCGCGCCCGAAACGCAGCCCGCCCCTTACTACCCGCCTCAGCCCGCGGGGGTGATGCCGACGAAGCAGCGCAACATCGTCGGCATCGTCGCGCTCGCGATCTCCGCCGTCGGATTCATCTTCGCGTGCGTGCCCGCTGCACTGATCCTGGGCTGGATCCTCCTGCCGGCCGGCTTCATCCTGGGCATCGTCGCCGTCTGCCTGTCGGGCCGCGTCAAGTGGCAGGGGCTGACGGCGATCATCGTCTCGGTCGTGGGAACCATCGTCGGCTTCCTCGTCTTCACCTTCGTCGCCACCGCGCTCTCGGACGCTGTCGATGAGGCGACGGGCGGAAGCACGACCGTGAACGAGGCCCCGGCAGGTGCCGCGCCGCAGGACGAAACGGCCGACGAGGCCACGAGCGACGCCCCTACCGGCACGCGCGAGGACCCCCTGCCGTTCAGCGCCTCGATCAGCAACAACGACTGGGACGTGATCCTCAACTCGTTCGAGCGCAACGGAAACGACGCTGTGATGGCCGGGAACTCGTTCAACACGGAACCCGGCGAGGGCACCCAGTACGTCATCCTCGACATGACAGCCACCTACAAGGGGAGCGGCGACGGTAGTTCTGCACTTGTCCAGGTCGAGTACGTCGCGGCGGACGGCACCGTCATCTCGACCTGGGACAACTTCGTCTCCGGTGTCGAGCCCACCTTCGGCACGGCGAGCTTGCTGGCAGGCGCCTCAGACACCGGCAAGCAGGTGTACCTCGTACCGTCCTCGCTTGATGGCCTCATCCGCGTGACGCCGGGAATCCTCGCCGACGAGGTCTACTTCCAGCTTCCGTGACCGTCAGCTGTTCGGCTGGGTACGTCGCCGTGCCCGGCCGAACGGGGCTATCCGCGGGCAGAGCCCCAGCTCTCACGCGAGGGGGAATCCGGCGGCGGCCGCGTCCCGCTCAATTCACGCGTTCGTCTCGCCGTGTCGACAACGAGCGACAGCCTGTCCAGCCCCGCCGATCCGGCCTCCACATGTCGCCAGGTTCGCGGGTCGGCGCGCGCATGCCCGATAGCGTTCATCATCAGCTCGAGCTCGCGCTTGTCCAACCCGGGGTGGCCGTCAACGTCATCCGGTCCCAGCAGCGTCGCGAGGAGAGCGAAGTCGCCGAGATGTCGGGCGCGGTTCCGGTCGAGCGGGACGGTGTAGGCGGCCGCCTTCGCGATCAAGGCGCCGAGAAGAGACGGCCGCGGCGCGCTTCCCACACGGTCTCCGATTCGCACCTGCACCGTTTCTGTTCGATTTACGGCTTTCTGTGCGCCAGGCGTTTCGATCGTCCGGCCGCCACCAACGCCAGTTCTGTTTGCCGCAACCGGCCCGAGATGCCGAGGGATGAGCACGTCGACAGCCGCTGCACCCTTGCGCCACCGGTGCTGAACTCCTGAACCGGTTGTCTCTGCTTCGAAACCGCGTCGGCTCAACGCGGCGGTGAAGACGCGAAGGATTTCCGGCTCCGACCGCACATCGAGGACAGTGTCTGCGTCGTCTGTAGGTCGCGCCATCGCAACACCTCGTTCGGCGCACCAGAGGTGCACCATTTGGCCTCCGACGATGGTCCAACCCGTCGCGAGCTCCTCATAGATGTCGAGCAAGGTCAGCCACGCTTGCTCCTGCGCCACAGTCATTGTCGGCAAGTCGATCATGTCAACCGTCGCCCACCTGTTTCCTGAAAAGCACGAGAGCTTGCTGCGCTTCCCGCGCTCCGCCTTCAGATAAGTCGGCCACGACGGCGAGCCAGGGCAGAGGGCGAGGCACTGGACCATCTACTGCTCGAAGAACGACATTCTCCGGGCCGACTGCAGGCAGCAGCAGGTGCTTCCTCTTGACGCTTTCAAGATCGAGCGAGTGAACGTACCCTTCTGCGAACTGGGCCGTGGACATCCCCGCCCGCGGATCGCTCGCCCCCGTCGCGATGACACGAGGGTCACCACCCACTCGGCTGGGCTCGGGGCCGGACAACCGCGACCGAACCGCCCGTCGCGCGAGGCTGGAGCGTATGACCGGCAGCGGGTCGGGGCTGTCCCGCAACTTTCGCCATCGCGATCGCAGACGGGAGAGTTCGGAAGGCGAGACCCAGTCCGGAGTCTTGCCTTCTGCCACAGCGATGAAGGCCCACGCCACCCGTGGACTGAAAGGCTGTCCCGCGCGGCGTCCGAACGAGGGAAGGCTCGCTGATTCCACCATCCACTGCGTACCGATGCGCTCGCCGCTGATGTCCTGAGAAGCGAGCATCGCGCGGACACGCCGCGGCGAGACGCCGAGTTGTGAGGCGGCATCAGCCACGCTGATCAAGCCCATGAACAGTATTATTCCACCGCCGGAATAATACTGTCAACGCGGCCTGGTCTGGCATGGCGGAGGGTGTGGGATTCGAACCCACGGGACATTGCTGCCCACCAGTTTTCAAGACTGGATCCTTCGGCCGCTCGGACAACCCTCCCAGCGGCGTGAACCGCTGAGCTTCGATCCTAGCCGCCCGCGGCCCCGGTCAGAGCGAGCGGAGGATGGCCGCGACGCCGCCCTCCTGAACCGACACGGTGGTCTCGGATGCCTCGGCCAGCAGTTCGGTCGCGCCCTGCGCCATCGCGATCGCCCGCCCGCCGCGCTCGCGCGCCCAGCGGAACATCCCGATGTCGTTGCGGCCGTCGCCCATGACGAGGACGTCGGCCGGCTCGATGTCGAGCCACGTGCGCACCCGCTCGAGCGCCGTGGACTTGTCGACGCCCTGCGGCGCGATGTCGAGCCAGGCCGACCAGCCCACCGCGTACGACACCTTGTTCAGGCCGATGCGGTCGACCAGCTCGACGAAGTCGGAGTCGGTCTCATCAGGAGAGACCACGACGACGCGGCACACCTCCTGCTCCGACAGCTCGGCGAAAGCGACCTTGTCGGCGTCGTGCAGGTTCCAGTCGTGGAGCTCCTCGGTGTAGAGGCGGCGCCCGTCGGGCAGCTCGACCATGTAGCGGGCGTGCGGCAGGTGCTGACGCAGCAGGCCGAGCACCTCGCTCGGGTCGAACGTCTCGATGAAGAAGCGCTCGTAGGCGAGCACGTCGGCGAAGTCGTCGTCGATCCGCTTGAGGATCACGGCACCGTTCGAGCACACGACGTAGTCGGGGTTCAGCGCGAGCGAGCCGAGGATGCCATGCGTCCCCTCCCACGAGCGTCCTGTCGCGAGCATCACCTCGTGACCGGCCGCGTGCGCGTCGGCGACCGCCTCCACCACGCCGGGACTGAGCGTCTCGTCCTCGAGCAGCACGGTGCCGTCGATGTCGAGCACGATCATCAGGCGCGAGGCGCCGGCGACCGCCGGCATGACCTCGGCGACGTCCTCGACGATCTCGGCCGCATCGCGCGGCGCGACGACCTCGATGCCGCCCTCGTCGGGAAGCGCGTCGGGCGCCTGCGTCATCCCGCCGTCGGCGCCGGTCATGCGATCGGCTCCGCGACCTCGAGGCCGCCGAGATAGGGCCGCAGCACCTCGGGGATCACGACCGAGCCGTCCTCCCGCTGATGGGTCTCGAGAAGAGCGACGATCCACCGGGTCGTGGCGAGCGTGCCGTTGAGGGTCGCCACCGGCTCGGTCTTGCCGCCGTCGGGGCGGTGACGGATGTCGAGGCGACGCGCCTGGTACGTCGTGCAGTTCGAGGTCGACGTGAGCTCGCGGTACGCGCCCTGCGTGGGCACCCACGCCTCGATGTCGTACTTGCGCGCCGCGCTCGAGCCGAGGTCGCCGGCAGCGACGTCGATGACGCGGTACGACAGCCCCAGGTCCTGCAGCATCCGCTCCTGCATCTCGACGAGGCGCAGGTGCTCGGCCGCCGCGTCGGCGGGCGTCGTGTAGACGAACATCTCCAGCTTGTTGAACTGGTGCACCCGGATGATGCCGCGCGTGTCCTTGCCGTACGAGCCGGCCTCGCGCCGGTAACAGGTCGACCATCCGGCGTAGCGCTTGGCGCCGCGCTCGAGGTCGAGGATCTCGTCCATGTGGTACCCGGCGAGGGGGACCTCGCTCGTGCCGACGAGGTAGGCGTCGTCCTCCTCGAGGTGGTACACCTCGGCGGCGTGCTCACCGAGGAACCCGGTGCCCCGCATGACCTCGGGACGCACGAGCGTCGGCGGGATCAGCGGCGTGAACCCGGCGGCGAGGGCACGGTCGAGGCCGAGCATCATGAGCGCGATCTCGAGGCGCGCGCCGATGCCGCTGAGGAAGTAGAAGCGGCTGCCGGCGACCTTCGAGCCGCGCTCCATGTCGATGGCGCCGAGCTTCTCGCCGAGGGCGAGGTGGTCGAGCGGCTCGAAGTCGAACGACGGCGGCTCACCGTGCGTGCGAAGCGTGACGAAGTCGGCCTCGCCGCCCGCGGGCACATCATCGATGACGATGTTCTCGATGCGGGCGAGCGCGGCGTCGGCGGCCTCCTCGGCGGCGGTGACGGCCTGCTGGGCCTGCTTGACCCGTTCGCTGAGCTGCTTGGCCTCGGCGACGAGCGCGGCCTTCTCGTCCTTCGGCGCTTGCGCGACCTTCTTGCCGTGGGCGTTCTGCTCGGCACGGAGCCGCTCGAACGTCGTGATGGCCTCGCGGCGCTCGCGATCGGCGGCAATGGCGTCATCCACGCTCTCCGACGAGTTCCCGCGCTTCACCTGCGAGAGTTTCACCAGGTCGGGCTGTTCACGGAGCAATGCGAGGTCGATCACGCGTCAAGTCTAGGGTCGCCCGCATCCGCGCAGCCGGATCAGCGCACCCCGTACCGCCGCGGCCGTCCGGCGCAAGGGGCAATCCGCCACGGGCGGCCACCCCTAGGGTGTAGCCATGGCGACCGAGTCCGACGACACCTCCTCGCGGGAGCGCTCCGACGATCCCACCTCCCAGACCCCCGACCCGGAACAGGCGGCGGCTCCCGACGACGTCATCCGCGAGCCCGAGGACGTCGCGCCCGACACGACCGACGGTGAGACCGGCGAGGCACGCCGCGTCGGCCCCGAGGGCGAGACGGAGCCGATGTCGGGCGGCTCGGAGAAGCCCAATCCCAAGGCGGCCCTCGTCTACAATCCCATCAAGGTCGACGGCGACGCTCTGCGCGAGCAGGTGCTCCGCGCCGCCGAGGCGGCCGGGTGGGAGGAGCCCCTCTTCTACGAGACGACGGTCGACGACCTCGGCGACGACGTCACGCGTCAGGCGCTCGAGTCGGGCGTCAACGTCGTGCTCGTGGCCGGCGGCGACGGTACGGTGCGTGCCGTGTCGGGAGAGATGAGCGGCAGCGGCATCCCGCTCGCCATCGTCCCCAGCGGAACGGGGAACCTGCTCGCCCGCAACCTCGGTCTGCCCCTCACCGAGCCAGAGACCATGATCGAAGCGGCCTTCAGCGGCGACCGGACCGCGATAGACGTCGGCTGGGCGCGGATCACCCGCGAGAGCGGCGAGGTCGAGAAGCACGCGTTCGTCGTCATGGGCGGCATGGGGCTCGACGCGGCCATGATCGCCAACACCAACCCGCAGCTGAAGAAGTCGGTGGGCTGGGTCGCATACGTCGACGGCGCGACGCGCTCGCTCGTCAACGCCAAGCCGTTCCGCGTCGTCTACCAGCTCGACGGGCACCGCATGCACGCGGCTCGCGTGCAGAGCGTGCTCTTCGCGAACTGCGGGTCGCTGCAGGCCGGCATCGCCCTCATTCCCGAGGCTTCGATCACCGACGGCCAGCTCGATGTCGTCATCATGCAGCCGAAGGGCTTCTGGGGCTGGCTGCTCGTGTGGCGCCGCGTCGCGTGGGATAACAGCTTCCTGCGGAAGTTCCGGGCCGGACGCCGTGTGCTCGCGCTGCGGACGAAGGACAACGCGGTCGTCTACTCGCGAGGCCGCGGCGTCGCTCTCGCCCCGCAGGAGCCGCACCCGGTGCAGCTCGACGGCGACGAGTTCGGCGAGGCGAAGCACGTGCAGACCCGCATCGACCCGCGGGGCCTCATCGTCGCCGTGCCCGCCGGTCACACGCTGCCCGGCGACTGAGCCCCCGTCCGCCCCTGTCAACCGCTCGCCGTCGCCCGGGTCGCTCGACAGGATGACGGGATGAGCTCGCCTTCGATCGTCTGGTTCCGCGACGACCTGCGCCTGGCCGACCACCCCGCGCTGCGCGCCGCCCTCGACCGCGGGGAGCCCGTCGTCGGCCTGTACGTGCTCGACGAGGAGTCTGCGGGCATCCGCCCGCTCGGCGGCGCCGCACGGTGGTGGTTGCACCACTCGCTCGCATCGCTCGCCGACGATCTGCGCGCTGGCGGGTCGCATCTCGTGCTGCGCCGCGGAGCTGCGGCATCCGTCGTCCGGTCACTCGTCGACGACATCGGTGCCGGAGCCGTCTACTGGAACCGCCGGTACGGCGGAGCCGAGCGTGCTGTCGACACCGACCTGAAGGACGGTCTGCGCGCCGACGGCGTCGAGGTCGAGTCGTTCGCGGCGAACGTGCTGTTCGAGCCGTGGACGGTGAAGACCGGGAGCGGCACTCCGTTCTCGGTGTTCACCCCGTTCTGGAACGCGGCACGCAACCTGCCCGCCCCGCGTGAGCCGCTCCCCCGGCCGGACGAGGTCCCCGGCCTGCGCTCATCGCCCGCCGGCGACGACCTCGACGATTGGGAGCTGCTGCCCACCCGGCCCGACTGGGCGGGCGGTCTGCGCGAGCGCTGGCAGCCCGGCGAGGCGGCGGCGCGCGCACGCCTGCGCGAGTTCCTCGACGACGACCTCGGCACCTACGACGCGGCCCGCGACGAACCCAGCGCGGGAGCGACCTCGCTGCTCTCGCCGCGCCTGCGATGGGGCGAGCTGAGCCCGCACACCGTCTGGCACGCAGGAGTCGAAACCGGCGGCGGCACCGGCGCCCATGCGACCTCCGCCTCGCGCTTCCTCTCCGAGCTCGGCTGGCGCGAGTTTGCGTGGCACACGCTCTACCACTTCCCCGATCTCGCGACGAAGAACTGGCGGAGAGGCTTCGACGCCTTCCCCTGGCCGGCCCTCGACCCCGCACACCTGACGGCGTGGGAGAAGGGCGAGACCGGCGTGCCGATGGTGGATGCCGGGATGCGCGAGCTCTGGCACACCGGATACATGCACAACCGGGTGCGGATGGTCACGGCATCCTTTCTCACCAAGAACCTGCTCATCGACTGGCGACTCGGTGAGCAGTGGTTCTGGGACACCCTCGTCGATGCCGACGGTGCCAGCAACGCCTTCAACTGGCAGTGGGTCGCGGGGTCGGGCGCGGACGCGTCGCCGTACTTCCGCATCTTCAACCCCGAGCGCCAGGCCGAGAAATTCGACCCGAGAGGGCTCTACATCGGCCAGTGGGCACCCGACAGCGCCGCGCGCGAGCCGATCGTCGACCTCGCGGCGACCCGCAAGGCGGCGCTGCAGGCGTACGAGGCGGTGAAGCGGGCGCGGTGAGGCGGGCGCGGGAATGCCCGCGGCGGCCGCACGGTTGACAGAGGCGATATGACTGATGCATCCCGCCCCGCCCTGTCCGTGCTCGACCTCGTGCCCGTGCGCACGGGACAGACCAGCGCGCAGGCCATCGCGGCGTCGCTGACCGTCGCGCAGCGGGCGGACGAGCTCGGCTACCGCCGCTACTGGTTCGCCGAGCACCACAACATGCCCGCCGTCGCCTCGACGACCCCGCCGGTGCTCATCGCAGCCGCGGCAGCGCGCACTTCCCGCATCCGGGTCGGCTCCGGCGGCGTCATGCTTCCCAACCACTCGCCCCTCGTCGTCGCCGAGCAGTTCGCGGCGCTCGAGGCGATCGCCCCCGGACGCGTCGACCTGGGCATCGGGCGCGCCCCCGGCAGCGATCCCGTCATCACGCAGCTGCTGCGTCAGTCGGGCACGACGAGCGACGTCGACCGGTTCCCCGACAACGTCCGCGACATCCTGGCCCTCGTGACCGGCGACGGCGCGACGGTGCGGTTCACGTCGGGCGGGACGTACGACGTCCACGCGACGCCCGCCGCCACGACGACGCCGGATGTCTGGCTGCTCGGATCGAGCGACTACTCGGCGCAGCTCGCCGCCGCCCTCGGCCTGCCGTACGTGTTCGCGAACCACTTCTCGGGTGAAGGCCTCGACCGTGCGCTCGGGCTCTACCGCGACCAGTTCCGACCGTCCGAGACCCTCGATGCGCCGCGGACGTTCCTCACCGCGAACGCCGTCGTCGCCGACAGCGATGCGGAGGCCGAAGCCCTCATGCTGCCGCAGGCCCGCATGATGGCACGCCTGCGGGGAAACCGTCCGCTCATCGCCCTCGAGACCGTCGAGGAGGCCGCCGCCGCCGAGGCGACCGACCACCTCGCCGCACCGCTGCTGGATGCCCTGCGCTCGCGCTGGTTCGTCGGCACCGGCCCCGAGGCCCAGGCCGCCCTCGCCGCGTTCGCCGCGCAGCACGGCGTCGACGAGGTCATGGTCTCGCCGGTGTCGGCCGCGCACGACGGCGAGCAGCCGGATGCCGCTCCCGCCCGCATCCGCACCCTCGAGCTCCTCGCCGCCTGACCCTGACCCGGCCCCGGCCCCGGCGGTCGTGGGGAGGCGGTGGGTCAGGCCTCGGGCTCGCCGGAGATCAGGGCCCGCAGCCAGTCGCGCGCCTCGACGAAGACGTCGTCGGAGTACCGCTGCGGGTAGCGGACGATCGCCCGGTCCGCGCGCGGGTACGACCCGAGGAACAGCACCTTCGGGCTGAAACGCCGCACGCCCATGAGGGCGTCGGCCATGCGCTCGTCGGCGACGTGGCCGTCGGCGTCGATGACGAACCGGTACCGTCCGAGCGCGTCGCCGATCGGCCGCGACTCGATCAGCGAGAGGTTGATGCCGCGGGTCGAGAACTGCTCGAGCAGCTCGAGCAGCGCACCCGGGTGGTCATCGGGCAGCTCCGCGATGAGCGAGGTCTTGTCGGCCCCCGTCGGCGACGGCGGGGCGACCGTGCGGCTCACGAGGACGAACCGGGTGACCGCGTGCTCGTTGTCGCCGATGTCGGATGCGAGCAGCTCGAGGTCGTGATGCTCGAGGATGCCGGGGGGCGCGATCGCCGCGTCGGCGTCGCTGACCCCGTCGATGAGGCCGACCGCGGCGGCGACATTGCTCGCGGCGGGCAGGTGCGCGTGCTCGGGGAGCGTCTTGAGCAGCCACTGCAGGCACTGTGCGTAGGCGACCGGGTGCGCCGCGATGAGCGACACGTCCTCGATTCGAGTGCCGGGCCGCGCCACGAGCACGAAGTTCACGGGCACGAGGTACTCGCCGACGATCCGCAGACCCGGCATCGTGGCCAGCGCGTCCTGCGCCGTCGAGACTCCGCCGTCGACGGAGTTCTCGATCGCGATCATCGCGGCATCCGAGCGTCCGTCCACGACATCCGCGAGCGCTTCGCCGACGTTGCGCACCGACCGCCAGATCTGGTCCCGCGCCTCGGGCACCTGGGCGAGGGCGGCCTCGGTGAAGGTCCCCGCCGGCCCGAGATAGCTGTAGGTGCGGCGGGCGGGCTGGTCGTCGTGCTCGGGCGTCACGCAACGAGCCTAGACCGGCGCGCCCACGGCACGCGCACGCTGGTCACGAGCACGCCGAGCACGAGCACCGCTCCGCCGACGATCTCGGCGGGGGCGGGGATCTGTCCGAGCAGTGCCGCGGCCGCCGCCATCGCCACGACGGGTGCCAGCAGCACCCACGGCACGACGGCGGCTGACGGATTGCGCGCCAGCAGACCGTTGAAGATCGCGTAGCCGACGAGGGTGCAGAGCCCCGCGGTGTAGACCGTCGAGACGAGGGCGCGGATGCCGAACCCGGCAAGACCCGCGCCGATCGCTTCCGGCCCCTCGAACACCAGCGCCAGCACGAGCGCGGGCACCGGCACGACGAGGGCGGACCAGACGGTGAGCGAGAGCGCCCCGAGCGGACCGCGCCCGGTGACCACGCCGGCGCGGCGGGCGATCACGTTGCCGACGGCCCACGAAAGGGCGGCGCCGAGCGCGAGCACGACGGCGAGCGCGGGAGCGTCTCCCCCACGGCCGGCGGCGACGGTCGCGAGCCCGGCGATCCCGAGGCCCACGCCGATCACCTGCCCCGGTGTGGGGCGCTCGCGCAGCACTCCGGCCGCGATGACGACGGTGAACACCGCCTGGGCCTGCATGAACAGCGCGGCGAGACCCGGCTGCAGCCCGAGCCCGAGAGACAGGTACAGCAGCGCGAACTGGCCGAGGCTCATGAACAGCCCGACCCCGATCACCGACCCCCAGCCGGCCCGAGGGCGCGGCACCACGAGCGCGAAGACGGCGACGGCGGCGAACCGGATCGCCACGAACAGCAGAGGCGGGATGCCGGCCATGCCCCAGTCGATGACGAGGAAGTTGAACCCCCACAGGGCCGCCACCGCAGCCGCCAGGATCATGTCGCGTCGAGTCACGAGGCTCAGTCCACCGTCCAGAACGATCAACGACAAGCGATGCTTTCTCCACTCGAATCGGTAGCATCACTTCATGATCGATCTGGATGCCGTCCACTCGCTGCGGACCGTCGCACGGGAAGGCAGCGTCGCGGCCGCGGCATCCGCTCTGGGATTCACACCCTCGGCGGTGTCGCAGCAGATCAAGCGTCTCGAGCGCGAGACCGGTGTCGCACTGCTCGAACGCGTCGGCCGCGGTGTGGCCCTCACGGCTGCCGGAACGCAGCTCGTGGTCGGGTCGACCCCGATCCTCGCCGACCTCGAGCGACTGCGCGCCGACCTGCACGCCGGCGTCGGTGCGGACGGAGACGGCCGCGTCACCGGCGAGCTGCGCCTCGCCGCGTTCTCGACCGTCATGCGCGGGCTGCTCGCTCCCGTGCTCGTGGAGCTCGCGGGCGCCCACCCCGACCTGCGTCTGCCCGTGCGGGAGAGCGAGCCGTGGGAGACGGTGGCGCTCGTCGCCTCCGGCCAGCGCGACCTCGGCATCGTGCATCAGTGGGGCGGCGTCGCGCTGGCGATCCCCGAGAACCTCGTCGTCACTCCGCTGTTCACGGATGTCGCCGACGTCATCCTCCATCGCGACCATCCGCTCGCCGGCCGCGACGTCCTGCACCCGGCCGACCTCGCGCGTGAGCAATGGGTCGCCACCTTCGACACGACCATCTGCCGGCAGTGGCTGCGGCGGCTGTTCGACGGCATCGGCGGCGCCCCCCGCGTGCTGTACGAGTCGATGGAGTTCGAGAACCACATCGAGCTCGCCCGAACCGGAGCGGTCGTCGCGCTCGTTCCGCGCCTGGGACGCGGCGATCTCGGCCCGGATCTCGTCGCGGTGCCGACCGAGGCTCCCGCGTCGACGCGCGATATCTCCGCGGTGCATCGGCGCTCGCAGGCCGACTCCCCCGCGCTCAGAGCAGTCCTCGCCGCGCTGCTCGCCGCGACGAACGCGCACGATCGGCCGTGAGTGCCGTGTCAATCCGTCACCGCCGCGCCCGGAAACGGGCAGACTAAGCACTATGAGCCGTGCAGGAGCGCCCGCAGAAGCATCCGACCTCATCGACATCGATGAGCTGATCGCCGCCTACTACGACCGGAAGCCGGATGCCGCGGTCCCCGGGCAGCGCGTCGCGTTCGGAACGAGCGGCCACCGCGGTTCGTCGCTGTCGACGAGCTTCAACGAAGACCACATCCTCGCCACAACCCAGGCGATCGTCGACTATCGGCGCGCTCAGGGCATCGAGGGCCCGCTCTTCCTCGGGCGCGACACGCACGGCCTCTCCCTTCCCGCAGAGCGCAGCGCCATCGAGGTTCTCGTGGCCAACGGAGTCGACGTACGCGTCGACTCCCGCGACTCGTGGGTGCCGACGCCCGCGCTCAGCCACGCGATCCTGACCTACAACCGGGGCCGCGCGCTCGACGACGCGGGCCGCGCCGACGGCATCGTCGTGACGCCCTCGCACAACCCGCCGCGCGACGGCGGCTTCAAGTACAACCCCCCGCACGGCGGACCCGCCGACACCGACGCGACCTCGTGGATCGCCGACCGCGCGAACGAGCTCATCGCCGCAGGTCTCGAGGGCGTGCACCGCACCCGTCACGCCGACATCGACCTCGACGCGCTCGGCCAGTACGACTTCCGCGACGCGTACGTGCGCGACCTCGCCACGATCATCGACGTCGACGCGATCAAGGCGTCGGGCGTGCGCATCGGGGCCGACCCGCTCGGCGGCGCCTCGGTCGAGTACTGGGCGCTCATCGCCGAGGTCTACGGCCTCGACCTGACCGTCGTGAACCCCGAGGTCGACCCGACCTGGAAATTCATGACGCTCGACTGGGACGAGAAGATCCGCATGGACCCGTCGTCGCCGTCGGCGATGGCCGCGCTCGTGGCGCGCCGCGACGAGTACGACATCCTCACAGGCAACGATGCCGACGCCGACCGCCACGGCATCGTGACGCCCGACGCGGGTCTGATGAACCCGAACCACTACCTCGCCGTCGCGATCGACTACCTCTTCGCGAACCGCCCCGGCTGGCCGGCGGATGCCGCGGTCGGCAAGACCCTCGTCTCGTCGATGATCATCGACCGCGTGGCCGAGTCGCTCGGCCGCGAGCTGCTCGAGGTCCCCGTGGGCTTCAAGTGGTTCGTTCCCGGCCTGCTCGACGGCTCCGTCGCCTTCGGCGGCGAGGAGTCGGCGGGGGCCTCGTTCCTCCGCAAGGACGGCAGCGTGTGGACCACCGACAAGGACGGCATCCTGCTGTGCCTGCTCGCCGCCGAGATCCTCGCGGTCACGGGCAAGACTCCGTCGCAGCGCTACGCCGAGCTCGAGGCCCAGTTCGGGTCGTCGGCCTACCAGCGCGTCGACGCCGCGGCGACGCCGGAGCAGAAGGCCGCGCTCGGCAGGCTGTCGGGCGACGCCGTGACCGCCACGGAGCTCGCTGGCGAGCCGATCACCGCGAAGCTCTCGCACGCGCCGGGCAACGGTGCAGCGATCGGCGGCCTGAAGGTGCAAACCGAGCACGCGTGGTTCGCCGCGCGCCCGTCGGGCACCGAGGACGTCTACAAGCTCTACGCCGAGAGCCTGCGCGGACCCGAGCACCTCGCCGAGGTGCAGGCCGAAGCGCGCGCCGTGGTCTCGGCCGCGCTCGGCGCCTGACCCCGCGGCATCCTCGCATCACACGCCCAATGCACGGCTGAGCGCCGGTTGCACGACCTTCGAGCGTGAGCGGGCCGTGCGCTCGCGGCGAAGCCGTGCGCTCGGGCGCGTACCGCGGTCAGGACGGGCGGCGCCGGGATGCCGAACGGGGCGGCGCCGAGCGCAGGTGCGTCGTCACGCTGCCGAGGATGCGCGCGAGGTCGGCGGCGTCCGCGTCCGACAGCCGCGCGAACAGCAGCCGATGCACGGTCTCGATGTGACCGGGGAACACGGCGGCGAGCACCTCGCGCCCCGCGTCAGTCAGCACGACCACGGTGCTGCGCTCGTCCTCCGGAGACGGTGAGCGCGTGACGTATCCGCGCTGCTCGAGCAGCGTGGCCTGATAGGTCAGCCCGCTGCGGCTGTACACCACGCCGTCGGCGAGGTCGGTCATGCGCAGCGTGCCGCCCGGGGCGTCATTCAACCGCGCCAGCAGCTGGAACTGGACGTAGCTGAGACCTCCGGCATCCTTCAGCTGCGCCTCGACGGCGGGACGCAACAGGCTGCCCACCTCTGTGAAGGCGAGGTAGGCCGCGAGCTGCGTCGACGTCAGGGAGCGTGGCGCGTTCGTCATGGTTTCGATCATACCTATTGCTTCACATTCGAAGCAGTGCTACGTTCTCCATATCGCTTCGAATTCGAAGCACTTGAGCGTAAAGGATCACATCATGAAGGCAGTGCAGTTCTCTCGGACCGGTGGCCCCGACGTCCTGGAGGTCGTCGACATCGACCGCCCCGAGCCGGCCGCGGGGCAGGTCCGCATCCGAGTAGCCGCATCCGCGTACAACGCGGCAGACGGCGGGATGCGCGCGGGCTTCCTCCCCATCCCGATCGAGTTGCCCCACGTGCCCGGGTACGACGTCTCCGGGCACGTCGACGCGGTCGGCGCGGGCGTGAGCGACCTTGCCGTGGGCGACGCCGTCATCGCGTTCCTCCCCATGGAGCACGACGGCGGAGCGGCGGAGTTCGTGCTGGCTCCCGCCGACGCCGTGGTCGCCGCGCCCACGAGCATTCCCCCCGCCGATGCCGCCGCGCTGCCCTCCGTCGCGCTGACCGCATGGCAGGCCCTCTTCGACGACGGTCGCCTCGAACCCGGCCAGCGGGTGCTGATCGTCGGCGCCGGCGGCGTCGTCGGAAAGTACGCCGTCCAGCTCGCCAAGCGCGCCGACATCCACGTCATCGCCACCGCGAGCCCCCGCAGCGTCGACGCCGTCCGCGCTGCCGGAGCCGACCAGATCATCGACCACACTACGACCGACGTGCTGGGCGCGATCGACGGACGAGTCGACGTGCTGCTGAACCTCGCCCCGATCGAACCCGAGCTGTTCGAGGCCTACGTCGGGGCCGTCGCCGACGGCGGCGCGGTCGTCAGCACGACGGCGTTCATGGCCACGCCGAGCGACGAGGCGCGCGGCGTCCGTGCCGCGACGGTGTTCGTCCGCCGCGATAGCGACCGCCTGGCCGAGCTGGTCCGCCTCGTCGACGAGGGCGCGCTCACCGTCGAGGTCACGCGGCGCATCCCCCTCGCCGAGCTCCCCGCGCTGCACGCCGAGGCGGCTGAGAGCGGCATCGCGGGCAAGGTCATCGTCCTGCCCTGAGCGACGTCATCCGAGCCCACCACGACGAGCCGAGCTCCCGCCCCGCATCGCACCCAATGCACGGCCGAGCGCCGCGTGCACGACCTTCGAGCGCGAGCAGGCCGTGCGCTCGCGGCGAAGCCGTACGCTCGGGGCCGTCCGCTCGCGCGAGTCAACGCGCGAGGAGGGCTGCGAGGCGGGGCAGCTGCGACTCGTCTTCCAGGGCCGAGCCGACGGCCACCACGCGCACGCCAGCGTCGAGGAAGAGCCCGGCGTTCGTGGCGTCCATGCCGCCGGTCGCCACGAAGCGCACGCCGGGGAACGGACCGCGGATGTGCCGGAACCAGTCCGCGCCGAGCCACTGCGCGGGGAACGCCTTCAGCCACGTCAGCCCGAGGGCGACGGCCTGCTGCACCTCGCTCGGCGTCGCGACGCCGGGCAGGATCGGGATGCCGCGCTCCTGGGCGGCCCGCACCACGTCGGCGTCGAGACCCGGCGCCACCAGATAGGCGGCTCCGGCCGCGACGGCCTGATCGACCTGGGCGACCGTCAGGATCGTGCCGGCGCCCACGGCCTTGCCCCGCTCGGCGCCCAGGCGCACGACCTCGCGGAGCGCGCGCTCATCCTCTGCGGTCTGCAGCGGCACCTCCACGGAGTCGATGCCGAGGTCCCAGGCGGCTGTCGCGAGCCGGACGGAGCGCTCGAGTCCCATGCCCCGGAGGATCGCCATCAGCGGGGCTCCGGCGAAGATGTCGTCGAGCACGGCGGTCGGATCGGTAGGGGCGATGGTCATGACGGGTTCCTTTCGGAGAACGCGGCTGGGGTGAAGGCAGCAGTGGGGGTGACGCCATCGGGGAAATCGCCGGTCGTCCCCATCGTCAGCGCGGCGCGGGAGTGACCCGAACGCAGTCGCTCGGATGCCGGCGCTCCGGCGAGAAGGGCCGCCAGGTAGCCCCCGGCGAAGGCGTCGCCGGCTCCGACTGGCTCGACGACGTCGACGAGGAGGGCGGGCTCGAACACCCGCTCGCCGCCGGCGAAGAGCGTCGCGCCCACCGCGCCGTCCTTGACCACCAGCTGCGGCACCGCCGCGAGCAGCGCTCGCGCGTCATCGGCCGTCGCGGCACCCCAGAGGGCCTCGGCCTCGTCGCGACCGACGAAGACGATGTCGGCTCGGCGTGCGAGCGCGAGGAGGGGCGCCGCTGCCGCGGCGACGGGCCACAGCGGCGCGCGGTGGTTCACGTCGACGCTCACGAGCACGCCGGCCGCCCGTGCCCGGTCGACGACTCGGCCGAGGAACGCCGGCGCCGTGCCGCCGAGTGCGGCCGTGATGCCCGAGACGTGCAGCAGCGCGACGCCGTCCCACGACAGAGCGTCGGCGTCGGTCTCCGAGAGGTGCGCGGCCGCCGACCCCGCCCGGTAGTACGCGACGCCGTGACCGGGGTCCTTCAGGTAGAGGCCGGTCGGGTAATCGGCGTCGATGACGACCCGCGAGACGTCGACTCCGCGGGCACCGACCCGCGACAGGACCCGTCGACCGAGGGCATCGTCGCCGACGCGGGAGAACCACGCGGCGGGCTGACCGAGCGCGGCCGCGTGCGCGGCGACGTTCGACTCCGCTCCCCCGGCGTCGATGCGGAACACCTCGGCGTGCTCGAGGCGCTCCGCCGCAGCGGGCGCGACCATCGCCATGGTCTCGCCCGCCGTCAGCAGCGCCCCACGCAGCTCCCCCCGCATGGCCCCGCTCACTTCAAGGTCGTGACGGGTGCGGCATCCATGTCGTCGAACGTCTGGTTCTCGCCCGCCATCGCCCAGATGAACGAGTACGCCGCAGTACCCACTCCGGAGTGCAACGACCAGCTCGGCGAGATGATCGCCTGCCGGTCGGCGACGACGAGGTGCCGGGTCTCCTCGCGCTCACCGAGCAGGTGGATGATGCGGGCGTCCTCGGGGACGTCGAAGTACAGGTAGCACTCGGTGCGACGGTCATGGGTATGGGCGGGCATCGTGTTCCACATCGAGCCCTCGTGCAGCGTCGTCACGCCCATGACGATCTGACAGCTCTGCACGCCGTTCTCGTGGATGTACTGGTTGAGCGTGCGGCGGTTGCTCGTGGCCTGGTCGCCGAGCTCGCGCACGGTGCCCTCGCCGGGCGACACGAGCGCCGCCGGGTAGGCGGTGTGCGCGGGCGCCGAGAACAGGTAGAACTGCGCGCCCCCCTGGCCATCGGCCGCGTCCGCGTCGGCGAAGACGACGTCGCGGATGCCGCGGCCGAGGTACAGGCACGCGCCCGTCACGAGCGTGTAGACCTCGCCGTCGGCGGTGACCGTGCCGGTGCCACCGACGTTGATGATGCCGACCTCGCGGTGCTCCAGGAAGTAGTCGCTGCGGATCTCGGGGTAGCCCGGAAGCACCAGCTCGCGTCCGGCCGGCACGGCGCCGCCGAGGACGATGCGGTCGTGGTGGGTGTAGACGACGGTGATCTCACCCGGCACGAACACCTCGGGCACGAGGTACTGCTCGCGCAGGTCGGCGGTGGTCATGCCGGGGATCTGCGCGGGGTTGGTCGCGTAACGCTGCTGCATGGGGGTTCCCTTCTGGGGCGGTTCGGCGGGATGCCGGTGATGGAACGGGGAGGACCGGGGCCGGCTCAGCGGACGAGCCAGCCGCCGTCGACGGGCACGATCGCGCCGGTGACGTACGCCGCGGCATCCGAGGCGAGGAAGACGAAGGCACCCTGCAGGTCGCCGGGGGTGCCCCACCGGCCGGCGGGGATGCGGGCCAGGATCGATGCCTCGCGGTCGGCGTCGGCCCGGATCGGCGCGGTGTTGTCGGTCGCCATGTACCCGGGCGCGACCGCGTTGACGGTCACCCCCGACGCGGCCCACTCGTTCGCGAGCGCCTTGGTGAGGCCGGCGACCGCGTGCTTCGACGCCGCGTAGCCGGGCACGAGGATGCCGCCCTGGAACGACAGCATCGACGCGACGTTGATGATGCGCCCCGAGCCCTGCGCGATCATGCGGCGCCCGGCGGCCTGCGACAGATGGAACACGGCGTCGAGGTTGACCGCGAGCACGTCGTCCCAGTCGGCGGCCGGGTGGTCGGCGGCCGGGGCACGACGGATGATTCCGGCGTTGTTGACGAGGATGTCGATGCCGCCGAGCTCGGCGACCGTCTCGGCGACCGCTTCGGCGAGCTGCTCCGGCGTCGCGGTACCGAGATCGAGGCGGATGCGGTGCGCGCGGCGACCGAGCGCGGTGATCGCCTCCGCCGTCTCGGCCGCGTCGCCGCGGTCGAGTAGCGCGACATCCGCGCCTGCCTCGGCGAGAGCGACGGCGGCGCCCTGGCCGAGGCCGCGAGTGGAACCGGTGACGAGGGCGACGCGGCCGTCCAGCCGGAAGGAGTCGAGGATCATGCGGGGCCTCCGATGAAGGTGGTGGTCAGTTCGCCGAGACGCTCGATGCGCACGGTGACCGTGTCGCCGGGACGCAGCGGGCGGTGGCTGGCCTGCGCGTCCGGCAGCTTCTGCGGCGTGCCGGTCGAGATGACGTCGCCGGGTTCGAGCGTCATGACGCTGCTGAGGTACGACACGACGCGCGCGACCGAGAAGATCGTGGTGGCGGTGGACTGCGAGACGGTCACGACGCCGTCGCGGACGACCTCGACGAGCATGTCCTGCGGGTCGCCCGCCTCGTCGGGTGTGACGAGCCACGGCCCGAGCGGCGCGAAGCCGTCGAAGCACTTGCCCATCGCCCACTGGCTCTGCCGCCGCTGCCACGAGCGGTCCGACACGTCGTTGAGAATCGTGTAGCCGGCGACGTGCGAGAGCGCCGTCGCCTCATCGACATCCTTGGCCCGCCGCCCGATGACGACGGCGATCTCGCCTTCGTAGTCGACGTCGTCCGCGACCGCGGGCACCACGACGGGGTCGGCCGGTCCGGCGAGGGTGTTGGGGGTCTTCACGAAGATATCGGGGAACGCGGGGTCGTCGGCGGTCGGGTCGGCGCCGTCGGGCACATGCCCCCGGTAGTTGTAGCCGAGGCACAGGATCTTCCCCGGACGCACCGGCGCCTCGAGCCGCGCTGCCGACAGCTCGAGGTCGGCGACATCCGCACGCGCTGCGGCGCGGTCGAGCGCGTCGCGGTCGGCCGCGAGCAGGTCGGTCAGCGCCGCGGGTCCGAGGTCGACGACGCGGTCGACGCCGTCGACCGTCACGACGACGCCCGACCGGACGGCCCCCTCGGCATCGGCCGCGCGGACCGCGCGGTAACGGACGAGCCTCACCAGTACGGCTTCCAGTCGGGGCGCGCCGCGCGAACCAGAGCCTCGAGGTAGAAGTAGTCGCCCCACAGCGTGCCCTCGTCGACGCCGACGGACTTCGGCAGGTCGTAGACGCTGTGCAGCAGCACCGCGTCGGCGGCTTCGGGGCTCTCGGGCGTGTAGTTCTCGATGAGCGACGCGAGGATCTCGTGAGCCGCCGCACGATAGCGCGAGGCGGCCTCGGTATCGGCATCCGTCCCCGCTTCGAGCACGCCGGCGAGTTCGAACAGCCCCGACACCGCGATCGCGGCCGACGAGCTGTCGCGCGGAGCGTCGGCGCCGTCGGTGTAGACCATGTCCCAGAAGGGCACGCGGTCGCTCGGGAGGTGCGAGAGGAAGCGTTCGGCGCAGCGACGCGACGCGTCGAGCAGCGCCGGGTCGCCGGTCGCGCGGTGGTTCATCGCGAAGCCGTAGATTCCCCACGCCTGACCGCGCGCCCAGCACGAGTCGTCGAATGCACCCTGCTCGGTCGCTCCGCGCAGCGGCTCACCGGTCTCGGGGTCCCAGTAGAAGGTGTGGAAGGTCGTGTCGTCGTCGCGCAGGATGTGCGTGCGCAGCTGCGTCGTGTGGCGCCGCACCGCGTCGGCGAAGCGCTCCTGCCCGGTCTGCTCGCCCGCCCAGGTGAGCAACGGCATGTTCATGAGGCTGTCGACGATCGTGCGTCCGCGCTGCGCGGGGTCGGAGAGATCTCCCCATGCCTGGATGATGCCGGCGGGCTCGAGGAAGCGGCGCATGAGGTGATCGGCGGCCGCCAGGGCCGTCTCACGCGCGTCCTCGTCGCCGAGCAGCCGGTAGGGCGCGACCGAGGCGAGGCTGTACAGGAACCCCAGGTCGTGCGTGTCGAGGTCGTCCTCGTCGCGGATCCGTCGCGCGAAGTCCGCGGCGTGGGCCAGCCCGGCGTCGCGGAAGAAGGCGTCGCCGGTGATCTCCCACGCGATCCACATCATCCCCGGCCAGAAGCTGGTCGTCCAGCCGCGGTTGGCGCCGGCCGGGAACCCGTTCGCCGCGGGGCGGATCGGGTACCGGTCATCGTGCGTCGTGTCGTCGGGGTAGCTCAGCCCGAAGGTCTCGATGTTGCGGCGGAGCGTGCTCAGGGCGTCGGCGATCGCCGCCTCGATGGCGCCGCTGTCGCGCGCGAGGGCCGCGTCCGCGGGTACGCCGAGGTCGGTGCCGGGGAGGGATGTCATGTCGAGGGGTTCCTTCGGGGTTCAGACGGTCTGAGGCTCGGGATCACCGAGCGCCGGACGGAGGATGTATCGGGCGTTGGCCCAGGCGAGGTAGAGCGCCGGCGCCGAGGTGAGACCGATCGCGATGGCCGGCATCGAGACGAACAGCCCCGCCTGCAGCGCGATGACGGCGAGCGAGACGAGGCTCAGCCACCACCGGCGCACGCTCAGGAGCACCGCCGCTCGGGCGATCGAGCGCAGCGAGGCGTCGGGCTCTTCGGCGAGGGCAGCGAACGCGACGAGACCCGATGCGAGCAGGAGCACGGTCAGCACGCCGAGCACGGGGACGACCGCGACCCCCGCCTGCATCGGTGCGAAGAAGCGGACGTCGACCAGCACGACGACGAGGGCCGCCACGACGATCCCGCCCAGCACGATGGCCTTGCGCCACGAGCGCTTCCAGCTGCGGACGAAGGTCCGGACGACCTGGTTCTCACCCTCGCCGTGGGCGCGGAAGGTCGCGAACGCCGCCGTGATGCCCGGTGCGCACACCGGTGCCACGACGGCGAGCATCGGCCACGACAGCGCGGGGTCGGTGATCACCAGCAGCACGACGAGCGGCAGGCACGATGCCAGCAGCAGCAGGTTCGTCATGAGCCCGAGGTAGACGACGCCGAAGACGGTCGCGTAGGTGTTGTGCGAGATGCGCTTCACGGCCTCAGCCCTTCATCCCGCTGGTCGCGATGCCCTCGACGAAGTACTTCTGCCCGACGAGGAAGATGATCGCGATCGGCACCACCGAGATGACGAGTCCGGCGAACAGCAGGGCGTAGTTGGTGTCGTAGAGGTTGCTCACGAAGCTCTTGAGTCCGAGCTGGATGGTCCACAGGTCGGGGTTGCGCAGGTAGATGAGCGGCCCCAGGTAGTCGTTCCAGGTGTTCACGAACGTGAGCAGCGTGAGGCTCGCGAGGGCGGGCACCGAGAGGGGCAGCATGATGCGGCGCCAGATGCCGTACTCGCTCAGGCCGTCGAGGCGCGCGGCCTCCGAGAGCTCCTCGGGGATGGTCTCGTAGAACTGCTTCATGAGGAACACCCCGAAGGCGCCGAACGCCTGGATGAGGATGATGGCCCACAGCGTGTTCGAGACCTTGACGTTGGAGAGCAGGATGAACTGCGGGATCATGTACGACTGCCACGGCACGGCGATCGTGCCGATGTAGGCGAGGAACAGCACGTCGCGGCCGGGGAAGCGGATGCGGGCGAAGCCGTAGGCCGCGAACGACCCGGTCAGCACCTGCAGGAAGGTGACGACGACCGCGAGCACGAGCGTGTTGCGGATCCAGGTCAGCATCCCCGACTGGTTCCAGATGTCGACGTAGTTCTGCCAGACGAACACCTCGGGGATCCACTGGATCGGCACCGAGAAGACCTCGTTCGCCGTCTTGAGCGAGCTCATGATCATCCAGAAGAACGGCAGCAGCAGTGCCGCCGCGGCGATGATGAGCGCGACGTAGCCGGCGAGGCGTCCGACGCGGCGCAGCGGCGACACGGTGTCGGGGCGGTGTCCCTCGGGCAGGCCGTCGGCTGCGATCTTGCGCAGCGCCCGGCGGTCGTCCTGGGGTACGAGAAGATTCGTCATCAGACGTTCCTCCGCTTGTTCCAGATGAACTGGAGGATGGTCACGAGGATGCAGAGGAAGAAGAGCGCCACGGCGGCCGCGGAGGCGTAGCCGAACTGGTTCTCCTCGAACCCCTTGCGGTAGATGAACTGCGAGATCACGAGCGTCGACTGACCCGGCCCGCCCTCGGTCATGACGAGGATCAGGTCGAAGATCTTGAACGAGTTGATCGTGAGCATCACGGTGACGAAGAACATCGTCGGCCGCAGGCACGGCAGGGTGACGTTCACGAAGCGCTCCCACGCGTTCGCGCCGTCCATGCGGGCAGCTTCGTAGAGCTCGCGGGGCACGGTCTGGAGCCCCGCGAGGAACAGGATCATGTAGTAGCCCATGTCTCGCCAGGTGCTGACGATGACGACGGCGGGCATCGCCCACTCCGACGAGGTGAGCCAGCCGGGCGGGTTGGCGATGCCCACGGCGCGGAGGATCTCGTTGATCGGGCCGTACTCGGGGCTGAAGAGCAGGTTCCACACGACCGCGATCGCGACGATCGAGGTGATGTAGGGGAAGAACGCGGCGGTGCGGAAGAACGCGACGCCGCGCAGCTTGTTGTTCAGCAGCAGCGCGAGACCGAGCGACGCGATGATCGTCAGCGGGATGTGCAGCGCGGCGTAGTACAGAGTGTTGACGAACGAGATGCGGAAGCTGCCGTCACCGAGCAGCCGCTCGAAGTTGGCGAGGCCCACCCAGTTCGCCGTGCCGAAGATGTTCCAGTTCGTCAGCGACATGTAGAACAGGGTGATGACCGGCACGAGGGTCAGCAGGGCGAAGCCGACGAAGTTCGGCAGGATGAAGCTCCACCCCAGCAGCGTGTTGCGCAGGGTCAGCTTCGATCGCCTGCGGCGCTGCGCCGGCTCGGGGCGGCGCGCCTTCGGTGAGGCGGCAGTGGTGGTCATGGTGTCTCCTGGGGAGGACGGCGGGGGATGCGGCCGGCGCGGGGTGCCGCGCCGGCCGCGGGGTGCCGTCGGCGAAGCGACGGCGCGCGGGATCAGTCGAGACCGACCTCGTTGGCGACACGGTCCTCGGCCTCGGTGATGGCCCGCTCGACCGGGGTCGAGCCCGACAGGATCGCGCTGTGCATGTCGTTGAGGATGTTCTGGATCGCCGCCGTCTTGTTCGACGTCGGGTTCTCGGGGTGGACGTCGCCGGTCGACCACGCGAACTTCGACAGCTCGTCGGTCGGAGCGCCCTCGACGGCGAAGTACGCCTCGGTGACGGCGTCGTTCGACGCGGCCGGGGTGATGCCGATCTTCGCCAGCTCCTCGGCGGCCTCCAGGCTCGCGGCATAGGCGAGGAAGTCCTTCGCCGCCTGCACCTTGGCGCCGTCGATGTTGGCGTTGATCGAGAAGCCGGTCGGGTCGCCGAACGTCACGGGCGTGTTGTCCATGCCGGTCGTCGACGCGTCGAGCTGCGGGATCGGCGCGATGCCCCACTCGAAGTCGTTGGCCTCACCGGAGGCCTGCTGCGAGATCAGGGTCGCGACGTACCACGTGCCCATCGGCAGCATGGCGGCCTTCTGCGTGCCGAACTCGCCCTGGTAGGTGAGCTGGTTGGCCGTCGAGGTGTTGAAGTCGACCTGCGCGCCGGCACCCTGGAGCGCGAGCACCCGGTTGTAGTAGTCGGCGAAGTAGCCGTAGTCGCCCGAGAGCACGTCGGTGTCCTCCTGTGCCGAGGCGAAGCCCTGCACGGTCGACTGCCAGCGGTGCTGGTAGGTGCCCTTCGCGACTCCCGCGGTGTTGATCGCCTCGGCGGCCGCGTCGTAGTCCTCCCACGTCCACGAGCCGTCGGGGTACTCCTGGCCCGCGGCGTCGAAGAGCGCCTTGTTGTAGAACAGCACCCAGCGGTCCTGGCGGTAGGGCACGCCGTAGGCGGTGCCGTCGACCTCGTACGACGAGGCGCCGCCGACGCCGTCGGGCAGCTCGACGTCGGAGACGTCCATGAGCTGGCCGCCCTCCTGGAACGTCGTGACGAACTTCACCTCTTTCTGGGTGATGATGTCGGGTCCGACGCCCGCGGCGAGGTCGGCGGTGACCAGCGTGTTGTACTCAGCCGCGTCGTACTGCTTGAGCTCGACCGTGACGTCGGGGTTCTTCTCGTGGAAGGCGTCGGCGAGCACCTGGAACTCGGGGGTGGTGTCGAGGCTCCACCCCGACAGGGTCAGGGTGACGGGGCCGTCGGCGGTCTGGGCGGGCTCGGATCCCCCGCCGCAGGCGGCGAGCGACAGGGTGGCGACGACCGCCATTCCTGCTGCGGCTGCGAATTTGCGCTTCATGCGTGCTGCTCCTTTGCGATTGCGTGCGAGGTCCCACGTCGGACCTCGTGATGCCGAAGCGCCGGGGCAGGCGATTCGGAGTCGATGAGACGGCTCACGGTCCGGGCCCCGTCGGGCCAGGTGACCGTGACCGAGGCGCCGTCGACGGCGACGGCCGCGTGCGGTGCGCTGCGCTCGCCACCGGCGAGATCGAGCAGGGCGACGACGGGCTCGCCGACGCGCACCGCGTGCTCGATGACGGGCACGAGCGTGCGGACGCCGAGCGGATCGGCGTCTGCACGAGACACGAGTCCCGCGACCCCGCCGGTGGTCAGGGCGCGGATGCCGCTGCTGCGGCCCCGCGATGACACCCACGCTCCGGTGTCGTCGGTACCGCCGACCACCTCGTCACCCGAGAGCGGCCAGCCGCCGAGGCGGAGTCGCAGCGATGCGGCATCCTGCCCGGGCGCGAGTGCGTCGACGACGATGACACGCACCTCCGACGATCCGCGGACGATCGAGGTGGTCGTGACGGTGCCCACGGACGTGGCATGTCCGACCAGCCCGGATCCGTGACGATGCGCGCTGGGGACCGGGTCGACGAGGTGCGCGTCCCAGCGGGATGCCGCGATCCCGACCCGCCCGTCCGCGTCATCCTGCACGCGCACGTCGCGCAGGGTCATCGCCGTGCGGTGCGTCGCACGTCCGTCCGAGTCGACGAGTGCGACCGACTGCTCGAGCGGCTCGAGCCAGCCACACTCGTCGACGATCGGCGAGGTGGCCGTGGAGTAGCCCAGTCGCGCATAGAGCGGTGAATCGGTCGTGCGGTCGCCCGGGAACGCGTGGTCGGTGCCGTGGTTGACGATGCGGACGATTCCGTCGGCGACCGTGCCCGACACGATCCAGCCGGGCGATGCGATCGCGCGCAGGTCGTCCCCCGCCTCGATCGGCAACGGCTCGGCCGGGGCCGTCCAGGCCGGGTGGTCGGCGGGCAGCAGCAGACCGAGGAAGCCCTTGACGGCCCAGTACGGAGAACCCGGGCCGGAGTACGACTGCGCGAGCCCGCGCCAGGTGCCGTGCCAGCCCATCGTGAGCAGGCCGTCGGCATCGGGGGCGCCGTGTTCGGCGAAGTGCGTCACGATCCGGTCGGCGGCGTGGCGGAGGCGGCCGGGGCTGTGTGAGGGCACATTCGCGATGGCGCCGGCCCAGAACGGCGCGGCGGCGGCGAAGCGGTAGATGAGGCTGCGGCCCTGGATGAGGGGCGAGCCG
The DNA here is from genome assembly GCF_040544895.1 of Microbacterium sp. 1262. Taxonomy (NCBI): domain Bacteria; kingdom Bacillati; phylum Actinomycetota; class Actinomycetes; order Micrococcales; family Microbacteriaceae; genus Microbacterium; species Microbacterium sp. 1262. Next base: position 2,091,255 of record NZ_JBEPKU010000001.1, read on the forward strand.
TCGCCGCCGACGAGCGCGAAGGCGTCGTGGAGGAACGCGTCGAGTCGGGCGACGTCGGCGCCCGTCCGGCCCCCGGCGAGGTCGGTGGCCCCCGTCATGCGCGCCCACAGGATCGGATAGACATGCAGAGCCCACCCCACGTAGTGGTCGTAGGAGCGCTGGGCACCGTCGGAGAGCCAGCCGCCCTCGCGGACGAACGAGTCGTGACGGGCGAGGTCGGCGGCGATGTCGTCGGCCGACCAGGGGCCGCCGACCGAGCGCAGGAAGGTCTGCACGACGATGCGGAACCAGACCCAGTTGGTCTGCGGATAGGTGTCGTCGCCGACGACGGGAGCGAGGTAGTCGACGACGCGCTGCTGCGTGAGGGTGTCGAGACGATCCCAGATCCAGGGGCGGGTCAGATCGAGGACGAGGGCGAGGGATGCCGCCTCGACCTTGGCCTGCGCGTGCTCCTCCATCCGAACCCACCGGTCGGGTGCGTTCGGGTCGACGCCCGAGACGATTCCGCGCGAGTAGTGCGTGATGAGCTCGTCTACCCCCTCGCCTCGTGCGCCCGCGATCCGGAATCCTGCGAGCAGGAAGGTGCGCGCGAAGCCCTCGAGCCCATCGACGGCGTGACCGTAGCCACCCTCGGCGCCCGGGAAGTGGATGCGGCCCGCGCCGGGCGTCGCGTGACGGAGCGCGGCATCGAGCAGAACGTCGGCGCGGGCGACCCAGGTGTCACGCTCGGTCGCGCCGTGTGGCGGGTTCGGGTGCTCAGAAGTCACCGGTTCTCCTTCGAAGGGCTTCATGGTCGTCATCGTTGATCGCGACCGATTCGGAGATTAGCAACCCGATTCGATCATTGCAAGATCTTCTTCGTTTCCTTATGATCGATACTGATCGATTTATTCGTCTGGACTGGTGACACCGCCGTCACCCGAAGGAGCAGCCGTGCTGTGGAACACCGAGGGATTCGCCGGCCCGCTCGCGGCCGTCTGCGGCGATGTCCCGGCTCGCCTCCGCCCGCCCGCCGACGCCCTGCCCGTGCCCGACGCCGACCACTGGGCCCGACTGGTCCCGTCATCCGCCGCGCGCCCGCTCGTCGACCGGGCACGCGCGGACCTCGACGCACCGTGGCCGCAGCCCCGCGCGAGCGCGGCAGCGCGCGTGCATCGCGACGGCGACCGCGACGGCTACGAGCAGCAGGTCTTCACGCGGCAGCGGCGGCTGAGTCGGGCGGTGGTCGCAGCACTGTCGGACCCCGACCCCCGATACCTCGATGAGGTCGCGGACGGCGTCTGGCTGCTGTGCGAGCAGTCGACGTGGTGCTGGCCCGCCCACGACGACACCTTCTCGCGGCACGGGTCGGTGCTGGCGACCGTCACCGACCCGTTCCTCGATCTCGGCGCGGGCGAAGTCGTCGGACAGCTCGCGTGGATCGACCACGTGCTCGGGCGACGACTCGACGAGCGATACCCCGGGCTGCGGCAGCGCATCCGGCACGAGGCCCGCACTCGCGTCATCGAGCCGTTCCTCTCGCGACGCGACTGGCACTGGCTCGGGCTCGACGGGCACGTCCACAACTGGAATCCCTGGATCCACGGGAACGTGCTGGTCGCGGGGCTCGTCCTGTGCGAGGAGGGCGATGAACGCGATCAGCTCGTCGCCCTGGTGGCACAGGGCCTGGACCGCTACGTCGCCGCGCTTCCGGCAGACGGCGCGATCGACGAGGGATACGCGTACTGGTGGAACGGTGCGTGCCGGGCGCTCGAGGCTCTCGACCTGCTCGCCTACGCCACCGATGGCGCGTGGAATCCGGTGCCCGAGGTGGAGGCCCTGCGCGAAACGGTCGCGTTCCCGCATCGCTCGCACCTCGGCGGCCCGTGGTACGTCAACCTCGCCGACGGCCCCGCCCGTCCCCCGGCGGATCAGCCCTGGCACGCCCTGCACCGGGCGGCTCGCGCCGTCGGCGACGACGAGGCCCGCCGCCACGCCGTCGCCCAGCGCCGCAACGATCTCCCCGCCACCGAGGAGGCCGGACTCGGTCGTCTGCTGCGCGCGCTGACCGACGACGCGTGGCTCGCGGAGCCGCGCGAATCCAGCCCGTTGCCCCCTGGGGTCTGGCTTCCGTCCACGCAGGTCTGGCTCGCCCGCGGCCACGCGGGCAGCGCCGCCGGACTCACCATCGTGATGAAGGGCGGCCACAACGACGAGAACCACAACCACAACGACGTCGGCTCGATCATCGTCGCGTCCGACGGCGTGCCGGTGATCGTCGACGCCGGCCGGCCGACCTACACGGCGCAGACCTTCGGCCCCGGCCGATACGACATCTGGACCATGCAGAGCGACTGGCACAGCGTGCCCCGCATCTCGGGCTCGGCGCAGCCGCATGGCGCGGCGTTCGCGGCATCCGATCCGGTCATCGTCCGAACGGATGAGATGGAGGCGCTGGATCTCGAGATCGGCGGCGCCTACCCCGCCGGCTCGGTACGCTCGTGGCGACGCCGGGCTGCGCTTCACCGCTCGGGACACGTCACGATCGACGACCGCTGGGAAGCCGCCGGACCGGATACCGAGGTGCGCCTGCTCCTCGCGGGCTCGGTGACGACGGGCGACGGATGGGCTCGCGTGACACCGCTGGACGGCGCGACCCCGGTGCGCATCACGTGGCCCGCCGGGGCACCGCACACCCTCGTCGTTCGCGAACTCGACGATCCGATGCTGACCGACGTCTGGGGCGACCGCCTGAGCCGCCTCGCGATCAGCGCCGGTGGTCGTACCGAGCTGCGTGTCACGGTAGAACAGGAACGGAACGAGGACGAGCGACCATGACCGACCCCACACCGGCGCTGCTGGCGGCCGAGCGCCGCGCGCACATCCTGGCGACGATGGAGCGCGAGGGCGCCGTGCGCATCTCGCAGCTGACCGACGAGCTGGGCGCCGCCACGGTGACCCTGCGACGCGACCTCGCGCAGATGGAGCAGGAGGGGCTGCTGCAGCGCGTGCACGGGGGCGCCATCCCCGCCACCGGTCAGCACACGCACCCGCCGGTCGCGGGCAGCGGCCCCGAGTCTGCCGCCGGCTCGATCGCCGTGCTCGTCCCCTCGCTGAACTTCTACTGGCCCGGGGTCGTGCGAGGCATGGAGGCCGCCGCACGCCGCCACGGACTCAAGGTCCACCTCCGGGGAGCGTCGTACGAGCTTCAGGACGAGCGTCCCGTGCTCGAGCGTCTCGTCGCGAGCGGCGACATCCGCGGCCTGATCGTCGCGCCGAACACCGACACCCCGCATTCGCAGGACGTCGTTCAGTGGCTCGCCGACTGCGGCACACCGAGCGTTCTCGTCGAGCGCGACGCGATCGTCCAGCCCGCCGGGGTCCCCGTCGAGGCGGTGACGACCGACCACGCGCTCGGCGCGGTCCTCGCGGCGCGCCACCTCGCCTCGCTCGGACACCGCAAGGTCGGGCTGGTGCTCTCACGCAACTCACCCACCTCGCGCAAGATCGCCGCCGGCTGGCAGGCCGCGTGCGAGGAGCTCGGGCTCACGCCCGCCCAGCACATCGAGACGACCCTGCCCGACCGGGCGAGCGCGGAGTTCTCCGCCGCGGTCGACACGACCCTCGACCGGGCGCTCGGAAGCGGTGTCACCGCCCTTCTGGTGCACTCCGATCCCGAGGCGATGGCGTTCGTCGACCTCGCGCTCAACCGCGGCATCTCCGTGCCCGACGACCTGTCGATCATCGCTTACGACGACGAGGTGGCGGAGCTGTTCACGCCCGCGCTCACCGCCGTCGCACCGCCCCGCGTCAGCGTCGGCGAGACGGCGGTCGAGCTGCTCGTCTCGCGGATGGCCGACCCCGGCCGGCCCACCCGTCGCGTGATGCTCAACCCCACCCTCGTCGTGCGCGAGTCCACCGTCGCACCGCGGGCGGACGGCCCGGCGTGATCGACCGTCACGACTACTCGCCGTGGGACTTCTGGTCCACGGCATCCGCGGAGAGCCGGCGCCGCCAGCGCGAGCATCAGGCGGCGCTGGCGAACCAGCACGCGGACTGGTCGTTCGGCGATGACTGCTTCGTCTCGGAGCTCGCGGCGCTCGACGCCGACACCCTCGACCTGGGCGATCGCTCGTACATCGCCGCGGGCGCATATCTCACCGGCACCCTGCGCATCGGCGCGGACTGCTCCGTGAATCCGTCGACCGTGGTCCGCGGCGACGTCGTCTTCGGCGACGGCGTCAGGATGGGCGCGCACAGCTCGGTGCTCGGCTTCAACCACTCGATGGAGCCCGGGACGCCTGTCTTCCGGCAGCCGCTGACCAGCCGCGGCATCCGCATCGCCGACGACGTCTGGATCGGCTCGCACGTCGTCGTCCTCGACGGGGTCACCGTGGGCGCCTCGGCGGTGCTCGCAGCCGGTGCCGTCGTGACGAAGGACGTGCCCGCCGGCGCGATCGTCGGCGGCAACCCCGCTCGTCTGCTGCGGTGGCGCGTACCGCCCGGGGACGAGGCCGCGGCGCCGAACCGTCTGCGGGTGCGTCTGACCGACTTCGCCGACCGGGCTCGCGCCGAGGCCGGCGAGGTGCTCCGGCGTTCGCTCGACCCGGATACCGGGCTGTACGCCGACCGGCCGGGCGCCCCGCCGACGGTGCGGGCGCAGGGCGATGCCGTCGAGATCGCCGACCTCCTGTTGGGGTCGACGCCGCCGGACAGCGACCGGTCCGAGCTCATCGCCCGGCTGCGCGGCTGGCAGGGTCCGGAGACGGGCGCGGTGCCGCCGCTCGGCGCGGTCGGCGTCCCCGGCTGGGATGACGGCGACACGGCCTATCACGTGCTCTCGACCGGCTACGCGCTCGACCTGTTGGGGTCGGAGTTCGCTCACCCCATCGGACTGATCCGCGACGCCACGGCCGATTCCGTGATCGCACGGCTCGATGCATTGCCCTGGGACACCGATCCTTGGAACGCCGGACATCACGTCGACGCGATCGGGACGGCTCTGCTCTGGGCCCGGCGCCGGGGCGACCGGATCGCGCCGGGCTTGGCCGAGGCCCTCTTCGGATGGCTCGTGACGCATGCGGATGCCGCGAGCGGTATGTGGGGCCGGCCTTCCGCCGACCGCGGCCTGCTGCTCGTCGTCAACGGCTTCTACCGGGCATCGCGCGGGACCTTCGCGCAGCACGGCATCCCCGTGCCGCATCCGGAGGCCGTCATCGACACGGTGCTCCGCCACGCCCGTGACGACCGCTGGTTCGACCCGGCACGGCTGGATGCCTGCAACGTGCTCGACGTCGCCCATCCCCTCTGGCTCACGCGGGCAGCCGGATACCGCCGCGCCGAGGTCGAGAACCTCGCGGCGCGCCTGCTCGACCATGTGCTCGACGAATGGCGAGCGGGGTCGGGCATGAGCTTCCACCTCGCCGGTGCAGAGCCGGGACTCCAGGGCACCGAGATGTGGCTCGCGATCGTCTGGTACCTCGCCGACCTGCTCGGCCTCTCGGACGCGCTGGGGTATCGACCACGGGGCGTCCACCGCCCCGAGCCCCCGGCATCCTCGCATCAGTCACTCAATGCACGGCCAAGCGCCCAGTGAACGACCTTCCTACGTGAGCAAGCCGTGCGCTCGCGGCGAAGCCGTTCACTCGGGCGAGTCAACGCGCGGGCAGGCTAGATACGGGCCAGCGCGGCGCCGGCGGCGCGGAGCCAGCGAGCGGGGTCGGCGAGTGAGGCCGCGGCGGATCCCGCGAGGTCGGTGAGCGAGACGGATGACGCGAACGCTGCGATGTCGGCGTCAGCGGCGATCCGCCCCGCGACGAGGGCGGCCGGCACCCCGGCCGCGGCGGCGAGCTCGGCGACGAACGCGGGGACCTTGCCTGCCGCGGACTGCCCGTCGAACGAGCCTTCGCCCGTGATGACGAGGTCGGCTCGGGCGATGGCGTCGGCGAGGCCGATGAGCGCGGCGACCTCGCGGGCTCCCGGGCTCAGGCGCGCGCCCCACGCGAGCAACCCGAACCCGGTGCCGCCGGCGGCTCCGGCCCCCGGCGTGGCAGCAAGCGACGCCCCATCCGGCACGAGGTCGGCGAGCCCGCTCAGCGCCGCGTCGGCTGCGGCGACCTGAGCCGTGTCGAGCCCCTTCTGCGGTCCGAACACGGCGGCAGCGCCACGCGCACCGAGCAGCGGGTTCGACACGTCACTGAGCACGTCGACGCCGCCCGGGGGAAGCGGTCGGAGCTCCGACAGGTCGACGTGCGCGATGTCGGCGAGGCCGCGCGCGCCGGGCACGACGTCTCGTCCGGCGGCATCCGTGAACCGGGCGCCCAGCGCGCGCAGCATCCCGGCTCCGCCGTCGGTCGACGAGCTCGATCCGATGCCGAGCACGAGGCGGTCGACTCCGGCGTCGAGCGCGGCGGCGATCGCCTCGCCGAATCCGGTGGTGTCGGCGTCGAGGCCGCGTCGCTCGTCGCCCAGCAGCTCGATCCCCGAGGTCGAGGCCAGCTCGACGACTCCCACGGAGCCGCGACCCGACGGCGCGGACCGGTCGCCGGATGTCGGGGGAAGCAGCAGCCAGGACGCATCGACGGCTGTCCTCGCGGGGCCCGTGACGGTCACGGGCATCGGGCGCGCCTCGGGGATCGCCGCGGCGAACGCGTCGAGCGTGCCCTCGCCGCCGTCCGCCATCGGGCGCAGTTCGAGAACCGCGTCGGCGTCGGCGGATGCCCACCCCGCGGCGAGCTCACGCGCAGCCTCAGCGGCCGCGATGGACCCCTTGAAGCTGTCGATCGCGACGACGACGCGCGTCACGTCACGCGCTCCGCGGCGGGGTGCTCTCGCGCACGAGCACCTCGAGGGGCAGCGCAGCCGCGGCCCCGTCAGCATCCGTGTCGACGGCGGCGCGGAGCGCGCTGTACCCGACATCGGGGAGCGGCACCCGCACGGTCGTCAGGGGCGGTGTCACGTCGCGACCGGTCGGGATGTCGTCGAAGCCGGCGAGCGCGATGTCGGTGCCGGGCTCGCGTCCTGCGGCACGCACCGCGGTGAGGGCTCCGATGGCGACGACGTCGCTGATGCCGAACACGACGGTTCCCGGCTCGACGCCGTCGGCGAGGGCCGCTGACATCGCCTCGGCACCGGACTCACGGCTGAAACCACCGCGGTACACGCGGGGCTCGGCTCCCCCGCCGCTCGTGAAGCCGTCGGCGAAGCCGGCGAGACGGTCGTCGCTCGTCACGACGCCCTCGGCGGCGGCGAGCACGATGGCCGAGCGGTAGCCGCGCGCGGCGAGTGCGGCCCCGAGCTCGCGGGCGCCGCCGCGGTTGTCGATGGCGACGCTGCGGATGCCGGGGGCGCCCGGGCCCAACGCGACGACGGTTCCCCCGCTCGCGGTGATGAGGTCGAGCTCGGTTCTCAGCTCGTCGGACATCTCGCGCGACGTGCGCGAGGCGGCGAGGATGATGCCGCGAGGGCGCTGTCCGCGCAGCGCACGGACGAGCCGCAGCTCACGCGCGGGATCGCGCTCGGTGATGGCGACCGTGACGACGAGCCCGGCTTCGTCGGCGCCGCGCGCGACGCCTGCCGCGAGCTGCCCGAAGTACGGGTCGGCGATGTCGGCCACCAGCAGCGCGACGATCGCGGACGTGCCGCGCGCGGTCGCCTGCGCCGACAGGTTGGCCGTGTAGCCGAGCCGGGCCGCGGCCTGCTCGACGCGTTCGCGATAGGCGTCGGCGACCTTGCGGGTCGAGCCGTTCAGCGCCCGCGAGGCGGTCGCGAGCGACACCCCGGCTTCTCTCGCCACATCGTGCAGCGTGGCCGAGCCACGCGGCGACATCCCCGTCTGTCCCACGAGCCGAGTCTATGCGGTGGGGGTGCGCGCGCCCGAGAGGTGCGGCGTCACAGCGGCACCGAACGCCTCGGCGGTGCGGCGCACGACCTCGGCGGGATCGGCGGCCCAGATGTCGGCGTTGAAGATCTCCACCTCGATGTCGCGGTCGTACCCCGTCGCCTCGACGGCCCGGGTCAGCGATGCGAAGTCGATGACCCCGTCGCCCGGATAGTGGCGGCTGAGCAGGACGTCCGCGGGCAGCGGCGTTCGCCAGTCGCACACCTGGTAGGTCGCGATGCGCCCCTCGCGCCCGGCCCGATCGATGGCGGGCAGGACGTCGGGGTCCCAGAAGATGTGGAACGTGTCGACCGTGGCGCCGACGACCTCGGGCTCGAAGTCGGCCGCGATGTCGAGGGCCTGGCCGAGCGTGGAGACGACGCAGCGGTCGGAGGCGAACATCGGATGCAGCGGCTCGATCGCCAGCGTCACCCCCGCCGCCTTCGCGTGGGGGGCGAGCTCGCCGATCGCGTCGCGCACCCGCTCCCGCGCGCCGACGATGTCGCGCGACCCCTCGGGCAGTCCGCCGGCGACCAGCACGAGGATCGCGGTGGAGCCGGGCGCACCGGCGGCGGCGAGCGCGGCGGCCTCATCGATCGCGACCCGGTTGTCATCGATCGAGGAGCGCCGGGCGGGACCCTCCGGCATCGTGAAGAAGCCCGCCCGGCAGTGCGTAGTGAACCGCAGGCCCGAGTCCGTCAGCATGGCGGCGGCGGTGGCGAGACCGACCTCCTGCACGGGCTCGCGCCACAGTCCGATCGCCTCGATTCCGGCATCCGCGGTGACCCGCAGCGCGGTCGCGAGGTCGGCGTACTTGATCGTGGCCTGGTTGATCGACAGGCGCGGGTCGACGACGCTCATGCCCGGACTCCGTTCAGGCGCAGCATCGCGTGCCAGCGGTCCGCGGTCAGTTCCGGCTGTTCGAGCGCGTACGACGCGTTCGCGAGCTCGACGATCCGCGAGAGGTGCGGCAGGCTGCGCGCCGAGTGCAGTCCGCCGACCATCTGGAACGCAGCCTGATGGCCGTTGAGCCACGACAGGAACGCGACGCCGGTCTTGTAGTAGAACGTCGGTGCCGCGAAGATCTGCCGGCTGAGCTCCTCCGTCGGTCCGAGGATCGCGAGATACCGGTCGGCATCCCCGGCGTCCAGAGCCTGGATGGCGGCGGAGGCGACCGGAGTGATCGCCGCAAAGGCGCCGAGCAGCGCGTCGGAGTGCTGCCGCGGCGAGGCGAGGTCGCGCTCGGGCTGGGTCGCCTGGGGCACGTCTGCGCCGCCGATGAGGCCGACGTAGTTGAAGTCGTCGCCGGTGAACATGCGCACGCCCTCGGGCAGCCGCTCGCGCACCGACACCTCGGACGCGGCGTCGAGCAGGCTCATCTTCACGCCCGCGACCCTGTCGGCGTTCTCGCCGATGATCTCGACGAGGACGTCCGATGCCGCGCGCCAATCGGGCGAGCCGAAGTAGCCCGCGAGGATCGGGTCGAAGGCGGTGCCGAGCCAGTGCAGGACGACGGGACCGGATGCCGCGGCGAGCACCTCGCGGTACACCCGGCGGTAGTCGTCGGCCGATGACGCCGCACGGGCGAGGTGCCGCGACGCCATGAGCACCGGACCCGCACCCTGGTCCTCCGTGAACGCGAGCTGGCTCTTGTAGGCGTCGATGACCTGATCGAGCGAGATGTGCTCGTCGTCGACGTGATCGGTGTTGACGCCGACGACGACCGAGCCCCCCTCCTCGCGCGCGACCTCGGCGGAGCGAGCGATGAGCTCGCGCGTCGCGGCGGCGTCGAGCCCCATGTTCCGCTGCGCGGTGTCCATGGCGTCGGCCACGCCGAGACCCCAGGAGTACACGGCGCGGCGGAAGCCGAGGGTCGCGTCCCAGTCGATCTGCGCCGGCTGGCCCGGGGTGTTGTCGGCCGAGACGACGGGAACGACATGGGCCGCCGCGTAGGCGACCCGGCTGCGCAGCGCGCTCGTCGGCCGGGCGAAGCCAGGCGCGTCGTTCAGCGGGACGGAGGTGAGGGCGCCGTCGGCGCCGAGGAGGGTGAGGTCGGTCATCGTGCGGCGCTCAGATGCTCAGCGCCGGAAGCTCGACCTTGCGGCCCTCGCGGCTCGACTGCAGGCCCGCCTCGGCGAGCTGCACTCCGCGGGCCCCTGCGAGGAGGTCGAACTCGTACGGGGTCTCGGTCACGTACGAGGTGAGGAACTCCTCCCACTGCTGACGGAAGCCATTGAGGAAGACGTCGTTGGTGGGCACGTTCTGCCAGTCGGCGTCGTAGTCGTGCGTGTCCTCGAGGTCGGGGTTCCACACCGGCTTGGGGGTCGCGTTGCGGGGCTGGATCTTCGCACCGAACAGCCCCACGACGGCGGAGCCGTGCGTGCCGTCGACGTGGAACTCGACGAGCTCGTCGCGGTTGACGCGCACGGTCCACGACGAGTTGATCTGCGCGACGACCCCGCCCTCGAGCTCGAAGACGCCGTAGGCGGCATCCTCGGCCGTGGCGGTGTAGTGCTCGCCCTTCTCGTCCCAGCGGTCGGCGATGTGCACGGCGGCCTGGGCGTAGACGGTCTTGACGTCGCCGAAGAGGTTCTCGAGCACGTAGTTCCAGTGCGGGAACATGTCGACGATGATGCCGCCGCCGTCTTCGGCGCGGTAGTTCCAGCTCGGGCGCTGCGCGGGCTGCCAGTCGCCCTCGAACACCCAGTAGCCGAACTCGCCGCGCACCGAGAGGATGCGGCCGAAGAAGCCCGAGTCGATGAGGCGCTTCAGCTTCTGCAGGCCCGGGAGGTAGAGCTTGTCGTGCACGACACCGGTCTTCACCCCCGCCTCGGCGGCGAGCTTCGCGAGTTCGAGCGCCTCGTCGACCGACTCTGCGGTGGGCTTCTCGGTGTAGATCGTCTTGCCGGCGGCGATCGCCTTGCGCAGCGCCGACGCGCGGGCCTTCGTGACGAGGAAGTCGGCGTAGATCTCCCAGCGCGGGTCGGCGAGAGCGGCGTCGAGGTCGGTCGTGTAGTCCTCGATGCCGTGCTTGGCGGCGAGGTCGGCGAGCTTCGCCTCGCTGCGACCGACGAGGAGCGGCTTGACCGTGACCTTGGTCCCGTCCGGAAGCTCGATGCCGCCCTGGTCGCGGATCGCGAGGATCGAGCGGACGAGGTGCTGGCGGTAGCCCATCCGGCCCGAGACGCCGTTCATGATGATGCCGATCTCGCGGACCTGCGGGGCGGTCGCCGTCTCCGGCGCGGGGCTGAGGGTGGTCGTCTCTGACACGGGCGTTCCTTTGCTTCGTCCGCTCACCGGTGGGGTGGTAAGCGCTTTCCCATACTGTAGATGGCTGTCACCCGCGGGCGCAACCCTGTGCTCGCGGGGTGCCGGAGCGGCTCAGCCCAGGCGGATGGCCGCCCACGAGATCGGGGGCAGCGACAGCGACAGAACGTCGTCGTCGAGCGCGATCCCGGGCACCGGAACCACGCCGACCCGGTCGGGGTCGTCGAGCGTGTTCGCGGCATATCGGTCGTCGTCGTGGAGGAGGTGCGATTCAACGATCGACACCGCTGCACCGGGATCGGTCGCGAGAGCCGACACGTCGATGCGCAGGTCCTCCGCGTCGGTTGTCGAACGGTTCACGACGAACAGTGTCGCGCCGTCGTCGTCCACGGTGGCGACGGCGTTGACGTTCGGCACCGCACCGAAGCGCTCGCTCTCGAACGTCCCGGACTCGACGGCGACCGAGATCGCGCGCTCCCCCGCGAGGCGCGACGTGAGCGAGAACGGGAAGAACGTCGTCTGTCGCCATGCCGGGCCGCCGGGCTCGGTCATGACCGGGGCGATGACGTTGACGAGCTGCGCGAGAGATGCCGACCGCACGCGGTCGCTGTGCTGAAGGAGCGTGATGAGCAGGTCACCGAAGACGACGGCATCCAACGCGTGGTACTGGTCTTCGAGCAGCCGCGGCGCGACCGGCCAGCCCGGCTCGCGCGGCTTGTCGTCCTGGCCGCCGTCGTCGTTGTGGAGGTACCAGACGTTCCACTCGTCGAAGGAGATCATGATGCGCTTGTCGCTCTTCTTCGTCGCCGCGACCGCGTCGGCGATGGCGACCACCGACTCGATGAAACGCGACATGTCGACGCCCGACGCGAGGAACTCCCGCGCGTCGCCGAAGCGCTCCTGGTAGTAGGAGTGGCACGAGATGAAGTCGACGTCGTCGAACGTGTGCTCGAGCACCGTGCGCTCCCACGATCCGAACGTCGGCATGCCGCTGCCCGACGAGCCGCAGACCACGAGCTCGACGTCGGGGTCGAGCATCCGCATCGCCTTGGCCGTGCGCGAGGCGAGCTTGCCGTAGTCGTCGGCGTTGCGGTGACCCAGCTGCCAGGGGCCGTCCATCTCGTTGCCGAGACACCACATCCGCACACCGAACGGGTCGCGCCGCCCGTTCGCGACGCGCTTTCGGGTCCACGCGGTGTCGGCGTCGGCGTTGACGTACTCGAGCAGGTCGATCGCCTCCTGCGTGCCCCGCGTTCCGAGATTGACGGCGAGCATGAGATCGCTGCCCACGAGCTCGAGCCAGCGCGCGAACTCGTGCAGGCCCACCTCGTTGGTCTCCGTGGAGTGCCAGGCGAGGTCGAGACGTCGCGGCCGCTCCTCGCGCGGCCCGACACCGTCCTCCCACCGGTATCCCGAGACGAAGTTGCCGCCGGGATAGCGGATGGTCGACACCCCGAGCTCGCGGACGAGCTCGACGACATCCGACCGGAAACCGTCGGCGTCCGCGGACGGATGACCGGGTTCGTGGATGCCGTCGTAGATGTGACGGCCGAGATGCTCGACGAAGCCGCCGAAGATACGGCGATCGATGCGGGAGATCTCGAAACGGGGGTCGATGGCGGCGTTCGTCGGCGTCATGTCATTCCTTGGGTCAGCGGGGATGCCGCGCTTCCGCGCGCGGCATCCCCGACGTGGCGGTCTTCCTCAGCCGAGCACGACCTCGGCTTCGGAGAAGAACTGGTCGACAGCCTGGTCCACCGACGTGGTTCCGAGCCCGAGCGACTTGCCGAGCTCCCAGAACGTCTGCTCGAGCGATCCGTATCCGGCCACCGGCACCGGCGGCGCATCGCCGATGCGGTCCGCGGCCGACTCGATGTAGTCGGCGACCTGCTTGTCGGCGCCCTCGAGGGTCGCGCCGGCGAGTTTCGAGGTCGACGCGGGGAAGCCGAGCGTCGTCCCGAAGACCTGACCGGCGGCCTCGGAGTTCACGACGAAGTCGAGGAACAGGGCGGCCGCCTGCGGGTGCTCGGTCTTGGCCGAGATCGCGACCTGCAGGCCGGCCTGGCGGTAGAGGTCCTTCGAGCCCTCCTTCGCCGTCGGCGGTGCGACGATCGAGATCGACGAGGCGCCCGAGTCGGCGAGGTAGCCGCCGAGGAAGTTGCTCCAGCTCATCTCGCTGGCGGTCAGCGCGGCCCCGAAGCCCGACTTGGGCGACAGCTCTTCGAGCCGCTGCTGCGGCACGGCCGCACCGTCGCGCAGGCCGGCGCCGCTCTCCCAGAACTCGCGCAGCTGGTCCTTGGTGAACCCGAGCTCGCCGTCGTCGGTGTAGAGGTTGCCGCCGTCTGCGCGGAGCACCAGCTCGAAGGCCTGGATGCGCTGGGTGTAGTCCGTGCCTCCGTAGACGGCGCCTCCTGTCTTCTCGGTGACCTCGGCCATCCATTCGTCGAACTCGGCGAAGTCGGTGCCCCCTTCGGGCGCCGCGACCCCGGCCTGCGCGACGAGGTCGTCGTTGACGAAGTTCGCCCACAGGCTGTACCCGGTCGGCAGCGAGTACTGCGTGCCGCCCAGCGCGCCGGTGCCCAGGAGCCCGTCGTCGAAGGTGGTCATGTCGATCTGGTCGGCGACCTCCGCGAGATCGAGCAGATTGCCCGACTCGCCGTACTGACGCAGGTAGCTGTCGGAGAACTGGAAGACATCCGGCAGTCCCCCGCCCGCCGCCTCCGTCTGCCGCTTCTCCCAGTAGCTCGGGAAGTCGGTGAAGCTGACGTTGACGGTGATGTTCGGGTATTCCTCGTTGAATGCCGCGATCAGCTCGTCATAGCGCTTCGCCCGGTCGTCGTTGCCCCAGAACGCGTAGGTCAGCGTGACCTTCTCGTCGGGGTCGAATGCGGCTGCGGGAGGCGTCTGCGCGCCGCCGCATCCGGTCAGTGCCAGCGCACCGGCGGCGACGATGCCGACGGTGGCGAGCAGGCGGTGTGCCTTCATGGGAGTCCTTTCATCGGGAGCGGGCCCGGGGGGACGGGTCTCAGGTGCGGCGGGGCCGGGCGGGGATCGCCACGACCGCGAGCGCGGCGCAGCCGATGCCGGCGACGAAGAGGGGCGGCAGCGCCCACGTCACGATCACGACGAAGGCCGCCGTGGCGAGGAGGTAGAGGCTTCCGACGACGTCGCCGCGCGCGGCATCCGGGATCGCTCGGACCGCTCCGCGCCACCCGAGCTCGGGGCTCCAGGAGCCGGCCGCGGTGAGGAGGGCGACGGCGAGCGCGGCGAGGCCCGCCCAGCCGACCGCTTCGATCACGACGCCGCCCGGGAGGAATCCCGATCGGGCCAGGTCGATGTCGAGCAGCAGGATGAGCGCCACGACCAGGGCCGCGAGACCGACGACCGCCCCCGGCAGCAGCCCTGCGCGGACATCCGCCCAGAACAGCGACAGCCGCGAGTCGTCGGCGGCGACGTAGCGGCGCAGATGCCGCACCCCCGCCGCGAGCGCGACCGGAAGAGTGACGACGGCGAGCGAGACGGCGCCGATGAGGAGTCCGATCAGCAGCACTTCGCCGAGCAGCGCGAACGCCCCCGCCGCACCGGGATGCCGCAGCTGCGGACGGCCCTCGAGTGTCGGTCCGCTGCCGGAGCGGTCGGCCCGCACCGCGGCGCGCTCCTCGCGCCGCGTGCGGGGACGCTCGTCGGTCGGCATCGCTAGCCCTTCAGACCCTGGGTGGCGACGCCGTCGACCAGGAACTTCTGGAAGACGATGAAGAACAGCAGGATCGGGACCAGGGCGATGAAGGATGCCGTCACCGTCGCGCCGTAGTCACTCGACGAGGTCTGGTCGTTGTAGAGGCGCAGCGCGATCGGCAGCGGGTAGTTCTCGGGGCTCGTCAGGTAGAGGAGTGGGCCGAGGAAGTCGTTCCACGCCCAGATGAAGCTGAAGATGGCGCACGTGATGAGCGCCGGCTTGATCAGGGGCAGGATGATCGACCAGAAGATGCGGAGGTGTCCCGCGCCGTCGATCTTCGCGGCCTCGTCCATGTCGCGGGGCATCTGCCGGATGAACTGCACGAGGAGGAAGACGAAGAACGCCTCGGTCGCGAGGAACTTCGGCAGCAGCAGCGGCCAGTACGTGTCCACCATCCCGAGATTGTTGAAGATGATGTACTGCGGGATGATCACGACGTGGAACGGCAGCAGCAGCGTGCCGATCATCGCGGCGAACAGGATGCCGAGCCCTTTGAACTGCAGGCGGGCGAAGGCATAGGCCGCGAGAGCCGACGACAACACGGTTCCGATCACCGAGACGCCGGCGATGAGCAGCGAGTTGGCGAAGAACCGCCACATCGGGACGCCCGCGATGCCCTCGGCGACCTTGATGTAGTTCTCGATCGTCGGCGCGTTCGGCAGCAGGCCCATGTTCTGGCCGAACTCGCTGTTGGGCTTGAACGTCGACAGCAGCAGCCAGACCAGCGGGTAGAGCACGACCGCGGTGATGACGATCAGCACGGCGAACCAGATGATCGTCTGCCAGGTCTTGCGCTTTACGCGGCGCCGGGCAGGCGGCATCGGCGTGGTCTGCTGCTCGGCGAAGATGGCCTCGCTCGTCAGCGGTGAGGTGGGTGACGTGGTCATCGGTTGTCTCCCGAGTAGTGCACCCACGACTTCTGGGTGCGGAAGAGGATGAGGGCGATGATGGCGACGACGACGAGGAGGACCCAGGCGATCGCGGCGGCGTAACCCATGCGTCCGTCGGCGAATCCGGTCTTGTAGAGGTACACCGTGATGAAGTTCGTCATGCCGGCGGGGCCGCCGGTGCCGTTGGAGATGATGTAGGCCGATCCGAAGACCTGGAACGCCCCGATGAGCCCGAGCAACAGGTTGAAGAAGATCACGGGCGAGAGCATCGGCACCGTGACCGCGCGGAAGCGGCGGAGGGCGTTGGCTCCGTCCATCTCGGCCGCCTCGTACAGCTCCTTCGGGATCTGCTTGAGGCCGGCGAGGAAGATGACCATCGTGGCACCGAACTGCCAGACCGCGAGCAGGATCATCATCGGCAGGATGAGGCCGGGGTTGCCGATCCAGCCGCCGAGCTCGATGCCGAACACGTTCAGGCCGTTGTCGACGGGACCGTCCGTGGCGAACATCGCGCGCCACACGATCGCGACCGAGACCGACGCCCCGATGAGCGACGGGGCGTAGAACGCCGACCGGAAGAAGGCCGCGCCCTTGTCGCGGTAGTTCAGCAGCAGCGCGATCAGAAGTGCGGCGATGAGCGAGATCGGGGTGCCCACGAGCACGTAGATCAGGGTGATCTGCGCCGACTGCATGAAGCTCGGGTCGTTGGTGAAGAGTCGGATGTAGTTGTCGATGCCGACCCACTTGGGCGGCGAGAAGATGTTGTAGCTCGTGAACGACAGGTACAGCGAATACGCCATCGGCACGAGCGTGAGTCCGAAGAATCCGACGAGCCACGGCAGGAGGAAGCCGTAGCCCGCGATGTTCTCGCGGACGGCGCGCTTGCGAGCGCCGGGGCGATCGAGATGTTCGGGCCGCTGCTTCCGGACCAGGCCGCGACGCGACGAGTCCTTGGTGACGATCACCCGTGTGGCGGTAGTGGTCACGATGCTCCTGAGGATGCGGGGAGGATGCGGGGCCCGCGGGCCGGCGCCGTGCGCCGGCCCGCGGGATCGGGTCATCCGTTGAGGGTGATGTCCATCTGCGAGAAGAAGCGTTCGACGGCCTCATCCACGGTGATGGTGCCGAAGGCGAGCTCGGTGCCGAGCTTGCGGAACTCCTCCTCGATCGTGCCGTAGCCGACGATCGGGACCGGCGGGGCGTCGCCGAGGCGGTCGGCGATCGACTCCTCGTACTCCTTCACCTGCTGGCTCAGCGGGTCGAGGTCGGCCGCGTCGAGGGCGGTCTGCGAGGCGGGAAGGCCACGGTTGGTGCCGAAGATCTCACCCGACTGCGGCGAGTTCACGAGGAAGTTGACGAGCGTCGCCGCGGCCGCGGGGTGCTCGGTCTTCGCCGAGATCGTGTGGAGCATCGAGGGCTTGAGGTAGAGGTCCTTCGCGCCCTCCTTCGTCACGGGCGGCGCGACGAGACCGAGCTCGGTGTAGCCCTCGCCCAGGTTGCCCAGGTAGCCGCCGCCGAAGTTGTCCCACGTGAGCTCGCTCGCCGTCAGCGCGGCGTCGAAGCCCGAGAGCGGCAGGGCCTCTTCGAGGCGCTGCTGGCCGATCACGGCTCCGCTCTCGCGGAGCTCGGCGCCGTCCTCCCAGAACTGCGTCAGCCGCTCCTCGTCGAACCCGGGCTCGCCGTCCTCGTCGAACAGCTGCGACCCCTCGGCTCGCAGCTGCAGCTCGAAGTTCTGGATGCGTCCGGTGTAGTCGGTGCCACCCCAGTAGGCGCCGCCCGACGCGTCCGTGACGCTCGCCATCCACTCGGAGTAGTCGTCCCACGAGCCGCCGGCGAAGTCCTCCACGCCCGCCTGCTCGAGCAGCTTCGGGTTGGTGAACATGCCCCACGCGTTCGTCGAGGTCGCGATGCCGTAAGTCGTGTCGCCGACGACACCGATGTCGAGGATGTTCTGCGGCAGGGCATCGGTCTCGATGATCTCGCCGAGGTAGGGGTCGAGGTCGAGCAGGAGGTTGTTCTCGGAGTACTGGCGCAGGTACGAGTAGTCGAACTGCATGACATCCGGCAGCCCGCCGCCCGCGGCCTCCGTCTGACGCTTCTCCCAGAACTCCGGGAAAGTCAGGAACGTCGCGTTGACCGTGATGTTCGGGTACTCCTCGTTGAACGCGGCGATCGCCTCGTTGTAGAGCTGTGCGCGAACGTCGTTGCCCCAGAACGCCAGGTTCAGGGTGACCTTCTCATCCGGGTCGAAGGTGGCATCCGCGGCCGGGGTCTCTCCGCCGGCGCAGCCCGCCAGGGTGAGCGCGGCGCCTGTCGCGATGGCGACCGTGGCCAGTGCCCGCTTTCTGTTGAACATCGTTGTCCTCTCTGCCGAACGTCGTCGTCTCGGTGCGCGCGAACGTCCATTGTCCGTGTGTGCAGGTGCGCGCCTCCGATGGTTGGGAAAGCGCTTGCCGGCAACGGTACTACGCGATGAAACGTTTCGCAAGGAAGTCGGGTCAACCGATTCCGACCCGTGATCTCGCGACTGTTACCGGTCTCAGTGCGTCGACTCAGCCTCGCACACCAACCGACCCGCGTCGACACGCAGCCGCACTCGGTAGACGGCGCACCGGCGGGCCTCGACGTCGTACGCACCGGCCCCGTCGCCACCGGCATCCGGGGTCGTGGCCGGCTGTGCGAAGAAGTAGTACCAGAGGGAGTCGTCGTCGCGAACGGGGGCGCCGTGGTGCCCGAACCCTCGGCCGGGCACGGCCCCCGCGCCGAGGACGATGTCGTCGGGACCGCCTTGGCGCACCCAGTGGACGGTGTCGTCCGAGACGAAGACACCCATCCCCCGCCACTCGTCGACGATCATCCACCAGCGGCCGCCGAGCTCGAAGACGCTCGGCCCCTCGTGCGGGCGTCCGCCGATCGCGACCCCGCCGTCACTCCACGACTCGAGGTCCTCCGACACCGCTACGCGGGTGACGGAATCGGCGGCTTCATCCTTGTACCAAAGCCGCCACTTCTCGTCGGGACCGCGGGCCACACCGGCGTCGATGACGCGGTCGCTCGCGAGATCGAGCGGTCCGAGCCGGTGCCACGACACGAGGTCGGTCGAGCGGTAGGCGACGATCGTGCGGGCATGACCCGGCCAGCGATCGGGCACACCGTCGATCTCGGTCAGATACATCCGCCATCCGGTGCCGTCGAAGACGACCTCGGGGGCCCAGTGGGTGCGGTCGACGTCGGCCGGAGGCTGCCCGGCGGTCAGTTCGAGCCCGCCGGCATCCGGTTCGAGGGTGCCCGCGTACTGCCAATCGACGCCGTCTCGCGAGCGCGCCACCCCGATGCGCGAGCCGTGCACCCAGGAGACGCCCGGCCCCGGGTCGGGATGCGTCGCCCGCCGCTGCGTGTAGAACATCCACCATCCGCCGTCGCCCGGCTCGATGACGACCACCGGATCGGTCGCCCCGTCGTACACCGGGTCGCGATAGATCTCCCTGAGCATGAGTTCTCCTGTCTTATACCCGTCGACTCGCCATGAAATGCAGATCCGGGGGCACCGGCATCCGCACCTTCTGGCGAGTCGACGGAGGGGTGAGGGGGGAGGGTCAGGACTGGGTGGCGTGGAGGTGGGCGTAGCGGCCGGCGGCGGCCAGCAGGTCGTCGTGCGAGCCCTGCTCGACGATCCGCCCGCGCTCGAGCACGATGATGCGGTCGGCACGCCGAATCGTCGACAGCCGGTGAGCGACCACGAGGGTCGTGCGGCCGGCCATGAGCCGCGCGAGCGCGTCCTTCACGAGCTCCTCCGACTCGGGATCGAGCGCCGAGGTCGCCTCATCCAGCAGCAGGATGCGGGGATTGCGCACCAGCGCCCGCGCGATCGCGAGCCGCTGCCGCTGCCCTCCCGACAGGCGCGCGCCCCGCTCGCCGACCACGGTGTCCCACCCGGCCGGCTGGTCGCTGACGAACTCCCACGCGTTGGCGTCGCGCAGCGCCCGCTCGATGCGCTCGTCGGAGACGTCGGGCAGCCCGTAGGCGACGTTCTCGCGGATCGTGCCCTCGAAAAGCACCGACTCCTGCGGCACGACCGACACCGCGCGGCGCACGGTCCGCAGGTCGAGCTCCTGCACGTCGGCCCCGTCGATCGTCAGCCGCCCGCTCGTCGCGCGAACGAACCCGAGGACGAGGTTCAGCAGCGTGGACTTTCCCGATCCGGACGAGCCGACGAACGCGTAGGTACGACCCGCGGGGATGTGCAGATCGATCTCGTGCAGCGCGTCGTCGCTCGCCCCCGCGTACCGATGGCTGGCACCCTCGAGCCGGATGTCGCCGACGACGCGATCCACGCGGCGCTTGCCCTCGTTCTGCTCGAGGTCGGGTTCCTGCAGCACCTCGGCGATGGAGCGCACCGACTCGAGCCCGCGCGCTCCGACCGGGATCAGCATGAGGAGCTGGGTGAGCCCCTGCGTGAGCAGCGTGAAGTAGGTCGAGAGCAGCACGACCTCGCCGGGCGATATCGGCAGGATGCCGGTGAGCGAGAAGATCGCGGCGAGCACGAGGCATCCGACGCCGAGCAGCTGCATCGCCACCCACGAGATCGAGGCGACGTGACCGTTGAGCATGTCGAGGTGAAGACCCGCGCGTCGCACTCCCTCGGCGCCGCGCGAGACGCGCGTGACGGCCGTCTCCTCGAGGCCGTGGGCGCGGGTGACCGGGATGAGCGAGGCCATCTCACCCACGCGTGCCGAGAACACCTCGACCTCGCGGCGGAAGACCGCGTTGCGCTCGCGCGAGCGGTTGCGCATGCCGTACCGGATGCCGATCGCGATCGGTACGGCGAGCGCGTAGACCGGCAGGAACTGGGGCACCGCGATCGCGGTCATGGTGAGGGCGCCGATCATCACCATCGTCGCCGACAGCAGCGGATGCGTGACCTGCTGCAGCATGAGCTCGACGTTCTCGACATCGCGCACCACCTTGGTCTGCACGATCGAGGAGCTCACCCGCGAGTGGTATCCGATCGACAGGCTCTGCAGCCGCGCGGCGAGCGCGTTGCGCAGGTCGGCCCCGGTGTCGCGCACGACGGTCATGAAGCTGCGCGTGTAGAGGATGTGGTTCGGGTAGTTCTGCAGCAGCAGGGCCGCGGCCAGCAGGAACCAGCCGATGACCGCCGAGACCTCACCCCCGCCCGCGACGATGTCGATGATCGCCGCGGTGATCACCGGGAGGAACCACATCGGGATCTCCTTCAGCGCGAAAGCGCCGACGGCGACGCTCATGCGCCCCGGGCGACGGGCGAGCAGCCGCAGGACGGATCGCGCCGGATGAGCGCCGTCGATCAGGTCCGCGGGATGGGAAAGCGGTTTCCGTGCCACGCGACCATGCTAGGCGCCCGTCGCGACCGTGCACACCCCCTCGGCGCGAATCAGCCGGCCGCCTGCGCGATGCGGTCGACGAAGAGCTGCGTCGCCTGCGGCACATAGTCCGCGCTCGTCTCGGGATCCCAGCCCACGAGCGCGAGGACGTTCTGACCCGTGCGGACCGTCGCGCCGACGAGCGCGAACGGAGAGCCGCCCACGTCGCCGGTCACCCGCCACCCCCGGACATCGTCCGCGCCGCTGACGGCGAGATCGAACGGCTCGACCGAGGTCGTGACCGGCACCCCCTGCATGGCGAACAGCTCCTGCCCGTCCGCGCAGCCTGCGATGGCATCCTCAGCCTGAGCCACCAGCGCCTCGGCGGCTGCGTCGTCGACCGCGGAGGCCACGACCGCCGTCATCGATCGGTCGTTGCTCGTGCCCCATTCGACAGCATCGCCGGCCGATTCCCACCCGGCGCCGAAGGGAGCGAGGCACCCGGCGTCCGAGACCGTCAACCCGGGATAGATCGACTCGAGCATCGCGGCGATCGTGTCGTACTGGGCGGGGCGGAACTGGATGCCGCTGAACAGGTCGGCGAGCTCGGTGCGGTCGAGCGCACCGGATGCCGCAGCGGGCGCCGACGCCGAGGGCGACGCCGCGGTGGTCTCGGGCGCAGCGCTCGAGGCCGCTCCGCTCGGTCCACCCGCCGGCGTGCAGCCCGTCAGCGCCGCCAGGCCGAGGGCCGCGACGACGAGCCCGGCGTTCAGTCGCGTGCGCGGGGTGCGGGATGCGGGTGATGCCATGGCGGTTCTCCTCGGATCGATGTGCCTCGACGCTAATGCCTGGCACCCGGGCCCGTCGCGGGCAGCGCTCCCCATCGACGGCCGGTGGCGCCTGCCGTAGGGTGTCGCTTCACCGCTCCCACCCGAAGACGTCAGCGCGCGTCGCGAGACCCATGGGAAAGCGCTTGCTGGCATGATGGGAGCGACGTCAGGAGAATCGGATGCCACGCACCACCACCATCGCCCTCGTCGGCGTCCACGGCTACGGAACCGTGCACCTCGACAATCTCCGCCGTCTGGGCGATCGCGTGCGGCTCGTCGCGGCGGCCGACCCCCGCCCGCCGGCACCGGGCACCCTGCCGGAACACACCCGCGTCTTCCCCGACCTGCCGACCCTGCTCGCCGCGACCGACGACGTCGATGTCGTCATCGTCGCCACGCCGCTGCATACCCACCTCGAGCTCGCGCGCACCGTCGTGGACCGCGGTATCGACCTGTACCTCGAGAAGCCGCCGGTGCTGACCCTCGCCGACCTGCGCGTGCTCGAGGACGCCGCCGCGCGGTCGGGCGCGCGGGTGCAGGTGGGCTTCCAGAGCCTCGGGTCGCGGGCGCTTCGAGCCTTCGCCGACGACCAGTTCGACCTGGGCCCGGTCCGCGCGATCGGAGCCGTGGGACTCTGGGCGCGCGACCGCGCGTACTGGGAGCGCAGCCGCTGGGCCGGGCGCCGCGAACTCGACGGTGTCGCCGTCGTCGACGGGGTCACGACCAACCCGCTCGCCCACGCGACCGCCACCGCTCTCGCGATCGCCGGCACGACAGCCGTCGCCGACATCACGCAGGTCACCGCCGATCTCTACCGCGCCAACGCCATCGAGGGCGACGACACGAGCCTGCTGCGCGTGTCGACGACGCGCGGCATCCGCGTCACCGCGGGGCTGACGCTGTGCGCCGACGAGCAGGTCGACCCGTACGTCGAGGTGCATGGCCGCCGCCGCTCGGCACGCTTCTTCTACACGGAGGACATCGTCGAGGTCGACGGGCGCAGCGAACGCTTCGAGCGTGACGACCTGCTCGAGAACCTCCTCGATCATCGCGACGAGGGTGTCGCGCTGCTGTCGCCCCTGTCAGCCTCGGGCGCGTTCGTCGCGGTCATCGATGCCGTGGGACGCACCGCGCCGCACGAGATCGACCCCGCGTTCGTCACTGCGCGCGGCGAGGGCCCCGCCCGGCGGCTCATCGTGGACGGCATCGAAGACGCCGTGGTCCGCGCCGTCGACGCCGAGGCGACCTTCGCCGAGCTGCACCTTCCCTGGGCTCGGCGCACGGCTCGCGACATCGTGCTGACCCTGCCGGGCGACGGCTCGCCCCTGGCGGAGCTCGTCGACGGCGCTGGCACCGCGCGGTCGTCGAGCCCGCGCCCGTACCTGCATCCGCTCCGCACCCCCGGCGGCGTGACCGTGACCGACCACCATCCCGCCGACCACGACTGGCACCTCGGTGTCAGCGTCGCCCTGCAGGATGTCGACGGCACGAACTTCTGGGGTGGTCGCACCTACACCCCGGGCGAGGACTACATCTGGCGCGACGATCACGGGCGCATCGAGATCGCCGGCGTCGAGCGGATCGCCGACGGCGCGGTTCTCGATCTGCGCTGGATCGGCCCCGACGGCAGCGTCGTCATGCGCGAGCGCCGCGAGGTGCGGCTGATCCATCGCGACGAGCGCGCCGCTGTCATCGAGCTGTCGTTCGAGCTGTCGCCGGCGACCGACCGCACCGTGATGCTCGGGGGGCCTGGCAGCAACGGGCGCAGTGGAGGCGGCTACGGCGGACTGAGCTGGCGCTTGCCCGCCTGCAGCGACGTCGACGTGCGCACGCCCTCGACCCGTGGCGAGGAGGCGGTGCACGGAACGGTCGCGCCGTGGGTCGCATGGTCGGCGTCCTTCGCCGGGCCGACCGGCGGCGCTGCTGCGGAGGCGACCGTCGCACTCGCTGCGGCAGACGAGTCGTCTGCCGGCGATCCGTGGTTCGTCCGGGTCGCGGACTATCCCGGCATCGGAGCCGCGCTGGCCTGGGACCGCGCGGTCGCGGCATCCCCGGGCGCTCCAGTACGGCGCGCCTATCGGCTCCTCGTCGCCGACGGCCGGCTGACCGACGCGGAGGTCGCGGCGCTCCTCGCCTGACCCGAAGGCGTCAGCACGCGTCGTTCCAGCGGCGCTCGAACTCGTCGGCGGTGATGGGCGTCGTGAGCTCATCGTCGTCGAGTTCCGACGCGGTCGAGGGCTGATCGGAGAGCATCCCCCAATCGTCGACGACGACCGCACCGGCGCCGTATCGCCGGGCACCCGCGGGGTGCTCATCGATCTGCCGCACGACCCACCAGAGCCCATCGGCATCCGCCTCAAGCTGCTGATATTGCGCGAAACCCGCCAGGTCCGCGTCGACGACAAGGTATCGAGGCATGGCTCCATCATCCCGAGTCGCGATGGCGATGCGGCGCGGGGCGTGGGATGGGGGCTGTGGAGAGCCGCGGGGTGATGTCGGAGGTTCGTGACAGTATTCGAACATGCATTCGAATGGCGGGCTCGGCGGCCGGGCGGTGGGATGGGCAGCGACGGCGACGTCGACGCGCTCGCCGTTCTCGTTGCGGATGCTGAGCGGGTTTCGGATGCCGCACGGGCCGTGCAGGTTCGGGAGGTTCGGGTGCTCGCCGCGGCCGGGGTTCTGGCCGAGGGGCAGGCGGCTGGCGCGTCCGAGCGCGTGAAGGCCCGGGAGATGGCGTTACGTGGCATCGCCGCCGAGCTGGCCGGGGTGTTCGTGGCGACCGACCGGACGTTGCAACGCCGGATCGACGAGGCCCGAGACCTGGTCGAGAACTATCCGGTGACGATGGCCGCCTGGGAGGACGGACGCATCGTCCGGGGGCACGTGCGGGTGATCCAGGAGATCGGATGCCTCGTCCCCGCGGCCGAACGGGCTGAGTTCGAGCGGGTCGCGATCGAGCGGTGCGAGGGCGAGACCCCGAACCGCGTGCGGGACGCGCTGCGGATGCTGGCCGAGCGGACGCACCCGCGCTCGTTCACCGAACGACACGCGGAGGCCGCGGCGGGGCGGTGCGTGCGGGTGCAGGCCGGGCCGGACGGGATGTCCGACCTGATCGCGACGCTCCCGACCGTCATCGCCGACGGAATCGTCGACGACCGGCTCACCCGACAGGCGCGCGAGATCATCAACGCGCGCGCGCACGCCGATGCCGCCGGTGCCATGCCGGACGGTGCTCGAACCGACGCGAACGGCGGCATAACCGACGCCGATACGACCCTTTGCGACGGGTCGACGTTCAACGACGATGTGCGAACCATCGACCAGGTCCGCGCCGACATGTTCAGCGACCTCCTCCTCGCCGGCGCGCCCGCCCTCGACCCCACCGCGACCGGTGACGGCGACGGAACCCTCGGCAAGATCCGGGCGCACGTGCAGGTCGCCGTGTCCGCCCTCACCCTCATCGGGCAAGACGACGGGCCTGCCGGTCTGGCGGGGCGCTCGCCCATCGACGCGGCCACCGCGCGAGAGCTCGCGGGCAACGCGACCTCCTGGGACCGGCTGCTGACCCACCCGGTCACCGGCACCGTCCTCGAATGCGACAGCTACCGGCCCACCGCCGCCATGATCCGGCTGCTGCGCGCGCGGGACCGGCACTGCCGATTCCCCGGATGCCGGCAACCCGCCATCCGCTGCGAACTCGACCACACCATCGCCGCATCCGACGACGGGCAGACGCACGTGCGTAACCTCGCCCACCTCTGCAAGAGACACCACGACGTCAAACACCACACCCGATGGCACGTCCGACAACTCCCCGGCGGGAAGCTGGTGTGGAGCTCACCGACCGGACGGATCTACCGCGAAGACGCACCACCACCATTCGTCGCGTTCACGGTCGCCGTCACGACCGATCGGCCACCGGGTAGGCGGGACGATGGACGATCGCCCGGCGCTTTGTCCCCGGCACAGCGGCGAGAGCGGCGATTCCACACCTTCCTCGGGTCAGAGCCGCCGTTCTGACGTGTTCATCCCCTTGCCGCACCCCGTGCGGAGGCCTCTCCGCGCCTGCGCGAACGACACACGCGCACATGCGCACGCGCGAACCCACGCTCAGGTTCGAGCGGAGCACAGGTCGGCACGGCGCGCTTCAGAAGAACGGGCGCGCGACGGGCCGGGCGATTCCGCCGACCGTGGTCGTAGGCCACCTCGGGTCGACCGTGAGCACCTCGACGCCGACGTCCGTGACGATGACGGTGTCTTCGACCTTCGCGCCGGGCGCGCTCGGATTCCAGGCGAACGCGTGCGGCGACCGCACGAGGTCGCGCGTCTCGGCGGTCGCCCGCGGGTCGCGCCCCGCGTATCCGGTCGGGCCTCCCTGATGGTGGCGTTCCCACTCGTCCGGATCGAACCCCGCATCGGCGTAGCCTCGACACCCCGCAGCGAACACTTCGTCCAGGTGGGCGCCGGGCCGAGTCGCCGCGAAGAACGCCGCCTCCACCGCGAGGATCCGTCCATCGTCGCCACCGGCCGCACCCACCCACCGGGTCGCGTTGGCGATGAGCCCGTGCCGACGTCCGCACACGACGAGCATCGCCCGGGCACCGAGCGGAGAGTCCGTGGGGAGGGGATGCCGGTGGGGCAGCCGCGGCTCTCCCGCCACCAGCACCACGAGCGGGTCGATGCCGCGCGCCACGAGCCCGGCAGCCAGCCGAGCAGCTGCGGCACGCTCGGATGTGAGGGGAGACAGTTCCGCGGCGACATCCGTCAACACCTCGGCCACGGCACGGCCGAGAGCCCGATAACGACCGACTTCCTCCGGCACCAGCTCGGCGCGCGCCGCCCGCAGCTGGGGGCCGACCTCCGACTCGCCGACGGCGAGATCACCCCGCCCCTCGGAGGGCCCGCCGGAACCACCGGACAGGGCGTGCGCGACGACCGATTCGTACCACGGGACCCGGGCGACGCGTGCGGCGTCGTCCGGCGCGAGCTCCTCCGCGATCAGCCGGTCGGCCTCGTTCGCCGAGACGAAGAGCGTGTCGCCGCCCTCAGCGACGCGGATGGCCAGCACGGGCGGACCCGCGAGCGAGACGTGCGTCCGAACGCCGCCGAGGTACCACGAGAGCGCCTCATGCGACGAGAGCACGAGCGCATCGGCGCCGGCATCCTCACGAACGGATGCCAGGCGACGGCGCTTGACGTCGCGCTCCGTCGTCGCGGTCGTGATCGCAGACATCGTCGTCTCCTGTCATAAAACGTTTCCTCGCATAGTATGGCCGGACGAAGGGCGGGGGAACGATGGCCGGAGCGAAGCAGACCACGATCACCGACGTCGCCGCGCACGCCGGCGTCTCACTCGCCACCGTCTCGCGCGTCATGAACGGCAACGCCACCGTCGATCCGGCTCTCGCCGAGCGGGTGCGCGCTTCGGCAGCGCAGCTCGGCTACTCGGCGAATCCGCTCGCGCGCAGCCTCGTGCTCGGCCGCACTCAGACCATCTCGGTCGTCGTGCCCGACCTGGCGAACCCCACCTTCCAGGGGATGCTGCGCGGCCTCAGCCGGGCCGCGGTCGCCGACGGCTACCACGTGCTCATCGCAGACTCCGACGAGAACGTCGACGAGGAGCGCCTGCTCGCGCTGGAGTCGCGGCGGCGCTCGGACGGACTGATCCTGTGCGCGCCACGCATGAGCGACGACCAGCTCGCCGACGTCGTCGCCGACGTCGCCCCCGTGGTCCTGGTCAACCGCACGGGCGACGCTCCGAGCGTGGCGGCCGACTATCGCACGCCTCTGCGCGCCATCATCGACCACCTCTACGCGCAGGGACACCGCCGATTCGCGTACCTCGCCGGCGCGGCGCGCAGCGCCTCGAGCGGGCAGCGACTGTCTGCACTCGAAGACGCGCGACGCGAGCTGGCGGACTGCGAGATCGCCGAGATCCCCGCCGGGGTCGACTTCTCCAGCGGCGCCGGCGCTCTCGACGATGTTCTCGCGTCAGGGGCGACGGGGGTGCTGGCATTCAACGATCTGTCGGCGATGGGGCTGCTGAGCGCGGCGACCGAACGCGGCATTCCGGTGCCCGGCCGACTCTCGATCGCGGGGTTCGACGACATCCCCTTCGCGCGGTACACCTCCCCCGCACTCACGACCGCCGCCGTGCCGATGGGCGAGCTCGGCGCGCGAGCGTGGTCGGCGCTGCACGACCTGCTGACGGGCCGCACGCCCGAGCCCGCCGTGACGGTCTCGCCCGACGTCATCGTCCGCGGCAGCACCGGCGCTCCCGCGGCCTGAGCCGCGCACCTTCGGCCTGAGCCTCGCGTCCGGAGGAGGGCTCGTGCTAGGCTGAGAAAACGTTTCCTGAGAGCGCTTTCCCACATAGGCGGCCTCTCAGCTCTTGGCACGAAGGAGAGCCATGACCCGCACGCGGTACGCCCTGGTGGGCGCGGGACACCGCGCCCAGATGTACGTCGACGCCATCACCGGGACCCACGCCGATCGGGCGGAGCTCGTCGCGATCTGCGAGCCGAACCCGGTACGCGCCGAGCACTACCGCGATCAGCTGGTCGAGCGCGGCGTGCCCGCCCCGACGCTGTGGTCGCCGGACGACCTCGAGCAGATGATCCGCGATTCTCGCGCCGAACGCGTCATCATCACCGCGCGTGACGACCTGCACGCATCCCTCATCGTGCGCTCGCTCGATGCCGGCGCGGACGTGGTGGTCGAGAAGCCCCTGACGATCGACGCGCCGAGCGCGGCGGCGATCGAGGACGCCGTCGAGCGCACCGGTCGATCGGTCGTGCTGACCTTCAACTACCGCTACTCGCCGCGCAACAGCGCCCTCCGCCAGGTGATCCAGGACGGCCGCATCGGGCGGGTGACCTCGATCGACTTCTCGTGGATGCTCGACACGAAGCACGGCGCCGACTACTTCCGCCGCTGGCACCGCGAGAAGGAGCACTCGGGCGGCCTCCTCGTCCACAAGGCGAGTCATCACTTCGACCTCGTCAACTGGTGGATCCGCGACGAGCCGCGCCGCGTGTTCGCCTCGGGCGGCCTGCGGTTCTACGGGGCGGAGAACGCCCGGGCCCGCGATCTCGGCGAGCGGCCGCAGCGCGGCACGCACGACGGCCGCCACGACCCGTTCGAGCTCGACCTCCGCGACGACGAACGCCTGCGCGCGCTCTACCTCGAAGCGGAGAGCCACGACGGCTACCTTCGCGATCGCGACGTGTTCGGCGAGGGCATCACCATCGAGGACAACCTCGCGCTCGTCGTCGACTACGCCGGCGGGGCGACGATGTCGTATTCGCTGAACGCCCACGCCCCGTGGGAGGGCTACCGCGTCGCCGTCAACGGCACCGAGGGCCGCGCCGAGCTCGAGGTGGTCGAGCGCGGCGCCGTCCTCGAGGACGAGGGTCTGCACCCGGTGCTCGACCCCTCGGCCGTCGACTCCGCCGGCCCCGCCTCCCTCCGCCCGCAGGGCGAACGGCTGATCGTCCAGCGCCACTGGGAGGACGCCGTCGAGATCCCGATCGAGGCGGGCGAGGGCGGCCACGGCGGCGGAGACGAGCTGCTGCTCGCCGACGTCTTCGTCGGCCCTGGCGATGACCCGCTGGCTCGACCCGCCGGCTGGGCCGACGGCGTCCGCTCGATCGCGGTGGGCATCGCGGGCAACCTGTCGCTGGCGTCGGGTCTTCCCGTGCACACCTCCGAGCTCCGCATCCGACTGCTCGACGGTCGGCGATGAGCCGGGTCGTCGTCACCGGCGGCTCCGGCCGCCTCGGTCGCAGCCTCGTCGGCGGCCTCGTCGCCGCGGGGCATCGGGTGGTCTCCTTCGATCGGACGGTCTCGGACGCCCCCGAGCTGCAGGGCGCCGACCAACTCGCCATCGACCTGCTCGACGCCGAGGCCACCGCCGCGGCGCTCCGCGCGCAGCGGGCGACCGCCGTCATCCACCTGGCCGCGATCGCCGTCCCCTTCAGCGCCCCCGAAGACGTCATCATGCGCACGAATGCGGCCCTGGCCGTCTCGGTGCTCGGCGGTGCCGTGACCGCAGGGATCCCGCGGATCGTCGCCGCTTCCAGCCCCACCGTGCTGGGCTACGGGGCGCCGCGCGGCTGGGTGCCCGACCGCTTCCCGCTCGATGAGGACACGCCGCCACGGCCGTGGAACAGCTACGCCCTGTCGAAGCTCGTGATCGAGCAAACGTTGCGGATGCTGCACCGACAGACCGGCGACGCCGTACGCTTCGCCGCCTTCCGCCCGTGTTACGTGATCGCACCCGAGGAGTGGCGCGGAGCCCCCACGCAGCAGGGCCACACCGTTCGCGAGCGCCTCGACGATCCGAGCCTCGCCGCTCCCGCGCTGTTCAACTACGTCGACGCGCGCGACGTCGCCTCCTTCGCCGACGCTCTCCTGTCCGCTCTGCCCACGATCCCGAACGCCGAGACCTTCTTCGTCGGAGCCGACGACGCCCTCGCCCGCCGCCCGCTCGCCGAGCTCATCCCCCGCTTCCACCCCGGCACGGAGGAGGCTTCCGCCGTCCTCACCGGCACGGCGCCCGCGTTCTCGAACGCGAAGGCGCGTCGCCTGCTGGACTGGGCGCCCCGCTACTCGTGGCGCGACGCCCTGACCGAAGAACCCTCCCGCACCGACACCCGAAAGGACGTGCCGGTATGAACTTCGACGGCATCCTCTTCTTCCCCGTCACCCCGTTCGACGCCTCCGGCGCCGTCGACCACGAGCTGCTCGCCTCGCACGTGAGCCGCGGTGTCGAGGAAGGAGCCGGCGGCGTCTTCCCCGCGTGCGGCACGGGCGAGTTCCACGCGCTCTCGACCGCCGAAGCGGCCGCGGTCGTCCGCACTGCCGTCTCGAGCGTCGCGGGCGCCGTGCCCGTCGTCGCCGGGACCGGGGGTCCGCTCGGCCACGCGCTCGAGACGGCTCGCGCGGCGGCCGACGCCGGGGCCGATGCCCTGCTCGCCCTGCCGCCCTACCTCGTCGGCGGGCCGCAGGAAGGACTCGTCGCCTACGTCGAGGCGATCGCCGCGGCATCCGACCTGCCGGTGATCGTCTACCACCGCGCCAACGCGCAGTTCACGCGCGAGTCGATGCGCCGTCTCGCCGACAACCCGCGGATCGTCGGATTCAAGGACGGCACCGGCGACATCGGCACGACGCAGCTCATCGTCCGCGTGATCGCCGACGCCGGCCGCGACGACTTCGCGTTCTTCAACGGGCTCCTCACCGCCGAGCTCACTCAGGCCGCATATCGCGGCATCGGCGTGCCGCTGTATTCGTCCGCAGCCTTCGCCATGGCGCCCGAGGTCGCGAACGCGTACTACCGGGCCTACGTCGAGCACGACGAGGAGCGTCGCCTGGCACTGCTCGACGCGTTCTACACACCTCTTGTCGCGCTCCGCGACGAGACGCCCGGGTTCGGCGTCTCGCTCATCAAGGCGGGCCTGCGCCTGAGCGGGCAGGCCGTCGGCGGGGTTCGCGCCCCGCTCGTCGACCCCACCGCCGACCAGGAACGCCGCCTGGCGGCGATCCTCGATGCCGGGCGCGCCCTGCTGTGACGACGATCGCCGCGCTCGCAGCGCGCCTGATCCGGGTCCCGCTCACCCGCCCGTGGGCCGCCGACGTCACCTCGGTCGGCGTCATCGCGACGCACGTGCAGCGCAGTGACGGCGCCGAGGGGTGGGGCTTCTCGTGGACCCCGCAGATCGGGGCGGAGGCTGTGCTCGCCCTGCTGCGACACGACATCGCACCGGCCGCCGTCGGACGTTCCGCCGAGCCGGGCGGCGCATGGCAGGGCCTCTGGGAGCACCTGCACGAGGCGGGCGGTGGTGGCGTGACGACGATCGCCCTCGCGGGCCTCGACCTGGCGCTCTGGGATGCCGCGGCTCGCGCGGCCGGCTCGTCGGTCTCGACGCTGATCGGACGGCGCCGCGAGAGCGCCCGCGTGTACGGCAGCGGCGTGAACCTCCACTACTCACTCGATGAGCTCGTCGCTCAGGTCGAGCGGTGGGTCACGCGCGGGTTCACCGCCGTCAAGGTCAAGGTCGGCAAGCCCGACGTCGCGGAGGACCTCGACCGCCTTCGCGCCGTCCGCTCGGTGCTGGGCCCGGACCGGGGCCTGATGATCGACGCGAACCAGCGCTGGGACCTGGCCCGCGCGACGCGGTCGCTCGAGGTCCTCGCCGAGGTCCGACCCGACTGGATCGAGGAGCCCCTGCGCGCCGACGACCTCGACGGACACGCCGAGCTCGCACGGCGCCTCGGCGGCGGACCGCGCATTCCGATCGCCGTGGGCGAGAACCTGCACACCGCGTACCGCTTCGCCGAGGTGCTGCGACGCGGCGCCGCGCAGATCGTCCAGCCCAACATCGTGCGCGTCGGGGGGATCACGCCGCTGCAACGCATCGCCGCGATCGCCGAGGACGCCGGCGCCGAGCTGCACCCGCATCTGCTGCCCGAGCTGTCGGGCCAGCTCGCACTGACCCTCCCCGGCGGCGCGGCCGAACCCTGGGTCGAGGACGTGGAGGATGCCGGCTTCGCCGAGCTGGGCGCCCTCCGCGGCCCCTCCCCCGTCGTGATCCGCGACGGACGGCTCCGCGAGACCGACCACCTCGGCCTGGGCCTGCGCTTCACCGACGGACACTTCACCACTGACGACCGCGAGGAACACCGATGACCACCACCCCTGATCGCATCGACGAGCTGGCCGCCGCGGCGTCCGCCGCAGCCCCGATCTGGCGCGATTCGGATGCCGCGACGCGCGCCACCTGGCTGCGCGCTCTCGCCGACGCCCTCGACGGCGCTGCTGACGAGCTCGTCGCGATCGCCGATCGCGAGACGCGACTCGGCGAGGCGCGCCTGCGCGGCGAGGTCGCCCGCACCACGGGACAGCTGGGACTCTTCGCCGACGTCGTGACGGAGGGCTCGTTCCGAGAGATCACGATCGACGAGGCCGATGCCGCGGCGACGCCGCCCCAGCCCGAGCTGCGTCGCCTGCTGGTGGGCGTCGGACCCGTCGCGGTGTTCTCCGCCTCGAACTTCCCCTTCGCGTTCTCGGTGTGCGGCGGCGACACGGCGTCCGCTCTCGCCGCCGGCAACCCGGTGATCGTCAAGGCGCATTCCGGGCACCCGGAGCTCTCTCGCCGCACGGCCGAGATCGCCGTCGCCGCGCTCGACGGCGCCGGAGCGCCGGAAGGCTCCTTCGCACTCGTCGAAGGTCGCGAGGCGGGCAACGCCCTCGTGCAGCATCCCCTCGTTCGGGCGGCGGGCTTCACCGGCTCGGTGTCGGGCGGCCGCGCCCTGTTCGACCTCGCTTCCGGGCGACCGGACCCGATCCCCTTCTACGGCGAGCTGGGCAGCGTGAATCCCGTGGTCGTGACGCCCGCGGCGGCCGAGGCCCGCGGCGACGAGCTCGCCCGCGGACTCGTGACATCGTTCACCCTGGGGGCGGGTCAGTTCTGCACCAAGCCCGGCGTCGTCTTCGTTCCCCGGGGCAGCGGATTCGTCGAGTCCGTCGCCGCCGCCGCCCACGGCGCGACCGGCGGCCCGCTGCTGACCGACCGCATCACCGAGGCCTTCCCGGCAGGGATCGCCGCGCTCGAGGCCGACGCGTCGGTGCGGGTGGCGGCAGAAGGCGTCCCGGGCGACGGCGCGCGACCCGTCGTCCTCGTGTCGGACGCGTCCGCGGTCGCCGCCCGTCCGGAGGTCCTGCTCGAGGAGTGCTTCGGCCCTGTCACCCTCCTCGTTGAGTACGCCGACGAGAGCGACGTGCACGCGGCCCTCGCCGCCGTGCCCGGCAGCCTCACCGCCACCCTGCACTCCGAGCCGGGCGACGACGTCGCCGCGACCCTCGCGCTCCTGCAGGAGCGCGCCGGACGCGTGCTGTTCGCGGGCTGGCCGACCGGCGTCGCGGTGACCTGGTCGCAGCACCACGGCGGGCCCTGGCCTGCGACGACCTCGCTGCACACCTCCGTCGGGGCCACCGCCATCCGCCGATTTCTCCGGCCGCTCGTCTTCCAGGACGCGCCGGCCGCGCTGCTGCCGCGCGAACTGCGTGACGAGTCGCTGGAGAGAACTCCGCACCGACGCAACGGCGTGCTCGTGCTGCCGTAACGGCCGGATGCCGGCGCGAACGGAAAACGCTTCCCGTAGGCTGGGGCGATGACATCGAGCTTCACCGCTGCGTTCGACTGGGCCCGCCGGCATGTGACGGACGGCCGCCTGCCGTCCGCGGTCGTCGGGGTCGCCGATGCGAACGGCGTCCTCGCCCTCGACGCCGTCGCGGCGGACATCGACGATCGGTACGCGCTCTTCTCGATCACGAAGCCGCTGCTGGGCATCTCCGCTGCCCGCGCCATCCAGCGCGGCGAGCTCACGCTGCAGACTCCGCTGACCCGTGCCCTGCCCGAGTTCGGCCGCGACCGGGACGACATCGTGCGGCTCTCGCACCTCGTGAGCCACACGAGCGGCATCAGCGAGCCGCCGCTCGACACCCGACTCCCGCTCCGTACCGAGCTGCTCACCCGCGGCCGTGACTTCGTCGCCGGCACGGCCTCGCGGTACTCCACGCTCGCCTTCGAGGGCGTCGCCGCACTCGTCGAGAGCGTGAGCGGCCGCACCTGGCACGACGACATCGCCGACTGGGCATCGGGCATCGGCGCCGGCGGCCTGTCGGTCGACCTCGACGGCACGGCGCCGATCGCGGATGCCGCCGCCGCGGGCGCCGACATGGCGGCCTTCGCCGCGCAGCGCAACCCCGGGGCCGGCCTCGCCGGGAAGGCGCACGACCTGCTCGCGCTCGGGACCGAACTGCTGCGGATCCACGCCGGCGCCCGCGACGGCATCCTCGCCCCGGCGACGCTCGCGATGATGCGGCGACCCCTGACCGGCGACATCCCCCGATTGGAGCCGTACCCTGCCGAGCGCGGGCAGGACTGGGGTCTCGCCTGGAACCTCCGCACCCGAGCGCCGGGCCTGATCGACCGCGACGTCTACGGTCACGGCGGCTGGGCGGGAACGGAGTTCTGGGTGCACCCGACCGCGGGCATCGCGTGGGTGCTGCTGACCAACCGGGCGTTGCGCTCCGGCGTCGACATCGACGAACTCGACAACGCGATCGTCGGCGCGCTGTGAGCGAGCTGCTCCGCGTCGAGCATTCCGCGTGGCCGCAGCCCGAACGGCCCGCACCGCTGCCCGCTCCCCACGAGCGCGCCCGCGGCATCTCGGTCACCGACCGCGCCCTGTACCGGCACGGTGAAGGCTGGGTGCCGGTGTCGGGCGAGGTGCACTACAGCCGACTGCCGCGCGATCGCTGGTCCGAGCGGATGCGGCAGCTGCGCGCCGCCGGCGTCACGGTCGCATCGACCTACGCCTTCTGGAACCACCACGTCGCCGAGCGCGAGCACCCGCGCTTCGACGGGAACCTCGACATCGGGGCCTTCGTCGACGAGGCGGCTGCGGCGGGACTCGATGTCGTGCTGCGCATCGGCCCGTGGGCGCATGGCGAGTCCCGCAACGGCGGCTTCCCCGATTGGGTTCAGGCTCTGCCGGTCATCCTCCGCAGCGATGACCCCGGCTACCTCGACCTCGTCCGGGAGTGGTTCGGCCAGCTCGCCGCGTCCCTGGGCGGCCGCGCGCGACCAGGCGGGCCGGTCATCGGCATCCAGCTCGAGAACGAGTTGTACGACCGTCCGGAGCACCTGGTCACGCTCAAGCGCCTCGCCCGCGAAGCGGGCATGGCGGCACCCCTGTGGACGGCGACGGCCTGGGGCGGGGCGCAGCTGCCCGACGGTGAGGTCATGCCGCTCTTCGGCGGGTATGCGGACGGATTCTGGGTCGACCCGGGCGCACCCTGGGACCCGACGTTCCGCGCGCATTACTTCCCCTCACACGACTGGGACGACCCGGGGGTCGGGGCGGACGTGCGCGCGAGCCAGGGCTTCGCGGCGGCGAGCGCGACGGCCGACCTGCACGGCTTCCCCCCGGCGACCTGCGAGCTGGGCGGGGGGATGGCCACCGCGTACCACCGTCGCCCGGTACTCGGAGGACGCGATGTCGCCGCGCTCGCCCACATCAAGATCGGCAACGGGTCGGCCTGGCAGGGCTATTACATGTTCGTCGGCGGCCGGAACCCCGGACCCGATCTGCAGGAGACGATCGACACCGGGTATCCCAACGACCTCCCCGAGTTCGGCTACGACTTCCACGCCCCGATCGGGCAGTCGGGCGACCTCGCCGACTCCGCTCCGCTGCTGCGCGCGCAGCACGCCTTCCTCACCGCGTTCGGCGACCGCCTGTCCGGCATGTCGTCTGCTCTTCCCGACGTCCGCGCCGCGTCGCTCGACGACCGGACCACCCTCCGGTGGGCGCTGCGTTCCGACGGAGCGGAGGGCGTCGTCGTGATCTCGCACCACCAGCCGTACGAACAGGTGGAGGACGTCGCCGACGTCCAGCTGCGCGTCGTCGTCGGCGACACCGAGACCGTGCTCCCGTCACGTCCGGTCACGGTCCCCGCGGGGACGCTCGCTCGATGGCCCGTCGGGCTCACCGTGGGTCGGGCACGGGTCGCCTGGGCGACGGCCACCTTGATCACGGTCCTCTCGGGCGGCCCGCGTCCGACGCTGGTGCTGCTCGAAGATCGCGGCATCCCAGCCGAGATCGCGATCGGCCAGGCCGGATCGCAGGTCGCCCGGCCGGGACGCGCTCCGCTCCGCTTCGACGACCTCGATGTCGTGGTGTTGCCGGCCGCCGACGCCGACCGGCTCTGGGTGCGCCCCGGGTCGCGCCCGGAGCTGTGGCTGACCGATGGCGAGCTGGCGTGGGATGCCGACATCGCGATGCTCCGTGGCGCTCGGGAGGCTCACCGCTACGACCCGCACACCGGCGAGTGGTCGATCGTCACGGGCGCGCCCGGCGCGCCCGGCGGGCCCGGCCGCGTTACCGCGATGGGCAGCGCGCCGGTGGGAGTCGAGCTCGTCCGCCCGCCAGCCGCTCCGGCGACGGACTACGGCTTCGGCGGCCCGCGTCACCGCGCGCCGTCGGACGAGACGTTCGCCGAGCGGGCCGCCCGGTACCGGGTGCAGCTCCCCGCGACCTCGCTGGACCCCGAGGCGGACGCGGTGCTCGACCTCGACTGGGCGGGCGACGTGGGACGGTTCCTGGTCGACGGCCGCATCGTCGACGACCGCTTCTGGGACGGCACGCGCTGGTCGCTGTCGCTTCGGGACGCCGGTGCGACACCGACGAGCGAGATCACCGTCGAGGTGCTGGCGTTGTCTCCGGCCTCGACGATCGCCCTCGCGACGGATGCGGAGTCGCGGCGAGCCGATGCCGTGGCGACATCCCTACGCGCGTCGCTCCGGCTGCGCGGTCCCTGGCAGCACCTCGCGTGATGCGGCACGCGGCGCGCGGCGCCAGCGAACTCGGAGAATGACGCGTAAATCGGATGCCGCGAGAGCTGAAGCTCCGAGAAGCGCGGGATTCTCCGGAGACGGCGAGGCCGTGCCGATCGTTCACATCGATCGGCACGGCCTGCGTCGTCGGGCGCTCAGGTCCTCAGGCGCTCAGGCCTGCGCGCGTCGGCGACGCAGCACGAGCGCTCCGGCGCCGAGCATGAGCAGCGCGAGCGCGCCCATCACCGTCGCGGTGATGCCGCCGGCATCCCCTCCCGTGCGTGCGAGATCGCGCGCGTCCGTCGAGGCAGCCGAGCCGTTCGCTCCGGCCCCCGTCGCCGAGCCGCTACCCGAACCCGAACCCGAGCCAGCGCCCGAACCCGGAGCGCCGGTGCCGCCGCCGGTGCCGCCATCGGTGCCGCCGCCCGTTCCCGGGTCGACGACGGCGGCGGTCGGGACGATCGCCGCTGAGCGGGCGCTGCCGTCGATGAAGCCGGCCGCCTCGGCGGCCACCTCGACCGAGATCTCCCGGCCTTCGTCGGCGGCCGTCAGCGCGTAGGTGTCGGCGGTGGCGCCATCGATCGCCGCCCCGTCGCGCAGCCAGACGAACGCGCGTGCCGCGTCCGCGGGATCGGTGACGGCCACCGCGCGCACGGTCGCGCCGACGCGCGGCTCGCCCGACACGACCGGCGTCTCGACGCCGACGGCGCGGTTCACGGTCACCGAGTAGGTGCGCGAGGCGGCGTCGGGAGCCGTGACCGTCACGGTTCCGGTGCTGCTGATCACGTCGTCGGCCGCAGGCGCGGCATCCGCCGCCATGCGCTGCACGTCGCCAGCCTGGTCCTCGCCAGGCTGGGTCACGACGACCGTGGCATCGTCGTCGACCGCGAGCGCGTGGAGCATCGGCCACGCGGACCCCGTCGTCGTGACGGTGTACTCCAGCGTGTCGGGCGCGAACCCGTCGACGGGCTCGTCGCCGACCGTGAGGCGCGCGAGATCCGCGATCCCGGCCGGCGCCGGTGCTGCGGCGAAGATCTCGACCTCCGACACGATCATGTGCGTGTCGGGACGGGCGTTCAGCACGACGCGCACCTCGTCGGCGGCGCCGGTGACCGGCACCTCGACGCGCGGCGCACCCGCGGTGGGCTCCGGCACCGGAACGAGGTCGCCCTCGACCCAGTCGCCGCCGCTCACGCGGTGGTCGACCCGCATGGTCGCGGGCCAGCTCAGCGAGCTGCCGTCGCGGTAGAACTGCACGGCGACACGCGTCAGGGTCTCGCGCTGCGCCAGGGCGTAGCTCAGGGTGTCCTGCGCGTTCTTCGTGCCCGAGCGCCAGTTCGACCAGCCCTTGTCGGTCGAGCTTCCGTTGATCGTGTTGCTCACCGCGTACTGCGCGCTTTCGGTGAAGGTCGCGCTCGGGCGGCTCTCGGGGGCGACGTTGCGCTCGGACGCGGCCGTGACGATCACGGTCAGCCGCGCGTCGAGCTTCTCGCCGCTCGGGCCCGTGGCCACGCCGGGCACCGAGACCGTGCCGGGCTCGGCGAACGCACCATCGGCGATGCCGTCCCACGCCCACTCGACCGGGACCGGGAAGCCCGCTCCCGAGGGTCGCAGCTCGGCCTCCACGGTGTCGTCGGCCTGGCTCCTGACGGCGTCGAGGGCGCTTCCGGCCGGGACGGTGACGGATGCCGGCCGCGTCGCGGTGTAGGCGCCGATCTCGACGGTCGCGGTCGCTTCGAACGAGCCGCCGAACAGCTCGGTGCCCGTGCCGGTGACCTCCACCGCACCGGGGCGCGAGAAGTCGACACCGTCGAGCTGCCACGTCACCGGCGCCTGTCGCACCGTCCCTCCGACGTAGCGCACGCTCACGGACGCGGGCAGCGTCGGGGCGACGCCGACAGCGGTCGCGACCGTGACGGGCTCGGTGCCCGCGACGCTCGTGCTCGCGATGCGCCACTGCTGGTTCCCGCCGCCGTTCGAGGTCCACAGGCCCACCGCAGCGCCGGACGTCGTGCTGCCGCCGTTCACGTCGAGCACGCGCTCCGCGGCGACGTTGAGCACCGAGTAGTACGTGCCGTCCGTCGTCGAGGCCATCCACTGCAGGGCGGGATCGGCCGCGGCTGCCGCCGGGTCGGCATCCACGAGCGCCGTGGCCGTGCCGCGCGAAGCGAGGAACTGCCCGGAACCGTTCTGCAGCGTGAAGCGATGGCGGTTGGCGCCCGCGCCCTCGATCGTGCGGACGGTCCAGGCCTGTCCGCGGGCGGCCTCGGCCGTGGTGGCGAGTGAACGGACCGCGAGGCTCGAGCTGCCGTCGAGGGCGAGTCCGCTCTGAAGACCCGTGAGCTGCACCGTCTCGCCGTCGCGGAAGGCCGCGGCATCCGATGAGACGCCCGAGACGCCGTCGATGACGAAGGTCACGACCGACTTGGCGGGCACCGTCAGCGTCGCGGTGCGGGATGCCGCGTCCACGGCGACCGGCTGCCCCTGCCGGAGCGCGTTGACCGAGGGCTCCGCGGCGGTCGACTGCGTCGTCACGATGGGGGTCACGGTCGCCCCGGGGGCCACCGTGCCGAAGTCGCTCAGGTCGATCTCCACCGTGCGTTCGGCGGCCTCGGCGTTGACGTGCACGATCGTGGCGCCCTCGCCGTCGGCGTCGATCGCCGCCGTCGACTGCGCGTTGTCGGTCGCGATCAAGCGGTCGCCGGGGGTGATGTAGTGCGTGAAGTTGCGCACGGTGTTGAACTTCTCGTTCGTCAGCACCTTGCAGGAGGGGTCGGCGTCACCGTCGCGGAGCCGGCGCTCGGACTGCCCCTCGTCATTGCAGTCGAAGTCGATGAAGACGCTGCCCCAGTTCAGCTTCTCGACCTTCTCCATGTTGTAGAGGTCCTCGACCGGCTGCCAGAACACCCAGGCGTCGGGCTCGAGCTCGCGCAGGTCACCGACGATGTGCTGGGCCATGCCGAGGCCGTTGTCGATGTCGTCGGTGACGAACCCCTTGCTCTGATCGGTCCAGTTGCCCTCGACCTCGCTCATCCACAGCGGCTTGTCGGCGGCCTTGGCGATGTCGCGGACGACCTGGCGCCCGCCGGTGCCGTACGTGTGGACGTTCAGCTGGTCGACGAGGCCCTTCGCCTCCGCAGACCACGTGTTCCAGTTGGTGGCGAAGATGCCGGGGTTGGTCTCGTCCATCGCCGAGATGACCGCGTCGGTGGTCGTCCCCGGCTGCGCGAGGCGGTCGGCGAGGGCGGCGATCATCGCGTCCTGCGCCTCCGGCCCGATGTGCGCACCCTCCTGGCGTCCGCCGGTGGGCCACGTGGCACCGTCGGGGATCTGCGTCGACCAGTAGTTCGTGTTGGGCTCGTTGAACGGGTCGATCGTGTCGAACGAGATGTCGTGGACCCGCTCGAGCTCGTCGACGACGTTCACCAGATAGCCGGCGAACTTGTCCATGTCCGCCGGGGCGAGCTGCTCGCTCGTGGCGTTGTTGATCCCGCCCGAGACGTAGCCGCTCTGGGTGAGGAAGTAGGGCGGGGAGTTGCTGAACGCCTCCCAGTGCGTGACCTTGTCCTTCAGCGCGTCGAGCCACCAGCGCTGAGCGGAATCCTGGGAGAAGTCGAAGGCGTCGGGATCGTCGGGGTCCCAGGCATCCCGGTACCGGTCGCGGTCAGCGAAGGTCGAGGTGATCGCCCCTTCGTCATCGGTCGCCGGCAGGTTCGGATTCCAGAAGCCGGGAACCGCGCCGCCCGGCCGCAGGTACGGCGGGACGTCGGAGGCGTTGCCGCCGCCGATGTTGTAGCGCGCGATGTTGAGGTTCAGGCCTTCGTCGCCGAAGACGGCGTCGAAGAGGTCCTGCCGGACGTCGTCGGGATAGTCGCCGGTCGCGTTGGCGAACCAGACGAGGCTCGTGCCCCATCCCTCGAACGGCTTCTCCGAGGCGGTGGCGGGATTCGGAGTGATCCGCACGGCAGCGGCGTCGGCGGCATGCACCGGCGGGGGCGCGACGGCGGTCGCAGCGGTGAGCCCACCGGACGCGAGCGCCACCGCGCAGGTCATCGACATCAGTCGAGCTGACTTCATCGTCATTCCTATCCGGTCGCAACGATGCGACCTCAGGGGGGGTGATGTTGACGTAAACATGTTGACGTCAACATCGAGCCTACGGGACGCCTCTGTCCCG
This sequence comes from Microbacterium sp. 1262, assembly GCF_040544895.1. Taxonomy (NCBI): domain Bacteria; kingdom Bacillati; phylum Actinomycetota; class Actinomycetes; order Micrococcales; family Microbacteriaceae; genus Microbacterium; species Microbacterium sp. 1262. The sequence goes on from NZ_JBEPKU010000001.1 coordinate 2,132,759, forward strand.
GTGCAACGGTTGATCAGCGGCGCGGGCCGGAACTCGCACGCACGACGAGCTCGGTGGGGACGAGCGTGCGCTCGGCCGGCACCTCTCCCCCGTCGATCTCGGTGAGCAGCGACCGCACGGCGGCCGCGCCGATCCGGTCGAAGTGCTGACGTACGGTCGTCAGCGGGGGCCAGAAGTTCGCCGACTCGGGAGCATCGTCGTACCCGACGACGCTGACGCTCGCCGGCACAGGGCGATCGGCCTCGTGCAGCGCGCGCAGCAGCCCGAGCGCCATGCGGTCGTTGGCGACGAAGACCGCCGTCACGCGGTGGTCGCCGGCGAGCGCCCGACCGATCTCGTAACCCGACTCCGCGGTCCAGTCCCCGACGTGCACCTCGGGCACAGCCGCACCGCGGGCGACGAGCGTGTCGTGCCAGGCGGCTCGCCTGCGCTCGGCGGCGAACGACTCCCGCGGCCCTGAGATGTGGCTCACCGTCTCGTGCCCGAGGTCGAGCAGGTGCTCGGTCGCGAGGCGCGCGCCCAGCGTCTGGTCGTTGTCGACGACGGGATACGGGTAATCGGCACTCGAGTCGACCACGACGACGGGGAGTCCCGTCGGCAGCGCCAGCTCGCGCTCGCCCAGACGATGCGTCTCGATCAGGATGATGACGCCGTCGACGGCATGCTCGGCCAGGCGCACGAATGCACCCGAGACGTCGGACTGCGTCGCCGACTGCACCGTGATGACGGTGAGGGAGTACCCCGCCTCGGCGGCGACGGATGCCACGGCGTCGAGCGTGCGCGTGTTGCCGTAGCTCGCGAGCGAGAACATGATCACGCCGATGCTGCGGAAGCGCCCCGAACGCAGTGCACGCGCGGCACTGTTGGGTCGATAGCCGAGCTGCGCCATCGCATCCTGGACGCGCGCCCGGGTCTCGGGGTCGACGTTCTCGCGGCCGTTCGCGACCCGCGAGACGGTCTGACCCGACACGCCGGCCATCGCCGCCACGTCGGCCATCGACACTTCCCGACGCCGCGGTCGAGCGTCCGGGCGTACGGCTGGCCCTGCTTTACCCATGCCCGGATCCTCCTTGATGTTGACGTTGACATGCTAGCGTCTCCGAGTTATGTTTACGTCAACATCCGCGCTCAATCGGCGAGCGCCTGCATCACAGAAGAGGCACGGACGATGACGACCACAACGGCACCCCCTCCCGCCGTGCGCACCGCGCGGAAGCGGCGGCGCGTCAGCGTCGAACAGCGCGGATGGCTCTTCGTGGGGCCCTTCGCGATCGTGTTCGCCCTCGTCTTCCTCGCACCCCTCGCCTACGCGCTCTACCTCAGCTTCTTCCGCGAGCAGATCGTCGGCGGCAACGCGTTCGTCGGCTTCGAGAACTACCTGACGGCCTTCGCCGACCCGAAGCTGTGGGACGGCTTCCTCCGCGTGCTGCTGTTCCTGCTGATCCAGGTGCCGATCATGCTCGTGCTCGCCCTCGCTGCGGCCCTCGCGATCGACAGCGCGCGCCTGCACGCCTCGGGCTTCTACCGGATCATCATCTTCCTGCCCTACGCCGTGCCCGCCGTCGTCGCGGTCCTCATGTGGGGCTACATCTACGGCGACCAGTTCGGCCTCGCCGGCAACATCAACGATCTGCTCGGTGCCCAGGTCCTGCGACCCTTCCTCCCCGAGTGGATGATGGTCTCGATCGGCAACATCGTGACGTGGCAGTTCGTCGGCTACAACATGCTGATCTTCTACTCGTCGCTCAAGACCATCCCCGGTGAGCTGTACGAGGCGGCATCCCTCGACGGCGCCGGCGCCTGGCGCACGATCCTCTCGATCAAGATCCCCGCTCTGCGCGGCTCGATCGTCATCGCCACGATCTTCTCGATCATCGGCAGCTTCCAGCTCTTCAACGAGCCGAACATCCTCAAGCCCCTGGCCCCGAACACGATCACGACGTTCTTCACGCCGAACATGTACGCGTACAACCTCTCGTTCGCCGGCCAGCAGTACAACTACGCCGCCACCGTCGCGATCATCATGGGCGTCATCACGGCGGTCATCGCCTACGTCGTCCAGTTGCGCGGATCCCGTCAGGAGATGCGATGACCGCTCCCGCCCTCGCCCGCAGCACGCCGTTCGCCCGGCGGAAGTCCGTCGTACTCACCGTCGTGATGAGCCTGTTCATCCTCTACACGCTGCTGCCGCTGTTCTGGCTGATCATCAACGCGACGAAGACGCAGGGCGACCTGTTCACGACGTTCGGCCTCTGGTTCGGCGACAGCTTCAACCTGTGGAACAACATCGTCGACACGTTCACCTACCGCGACGGCATCTTCCTCCGGTGGCTCGGCAACACGCTCCTCTACGTCGTCGTCGGCGCGGGCGGAGCCACGGTGCTGGCCACAATGGCGGGCTACGGCCTGGCGAAGTACAACTTCCGCGGCCGCAAGGCGGTCTTCGCCGTCGTCATCGGCGCCGTCGCCGTTCCCGGCACCGCCCTCGCGGTCCCCACGTTCCTCATGTTCAGCCAGCTGGGCCTGACGAACACCCCGTGGGCGATCATCATCCCCTCGCTCATCAGCCCCTTCGGCCTGTACCTGATGTGGGTGTTCGCCAGCGACGCCGTTCCCACCGAGCTGCTCGAGGCCGCTCGGATGGACGGCGCCAGCGAGATGCGCACGTTCTTCACCATCTCGACCAAGCTCCTCATGCCCGGCATCGTCACCGTGCTGCTGTTCGCGGTCGTCGCCACGTGGAACAACTACTTCCTCCCGCTCATCATGCTCAGCGACCCCGCCTGGTACCCGCTCACCGTCGGGCTCAACCAGTGGAACGCCCAGGCCACCGGAGCCGCGGCGCAGCCGATCTACAACCTGGTGATCACCGGATCGCTGTTGTCGATCATCCCGATCGTGGTGGCCTTCCTCATGCTGCAGCGCTTCTGGCAGTCCGGTCTGAGCGCCGGCAGCGTCAAGCAGTGAGCACACCCCCCGAAGACCCTGTATTCCGCACCACCTGAATCCACAACAACCCGAATCCACAACAACGAAGTGAAGGAACTCCCATGACACCCATGCGCAAGGGATCGGCGCTGCGTCGCGCCGCATCCGTCGTGGCCCTGACCGCAGCCGCCGGCCTCGTGCTGGCCGCCTGCTCGTCCTCCGGCCCCGCCGCGGGCAGCGGCAACCCCGACGACCTCGACGCGGCCCTGAAGGCCGGCGGTGAGATCACCTACTGGTCGTGGACCCCGTCCGCCGAGGCGCAGGCCGAGGCGTTCATGAAGAAGTACCCCGAGGTCAAGGTCAACGTCGTCAACGCGGGCACCAACACCGAGGAGTACACCAAGCTCCAGAACGCGATCAAGGCCGGCTCGGGCGCCCCCGACGTCGTGCAGATCGAGTACTACGCCTTCCCGCAGTTCGCCCTCACCGACGGGCTGCTCGACCTCGCGCCCTACGGCTTCGGCGACCTCGAGAGCGACTACACCGCCTCGACGTGGAACTCCGTCGACTTCGACGGCAAGATCTACGGCCTCCCGCAGGACTCGGGTCCCATGGCGCTGTTCTACAACAAGGCGGTCTTCGACCAGTACGGCCTGACGGTCCCGACGACGTGGGACGAGTACATCGCCACCGCGCGTCAGCTCACCGCCGCCGACCCGACGAAGAAGATCACGAACGATACCGGTGACGCCGGCTTCGCCACCAGCATGATCTGGCAGGCGGGCGGCCAGCCGTTCTCCGCCGATGGCACCGACGTGACGATCAACGTCGCCGACGAGGGCTCGAAGAAGTGGGCCGACACCTGGAACACGCTCGTCGAGGACGACCTGATCGCCAGCACCCCGAGCTGGAGCGACGAGTGGTTCAAGGGCCTCGGCGACGGCTCGATCGCGACCCTCGTCATCGGCGCCTGGATGCCCGGCAACCTCGAGTCGTCGGTGGCCGACGCGGCGGGCGACTGGCGCGTGGCTCCCATGCCGACCTACGACGGCACCCCGGTCTCGGCCGAGAACGGCGGCGGCGGCCAGGCGGTCACGAAGCAGAGCGAGAACCCGGCCCTCGCCGCCGCGTTCCTGAAGTGGCTGAACAACGCCGAGGAGAGCCTGACGATCTTCGCCGAGAGCGGCGGCTTCCCCTCGACGACCGCGCAGCTCGAGTCGGATGAGTTCCTGAACAAGGCACCCGAGTACTTCGGCGGCCAGAAGATCAACGAGGTGCTCGTGCAGGCGGCCAAGGACGTGCGTCCCGGCTGGCAGTACCTGCCCTTCCAGGTGTACGCGAACAGCATCTTCAGCGACACCGTCGGGCAGTCCTACGCCTCGAAGTCCGACCTGAACGAGGGCCTCGCCACGTGGCAGGACCAGCTCGTGCAGTACGGCAACGACCAGGGCTTCACCGTCAACAAGTGACGCCCGACGAGGGGCGGGTCGCATCGAGCTTCGGTCCGGCCCGCCCCTCGCCATGTCCCCCCAGGAGAAGAGCAATGACCTCCCCCACCCGCATCTCGCTCGACACGGCCGCACCCGGGCCGGTGGTCCCGCGCCGGCTCTTCGGCACCTTCGTCGAGCACATGGGCCGCTGCGTCTACGACGGCATCTTCGAGCCGGGTCACGCCACGGCCGACGACGCCGGCTTCCGCGCCGACGTCCTCGAGCTCGTGCGTGAGCTGGGCGCGACCGTCGTGCGCTATCCCGGGGGCAACTTCGTCTCGGGCTACCGGTGGGAGGACGGCGTCGGCCCGCGCGGCCAGCGCCCCGTGCGCCTGGATGCCGCATGGCACAGCACCGAGACCAACCAGGTCGGGCTGCACGAGTTCGCCGCGTGGGCCGAGCAGGCGGGGCTCGAGCTCATGGAGGCCGTGAACCTCGGCACGCGCGGCGTCGCCGAGGCCGCCGACCTGCTCGAGTACGCCAATCACCCGGGCGGCACCGCCCTGTCGGAGCGCCGCCGCGAGAACGGGCGCGCCGAGCCCTTCGGCATCCGGCTCTGGTGCCTGGGCAACGAGATGGACGGCCCCTGGCAGATCGGGCACAAGACCGCCGACGAGTACGGCCGCCTCGCCGCCGAGAGCGCCCGGCTCATGCGGTTCATCGATCCCGACATCGAGCTCGTCGCCGCGGGCAGCTCGAACCACGAGATGCCGACCTTCGGCGAGTGGGAGCGCACCGTGCTCCGTCACACCGCGGGACTCGTCGACCACATCTCCGTGCACGCCTACTACGAGGAGACCCCGGGCGACCCCGCGAGCTTCCTCGCCTCCGGCGCCGCCCTCGACGCCTACATCGGCGAGGTCGCCGGCATCATCGACGAGGTGCGCGCCGAGCGCGGCATCACCGACCCCATCGGCATCAGCGTCGACGAGTGGAACGTCTGGAACCAGACCCGCTGGAACGAGGTCGACAAGCCCGAGGTGTTCACGGGCGACTGGCCCGTCGCCCCGCGCCTCATCGAGGACGACTACACCGTCACGGATGCCGTCGTCGTCGGGTCCCTCCTCATCACGATGCTCCGCCGCGCCGACCGCGTCTCGATGGCGAATCTCGCGCAGCTCGTCAACGTCATCGCGCCGATCCGCACCGAGCCGAGCGGCGCGGCCTGGCGGCAGACCACCTTCTTCCCCTTCCAGCTGACCGCGGCCGCGGCATCCGGCCACGTCGTTGTCCCGGTCATCGACACTGGCGTCATCCCGACCGCGCGCTACGGCGACGTGGGCGCCGTCGACGCCGTTGCGACGATCGCCGGCGACGAGCTGTCGATCTTCCTCGTGCACCGCGGACTCGACGCCGAGACACCCGTCACGATCGATCTCGACCGCTCGGCCGCGGGCGCGGAGGCGCTCGTGCTGACCGTCCCCGCCGGCGGCGACCGGCACACCGTCAACAGCGCGTCGTCGCAGCCCGTCGCGCCGGCATCCCTCGCCGTCGACATCCGCGACAGCGCCGTGACCCTGACCCTTCCCCCGCTCTCCTGGGCGCGCGTGACCGTGCGCCTGAACCCCGGAACGAATCGAGTGACCGCGTGACGACCTTCAGCATCGGCGAGACCGACTTCCTCCTCGACGGGCGCCCCCACCGGGTCTTCGCGGGAGCCCTGCACTACTTCCGCATCCACCCGGACCACTGGGCCGACCGCATCCGCAAGGCGCGGCTCATGGGGCTCAACACGATCGAGACGTACGTCGCCTGGAACGCCCACGAGCCGGTGCGCGGCGAATGGGATGCCACGGGCTGGAACGACCTGGGGCGCTTCCTCGACCTCATCGCGGCGGAGGGCATGCATGCGATCGTGCGCCCCGGCCCGTACATCTGCGCCGAGTGGCACAACGGCGGACTTCCGGTGTGGCTCACCAGCACGCCCGGCATCGGGCTGCGCCGTTCCGAGCCGCAGTACCTCGAGGCGGTGAGCACCTACCTGCGCCGGGTCTACGAGATCGTCGCCCCGCGTCAGATCGATCGCGGCGGCAACGTCGTGCTCCTGCAGATCGAGAACGAGTACGGCGCCTACGGCTCGGACCACGACTACCTCCGCACGCTCACCGAGCTCACCCGCGCCTGCGACATCACCGTGCCGCTGACGACCGTCGACCAGCCCGAGCCCCACATGCTCGCGGCCGGAACGCTGCCCGACCTGCACACGACCGGATCGTTCGGCTCGCGCGCCACCGAGCGCCTCGCGACGCTGCGCGAGCACCAGCCGACCGGGCCGCTCATGTGCTCGGAGTTCTGGGACGGCTGGTTCGACTGGTGGGGCGGGGTGCACCACACCACGGATGCCGCGGCCTCGGCATCCGAGCTCGACGCGCTGCTCGCCGCGGGAGCGTCGGTGAACATCTACATGCTCCACGGCGGCACGAACTTCGGCACCACGAACGGCGCGAACGACAAGGGCCGCTACGCCCCCATCGTCACCTCGTACGACTACGACGCTCCGCTGGACGAATCGGGCCACCCGACCGAGAAGTACCACGCGTTCCGCGAGGTCATCGCCCGGTACGCCCCGGTCCCCGACGAGGTGCCGCCCGCGCGGCCTGCGGCTCCCGTCCTGTCGGTCCCGCTGCGGACCACGGGCGACTGGCTGCCCGCGACGGGTGCTGACGGCGGCGCGGTCGACCTTCCTCCCACGTTCGAAGAGCTCGGACAGCTCGGACCTCTCGTGCGTTACGACATCGCGCTGCCCGCCGAGCCGTTCGGTGATTCCGACAGCGCCGTGCTCGCCTTCGCGGAGGTCCGCGACCTCGCCTGGGTCGCGGTCGACGGCGCGCCGATCGGCCGCCTGCAGCGCGCGCTGCACGAGCGGTCGCTGCCGATCCCCCGCGGGGCGCGGCTGACGGTGCTCGTCGAGGACCAGGGCCGCGTCAACTACGACGTCCGCCTCGGCGAGAACAAGGGCCTCGTCGGCCCCGTCACCCTCGGCGGCCACGAGCTGACCGGCTGGTCGGCGCAGCCCGTCGACCTCGCGGCCGTCGCCGCCGGCATCGCCCGGGCGTCCGAGCACGCCGTCGCCGGACGCACCGGTCTCGTGGGCACGTTCGACCTCGACGAGCCCGCCGACCTCTTCCTCGACACGGAGGCCTGGAGCAAGGGCTACGCGTTCGTGAACGGGTTCTCCCTCGGCCGGTACTGGCGCAGTGGCCCGCAGCGCACGCTCTACGTTCCCGCTCCCGCGACCCGCGCCGGGGCGAACGAGGTCGTCGTCGTCGAGCTCGAGCACGTCGTCGACCCCGTCGCCGCCTTCGTCGCGGAGCCCGACCTCGGCCACCGCGAGGAGTGACCGTGAGGGAGCCCCGCCAGGATCGGGCAGGATGGATGTCATGAGCTGGATGGTCACCGGTGGTGCTGGATACATCGGCGCGCATGTCGTGCGCGCCCTCTCCGCGGCGGGCCTCGACCCCGTCGTCCTGGACGATCTGTCGAGCGGGCACGCGGGGTTCGTCCCCGAGGGCGTGCCGTTCGTCCGCGGCTCGATCCTCGACCGTCCGCTCGTCGAGGGCGCGCTGCGCGAGCACGGCGTCGAGGGCGTCATCCACGTCGCCGGCTACAAGTACGCCGGCGTCTCCGTGACGCGCCCGCTGCACACCTACGCGCAGAACGTCGAGGGCACGCGGATCGTGCTCGAGGCGATGGAGACCGCGGGCGTCGACAAGATCGTCTTCTCCTCCAGCGCCGCCGTCTACGGCACCCCCGACGTGCCGCTCGTCACGGAGGACCTGCCCAAACGTCCCGCGTCGCCCTACGGCGAGTCGAAGCTCATCGGCGAGTGGCTCCTGCGCGATCAGGCCGTCGCGACCGTGGACTCCCCCGCACCCCTGCGCCACACCTCGCTGCGCTACTTCAACGTCGTGGGCTCGGGCGACCCGTCCGTCTACGACACGAGCCCCCACAACCTCTTCCCCATCGTCTTCGAGAAGCTGATCGCCGGCGAGACCCCGCAGATCAACGGCGACGACTACGACACCGAAGACGGCACGAACGTGCGCGACTACGTCCACGTCGCCGACATCGCGGCGGCCCACGTCGTCGCCGCCCAGCGCCTCGCGGCCGGCGAGAACGTCGAGCCGGCCTACAACCTCGGGTCGCAGAACGGCCTCTCGGTCCGCGAGATCATGGACGCGATGGCCCGGGTGACCGGCATCGACTTCACGCCGAGAGTCGGCCCCCGCCGGCCCGGCGACCCCGACCGCATCGTCGCCACCGGAGAGCTCGCCGCCCGCGACCTCGAATGGGCGAATCGCTACTCGGTCGACGAGATGGTCCGCACCGGCTGGGAGGCCCGCCGCGCGGCATCCGTCTGACCCGCTCGCCGAGCGCGGGGATCAGGCGCAGTTCCGGGGATGACGCGCGGTTCGAACCGCGTCGGGCACCCCGAACTGCGCCTCATTCCGCCGCGAAACCGCGTACCGAGCTCGCGCGGACCACGAGTTCCGTGGGAACGGTGCGCAACGCGGCCGTTGAGCCCGACTCGATGACCTCCACGAGCGCCTCGACGGCGCGGGCGCCGAGGGCGTCGAAGTCCTGGCGGACGGTCGTCAGCGGAGGCCGGTACTCCGCGGCATCCACGACGTCGTCGAACCCGACGATCGCGACGTCGTCCGGCACAGCGCGACCGGCGTCGCTGAACGCCCGCAGCAGGCCGAGCGCCATCTGGTCGTTGGCGGCGAACACCGCCGTGGCGCCCGCGAGCCCCGCTCCCGCCGCGTGACCGCCGCGCGAGGTCCAGTCGCCGCGGACGACCTCGGGCACGACGGCATCCGCGTCGATCAGCGCCTCGCGCCAGCCGCGTTCGCGCTCTTGCGCCGCGAACGACGCCTCGGGCCCCGCGAGGTGGTGCACCGTCGCGTGCCCCAGCTCGAGCAGATGCCGCGTCGCCAACCGGGCGCCGCCCGCGTGATCGGTCTGCACGATCGCGAAACGGTCGTCGGGCGGCGAGTCGACGACGACGAGACGCAGGTCGGCGGGCGGCGCGGTGTCACGAGCGAGCCGCGTCGCCTCGTTGAGCACGATCGCCCCGTCGACGCCCTGGTCGCGCAGCTGTGCGAAGGCCTCCGCGATGTCACGCGCCCCGGCGACCGTCACCACGGCGAGGGCGTAGTCGCGCTCGCTCGCCGCGTCGGCGATGGCCTGCAGCATGCGGGAGTTGCCGACCGAGGCGAGCGTCGAGACGACGAGGCCGATCGTGCGGGTCTGGCCGGTGCGCAGGGCGCGGGCGGCACGATGCATGCGGTAGCCGAGCGCCGCCATGGACGCCTCGACGCGGGCCCGCGTCGCGGGGTCGACGCGCGGGCTGCCGTTGGCCACGCGCGAAACGGTCTGCGCCGAGACGCCCGCGTGGGCCGCCACCTGGGCCATCGACACGCGCATGCCGGTCCTCTCGTCGGGTGTGTTGACGATAGCACGGCCGGGATGTAGCGTGTTATCGTGAACATCAGCGCTCCTCCCGCCGTGCCGCTCGGCGCGGGCGTCGTCAAACGCTCCACGCGACTCGACGACGGCCGCGAGCTCATCTACTACGACGACCCCGAGACGACGCTCGGCCCCGAGCGAGCGGTCGACGCCCGCACCCTCGACCCGCGCCCCGAGACCGCGACGATGCGGCAGGACGTCCTGACGGGTGACTGGATCTCGATCGCCGCATCACGGCAGAACCGCGCCTTCCTGCCCCCGGCCGAGCTCGACCCGCTCGCCCCGCAGACACCCACCAACCCTTCCGAGATCCCGTCGCGCTACGACGTCGCCGTCTTCGAGAACAAGTCGCCGTCGTTCGGTCCCGCCCTCGCCGAGGCGTTCGGCGGCGCACCCGCGGCATCCGATCCTCCCCGCGGCATCGACGACCTCGCCCACCTCGGCCTCGGCCGCACCCGCACGAGCGTCGGACGCACCGAGGTCGTGTGCTTCTCTCCCGAGCACGCCGGATCGTTCGGCACCCAGACGGTCACCCGCGCCCGCACCGTCATCGAGGCGTGGGCCGACCGCACGGCCGCGCTCTCGACGCTCCCCGGCATCGAGCAGGTATTCCCGTTCGAGAACCGCGGCGAGGCGATCGGCGTCACCCTGCCGCATCCGCACGGGCAGATCTACGCCTACCCGTACATCACGCCCCGCACGACCCGCTTGCTCGACTCGATCGACCGCACGGCTCCCGACCTGTTCCAGCGCATCCTCGAGTTCGAGCAGGCCGGCCCGCGGGTCGTGCTCCGCGGCGAGCACTGGACGGCGTTCGTCCCGTTCGCCGCACGCTGGCCGATCGAGGTGCACCTGCTCCCCCACCGGCACGTCGCCGACTTCGCCGAGACGAACGACGCCGAGCGAGACGAACTCGCCCCGCTCTACCTGCGCCTGCTGCGCGGCATCGACGCGCTGTATGACACCCCGACGCCGTACATCGCCGCGTGGCACCAGGCTCCGGTCCGCCATGCGCGCGACACCGCGCGTCTGCACCTGCAGCTCACGAGCCCGCGCCGCGCCGCCGACAAGCTCAAGTTCCTCGCCGGTTCCGAGGCGGCCATGGGCGCCTGGATCGGCGACATCCCGCCCGAGACCGCGGCCGCGCGTATCCGCGAGGCCGTAGAAGGAGTGACCCTGTGACCGACACCGATCCGCGCACCGATGCGCGCGACCTCCTGACCTCGCTCGGCGCGACCGCGACGAGCGAGTGGTCGGCGCCCGGCCGCGTCAATCTCATCGGCGAGCACACCGACTACAACGACGGCTTCGTGTTCCCGTTCGCCACGCCCCACCGCACGCACGTGGCGCTCGCTACCCGCGACGACGGCCGGCTGCGCGTCATCTCGACGTTCGACACGGTGCCGGTCGAGGTGGCGATCGCCGACCTCGACGCGATCTTCCCGACCACGGGCGGCGAGCACGCCGTGCCCGAGTGGTCCGCATACCCGCTCGGCGTCGCCTGGGCATTGATCCAGGCCGCCGGCGCAGACCCGACCGCGCTGACCGGCGCCGATCTCGCGTTCGCGTCGAACGTGCCGGTCGGCGCAGGCCTGTCGTCGTCCGCGGCGATCGAGGGCGCCACCGCCTCAGCACTCAACGAGCTGTGGAACCTCGGACTCGACCCCGTCGCGCTCGCGCAGGTGGGCCGTCGCGCCGAGAACGAGGCCGTCGGCGCTCCCACCGGAATCATGGACCAGATGGCGTCGATGCTCGGCGAGCCGGATGCCGCCACCTTCCTCGACTGCCGTTCGCTCGAGACCGATGAGGTCGAGCTCGGCTTCGCCGCCGCGGGGCTCACGCTGCTGGTCATGGACACCAACGTCAAGCACGCGCACTCCACCGGAGGCTACGGCGAGCGCCGCGCGTCGTGCGAGAAGGGCGCGCGGGTCATGGGCGTCCCGATGCTGCGCGACCTGTCGGTCGGCGACCTCGACCGTGCCGCCGAGCTGCTCGACGACGTCACTTTCCGCCGGGTCCGCCACATCGTCACCGAGAACCAGCGTGTGCTCGACACGGTGCAGACCCTCCGGGAGCAGGGGCCACGAGCGATCGGGTCGCTGCTGGACGCCTCGCACGCCTCGATGCGCGACGACTTCGAGATCTCCGTCCCCGAACTCGACCTCGCCGTCGAGACCGCCCGCGCGGCCGGCGCCATCGGCGCGCGCATGACCGGCGGTGGCTTCGGCGGTGCGGCGATCGCACTCGTCGAGACCGCCGCCGGCGACGACGTAGCTGATGCCGTCGAGAAGGCGTTCGCTGCCGCCGGGTACGCGACCCCGACGATCTTCCCCGTCAGCCCGTCGGCCGGCGCGCGCCGCGACAGCTGACGCGACGAGACCACAAGAGGGGGATGCCGACACGGCATCCCCCTCTGCAGTCACGCGGCTTACTTGAAGGCGTCCTTGACGTCTTCGCCCGTCTTCTTCGCCTCGGCCTTGACCTGATCGGCCTTGCCCTCGGCTTCGAGCTTGTCGTTGTCTGTCGCCTTGCCGATGGCTTCCTTCGCCTTGCCGGCGATGTCCTGGGCGGCGTTCTTGATCTTGTCGTCGAGACCCATGATGGGCTCCTCTCTTTCGGTGGTGGCGCCCCGCGGGCGGGGCTGTGGACGTGCGCGATTCAGGACAGGCGGCGCTGGTCGTGCGCCAGCTTCGCGCGCAGCCCGGTGTGGATGGAGATGTAGGTCGTGAGCTGCTGACCCGTCAGCGTGCCGAGGTTGCCGACGAGACGTTCGACGGTCTCGGCCACGTGCAGCGGCGAGGCGTTCTGCCGCGGGGTCACGCTGACGTGCAGCACGGGCTGCTTCTTGATGTCGTTCGCGGTGACGCGGGCACTGAGGATCTCGTCGCGGTCGGCCAGCGCGTTCTTCAGCGCATCCGCCGCGAAGCCCTCCGCGACCGTGATGCGGCCGAGGTCGCTCTCCGCCCCGGTCGCCCGGAGCGCGGTCCGGCGGCGGCCGTGGATGCTGCGCACGACCAGCACGATCAGCAGCACGACCAGCAGCGCGAGCGCGGCGAGCACGCCGACGGCGAGCCAGGTGAGGCTCGTGCCCGCGATGACGGTGGCATCCCACGCCTGCTTCGCCCAGTCCTCGGCCCCGGATCCGACCGAGGTCCAGGTGTCGGCGGCCGCCGGCCACACCGCGCCGGCGATGATTCCGCCGCCGACGACGACGAGCACCAGTCCCAGGATCAGGAGGATCGTGCGGTTGACCGCGCGATTGGTGTTGTTCATGCGTTCTCCTCCTGTTCGCGGGGCCGCTCGATCCGCACCGCCGTGCGCAGCTTCGACGCGAGTCGATACGACTCCAGCTCCGCATCCGCGAGGGCGCGGACCTGCGTCTCGTCGACGGGGACTCCCACCGCAGGGGTGAGGGTCACGTCGACCGAGCGGTGTCCGACACCGACCCGCACCTGGTCGCGGGGCAGTCCGCTCTCGTCGCTGACCCGCTGCGCGATCGCCGAGGCGATCACGCCGTTGTCGGCGACGACGGCGCTCTCGCCGACGACGAGCTGGTGCTTCGACAGGCGGCCCGGGGCGACGGCGAGCACCACGAGGACCACGCCGAGCACCGCGATGACGGCGCCGATGGCGACGCTGACGCCGACCGGTACCTCCGTCGGGAGACCGACGACCCACCCGAAGGCAGCGGCGGGTCCGAGGAGAAGCGCCGGCTGAGCCGCGAGGTTCAGCACGATCTCCGTGCCGACGTAGATCAGCGCGAGGATGACGAGGACGACGGCGACGATCATCGCGACGGTGCGCGGCGAGTGCGTCTCACGTCGCACGACGCGGCGCAGCACGGGACTGCTCATCGGACTCTCCTCCTTGCGGGTGTCGTGGCACCGGTGACGGTGATGTCGACGCGGGTGACGGGTTTACCCAGCACGCGGCCGAGCTCTTCCTGCACGCGGTGCTGGGCCTCACGGGCGATGTCGACGACGACTCCGGCGGCTCGTACCGCTTCGGTGTCGTCGAGCGACGGGACGGGGAACGGCGCCTGGATGCGGACGGCCACCCCACCCCGGTGATCGGATGCCGTGACCGACACGCGGTCGACGTCCACTCCGATGACCTGGGATGCGATCTGTTCCGAGACCTTCCGCACCACGCGCTCGCGCACAACGACCCGTCCGGCGAGACCGGATGCCCCGCCGGCGGCGGCCGTGACGCCGCCACCGGGACGGATGGCCTCTGCAACGGTCATGACGAGGTGCGCCGACCTGTCAGCACGTCGGCCAGCCCGCGGACGTCGAGCTTGCCGGACGCGATGCGACCGACCGCCGCGCCGATCGCCATGAAGAGGGCGACGAGGAGGAATCCCCAGAAGCCGAACAACAGGGCGGCGGCGGCGAGGATGGCGCCGATCAGCGCACCCGAGACGGTGGCACTCATGCGACGCGCGACTCGGACTCGTTGTCGTCGTCGTCAGCGCCGGCGATGTGCACGTCGTTGACCTCGACGTTGACCTCGACGACCTCGAGGCCCACGAGACGGCTGATGGCACCGGCGACGGCGGCGCGGACGTTGTCGGCGACCTCCTGGATCGGCGCCGGGTACTCGACGACGATCGTGAGGTCGGCCGCGGCCTGGGTCTCGCCGACCTCCACCTTCACGCCCTGCGACAGGTCGGTGGCGTTGATGGCGTCGCGGATCGCACCGAAGGCGCGTGCTCCGCCGCCACCGAGCGCGTAGACACCGGCGACCTCACGCGCCGCGATGCCGGCGACCTTCGCCACGACGCCGTCGGCGATCGTCGTCTTGCCCGCGGCGTCGGTGTCGGCCGGGACGCGCGACGACGAGAACGTGCGGTCGACGCGCGAAGCCTGCGACGCGGCGGCCTGCGACTTCGTGGTCTCAGCAGCGGGGGCGGTGTTCTTCTGGTCCTCAGCCATGACGTTTCCTTATCTGTCTGCGTTGTCCGATGCAAGCTCTCGGCTCGTCATTCGGTGAGCGTTACGTTCGCTCTACAGATAAGAGGGCGGCTCATCCGGATTCGTCACAAAAAAGTTCGAGAAGTTTTCTAGGGGAACGATGCGAGCCGAAGACAGCGGGTCGGACACCGACCTGCAGGCCGCGCCCGACGGCATCCTGGCTGCCCGCGCGGCATCCGGCGACGCCGACGCGTTCGATGTCCTCCTCCACCGTCACTCCCGCCTCGTGCGCGCCTACGTGTACCGCATCGTCGGCACCCTCTCGGAGACGGACGACGTCGTGCAGGAGGCGTTCCTCACCGCGTGGCGGCAGCTGTCCACCCTGCGTGACCCGAACGCCGTGAAGGCGTGGCTCATGAAGATCGCGAGCCGCGAGGCGTACGCGCATCTCAGGAAGCGCCCCGACCATGACACACTGGACGGATTCGACAGAGCCGCGGAGGCGAGTCTCCTCCCCGAGGCGGCCGCCATCCGCAACGCACAGTTGCAAGCGCTCTCTCTTGCACTCGATGCGCTGCCGGAAGCCCAACGCCGCTGCTGGCTGCTCCGAGAAGTCGGGTCGCTCAGCTATACCGAGATCGCAGAAGAGATGAACCTCCCTCTCAGCACCGTTCGAGGAAACCTGTCCCGCGCCCGCGCCAGCATCACGATCCAGATGGCGGGGTGGCGTTGATGGATGCCGCCGACGTGACTCTCGAGTGCGGCAAGACGATCGACGAGATCAGTGACTACCTCGACAGCGGTCGCTCGCCGTACGACCCCGAGATCGAGACCTGTCCCGACTGTCTGAACGCCCTCGACGCGCTCGAGCGCGCGGGGCGGTTGTCACGCGAACTCATCGCGGCGGATGCCGCCGAGATGCCCGAGCCCTCGGAGAACTGGTTCCACGGTGTGATGGACGCCGTGCGGGCCGAGCTGCGGGCCGGGCGCTCGATCCCGCTCTCGCATCCCGATCCTCGGGTCTCGATGACCGTCACCGAGGGAGCCGTGCAAGCGCTCATCCGCGCCAGCGGCGACGCGATCGACGGCGTCTTCATCGGCCATTCGCGCATCGTCGGCGACGTCGAGGTGCCCGATGCGCCGATCGCCGTCGACATCACCGCGTCGGTCGCCTGGGGCGAGTCGCTGCCGACCGCCGCCGGAGCGGTCCGCCGAGCGGTGTCCGAGGCGCTCGCCCAGCACACCGAGCTGAACATCACCGCCGTCGACGTCACCGTCGAAGACCTCCACCGTCCCTTCCCGCCCAAGGACATCGCATGATCGAGCCCGTCTCCGTCGTCGGCCCGTCGGCTCCGCGCCCCCTCGTCGAGGTGCCCGGGGTCAGCGCCGTGCACGATCCGCGCCCGCCGCTGACCCGCGTGCTCGGAGCGGCGGCCACGGCGCTCCGCCGAGAAGCGGCGGCTCCGACGAACGACATCCTCGTCTCGGCCGACGGCGAGGTGGTGACCGCGGCAGCCGCCATCTCCGTCGCCGCATCCGCGCGCACTCCCGAGGTGGCCCGCGCCGTCGCCGACGAACTCCGCGTGCAGTATCCGACCGTCGACCGGATCACGGTGCAGGTCCGCCGCATTGCCTGACCCGCAGCCGCCTCACCGAGGCGCCGCCGAGTCCGCTAGCTTCGGATCGTGACAGCGAGCGTCTCGGCATCCCTCTCCAGCGGTGAGGTGCGCGGCACGCGTCGCCCCGACGGCACTCTCGCGTTCCTCGGCATCCCATACGCGAAGGCCCCGACCGGCACGCTGCGGTTCGCCGAGCCCGCGCCCGTCGAGCCGTGGGACGGCGTCCGCGACGCGACCGCCTACGGACCGACGCCGCAGCGCGGGAACGACGCCGACACCCTCATCCCCGAGCCGTCGATCCCGGGCGACGACACCCTGTCGGTCAACGTCTTCGCGCCCGACTCGCCCGCGCGGGCGGGCGGCGCACGGCATCCGGTGCTCGTCTACATCCACGGCGGAGCCTTCGTGCAGGGTTCGCCCGCGAGCCCCTGGTACGACGGCGGCTCGTTCGCGCGGGCGGGCATCGTCGTGGTGACGGTCTCGTACCGGCTGGGCTTCGACGGCTTCGGCCTCCTTCCCGGAGCCCCGACGAACCGCGCGGTGCGCGACTGGATCGCCGCCCTCGAATGGGTGCGGGCGAACGTGTCCGCCTTCGGCGGGGATCCGGATGATGTCACGATCGCCGGGCAGTCCGCGGGCGGCGGCGCGGTGCTCACCCTGCTCGGGATGCCGGATGCTCAACACCTGTTCCGCCGTGTGCTGGCGATCTCGGCGGCCCTGACGAACGTGCCGCCCGCCCGGGCCGCGACGGCGACAGGCCGGCTCGCCGCGCGCCTCGGCATCGCCCCGACACGCGAGGCGTTCGCCGGCGTCGACGAGCTCACGGTGCTCACGGCGCAGCAAGCTCTCGAGTCGGAGCGGCACGGCAGCATCATCGCCTCGGTGCGCTCGCGGCTCGCCGAAGGGCTCACGTGGGGTCCGGTCGTCGACGGCGAGCTCATCCCGCGCCCCACCCTCGACGCACTCGCGGCCGGCGTCGGCGCGGACAAGACGCTCGTGCTCGGCACCACCGACGACGAGTTCACGATGATCACCGACGGGGTCGCCGGCCCGTTGCGTTTCGTCCCGCCGGCGCTCGCGCTGGCCGCCCTCGGGGTCGGCCACGCGATGCGCTGGCGCTACATCCGCGACAACCGCGCGCAGCGACGACTCGGCACCGCCGCGTTCCTCGGCCGTTACGCCACCGACCGCATCTTCCGCGACACCGTGCCGCTCGTCGCCCGGGCACGAAGCGGCTCGCCGACGTGGGCCTACCGGTTCAGCTGGCCCTCCCCGACCAAGCGCTGGGCGCTGCACTGCCTCGATGTGCCGTTCTGGTGGGACGTCCTCGACGCCGACGGCGTCGCGAGGCTCGCGGGGCCGCACCCGCCGCAGGAGCTGGCCGATGCGATGCACGGCGCCGCCGTGTCGTTCGTGCGGACCGGCGACCCGGGCTGGCCGCGATGGACGCCGGACGAGCGGGCGACCCGCATGTTCGGCGCCGCGCCGTCGGTGCCGACGGTCGCGGCCGACGGCTACGCGTCGGTGCGGGCGCTCGTCGACTGACGGGGTACGGGTGAGAGCAAAAGACGATGCGTGAGAGCTCCGCCGCCTCCGCGGCCCGCGAACTCGTGGAGTCCGGGCGCGGATTCGACGCCGCGCTGATCGAGCGCGCCGCCTTCGCCGACGAACCGGCGGTCCAGGATCTGCTGGACGCGTCGGACGAAGAGCGCCGCCGCCCGGTCGGCCGCGGGTCGATGTTCCGCTCACTGGGCGTCGCACTGCTGGAGTTCCTGCCGATCATCGCCGCCGGGGTCGTCGTGATCCCCGCCCGAACGGCATCCGACCTGACCGTGCCGACCCTCGTCGCCGCTGCGCTGGCGATCGTGGCGGCGGCATCGCGTCCGGTGCTGTGGCGGCAGCTGGCGAGCGGGCGCGCCGAGGCGAACGGTTCCCAGCTGTCCATCAATGCCATCTCGGTGCTCTTCGCCGCGTTCGCGATCCTCATCGTCGCGCTGCGCTCCGATGACGCCGGTGCCCCCGGCCTCACCATCGGCGCCTTCGCCGTGCAGGGCATCGCGTCCGCCGTCACCGTCGCCACCATCGTCCGAGCCGGGCGTCGCGGCGGAGGGTCTTCGACTCCGCGCACGGGAGTCGAGGCCCTGCGCGCCGCCGTCGGCGCGCTGCCGGCCGCGCGACAGGAGCGGGCACGGGAAGACATCGCCACCGCATTGCGCGTGGCGGTCGACGGCGGCATCCTGAGCGAATCGGATGCCGCCATCCTGACGCGAGCGCCGCTCGGCGGTCTCACCCGAGCCCACTGGGCCCTGTCGCAGACGCGCCGCTGACGACGCCGCGGCTCAGGGAACGCGCTTGAGCCAGGCGTCCGTCGCGAACTTGGACTCGACGAGCGCTTCGGCCTCGGCGTACTCCTCGTCGGAGATCGTGCCGGGCACGGCGCCGTAGCGCTTCGAGAACACCTCGATGAACCGCTCGATGATCGCGTCGCGAGGCAGACCCGTCTGGCTGCGCAGCGGGTCGACGCGCTTGGCGGCCGAGACGGTTCCCTTGTCGCTGAGCTTTTCGCGGCCGATGCGCAGCACCTCGGTGAGGACCTGACCATCCATGTCGTACGACAGGGTGGCGTGGTGGAGCACCCCGCCGTTCGCGAGACGCTTCTGCGCGGCGCCGCCGATCTTGCCCGACGGTGAGGCGATGTCGTTGAGCGGCTGATACGTCGCCTCGATGCCGAGTGAGCGGAGGGCCTCGAGCACCCAATCGTCGAGGAAGGCGTACGAGTCGGCGAAGGTCAGCCCCGCAACGAGGGATGCCGGCACGTACAGCGAGTACGTCACGATCGAGTTCGCCGCCATCATCATCGCTCCCCCGCCGGAGATGCGGCGCACGACGTCGAACCCGTGCTTCGCGGCACCCTCGGGGTCGACCTCGTTGCGGTACGACTGGAACGACCCGATCACGACGGCCGATTCGTTCCACTCCCAGATGCGCAGGGTGGGGTTCCGCCGGCCGTCGCCGACGCGGGTGGTCAGCACCTCGTCGAGCGCGAGGTTCATGCTGGGCGACACGGCTCGGTCGTGGACGACCTCCCAGTCGAACTCGCGCCAGCCCGGGGCCGTGATCATGGCGCGCCGCACCGCAGTGCCCACCGACTCGGGCGTGAAGCCGAGCAGCTGGGCGCCGTCGGGCAGCGCCGAACGGACGGCGGCGGCAATGGTGGCGACATCAGACTCCTCGGGCAGGCCCGTCACTGCCGCATCGATGTCGGCGAGCGCGTCGTCGGGCTCGAGGAAGAAGTCGCCCGCCAGGTGGAAATCGGCGATGCGGCCGTCGCGCACCTCGAGGTCGACGACGACCAGCTTTCCTCCGGGGACCTTGTATTCGCCGTGCATGCGTCCAGCCTAGGACCGGGCGGAGGATCGGTCGCCCGACGGATGCCGTTACACCTCGCGACGGACGACGGCGCGGGCCCCGCTCGGAAAAGTGGATGACATGAACCCCACCATCGATTCCGCCCCCGTCCTCGAAGCCCGCGGGCTCGTGAAGCGCTACGGGGCGCTCACCGCGCTCGACCGCGTCGACCTGACCGTGCGCGCCGGCGAGGCCGTCGCGATCATGGGCGCCTCGGGGTCGGGCAAGACGACGCTTCTGCACTGCCTCGCCGCAATCATCTCGCCCGATGCCGGCTCCGTCCGCCTCGCCGCTCCCGGCGCCCCGGCGCAGGAGCTCGTCGGCATGCCCGACGCCGACCGCTCCGCCGTACGTCGCAGCAGCCTCGGCTTCGTCTTCCAGGACCACCTGCTGCTGCCCGAGCTCACCGCCGTCGAGAACGCCGCCCTTCCGCTGCTCCTCGTCGGCACGGCGCGAGCTGCTGCCGAAGCGCACGCCGCCGCCTGGCTCGGCGCCCTGGGCCTCGCCGGCATGGAGACCCGGCGCATCGGCGAGCTCTCCGGCGGGCAGGCGCAGCGCGTCGCCATCGCGCGCGCCCAGGTGACCGGAGCCCCCGTGGTGTTCGCCGACGAGCCGACCGGCGCCCTCGACTCCACCACCTCCGCGGAGGTCCTCGATGCGCTGCTGCACGCCACCACCGGCCAGGGCCGCAGCCTCGTCGTCGTGACCCACGATGCGGAGGTCGCGCGCCGCTGCGACCGCGTCCTCCGGATGCGCGACGGACGCATCGTCGATTCGTCCGTCGCGCCCGCGCGTGGGGCCGCAGCCGCCGAGGTGACCCGATGAGCGTCGTCGTCGCGACCGGTTCGCTCCCGCAGCCTCCGACCCCGCTGGCCCGAGCGACGGAGACACCGGGCAGTGTGCGCCGCGTCGCGGCTCTCACGGTCCTGCTCTCCCGGCCGGCGCGGCAAGGGTCTGCGGCCATCGTCCTGCCACTGGTCGCCTTCGCGGTGACGACGATGCTCATGCTGATCGTCGCGGGCGGCACCCGCATGTTCCTCACCGACCCGCGCACGGGCCAGATGGCTTTCCTCTACGGCGTGCTCAGCGTCCTCGCGCTCATCCTTCTCGCCGTTCCGACAGCAACCCTCGGGGCTGCCGCCGCGCGCCTGTCGAGCCGGCGCCGCAACGACCGGCTCTCGACGCTGCGCCTCCTCGGCGCCACCAACACCGAGGTCGGAGCGATGGCTGTGGGTGAGGCATCCGCCGTCGCGTTCGCGGGAGCACTGGTCGGCGCCGCCGCCTACGGCATCGCCCTGCCGCTGGTCGGGCTGCTCCCCTTCTTCGGTGGCCCCGTCGGTGCCGCCGCCGTGTGGGCCGGATGGCCGATCGTCCTGGCCGTCATCCTGGGCGTCGGGCTCATCGCGACGGTGAGCGCGGCAGCGAGCCTGCGACGCGTGCGGCTCACCCCACTGGGCGTGCGCCGCCGCACCGAGGCGCCGCCGCGACGCACCCGCACCCTCGTGATCTCCGGGATCGCGATCGTCGCCGTCGGCACGATCGTGGCCCAGTTCAGCAGCGTGAGCGCGGTCCTCGCCCCCGCAGCGTCGATCGCCCTCCTGCTGGCTCTGTTCGCCGGGGCCCTCGCTCTGGTGAACCTCATCGGTACGCCCATCGTCGCCGCACGCGGCCGCTCGATGGCACGCCGCGCCCGGACGGCTGCTCAGCTCATCGCAGGCCGGGAGCTCGCCGCACATGCCCCCACCGCCTGGCGTCGAGTCTCGAGCATCGCGATGATCTCGTTCATCGCCGTCGTGGGGGGCAGCGGCATCGCGCTCACCGAGATCGCCGGCGACGAGCCTGGAATGACGCTGTTCGCCGACATCCGCACCGGCGTCCTCGTCACCCTCGGGGCGGGCTTCGTCCTGCTCGCCGCCTCGGTGGGCGTCAGTCAGGCGGCGTCGGTGCTCGACGACCGCGAGCTCATCGTGGGCCTCGACCGGCTCGGCATGGAGCCCGCGGAACTCGCTCGGGCACGTCGCATCACGGTGATGCTGCCCCTGCGCTGGGCTGCCGCCGGCGGAGCGGTCGTCGGCGTGGCGCTGGCTCTCCCGGTCGTGGGGATCAGCCTGGTCGTCGCGCCGCTGACGATGGCCGTCATCGCGGCGACCTTCGTCGCGGGCTTCGGGGCGGTCGCGCTGGCGCTCCTCGCGTCACGCCCGCTCGTCACGGCAATCCGACGCGGTCCCGCCGGGTGACACCGACGCTGCTTGCCGCGATTCAGTCCCGCGGGAAGCGGGCGTCGAGCCAGGCGAGCAGATCGGCCTGCACGTCACCCCGGACCGCCTCGTTGAAGATCTCGTGACGAGCACCGGGGTAGACGAGCGTCGTCACATCCGTCAGGCCCGATCGCGTGCGGTAGGCGTCGGCGAGGCGATGGACGCTGCGAGGCCCGCCGACGGTGTCGTCCCGGCCGACCATGAGCAGCACCGGGACGTCGACACCGAGGTCGCGTCGGGGTCGGCCGATGAGCTTGAGCGTCTCGACCGGCCCGAACAGGCGGGGCAGCGCGGTCGTCGTCGTGAGCGGGTCGTCCAGGAAGCTCTGCTGGACGGCGGCATCCGTGCTCAGCCACTCGACGCCGTTCGCGCCGGGCGCCTTCCACGGCGCGTTCAGGTCGCCCGAGTTGAGCGATCCGGGCCAGCGCAGCGCCGACCCCGACAGCACGAGTGCCGCGTATGCCTCGGGCCGGTCGTCGAACAGCATCTGCGCGAGGAATGATCCCCACGAGTGGCCGAGGAGCACGATCGGCGCCCCGGGATGGTCGCGCTCGATGATGCGGGTCAGCTCGGCGCAGGCGTCGCGCGCGGCATGCAGCCCTCCCCGACCGAGCTTGCCGAGCTTGCTCGGATCACCGTGCTGCCGGATGCCGGTGCGGCCATGACCCCGGTGGTCATCGGCGTAGACGGTGAAGCCCGCTGCGGTGAGGATCCCGGCGAGTTCGGCATACCGGCCCGCGTGCTCGCCGACACCGTGCAGCAGCTGCACGACGGCCCGCTGCTCGCCATGCGCGGGATGGATGTCGTAGACGATCGCGACCCCGTGCGCGTCGATGAACTCGGGCATGCGGCGAGTCTACGTTTCCGGCCGTCGCATTCCGGACACCACAGACCGTTAGCAAAACTAATGAGCTAAGCTAAACATCACAGATGAGCACCTCTTCCCCCGCTTCCGCCCCACCGACCGCCATCGATCTCGCGCACGACGCGACCGACCTCCGCATGGCGACCTTCCGCCTCGCACGGCGGCTCCGCGCGCAGCGTGCCGTCGATTCGATGAGCGACGGGCAGTACGCCGTGCTCGCGAACCTGCACGTGCACGGTCCGCACACGCTCGGCGAGCTGGCCGACCGCGAGCGCGTATCGGCACCGTCGATGAACCGCACCGTCAACCACCTCGAAGAGCTCGGGTACCTGACCCGGACACCCGACGACGGCGACCGCCGCAAGGTGAACATCGCCCTCACCGACGAGGGCCGCACCGTCGTGATCGAGACGACCCGCCGTCGCGACTCCTGGCTCGAGCACGCGCTGGAAGAGCTCGAACCGGCGGACCGTGAGACTCTCGCGGCCGCCGCCGTCATCATGCGGGCGGTGGCCGACCGATGAGCTCCGCGATGTTCCGCTCCTTCTCGGTGTTCAACTACCGGGTGTGGTTCTTCGGCGCCCTCGTGTCGAACGTCGGCGCGTGGATGCAGGCCACAGCGCTCAGCTGGGTCGTCCTCACCGGCCTCACCGACAACGACGCGGGAGCGATGGGCGTCACGATGGCGCTGCAGTTCGCCCCGCCGCTCCTGCTCGTGGGCGTCACCGGGTGGGTCGCCGACCGTTTCGACCGGCGCCGTCTGCTCGTGGTCACGCAGAGCTCGCTCATGCTCGTCGGGCTGGTCATCGGCACGCTGCTGCTCACGGGCGTCATGACGCTCCCGCTCATGTACGTCTTCGCGTTCACGCTCGGCATGATCTCGGCCTTCGACAATCCGGCGCGCCAGGCGTTCGTCTCCGACATCGTCGCGCGCGAGATCGCGGCCAATGCGGTCGCGCTCAACGCGGCATCCTTCAACGGAGCGCGCATGATCGGCCCCGCTGCCGCGGGAATCGTCATCGTCGCGGTCGGCACCGGCTGGGTGTTCTTCATCAACGCGGCGACGTTCCTCGCGATGATCGTGGCGCTGTTCCTCATCCGACCCGGCGAGCTCATCCCGCGGGTCACCTCTCCCGGCGCGGCGCGCCTCGCCGACGGCTTCCGGTACGTGCGCGGGCGCCCCGACCTCATGGTGACGTTCGCGATGGTGTTCCTCCTCGGCGCCTTCGGTATGAACTTCCCGATCTTCGCCTCGACGATGGCGATCGAGTTCGGACGCGATGCCGACGGGTACGGCCTCCTCAGCTCGATCCTGGCGATCGGATCGCTCGCGGGCGCCCTGATGGCAGCACGTCGCGATCGCGCCCGCATCCGCGTCGTGATCTTCGGCGCCGGACTCTTCGCGCTCGCCGCAGCGGTGTCGGCCTTCATGCCGGACTACTGGCTGTACGCAGTGACCCTGATGTTCACCGGGTTCGCGGTCGTGACCACCCTCACGACGGCCAACGGGTACGTGCAGACCACGACCGACCCGGCGCTGCGCGGCCGCGTGCTCGCGCTGTACATGGCGATCCTCATGGGCGGCACGCCCATCGGCGCGCCGATCGTCGGGTGGGTCGCCGACCAGTTCGGGCCGCGCGCGGCCATCGGCCTCGGTGCCGTCGCCGCCTTCGTCGCGTTCGGGGTCGGGGTGACGTGGATGCTCGTCTCCGGACGCGTGCACCGCTCGAGCTCGCGCCGGTTCGCCCTCTCGCTCGACGAGACGCGTCCGATCTCGGTCGTCGCCCCGGAGGAGTTCAGCGACGAGGTCGCGGGCACGACGCCCATCTCCCTGCCCGACGCCACGTCCGACCGCCCCCGCCGCTCCCGCTGACGCCCGCGCCCGCGCCCGCGCCCGCGCCCGATACATCTGTCGGATGGGTGGGGCTGGTGAGCATTCGCACGGCCTCACCGGCCCCACCCGTCACTCCGGCCCTTCGGATGTATCGGGGCCTCGCGTCCGAGCGGGACGCCTCAGCACATCCGGGCGAAGTAGGGCACGTCGTAGGTGGCGTGGTAGCCGACACCGTCGACCCACTGATACGCCGTGACGGTCGCCGACCCGGGCACGAGCGAGTCGCGGCCCGAGTCGAAGAGCCGGTACGCCGCGTCGGCCGCCGCGACCTTCCGCTGCGCGTGCTCGCCGCCGACCGCGGCCAGCCGCACGTCGACCGGCGCCCCCGCCTGATTCGCGGCATGGACCGCGACGTGCACCGCTCCGTTGACGCACTGCGACCGCGCGCTGACTCGGAGTGGCACCGGCTGCCCCTCTCGCACTGTGGCCGTCGCCGACGGCTGCGACTGCGCCGCCGAGCCGAAGGTGCCCGCAGGCGTGACGGTCGCGGTCCACTCCCCCGGCGGGACCGTCGCGAACCGCGCAGAGCGAGCCTCGGTCCCGACCTGCTGCTCGATCATGTCGCCCGCCTCCGAGCCGAGGATGACGGTGAAGCCGGTGACCTCGGCGCCGGCATCCGTCGTCTTCCAAGTGACGTTGACGCCGGTCGAGTCCACCCCGATGCCGGGCGTCGCGACGGGCGCGGGAGCGGGCCGCAGCGGCACACCGGCGAAGTCCATGCCCGAGGCGAGGTGGAAACCGGTGTAGCTCGGCTGGTTGTAGGTCGTCTGCTGACGGGCGACCTCGGCGCGGTACTGCGGATCGTGCATGAGCGTGTACAGCTTGTGCTCGGTCACCTCGGTCGAGACGTACACCCGCAGCGCCGACGAGTCGGCCGTGCGCACGACCAGCTCTTCGCGCCAGTCTCCCAGCACGTCGGCGACGAGCCCGGGGTTGCCCTTCGTGCCGTTGTTGGCGAGGGTTCCGGATGCCGTCAGTACGGTGCCGCGCGCCCAGTCGTCGATCGTCGGGGTGACGTCACCGCTGCCGTTCACGATCTGCGTCGTGAGGTCGCCGCCCCAGCGGATCGAGGCGTTGGTGCCGGGCGTCGCCGCCGAGAGCACCTCGCCCTGGGCGGTCAGCAGGCCCGAGGCATCCGTTCCGCCGGGCATGCTCGACCAGACCTCCATGCCGGGCACATCGGGGCGGACGTCGCCGATCATCCCGCGCCCGGTGTCACGGCCCGAGTAGGCGCCGAAGATGACCTCGCCGGTGGCGGCATCCCGCAGTGCCGTACCGGACGGCGCGTACGCTCCGCCCTCGTGCACGGTGAAGATCTCCAGGCCCGGGCGGGACGGGTCGATGTCGGCGACGTGCATCGCGTCGCCGTGACCGAGGCGCGCCATCTCGCCCGGCGTCGCCGATCCCTCGGGCATCTCGGCGAACGAGCTGTAGAGCAGGCTGCCGTCGTCGTCGAGCGTCGCCGATCCGTAGACGATCTCGTGGCGGCCGTCTCCGTCGACATCCGCCGCCGACAGACTGTGGAAGCCCTGCGTCGTGATCGAGCCGTACACGGGATCGGTGCCGTCGACCCCGTGGGGACCGTCGTTGAACGGGTTGGTCATCGGGGCATGCCCACTGTCGACGAACCACCGTTTCGAGAGGTTCTCGCCGTCCCAGTCGTAGGTCGCGATCGTCGTGCGGGTGTAGTAACCGCGAGCGAACACCGCCGACGGGCGCTCACCGTCGAGATAGGCGACGCCCGCCAGGAACCGGTCGACCCGGTTGCCGGGCTCGATGCGCGACATCGCGTAGTCGCCCCACAGCAGGCCGTCGTCGCCGCGGTCCGGCTCGTAGCGCACGGTCTGCAGTTCGGCTCCGCTCTCGCCGTCGAAGACGGTGAGGTACTCGGGCCCGTCGAGGATGAAGCCCTCGAAGTTCCGCAGGACGTTGCGGGCGCTGCGGCTCGGCGCGTACACGTCGATGAAGTGATCGACGAGGGCGCGGGCGTCGGCATCCGACAGCGGGTAGTCGTAGCGCGGCTCGATGCCGAAGGCCTCTTCCAGGGTGGCCGGCCACTGGCCCGAGACGACTTCGTCGCGCGTCGACCATCCGCGGAACATCTCATCGAGGTGGTCGGCGTAGTCGGCGGCGCTCATGCGGTAGTCATCGGTGTGGGCGTAGCCCGCCGCGACATCCTCGTCCGGCATCGTGACGTACTGCTCCGAGGCCACCGAGCCGTCGTCGGCGTAGGTGATCGACTTCGTCCCGGGCGCGGTCTTGAGCATCGTCTCCGACCGGCCGTCACCGTCGAAGTCGTAGACGAGGAACTGCGTGTAGTGCGCGCCGGCACGGATGTTCGGACCGAGGTCGAGCCGGTTCAGCAGGCGCCCCTCGAGGCTGTAGGTGTCGATGTAGACCCCGCCGGTGTACCCGACCTGCGAGACATCCTTGGAGTTCGAGGGATCCCACTTCACGATGAACTCGTAGCGCCCGTCACCGTCGACGTCACCGACGGAGACGTCGTTGGCCGAGTAGGTGTACTCCTCGCCCGCCGGGGTCACGCCGCCTTCGGGCCGCTGCAGCGCGATGTCGAGGAAGCCGGCATCCATCGCGATCGCGGCCTCGCTCGCCGCCGCCTCGACGCCCGCCGTGACCGGCGCCACGCGATAGACGGATGCCGCCGTCCCGGCGTCGTCGCGGTAGTTCGTGCTGTCGGTGACGGTGGCGATCGGAACGTCGTCGCGGTAGACGACGAAGTCGGTGCCCGTGAGGCCGGTCTCGCCGGCACCGCTGGCCTCGCCCGCGAGCAGACGCCAGCTGAGGAAGACGCCCTCGTCCGTCGGCACGGCGACCAGGCCGCGATCGAGGGTCTCGAGCCGCGGTATCGGCGCGGACGGCGGCGCCTCGACCCCTGCCGCGGGAAGCGTTGCGACGCCCCCGACCGTGAGGGTCGCCGTGGCGAGCGTGCCCGCGGCGAGGCCGGCGAGCAGCGAGGAGCGGAGTCTGTTCTTCATTGAATGGATCCCATCGGAATGCGCTTTCCTGCGTTCCGATGAGCCTAGGCGCACCTCCCCCGCGCGCCGATGAGTCTTCTCTCATCCGGGCCGCGCGGCGGGTACCCGATGGTGCCGAGGTCCCACTTGGGCCGGTAAAGCGGCGCGCAGAACCGGCCGAACGGGGACCTCGCGGGGCGACGGCGCCTCGCGCGGCGACGGTGCCTCGAGGGGCGACAGGATGCCGCGGTCAGCCGGTCGACTCGCGGACGACGAGCTCGGGGCGGAAGCGCACGCGGCGCTCGTGCTCGCCGGCGGGATCGTCGAGGCCGCGCAGCAGGAGGTCGACGGCGCGGTATCCGATCTCGTGGGCGGGCTGGCGGATCGAGCTGAGCGGCACTACGGTGGCGGACGCGAAGTCGATGTCGTCGTAGCCGATGAGCGCGACCTCCTCGGGCACGCGAAGCTGCCCGAGGACCGCGAAGGCCTGCAGCACTCCGACGGCGAGCAGGTCGTTCGCCGCGAACACGGCATCGACGCGGTCCTCTCCGCGGCGGTCGCGCAGCTGCTCGCCGGCAGCACGGCCGTGCAGCACCGACAGGGCGGGCACGGCGAGCTCTTCCAGGTGGGCACCGGCGACTTCGGCCACCGCGCGCCGCGCACCCTCGAGACGATCGGCGACCTGACGGATCGACACCGGCCCGCGGACGAACGCGATGCGCCGACGCCCGCGGGCCAACAGGTGCGACACGGCGAGATAGCCGCCCTCGACGTCGTCGACCGACACCGAGGCGAAGACGTCGTCGGGCACCTCGCGGTCGACGAGGACGACCGGGACCCCCGCCGCCTGCAGCCCACGCAACCGGTCCAGGTCGTCGCTCGCGGGGGTCACGAGCACGCCGTTGACGCGCTGCTCGCGGAAGAGGTCGAGATACGCCGACTCGCGCTCGGGCTTCTCGTCGCTCGTGCTGAGCAGGACCGCCATGCCGCTCTCGGCAGCACGCTCCTCCGCGCCCCGCGCGACCTCGGCGAAGAACGGGTTGCCGATGTCGAGCACCACGAGGCCGATCGACCGGCTGCGTCCGGCCCGCAGCTGTCGGGCCGCATCGTTGCGGACGAACCCCAGATCCGCGATGGCCTGCTGCACGCGCGCGACCATCTCCGGCGACACGCGCGTCGGGTTGTTGAGGACGTTCGAGACGGTCCCCACCGAAACGGATGCCGCGACCGCGACATCCCGCACGCTCACTGCCATGCACACCACCGTAGCGCGAGCACGACGGCAACGGCAGGATGTGGGTAAGCGCTTGCCGTTTGTGCCCGCGCGCACAACCCGCTACGCTCGTGAAACGATTCACACCAGCTCACCAAGGAGCCTCGACGATGAGTGCATCTACCCACCGGGTCTGCTTCTCGCTGCAGATCCATCCGGATCTGCTCGACGAGTACGTCGCCCGACACACCCCCGTATGGCCCGAGATGCTGGCGGAGATCGCCGCGTCCGGCCGCCGCAACTACTCCCTGTTCCTCGGTGAGGGCGGCCGGTTGATCGGCTACTACGAGGTCGACGACGACGCCGCGGCTCAGGCGTACCTCGCCGCGTCGCCCGTCGCAGCCCGCTGGGAAGCCGAGATGGCCCGCTTCTTCGTCGGACTCGAGGGGCGTCCCGATCAGGCCGCCACGCCCCTCACCGAGGTCTTCAACCTGCACGACCAACTCGCGGCGACCGTCACCGGCACGGCGACCGCCACAGGCACGGCCCCGACGACATCCACCGAAACCTCCGACGAAAGCG
This sequence comes from Microbacterium sp. 1262, assembly GCF_040544895.1. Lineage (NCBI taxonomy): Bacteria > Bacillati > Actinomycetota > Actinomycetes > Micrococcales > Microbacteriaceae > Microbacterium > Microbacterium sp. 1262. Next base: position 2,162,373 of record NZ_JBEPKU010000001.1, read on the forward strand.
ACGACGCATCGTGAGCACCCTCTCCCCCGACCACTTCGCCCTGCTCGAGCGCCAGGGCATCGAGCTGCCCAGCTGGGCGTTCGGCAACTCCGGCACCCGTTTCCGGGTGTTCCCCACGGCCGGCACGCCGCGCGATCCGTTCGAGAAGATCGCGGATGCCGCCGAGGTGAACCGCGTCACCGGGCTCGCCCCGGCCGTCGCGCTGCACATCCCGTGGGATAAGGTCGACGACTTCGGTGCCCTGCGCCGCCACGCCGAGGATCTGGGCGTTGCGCTCGGCACGATCAACTCGAACACGTTCCAGGACGAGGACTACAAGTTCGGGGCGCTGACCCACGAGGATGACGCGATCCGCCGCAAGGCCATCGACCACCACCTCGAGTGCATCGACGTCATGGATGCCACGGGCTCCCGCGACCTGAAGATCTGGCTGGCCGAGGGGTCGAACTACCCCGGGCAGAACGACATGCGCGCGCGTCAGGACCGCCTGGCCGATTCGTTGCAGCGGATCTACGACCGCCTGTCGGGCGAGCAGCGCCTGGTGCTGGAGTACAAGTTCTTCGAGCCGTCGTTCTACCACACCGACGTCCCCGACTGGGGGACGAGCTACGTGCAGGTGGCGGCGCTCGGCGAGCGCGCGATGGTGTGCCTCGACACCGGCCACCACGCTCCCGGCACCAACATCGAGTTCATCGTCATGCAGCTGCTGCGCCTCGGCAAGCTCGGCTCGTTCGACTTCAACTCCCGCTTCTACGCCGACGACGACCTCATCGTGGGCGCGGCCGACCCGTTCCAGCTGTTCCGCATCCTCGTCGAGGTGCTGCGCGGCGGCGGCTTCGACAACCCCGATGTCGTCTTCATGCTCGACCAGTGCCACAACATCGAGGCGAAGATCCCGGGCCAGATCCGCTCGGTGCTCAACGTCCAGGAGATGACCGCCCGCGCGCTGCTCATCGACGCCGACGCCCTGGCCGCCGCCCGCACCGCGAACGACGTCCTCGGGGCGCAGGCGGTGTTCATGGACGCGTTCTACACCGACGTCCGCCCGGCCCTGGCCGAGTGGCGCGAGTCGCGGGGTCTTCCCGCCGACCCGATGGCCGCGTACGCGGCATCCGGCTACCAGGAGAAGATCGAAGCCGACCGCGTCGGCGGCACCCAGGCCGGGTGGGGCGCATGAGCACGACCCGCACCCGCCGCCCGCTGAGCGCCTGGAAGGCGACGATCGCCGTCGCCATGTCGAACTACATCGAGGCCGGCGCGATCATCGCGCTCGCCACGAGTCTGACGCTGTGGCAGGAGGCCTTCGGCTTCGACGACGGGGTCGTCGGCATCGTGGCCGCCCTGTCGGCCAACGCCTTCGGCGCCGCGATCGGTGCCGCGATCGGCGGTCCCCTCTGCGACCGCCTGGGCCGCAAGTTCATCTACACCTACGACCTGATCGTGTTCATGCTCGGAGCTCTGGCCGTCACGTTCGCGCCGAACCTCGGGGTCCTGCTCGTCGGCGTCATCCTCATGGGCATCGCGGTCGGCGCGGGCGTTCCGGCGTCGTGGACCTACATCGCCGAGGAGGCACCCAACGAGCACCGTGCCGCACACGTGGGCACGGCGCAACTCGCCTGGTCCATCGGCCCGGCGGTCGGGTTCCTGCTCGCGGTCATCGTCGGCCCGCTGGGTCTGCTCGGCTCGCGCCTGATCTTCTTCCACCTCTTCGTCATCGCCGCCGTGACGTGGTGGGTGCGCCGCGGACTCCCCGAGTCGCGCCGGTGGAAGAGCCAGCGCGAGGCCGCGCTCGTCGCGGGCGAACGCCCGTCGTTCTTCTCCGGCATCGTGGGCCTGCTCAAGGAACCGAAGAACTGGGGCGCCCTCGCCTTCCTCATCGGCGTCTACGGCCTCTGGAACACCGTCGCGGGCCAGGCCGGCATCTTCCAGCCGCGTGTGTACGACGCCGCGGGCCTCCACGACCCGATGCAGCAGAACCTGCTGCAGGTGCTCGTCTGGAGCCTCACGGCAGCCGCGACCTTCTTCGGCTTCATGCGCTTCGGCGACCGGGTGCGCCGCAAGTGGCTGTACCTCGGCGGTGCGGCGCTCGGCGTCGTGGCGTGGGCGGTGCTGATCTACGCTCCCCCGGGGCTGTTCTCGCTGCTGTTCTTCGCCGTCGCGTGGGGTATCTCCGCCGGCGTCGGGGCGCAGGCGTTCTACGGTCTGTGGACTGCCGAGCTGTTCGCCACCCGCTACCGCGCGAGCGCGCAGGGCGTGCTCTTCATGCTCGCCCGGGTCATGGTCGGACTCCTGAGCCTCGTCTTCCCCGTCCTGCTGTCGGGACTGGGACTCGCCGGACTGGGCGTGATCATCCTCGGGCTGCTCGTCGCCGCGCTGCTGATCGGAACCATCTGGGCGCCGAACACCGAGGGCAAGTCACTCGAGGACATCGAGCTCGAGCGCTACGGCCGGCATGTCCCGACTCCCGCGGAAGAGCGGGTCGTCCGGTGAGCGCCGCCTCCCCGGCCGCGCCCTCGCCCACGTCCGAGGCGGGCGGGCTCATCCGGCTCTACCGCGCGGCCGAGCCCGACGGCACCGGCATGGTATGGATGCACGGCGGCGGCTTCGCGTTCGGCGACCTCGACATGCCCGAAGCGGATGCCGTCGCTCGCGGGCTCGCCGCGGCGGGGACGACGGTCTTCTCCGTCGACTACCGCCTCGCCCCGGTGCCGCCCGCGTGGGACGGCGCCGACCAGCAGACGGACGACCGCAGCGGCAACCGCTACCCGGCGGCATCCGACGACGTCCTGCGGGCTTGGCAGTGGGCGGCGTCTCACGCCGAGGAGCTCGGTGTGACGCGCCTGGCGATCGGCGGCGCGAGCGCGGGCGCGAACCTCGCGACGGGCGCGACTCTGCGCCTGCTCGGCGAGGGCGGCATCCTGCCCCGCCTCGTCGTGCTGGCCTATCCCACCCTCCTCGCGGTGCAGCCCGCCCCCGGCCCCGCGCTGCGCGCCGCTCTCGCCGCGCACCCCGAGCACGACCGGTTCGGGGCCGACGTCGTCCGTGAGATGTACGAGAACTACCTCGGCCACTCGGTGATCGGCGCGCCGATCGCGGCCGTTCCGGGCCTCGCGTCGACCGACGAGCTGCGCGGCTTCCCGCCGACGCTCATGATCAACAGCGAGATCGACGAACTGAGCGTCTCGGGCGACGTGTTCGCCGCGACGCTGCGGGCCGCCGGCGGCGATGTCGACGTCGTCGTCGAGCCGGGCACCGATCACGGCCACCTCAACCGGCCCGAGCATCCGGGTTTCGCCGCATCGATGGCACGCATCGTGCAGCGATTCGCTGCCCTCGCCGCATCCTGACCTCCCCTCCCTACCCCGAAGGAAAGCCATGACCTCCGCCGCAGCCGCCGACCTCATCGCGCGCAGCAACCGCCTGGGCTCCGACCCCAAGAACACCAACTACGCCGGCGGCAACACCTCCGCCAAGGGCACCGACATCGACCCCGTCACCGGTGAGCCCGTCGAGCTGCTGTGGGTCAAGGGATCGGGCGGCGACCTCGGCACCCTCACCGAGTCGGGGCTCGCGGTGCTGCGCCTCGACCGGATGCGCGCGCTGGTGAACGTGTACCCCGGTGTCGAGCGTGAAGACGAGATGGTCGCCGCGTTCGACTACTGCCTGCACGGCAAGGGCGGGGCGGCTCCCTCGATCGACACCGCGATGCACGGGCTGGTGGATGCCGCGCACGTCGACCACCTGCACCCCGACGCCGGCATCGCGATCGCGACCGCCGCGGACGGCGAGGAGCTGACGGCGAAGATCTTCCGCGACGGCACCGGTTCACAGCGCGTGGTCTGGGTGCCGTGGCGGCGACCGGGCTTCCAGCTCGGCCTCGACATCGCCGAGATCAAGGCGCAGAACCCGCAGGCGATCGGGTGCATCCTCGGCGGGCACGGTATCACGGCGTGGGGCGACACCTCGGATGAAGCCGAGGCGAACAGCCTCTGGATCATCGAGACCGCGCAGGCATACATCGACGAGCACGGCGCGGCCGACCCCTTCGCCGGCGTGCGCGCCGGGTTCGAGGCGCTGCCCGAGACCGAGCGCCGAGCCCGCGCAGCCGCCCTGGCCCCCACGATCCGCGGCATCGCCTCGACCGACAAGCCGATGGTCGGCCATTACACCGACAGCGACGTCGTGCTCGACTTCCTGGCCTCCGAGAAGGCTCCCGCCCTCGCCGCGCTGGGCACGAGCTGCCCCGACCACTTCCTGCGCACGAAGGTCAAGCCGCTCATCCTCGACGTCCCCGCGACGGCAACGGCCGAGGAGCAGATCGCCCGCCTGCACGAGCTGCACGCCGAGTACCGCGCCGACTACCAGGCGTACTACGACGCACTCGCCGACGCGGACTCCCCGGCGATCCGCGGCGCCGACCCGCTCATCGTGCTGGTCCCGGGCGTGGGCATGTTCTCGTACGGGGCGAACAAGCAGACCGCACGCGTTGCGGGTGAGTTCTACGTCAACGCGATCAACGTCATGCGCGGCGCCGAGGCCCTCTCGACCTACGCGCCGATCTCGGATGCCGAGAAGTTCCGCATCGAGTACTGGGCGCTCGAAGAGGCCAAGCTCCAGCGGATGCCCAAGCCCAAGACCCACCAGGGGCGCATCGCGTTCGTCACGGGAGCGGCATCCGGCATCGGCAAGGCCATCGCCACCCGGCTCGCGGCCGAGGGGGCATGCGTCGTCGTCGCCGACCTCGACCTCGAGAAGGCGCAGGCCGCGGCCGCGGAGCTCGGCGGCACCGACGTCGCGATCGGCGTCGCAGCCAACGTCGCCGACGCCGACGGCGTGCAGGCCGCGATCGACGCGACGCTGCTGGCGTTCGGGGGCATCGACCTCGTCGTCAACAACGCCGGTCTGTCGCTGTCGAAGCCGCTGCTGGAGACGACCGAGAAGGACTGGGACCTTCAGCACGACGTCATGGCCAAGGGCTCCTTCCTCGTCTCCAAAGCCGCGGCGAAGGCACTCATCGAGCAGAGAATGGGCGGCGACGTCATCTACATCTCCTCGAAGAACTCCGTCTTCGCCGGCCCCAACAACATCGCCTACTCGGCGACGAAGGCCGACCAGGCCCACCAGGTGCGGCTGCTGGCGGTCGAGCTCGGCGAGCACGGCGTGCGCGTGAACGGCATCAACCCCGACGGTGTCGTGCGCGGCTCGGGCATCTTCGCCTCCGGCTGGGGCGCCAACCGCGCCGCAACCTACGGCGTCAACGAAGAAGACCTCGGCCAGTTCTACGCCAACCGCACGATCCTCAAGCGCGAGGTCGTCCCCGAGAACGTCGCCGACGCGGTGTTCGTGCTCACCGGCCCCGAGCTCTCCCGCACGACCGGCCTGCACATCCCCGTGGACTCCGGCGTCGCCGCCGCGTTCCTCCGATGAGGGCAGGCATTCGAATGCACGGCTTCGCGCCGAGTGCACGGCATCCGCACGCTCCAAGGTCGTGCACTCGGCGACAGGCCGTGCACTTGCGGGAAGGATGCCGCGCGTGAGCGCGTCAGGGAATGTGGTGGCGGTTGACCTCGGGGCCACCAGCGGGCGGGTCATCGTCGGGCATGTGGGGGCTGACGCGCTGCGCACCGAGACCGTGGCGCGGTTCGCCAACGATCCGGTGCACGCGGGCGACGGCCTCCACTGGAACCTCGTGGGGATGTACGGATCGGTACTGGGCGGCCTGCGCGAGGCCTTCCGCGCGACGCCTGAGATCGCGTCGATCGGGGTCGACTCGTGGGCGGTCGACTACGCGCTGCTGCGCGGCGGGCGGATGCTGGGCGAACCGTTCCACTATCGCGACGAGCGCACCGCCCGCGGGGTCGAGAGCGTGCACGCGCGCTTTCCGCACGCCGAGCTCTTCGAGCGGAACGGCCTGCAGTTCCTGCCGTTCAACACGCTGTACCAGCTCGCCGCTGAGGACCCGGAGGTACTCGCGTTCGCCGACACCGCCCTCCTCGTACCCGACCTCCTCGGGTACTGGCTGACCGGCGAAGCCCGCGCCGAGCAGACCAACGCGTCGACGACCGGGCTGCTGCGGGTGCTGCAGGCCTCGTGGGACGACGCCCTCGTCTCGGCGCTCGGCATCCCCCGCGGCATCCTCCCTCCGCTCATCGCCCCGGGCGATCGGCTGGGCCCGCTGCGTGCGGACGTCGCAGCGTCGATCGGGGCGCCGACCGACACGCCCGTGACTGCCGTCGGCTCGCACGACACCGCTTCGGCCGTCGTCGCCGTGCCGATGCAGCCGGATGCCGCGGCCTACATCTCGTGCGGCACGTGGGGTCTCGTGGGCGTCGAGGTCGACCACCTCGTGATGACCCGCGCCGCTCTCGAGGCGAACTTCACGAACGAGGGCGGCGTCGACGGCCGCGTGCGCCTCCTGCACAACGTCATGGGCCTGTGGGTCCTGAGCGAGGCCGTGCGGCAGTGGGAGCGCCGCGAGGGACACCGCATCGATCTGCCGACCCTGCTCGACGCCGCACGCGAGGCGGACGGCGTCGTCTTCGACGTCAACGACCCGCGTTTCCTCGCGCCCGGCGAGATGACCTCGCGCATCGACGCCTGGTGCGCCGAGCACGACGTCGCGCCGCCCCGCACGCGAGCGGAGTACACCCGGTCGATCGTCGAGTCGCTCGCACAGGCGTTCGCCGACGCCGTGGCCGACGCCGCGCGCCTCGGCCGCGTCGATGTCCGGACGATCCACATCGTCGGCGGTGGGGCGCTCAACGAGCTGCTGTGCCAGCGCACGGCCGACCGCGCCGGAATGCCGGTGCTCGCCGGCCCCGTCGAGGCGACGGCCCTCGGCAACGTCCTGGTGCAGGCCCGTGCCGCCGGTTTCGTCTCGGGGTCGCTCGAGGCGCTTCGCGACCTCGTCGCCCGCACGCACGCACCGCGTCGCTACGAGCCCCGCGCCTAGCCGCGGAGCCCGTTCGCGATACATTCGCCGGACCGGCGGTGCGGGAGTGGCCTCAGGCGGCCGCCGACACCACTCCTGCCACGCCGATCCGACGGATGTATCGGCACCACGGCCGGATCGCGTGTCAAGGGGTGCCGCGCGCGGCGACGGCGCGCGTAACGTCGCGGCCATGAGCAGCCACGACACCCCGGCCGGCGGCGCCGGCGACAGCGCGATCCCCTCCGAAGAGCCCACCGGCGACCGTCACCTCGACGATCCCAGCGCCGAGCAGTCGATCACCGATGACGCGCCCCGAGGCGGCGACGAGACCACCGAGGACGAGCTCACGGCCGACAACGCCGCCGAAGAGGACATGCTGAAGACCCTCGACCCGGGCGACCCGCCCGCCTGATCCACTTCTCCATCGAGACGGCCGGTTCCCCGCGGGACCGGCCGTTTTCGCGCTGCGCGAACCTCATCTTGTGTCCGCAATTTTGCTAGCTATTCTAGCAATCATGGAAACTTCGGCACGCCGCCGGTGGGCGGGACTCGTCTTCATCAGCATCGCCGTCGCACTCATCATCGTGGACTCGACGATCGTCAACGTCGCCGTCCCCTCGATCGTCGACGACCTCGGCATCACCTCCACTCAGGTGCAGTGGGTCCAGGAGGCGTACACCCTCGTGTTCGCCTCCCTGCTGCTCGTCTTCGGCAGCGTCGCCGATCGGGTGGGTCGACGACGGATGCTGCTGACCGGCGTCGTCGTCTTCGCGCTGGCCTCGGTCGGCGCGGCGCTCGCGTCGAGCGGTGACCTGCTCATCCTCGCCCGCTTCGTTCAGGGCGTCGGCGGCGCGATGATCCTCCCGACCACCCTCTCGCTCCTGAACGCGACGTTCCGCGGCCGCGAGCGCGGCATCGCCTTCGCCGTCTGGGGCTCGACGATCGGCGGCATGGCCGCCGTCGGGCCGCTGCTCGGCGGCTGGCTGACCACGACGTTCTCGTGGCACTGGGCCTTCGGCATCAACATCCCCCTCGGCATCCTCATCGTCGTGGGCGTCCTGCTGACGGTCGACGAGTCGCGCGGCGGCGCCGCAGGCGTCGACGTCGTCGGAGCCGTCCTGTCGGTCATCGCCATGGGCACCCTCGTGTTCGGCCTCATCGAGGGACGCACCTACGGCTGGTGGACGGTCGACCAGCGGCCCGAGCTCTTCGGTGCGTCGTGGCCGTGGGACCTCTCCCCGGTCCCGATCGCGTTCGCCGCCTCAGCCGTGACGATCGCGGTCTTCATCGCCTGGGGCGTGCGCCGTCGCCGGGTCGGCAAGCCCACTCTTCTCGCCTTCGGGCTCTTCGGCATCCCGTCGTTCCGCAACGGCAATCTCGCCGCCCTCGTCGTCGCGCTCGGCGAGTTCGGCATCATCCTGGCCCTTCCCCTGTGGCTGCAGTTCGCGCTCGGATTTGAGGCGGTCCAGACGGGCCTCGTGCTGCTCGCCCTGGCCGCGGGCTCGTTCGTCGCCAGCGGGCTCGCCGGCGCCCTGTCGGGCAAGGTCTCGCCGGTCTGGATCGTTCGCGCGGGCCTGGCCGCCGAGATCGTCGGCGTCGTCGGCGTGGCCCTCGTCATCGCCCCCGATGCGACGTGGGGCCCGCTCGTCCCGGCGCTGTTCGTCTACGGGATCGGCGTCGGCCTCGCGACGGCGCAGCTCACCGGCGTCGTCCTCGCCGATGTCCCCGTCGCCGAGGGAGGGCAGGCGTCCGGAACCCAGTCCACCGCACGCCAGCTCGGCGCCGCGCTCGGCATCGCGATCCTCGGGACCATCCTGTTCTCGACGACCTCCGGCGCCCTCACCGCCAAGCTCGACGATCGCGGCATACCCGCCGAGCAGCGCGATCAGGTCGTCAGCGCGGTCGTCGAGAGCGCGGGCGGCGCGATCGCGGGCCTCGAGGCCTCGCCGCAGACCGCCGACGTCGCGACCGACGCGAAGGCTGCCCTCTCGGACGGCACACGGGCCGCGAGCTTCGCCGCGGCGGGCTTCCTCGTGCTGGGCCTCGCGGCGACGGCATCCCTCGGCCGGGGCGCCCGCCGCGAACCGGTCGAAGCGGATGCCGCGGAGGTCACGCCTCGCGGGTGATCGTCACCGTGACGTGCAGGGCGCTTTTGTACGGGCCCGCGAAGACCCCGCGCAGCGGCGGGACGTCGTTGTAGTCTCGGCCCCGCCCGACCAGCACGTGCCGGTCGCTGATCTCGACGTTGTTAGTGGGGTCGAAGCCCTGCCAGTCACCGGCGAACCACTCGATCCACGCGTGCGACTCGCCCGTCACCGGCACGCCGACCTGAGCGTCGGGATCGGGATGCAGATAGCCCGAGACGTATCGCGCCGGGATGCCGACGCTCCGCAGAGCGCCGAGCGTGATGTGCGCGATGTCCTGGCACACGCCCGTGCGCTGGGGCCACGACTCCGCGGCGGTGGAGTGCACCCCGGTGACGCCGGGCATGTACTCGACGGCATCCCCGATCGCGATCGCGATCGCGTGGGCCGCCGGCCCCGGCTCGTCGTGCGACCCCGCGATCTCGCGCGCCAGCGCCACCACCTCCGGATGCGGCGCCGTGCGCGCCGTCTGCCCGAGCTGCTCGACCGTGTGGATCGAGCGCTCCGTCTCCGCGGCGAGCTCCTCCCACGAGATCTGCCGGTGCTCGATGGGGCGCGGCCGAACCTCGACCAGCGAGCGGGCCGTGATCGACAGCGCGTGATGCGCGGCGAGCACGTCGAACGCGGCGACCCGGGTGCCGAAGTAGTCCACGTAGTGGTTGACGGCCGTCGTCGGGTCGATGTCGAGCTGCGAACTCAGCACGAACTGGCTGTCGGTCGAGCCCGGCAGCATCCGCGCCTCGTTGTACGACGCGGCGACGTCTCCGGGATAGGTGAATCCGGTCGCGTGCTCGATGCGCAGACGCTTCACGAGGTCTCTCCAATCCAGTTCGGTTCCGCCGCCGTGGGGAAGAATCGACCGCGGATCGCTTCGGATGCCTCGCGGGTGACCTTCTGCACGTTGTCCATGTGCTCGGGCAGCTCGGAGAGGATCTCGCCGAGCGGCCGGTACTCGAGGTCGTTGCGGATACGGCCGAGGGCCCGCAGCACCGCATTGGAGTGCCCCACCCGGTCGGCGACAGGGTCGATCGCGCTCATGCACTCCTCGGCACGTTGGATCGAGTGGATGATCGAACGCGGGAAGAGACGGTCGAGCAGCAGGAACTCCGCCGCGTTGCGCGCGCTCGGCATCCCGCGGTACGTGCGCAAGTACGCCTCGTACGCACCGCAGGAGCGGAGGATCGTCGTCCACGACGGGCCGGACTCCTCCGTCAACGAGCGCGTCGCGAGCAGCCGCGCGGTCATGTCGGTGCGCTCGATCGAGCGCCCCAGCGTGAAGAACTGCCAGGCCTCGTCGCGACTCGTCGACGAGTCGGTGACCCCGACGGCGAGCGCCGCGCGCTCTCGCACCCAGTGGAAGAACTCGTGCACCTTCTCGGCGTTGAGCCGCCGCGGCATCCGCGAATAGGTGGTGTTGAGGGTCTCCCACAGCTCGGTGGACACGATCTCGCGGGCGCGGCGGGCGTTCTCGCGCGCCGACTGCAGCGAGTAGGCGATGCTCGACGGATTGGTGCGGTCGACCGCGAGCCGGGTCAGCACGTCCTGACGGGTGACGGTATCGAGCCCCTCGGGCGGGAACGACCCCATGACCGACAGGAGCGACCGGCAGGCGGTGTCCTCGTCGATCCAGGGGTCCTCGAGCAGCAGCTGCAGGTGGACGTCGAGGATGCGGGCGGTGCCGTCGCTCCGCTCGATGTAGCGTCCGATCCAGAAGAGGCTCTCGGCGATGCGGCTCAGCACGTCGCACCTCCGGCCTGCTGCTGCTGCTCCTGCTGCTCGCTCAGGCCGCCGGGGTGGTCCTGCGGCGAATGGGCCGGCTCGTCCTGCTCGTCGTAGATGATCGGGATCGCCTGCGTCGACGCCTGATCGGCGACGAGGCCGGCGAGGTTGCCCTGGCTGTACTCGACCGTGCGCGGCGCGTCACCGCCGACGACCCACGTGTCCTTCGATCCGCCGCCCTGACTGGAGTTGACGACGAGCTGCCCCTCCGGCAGCGCGACGCGCGTGAGGCCGCCCGGCAGCACCCACACCTCTTCGCCGTTGTTGACCGCGAACGGGCGCAGGTCGGCGTGGCGGGGGCGCATGCCGTCCTCGACGAGCGTGGGGATCGTCGAGAGCATGACGACGGGCTGCGCGATCCACCCGCGCGGATCGGCCAGCAGCTTCTTGCGCAGCTTCTCGAGCTCGGCGGGCGAAGCGTCCGGGCCCACGACGAGTCCTTTGCCGCCCGACCCGTCGACGGGCTTCACGACGAGCTCGTCGAGCCGGTCGAGCACCTCTTCGAGCGCGCCCGGGTCCTCGAGCCGCCAGGTGTCGACGTTCTTGAGGATGGGCTCCTCCGCGAGGTAGTACCGGATGAGGTCGGGCACGTAGGTGTAGAGCAGCTTGTCGTCGGCGACGCCGTTGCCCACGGCATTGGCGATCGTGACGTTGCCCAGGCGCGCGGCGAGCATGAGGCCCGGGGCGCCGAGCATCGAGTCGGCACGGAACTGCAGCGGGTCGAGGAAGTCGTCGTCGACTCGGCGATAGATGACGTCGACGCGCTGCGGACCCCGGGTCGTGCGCATGAACACCTTGCCGCCCGAGCAGACCAGGTCGCGGCCTTCGACGAGCTCGACGCCCATGAGTCGCGCGAGCAGCGTGTGCTCGAAGTACGCGGAGTTGTAGACGCCCGGCGTCAGCACGACGACGTTGGGGTCGTCGACTCCGGGGGGCGCGGAGGCCCGCAGGGCCTGGAGGAGCTTGTTCGGGTAGTCGCCGACGGGTCGGACCCGCATCGAGACGAACAGCTCGGGCAGGGTCTGCGCCATGACGCGGCGGTTCGAGATGACGTAGCTGACCCCCGAGGGGACGCGCACGTTGTCCTCGAGCACGCGCATCTCGCCGTGCTCGTCGCGGATGAGGTCGATGCCCGAGACCTGGATGCGCACGCCGTTGGCGGAGCGGATGCCGGCCGCCTGACGGTAGTAGTACTGCGACGAGGCGATGAGCTTCGCGGGCAGCACGCCGTCGCGGACGCAGAACTGATGTCCGTAGGCGTCGTCGAGGAAGGCCTCCAGCGCACGCACGCGCTGCTTCACGCCCGACTCGACGTGCGACCACTCGTCGTAGTCGATGACGCGGGGAACGGCATCGAGCGGGAAGGGGCGCTCCTCCCCCGCGAAGTCGAACGTGACGCCCTGCGCGAGGTACGAGCTCGCGAGCGATTCGGTGCGGCCGCGGAGCTCCTCCTGGGTCATCTGCGCGAGCGCCTGATACAGCTCGCGGTACGCCGCGCGCGAGCTGCCGGGGTCGGGCATCGTGCCCGAGACCTCGAACATCTCGTCGTACGGCGGCACCCCCGATACGGTCTTGCGCGGCGTCAGCGTCGAGCCGTATCCGTCGAAGAGGTCACCCATGGATGCGAGCCTAATCCGGGCTGTGTTGCGTCAGTATTTCCCGACCTGTTTCCCCCGCCGTGTTGACATCCGGCGCGCGGGCCGGGCCGGCGGGATCAGGCCGCGAGCACGACGCGCAGCTGCTCGATCGCCCAGTCGAGCTCGGTCGCCCGGATGACCAGCGGCGGAACCAGCACGATCGTCGCGTCGCCGACGACATCGACGAGGACGCCGCGCGCGACGAGGCGCCGGGCGACCTCGGCTGCGGTGACGACCGTCGGGTCGACGTCGACGCCCGCCCAGACCCCCGCGGTCCGGACGGCCACCGCGCCCGCCCCGACGAGGGCCTCAATGCGTCCGGCGAGATGTTCGGCGAGAGCACGGGCCCGGTTCTGCACCTCGCCCGCCTCGAGCATCTCGACCACGCGGTGCGCGATGGCGCTCGCGAGCGGAGACACGGATGCCGGGTCGGCGGCGTCACCGAGCAGCGCGCGGCCCCCGACGACGGCGCCGACGGGGACGATGCCGCCGCCGAGCGCCGGGCCGATCACACGGAGGTCGGGCGCCGCTCCCGTCCCCGCGAGCGCGACGGTGTCGCCGAGCCTGCCGAGGCCGCTGCGCGTCTCGTCGAGGATCAGGGCGATCCCGCGATCGGCGGTCGCCTGCCGTGCGGCTTCCAGGTATCCCGCGGGCGCGCCGATCACCCCCGCCGCGGCCTGCACGGGCTCGAGGACGACGGCGGCGACGGTGTCGTCGAGCGCCGCGACGAGCGCATCGATCTCGCCGAAGGGCACCACGACGGCGCCCGCTGCCGTGAGATCGGGATGCGAGCCGGCAGCGACGACGACGGCCGTCCGTTCCCCCGCGGCGAGCGTGGCGTCGACGGCTGCTCGCAGTGCGTCCCGCCCGGTGGTGGCCGGCAGCACCGCCTCAGCCCCCAGCAGCGCAGCCAGCGCGTCGGCGAATCCGTCGGCGCGGTCGTCGGCGACGACGGTGCTCGTGCTGGTCAATCGGCCCAGCTGCTCGGTGGCGACGGCGAGCAGAGCGGGATGGCGGTGCCCGAAGGTGAGCGCCGGATCGGCGGTCAGGTCGAGGTGTCGGCGCCCCTCGACGTCGGTCACCCACGCTCCCTCGCCCGTCGCGACCATGACCGGCAGGAGCGGCGGCGCTCCCGCGAGAGCGCGCTTCGCGCTGTCCATGTTGTTCGCGTCCGGCGTCGGGTGGTGGTCGGCGATCGTCATTCGGACTCCTGGCTTCGGCGGTCGCGCACGCGGCGGCGGGTCGCCGCGCGGCCGGCATCCATTCTCCCCCGGCACGCTCTGGGGCCGCTGAGGACTGCGACGACGACCCGCGGTAGCCCCCTGACCCGATTGCGCAAGGTCCTGCCCATTCGTCGTCGCGCCTGACAGGCTGGAGCCACACCACCGCGAATCGTCGAAGGAGACCCATGCAGCAGCGCACCCTCGGACCGTTCACCGTCTCGGCCATCGGCCTGGGCGGGATGCCCGTCTCGATGAACAACGACAAGCAGATCCCCGACCGGAAGGATGCCGTCGCGACGGTGCACGCCGCGCTCGACGCGGGCATCACCCTGCTCGACACCGCCGACATCTATGCCCCGAGCTGGGACACGATGGGGCACAACGAGGAGATCATGGCCGAGGCTCTGGCCACGTGGGGCGGCGACCGCTCTCAGATCGTGGTGGCGACGAAGGGCGGCATCACCCGCAGCGACGGCGAGAAGTGGGGCCGGGACGGCTCGCTCGACTACCTCCGGAAGGCGGTCGAGGCCTCGCTCCGGGCGCTCCGAGTCGACGTGATCGACCTCTACCAGTACCACCGCCCCGACCGCTGGATGGTCTACGGCGAGGTCATGGAGAACTTCAAGACCTTGCAGCAGGAGGGCAAGATCCGCGCGATCGGCATCTCCAACGCCAGCGTCGAGGAGATCGAGATCGCCCAGCAGGTGCTCGGCGAGGGCAACCTCGCGAGCGTGCAGAACGAGTTCTCGCCGCGGCATCCGGGCAGCTACGACGAGCTGCGCTACTGCGCCGACCGCGGCATCGCATTCCTCCCGTGGAGCCCCCTGGGCGGAACGGGCGGTGGCGCACGGTCGATCGGTGATCGCTTCGCGGTCTTCGGCGAGGTCGCCCGCGCCCACGACGTGAGCCCGCAGCAGGTCGTGCTCGCGTGGGAGCTGGGGCTCAGCGACACCGTCATCCCGATTCCGGGAGCGCGCCGCGCCGCGTCGATCGCCGACAGCGCGAAGGCCGTGCACCTCGAGCTCTCGGGCGACGAGCGCGCACGCCTGTCGCACTCGGTCGGCATCGACGCCTGATCCGGCGCACGCCGCTCACGGCCCGAGGCGACCTCAGGCCGTGAGCGGACGCTCGCCGACGACGGCATCCGGGTTCATGGGAATCGGCCCGTGGATGCGGGGCCGCCCGTCGACGCGCGTCACCTCGACGCCGTGGCGCGCGAGGCCCGCGACGCTGCAGTCGATCCGCAGGAGCGGCAGCCGCACGTCGGCGTAGACGGTTGCGACGACGTCGGCGACGTCGGCGGGGTCGCAGGCCCGGATGTACTCGCCCGGTTCCCACGGCACGCCCCGCGTCGCGACCTCGTACTCGCCGAACTTGCGGCTCATGCCCCAGTCATCGGCGATCGCGATGTGGCAGACGATCTCGTCCATGGCGCCTCCTTAATGAAACGCCACCGTATCATTCTGCTAGCCTGTCGTCATGCCCTCGACCGGAGATCGACGCCGAGGCCGCCCGCCCGCCCATGAACAGGCCGCGCGCGACGCCCGCATCGTCGCGATGGCGGCAGACGTCTTCGTCGAGGTCGGCTTCCACGCCGCCTCGCTCGACGCGATCGCGCAGCAGGCGGGCGTGACCAAACGCACGATCTACGAACGCATCGGCGACAAGTCGGCGCTGCTGGGCGCCGCGGTGACCGATGTGCACGGCTACCTCGATGTCGCGGCCCGCGACCTCCGGCACGCCTGCACACTCATCGCGACGGCGCTGTTCGCCGACCGCGCGATCGGCCTGCACCGCGCGGCCGTCGCGGTCGCGCTCGACGACCCCGCGGTCTCGCGTGCGTTCTACGCCGCCGGCCCGATCGCGGCGCAGCGTTACCTCGCGGCCCACCTGGACGGCGACGACCGTCGCGCCGAGCATCTGTTCGGTGCCCTGCTCGGCGAACCGCACCGTCGACGCCTCCTCGGCCTCGACCCCGAGCCGGCGGCCGCGTCGCTCGACGCCCACGTCGACGCCGTACTCGCCGCCTTCGTCTGAGGCGCCGAGCAGCGCTCAGCTCGGCTCGGCTCAGCGAGAGACGGAGGCCGGAGCGGACTCGAGCCGGTCGAGGGCGGCCGCGGCACGGGCGGCAGCCGAGCGGCGCAGGATGCCGTGGACGAGCAGCACCGTTCCCGCGCCGACGCCAACGAGCACGGGCAGGTTGAGCCCCGGCGAAAGCGCCAGCGCGATGACGGTGATCGCGAGCGCCACCGCCCCGAGCCCGATGAACAGGGCACCGAGGAGCGACTCGCGCTCGACCGACAGTCGGGCGAGGATCAGCGTGGGTGCAGCGGCTGCGTCATCCGTCATCCCGCCACGCTACCGAGACGGCACCGCGGCCGCACGTCAGATGACCGCCTCGGACCAGTCGTCGGGATTGCCGAAACGGTGCGCGGTGATCGTGATGGACTGCTCGTGCACGAAGGGCAGCAGCTCGATCCGCGCCGCGGTCGTGACCTCGTCGGCGTAGACGGCGACATCCGGGTCTCCCTCGGTCGCTGCCGCGATGGCCGTCCGCAGCTCGGCCACCGTCTCACGCGAGCCGACCAGGCGGATGCGTCCCGGTCGACGCTCGGGGGCGGCGATGCGCTGCAGCCATTCGCCGTCGGTCTCGACCGAGACCGCGATGTCGACCTCGCCGAGCGCCCGCCGGACGTCGGCGGGAAGACCGACCGGCGAGCTCAGCGTCACGGCCGATCCGGCCCGCACGCCCGCGACGAGCACGCGGAGCACCGCCTGCCAGGTCGCGTCCGACGACGCTCGCACCGCCACGTCGACCGGGCGATACCGGAACAGGTTCCGCTCGACGCCGAGGCCGGACACGTCGCGCACCTGGCCGAACTCGCGGTCCCAGGCGACGGCATCCGAGAGCGCGCCGCGCCGCAGCCATTCGAACGATTCGTAGTCGAGGGTGGGCTGGGCCGACTCGATGATGGTCGTGATGCGCGAGTCGAGACCGCGCAGATGCAGCGTGCTGGATGCCGAGCCGTTCGACGCACGCCAGGAACCGAGCCCGACGAGGTAGTTCGGTCCGCCGGCCTTCGTGCCTGCGCCCACCGACGACCGCTTCCAGCCGCCGAAGGGCTGACGCTGGACGATGGCCCCCGTGATGCCGCGGTTGACGTAGAGGTTGCCGGCCTCGACCCGGTCGAGCCAGGTCGCCAGGTCGGCGGCGTCCTGGGTGTGCAGGCCCGCGGTCAAACCGTAGGCGACCGCGTTCTGCAGTTCGATCGCCTCGTCGAGAGTGCGCGCGTGCATGACGCCGAGCACGGGTCCGAAGAACTCCTCGAGGTGCGTGCGCGACCCGGCGCTCACCCCCACCTTCACGCCCGGAGACCAGAAGCGCCCAGCGGTCGCGTCACCGAAGTCGAGGGGACGAGGCTCGACGAGCCAGCGCTCACCCTCCTCGAGTGAGGTGAGAGCCCATTCGAGCTTGCCCTGCGGCGGCTCGATCACGGGCCCGACCTCGCTGCGGGGATCGGTGGGCGGTCCGACCCGCAGCGACCGCGTGGCGTCGACGAGTTGACGCGCGAACCGCTTCGACCGCCCGACCGGCCCCACCAGGATCGCGAGCGACGCGGCGGAGCACTTCTGACCCGCATGACCGAAGGCGCTCTTGATCAGGTCGGACGCCGCCAGATCGAGGTCGGCGGAGGGCATGACGATGATCGCGTTCTTGCCGCTGGTCTCGGCAAGCAGCGGCAGCTCGGGCCGCCACGACCGGAACAGCGCCGCCGTCTCCCACGAGCCGGTGAGGATGACGCGGTCGACCGACGGGTGGGTGATGAGCCGGCGGCCGAGATCGCCCTCGTCGATGTCCACGAGCGCGAGGAGATCGCGGGGCACCCCGGCATCCCACAGCGCCTCGGCGACGACCGCCGCACAGCGACGGGCCTGCGGAGCGGGCTTGAAGACGACGCCCGATCCGGCGGCGAGGGCCGCGAGCACGCCGCCGGCGGGGATGGCGAGCGGGAAGTTCCACGGCGGAGCGACCACCGTGACCGACGCCGGCTCGAAGACGGCGCCGCTGACCCGATCGAGCTCGCGCGCCGTCGCGGCGTAGTAGGCGGCGAAGTCGACCGCTTCGCTGACCTCGACGTCGGCTTCGGCCAGCACCTTGCCGGTCTCGGATGCGGCGACCTCGATGAGCTCGGCCCGACGTGATTCGAGTGCGCGCGAGGCGGCGAGCAGCACCGCACTGCGGTCGGCCGCGGCCATCGAGCCCCAGGCGGATGCCGCCGATCCCACACGCGCCACGATTCCATCGAGCTCTCCCGCGTCATCGACCCGGGCGGCGGCGATCGTCTCGTCACCGGCCGTGCTGCCCTCGATCCGCGACAGGATGCCGCGGGCCCACTCCCGGTTGACGGCGAGCGCGGGGTCGGAGTCGGGAGTGTTGGCGAACCCGGGCGCTCCGAGCGCCGGGGCCCGGCGCGTCTCGCGCGGGGCGTAGACGGCGGTCTCGACGAAGTGCTCGCCGCCGAACAGGACATCGTCGGGCTCGCCCAGAGCCGTGGTCTCGTCGGAACGGCCCGCGGCGTCGGCGATGCCGAGCACCGCCTGCGTCAGCCCGTCGTCGCCCTCGGCGGGGTCGCGCGTGATGCGTTGCGGCGCGATGGGCCGCAACGACATCGTGCGGTCCTGCGTGCGGTTCGGCCCGCTGGGCAGGGCCGGGTCGGCCGCGCGCTCGAGGGAGGCGAGGAACCGATCGCGTTCGCGCTCGAACAGGCTCTCGTCGGTCGCGAGGTCGAACGCCGCCGAGAGGAAGTTCTCGCTCGAGGCGTTCTCCTCGAGCCGCCGCACCAGGTAGCTGATGGCGACGTCGAACTCGTCGGGGCGGACGACCGGGACGTACAGCAGCACGTGGCCCACGTCGGCCGTGACCGCGGCGACCTGACCCTGCGCCATGCCGAGGAGCATCTCGATCTCGATGTCGTCGCGCACACCGCGCTCGCCGGCGAGCAGCCAGGCGTAGGCGATGTCGAAGAGGTTGTGCCCGGCGACGCCGAGCCGCACCGCGGCGCTCCGCTCGGGGCGCAGGGCACGGTCGAGGCACCGCAGGTACATCGCGTCGGCGTCGAGCTTGCTCGCGTGGGTCGCCAGCGGCCAGCCGTGGATCGTGGCGTCCACGCGCTCCATCGCGAGGTTCGCGCCCTTGACCAGCCGCACCTTGATGCGGCTCCCGCCGGCGGCGACGCGGGCCTGCGCCCAGGCGGTCAGCTCGTCGAGGGCGTCGGCGGCGTCGGGCAGATAGGCCTGCAGCACGATCCCGGCCTCGAGCCCCCGCAGCCGCTCGTCCTCGAGGATGCGCGTGAAGACGGCGATCGTGAGATCGAGGTCGCGGTACTCCTCCATGTCGAGGTTGATGAAGGTGCCGTCCTCAGCCGCGCTCAGGTAGAGCGGCAGCAGCCGCTCGACGACATCGGCGACGACCTCGTCGAACGCCCACATCGAGATGCGGCTGACGATCGCCGAGACCTTCACCGAGACGTAGTCGACGTCGGGCCGGCGGATCAGCTCGTGGATGCCGTCGAGCCGGCGGCGTGCTTCGTCCTCGCCGAGCACCGCCTCGCCGAGGAGATTGAGGTTGAGGCGGGCCCCGGACTCGCGGATGCGGGCGATGGCGGGGCCGAGCTTGTGCGGTCGCGCGTCGACGACCAGGTGCCCGACCATCTCCCGCAGCGCCGTCCGCGCGATCGGCACGACGGGGGTCGGCAGCACGGGAGCCACGGCGCCGCCGATGCGCACGGCGCCGCGGAGATACCAGGGCAGGAACTCCGGGACCAGCGGGGCGACGTGGTGCAGTCGGGTCGCCGCGGCGGTCACGCTCTCGGGTCGCATGACGCCGTCGACGAACCCGATCGTGAACGGCAGTCCGTTCGGGTCGCGAAGGACTCCCGCGAGGCGCTGCGCTGCGGCATCCGCGGGGAAATCGGCCGACGTGTGCACCCATTTCTGGGCCAGGTCCACCGCCTGATGGGCGAGGGAATCGTCGGCGGGGAAGCCCGGCGGGGTGGTGCCGGACGAAACGGTGTCGGACATGCCGTCAGCCTATGTCGCAAGCGCTCTCGAAGGGCGGCGCCTCGCCCGGGGATCACTCCCAGACGCTGGGCGCCTCGGCACGCGTCGACGGCAGAGCGGTCGCCGCAGCCCACTCGGTCATCCACGGCTCGAGCTCGGGCAGATCGTCGCGCCGGCCGAGCACCGCGAACAGCTCGTCGAGCGGCACGATGCCGCCCGTGCGACGCAGGAACCGCGAACGCACCAGCATCTCGGCGTAGACCTCGCCGCGGACGACCGCACGATGCACCATGTACACCGACTTGTCGTCGTGTCCGTGCAGGCGCGTCTCGATCGTGAAGCGCTGCCAGAGGTTCAGCGACTTCCGGAAGGTGATCGTGCTGCTCGCGACGACGCCGTACCAGCCCTTCTCCTGGAAGGTGTCCCAGATGCCGTTGCGCACCAGCAGGTCGAACCGGCCGAGGTCGAACAGCGAGGCGTACCGCCCGTTGTTCATGTGCCCGAGCAGATCGATGTCGGTGGGCAGCGTCCGGAGCTTCACCCGGCCGACCGCCATGAGCGGCCGCGGGCCGTTCCTGCGCAGCTGTCGCTTCGCTCGCCAGATCGTCAGCAGGGTCCGGAGCCACACGTTCACGAGGGCCGACGCTATCGGATGCCCCATGCCCCCACCCGCATCCGTTGTGCGCCTTCCACAACTCCGCGCCCGCCGCCCCGCGCGCAGGAACGGAGAATCGCGCGAACATCGGAGGATCTCGCGGGATCCGTCCGACGTACGCGCGATTCTCCGACGTACGCGACGCGCGGTCAGGCGCGGGCGGTGTCGAGCACGATCACCGCCCACGACAGCGCGGGCAGGGTCGCTCGCAGCGTGCCCTCGTCGAGTCCGACGCCGCGCAGCGGCACGAGGCCGACGGCGTCCTGGTCGTGCTCGGTGTTGGCCGACCGCCGGTCGCCGCCCTCGGGCACCGTCAGCACCTCGGCCGAGACGACGCCCGACGCGCCCAGCCCGCGCAGCTCGAGCGACACCTCGGTCTCGGACTCGAGCGAGCGATTGGCGACGAACAGCGCGACGCGGCCGGTCGCCTCGTCCCACGTCGCGGCCGCGTCGACGACATCCACGTCGCCGAACTTCGCCGTCGGCGTCTGATCGGAGTCGATCGCGAGCCGCAGCACGCGCCCCTGCGCCAGCTGCGACATGCGGGCGAACGGCCAGAAGATCGACTGCCGCCAGGCCGGTCCGCCCTCCTCCGAGCGGATGGGTGCGATCACGTTGACCAGCTGCGCCTGGTTGGCGATGCGCACGCGGTCGCCGTGGCGCAGCAGGCTGTGCAGGAAGGTCCCGACCACGACGGCGTCGGTGACGTTGTAGGTGTCCTCGATGAGGCGCGGGTGGGCGCGCCACTCCTTCGACGCCGAGACGATGTGCGGCTGGTCCTCGGTGTCGAGGCCCCGCTGGTACCAGACGTTCCACTCGTCGAACGAGATGTCGACCTGCTTGCGATGCTTGCCCGCAGCCTTGACCGCGTCGATCGTCGAGACGACGCCGTCGATGAAGGCGTCCATGTCGACGGCCTCGGCGAGGAAGGATGCCGCGTCCCCGCCGTCCTCCTGGTAGTAGGCGTGCATCGAGATGTAGTCGACCTCGTCGTACGCGTGCGTGAGGACCGTGTGCTCCCACGAGCCGAAGGTCGGCATCTGCCGGTTCGACGATCCCACCGCCACGAGCTCGATGTCGGGGTCGACCAGGCGCATCGCCTTCGCCGTCTCCTGCGCGAGCCGGCCGTACTCGTGCGCGGTCTTGTGGCCGATCTGCCACGGGCCGTCGAGCTCGTTGCCGAGGCACCAGAGGCGGATGTCGAAGGGCGCTGCGGCCCCGTTGCGGCGACGCAGGTCCGACCAGTACGTACCGCCGGCGTGGTTCGCGTACTCGACGAGCGCGCGGGCCTCGTCGACACCGCGCGTGCCGAGGTTGACCGCCTCCATGACCTCGACCTCGGCCTCGCGCGCCCAGTCGACGAACTCGTGGAGCCCGAACGCGTTGGTCTCGACCGTGTGCCAGGCGCCATCGAGCCGGTGCGGACGGTCGGCGACCGGCCCGACGCCGTCCTCCCAGTTGTAGCCCGAGACGAAGTTGCCGCCGGGGTAGCGGATCACGGTGGCGCCCAGCTCCTTCACGAGCGAGAGCACGTCGCGACGGAAGCCGCGTTCGTCGGCCTGCGGGTGACCCGGCTCGTAGATGCCGGTGTAGACGCAGCGGCCCATGTGCTCGACGAACGAGCCGAAGAGGCGGCGCGGCACGTCGGCCACGGTGAAGTCGCGATCGAGGACGATGCGGGCGCGGGGCATGATGCTCCTGTTCTTTCGGGGTGAGGGGATGCGGACGACGCGTGCCGGGCGGCGCCGGTCACTGACCGCCGAAGCCGGTCGTGGCGACGCCGCGGACGATCTGCTTCTGGAACACCAGGAAGACGATGATCAGCGGCACCGAGGCGAGGACGGCCTGGGCCATGACCTGCGCGTACTGCACGCCGTAGGCGCTGATCACGGTCTGGAGTCCCACCGGCAGGGTCATGAGGGTCGTGTCGTTGATGATGAGGAACGGCCAGAGGAAGTTGTTCCACGCGCCGATGAACACGAAGATCGCGACGGCACCGAGGATGGGCCGCGACAGCGGCAGCACGATCGACCAGAACACCCGGAAGCGCCCGGCGCCGTCGACCCGCGCGGCATCCTCGAGCTCGATGGGCACCTGGTCGAAGAACTTCTTGAGGATGAACACCATCGCCGGCGCGACGACCTGCGGCAGGATCAGGCCCCACGGGGTGTCGACGAGGTTGAAGGCGAGCATCTCGTAGAACAGCGGGATGATCAGCACCTGCGGCGGGATGACGATCGAGGCGATGACCGCGCCGTAGAAGAACTTCTTGCCGCGGAACTCGAGCCGTGAGAACGCGTACGCGGCCACGGCCGAGATCGCGACGGTGAGCAGGGTGATCACGGCGGACGTCCAGAGGCTGTTGCCGGCCCAGACCCACACGTTGCCCTGCGAGAGGATCGAGGTGAAGGCCTCCGTCGTGGGCCCGCTCTCGCCGATCCAGCCGCCGGCGCCGGAGGCGGCATCCGTCTCGGTCTTGAAGGCGGTCGCGACCGCCCAGAGGAACGGCAGCAGCCACCCGATCGCCAGGAGGGCGAGCGCGACGAACGCGACGATGTTGAGCGCGCTGAACCGGCGCTGACCGGGTTTGCGGCTCCGCGGATCGGGGCCGACCCCGGGCGCGACGACGGCGCGCGTGGCCGTGGAGCTGGCGGTGGCGGCGCTCATGAGTGCTCCTTCCGGCGACGGGTGGCGAGGGCCTGAATGACGCCGATCAGCACGATCACGGCGAAGAAGACGTACGAGATCGCCGCCGAGTAGCCGAAGCGGTACCCGACGAACCCGGATTCGTAGATGTACTGGACGATCGAGCGGGTCGTCTCGCTCGCGATGCCTCCGAGCATCTGGTACGCCTGGTCGAACAGCTTCAGCGACGCCAGCACCTGCAGGATGACGATGAGCACGGTGACCTGGCCCAGCTGCGGGATCGTGATCGAGAAGAGCTTGCGCCACTCCCCCGCGCCGTCGATGGACGCCGCTTCGTACTGCGTCTCGGGGATGTTCTGGAGGGCCGCGAGGTAGAGCAGGAAGTTGAAGCCGATCGTCCACCACACCGTCGCGACGACGATCGCGAGCATGTTGGTGTCGGGGTTCTGCAGCCACGCGATCGGCTCGAGACCGAACGCCTCCAGGATGCCGTTGGCCGCGCCGATCTGCGGGTTGAAGATCCACACCCAGATCTGCGAGATCACCGTGGAGGCGAGCAGATAGGGCATGAAGAACGACAGCCGCCAGAGCCACTGTCCGGGCAGTCCGCGCTGCACGAGCAGAGCCATGACCAGGGCGAGGACGACCAGCGGCACGGTCGAGAGCACCGTGAACCAGGCGGTGTTGCCGAGCGATCGCCACATGACGGGGTCGCCGAGCGCCTCGACGTAGTTCGCGATGCCGATGAACGACCCGCCGGCGCCCGTCAGCGACTGGTCGGTGAAGCTCAGGTAGAGCCCGTGCAGCAGCGGCCAGACGAGGAAGAGGAGGAAGGCGGCGAGGAACGGCGCGAGGAAGGTCCAGGCGATGCGCTGCTCGCCGCGGTCGCCGGCGTGCCGGCGTCGCCCCGCGCGGTCGCCGGTGACGATCGTGCGCGTCGCAGCGGTGTCGGCGAGTCCGGCGCGGCCGGATCCGGTGTCGAGGGTCATGCGCGGGCTCCGTCCGGTGCGGCGGGGTTCGGCGTCTGCAGGCGCAGGTCGACGCCCGCGCGGAAGCGGGAGACCGCTGCGGCCGGATCGGCGCCCTGCAGCAGGACGTTCTGCACCGCGGCGCCGAAGTCGGCCTGGAAGCGCGAGCCCGATCCGGTGAACCAGGCCGGCGGGTCGTATCGGACGAGCTCGGCGGCCTCGGCGTAGTGCGCCTGCGGCAGCAGATCGGCGTAGGCGGGCGACTGCGTCACGGGAAGATACGCGGGGATGTGGCCGGCCCCGGCCCAGTCGAACGAGCCCTTCAGGATGTCGGCGACGAAGCGGTAGACCAGGTCGCGGGTCTCCTCGTCGGGCGCGCTCTGGTGCGGCAGGGTGAACGAGTGCGAGTCGGCGTAGACCGACGGGGTGCCGAAGACGGCCGGGATGATCGCGGCGTCGATCGGCAGGTTCTGCTGCTGCATCGAGCGCAGCTCCCAGACGCCCGTGAGGAAGAGCCCGCTGCGCCCGGTCGCGAACTCGGCGATCGCGCTCTGGTAGTCGGCGCTGCGCGACGCGATCTCGTCGTCGAGGAGCTGCTGCATGAAGGTCAGCGCCGCGACCGCGGCATCCTCATCGATCTCCGCTTTGCCGCCCTCGGGAAGCTCGATCTCGAGCCCGTGCTGCGTGTAGAGCGTATAGAAGAGGCGCCACATCTGCGCGCCGTCGCCGAGATAGCCGAAGGACAGCCCGTGAGACTCCGACACGGCCGCTACGGCTCGCCCGAGCTCGAGGAAGTCCTCGGGCGAGGTGATCGGCAGCAGCTTGCCGTCGCTGTCGAGAACCCCCGCCTCGGCGCAGATGTCGGTGTTGTACATCAGGATGAACGGGTGGGCGTCGAGTGCGACGCTGTAGAGGTCGTCGCCGATGAAGCCCTTGCGCCAGATCGCGTCGGTGAAGGTGCTCGCGTCGACGCCGAGGTCGGCCAGCCGCCCGGTGTCCCAGGTGTCGAGCAGCCCGCCCGGCGCGTAGCCGACGACGCGCGAGGCATGCATGACCGAGACGTCCGGCGCCCGCCCGCCCGCGGCCGCCATCGCGAGCTTGGTGTAGTACGGCTCACCCCACGCGAGCACCGTCGGACGCACGCGATAGTCGGACTGCGCGGCGTTGACGCCGTCGATGAGCCCGGACATGGTCACGCCGTCGGCGCCGGAGAGCAGGTGCCAGAACTGGAGGGTGCGGGCGCCCGTGGCGCCGGGGAGACCGGCGCACGAGGCGAGGAAGGCGGTTCCGGCGAGGGCTGCGGCTCCCGTGAGGAATCGCCGTCTGCTGAGTTCTATGGGTGGGGCCATCGGTCACTCCTTTGTGACGGCACGACATCGTGACAACCAGGGACCCTCATACTTTTACATCGATGTAATCAATGCGCAAGGAAAATCCGGATGTCGTCGATGCCGACGGTCAGCGGCCGGGCGATACGCCTCGCGGCACCGCGTCCGTGCTCGCTCGAGCGACCACCCGGTGCTCGATCGCCACCGCTCGCACCGGAACGTCGCGCGCCGCGATGCGCTCCTCGAGGAGCGCGATCGTCGCACGCGCGAACTCGTTCCGGTCGAAGGAGACGGTCGTCAGCTGCGGTGTCGTGAAGCGCGACTGCTCGATGTCGTCGAAGCCGCACACGAGCACGTCCTCCGGCACCCGGATGCCCGCACACGCCAGTTCGTGCAGCGCGCCGACGGCGATCGAGTCGGTGAAGCAGAGGAGGGCGTCGACCTCGACCCCGCGATCGAGCAGTGTCCGCACGCCCAGCGCGCCCGCCTCCATGTTCCAGGGCAGCAGGTTGACCTCCCGGCGGCGGTCGTGCTCGAGCCCGGCCGCGGCGAGCCCGTCGCGCACGCCCGCGAGGCGCAGGCGACTGGTCGCCGTGGCGAGCTCGGGCTGATCGTCGCCGCCGATCGCGGCGATCCGCCGCGCCCCGCGCGCCACGAGGTGAGCCACGGCATCGCGCGCGCCGCCCCGGCTGTCGACGAGCACCCGGTCGGTGACGTGCTGCTCGACCTCGCCGATCAGCACGACAGGCGGCAGCCGTTCGTCGCGATCGACGACGCTGTCCTCGATGCGGATCGGGTTGAGCACGACACCATCGACGAGATGCTGACGCGCCCGCGAGACGAGGTCGCGCTCACGCTCCGGCTCGAGCGCGGTCTCCTCGATCTGGACCGCGTAGCCGCGCTGGTGAGCCGCGTCGACGAGGTGATGCAGCATCTCGGCGGAGAACGCCGTCGCGAGGTCGGGGAGCGCGATGGCGATCACGCCGGAGCGGCCGTTCCGCAGGCCCCGGGCGCTGAGATTCGGCACGAAGTCGAGCTCGCGCATCGCCGACTCCACGCGCTGCTGCGTCTGCGGCCGGACCGCGGCGGTGCCCGTCAGCACGTTGGAGACCGTCTTCGCCGATACCCCGGCGAGCGCCGCCACATCCTTCATCGTGGCTCGGCCGGCTCTCTCCTTCGGCATGAGCACAGACTAGGCCCCGCGCGCAGGCCCTCTCGCCCGTGTTGCGCCGGCCAGCGCTGCGATGGGCGCCTCGAAGAAGGCGAGCTCGTGGCGCATCGATCGCGCGAACGCGACGCTCATCCGCGCGCGCTCTGCCGCCGACGCGTCCGCCGCCGCCCGCTCGACGATCTCGATCGCGGCGCGGGTCGATGCGGCGAAAGCGGGGTCGGCGTAGGTCGAGAGCCAGTCCCGATACGGATGGTGCGGGTGCGACGCCGCCGCGAATCGCTCGCCCACATCGGAGTACAGCCAGAAGCACGGCAGGAGGGCGGCGACCAGCTCACCGTACGAGCCGCGAGCGGATGCGGCGTGGAGGTGATCGGTGTAGGCGAGCGTCGCGGCGGCGGGGTCCGCGGCGTCCGCGCCGACCCGCGAGCGGTGGAGCTCGGATTCGACCGCGATCGCCGAGGCGGCGGCCTCCGCCCAGAACACCTGTTCCTCGCCTCGCGGGGCGAGCGCGCTGGCTCGGGCGAGGACACGGGCGTACTCCGAGAGGTACAGCGCGTCCTGCTGGAGGTACCAGGCGAAGACCGGCTCATCGAGCTCTCCCGTGCGCAGCCCCTCGACGAAGGCGCAGGAGTCGACGGCGGCGCGGAGCGGAGCGGCGCCGGCCCAGGCGCGCTCTGTCCACGACACGGGCGACGGGAGGTGCGGGCGCAGCTCGTGCAGGTGGTCGACGGGGCCGTTGCCTCGCCCGACGCCGAGCGCCGCGCCCGCTGTGATCGAACCGGCCAACCATTCGGTCGCACGCGCGAGGGCAACGGTCCAGCCGATGCCACTCGCGCCGAGCGTCGCCATCGCCGACGACAAGGAGCACCCGGTGCCGTGGGTGTTGGTCGAGGCGATGCGGCGGCGCGACACCTCCGCCGCGACCCCGTCCGGCGTCACGATCGCGTCGGGGCAGTCGTCGCCGTCGAGATGCCCGCCTTTGACGAGCACCGCCGCACCCGATGTGCGCGCGAACCGCTGTGCCTGGGCGAGGGCGGCGAGCCACGTGCGTGCGACCGGCTCCTCCGCGAGCACGGCCAGCTCGGGGAGGTTCGGCGTCACGAGGGCGGCGCGCCCGCAGAGGGCGCGGATCGCGTCCTCTGCGGCGGGATCGAGCAGGCGATCGCCGCTCGTGGCCACCATGACGGGGTCCAGCACGACGAGGTCATGGCCCCGCCGAGCCAGCCAGTCGTCGACGACCGCGACGAGCGGCTCGGAATGCAGCATCCCGATCTTGATCGCATCGATCTCGACGTCATCGCCGACCGCGTCGAGCTGCGTACGCAAGAACTCCGGCGGAGGCACGTGCACGGCCCGCACACCGCGGGTGTTCTGCGCCACGAGGGCCGTGACGACGGCCATGCCGTAGCCGCCCATCGCCGCGATCGACTTGAGGTCGGCTTGAATGCCCGCGCCGCCCGACGGGTCGGTGCCCGCGATGCTCAGCACCCGCGGCACTCGCGGCGCCCGTGCCCCCGCGGTCACCGGACCGCTCCGTCCGCAGTGTCGGAACCGCGCCCGCGCGCTGCGACGGCGAAGGCGCGCGCGGCCGCGGCGGGGTCCGCAGCACCGCTGATCGCCGAGACGACGGCGACCCCGGCTGCCCCCGCTCGGCGGAGGGCGGCGACGTCATCGGGACCCACGCCCCCGATCGCGACGCACGCGAGCGGCGTCGCCGCGGCCCGTTCCGCGAATCCCTCGATGCCCAGCGCGGGCGGGTGATCGGCCTTCGTGATCGTCGGCCGGATCACGCCGACCCCGAGATAGTCGAGGGTGCCGTCCGGCATCGCGTGGGCGGCCTGCAGATGCGCCGCCGTGTTCGCCGTCCACCCGATGACGGCGTCGGGCCCGAGGACTCGCCGCGCAGTCGTGGGCGGGATGTCGTTCTGACCGAGATGCACGCCGTCCACGCGGGCCCCCGCATCGATGGCGGCGAGGGCGACGTCGACCCGGTCGTCGATGAGCAGCGGAACCCGCCCCGCGATCACATCCGACAGCATCCGGGTGCGGCGGATCAGCTCGGCCGCGGTCACTCTCTTGTCGCGCAGCTGCACCACCGTCACGCCCCCGTCGACGGCGGCGTCGACGATCGACAGCAGCGTGTCGGCGTTCAGCCGGTCATCGGTGACGAGGTGCAGGGCGAGGTCGACCCGGCGGGTCACCGGACGCCCTCCGCCGCCATCGCGCGGGTCGCGACGCGTGCGGCATCGAGGTCGCCGGGAGCGAGCGTCGCGAGCGCGTCGAGGAAGGCGACGGCGAACGAGCCGGGACCGGACGACACGGATGCCGCAGCCTCGGCGGCCTGCTTGTGCACGAGCGACGCTGCGACGGCTGCCGAGAAGGGCTCGACGACGCCGAGGAAGGCCGCCATCGTCGCGCCCAGCGAGCAGCCTCCGCCGGTCACCCGGGTCAGCAGCGGGTCTCCCCCGGGAACCCGCGCGACCCGTTCTCCGTCGGTGACGAGGTCCGTCGCGCCCGACACCGCGACGACCGCGCCGGACCGGCGGGCCAGGGCCGCCGCGGCCGCGTGCACCGAGTCCGGGTCGTCGATGCTGTCGACGCCGCGGCCGCCCGCGCCGGTTCCGGCGACCGCCGCGATCTCCGAGGCGTTGCCGCGGATGATCGCGGGGCGAGCAGCGACGAGCTCCGCGGCGAGGGCCGTGCGGATCGGCAGCATCCCGACCGCGACGGGGTCGAGCACCCAGCGCCGCGTCGCCGCCACGATCTCGCGGGCGCTGGCCTGCTGCTGCGGATTCGGGGTGCCGAGGTTGATCAGGGCACCGTCGGCGACGCCGGCGAAGATGCCCGCCTCACCCTCGATGTCGACCATCGCCGGACTCGCCCCGAGCGAGAGCAGCGCGTTCGCGGTGAACCCGGTGACGACGGCGTTGGTCACGCAGTGGGTGAGCGGAGCGGCATCCCGCAGCGCTCGGAGCGCCGCTTCCGGTCCTCGGACGGTGGGCACGACATCGCGCATTTTCGACATCCCTTCGCCAGCATTGCACTGGAGCAGGTTCGACGGGTCTGATCTCAGCTCGCGGTCGCGGGCACCCCGTGTCGGGACACGACCATAGCAGGCCGGTTTGCACGCTCTGGGCCGCTGTGCTTTTCTCCCGGCCCCCGAAGCGCGTAGGTTGCGAGTGAGCGCGCTTCACGGGCCGGCGCGCGAGGGGGTGGGGCCGTGCTGACAGCGGGATGCGCGCTGGTCTTCGCGTGCCTCATGACGATCATCGGTCTCGTCGTGCTGTTCACGCTGCGCCCGAGCTGGCGTCGGCGCGGCGCGCTCCTGCGCTTCGGGATCGTCGGCGCGCTCTCGGCCACCGCGTCCAGCCTGCTGTACCTCGTCCACACCCAGACCGGCGATCCGGCATCGCTCGTCATCAGCGACATCGCCATGGTCCTCGGCCCGGGACTGATCTTCGCCGGGCTCGGCTCGCTCGGCGGCGGCGTCCTCGCCCGCGGCGGCATCGCCGTCTCGCTCGCCGCTGTCGTCGGCGTCGTGTCCGCGGCGATCGGGCTGCCCGTCTCGCTCGCGGTGAAGGTCCTGATCATGGCGGTCATCTGCGGGTTGACCAGCGTCGCCGCGAGGCACCCGGCCATCGCAGCGCGACGCGGGTCGTGGCTCCTCGCAGCGACCATGGCGGCCTACGCGCTCTTCTCCGTGTGCCGCGCCGGCGTGGGGCTCACGCTCGGATGGGATTCAGCGCTCTACCGCCTCGGATTCTCGGTCGTGCCGACGACCATCGCGGGGGCCGTGCTCGTCCTCCTGAGCGGCGCTGCCCTCCTGATGATCCTGTCGGACCGCAGCGCCGCGCTGGCCGCGCAGCGCTCGCGCGGGGCCTCGGGCGACGACCGGGGGCCGGCGTGGACGGTCACGCTGGGTTCGTACGAGATCGTCCGAACCGCCCTCGGGGCCGCGCGCGCCGATCGGATGCGGGAGGACCTGATCGCCGCGGCGCGGACTCTCGATCCCGGCGCCGTCGTCGAACCCGCGGGGGCCGGTGCACGGCTGCACAGCCCCAGCGAGCAGAGGGTCATCGAACGAGCGCTGCGGGCTCGACTGGTCGCGGCGGGCTGGAGCCCGGGCGAGGTCGGCCTGGTCTCGGTCGAGGTCGCCGTGGTGGACGGTGTCGGCGCATGACGGCAGGCGGCGCAACCCCGACTCCCCGATTTCACGCCGTCGCCGGCCGCGCGTAGAGTCTGGCCATGGAAGCCGAACTGCAGACCGACATCGTCGTCCGTCCGGTGCGGGATGTCGACGCCGAAGCCCTCGGGCGGGTGCACGCCACCTGCTGGCACGAGACCTACGACCACCTCATCAGCACCGCCGCTCTACAGAGCGTCTCGCCGCGACGACTCGCCGAGCTGTGGACCCACTGGGCCGCGCAGGGCGAGGACTTCCGGATGTACGCCGCGCTCGTCCGCGGCGAGATCGTCGGCTTCGTCGGGTCGGGCCCGGCGCGCGATCGCGACGCCCCCCGGATGCGCGAGCTGTACTTCATCTACCTGCTCGACGCCTGGCACGGCACCGGCATCGGTCAGCGGCTCTTCGACGCGGCCGTCGAGAAGGACGAGGGCGTCTACCTGTGGGTCGCGGAGGACAACCCCCGCGCGCACCGCTTCTACGAGCGAAATGGCTTCACGCTCGACGGGCAGACCCACACCGAGCCGTTCCTCGGCGAGACGCTGACCGAGGTCCGCTTCGTCCGCTAACCCGGCGCCGGCCGGGTGACGGCGGCGGAGCGTTCGGCGCCGCTCCTCCCCCGCCGGTCTTCTTAGCGAGTTGCCCACATTCGCACCTCTGTTCGACTTCGATGTCGTACCCCACTGCCATCATGGGAACATGACAGCGAATGGCGCGGGTGGCGAGGTGGGACGCGAGGCACCCACGCCGTCGCAAGCGCTTGTTTTCTCGCGTTACGCCGAGGCGCTCGACCTCTCTCACGCCGCCGATATCGCCCGCACCCGGGCGCTGGCGGACCTGGGCCACGCTGCACTGCACGACGCGCGGCGCGACGGGGTTCGTGGGATGGCGTCGGACATGGAGCTGCGTTCGGTCGCGGCCGAGGCCGCGGGGATGGCGCGGCTGACGGACCGGCGCCTACAGGTCGAGATCGACCACGCGATGACCGTCATCGACGACTACCCGGCCGTGTTCCAGGCGTGGGTGCAGCGGCGGATCGAACGCGGACACGTCGATGTGGTCGTGCGGGTCGGCGCGAGGGTTCCTGACGAGGTGCGGTCGGCGTACGAGGCAGCCGCGATCACGGTGTGCGAGCGGGATGTGCCGTCGCGGGTGCGGGGTGCGCTGGACGCGTTGGCGGCCCGGTTGCATACGCAGACGTTCACCGACCGACACAAGGCTGCCGCGGCGGAGCGGTGCGTGCGGGTGTTCCACGGGTCGGATGGGATGTCGAATCTCGTCGCGAACCTCCCGACGGTCATCGCCGCGGGGATGCTCGACCGGCTCACGCAGATGGGGCAGTGGGTGAAGGACGCGCGGGCGGAGAGTGATTCCGGCGACACGCGGACGATGGATCAGCTGCGCGCCGACATCCTCGGTGACCTCGTCCTCGGTGGGGCGCCCGTGGTCGACCCGACCTACGGGGCCGACCGGGCTGGTGGGCTCGGCGCGATTCGGGCACGCGTGCAAGTCGCCGTCACGGCGGAGACGTTGATGGGGCGTGACGAGAACCCCGCCGAAGCCGTGGGCGCTGCGCTGATCGATGCCGACACGGCACGCGAGCTCGCCGGGCAGGTCAGCGAGTGGGACCGGCTCTTCATCGCCCCCGTCACCCGCACCCCGGTCGAGATCGACACCTACCGGCCCACCGCTTCGATGAAGAAACTCCTGATGGCGCGCGACCAGCACTGCCGGTTCCCCGGATGCCGACGAGCCGCGCTCCGCTGCGAGATCGACCACACGATCGACTACGCCCTGGGTGGGCATACCCACATCTTCAACCTCGCCCATCTCTGCCAGCGACACCATTCGATGAAGCAGTTCACGAAGTGGGAGGTCCGGCAGGTCGGCGGAGGCGTTCTCGAATGGACCTCGCCCCTCGGCCGGGTGTACCGCGAAGACGTACCCATACCCGCGGTCTGCTTCACCATCGACACCGCGGATCCGCCACCGGATGCGACACGCGGCGGACCACCGCCGGACGAACCGCCACCCTTCTGACACCGCCTGATCGCGCGGGCGTGATCTCCGACCGGCCGACGACGGTCAACGGGTGATGGTCGTGCCGAACAAACGCGCGATCGGTACGAGGACAGCGGGGCGAGCGGCGACGCACGCCCCGACGATGACGGCGAGCGACAGGACGAACAGCCAGAAGCCGGTCCAGTTGTCGGCGTAGGCCGTCGGGTCCGCCGATCCTTGTGCGGCGTACATGTGGTTGAGGTTGCGGAGCGCTCCCGTAGCCAGGACGAGAGCGACATGGGTCACGATGAAGACGACGAAGAAAAGCATCACCAGCACGTGCAGGCGTCGTGCCCACTCGAGCGGGTACAGATGGTTGATCCGCCCGTCGCCCCGCGGCCAGACCGTGCTGAGCCGCGCGCCGGTGACGACCGCGAGCGGTGCCGCGACGAACACGGTCGTGGCGTACGCGAGCTGCTGCAGGCTGTTGTAATTCACCCAGCCGTTCTCCGTCGGCCAGTCGAGCGACACGTACTGCAACGCCGCCGAGGCAGCATTCGGCAGCACGTCCCAGCTCGTCGGCACGATCCGCATCCACTGTCCGGTCGCGAAGAGCAGGATGACGAACACGATGCCGTTGCCGATCCAGATGACGTCGAGCGCCTGATGGAACCAGATCGTGAGGCTCGTCCGGCGCTTCGGCCTGCCCCGCGGTGACCAGAACACCCTCGGACGCTTCTCCTTCCGCGCCTGCAGACCCGTGCGAATGATCAGCACCATCAGGAAGGCGTTGAAGAAGTGCTGCCAGGCGAGCCACGGCGGAATCCCGACCGGCGCCCCCGCCGGCAGCGGGTATGCGCCCGGGTACCGCTCGACGAACCCACGCATCGCATCGAGGCTCAGCGCCCAGCGGGCGAACGCGACGGCACCCGCCGCCGCGAGCACCAGTGCGACGCCGACGGCCACGATCACCGTCACCCGTCGGCGTGCGGCGGCCCCGCGTTCGACCAACACCGCGGCAGGTCAGCGGTGGCGGAACTCGGGGGCGCGCTTCTCGGCGAAGGCGGCCATGCCTTCCTTCTGGTCCTCGAGCGCGAACAACGACGCGAAGAGCGTGCGCTCGAGGCGCAGCCCTTCCGCGGCACTCGTCTCCTGCGAGGCGCGCAGCGCCTGCTTCGCCGCATAGGCGACCGGCAGCGATCGCGACGCGATCCGCTCGGCGACGGCACCGGCTTCGTCGAGCAGCTGCGCCGCCGGAACCACACGAGACACGAGCCCGGCGCGCTCCGCCTCCTCCGCCGGCATCCGCCGTCCGGTCAGCACGAGCTCCGCGGCCTTGTAGTAGCCGACCGCGCGCGTCAGCCGCTGCGTCCCGCCGATGCCCGGAATGACGCCGAGGTCGATCTCGGGCTGCCCGAACACCGCGGTGTCGGCGGCCAGCACGATGTCGCACATCATCGCCAGCTCGCACCCGCCGCCGAGCGCGAACCCGGCAACCGCGGCGACAACGGGGGTTCGCACCCGCGCGAAGTCCTCCAACGCGGCGAAAGGGTTCTCCATCGACATGTCGCGGGCACTCTTGCCCGCCATCTCTTTGATGTCCGCGCCGGCCGCGAACGCCCGCTCCGAGCCGGTCACGACGATCGCGCCGATCGCCTCGTCGCGGTCGAACGCCATGGCCGCGTCGGCGAGCTCGGCGACGAGCGTCGAGTTCAGGGCGTTCAACGCCTCCGGTCGGTTCAGTGTCAGCCAGCCGACGCGCCCTCGCGTCTCGCTGACGATGGTCGTGTAGTCGCTCATCCCCTCATCGTGCCACGCGCCTCTCCGCGCGTCTCCGATCGGTTGCCGGGCATTCACATGCCGGACACGTGCGGAGAGTACTCACGACCTGCACCCGTTCACCCGACCAGAGGACACCTATGCCTTCGCCTGCCCGGAGCCGCACGGTTCCCCGCACGCTCGCCGCCGTCGCGACGGCCGCACTCACCTGCACGCTGGCACTGACGCCGCTCACCACGGCATCCGCCGCGATCGTCAGCGAACCGATCACCGACTCCGCTCCCGGCGCGACGCTCGCGCTCACGCCCATCGGCACCCACGAGACCGGCGTCTTCGATGAGTCCGCCGCCGAGATCGTGCAGTCGTACCGCGACCGCCTCTACGTCGTCAACGCGCAGGCCGGCTCGGTGACGGTGCTCGACAACAGCGACCCGACCGCGCCGGTCGAGCTGTTCACCATCGCCGATGCCGGCACGGCGAACTCCCTCGCGATCCGCGACGACGGTCTCGGCATCGTGGCGTTCGAGGCCGAGGACAAGACCGCGAACGGGTCACTGGTCTTCTTCGACGCGAACGCCGGCGACGCGGCAGCCGCTCGCCTCGGCTCGGTCACCGTCGGCGCCCTGCCCGATATGGTCACGATCTCGAAGGACGGCGCGTACGCGGTCGTCGCGAACGAGGGCGAGCCCGCCGACGACTTCTCGGTCGACCCGGAAGGATCCGTCGGCGTCGTCGCGCTCCCCAAGACCGTCTCGGCCCCCGCGCCGGCGGCCGTGCGCATCGCGGGCTTCGGCGCGTTCGAGCCCGGCGGCTCGAAGACGCTTCCGGCCGGCGTGCGCGTGTTCGGACCGGACGTCGCGGCACCGGACCAGGGAGACAAGCCCCTCACCGCCAATCGTGTGAGCCGCAACCTCGAGCCCGAGTACATCACCGTCGACGGCACGACCGCTTACGCGGCGCTCCAGGAGGCGAACGCGATCGCCGTCGTCGACCTCGCCAAGGCCGAGGTCACCAAGGTCGTCCCGCTCGGGTTCAAGGATCACGGCGCGGTCGGCAACGGGCTCGACGCGAGCGATAAGGACGGCGCGATCAACATCGCCGAGTACGCCGGGCTGAAGGGCATGTACATGCCCGACGGCATCCAGTCGTACTCGGCCACGGCAGGCGGCAAGGCCACGACCTACCTCGTCACCGCCAACGAGGGCGACGCCCGCGAGTGGGGCGACTACGCGGAGGCCGTCCGCGTGAAGGACCTCGGCAAGAAGGGGCTCCCGGCCGTCTGCGCCGATTCTCCCCTCGCGGCGCAGCTCGGCGATGCAGCCCTCGGACGTCTGAACGTCACGATCGAGAACGGTCTGCGCGCGGACGGCAGCTGCTACGACGAGCTGTACTCCTTCGGCGGTCGCTCGTTCTCGATCTGGGGCACCGACGGCTCGCTGGTGTTCGACTCGGGCGACCAGTTCGAGCAGATCCTCGCGCGCGTCGCGCCCGAGTACTTCAACTCGAACCACACCGAGGCCAACCTCGAGGGACGCAGCGACGACAAGGGCCCCGAGCCCGAGAACCTGTCGATCGGGACGGTCGGCGGCCGCACGTACGCCTTCATCGGCTTCGAGCGCGTCGGCGGCGTCATCGTTTACGACATCACGGATCCGAAGGCGGCGACGTACGTGACGTACGTCAACAACCGCGACTTCAGCGCCGCCGCCGACTCCCCCGCCGCGGGCGACCTCGGCCCCGAGGGCATCCAGTTCATCGGGGCGCACCGCTCCCCCACGGGCCAGCCGCTGCTCGCGGTCGGCAACGAGGTGTCGGGAACGACGACGCTGTACAGCATCGAGCAGCTCGTCGGCGGCGCTCCCGTCGCGCAGCCCGACATCCGCGTGCTGACGATCAACGACTTCCACGGGCGGCTCGTGCAGGAATCCAGCGGCGTCGCGGGTGCCGCTGTCCTCGCGGGCGCGGTCGACACGTTCCGCCAGCAGAACCCGAACACCCTGCTCGTCTCGGCCGGTGACAACATCGGCGCGTCGGCGTTCGAGTCGTTCATCGATCAGGACACCCCCACGATTGACGCACTGAAGACGGCCGGCCTCGACGTCAGCGCAGTCGGCAACCACGAATTCGACCGTGGTTTCGACGACCTGACCGGTCGCGTCATCCCTCGATTCGAGGAGGACGCGGATGCCGACGCCTTCAGCGACTTCGCACTCGGTGCGAACGTCTTCGTGAAGGGCACCGACGAGCACGCGCTCAAGCCGTACACGATCAAGGAGGTCGACGGCACGCAGATCGCGTTCGTCGGCACCGTGACCGAGCAGACCGCGGGCATGGTGAGCCCACAGGGCATCGCGGGCATCGAGTTCCGCGACCAGGTCGCATCGGCCAACGATGCAGCGACCGACGCGGTCGCCGAGGGCGCGGACGTCGTGGTGCTTCTCGCGCACGAGGGCTCCGCGGGCTCCGACTGCACCGCGATCGCCACCGAGACCGGCGACTTCGGCGACCTCGTCCGTGGCGCGTCCGACGACATCGACGCGATCGTCTCCGCTCACACGCACCAGAAGTACGCGTGCGAGATCGGCGGGCGCCCGGTGCTCCAGGCGCACCAGTACGGCACGACGCTCGGCGCGCTGGACATCGAGCTGACCGACGCGGGCGAACTCGAGTCGATCACCCCCAGCACGGTGTCGCTGTACGACGCCACGCTGGGGCAGTACATCGCCTACCCCGACACCGAGACGGCCCAGGTCGTCGCGAACGCGGTGCGCATCGCGGACGAGAAGGGCCGCGTGCAGGTCGGCTCGATCACCGCCGACATCCTGCGCGGCAAGACCGCGTCGGGCTCGGAGGACCGCGGCGTGCACTCGACGCTCGGCAACACCGTCGCCGACGTCTACCTGTGGGCCACGTCGCAGAACCCGGCCTACGGTGGGCGCGACGCCGAGGTGGCGTTCATGAACCCGGGCGGCCTGCGCGCCGACCTGCTGTTCGGCGACGACAACGGCGCTGTGTCATACCGTGAGGTCGCCAACGTCCAGCCGTTCGCGAACACCCTGGTCACGCTCGAGCTCACCCCGGCACAGATCAAGCAGGTTCTCGAGGAGCAGTGGCAGCCCGACGGAGCGTCGCGTCCCAAGCTCGCGATGGGCGTGTCGAAGGGCTTCACGTTCGAGTACGCACCCGAGGGAACGAGGGGCTCGCACATCCGCTCGATGCAGCTGAACGGTGAGCAGCTCGCGCTCGACGACACCACCACGAAGATCCGCGTCGTCACCAACTCGTTCCTCGCGGGCGGCGGCGACCACTTCGGCACCTTCGCGACGGGCACCGGCGCGGCGGACTCCGGCCAGGTCGACCTGCAGGCGACGGTGGAGTTCTTCGCCGCCGTGGGCCCGGTCTCACCGGCGCCGGCGAACCGTGCCTACGTCGCCGGCGAGCAGCCGCCGGTCGAGCAGCCCGGCTTCCCCGGCCCCGGCGCGCCCGGTGACGGCGAGCCCACGGAGCCCGGCGAGCCCGGCGAGCCCGTACAGCCGTGGGCGACGGTCGAGCTCGGCGGCAGCACGGTCGCGCAGGGCGGCACGCTCGATGTCACGGTGACCGGCCTCGAGCCGGGCCAGCGGATCGCCGCGACACTGTTCAGCGAGCCGATCGTCGTCAGCGGCATCCCCGCGGCCGACGCATCCGGCCGCACGGCGTTCTCGATCGCGATCCCGCGTGACTTCGAGGTCGGCGCGCACCGCCTCGTCGTGACGTCGGGGACGCTCACGCCGATCGAGGTCGCCGTGACGGTGACGGCCGCCGCGCCGGCGGGCACGATCGCCGTCACCGGCGGGACGGCTCCGATCGGGTTCGCGGTGGCGGGCATCCTCGCCCTCGCGCTGGGCGGCCTCCTGGTCGCCGCGCGTCGCCGCCGGACCGCCTGACCCGTCCGAGTCCGCCCCGAGGGAGCCGTCAGCCGGCGGCTTCCTCGGGGCGCTCTGCTGCTTCGACCTCGGCCTCGTCGGCGACATATCCGTCGACGTGGCGCTCATCCGGCCCGTCGTACGCCGACAGCGGCCGGATGAGCGCATTGGCGGCGTACTGCTCCACGATGTGCGCCGTCCATCCGACCACGCGGGCCGCGACGAAGAGGGGCGTGAAAGTGACGGTGTCGAAGCCCATGAGGTTGTACGCGGGGCCCGACGGATAGTCGAGGTTCGGGTAGATGCCCTTGCGCTGGGTGAACTCGCGCTCGAGGGCGTCGTAGAGCTCCGCGACATCCGGCCGGTCGTAGTGGGCGACCAACGCGTCGAGCGCCGCCTTCATCGTCGGAACCCGCGAATCGCCGCGCTTGTAG
This sequence comes from Microbacterium sp. 1262, assembly GCF_040544895.1. Lineage (NCBI taxonomy): Bacteria > Bacillati > Actinomycetota > Actinomycetes > Micrococcales > Microbacteriaceae > Microbacterium > Microbacterium sp. 1262. The sequence goes on from NZ_JBEPKU010000001.1 coordinate 2,201,217, forward strand.
ACGCGGTGACCGAACCCCATGATCTTTCGCTTCTCGGCGAGCGCCCGGTCGAGCCAGGCCTCGACGGCGGCGGCATCCCCGATCTCGTCGAAGACGTGCATCACCGCCTCGTTCGCTCCGCCGTGGAGCGGCCCCTTGAGGGCTCCGATCGCCCCGACGACGGCCGAGTACAGGTCGCTCAGGGTCGAAGCGATGACCCGAGCCGTGAAGGTCGAGGCGTTGAACGAGTGCTCGGCGTAGAGGATCAGCGACCGGTTGAACGCGTCGGCGACGACCGGATCGGGCTCCTCGCCGAAGGTCATCCACAGGAAGTTCGCCGCGTCGTCGAGGTCGTCGCGCGGCTCGATGGGGCCGAGCCCGCGGCGGCGACGCTGCCCGTAGGCGACGACCGCCGGCAGCACCGCGAACAGGCGCAGGCTTCGCTCCAGGTTGCGCTCGGGCGTCCCGACGGCGTCGAGCACGGATGCCGCGCCGGCGGTGTCGAGCGCGCCGAGAACGCTCACGGCGGTCCGCACCTCGTCCATCGGGTGCGCGTCCACCGGCATCCGGTCGATCGCCTCCCGCAGCTCCGGCGGCAGCGCCCGCTGCGGCCGAGCCCGCCGGCGCTGCTCGGCGAGCTGGTCGTCGGTCGGCAGTTCGCCGTGCCACAGCAGATGCGCCACGGCGTCGACCGGCTGCGTCGCGGCGAGCTCCTGCACCGGGTAGCCCCGGTAGAGCAGCGAGTTCGTCTCGGGGTTCACCTTCGAGATCGCCGTCACATCGGCGACAACCCCCACGAGCCCCTTACGGATGTCTTGCTCGGTCATGTTCTGTTCCCTCTCCGTCGAGTAGCCAGAATCCGCGGGTCTCAGCCCCGGTCGATCGACTCATTCTGGCGAGTCGACAGGGTGAAGTCGAAGACCGACGAGTCGAAGCGCGTGTAGCCCTCGTAGTCGACGAGGTCGTACAGGTCGGCGCGGTGCTGCATCTCACCGAGCTTCGCGGTCAGGTTCCCGGCCGCCGTGAGCTCGTCGAGCGCGCGGCCCGCCGCCCCCATCGCGATGCGCAACAACGAGACGGGCCAGATCACGATCCGCACACCCGCGTCTCGTAGCTGGTCCACCGTGAACAGCTCCGACTTCCCGAACTCGGTCATGTTCGCCAGGATCGGCACGTCGATGGCCGACGCCATCGCCTCGAACTCCGCGAGGTCGCGCATCGCCTCGGGGAAGATCGCGTCGGCCCCCGCGTCGACAAGCGCGCGGGCGCGGTCGACGGCGGCATCCATCCCCTCGATCGCCCGCACATCGGTGCGCGCCATGATGAGGAAGTTCGCGTCGCGCCGGGCGTCGACGGCAGCCCGGATGCGGCCCACGGCCGTGTTCTCGTCGACGACGCTCTTTCCGTCGAGGTGCCCGCAGCGCTTGGGGTTGACCTGGTCCTCGATGTGGCATCCGGCGAGGCCGGCATCCTCGAGCGTCTGGATCGTGCGGGCGACGTTCATCGGCTCGCCGAAGCCCGTGTCGGCGTCGATGATCGCCGGAAGCTCCGTCATCCGCGCGATCTGCTGGCCGCGCCCGGCGACCTCGCTCAGCGTCGTGAGGCCCACATCGGGCAGCCCGAGGTCAGCCGCGATGACCGCACCCGAGACGTACACGCCGTCGAAGCCGTGCCGCTCGATGAGCCGGGCCGAGAGCGGGTTGAACGCTCCCGGAAAGCGCAGCGTCTCTCCGCTGGCGAGTCGTTCCCGGAGGATGCGGCGCTTGTCGGCGGCGGTGGTCTGCGAATACAGCATCAGAACAGCCCTCGCGGGTTCGGCGCGGACGCGATGACGCCGTCACGTGCGACGATGTTCAGCTCGCGCACCTCGTCTGCCGTGAGATCGGGCAGACGCTGCGCGAGGTCGAGGAAGCGCTCGATCTGGGCCGGTTCGAGCACGGGCTCGGCGAGGATCCGGAACTTGCGGATGTAGTCCTCGCGCGCGAACGGGCGAGCACCGAGCGGGTGGGCGTCGGCGACGGCGATCTCGTCGACGATCGTCGAGCCGTCGGCCATCCGGATCTCGACGCGCCCGCCGAAGGCCTTCTCCGCCGGATCCTCCGAGTGGTAGCGCCGCGTCCATTCGGCATCCTCGGCCGTCGTGATTCGCTGCCACAGGGCGACCGTGTCGGGGCGGGCGGCGCGCTCGGGCGTGTACGAGTCGACGTGGTGCCAGCCGCCGTCCTGCAGTGCGACCGCGAAGATGTACGGGATCGAGTGGTCGAGCGTCTCGCGCGACGCGGTCGGGTCGTACTTCTGCGGGTCGTTCGCCCCCGAGCCGATGACGTAGTGCGTGTGGTGGCTGGTGTGGAGCACGATGCTCTCGACGTTCGCGGAGTCGAGCAGCTCGGGGTGCTCGCCGTGCAGCTTGCGCGCGAGGTCGATCCACGCCTGCGCCTGATACTCGGCCGAGTGCTCCTTCGTGTACGAGTCGAGGATGCCGCGCTTGGGCTCTCCCGGCGCCGGCAGCGGCACCGTGTAGGCGGCATCCGGTCCGTCGAGCAGCCAGGCGATGACACCGTCCTCACCCTCGTAGATCGGGTTCGGGCTCGTCTCGCCGCGCATCGCGCGGTCGACGGCCTCGACCGCGAGCTTGCCGGCGAAGGCGGGGGCGTGGGCCTTCCATGTCGAGATCTCGCCCTTGCGCGACTGGCGCGTCGCGGTGGTCGTGTGCAGCGCCTGGCCGACCGCCTGGTAGATCGTCGCGGTGTCGAGGCCGAGCAGCGTGCCGATGCCGGCGGCGGCCGAAGGCCCGAGGTGGGCGACGTGGTCGATCTTGTGCTTGTGCAGGCAGATGGCCCGCACGAGGTCGATCTGGATCTCGTACCCGGTCGCGAGGCCCCGCACGAGCGCCGCACCGTCGGCACCGACGTGCTGAGCGACCGCGAGGATCGGCGGGATGTTGTCGCCGGGATGCGAGTAGTCGGCGGCGAGGAAGGTGTCGTGGTAATCGAGCTCGCGCACCGCGACGCCGTTCGCCCACGCGGCCCACTCGGGGCTCGTGCGGTCGGTCACGCCGAACACGCTCGCCCCCGCGCCGCCCCGCGAGACCGGGTGGTCGAGCGCCTGCGCGCGGGCCGAGCTGACGGGCGCCCGGGTGAGGGATGCCGCCGCGACGGCGGCGTTGTCGATGATGCGGTTCACGATCATGTCGACCACGGCGGGCTCGACCGCCACGGGGTCGACGGCGACCTCGGCGATCTTCCACGCGAGCTGGTCCTCGCGCGCGAGCTCCTCGTCGCTGCGGTGGACGCGGACGTGATGGCTGACGGTCATGCGGATGCCTCCAGGGAGTCGAGGATGCTGGTCAGGGCGTTGTGCAGGTGGACATGGGTCGCGTGCGCCGCCAGGTCGGCGTCGCGGGCGGCGATGGCGCTCGCGATGAGCCGGTGCTCCTCGATCGACGCCGCGAGGCGCGCCGGGTTGTCGCGTGCGAGGCGGCGAACCCGCACGAGGTGAGCGCGGACCTTCGTCAGCGCCGACGTCAGATAGGCGTTGCCGGCGGCGTCGTCGAGCGCCGCGTCGAAGCGAGCGATGAGCGCGTAGTACGCGTCGGGGTCACCCGCTGCGGGCGCATCGGCCTGCGCGGTGCGGTCGAACGCTGCGGCGAGCTCGGCGAAGAGCGCGGCGTCGCCCCGGGATGCCGCGAGCCGTGCGGCGGTCTCCTCGAGCGCACGCCGCACCTCGAACAGCGAGCGGATGTCGTCGCGATCGATGTCGGCGACGACGGTCACCCGCGGCGAGGCCTGGCGCACGAGGCCGTCGGCCGCGAGTCGCCGGAGAGCCTCGCGCAGCGGAGTACGGCTGACGCCCAGTCGCGTCGCCTGCTCCACCTCGCCGAGCACCGCCCCGGGAGCGAGGTCGCCGTTCTGGATCTCCGCCAGCAGAGCGGCGTAGGCGCGCTCTCCCGCCCGTGCTCCGCCCTCGGCCACCATGCGACGATTGTATACACAGAGCCCGCGCCGGCGGGTCAAAACCGCGGAATCGGGCTCCAACGTATACAGAAACCGCATCACACGACTCCCCGGGTACCCTTGCCCGAGTGAGTTCCGACCGATACACCGTGGCCACCGACGGCGCCTGCAAGGGCAATCCCGGACCGACCGGCTGGGCCTGGGTCGGCGAGGACGGCCACTGGGCCGCCGGAGCGATCCCGCAGGGCACGAACAACATCGGGGAGCTGCTCGGACTGCTCAAGGCGATCGAGGACCACCCCGACGTCCGCGAGCTCGTCGTTCAGGCCGATTCCAAGTACGCGATCGACACGTACGCGTCGTGGATGGACGGCCACCGCCGCCGCGGCTGGAAGACCTCCACTGGCGCGCCGACGAAGAACCGCGACATCCTCGAGCAGCTCATCGCCGCCCGCGACGCCCGGCGGGCGCGCGGACTGCCCGACGTCATCCTCGAGCACGTCCGCGGGCACCGCGGCCACGTCCTGAACGAGTGGGCCGACGAGCGAGCGGTTCGCGGCGCCGAGCACGCGGCGAAGGGAACGGCGAGCGCCTGGTCATCGCTGGGTGGGCTGCACGACAAGCTCGACGTGTCGGAGGCCCCGAAGAAGAAGCGCTGACGGGACGGCGAGACCGGTCAGCCGTCCCGATTGTCGGGATGCCGCGGATCGTCCGTGGCGTACGCCGACCGCGCGAGCGCCTCCGGCATCCAGGTGAGCGGATCGGCGAAATCCGCGATGACGACACCGCCCGCGCCGTGCGCGTCCCCGTGCCGCGCGAGCCTTCTCCGCGCCCGCTCGGGCACGCGCTCGTCGGCCCGCACTCGTTCGAACACGGCGGCGCGGACGCGTTCGACGAACCGGGCTCGCTCCGGCGGCAGTGCAGCGCTCGTCTCGCGCTCGAGACGCTCGACATGAGCGGGAAGGTCCGCGATGACCGCCCGGTAAGCGGCGGTCAGACTGTCATCCACCTCGCGGGCCTGCTGCGGCTTGGCGCCCCGGATGATCATGCCTGCGACCAGGGAGGTGACGACGATGACCGGGGCAGCCACCAGCACGGCCATCGCGGGGGCGGTGGCACCGCTGCCGACGAGGACGGCGGCAACCGCCGTCCCGACGAGGGCGACAGTCTGCGGCCGCCACAGCGCACGATCGAGCGGGCGTCCTCGCGCGCCCGCGGCCGCCACCAGCACCGCCATCGCCGTCGCGGCGGAGAACGCGGCTGTGAGCACCACGTCCTTCGTCTGCAGCGCGACGGCGAATGCGAGTCCGCCGGTGAGGGCGGCGAGCACCAGCACCCACCCGATCCAGCCGATGCTGGATGCGCGACCGCCGAAGCGAAGCCGAGCCGACGACCGGGCGCGTGCGTTCGCTGACTCGCCGAGCCGTCGGGCTGCATGCCAGATGCGCACGCCGTCCGCGCTCATGCCGCACGCGTCGAAGATCACCATCTCCGCTTGCCGCGGCGCGAAGTCCGCGGCGGCCGAGGCCCGGACGATGCGATCCGTGGCGACGGGGATGACGCGCGCCAGGTGCTCATCGGAGAACGGCTCCCACCGGTCGGCGGGAAACATGCGATGCTGCGCCACCCTCGACTACCTCCCGCTCGCTTGAACGAGTTCATCGAGCCGGTCGAGGGCCGGTCGCTGACCCTTGACGAGCAGCTCGCGAGCGCGCCCCACCTCGACCCACTCGACCCGGTCGACCTCGGGGAACGACGCCGTGCGCCCCGACCGCGGCGGCCACTCCATCTCGAACTCGCCGAATGCCGCGTTCGAGGCATCGAACCCGCTGCCGTCGACGACGAACACCGTGATGCGCTTGCCCGACGAGTACGAGAAGGTGCCGAGCTCGGCGTACTCGCCGTCGGGCGGCTCGAGCCCGAGCTCTTCGCGGAACTCGCGCCGCGCGGCACCCAGGGCCGCCTCGTCGTCGGGGTCGTACTCGCCTTTGACGATCGACCACGCCCCGGCGTCCTTGGCCGCCCAGAACGGTCCGCCCATGTGGGCGACGAGCGCCGACACCGTGCCGTCCGCAGCGATGCGGTAGGGCAGGATGCCGGCGCTCGTTACCGCCACGATCAGGCCGGGCGGGTCTTCGGCGAGACCGTGTCGGTCTCGGCCGGGTCGGTCACCGCGACGCCGCCGAGGGCATCGTTGATCGCGTCGTACGCCGACTGCTCGAGCTTCACGCCCGAGGCCTTGACGGTGTCCTCGAGCTGCTCGGGACGCGAGGCGCCGACGAGCGCTGCCGCGATGTTGTCGTTGTGCAGCACCCACGCAAGCGAGAGCTGCGCGACGGTGAGGCCCGCCTCGTCGGCGATCGGCTTCAGCTTCTGAACGGCCGTGAGCACCTCGTCGTTCAAGAAGCGCTTGATGAAGTTCGCGCCGCTCTTCTCGTCGGTCGCGCGCGATCCCTCGGGTACGGGCTGGCCCGGCTGGTACTTGCCCGTCAGCACGCCCTGCGCGAGCGGCGACCAGACGATCTGCGAGATGCCGAGCTCCTGCGAGGCGGGAATGACCTTGCCCTCGATGACGCGCCACAGCGCCGAGTACTGCGGCTGGTTCGACACGAGCTGGAACCCGAGCTTCGTCGCGAGGGCGTGCCCCTCGCGCAGCTGCTCGGCGGTCCACTCGCTGACGCCGATGTAGAGCGCCTTGCCCTGGCGGACGATGTCGGCGAAAGCCTGCATCGTCTCTTCCAGCGGCGTCTCGTAGTCGTAGCGGTGCGCCTGGTAGAGGTCGACGTAGTCGACACCGAGACGGCGGAGCGACCCGTTGATGCTGTCGAAGATGTGCTTGCGCGAGAGGCCCTGGTCGTTCGGCCCCTTGCGGCCGGTCGGCCAATACACCTTCGTGAAGATCTCGAGCGTCTCGCGCGGCTGACCCTTCAGCGCCTCGCCGAGCACGACCTCCGCGGCCGTGTTGGCGTACGCGTCTGCGGTGTCGAACGAGGTGATGCCGAGGCCCAGCGCCTTGTGGACGGTCGCGATGGCCGCGTCGTTCTCCACCTGCGACGCATGCGTCACCCAGTTGCCGTACGTGATCTCCGAGACCTTGAATCCACTGTTGCCGAGGTAGCGATACTCAACCATGGGAAAACGCTACCTCGCGGTGGGCCCCGGCGGGCCGGAGTTGCGTCTTATGACCTCAACCCGCGGGAACCGTGTCGGCCGCGCGCTGGTCGTCCTCGGTCGCGACGAGCTGACCGCACGCCCCGTCGATCTCCTTGCCGCGCGTGTCGCGAAGGGTCGTCGGGATGCCGGCCTCGTTCAGCCGTCGCACGAACTCGTCCTGCACCTCGGGCTCGGACGAGGTCCAGATGGAGCCGGGCGTCGGATTGAGCGGGATGGGGTTGACGTGCACCCAGCCGCGTCCGCGGGCGTTCAGCTTCTCGGCGAGGAGGTCCGCGCGCCACGCGTGGTCGTTCATGTCCTTGATGAGGGCGTACTCGATCGACACCCGCCGGCCCGTCTCGTCGAAGTAGGCCTTCGCCGCGTCGAGCGCCTCGTCGACCTTCCACCGCGAGTTGACGGGGATGAGCTCGTCACGCAGCTGGTCGTCGGGGGCATGCAGCGAGAGTGCGAAGGTGACGGGAATGTCCTCCTTCGTCAGCTTCTGGATCGCCGGCACGAGACCGACCGTGGAGACGGTGATGCCCCGCGCGCTCATGCCGATGCCGTGATCCTTGTCGACCATCGTGCGCACCGCCTGCATGACGCGGGCGTAGTTCGCCAGCGGCTCGCCCATGCCCATGAAGACGATGTTCGTGACGCGCTCGCCCTCGTGCCCGACCTTGCGCGGGTCGCCGAGGCCGCCGTCGGCGATGAGACGGTTCGCCCGGACGACCTGCTCGATGATCTCGGCGGCCGACATGTTGCGGGTCAGGCCCGCCTGGCCGGTCGCGCAGAACGGGCAGTTCATGCCGCATCCGGCCTGGCTCGACACGCACAGCGTGATGCGGCCCGTGTAGCGCATGAGCACCGACTCGACGAGGGCGCCGTCGTGGAGCTTCCACAGGAACTTGATCGTGTCGCCGCGGTCGGTCTCGAGCCGGCGCACCTCGGTCAGGAGCGGCGGGAGCAGACCGGCGACGAGCTCGTCGCGCCCCGCGGCGGGCAGGTCGGTCATCTCCGCGGCATCCGAGGTGAAGTGCCGAAAGTAGTGCTTCTCGAGCTGCTTCGCCCGAAAGCCCGGCATGCCGAGCTCCTTGACCTTCTCGACGCGCTGCTCGGGCGTGAGGTCGGCGAGGTGGACGGGCGGCTTGCCGCGCTTCGGGCTCGCGAACTGCAGCAGCGGACGACCGGACTCGTCCTTCTGCTGCGACCAGCCCTCGGTCGCCGGGCGCACCTGACGCGGCTTGGTGGAGCGCACGGGCGACGAGGTCTCGCGCACGGACGACGCGGTCTCGCGCACGGGATCTGAATCGGTCATATGATCCAGGGTACCGGCGCCGCCTGCGCGAAGGCTGGCCGCCGGCGTTCGCCGCGCCCGGCGGCCCCCGCCCTGCTCCGCCCTAGACTGCAGCCATGAACCTCGACGACGTCGCTCCGCCCCCGCGGGGCACCGTCGTGCACAAGGTGCTGAACAACAACGTCGTCATCACTCTCGACGAGCATGGCCGCGAACGCGTGCTCATGGGACGCGGGCTCGGGTTCCAGCTGAAGCCGTCCGACACCCTCGACCCCGACAAGGTCGAGAAGACCTTCATCCTCGATGCGGGGGATGCCGGCGACCGCGAACGCCAGCTGCTCACCGACGTGCCCTACCCGGTGGTGGAAGCCGTCACTCGCGCCGTCGACGAGGCCGAGCGCCGTCTCGGCCACCACCTCGACCGGTTCTTCACGATGGCCGTCATCGATCACATCCAGTTCGTGCTCGAGCGGCTCGACAACGGCATCCGGATCCCCGCGACCAACATGCCCGAACTGCGCGTGCTGCATCCCCACGAGTTCTCCGCGGCGCAGCGCATGGCCACCGCGATCTCCGAGTCCCTCGATCGCGAGCTGCCCGCCGAAGAGGCGGTGTTCCTCACGATGCACCTGCTCAACGCGACCCGCGACGAGCCCAACGGCACGGCGGCGCTCCTCTTCCGCCGCCTGCAGCACGTCGTCATGACGGTCGAGAACGGCCTCGGCGTCAAGCTCGACACCGACAGCCCCGATTACGCCCGATTCATCCTGCACATCCAGTTCCTGCTGCAGCGCCTCGTCTCGAAGACGATGCTGCGCAGCGCCGACACCTCGTTCTTCGAGTTCGCCAAGCACAGCTACCCGCGCTCCTACGCGATCGCGGAGGAGGTGAAGGCCTACGTCCGTGCGGCGACGGAGTCGGAGCTGACCGACGAGGAGCTCCTGTACGTCATCGTGCACGTCGAGCGCCTCGCGACGCAGGTCGGTGCGAACGAAGCTGGCCAGAACCCCGGTCCCGTGCTACCGTGACCCTCGCAGGGCGTCGCTGCCCTGCGGAAGTCTCCGGATTGTTACCGCGGCAGCGGGCAAAACCTGAACTCACATCGTCTTGATCGGCGGTGAACGAGTTCAGGTTTTTTTGTTGCCCGGAAACAGGGATGCGGCGGCTTCCTCCACCCGAGTGCCGCGATGCTGCGGCAGAAAGCGAGCAGTCCCGATGGATTACTCGAAGACCGCGGCCGGCGTCCTGGCGGGCGTCGGCGGCGAGGAGAACGTCACCTCCCTCGTCCACTGCGCGACGCGTCTGCGTTTCGTGCTGAAGGATGAGTCCAAGGCGAACACCGCCGCCGTCAAGGCCGTGCCCGGTGTCGTCACCGTCGCCCAGGCCGGCGGCCAGTACCAGGTCGTCATCGGCAACGACGTCCCCGACGTGTTCGCCGAGATCGGCAAGATCTCGAAGTTCGGCGCCGGCTCCGACGCCGCGGCATCCGAGGGCCCGAAGGGCAACCTCTTCAACCGCTTCATCTCGATGATCTCGGCGATCTTCACGCCGCTGCTGTGGGCCCTCGCGGGCACCGGTCTGCTGAAGGCCTTCCTCGCAGCCGCGGTCACCTTCGGCTGGATCGGCACCGACAACTCGACCTACGCGGTGCTGAACGCCCTGTCGGACGGTCTCATCAACTTCCTGCCGATGGCGCTCGCGTTCACCGCGGCGCGCTACTTCAAGGCCAACGAGTTCACCGCGTTCGCGATCGCGGCCGCGGTGCTCTACCCGACCATCACCCCGCTCGTCGGGGTCGAGGGGCTGACGTTCTTCGGCATCCCCTTCACGATGGTCACCTACGTCTCGAGCGTCATCCCGATCATCGTGATCGTGTGGCTGCAGAGCCACGCCGAGAAGTTCCTCTACGCGAAGCTCCCGGGCGCGGTACGGCGCTTCGTCACCCCGATGATCGTCGTGCTCATCGCCGTCCCGATCGTCTTCGTCGTCATCGGCCCGATCTCCGCGATCCTCAGCGGCGCGCTCGGCAACGGCATCGGCTGGGTCTTCGAGAACGCCTCGTGGGCCGGCGGCGCCATCATGGGCGGCTTCTGGCAGGTCTTCGTCATCTTCGGTCTGCACTGGGGCCTCGTGCCGCTGTTCACGCTGGAGTACCAGACCACCGGTCAGATCCTGCTCATCGGCCCCGTGTTCGCAGCCGTCCTCGCGCAGGCTGCCGCCGTCGCCGGTGTCTGGGTGCGCGCCCGCAACAAGAACCTCAAGTCGCTCGCGGCTCCCGCGACGCTGTCGGGCTTCCTCGCCGGCATCACCGAGCCCGCCATCTACGGCATCAACCTGCCGCTCAAGCGCCCCTTCGCCTTCGGCATCGTCGGCGGTGTGGTCGGCGGCGCGATCATCGCGATGGGCGGCGTCTTCTCGACCGCCTTCGTCGTCCCCTCCGGACTGGCGCTTCCGGCCCTGTTCGGCAACGGGAACATGGTCATGCTCATCATCGGCCTCGCTGCCGCGATCGCCATCCCGTTCCTGCTGACCGCGATCGTCGGCTTCAAGGAGCCCGAAGAGGATGCCGCACCGGCGGCCACCCCGGCGGCATCCGGCAACGACGTCGTCGTTCTCAGCCCGGTCGACGGCACGGTCGTGCCGCTCAGCGAGACCCCCGACGCGGCCTTCGCCGAGGGCAGCCTCGGTGACGGCGTCGCGATCAAGCCGCGTTCCGGCGCCGTCTACGCCCCGTTCGACGCGACCGTCGCAGCTGCGTTCCCGACCGGACACGCGATCGGCCTGCGCCACGCCGACGGCGCCGAGGTGCTCATCCACATCGGCATCGACACGGTCAAGCTCGCCGGCGCTCACTTCGACGTCAAGGTCACCACCGGCCAGGAGGTCAAGGCCGGCGATCTGCTCGTCGAGTTCGACGGCGACGCGATCGAGCGGGCGGGCTACGACCTGACGACGCCCGTCATCGTCACCAACGGCGAGCTGTACCCCGCTCTGACCGACCAGGCGTCCGGCCCGATCGCGCACGGCGAGCCGCTGTTCACGGCGGTCTCGGTCGAGTCCGCGCTGGCGAGCTGACCGACGCACCCGAACGGAGGGGGCGGGCAACCCGAACCCCGCCCCCTCCCCCCACCCGTCCCGCCATTCGCGGGACCAGCGATACCGTCCCGCCAACCGCGGGACCAGCGATACGAAACGAGAGAGTCATGAGCACCATCACCTTCCCCGACGGATTCCTCTGGGGCGGCGCGACCGCCGCGAACCAGCTCGAGGGCGCCTACGACGAAGGCGGCAAGGGCCTCTCGGTGCAGGACGTCATGCCCCGCGGCATCGTCGGCGCCCGCACCGACGCACCGACCCCCGACAACCTCAAGCTCGTCGGCATCGACTTCTACCACCGCTACGCCGAAGACATCGCCCTGTTCGCCAAGATGGGCTTCAAGACCTTCCGCTTCTCCATCGCGTGGAGCCGCATCTTCCCGAAGGGCGACGAGACCGAGCCGAACGAAGAGGGCCTCGCCTTCTACGACCGCGTGCTCGACGAGCTCGAGAAGCACGGCATCGAGCCGCTCGTCACGATCTCGCACTACGAGACGCCGCTCCACCTCGCCGAGACCTACGACGGGTGGACCGACCGCCGGCTCATCGGCTTCTACGAGAACTACGCGCGCACCCTCTTCGAGCGCTACGGCGCACGGGTGAAGTACTGGCTGACCTTCAACGAGATCAACTCGCTCCTGCACGCCCCCTTCATGTCGGGGGGCATCAACACCCCGAAGGACGAGCTGACGGAGCAGCAGCTGTACCAGGCGATGCACCACGAGCTCGTGGCATCCGCCCGCGCGACGCGCATCGCGCGCGAGGTCGCCCCGAACGCGCAGATCGGCTGCATGGTGCTGTCGATGCCCGTGTACCCGCTCTCGCCCTCTCCCGCCGACGCACTCGAGGTCATGTCGTTCGATCACTCGAACCTCGTCTACGGCGACGTGCACACCCGCGGCGCCTACCCCGGCTACTTCCTGCGCACGCTCGCCGAGAAGGGCATCGCGCTCGACATCACCGACGAGGACCGCGACGACCTCACCAACACGGTCGACTTCGTGTCCTTCAGCTACTACATGTCGGTCGCCGCGACCGCCGACCCGGCGAAGAAGGTCACCGGCGAGGGCAACATCATGGGCGGCGTGCCGAACCCGACCCTCGAGGCGAGCGAGTGGGGCTGGCAGATCGATCCCGTCGGCCTGCGACTGGTGCTCAACCAGTTCTGGGATCGCTGGCAGAAGCCGCTGTTCATCGTCGAGAACGGCCTGGGCGCGAAGGACCAGCTCGTCGTGGTCGACGGCGTCAAGACGGTCGTCGACGACTACCGCATCGCCTACCTCAACGACCACCTCGTGCAGGTCGGCGAGGCGATCGCCGACGGCGTCGAGGTGCTCGGCTACACCTCGTGGGGCTGCATCGACCTCGTCAGCGCCTCGACCGCTCAGCTGAGCAAGCGGTACGGCTTCATCTACGTCGACCGCAACGACGACGGCTCGGGCACGCTCGAGCGCTTCGAGAAGAAGTCGTTCGGCTGGTACGCCGAAGTCATCCGCACCAACGGCGCCTCGCTGACCCGCTGAGACGCTGACCCGACCGGGCGCGGTCGCGGGGCCCTCCTTCTGGCCCGCGGCCGCGCCCTTCTCCGCATCCGAGAGGGGATCCGCATGACCTCGTCCGACTTCCGCCGCCGCGCCGTCTTCCTCGACGTCGACGGCACGCTTTTGCAGGACGGCACCCACCTGCCCGAATCCGCCGTCGCCGCCGTCCGCCGTGCCCGCGAGAACGGTCACCTCGTGCTGCTGAGCACCGGACGCGGCATGGCCGAGCTCCGCGGCCGCATCCTCGACATCGGCTTCGACGGTGCCGTCACCAACGGCGGCGCGTTCGCCGGGGTCGGCGACGAGCTGATCGTCTCGCGACTCATGACCGCCGCCGAGGTCGCACGCCTCAGCGCCGCGTTCGAGTCCCGCGGCATCCACTGGTACTACCAGTCGTTCGACCGCATGTTCGCGAGCCCGGGACTGCCGGCTCTACTCGCGGACCGTCTGGAGCGCGACCGCGCCCGCCATATCGAGGACGCGCGGGCCGCCGGGGCCGACCCGGAGGAGCTCGAGTTCTTCAGCGTCGGGATGAAGACCTTCGACGACGAGGTCCACTTCTCGGATGCCGAGGTCGCCAAGGCCGTCATCCTCGGGCACGACGCGGACGCGGTCGCCGATCTGCTCGCGGAGCTCGCCCCCGACTTCGCCGTCGTCTCGGGCACGATCCCCCTGCCCGAGGGCAGCTCGGGCGAGGTGGCACCACGCGGCGTGAACAAAGGCGCCGCGATCCTCGAGGTGCTCGCCCACCTGGGCGTCGACCCGGCCGACGCGATCGGCATCGGCGACAACTGGAACGACGCCGAAATGTTCGAGGTGTGCGGCACCGCGATCGCGATGGGCAACGCCGCGCCCGAGGTCCAGGCCCTCGCCGACGAGGTCACGACCGCGATCGACGACGACGGCATCCACCACGCCTTCGTCCGCCACGGCCTGCTGTGAGCCACCCGCATTACGCTGGAGGGGTGACGTCGGATTCTCGCATCATCTTCCTCGACGTCGACGGCACCATCCTCGCGCACGGCGAGACGATCGCCCCCTCGACGATCGCAGCGGTTCGCGCCGCCCGCGAACGCGGGCATCTCGTCTACCTGTGCACGGGACGCGCCGCCGGCGACATCAACCCCCGCGTGCTCGACATCGGCTTCGACGGCGCCATCTCCAACGGCGGGGCCCTCGCGGTCTCCGGCGACGAGACGGTGCTCGCCGAGCTGATGCCCCGCGCCGCCGTCGAGCGGGTCATGGCCTACTTCGACGAGCAGGGCACGAGGTACTTCATCCAATCGCACGACGGGGTGTACGCGAGCGAGGGCGTGCGGTCCTTCATCGCCGAGTTCATCAGCGAACGCCGACGCCGCCACGCCGAGGACCTCTCGACCGTCGCCCTCGCCGAAGACGTCGTGGCCGCGCCGCGCTTCGCCCCCGTCGAAGAGGCCGATCTCGACCACATCGCGAAGGCGGTGTTCGTCAGTTCCGATCCCGACGCCGTCGAGAAGACCCAGCGCGCGCTCGGCGACGAGTTCCACGTCATCCCGGGCAGCATGCCCCTGCCCACCGGGGCGAACGGCGAGGTCGGGATGCGCGGCACGAACAAGGGAACCGGTATCCAGGCGATGCTGACGCACCTCGGCCGTGACGCCGCCGACGCCGTCGGAATCGGCGACAGCTGGAACGACGTCGAGATGTTCGAGGTCTGCGGCACCGCCATCGCGATGGCCGAGGCCGACCCCCAGCTGCAGCGCATCGCCGGCGAGGTCACCACCGGTGTCCTCGACGACGGCATCTGGAACGCCTTCGTCCGCCACGGCATCATCGACCCCGAGACGGCCGTCTGATGTCCCGCGAGGCCGGCGACCGCGACATCCGCCCCATCGACCCCGCTGACGCGGGCGAGGTGCTGACCCTGCAGCGCGCGGCATTCGTGTCCGAAGCCCTCATCTACGACGCCGCCGACATGCCGCCCCTCACGCAGACCCTCGATGAGCTCCGTGCGGAGCTGCAGGAGAACCTCGGCTGCGTCGCCGTCGACGACGGTCGCATCGTCGGAGCGGCGCGCGCCCGCCTCGACGGCGAGCTGCTGCTGATCGGCCGCATCGCGATCGCCCCCGACCAGCAGGGGTCCGGACTCGGCACGGCACTGCTCGCCGCTGTCGAGGCCCGCGGACGGGCGGCCGGAGCGCACGAGGCCGAGCTGTTCACCGGCTCGCTCAGCGAGGCCAACCTGCGCCTCTACGAACGCGAAGGCTACAGCGAGTCCGAGCGCGTGCCGCAGGGCGACGGCACCTTCCAGATCTTCCTGCGCAAGCCTCTCTGATCCCGACCCGTCAGTCGAGGAAGACGTCGGGGAACAGCTCGGCGTCGGGCGTTCCCGGGACGGCGGCGTAGCTCGAGAAGTCGGTCACGCCGGCGGCTTCGAGCACATCCTCGACGATGAGGGTCTGCCCCGTGTACTCGCGCGAGGGCTGGACGAGCACGTGGTAGGCGGCATCCGCGTAGATCTCCGGAGTGCGGCTCGCGGCCATCATGCGGTCGCCGCCGAGGGAGTACTTCACCGCCGCCGTCGCGATCGTCGTCCGCGGCCACAGGGTGTTGGCGGCGATGCCGTCGCCGGCGAACTCCGCGGCGACGCCGAGGGTCGCCATCGTCATGCCGTACTTCGCGAGGGTGTAGCCGGTGTGCGCGCCGAGCCACTTCGGCGAGAGGTTGAGCGGGGGCGACAGCGAGAGGATGTGCGGGTTCTCGGCCTCTCGCAGGATCGGGATGGCGGCCCGCGAGAGCAGGAACGTGCCGCGCACGTTGACCCCCTGCATGAGGTCGAAACGCTTCGTGGCGAGCTCCAGCGTGCCCGAGAGATCGATCGCCGATGCGTTGTTGACGACGATATCGATCCCGCCGAACTCGCCCTGCGTCTTCAGCACCGCCTCGGTGATCGAGTCCTCGTCGCGGACGTCGCCGACGATCGGCAGGGCCTGGCCGCCGGCCGCGACGATCTCGGCGGCGGCAGTGTGGACGGTGCCCTCGAGCTTCGGATGCGGCTGGTCGGTCTTGGCGAGCAAGGCGATGTTCGCACCGTCGCGCGCAGCGCGCAGCGCGATGGCCAGACCGATGCCGCGGCTCCCGCCCGACATCAGCAGCGTCTTGCCCGCCAGGGGCTTCGGGTCGGTCATGACTTCTCCTCGGGTCGGGTCCGGCGGGCGGATGCTGCGGCGAACGCGTCGATGCGGACACGCGCCTCGTCGCTGTCGAAACGCGCGCCGATCGTCCGCGCCTCGTCGTCGAGGTTCTGCGCGAAGGTGCGCCCGGCGCCCTCGCGCACGAGGCGCTTGGCCTGACCGAACGCGGTCGTCGCGCCGTGCAGCCACGATTCGGCGAGCGCCTGCGCGCGGGCGGCCGGGTCGTCGATGACCTCGGCGATCAGGCCCCAGTCGCGTGCGGTCGCGGCGTCGAGCGCCGTGTCGTCGAGCAGCAGCTGCAGCGCCCGGCGCTGGCCGATGGCGGCCGGCAGCAGAGTCGACACACCGAGATCGGGAGTGAGCCCGATGTTGGCGTACTTGCTGACGAAGACCGCCGACGGCGACGCGACGATGTAGTCGGCGACCAGCATGATCCCGAGCCCTCCCCCAGCGACCGCGCCCTGGACCGCCGCGACGATCGGCACCGCCGCCTCGGTCAGCGAGGTGATGCCGTCGTGGATGACGCGGGCCGTCTCGGTGACCGCGGTGCCGCCCATGCCCGACGTAGACATCGACACGACGTCGCCGCCCGCGCAGAAGGCACGGCCCGCAGCATCCAGGATCACGGCCCCGATCGACGCGTCGGCCGCGACCTCGGCGGCGACCTCGCGCCAACGGGCGGCCATCTCGGCGTCGACCGCGTTGAGGGATGCCGGACGGTTCAGGGTGATGCGCGCGAGCGCGCCCTCGCGCCGCAGCAGAACGGTGTCGGATGCAGTGTCGGGTGCGATGTCGGATGCAGTGTCGGTCATCGTGGTGCCATTCTGATCGCGCCGTCGAGACGGATCGTCTCGCCGTTGAGGTAGTCGTTGTCGACGATGTGGGCGGCGAGCGCGGCGAACTCCTCCGGCGCCCCCAGCCGCTGCGGATACGGCACCTGCTCACCGAGCGAGCGCTGCGCAGCATCCGGCAGCCCCGCCATCATCGGCGTCTGCATGATCCCGGGGGCGATGGTGCAGACGCGGATGCCGTAGCGCGCGAGCTCGCGCGCTATCGGCAGGGTCATCGCGTGCACTCCCCCCTTCGATGCGGCGTAGGCGGGCTGGCCGATCTGGCCGTCGAAGGCGGCGACGGAGGCGGTGTTGACGATCACGCCGCGGGCTCCCGAGTCGGTCGGCTCGGTCCGCGCGATCGCCGCCGACGCCTGAGCGACGACGTTGTAGGTGCCGACGAGGTTGATGCGTATGATCCGCTCGAAGTCCGGGAGCGGCGTGGGCGCGCCCTCGCGGTCGAGCACCTTGGCGGGCGGTGCGATTCCGGCGCAATTGACGACGATCCGCAGCGGCGCGGCACGGCCGGCTGTCTCGACGGCATCGGTGACCTCGTCCGGGTCGGTGACGTCGGCGGGGGCGAACCGCCCGCCGAGCTCGGCGGCGACCTCCCGGCCGGGCGACCCCGGCAGGTCGACGATCGTGACGTGCGCACCGTCGGCGGCGAGGCGCCGCGCCGTGGCCGCGCCCAGTCCGCTGGCGCCGCCCGTGATGAGGGCGGAGACTCCCGCGATCTGCATGTGTTCTCCTTCGAACTCGCCCCTCCACCCTAGAACGCCCGCGGCCGGCTGAGCTGCAGGGGCAGGATGGGGCTGTGACCCTGCTGCCGCCGGATTCCCCGATTCCGCCGGACTTCTCCGCGCGGCTGCGCCGGCTCACGGGCGACGCGAGCTCGACGCCGCTGTGGCGCAACGCGATCGGGGGCCTCACGTTCCGCACCGACGACGGCCGCGTCGTCAAGATCGGTCCGCGGAATCTCGAGACCTCGATGCACGACGAGTCGGAGCGCCTGCGATGGGCCGCACGATTCACACCGGTGCCCGAGGTCATCGAGACCGGTGAGGACGGCGACATCGAATGGCTCGTGACCCGCGCGCTGCCCGGCCGGTCGGCGGTCGATCCTCGCTGGATCGCGGAACCCGCCGCCGCCGTCCGCGCCGTCGGGGAGGGCCTCCGCGCGCTCCACGACGCGCTGCCCGTCGTGGACTGCCCGTTCGACTGGAGCGTCGAGCACCGGCTGCGCACCGCAGCGGCCCGCGGCATCGCCGTTCCGACATCCCTCCACGAGGCGCCCGAGCCCGATCTCCTCGTCGTCTGCCACGGCGACGCCTGCTGCCCGAACACCCTCATCGACGACGGCGGACGGTGGCTCGCGCACGTCGACCTCGGCGCGCTCGGCGTCGCCGACCGCTGGGCCGACATCGCCGTCGCCTCGATGAGCACCGAGTGGAACTACGGTCCCGGCTGGGAAGACACGCTCATCGCGGCCTACGGTGTCGCCCCCGACCCCGAGCGACTGGCCTACTATCGGTCGCTGTGGAACGAGACCTGACCTGGCGGATCGTCGACGTCGCCTACGACGATGCCCGCGCCCGCGACCTGCGCCGCCAGCTCGACGACGACCTCGGCGCGCGTTACGACGGCTTCCACGGCGACGAGCCGGACGAGCGACGCCGCGCCCGCGCCCGTGCACTCGCGACGCACCCCGACGAGATCGTCGCGACGCTGATCGCCCTCGCCGCCGAAGCCGGCGCCGACGAGGCCCCCGCGGGGCACGTCATCCTGCGCCGGCTCGGCGACGAGTGGGAGATCAAGCGCCTCATCGTGGCACCGGGCTTCCGAGGGCTCGGCATCGCCCGCGGACTCATGTCGGCCGCGCTCGAGGCCGCCCGCGCGGACGGCGCGGAGCGCGTGATCCTGCAGACCGGACTCCAGCAGCCCGAGTCCATGGCGCTCTACGCGTCGATGGGCTTCAGCCGCATCCCCGTCTACGAGCCCTATGTCGAGACGATGCCGCGCTCGGTCTGCTTCGCCCTCTCCCTCTGACCTCAGCGGACGTCGTCGTCGACCCAGTCCATCGACTTCGTCACGGCCTTCTTCCACAGCCGCAGCTGGCGCTCGCGCTCCTCGACGTCGTCGTTCGGCGTCCAGCGCTTGTCTTCCTGCCAGTTGGCCCGCAGCTCGTCGAGGTCGCTCCAGAAGCCGACCGCGAGGCCGGCTGCGTAGGCGGCACCGAGCGCCGTCGTCTCGGCGACGACCGGCCGCACGACGGGAACGCCCAGGATGTCGGCCTGGAACTGCATCAGCGTGTCGTTGGCGATCATGCCGCCGTCGACCTTCAGCTCGGCCAGGTCGACCCCGGAGTCGGCGTTGACGGCATCCAGCACCTCGCGGGTCTGGAAGGCCGTGGCCTCGAGCGCTGCGCGGGAGAGGTGGCCGCGGTTGGCGTAGCGCGTGAGCCCGACGATCGCGCCGCGGGCATCCGGCCGCCAGTACGGTGCGTACAGACCCGAGAAGGCGGGGACGAAGTACACGCCGCCGTTGTCTTCGACCGAGAGCGCGAGCTGCTCGACCTCGGGAGCGGTCGAGATGATCCCGAGCTGGTCGCGCAGCCACTGGATGAGCGACCCGGTGACGGCGATCGAGCCCTCGAGCGCGTAGTGGGTCGGCCCGTCGCCCAGCTTGTAGCCGACCGTCGTGAGCAGACCGTTCTCGGACTTTACGATCTCGGTGCCGGTCTGGAAGATCAGGAAGTTGCCGGTGCCGTAGGTGTTCTTGCTCTCACCGGCGTCGAAAGCCGCCTGGCCGAAGGTCGCGGCCTGCTGGTCGCCGAGGATGCCGGCCACCGGCGTCTCGCGCAGCAGAGACGTGTCGCGCGCCTCGCCGTAGACCTCGCTGGACGAGCGGATCTCGGGCATCATCGAGCGCGGCACACCGAAGTCGGCCAGGATGTCGTCCCGCCATTCGAGGGTCTCGAGGTCCATGAAGAGCGTGCGCGACGCGTTCGTGACGTCGGTGGCGTGGATGCCGCCCGTCGGGCCTCCGGTGAGGTTCCACAGCACCCACGTGTCAGTCGTGCCGAAGATGAGATCGCCGGCCTCGGCCTTCTCGCGTGCACCCTCGACGTTCTCGAGGATCCAGACGATCTTCGTGCCCGAGAAGTACGTCGCCAGCGGCAGCCCGACGATGTCCTTGTACCGCTCGACGCCCTCGTCGCCCGCCAGACGGTTGACGATCGACTGCGTGCGGGTGTCCTGCCACACGATCGCGTTGTACACGGGGATGCCGGTGTTCTTGTCCCACACGACGGCGGTCTCGCGCTGGTTGGTGATGCCGATCGCGGCGATGTCGTGACGGGTCAGGTTGGCCCGGCCGAGCGCGATGCCGATGACCTCGCGCATGTTGTCGCGGATCTCGATCGGGTCGTGCTCGACCCAGCCGGCCCGGGGCATGATCTGCTCATGCTCCTTCTGCCCGACGGAGATGATCGACCCCTTCTTGTCGAAGATGATGGCGCGGCTCGAGGTCGTGCCCTGGTCGAGGGCGATGATGTAGTCGGTCATGATGTGACGTCCTTGTCTGTCAGCGTTGTCGGTTCGGGGGTGGACGGATCAGGCGAAGCCGAGCAGGGCGCCGGCAGCGAGTGCCGCGAGCGTACCGCCGATGAGGGGTCCCACGACGGGAACCCACGCGTACGACCAGTCGCTCGAGCCCTTGCCCTTGATGGGGAGCACGGCGTGAGCGATGCGGGGTCCGAGGTCGCGGGCCGGGTTGATCGCGTAGCCCGTCGGTCCGCCGAGCGAGGCGCCGATGCCGACCACGAGGAGGGCGACCGGGACGGCGGTCAGGGGTCCGAGCGAGCCCGGGGTGCCGATCTCGATGTCGCCGTAGTCGGCGAAGCCGAAGATCACGAACACGAGCACGAAGGTCGCGATGATCTCGGTCACGAGGTTCCAGCCGTAGGCGCGGATGCCGGGGCCGGTCGAGAACACCCCGAGCTTGTTGGCCGGGTCGGGCTCGGCGTCGAAGTGGTCGTGGTAGGCCAGCCAGCAGAGCACGGCGCCGAGGAAGGCGCCGACGAACTGGGCGGCGATCGCGACGAGGAACTGGACGAACTCGATCTTCCCGCCCACCAGGAGCCCGATCGACACGGCGGGGTTCAGCTGCGCGCCGGAGTACGACGACACGAGCACACCGGCGAAGACCGCGAGGCCCCAGCCCCAGTTGATCATCAGCGTCCCGCCGCCGAGACCCTTCGACTTGGCGAGGATGACGTTGGCGACCACGCCACCGCCGAGCAGGAGCAGCATCGCTGTTCCCACGAGCTCTGACACGAAGTAGAGCCCGAGATTGATGTCGTGCATGTCAGCGTCGACCTTTCTGCAGAATCATCGCGGGCGACGTCGCCGCGCGAGAGGGTGACCCGAGGGTGATCCGGCGTCGGGCCTCGCCGGGTCTGCGAGCGTCAGGCGTCGAGCGGCGCCAGGTGCGAGGTCCGCACGTCGATGCGGTGCGCCTCCTCGAGGGCCTGCGCCGCCTCCTCGACCTGGGCGCGCACGGCGTCATCGTCCCAGTCCAGCGCCGACGCAGCCGCCTCGGCGACCTCGGAGAGCGTCTCCATCGAGACGCCGCCGACGAACGCGATCGACGTGCGACGCAGCAGCAGGTCCATCAGCGACACGACCTCCTCGCGCTCCGCGAGGAAGGCGATCTCCTCGACCGAGTAGCCGGGGGCGTGCGCGAGCTCCTGCTGAGCGACAGGGAGGGCAGCGAGCACCTCCTGGGCGTAGGTGCCGTAGCGCTCCAGCATCCGATCGGCGAACTCCGCCGAGTGCGCACCGCGATGGGCGTCGATCCAGCGACGGCGCTGCGCGACGCTGCGGGGGTACCCGGCACCGCCGCCGATCGCGAGGTCGGTGGTGGCGACCCGGCGCGGACGCCGCATCAGACCGAGCACGTCGGTGGCGAGGTGCTCGGCGAGCGCCCGGAACGTCGTCCACTTGCCGCCGACGAGGCTCAGGACGGGCACATCGCCCAGACGGTCCTTCTCGATGCGGTAGTCGCGCGAGACGAAGCCCGGGGCGAGGTCGTCGTGCCGCGGGAGGGGACGGATGCCGGAGAAGGTGTAGACGATCTGCGATCGATCGACCGAGATGTCGGGGAAGACCTGCCCGATCAGATCGAAGAAGTAGTCGATCTCGTCGTCGGTGCAGACCGTCGCGCTCGCGGGGTCGGCGTCGATGTCGGTCGTGCCGACCATGACCCGGCCCTTGAGCGGGTAGATGAGGACGATGCGGCCGTCCGCGGCCTCGAAGAAGATCTCGTTGCCGCCCGTGGCCTCCAGCAGCGACGTGTTGTCGAGGACGATGTGCGAGCCCTTCGTGCCACCCATGAAGCGCGTCGGGGTGCCGAGTGCGGTGTTGGTCAGGTCGGTCCAGGGTCCGCTCGTGTTCACGATGACGTCCGCCGAGAAGGGGAACTCCTCGCCGGCGACGGCGTCGCGGATGATGACCGACGATCCGTCGGCACCGACCACCGGGGCGTAGTTCGCGGCCCGAGCGGAGTCCTCGCGCGCTCCGTCGCGCAACACGTCCAGCGCGAGGCGCTCGGGGTCGTGCATCGAGGCGTCGTAATACGTTGCGGTGTACCGGAAACGCTCGTCGAGTTCGGGGAACTGCGTCCGCGAGCTGCGGCGGCCGCGGAACCGGTGACGAGGCACCGATCCGCCGTCGCGCGAGAAGGTGTCGTACATGATCAGACCGACCTTGATCAGCAGAGCGCCGCGCTCGCGGGGCTTGCCGCGGCCGTGCGTCACGAGCAGCCGGAACGGGGCCGCGAGGATGCCCGAGAAGGTGCGGTGGATCGGGATCGTCGTCGGCAGCGGCTTGACGAAGTGGGGGGCGTTGCGCACGAGGCGGTTGCGCTCGGTCACCGACTCTTTCACGAGGCGGAACTCGCCGTTCTCGAGGTAGCGCACGCCGCCGTGGATCATGTGGCTCGATGCCGACGAGGCGCCGCTGACGTAGTCGCCGCGCTCGACGAGGGCGACGTCGACGCCCTGGAGCGCGAGATCGCGGAACGTCGCGATGCCGTTGATACCGCCGCCGATCACGAGGACCTCGGCATGGGGGCGCTCACGCAGGGCTCGGATGTTCGCTCGGGTGGTCGGCGTCGACTCGGTCATACATGCATCCTTTTCCACGGCTGTCCCGATCTACACTGGGGTCCACCGCACGGATGCGCAACGGTCGTGCACAGATGTGCACCGGCGCCGCGGCTATGCACGAACGTGCAGAACGGACGACGATGAGCGCGGATGCCGAAGCCGAAGCCCGGACGCGCGACGCATTGCGCGCCGCGCAGCTCTACTACGTGCAGGACCGGACCATGGATCAGATCGCGGCCGAGATGAGCCTGTCGCGGTCATCGGTGTCGCGTCTGCTCTCGCACGCCCGCGACATCGGTCTCGTGGAGATCACGGTTCACTCCCCGCACGAGGCGAACTCGGTGGTGGCACGGCGGCTCTCCGAGCGCTTCGGCATCTCGGTGCACGTCGTGAGCACACCGCCGCGCACGAATGACGCCGAACGGCTCGAGCGCACCGCACGGACGGCGGCCCACGTCCTGTCGTCGACGCTCGATCCCGACGCCAGCATAGGCATCGCCTGGGGAGCCACGGTGTCGGCGATCGCCCGCCACCTGCCGACGAAACGGCTGCACGACTCGCAGATCGTGCAGATGAACGGTGCGGCGAACGAGTCGACGTCGGGCATCTCGTACTCCGGCGCGATCCTCGAGCGGTTCGGGCAGGCGTTCGGCACCGACGTCCAGCAGTTCCCCGTGCCGGCGCTGTTCGACGACCCGCTGACCAAACAGCTGCTGTGGCGCGAGCGGTCGATCCGGCGCGTCCTCGACGCGCAGTCGCGCGTGCAGGTGTTCGTCTTCGGGCTCGGCTCCCCGCACGCCGACGTCCCGTCCCATGTGTACGCGGGCGGCTACCTCACCGGCGAGGACCTGCGCTCGCTTCTCCGCGACGGCGTCGTCGGCGACTGCGCGACGGTGTTCTACCGCATCGACGGCTCGGCGACCGGCATCGAGCTCAACGCCCGCTCGAGCGGACCCTCGCTCGAAGCGATCCGGCGCATCCCCCGCCGCCTGTGCGCGGTCTCGAGCCTGACCAAGCTCGACGCGCTGCGCGGGGCTCTCGCCGCCGGGCTGATCACCGAGCTCGTCGTCGAGGAGGCGCTGGCCCGGCGCTTGGCGGAGACGACGGTCGGGAGCCTCTGAGACCCGATCTCGTGGCCTGATCTCAGGACGGGCCGAAGATCGGGTGAAAGGCTCCCACCGCAACCGACACGGCCACTGCCGTGACCGAGATCGCGAGCCCGCCCGCCATGACCGCGACATCGGATGCCGCGAGCCGCGACTCCCGCGCCCACGTGCGGCGCACCGGCGCACCGAAGGCCCGAGCCTCCATCGCGGTCGCGAGCGCCGAGCCCCGTCGAATGGCCAGCACGAGAAGCGCGAAGGCCATCCCCAGCGTGCGCCGCAGCCGGCCGGCGTCGGCCACGCCACGGGCCCGCCGCGCGAGGGCGAGCGCGCGCCAATCCTCCGCGAGCAGACCGAGCATCCGCATCCCGGCGAGTCCCCCGATGACGAAACGGGCCGGAAGGCGCAGGATCTGCGCCAGCCCGTCGGCGAGGTCGGTCGGGTCCACCGTGATGAACAGCACGACGGCCGGCAGCCCGATCGCGAGGACGCGGAGCGCAGCCGCCAGCCCCAGCGCGAGCGAACCCTCGCTGACGTGGACGAATGCCCAGGAGAAGACCTCGGCGCCGCTTCGCTCGCCGTAGAGCGAGATCGTCACCGCGGCCGCCGGCGCGGCGATCCACAGCGGCAGTGTCCGCATCCAGAACCGGCGCCACCCGACGCCCGACGCGAGCAGGAGCGGCAGCTCGAGGAGCAGGGCCACGCCGGCCGAGACCGGGTCGATCGTGATGACCAGCGGAAGTGCAATGAGGAGCGCCGCCAGCAGCTTCGCCACGGGGTTGAGCGTCGCGACGCCGCGCGGCGCAGCTTCGAGATGCACGGGAGCGCTCACGCCCGCACCCCCGCCGGCGCGAGCGCGAACCGGCGCGCCGCGAGCGCGTCGAGCACGGCATCGTCGTGGGTGATCGTGACGACGCCGAGCGGGCCGCGGTCGTCGACACCGTCGCGCAGGGAAGCGATGATCGCGACCAGCTCCGACCAGGTGCGCGCATCCTGGCCGAAAGTCGGCTCGTCGAGGACCACGACCCGGGGACGCGCCGCCAGCATCGCCGCGACAGTGAGGCGACGCTTCTCGCCGCCCGACAGTGTGTACGGGTTGGCCCCGGCGAGCGGGGCGAGCCGAAGCCGCTCGAGCAGTTCGTCGACGCGAGCAGTGATCTCCGTATCCTCGAGACCCAGAGCGCGGGGCCCGACCTCGAGCTCGTCGCGCACCGATGCGCGCAGGATCTGGTGCTCGGGCTCCTGCAGGACCGTCCCGATCCGCGTCAGCAACGCCGTCGACGTCCACGCCGCGGGGTCGGCGGGGGCCGCGGCGACACGTCGCCGCGGCCGGCGGACGAGCGCAGCCCCGGCAGCGAGTCCGTCCGCCGCGCGCACGGCGCCGCCCTGCGCCCGGAGCAGTCCCGCAAGAGTGAGCCCGAGAGTCGACTTGCCGACGCCGTTCGGCCCGACGACACCGAGCACCTCGCCCGCGCGCACGTCGAGGTCGAGTGGCCCGGCGGCCGTCGAGCCGGCGGCACGTCCGACGACGAGATCCGCGGCCGACAGCAGCACATCGCCGGGCGCAGTGGCGGGCCGCGGCGGGAAGGAGGGGCGGATGCCGGGCACCCACACGCCCGCCGCAGCGAGCTCCTCGCCCCGTTCGGTCAGCACCATTCGAGGATCGCCGTCAGCGATGACCTCGCCGCCGGGCGCCAGCACGATGACCCGATCGACGACGGGAAGCCACGCCTCGATCCGGTGCTCGATCACGACGAGCGTGGCCCCGGTCGCATCGAGCGCGCGGGCGACGGCATCCCGGACGTCGACGACGCCCGCAGGATCGAGGTTCGCGGTCGGCTCGTCGAGCAGCACCGCACCCGGCTGCATCGCGACGATGCCCGCGAGGGCGAGGCGCTGCTTCTGCCCGCCCGACAACGCCGCGGTCGAACGATCCAGCGGGACGTCGAGTCCGACCGCATCCAACGCAGCCCGTACCCGGCGCCAGATCTCGTCGCGGGGCACGCCCAGGTTCTCGCAGCCGAACGCGACGTCGTCGCCCACCCGCGCGAGGATCGTCTGGCTGTCGGGGTCTTGCAGAACGAGCCCTGCTCGGCCACGGGCCTCCGCGGCCGGCTGCCCGTCCACGAGCAGCGTCCCCTCCTGCTCGCCTTCGCCGGCTCCGCCGAGGACCCCTGCGAGGCCTTGCAGCAGCGTCGATTTGCCCGACCCCGAAGCGCCGAGCAGCAGCACGCGCTCGCCGGCATCGATGCGGAACGTCGTCTCTCGTGCAGCCCACGCGCGTCGCGTCGCGTAGCGCCACCCCCACCCGCGGGCCTCGAGGGTCGCGGGCCGCGGAGCCCCGGCGTCGCCCACCGTCAGACGCGGGCGGTGGCTTCGCGCCCGGCCGCGAACCGGCCGAGGGCTCCCGTCCGCGCCAGCGCGCGCGTGATGAGCCATCCGCCGAGACCGGCGATGACGGCGCCCGAGATCGTCGTCGAGGCGATGTAGACCGACGTGAAGAGAGTGTCGGCACCGGGGTACCAGAGGATGCGGTCGTTGATGCCGCCGGCGAGACCCGCCCCCGCACCCGCGAGGAGCGCGACCGGAAGACGCCACGACGCGTAGAGGAACACCAGGAAGATCAGTTCCGCGCCCAATCCCTGGACGAGACCGGAGACGATCGTGAGGGGGCCCCACTGGTTGCCGACCAGCGCCGAGATCACAGCCGCGAGCAGCTCGGTGTAGAGCGCGGCGCCCGGCTTGCGGATGATGAGGCCGCCGAGAACGCCGGCGATGAGCCAGGGCCCGGCGAGCAGGCCCTGCAGGCCAGGAAGCAACGGCGTGAGCGCGGCGGACGGGCCCTGATAGGCGACGTTCCACAGCAGGAACACCGCGGCGCAGGCGACGCCGATGACGCTGGCGATGACGATGTCGACGACGCGCCAGCGGAAACGGCCGGGCGTGCGGCCAGTACGACGATCGGACTCGGTGGTGGACGCAGCAGCGTGCATTCTCTCTCCTCCCTGCGCCGGCATGATCCGGATCAGGTTCGACGGTCGAAGCGTGGATCGCTTCCTCTCAGCCCGGCTCACCGGACTCCCGTGGTTGTCGCTGAAGTATAACGTCGCGCGGGCGATGTACGTTGGGCGGGTGAGTTCTCCCGACGCGCGCGTCGCCCTCGCGTGGGTCGACGAGGACGCCGTCGCGCGCGGCGGCAGGCGAAACGAAGCGGCTGCCTCAGCAGGCCCGTACACGGTCGCGCACGCCGACCTGCTCACCGAGCCGCCGCGACGCTCCGCGGCGCCGGCCGCCCTGTCGACGCTGGGAATCGCCGCCCTCACCGTGGGCGGCTACGCGGCGGCGACGCTTCTCTGGCCGCTCGACGCCGTCGCGCCCGACATCCTCCCCGCCGCCGTAACCGTCCCCGCCGCAGCCGTCGCACAGCCGGCGTGGCCCCTCGAAGGCGCCGGCGCGACCGGCGTCGAGGGCTTCGCGAACGTCTCGACCTCGTCGAGCGAGCCCGAGTCCATCGCGAGCATCACCAAGCTCGTCACGGCCCTCGTCGTCCTCGACCGGATGCCGCTCCCCGACGGCGAGCAGGGTCCGGAATTCGCTTTCACCTCCGCCGACCGCCGGGAATACCGCGCCTACCTCGCCGACGACCAGTCGGCTCTCGACGTCCCCGTCGACGGCGTACTGACGCAGTATCAGCTGCTGCAGGGCGTGCTGATCGGATCGGCGAACAACTACGCCGACCGTCTCGTGTTCGACCTCTGGCCCGATGAAGACGCCTACGTCGAGGCGGCGAACGCCTGGCTGCAGGCCCATGATCTCGGCGGCGTCACCGTCGTCGATTCGAGCGGGATCGATCCGGAGAACACGGCGGCACCGGCATCCGTCATCGCCCTCGCCGAGACCGCGATGACGAACCCGGTCATCGCCGGTATCGTGGCGCAGCGCTCCGTCGAGCTGCCCGGCGCCGGTTTCGTCGAGAACACCAATGCTCTGCTGGCCGACCCCGCGGTCGTCGGCGTCAAGACGGGCAGCCTGTTCGGGTCGTACAACCTCGTCGCCGCGAAAGACACCGCCATCGACGGGGTGAACGTCCGCGTGTACGCGACCGCTCTCGATCAGCCCGACGACGAGACCCGCCACTCGGCGACGGCCGAGCTGCTCGATCGCACGATCACCGAGATCGGCGCCTCACCGGCCCTGCCCGCGGGAACCGTCGCGGGCACCGCGACCACCGCGTGGGGTGCGACTGCCGAGATCGTCACCGTCGCCGACGTTCGTGTCGCGCTCTGGAACACGCAGTCGTCTCAGGCAGCGGCGAACGTCGAGCTCGGCGATTCCCGCGACGCCGGCGACGAGGCGGGCGAGCTGACGCTCACCGGCCCGCTCGGCTCGGCGACCACGACCCTGCGCCTGACCGCGGACATCCCCGATCCGGACGTCTGGTGGCGCCTCAGCCACCCGCTGCAGCTGTGGGGTCTCGCGGACTGACCTCGCGACGCCCGAGCAGACATCATACGAAGCGGACGGTCTGCTGCAGGCGGGTGCGGACGTC
Organism: Microbacterium sp. 1262; assembly: GCF_040544895.1. Taxonomy (NCBI): domain Bacteria; kingdom Bacillati; phylum Actinomycetota; class Actinomycetes; order Micrococcales; family Microbacteriaceae; genus Microbacterium; species Microbacterium sp. 1262. The sequence goes on from NZ_JBEPKU010000001.1 coordinate 2,230,057, forward strand.
GAAGAGCTCGTTCCCGCCGATCTCACGCGCACCGGCGACCCCGCGACGGAGCACCGTGGCCAGCGCCGAACGTCCCACCACCGCGACCGCGAGACCGCGCACACGGCCGAGTTCCTCGATGGCCTGCACCACATCGTCGTCGGGGAGCACCACGATCGCGCCGCTGAACTTCACCCGCGCGGCGCGGCTGAGTGCTCGCGCTCGATGCACGAGCGTCGCGATCGGCGAGTCGACGCCCTCGCCGATCAGCTCGCCGCGCCGAGTGCGCACCGGAGCGCCGAAGTCCTCCGACAGCACGGCGTAGAGCCCGGAGGGCCCGAGCACCACGTGGTCGAGCTTCACGTCGGGATCGCGGGGGTCGGCGGCCACGTCATGCCAGACGGTGTACCCCATTCCGAGGTCCGCGACCACGCGAGCCGTCGCCTCCTCAGCGAGGGCGTCGGCCAGCAGCCGCCGGATCTCGTGGGGCGCGGTCCGGACGAGCGCGGGGTCGTACGGGTCGTCGACCGCTGCGCCACGTCCGACCCACTCCCGGATGAGGGTCAGGTAGCGCTCACGGCGCCAGCCGCCGGGCTGCCCGAACGACCGCGCCCGCGGGCGGGTGTCGGTCGGGCGCTGCGGCGGCCGCCACGTCGGGGCGTCGGGAGAGAAGGTCGGGGCGTCCGCGAAACCGTGTCCGCGGTCGTAGGCGGCGCGGGCGGCGGACGTGCCGACCAGGTCCCAGGCACGCTGCACCTGCACGAACTTCACGGCGTCGCCCCCGGTGTCGGGATGCGTCTGCCGCAACCGGAGGCGGTAGGCGCGGCGAAGCTCCTCGTCGTCGACGTCGGGCGCGACCCCGAGCACGTCGTACGCCGAGACGGACAGCGGACTGTCGAACACGAACCCTCCCTCGCGCGGCGCAGCCCCGGGACGGCGCGGACGCACAGCATCCCGAGACTATTACCTCGCGACCGGGCGGAGCCCGGACGTCCGACGGGACTCAGTCAGTCCATAGGGCCGGGACGGGCTCGAACCCGAACGCCCGCGCGACGACATCGGGAGCGAGGTCGTCACGAGACGCGGGCGACCACGACGGCGCCCCGTCCTTGTCGACGAGGCGGGCTCGGATGCCCTCGACGAGGTCGGGCTGCGTCGTGGCGAACCACAGCACCAGGCCGTACTCCTGCGCCAGGACCGTTCGCAGCTCGTCCTGCTCGCGCGCGGCGCGGACGGCCGCGAGGGTGACGGCAAGAGCGGTCGGCGGAAGCGTCTCGAGCAGCTCAGCGGTGGCGTGGGCCTCCGGCTCGGCGCGCTTCCGCAACCGGCCGATGATCTCGCCGACGGAGTCGGCGGCGAAGGCGTCGTCGATCCAGGGCCGGGCGGCCTCGAGGCGGGCAGGAGCGGCCGTCTCGTCGAACAGGAGGACGAGCTCGGTCGCGGTCTGGGGGTCGGCGCGGCTGACGAGGGCGTCGCGCAGATCATCGAGCCGCTCGGAGGGAACGAGGTGGTCGGCGAACCCGGCGTAGATCGCGTCAGCGGCATCCATCGACTCACCGGTCAACGCGAGGTACTCCCCCACGCGCCCCGGCGCCCGGGCCAGCAGCAGGCTGCCGCCGACGTCGGGAGTGAAGCCGATCCGCACCTCGGGCATCGCCAGGCGCGACCGTTCGGTGACCACCCGCACCGCCGCGTGACCGGCGAGCCCGATCCCGCCGCCCATCGTCACACCGTCGGCGAACACGACCACGGGCTTGGGGTACGCGGCGATCCGTGCGTTGAGGGCGTACTCGGCCCGGAAGAAGTGCGCCGTCTCGGCGACATCGCCCGCGACGATCTGGTCGTACAGCCCGCGGACGTCGCCCCCCGCGCACAGCCCGCGGTCGCCCGCGCCATCGAGGAGGACGGCGTCCACACCCGGGTCGTCCTCCCACGCGTCGAGCGCTGCGGCGAGGCGCTGGATCATGCCGAGGTCGAGGGCGTTGATGGCGCGCGGCCGGTCGAGAGTGAGATGTCCGAGTGCACGATCGACACGGACTCGGACACGCGGATCGGATGCAGCGGCGTCGGTCACCCTCGCCACGCTACCGCTCGGAGTTCGCGGTGAACGCGGCGTGTCGGGCAGGATGGGAGCGGAACCACCCGGCGAGAGGGGGCGCGATGGCGGACGGACAGGTGCTGGAGTTCAACGACGTGGCCAAACGTTTCGGCACCGTCGCGGCGGTCGACGGCCTGACGGCGCGGGTCGAACCGGGCGCCGTCACCGGCTTCCTCGGACCGAACGGTGCGGGCAAGACCACGACGCTGCGAATGCTCCTCGGGCTCATCTCCCCCACGTCGGGCTCCGCCACGATCGGTGGCCGCCGCTACCGCGACCTGAAGCACCCGCTGCAGACCGTCGGCGCCGTCCTCGAGTCGTCCAGCTTCCACCCGGGCCGATCGGCCGCCGCACATCTCCGGGTCTACGCCCATGCGGCGGGGATCCCGACGTCGCGCGTCGACGACGCCCTGGGCATCGTCGGTCTCGGCGATGTCGCCGGCCGCAAGGTGGGCGGGTTCTCACTCGGGATGCGGCAGCGCCTCGGTCTCGCCTACGCCCTGCTGGGCGACCCCGGCGTCCTGGTCCTCGACGAGCCGACGAACGGGCTCGACCCCGAAGGCATCCGCTGGATCCGCCGCTTCCTCCGCGACCTCGCCGCGGAAGGACGCACCGTCCTGGTCTCGTCGCACCTGCTGGCAGAGGTGCAGCAGTCCGTCGATTCGCTCATGATCATCACGCGCGGGCGCCTCGTTTACCAGGGCGGCATCGAGCATGTCGTGCCGCAGGACGAGATCGCGACCGTCGTCGACGCCGAAGATCGCGACGCGCTCCGCCGAGCCCTCTCGGCCGCCGGCTTCGAGAGCGACGAACGCCGCACGGGCCTTGCCGTACGCGGTGCCGACGCCCCGACGGTCGGACGCATCGCCGCCGACGCCGGCATCGCCCTGACCGCGTTGCAGCGGAAGGGTCCGGCTTTCGAGGAGGTCTTCCTGGAGCTCGTCAGCGGTACCCGCGTGCACCCGTCGGCCGTGACCGGGGAGGAGACGCGATGAACCTCGTGAACGCGACCCGATCGGAACTGACGAAGCAGTTCTCCACCTCGGTCTGGTGGATCCTCCTGATCGTCCTCGTCCTGTACATCGGCGGAACGGCCGGCGGCATGGCCGCCGTCTTCGCGGCGGGCGAGAACGGCTCGCTCCCGGGCACCACGTCGCTGCCGACGGGGCTCGGCGATCGGCTGCCGAGCCTCATCTACGGGCTCGCCACGGCGATGGGATACGTGTTCCCGCTCGTCGTGGGTTCACTGCTCGTCACCGGCGAGTACCGCCACAAGACCCTGACGCCGACCTTCCTGGCCACCCCTCGACGTGGCGTCGCGTTGTCGGCGAAGATGCTCGCGGGCGTCGTCATGGGTCTCGTCTTCGGCGTCGCCGCCGTCGGCTCGACGGTCGCCGCAGGCGGTGGGATGCTGGCGCTGTTCGGCGTCGACCCGCAGCTCGGACGCCCCGAGACCTGGGCGTTCCTCGGACGGATGCTGCTCGCCCTCGTGCTCTGGGTGCTCGTGGGCATCGCGCTCGGCACCCTCATCCGCAACCAGATCGCCGCCGTCGTCGGCATCCTCGCTTTCACCCAGTTCGTCGAGCCGATCGCCCGCGTGGGCGCGAGCATGGTCGACGGGCTCGCCGACGTGGTGCGCTTCCTCCCGGGTGCGGCCTCGGATGCGCTCGCGGGCGACAGCATCTACGCCGCCATGGGCGGGAGCGCCGGCCAGCCCCTGGAGTGGTGGGCGGGCGGGCTCGTGCTCGTCGGCTACGCCGTCGTGTTCGCCGTGATCGGCTACGCGGTGTCGTGGCGGCGCGACGTCGCCTGATCGACCAGATCCGCCACGTCAGCCGGCTCGTCCTCGACGTCGAGGCGCAGGGCGCGCACGAGCGCCACCCCGTGCCGCGTCGTGAGGATCAGACGCTGGAACTCGTCGTCGCCCTCGAGGTCGACGACGACCGACGGGCGGCGACGCCGGACCAGGACGAAATCGGTGCCTCCCGCTGACTCGAAGGAACCGGCCGCGATGACCGCAGGAACCAGCAGTCCGGGGCGCGGCACGCCGCGGAGCCACGACCACGCGTCATCCGTCAGCTGCACCCGCGCGATGTGCTCGCGAGACACCAGGACATTCCGCTGACGGAATGCTGCGGCGCGCTCGGTCGCCGAGAGCACGACTTCGAGCTGCGCGGAGTCGAGCAGAAGCGTCACCATGCGTCTCAGTCTGCCAGTCGGACACTCACGAAATGCTCACAGACCGGCAACGATCACCGCCGCGATCGCGTCAGGACGCCGATGCTCCCGATGCCGGGGCAGGCTGGCGGGCGATCGCATCGAGGAGGGATGAGATCGTGGTCTCGGCGGCCACCACATCGACGGTGAGACCGAGCTTGCGCGCGTCGCGGGCCGTCCGCGGGCCGATCGCCGCGATCAGGGTCGACGCCGGCAGATCGGGGAACTGCTCGCTGACCTGCTCGGCGACCGAGCCGCTGGTCACGAGCACCGCATTGATGCGCCCGCTGGCCACGTCGGCTGCAATGCGTTCGGTCACCGGGACGCCGACGGTGCGGTACGCCACGACGCTGCGGACGTCGTGACCGGCCTCGACGAGCATCCTGGTGAGGACGGGCTTGGCGACCTCGCTGCGCAGCGCCAGGACGCGTGTCGGCTCGGGCTCGATGGCGAGGATCTGCTCGGCGAGCCCGGCCGCCGAATCGTCCTCGTCGGGAACCAGGTCGACGCGGTACCCGACCGCGGTCAGCGCCGCAGCCGTCGTCTCACCGACCGCGGCGACGCGCGTGCGCGCGGGGATCTCCGCGCGATAGGCGTACAGGACGTCGACGGTCGTGGCACTCGTCAACGTGATCCAGTCGAAGGCTCCGGCCGCGAGCTCGGCGAGCGCGCCTTCGAGATCGGCGACATCCGTCGTGGGCGCGAAGTTCACCAGCGGCGCGATGACGGGCGTGGCACCGTGCGATCGCAGCAGTGCCGCGACCTGGTCGCCCCAGGGGCCGCCGCGCGGCACGAGCACGCGCCACCCCCGGAGGGGCTTCTGCGGCTCTGGGTGGCCGGGCTCGACATGCATATGGTGGCTCTCATGAGGCGCGGCCGCCCCCGGAAGAGCGGCCGACGCACGTTCCTTCTCCGGGCGGTGCAGACCCGGATGCGCAACATCGGCAGCATCCGCTCCATCGCCGCTGCCTCGTTTCCGAGCATACTCCGATGCGGGCGCGAGGCGGCGGCGGGAGGTATCGATCCGGACTCGCTTGGCCGAGAACGGACGGGTCAGCGGGCGATCAGCCGGGCGATGCCCCAGACCACGGCGCCCACGGCGACCGCGACGCCGACCGCTGCCGCAGCGGCTCCGGCCGGGTTGCGCTGCGCGTAGGCGCGCGCCTCGCGGCTGGCGCGGTCGGTTGCGATGACCGCCCGCTTGGGGAGGTTCGCCTTGTGCTCGATGGCGGCGAGCGCGGCCTTCAGCTCGGCACGCGCCTTCTCGACCGGGTCGGAGATGCCCAGCGGCACCGCGGTGTCAGGGAGCTCAGAACTCATCGGCCACTTCCTTCACGATCTTGGCGTCGGTGGAGATCGCCTGGGCGGGGTTCTGCCGTGAGCTCAGACGCTTGAAGCGGAGGAGCCCCAGCACCGCGAACACGGCGGCGATCACCAGGAGGATTCCGATCACGATCAGCGACGCGGCCCACGCGGGCAGCCACGACGACAGCCCGATGATCGCGAAAGCGCCGATGGCCGGGATCGTCCAGAACAGGAAGAACAGCGCGACGATGAACCAGACACCGCCGAGGCCGGCATCCTTTCCCGTCTTCTTGGCCCAGGCCTTCGCCGAATCGATCTCGGCGACGACGAGGTTGCGGACCAGCTCGGGGATCTCGCCGATCAGAGTGAACAGGCTGTCGTCGGCGCGATCGCGGAATCCGCGGGGCGTGCTCATCTCAGCTGTCCGCCACGGCGCTCGCGTCGGCCACCTTGCGCGCATCGCGCTCGGCGGCCTTGCGCACGTCGCCGGCGGCCTTCTCGCCCTCGGCCACGGCCGCGTCGAGCTTCTCGCCGGGGGTGCCGCTCTTGCTGGCGGCCTTGACGACCTTCTTCGCGCTGTCCCAGACGACGCTGGGGACGGCGAGGGCGGCGGACTTGCCGAGCTCGGTCACCTTGCCGACCTGCTTCTGCACGGGGTCGAGCTCCCAGACCTGCTGGGCCTTCTCTTTGATCTGCTCGTAGCGCTGACGCCCGGCGCGTGCCCCGAGCACGTAGCCCGCGGCGAGTCCGACGGCGATGCCAATCTTGCCCCTCATGGGGTCTCCTCACGTTCGACGTTGCTGCGTGGTCCCAGGCTATCGCCGTATGCCGCCTCAGGTATCCACTCCCGAAACCCGGCGGAGCCGACTATCATGCCGGATCGACTCCTCGCCAGAGCACCGCGCGGCGTGCGGCGTCGGCCTCGGCGATCGCGTCGGCGGCGACCCGATCGAGGCTGTTGCCCGACAGCCACCCGCCCACGAGCGCCAGGGCGGGCATCTCACGCGCCCGCGCCCGGACAGCCTGGGCCGCCTCGTCATGACCCAGCAGTGACGCCGGGGCCGCGCGGGAGTAGCTGATGCGGGCCGACGCGCGTACGGCGCCTGCCGGGATCGCCACGCCGCACAGATCGGATGCCGCCGCGCGCGCGGCCCCGACGACCTCCGCGTCCGACCCGGCGGAGTGCGGCAGGGTCACCCGGATGATGTGCTCGCCCTCGGCAAGCGCCTCGCCGATCCACGGCCAGGTCCGCGAGATCGGACGCACGGTGGCCGGCTCGGACCCGGGCCCGATCACGAGCGACCCCCGCTCGGGCAGGTCGACCCCCTCGATGCGGAGCAGCACCACGTCGAGCGGCGCTGGCCGGGGCTCGGCGCTCGCGGGAAGCTCCACGTGCGGGGACAGCAATCGGCGCGCGGCGTCTTCGTCCGCGGCGACGATCAGCAGATCGGCAGGTACCGGCTCTTCGACGCTGTCGGCACGCACGAGCCACGTGTCGCGCTCGCGACGGATCTCCGTCACGGCCGCGCCGGTGCGGATGTCGACGTCGAAGTCCCGCAGGCGCGCTTCGAGCGCATCGATCAGGCGGAACAGCCCGCCGCGCGGCGCGCGGCGCTGCGCGGAACCGGGGCGCACGGTCTGCGCGACCGCGCCGCTGAGCGAGCCGGTCCGCGTGAGCGCGGGGTTGAGCGACGGCGCCGCGGCGTCGACGTCGATGAACTCGGGAGCGACGCCGTGGACGGCGAGCACATACGGGGCTACGAGCCGGTCGCGCACCCGCTCGCCCATGCGCGACGAGACCAGCTCGCCGAGACTGCGGTGACGCCCGACCGTCAGCGGCGGGCGCACGCGGTCGAGATAGGCACGCCAGGCGCCACGCCCCTCGATGTGTCGTCGCACATCCTCGGCCCAGGGGTTGGCGGGGATGCCCAGCACCGTCCCCGCGGGCGCGGGAGCAGGTCCGGCCGGACCGGCGCCGAGCCACAGCTCGTCGTCGCGGGCGGTCTCGAGTTCATCGCTCAGCCCGACCTCGTCGATGAGCTTCGCGAGCGTCTTCGCGGACGCCGGGATGCCGTCGGCCGCGGCATCCACCGTCAGGTCGCCCAGCGTCGCCCGGTCGAGGGAGCCGCCGAGCTGCGGCCCGGCCTCGATCAGGGTGACCTGCAGTCCGAGGCGCGCACATTCGAGCGCCGCGACGATGCCCGCCATACCGCCGCCGACGACGACGACCCGGGTGTCGTGGGCATGCGTCACGAGATCCGTCATGCCCCCATCCTGCCGTCTCGCCGATGAGAACATGGAGAGCATGAGCCTGCACATCACCGACGACTCCGCCGCCGACCAGCTGCTGACCGAGAATCCGCTCGCGCTGCTGATCGGGATGCTGCTCGACCAGCAGATCGCCATGGAGACGGCGTTCACCGGGCCGCTGAAGATCCGCGAGCGCGCGGGGTCGGTCGACGCGGCGACGATCGCGGGCTACGACCCCGACGAGTTCGTCGAGGTCTTCCGCCTGACGCCGGCCGTGCACCGCTTTCCCGGGTCGATGGCGGGCCGGGTGCAGACGCTCTGCCAGACGATCGTGGACGACTGGGACGGCGACGCGTCGGCGATCTGGACCGCCGGCGACCCGGACGGCCTCACCGTCTTGAAGCGGCTCAAGGCGCTGCCGGGGTTCGGTGAGCAGAAGGCGAAGATCTTCCTCGCGCTTCTGGGCAAGCAGTACGGCTTCACCGGCGACGGTTGGCGGGAGGCCGCTGGCTCGTACGGCGACGAGGGCTCGTTCCGCTCGGTGGCCGACATCGTCTCACCCGAGTCGCTGACGAAGGTCCGCGAATACAAGCGCGCGGCGAAGGCGGCAGCGAAGGACGCCTCTGCCTCCTGAGTCGCGGTTTTCGAAAAGACTGGCGGACGACACCGAATATGTTTGAGTAGTCGACATTCCGTACCCCCGGTCTGCGCAAAGGAGCGCTCGAACCATGCGAATTCGTCGACCCCGTTTACTGGCAGCCGCGGCGACCGCGGCGCTCGCCGCACCGTTACTCGTCGCGACGGGAGCCGCCGCGGCCCCCGGAGCGACTACCCCCGTCGTCGCCAACGACTTCTCGAGCCCGACGCTCGGTGACGCGCTGACGCAGAGCGGAGGCGACGGCTCCACGCTCGACTACGTCGACGGCGCTCTCGTCGTGCGGGACCGCGACGCCGACTACGTCGGCATCCAGACGGCGCCGGGCATCCTCGAGCCCGAGACCGAGTACACCGTCAGCGCCCGCGTCCGGCTGGCCGCGGGCACGCCCGACACGCAGGCGCGCTGGGTCGGCGTCCCGGGATACACCTGGATCGGGAACACGACCATCACGGCCGGCGACTGGACGACGGTCACCGGCACCTGGACGTCGCCGCAGACCACCGAGGACGTCCGGCTCTACCTCGGCACCGGCGACATCGCCGGCACGGCCGCGTACACCTACCTCGTCGACGACGTCACCGTCACGGCGACGGACGGCGATCCGGGCACGAATCCGGGTACCGGCCCCGACGCCCCGGGCACCGTCCTGATCGAGAGCACGTTCGACGACGGCGCCCTCGGCGCCTGGCAGCCGCGGGCCGGGTCGAGCGGTGCCGGCCCGACCGTGGACGTCGTGCCCGGCGGAGCCGACGAGTCGTCGCACGCGGCTCTCGTCACCGATCGGACGCACGAAGGCGACGGCATCCTCCTCGATGTCACCGACACCCTTCTCGCGGGACAGACCTACGCCTTCTCCGCGGCGCTGCGCTTCGCGCCCGGCGCGGACCCCGGCCAGGGCCTCACCGTCTCGATGCGCACCGACGACGGCGGCACGGTCACCTATACCAACCTCCTGCAGGCCGAGAGCGTCTCGGCGACCGGATGGACGACCGTCGCCGGCGACATCACCATCCCCGGGTACGACGCCGCGGCCGAGCTCTACATCGAGGCGCGGTACAACTCCGGCAACACCTCGCCGTTCCTCGTCGACCAGGTGCGGGTCGCGGTGCCCGAAGCCGGCCAAGGCGACCTCGATCTCACTCCGCTGAAGGACACGACCGACTTCCCCGTCGGCGTCGCGATCGATCAGCGCGAGACCAGCGGCGCGGCATCCGATCTGCTCCGGCACCACTTCGACCAGATCACACCCGAGAACCACATGAAGGTCGAGGCCTGGTACGACGACCAGCAGCGGTTCCAGCGCCACCCGCAGGCCACCGCGCTGCTCGACTACGCGGCCGCGAACGGCCTGCGGCTCTACGGGCACGTGCTGCTGTGGCACGCCCAGACCCCCGACTGGTTCTTCCAGGATGCTTCCGGGCGAGAGCTCACCGACTCGGAGGCCGACAAGCAACTGCTGCGCGACCGGCTCGCGACGCACATCGACGACGTCGCCCGGTCGATCGCCGACGACTACGGCCTGTTCGGGTCCGAGACCAATCCCCTCGTCGCGTGGGACGTCGTCAACGAGGTCATCTCCGACCAGGCGACGCCCGACGGCCTGCGGACCAGCCGGTGGCACGACGTCCTCGGTGAGGAGTTCATCCACCTCGCCTTCCGGCTCGCCGACCAGGCGTTCAACCGCGACTACGCGGCCCCGGGCTCGGACCGCCCCGTGAAGCTGTTCATCAACGACTACAACACCGAGCAGGACGCCAAGGGAACGCAGTACGAGGCCCTCGTCGGCCGGATGGTCGCCGCCGGAACGCCCCTCGACGGCGTCGGCCACCAGTTCCACGTCTCGATCAACACCCCTGTCAGCGCTCTCGCGAGCGCGCTCGACCGGTTCGCCGGACTCGGCCTCATGCAGGCGGTCACCGAGCTCGACGTCACCGTCAACCCCGCCACCGCGGCGAACCTCGCGCGCCAGGGGTACTACTACCGCGACGCGTTCGAGGTGTTCCGCGGCTACCACGCCGGGGCGCCGGCATCCGAGGGCCTCTACTCGGTCACCGTGTGGGGTCTCACCGACGCCCGCTCGTGGCGCTCGGAGCAGGCGCCGCTGCTGTTCGCGGGCGACCTGAGCGCGAAGTCGGCGTTCTTCGGTGCGATCGGCCAGGACGACGGTCTGCCGCCGCTGGTGACGACCGCCGATGTGTTCCGCGGCGACGTGGGGCTCGACGGCGCGATCGTCGATGCCGCCGAATGGCGCAACCTGCCCGAGCACCCGCTCACCGGCGACGCGGGCGGTTTCCAGACGCGCTGGAGCGACGATCACCTCACGGTGCTCGTTCGCTCGAACGTGCGGCCCGAGCGGATCGAGTTCACCTACCGTGACGAGCAGGCCGCTTTCGGCACCGGCGGCGACCTCGCCGGCCGGACCGTCGAGGCCGACGGCGCGTTCTACTCCGTCGTTCAGCTGCCGCACGAAGCCCCGGCCGTAGGCGCGACCGCCGCCTTCGACGTGCGCGTCTTCGGTGCCGACGGGCTCGTGGGATCGTGGAACTCGGCGGGTGCCATGGGTCAGCTGACCTTCTACGAGGAGCTGTCGTACCTCGAGATCCCCCGCGCTGACACGATCACGGTCGACGCGGTCGTGGATGACGCGTGGGCCGACGCTCCGCGGATCGAGACGGCCAAGCGCGTCGAGGGCGACGCGACCGGCGCCACGGCGACGGTCCGGACGCTCTGGCGCGACAACGTGCTCTACACCCTTTTCGAGGTCGTCGATCCCGAGATCGACACGTCGAACAGCGATCCCTGGAACCGCGACGGCGTCGAGATCTTCCTCGATCTCGGCAACACCAAGAGCGGCGCGTACGGTCCCAACGACACGCAGATCCGCATCACGGTCGACGGCGACGTCACCTTCGGCACCGGCAACGAGGCGCTCCAGCGGTCACGACTGCTCGAGAGCGCGACCGCGCGCACCGCGAACGGGTACATCGTCGAGGCGGCCATCGACCTCGTCGGTCAGTCCGGCGGGCAGAGCGACGTTCCGCTCGGTGGTCCCGGCACCTTCCAAGGCTTCGACGCGCAGGTCAACGACGCTCGCGGCGGCTCGCGCTTCGCCGTGCACACGTGGGCCGAGCCGACCGGCACCGGCTACCAGACCACCTCGCGGTGGGGCGTCGTGCACCTCGTCGACTCGCTGACCACGCCGGGCGAACCGGGCGGTCCGGGTGAGCCCGGCGAGCCCGACGCGTGGGCGACCGTCGACATCGGCGACGGCCGCGTGGCCCAGGGCGGATCGCTGCCCGTGCGGGTCTCGGGCCTCGAGCCGCAGCAGCAGATCGGCGCCACGCTGTACAGCGATCCGATCGTCGTCAGCGGCATCCCCGCGGCCGACGCATCGGGCGAGGTGCGCTTCGCCGTCGCCGTCCCCCGTGACCTCCCGACCGGAGAGCACACGCTCGTCATCACGTCGCCCGGGTTCGACGACATCCGCGTGGCCGTGACGGTCGTGAGCGGCGCCTCGAGCGGCAGCGGCGCCGCGGGCGGCACGGCCAGCGGGAGCGGCAGCCTCAGCGCGACCGGGGGCGAACTGCCGTGGGGCGCGGCACTCGCGGCGGCGGCGCTGCTCACCGCGGGCGGACTGTTCCTGGCGCTGCGGCGACGCCGCACCCCCTGACCCGCGGGTCTGCTCTCGGGCGCGAACGTCGGAGAAAAGCGCGAACCTCGGAGTCCATCGCAGGATGGCTCCGAGGTTCGCGTCGTTCTCCGCCCGAAGGTGCGTCAGGCGCCGCGCAGGCGCTCGGCGAGATAGCCCTCGAGCGCGTCGAGCGCGATGCGCTCCTGCGCCATCGTGTCGCGGTCGCGCACGGTGACGGCCCGGTCGTCGAGCGAGTCGAAGTCGACGGTGACGCAGAACGGCGTGCCGACCTCGTCCTGACGGCGGTAGCGGCGCCCGATCGCACCGGCGTCATCGAAGTCGATGTTCCAGCCGCGGCCGCGCAGCGTGTCGGCGACCTCGCGCGCCAGCGGCGAGAGACGCTCGTTGCGGCTGAGGGGCAGCACGGCCACCTTGACGGGCGCCAGGCGCGGGTCGAGGCGCAGCACGGTGCGGGTGTCGACGCCGCCCTTCGCGTTGGGCACCTCTTCTTCGTCGTACGCGTCGACGAGGAAGGCCATCATGGCCCGCGTCAGGCCGAACGAGGGCTCGATCACGTACGGCGTGTACTTCTCGCCGGATGCCTGGTCGAAGTAGGTCAGCGACTGGCCGGATGCCTCGGAGTGGCTGCCCAGGTCGTAGTCGGTGCGATTCGCGACGCCCATGAGCTCGCCCCACTCCTTGCCCGGGAACCCGAAGCGGTACTCGACGTCGATCGTGCCGGCGGAGTAGTGGGCGCGGTCGTCCTCGGGGACGTCGAAGCGCCGCATGTTGTCGGCGTCGATGCCCAGCTCGATGAACCAGTTCCAGCACGCCTCGACCCAGTGCTCGAACCACTGCTGCGCCTCGGCGGGCGGCGTGAAGAACTCGATCTCCATCTGCTCGAACTCGCGCGTGCGGAAGATGAAGTTACCGGGCGTGATCTCGTTGCGGAACGCCTTGCCGACCTGGCCGATGCCGAACGGCGGCTTCTTGCGGCTCGCGGTGAGCACGTTCGAGAAGTTCACGAAGATGCCCTGCGCGGTCTCGGGGCGCAGGAAGTACAGGCCGGTCTCGTCGTCGACGACGCCGAGGTAGGTCTTCACGAGGCCCGAGAACGACTTGGGCTCGGTGTACTGGCCCTTGGTGCCGCAGTTCGGGCACGGGACGTCGGCGAGGCCGTTCTCGGCCTTGCGGCCCTTGCGCGCCTCGAAGTCCTCGATGAGGGTGTCTTCGCGGAAGCGCTTGTGGCACTGCAGGCACTCGACCAGGGGGTCGGTGAAGGTCGCGACGTGGCCGGAGGCCTCCCAGACGCGCTTGGGCAGGATGATCGACGAGTCGAGGCCGACCATGTCGCCGCGACCGCGCACGAAGGTCTGCCACCACTGGCGGCGGATGTTCTCCTTGAGCTCCGTGCCGAGGGGGCCGTAGTCCCACGCGGAGCGCGAACCGCCGTAGATCTCCCCCGCCTGGAAGACGAACCCGCGGTGACGGGCGAGGGCGATGACTTTGTCGAGGCGGGACTGCTCGGCCACAGGTGGCTCCTCATGGTCGTTTTCGGGATGCGCCGGCGGCGCGGATGCCGCAGACAACGGCATCCTCGATTCTAGTCGCGCCGCGCAGGTCGACCCCGATACGGTCGAAGGACACATCGTTACGCACGGGAAAGGTCAGCATGGAAGCTCTATTCGCCGGAGGCGCGCTCGTGATCGGCGGCATCGCCGTGATCGCCGTCATCATCCTTCTGATCTTCCTGCTGATCATGGTGCGGGCCTGGTACAAGGTCGCCAAGGCCGACCAGGCACTCGTCGTCGTCGGTCGCAGCCAGAAGAACGCGGCGGGAGACTCCTCGCGCATCTCGGTGATCACCGGCGGCGGCGCCCTCGTCAACCCGCTGACCCAGCGCGCCGAGATGATCTCGCTGCGCGCACGTCAGATCAAGATGGAGCCCACGGCTCAGGCATCCAACGGCGTCACCGTGTCGGTGGCAGGCGTGGCCCTCGTGAAGATCGGCTCGGACCCCGAGTTCGTGCGTCGTGCCGCCGAGCGCTTCCTGTCGCAGGACGGCGCGATCGAGCAGTTCACGACCGAACAGCTCGAGGGCGCGCTCCGCGGCGTCGTCGCAACGCTGACCGTCGAGCAGCTCATGAAGGACCGCCAGAAACTGTCGGACCAGATCGCCGAGGGCATCAAGAGCGACCTGCTGGCCCAGGGCCTCATCCTCGACTCGTTCCAGATCCAGGGCATCACCGACAAGAACGGCTACATCGACGCCCTCGGCGCGACCGAGGTCGAGCGCGTTCGCCGCGAGGCCGAGGTCGCCCGCATCAACGCCGCCCGCGAGGTCAAGGCGCGTCAGCTCGCGACCGACGAGGCGAACCTCATCGAGCAGACCGCGTACGACAAGAACTCCGCCGCCGCCTCCGCCGAGGTCGGCCGCGCCCGCGCCGAGGCAGAGCAGGCCGAGGCTCTCGCCCGCGCGCAGCGCGAGCAGGACGTGCTGCTGCAGGCCGCCGAGAACCGGCAGGCCCAGCTCGACGCCGACATCAAGAAGGTCGCCGACGCCTCGCTCTACGAGCGCCAGCGCAAGGCCGACGCCGATGCGTACGCCGAGGTCAAGGCCGCCGAGGCCCGCGCACAGATCGCTGCCCAGGAGGCCGAGGCCACGCGCCTGCGCGCCCAGGCCGAGGCCGACGCCGTGCGCCTGGCCGGTGAGGCCCGCGCCGAGGCGATCGAGGCCGAGGCCGCCGCCATCGCCCAGAACCAGGAGGCCCTGCTCGCCCAGCGTGCGATCGAGGCCCTCGTGCCGCTGATGACCGAGTTCGCCCGCGGCTTCGACAAGGTCGGCTCCATCACGGTGCTCGGCGGCGACGGCGCATCGAGCCACATCGCCTCCGAGAGCGCGTCGAGCATGCGCGCCACCTTCGACGCCGTGCAGGCCACGACCGGCATCGACCTGCGCCAGATCATCCAGGGCCAGGCCACCGGCCGCGGTGTCGCCCAGGGCCTGCGCGAGGACGACGCCGCCGCGGCTTCGGCGCCGGCTCCGGCTCCGGCTCCGGCTCCGGCTCCGGAGGAGACCTCGGCGGAGTGACCCCGCGCTGACTCCTCAGATCCGACGACGCCCCGTCTCACCTCTCGCGTGATGACGGGGCTTCGTCGTTTCCGGGCGCCGGGATCTGAGGAGTTCCCGCGCGGGATTGTCAACCGGGTGCGACACCGCGCCGGGGGTTCGTAGCGTCGGGGCATGACGTTCACTCCTCGCCGTGCCATCGTGACCGCTTCCGACTCGGGGATCGGCCGTGCGACCGCCCTCGCCCTCGCCGACGTGGGGATGGACGTCGGGGTCACCTGGCACTCCGACGAGGAGGGCGCGAACGAGACCGCAGCGGGCGTTCGGGCCCGGGGCCGCAAGGCCGTCGTCGCCCAGTTCGACGCGACCGAGTTCGAGAAGGTCCCCGGTGTCATCGAGCACCTCGCCGAGGAGCTCGGCGGCCTCGACGTCTTCGTCAACAACGCCGGCGGCGGCACCGGCGGGCCCGTGCTCGACCTCGACCTCGACGGGTGGCGGACGGTCGTCGCGCTCAACCTCGACGGCGCCTTCCTCGGAATGCAGACCGCCGCGAAGCTCATGGCGGATGCCGGTGACGGCGGGCGCATCATCGCGGTGACGAGCGTCCACGGCTCGCAGCCGCGGGTCGGCTCGGCCGCCTACGTCGCCTCGAAGCACGGCCTCGAGGGCCTCGTGAAGACGATGGCGCAGGAGCTCGGCCCCCGAGACATCACCGTCAACTCGGTCGCGCCCGGCGAGATCGCGACCCCCATCAACGACATGGAGGGCGACGAGGCCGAGAAGACCCACCGCCCCGGCATCCCGATCCCGCGCCCGGGCAAGCCCGAGGAGATCGCCGCGGTCGTCGCGTTCCTGGCGTCGCCGGCGTCGTCGTATGTCACCGGTGCGACGTGGGTCGTCGACGGCGGGATGCTGCAGATGGGCCCGCAGGCCGGCTCTCACCTCGAGTCCGACGACTGGCGCGACGCCGGCGCGGAGTAACCACGCCGCGCGCGGCGCAGGTCAGGGTCGGACGAGGAGGTAGCCGCGCTCGTCGTCGAAGCCGCCGACGGTGAGCCCGGCCGCGAAGTGCTCGAGGAACTGCGCGCGCACGCGGTCGCGCCAGGCGTCGGCGTCCGCGGGAGAGGCGGCGCGGATGGCGTGGATGTCGGCGGGCACCTCGATCGTCGCGACGATCCGGTCGTCGGACGGACGCTCCTGCGGCGGCGCCGCGAGCGGCCACGTCACCATGAGCCGGTCGGTGACCTCGCCGCGATTGATGCCGTCGTCCATGAGCCCGTACTGGTCGACGAGGTAGTCGCTGATGCGGGCTCCGAGTACCTGCAGGTTGAAGTGCGCGTTGCGCGCGAAGAGCGGGTCGAACGTCCACGTGATGGTGCCGACCTCACGGGCGAAGGCCCACGCGCGCTGGTGCTGCTTGAGCACGCGCCCAAGTCCCTGCTGCTGGTACTCCGGCAGCACACCGGTCACGTGCGAGTGCATCGACCGCGCACCCGGCTCGGCGAAGAACGCCACCGACGCACCGACGACCCGGTCGCCGTCGAAGAGTCCGACCACGTAGTTGCCGGAGTAGGCGAGGGCGCGCATGAGGTTCGTGGGCACCGAATCGCGGTCGCCGCCCCACACCTCGCGCAGCACCGCGGCGCCGGCGAAGATGTCGGCGACGGTCTCGAGGGGGCGGATGTCGATCCCCGCGGGCACGTCGGCTGGGGTCGGGGGAACGCTCTCGCTCATGAGCCCACCCTACGCCGCCGCGGATAGCCTGAAGGGATGGCATCGGGTGAGAGCGGACGACGACGACTCACCCGGATGCCGCGACAGGGCGCGATCGTCACGGTGCTGGCGATCGCGGGACTGGCCTCGTCGTTCATGTTCACCCTCGTCGTCCCCATTCAGTCGAAACTGCCCGAGCTGCTCGACGCGAGCCGCGAAGACACGGCGTGGGTCGTCACCGCCACCCTCCTCGCCGCCGCGGTGTTCACCCCCATCGCGGGGCGCCTCGGCGACATGTACGGCAAGCGCCGCATCGTGCTCGTACTGCTCGGCCTGCTCATCGCCGGGTCGGTCGTCGCGGCGCTGTCCACGGACATCGTCGGGGTGATCGTGGGGCGCGCGCTGCAGGGTGCGGTGACCGGCGTCGTGCCGCTCGGGATCTCGATCATGCGCGACGTGCTGCACGAGAACCGCGTCGACGCGGCGATCGCACTGATGTCGGCGACCCTCGGCGTCGGGGGCGCCGTCGGCATGCCCGTGAGCGCGCTCATCACCGAGACGAGCGACTGGCACGTGCTGTTCTGGATGTCGGCGGGCCTGGGCGCGATCGTGCTCGTGCTGGTCGTGCTCGTCGTTCCCCCGAGCGTGCTGCGGACGCCGGGGCGCTTCGACCTCATCGGGGCGATCGGCCTCGCGGTCGGTCTGACCGGAGTGCTCCTCGCGGTCTCGCGCGGGAACACTTGGGGCTGGACGTCGGCGGCGACCCTCGCGTGCGGCCTCGGCGGCATCCTCGTCCTGCTGGTGTGGGGCCGGTTCGAGCTGCGCATCGCCGACCCGTTGCTCGACCTGCGCGTCGCCGCCCGCCCGGCAGTGCTGCTGACGAACCTCGCGTCGGTCGCGATCGGTTTCTCGCTCTTCGCCTCGAACGTGTCGTACCCGCAGATGCTCGAGCTTCCCGAGACGGTCGGCGGCTTCGGGCTGACGCTGCTGCAGGCGAGCCTCATCATCATGCCGGCGGGTCTGGTGATGATGATCCTCTCGCCGTTCTCGGGGCGACTGGCCCGAACGGTGGGGCCGCGCCTGCTGCTCGTCCTCGGCTCGATAGCCCTGATCCTCGCCTACGGCTTCTCGCTGCTGTGGGCCTCCGAGGTCTGGCACCTGCTCGTGGCGAACCTCCTCATCGGCGTGGGCATCGGATTCGGCTACGCCGGCATGCCGATGCTCATCATGCGCTCGGTCCCGCCGACCGAGACCGGCGCGTCGAACGGCCTGAACGCCCTCTTCCGCTCCCTCGGGACGAGCACCGCGGCCGCTCTCGTCGGCGCCGTGCTGGCTGCCCTGTCGATCGAGCGCGACGGCGTCGCCGTGCCGACACCGGCCGCGTTCCAGGTCTCGTTCGCCCTCGGCCTGGGCGCCGCCGTGATCGCCCTGGCCGTGGCGCTGTGCATACCGCAGCGCCGCGATCCGCACGAGTCGCGCCCGTCGCTGCCCTGAGCGGCGTATCGTCGGCATCCATGAGCCACGAGGACGCAGACACCACCGCATCCCGCCCCCACTCCCCCGACGACAGCCGGAACGACCGCCGCTTCTTCGGGCAGCCGTGGGCGCTCACACACATCTTCGGTGTCGAGCTGTGGGAGCGGTTCAGCTTCTACGGCATGCAGATCGTCCTGGTCTACTACCTCTACTTCTCGGTCTCGGAGGGCGGGGCGGGCCTGCCCGAGGCCACAGCCGTCGGCATCGTCGGCGCCTACGGCGGAGCGGTCTACCTCTCCACGATCCTCGGAGCCTGGATCGCCGATCGCCTGCTCGGCTCCGAGCGCGTGCTCTTCTTCAGCGCGATCATCATCGTCGCGGGCCACGTCGCGCTCGCCGTGCTCCCGGGGCTGCTGTCTGTCGCGGTCGGACTCGTGCTGGTCGCGCTCGGCTCGGGCGGGCTGAAGGCGAACGCCACGGCGGTCGTCGGATCCCTCTACTCGGAGCACGACCCCCGCCGCGACGCCGGATTCTCGCTGTTCTACCTCGGCATCAACCTCGGCGCCTTCGCGGGGCCGCTGCTCACCGGCTTCCTGCGCACGAGCCTCGGTTTCCACTGGGCGTTCGGAGCCGCGGCGGTCGGCATGACCATCGGCCTGATCCAGTACGCGATCGGACGCCGGTCGCTGCCCGAGGCCGCACGTCGCGTTCCCAACCCGCTGCCCCGGTCGCGCTACCCGCTGGTCATCGGCATCGCGGTCGCAGCCGTCGCGGCTATCGCGCTCCTGATCACCCTCGGCGTCATCCGGGCCGACAACCTGTCGCTCGTCGTCGTCATCGTCGTCATCGCCGCGACCCTCGCGTACTTCACCGTGATCATCTCGAGCTCTCGGATCACCTCGACCGAGCGGTCGCGCGTGTACGGCTTCATCCCGCTCTTCATCGTCAGCGTCGCCTTCTGGTCGCTGTATCAGCAGCAGTTCACCGTCATCCCGATCTACGCCGAGAAGCGGCTGGACCGGAACGTCCTCGGGTGGGAGATGCCGCCGGACTGGGTCAATTCCATCAACCCCGTGTTCATCATCATCCTCTCGGGGGTCTTCGCGGCCCTGTGGACGAAGCTCGGAACTCGTCAGCCCTCGACGCCGATCAAATTCGCCGCGGGCGTCATCGTCATGGGGCTGGCGTTCCTGCTCTTCCTGCCATTCGCCGGCGGCGGCCCGGCCGCGACCCCGCTGCTCGGCATCGTCGGCATCCTGTTCGTCTTCACCGTCGCCGAGCTGCTGATCTCGCCCGTCGGGCTGTCGGCCGCGACGAAGCTCGCGCCGGCGAGGTTCCAGACGCAGATGGTCGCGCTGTTCTTCCTCTCGGTCTCGCTGGGAACGGCGATCTCGGGACTGCTCGCGCCGCTCTACAATCCCGAGAACGAGGTGCCCTACTTCTCGATCCTCGCCGCCATCGCGATCGTCCTCGGCCTCGCGCTCGCAGCGGCCCGCAAGCCCGTGCTCGCTCTCATGCGCGACGTCCGCTGACACACGCGAGAGGATGGACACATGTCCTCTTCCGTCGCGCGTCGTTCCAACCCCACCGCCTGGGCCGCCTTCTGGGTCGGCCTCCTCGGGCTCATCCTCATGCCGATCCCGCTGTTCATCGGCTTCGTGCTCGGGGGCGGTCTCTCGCTCGTGGCCGCTGTGCTGGTGGTGATCGCCCTGCTCAAGGGCCTCGCGCGCAGCGGCGCCGGTATCGCTCCGGTCGTCTTCGCGGGCATCTTCGTGCTGCTCACCTGGGGCGGCATCTCGCTCGGCGGCGGCATCGTCTGGTGACCCACCCCCGCGGGCTGTCGGGCCGCGATGCACCCGCGACCGCGGGCGCCCAGCTGATTCGGCTAGCGTGAATGGTCGCAGGACACCGCGAGAGGGAGCCATGACCGACACACAGCCGCAGATCTTCGAGCCCGAGGGCCGCGCCATCCCCTACGTCGAGGATGCCGGCAGCGAGCCGGTCCTGGTGCTGATCCCGGGCTACAGCAACGTCGCGGCGCTCGGAACGCTCGCCCACGTGCTGGCCGAGGAGGACTTCCGCATCCTGCGGGTCGGCTACCGCACGGCGCAGACCGAGGGCGTCACGCTGCACGACCTGGCACAGGATGTCGTCGACGTCATGGACCACGTCGGACTCGGCGACGCCTGGGTCGGCGGTCACGCCTTCGGCGGCGCCGTCGCGCGCACCGTCTCGATCGACCACACCGACCGCGTCGACGGCGTGCTGCTGCTCGGCGCCGAGGGCGACGAGCCCCGCACCGACCTCGAGCCGCTGCAGGCGGCGGCCGCGGCATCCGTGTCGGCCGAGGAGTGGCGCGCGCTCGCCCCGACGGTTCCGGTCATGCTCATCCAGGGCGCCGACGACGAGGTGCTGCCGCCCGCGAACGGCGAGCGCCTGCAGGCCGCCGCTCCCGGCCTCGTCAGCCTCGTGACCCTCGAGGGTGGCGGGCACCTCTTCCCGGCGACGCACGCCGGCGAGGCCGCCTTCGTCATCGAGGACTACCTCGACGTCGACTGAGCCGGGTGCCGAACCGGGGGCTGGGACAGGGCAGAATCGAAGGATGACCGATTCGTCGACTGCGCTCCACCCCGCCCACGCCTGCCTCATCGTGCACGGGCAGGACCAGCCGGGCATCATCGCCGCCCTGTCGGCGATGGTCACCCGCGTGGGCGGCAACATCGTCGCGTTCGACCAGTACTCCGATGACCCGACCGGTGGCGCCTATTTCTGCCGCGTGGTCTTCCACCGCCCGAACTTCGCCGTCGACCGCCCGTCGATCGAAGCCGAGATCGGCGAGACGCTCGCCGGGTTCGATCTGCAGTGGTCGCTGACCGACCAGTCGGTGCCTAAGCGCATGGCGATCCTGTCGTCGAAGCAGGACCACTGCCTGCTCGACCTGCTGTGGCGCCACCGCCGCGGCGATCTGCCCGTGACGGTACCGATGGTCGTGTCGAACCACACCACCTCGGCCGAGGACGTCCGCTCGTTCAACGTCCCGTTCTTCCACGTCCCGTCGACGCCCGGCCCCGACAAGTCGGCGTCCGAGGCCGAGATCCTGAAGCTGCTCGTCGGCAACGTCGACTTCGTCGTCCTGGCCCGCTACATGCAGATCCTGTCGTCGGACTTCCTCGAGAAGCTCGGCGTGCCCGTCATCAACATCCACCACTCGTTCCTCCCCGCCTTCATCGGCGCCGAGCCCTACAAGAAGGCCAAGGAACGCGGCGTCAAGCTCATCGGCGCGACGAGCCACTACGTCACGACCGACCTCGATGAGGGGCCGATCATCGAGCAGGACACGATCCGGGTCACCCACGCCGAGACGGCGGCCGAGCTCGCCCGCCGCGGCGCCGACGTCGAGCGTCAGGTGCTCTCGCGGGCGGTGCTGTGGCACGCGCAGGACCGCGTCATCCGACACGGCAACCACACGATCGTCTTCTGACCGCGGGCCGCGCGAGCTCGCGGGCCGGGTCTCAGCTCGCGGGCTGCACCGGCTCGAAGTCGTCGGGGCCCGTCGCGCCGGTCGGCGACAGGAAGATGCGCGTCGTGTCGCCGGGATCGGCGGGATCGAATACGAGCGGACGCGTGTCACCGATCGCCGGCACCTCGCGCGGCGCGATGAGCACCATGGTCGTGACCCAACGATCCGTGCCCACGGCGTCGGTGAACTTCGCCACCAGCGACGCGGCCATCCGCGACGCGTCATGCGCGGGAAGGGGTGCCTCGACGATCTCCGCGTCGACGCGCGAGCCGGAGGCCAGGAGGCGTGAGATGACCGCGTTGTTGCGGCGGCGCGTCGCGAGGGAGCGCACCCGCGCGATGTAGCTCAGCACGGCGAGGAGCGTGAAGAGCCCGGGCAGCCACCATTGTCCGGCGTACAGGATCCACTCGCCGACACCCCAGGTCTCGTTGCCGCCGAATGTCGGGTCGACGGCGACGCCGACGGCGTCGGGCTCGATCCACATCGTCGTCGCGATCCACGTGCCGATCGCCAGCCCGGCCAGGATCATCGTGAGCGGGCCGATCGCCGCGTAGCCCTTCTCGCGGGCGCTGAACCGGTGGTTCCACTTGCCGTACTGGCCGATGCAGACGATCAGCAGAAGGATGCCGACGGGCAGGCCCCACCCGCGCGCAGCCATGGGGACGCCGGTGTCGCGCGTGCCGAACACACTGTTGATGTTCACGACCCGGAGCTGCTCGAAGATGCCGCCGATAGCGAACCCGACGACCGCCGCAGCGGCGACCGACAGGATGCCCCAGATCAGGCTCGCGGCCAAGGCGGAGGTGGTCCCCCGATACTTGGCCTGTTCACGTCGTGCGGCTTCTCGGGGATCCAGCAAACTCACTCCCCCAGGCTAGCGCTGCCCGCGCCGGCGCTCAGGACACGGGCTGCTGCAGGTCGATGACCCATCGGTCGCCGTCATAGGGCGTCTGCAGGTAGATCTCGCGGCACGCGCCGTCGGATCGCAGTCCGCGCCGCTCCGCCTCGGCGACCAGCGCCTGCCACGCGCTCTGGATGCCAGCGAGATCGTCGGCCTCGTAGCGAAGGGTGAGCGCTCGCGGTTCGGCCGAGACGACCGCCCGCTCGAGGCCGTCGGGCACCGGAGCGTCACCGATCTGCTCGGCCGCGGCGGCGATCATGCCGTCGCCTGTTGTCATGTAGACCGCGACGCCGGGGCCCAGCCGTCGCGCACCGGCGGCATCGATGCTGTCGTTCACGCGTTGGAACATGACGCTGATCTCGTCTTCGATCTGCGCCATCTCGTCGATGCGGACCGACAGCTGAGTCAGAGTCAGCTCGGGCAGTGCGGTCTCGATGAATGTGGACACGGGTATCTCCTTCTCGATCGATCGGAGCCTCGCCTCGACCTCGTGCAGCCGCTGTACGTCCGCGGTGATCTGACCGCTCAGCTCAGCCCTCCGCTCCCGCAGGAGCGCGGCCACCGATGCCGACGACATACCGTCGTCGAGCAGCCGGCCGACCTGTTCGAGGGTGAAGCCGAGGTCCTTCAGCGCGATCAGCCGGTTGGCTCGATCGAGCTGCGACGCGGAGTATGAGCGGTAGCCCGAGGCCGGATCGACGCGATGCGGATGCAGCAGACCGAGTTGGTCGTAATGGCGCAGCATCCGCACCGACACGCCGGCCAGCCGGGCGAACTCTCCGATACTCAACATGGTGATCCCACTCGACAGCCTGACACGGTGTGAGAGTCAAGCGAACAGCGGGATCGGATCAGAAGACGTACTCCATGAGATCGAGCCCGAACGCGCGGAACGCCTCATGAGCGCGCAGGCGGTCGCTCATCGACAGGTCGTCGAACCCGACCAGGAGCGCGTACGACACCCCGGCACGGGGGCCAGCGAGCACGCCGGCCTCGGCGCGGATGCCGTCGGCGCGGCCGGTCTTGTTCACGAACAGCAGCTCGTGCTTGTCGTCGTCGTGCGCGAAGGGGTCGAGTCCCGTCACCGAGCCGACGAGCGACAGGTCGTGGTTCAGGCTCAGCCACTCCGACACCTGGGCGCTGACGCCGGGCGAGACGACGTCGGTGTTGACGAGGGCCGCGAACATCGCGGCGAGCTCGCGTGCCGTGCCGAGCGCGTAGTGCGGGGCATCGTCGGGCCCACGGGTGTCACGGAACCGGTCGAGCAGCGCCGTGCGCGGCATCCCCAGGCTCCCGATCCGGGCGCGCACCGCATCGAGACCGACCCGCTCGAGCAGGGCGTTGGCCGCGAGGGCGTCGCCCGTCGAAGCCGCGAGCACGGCGAGGTCGCCGAGCGGGAGGGCCGGTGCCACGAGGTGTCGCCAGAGTCCCGCGACGGCGACGTCGCCCACTGTCGAACGATCGACGATCTCGAGCGGGTCGAGGGTCCCGGCGTCGAACCGCGTGGCCACCTCGATCAGCAGCGGGACGATCCCCATCCCCGCGACGGGCAGCGTGACGAAGTCGTCGCCCGCGAGCACCGGTGTGCCGCGGTCGAGGTCGCTGACCCGCACGGACACCCGTGCTCCTGAAGCCGCCAGCGTGTCGAGCGCCTTCTCGGTCGACGCGAACCCCCGGCGCGGCACGCTCGAGCGACGTCGCGGACGCGCGGCGCCCCGTCGCTCCGCGCGCGAGCGGGCGGTCCCGGAGGAGGACTCGGATCCATCCACCGTCATGTTCTCGTCTCCGTCGGAGTCAGTCTGAGCGATTCGGTTCGGGTGATCACCAGATCGTGACGCGGCGATCAGGGGCGAGCCACAGCTCGTCTCCCTCGGTGACGCCGAATGCGTCGTAGAACGCATCGATGTTACGGACGATCTGGTTGCAACGGAACTCGTTCGGAGCGTGAGGGTCGATCGTGAGCAGTCGAATGGTCTCGGCGTCGCGGCCCTTCTGCTGCCAGATCTGACCCCAGCTCAGGAGCAGCCGCTGCACACCCGTGAAGCCGTCGATCACGGGACCGTCGGGCGCTTCGGCCAGCTCCTCCGGCGACATCGTCGCGGCGAGGTGGAGCCGGTAGGCCTTGAGGGCGATGCCGAGGCCACCGAGGTCGCCGATGTTCTCCCCGATGGTCAGCGCCCCGTTCACGGTGTGCTCGTCGCCGAGGCCCCGCGGCACGAGGGCGTTGTACTGCTCGATCAGGGCGCCCGTGCGCTCCTCGAAGGCAGCACGATCAGCGTCGGTCCACCAGTCGTTGAGCGCGCCGGTGCCGTCGTAGGCGCTGCCCTGGTCGTCGAACCCGTGCCCGATCTCGTGACCGATGACCGCCCCGATGCCGCCGTAGTTCGCCGCGGCATCGCGCTCGGACGAGAAGAAGGGCAGCTGCAGGATCGCCGCGGGGAACACGATCTCGTTCATCAGCGGGTTGTAGTACGCGTTGACCGTCTGCGGCGTCATGTGCCACTCGTCGCGGTCGATCGGCTGACCGAGCTTCGCCAGCTGACGCTCGTACTCCCACTCGGTGGAACGCAGCACGTTGCCCAGGAGGTCGGTGGGGTCGATCTCGAGCGCGGAATAGTCCTTCCAGCGGTCGGGGTAGCCGATCTTCGGAGTGAAGGCGGCGAGCTTCTCGAGCGCGCGCTCGCGGGTGGCCGGCGTCATCCACTCGAGCCCCGTGATCGACTGCCGGTACGCCTCGATAAGGTTGTCGACGAGGGCATCCATCTCGACTTTGGCCTGCGGCGGGAAATGCCGCTCGACGTAGATCTCGCCGACAGCCTCGCCGAGCGCCGCCTGCACGATGCTCACGCCGCGCTTCCAGCGCTCGCGGTTGACGGGCACGCCGGTGAGCTGGGTGCCGTAGAAGTCGAAGTTCTCGGCGACGAAAGCGTCGGGCAGGAACGGCGCCGAGGCGCGAACGACCTGCAAACGCAGCCAGGCCTTCCAGTCCTCGAGGTGCTCGTCGGTCAAGAGCGTGCCGAGCCCGGAGAGGAAGCTCGGCTGATTGACGTTGATCTCGGCGAAACCGTCACGGTGCCGCGGCGCGAGCCCCTCCAGCCACGGGTCGAGGTCGACGCCGGCGAGGGCCGTCACCTCGTCCCACGTGTGCAGGTTGTAGGTCGCGACGGCGTCGCGGTTTCGCACGTTGTCCCAGTGGTGCGCGGCGAGCTCCGTCTCGAGCCGTGCGATGCGCTCGGCCTGCTCCGCGGCGTCTGCGACCCCGGCGAGCTCGAGCATGCGCTCGGCGTATCCGCGGAAGGCCGTGCGCGTCGCGGCGAAGCCGTCGAGGCGGTAGTAGCTCTCGTCGGGGAGCGACAGCCCGCCCTGCACGAAGAACACGACGTAGCGCTCGGGATTGCCCGGGTCGGGCTCGATGAAGGTACCGATCATGCCGCCGATGCCCTCGCGCTCGAGCTCGCCGACGGTGCGCAGCAGCGCCGGGATCGAGTCGACCGCGTCGACGCGCGCCAGCTGCGGTCGGAGCGGCTCGGCACCGAGCTCGTCGATGCGAGCCGTGTCCATGAAGCTCGTGAACAGGTCGCCGATCTTCCGCTGCACCGTGCCCGGCTCGGCGGTCGTCGCCTCGTCGATGATGGCGCGGACGTCGCTCTCGGCCTGCTCGGCGATGACGTGGAACGATCCCCAGCGGGCCTTGTCGTCGGGGATCTCGGTGCGCTCGAGCCAGCTGCCGTTGACGTGCCGGAACAGGTCGTCCTGCGGTCGGATCTCGGGACTCAGCTCGGCGATGTCGATGCCGGAGGGAAGGACGGGGTCGGTCATGGCACCCATGCTAGGCCGACCGGACGACACGAACTTCTGAGACCATTCAGCGTTCCGTGGTGGTACACCCCTCGGCAACCGGGATGCCGGCGAAACGATCCCTCGTCCAGTCGAACAGCTCGTCGATGAGGGGCGACGGTCGCTCGACGACCCCCGCATGCTCGAACCCCGCGTACGTGCGGAAGTCGACGTCCTGACCGGCCGCGCACATGCGGTCGACGAATGCGGCCTGGGTCTGCACCGGGATGACGCTGTCGGCCCCGCCGTGCGCCAGCAGCACGGGCGCGGTGGAGCGCAGCGGCGCCGTGTTCTCGCGCAGGTGCCGCCCGAGCACTCCGGATGCCGGCGACCGCGAGAACAGCGCCGGGTCGCGGCTCATCCCGAGAGCCGCGGCGACGGAGAGCACGATCGTCGGGTCGGACAGGCACCGCTCCGACATCTGCCGCAGCACGGTCTCCGCGCCGGGACGCACATAGTCGCGGTACTCGATCTCGGGATAGATCGACGAGAACGAGGCGAAGGCGTAGGACGCGAAGATGCTGCCGCCGGTGACACTCGAGATGCCCTGCACGAGAGCTGCGGGGTCGCTCGCCGGCGCGAGGGCGGCGACGCCCTGCACCCAGACCTCGGGAGCGTACTCACGGGCGACCGCGCCCGTCCACAGCGCCGCCGCACCGCCCTGCGAATGCCCCCACACGACGGTGCGGGCGCCGAGGTCGGCCTCCTCGAGCTCGCGCGCAGCCCGAACGGCGTCGAGCGAGGCGTGGGCGCTCGGCAGCCCGACGAGATAGGGATGCGGCCCCTCGGTGCCGAGTCCGATGTAGTCGGTGCCGACGACGGCCCAGCCCTCTTTGATGGCTCGCGGCAGCATGTAGAAAGCGCCCGCCCACAGTCCGCGCGGCTGCAGCGAGGGGGCGCAGTGCTGCGCGAACCCGGTGGTCCCGTGGTTCCAGTCGATCACCGGCCATTGCCCGTCGCCCTCGCGCGGCACCGCGACGATGGCGCTCGCGACGCGGACATCTCCGTCGACGCCGGTCGTCGTGTAGAGGATCCGCCACCCTTCCGCGCTGGCCGGGATGCCGGCGTCGAACGGCTCCGCCCGCACGAGACGCCCGGGCTCGTCGGGCAGGTCACGCGGCGCCGCATAGAAGTCGTCGACGACGGTCGAGCCGTCGCGCAACGGCGCTGTCACGATCGTCGTGGTCACGGCCAGCGCGACGGAGGCGATGGCGACCACCGTCCGTCCCCAGCGCCGGCGGGGCCTGCCGTCCGGCCCCACGCGTTCGGCCACGCGGTCGTCGCGACGGCGGCGGAGCCGCGTCCAGAGGTCGACGACGCCGCTCATGATCAGCCGGGCGCCGAAGACGACGGCGGTCACGAGCAGGGTGATGTCGGGCCAGAACAGTGCGAGCGCGCCGAAGATGACGCCCGACGCGCCGAAAGCGGCGTCGGCGATGCGCGCGTCCCAGGTACGGCCACGCCCGAAGGCTGCGATGACGCCGAGGATGCCGCCACCGAGGAGAAGGATGCCGACGACGACCGCGACGACACGCACCGTCAATCCCGGCGCGAGGAGGACGATCGCGCCGCCGAGAAGCCAGGCGACCCCCGTTGCCGTGCGCCAGCGCGGGCGGTGCGCCTCGCCCTCGCGCCCGGTGAGCTCGAGGAGGCCTGTCAGCGCCATTCCGCCGCCGATCAACCAGGCGAGGACGTCGAGAGCCGTCGTCGGACGGATGACGATGACGACGCCGAGCACGACGGCCGCTGCGGCCACGACGACGCGGACCCACGTCGGCAGCCGAGCGTGCAGGCGCGCAATCGCCAGGCGTTCGAGCAGCCGCATCCGGCGTCCTCTCCCTCGGTCGATGATCAACGGTAACCGTCGTTGCGGTGGCGTTCCGCGCGCTCGACAGCGACCCGGCGGTCGTGCAAAGGCGGGTCCGCCGGCGTCACGCCTCTAGGCTCGAGTCATGGCGCCCACGCTCAACCGCGAGATCCTGCGGCTGGCCGTTCCCGCCCTCGGCGCCCTCATCGCCGAGCCGATGTTCCTCATCGTCGACGCCGCGCTCATCGGCCACCTCGGCGTCGTGCCGCTCGCGGCGCTCGGCATCGCCGGCGCCGTGCTGCAGACGATCGTGGGGCTGATGGTGTTCCTCGCCTACGCCACGACCCCGGCGGTGGCCCGTCGCTTCGGAGCGGGCGATTCGACCAGCGCCGTCAGCGCGGGGATCGACGGGCTGTGGCTCGCGCTCGGCCTCGGCGCCGTGCTCGCGGCCGCGGGCTCGCTCGCCACGCCGCTGCTGGTCGGCATGTTCGGAGCCGGCGAGGCCGTCGCGACGGATGCCGAGACCTACCTCCGCCTGTCGATGTGGGGTCTTCCGGCGATGCTCATCGTCTTCGCCGCGACCGGGCTGCTGCGCGGCATGCAGGACACCGTCACCCCGCTGTGGATCGCCGGCCTCGGCTTCGGCGCCAACGCGGTGCTGAACGTCCTCTTCATCTACGGGTTCGGCTGGGGCATCGCCGGGTCGGCGATGGGCACCGTGATCGCCCAGTGGGGCATGGTCGGAGCCTACGTGGTCGTGATCGGCCGCCTCGCTCGCCGGCACTCGGCGTCGCTCCGGCCCCGCGCCGACGGCATGCGCGGGTCGGCGCGTCTCGGCGGCTGGCTGTTCCTCCGGACGGTCTCGCTGCGCGCGGCGCTGCTCGCGACCGTCGCCGTCGCGACCGGCCTGGGCACGAGCGAACTCGCCGGCTGGCAGGTCGCCTTCACGATCTTCTCCACCGCGGCCTTCGCGCTCGACGCGCTCGCGATCGCCGCGCAGGCGCTCATCGGGCGTGGCCTGGGTGCCGGCGACGAGGCCTTCGTCCAGCGCGTCCTCGGTCGCACCGTCGCCTGGGGCGCCTGGTTCGGCGTACTCGTCGGGGGCGTCATCGCCGCGACGTCGGGGGCCATCGGGTTGCTGTTCACCGGCGACCCGGCCGTGGCCGCCCTGATCCAGCCGGCGCTGCTCGTCCTCGCGATCGCGCAGCCCGTCTGCGGCATCGTCTTCGTCCTCGACGGGGTGCTGATGGGCGCCGGCGACGCGCGCTATCTCGCGATCGCCGGAGGCCTGAACCTCATCCCCTTCATCCCCGCTCTCCTGGTGATCGGAGCGCTGCACCCGGGCGGCGCGGCAGGCCTCGCCTGGCTCGCCGTGGCGTTCTTCGGCGTCTACATGATCGCCCGGCTGGTCACGCTGGGGTGGCGCGTGCGGCGCGGCGCGTGGCTGCGCATCGCCGTCTGAACCCCGGAGACGCGAAGCCGAACTGTGATCGGGTCGAAACCCCATTCACGTGCGAACCTCAGATTCCGCGCTTAGCGTGGCGGCATGCCGAAGCTCACCTCTGCCGCCGCCGCCGGTGCCGCCGTGCTCGTGGTCGGGATGCTCGCCTCCGGCTGCGCGCAGGAGACAGCGCCGGTCGAGATCCCGACGCGCTCCGACGACCCCCGGACGCTGCCCCGCCCCACCGCCGACGACGCCCGGCAGTGGGCTGACACCGTGATCCCCGAGAACGGGCTCGGCGGGGCGTCTTGGACCCAGCGCGAGGCCGGTGTTCTCGAGCCCGGCAGAGAGCCGATCATCACCGTCACCGCCGGCGAGGCTCCCGCCGTCGTGACGATCGCCTGCGTCACCGGATCGGGAAGCGAGCTGACCTACACCGTCACCGTCGACGGCACGAGCACCGAGAGCGGAAAGGTGCCGTGCGCCGCCGTCGACGGGAACGCCGAGCCGCACGGCATCCAGGATGTCCCGGCCGGTGCGACGGTCGAGCTCAGCGCCTCGGCGACGGGCCTGTTCGTCTACGCCGTCACCCCGGACCGCCACCCGGAGCGGTGACCTCTCGCCGGTCGGGTCTCATCGAGCCCAGCGACGGCACCACTCGTACATCACGACGGCGCCCGCGGCCGATGCGTTGATGGAACGGGTCGAACCGTACTGCGTGATCTCGACGACGACGGATGCCGCAGCCACGGCCTCGGGCGACAGCCCCGGCCCCTCCTGACCGAACATCAGGACGGCCCGCTCGGGCAGGTCGGCGCGGTCCACCGGCACCGACCCCGCGACGTTGTCGACGGCGACGATCGGGAGGTCGTTCTCCTGCGCCCACGCGGCGAAGGAGGCGACATCCTCGTGGTGGCGGACGTGCTGGTAGCGGTCGGTCACCATCGCGCCCCGGCGGTTCCACCGCCGGCGTCCCACGATGTGTACCTCCGCCGCGCCGAAGGCGTTGGCGCTGCGCACGATCGAGCCGATGTTCATGTCGTGCTGCCAGTTCTCGATCGCGACGTGGAAGGGATGCCGATGCTCGTCGAGGTCGGCCACGATCGCCTCGAGCCGCCAATAGCGGTAGTGGTCGACGACGTTCCGGCGGTCACCGTCGGCCAGCAGCTGCGGGTCGTACCGGGGGTCGTCAGGCCACGCGTCCGGACCGCCCGGCCACGGCCCCACGCCGACCGGCAGCTGCGGTTCCGCGTCGACGCCGTCGCGGTCGCCGCTCGTGTCGGCGGGGTCGGGGCGGGTCACCGGGACAGGCTATCCCGCCGCCGCGGATAATCTGGAGTGTGCCCTCCCCCGCCGTCGACGACTACCTGAAGACGATCTACCACCACACCGAGTGGCAGCCGGCGCCGATCACCCCCTCGCAGCTCGCGGCGACGCTCGGGCTCGCACCATCGACGGTCACGGAGATGGTCCGCAAGCTCGCCGCTCAGGACCTCGTGTCGCATCGCCCGTACGGACCGGTGGCCCTGACCGAAGCCGGCCGGCGGCGTGCGGCATCCATCATCCGGCGTCACCGCCTCATCGAGACCTGGCTCGTCCGCGAGTTCGGCTACGCCTGGGACGAGGTCCACGACGAGGCCGAGGTGCTCGAGCACACCATCAGCGACCGGCTGCTCTCGGGCATCGCCGAACGGCTCGGCGATCCCCGGTTCGATCCGCACGGCGACGCGATCCCGGACGCCGACGGCGAGGTCCATCGCGAACCGTTCGTGCTGCTCGCCGAAGCGGCGATCGGCCACGAGGGCCGCATCCTTCGCGTGAGCGACCGTGATCCCGCCCTGTTGCGCACGCTCGAGGGCCACGGCGTCGACGTGGGCCACACCCTGACGGTCAGCGGACGCGACAGCGTGCGGCTCGACGGCGGCGGTTCCGTCGTGCTGCCACCCGGTGCCGCCGCGGCCATCTGGGTCACCGCCTGAGCGCGATCAGCTCTTCGCGCGCGTCCGGCTCGCCTTCAGATACGGCCACGGCGTGCGCGTCGTGTGCTCGCAGTACGACCACAGGCGCGCGGCGATGTCCGGATCGCGCGTGATCGCCGCGGGCGTCGCGACGCGCGGCTCGCCCCGAAGCACACCGGCCGGCCCGTAATACTCGCCGCCCGCGGCATCCGGGTCGACGAGTGCGCGCACGAGCGCCCACGCCCCCCGTTCCTTGGACTGCGTCACGGCGACCTGCAGGTTGTCGGTGAAACGCGTCATGCGCGAGGGCTCGTTGATGCCGGCGATGCCACGGGTGCGCCCGCTCGTGGAATAGCCGGGGTGGGCGACCAGGCTCGAGACCGGCACGCTCGCCGCCCGCAGGCGCTCGTCGGCCTCGAGGCCGAGTGAGGTCGTGGCGACCTTCGACTGCACGTATGCGCGCCAGGGCGAGTAGTCGCTCTCGAGCTCGATGTCGGTCGGGTCGTACTTCCAGATCGATGTCGACACGGAGCCGACCCAGACCATGCGGCCGCGGCCGGCGGCGAGCGCGATGAGCAGCTCCCCCGCGAGCGCGTAGTGGCCGAGGACGTTGGTGGCGAACACCAGCTCGTGACCGTCGGGCGTCGTGCGGCGCTGACGCGGCGGATGCACCACCCCGGCGTTCAGGAGCAGGCCGTGGAGGGGCTTTCGGCCGCGGGCGGTCGCCGCCGCTGCCCGCACGGAGCCCAGGTTGCTCGTATCGAGCAGCAGCGTCTCGACCGATCCCACCCCGTCGGGCAGGGCTCGCACGACCGAGGCGCGCGCCGTCGCGAGCCGCTGCGGGCTGCGGCCGGTCA
The DNA here is from genome assembly GCF_040544895.1 of Microbacterium sp. 1262. Taxonomy (NCBI): domain Bacteria; kingdom Bacillati; phylum Actinomycetota; class Actinomycetes; order Micrococcales; family Microbacteriaceae; genus Microbacterium; species Microbacterium sp. 1262. Next base: position 2,262,775 of record NZ_JBEPKU010000001.1, read on the forward strand.
TGATGACGTGGGCCCCGGCCGAAGCGAGCTGCAGACTGGCGAAATACCCGAGTCCCGCGTTGGAGCCCGTGACGAGATACCGCTTGCCCGACAGGTCGGGCAGCTTGCGGGGATTCCAGTCGTCGTGGGCCACGAGTGAAGACTACGGCCGGATCGCCACAGCTAGGCTGGGGCCATGCGGACACGCGCCGATATCGAGTGCTGGCTCACGGACATGGACGGCGTTCTCGTCCACGAGAACCACCCCATCCCGGGGGCGGCGGAACTGCTCGCGCAGTGGCGCGAGACGGGCACGCCGTTCCTCGTGCTGACCAACAACCCCTTCTTCACGCCCCGAGACCTCAGCGCGCGTCTCGCGCGGTCGGGGCTGGAGGTGCCGGAGGACCGTATCTGGACGTCGGCGCTCGCGACGGCGGACTTCCTGCGTTCGCAGCATCCGGGCGGCTCGGCGTTCGTGATCGGCGAGGCGGGCCTCACCACCGCCCTCCACGAGGCCGGCTACATCATGACCGAGACCGACCCCGACTACGTCGTGGTGGGCGAGACGCGCAACTACTCCTTCGACGCCATCACGAAGGCGATCCGGTTCATCAACGCCGGCGCGCGGTTCATCATCACCAACCCGGATGCCACGGGCCCGACCCCGGAGGGCGTCGTTCCGGCGACCGGTTCGTTCGCGGCCCTGATCTCGCACGCGACCGGGAAGAGCCCGTACGTCGTCGGCAAGCCGAACCCCATGATGTTCCGTTCGGCGATGAACCGCATCGGAGCGCACTCCGAGAACACCGGCATGATCGGCGACCGCATGGACACCGACGTCGTGGCGGGCATCGAAGCGGGTCTGCACACCGTGCTCGTGCGCACCGGCATCTCGGACGACGCCGAGATCGAGCGGTACCCGTTCCGCCCCGACGAGATCCTCGACTCCGTCGCCGATCTGCTCGAGACGGAGCCGTACGAGACCGAGGATCCGGGCATCCTGTGAACGAGTTCGAGCAGAACCTCCTGCTGATCAGCGTCGCGCTCATGCTCACGACGACCCTCGTGGTCGTCATCGTGCAGTTCGTCCGGCGGCGCCGCGACGGGGACGACGACTGATGTCGATCGTCCTCGCGCTCACCGGTCTCGCGATCCTGCTGATCGCGCTGATCATCTTCGTGCGCAACCAGCAGATCGGCACCGACGGCACCAATCGCGGGTCGACCCGTCGCGGCATCATCCTGCTCATGTTCTTCGGCCTGCTGCTCGGCCTCGCGTCGCAGCTGCCCGTCTTCCAGAGCTGAGCCCGGATCGGCCGCCGGGAGTCAATCGAGGACCGCGGTCGCCTCCACCTCGACGAGGACGTCGGGCTCGAAGAGGTAGTCCACCCCGATGAGCGAGGCCGGCGGCATCGGTGTGGGCAGCCCGATCTCCGCGGCCACATCGTGGACGCCCGCCATGAAGTCGGCGATGCGGTCGGGCGCCCACCCCGTGACGTAGAAGGCCAAGCGGACCACATCGGCGAACCCCGCGCCGGCGCTCTCCAGCGCGGCGTGGGTGTTGCGGAGGGCGTGCGCGACCTGACCGGTGAGATCGCCGGGAGCCACCGACCTGCCGTCGGCGGTTCGGGCGATCTGGCCGGCGACGTGGACCTGGCGCGCGCCGGTGGCAACGGCGACGTGGTGGTACGGAACGGCCTGCATCAGCGAGTCGGGCGACGACAGGTGAACGGTCATGGTGAAGCTCCTTGCATCGTTATTGGTATCTCATGGATACCTGGTGCTCGGAAGTCACTTCAACGAGACTGAGTAGCGTGACCGATACCACCCCCGCCGACGCAGACCGATTCGAGATCGCGGCCCCGCATCGCGACCTGCTCGACCAGGTACTCGACAGGTGGTCGCTCGCGGTGCTGAACGAGCTGTGCGACGCGCCCGCCCGGTTCAGCACCCTCAGGCGCGCGATCCCCGCCGTCACGCAGAAGTCGCTGACCGCGACTCTGCGGCGGCTCGAGCGCAACGGCATCGTGGAACGCGTCGTGCTCAGCACCCGGCCGGTCGCCGTGGAGTACCGGATCACAGCGCTCGGCAAGACCCTGCGCCCGCCCGTCGACGTCATCCTCGCGTGGGCGCAGGAGCATATGCCGCGCATCGAGGACGCACGTCGCCGCTTCGACGAGGCGATGGATGCGACGCTCGGGTTCGGGTCCGGGGTCGATCAGACCGCGCCGGCGGGCACCTCGTCGAGGAACGGGTAGTCGATGTAGCCCTCGGCGGTCGAGCCGTAGAAGAATTCGGGGCGCGCCTCGTTGAGCTCCGCCCGCTGCTCCCACCGGGCCGCCAGATCGGGGTTGGCGATCACGGGGCGACCGACGGCGACGGCATCCGCCCAGTCCGACGTCACGAGCGTCTCGGCCTCCTCGCGGGTCGTGGGCGACCCGAAGCCCGAGTTGAGGATGAAGGGGGCGGCGGCCGTGCGACGGGTGTGCTGCACGAGCTCGCCCGTCGGGTCGGCGCTGAGCACATCGACGAACGCGAGCCCGAGGGGGGCGAGCCCCTCGGCGACAGCCGTGTAGGTCGCGCGGGCGTCGGCGTCGTCGTGCTCGAGCACACCCTGGATGTTGTGCTGCGGCGAGAGCCGGATGCCGGTGCGGTCGGCGCCCACGGCAGCGGCTACGGCCCGGGTGACCTCGACCGCGAAGCGCGCGCGGTTCGCGGGCGATCCGCCGTACTCGTCGTCGCGCACGTTGGAGACGGGCGAGAGGAACTCGTGCACGAGGTATCCGTTCGCGCCGTGGACCTCGACACCGTCGAGCCCCGCCGCGAGCGCGTTGCGCGCGGCCTGCGCGAACTGCTCGACGACCTCGGGCACCTCCGCCGCGGTCAGCGCGTGCGCGATCGGCATGTCGGCCTTGCCCTTCGGGGTGCGGGTCTGCCCGGGCGCAGCCAGCGCGCTCGGGCCCACGACTCGGTCGGCACCGGTGATGTCGGGGTGCGACACGCGTCCGCCGTGCATCAGCTGCATGACGATGGTGCCGCCGGCCTCATGGACGGCGTCGGCGATGCGTCGCCAGCCCGCGATCTGTTCCTCGGTCTGGATGCCGGGCTGCCCGGGGTACGACTTGCCCTCCACGACAGGCCACGTGCCCTCGGTGATGATGAGGCCCTGCCCCGCGCGCTGGCGGTAGTACTCGACCATGACGTCGGTGGGAACACCGTCCTCGCCCGCGCGGGTGCGCGTGAGCGGCGCCATGACGACGCGGTTCGACAGGTTCAGGGCACCGAAGACGGCGGGCTCGTACAGGCTCATACTGAACCGCAACCGCCCAGGCCCCGCGCGCTATTCCTCGGCGGCTGCGGTTCACCTGCCAGTTCATGCCCCCTCACGCAGCCCGAAGCGGCGGATGCTGCCAGGTGAAGCGCCTTACTGCGGGGCGAGGCCCAGGTCGTCGAGGTCGATCGCGGCGAGCCACTGCAGCCCGGCCTCCTCGACCGCTGCCTGGGCGCCGGTCTTGCGGTCGACGATGACGGCCACCGCGACGGGCTCAGCGCCCTCGCGCCGCAGCGCCTCGACGGCCTTGAGTGCGGACTGGCCGGTGGTCGAGGTGTCCTCGACGACGACGACGCGCTTGCCTGCGACATCCGCGCCCTCGACCTGCCGACCGCGGCCGTGGTCCTTGGGCTCCTTGCGCACGACGAACGCATCGAGGGGGCGGCCCGCGCGCACCGACTCGTGCATGACGGCGTTCGCGATCGGGTCGGCGCCGAGGGTGAGGCCGCCGACCGCGACGACGCCGTCGACGTCCGAGATGAGGTCGAGCATGATGCGGCCGATCGCCGGCGCGGCGCGGTGGTCGAGCGTCAGCCGACGCATGTCGACGTAGTACGTCGCCTTCTTGCCGCTCGAGAGGGTGAAGTCGCCGTGGAACACCGCCTCGTCCTGGATCAGCCGGATGAGATCCTGGCGGTCGGCTTCGAGCTCGGGCGTGCCTGCGACGGTCATGACCCCGATTCTACGAGCGGGTCGCCCCGGCCCGACGCCGTCGCTCAGACCACGACGAGGTCGACATCGCGCAGCTCGCCCGCGTCGACCGTGAGCGTGAGGAACGTCTTGTGAGGCTGGCGACGCCGGTCGGTGGGCGAGCCCGGGTTGAGCAGCCGGAGTCCGCGCGGGGTCGTCGTGTCCCACGGGATGTGGCTGTGGCCGAAGACGAGCACGTCGTCATCGGGGTAGACGGCGTCCATCCGTCGCTCGCGCCCCGCCGCGGCGCCGGTCTCGTGCACGACGGCGAACCGCACCCCCTCGATCGTTCGACGCGCCACCTCGGGCAGTCGCGACCGCAGGTCGGCTCCGTCGTTGTTGCCCCACACCCCCAGCACCTCGCCGTGCCGCTCGAGCTCGTCGAGGACGGATGCCGCGACCCAGTCCCCCGCGTGCACGATGAGGTCGGCCGCGTCGGCCGCGGCGAGCACGGCATCCGGCAGGGCCCGCGCCCGCCCGGGGACATGCGTATCGGCGATGAGCAGCAATGTCGTGGCCATCCCCCGACGGTATCCGGATGCCGCGCAGCGGGCGAGGTCCGAGCCGCCGAATAGGCTGGGGGCATGCGTCTTGCCACCTGGAACGTGAACTCGATCCGCGCTCGCGTCGACCGGATCGTCGGCTTCGCGGTGAACGAAGACATCGACGTCCTGGCGATGCAGGAGATCAAGTGCAAGCCCGAGCAGTTCCCGATGGAGCAGTTCGAGGCGGCCGGCTACCACGTCGAGCTCCACGGCCTGAACCAGTGGAACGGCGTCGCGATCGCCAGCCGCGAGCCGATGACCGACGTGCAGATCGGGTTTCCCGGGATGCCGGGATTCCTCAAGGGCCACGAGGGCCCCGACGCGCCGCAGGAGGCGCGGGCCATCGCCGCGACCGTCGGCGGCGTCCGCGTCTGGAGCCTCTACGTCCCGAACGGCCGGTCGCTCGATGACCCGCACTACGTCTACAAGCTCCACTGGTTGCAGGCGCTCGAGCAGTACACGCGCGACACCCTGGCCGCATCCCCCGGCCTCCCCCTGGCGCTCACCGGCGACTTCAACATCTGCCCCACCCCCGAGGATGTCGGCGACCCGACCCTCGTCGAGGGCGTGACGACCCACGTCTCGGCGCCCGAGCGCGCCGCGTTCCAGGCGCTGCTCGACGCCGGCCTCTCCGACACCGTGCGCCCGCTGGTGCCGACCGGCTTCACCTACTGGGACTACAAGCAGCTGCGGTTCCCCCGCAACGAGGGCCTGCGCATCGACTTCATCCTCGGCTCGTCCGCGTTCGCCGATGCCGTCACCGACGCCGCCATCCACCGCGATCAGCGCAAGGGCGAAGCGCCGAGCGATCACGTCCCCGTCGTCGTCGACCTCGACCTCGACGGCGACGACGATGACGACCGTCCGATGATCTTCTGATCGTCGCGACGGCCGTCCGGCTCCCCCGCTCGGGGGATGTCGCACCCCTGCGCGCACCGTAGCGTGGAGGTCATGTCCGTGGCCTCCCCCGTACCCGACGAGCGTCTCGCCGCGACCCCCGAGCAACTGCGCAACGACCTGTGGCTCGCCGCCGCGCTGCTCGTGAGCGCGATCCTCAGCACCTGGCTCGGCAGTGTCGCGCAGGTCTGGGGCGACGACTCACCGCACCTCGGCTGGGGCCTGCTCTACAGCGTGGCGCTGACGGCACCGCTCGCGCTGCGTCGCCGCATCCCCGAGGTCGCGCTGATCGTCGTCGCTGTCGTCTACTTCGTCGGCATGTCGGTGCACATCCCCGAGATGTACGTCGGCAGCATCGCCCTCTTCATCGCGATGTACTCGGTCGGCGCGTGGGTCGTCGATCGGCGGCGGGCCCTCATCGTCCGCGTCGTGGTCATCATCGGCATGTTCTTCTGGCTGCTCGCGGCGATGTTCCAGGCGGCCAGCGAACAGGGCAGCGACAGCGCCGCGGAGTTCTCGCTGTTCTCCCCCGTCGCGGCGATGATGATGCTGCAGTTCCTCTTCAACGTCGTCTTCTTCGCCGGCGCCTTCGCGTTCGGCGAGCGCGCCTACGCGGGCGCGCTCAGCCGCGAGGAGCTCGAACAGCGCACGCGTGAGCTCGAGCACGAGCGCGAGATCACCGCGGCGCAGGCGGTGGCGCTCGACCGCGTCCGCATCGCACGGGAGCTCCATGACGTCGTGGCGCACCACGTTTCGGCGATGGGCGTGCAGGCCGGCGCCGCGCGCACGGTGCTCGATCGCGATCCCGAGGCGGCGCGACGCGCGCTCACCGTGGTCGAGGAATCGGCACGGGCGTCGCTGACGGAGCTCCGCCAGCTGCTCGAGACGCTGCGGACCCCGGATGCCGCAGCACCGCACGATTCGACGCTGCGGCTCGAGGCGATCGCCGAGCTGGTCCGGTACTCGGAGGAGAACGGGATGCCGACCACCTTCACCGTCGTGGGCGAACCGGTCACGGCGTCCGAGGTCGCTCAGGTGAACCTCTACCGCATCGCCCAGGAGGCGCTCACGAACGCGCGCCGCCATGGCGGGCCCGACGCGCGCGCCGACGTGCGGCTGCGCTTCGACGGCGACGAGATCGAGCTCGAGATCGCCAATGACGGCCGCGTGCGCTTCGGGGCGACGCCGGGCCTCGGCCTCGTGGGCATGCGGGAGCGCGCGGCGGCATCGGGCGGCTGGCTCGAGGCGGCACCCCGTCCTCGCGGCGGCTTCCTCGTCCGGGCCCGTGTTCCCGCGAGCGCGCGGTCGTCCCAGCCGAGCGCCGAGGGGGTTCCCGCGTGAGCACGACCACCACGCCCTCGCCCACCACGCCCACGTCGGTGGTGCTCGTCGACGACCATGCCGTCATGCGGGCCGGTTTCCGCATGATCCTCGAGGCGAGCGGCGACATCGCCGTCGTGGGCGAGGCCGGCGACGGCGCGGAGGCCGTCGAGACGGTCGCACGCCTGCAGCCGGACGTCGTCTTCATGGATGTCCAGATGCCCGTCCTCGACGGACTCGAGGCGACCCGCCGCATCGTCGCCGACCCTCGCAATTCCAGCGCGGTCGTCGTCGTGACGACCTTCGACCGCGACGACTACCTGTTCCAGGCGTTGCAGGCCGGAGCCAGCGGCTTCCTGCTGAAGAACGCGGGACCCGAGGAGCTCGCCGCCGCCGTGCGGGTGGCTGCCGCCGGTGACGCCCTCCTCGCTCCGGAGGTCACCCGACGGGTCATCGAGCGCTTCGCGGGCGGCCCACCCGACGCGACCTCCGCGACCACCGAAGCACCCGCCGCGCCGCAGGCGTCGACTCCCGCCGATCACGGCCTCACCGAGCGGGAGGCGGAGGTGCTGCGCCTCCTCGCGCGGGCGCTCAGCAACGCCGAGATCGCGCGAGAGCTCTTCATCGGCGACGCCACGGTGAAGACGCACGTGTCGAACATCCTCATCAAGCTCGGCGCACGCGACCGCGTGGCCGCCGTCGTCCTGGCCCACCGCAACGGCTGGGCCTGACCAGCCGCGAGCTCAGGCCGGGTCGGAGACGGGCGAGAGCGAGGGGCGCGGCACGGGCATCGAGAGGGGCCGCACCGCGCGCGGCATCGCGATGCGCCAGAGCGCCTGGATGCTCCAGATGAACAGTGCGACCAGGAGCACGTTCCGGGCGAGAAGCAGGCTCGCCGCGAACGGGTCGGCGTGCACGAGCGGCATGTAGAAGATCGGGAAGACGAGCGTCGTCAGGAAGCTCGTCACCGCCATCCACTTCGCGGGCGTCCGCCACCGCTCGGGGTCGATGAGCAGCCCCACGACGACGATCGGGGCGAGCCACAGCATGTACTGCGGAGAGCCGACCTTGTTGAAGACGATCAGCGCGGCGGTGAGGGCGAAGGCGCCCAGCACCATGAGGCGACCCTCCGCGCGCTCGACGCGCTGGGCGCCGGCGACCCAGGTCATCCGGGCTCGCACGAGCAGCAACGCGATCGCGGCGAACGCGGCGATCATGAGCCAGCCGACGACCTCGCCGGCAGCCATCGCCCCGTGCCCGATCACCTCGCGGGTGGCGAGCTCGTAATTCTGCTGGATGCGCGCTCCGGGCAGCTCCCAGATCGTCGCCCACACCCACGGCGTCGCGACGGGCGCTTCGAGCTGCGGGGCACGAGTCCCTTGGATCGTGAGGAAGCTGAAGAGGTTCGATGCGCCCCCGGCGAGAACCACCGCGATCATGATGACGACGCTCGCCACGCCACCGCCCACGGCGACCCACCAGCGGCTCCGGCACACCGCGACCACCGCAGCCGCGATGGCGGCCGGCCACACCTTGATCCAGGTGGCGAGCGCGATGAGCGCTCCGGCGACGACGGGGCGCCGCGAGACCCAGACGAGTCCCGCGATGGCGAGCGGAGCAGCGAACCCTTCCAGGCGCAGCATCGACACGGGGGCGAGGAGCAGGATGCTGAGCAGCCAGTACCAAGCGGCCGGATAGGCCGAGCGACGTTGCAGCCGCGCGCCGGCGATCGCGGCGAGCGCGAGCCAGTTGGCGCCGGCGAGCATGAGCAGCCAGACGAGCTGGTACAGGTAGGGGCCCAGCGCGATCGGCGCGACGATCGGCAGCAGCGCGCCCGCCGGGTACACCCACTCGAAGTCGATGATGGGCCAGGTTCCCTGCACGGCATCCTGCGCCCACTGCCGGTACAGCGGGAGGTCGCCCTCCGTGCCGCCCGCGATGATCAGCGGCAGGAGGGCGAGGATGTAGGCCGCGTGGAAGGCCACGAAACCGGTGACGAGACCCCGACGGGTTCGGCCGAATGCCGCCAGTCGCTGGCGGCGCGTCGGGCGGCGGGGGGATGCCGGAAGAGACGTCACCCGGGCATCATAGGCCCCGCGCATATCTGCCCGATGAACGCCGAGGTGGCCGCTGTGGCGTACCGCCGGCCGGCTCAGCGCCGGTGCGCCGCGCGCCCGCCGTGCCCCGCCAGCGCATCGGCTGCGCCCACCAGCGCGAGGTGCGACAGCGCCTGCGGCGTGTTTCCCGCCTGGCGCCCGTCGGTGACGTCGTACTCCTCCGACAGGAGCCCGACGTCGTTGGCGAGTCCGCACAAGCGGTCCATGAGCCGGGTGGCGTCGTCGATGCGTCCGGTCGCCGCGTACTGCTCGACGAGCCAGAACGAGCAGGCGAGGAAGGGATGCTCGGTGCCGGCGAGACCGTCGACGCCGGCCTCGGTGCGGTAGCGCATCACCAGGCCGTCGCGCAGCAGCGTGCTCTCGATGCGCGCGACGGTCGCGAGCATGCGCGGATCGTCGGGAGCGCAGAACCCGACGGCCGGAAGCAGCAGCAGCGACGCGTCGACCTCGTCGGTGCGGAAGTGCTGCGTGAAGTGCCCGCCCGCGGCATCCACGCCCTGCTCGTCGATCTCGGCGCGGACGCGGTCGCGCAGGGCCCGCCAGCGATCGGGATCGCCGCTCAACCCGTGCTCCTCGACGGCGCGGACGCCCCGATCGAGGGCGGCCCAGATCATCGCCCGCGAGTGGGTGAACATCTGCGGTTCACCCCGGATCTCCCAGATACCGTGATCGGGCCGGTCGAGCCAGGCGACGACCTGATCGAGCAGTGCCCGCTGCAACGCCCACGAGAACGAGGTCTCGGTGACGCCGGCGAGCCGGGCGGCCTCGAGGGCGACCATCACCTCGCCGATGACGTCGGCCTGATACTGGTCGACCGCGCCGTTGCCGACGCGCACCGGCGCGGACCCCGCGTAGCCGGGCAGGCTCTCCAGCTCGCGCTCGGGCAGGTCGCGCTCGCCCGCGATGCCGTACATGATCTGCACGTCGGCGGGATCGCCCGCAACCGCCCGCAGCAGCCAGTCGCGCCAGCGCGCGGCCGCCTCGAGATAGCCGTGCGAGATGTAGGCCTCGAGAGTCAGGGCAGCGTCACGCAGCCATACGTACCGGTAGTCCCAGTTGCGCGAACCACCGAAATCCTCCGGCAGAGAGGTCGTCGCGGCGGCGACGATGCCGCCCGTCTCGGCGTGGGTGAGCGCCCGCAGCACGAGCATGGAACGCAGCACCCGGTCGCCCCACCGCCCGCCGTCGCGGATGCGCCGCGCCCAGGTCGTCCACCACCCGCGCGTGCGCTCGAGGGCGCCGTCGACGTCGAAGGGCTGCGGGATGTCGCGGTACGAGGCCTCCCAGCGGAGCACCGAGTCGACGGTGCGCCCCGCCTCGACACGGAACTCGCCCCGGTGCATCGTGTCCCGGGCGACGAGCCGCGGCCCGCGCAGCGTGACGGCATCCGGCCCGGCCACCGCGAGCAGGACGCCCATCGGGCGGGCATCCGACGTGTCGGCCGCACCGATCTGCCGCACCCAGGGCACCGCCCGCGCATAGTCGAAGCGCAGCCGCACCTCGCTCACGAAGTCGACTTCGCCCGCGACACCGACGACGCGCCGGACGACCGCATCGACCCCGTCGAGGACCGGCATGAACTCGTGCACCTCGGCGACACCGGCGGCACACTCCCACCGGGTCACGAGCACGAACGTGTCGCCGTCGTAGCGCCGCGTCGCGGTCGCGTCCGGGTCGCGTGGCCGCAGGCTCCAGCATCCGTGCGAGCTGTCGCCGAGCAGGGCGCCGAAGATGGAGCCGGAGTCATAGCGGGGAAGGCACAGCCAGTCGAGGTCGCCCCGGTCGGACACGAGCGCCGCACTGCGGCAGTTGCTGAGGAGGGCGTAGCGCTCGATCGGTGCGGGCATGCTCGCATCATCGCGGTCGGGGGTCGGATCCGCCAACACGGCGATTCGCGGATGCTGGTTAGGCGAGGCTATCCTTCTGCGGTGCGTCATCGTCTCCTCGCCAGTCTCGCCATCGTTCCGCTGGCCGCTCTCGCTCTCGCGGGCTGCGGCGCATCGGAGGTCGTCCCGGCCGGCGCGGCCGCCCCGGCCGGCAACGGAGAGACGTCCTACCCCCTGACGATCGAGAACTGCGGCCGCTCCATCACCGTCGACGCGGCGCCCCAGCGCATCGTCTCGCTGGACCAGAACTCCACCGAGATCCTGCTCTCGCTCGGGCTGGAGGACCGCATCGTGGGCACGGCGTCGTGGACCGACCCGATCCTTCCCTCGCTCGCCGAGGCGAACCAGAACGTGCCCCGCCTGGCCGACAACGCCCCCACCTACGAGGTCACGCTCGGCGCCGACCCCGACTTCGTCACTGCCTCGTTCGGACGACACTTCACGCAGGGCGGCGTCGCGACGCGCGACCGGTTCGACGAGACCGGGATCGGCAGCTACCTCTCGCCGACCGACTGCGACAACGGCGTCAGCATCAACGGCGGTGGCACCCGCACCACCCCGCTCACCGTCGACGCGCTCTATCAGGAGATCACCGAGCTGGGTCAGATCTTCGACGTCTCCGATCGGGCCGAGGAGCTCGTCGACGATCTGCGCTCGCGCGCTGCGGCCGCGACAGAGGGCCTCGACGCCTCGGGCGCCACCGTCGCCTTCTGGTTCGCCGACACCAAGACCCCGTACGTCGCCGGCGGGCTCGGTTCGGCTGCGCTGCTCGCGGCGACCACCGGGTTCACCAACGTGTACGCCGATGCCGACGACGACTGGCCCGCGACCACCTGGGAGGACCTCGTCGACCGCGATCCGCAGGTGCTCGTCCTCGGCGATCTGCAACGCGATCGCTTCCCCGGCGACCGGCTCGACGACAAGATCGCGTTCCTCGAGTCGGATCCCGTAACGCGCACGATCGATGCCGTGCGCAACAAGCGCTACATCGCGCTGCATGGCGCCGAGCTCAACCCTTCGATCCGCTTCGTCGACGGGCTCGAGAAGATCGAGAGCTGGATGGACGAGCACCGGGACGAGCTCTGAGCGTGCGCACCCGCGGCCCCGTCGCCACGGCCGGGTTGCTCGGGGGCGGCATCCTGCTGCTCGTCGTGTCGGTCGGCGTCGCGATCACCCTCGGCCCGGCCGACATCCTGCTCGTCAACGTCCGCGACATCGTCACCAACCACCTGGGCCTCACCGACATCCCCGTCAAGACCGCGAAAGACGCGATCGTCTGGGAGGAGCGACTGCCCCGCGCGCTGGTCGCCGCGGCGTGCGGTGCGGGGCTCGGGCTCTGCGGCGTCATCATGCAGTCGCTGCTGCGGAACCCCCTCGCCGAGCCGTTCATCCTCGGCATCTCGTCCGGCGCCTCGACCGGGGCCGTCGCGATCGGCGTGCTCGGCCTCGGCGGTGCCGCGCTCGGCCTCTCCGGCGGGGCCTTCATCGGAGCGCTCGTCGCTTTCGCGGTGGTGCTGCTGCTCGCACGCCTCGCCGGGGGCGGGAACGACCGTGTCGTCCTGGCCGGAGTCGCGAGCACGCAGCTGTTCTCGGCACTCACCTCTCTCGTGATCTTCGCGTTCGCCGACGCCGATGAGACGCGCGGGGTCATGTTCTGGCTCCTCGGCTCGCTCGAGGGCATCCGCTGGGACGACGTCGTGCTGTGCACCGTCGTCGTGGCGCTGGGCTCCCTGCTGTGCCTGCGCTACGCCTCGGCCCTCGACGCCTTCGTCTTCGGCGATGAGGTCGCGGCCTCCCTGGGCATCCACATCGCACGCACGCGCGGCATCCTGCTCGTCACGACCGCGCTGATCACGGCCACCCTCGTGAGCGTCGCCGGCGCGATCGGCTTCGTCGGCCTCGTCCTGCCCCACATGGCACGCCTGCTCGTCGGGTCGCGCCACGGGCGCCTCATCCCCACCACGATCGTCGCGGGGGCGATCTTCATGGTGTGGGTGGATGCCGGCTCGCGCGTCGCCTTCTCGCCTACGCCGCTGCCCGTCGGCGTCGGGACCGCCCTGGTCGGCGTGCCCGTCTTCATCGTTCTGCTCGCCCGCCGGAGGAACCGCGCATGACCCTCGCCGCACGCGACGTGTCGTGGACGCGCTCGGGCACGCTCGTCGTCGACGGCGTGAGCGTGCACCCCGAACCGGGTCAGACCCTGGGCCTGCTCGGCCCGAACGGATCGGGCAAGTCATCGCTCCTGCGCCTGCTGCACGGGCTCGTTCGGCCGACCGCGGGCCTCGTGACCCTCGATGACGAAGACCTCTCGTCGCTCAGCCGGCGCCGCGTCGCGCGGACCGTGGCCGCCGTCACGCAGCACGCCGACACGGAGGTCGACATCACCGTGCGCGAGATCGTGCGCCTCGGGCGCATCCCGCACCGGACGACCTTCGGCGGCGACCCGGCGGCCGATGCCGCGGCGGTCGATCGCGCCCTGGAGCACGTCGGCCTGGCTGATCGGGCCGACCGCATGTGGCACACGCTCTCGGGCGGCGAGCGCCAGCGCGCGCAGATCGCCCGCGCGCTGGCGCAGGAGCCGCGCGAACTGCTGCTCGACGAGCCCACCAACCACCTCGACATCCGTCATCAGCTCGACCTGCTCGAACTCGTCTGCGACCTGCCGGTGACGTGCATCGTCGCGATCCACGATCTGAACCTCGCCGCGATGTACTGCGACGCCGTGATGGTGCTGCAGTCGGGCCGGGTCGTCGCCGCGGGCGCCCCCGCCGAGGTGCTGACCGCCGAGCTCATCGCCGACGTCTACGGCGTGGCCGCCGAGGTGCGCCCGGACGCCCGCGACGGGCATCCGGTCATCACGTTCCTGCGCCGCTGACGGGGCCCACCCACCCCGCTCCCCCCGCACGGCTCCCCCGCCGGGCGGGGCGTACTCCGCCACGATCCGCCGTACGGGGGATCCGCCCGACCCCGCCCGCTCCCTAGCGTGGAGTCATCGGCTAAGGAGGCGGAATGCTCGAACTGAGCGGCATCACCAAGAACTACGGCACGCACCGCGTGCTCGACGACGTGGGGTTCCGGGTGCCCGATGGGCGCCTGACCGGTTTCGTCGGCGGCAACGGGGCGGGCAAGACCACCACGATGCGCATCATGCTCGGTGTCCTCTCGCGCGACCGGGGCGAGGTCACCCTCGACGGCTCGCCGGTGACGGCCGCCGACCGGCGCCGCTTCGGGTACATGCCCGAGGAACGCGGGCTATATCCCAAGATGAAGGTGCTCGAGCAGATCGTCTACCTCGCCCGACTGCATGGATTCTCGAAGTCGGATGCCACGGCGCGCGCCCGCGCCCTTCTCGAAGAGCTCGGACTCGGCGAGCGCCTCAACGACAACATCGAGACGCTGTCGCTCGGCAACCAGCAGCGCGCGCAGATCGCCGCCGCCCTCGTGCACGACCCCGAGGTCCTGATCCTCGACGAGCCGTTCTCGGGGCTCGACCCCCTCGCCGTCGACGTCGTGGCGGGCGTCCTGCAGACGCGGGCCGCCCAGGGCGTCGGCGTGCTGTTCTCGTCGCACCAGCTCGACGTCGTCGAGCGCCTCTGCGACGACCTCGTCATCATCGCCGGCGGAACCATCCGCGCTGCCGGCACCCGCGACGGGCTCCGCCGCGAGCACCAGGGGCACCGCTACGAGCTCGTCTCGACGGGAGATGCCGGCTGGCTCCGCACCGAACCGGGGGTCGAGGTCGTCGAGTTCGACGGCGGCTACGCCCTGTTCGACGTCGATGCCGACGAGACCGCGCAGCGCGTGCTGCGCCGGGCCGTCGAGCACGGCGACGTCGCGAGCTTCACGCCGCGGCATCCGTCCCTCGCCCAGATCTTCACCGAAGTCATCCAGGAGGTCGCCCCGTGAGCGCCGCATCCCCCTCATTCGCCCAGAGCACCTGGCTCGTCGCCGAACGCGAGATCGGCTCGAAGCTCCGCAGCAAGTCGTTCGTGATCTCGTTCGCCATCCTCTTCCTCGGCGCGCTCGCGCTCGTGATCTGGGGCGGCTTCTCGGCGGGGAACGACAGCGGCTCGCCCGTCGCGGTGACCCCGGACGCGGCCTCGTACGTCCAGAACGCGCCCGGCCTCGACGTGAAGGATGTCGCCGACCGGGCGGCCGCCGAGAGCGCCGTGCGCGACGGCGACGTCGACGCCGCGGTCGTCGCCGACGCGTCCGCGCCGAGCGGATACGTCGTCATCGGCGACACGTCGGTGTCGAACACCATCCTCCTGTCGCTCGCGCAGCTGCCGAAGGTCGAGCTGCTCGACCCCTCCGGCGACGCCGGCTTCCTCGGCTACATCGTCGCGATCGGGTTCGGCGCGATCTTCTTCATCTCGGCGCAGACCTTCGGTGCCACGATCGCCCAGTCGGTCGTCGAGGAGAAGCAGACGCGCGTCGTCGAACTGCTGATCTCGGCCGTGCCGGTCCGGGCGCTGCTCGCGGGCAAGGTGATCGGCAACACGGTATTGGCGATGGGGCAGATCCTCATCCTCGCCGCGGTAGCGGTGATCGGGCTGACGGTCACGGATCAGACGGCGCTGCTGACGGGCATCGGCGCCCCCATCGCCTGGTTCGCAGTGTTCTTCCTGTTCGGCTTCGTGCTGCTCGCCGCGCTCTTCGCCGCCGCCGCCGCGATGGTCTCGCGGCAGGAGGACATCGGAGCGACGACGACGCCCCTCATCCTGCTCGTCATGGCGCCGTACTTCCTGGTCATCTTCGCGTGGAACAACCCGCTGATCCTCGGGATCATGTCGTACGTGCCCTTCTCGGCACCGGTCGGCATGCCGATGCGCCTGTTCCTCGGCGACGCGCTGTGGTGGGAGCCGCTGCTGTCGCTCGCGATCCTGCTCCTGACCTGCGTCGGGGCGATCCTCGTCGGCGCCAAGATCTACGAGAACTCGCTCCTGCGCATGGGAGCCCGCGTCAAGCTCGGCGAGGCCCTGCGCCGCTGACCCGGCCGCTGCGGGGCCGCCCGCCCTCCCGCCGCATCGCCGTCCTCCGGGTTCACGCCCGGAGGACGGCGATGAGTTTCTCGTGACGGGGAATGTCGGCGAACGCGCCGTCGTTCGCACGTGGCGGGACGATGGAGTCCGACGCTGTCCGCACGAACCCGGGAGAATCCCATGTCCCTCATCGAAGAGCGCGTCGCCGAGACCGACGCCCCCGTCCTCGACATCCTCGCCGCCCGCTGGAGCACGCGCCTGTACGACGAGGTCTCCCCCGTCGACGAGGACGCCCTCGCCAGCGCCCTCGAGGCGGCACGCTGGGCCCCGTCGGCCTTCAACGCACAGCCCTGGCGCTTCGTCGTCGCTCGTCGCGGCACCCAGACCCACGAGAAGGTCGTGTCGACGCTCGTCGAGTTCAACCAGGCCTGGGCCGGCCCCGCGGGCGCCCTCATCGTCTTCATCGCGCAGACCGAGAACGACGGCAAGCCCGTGCCCACCGCGCTCTACGACCTCGGCCAGGCCGCCGCGCACTTCACCGTCCAGGCCCACGCCGACGGCCTGTACACCCACCAGATGACCGGGTTCGATGCCGCAGCCCTCGCCGAGAAGCTCGGCATCGAGGCCCCGTTCACGCCCGTCACCGTCATGGCCGTCGGCGACCTCGGCGACATCGACGCCGCCCCCGCCGCCGTGCGCGAGCGCGAGCTCTCGCCCCGCACCCGCCGGCCCGTGGCCGAGTCGGTCGTCATCGACGACTGAGCCCGCCGGCAGCGGTTCGCACGGCGGCGGCCGCACCATAGACGAGGTCTGTGAGGTGCGACACCCCGGCGCCGCGGCGGTGCCGCACCGGTTATCGTCAAGCATGACCGCCCGCATCCTGTCGATCGGCACCGCCGTGCCGCCGGCCGTGCTTCACCAGAACTCCGTGCGCGACCTGTTCGCCGCACAGCCCGGCATCGGACGGCTGTCGCAGCGTCTGGTCCGCGCGGCGTTCGACGCCTCGGCCATCGAGACCCGGCACACCGTGCTGACCGATCTCGCCGAGGCGCTCGAGCCCGGTGGCGCGCGATCGGATGCCGCCGGCCCGGCCGCCGGCGACCCGGCATCCCTTCCCGTCATCTCCGACGACGGGGCACTGCTCTCGCCCTCGACGGGCACACGCAACGACACCTATATCGCCCTCGCCCCCGAGCTGTCGGCGCGCGCGGCGCGGGAGGCCCTGTCTGCGGCATCCGTCGCGCCGGCGGAGATCACTCACGTCGTGACCGTCTCGTGCACCGGCATGTACGCGCCGGGTCCCGACTACCGGCTGGTGCGCGACCTCGGCCTTCCCACGACCGTCGAGCGCTACCACCTGGGGTTCATCGGCTGCGCGGCCGCCGTCCCGGCCCTTCGGGCAGCGGCACGCATGTGCGCCGCCCAGCCCGACGCCGTCGTGCTCGTGGTCTGCGCCGAGCTGTGCACCCTGCACTTCCGGGTCGCCGACGACCCCGACCAGATCCTCGCGGCATCGCTGTTCGCCGACGGCGCCGCGGCGGCGGTCGTCAGCGCAGACCCGGCGCGTCGCGGAGAGCGGTGGCTCGACCTCGATCGGTTCGCGACCGCGGTGACCGACGACGGTGAGCGCGACATGACCTGGACGATCGGGGACGCCGGCTTCGAGATGGTGCTGACGGCCGAGGTGCCGCGCATCATCGGGCGCGAGATCCGCGCCGCGGTGGCCGAGGTGATCGGCGACGGCCGGGTCGACACGTGGGCCGTCCACCCGGGCGGCCGAGCCGTCCTCGACCGCGTCGAATCGGGCCTCGACCTGCCGTCGGATGCCCTTGCGGCGTCGCGTGCCGCGCTGCGGGACTACGGGAACATGTCGAGCGCGACGATCCTCTTTATCCTCCGCTCGCTCCTCGACGCAGACACCCTGCGCGACGGCGAGACGATCGCGACGCTCGCGTTCGGCCCCGGACTCACGATGGAGGCCGCGCTCCTCACGGCAGGAGTCGCCGCTGGAGCCGACACCGGCGTTGCGGAGAAAGCGTCGACGGATGCCGTGCGGGCGGAACCCGTCGCATCGTGGACCTGAGTCGTCGCGACGTCGAGCTGCGCGAGCTGATGGACGACCCGGACTGCGATCCGGAGGCCCTCGCGCAGACGCTCCGCCGCTTCGACCTCGTCAATCGCGCCGTGAGCGGCTGGGGAACGGTATGGCGGCGGCATCTGCGGCCCGCCCTCGCGCGTCTGGATCGACCCGCCCGCGTGCTCGACATCGGATCAGGCGGTGGCGACGTCACCGCGCGGCTCGCGCGGCTCGCGGAACGGGATGGCCTGGACGTCGGCTGGGTCGGGATCGACCCGGATCCCCGCGCCCTCGCCGTCGCGCGCGAGCGCAGCCGGCCCGACCTGGAGTTCCGCAGCACCGACTCGACGGCGCTGCGGGCGAGCGGCGAGCGCTTCGACGCCGTCATCTCGAACCATGTGCTGCATCACCTCGGCGAGCCCGAGCTCGACGCCTTCATCGCCGACTCGCTCGCCCTGTCGCGCGGCATCGTGCTCCACGCCGACATCGAGCGGGGGCGCGCGGCCTACGCGCTCTACGCGGCGGCCATCCTGCCGGTTCAGCACGGGACCTTCCTGCGCACCGACGGGCTGCGCTCGATCCGCCGCAGCTACCGTGCCCGAGAGCTGCGGACGACGCTCGCGAGTCGCGGCGAGTGGCACGTCGTCCGCCCCGCGCCGTTCCGCGTGCTCGCCGTGGGAGCGGGGCGTGCCTGACGTCATCGTCGTCGGCGCTGGCCCGGTGGGGATGCTGCTGGCGGCCGAGCTTACGCGGCGGGGTGTCGACGTCACGGTGCTCGAGCGCCGCGAACGCGGCGGCGACGGGTCGCGGGCGATCGGGCTGCACGCTCCCGTCCTCGCCGCGCTCGAGGAGGGCGGTGCGACCGACCGCATCCTCGAGGACGCGGTCCGTGTCTCGCGCGGCGAGGCCCGCAGCGACGGAACACTGCTCGGCGTCGTCCGATTCGATCGCCTGTCGGTGCGGCATCCGTATGTCGCCACCCTCCCGCAGGCCCTCACCGAGCGCGCTCTCGCGTTCGGTGCGCCGTCGCCGCTGCGTGGGGTCGCCGTCACCCGCGTGACACCGGGGCCGGCCGACGTACGGGTCGAGACGTCCGGTGCTCGCGGGGCCGGCGAACTGTCGGCGCCGCTCGTCGTGGTCGCCGGAGGCGTCGGCGCACGCGAGCTCGTGTTCCGGCCGAACGCCGTGAGACGCACGAGCTACCCCGACCGGTACCTCATGAGCGACGCCGACGTCCCCGGGAGACCCGATGCCGACGTCGCGGTGGTTCACCTCGCGCGAGCGGGGGTGCTCGAGTCCTTCCCCCTGCCGGGAGGCCGACGCCGCTTCGTCGCCTGGGACGAGCCGCCCGGGCAGGATGACGGCGGGTTCGACGAGCCGGATGCGCGGCTGCGGCGGCTGCGCACGGCGATACGGGAACGGGGCGAAACGGATGCCGCAGAGGCACTGACCGGCGCGACGGGGTTCCGCGTGCGACGTGTGCTCGCACCGGCCCTGCGTCGCGGCCGGGTGACGGTGATCGGCGACACCGCACACGAGATCAGCCCGATCGGAGGACAGGGGATGAACCTCGGCCTCCTCGACGCGGCGACCCTCGCGCCGCTGCTCGCTGCCTGGGTCCGCAGCGGCACCGAGCCCGCTGCTGCCCTAGCACGATGGGAGCACGATCGGCTGCGTTCGGCCCGCACGGCGGGACGGCTGGCGGCGGTCAACATGCGTCTCGGCCGCCCGGTGAGTGCGGGCGCGGACGCCGTGCGCACTCGGATGCTCGGGCGCGTGCTCGCCGCGACCGGCTCCCTGGTCCCGAACGCCTATGCGATGGGGCTCGACGCCGCTGCTCGCTGAGTTCTCAGCGCAACGAGCCCGCAGCCACCACCAGCTGCGCGGCGAGCACGAGAGCCGCGGCCATGACGAGGCGGAAGCCGGTGCGGTCGGGACCGCGGAGCCGCATCCGCACCACCACCGCGACCGCGAGCACCAGCACCACGCCGAAGAACAGCCACGGCAGGACTCCCTCGCTCCGCCCGCCGATGAGCACGGCGATCGCGGCGACGACGATCCCGGCGACAGCGATGATGATCGATACCGGCGCTCCGAGGCGATGCGGCAGCCCCCGCACACCGGTGTCGCGGTCGTCGTCGAGGTCGGGCAGGACGTTGGTCAGGTGCACCGCCGCCCCGAGCGCAGCACCCGCCACAGCAGCGAAGGGCGCCGCGAGCGTCGGATCGGGTGACGAGAGCGTCGCCAGCGAGGGGAAGAGACCGAAGCTCACGAGGAAGGGCACGACGGACACCGGCGTCGACTTCAGCCCGAGGTTGTACGACCAGGCCGACACGATCGTCACGGCGTGCGCGAGCAGCATCCCCCATCCGAGCGCCGCCGAGAGAGCGAGCGCGATGACGGCGGAGCCCCCGGCCGCGATCCAGGCCGCACGATTCGAGACCTCACCGCGGACGAGAGGCTTGTCGGTGCGGCCGACGGCGCGGTCGCGTTCACGGTCGATCGCGTCGTTGGAGATGCCGATCGAGAGCTGACCGAAAAGCACGGATGCCACCAGCACCGCGAGCCGCCAGGGCTCGAGCCCGGCCGCGAGTCCGAGCGCCAGAGCCAGAGCCGTCACGACGACCGAGGGCCCCGGGTGTGAGGCGCCCCACAGGGCCCGGATCGCACGCATGCGTCCACACTCTCACGTCAGGGTCATCGGCTCCGACGGGGTTGCGCGCCTCGGCGTCGTGGGCAGGCCGCCGCCGCGATCAGTCGTCGAGCAGCTCGGCCTCGATCACGTCGTCGTCCCCTCCGGCGGCTGCCGGCGCGGCAGGCTCCGCCGCGGGACCGGCACTCGTCAGCACGAGCGCCGAGCCGTCGGCGGCCACGTCGACCCGGACGATGTCGCCGTCGCGCACCCTGCCCGACAGGATGGCCATGGCGAGGCGGTCCTGGATCTCGGACTGGATGAGGCGGCGCAGCGGCCGGGCTCCGAACACCGGGTCGTAGCCGCGCTCGGCCAGCCACGCGCGCGCATCGGGGGTGACCGCGAGCGAGAGACGCCGGTCCTTGAGGCGCCGCTGCAGCGCGTCGACGGAGAGCTCGACGATCTGTGCGAGGTCGTCCTGGCTCAGCGCCTCGAACATCACGGTGTCATCGAGACGGTTCAGGAACTCGGGCCGGAACGCCTGGCGCAGCAGGATCTGCACCTGCTCGCGCTTCTGCTCGAGGCTCAGCGTCGGGTCGATGAGGATCGGCGATCCGAGGTTCGAGGTGAGGATCAGGATGACGTTGCGGAAGTCGACCGTCCGGCCCTGGCCGTCGGTGAGGCGGCCGTCGTCCATGACCTGCAGCAGCACGTCGAAGACCTCGGGGTGCGCCTTCTCGACCTCGTCGAGCAGCACGACGGAGTACGGGCGGCGGCGCACGGCCTCGGTGAGCTGGCCGCCCTGCTCGTAGCCGATGTACCCGGGAGGGGCACCGACGAGCCGCGACACGGAGTGCTTCTCGCCGTACTCCGACATGTCGATGCGCACCATGGCGTGTTCGTCGTCGAAGAGGAACTCGGCCAAAGCCTTGGCGAGCTCGGTCTTGCCGACACCGGTCGGCCCCAGGAACAGGAACGAGCCCGTGGGCCGGTTCGGGTCGCTGATGCCCGCTCGCGAGCGACGCACGGCGTCGGCGACGGCCTTGACGGCGGTCTTCTGCCCGATGAGGCGCTTGCCGAGCTCGGACTCGAGGCGCACGAGCTTCTCGGTCTCCCCCTGCAGCAGGCGCCCGACGGGGATGCCGGTCCAGGCGGCGATCACGGCGGCGATGTCCTCGTCGGTGACCTGTTCGTTGACCATCCGCTCGGGCCCGTCGACGGCGGTCTCGGCGCGCTCCGCTTCGACGACCTCGCGTTCGAGCGCCGGGATCTCGGCGTACAGAAGCCGCGATGCCTTCTCGAGGTTGCCCTCGCGCTGCGCGCGCTCGGCTTCGACACGAGCCGCGTCGAGACGCGTCTTGAGGTCGCCGACGCGGTTCAGCGACGCCCGCTCGCGCTCCCAGCGCGCCTGCAACTCGTCGAGCTTCTGCTGCTCGTCCTTCAGCGTCGCACGCAAGGCGTCGAGACGCTCGCGCGAGGCGGCATCCTTCTCCTTCTTGAGCGCGAGCTCCTCGAGCTTCAGCCGGTCGACGTGCCGGCGCAGCTCGTCGATCTCGAGCGGCGCCGAGTCGATCTCCATGCGCAGGCGCGACGCGGCCTCATCGATCAGGTCGATCGCCTTGTCGGGCAGCTGGCGGGCCGGGATGTAGCGGTTCGAGAGGGATGCCGCGGCCACGAGCGCACCGTCCGAGATGGCGACCTTGTGGTGGGCCTCGTAGCGCTCCTTGAGCCCGCGGAGGATGGCGATGGTGTCCTCGACGCTCGGCTCGCCGACGTAGACCTGCTGGAAGCGGCGCTCGAGCGCGGCATCCTTCTCGATGAACTCGCGGTACTCGTCGAGGGTGGTCGCACCGATGAGGCGGAGCTCACCGCGGGCGAGCATGGGCTTGAGCATGTTGGATGCCGCGACCGAGCCTTCGCCGCCGCCCGCGCCCATGAGCACGTGCAGCTCGTCGATGAAGGTGATGATGCGGCCGTCGGACTCGGTGATCTCCTTGAGCACGCTCTTCAGGCGCTCCTCGAACTGACCGCGGTACATGGCGCCGGCCACGAGCGCGGAGATGTCGAGCGAGACGAGCTCTTTGTTCTTGAGGCTCTCGGCGACGTCGCCCGCGACGATGCGCTGAGCGAGGCCCTCGACGACGGCGGTCTTGCCGACGCCGGGCTCGCCGATGAGGACGGGGTTGTTCTTCGTGCGGCGGGTGAGCACCTGGCTGACGCGGCGGATCTCGCTGTCGCGCCCGATGACCGGGTCGAGCTTGCCCTGCCGGGCACGGTCAGTGAGGTTGATGCCGAACTGCTCGAGGGCGCTCTGCGCCTCCTCCTGTCCGGGCTGCTGTGTGGCGTTCATATCTCTCCTGAAATCTCTCGGCTCAAACTTGAGCCTGTGTGACTCAAGTTTATCACCGTGTCGTTCAGGACGCTACGGCCTCTGCCGCAGCCCCGGCCACCGACGCCGCCTCGGGCGTACAGGCGAAGCGGGCGCGGTACGCCGAGGGGCTGAGCCCGAGGGCGCGCGCGAAGTTCTGCCGCAGGACGGAGGCCGAGCCGAATCCGCTGTCGGCCGCGATCTGGTCGAGCCCGAGGTCGGTCCGCTCGAGCAGCCGCTGCGCCCGCAGGATCCGCTGCCGCCCGAGCCACGCCGCCGGGGTCGTCCCGTAATCGGCCTTGAATCGGCGCGCGAACGTCCGCGGCGACATGTGCGCGCGCGACGCGAGCAGATCGACGGACAGATCGAGGTCGAGGTTCGCGATCATCCAGTCGGTGATGGGCGCGAGCGACAGCGATGCCGCCTCGGGGAGCGGACGCGCGATGAACTGGGCCTGCCCGCCGTCGCGGAGGGGCGGCACGACCATCCGCCGGGCGATCGTGTTCGCCGCCTCGGCCCCGAGCTCGATGCGCAGCAGGTGCAGGCAGGCGTCGAGCCCCGCCGCGGTACCCGCAGACGTGATGATCCGGTCCGACTGCACGTACAGCACGTCGGGGTCGACCTCGATGCGCGGGTACATCTGCGCCATGGTCTCGGCGTAGCGCCAGTGCGTCGTGGCGCGCTTGCCGTCGAGCACACCGGATGCCGCGACCACGAAGGCTCCGCTGCAGACGGTGAGCACCCATGCGCCGCGCTCGACCGCACGTCGGACGACGGCTGTGACGCGGTTATCCACGGAGTCCCAGCTCTCGCGCGGGATGGGAGTGATGACGACCAGATCGGCCTCGTCGGCGAACTGGAGTCCCGCGTCGACGTTGAGTGAGAACGGGAGATTGGCGGGGACCGCCCCCGGATCGGGTGCCACCACCCGGAAGTCGAAGTTCGGGATGCCCTCGTCACTGCGGTCGAGACCGAACGCCTCGCACGCGAGACCGAACTCGAAGGGCGCGAACCCGGGCTGGACGACGCAAGCGACCGTGTGCATGGCAGGATTCCTCCGAATACCGTCTCATCCGCCAGTATCGGCAGGATAACGCTCATCGTAGCGTTTCTGCCATGCCTTCCGACATCCTTCTTCTCGCACTCGTCCTCCTCGTGATCGCCGCCGTGACAGGCACGCTCGCGGTGGTCGCACGCGACGGCTACCGCCGCGTCCCCACCGACCCGACACGCGTGCCGCCGGCAGAGGAATCGGCGCCCACACACCGCGAGCGCGAGCGGTCACCGCGCCGGAGCGCGGTCGCCGTCAGCGGTCGCGGCGCGCGCGGGCGCGACGGGATGCCGCGAGCAGTCGCGACGCCGATTCCGCCCAGGTGAATCGGGAGATGTGCGCACGACCCGCCGCGACGAGCGCCGCGCGGGCGGCATCGTCATCGAGTGACTCGACGGCCGCGGCGAAGGCTCGCGGGTCGCGCGGCGGCACGTAGAGCGCGCCGTCGCCGCCGACCTCATGGAAGATCGCCATGTCGCTGACCACCGCGGGCACCCCGAGCGCCAGGGCTTCCGCGATCGGCAGCCCGTACCCCTCGTCGAGGCTGAGTGTCGCGAGCATTCCCGCATCGGCGAGGAGCGCGGCGTACTCGGCATCCGTCACTCCGCCGTGGAAGATGATGCGGGCACCGCCGGGCGCGAGCTCCTCGAGCTCGGCGCGTCGACCGTCGGAGATCCGACTCAGCAGGTGCAGCGTGCGGCCGGGCAGCCACTGCATCGCCCGGACGAGCGTCTCGACGTTCTTGTAGGGCATGAACGAGCCCATGTAGACGATGTTCTGCGGCTTCGCAGCCCCGGGCATGGCCGTCGCGGGCGCCAGCTCGGCGAGACGCTGCGGAGCGTTGGGCAGCACCACCACCTCGCGCTTGGTCAGCTTGACGTCGGCGAACTGACGCTTGCTCGTCTCGCTGACCGTCGCGACGACGTCTGCGGCGTTCAGCGTCGCCCGCTGCGGCGCATACGAGAGGTGGAAGAGCCGCCAGCCCAAGCGCACGAACCACGGCAGATCGCGGGGCGGTGTGCGGTGCCGGTAGTAGATCGTGTCGTGCAGCGTGAGGATCAGCGCGAACCGCCGACCGAGGGCCCCGATCGTCTGCATCGGCGAGTAGACGACGTCGGGTCGGTGCCGGTTCAGCCGCAGCGCCGCGAACGGCTCGAGCATGGAGGTCGGCGCGTGCAGCGTGACGTGCGGCGCCCCTGCCGGGAGGAACGGCAGCTGCGCGGGGTCGTGCACGATGAACGTGACCTCGACACCCTCGGCGGGCGCCGCCGCGAACAGCGCGTGAGCGAGCTCATGGGAGAAGCGGCTGATGCCGTCGTGGAAATCGGTGCGGATGTAGCGCGCGTCGAAGAAGAGCCGCATCGTCACGCGTCGAGCGGCTCGCCGCGGTAGAGCTTCTCGAACGTGTCGAGAGTGCGCTCGATGTCGTGGATCTCGACGCCGTCGAGTGAGGCCTGCTGCATCCGCAGGTACTCCTCGGGAGAGGCGGTCAGCACGCGCCGCAGCTTGTCTGCGAGGTCGTCGACGTTGCCGGGCTCGAAGAGGTAGCCATTCACACCCGATTGGACGAGGTGCGGCAGGGCGACGGCATCCGCCGCCACGACGGGCAGGCCCGAGGCCATGGCCTCCATCGTCGCGATCGACTGCAGCTCGGCGATCGAGGCGATCGCGAAGACGTCGGCCCGCGTGTATGCCGCGCGGAGGTCGGCCTCGTCGGTGCGCCCATAGAACGTGACGCGGTCGGTGATGCCGAGCTGCTGCGCGGTCTGCTCGAGGTTCCGACGCTGGTCGCCGCCGCCGACGATGTCGAAATGGACGTCCAGCTCGGGGGCGAGCTTGGCGACCGCCTTCAGGGTGACCTCGACGTGCTTCTCCGTCGTGAGGCGCCCGACGAACAGGATGCGGCGGTGCTCGCGCGGAGTCAGGTCGGGGGTGTAGTTGCGCTTGTCGATGCCGCAGCTGATCGGGATGACGCCCGAGATGTCGATCGTGTCCTCGAGGAACTGCGCGGCCTTGCGCGTCGGGGTGGTCACGGCGCGCGACATCAGGAACGTGCGCTTGGCGTCGTCCCAGCAGAGCTTGATGATGATCTTGTCGAGGAACGGCGGCAGCGTCGTGAAGTCGATGACGTTCTCGGCCATGACGTGGTTGGTCGCGACGACGGGGATGCCGCGCTTCTTCGCCTCGCGCGTGAGTCCGCGGCCGATGACGATGTGCGACTGGCTGTGGACGACGTCGGGCTTGACCGAGTCGAGCACGCGCCGGGCGTAGTGCTTCGAGCGCCAGGGCAGCACGAAACGCAGCCAGTCGTGCGGGTACCAGCGCCACCCGGGGAGGCGGTGGACGGTGAGGTCGGCACCCTCGATGTTCTCGGTGAAGACTCCCGACTGGGAGTGCTTCACGCTGGGGGTCACGACGTGCACGTCGTGACCGCGGGCGGCGAGGCCGGCGGAGAGGCGTTCGGCGAAACGGGCGGCTCCGTTGACATCGGGGGCGAACGTGTCGGCGCCCATCACGATGGTCAGGGGCGCGCGAGAACTCTCGGCGGGAACACCCTCGGTCGTCGTGGATTCGGTCACGGGTCAGGCCCAATCTGTACGGCGGCGTGCCGCCGGCTGTGGCCGACGCGGCGGCCCCGAGCTTACCCGAGCGGTATAGGGGCTCCCGGGAGGCGGCACGGCGTTGGGGGAAACCGACTCGGGCCGCGTCGGACGCTGCGCGCGACGCCCCGCGCGCACCCAGGCGGCATCCCTAGGCTGGGGTCATGGCCCGACTCGAAGCCGATGCCGATCCCGCCCGCTGGGTTGCCGTCACCGAATCGTTCGGATTCTCCGGACGCCGCGCTCGCAAGCGCGCGATCGGGATGCTGCTGAGCCAGGCGAACGCCGCGATAGGAGCGGCGCCCCGCCCCGGTGGACGCTTCGCCGCGTGGGCCGCGAGCCAGGCGGTGCCGATGCTCATGCGCCGAGCCGACGGGCGCGTGCGAGCGTGGATGTGGAAGGCCGACCCCGAGCTGCTCGTCGTCCTCGCGCAGATGCAGGAGGCGACCCCGCAGGTGCGCACCGCGCGAGCGATGATGCCGATGGAGTACGACGACACCGAGGACTTCCGCTCCCCCTACCTCGGGGCGGGCGAGAAGCTCGTCATGACGCTGCCGCCTCACCCGCGGACTCCCCCGTTCGTCTCGTACACCTGGGACACGGGAACCCATCTCGTCACGCTGTCGGCCGTGTGCAGCGACCGCGAGCGCGTGGGGACGGTTCTGGAGGAGCTCGATCACCTCGCCCGCTCGCTCCGCGTCGTCGACGACCTGACCCTCGACGAGTCCGCCAACACGCTGCGCCTCCCACCCGCCTGACCCCGCCGACTTGCCCCCGCCGACTGGCCCCCCCCCCCCCCCCCCCGCCTGATCGGCGGCCGTACTGCGCGTCGTCGAGCCGGTGCTGCTGACCGTCGTACTCCAGGAGCACGCGCCGCTCGACGTCGACGAGGTCGCCATAGGCCACGAAGCGCCCGGCCTCATCGCGGATGACCGCGTTGACCTCGAAGGTGGTCATTCCGAGGTCTTCGGCGTCGAGACGCAGCTCCGTCTCCGCAACCGAGTCGGTGCGTTCCCGGCAGCGTTCGTACGCGAGTCGGAGCGCGCGTACGCCGCGCCGACCGGACCACTCCGCCACCGCTCCACGGAGCTGCTCGATCGACAAGACAGGATCATGCCTGCGCATAAGGGAGTCTGCCGAGATGACGAGCTCGCGTTCGTCCATGAGCTCGGCCGATTGGCACCAGGCGACGGCCGGGTGCGCGATCGGAACGGGTCCGAATCGCCACAGACTCGCCGCGGCAGCTTCGTGCCCGCGCACCCCGACACCACGGGCACGCCCGAGCGGTCGCGGCGCTGCGACATCCACCTGCGCGCGCAGCCGCCCGGGGATCCAGCCGCCGACGAGAGCCACTGCCGTGGCATGACTGATGTGCTCGCCCGCGCGCAGTTTCGGCAGATAAGCGGTCACCAGCGCGCGCACGTCCGTCACGGGCGCACGCGAGCGGATGCCGTGGAAGGGCGCGGCCAGGTCGGCTGAACGGAGTCTGCCGCGCGTCACTCCGGTCGCGCGCGCCCTCCCGACCGTGAAGGCACCCGGCAGCGCCTCGGGGAGTTCAGCAGGAGTGCGTGCCACCCGTCCAGGCTGTCGGCCCTCCGCACCCACCCCGAGATCTCCCCAGCCCGTTCGACATCCGACCTCCGTCGCGCCGCCTGTGCAGGACCCCTGCCCACATCCCCGCCCCACGCTCGAACCGACCCGAATGGTCGGTGCGCGCGTCGGATAACGCCCCTTCGCGTCGGGTCGGCTACGACTGCGCGGGCGGGTCGGAGGGGCGGCGGTAGAGCACGACCTCGGTCGCCCGGCGCACGCGCGCACCGTGACGCAGGGTCACGACGGCACCCGTGGCGCCGGCGGCGAACACTCGCGCGCCGGGGCGCTGCTGCATCTCGTCGCGCAGACGCTGCTCGAGGTCGCGCACCTCGCGGCGGAGTCCCGCGACCTCGTTCTCGAGCTCCAGGATGCGTGCGATGGCGGGCAGGCTGATGCCCTCCGCCGACATCCGCGCCACTTCTCGCAGCTGCCGGATGTGGCGCAGCGAGTATCGACGCGACCCTCCCTGCGTGCGCCCGGGCACCACGAGGCCCAGCCGGTCGTACTGCCGGAGGGTCTGCGCGTGCATGGCCGCGAGCTCCGCCGCGGCCGCGATCGCGAAGATCGGGGCGTCCTCGTCGATGTCGTCATCAGCCATGGTTGGTCACCTCCTGGGCGTCGAGAGTGTCGTCGGGCGACCCGCCGCGTCCGCCCGAGGGGATCGGATGCGACGGGTCGAGACGAATGTGTCAGCCGCGCGCCTTGTTCATCAGGTCGGCGCGGGGGTTCTCGCGGGGCTCGACCTCCGCGAATCGTTCGAGGGCCGCTCGGGCCTCTTCGTCGAGATGCGCGGGAACGGCGACCTGGACCTCGGCCAGCAGATCGCCCGTGCCCTTCGACGTGCTCACGCCGCGCCCCTTGACCCGCAGGACGCGGCCCGACGGGGTGCCGGGCGCGACCCGGAGCTTGACGGGGTCGCCGCCCAGCGTCGGCACCTCGATCGTGGCGCCGAGGGCCGCCTCGGTGAAGGTCACCGGGACCACCACGCGAAGGTTGAGTCCGTCGCGCGTGAAGACCGGGTGCGGCCGGACCGTGACGCTCACGACGATGTCACCCGATTCACCGCCGTCCGGCGAGGGACGCCCGCGACCGCGGAGCCGGATCTTCTGCCCGTCCTTCACACCCGCCGGGATCTTCACCTTGAACGGCTTGCCGTCCTCGCCCTGGAGCGTGACGGTGTCACCGCGGACCGCGGTGGCGAAGTCGAGCGTCGTCCGTGCGGTGACGTCCGCACCGCGCTGCGGGCCGCCGAAGCCCTGGAAGCCCCCGGTCGAGCGGCCGAAGCCGCCCGACCCGAAGCGGCTCGACCGCCCCGTCTGCTGGTTGAACATCGCGAAGATGTCGTCGAAGTCCGCGCCGCGAGCTCCGGCACCGCCTCGCGCACCCTGGTTGAAGGCGCTGAAGACGTCCTCGAAGCCACCGGCGCCCTGGCCACCCGCGGTGAAGCGGGCGCTGCCCGACCCCATCGCCCGGATCTGGTCGTACTCCGCGCGCTGCTCCTTGTCGGAGAGCACGGAGTACGCCTCGCTGATCTCCTTGAACTTCGCCTCGGCCGCGGGGTCTCCCTGCGTCGAGTCGGGGTGGTACTTGCGCGCGAGCTTGCGGTAGGTCTTCTTCAGGTCGGTGTCGGAGACGTCTTTGGAGACGCCCAGCACCTTGTAGAAGTCCTTGTCGAACCAGTCCTGACTGGCCATGTCGTTGCCTCCTATTCGGCCGGCACCGCGACGACGACCTTCGCCGGACGCAGCTCGATGCCGCCGAGGCGGTAGCCGACCTCGACGACCTCGAGGATCGTCGGCTCGGCCGTGCCCGGGGTGGGCGCCTGGAAGATCGCCTCGTGCTGCTGCGGGTCGAACGCGTCGCCGGCGGCGCCGTAGGACTCGACGCCCAGTCGTGCCACCACCCCGCGGAGCTTGTCCGCGATCACCGCGAGCGGCGATCCCTCGACGAGGTCGCCGTGCTTGTCGGCACGGTCGAGGTCGTCGAGCACGGGCAGCAGGCCCTTCGCGACCGAGCCCTTGGCGCGCTCGATCTCAGCCTCGCGCTGGTCCTCGGTACGCCGACGGTAGTTGGCGTACTCGGCCTGCACGCGCTTGAGGTCGAGCAGCAGGTCGTGCTCTTCGGCGGGTGCTTCCGCGACGGCGGCCTCGTCGGACTGCGTCGCACCGAGGATGTCGTCGATGGTCAGTTCGTCGTCCGCAGCCGCGGCATCCGATGCTCCGGGGGCCCCGTGCGCGTCGGGGCCGGACGCCTGGGCGTCCGACCCCTCCTCGCCGAGGACCTCGTCATCGCCGTGCGGCTCTTCGAAGTCCTTGTCGGTCATGATTACTTCTTGTCTTCCTCGTCTTCGACGACCTCGGCGTCGACGACGTCCTCATCGGATGCCGTCGCGCCGGCGTCGCCGGTCGGAGCGTCGGTCGGGGCGCCCTGCGCCTGGTCGGCCTGACCCTGCGCGTAGATGGCCTCGCCGAGCTTGCCCTGCGATGCGTTGAGCTTGTCGAACGCGGTCTTCACCGCTTCGTCGTCGTCGCCCGCGAGTGCGGTCTTCAGCGCGTCGACGTCGCCCTGGACCTCGGACTTGACGTCCTCGGGGAGCTTGTCGGCGTTGTCGGCGATCAGCTTCTCGATCGAGTACGAGAGGGTCTCGGCCTGGTTGCGGACTTCGGCGGCCTCGCGGCGCTTCTTGTCCTCGGCCGCGTGCTCCTCGGCCTCGCGCACCATGCGCTCGATGTCGTCCTTGGGCAGCGACGAGCCGCCGGTGATCGTCATCGACTGCTCCTTGCCGGTGCCCTTGTCCTTCGCCGAGACGTGCACGATGCCGTTCGCGTCGATGTCGAAGGTGACCTCGACCTGCGGGATGCCGCGGGGCGCCGGTGCGATGCCGGTGAGCTCGAACGTGCCGAGCGGCTTGTTGTCGCGCGTGAAGTCGCGCTCACCCTGGAAGACCTGGATCGCGACCGACGGCTGGTTGTCGTCGGCGGTCGTGAAGGTCTCGCTGCGCTTGGTCGGGATGGCGGTGTTGCGCTCGATGAGCTTCGTCATGATGCCGCCCTTGGTCTCGATGCCGAGGCTCAGGGGGGTGACGTCGATGAGGAGGACATCCTTGCGCTCGCCCTTGAGGACACCGGCCTGCAGGGCGGCGCCGACGGCGACGACCTCGTCCGGGTTCACGCCCTTGTTGGGCTCCTTGCCGGCTTCCTTCTTCACGAGCTCCGAGACGGCGGGCATGCGGGTGGAACCACCCACGAGCACGACGTGGTCGATGTCGCCGACCTTGATGCCGGCCTCACGGATGACGTCCTCGAAGGGCTTCTTCGTGCGGTCGAGCAGGTCCTTGGTGAGGTCCTCGAACTTGGCACGCGAGAGCGTCTCGGACAGCGAGACGGGGCCCGAGTCGGTCAGCGAGAGGTACGGCAGGTT
This sequence comes from Microbacterium sp. 1262, assembly GCF_040544895.1. Taxonomy (NCBI): domain Bacteria; kingdom Bacillati; phylum Actinomycetota; class Actinomycetes; order Micrococcales; family Microbacteriaceae; genus Microbacterium; species Microbacterium sp. 1262. The sequence continues at coordinate 2,294,262 of NZ_JBEPKU010000001.1, forward strand.
GATCGACGTCGACTGCGAGCTCGAGAGCTCCTTCTTCGCCTGCTCCGCAGCCTCCTTGAGGCGCTGCAGGGCGATCTTGTCACCGGAGACGTCGACACCGGTCGTGTCCTTGAACTGCTTGATCAGGTACTCGACGATGCGCTGGTCCCAGTCGTCACCGCCGAGGCGGTTGTCACCGGCGGTGGCGCGCACCTGGATGGTCGAGAAGTCGTCGTCCTTGCCCACTTCGAGGAGCGAGACGTCGAAGGTTCCGCCACCGAGGTCGAAGACGAGGATGAGCTCGTCCTCCTTGCCCTTGTCGAGGCCGTAGGCCAGGGCGGCTGCGGTGGGCTCGTTGATGATGCGCAGGACGTTCAGGCCCGCGATCTCGCCGGCCTCCTTGGTCGCCTGACGCTCGGCGTCGTTGAAGTACGCGGGGACCGTGATGACGGCGTCGGTCACTGTGTCGCCCAGGTACTGCTCGGCGTCGCGCTTGAGCTTCTGGAGGATGCGGGCCGAGATCTCCTGCGGCGTGTACGCCTTGCCGTCGATCGCCTGGGTCTTCCAGTCGGTGCCCATGTGACGCTTGACCGAGGTCAGCGTGCGGTCGACGTTGGTGACGGCCTGGCGCTTCGCGGTCTCACCGACGAGCACCTCGCCGTCCTTGGTGAACGCGACGACCGAGGGGGTCGTACGGAGCCCTTCGGCGTTGGCGATGACCTTGGGCTCGCCGCCCTCGAGGACGGCCACGACGGAGTTCGTCGTGCCCAGGTCGATACCCACTGCACGTGCCATGAGTTGTCTCCTTACTTGCGGTTCTATGGGATCGGAAGTCTGCGGCGGCCCAACCTGAGCCGCGATGACTCAACTGTACTCCCGGCCCGAAATGGTGTCAAGCGAACTTGAGTCAAGGCGTATCAAGTTCCGCATCGCGCCGCGCTGCACAATTTCGTGCGCCTGAGCCAAACCTGAGAAAGACTGAGGCACGATCATCGGTTCCTCCCAGGGGCGCGCTATATGTTGAGTCCACCCATGACAAGAAGCGTGATCCCGAACTCGCCTCTCGTCGACCTCGGACCCGCAATGGGCGGTCGTCGAGCGTTGCGTCGCGCCCGGAGACGACCATGACCCGCACCGCTGTCGTGATCGAGGATGACGACGACCTTCGCAGCCTGCTCACCCAGACCCTCGAGCAGCACGGCTTCGCCGTTCACGCTTTCGCAGACGGGCATGCCGGCGTCAACGCGGTGCGCGCCGTGCGTCCAGACCTGACCACCGTCGATGTCAAGCTCGACGGCATCGACGGGTTCGAGGCGGTCCGCCGCATCCGCGCCTTCTACGACGGATACGTGCTGATCATCAGTGCCGTCGACGACGAGACGGCGACCGTCGAGGGATTCCGCAGCGGCGCCGACGACTACGTCATCAAGCCCTGGCGCCCGTACGAGCTCCGGGCCCGCATCGACGCCCTCATGCGGCGCCCGCGGACGCTCCAGGCGAACGAGGCGGCACCGGGCGCATGGCTCGAAGCCGGCGGCCTGCGACTGAGCCCCGGCTCGCGCCGCGTCGAGCTCGACGGACGCTCCCTCGATCTGACGCGTTCCGAGTTCGATGTCCTGCAGGCCCTGATGCAGCGTCCCGGTGACGTCGTCGAGAAAGCGTGGATCGCGCTCATGCTCCGACGGCAGAGCGGCGCGCACGGCGAGCACGTCAGCCCCCACGACCTTCACGCGGTCGAGGTCCACCTGATGAACCTGCGCCGCAAGCTCGGCGACGACGGCCGGACCGGCCGCTGGATCGAGACGGTGCGCGGCATCGGCTATCGGTTCGCGCGTCGCGACTGAAAAGGGCGTCGACCCCCTTCCCGACGGATACGCTGGCCCCGTCGCGATGACGCGACGTGACGCCGCCGGCCGGCGGCACCGAGTGTTCACGGAGAGGTTCTAGCGTGCCCGGCATGTCACCCGAGACCGATCCGCCCCGTGGGCCCAGCTCCCCGATGTCTTCCGCGCGCGGCGTGCCCGCGCCGCCGACCGCAGCCGACACGCAGGCGCTCGGACGCATCGCCGCCATGCAGGGTCGCGATGTCGACGAGCAGCCGGTCCCCCGCAAGGCCGTCATCTCGTGGGCGCTGTGGGACTGGGCGACGCAGCCGTTCAACTCCGTCATCCTCACGTTCGTGTTCGCGTCGCTGTTCCTCGTGTCGGACTCGTTCCTTCCCGCCGACATCGCGGCACTGCCCGACACCGACCCGGTCAAGGAGGCGGCACTCGCCGAGTTGGCGAGCGGCTACGGCGTCGCCTCGACGGCCGCCGGCATCCTGATCCTGCTGCTGGCCCCGGTGCTCGGCCAGACCGCCGACCGGTCGGGACGCAAGAAGCGCTGGCTCGGGGTCTTCACCGTCGTCCTCGCGCTGCTGCAGTTCGCCCTGTTCTTCACCTTCGCCGACCCGGCCTTCTTCTGGTACGGCGCGATCGTCCTCTCCCTCGGCGCCGTCGTCTCCGAGATCGCGGGCGTCAACTATAACGCCATGCTCGTGGAGGTCTCGACGCCCCGCACGATCGGCCGGGTCAGCGGCCTGGGCTGGGGGCTCGGTTACATCGGCGGCATCATCGCCCTCGCACTGGTGGTCGCCCTCACCTTCGCCGATTGGTTCGGGATGGACACCAGCAACGGTCTCGCCTACCGGCTCATCGCCGTGGGCTGCGGCGTATGGACGATCGTCTTCGCCATCCCCCTGCTGCTGAACGTGCCCGAGCGCACCGCGCCGCACGACACCGAGAAGGTCGGCTTCCTCGCCGCGTACGCTCACCTCGTCACGGACATCGTCCGCCTCTACCGGACCGAGCGCCCGACATTCTGGTTCCTGCTCGCGAGCGCGGTCTACCGCGACGGGCTCGCAGGCGTCTTCGCCTTCGGCGGCGTCCTCGCCGCACGCGCCTTCGGGTTCTCCGCGACCGAGGTCATGGTCTTCGGCATCGCCGCGAACCTCGTCGCCGGCGCCTCGACCATCGTCGCGGGACGATTCGACGATCGCTTCGGCGCGCGCTCCGTGATCGTGGCCACCCTGTCGGGCCTCATCGCCGTCGCGGTGCTGCTGTTCGTCCTGCGAGATGCCGGCTCGATCGTCTTCTGGATCGCCGGGCTCATCCTCTCGGGCTGCGTGGGGCCGGCCCAGGCCGCGAGCCGCTCGCTACTCGCCCGGGTGACGCCGCCGGGGATGCAGGGCGAGATCTTCGGCCTCTACGCCACGACGGGACGCGTCGCGAGCTTCCTGTCGCCCGCCATGTGGTCGTTGTTCATCGCCTGGTTCGGCAGCATCATCTGGGGCGTGCTGGGCATCGCCGTCGTGTTGCTCTTCGGGCTCGTGCTGCTGCTCTTCGTTCGACTGCCGAAGCAGGCCGGCATCCGCTGACCGGGCTCAGGCGGGGCGGCGCATGGGGACGTGCGGGATGTCGTCCTCGGAGAACTCGGGTCCGTTGACCTCGAACCCGAAGCGCCCGTACCACCCGGCGAGGTGCTTCTGCGCGTCGAGGTCGATCGCGGTGCCGGGCCACCGCTCGACGGCGCGCTCGACCGCCGCGCGCATGAGCTGGGCAGACAGACCGCGGCCTCGCGCGTCGGCCGCGGTCGCCACTCGGCCGATGCGGGCGTTTCCCGAGACGTCGCGAAGCAGCCGGAGCGTCGCGAGCACGCGTCCGCCGTCTTCGATCCAGAAGAGTTCGGTGTCGGGCTCGAGGTCGCGGCCGTCGAGCTCGGGGTAGGCCGCGGCCTGCTCGACGACGAAGACGCTCACGCGCAGCCAGAGGAGGCGGTAGAGCGTCTCGGCGGGGACATCGGTCAGACGGGCGGAAGACACCGGAGGCATCCGCCCAGCGTACGACGAAGGCGCCGGACGGTCGTGCCCGGCGCCTTCGCGACGATTCGCTGCAGCGGTATCAGCCGCGCCTGCCGCCGATCCACGGGAAACGCACTCCCCGTTCGTTCGGCTCTTCGACCTCGAGCCCGTAGTGGTCGCCGATCCGCTCGATGAACTGAGCCCGCTCCGCGCGGGCGTACGCACGACGTTCGCGCTGGAAGGCCAGAACCGTCGACCAGCACATCAGCAGCATCACGATCGAGAACGGCAGGGCGATGAGGATCGCCGCCGTCTGCAGCGCCTGCAGGCCTCCGGCCAGCAGGAGCGCGCTCGCGAGGGCGGCGGTGATGACGACGAAGAAGGTGCGCACCCAGCGCGGCGGCTCGGGATTTCCGCCCGTCGCGATCATGCCCATGACGAGCGCACCCGAGTCAGCCGAGGTGATGAAGAAGACGGCGATCAGGACGATGGCACCGATGGTCAGCACACCACCGGCGGGCAGCCCCTCGAGCAGCTGGAACAGGGCGCCCTGCAGGTTCACCGACCCGTCGGCGGCGAGCATCGATCCGGGCTGCTCGAGCTCGCGGTACAGCGCCGAGCCGCCGAGGACGGCGAACCACAGGATGCCGATCAGCGTCGGGACGAGCAGCACGCCCGCCACGAACTGGCGCACCGTCCGCCCCTTGCTGACGCGCGCGATGAAGATGCCGACGAAGGGCGCCCACGAGATCCACCAGCCCCAGTAGAACGACGTCCACTGCGCCTGCCAGGCCTCGCCGGCCGCCCCCTGAAGCGCGCTGACGGTGAAGGAGAGACCGATGAAGTCCTGGATGTATGCGCCGATCGACTGCACCCACTCGCGCAGCAGGAACTGCGTGGGTCCGACGAAGAGCAGGAACAGCAGCAGCAAGCCGGCGACGATGAGGTTGAAGTTGGAGAGCCACTTCATCCCCTTCGTCACTCCCGACAGTACGGAGAAGAGGACGAAGACGGAGACGATCGCGATGAGCCCGATGAGCATCGCGTCGTTCATGGGCGGGAGGCCGATGAACTCGAGCCCGGATCCCATCTGCATGACACCGAGCCCGAGCGAGGTCGCGACGCCGAACAGGGTGCCGACGAGGGCGACCGCGTCGATGACGTTGCCCGCAGCACCGCGAACCCGGTTCCCCAGCAGCGGCTCGAGCGCCCAGCGGATCGAGATCGGGCGGCGGCGGCGATGGATCGCGTAGGCGAGGGCGAGGCCGACGACGACGTACATCGCCCAGGCGTGCACGCCCCAGTGCAGGTAGGTCTGGGTCAGAGCGCTCTGCGCCAGCTGCTGCTCGGTGCCCGTGACGCCGGGACGCGGGTCCACGAAGTGGCTGAGCGGCTCACTCACGCCGTAGAAGACGAGGCCGATGCCCATGCCCGCGGCGAAGAGCAGCGAGAACCACGATCCCGTCGAGAACTCGGGCTCGTCGTCGTCGCGTCCGAGCTTGATGTCGCCGAAGCGGCTGAAGCCGACGAAGATCGCGAAGCCGACGAAGAAGGCGGCGATGAGGACGTAGTACCAGTTGAACGAGTCGACGATCGACGTCTGGATGGCGCCGAAGAACGACTCGGCTGTGGTGGGGAAGATGATCGCGAAGGCGCTGAACCCGACGATGACGACCGCAGCCGGCCAGAACACCCAGCGGGCGATCGTGCCCGGGGTGGACACCGCGGCTATGCGTTCTGCGGGAGAGGGCTGATTCTCGGTGCTCACCGATACAGGGTGTCAGGATACCGACGCGACGCAAAGCGGGGAAGGGCAGTTGCCTGCCGCGATGACACCGGGTATGGCTCAGCCGCGCGGCCAGGCGTCGGCGAGTTTGGTGAGCAGCCGAGCCAGCTCGGCCCGCTCGTCATCGGTGAATCCGCCCAGCGCGCTGCCGAGGGCCGCCCGACGCTCGCCCCGCACGCTCTGTGCGAAGCTGCGCCCCTCGCCGGTCAGCGCGATGCGCGTGCGGCGGGCGTCGTCGGGGTCGGCCTCCCGACGCACCAGGTCGAGCTCGACCGCCTGCTGCACCAGCCGCGAGGCGCGTGGCTGATCGACGCCGATCGCCTCACCGATCTCGCTGACGCTGAGCGGATGGGATGCCGCGGCGAGCGCCTCGAGCATGCGGAGGCGGGCGAGCCCCGCCATCCTGCCGCGTCCCTCGGCGAACGGGCCGCCGTGATGGCCGTGCGGGCCGTGTCCGCCGTGAACGCCGAACGGTTCGTGCGCCTGCGGTCCGCGCTCGACGCCCGGCGCGGGCCGCCGCCGTCCGCGCAGGCGCCCCAGGGCGTCCGCGATGGCATCGATCCGCGGGTCGTCGTCGGCCGTCATGCTTCGAGAATACATGCGACTTGACATGCACCCGCGGTACATGTCATAGTGCATACACATGACAGATGACATGCATCAGAGGCCGGATAGGCCGGCCCACGAAGGGAACACCATGAACAACCACGACAGCACCCCCGAGACGCCCGACACCCGCCCGCGGTCGCTGCCCTTCTGGATGCGCGCGGCCGGAACCGCCCTCGCCGGCGAGATGAATCGGACGCTCGCCGCCGAGGGACTCGACCGCCGAGACTGGGCCGTGCTCGACGTCCTCGCGGGCGAGCGCGACATCCCCGGCCTCGCCGAGCGCGTGCAACGCGGCGGCAAGCGCGTCCACTCCCTCGCGGCTCGCGGCTGGGCCGTCGAGCGCGACGGCGCCTGGACCATCACCGAGGACGGACGTCGCGAGCGCGACCGCATCCACGGTCTCGTGAGCGGTGTCCGCGATCGCGTGCGCGGCGCCGTGACGGACGCGGACTACGCGACGACCCTCGCCTCGCTCGAGGCGATCGCCCGTGAGCTCGGCTGGGACGAGAGCTCACCGCGCCGATTCGGCCCTCGCGGCCGGCACGGTTTCGGGCGCGGCTTCGGTCACGGTCACGGCTGCGGCCCTCGCTTCGGCGAGCACCCGCACCACGGCGACCACCCGCACCGCGGTGAGCACCCGCGCCGCGGTGAGCGAGCCTTCGAGCGCGGCTTCACCGCGGGCTTCGCGGCCGGGCGCAACGCCGCCTGACCCGCGACATCCCGAACGGCGGCCCCGAGGTTCTCCACCTCGGGGCCGCTGTGCATCCCGGAACGGGCGTCAGGCGCCGCGCGATCCGGCGTCGATGGTGCCGACGTCGGTGCGGTGGAAGTTCTGGAAGGAGCGGGATGCCGTCGGCCCGCGCTGTCCCTGGTAGCGGTTGCCGTAGGGGCCCGACCCGTAGGAGTTTTCGCTCGGCGAGCTGAGCTGGAAGAAGCAGAGCTGCCCGATCTTCATGCCCGGCCACAGCTTGATGGGCAGAGTGGCCACATTGGCGAGCTCGAGCGTCACGTGACCCGAGAACCCCGGGTCGATGAATCCTGCCGTCGAATGAGTGATCAGGCCGAGGCGTCCGAGCGACGACTTGCCCTCCAGACGCGCGGCGACGTCGTCGCCCAGGCGCACCTGCTCGAAGGTCGACCCGAGCGCGAACTCCCCGGGATGCAGGATGAACGGCTGATCCGGCTCGACCTCGATCAGACGGGTCAGTTCGGGTTGGTCCTGGGCGGGATCGATGAAGGGGTACTTGTGGTTGTCGAACAGCCGGAAGTACCGGTCGAGGCGCACGTCGACGCTCGACGGCTGCACCATCGAGGCATCCCAGGGATCGAGGCCGATGCGGCCCTGGTCGATTCCGGCACGGATGTCGCGATCACTCAGCAGCACGGACACAGCCTAGAGCGCGACGCCGCCGCTGCCGGCATCCGCGACAGCGTCATCCGGCCCGACGCCCCGCGGGCGGTGCCGTGGTCTGCCGGGCGACCAGCTTCGTCGGAAGCCGCAGGTGCGTGGCCGGCGGCGTCTCGCCGCGCATGAGGGCCAGCAGCATCTGGACCGCGGCCGCCCCCAACCGCCCCATCGGCTGACGCACCGTCGTGAGGGGAACCGGGAGCCGCGTCGCCTCGGGGATGTCGTCGAACCCGACGATCGACAGATCGCGCGGCACCTCGAGCCCGAGCTCGGCGGCGACCTGCAGGATCGCGATGGCCGACACGTCGTTCGCCGCGAACACCGCGGTGGGGCGATTGTCAGCGGAGAGCATCTCGATCGCGACCTCGCGCACCGTCGCCTCGCGATACCGGCCGGCGCCGACGTAGGTCGCATCGAACGGGATGCCGGCGTCGGCGAGCGCTCGGCGGTATCCGGCGTCGCGCGCGATCGACGATCGCAGGTCGGCGCGCCCCGCGATATAGCCGATGCGCGTGTGGCCCATGCCGATGAGATAGGCCGTCGCCTCACGGGCGCCGCCGTAGCTGTCGCTCTCGACGATCGGCACGTCGGCCGGACCCGTGTGCGGGTCGATCGCGACGAGCGGCACGTCGGCGCTCGCCCTGACGACGGTCGGGGTGACCATGATGGCGCCGTCGATGAGCGTTCCACTCAGCCGCGAGAGCGATCGGCGCTCCCACCCCTCTTCGTCACCGCGCGAGCCCGAGTACGCGAGCAGGTCGTAACTGGTGTCACGCAGCGCCTCCCCCACGCCCTTCAAGATCTCGGCGCTGAACGGCTCGAAATCGGCGACGAGCACACCGATGACACCCGTCGAGCGCGAACGCATGCTGCTGGCGATGAGACTCGACTCGTAGCCGAGCTCGGCGACTGCCGCCATGACGGCATCCACGGTCGCCGTCGCGACGCCGTAACGCCCGTTGACGGCCTTCGACACGGTCGACACGGAGACGCCGGCACGCTCCGCAACGTCGTGGATGGTGGGTCGTCGTCGGTCCATGACCGCATGCTAGCCCGAAATGGAAACCGTTTTCGAAAACGTTTGACACCTCTTTGTTGCCCGCGCAAACTTTCGGTGTCCGACAGCACCAGCGAATGTCCGACGACTCCGAGCATCGCCGCTCGGCGGTTCGAGCAGCCCAGCCCGGGCCCGACGCGGCGCGCTCGGCAGATGTCCACTCAACGAAGAGAGAAGGAATCACATGGCACGCACCATCACGGCTCGCCGCAAGGCTGCCGTCACGGCTGCCGTCCTGGCGGTGGGGGCGCTCGCGCTCACCTCCTGCAGCGGCAACGGCGACGGAGGCAGCGCCGACGGCACCGTCGAGATGACCCTGTGGCAGAACTCCACGACCGGCCCCGGCCAGGAGTTCTGGAAGGACGCGATCGCCGCGTTCGAGGCCGAGAACGAGAACGTGAAGATCTCGATGCAGTCCGTGCAGAACGAAGACATGGACGGCAAGCTCCAGACGGCGCTCAACGCGGGCGACCCGCCGGACATCTTCCTGCAGCGCGGTGGCGGCAAGATGGCCGCCATGGTGCAGGCCGGGCAACTGATGGACCTCACCGACCTCATCGGCGACACCGCCAAGGAAGAGATCTCCGAGGGCTCGTTCAAGGCCGAGACCTATCAGGACAAGGTGTGGGCGATGCCGCTCGCAGTGCTCCCCAGCGGGTTCTGGTACAGCTCCGACCTGTTCACCCAGGCCGGCATCACCGAGGCCCCCGCGACGGTCGAGGATCTCGAGGGCGTCGTCGACCAGCTCAAGGCCGCCGGCATCGCGCCCATCGCGCTCGGCGCGAAGGACGCCTGGCCCGCCGCGCACTGGTTCTACAACTTCGCCCTGCGCGAGTGCAGCCCGGAGACGATCGAGAAGACCGGCGACTCGAAGGATTTCAGCGATGAGTGCTGGCTGAAGTCCGCCGAGGACCTCGCCGACTTCGCCGAGCTGCAGCCGTTCAACGAGGGCTACCTCACGACCTCGGCTCAGCAGGGCGCGGGCAGCAGCGCGGGCCTCATCGCCAACCACCAGGCGGGCATGGAGCTCATGGGCGCCTGGAACCCGGGCGTCATCGCGTCGCTCACGCCGGACGAGCAGCCTCTCCCCGACCTGGCGTGGTTCCCCTTCCCCGAGTTGTCGGGTGGCGAGGGTGAGCCCGGCTCGATCATGGGCGGCGTCGACGGATACTCCTGCTCGGCGAAGGCCCCGAAGGAGTGCGCCGACTTCCTGAACTTCCTCGCCAGCGCCGAGCAGCAGGAGGCCTACTACCAGGCCTTCAACGCACCGCCGGTGAACTCGGTCGCGCAGGAGGCGGTCGAGGAGGAGTACCTCCAGGAGGTTCTCGCCGCATACAACAAGGCGCCCTTCGTCTCGCAGTGGCTCGACACCGTCCTCGGACAGAACGTCGGCAACGCGCTGAACGTCGCCGTCGTCGATCTGCTGGCGGGCAAGAGCACGCCCGAGCAGATGATCAAGTCGGTCTCCGACGCAGCGAAGAAGGGCTGATCCGCATCATGTCGCTCAGCGAGACAGCCGTGGCGGACTCCGCCGGCGGCGTGGATCTCGCGGCCCGGGGCGAGGGCGTCACCACGACGCCCTCGCCCTCCCGGCGCCGCCGAGGCCTGGGCTGGTCGGGTCGCCTCGAGATCGCGGTGCTCGTCGGCCCCGCCCTGGTGATGTTCGTCGGGTTCGTCATCTTCCCCGTCGTGATGGCGGCCTACTACGGCTTCTTCCGGTGGCAGGGCTACGGGCCGCCCACCGAGTTCGTCGGCCTGCAGAACTACATCACGATCCTCACCGATCCGACCTTCGTCGAGGCCCTCGGCCACAACGCGATCATCGTCGTGGCATCCCTCGTCCTGCAGGGGCCGGTCGCGATCCTCCTCGCCCTGCTGCTCAACCGCCGCATGCGGGGGCAGTCGCTCATCCGGGTGCTGATCTTCGTGCCCTACGTCATCGCCGAGGTCGTCGTCGGCACGGGCTTCGGGCTCATGCTGCAGACGCAGGGCGCGCTCAACGGGGCCCTCGAGCAGCTCGGGCTGGGCGCGCTCACGCGCGACTGGATCGCCGATCCCTCGATCGCGATCTGGACGCTCATGGCCATCCTGACCTGGAAGTACGTCGGCTTCGCCGTCATCCTCTTCCTCGCGGGCCTCCAGGGAATCCCCGACGAGCTCTACGAGGCCGCCGCCCTCGATGGTGCGGGCTACTGGCAGATGCACTGGCGGATCACCCTGCCGCTGCTCGCCCCCACCCTGCGCATCTGGGCGTTCCTGTCGATCATCGGCGCACTGCAGCTGTTCGACCTCGTGTACATCATCTGGGGTCAGTACGTCGCGTCGACCGCGGGCACCTCGACGATGGCCACCTACATGGTCGTCAACGGCCGCAACGCCGGCAGCTACGGCTTCGGAAACGCCGTCGCCGTCGTCATCTTCCTCATCTCCCTCGTCGTCGCGATCGTCTACCAGCGCTACGTGCTGCGTCGTGACACCGCCGGGGCCATCACCGAAGGGAAGCAGGAGCGATGACCGCCCTCACCTCCCCCGCCACGCGCGCGATCGTCGCGCCGGCACCCACCGGCCGTCGCGGCCGCCGCACGGAGCGCCTGCCCTGGGGCAGCCCCGTCGTGTATTTCGTCGCCCTCGTGGTGATCGCGCTGATGCTCGCGCCGGTGCTGTACATCATCATCGGCGGCTTCCGCAGCAACGCCCAGATCACCGTGGACCCGGCCGGCTGGCCGTCGCCGTGGAACATCGAGAACTACCTGGCGGTGCTGACCGGCTCGCAGTTCTGGCAGCAGGTGCTCAACTCGACCATCGCCGCCGGCGCGACGACGATCGGTGCCGTGCTGCTCGGCCTCATGGCGAGCTACATCCTCGCCCGGTACCGGTTCCGCGGCCGCGGAGTGCTGTACGCCGTCTTCGCCTCGGGCCTGATGTTCCCCATCACCGTCGCGATCACGCCGCTGTACATCGTCATCCGCGACCTCGGCCTGATGAACTCGCTCGCGGGCATCATCCTGCCGCAGATCGCCTTCGCGCTGCCGATGACGATCATCATCCTGGTGCCGTTCCTGCGGGCGATCCCCGACGAGATCCAGGAGGCGGCGTTCATCGACGGATGCGGGCGCCTGTCGTTCTTCTGGCGGATGGTGCTTCCCCTGTCGGTGCCCGGCGTCATCACGGTCGGCATCCTCGCCTTCATCGGCAGCTGGAACAGCTACCTGCTTCCCCTGTTCATCCTCAACAACGAGGCGACCTTCACCCTGCCGCTCGGCGTGCAGGCGTTCTCGTCGCAGTACTCGGTCGACACGGCGAAGGTGCTCGCCTTCACATCCCTGTCGATGCTTCCCGCCCTGGCGTTCTTCAGCCTGTTCGAGCGCCGCATCGTCGGCGGTCTGACCGGCGCCGTCAAGGGCTGATCCCCCGTAGAGAAAGCACGAACTGTGACCCTCACCGATATCTCCGTCTCGACGCGCGTCTCCGACCTGATCGCGCGCATGACCCTCGACGAGAAGCTCGCCCAGCTGGTCGGCTTCTGGGTCGATCAGGGCGACGAGGTCGTCGCGCCGATGGCCGGCGAGATGGCGTCGTCGACCGCGTACGCCGATGCGACCGTCCACGGCCTGGGGCAGCTGACCCGCGTCTACGGCACGCGGCCCGTCGACCCGATCGAGCGGGCGGCATGGCTGTGGGAGGAGCAGCGCCGACTCATTCGCGAGACGCGCCTGGGCATCCCCGCCCTCGTGCACGAGGAGTGCCTGACCGGCCTGGCGGCGTGGCAGGCGGCGACCTTCCCCACTCCCCTCGCGTGGGGCGCGGCGTTCGACCCGGAGCTCGTCGAGGAGATGGGAGCGCTGATCGGCGAGTCGATGCGCGAGCTCGGCATCCACCAGGGGCTCGCGCCGGTGCTCGACGTCATCCGCGACCCCCGCTGGGGACGCGTCGACGAGTGCATCGCCGAGGACCCGTACGTCGTGGGCGTCATCGGCACCGCGTATGTGCGGGGCCTGCAGAGCACGGGCGTCCACGCGACGCTGAAGCACTTCGTCGGGTACTCGGGCTCGCAGGCGGGCCGCAACCACGCGCCGGTCCACGCGGGACCGCGCGAGATCGCCGACGTGTTCCTGCCGCCGTTCGAGATGGCAGTCCGCGACGGCGGCGTGCGGTCGGTGATGAACTCGTACGCCGAGATCGACGGGATGCCGGTCGCGGCGACGCCCGCCTACCTCACCGACCTCCTGCGCGAGACGTGGGGCTTCGACGGCACCGTCGTGTCGGACTACTTCGCCGTCGCCTTCCTCCACACGATGCACGCCGTCGCCCGCGACCGCGGCGAGGCCGCGCAGCTCGCCCTCGAGGCCGGCATCGACGTCGAGCTGCCCACGGGCGACGCCTACGTCGGGCCGCTCGCCGAGCGCGTCCGCGCGGGCCAGGTCGACGAGGCGCTCATCGACCGCGCCGTTCGTCGGGTGCTGATCCAGAAGGAGGAGCTCGGGCTCCTCGACGAGACCTTCGAGGAGCCGCCGACGAGCATCGACCTCGACTCGCCCGCGCACCGCGCGGTCGCCCGGCGCCTGGCCGAGGAATCGGTCGTGCTGCTGACCAACGACGGCGTGCTGCCGCTCGCATCGCCCCGCCGCGTCGCCGTGATCGGACCGAACGGCGACAGCTCGGAAGCCCTCATGGGCTGCTACTCGTTCGCCAACCACGTGCTCGCCCACCACCCGGGCGTGCCGATGGGATTCGAGATCCCGACGCTCGCGGCATCCGTCATCGACGCCATGCCGGACGCCGAGGTCACCGTCGTGCGCGGCTGCGAGGCCGAGGGCGACGAGCGGTCGGGCTTCGCCGAGGCGGAGGATGCCGCACGCGCGGCCGACGTCGCGATCGTCGCCGTCGGCGACCGGGCCGGACTGTTCGGCCGGGGCACCGTCGGCGAGGGGAACGACGCCGACTCGCTCGAGCTGCCGGGCGTGCAGCGCGAGCTCGTCGAGCGTCTCGTTGCGACGGGGACGCCGGTCGTGCTCGTCGTCCTGTCGGGGCGGCCGTACGCGATCGACTGGGCGCTCTCGGGCGAGGGGGCCGTCGCGGCAGCGCTGCAGACGTTCTTCCCGGGCGAAGAGGGCGGACCGGCGATCGCGGCGGTTCTGTGCGGCGAGGTCTCGCCGTCGGGCCACCTGCCCGTCTCGCTCCCCCGGTCGTCGGGCTCGCAGCCCTACAGCTACCTGCATCCGATTCTCGGCGGTCCGAACGAGATCACGAGTGCCGACAGCACCCCCGCGCTGCCTTTCGGGCACGGGCTCAGCTACACGTCGTTCGAGCGCTCCGGCCTGTCGGTGACCGCGTCGGTGGCGACGGGCGGCTCCTTCACGGCGAGCGTGCGGGTGCGGAACACCGGCGAGCGCGCCGGCACCGATCTCGTGCAGCTCTACGCCCGCGACGTGCACGCGAGCGCCACCCGCCCCGTCGCGCAGCTGCTCGGCTTCGCCCGCGTGCAGCTGGATGCCGGAGCCGAGGCGACCGTCTCGTTCGACGTGCCGACCGCGCGGCTGGCCTTCACCGGGCGCGAGGGGGTGCGCATCGTCGAGCCCGGCGACATCGAGCTGTGGGTTGGACCCTCGTGCGCGGAGCACGAGACCGAGGCGGCGACCGAGATCGTCGGCGACGTGCACCGCATCACGGCATCCGACCGGCGGATCGTAGAGGTCTCGATCGAGCGGTGATCGGGGGTCGTGCGCGGAGGGCGCGAGCGATAGTGTGCGGGCCATGTACAACGACTACGCAGGGCCCGCGGCGGCCTTCGGCATCGGCTTCGTCGTCCTCGGTATCGCGATCTACCTCGGGACGATCGCACTCGTCCTCTGGGTGAGCTACCTGCTGATGCGCACGGCGGTGAAGAACGGGATGCTGCTCGCGATGCGCGAGAGCGGCGGGCAGTTCCCGGGTGGGGGTGTCGGTGGTTATGGTGCCGGTCCGCGTCCGGCGGCGCCGCCGTACCCGCAGGCTCCGCCCGCGCCGGGCGGGCACGGGCCGGCTGCGCCGGGCGGGCCGGGCACCCACGGTGGGCCTGCTGCTCCTGGTGCACCAGGTGGTCCGGCTTCGGGCGGTCCGGGCCCCGTGGGGTAAGCTGACCGAGCACCTCCGGGTGCGTGGGGCTGTAGTTCAATGGCAGAACATCTGCTTCCCAAGCAGATAGCGCGGGTTCGATTCCCGTCAGCCCCTCCACAGCCCCGACGGGCGGCCACCGGCCGCGCGGCGGGGCTTTCCCGATGTTGCCGTCGGAACCACCCCGCCCCGCCCGCGCCGCGATGCAAGGGTTCTGGCCCGACACCCCGCTCAGCGGCATCCGGCCCGGGGTGTCGTGTCGGATCCCTTGCATCCCGGTCCACGCCGCCCGAGGCTCCGCAGAAGAGGCGCACCCGTCATCCGGGTGCGCCTCTGAGCTGATGCCGCGATTACTTCTGGATGAAGGCCAGCAGGTCGGGGTTGATGACGTCCGCGTGAGTGGTCAGCATGCCGTGCGGGTAGCCGGCGTAGATCTTCAGCTCGGAGTTCTGCAGCAGCTCGTGCTGCAGCAACGCGGCGGCCTTGTAGGGGACGACCTGGTCGTCGTCGCCCTGCATGACGAGGACGGGAACCGTGATGGCCTTGAGGTCCTCGGTCTGGTCGGTCTCAGAGAACGCCTTGATGCCCTCGTAGTGGGCGAGGGCGCTGCCCGTCATGCCCTGACGCCACCAGTTGGCGACGACCGGCTCGGACACCTCGACACCGTCACGGTTGAAGCCGTAGAACGGCCCCGAGGCGACCGCCTGGAAGAACTCGGCGCGGTTGGCGGCGAGAGCGGAGCGGAAGCCGTCGAAGACCTCGATGGGCGTTCCCTCGGGGTTGCTGTCGGACTTGAGCATGATCGGCGGAACCGACGAGACCAGGACGGCCTTCGCGACGCGCCCCTGCGGCTGACCGTACCGAGCGACGTAGCGGGCGACCTGGCCACCGCCGGTGGAGTGGCCGATGTGGATCGCGTTCTTCAGGTCGAGGTGCTCGACGACCGCGTTCACGTCGCTGGCGTAGTGGTCCATGTCGTGGCCGGTGCTGATCTGCGAGGAGCGACCGTGGCCGCGCCGGTCGCTGGCGACGACACGAAAGCCCTTGGCGAGGAAATACAGCATCTGCGCGTCCCAGTCGTCGGACGACAGCGGCCATCCGTGGTGGAACACGATGGGCTGGGCGTCCTCGTCACCCCAGTCCTTGAAGTAGATCTCGGCGCCGTCTTCAGTGGTGATGTATCCCATAATGAGTCCTTTGTCATGTCGTCGAACGAGTGGGCCCGACCGACGGGTGAATGGTGCGCGCCTCGACGATGTGGCGACGGGATTCACGGTAACTTTCGGGTCTGCGCGACGCCTCCGACAATTGCCGACTCCCGTTGCTACGTCTATCCAAGCCGGGTACGTCGCCGCGAAGAGGGGATACGGATCCCCCGGAGAGGTGATGTGAGCACACCCTCGTTCTCCTTACGGTGAAGTCTCTCCCCCGGCTCGGCACGAGTCGGGAGGACGGTTCGTGACAGTCAGGGAGCTCGGTGAGCGATAACAAGAGTGTTCTCGGGAGCTTTCTGCGTGCGCGGCGCTCGCGCGTCCGCCCGACGGACGTCGGCCTCCGTCCGACTGACGGCAGACGAGTCTCCGGGCTGAAGCGCGACGAAGTCGCGATGCTCGCAGGCATCAGCATCGAGTACTACACCAGGCTCGAGCAGGGACGGGGAGCCGACCCCTCCACCACGGTGGTCCGCGCTCTCGCGCGCGCTCTGAATCTGGACGACGTGAGCGTCGAGTACGTCAACCGTCTCACCGGAAGAGTCGACGAGCAGCGACGCATGATCCCGCCCGAGAAGAGCTACATCATGCGCGAACTGCTCGACACGTGGGCGCACATTCCGGCGTACATCACCAATGGCAACCTCGACATCGTCGCGGTCAACGAACTCATGCGTTCCCTGAGCTCCGGCACCATCCGCCCCGGCGCCAACGCCCTCATCGCGCACTTCGCGGCCGGGAACAAGCGCCAGATCGTGAACTGGGAGGAACTGGCGGCACGCGGTGTCGCGACCCTGCGGTTCCTCGGAGATCGAACGTCCACGCGGTATAACGAGATCATCCGTGAGTTGTCGACGGATCAGGACTTCGTGAGGCTGTGGGAGCTGCACGAAGTCGCTCGCCCGTCGGACTTCGATTCTCACCTGCGGTTGGACGGGATCGGCGAGATCCAGATGCGGGTACATAATTTCGAGGTCCCCTCCCTGCCGTTCCACACGTTGACGACCCAGTCCCCGAAACCCGGGTTCACCGCTCTCGCCGACACCCCCGTCAGCCGCGAAACGAGCTTCGCCTGAGCCCTCGAACGAAAGGCCGCCCATGCCGAGCATCCGCATCAAGCGCGCATATGACGCAGCTGCCGCAGACGACGGTTACCGGATCCTCGTGGACCGCCTCTGGCCACGGGGCGTGTCGAAAGAACGCGCTGCTGTCGACGAGTGGTTGAAGGACATCGCGCCCTCGCCCGATCTGCGCACCTGGTGGGACCATGACTCCGCGCGAATGACGGAATTCACCCATCGGTACGAGGCGGAATTGGAAGCGAATCCCACGGCCGTTCAGCACCTGCTCGAGGTCGCCCACGCGCAGGGCACGGTCACCTTGATCTACGCGGCGCACGACCCGGCGGTGAATCATGCCGTGGTCCTCCAGCGTTTCGTCCAAGAGCGGCTCGCCCGCACCGGGTCATAGCGGCAACTGCTCGCCGAGCCTCACCCCGTAACGCGCGATGCTCGTCGCCACCGGGAGCCGCTGCTCGTCGTACGAGGCGAGGGCTGCGTCCACGGTCGACGAACGCAGGAGGCGGGCGAGAGCGAGCGCGTCGCCCGCCGCTTTCGCGGCCCCCATCGCGGTGTGCGGACGGACCACCGCTGCCGCATCCCCGAGGAGCAGTGCGCGCGTCCGGGTGAGCCGAGGGGCGACGTAGTCGAGCACACCCTGGAGGAATGGCCGAGGCTCCATCGCGATCACGTCGGCGAACGGGGGCGGGAGGCGATGCTGGGCCGCCTCGATCAGGTGCGTCCTGACGTCCTCCGGCGTCTGCCCGGGCGCGAGGGACGTCGACAGGGGGAGGCGTCCCGCGGCGGTCATCAGCGCCGACAGGTCGCCGGAGCTCATCGACCGGTACCAGACCCAGTTGTATCGCCGACGCCCCGGCTGGGTCTGTCCGTCCGCCCCGGGGACGAGATAGCCGAGCGCGTGCTCCCCCGGTCCCGTGAAGAAGGTCATCCGACGAAACAGGGTGTCGGCGGATGCCCCGGGGACGAGGTCTTCGGGGATGAGGCCGCGCCAGATGGCGTAACCGGCGTAGCTGGGTTCGCCGCCGTCGGGTGCGACGAAGCGGCGCACGTGCGAGTGGGCTCCATCCGCTCCCACGAGGAGCGAAGCCTCCTCTCGTTCCTCGCCCGCAGTGAAGGAGAGGACGCCGGCTCGCGCGTCGACATCGGTGACCGGACTGTTCACGACATATCGAGAGTCGGGGATCGCATCGCGGAGACCGTCGTATAGGCGGTCCCACGACAACTGCGTCTGCTCGGCCCGCTCTCGGTAGCGAACGGCACCTCGCAGGTCGAGCGCGATCCGCTCGACGGATGTCACCCCGGGGACAGCGCCCGCCGGGACTCCGGCGACATCGAGTGCGGCGAAGACCTCGTCCTGGGCGACCAAGCCGGCGCCGCGCGCTCGGAGACCGTGCACCGACTTCTCGTACACCGTGACGTCGTGTCCCAGCCGGTGCAGCATGGCCGCCGCGAACAGCCCGCCGATGGAACCGCCGGCCACCGCGATGCGGGGCGCGGACGACGCGAAGCCGCTCATGCGGTCAGCGGCACGGCGTTGGCAGCGTCGACGATAAAACGTGCGATGTCGCCGGGGTGCGTGTGCAGGACGAGGTGCGGGCCCGGCAGCTCGAGCACCATGCGGGCCGAGGCTCGCTCGAGACCGAAACGGACGGCGTCCGGGTTCACGATCTGATCCGCCGTGGCGACGATTCCCCAGGTCGGGCGGGTATGCCACGCTGCGTGCGTGGCTCGGTCGCTGAGCACCGCGGCGTCCAGCGGGCGCTGGGTGACGGCGATGACGGCCGCCTCGTCGGAGGGAATCCCCAGGGCGGCGAGGAAGGGGAACTCGTCGATGGCGACGGATACCTCCTGCCGGGTCGCGCCGTCGGCGGTGGCGTATCGCCGGTAGTCGAAGTAGTCGGCGGCGTCGGATGCGGGGAAGCGCTGACTCAGGTCGTCTGCACTCTCGTCCACGTCGAGCACGAATCCCGCCACGAAGACGAGCCCGCGAACGTTCTGCGCCGTTCCTGCACCGGAGGCCACGGTGGCTCCATAGGAGTGGCCGACCAGGAGCACCGGTCCGTCGATGTTCTCGACGAACGATCGCACATACGCGACATCCTCCGCGAGACTTCGATTGGAGATGGCGGGAACGCGCACCTCGATACCCGCACCCATCACGCGCATCGCCACCGGTGACCAGCTCGCTCCATCAGAGAACGCGCCGTGCACCATCACAACGGTCGGCGTCTCGCGCATATCCCACTCCCTCGTTCCCGGAGATGACCCGGCCACGTCTCACGGTAGGAGCAGTGTCCGCGCCCTCCCTCCGAAGGTTGTCGCTACCTGACTGGACGGATGTCGGAAACCGCGTTCGCATCGAGGAACACTCGGACGACCTCGTTGAACGCCTCCGGATTCTCCAGGAACGGGAAATGCGAGCTGGCGACATCGCGCGGGAAGATGTGCACGAGCGCTCCGGGGATGCGCGAGGCGACGTAGCGTTGCGACTCGGCCGACACATGGCTGCCGTCGCACCCCAGCACGAGGGTGGGCTTGGCGATGGTCGGCAGGAGTTCCCGCCAGTCCTGCGCGCCGTGGTCGAACAGCAATGGCGCGGCGACACGGCGCGGTGTCTGAGCGACCTCCGATGACACGAACGACCAGAGGCCGTCGTCGACGGGCCCGGTGAACATGCTCCGCACGAAGGCGCGCACCGTGGCGTCTCCGCCAGTATCGTCGGCGATGGCGTTCGCGAGGGTACCGAGCCCATCCGCGGGCAGGATGCAGCCTGCGGACTGCTGCTCGATCGCACTCATCCACAGCTGCGCGGCGACCGCGGCGGGCTGGTCCACCAGCACGAGGCTTCGCACTCTCCTGTCGCCGAAGAGTTCGAGATACGACCAGATGACCGAGACCCCCATCGACCAGCCGAGGAGATGGACATCCCGGATGTCGAGATCTTCCAGGATGTCGCGGACGTCGGCTGCGAGACGAGCGATGCGGTGGCCCCGCCCAGGCTTCTCCGACCTGCCGTGTCCACGCATGTCGTACGTGATGACACGGCGTTCTCCGAGTCCGTCACGCTGGTGCCGGAACATCTCCTGCGATTGCGACCACCCATGGAGCATCAGGACCGGGGCGCCGTTCCCGCCCGTGTCGTACACCTCGAGGGTTACGCCGTCGCTGGTCTGGACCTGCCGGCTTTGCGCCCTCATTGGATGTGTCCCGCGTTCTCCCAGTACGAGGCGAGTTTCAAACCGAGGTGCAGTGCACTGCGCTTCATCCCGTCATCCATCGCGTCTTTGACCACCTGTGGCATGTTTTCCAATCGGTAGTACAGCGTCGTGCGGTGAATGTGCAGTTCTTCGCATACGACTTTGATCTGGTGGGCATGGTCGAGGAGGGTCTCGATGGTCTGGCGGCGCAGCGGGTCCGCATCGTGGATCAGGGCGTATGCGGCGGGTGAGTACCACTGCAGTCGGTTCGGATCCGAGACGACGTCGGCGATGAGCAACCACGGGCCGACGTCTTCGGCGCGCAGGCTCGTGCCCAGATCCGGCAAGAGCTCCGCGACCGCTGCCGTCGCGACAGCTCGCTCGGCGACCGGTCGCACGTCGATGTCGGTTCCGGTGAGATAGGCGGACCCGATTGCGCGCAGCGGCACACCCGCGCGCGCCGCCGTGGCCGCGATGAGGTCATCCGTTCGCGTGTTCTCATGTGAACGCTCCAGGAACAGCAAGGCAGCTCCGATCTCGCCCATGAACATGAACGTCGCTGTGGCCAGGCTCTCCACAGCCCGACCGAGCGAAGCGCGCTGGACCACGGAGGTGTCGTGCCCGACGGCCACGGCGCGAACGACGGTCGCCGAGCTGCGAGACACGCCGTAGGCGCGGACAGCAGTGCTCAGCGCATCCCGTCTGACGATCGGATCCGGGGCGAGGAGTCCTCGGAGGACCATGTCGCGCGTCGATCGGCCCGGTATCTCGTCCTGCGCGGCGGCGAGATACTCGCGTGCGATCTCCACCGCGGCGTCGACTGCACGAAACTGCGATGACGTCAGCGGGGGGAGCCCGCCCGTGATCAGCCACAGGACCCCGAGCAGTGCGTCACGGGAGCGGATCGGCACCGCCAGGCGTTCCCGTGCGCCGAATCGATCGAGGTTCACGGTCTGCGGTCGTTTGGCGGAGGACAGGTGGATGCTCTCCAGATACGCGCGCTCACGCGGAGGTGTCGCGCGTCCCAACAGTCCACGGGCGCGGAGCTCATCGATCTCCTCGCCCTGTGCGCTGGAAACGATGGGGCGGTACTGGGCGTCGTTGATGACGACGGAACGGCCGAGGTCTTCCGCGAGGTCATCCACGAGTGTCTGCAGGTTCATCCCCGTCCGCTCCCTTCTCGGCCGCACCCGCGCCCTCGGCTTGAGCGTAAGAACGGCCCTCCCGGGCGAGGAGGCCCAACTTGTACTACTCAGGCGGCGGCGACCTCCGCGGCATACGTCGCCGCGGAATAATGAGGGGATGCACGACCGGCACTCCGGCTTCGCCGTTGCGTCAGACCGCGCCTTCCTGGCCGGGTCTTCCACCGCTGCCAGCACCCCCCTGCGCGGGCGCGGCGACATCATCTCGTCCCTCACCGCGTCCATCGAGCGGTCTCTCTCGGGCGAGCCCACGCCCGCGCTCATCCGCGGGCGCGCGGGCATGGGAAAGACCCGCCTGCTCGCGGAGGTTCTCGCCGTCGCCGAGCAACGAGGCTGGCCCACCCTCACCATCACCCCGGACGTCGACTCCGGAGCAGTCCCCTTGGGGGCACTGACCGAGGCGATGCTGCGCGGCACACCGCGCCTGGTGACGGAGGAGGAGCTGCGGCCGGCCCTGGGCGCGGGAGAACCGCAGTACTGGATCGCGCGCCTCCTGACCGACCGATTGGAGTCGACGGCTACGACGGCGGGCGGTGCGATCGTCGTCGTCGACGACCTGCAGTGGTTGGACGCCGCGTCCGTCGGGATCCTGTTACGGTCAGCGGCCGCCCTGGCGGATCAGCCTGTCGCCTGGGTGCTTGCCAGCCGCTCCGGACAGTTCCGGGCGGCCCATGCTCGAGTCGCCGAGTATGTCGAGCGCACCGGCACGGTCCTCGATCTCGAGCCTGTCGCGGCGGATGCTGCGCTCGAGATCGCGGCAGACCTCACCGGCGCCACCCTCGGACCCAAGCTCGAGGCGGCCCTCGAGCAGACCTCGCACATCCCGCTGCTCATCGTCGAACTCGTGCGCGGGCTGCAGGAAGAAGCGCTCCTGGCGGCCCGTGGTGGCGTCGTCGACGCCATCGGCTATGCCGTTCCCGCCAGATTCGGGGCGGCATCGCGACAGCGGGTGGCGCACCTCTCCGACGACGCACTGACCTTCGCCCAGGTCGCGAGCTTGTTCGGCAGGCGGTTCCGCCTCTCCGACGTCTTGACCGCGACCGGCGGCACCGCGGTGGCCTCGATGACCGCGGTGCGCGAACTCCTCGGTGCCGATTTCCTGATCGAGGACGGGGCAACCCTCGCCTTCGTCCACGACACGATCCGGGAAGCGGTGGAAGCGTCGATCCCGGCATCCGTCCGTAAGGCGATGCTGCGCGAAGTCGCACAGCTGCGCCTCGCCTCCGGCGAACCAGCCTCCGCCGTCGCCGCGGCACTCGTGGAGGCTGCCGAACCCGGCGATCAGCAATCGTTCGCACTGATCCGCGACGCCGCGCAGCAGTTGGCTGCGTCCGACACATCGCAGGCCGCGGACCTCGCCGCAGCGGCACTGCGCCTCGCGAACAACGTTCCGGCTCTGGCGGAGGCCAGTACCGAGCTCCTTCCGTACCTCTGGGCCGACGGGCGCGACACCGAGGCGGACAACGCGACCCAGGCACTCGCGCCCTATCTCTCACCGGAGTCGCGGGCACGTGTCCTCCTCGGTGCCGCCCGTCGCCAGACCGAATCCTCCTTCGATCGCGCCATCGCCACCTGTGATCAGGCGCTCGCGCTCGCAGGCATCGAACGCGCGACGCGAGCGGACCTGCTCGCCGTACGCGCCCTGAACTGTGCGAACAAGGCGGACTTCGTCGAGCTGACCCGCACCCTGGCGCTCGCACGCGAGGTCGCCGACCCCGATGCGGACCACGAGGCGCTCGCCACCGTGGACGCGACAGAGTCGGTGTACGCGTTCAACAGCAACCGGTTCGACGACGCGGTCGCCCTCATGGAATCCGCGTCGAGACGCGCCGCTCTCGCGGGGCTGGATCCGGCGCGATGGGTGCCGGAAGGATTGTGGGACGCATTCCTCCACAACTCGAAGGGCGACGTCACGCGAGCTCTCGAGCTGGTGGACGAGGGGCTGAGCTCGGCGATCGCATCCCGGGCCGCTGTCGCCGAGGCGTATTGGATGATGGTCCGCGCCCGCGTTCTGCATGACCTCGGCCGGCTGGATGACGCGAGGCTGCAAGCGGAGTCGGTGCTCGCTCTTGCTGATGAACTCGGACTCGGCGATTTCGCGAATGCGACCGCCGGCATCGTATTGTTCCGAATCGCTCTTCGCACCGGTGACACCGCTCTCCGAAAGCAGACCGAACCGCTCGTCGAGACTCTCGCGTCCGGCGGCGGTGTCGTCCGAGCGGGTCAGTGGATGCTCGTGCTGCGAGCGCTCAACGACGGAAAAGTGGATGACGCTGTGGCGCACAGCGTCCTCGCACGGGAATCACTCCACGACCCGATCCCCACGATGACGACACCCTCGGACTTCGCCGACGACCTTCTGCTCATGGAGGTCGCGATCCGCTCCGAGGATGACGAACTCGCTCGTGAGGTCATCACGCGAGCCCGCATCCGATACGACGCCAATCCTGAGAATGCCTACTGCCGGGCCATTCTGCGGACCGCGGAGGGCTGCCACGGACGTGATGCGGACACGCTGACTGAGGCCGCGATGATCCTCCGGCAGTCGGATCGCCCGCTCATCCTCGCTCTCGTCCTCGAGTTCCTGGGCGTTGTGGCGCCCGACGCGGAACGCTCGGTCCCGGCGCTCGACGAGGCACTCGCCATCTATGAGACCGCGGGCGCGCATCGCGATGTCAACCGTGTGCTGCAGTCTCTCCGACACCTCGGAGTTCGCCGTCGCGCGCACGCGCACGGCGATCCGCAGATGCTCTCACCGCGTGAGCAGCAAGTGCTCGAGCGCGTCGCCGCCGGCGCGACGACGCAGCAGATCGCGGACGCACTGTTCATGTCGCCCCACACCGTCGTGTCCCACATTCGCCACATCTACGCGAAGTCGGGACTCAATTCGCGAAAGGACCTGCGCGAGTGGCACGGAAAGCGCGCGGCGCGCGCCCCGTCACAGCTCACGCGTGAATCTGGTTCCATGCGCTGATCTGGGCGCCCGCGACGCGGAAGCTCGCGAACCCCATCACCTCGACCGTCGACGTGCCGGGGAGCCTCAGCCGCAGCCGCTGCTCGGTCAGCACCGTGTCGCCGCAGACCGCCACGGACTCGAGGTGCGTGGTCCACTGGTCGAACTCCTCGTGCAGCTCGGCGATCATCCGTGTCACGGCGGGTCGCCCCCACACGCGCTTGTTCGCAGACGGACGATAGACGACATTTTCAGCGAGGAACGGATGCAGTTCGGCATGCGCGCGGTCGTTGAGGAGCGCGATGAAGTCGCGCACGACGAGTTCGCGTTCGAGTTGGTGGATCCCGGTGAGTGCCTCGCGGCCGATGGCGTCCATGGTGTCTCCGTCCAGGTCAGGTGGCACTCACGGTATGGCGGGTCGCGACCAGCGCTGTGCGACGTCCGTCCAGTCCGCGAAGGACACTTCGTGCAGATCGGCGACCCCGATCACCGGGCGATGCACTCGTCGCACGCAGTCTCGTCACGTGTCGGAAGCACATCGCTCCGGATAACGCGATGGTGGTGCCGTCAGACGAATGCGAGAGCGAGCGGACACCGGATGAACAACGTCGAGACAGGACCGACACAGGCACCAGGAGCACCTCTCACCGCGAATGCGGTGTTCCTGGTCGTGACCATCGCGCCAGGCGGCGTCGACATCGTGCGCGACGTTCTCGCCGATCTCTCCGATTCGATGAAAGCCATCACCTTCCGATTTCCGGAGGCGGCGTTGACGTGCACGGTGGGAGTCGGCAGCCGCGTGTGGGCGTCGCTCATGCAGAGCGCTCCCCCCGCGCAGCTCCGCCCCTTCACGCCGGTCGTCGGGGCGAGGCATACGGCACCCGCGACACCGGGGGATCTGCTCTTCCACATCCGCGCGGAACGCACGGACGTCTGCTTCTTCTTCGAGAAGCGCCTGCTGAGTGATCTCGGTGCGGCGGTGCACGTCGTCGATGAGACGGTGGGCTTCCGCTCTTTCGATCGTCGCGACCTGTTGGGTTTCGTCGATGGAACGGCGAATCCGGTTGAACCGGCCATCGATGCCACCGTCCTCGTCGCCGACGAGGACCCCGTACACACCGGAGGCACCTATGTCGTGACGCAGAAGTACGTGCACGCGATGGCCGAGTGGGATTCGCTGCCCGTCGAGACACAGGAGCGGATCCTCGGACGCACGAAGGTCGATGGGATCGAGCTGGATGACGCCCCCAGCGGCCAGCAGTCACACAAGTCCCTGGCGACCATCGAGGACGACCACGGTGTCGAGCACGACATCGTCCGCGACAACATGCCGTTCGGCAGGCCCGGAGCGGGAGAGTTCGGCACCTACTTCCTCGGGTACAGCCGCAACCTCTGGGTCATCCAGCAGATGATCGAGCGGATGTTCATCGGACATCCTCCGGGGATGCACGACCGGCTGCTCGACTTTTCCACCGCGTTGACCGGCACCGTGTTCTTCGCCCCGTCCGCCGCCGAGCTCGACGCGCTCGGCAGCGGATGAGCAGGCGCGTCTGGCGTCAGCTGTTCGCCCTCCGACCGGCTCCGCGCCAGTGGCCGGCCGCACTGCAGGCTGCTCTGGCCGTCGCCGTTCCCCCGCTGCTCGGACTCGTCATCGGCGAACCACGTTGGGGGTCGGTCGGTTCCCTCGGCGCTCTCATCGTCCTGCACCTCCCCGACCGGTCGCGCAGAGAACGTGCTGTCGCGCTACCGATCATCGCCGGCGCTCTTCTGGTGGCCGCGTGTGTCGGTGCGGCGCTGGGTACAGCGCTCATTCCCGGCCTCGTGGCCATGTCCGTCATCGCCGTCGGCGGGTCGTTCCTCGCGCAGGCGCTGGCGGTCGGTCCGCCCGGGGCGCTCTTCCTCGTCCTCATCACCGGCTCTGCCGGCCAGCTCGTGGCCCCCGCGGCTGCCGGCGGTGCCGGCATGAGCTGTCTCGAGGTCGTGGCTTCACTCGCCGGCGGTGCGCTCCTGGGGTATCTGATCGTGGTGCTGCCGCTGCTCGCGCCCACGATCCGAGCCCGCGACCGGATGATATTCGCGCAGCGAACGCCCTGGCGCTTCGCAGTCCCCGCATCCGCTCGCCTGATCGTCGCTCGGATCGCTGCGTCCGCGGTGCTCGCTGTACCGGTCAGCGCGACCCTCGGCCTGCATCATGCGGCGTGGGTCATGTTGGCGTGCCTCGGAATCCTTCAGAAAGACGCGGACGTCTATTCAGCAGTCCTGCGGGGTACGCAGCGCCTCATCGGCACCGGACTCGCCATCCTCCTCGTGATCGTCCTGGCGGCCATCGAGCCCCGGGGGTGGGAGCGCATCGCCTGGGCGGCCGGGTTGATCTTCCTCTTCGAGCTCCTGCTCCGACGGAACCTGACCTGGGCGCTCGCCGTCGTCACACCGATGGCGGTGCTGCTCGCCTCAACCGCAGGGCAACCCATCAGCGAGGTCGCGGCCGAGCGCGTCGTCGACACGATCGCTGGTGCCGGAATCGCGGGAGTCGTCCTTCTCGCCGCCGTGACAGGGGAGCGCCGGCGCAGCACGACCGGTTCGACACATGTCGGATGACGTTCGAACGCGCGGCCTACGGGAGCCCCATCTCACCCGAGCACAGTGAGGGTACGTTCAGAAAGGGCCGATCATGCCAGACATCCTGCAACCGGGGAACCATGCGCCGCACTTCAGTCTCCGGGTGACCGCCGACCAGTCGCTGAGTTCAGATGAGCTCCTCGGCAGCCCCGTTGTCCTCGCGTTCTACCCCGCCGACTGGAGTCCCGTCTGCGGCGACCAGCTGTCCGTCATCAATGAGGCTCTGCCGCTGATCCGCGCCCGGGGCGCGCAGGTGGTCGCCGTGTCCGTCGACAACGTGTGGTCGCACGAGGCGTTCACGGCAGCTCACTCACTGCACTTCCCGCTGCTCAGCGATTTCGAGCCGAAGGGGGCGGTCGCACGACTCTTCGGTGCGTACGACGACGCCGTGGGCGAAGCGCGCCGAGCGCTCTTCGTCATCGACCCCGCCGGCGTCATCGCTTGGAGCTACCTCGCGCCCGTCGCCGTCAACCCCGGCGTCGACGGCGTACTCGATGCCCTCGACACCCTCACCCACAACTGAAAGGAGAGGACCATGTCCTCACTTCGCGTTCCCGTCTCCTCACACGACCACAGCTCGGGTCCCGCCGACGCGGCGGTGGTTCTCGTCGAGTACGGCGACTATCAGTGCCCCTATTGCGGTGCCGCGTATCCCGTCGTCGCGAAGCTGCTCGCCGCATACGAGGGGCAGGTGCGTTTCGTCTTCCGGAACTTCCCGCTCGCCGAACTGCACCCCGAGGCGGTCGATGCAGCGTTCATCGCCGAGTTCGCGGCCGAACACGGCAAGTTCTGGGAGGCTCACGACCTGCTGTTCGAACACCAACGACAGCTGGGCCCCGACCTCTATGCGACGATCTGCGAGCGCCTCGGCCTGCCGATGGACGAGCTCCGCGCGGCGGTGGCCGAGGGACGCTACCTGTCGCGAATCCGCGCCGACGAAGAAGGCGGCATCCGCAGCGGCGTCAACGGGACGCCGACGTTCTTCCTCAACGGCCATCGCGTCGACTCCGGTACGGACGGCCTCGCCGACGCCCTCGCGGATGTTATTCGTCGCTCTGCGTGAGCCATGGCGATAGCGAAGGGCCGCCGGGAGCATCTCGGCGGCCCTTCCCTGTTGCTCAGCGCGCGGCGCGACGCATCCGCAGTGCCGCAGTCACCGTCACGACGCCCACCAGGACGACGAACGCCAGAAGCACGGTGGTCTGGGGCAGCACGGTCAACGCTCCCCCGATAGCGAGCACCGGAAGCGCCAGACCGCAATACGCGACGAGGAACATCGCGGCGAGCGTCTCACCTGTGCGACCCGGTTCCGCGATCTCCGAGGCGGTGGCCAGCGCACATCGGAACAGCGCGCCGACGCCCGCCCCGCCGACGATCCCGCCGAGAAGGAAGAGAGCGAGCGACGGCGCGAGAGCCCCGCCGGCGATCACGAGCAGACCGACTCCACAGGCGATGGCGGCGAACAGCAGCTGGGTGCGATACGCGACGCGGGCCAGAAGCCCCTGAGCGGCGGCGGCGGACCCGAAGACGAGGAAGACGGTAATCCCGGCCACGAGGTGGCCGTGCTCGTCGAAGATGCCGACGAGGATCGACGGGGCCAGAGAGGTGAACAGCCCGAAGAGCGCGAAACCTGCGAAAGCCGCGAAGGCGGCAGCCACGAAGCGGTCGCGGGACGCCGCGGGGACCGCGACCTTCTGCGGACGATATGTGCGCCGAGCCGCGGTGACGGTCTCCGGAACAAGCGCGACGGCGATGGCCAGGAGAATGAGGACCACGGCGAACACGGTGTGCGGAAGGTGCAGCGGGTCGGGCAGGAAGTCGGCGAAGAGCCCGCCGATGAGGGGGCCGAGGGCGAGACCGCCGAGGTTCGCTCCCCCGGCGACGGATGCCGCGACGACGGCGTTCTCGTCTGGTCGCGCCCGAGCCCGCAACTCGCCGAGGTGCGCAGTCGCGGTCGCCGTGAGCACGCCGATACTGACGCCGTTGACGATTCGGGCGATCAGCAGCCCCGGGACGTCGGTGAATACCGTGAACAGCATCGCGGACAGCGCGGAGATGACGATGGCGATGACGAGCATCCGTCGTCGCCCCATCCAGTCGCTGACGTGCCCGAGCAGGAACAGGCTCGCAACCACCCCGGCCGCGTATGCCGCGAACACGACGGTGACGACGGAGACGGGGAACCCGTCGAGCTGCTGATAGAGCGGGTACAGGGGTGTGGGGACGGTGGAGTACGCCATCACCAGGAGGAACGCGACCGCGACCACCCAGAACGGCGTGGTGCGGCGTGTGACGTGTGAGTGTGTGGGGGCCAACGCGTGCAGCTTTCTCGGGGAGCGTGCCGTTCATCGCCTCGGGCATGAACCCGAGGCGATGTCGCGGCTCATCGCAGCGGTGTGATGCCCTGCGAGCCGCGCGGGAAGGTCGCGAGAACCGCAGGGTCGATGTTGAGGTGCGCCGAGACGAGCTGCGGCGGCACGTGGGACAGCCAGTTCGCGAGGGAGATCTCCTCGTACTTGTCGGCGCGGAACACCTCGAGGAACTGCAGCACGTCGTCACCGGTGTTCTCGATGTAGTGGCCGAAGTTTTTGCGGACCACGCCCACGTCGCCGGCACGGAAGTCCGTGGTGTTCGCATGCGGTCCGGTGTTGAACACCGTCATGCGGGCAGAACCGCGAAGGTAGTACTGCCACTCATCGGCATTCGGGTGCCAATGCAGCTCTCGCATGGAGCCCGGCTCGACGGTGACGAGTGCCGCGGCGACCGTGGATGAGTACGTGTAGTTGGTCGAGTCGGCGATCTGGATGGAGCCGCCCGTGTTCTCGTAGAGCGGCTTCGATCGCGAGAGGCGGAAGATGACCGGCTCCATGCCCCACTCGACGCCGGCCGCGGCCTGGTCGGCCTCGAGCGCCGGCGGCTCGTCACCGGGGAAGATCCACAGGTTGTGCAGAGGGATGTCGGAGAAGACCTCCTGGGCAACGCCGAAGTTCTTCGCCAGGACCTCCGGCGGCGTGTGAGCGAACCAGTCGGTGAGGAGCAGCGTGTTCGACTCGGACTGGTCGCCGTCATCGAAGGCGAGGACGAACTCGGCCCCGTCGGGTCCGAGACCCTGGAGCGAGTGCGGCGTACCGGCGGGGAAGAACCACAGATCGCCCTCCTCCACGTCTTCCACGGCGGGAAGACCGGAGCGACTGAGGGTCGTGACGCGCGCTTTGCCCCGGGTCATGACGGCCCACTCGGCAGTCTGGTGCCAGTGCAGCTCACGAATGCCGCCGGGCTCGAGGTACATGTTGACGCCGGCGATCTCGTCGGAGATGTGGAAGTCCTGCTTCGTCAGCTCCCGCGCCCAGCCGCCCCGCTGGACGCGGCGCGGCGAGATGTTGAACGAGGACCAGAAGAACGGCTGGGTGCTGATGTCGGTCGCCGGCGCGTGAATCTGGTTGGGGAACTGCGAGGTGATAGCCGTGTTCTGCGGGCCGGTCATCGTGTTGCTCTGCGGGCGATCGGCGATGTTGACCTCGCCCTCCTGCGGCAAGTCGGGGTTGCCCAGCGTGGGAACCTCGTGCCCGACGGGGACGTTCTCAGACGAATCCATGGCTTGCTCCTTCGTGACGGATCCGGACGGTATTCAGGAGTCTGGCGATGCCCCGCGATGCGTCACAGGGATAGCTGACGAACGGGTATTCGACACTCGTCGGACGCCGTCGATCGCTCCGTTCGCTTGGGTGGAAGGCCCCGGGAGGTTCCATGTCGCTCGCCCACGCCTCATCGATTCGTCGCTACCCGCTCCTGGAGACGGTGTGGGCGTCGGCATCTCTCGCGTTCGTCTCCGGACTGCTCGACGCATGGACGTTCGGCCAGGTCGGCACGTTCGCGACCGTGCAATCCGGCAATCTCATCTCGCTGGGCTACGCCACCGCGGAGGGAGACGTCGACCGCGCGCTCCTTGCGGCCAGTTCCGTTCTCGTCTTCGCGGCCGGAGCCTTCGCGTGCAGCATCCTCATCCTCGGGCTCGCTCGCCGGGGGAAGTCGTACTCGGCGCCCGTCCTTCTCGGCGAGGTCGTGATCGTCACGGTCCTCGCCGTGCTGAGCGTCACCCGCGGATCGGAACCGATGTGGATCGCCGGGGCCGTCAGCTTCGTCGCCGGCGTTCAGGGCAACGCCTTTCACCGCGAGACGGGGATGCTCTATGGCAACATCGCCGTCACCTCGGTCATCCAGATGGCCGCCGGCCTGCTGGGACGCGCGGTCGCACGCCGCATCGCCGACGACGGTGAACAGCACCTCCGCCCGGCAGGGGCGTACGTGGCCGTGCTCGTCGCATTCGCTGCGGGAGGCGGGCTCGGCTTCAGCGCGAACGCGGTCCGGTCCGGCTTCTCGTTGATTCTCGCCGCTGCGGTTCTCCTCGGGCTGTGGACGTGTGCCGTCCGCGGACGCGGGGCCGTCGACCCGGCGCAGAACGCGCCGACGCCGTAGAAGCTCCCGCCGCCGACATCCCGGCTCAGCCCTCGAGCACCAACCCCGTACCGCGCTGCAAGGCGCCGCGACCGACACGCCGCTCAGCGGCATCCGTCCCGGGGTGTCGGTCGGGAACACTTGCATCCCGGCACCCACGAACGGATGCCGCCACCCGGTTCAGCCCTCGACGACGACCTCGTCGCCCACCCGCACCACTCCCCCGCCGTCGGCGGGGAGGAGCAGGATGCCGAGGGTCGGCTCGGCCTGATCGAACTCGGTCGTCAGCACGCGCAGCAGCCGCGCGTCGCGCTCGCCCGTGTCGGGGTTGGCCATGATCGCGGCGCACCGGCCGATGGGGCGCTGCACGTCGAACGCGACCTCACCGATGCGGGCACGGCCGCTCCAGCCGAGTTCGTCCCACGCACCGACACCCGAAACGACGATGTTCGAGCGGAACCGGCGGCTGTCGACGGGCGCGGCCACCGCAGCATCCACGTCCTCGACCGAGGCGGCACCGTGCAGCGAGACGTAACCGCGGGCGCGGTCCTGGAAGCGCGAGGTCGCGCCGTCGCCGACGAGCCGCAGCGGCAGCACGCCGTCGCGGTCGAGGCGTCGCGCGTCGCCCGAGCCCCGCACGAATGCGGTGATCGCGTCCTCGAGCTCGCGCCGCCCGGCGTCGTTGAGCCCCGCGTCCGCGAGCACCGCGCCATCGACGCTCAGCCGCAGCCGCCGCGCGTCGGCGTCGAAGTCCAGCGCCACGCGCGCGAGCGCCGGGAAGTCCATGAGCGCGAGGCCGCGGCTCTTCGGCCATGACTCGAGGCCGTCGGCGTCCTCCGGCTCCACCGCGTCGGCGAAGCGGAACGCGAGCACCCGGTCGCCGGCGATCCGGCCGTCGGGCTGGACGACGAGCTCGTCGCGCGCTTCGGGAGTGAACCCCTTGACGGGATAGCGGTACAGGGCGGAGACGACGGGCACACCGCTACTCTGCACCACCCCGCCCGAATCGCCACCAGAGCCGGCGATCTCACAACCGCCGACGGCCCGAAGAGAGAAAGAGGTAACGGAACGGACGATCAGCGAGACCGCCGGGGAAACACCCCGCCTCTAGCGTCGAGCACCATACCCACCGGCTCTCGACCGAAGGAGGACGCGATGTCCTACGTCAAGCCCACCGAGCTCGTTCAGACCGTCATCGACGCGGGCGCGTCGAAGGTCATGCTCTCGACCCGCGACACGCTCATCCGCTCCATCATGGGCGGCGCCGTCCTCACGATCGCCGCCGCCTTCGCCGTGACCATCACCGTGACGACGGGGATGCCGCTGCTCGGCGCCGTGCTCTTCCCGATCGGCTTCATCATGCTGTACCTGCTCGGCTACGACCTGCTGACCGGCGTCTTCGTGCTCGCACCGCTCGCCTGGCTCGACCGGCGGCCGGGGGTGACGCTCGGCGGCATCCTGCGCAACTGGGGGCTGGTGTTCCTCGGCAACTTCATCGGCGCCTTCACCGTGGCCGTGCTGATGGCGATCGTCGTCACGTACGGCTTCTCGACGCCGCCGAACGAGGTGGGTCAGGCGATCGGCCACATCGGCGAGGGCCGCACGGTCGGCTACGCCGAGCACGGCGCGGCGGGCATGCTCACGCTCTTCGTCCGCGGCGTCCTGTGCAACTGGATGGTCGCGACGGGCGTCGTGCTGGCGATGATCTCGAAGGATGTCATCGGCAAGATCTTCGCGATGTGGATGCCGATCATGCTCTTCTTCTTCATGGGATTCGAGCACTCGATCGTGAACATGTTCCTGTTCCCCTCGGGGCTCCTCCTCGGCGGCGACTTCACGATCATGGACTACCTGATCTGGAACGAGATCCCCACCGTGCTCGGCAACCTCGTCGGCGGCCTCGTCTTCGTCGCGATCCCGCTCTACTTCACCTACGGCCGGCCGACTTCGCCGCGCCGCGTGCGCGCGCCGAAGCGAACCCGTGCGACCGGGACCGCCGAGCCTGTAGCCACCGAGCCCGCCGCCGCGGAGCCGGCAGCCGTCGAGCCCGCGACCGCCCGGGTGTGACCCATGGTCCGCACCGTAAACAGCCGGAAACACGCCGCTGACGGCGCCGCAACCTCGCCCGCGTACGGTCACGACATGAGCTCCACCGGCCCCACCCGACACGTCGTCGTGGTGGGTGCCGGGATGGTCGCCCACCGTTTCGTGGAGAGCCTGCTGAGCCGCGCAGACGACACCTGGCGCGTGACGGTCGTCGGCGACGAGCCCCGCCACCCGTACGACCGGGTCGGGCTGACGTCGTTCTTCGCCGGCGCCTCCGCCGACGACCTCGAGCTCGACCGCTCTCCCTTCGGCGACGAGCGCGTCCGGTTCCTCCGCGGGCGCACCGTCACCGGCATCGATCGCGACGCCGGCGAGGTGCTCGTCGATTCCGGCGAGCGCATCGGCTATGACCGGCTCGTGCTCGCGACGGGCTCGTACGCGGCCCGGCTCGCCGTGGACGGATACGACCACGAGGGCTGCTTCGTCTACCGCACCCTCGACGATGTCGAAGCGCTCGAGGCGTTCGTGCAGCGCCGGTCGGCTGCGCTCGGCCGACGGCTGACCGGAACCGTCATCGGCGGCGGCCTGCTCGGCCTCGAAGCGGCGGGCGCGTTGCAGGGACTCGACGTCGACTGCACCGTCGTGCAGTCCTCCGACAGGCTGATGTCGGCTCAGCTCGATCTTCCGGCCGGAGATGCCCTGCGCCGCCTGATCACGGCACGGGGGATCGGGGTGCGCACCTCGTCACTGACCACACGGCTCGACGCCGATCGCAGCGGACAGGTCGTGGGCCTGGAGTTCCACGACGGCACGTGGGAGCGCACCGACGTCGTGGTCTTCACCGTCGGCGTCCGCCCCCGCGACGAGCTCGCCCGCGATGCCGGCCTCGCCGTCGACCCGCGCGGCGGCGTCGTGATCGACCAGGGGTGCGACACCTCGGATGCCCGAATCCTGGCGATCGGCGAGGTCGCCAGCTTCGGCGGGCAGTGCGTCGGGCTCGTCGCTCCCGGCTACGCGATGGCCGAGGTCGCCGCGACGCGCCTGCTCGGGCTCGAGGCCAGCTTCGGCGGCTTCGACGTGTCGACGAAGCTGAAGCTGTCGGGCGTGGATGTCGCGAGCTTCGGCGACGCGTTCGCCGAGACGCCCGGAGCGCTCGACGTCGTGTACGCCGACCCCGTGGCCGGGGTCTACAAGAAGCTCGTGCTCTCCGACGACGCGAAGACACTGCTCGGCGGCATCCTCGTCGGAGACGCGTCGGCCTACGGGGCGCTGCGTCCGCTCGTGGGCGGCGCGCTCGGCGGCGACCCGGTCGCCTACCTGATGCCGGACGGCGGCGTCGCGGCCCCGACCGGCGAGCTGCCCGATGCGGCCCTCGTCTGCACGTGCAACAGCGTGACCGCCGGTGGCATCCGTTCGGCCGTCCACGACGAGGGATGCACGGATGTCGCCGCCGTCAAGGCCTGCACGAAGGCCGGAGCCGCGTGCGGCTCGTGCGTCCCCATGATCAAGAAGCTGGTCGGCGCCGAGCTCGCGAAGTCGGGGGCGACCGTCAGCAACGCCCTCTGCGCGCACTTCGACCTGTCGCGCCGGCAGCTCTTCGACGCGGTGCGGGTGTCGGGCCTGACGACGTTCAGCGCCGTGATCGAGCGCTTCGGCGCGGGGCGCGGATGCGACATCTGCAAGCCCGCGCTCGCCAGCATCCTGTCGACCCTCACCGGCCGTCACGTGCTCGACGGCGAGAACGCGACGCTGCAGGACACGAACGATCACGTCATGGCGAACATGCAGAAGGACGGCAGCTACTCCGTCGTCCCGCGCATCCCCGGCGGCGAGATCACCCCGGCGAAGCTGCTCGTGATCGCGCAGGTCGCCCAGGACTTCAACCTGTACACGAAGATCACCGGCGGCCAGCGGATCGACCTCTTCGGGGCCCGGTTGGAACAGCTGCCGGCGATCTGGGGGCGACTCGTCGAGGCCGGCTTCGAGTCGGGTCACGCGTACGGCAAGTCGCTGCGCACCGTGAAGTCGTGCGTGGGGTCGACCTGGTGCCGGTACGGGGTGCAGGACTCCGTCGGCATGGCGGTGCGCCTCGAGCTGCGGTACCGGGGCCTGCGCGCTCCGCACAAGTTCAAGCTCGGGGTCTCGGGATGCGCCCGCGAATGCGCCGAGGCCCGCGGGAAGGACGTGGGGGTGATCGCGACCGAGACCGGGTGGAACGTCTACGTCGGCGGAAACGGCGGGTTCACTCCGCGTCACGCGGTGCTGCTGGCCGAGAACCTCGACGACGACGCCCTCCTGACGACGATCGACCGCTTCCTGATGTACTACATCTCGACGGCCGACCGGCTGCAGCGGACGGCTCCGTGGTTCGAAGACCTCGAGGGCGGGATCGACGGTCTGCGCGCCGTCATCTTCGACGATGCGCTCGGGATCTGCGCCGATCTGGATGCCGCGATGGCGCGCCACATCGACGCGTACGAGGACGAGTGGGCGGCCACCCTCGCCGACCCCGAGAAGCTGCGGCGCTTCGCGTCGTTCGTCAACGCGCCGACGACGCCGGACCCGTCGCTGGCGTACACCGTCGAGCGAGGTCAGCCGCGGCCCGCGACCGCCGACGAACGCACGGACGACCGCGTGCTCATCGCCGGCACGACCCTGGAGGTGCGGCGATGACCCTCGTGACCGAGACCGAGACCGAGACCGAGACCGAGCGCCACGCGCAGGGCCGCAGCTCGGCATGGACGGCAGTGTGCCGGCTCGACGACCTCGAGGTCGAACGCGGCCGTGCGGCGCTGCTCGGAGACCGGCAGATCGCCCTGTTCCTCCTGCACGACGGTCGTGTCCACGCGACGGCCAACCTCGACCCGTACAGCGGCGCGCACGTCATGTCGCGCGGGATCGTCGGCACTCGCGGCGACGCACCCACCGTCGCGTCCCCCATGTACAAGCAGGTCTTCGACCTGCGGACGGGCGCGTGCCTCGACACCCAGGGCAAGGACCCACGGATGCTGCCGGTCTGGCCGGTGGCCGTGAACGGCGAAGGCACCGTCTTCATCCGCGACGGAGGTGCGGCATGACGACGATGCTCGGGCTCTCGCTCACCGGCCGCCGCGTCGTCTTCGTCGGCGGCGGCGCCGTCGCCGCCCGCAGACTCGGCCGATTCCTCGACGAAGGGGCCGACGTCCGCATCGTCTCACCGGAGCTCGGTGACGCGATGCGCGCCGCAGTCGCCGCCCACGGGCTGACGTGGGTGTCCCGCGAAGCGCGGCGCGACGACATCGCCGACGCCTGGCTCGTGCACACAGCCACCGGCATCCCTCGCGTGGATGCCGCGGTCGCGGCCTGGTGCGAATCCGAACGGGTCTTTTGCGTCAACACGTCCGACGGCGCGCACGGCACCGCGCGACTGACGGCCGAGACCCGCAGCGGCGACGTCATCGTGGGGGTCGCCTCGGACGCGGGCGTCGACCCGCGGCGCGCCGTACGCCTGCGCGATGCAATCGCCGCCGCCCTGCGTGCCGGAATGCTGCCGCTGCGCCGACGCCGCCGCGGCGGCGGCCGCGTCGACCTCGTCGGCGGCGGCCCGGGTCCGGCCGACCTCATGACCGTACGGGGTCGGCGCCTGCTCGCCGAAGCGGATGTCGTCGTGGCCGACCGGCTCGGCCCCGTCGACGTCCTTCACGAGCTCGAGCCCGGTGTCGAGGTCATCGACGTCGGCAAGCAGCCCGGCCACCACCCGGTGACGCAGGACGAGATCAACGCCCTGCTGGTCGCTCATGCCCGCGCCGGCAAACGCGTCGTGCGCCTGAAAGGCGGCGACCCGTTCGTCTTCGGCCGCGGTGGCGAGGAGGTCGCGGCCTGCCACGCGGCCGGCATCCCGGTCGAGGTCGTCCCCGGCCTCACGAGCATCGTCTCGGTGCCGCAAGCCGCCGGCATCCCGGTCACCCACCGCGGCGTCTCGGGCGGGCTCCACGTCGCCAACGGCCAGGGGCCGATCACGCCGTCGACACGGGCGGCGCTCGGCGACGACGCGATCACGACCGTCTTCCTGATGGGCGTCGCCGCGCTGCCGCGCATCGTCGAGGCCGCGCGGGCCGCGGGCGCTCCTCTCGAGCGTCCGGTCGCCATCGTCGAGCGGGGGCACACGCCGCAGCAGCGCACGACCCGATCGACGCTCGCGACGGTGCTCGCGGATGCCGCAGCCGCCGGTGTCACGAATCCCGCCGTCATCGTGATCGGCGAGGTCGCCCGAGCGGGCCTGCTGCTCGCGCCGGCTGAGGACCGGGAGCGCGTCATCCGGTGAACCAGTCCGTCCGTCCCGCGCTCTCGGCCGCCCTCGGCGGCTGCACGATCGTCATCGCCGTCGATCGGCGATCGAACGAGCTCGCGACGGCGCTCGAGAGACACGGAGCGACCGTGCGCCATGCCCCGGCGCTGAGCATCGTGCCCCACATCGACGACGAGGCACTCATCTCGGCGACGCGCTCGCTCATCGCCGATCCGCCGGATGTCGTCGTCGTGACGACGGGCGTGGGATTCCGGGGCTGGATGGAGGCTGCCGACGAAGCGGGACTCCTCGACGATCTGCACGACGCCTTCGCGGGTGCCCAGATCGTCGCCCGCGGGCCCAAGGCGCGCGGCGCGATCCAGCAAGCGGGTCTGCTGGCGGACTGGGTCGCCGAGTCGGAGACCTCGGGTGAGCTCGGCGGGTTCCTGCTCGCCGAAGGCGTGCGCGGTCGCCGCGTCGCGGTGCAGCATCACGGTTCGGGAGCCGATGGCCTCGACGAACTGTTCACGGGGGCGGGCGCGGAGGTCGTCAGCCTCACCGTGTACCGGTGGGGGCCGCCGCCGGATCCGGCCGCCGTCGCGCGCTCGGTCGTCGCGACCGCGCAGGGTGAGGTCGACGCGGTGCTGTTCACGTCCGCTCCGGGCGCAGCGGAATGGATCGCGACGGCCCGGCGCGAGGGTGTCATCGACGAGATCGTCCGGCGGGCGCGGGGCCGGCGGCTGCTTCTCGCGGCCGTCGGGCCGATCACGGCGGCTCCCCTCCGCGGCGCCGGAGCGGAACCTCTCATCGCCGAGCGCGGGCGGCTGGGCTCGCTCGTCCGTGCCGTGGTCACCCACTTCGGCGGCGAGCACGCACCCTCGCTTCCGACGCCGGCGGGGCTGCTGGAGCTGCGCAGCTCGGCCGCCGTTCTCGATGGCCGCGTCATCCCGCTCTCGCCGACCTCGGCCCTCATCCTCGAAGCGCTGTTCACCGCCGCGGGTGGCGTCGTGAGTCGCGCCGATCTGCAGCGGTCGCTTCCGCGTTCGAACGCCGGCGACCACGCCCTCGACGTCGCGATCGCCCGCACGCGCGAAGCGCTCGGGTGCTCCGGCCTCATCCGGACGGTTGTCAAGCGCGGCTACCGCCTCGACCTCACGACGACGGGAGCGACACCATGACGCCGGTCCTCATCGCCTGCTCCCACGGCACGAGCTCCCTCGAGGGGCGCGCCGCGATCGCCGGCGTCGTGACGCGAGTCCGACAGATGCTTCCCGGAGTGCAGGTCGAAGAGGCGTTCGTCGACGTGCAGGAACCCGAGATCGACGCCGTCGTGGCGGGCGTGCCCGCGGGGGCGGCATCCGTCGTGGTGCCTCTCCTGCTCTCCACCGGCTTCCACACGCGGGTCGACATCGCACGTGCGGTCGCAGCGGCTCCCGGCCCGTGCGTCGCGACTCCCGCGCTCGGTCCGCACGACCTGCTGGCCGGTCTGCTCGCCGAACGGCTGCGCACCGCCGGCCTGGGCGCAGCCGACGCGCCGCCCGGCGCCGAGGCCGTCGTGCTCGCGGCGGCGGGATCGTCCGATCCGGCGGCCGAGGTCGACGTCGCGGCGATGGCCGACCTGCTGGCCGCCCGCCTGGGGATGCCGGTGTCGGTGGGTTTCGCCGCGGGCGCCGGCATCCGCATCGACGCGGCGGTCGCGGCCGCGCGCTCCGCCGGAGCGACACGCGTCTTCGCCGCGAGCTATGTCCTCGCGCCCGGGCACTTCGCGGCCGTGATCGCGGGCGCCGGCGCCGACGTCGTGACCGACCCCCTCGCGCCCGACGAGGCGGTGGCAGCCGTCGTCGTCGAGAGGTACCGCGCCTCGCTTCGCTGACGCGTCGGGTACCGCTGGCACGCGATTCAGCTGCCGGCGACCGCCCAGGCCGCGAGGGCGGCGACCAGCGTGCGATGGCCCGAGGCCTCGAAGGCTTGCGCGTCGTGGCCGAGCACGTCGACCGCGATGCGCCCGCCGCCGTACTCCCGCACCCACGCCGCGGCCTCCTTCGCGCCGTCGCCCTCGTGCCACGCCACGACGGTGCGCTGCCCGAGCCGCTGCAGCGCGCAGTAGCGCTCGTCGTGGGTGTGGAAGGTGGTCGGCACCTCGGCGGGCACGGCATCCGGCTCGACCTGGACCGTCATCTCGCCCGCCTCCGGGTGGAACGACAGCTCGGGCAGCCAGATCGCGCCGAGCGCCGGCGCCCACTCCGGGTAGTCACGCAGCGATGAGACCGCCGAGTGCACGGCAAGGACGCCGATGCCGCGCTCGAGCGCCGCGGCGAATCCGGCCACGGACGACGGCGGAGCACCCCGCGTCAGGCTGGTGCCGCTGCGCCACGGGTCGCCCGCGCAGACCGCGACGAGGTCGTATCCGTCGAGGTTCGCCATGCCCTGGTCGACGTCGTCCGAGACGGCGACATCCCAGTCGCGGTGGCGAAGGATGTCGGCGACCTGCGCCCCGACCTCAGCGAAGGGGTGCCACGGATCGGCGTACCGACCCGATCCGGTCAGGACGAGTGCTCGATGTGCCATGGCGGTGTCCCCCTCGCTTGTGTGCTCCCCACCGTAGGGCGACCACCGGAGACGTCGCAGACGGGTTGAGATTGGACGCCGC
Organism: Microbacterium sp. 1262; assembly: GCF_040544895.1. NCBI lineage: Bacteria > Bacillati > Actinomycetota > Actinomycetes > Micrococcales > Microbacteriaceae > Microbacterium > Microbacterium sp. 1262. Next base: position 2,334,711 of record NZ_JBEPKU010000001.1, read on the forward strand.
CTGTGACAGCGACGTGGTCACGCGGCGGTGAGCTCCCCGGGCCGGACTCCGAGCATCGCCTCGACGGCGGTCGACATGAGGCGGATGCGCGCATCGGCGTCGTGCCACGAGACGAGAGCGTGCGCGTTGAGCCCGTCGATCATCCCGAGCACCTGGGCCGCGACGGCGGCGGGGTCGTCGACCCGGAACGATCCCGCGCGGACGCCGTCGCGGATGATGCCCTCGAGGAAGGCGGTCCAGGCATCCATCTGCGCGCGCACGCGCTCGGCGAGCGCTTCGTTCCGGCGACCGAGCGCCCACGACTGCACCCACACGAGGGTGACGTCGGAACGGGTGCCGTCGAGGAGCGTGCGCAGCAGCTCGCGGACGAGGGCGACGGCATCGGGACTGCCCGCCCGCAGGTGCTCGAGATCGCTCAGCTCCGCCGCGACGATCGTCTCGAAGGCGGCGGCGACGACGTCGTCCATGCTCGGGGCGTGGTGCGCGACGAGCGCTGGCCCGACGCCGACGGCCGTCGCGACGGCGCGCAGAGTCACCGCGCTCAGGCCGTGCTCACGGGCGATCCGCTCGGCGGCGGCGGCGATCTGCGCGCGGCGCTGCTCTCCGCTCAGTCTCGCTCGCCCCGCAGAATCCTTTGACGCCATGCCCGCCAGTCTGTACGCTTCCCAGAAATTGATCAACTGATCAACTAGTCCGGGAGGACCGCGATGCCCTGGAGGATGCCGGCCGAGACCGCGCCGCACGAGCGCACGTGGATGGCGTTCCCGCGCGTCGGGTTCACCCTCGGAGACACCGATGCCGACCGGGCCGACGGATACGCCGCCTGGACGGCCGTCGCCCGGGCCGTCGCCGAGTTCGAGCAGGTCTCGATGCTCGTCGATCCGACCGAGACCGCGCGGGCGCGCGACCTGCTGGGCAGCGCCATCGAGCAGCACGAGACGCCGGTCGACGAGTTCTGGATGCGCGACCACGGGCCCACCTTCGTCGTCGACGACGAGCGGCCGGGCGTGCTCGGTGCGGTCGACTGGATCTTCAACGGGTGGGGCGCTCCCGACTGGGCTGATTGGCGCCTCTCGGCCGAACACGCGCGCATCATCGCCGCCCACGTCGGAGCGGAGCTCGTCAGCTCGATGCTCGTCAACGAGGGCGGCGGCATCCACGTCGACGGCGAGGGCACGGTGCTGCTGACCGAGACCGTCCAGCTCGATCCGCGCCGCAATCCCTTCGCCGACCGGGCGCGCGTCGAGGCCGAGATGCTGCGCACGATCGGCGCCGACACGGCCATCTGGCTGCCGCGCGGACTCACGCGCGACTACGACGAGTTCGGCACGAACGGCCACGTCGACATCGTCGCGACCTTCGCCGCGCCCGGACGGGTGCTCCTGCACGCGCAGCCCGACCCCGCGCACCCCGACCACGCCGTGATGCCCGAGATCCGCGCCGCCCTCGAGCCCGCGACGGATGCCGCGGGCCGGCACCTCGAGATCATCGACCTGCCCGGCCCCGCGCAGCTGCGCGACGCCGAGGGCTTCGTCGACTTCAGCTACGTCAACCACCTCGTCGTCAACGGCGGGGTCATCGCGTGCGGCTTCGGCGACCCCGCGGCCGACGACCGGGCCCGCGGCATCCTCGCCGACGCCTACCCCGGCCGCCGCGTCGTGACGGTCGACGCGCGCCCGCTCTTCGCCCGCGGCGGCGGCATCCACTGCATCACCCAGCAGCAGCCCGCCCTGCCCTCCCCCGCCGGACACGCACTTCGTGGCGACTCGACGGGAAGAGCAGCGGGGACAGAGCGGTGATCGAGGTCTACGAGGCCTCCATCGGCGAGCTGGGGGCGGCGCTCGCGAGCGGCGAGGCCACTGCGGTCGAGCTCGTCGAGGCCTACCTCGCCCGCATCGACGCCTACGACGGCCCCGATACCGCCACCGCACTGAACGCGATCGTGGTCCGAAACCCCGATGCCCTCGCCGAAGCCCGCTCGTCGGATGAGCGTCGCGTGCGCGGTGAGAGCCGGGGGCCGCTCGACGGCATCCCCTACACCGCGAAGAACAGCTACCTCGTGCGCGGCCTGACCGCCGCTGCCGGAAGCCCCGCGTTCGCGGACCTCGTCGCGCGACGCGACGCCTTCACGATCGAGCGACTGCGGGATGCCGGCGCCATCTGCCTCGGGCTGACCAACATGCCGCCGATGGCCAACGGCGGCATGCAGCGCGGTCTCTACGGGCGGGCCGAGAGCCCGTACAACGCCGACTATCTGACCGCCCCGTTCGCATCGGGATCGTCGAACGGCTCGGGGACGGCCACCGCAGCGAGCTTCGCCGCGTTCGGGCTCGGCGAAGAGACGTGGTCGAGCGGGCGCGGCCCGGCCTCGCACAACGCCCTCTGCGCCTACACCCCGTCGCGCGGCGTGATCTCGGTGCGCGGCAACTGGCCACTGGTGCCGACGATGGATGTCGTCGTCCCCCACACCCGCACCATGGCCGATCTGCTCGCCGTGCTCGACGTCGTCGTCGCCGACGATCTCGACACGCGCGGCGACTTCTGGCGGATGCAGCCCTGGGTCGAGATCCCGGCAGCCTCCGCCGTCCGCCCGCAGAGCTACCGCGACCTCGCGGTCACGGGCCCCGCCGACGCCCGCGCGATGCTGGCCGGCCGACGCATCGGCATCCCGCGCATGTACATCGGCGCCGACCCGGATGCCGGCACGACCGACTCCCCCGGCATCGGCGGGCCGACCGGGCAGCGCATCGAGACGCGACCGGGCGTGATCGCGCTCTGGCGGTCGCTCCGCGCCGATCTCGAGGCCGCCGGAGCCGAGGTCGTCGAGACCGACTTCCCCGTCGTGTCGCGCTACGAGAACGATCGGCCCGGCGCGGGGTCCATCGCGACGAACGGCCGCGTGAACCCCGAGTACCTGCGCCGCGAGATCGTCGACCTGTCGGCCTGGGCCTGGGACGACTTCCTCCGGGCCAACGGCGACCCCGCCTTCCCCGGTCTCGCGGACGTCGACGGAGCGCGGATCTTCCCGCATCCCGACGGCGCCCTGCCCGAGCGCTACGACGGGTTCGACGACGACATCGCCGAGTACCCCGCCTGGGTCCGCGCACATCCGGGCGTCGCGCTCACCGACATCCCGCATCTCGAGGCCGGGCTTCGCGGCCTCGAAAAGACCCGGCGCGTCGACCTCGAGGAGTGGATGGATGCCGCGGGCCTCGACGCCGTCGTCTTCCCCGCCGTCGCCGATGTCGCTCCCGCAGACATGGACGTCAACCCCGCTTCGGCCGACATCGGGTGGCGCAACGGCACCTGGATCGCCAACGGCAACCTCGCCATCCGCCACCTCGGCATCCCGACCGTGACGGTACCGATGGGGCTCCTCCCCGACATCGGGATACCGGTCGGCCTGACGATCGCCGGACGCGCGTACGACGACAGTGCACTGCTCCGCCTCGGCGCGGCCGTCGAGGCACTCGCCCCTCGCCGGGTCGCGCCACCGCGCACCCCGCCGCTGACCTGACCCCGCCTCGGGCCCAGCCCCTGCCCCGCCCGAACTACCCTCGACGCAAGGAGGACCCATGACCGAGCGCTTCCCCGCCCGCATGCACGACGTCACCGATGAGACGCGCGCGATCGTCGATCTCGTGCTCGAGTACTCGCGCGGCCGGCTCCTCGCCGAAGACACGCCGCTCGACAAGCCTCTGCCGCCGACCGAACTGCGCCGCCTGGCCGGGCGCACCATCGACGCGGACGGCATCGGCGCCCGCAAGGCCATCGGCGTCTTCGAGCACATCCTCGCCCCGTCGTGCATCTCGACCGACGACCCCCGCTACCTCTCCTTCATCCCGAGCGCGCCGTCGAAGGCCGCCGCCGCGTTCGATCTCGTCGTCTCGGCGAGCGCGCTCTACGGCGGGTCGTGGCTCGAGGGCGCCGGAGCGGTGCACGCCGAGAACGAGGTGCTTCGCTGGCTCGCCGACGAGTTCGGGCTGCCCGCGAGCGCCGGTGGTGTCTTCGTGCAGGGCGGCACGCTTGGCAACCTTTCGGCGCTCGTTGCCGCTCGCGAGACCGCTCGCGCGCGCGGCATCCGTCCCGACCGCTGGCGCGTGGTGTGCAGCGCGGAGGCCCATTCGTCGATCGCGTCGGCCGCTCGGGTCATGGATGTCGAGGTCGTGGCGGTGCCCGTCGCGGATGACGGCGTGCTGCGCGGCGACGCGGTGCGGGCTGCGCTCGCGGAGCACGGCGAGAGCGTCTTCGCCGTCGTCGCGACCGCCGGGTCGACCAACTTCGGCATCGTCGACGACATCGCCTCGGTGTCGGCGGTCACGCGCGAGCACGGCGTCTGGCTGCACGTCGACGGGGCGTACGGTCTCGCGGCGATGCTCTCCCCGGTTGCGCGCCACCGCTTCGCCGGTGTCGAGAACGCCGACTCGGTCATCGTCGACCCGCACAAGTGGCTGTTCGCGCCGTTCGACGCGTGCGCCCTGATCTACCGCGACCCGGAGCTTGGACGGCAGGCGCACACGCAGCACGCCGAGTACCTCGACACGCTGACCGAGACCTCCGACTGGAGCCCGTCGGACTACGCCGTGCACCTCACGCGCCGGCCGCGCGGCCTTCCGCTGTGGTTCTCGCTCGCGACCTACGGCACCGACGTGTACCGCGACGCCATCACCCGGTCGATCGAGCTCGCCGAGCGCATCGCCGCCGAGATCGAACGCCGCCCGGAGCTGACGCTGGTGCGCCGCCCGCAGCTCGGCGTCGTCGTCTTCGAGCGCGTCGGGTGGGAGCGGTCCGATTATGCGCGCTGGTCCTCGGATCTGCTCGAGCGTCAGCACGCGTTCGTCACCCCGAGCAGTCACGCCGGTCGGACGAACGCCCGCTTCGCGATCCTCAACCCGCGGACGACGTACGACGACCTCACCGGCATCCTCGACACGATGGCCTGACCGGCACGCGGGCGCTGACGGCCGCAGGGGCCGGCGTCAGCCGATGATGGAGATCCGCTGCTCGTCGCCCGCGGGCGACACCAGCACGATCTCGCCCGGGCGAGCGTCGTCCGAGACGCCCTCGACCGCGACCACGCTCAGCCGGGGCGCGTAGTCCATCGTGCAGACCTGGTCGGCGGCGGGCGTCGCCTCGGTGGCGCGCACCGCGTCGCCGTCGAGGGCGACGGTCTCGAACACGGGCGGGCAGCTCGACGAGCCCCAGGTGAGCAGCACGAGTTCCGCGTCGTCGAACCAGCCGGCGCTCGGCAGCATCTCGTCGTTCACCTCGCCCGTCGGACCCTCGAGACCGGCGACCCCGTCGAGGTCGGCGTCGCCGGTGTAACCGCCGGACACGACGATGTCGACGTCCTGCGTGGGGTCGACGCCCGTCGGCAGCCCGACGTACGACGCGCGCGGCGCATAGTCGCGCGTGCAGGCCATCCCTTCGGGATCGCTCAGCTCGACCGTGACCGTCTGCCCCGAGGCTGTCACCTCGCCGACGACGGGCTGACACGAGGAGCTGCCGTAGGTCACGAGGCCGACAGCACGCCCGCCGTCGAGCCACGCCGCCTCGACGTCGGCGTCCTGCGACGGCGCCGCGGAGCCGGCATCCGATCCGCTGGAACCCGTGTTTCCGGGCGCGGCCGCGCCGGGGGTCGTGGCGCAGCCGGCGAGCGCGAGCGCCGAGAGGAGCAGCAGTGCGGATGCCGCGGTCGTGCGTGTCGTCGTCATGGTCTCATCCTTCCGTCATCCCGAGAGTGTCGCGTCACCGCGCATCGTCTCAGAACCCGATCACTGCAGGGCGGAGGTCAAGCGAGCGAGGTTGTCGAGCACCGTCGACCTGAGCGGCTGCTTCATCCACTCCTCGAGCGTGAGCTCACGCGAGAGCGACCGGTACTGGTCTTCGACCTGGCGCAGCTGGGCGATGAACTCCTCACCGCGCACGAGCATCGAGATCTCGAGGTTCAGACCGAACGATCGCATGTCCATGTTGCTCGAGCCGATGATGGCGACATCGTCGTCGATCGTCAGGCTCTTCGTGTGCAGGATGTAGGGCTTGCGGTACATCCAGATCTTCACGCCCGCGCGCAGCAGCGCCTCGTAGTAGCTGCGCTGGGCGTGGTAGACCATCGCCTGATCGCCCTCTTCCGAGACGAAGAGCTCGACCTGCAGGCCACGTTGGCAGGCTGTCTGCACCGCCAACAGCAGCCCCTCGTCGGGCACGAAGTACGGGCTCACGATGATCACGCGCTTCTGAGCGGCGAAGAGGAGCGCGGTGAACAGCTTGAGGTTGTTCTGGAACTCGAACCCGGGTCCGGACGGGACGATCTGGCAGTCCAGGTCGCCCGGCCCGCTCTCGAGCTCGAACAGACCCACGTCCTCCGATGGCGCCGAGCCGGTCTCGCTGTACCAGTCGGAGAGGAACACCGCGTCGATGCTGGCGACCACGGGACCCTGCACCCGCACCATCAGGTCGACCCAGTGCAGGCCGCGCTTGATGTTCTTCTTCAGGTTGTAGGTCGAGTCGGTCATGTTCTGCGACCCGGTGAACGCCACGCGGCCGTCCACGACGATGAGCTTGCGGTGGTTGCGGAGATCGGGGCGCTGGTACTTCCCCCGCAGCGGCTGCACCGGGAGCATGTGGTGCCAGTCCGCGCCCATGGCCGTGAGGCGCTTGACCGTGGCGCGATAGTTCGGCTTGCCTCGGTTGGCCCAGTAGTCCAGGAGTACGCGCACAGTCACGCCGCGGGCTGCGACCTCCTCGAGCGCTGCGAAGAAGACGTCGGTCGTCTCGTCGGACTGGAGGATGTAGAACTCGACGTGCACGTATCGCTCGGCCGTGCGCACCTCTTCCGCCATCCGGCGGATGCTCTCCTCGTAGTCGGAGATGATCTCCGCGCCGTTGTCGCCCGCGAGCGGCATCGCGCCCAGATTGCGGTTGAGCGTGACGACCGAGGTGAACCACGCGGGGGCGTCGGGTCGGAGGGTGCCGAAGTCGAGCCCCTCGCTGGTCTCGCGGATGTACTGGTTGATCTCGCGCTGCATCCGGCGCCGCTTCCGCGGCAGGCGCGGGTTGCCGATCAGGAGGAACAGCAGCACACCGACGAATGGGATGAAGTAGATCGCGAGCAGCCAGGCCATGGCCGCCGTGGGCCGCCGGTTGCGCGGGACGACGATCACCGCGGTGATGCGGATGATGAGGTCGGCGATGAACACCAGGACGAGCCACCAACCGGGGAACTCGAACGCGGTGAACTCGATCGTCACGCCGCCCCTCCGATCTCCTCGGAATCAGCGTATCGGGCGCGACCGCTCATCCCACGGGTTCAGGGGGTCGAGCTGTCGGGCGCCGGAGCGGCGAGCCCACGGGCCGCACGCTCTTCCGCCTCGATCTTCGCGTACGCCCGGCGCTCGGTGCGATCCATGCGCAGGATGCCGCGGAGGACGAAGACGAAGAGCACCGAGACCACGAGGGTCGGCAGCAGCGACCAGATGACCGCGCTCACGTATTCGTCCATGCCCCTATCGTACGGGTCCCCGCTGATGAAAGGCCCAGTCGGGCAGGTGACCGATCTGCGCGAACGACAGCAGGATCTCGGCGAGCCCGTGATCGGGATCGATCTCGAGGGCGCGCTCGGCGTACGACGCGGCATGCGACGATCGCCCCAGCGCCCAGGCGAGCCACGCGCACAGCGCGAGCGGTCCGGGCCGCAATCGGCGCGGAGCCAGCGCGGCGACCTCGCGCACGACTGCGAGCGCGGCGAGCAGGCGCTCGGGATCGGGCCGGTCGCCGTCGCCCCACATGATCCGGCCGAGCCGCTCGGGATACTCCTCGCCCTCCTCCCACCGCCGCTGCGCATCGAGGGCATCGTCGCCGCGGCCGGCATCGGTCGCCCACTGCACGAGGGCCACGTCGCGCAGCGAGGGACGCGAGAGGCACCACACCAGCAGCGCCACGACGAAGGGCTCGAGCTCGGCGGGATCGCCGTCGAGGACCCGTTCGAACAGTCGCGGCGGGTCGTCGAGTTCGCAAGCCGCCTCGAGCGCGGCGGGGTCGACGCCGCTCCCACCCTCTGCCCCCGTGCCTCGCGTTCGCCGCCGGCCGCCGCCCACCCGCGGGATGCCGCACAGCACCGCGAGGGCCGTCTCGAGCGAGCGGAGCGCGCCGCCCACCACGCGGCGCTCTGCGGCGCTGCGCCGCGGCAGCTCGGCGCCCGACGTGTGATCGCGATCGATCGCCGGCCCCGGGCCCGGATCGTCGTCGCGCGCGGCGGCCCGTTCGATCTCGCTGAGCGGCCTCCCGCCCGCCGGGCACGACGCGTCGAGATGCGACCCCCAGCCGTCCTCGGCGACGCTGAGCAGATCGACGACCCGCACGCCGCAGACGTCGGCCGCCCGGCTGACCGCCGCCAGGACGGCAAACGCCGGCAGCCCGTCAGCCGCGGACTCCGGAGCGTACGCGATCGCCGTCAGGGCATCGGCATCCGGAATGCGACACACCATTCCCACGATGGTCGCGGCGGCGCTGTCGAGGTCACCGAGCGCGCCGGTCGGCAGGTCGACGCGCATCGCCCCGAGGCTCCGTGACCCCGCGAAGGGCACCACGACGAGGCTGCGGCTCGGAGCGAAGCCGAGCAGATGAGGAACGAGAGAGAGGAAGTGCGCGGCATCCGCGGCGCGAACAGTCGTGGTCATGCAGACCAGGCTGGCGCCGGGCCGAGTGGTGCAGAGCCCGGCCGGGGCAGGATGTGGAAACCCGGACGGCTCCCTGGCCCTCGCAGGAACCGCCGGTTACTTGACGAGCGGGAAGAGGATCGTCTCGCGGATACCGAGGCCCGTGATCGCCATCAGCAGGCGGTCGATGCCCATGCCCATGCCACCGGTGGGCGGCATGCCGTGCTCGAGGGCGCGCAGGAACTCCTCGTCGACGCGCATCGCCTCGTCGTCGCCGCGCGCGCCGAGCTTGGCCTGCTCGACGAAACGCTCGCGCTGGATGACGGGGTCGACGAGCTCGGAGTAGCCGGTCGCCAGCTCGAAGCCGCGGACGTAGAGGTCCCACTTCTCCACGACGCCCGCGATCGAGCGGTGCTCGCGGACGAGCGGCGACGTGTCGACCGGGAAGTCCATGACGAAGGTGGGGCGCTCGAGCCCGCCCTTGACGAAGTGCTCCCAGAGCTCTTCGACGAGCTTGCCGTGCGTCGCGACCTTCTCGGGTACGACGACACCCACCTCCGCGGCGAGGGCCTGGAGCTCCTCGAGCGAGGTGGCGGGCGTGATGTCGCGTCCCGCGGCGGCCGAGAGCGAGTCGTACATCGAGATGCGGTCCCAGTCGCCGCCGAGATCGAACTCGGTGCCGTCGGCCCACGTGACGGTCGTCGATCCCGCGACGGCGATCGCCGCGTTCTGGATGAGCTCCTGCGTCAGATCGGCGATGCCGTTGTAGTCGCTGTACGCCTGGTAGGCCTCGAGCATCGCGAACTCGGGGCTGTGGGTCGAGTCGGCACCCTCGTTGCGGAAGTTCCGGTTGATCTCGAACACGCGGTCGATCCCGCCCACGACGGCGCGCTTGAGGAACAGCTCGGGCGCGATGCGCAGGAACAGCTCGGTGTCGAAGGCGTTCGAGTGCGTGATGAACGGGCGCGCGGCGGCACCACCGTGCTGCACCTGCAGCATCGGGGTCTCGACCTCGAGGAAGCCGTGCTCGTCGAACGTGCGACGGAGCGAAGCGTTGACCTTGGCGCGGGCGACGACCGTCTCGCGTGCGGTATCGCGCACGATGAGGTCGAGGAAGCGCGAGCGCACGCGGCTCTCCTCGCTCAGCTCGGAGTGGAGGTTCGGCAGCGGCAGCAGCGCCTTCGACGCGATCTGCCAGGCGGACACCATGATCGACAGCTCACCGCGGCGGCTGGAGATGACCTGGCCCGTGACCGAGACGTGGTCGCCCAGATCGACGAGCTCCTTCCACGCCTGCAGCGACTCGTCGCCGACCTCGGCGAGCGAGACCATGGCCTGGATGCGGCTGCCGTCACCAGACTGCAGCGACGCGAAGCAGAGCTTGCCGGTGTTGCGGCTGAACACGACGCGCCCCGCGACCGAGGCGGTCACGCCGGTCTCGGCACCGGCCTCGAGGTCGGCGTAGCGCTCGCGCAGCGCCGGGATGGTGTCGGAGACGGCCACGGCGACGGGATAGGCGCCGCCCGCGGCATCCTCTCGCTCGCTCAGCAGCCGCTCGCGCTTGGCGAGGCGCACGGCCTTCTGTTCGATGACGTCGTCGGCGTCGTCGACGGGGGGCACGGGCGCGTCGCTCATGGCAGAAGAACTCCTCGGGATTCGACGTGCCAGTCTACCGAGCGTGCCGCGGGCGCTTGACGATACAGCCGTCGGACCGCTGGTGCTAGTGTCGCCTCGGCGGCGTCGCGGCACTACTCCAGCACCGCCGATCCGACGAGTGTGCACCTACCGGCCACCCGACGACCCCGAGCCGGGCCGCTAAGCGACGGCGCCGCGGGCGACGCGCAGGCCGATGTCGTCGTGAGCGCTGTCGGGGCGCGCCCCGCGGCGCGTTCCCGCCCGCACGGACGTCGCGGCATCGGCGAACCCGCCGCCCCGGAACACCCGGTCGCGCGACCCGGCGTCGGGGGCGAAGAGATCCCAGCACCACTCCGAGACGTTGCCGAGCATGTCGAAGAGGCCGAAGAGGTTCGGATGCCGCCCGCCCACGTTCTGCGGCGACGAGAGGTTGTCAGCGGCGGTCCAGGCGATCTCGGCGAGCGGGCCGTAGTGCGCGGCACGCGAGCCCGCACGGCAGGCGTACTCCCACTCGCGCTCGGTCGGCAGCCGATACCCGTCGGAGTCGTCGTACCAACGCACCTCGTCGCCGTCGACCGCGTAGGCGGGGTCGAGCCCCTCCCATTCCGACAGCGCGTTGCAGAACCGCACGGCTCTCAGCCACGACAGCTGCACCGCCGGACGCCGCGGGTGCGCGGCGGTCACCCCGAGCACCTCGCCGAGTTGCTCCTCGGTGACGGGATACACCCCGATCTCGAAGGACTCGACCCGCGGGCCCTGGCCCGCGCCCGCGACGGGCAGCTCTCCGGCCGGGATGCGGGCCAGCTCGACGTCGCTCACAGCAGTTCGTCGTCGGGGGTCGCGCCGCGGCCCGCCTCGGTCAGCGCCCGCTCGACGGTCGAGTGCACAAGGGTCGAGAGGAAGCGACCCGGGGCCGGCACTCCGGCGTCCTCGAGCAACGCGGCCGACTGCTGCACGATCGAGGCGGCGAACTGCGTCGCGGTCGCGATCGCCTCGCCGTAGGCCGGACGGTCGGCGTCGGCGACGACGACGGGCTCGCAGCCCAGCTCGACGGCGAGCGCCTGCCCGATCGGCAGGACGGCGGCCGGCGCGGTCACCGCGGCGTAGGCGCCCGTGAGCTGGCGGAGGTCGAGGGTCGACCCGGTGAACGCGATCGCCGGGTGCACGGCGAGCGGGATGGCTCCTCGTGCGGCGGCCGGCGCCAGCACATCGAGCCCGTGCCCGGGGTCGGTGTGCAGCACGAGCTGCCCGACCTGCCAGGCGCCGAGCTCGGCGAGACCGCTGACCAGCGGGCCGAGCTCGTCGTGCGGCACCGCGATCACGACCAGTTCGCTGCGACGCACGACCTCGTCGGCGTCGAGCACCGGCACCCCCGGGATGACCGCGTCGACCCGTTCCCGATCGGATCCCGCGGTGACGCCGGTCAGCGCGTGGCCGGCGCCCGCGAGCGCCGCGCCGATGACGGGTCCGACCCGGCCTGCGCCGATGATGCCGACGCCCAGGCGCGAGCTCGCGGTCATCGTTCGCTCTCCGGCGAGGTCTCCCCCGCGGGAGGCACATACGGCGGGGGCGGCACGGCGCCCGGCGGGAGCTCGGTCACGCTCGGCGGGGGCGGCACCGGGCTCGGGCCCGCGTTCGGGCTCGGCACGGGAACGGGCGCCGCCGGCACGGGAGGCACCGACTCAGCGACATCCGCCACCTCGGCCCAGCGGTGCGAGCGGTCGGATGCCGCGGCCGAGACGGCTACGTGGGCCACCCGCTCGAACGCTGCGATCACGTCGTCGCGGTCGATGCCCGCGACCGCGGTGAGCACCGGGCCCGAGACGGTATGAGCGCGCAGCGTCGCGACGCGCAGCGCGCGCGACACCGGCCCCTGGTGCAGCGCGACGGACTGCAGCCGGGCGAGCGGCAGCACCGCGAGCATGCGCCAGATCAGCCCGCGCCGCAGCATCAGCAGGTCACCCTCGATCGCGAGGCCGTTCCGCCGCCACGACAGCGGGCGCACGATGCGTGCCCGCCGCGGTGTCGTGACGTATCCCCCGGCGGACGAGCCGCCGAGCACACCGTTCCGGACGATCGCCGCGCGCTCCTCCTCGCTGACCGATGGCAGGATGAGGCCGAGCACCCGCTCGACGTCGGCGAGCGTGCCGACGGGAAGGACCGTGGTGAACTGATCGGTCGTCGTGTCGGAAGCGCTCCGGCCGGTCATGCGGTTGATCCGAACCGTCCACCACCCGAATCCGCGCCAGAGGATGGACTGCGTGATCTCTACGGCATGGATGCGTCCGGGAGGCAGGATCTCCGACACGGTCGTGAGCAGGCCGAACGTCACGCGCACGCCGTCGCGCGTCGGCGCGATCGAGTAGCGCAACGACTTCACGATCGTGCGCACCCAGTACGCGCCGAAACCGAGCAGCGCCGGGAAGTAGGCGAAGAGCACCCAGTACACGCCCTGCGACAGGGCGATCGCGAGCGCGGTAGCGCCCGCCAAAATCACGACGGTGCCCCAGCTGGCGAGCTGCGACCCGATGAGCCGCCCGGGTGGAATCCGGACGACCGACTCGGGCTCGGCGGCATCCGCGTCGTCGCCCTCGATGAGACCGGTGATGCCCCGGGCGACGGTGTCGGCGACGGCGACGCGCGACCCGCCGGCCGCGGCCTCGGCGGCTCGCTGTTCGGCCAGACGCTGCCCCGAGGCCAGCCTCAGGATGTCGGCGCGGATCGTCTCGGCATTACCGGTGGAGAGGTATTCGAGCTTGACGTTCGCGTCGGCACCCGCACCCACGATCTCGAGCTTCGCCGCGCCCAGAAGCCGCGCGACGGCGGGGCGGGTGAGGTTGACGCCCTGCACCCGGTCGAGCGGTGCGCGACGATGCGTGCGCGAGAGGATGCCGCTGCGCACCTCGACGTCGTCGTCGGTGATGCGGAAGGTGTGGAAGCGCCACGACAGGTAGAACGCGCCGATGATGAGCGCGAGCACGCCGACGGTGACGAGCAGGGCGATCTGGAGGAGGTTGTTCGCCAGCACCCACCCGATCGGGTCGCCGGCGGCCTCGTACTCCTCCCACTCGTCAATGGGGGCGTCGGGAGCGAACGCCGGCACGAAGATGCTGATGAGCCGGTCGCGCATGTTCGCGACCACGATGCCGAGCACCACGAGCAGCGCCAGCCCGCCGCGCAGCAGCGGCGTCAGCGGATGCAGCCGGTGCCACTCACCGTCGCTCAGGGGTGAGCGGACGAGCTCGGCCGGCGGAGCGGAGACGGTCGCGTCGGCCGGGGGCGGGGTCGGTACGGGGTCGGTCACAGCCCGGTCCGCCGCGATTCAGCCACCGACATCAGGTGGTCGCGCAGCGCCTCGGCAGCCTGCTGCGTGAGGCCCGGGATCACGACGCCCGTCGCTGCCGCGGCCGTGACGAACTTCAGCTGCGCGATGCCGAACCCGCGGTCCATCGGCCCGTGCGTGATGTCGACGAGCTGCATGCGGCCGTACGGCACGGCGACCATGCGCTGCCACAGGATCCCGCGGCGGAAGACCAGGTCGTCTTCGCGCAGCTGGTATCCGATCGAGCGCACCTGGCGCGGCAGGATCGCCATGCCCGCCAGGGTCAGCACGATGAGGATGATGCCGGGGATCAGCAGCCAGGGCAGATCGAAGACCAGAAGCGCCACGAGCAGCGCGGCGACGATGATCGCCAGGATGAACCCGTTGCTGATCAGCTGCACGGTGAGGTATTTGCGCGAGATCTGGTGCCAGACGCCCTGCTCGAGGGCGAGACGCCCGGCTCCGCGGGGCTCGCGGATGCGGTCGTACGTGCCGGCGTCGAGGGTGGCGTCGATCGCGCCGGACTCCGCAGCGTCAGTGGTGGGAGGGAGTGGCGTCGGGCTCGGGTGGTCCGGGCTGGTCGTCATCGTCGTCCTTCCGAATGGTGCAGAGCTGTTCTGCGATCACACCGGCCGCCACGAGCACGACGGCTCCGACGATCGCGGCGACGACCGCTCCCGTCGAGCCTACTGACGGCGGGACCGGCCGTGTGAGAAGGAAGAGCAGGAGGCCGACGCCGATACCGCCCACGAGCGCTCCGACGATGCTCGACGCCTTCGCCAGCATCGCGACGCGCACGGCGCGGAACGGGTCGACCCGCGGAGCCTGACCCCGCGTCGCCCGACGGATCGGCAGCGCGAGGGCGATGACCGAGACCGCCAGCAGCACGAAAAGCACCGGGAGCATGACCGACGGGGTGAAGGTCGCGCGCCCCGCCCCCGTGAGCACCTGATCGATGACGAACCCCGCGGCGATGCCGAGCACCGCCGACACGATGAGGGTCGCGGGAGACGTTCGTCTCACGGCGTGCTCCCGGGCAGCGCGGCCAGCAGCGCGTCGACGCGCCCGCGTCCGGGGAGCACGGCGTCGGGGTCGACCGCGAGCCACGGCCGGAGCACGAAGTCGCGCTCGTGCGCACGCGGATGCGGCAGGACAAGCGTCGGGGTCTCGCAGACGACGTCGCCGTGCGCGATGAGGTCGAGATCGAGCGTGCGATCCTGCCACCGGGCCTGGTCGGCCGAGCGCGGGGCCCGGCCGTGACGCTCCTCGATCGCGTGCAGGTAACCGAGCAGCACGCTGGGCGCCAGCCGCGTGTCGACGAGGGCGACCGTGTTGAGATAGGCCGGGGCCGCGGCATCCGGTCCGTCGAGGGTCAGCGCGACCGTCTCGATCGGGTCGGCCGACCGCGCGACCCGGGTGAGCGGCAGCCCGTCGAGATCAGCGATCGCTCGCGCGACCGTGTCGGCCCGGTCACCGAGGTTCGCGCCGATCGCGACGACGGCTCGACGCGCGGGCGCGCTGTCGGCCGGGCGGGGCTCGGGCGATTCTTGGGCGAGGCGGCGGCTCATCGGTTCTCCCGTCGTCGGGTGAGGGTCACGCTGACATCGCCGAAGGGCACCGCGATGGGCGCCTGCGGCTTGTGCACGGTCACGGCAACGGCATCCACGCGATCGAAAGCGAGGGCCGCGCGGGCGATACGGTCGGCGACCGTCTCGATGAGGTCCGCGGGCTCGCCCGCCAAGATCGCGGCGACCTGCTCGGCCAGCTCTCCGTAGTGGACGGTGTCGGCGACGTCGTCGCTCGCGGCGGCGTCGGCCAGCGACAGGTCGAGCTCGACGTCGGCGATGAACTCCTGGCCCTCGCGTCGTTCGTGCTCGTAGACGCCGTGATACCCGACGGCCCGGATGCCGCGCACCGTGATGCGGTCGCTCATGAGGCCTCCCGCCATCGCCCACGCACGGCCAGCGCGTCGCGGGTCGTCGCGACATCGTGCACGCGCACTCCCCACGCTCCCGCGTCGGCAGCCAGCACGCTCGTGACGGCGGTCGCGAGATCGCGCCGGGCGAGGTCGAACCGGCCGGCGTCGGCGATGTCTGCGCCGGGGGCTTCTGCGTCGCGGGGGTCTCCGATGGCCTCGCGCAGGAAGCCCTTGCGGCTCGTGCCGACGAGCACGCGCTTGCCGAGCCCGACGATGCGTTCGAGGTGGTGCAGCACGGTCCAGTTCTGGTCGCCGCGCTTGCCGAAGCCGATGCCCGGGTCGAGGACGATGCGCGAAGGAGCGATGCCGGCCGCCGTCGCCGCGCTGACGCGATCCTGGAGTTCGGCGACCACTTCTGCGACGACGTCCTCGTAGCGGGCGGTGGCGTACATGTCCGTCGAATGCCCGCGCCAGTGCCCGATGACGACCTCCGCGTCGGATGCCGCGACCGCCGCGAACATGTCGGGATCGGCCAGGCCGCCCGAGACGTCGTTCACCATGCGGGCCCCCGCGGCGACGGCGGCCGCCGCGGTGCCGGCGTTCATCGTGTCGACGCTCACCATGATGCCGCACGCCGCGAGCGCCTCGATCACCGGGACGACCCGCCCGCGCTCGACGGCGGGGTCGACGCGCTCGGCCCCCGGCCGGGTCGACTCGCCGCCGACGTCGACGATGTGTGCGCCGGCGCGGCGCAGGGCCTCGGCGTGACCGATCGCGACGTCGAGGTCGAGGTACCGCCCACCGTCGCTGAACGAATCGGGCGTGACGTTGAGGATGCCCATGATCGCCGTCATGCCGCACCACCCGAGATCAGGGCGATGAGCTCGGCCCGCTCGGCCGGCCCGGTGTAGACGCCGCGCGCAGCGACCGTCACGGTCGAGGCATCCGTCTGGCGTCCGCCGCGCATCGTGACGCACTCGTGAGCAGCATCCAGGACGACCAGCACGCCGCGCGCGTCGAGCGCACCCGCGATCGTGTCGGCGATCTGCTCACCGAGGCGTTCCTGCACCTGCGGGCGCGCCGCCAGGGTGTCGACCACACGGGGCAGCGCGCCGAGCCCGACGACCTGCTCGCCCGGCAGGTAAGCGATGTGAGCGTGGCCCGCGAAGGGCAGGAGGTGGTGCTCGCAGAACGAGCGGAACCGGATCCCGCGCACCATGACCGCGCCCGACGGCAGCGTGTCGGGCGCCGGGCCCCGCGCTATCGAGATCGTGTGCGCGAGGGGTTCGGCGGCGTCCGCGCCCACTCCCGAGAAGAACTCCGCGTACGCGTCGGCGACCCGCTGCGGGGTCTGCTTCAGCCCGGGACGGTCGGGGTCCTCCCCGATCGCCTCGAGCAGGTCGCGCACGAGGGCGGCGACGCGTTCGCGATCGACGGCCACGCCCCGAGCCTAAGCGGTCGCGGGTCGCGCCTGCCCCGAGGGGCGACGGTGCGGAGCGCGCTCGGCGGCGGTCTCGGCATCCGTCTCGGCGACGGTGGATGCCGCCAGGCCGGCCTCTTCGCGACGCTTGGGGACGTCGATCGGGGGCAGGCTCGAAACCGGACGGTCCTGGCTCGAGAGCCACTGCGGGCGCGGCGGGAGCTTCTTGATGTCCTTGAAGATCTCGGCGAGCTGCAGGTGGTCGAGGGTTTCCTCCTCGAGCAGCGCGAGCGCCAGCTTGTCGAGGATGTCGCGGTTGGCGTTGATGACCTCGTACGCCTCGTTGTGCGCCTGCTCGATCAGCAGCCGCACCTCGGCGTCGACGCGCTCGGCGATGCGCTCGGAGAAGTCACGGCCGTGCCCCATGTCGCGACCCATGAACACCTCGCCCGACGACGACCCGAGCTTCACGGGGCCGACCTCCGTCGTCATCCCGTACTCGGTGACCATCTTGCGGGCGATACCGGTCGCCTTCTCGATGTCGTTGGAGGCACCGGTCGTCGGGTCGTGGAACACGACCTCTTCGGCGACGCGTCCGCCCATCGCGTAGGTGAGCTGGTCCTGGAGCTCGTTGCGGGTGACGGAGTACTTGTCCTCGAGCGGCAGCACCATCGTGTAGCCGAGCGCCTTGCCGCGCGGGAGGATCGTGACCTTCGTGACCGGGTCGGAGTGGTTCATCGCCGCGGCGGCGAGGGCGTGGCCGCCCTCGTGGTACGCCGTGATGAGCTTCTCCTTGTCCTTCATGACGCGCGTGCGGCGCTGGGGACCGGCGATGACGCGGTCGATCGCCTCGTCGAGTGCGCGCATGTCGATCAGCTGCGCGTTCGAGCGCGCGGTCAGCAGCGCGGCCTCGTTCAGCACGTTCGCGAGGTCGGCGCCGGTGAAGCCAGGGGTCTTGCGAGCGATGACGGCCAGGTCGACCGAGGGCGAGAGCGGCTTGCCGCGTCCGTGCACCTCGAGGATCTTCTGGCGGCCCTTGAGGTCGGGCGCGTCGACACCGATCTGGCGGTCGAAGCGGCCCGGACGCAGCAGCGCCGGGTCGAGGATGTCGGGACGGTTCGTCGCGGCGATGACGAGCACCGAGACCTTCGGGTCGAACCCGTCCATCTCGACGAGCATCTGGTTCAGCGTCTGCTCGCGCTCGTCGTGACCGCCGCCCATGCCGGCGCCGCGGTGGCGGCCGACGGCGTCGATCTCGTCGATGAAGATGATGGCGGGCGAGTTCTCCTTCGCCTCCTTGAAGAGGTCGCGCACCCGGCTCGCGCCGACACCGACGAACATCTCGACGAAGTCCGAGCCCGAGATCGAGTAGAACGGCACACCGGCCTCGCCCGCGACGGCGCGCGCAAGGAGCGTCTTACCGGTGCCGGGAGGGCCGTACAGCAGAACGCCCTTCGGGATGCGGGCGCCGACGGCCTGGAACTTCGTCGGATCCTTCAGGAAGTCCTTGATCTCCTGCATCTCCTCGATGGCCTCGTCGGAGCCGGCCACGTCGCCGAAGGTGACCGTCGGGGTCTCCTTCGTGACGAGCTTGGCCTTCGACTTGCCGAACTGCATGACGCGGCTGCCGCCGCCCTGCGCGCTCGACATGAGGAACCAGAAGAGCAGGCCCAGCAGCACCAGCGGCAGCATGAGCGAGAGGAAGCCGTCGAACCACGTGGCCCGCGGCACGACGTCGTTGTACCCGTCCGCCGGGTTCGCCGCGTCGACGGCCGCGACGACCTCGTCGGCACGTGCGGAGGTGTAGTAGAACTGCACCTGCTTCGAGCCCTCGAAGTCGTCGGAGAGCGTCAGATCGACGCGCTGATCGCCGTCCGTGGTCTGCACCTTCGTGACGGTGTCGCCCTTGAGCAGCTCGAATCCCTGCTGGGTCGTGATCTGCTTCGCGCCGGTGAGGCTGGAGATCAGCATGAAGCCGATCAGCAGCAGCGCGCCGATGAGCAACACGTACATCAGCGGGTTGCGCGTGACTTTCTTGACGTCCATGGTGCGATCAGGCTACCCCGCGCCGACTATGCGGGCTCTGTGCGTTCGTTTTGGGCGTACCGGGAGCCGGCACGCGAAGCCCGTTCAGCTGTAGACGTGGGGCGCGAGGATCGCGACATCCCGCAGGTTGCGGTACTTCTCCGCATAGTCGAGGCCGTAGCCCACGACGAAGTCGTTCGGGATGTCGAAGCCGACGTACCGGCAGTCGATCTCGACCTTCGCGGCCTCGGGCTTGCGCAGCAGCGCGAGCACTTCGAGCGACTCGGCACCGCGCGACTGGAAGTTCTCGAGCAGCCAGCTGAGGGTCAGGCCCGAGTCGATGATGTCCTCGACGATGAGGACGTGCTTGCCGTGCAGATCGGCGTCGAGGTCCTTCCGGATCTGGACGACACCGCTCGACTTCGTGCTCGCGCCGTAGGATGACACCGCCATCCAGTCCATCGTGATGTCGCGCTTGAGCGCGCGGGCGAAGTCGGCCATGACCATCACGGCACCCTTGAGCACGCCGACGAGGATGAGCTCCTTGCCCTCGTAGTCGGCCTCGACCCGGGCGGCGAGCTCGGCGAGCTTGGCCTGGATCTCCTCCTCCGTGACGAGGACGTCGGTGAGCTGGTCGGCGATCTCGGCAGCACGCATGCGACGAGTTTAGGCGCCGCTCCCGCCCGCCGAGAACTCGACGAGTCGGCCGACGCGGCGGGCGCGGCATCCGGGAAGGTCGATCGGCCCCTGGCCGGAGTAATCGGTGACGAGCCGGGCGACCTCGAGGGTCTGGGTGCGGGTCAGGCTCTCGTGGAACTCGCTCTGCACGACGTGGCGGATGATGCGGTGGCGCAGCGCCGGCGGGTTGGCGGCGAGCGCGGCGACCGAGATCGCGATGCCCGCCTCGGCCGGCTCGACGATGTCTTCGATCGTCTCGGCGATCATGTCGTCGAAGGCCTGCGCGTCCTCGCGCAGATGCTCGGCGGTGCGCGCGAGCGCCTCGGCCACGCCGGGGCCGAGCTCGGCCTCGAGAAGCGGAAGGACGCGGTCGCGGACCCTCACCCGGCTGAAGCGATCGTCACGGTTGTGCGGGTCGAGCCAGGGCTCGAGCCCAGCCGCCGCGCAGGCCGCGACGGTGGTCTCGCGCCGCACCGCCAGCAGTGGACGGAGCCAGCGCACCCCGGAATCGTCGTCGGTGCGGTCGGGCGCCATGCCCGCGAGGCTCGTGGCGCCGGAACCTCGAGCGAGCCCGAGCAGCACCGTCTCGGCCTGGTCGTCGAGCGTGTGACCGAGCAGGACCGCGGCGGCGTTCGCGTCGCGCGCGGCATCCCGCAGCACCCCGTAACGCGCGTCGCGGGCCGCAGCCTCGGGGCCGCCCGCGGTGCCGACCTCGACGCGCACCACCAGCGGGTCGAGGCCGAGGCCTGCCGCGGCCCGCGCGGCAGTGAGCGCGACCTCGTCGGAACCGGGCTGCAGCCCGTGGTCGACCGTCACCGAAGCCGCGCGCAGGCCGAGCTTCGGAGCCTCGAAGGCCGTCGCGGCGGCGAGGGCCAGCGAGTCGGGCCCGCCCGAGAGCGCGACGATCACGGTGCTGCCGGCAGGCAGCGCCGACAGCGATGCGCGCACGGCGCGACGGACCTCGGCGATGGCGGGGCTGAGCGACGGCACGCCCCTACGGTAGCCGTGCTCGTGCCGTCGCCAGGCTGGAGCGGCGCAGCGCGGCCCCGTCGCGGGCGCGAAACCCGGGCTGAGCCTTGTATAGGGCGCGGCGGGCGGCGCAAGTAGGCTGGACGGCGGCATCCCACCGTCTTATCGAAGGAGCACACGTATGGGCGCGTACGACGCCGTCATCGAAATCCCCCGCGGCAGCCGCGTGAAGTACGAGGTCGACCACGGCACCGGCCGGGTCTTCCTCGACCGCGTGCTGTTCACGCCGATGGGATACCCCAGCAACTACGGCTTCTTCGAGAACACTCTCGGCGAGGACGGCGACCCGCTCGACGTGCTCGTGCTGCTCGACCGCGACATCTACCCCGGCGTGCTGGCGAAGGTCCGCCCCGTCGCCGTGCTGAAGATGAGCGACGAGGCCGGTGGCGACGACAAGGTCGTGGCCGTGCTCGCGAAGGACCCGCGCTGGGCGCACATCCAGGATGTCGGCGACATCGACGACTGGACCAAGAACGAGATCGGCCACTTCTTCGAGCACTACAAGGACCTCGAGCCCAACAAGTGGGTCAAGGTCGACGAGTGGGCCGGCGCCGCTGAGGCCGAGCGTCTCGTCTCCGAGGCGTTCGAGCGCTTCGAGGAGCACGAGGGCCAGACGAAGACGCAGGGTGAGGGCGAAGCGCCCAACTCGCTCTGACGCTCAGACGAACGCGAGGAGGGGCGGATGCTGCGGCATCCGCCCCTCCTTCGTCGTTCCGGGCTCGCGAGCGCTGAGGCTCAGACCGAGATGCCCCGATCGCGCAGGAACGGCGCGGGGTCGATGCGCTCGCCGTTGCGGTAGATCTCGAAGTGCAGGTGGCAGCCCTGCGAAATGCCGGTATTACCGGCATAGGCGATGACCTGTCCGGCCGAGACGCGCTGCCCGTATCCGACGTTGAAGCCGCCGTTCTGGATGTGCGCGTAGCCCGAGATGATGCCGCCGCCGTGGTCGACCTTGATGTAGTTGCCCCAGCTGTTCGTGTACGCCGCGAAGACGACGGTGCCGGATGCCGCGGCATAGATCGGGGCGCTGCATCCGCCGGCGAAGTCGATGCCGCGGTGCCCGCTGGTGCACACACCGCCAGAGCAGATGGTGCCGCGATTGCCATACCAGGAGCTGATGTAGCCGGGACCGGGGCGCACCCAGCCGGAGGGCTGGACCTGTCCGGCGCCGCCACCACCGCCGCCACCGCCGCCGCCGCCGCCGCCACTGTTGCCGCCGCCACCGCCACCGCCGCCACCGCTGTTGCCTGCGGCGGCTGCCGCTGCTGCGGCCTCCTGGCGACGACGCTCTTCCTCGGCGGCACGACGGGCTGCCTCTTCTCGCTCGCGGCGACGACGCTCCTCGTCGCGACGGCGCTGCTCTTCGACTCCGGCCTGGTAACCGGCGACCGTCGTCGCCGTCTCGTCCTTGAGCGCCGCGAGCTGCGCCTCGAGGGTCGCCATGTTCGCGGTCTGTTCTTCGAGGGCCGCCTGAGCCGCCGTCGCAGCTTCCTGCGCGGCGATCATCTTCTGCTCGGCTTCGACCTTGAGGCGGTCGCGCTCGTCGCGAGCGACGCCGGCCTGGTCACTGAGGCTCTGTGCGGTCTCGCGGGCGGCGACGGCATCCGTGTACACGCCTCGGTTCGCCTGCAGCAGCTTGTCCATGGTGCCGAGGCGGGCGAGCAGATCGTCGGCGCTGGCCGCGGAGTCGGAGAAGAAGAGCTTGAGGCTCGTGTCGTCGCCGCCGTTTCGGTAGAGCTGGGCGGCCAGCTTGCCGGCGCGGCGCGCGGCCTCGAGGGCGGCGGCAGACTGCGCATCCGCCTGCTCCTGAAGCGAGGTGGCGCGGGCACTGGCGTCTTCGAACGCGGCTTGGGCCTGCGCGTACTCCTCGCCCAGGCGCGCGGCCTCGGCCTGCTTGTACGCGACATCTGCGGCGAGGTCGGAGATCAGCTTCTCGATCCGCGAGATCTCGGCGGCCTTCGCCGCCTCGTTGCCCTTGGCGCGCTGCACGTCATCCCACGACGGATAGCCCTCGATACCGAAGGCCGACGGGATGCCGGGGGCGAGAAATGCCGTCGCTGCGACGAAGCCGACGGCGCCGAGGCCGAGGGCGCCACGGCGCGAGATCAGCTGGGAGAGCTTCTTGCTCTCTGCGGGCGTCGGGGCGCAGCCGCAGTCTTCGGGGGAGTCGAGGCTCTCGTATCGCACGCGGGTGATCCTCCATATCGCGTGAGCAACTTCGTTCACAGTAGCAACACACGTCACAACACCGGAAGCGTCGACGACGACGTCCGGAGCGTGCGAACCCGGCCATTGTGACCCGGAGACACGCCCGGGCGGCGGACGCCACGCCCCCGATTCGCACATCCGCGTCGGATCGCATATGCTTGTCCCTCGGTAAGCGTGAACGTTTGACTCCCGGGTCTGGGTTCGCTCGGCCCCATCGTTTAGCGGCCTAGGACGCCGCCCTTTCACGGCGGTAGCACGGGTTCGAATCCCGTTGGGGTCACTCCCACAACTTAATAAGCATGGCCCTGTAGCGCAGTTGGTTAGCGTGCCGCCCTGTCACGGCGGAGGTCGCGGGTTCAAGTCCCGTCAGGGTCGCTCTAAAGCGACGGGCCCTTTGGTTTCCAGAGGGCCTTTCGTCTAGGACATGGCATCTCTGACGCCATGCGGCTCTGTAGCTCAGTTGGTAGAGCGCACGACTGAAAATCGTGAGGTCACGGGATCGACGCCCGTCGGAGCCACACGGACCGTCATTACAACGGTCCCAGAAACCCTCGCCTAGCTTCTACATGGCGGGGGTTTTGCTCTGCCCTGGTGCCGCGCGTCGCGCCGGCCGGGCCGGCGAGCACCGACGGCCGCTATCGTCTTGGCATGATGGCGTCGCTCCAGCCGCAGAGCCCCCGCACACAGCGCCTGCGCCGGTGGGCGGTGGCGCTGGCCGCATTCAGTGCCGCCGCGTTCATTGCGTCGATCGTCTTCGCGGGCCTGCTTCCGGATGCCCCGGCACTGGTTTACCCGGCACTGCACTTCGTCGGGCTCGCGACCGCACTCGCCGGATACATCCTGTGGCAGCGGTCGGACCCCGCGTACGACTACCGGCAGGAGCCGACAGCCGACGAGTGACGTCGCCGGACGGCGCGCCAGCGCAGGCGTCACGACGCCCCCCGCACGCCACCGGCACGACAACCGCCACCGGCTAGGCCACCGGGTCCAGCAGCGTCGGGTCGGCGGGATCGACCGTGCGCGAGTTGCTGACCTTGCTGTCCACGACGTGCTCGCGGATCGTCGAGGCGACCTGGCCGGACGTGTGCTCCAGCATCGCGAGCGTCTCCGCCTTGCGGTCACCGGTGAGCTTCTCTGGGCTCAGCCAGGCATCCCAGGTATCCGGTGTCAGAAAGGCCGGCATCCGGTCGTGCACCTGTCCGCTCGCATCCCGCGCCTCGCGGGTGATGACGACGAAGCAACGCGTCTTCTCGCCGGTCGGCAGTTCCATCGACCAGGTGAGCCCGGCAGCCGAGAGCAAGCGGTCGCCGTGGAGGAAGTGCGGGGTCTTCGGGGTCTTCTCACCGGTCCACTCGAAGTAGCCCCGCATCGGAACAATGCATCGAGCCGCGCTGAATGCCGGCGCCCAGAATCCCTGGGCCAGCTTCTCCATCCGCGCGTTGATGATCGGACCGCCCCGCGGGCGATTCGCCGGCTTCTGCCAGTCCCAGCGCACGAGCTCCAGGACCCGCCCTTCGCCCCGGTCGCGGACGATTGGCGCATCCTCGGTCGGCGCGATCGAGTACGCACCGGCCCACGACTTCACCCAGTCCTCGGGGTCGCCGCCCTCGGCGACGTACTCCCGGATCAGCTCGTCCGTCTTGGCGTCGTTCGCGAATCGACCGCACATGTCAGCGACCCTACGGCCCGGGGCGGACGGCGTCGAGCAGATACCTCTGCACCTTGGCCGAGGTACGGAGGCCCGACAGGCTCAGGCCGGCTCGGTGACGCGGACGAGTCCGCAGTTCAGACACGACCACGCCACGAGGAACGCCTCGTCGTCGAGGATCTCGAAGCGCAGCGGCTCGCCGCAGGTCGGGCAGACCCACGGTGCCGGCTGCACGCTCACGCGCCATCCCGATCGGTCACCCGCCGAGCCTAAACGCCGCATCGCACCGTCGGGCGAGAGCGACGGCATCGTGCGGCGCCCTCCCCCGGGCGTCGTTGTCGAAGTACACCCACACGTCACGCGGACGGCCATCGGATGCCGCCGAGCCGTCGGCCCATCCGCGGATGCGGTCCGCCCACTCGTCGAGCTCGGCGTCGGTGTACCCGCTGGCGTACAGGTCGGTCGCACCGTGCAGCCGGACGTACACGTGCCCCGCGGTCGTGACCTCTTCGAACCGGGGAAAGCGCCCGGCGGTGTCGGCCACCACGAGAGCGATGTCGTGCGCACGCAGCAGCGCGAGCGCGGCGTCCGAACCGAACCCGGCCGACCGAGGCTCGAGGGCGTGACGGATCGGACGGTCCTCCTCGATCTCGAGCCACGCCCGTCCGTCGAGGCGTTCGTCGTGCCGCTCGGCGAGCGCGAGGGCCTCGCCCGTCGTCCGCGGCAGGAGGGCGAGGAACTCCTCGAGCACATCGGCGTCGAACTCCTCGCGTTCGGGGAGCTGCCAGAGCACAGGTCCGAGCTGCCGTCCGAGCGCGAGCACCCCTGAGGCGAAGAAGTTCGCCAGCGCCGTCTCGACTCCGCGCAGCCGCAGCATGTGCGTGACGTAGCGCGAGCCTTTGACGGCGAAGACGAACGACTCAGGCACCTCGCTCCGCCACCGCTGATAGCTCGACGGGCGCTGCAGCGAATAGAACGACCCGTTCAGCTCGGCCGTCGACATCCGCTCCCCGACATATTCGAGCTCGCGTCGCTGAGCGAGTCCCGTGGGATAGAAGTCGCCCCGCCACCCGGCGTACCGCCACCCCGAGATGCCGACGCGCACCCGGCCGGCGTCGGCTCCTGCAGGTGGCGCGTTCATGATTTCGCAGTCTCCGCCCGCGAACCGAGGCAGGAAAAGGGGGTTGCCCTCGCCCGAGCATCCCAGAACACCGGCGAGTACCCGCATAGCCGAGCGCCCTAGGATTCGACGGACGCACCGGGCACCACAGGGGGAGTAACGATGGGCGCAACGCGACGTTCGAACGCGGGAGGACGGCGCAAGCGCCGGGCGATCGGCATCGGGGCAGCCCTCACCGGGGTTCTGCTCGTTGCAGCGGTCGGGGGCTGGTTCGCCGTCGACGCGATGCAGCGCGCGAGCACGACGCCCGACCCGGCGGCATCCGAGCCCACCCCCGCCCCCACGACCGACGCCGCGACCCCGACGCCCGAACCGCTGTCGCCGGCGGAGCAGCTCATCGCCGATGCGGACGATCCGAACGCGTGCGCCGTGTCGTTCACGGGCGATGCGATCGACATCGCCCCGGTCCTCGAGACGCAGGGGAAGCCCTACGCCTCCCTGCCGCTCCCCTCGCGGGAGGGCATGGTGTTCGCCGGCTGGTACGACACCGCCGAGCATGCCGCGGCTCTGTCGATTCCCGGCCGCCTGAACGGCGCGGATGCCGTCGTCTGCGACGCCCAGCAGCGCACCGTGCACGCCGCATGGATGAGCACCGCCGATAACGACGGCGCGGAGACGCGCGTCCCGATCCTGATGTACCACCAGTTCACGACGAAGCCGGAAGGCGAATCGGGCTGGCTCCGCGGCAACTACGCCTACATCGGCGACTGGGAAGCTCACCTGAAGTACATCTCCGACCAGCAGTTCTACCTGCCGACGTGGCCGGAGCTGAGCGCCTTCATCGACGGCCGGCTCTTCCTGCCCGACCACTCGGTCATCATCACCGACGACGACGCCGACCCGACGTGGCTCGAGCTCGCCGTGCCGCTCGTCGAGAGATACCGCGTGATGACGACATCCTTCGTGATCACCTCCAACGGGCCCGGGCCCGAACTCACCCCCTACGTGCTCAAGCGCTCGCACACCCACGACATGCACTCCGCGGGAGCCGACGGGCAGGGGCGCATCGTCAACTGGACGCACGACGAGATCGTCGCCGACCTCGAGACCTCGGCGAGCGTGCTCGGCGGCGCGAAAGAGGTGATCGCGTACCCGTTCGGCCACCACAACGACGCGGCCAAGCAGGCGGTCGCCGACGCGGGCTTCGAGATGGCGCGCACCATCGAGCCCGGCTACGTGTCGATTGGAACCGACAAGCTGGCGCTGCCGGTGGTCCGCGTCAACTACGGGATGACCGTGGATGACATCAAGAAGGCCATCGGGTGAATCTCAGGCGATATCCAAAGAGTCAACGGGTTGTACGCATATGAATCCTCAGTACTGTGTGAACTCCCCCGTCCGTTTCCACTTGCGAGCGATTCATGGATCTGACGATCGTCGTCCCGACCTTCAACGAAGGCCCGAACGTCGTGGAGCTGCTGCGGCGGATCGGTGACGCGGTCGACGACCGGATGATCGAGGTCGTCTTCGTCGACGACTCCACCGACGACACCCCCGCCATCATCGAGCGGGCGGCGAAGACGGCCGACTTCCCGGTGCGACTGATCCACCGCGACGAGCCGGTGGCGGGACTCGGCGGGGCCGTGGTCGACGGCATCCGGGCCGCGAACTCGTCGTGGTGTCTCGTGATGGACGGCGACCTGCAGCATCCTCCTGAGGACATCCCGCGGCTGCTGGCGCGAGCCGACCGCGGCGACGTCGATGTCGTCGTCGCCTCGCGCTACATCGCCGGCGGCGACTCGAAGGGCCTCGCCGACGCCACGCGAACGACCGTCTCGCGCGCGTCGACACTGCTGACCAAGGCGATGTTCCCCCGCAAGCTCGGTGAGTGCAGCGACCCGATGACCGGGTTCTTCCTGGTTGACCGCGACACGATCGACATCGACGCTCTGCGTCCGCGCGGCTTCAAGATCCTGCTCGAGATCCTCGCTCGCCGGCACATGCGCGTCGCCGAGGTGCCGTTCGCCTTCGCGCCCCGCTACGCCGGATCGTCGAAGGCGACCTTCACGCAGGGCATCCGGTTCCTCACGCAGCTGCTGATGCTCCGCTTCGGGCGGATGTCGGCGTTCGCGCTCGTCGGCGGCGTCGGCGCCATCGCGAACCTGGTGATCATGTGGGGCCTCATCCGGCTCGGCATGGACTATCTGCCGGCATCCATCATCGCGAGCGAGATCACGATCATCGGCAACTTCCTGTTGCTGGAATACCTCGTCTTCAGCGATATGCGCTCGGAATCGGGCAGCATGACGCAGCGGTTCGTGAAATCGTTCACCTTCAACAACGCCGAGGCGATCATCCGGATCCCGGTGCTGTGGGTGCTCGTCGAGAACGCACACATCCCGAGCGTCATCGCCGCGGGACTGACCCTCATCGCCGCGTTCGTCGTGCGCTTCGTGTTCCACGCGCTCGTCGTCTACGCACCCAAGAAGCAGCGCGTCGCCCCGGTGCTCGAGGCCGCCCCCGAGCGCGCCCGGGCCGCCGAGTACTGAGCGGACGTACCCTGGAAGCATGACCGCTTCCACCGACACGATCACGATGTTCGGCGCCGACTGGTGCCGCGACTGCCGCCGCACGAAGGCTCAGCTCGAGGAGCTCGGCGTCGACTACACCTACATCGACCTCGAGGCGGAGCCCGCCGCGGCCGACGTCGCGCGCGAGATCTCGGGCCGCACCCAGATCCCCGTGGTGGTCTACCCCGACGCGACCCACCACGTCGAGCCGAGCAACGACGACGTGGCAGCCAAGCTGCGCGAGCTCTCGCTCATCTGACCTGCGCGCGTTCCGTACGCTGTGCGCGTGCGCGGATGCAAGACATCCGGTCCGACACCCCGTGACGGATGCCGTCCGGCCGGGGTGTCGGGCCGAATCCCTTGCATCGCGACGCGCAGGCCCCGGCCAGGGACCGGACCGTCATACAGGCGGGCACTGGTAGGCTGGGGGTTCTTGTGGCGCGCTCGCGCCGCACGCGTCGTAGAACGCCTTCCGCCCACCGGGTCACGACCGGCATCCCGCGGACTCTTTCGTACGGCGACCCCGCATGCGCACCCGCATCCGGGCCACCGATCAGGGCGCCGACGTGCGCCCGGAGACACACTCCCTCATGACTGACACCACTTTCCGCACGCTCGGCGTGCCCGCTCCCCTCGTCGAAGCGCTCGCGAAGGACGGCAAGACCACCGCCTTCCCGATCCAGGTCGACACCCTGCCCGACACGCTCGCCGGACGCGACGTGCTCGGCCGCGGCAAGACCGGCTCGGGCAAGACTCTCGCCTTCTCGATCCCGATGGCGGCGCGCCTCGGCGGCGAGCTCGCCGGCGGCAGCCGCCGCGCTGCCCGCATCCTGGGCCTCGTCCTCGCCCCGACCCGCGAGCTCGCGACGCAGATCAACGCGACCCTCGAGCCGCTCGCGGCGGCCTACGGCATGAAGACGACCACCATCTTCGGCGGCGTCAACCAGAACCGTCAGGTGCAGGCGCTCAACGCCGGCGTCGACATCGTCGTCGCCTGCCCGGGCCGCCTCGAAGACCTGCTGCAGCAGCGCCACCTGACGCTCGACTCGGTCGAGATCACGGTCATCGACGAGGCCGACCATATGGCCGACCTCGGCTTCCTCCCCGCCGTCACGCGCATCCTCGACAAGACGCCGCGCGACGGACAGCGGATGCTGTTCAGCGCGACCCTCGACAACGGCGTGGACAAGCTCGTCAAGCGCTTCCTGCAGAACGAGGTCCTCCACTCGGTCGACGAGGCCCACTCCCCCGTCGCGGCGATGACGCACCACGTGTTCCACCTCGCGGGCGCGGAGGAGAAGAAGGATGTCGTCAAGGCGCTCGCCTCGGGCATGGGCCGCCGCATCCTGTTCACCCGCACCAAGCACGCCGCGAAGAAGCTCGCCAAGCAGCTGACTTCGCAGGGCATCCCCTCGGTCGACCTGCACGGCAACCTCTCCCAGCCGCAGCGCGACCGCAACCTCGCCGCGTTCTCGTCGGGCGCCGCGAAGGTGCTCGTCGCGACGGATGTCGC
The DNA here is from genome assembly GCF_040544895.1 of Microbacterium sp. 1262. NCBI lineage: Bacteria > Bacillati > Actinomycetota > Actinomycetes > Micrococcales > Microbacteriaceae > Microbacterium > Microbacterium sp. 1262. The sequence goes on from NZ_JBEPKU010000001.1 coordinate 2,364,454, forward strand.
CGCGCGCGGTGTCCACGTCGACGACGTCGAGCTGGTCGTGCACGTCGACCCGCCCATGGAGCACAAGGCGTACCTGCACCGTTCGGGTCGCACCGCCCGCGCGGGCGCCGAGGGCGCCGTCGTCACCCTCGTGATGCCAGGCCAGGAGCGCGACGTCAAGGACCTGCTCCGCAAGGCCGCCATCGCGGTCACCCCGATCACGGTCACGGCCGAGTCGCCCGAGGTCGTCGCCCTCGTCGGAAAGGTCGCGCCCTACGTGACTCCAGCGCCGGTCGAGGTCGCACCCCGCGGCACGAGCCAGGGCGCCAACGCGCAGCGCAAGCGCGCCGCACGTGACGCTCGCGAGGGCGGTTCGTCGAACGGCGGCGGTCGCTCCGGCGGTGGCCGCGGTCGCGGCGGACGCACCCAGGGTCAGGGCCAGGGCGCTGCCGGTGGTCGCGACGGCCAGGGCGCACGTTCGGGCGGTCAGCGCGACCAGCAGCAGAGCCGGGGCGGACAGCAGTCCTCGCGCGGCGGCCAGTCCGCCGACCGCGCGCCCCGCGAGACGCGCGACGCCGCTCCCGCGGGCAACCCGCGCCGCACCGGCCGTCGCGCTTCGTCGAACGGCGGTGCCGCCGGCGGCAAGCTCATGGTCGGTTCGGTCGTGCGCCAGAACAGCGCCGGCCGCCGCGGCGGTCGCTGACCCGCAGCATCCGACTCACCCCGGCATCCGGCGCTGCCCCGCCCGCCGAGAACGCACGCTCGCCGCGAGAACGCACCCTCAACCGTGCGTTCTCGCGGCGACGGTGCGTTCTCGGCGCAACCCGGCGCAACCCGGCGCCCGGCCGGGGGCCGGGGCTCAGACGGAGAGCGCGAACTCGGCGTCGAGCGCGTCGACCTCGGCGGTGACCTCGGCGACGCGACGCGCGCGCTGCTCGGTGGGCAGCCAGGATGCCTCGAACGACGAGATCGCCATGCGGCGGACCTGCTCGTGCGTGGCGCCGATCTGGTCCGCGACGATGCCGTACTCGGCGGCGAGCGTCGTGGGGAACATGCCCGGGTCGTCCGAGCACGGGATGACGTTGAGCCCGGCCTCGAGCATCGCGGCGATCGACGCGCGACGCCAGGGCCGCCACGAGCGGCGTGACGTGGTCGAGGCGACGGTGAACGCGACCTGGTCCTCGCGCATCCGCTCGACGACGGCGTCGTCCTCGAGCACGTAGTAGCCGTGGTCGATGCGGTCGCAGCCGAGCAGGTCGAGGCAGGTGATGGTGTTGACCGCAGTCGGCGCGTGCTCGGACGAGTGCGCCGTACGGCCGAGGCCGGCCTCGCCCGCCAGGCGGTACGCGTCGACGAAGCGCTCGGGCGGACCGGCCGTCTCGAGGTTGTCGAGGCCGATGCCCGCGACGTACGGGTGCGGGTTGTCGACGACGCGGCGGACGACCGCGAGGGCCTCCTCGCCGCTGCGGCTGCGGTCGATGCCCTGGATCATCAGACCCGTCATCCCGAAATCGCGCTCCGCCATGCGGATGCCCTCGGCGTACGCCTCGACCGCGCCGAGATATCCGAGCGACTCGAGGTGCGGCGGCAGCGCGTCGAAGAACAGCTCGAGGTGGCGGGTGCCGCTGCGGCGGTGCGCGTCCTCGAACGCCTCGTAGACGATGCGGGTCAGGTCGTCGGCATCCCGGAGCACCTCGACCACCCAGTTCGACACCTGGAAGAGCGAGTACGACACCTCGGGCTCGTCGGCGCCGCGCTGCTGCGGGACCGGGATGCGCGTGTTGCGGTACAGCGCGGGGTCGGGCGGCAGCGAGTTGATGTCGGCGAAGATGCGCTCGGGGTCGGCGGGCAGCTCGAGCGACTCCCGGCGGGCCAGCTCGGCGAACGTCGACGCGCGCACGGTGCCGATGAGGTGGCAGTGCAGGTCGGCCTTCGGCAGGCGCTGGAGGTAATCGACGGGGAGGGATGCTGCGGAAGTCATGGTGCCGTTCGTACTCGTGGAGCGATGCGGTCGGGGAACCGCGAGAAGAGGCCCGGCCACCGAGGATGGGGGGTGCTCGGCGGCCGGGCGGTCTGGATCAGCGCGAGGCGACCTCGCGCGCGAACCGCTCGACCCACTGCGCGCGGTTCGGGACGACCTCGGCCGGGTCGAGCGTGGCGTAGCCCGCCGCGATCGGGTCGGCGGCGATGTCGCCGACGACAGCGGTGATCTCGGCGGGGATCGTCGCGTCGAGGGCGACGGGGAGGTCGCCGACGATCTCGGCCGACGCGGTCTGGGCCTCGACGGACAGCAGGTAGTCGATGAACGCGTACGCACCCTCGAGGTTCTTCGCACCGCTGGGGATCATGGCCCGGTTGGTGGCCATGTAGCGGCCCTCGGCCGGAGCGGTCCACGCGACGGGCTCACCCGAGGCGACGAGCGTCGTGGCGAAGCCGCTGAGGGCATCGGCCGCGACGATCTCGCCCTGGGTGAGGAGGTTGGTGACCTCCGTCGACGACGAGTAGAACTGCAGGATGTTCGGCGCCCATCCGCCGATCGTCGTGTATGCGGTATCGATGTCGTACGGGCCGTCGCCGAAGGTCGAGGCGACGCCCGAGACGGCGAGCTGCCCGGCCGTCACGGCGATGTCGGGGAAGGCGAGACGACCGCTGTAGGCGGAGTCGGCGTAGAGCGACCAGTCGGCGGCCTGCGCGGCATCCAGCTCGTCGGTGTTGTACAGCGTGCCGTTGAGCTGGTAGCTGTAGGCCGGGCCGTCGTAGCCCTCCTCGACGGCGAAGTCGGCGATCTTCGCGAGGTTGGGGACGTCGGACTCGTCGAAGTCCTGGAACAGGTCCTGCTCCTGCCCGGATGCCGCGAAGGTGTCGGAGATCAGCATGACGTCGATGCCGGCGTCGCCACCCGCGAGCTGCAGCTGCGACAGACGGTCGGCGTTCGAGCCGGTCTCGATCTCGACCGTGATGCCCGTCTTCTCGGTGAAGGGGTCGACGATCGCCTCCTGGAACTGCTCGACCCCGAACGGGAACGCGCTGACGACGATGGAGTCGCTCGAGCCACCGTCGCCGGAGTCTCCCGAGCCGCCGGAGCAGCCGGTGACGACAAGGGCCGTGGCGACGACGGCGGCGGATGCCGCGAGGACGCGGCTGGTGCGGGTGCGGATCATGCGAGTTCCTCTCGGGGCTCTGCGGGCGGGCCGCAGGGGCGCGGGTGCTGGTGCTGGTGCGGGTCGGGCGGGACGGCGGATGCGTTCAGGCGGCGAGGCGGATGAGCCGGGCCGCGGGAGCGGTGACGGTGACCCGGTCGCCCGGGCGTGCAGCGACGGCCTCGTCGCGAACGTCGGCGATGAGACGCACGGCCGCGCCGGTGGCGTCCGCAGTCTCGACCGTCACGAGACGGTCGACCCCGCGGTAGGCGACGTCGAGCACGACTCCGTCGAGCGCGAGCCCGGTGCCGTCGGCGGGGAGTCCGAGAGCGAGATGCTCGGGGCGCACGGTCGTGAACGAACCGTCAGCGGCGGCGAGGAAGTTCTCGTAGCCGAGGAACTCCGCGACGAAACGATTGGCCGGATCGGTGAAGACCTCAGAGGGAGCACCCTCCTGCATGATGCGGCCGTCGCGCATGAGAACCATGCGGTCCGACATCTCGAGCGCCTCGTCCTGATCGTGCGTGACGAGCACGACGGTCAGGCCGGTCTCGGACTGGATGCGGCGGATCTCGGCGCGCATCTGCACGCGCAGGCGCGCGTCGAGGTTCGACAGCGGCTCGTCGAGCAGGAGCAGGGTCGGGCGGATGGCGATGGCGCGCGCGAGAGCCACGCGCTGCTGCTGCCCGCCCGAGAGCTTTTTGGGCCGGCTCGCCGCGAGGTGTCCGAGACCGACGAGATCGAGCGCCTCCTCGACGCGGCGGCGGCGCTCCGCTGCCGGGACCTTGCGCAGCTTCAGGCCGTATCCGACGTTCTCGGCCACGCTCATGTGCGGGAACAGGGCGTACGACTGGAACACCATGCCGAGCCCGCGCCGCTCGGGCGGGGTGCGGGTGGCGTCCTCGCCCGCGATCATGATGCGGCCCGAGGTGGGCTGCGTGTAACCCGCGAGCATCCGCAGCGAGGTGGTCTTGCCGCATCCGCTCGGCCCGAGCAGCGTGGTGAGCTGCCCCGACGGGATGGCGAGGTCGATGTCGTCGACGGCGGTGAAGTCGCCGAAGCGCTGGGTCACCCCGACGAACTCTGCTGCGGTGGTCATCGGTTGATCCCTCCGAAGATGCGGGCGAAGCCGACCGTGCGCTCGGCGATGACGGCGATGACGACGGTGCCCGCGAGGATGATGGTGCTCGTGGCCGCGACCATCGGGTCGTAGCTCTGCTGGACGTAGTCGAGCATGGTGACGGGGAGCGTGCGGAAGTCACGGCTCTGCAGCAGCAGCGACAGCGGCACGTTGTTGAACGAGGTGACGAAGCTCAGCAGCCCGGCCGAGAAGATGCCGGGGCGCAGCAGGGGCAGCGTGACCGAGAAGAAGGCGCGCAGCGGCGAGGCGCCGAGGCCGCGCGCCGCCTCTTCGATGCCGGGATCGGCGAGTGCGAGCGACGCCCCGGTGACCCGCACCGCGTAGGGCAGCATCAGCACGGTGTGGCCGATGAGCAGCACCGGGAAGTTGTCGAGGCGCAGGCCGATCATCAGCTGCTGGTAGAGCGCGAGGCCGACGACGAGCTCGGGGACGATGAGCGGCGAGAGGAACAGCCCCTCGACGAGCCCCTTGCCGGGGAGCCGGCCGCGGTGGATCGCCAGCGTCACCGGAACCCCGATGAGCAGCGCGAGCACCGTCGCGATGAGGGCGAGCTGGAGGCTCGACAGCAGCGCGCTGATGAACGGGTCGTAGTTCAGCGCTGCCTCGAACCACTGCAGCGAGAAGCCCTCGGGCGGGAAGCGCAGGGTGCGTCCGCCCGTGAACGCCGTGGCGACCACGAAGAGGATCGGCACGATCATGATGATGTAGCCGGCGACGGCGAGGGATGCCGCGACGGGACGACTCGTCTTCACGCGGTGGCCCCCCGTCGTCCGACGACGGCGGACAGGCCCGACACGGCGAACACGAGGACCGTCATGATGATGGCCGTCGCACTGGCCGCCGCCCAGTCGATCGTCACGCTCGAGTACGAGTAGAGCTGCGTCGACAGCATCCGCTGGCTCGATCCGCCGAGCAGGTAGGGGGTCGTGTAGGCGGTGACGCTCCCCGCGAAGACGAGGGTCGACGCGACGACCATGCCCGGCGCCGAGAGCGGCACGACGATGCCCCAGAAGGTACGGGTGCGGCTCGCGCCGAGACCGCGCGCGGCGTCGTCCAGTCCGGGGTCGACCTGAGCGACGGCGGAGTAGCAGGAGATGATCGCCAGCGGCAGGAAGAGCTGCGTCAGACCCAGCACGATCGCGAGCTCGGTGTAGAGCAGCTGCGGCGCGCGGTCGACGAGTCCCAGCCCCGTGAGCAGCTGACCGATCGCGCCGTTCGACCCCAGCAGCACGAGCCAGCCGAAGGTGCGCACGACATTGCTCAGCAGCAGCGGGAAGATCGCGAGGGCGAGCAGCACACCCGACCAGCGCGAGCTCGAGCGGGCGAGCAGGTAGGCGATCGGGAACCCCAGCACGATGCAGATCACGGTGACGATGAGGCCCAGCCCGACCGTGCGCCCGATGATCGCGAGATCGAACGGGTCGGTCAGCATCCGGCCGAGGCGTTCGAGGATGTCGACCAGGCTGACACCGGGAGGGGCGAACAGCATCGCGATCGACGGGATGAGGAACCCCGCCAGCAGGAGCGCGAGCCCGGGAAGGGCCAGCAGTCCGGTGCGGCGTGAAACCACGAGCGAACTCCGTTCGTGCGAGGGGGTGCGGGTGCAACCGGTTGCGCAACCGGTTGCTCCTACCGTAGAGCCCACTCGGGGAGGCGCGCGACCATTCGTGTTAACACCGTGTAAAACCGGCGTTCATCGGCGGCGCAACCGGTTGCTCCCGCTCAGTAGGATGAGCGGACCGTCGCGCCATGCGGCGGCGGGACGAAGGGGGCGCGGTGACGACACTCGCCGATGTCGCCGCGCATGCGGGTGTGTCGAAGTCGACGGCATCCCGGGCGCTCAGCCGCCCCGACCTCGTCGCCCCCGAGACGGTCGCGCGCGTGCGCGCCGCGGCCGAGACGCTCGGCTTCATCCCGAACCGCGCCGCCAGCCACCTCGCTCGCGGGCGCAGCGGCATCGTCGCCCTCGTCGTGCCGACGCTCGACAACGCCTTCTTCACGCCGATCATCGCGGGGGCTCAGGAGCGCGCCCGCGAGTCCGACCTGCAGCTCACGGTCGCCGTGCACCGGCTCGACGACGTCGACGGGCTCGACGAGCTCGAGCGCCTCGCCCGGCAGGTCGACGGCTGCATTCTCGTCGCACCGCGTGGCCCCGACGACATCGTCCGTGCCGCCGGCGCCTTCGGGCCGACGGTCCTCGTCGACCGTGAGATCGACGGCATGACCTCGATCGTGGCCGACACCGCGAGCGCGTTCGCCGAGCTCGCGACGCGCCTGGCCGACGCGGGCCACCGCGGAATCGTGTACCTCGGAGGTCCGGAGGGATCATGGCAGGACCGGCAGCGCTCGGCCGCGATCGAGGCCGCCGTCGGCGAGCGCGTCGAGCTGACCGCGCTCGGTCCCTTTCCGGCGACGTTCGCGGCGGGTGTCGCGACCGCCGACGCGGTCATCGACTCGGGCGCGACGGCGGCTGTGCCTTACGCGACATCCATCGGGCTCGGTCTCGTCTTCGCCCTCCGCGCTCGCGGCGTCGCCTCGCCCGGAGAGATCGTCGTCAGTGCGGAACGCCTGGTGGCCGAGGCGATCGGAGCCGACGACGTGCCCGCGATCGACGTCGACGGTGACGAGCTGGGCCGCGAAGCGATGGCCGCGCTCCTCCCGATGCTCGTCGCCCCTGGGTCCGGCCCGACCCGCCGTCGCCTCGACGTGTCGGTGCACTGGCCCGCGGCTCGGCCCGCCGAGACCGCACTCTCCCCGCGATAACGCACCATCCGCGGTGCGTTCTCGCGGCGACGGTGCGTTCTCGGCGCCGGCGCGGCACCGGCGCGCGCGGCGCGGCGCGCGTCAGCGGGCGAAGCGGTCGGTCGCGGCGACGAGGGCGGCGGCGATGCCGGGCTCACCGGCCGAGTGGCCGGCGTCGTCGACCATGACGAACTCGGCCTCGGGCCAGGCCCGGTGCAGGTCCCATGCGGTCATCGGGGGCGTGCACGCGTCGTAGCGGCCCTGAACGATGACACCCGGGATGCCGCGCAGGCGGCCCGACGCGGCATCCTCGATCAGCTGCCCTTCACGCAGCCATCCGCCGTTGAGGAAATAGTGGTTCTCGATCCGCGCGAACGCGGTCGCCGACTCCGCCTTCGTCATCCCGGCCACCAGCTCCGGGTCGGGACGCAGGGTCACGGTCGAGGCCTCCCAGCGCGTCCAGGCCTGGGCGGCGGGAACGTGCACCGCCGGATCGGGGTCGGTCAGCAGCCGGTGGTACGCCTCGATCAGTCGGCTCCGCTCGATGACCGGAACCGGGGCGAGGTAGTCCTCCCACAGGTCGGGGAACAGCGCTGCTGCCCCGCCCTCGTAGAACCACTCGAGCTCATGGCGCCGCAGCGTGAAGATCCCGCGCAGCACCAGCTCCGAGACGACATCCGGGTGCGACTGCGCGTAGGCGAGTGCGAGCGTCGAGCCCCACGAGCCGCCGAAGACCTGCCACCGGTCGATGCCGAGGTTGCGCCGCAGCAGTTCGATGTCGGCGACGAGGTGCCACGTGGTGTTGTAGCGGAGGTCGGCGGCCGGATCGCTCGCGTGCGGCGTCGACTTCCCGCAGCCGCGCTGGTCGAACAGGATGATCCGGTAGGCCTCGGGGTCGAAGAAGCGGCGGTGCCAGGGCGAGGTTCCGCCGCCGGGGCCGCCGTGCAGGAACACGACCGGCTTGCCCTCGGGATTGCCCGACTGCTCCCAATAGACGCGCTGGCCGTCGCCGGCGAGCAGGAAGCCCGTCTCGTAGGGCTCGATCTCGGGATACAGGATGCCGGCCAGGGCGGCCGACACGCTCACCGTGCGGCTCCGCGGTCGCGTTCGTTCATGCGCTTTACCGTACCTGCGGCGCGTCGCCCATCGCGTCGCCGCACGGAGACGAGCCGGGATGCGCCGCCTCGGGCCCTCCGCCCGAAACGCCGCTCGCGTCGACCAGCTCGCGGGGATCGCGGATCGAGCGCAGCGGCGACAGCACGACCCAGACGACCGTCAGCATGACGCCCGCACCCGCGATGGCCATCCCGGCCCGGGTGCCCACCAGCTCACCAAGCCCGCCGCCGATCGCCGCGCCGATCGCGACCACCCCGTACGAGACCCAGCGCATCGTCGCGTTCACGCGCCCGAGGACCTCGTCCGGCGTCCGCAGCTGACGCAACGTCACGGCGACGACACTCGACAGCGACGTGCCGGCTCCGTTCAGCGCGAACGCCGCGGCCAGCACCGCCACCAGCACCGTGGGCGACCAGGATGCGGGCACGAGCGGCAGCATCGACAGCGCGATGCTCTCCGCGACTGCGCATGCGATCAAGACCGACCCCGCCCCGAAGCGGCGCACCGCTGCCGGGGCACTCGCCGCGGCCGCCACGGCACCGACGGCACCGAGCCCGAAGATCAACCCGAGCTGCCCCGCATCCAGCCCGAGCTCGCGGACGGCGTGCACCGTGAACAGCACCGTGATCGCCTGGGCGAACAGGTTGTAGATGGCGGCGAATGCGACGAGGGCGATCAGGAAGCGATCTCGCCGCACGAAACGCAAGCCCTCGCGCAACTCCGACAGCGCACCGCGGCCGCTGGGGACGGGGCGGTGTTCCCGGGTGGAGATGCTCGTCAGGGCGAGTGCCGAGACGAGGTACGTGGCCGCGGGAGCGATGAGGGCCCAGGCGGCGGTCAGCGTCTGGACGAGCAGCCCCGCCATCCCGGGGCCGCCGATCTGAGCTACGGCGGCCGTCGCCTGCAGGCGACCGTTCGCGCGCTCGAGGTGAGACCGGCCCGCGACGGTGGGCAGATAGGACTGGTAGCTCACGTCGAACGCCACGGTGAAGGCGCCCAAGAGCAGGACAAGCCCGACGAGAGCGGGCAACGTCAGCACCCCGGCGACGGCGAGGCCGACGATCACGACCGTCAGGAAAGCTCGGGCGAGGTCCGCGACGATCAGGATGCGGCGGCGACGGGACCGATCGACGAGCACGCCGAGCGGCAGCGCGAGGAGCAGGAACGGCATCCATTTCGCCGCGCCCAGCAGCCCCACCTCGCCGGCGCTCGCCCCGAGCACCACGACGGCGAGCAGCGGGAGAGCGAGGTCGCCGACCTGCGCTCCGACAGAGGAGGCCCCCTGCGCGACCCAGAGACGGCGGAAGTCCGCGCCGAGACCGTCCGCGGAGTGTCTAATGGGTGCTCTGGCTTTCATGCGTTACACACTCTCAGCCCTGAACTAATGGCACAAGCGGACGACGAGCGTTAGCATTCATTCGTGGCGCAGTCCGACGCAGCGGCGTTCCCCCGGGTCGCGGGGCACCCCGCTCTCGATCTGGTCGACACGGTGCACTGGCGGCTCGACCCGCAACGCGCGATCGACACCCTCCGCGACTTCGACGACGTCGTGTCGTGGTGCCACCAGATGAATGTCCGCGCCGCGACGGGCGCCGCGAAGAGCGCACCGTCCGGGGCCGAATCGGACGTGGCGGCCCGGGAGCACCGCGCGGTCGTCGCGCTGCGCGAGGCGGTCTACGAAGCGGTGTTCCAGCATTCCTCGGCAGCAGCCGATCTCATCGCCCGCGAGCACGTCGACGCCCTCGCCCGCTCGTCGCTGAGCTTCGACGAGCCCGCCTCAGCGTGGGTGTGGGTGCCGCCCGCTGATCTCTCCGGACCGCGCGCGGCGGTGGCCATGAGCGCCCACGACCTGCTGACATCCGATCTCACCACCGCACGGCAGTGCGCCGACGACGCCTGCGGGTGGGTCTACCTCGACCGCTCACCTCGACGCAATCGGATCTGGTGCACCGCCGCCGGGTGCGGCAACCGCAACCGTGTGGCCCGGCACCAGGCGAAGCAGAAGGGCTGACCGCGAGGTCGATTCTCCGGTCCGGCACCCCGTGCGGCCGCGACGGCAGGAATAGGCTCGGCACATGGACGCCACCACCGTCACCGTCACCGGCGCGGCCGGCCAGATCGGCTACGCCCTGCTGTTCCGCATCGCCTCCGGCGAGATGCTCGGCCTCGACCGGCCCGTGAATCTCCGCCTCCTCGAGATCCCCGACGGGGTCCGAGCCGCGGAGGGAACGGCGCTCGAGCTGCAGGACTGCGCGTTCCCGCTGCTGCGCTCGGTCGAGGTCACGGATGACGCGCGCACGGGGTTCGCGGGTGCCAACATCGCGATGCTCGTGGGTGCCCGGCCCCGATCGGCCGGCATGGAGCGCGGCGACCTGCTCGCCGCCAACGCGGGCATCTTCGGCCCGCAGGGCGCGGCCATCGCGGCATCCGCGGCATCCGACGTCCGCGTGCTGGTCGTGGGCAATCCCGCCAACACGAACGCGCTGATCGCGGCGTCGGCGGCCGAAGGCGTGCCGCCCGAGCGCTTCAGCGCCATGACCCGCCTCGATCACGAGCGCGCCGTCGCTCAGCTCGCCGCGCGGCTCGAGGTGCCCGTCAACGACATCGAGGGCGTGGTGATCTGGGGCAACCACTCCGCGACGCAGTTCCCCGACATCGCCTCCGCGACCGTCGCCGGGCGCCCCGTGGCCGACGCCCTCGCCGACCGGCTGGGCGAAACGGATGCCGCACGGGCCTGGCTCGACGACGAGTTCGTGCCTCGCGTCGCGAAGCGCGGCGCCGAGATCATCGCGGTGCGCGGGGCGTCATCTGCCGCATCGGCCGCCAACGCGGCACTGCGGCACGTGCGCGACGACGTGCTCGGCACCCACGGCCGGCGCACCTCGGCCGCCGTCGTCTCGCGCGGCGAGTACGGCGTGCCCGAGGGTCTGGTGTGCTCCTTCCCCGTCACGAGCGACGGCTCGGGTTATCGCGTCGTAACCGGGCTCGAACTCGACGAACGCGGCCGAACCCGGCTCGACGCATCGGTCGCCGAGCTCATCGACGAGCGCGACGCCGTCCGGGCCCTCGGCATCCTCTGACAGGCACCCGGACGCGTGGAACTGCTGCCCGGACTCATCCTCGGTGTCGTCGCGATCACCGTCTCGACCTCGCTGTCGAAACGTCTCGGTGTCGCGGGGCCGCTGATCCTCGTCGCGGTCGGACTGGCCGCGTCGTGGCTGCCGATCCTCGACGACTTCGAGGTCGACCCCGAGCTGATCCTCGTCGGCGTGCTGCCTCCCCTGCTCTATGCGGCGGCGGTGCGTCTGCCCGCGGTCGAGTTCCGGCGCGATCTGCCGTCGATCTCGGGGCTCGCCGTCGCGCTCGTCGTCATCAGCGCGCTCGCGATCGGCGGCTTCCTCACCCTCGTTCTGCCCCAGCTCGGGTTTCCGCTGGCGGTGGCGCTCGGGGCGGTGCTGAGCCCGAGCGACGCCGTCGCGACCTCGATCGTCAAGCGGCTCGGCATATCCCCGCGGGTCGTGACGATCCTCGAGGGTGAGAGCCTCATCAACGACGCCACCGCCCTCGTTCTGCTGCGCAGCGCGATCGCGGCGGTCGCCGGCGGGTTCGCATTCGCCGACACGGTCGGAACCTTCGTCTGGGGAATCGTCGCCGCCGTGATCGTGGGGGTCGTCGTCGGCGGACTGAACCTGCGCGTCCGGGCGCGCATGAACACGGTCGCCGCCACCGCCCTCGGATTCATCGTCCCGTTCGTGGCGTACCTGCCGACCGAGCACCTCGGCGGCTCGGGGCTCGTCGCCGCCGTCGCGGCGGGCATCACCACGGGTCAAGGTGCCGCACGACGCTTCACCGCCGAGCAGCGAGTCTCCGACGAGATCAACTGGCGCACGGTCGAGCTCGTCCTCGAGGGCGGGGTTTTCCTCGTGATGGGGCTCGAGCTGCGCGGCATCCTCGACGACAACTTCCGGCAGCAGAGCGGCCCCGGAAAGGCGATCCTGCTCGCCCTCGGCTCGCTCGCGATCCTGCTCGCCATCCGCGCCGTCTACGTCGCGGGGCTCATCTTCTTCCAGGGGCGTCGTGCACGCCTGCGCCAGCGCGACCGCCTCGAGCAGATCTCGGAGCGCCTCGACAGCCTGCCGCCTGATTTCGCCGGGCGCGGCCGCAATCCCGGGGCCACGCGCCGACGTCTGGAGAGCATGCGCACCCGGGTGACCCGGGCGTTCAACGACCTCGACTACTACGAGGCGTCTCCGCTGGGCTGGAAGCACGGCACGATCATCGTGTGGGCCGGGATGCGCGGGGTCGTCACCCTCGCCGCGGCGCAGACCCTTCCCCGTGAGACCCCGGAGCGCGAGCTCCTCATCCTCACCGCGTTCCTGGTCGCCGTCATCAGCTTGCTCCTCCAAGGCCTCACGCTGCCGGCTCTGGTGCGGGCGCTTCGTATCCCGAGCAGCACCGCCGACAGCTCGCTGCTGCGCGAGGAGGAGGAAGCGCTCGACGCCGAGCTGCGCACCGCGGCGATCGACCGGCTGGCCGACCCGACACTCGCCGTCGAAGAAGGCGGCAAGTGGGACGCCCGGACGCTGACGATCGCGCGCCGCCGGCTGGAGCACGCGGCAGACGAGGACGCCGGCGCCCTCGCCCGCGAGCTGCAGCTGCTGCTCATCGGTGCGATGCGCGCGCGACTGCTCGAGCTGTCGAGCGAGGGCGCGTTCTCGTCCGAGGTGCTGCGCGAGTCGCAACGCCGGCTCGACTCGCAGCAGGTGAGCCTCGAGATGCGCCAGAACGACCTCTGACGCGAACTCGTGGTGAAAACCGTTCTCGCGTCGGCGACAATGAGAGGGTGAGCACCCCGACCGACGACGACCGGACCACGCGCCCGGCGGCGGACTACGCCGAGACGCGTACGATCGCGCTGCCCGACTCCCCCGTCGACGAGCTGCCCGACAGCTTCGCGGCCCTGCAGCCGAGCCCGGAGTGGTGGGCAGCCCGCCCTGCCGGCGCTCGCCTCGTCGGTCTGGTCGTCTCGCGCGACGACATGCCGAGCATCGTGGCGCAGCGCGACGCCCTGGCCCAGTTCGGCGTTCCGATCGAGGGCTTCCGGCATCCCGCCCCCGAGACCGGGGAGAGCTGGCAGGAGCGCCTGTCGCGACTGTTCGGCCATCTGACGGCGGGCGATGTCGTCGTGGTCTCGGACGTGCACGCGCTCGGCCGCGACGCCGACGAGGAGACCCGGACGATCGCCGAGCTGCGCCGACGTTCCGTGATCGTGAAGGTGCTCGGCTCGCGCCAGGCCTGAGGACCCCCAGCCGGTCAGCCGGTCAGGTGCAACAACCTACCGATGTGGCGCCGAACCAGGAGCGGAGATCGTCCGCGCCCAGGGGGAACCGTGAAAGTCAGCCATCGGCCATCGTCGGTCAGCGGCTACGCGCGGCCGCCTGCCGCAGAAATCCCCCGCAGTTGCGAAAAAACCACTGAGGAATGGACTCCAGAGTTGAGGTCGCCAGACACTCGCACGCGGCACCTCTACCCGGACCTGATAGCTGAAGCAGGCACGGCGAAGAACTCGGAACCGAGCACCGTTTCGCGTAGCGTTCCCCCGAATCCTGCTTGATCCGGCAACATGTCCGCATGGACTCCATCAAGGGCATCGCTTTCTCAGGCTACCGAAGCTTCGCCTCCGTCCCTGTCAGCTCGCTCTTCCCGCTCTCGAAGATCAACCTGATCGCCGGGCAGAACAACGCCGGGAAGTCGAACGTGCTCCGCGTGGTGTCAGATACGCTCAACGGGAACGCGAGGCCCGAAGTTTGGGACCGACCCCTCGGAGATGCCGAGCACACCCCGCTGCGCCTGATAGCTTACGACCCGGACGTAGTGGCAGGCTGGATGAATCCAGGCAGGGGCGTGCGATCTTTTGACACGAAGATTCGAGAGTTCCTCGACACCCTCCGAGTGCACACGCCCGCCAACTCCGACGCGGTCTGGCTGGCACCTAAGAACGATGATGCCAGCGTAGCCCTATACCAAAAATGGGCCGGCGCCATCGGAAGAGATGCGCTTGCCTCCGAGCTATCTGGCGCCCTAACCGGCACTACTGGCGGCGGAGTCGGTCAGGACGCGTTTCGAGTCATTCAAGCCATATCGAGGAATCAGCCGGCCTGGCCTTCAGCGCACCGCATCGAAGGCGTACGCGAGATTTCCGCCGCGAACGAACTAGATCCAGACCTCAATGGGAGGAGCATAAAGAGGCGACTGCTCGAGTTGCAGGCACCGAGTTCAAACCGACTCGGTGACAAGCTTGTGTTCCAACGAATTCAAGATTTTGTTCGCGCCGTGATGGATGACCAGTCGGTCACAATTGACGTTCCTTACGATTTATCGACTATACACGTCAGTCAAGGCGGAAGAACCCTGCCCATCGAGTATGTCGGCACGGGTGTCCACGAGGTTGTCATCCTCGCAGCGGCCGCGACCATCATCGAAAATTTGGTCGTTTGCATAGAAGAACCTGAAGTACATCTCCACCCGATCTTGCAGCGTAAGCTGCTTCGTTATCTTGCCAAAAGCACATCGAACCAGTACTTCATCGCGACACATTCCGCGCACATGCTGGACTCCGCTCTTGGGTCGATCTTTCACGTCAGTCGCAAGAATGGCTCGTCGACCGTGCGTCACGCCGGCTCGGCACGCGCCCGCGCTGCCGTATGCGCCGATTTGGGGTACCGTCCATCTGACCTCGTGCAAACAAATGCGATCTTATGGGTCGAGGGCCCGTCGGACCGCACCTATCTCAAGCACTGGATCGAGATGATCAAGCCCGGCGCCTATATCGAGGGAACGCACTACTCGATCATGTTCTACGGCGGGTCTCTGCTGAGCGAACTGTCTCCCCTCGATCAAGACGAGGTTGACGAGTTCATTTCATTGCGTGCGCTAAATCGACACATGTGCGTACTTATGGACTCAGACAAGACTTCAGCTCGGAAGGCTCTAAATGCGAGTAAAAGACGGGTCATCGCAGCGTTAGACGACGACTCGTCCACCGGCGTGTCATGGGTGACGGCCGGATACACCATTGAGAACTATGTACCCGAGCCAGTTCTCACCGAGGCGATCAAAGCCGCTCACCCCACCACAGCGTCACGTTCCTTGCCCCCTCAGGATCGCTGGCAGAATCCGCTGTCACCGGATCGCGTCGGCGTCGGCAAGCCGAGCAAGACGGCCATCGCGCGCGCCGTGACTCAGCGATGGACGTCAGAGCTACCCTTTGACCTGAAAAGGAAGATCGATTCCGTGATCGCGCTGATCGAGCGCGCAAATGCGCACACTTGACGGCAACAGATACAGGACTGATGCGCGACGCAATGGTGTCCGCGTTTCGAGTCGACAACCGCAAGGAACCTGATCTCAGATGTGGAACGCCTGCATTGATCTCAGACGCTCCATGCCCCCGGGGTCAGAAGCGTCCAGACACGGACCGATGCGCGAAGCGCACCCGAGCCGCAGGCGGTCAGCCGGTCGCCGGTGCCGTCGACTCCCCCGCCACGAGGTCGCCGGCGATCCGGTGCAGGCCCGGCTCGTACGGCTGTCCGTCGATGACGTCGGCCAGGTGAGCGGCCGCCCGGGCGCCCAGGTCGGCGAGGCGGAAGTCGATCGTGGTCAGGCTCTCATCGTCCTGGCCCGTGAGGCCCGAGATGTTGTCCATCCCGGTGATGGCGACATCCTCCGGCACGCGGACACCGGCCTCGGCGAGCGCAGCGATCACCGCGCGGGCGATCGTGTCGTTGCCGCAGCAGACGGCGTCGAACCTCTCGCCCGACGCGATCAGCCGCTCGGCGGCCTCGCGACCCCAGCCCCGTGACCAATCGCCGCGCAGCACGAGCTCCGGCGCGAGGTCGGCGCCGGCGGCCGCGAGGGCCGCGGCGAGGCCGTCCGCGCGCTCGCGCGCCGAGTGGTCGTCGGCAGAGGCCGTGATGTGCGCTATGCGCCGACGACCGGAGGCGATGAGATGCTCGCCGGCGCGCTTCCCGGCGGCGTAGCCGTCGTGGACGAACGATGCGTCGGCGGCGTCGTCGGAGATGCCGTAGACGTAGACCACCGGCGCGGGGAACCCCGCGGTGACGGAGCGGATCTCCGACCCGGAGCCGTCGCCGACGACGAGCAGCCCGTCGATGCTGCGGGCACGGAGCTTGCGGACCGTGGCCGCCAGCACCGTGCGGTCGAGGTGCGAGTCGGTCACGAGGACCGACAGGTCACGCGTGCCGAGGGTCGTCGTGGCACCGGTGAGAACGGGCATCGTGAAGGCGCCCGGGGCGTTCATGGTGAGCACGCCCACGGTGGCGCTGCGCCCCTGGACGAGGAACTGGCCCAGCGCGTTGGGCTGGAAGTCGAGCCGCTCGGCAGCCTCGAAGATGCGCTCGCGCGTGGCATCCGACGCCTTGCCCTGTCCGCGCAGCACCTTCGACACGGTCGACACCGAGACGCCGGCGACAGCCGCAACGTCACGGAGGGAAATCGCTTTTCTCGCCATCTCGCTTCGAGTCTATGACGTCGCCCCCGGCGCCACATCGCCCGATCGGTCGACACGTAGCGAGACGACGGACTCCCGGCTCTCCCCGGGCTCGAGCTTCAGCGAGCCGAGCGCGTCGAGAGGTGTGCCGTACGGGTCGGCGGCCGGCTCGAGCCCGACGGCATCCATCGCACCCCACCACGGGAAGCCGGTGCTCCCCCGCTGTTCCTGCCACACGTAGAGTCGCGGCATCAGGCCCGCGTCCCAGGTCAGCGCGACCTCGACGCCGGCCTCGGGCGCGGTGATCATCACGTCGCCCGCGGGCGCGGCGAGGTCGGTGAAGGATGCCGCGGGTGCCGGGTCGAGCGGCACGACGCGGTCGCCCGTGCGCACGGTAGAGGCCGGACCGAACAGTTCGCCGGCGAACGCCGGGTGCTCGGCCCATCCGTAGCTCACCGGCTCGCTGCCCACGTTCCGTACCGCGGTCTCGATCACGAGCATGTTCGCGCGCACCGACATCCACCGGTCGATCGCGAGCGGGACGGTGCGAAGGACGACCGACGCGCGGCAGGCGTTGCGGCTGCCGGTCAGGCGCCACGTGCGCCAGGCCGCTTCGCCGTGAAACGGCTGGGGCGGAGACGCCGTTGCCGGGCTGTCGCCCGCCCGCGGCAGCAGCAGATGCCACCCGCCGCGGTAGGCGCGATGCCACTGCGCGCTCGAGTCGGCCATGACGAAGGCGTCGACGGGGTCGTCGGCCCACGGCGTCGACGCGAGCAGCTCACGCTCGGTGGGCAGGTGGCGCAGCGACGAGATGCGAGCCCCGTCTGCCTCGACGACCGCGACGAGGTCGTCCGACCCGATCCGGAACCGGGTCACGACGTCCGCCGGAGCGACCCGACGAGCCTGCGCACGCGGTCGACGGGCTCGCGGAAGAGCCCGCCGCCGATCCCGACGGCGATCGCGCCCGCGGCGATCCAGTCGGCGGCGTCGTCGACGCCGATGCCGCCGGTCGGCATGATCGCGACGTCGGGCAGCACGTCTCGAACCGCGCGCAGGTGCCCGAGACCGCCGCTCGCGGCGGGGAAGAGCTTCGCCATGCCGCTCGTTGCGGCAGCGGCGCGGAGCTCCGTCGGGGTGAATCCGCCCGCGATGAATGCTGCTTCTCCGGCCGCCGCGCGTACGGCATCCTCGACGATCGTCGGCGACACCAGGAAGCGTGCCCCGGCATCCCGCGCCGCCTCAGCCTGGGCCACCGTCGTGACGGTTCCCGCACCGAGCAGCATGCGATCGAACGCGGTGTCACCGGCGATCTCCGCCAGCACGCGGTCCCACCCCGGGGTGGTCGTCGTGATCTCGAGCACCGGCAGCTCGGCGTCGACGGCGAAGTCGATCTGCCGACGCAGTTCCGCCTCCGACGGCGCCCGCAGCACGGCGACGACGGCGGCGGCGCGGAGCGCGGCGCGCACGTCCGCGGTCATCGTCCCGCCTCCGCGAGCTCGCCCCGGGCCGCTTCGAAGGCGTCGAGCTCGGCACGCCGCGGAAAGCCGTCGTGATCGCCGGGATCGGCCACGACCCGGGCCGCGCACCACGCGGCGATGGGCAACGCGACATCGACGGTGTCGCCGCGCAGCGTGCACGAGATCCACGCGGCGGCGAAGGCGTCGCCGGCTCCCACGGGGTGCGTCGGCTCGGCGACGGCGGAGGCGGGGGTGAAACGCCGGCCGTCGGCGTCTCCGGCCAGCGCGCCGCGACCGCCGAGCTTGACCACGACGACGCGGGGGCCCCGGCGGGCGAGATCGTCGACGGCGGCTTCCGTCGAGGTGGTGCCGGTGAGGATGCGTGCCTCGTCCTCGTTGCAGAAGAACGTGTCGACGACGTCGAGCCAGTCGTCGACGACCGCTCGAAGCGCGTCCTCCGACATCAGCTGGGGCCGGTGGTTGGCATCGAGCGAGATGGGGATGCCGCGCATGGACGCCTCGTGCAGGACGTTCTCGAACAGCCCCTTCGGGCCCGCGCCGAGGGCCGGCGTGATGCACGTCGCGTGCAGCCAGTCGGCTCCGTCGAGCGCAGCCGCCGGAAGATCGTCCGAGCGCAGCCGGCTCGCGGCACTCGTGGCGCGATAGTGCTCGGAGCGGATGTCGCCGTCGTCGAGGCGCTGCTTGACGATCAGCCCCGTCTGCTCCCCCGGCGCCGCGACGACGAGACGATCGTCGATGCGCTCGGCCCGCAGTGTCTCGCGCACGAGCCCGGCGAAAGCGTCGTCACCGAGACGCGAGGCCCACGCGACATCGTGCCCGAGCCGCGCGAGCCCGACCGCCGTGTTGAGTTCGGCACCCGCGACGGTCGCGCGGGTGAGGATCCCCACCTCGTCGACGGTCGCGGTGGCGAGCGCCTCGCCGAAGGTCACGATCCGGGCGCTCATCGTTCGCCGCCGCTGTGAGCGGGGCGCAGCACGAACAGTGCGTCGCCGGTGAACTCGGGCTGCTCGAGCCGGATGCCGCCGTCCACCGCGGTCCACCGCGCGGCATCGGGTCGCCGCGCCGCCAGGTCGTGGACGGTGACCTCCAGGCCGGCAGCCTCGACGTTGCCGAGAACGAGGGTGAGCGCGAAGGGGGTGGGCGCGTAAACGGCGATCGTGCCGTCGGGAGCGCGCCCGGCGACGGCCCCGGAGGGCTCCGCGACGAGCAGATCGGGAGCCGCGTCGAGTCCCCACAGCCGTTCCGCGTCGACGACCCGGCGGAGGTAGGCGACATCGTCGGCGCCGGGGAACGCCGCGGCGACCGAGAAGGGGAAGGGCGCCCCGTGCACGTCTTCGGCTGAGAATCCCTCGCCGCGACGATGCCACGACCAGACGCCGTGCGCGCCGTACCCCAGGCCTGCGGCCGCACCCGAGACGACGCCGGTCCAGCTGGCGCGACGGACGTCGGCGGCCGAGTGCCGCGCGGCGCCGCGGAAACGCCCGAGTCCCTCGTAGCAGGGCTCGAGGTTGATGATCGGTCGAGCGACATCGAGCGCGCGGTAGTAGTGGGTCAGGTCGGCAGGCAGCGTGTCCCAGGCCTCGTTGTGTCCCGACTGCAGCGCATGGAAGTCGACGAGTTCGCTGTCGGCCAGCGGCTGCGGCATCCTCGCGGTCGGAGTGTCGTGCCACGTGACCAGCTGGCCGGGTGCGACCTCGCGCAGCAGCGCCGCCACCGAGCTGTACCGCTCCAGCGCGACGTCGTCGTCGAGGTCGTCGTCGCCCGACACGATCCAGATCGGATCGAAGCGGCGGAACCTCGCGACCGTTTCGCGCACGTAGGTCTCGGTCTGGTCCGCGCTGAGCACGTGCTCGGGCGTGAGGCGGGAGCCCCACGTACCCGGGACGAAGTTGTTCCACAGGAGCACGAGCATCGGCGTGAAGCCGCGCTCGCGAGCCTGCTCGAGCAGCCGCTCGGCCTCGGTCCAGTAGTCCGGATCACCGGCGCCGAAATCGACGGCACCGTCGCGCAGCGCGTACGGCGACCGGGTGCCCGTCGATCGGTCGTGCTCGATGGGCAGGACGCTGATCAGCAGGGCGTTGAAGCCCTGACGCCGGCGGAGTTCGAGATGGTCGAGCCATTCGTTCTCGGTGGGCCCGCCGAAGGCCGCCCAGACGGTGTCGGCCAGGAGGAACGTCGGTTCGCCGCCGTGCAGCAGCCAGCGCCCCGAGGGCGCGATCGACCAGGTGGTCATGGATCTCTTTCGGGTTCGGGTTCGGGTTCGGAGGTTCGAGAAGCGGACGCTCAGGGCGCGATGAGGGCGCCGTCGGGCGCGCGGACCCCCGCGGCCCAGGCGTCGTGCCCGGAGAGACCGGCAGGGAAGCGGGCGGCGGCGGCCTCGTCCATCTCGATCCCCCAGCCGGGGGCGTCGTTGGGCGTCAGCCAGCCGTCGACGATGTCGATCATGCCGGGGAAGACCTCGTGAGTCTCGTCGTTGTAGACGTGACCCTCCTGGATGCCGAAAGCCGGCGAGGTCACATCGAGCGCGACCGCCGCGGCCACGGCGAACGGCGAGGCATCGCCGGGCGAATGCCAGGCCGTGCGCACACCCTCGATGTCGGCGAGGACCGCGAGCCGGCGCGCGGCGCTGACGCCCCCGACATCCGAGAGGTGGCTGCGGATGTAGTCGACGTGATGCTCGCGGATGAGGCGGGCGGCGTCGGTGAAGGATGTCGCGAGCTCGCCGACCGCGATCGGCACCGGTGACGCGGCCCGCACCTCGGCGAGGCGGTGCCAGTGCTCGGGTGCGAGCACGTCCTCGAGGAAGAAGGGCCGGTACGGCTCGAGCGAACGGGCGAGGGCGATCGCGGTCGCGGGGGTCAGTCGCGAGTGGACGTCGTGCAGCAGCTCTACGCCGTCGCCGAGCGCCTCGCGCACGTGGGCGAACAGCTGCGGCGTGCGGACGAGATAGTCCTCGACCCGCCAGCCCGCGGGGTTCTTCGCCCACGCGAAGGAGCCCGCGACGGGCGGCGCGCCGTAATGTCCGACGCCCTGCTGGCCGGTCTGGATGCGCACGTGACGCTGGCCGGCGGAGATGAGCTCGCGCGCGTGCGCCGTGGTCTCGTCGAGGTCGGCGCCCTCGGCGTGCAGGTAGGTGTCGGCCGCGGCGCGCACCCGCCCGCCGAACAGCTCGTACACCGGCATCCCGGCGCGCTTGCCGGCGATGTCCCACAGCGCCATGTCGATGCCCGAGAGCGCGTTGTTGCCGACCGGTCCCTCGCGCCAGTAGCCGGTGAACCGCACCAGTCGCAGCAGGTCTTCGATGTCGCCGGGGTATCGACCGACGAGCAGCGGGCGCAGGTGGTCGAGGAAGGCGACGACGGCCTGCCAGCGCTGCGTGAAGGTCGCGCAGCCGTATCCCCACAGTCCGTCCTGGTCGGTGTCGATGCGGACGACGACCAGCGGAATGCCCTCGGGCGCCGTCACGATCGCCCGCACGTCCGTGATGCGGACGTTCTCGCGCGGCATCCAGGGCTGATCGAAGGTCGTGGGCTCTGTCGTCATCGGTCGCTCCTCACGAGTGCCGGGTAGGGGGTGGCGGTGCCATCGTGGATCGACTCTCGGGGCTCGAAGCCGAGCACCGTCCGCGCCGTCGTCAGGTCGACGAGCGCGTCGTGCCCGGCGAGGTGCGCCGGCGGCTCGACCGCAGGCGCGTAGCGGCGCAGGAGCTCGGCCGTCGGCACGTCGAGGAGGGTGTCGCGGGCACTGAGCGGCACCACTTCGGCGCCGGCGACATCCGCCCAGAGCGCCCGCTCCACCGCGCGCACGGCGTCGGTCATGGTCAGGTACGCCCAGCCCTCGCGGGCCATCCGCACGGGATCCGCGCGGACCTCGTCGGCGACGTCGCGCAGGACGTGCGGCCATTTCACCAACGGGAACCGCAGCGCGACGACGTCGATGCCGTACCGCCGGTGGGCGTACCGGGCCGTCGCCTCGTCGGCGAGCTTCGACAGCGAGTAGGCGTCGGCGATGTCGGGCGGCGTCGCGGCGTCGAGCGGGAACGCCGGCGGGAACGTGTCGTGCGGGTTGTTCGGGTAGCCGATGGCGTTGATGCTGCTGGCGATGACCGCCCGGTGCACACCCGCCTCGGCGGCGCGCGTGAGCACGTTGAACGTCGCCGAGGTGTTGACGCGGAAGATGTCGTACGGGGTGCCGAGGCTCGGATGCGGGATGGCGGCGAAGTGCGCGACCGCGTCGGCGTCGCGCATCGCTTCCTCGACGTCGGCCCGCGAGGTCGCGTCGCCCGTGATCTGACGGTCCGCGGGGTGTTCTCCGCCGAATGCGAGGGACAGCGCAGTGACCTGGTGGCCGCTCGCGACGAGATGGTCGCTGACCGCACGACCGATCTCTCCGTCGGCGCCGGTGACGAGGATGCGGCTCATCCCTTCACCCCGCCCGCCATGCTCGCGCCGCGCAGGAACTGGCGCTGGAAGATGAGGAACAGCGCCACGGGGATGATCAGCGAGAGGAACAGGGCCGCCATCTGCACGCTCAGCTCGGTCTGGTCGGCAAGGCGAGGCAGCGCCACCGACACCGGCTGCTTGTCGGGGTCGGGCAGCACGAGGAGGGGCCACAGGTAGTCCTTCCACGACGCGACGACCGTCAGGAGCCCGACGACCCCGAGGATCGGTCGCGACAGCGGAAGCACGATGCTCCAGAGGATGCGGAGCGGGCCGGCGCCGTCGATGCGGGCCGCCTCGTAGAGGTCGGCGGGGATCGCCTCGAGGAACCGGGCGATGATGAGCACGTTGAACGCCGCTGCGCCCGCGGGCAGCCACACGGCCCACCAGGTGTTGATCAGCGAGACGCCCAGCACCGGCAGCTCGCGCACCGTCAGGTACAGCGGCACGAGCGAGACGATCGACGGGATGAACAGCGTGGCGAGGATGGCTCCGGAGAGCAGCTTGCCCCACCGCGGCCGGAGCACCGTGATGACGAAGGCCGCCGTCGTCGAGACGACGAGGGTCACGACGACCGATCCCGCCGCGAGGATCGCGGTGTTGGTGAGGTAGTGGCCGATGCGGCCCCGCTCCCACGCGATCGCGAGGTTCTCCCACTGCACGGTCCCGCTGGCGAAGAACGAGAACGGGCCGCGGATGAGGTCCTGCGTCGGCGAGACCGCGGCGAGCGCGAGCCAGATGAGCGGGCCGAGTCCGGCGATCAGCAGACCAGCCAGCACCACGACTTGTCCGATGCCGAGCCACACGCGCACCGAGGGTCGCTGGCGGTCGCTGTCGGAGATGTTGGTGCGCGTGAGCGGATCGGGTGCGACGTCGCGACGCCGGGCGAGCCGCCGGGTGGGAAGAAGGGCGCTCATGCTCGGCTCCAGCGTCGGGTCAGTCGGAAGTAGAGGAGCGACAGCAGGCCGAGCGATGCGGCGAGCAGCACGCTGAGCGCCGTCGCGGCGCCGTAGTCGACGCGCACGAAGGCGTAGTCGTAGATGGTCATGAGCAGCGTCTTCGTGGCTCCCTGCGGCCCGCCGCCGGTGAAGAGGAACGGCTCGGTGAAGATCTGCATCGTGCCGATGATCTGCAGCAGCAGCATCGTCGCGATGATGCCGCGCATCTGCGGCAGGGTCACGTGCCAGACGCGACGCCAGATGCCGGCGCCGTCGAGCTCAGCGGCCTCGTAGAGCTCGGAGGGGATGCTCGTGAGGGCCGCGATGTAGATGATGATCGCCGTGCCCGCGCCGGCCCACGTCGTCTCGAGGACGATCGAGGGCATCGCGGTCGCCGTCGAGTTCAGCCAGGGCAGCGGCCCGATGCCGACCCAGCCGAGCACGGTGTTGAAGAGGCCGTCGGCGTCGGGGGCGTAGAAGAACTTCCACAGCAGGATCGCGACGACCGGCGGCACCATGACCGGCAGGTAGGCGAGCGCACTGAAGTACCAGCTGCGCGAACGCATCTCGGAGATGAAGACGGCGAGAGCCAGCGGCACCGGGAATCCGAACAGCACGGCGAGGACCGTGTAGTAGATCGTGTTCAGGGTCGCCTGCGGCAGCCCGGGGTCGGAGAGGACGTACGCGAAGTTCTCCCACCCGACGAAGCTGCTCTCGCCGCCGATGACGACGCGCTGCACGCTCATGGCGAGCGAGCTGACGATCGGTCCCCACGAGAAGTACAGGAAGACGAGGATCGCGGGCGCCGCGATGGCGAGCGCCGTCAGGCTGGGACGCCAACGGCGGCGCCGCCGCGGCGGGGCGGGCTCGGGGGAAGCGGACGCGGATGTCGTCGTCCGGGTCCGCGGTCTCACGTCGGTCATGGGGTCCTCCGGTCGGGGGCGAGCCGAGGTCGTCGGCCCGCCCCGTCGGGTCAGCGGCTCAGGCGGGACTGGACGTCGCTCTGAGCGGTGGAGAGAAGAGCGGGGATGTCGGCGCCCTTGTCGGTGAGCACCGTCTGGACGACGGTGTCGAGCGCGCCGTAGACCTCCTGCGCGTTGTTCACGGGCTCGGGCACGATCGGGATGTCGGCCGAGGCCTCGAGGTAGGGCGTGAAGTTCTCACTCGGAACGTTGATGTAGTCGGCGATCCAGGTGAAGTACTCGGAGTACTGATCGGCGTTGACGACCGGCAGTCCGGGCAGGCCCGTTACCGAGCCGGCCTCGTTCGAGGCGCGCGCGTCGTCGACGGCGGTGTCCTCGTCGAGGAAGCGCTGGAGGTAGAAGAACTCCACCCACTTCACGGCGGCGGCCTTCTCGGCGTCGCTCGCGTTCGGGTTGACGATCTGCACCGTGCCACCGCTCAGCGTGCCCTGCGTGCCGCTGGACTGCGGCATCCCGCCGATGCCGAACTGCTCGGCGGGCAGCTTCAGGTTCTGGACGACGTTGTAGTACGAGTCGCTCGCACCGAGGATCATGCCGATCTTGCCGGCGGCGAAGTCCTGCCCCTGTGACTGGACGTCGTAGAGGGTGTTCTCCGGGAGTGTGCCGTCCTCCCAGCGCATCGTCTGCAGCAGATCGAGCGCGTCGGTCGACGGGGTGTCGTCGAAGGTCGCCTTCGAGCCGTCCTCGTTCTCGACCGTCCCGCCGAACGAGTAGGTCATGCCGGTGAACTGCCACCCGCCGGTGTTCGCGGTCGTCAGCACGGAGAAGCCGGCGGCGTCGGTCGCGTCGCTGATCTTCTTCGCCGCCTCGCGGACCTCGTCCCAGGTCTTTGGCGGGTTCTCGGGGTCGAGACCCGCCTGGGCGAAGAGATCGCGGTTGTAGACGAGTCCGAACGAGTACGCGTTCGTCGGGATCGCGAAGACACGGTCTTCGCTGTTCTTCGTGAGCGCGAGGATGGTCGGGTTCAGCGCGTCGAGCAGGCCCTCGCTCTCGAGCGCGTCGGTGATGTCGGCTGCCTGGTTGCGCTTGATGAGCCCCTGCGGCTCGGTGAGCGGGACGCTCATGACATCGGGCAGGCTGCCGCCGGCGGCGAGCGCCTGGAACGTCGAGGCGTCGTAGCCCGTCTCGACGGGCTGCAGGTCGATGTCGGGGTTCGCCTTCTCGAACGCGGCGACGCGCTCGTCGAAGTAGGCGCGGTCCTCCGGCCGGTCGGCGGTCGGGCGGTCGCCGATCTCGATCGTGACGGTGCCGTCGGCGGGCGCCGATGCGTCGCTGCTGCAGCCCGCGAGGGCGGCGACGGACAGGCCTCCGACCGCGATTGCGGCCGCGACGGAACGGAAACGTTTCGTCATTGAAACTCCTAGGTGTGAGTGGCAAGCAGGAAAAACGATTGCTCTCCGATGTCTAGCACCTCTCGGCCCGACACGTCAAAACAAAAGTGTTTGAGCGTGTCGAGGCGCCGGAGATCCGGGATTCGTCTCGGCGCGCGTGTTGACAGACGACGCGCCTGGCGGCCAGACTGCCCGCTGGACAAACGATTTTCCTTCCGTCCACCATCCGCGAACACTCGATGAGGAGCACCGCGTGCCGAAGCATCCGTCCCCCCGTCCCGTCCCGCGGCTCGTCGCCGCCTCCGCCGCGCTTGCCCTCGCAGCCACAGCCAGCGTTGCGCTCGCCGCGCCGGCATCCGCAGACGCACCTGCGCTCTCGATCGAACCCGACGCGTGGGGCAACCTGTTCCACGCCGGCGACACGGTGTCGTTCCGGTACGACACGACGGCCCCGACGGTCGCGTGGCGCGTGGTCGACGGCTGGGGCCAGGTCGTCGACGACGGTACGGAACCGGCCGATGGCGCGCTGACGCCCGACGTCACCGAACGCGGCTGGTACCGCCTCGAGGTGACCGCGACCGGTGACGACGTGGCAGACGCCGCGACGACGTTCGCGATCCTCCCCGACGTGGAGGCCGCCGCTTCGGCGACCGGCCGGTTCGGTGCCGCCACGCACTACGGGCAGTCCTGGGATCCGGCGTCGATGCAGGCGCTGACCACGGGCGGCTTCGCCCAGCTGCGCGACGAGGTCTATTGGAGCGAGGTCGAGACGCAGCCGGGCGTCTACGACTGGTCGCGGGCCCGGGCGGAGTTCCTCGACCCCGCCCGCGAACAGGGGATCCGGCCGCTGCTGCTGGCCGGCTACGGAAACCCCCTGTACGACGCGGGCAACGGCCCCGTCAGCCCCGACGCGGTGGCCGCGTACGCCGACTATGCCGCGGCGATGGCCGCGGAGTTCGGCGACATGTCCACCGGCATCGAGGTGTGGAACGAGTGGGATCTCGGGCTCGGTGGCAACACCAACGTCTCGCCCGAGAACTATGTCGCCCTGCTCTCCGCCGCGGCACCCGCGATCAAGACGGTCAGTCCCGATCTGCCGGTCATCGGCCCCGCGGTGGCCAACCTCAACACCGACTGGCTCGAGCGGACGTTCCAGCTCGGCGCGCTCGATCACCTCGACGGCATCGTCCTGCACCCCTACAGCTACCCCGTCGGTGCCGACGCGCTCGACGACACGCTGACGCGCATCGACGCCCTGGTGCGGCGCTACAACGGCGGCGAGTCGAAGCCGCTGTGGATCACCGAGCACGGCTGGCCGACCGGCACCAACGCGCGGGCGGTGCCCGAGCGCCAGCAGGCGGCCGACATCGCGAAGTCGGCCGTGATCGCGGCAGCCCATGACGCCGCCCGGTACTACGTGTACGACCTCGTCAACGATGGCGTCGACGACGCCGAGACGGAGGAGAACTTCGGCCTGCTGCACCACCCCGACGACGAGCTGGGGGCCTTCACCCCCAAGCCCTCGTTCACCGCCTACTCCGTGGCGGCCGACGCCCTCGCGACGGCGACGTTCGCCGAGCGCGACGAACCGCTGCCGGGACTACGCCGGGTGCGATTCGACACCGCCGACGGACCGCTCCACGTCCTGTGGTCGGATGCCCCGCAGACGGTGGCACTCGAGGTAGCCGGGTCCGCCGAGCTGACGACGATGTACGGTGCCGCTGAAACCGTCACCGGCGGTGCCGGCGCCCCGGTGCTGGCGTCGACCGGCACGGAACCGCTGTACGTCCGCGGTGAGGTCACGTCCATCGCGCAGACCGATGCCGGACTGACGCTCGACCCGGGTGTCGTCGGAGCCCCGGTCACGGGCTCGTGGACCGTGCAGGGCCGGGCGGATGCCGCGTCGTCGTGGCGTCTCGTCCTGCCCGACGGGTCCGAGGCGGCCCAGACGACCGCTCCCGGCGAGACCGCGACCACGACGGCCTCGTTCCCGGCTCCCGCGACCGCGGGGACGTACGAGACGAGCGCACGCGTCTACGAGGGCGACCGCTACGCCGGCACGCTGCGCGCCGCCACGTCGGCGAGCGAAGCCGTGACGCTCCAGGCGGCGCAGGCCTTCACCGAAGAGGGGGCCTCGGTGCTCCGCATCCGTGTCGCGAACGCTTCGGCCGCGCCCCGCGCGCTCGACTCGCTGTCGTACACGCTGGCCGACGACGGCGGACAGCCGGACGCGCCGGCGACGATCGAGCCGGAGGCGGATGTCGTCATCGACGTCCCTCTCGATACGCTCGCGGGGCCCGCGCCCTTCACCGCGACGGCGGTCGTCGACGGGGTGACGCTGACCGCTTCGGGGCGCGTCGCGCCCGTCGAGCAGACGTCCGTCCTGCCGGCCGCTCATCGCACGATCACCGTCGACGGCACGCTCGACGACCTCGACGGCGTCACGCCGATCGCCTTCTCCGCCAACCCGGAAGCCGACGACGAGGCCGACCAGTCCGCTGTCGCCTGGCTCACGTGGGACGAGGAGTACCTGTACTTCTCGGCCGATGTCACGGACGACGTGCACGACCAGGCGGCGCAGGGCGCGAACATCTGGCAGGGCGATTCGATCCAGTTCACCGTCGCGGGCGGTGCCCCGGGGGCCGCGACCACCTGGCATGAGTTCGGCATGGCGCTCACGACCGCCGGCCCGCAGCTGTACCGCTGGCTCTCCGTAGATGCGGGCGCCGGCCCCGTCCCGGGAGCCCCGGTGGCCATCTCGCGCGATGACGACACCGGCCGCACGGTGTACGAGACGGCGATCCCGTGGAGCCTGTTGCGGGGCGTCGACAGGGCGACGTCACTCCTCAGCAGCGCCGCGATCGTCAACGAGGCGGACGGCACCGGGCGCGCCGGATTCCTCTCCTGGGGCGGCGGCATCGCGGGCGAGAAGGACTCGGGCGAGTTCACCGCCGTTCGGCTGCTCGCGCCGGCGCCGGTCGTCGAACCACCTGTCGAACCGACGCAGCCCGCGACGCCGGGCGACGGGGGTTCGGCGGCACCCGGCACCCCGTCCGGCGGCAACGGCACCGCGGCCGGCGGATCCACCGACGCCCGCGCGTTGGCGAGTACGGGCGGCCCATCACCGCTCGCGTGGCTCGCCGCCGCGTCCGCGACCGGAGCCGCCGGCATCGCACTCCTCGTCACGCGCCGCCTGGCCCGCCGGTCGTGACCGTCGCCCGCGAGCCACGCATCGTCGGCCTGCGCGTGGGACGGCGGCGGGATCTGTCCGTCGCCGCCTCACCGCGGCCGCCCGTGTCGTGGCTCGTCGAGGCGCCTGCCGCCTGGGAGGCGACCCGAGCCGAGCTGCGGCTCGACGGTGGGACGACCGTGGCCACGCGCCCCTACGGCATCCTCGAGGACTGGCCGTTCGCACCGCTACGGGCCGGCGCCGCGCACCGGCTCGAGGCCCGCGTCATCGGCGTCGACGGCACGGCGAGCGCCTGGTCGGAGCCCTGCGAGATCCGCGCGGGGTTCTCCTCCGGGACGTGGGCGGCTCCGTTCCTGCACCTCGCCGGCCCCCGCCGTACCGCGCAGCCGTTCCTCGCCCGACGCGAGTTCTCTGTCGCCGAGACGGTCGTCGCCGCCGAACTGCAGGTGGCGGCGCACGGCGTCCACCATGCTCGCCTCAACGGTGTCGAGGTCGACGACGCCGTGCTGAGCCCCGGCTGGACGGCATACCAGCACCGACTCCCCCTGCATCTGACCGATGTCACGGCCCTCGTCCGCGTCGGCGCGACGAACACCCTCGCGGTCGAGGTCGCCGGCGGCTGGTACACCGAGGCGTACGGGTTCGGCGAGACGGCGGAACGCTTCTACGGCGACCAGCCCGCTGTCGCACCCCTTCTCCGCCTGCGGCACCGCGACGGCCACGTCGAGGAGATCCGCCCCGATGACCGATGGCGACTCTCCGGTGATGGCGAACTCGTCTCGAGTGGGCTCTACGCCGGTGACGAGATCGACCTCCGCCGGCGGCCGCGCGGGTGGGAAGCCGCCGGCTTCGACGATGCGGCGTGGGAGACGCCGGCCCTGTCCGAACCCGGTCGGCAGCCGGAAGCCATCGACGTCGAGCCGGTGCGGCACATCCGGTCTCTGCCCGTCGCAGCCATGCCCGCGAGCGATGACCCCGAGCGCGTCCTGCTGGACTTCGGCCAGAACCTCGTCGGGCGCGTGCGGTTCCGCGTCTCGGGCCCGACCGGTACCCGCATCGTTCTGCGCCATGCGGAGGCGCTCGAGGGCGGACGGCTGAGCACCCGGCCGCTGCGGGCTGCCGCCGCCACCGACACGTTCATCCTCGACGGCGCCGCCGACACCGTCTGCGAGCCGCGCTTTACCTTCCACGGGTTCCGCTACGTCGAAGTCACCGGCTACCCGGGTGAGCTCGACCCGGCGGATTTCACCGCCGTCGTGCTGCACACCGACCTGAAGCGAACAGGGTGGTTCTCGTGCTCCGATGAGCGCCTCACGCGCCTGCACGAGAACATCGTGTGGAGCTTCGCCGGCAACGCCCTCGCACTGCCCACCGACTGCCCGCAGCGCGACGAGCGGCTCGGCTGGACGGGCGATGCCCAGGTGTTCGCCCCGACGGCGGCGTCCCTCTTCGACGCGGACGCGTTCTTCGCGTCCTGGCTGGAAGACGTCGCGGCCGAGCAGCGCGCGCGGGGCGGCCGCGTGCCGACGGTGGTGCCGCAGACGCTCGGGCGTCTCGGCGAGACGATGGCCGCCGGCTGGGGCGACGCCGTCACCGTCATCCCCACCGTTCTGCACGAGCGGTTCGGCGATCAGCGGGTGCTCGAGCGGATGACGGACGCGATGCGAGCGTGGGTCGATGCCGTGGCGGATGCGGCAGGACCCGAACGACTGTGGGAGCGCGGGTTCCAGTACGGCGACTGGCTCGATCCGACCTCGGCCCGGCCCGATAAGGCCAAGACCGACCCGGGGCTCGTCGCCACGGCCTACTTCGCCCGCTCGGCTCGGCTGACCGCAGACGCGCTCGCCCGCTTCGCCGACGCGTCCGCGGCCGGTCGCTACGCCGCTCTCGCTGCCGAGGTGCGCGATGCGTTCGTCGCGTCTTACGTCACCCCGCGGGGCCGCCTCGCCTCCGACGCCCCGACCGCTTACGCCCTCGCCCTCGAGTTCGACCTGCTCCCGGTCTCGTTGCGTCCCGCCGCGGCAGAGCGGCTCGCCTTCCTCCTGCGCGCCGGCGGGTACCGCATGGCGACGGGGTTCCTCGGGACGCCGCTCGTCCTCGACGCACTGCTGTCGAACGGACAGGAGTGGGCGGCCGAACGATTGCTGCTGCAGACCATGTGCCCGTCCTGGCTCTATCCCCTGTCGCAGGGAGCGACGACGGTGTGGGAACGCTGGGACGCCGTCCGCCCCGACGGCTCACTGCACCCCTCTGGCATGACCTCGCTCAACCATTACGCGCTCGGTTCCGTCGGCGATGTGCTGCACCGTCGCGTCGGCGGGCTCGCGTGCGCGGAACCCGGTTGGGCGCAGGTACGGATCCAGCCATGGTTCGTCTCTGCTCTCGAGCACGCCGACGTCGCGCACGACACCCCCCGGGGACGCGCCTCGGTGTCGTGGGAGCGGGATGCCGACATCCGAGGGCAGATCCGCGTTCGGGCGCAGGTTCCGCACGGGGTGACGGCGATCGTCGACCTCGGCGACCGCGCGCCGTTCCCGGTGGGCGCCGGAACCCATACGTGGGACGCGACCACGCCGGTCCGCACCCTCGCCCCGATCGGTGTCGACTCCGACCTCGCCCTGATCGCCGACACCCCGGACGCCTGCGCCGTCGTATCCCGATCGATCGCTGGACACTCCCCCGAAATGGCAGCGGAGTTCGACGCCTACATCCGATGGGTCCCGGGCAGCCGTCTGCGCGACGAGCTCGCCGCCGTCTCGGCGCCCGACACGCTCGTCACCTGCATCGATGGAGCGCTCGCAGCGCTCACGGATTGAGCTGCGGCATCCGCCCCGCCCCGCCGCCCGGTGTCAAGACCCTGGCACCCGGCCGGGCGATCTCTACCGTGGGGCCTGGCCGAGCCGTCCCGGGGCACGGCCGCCGGAGGACGCCATGGCCACGAACGAACCGCCGCCCACAGAGGCGATGCTCGACGGTCGCTACCTGCTGGGCGAATGCGTCGGCCAGGGCGGCATGGCCCGCGTCCACCGCGCCGAGGATGTGCTGCTCGGCCGCACCGTCGCCATCAAGCTGCTGCGTCCCGAGCTGGAAGGGGCGACGACATCCTCCCGCGCCCGAAGCGAGATGACCGTGCTCGCCTCGCTCAACCACCCCGCACTGGTGACCCTCTACGACGCGCAACTCGCACCGGGTCGCGCCGAGTACCTGGTCATGGAGTTCGTCGACGGTCCGACGCTCGCCGCCCGTATCGCCGGCGGCCCCCTCCCCGCGGGTGAGGTCGCCGCTCTGACCGCCGACCTCGCCGAGGCGCTGCACGTCGTCCACGACGCCGGGATCGTGCACCGCGACATCAAGCCCTCGAACGTCCTCCTGTCGCAGTCGCCGATGCTCGGCAGTCGGTCGGGTGCGAAGCTGGCCGACTTCGGGATCTCCGTCCTCGTGGATGCCGCTCGGCTCACTCAGCCCGGAACCGTCATCGGAACGGCTGCCTACCTCTCCCCGGAGCAGCTCACCGGCGCGCCCCCTGCTCCGCCCGCCGACATCTACGCGCTCGGCCTGGTCGTGCTCGAGGCTCTCACCGGGCAGCGGGGCTTCCCCCGCGCGGAAGGATTCGGCGAGGCGCTTGCACGACTCACGATCGCGCCCGAGATCCCCGACACGCTCGACCCCGCCTGGGCCGCGCTGCTCCGGGGTATGACCGCGATGCGTCCGGAAGACCGGCCGAGTGCGGCCGAGGTGTTCTCGGCCGCGAACGAGCTCGCGGAACGCCCCGCAGCGCCGGCCCCGCCTTCCGTTCCCGCATCGGTCGCGGCGGCGACGCCCGTTGGCGCAACCGGCACCGCGACGCGCATCCTCCCCGCGGCTGCCGCGGGAACCGCGCGAGCGCCGGTGCGCGAGCGCCGGCGGCCCTCGCGGGCGCGGATAGGACTCATCGGGGGCTTGGCCGCCGCGACTCTCGCGGCCACCGCGCTCGGCGGCATGTGGCTTGCCGGTTCCACCGGCGAGACCGCTCCGAGCACGCCCGCCGACACCGAGCAGTCCGCCGTTCCCGAGCC
Organism: Microbacterium sp. 1262; assembly: GCF_040544895.1. Lineage (NCBI taxonomy): Bacteria > Bacillati > Actinomycetota > Actinomycetes > Micrococcales > Microbacteriaceae > Microbacterium > Microbacterium sp. 1262. The sequence continues at coordinate 2,397,495 of NZ_JBEPKU010000001.1, forward strand.
GACGATCACCGAGACAACCGAGCCGGTCACCGTCGTGGACGAGCAGACCGACGAGTCGGAAGAACAGCCGGCCGCGCCCGTCGAGAACACGACGGAGCAGGACGGACCGGCCTCCGAGGCCGACCGGAAGGCCGCCGAAGAGGCGGCGAAGAAGGCAGAGCGAGAAGCTGAGAAGGCCGCCGACGAGCAGAAGAAGGCCGAGGAGCGCGAGAACAAGCGCGATCAGGACAAGCCCGGCCGCGGCTGACGGCCGACGTCAGGGCGTGCAGCCCCGCACGGCATCCCCCGCCCCGCCATTCGCCCGCACGAGCTGGACTTCGATGCAGGTCCGGCCCGACGGGTCGGCGGGAACGGTGACGGTCTCGTCCTCCACACGCTGGGGTGCGGCGGCGCCGTCGAGCGTGACGGGGTACCAGAGATACGAATCGCCCTCGGCCGGATTCGGATTCGTCCAGGTGAACGTCACGTCGGCACCGGCCGCCGTGCCCGCGAGGTCGCCGACGCGCGGCACGAAACCGGCGAGCGGATCCTGAGGGGCGCTGGAGGGAGACTCGCTCGCTCGAGGTTCCGCGGGCGCGGTCGGCTGAAGCATGCTCGCCACCACGACGACGGCGACCACGAGCGCTGCCGCGACGCCGCCGAGGGCGATCCACAGCCAGGAACGCGAACGTCCGGACGAGGTGCTCTCGGCCGGACCCGCGGCCGAATGCCCATCGGGCTCGGCGTGTGCGGCATCCGGGTTCGACGAGCTCGCGGCGGTGCCGTGCGCCGCGGCTGCGCGCTGCACTGTCTGGTCGGCGACCGGCTCGACCGTGCGCGGTCGGCGGACCGTCGAGTCCTGCCCGGCACGCGCCGACGGTCGGAGCATCGTCTCGTCGGGCGCCGACGGCGCGAACGGCGAGCCCGATGCGGACGGCGCGAACGGCGACGACGCCTCCGCGCCGCTCTTGCGACGGGTCGACCCCGCAGGAGGCGCGGTGGTCGGCTCGATGCTCACGATCCCGCGAACGCGAGTCAGCTCGCCGTCGGCATCCTCTTCCTCCTCCGCGTCGGGCGAATCATCGAGGATGTCGATCGGCGTGACCGAATGGGCCAGCTCGATCTGAACGCGCTGCAACGCGCGGGCGAACGACACGGCGCTGTCGAAGCGAGCTGCCGGGCTCTTCGCCATCGCGCGTGCCAGTGCCTGCTGCAGCGAGGGCGGAACGTCGGCACGGTCGAGTGGCGCGAGCGGCGCGGTCTCGATGCGCTGGATCAGGTCTGCGGCGCCGTTGCGGCCACCGGGCTGCTCGAACGGCGAACGACCGGCCAGAAGCGTGTAGATGGTGGCGCCGAGCGCATAGACGTCCGACCGCACGCCCGAATCGGGACCGTCGCCGAACGCCTCGGGCGGCGACCACGGAATGGACATCCCGGCGGTCTCGTCGGCCCCCTCCGTCGTCGTCGCGATGCCGAAGTCGGTCAGCGCCGGGCGGTTGTACTCCGTCACCAGGATGTTGGCGGGCTTGATGTCGCGGTGCAGGATGCCGGCGCGATGCGCGGTCTCGACGGCGGCGGCGACTTGGATGCCGACGCGGAGGGCTTCGGCGACCGAGAACGCAGCGGCGCGATACCGCACCTGCAGGTTCGGCCGCGGACAGTTCTCCATGACCAGGTACGGACGCTGGTCATCCGAGAGGCCGGCCTGATAGATCGTGACGATCGCCGGATGCGTCGACAGCATCGCCATGACGTTCGCCTCGGCGGTGAACTGCTCGACCGAGCCACCGGCCATCCGCTCGGGAAGCAGCACCTTGACCGCGACCTTGCGCCGGGGCAGGTGCTGCTCGTAGAGGTAGACGTCGGCGAAGCCGCCCGAGCCCAGAAGCTCGAGGTAGGTGAAGCCCGGCAGCTGGGGCGGCGGCGCCGGGGGTCGCTTCGCGCTCACGGGAGATCCTCGAAGGCGATCGTCACACCGTCGCCGATGTCGAGCACGTCGCCCGAGACGACCATCGTCGGCTCGCTCGGATGCAGCCGCACCGGGTCGTTGCCGCCGCGAAGCAGCACCGATCCGTTCGTCGTGTCGAGGTCGACGACGAGGACGTGCTCGCCCTCCGCGCGGATCTCGACATGGTTGCGCGAGATGTCCTGCTCGGGGCTCTCGACAGCGACGAGCGTGGGCAGCATGTCGCCCGTCGAGCGCGAGGAGCGCGGACGCCGACCGATGATCACCGTGTTGTCGAGTTCGACGACCTGCCCGTCCGACACGCGGATGCGTCCCCGCGCGAGACGGCGTGCGGGGACGATCTCCGTCGACTCGTAGACCGCAGGCTCGCTCCGACGCGCGCTGCGGATGTCGGCGACCGCGATGGTCTCGCCGTCGTGATCACCAGCGGGGGCGAGCGGCGACGACACGACGGTGGCGTCGTCGGCGGGGGTGGCTGATTCGGCTGCTTCCGGCTGCTCGACGGAAAGCGTCGGACGCACGACCGTCTCACCCCAGATCATCGCGTGCTCGTCGGCGGCTGCCGTGTCGCTGAGCGGGACGAAGGTCTGCGCCCCAGGCGACTCGTCGAACGGGAGTTCGCTCTCGTCCTCCGCCGGGGCAGCCGGGGGCGCCGGCGACGCGGGAGCAGCAGCGGTGGGGGGCTCGAGTGCGGGCACGGCCGGTGTGGTCGGTGCCGCGACGAACGGGCTCGCGGGGCGGACGCCCGGTCGCGCGCCCGTCAGATCCACCGTGACCGAATCGGCCGCGACGACACCTTCGACGAACGGAAGCGATGCGGCCTCGTCCGCCGCGTCGGCGAAGAGCGCCGACGCGCGCTGCACGCCGGGGATGTGGCGCTCGACCCACGTCGAGACCCCCTGGCCCGAGACCGACAGCGGGCCCGACTCCGTCTCGACGACGAGCTCGACCGGGCCGCGCACGGCGACGCGGAGCCCGTCGCCCTCGACGATCGCCAGGATGAAGTCGGGAATGGCGGCCAGCGACGTGCCGAACGCGCCCGTCAGGGCCTCGATCACCGCCCCGATGCCGCGCTCCTCCAACCGGCGCCACACGGCCTCGACCGTCGGGATCGAGACGTTCGCGGGCAGGGCGACGGCCGCGGCGGGCGCGAGTGCGACGCGCCACTGCTCCGCGCCCGTTGCCGGAACGTAGCGGACCTCGACCATCAGGCTCTCCCCCCTGCGGCCGCTGCGCGCGGCCGGGTGTCTATGTCCGCGTCATCCGGCTGGGCGGACGGCACGGTGTCGTACGCGTCGTCACCGCCGTCTCCCAGCGCATCGACGACGATGACCGTGACGTTGTCGCGACCTCCGTGCAGCAACGCCTCGTGGACGAGCCGCTGCGCGGCTTCCTGCGGCTCGGTCTCCTCGTCGAGGATACGGGCGATCCGCTCGTCGTCGAGCTCGGTCGACAGGCCATCGGAGCAGACGAGGATGCGGTCGCCGCTCTCCGCCGGCAGCATCCAGAAATCGGCCTGGCCGACGCTGCCGGCGCCGAGCGCCCGCGTGATCTCATTGCGCCGAGCGTGGCGCGCGGCGGTCTCGGCGTCCATCTGGCCCGAGTCGACGAGCTCCTGCACGACGGAGTGGTCGACGCTGATCTGCTCGAGGCGTCCGCGAGTCCACCGGTATGTGCGCGAGTCGCCGATGTTCAATGCCAGCCAGTAGCCGGCGTCTCCGACGCGCGTGAGCACGACACCGGTGAGGGTGGTGCCCGCCGCACGCTGGCCGGTGGCGAGCGCGTCGATGTTCACGCGGGCTCGCTCGATGGCGGCGCGGACCTCGCCGTTCGACACCACGGCGGCCCCCACCAGGGACTGGAACTCTGCGACGGCCGCGGCACTCGCACGCGCTCCGGCCTCGTGTCCGCCCATGCCGTCGGCGACGACGAAGACGGGCGCCGCGGCGAGATACGAGTCCTCGTTCGCGCGACCGCGCAGGCCGGCGTGAGTCGCCGCCCCGTGCCCCACCCGTAGCGACATGGGGCTCACCGCATGACCTCGACGACGAGCCAGCGGTCACCGAGATCGAGCCGGTCACCGCTGTGGAGCACGGTCTGCGCTCCGGGCACGACCGGAACGCCGTCTCGCCCGCGCGTGACGACGACTCCATTGGTCGAGGCCCGATCGATGACCGCGAGGCCTCCGGCGTCGAGGGGCACGAGTTCGAAATGCGTCCGAGAGAGGGTCAGCGTCTCGTCGCGCAGCACGATCGCATCGGCGCCGGCGGCACGCGACGGATCGCGGCCGAAAACCGTCCGCCCGTAGACGGCCGTGCGGGTGCCGTCATCCCACAGGAGCAGCGCCCGGGTGCCGGTGCGGATGTCGGGGACGCCCGCGAGCGGTTCCGTGTCGAAGATCATCGCGCTCATGCGTTCCCTCCCCGGGCACGCCGGGCACGGCCGCGCAGCAACGAGCGCAGGCTGAGCCGGGCTCGCAGGCGGCGCCACACCGACACCCGGCCGCTCATGCCGACGACGATCGCGTCGACCTCGCGCCAGAAGGCGTCGACGTCCTCGGCCGTGGGCTCACCCGGACCGAACACGCGGGCATCCGCCGACGTCGCGAGGGCGGTCACGTCGGGCTGCTCCATCGTCGCGGCGACGACCTGTGCGCTCTCGGTTCGCGTCGCACCCGAGGCGACGGGCGCGTTGAGGTCGACAGCGCGGTCGATCAGTTCGTCCCAGCCGCCCGAGATCCGGTCGGCGGGCTTGTCGGCGTTGCGCCGCTTCGTACGTCGAGCGGTCTTCACCGCCCCCATGATGACGAAGGGAGCGAAGATGATCGCGAGCACGCCGATGCCGATGCCGACGGGTGCGAGGATGGCGCCGATCCAGTCGAAACCGGGATCTTCCTCTTCTTCCTGATCGCGGTCGTTGGCGATCGCGGGCGGCAGCTCGGCCGGCTCCTGAGCCGGGGGCGGCGGCTGCAGCACCTGCGGCTTCGGGTTGGCCCGCGGCGTCGTGGTCTGCTCGTTCGGCTCGTTGTCCTCGTCGGGCGTCGGGTCGAACGGGATCCACCCGTACCCCTCGAACGCGACCTCTACCCACGCGTGAACGTTGTCGCCGGTCGCGGTGAACTCGCCGGCGGTGTCGCCCTCTTCCGGGTGCCACCCCATGACGACTCGCGCCGGGATGCCCAGCTGCGCCGACAGCAGAGCCATCGCGACCGCGTACTGCTCGTCGTCGCCGATGATCTCGTCGCCGCCGAAGAAGCTCGTGATGCGGGCCGCGCCGTGACCGGACGGCGAATACGGATCGTCCTCGAGACCGTGGCTGAAGTATCCGTCGGTCGAGAGCCAGTCCGCCAGCGCCTGCACCTGCTTGATGGGAGTCTCCGCGTCGCCGACGGCATCGGTGGCGATCTGAGACAGCCCGTCGGGAATGCCCTCCTGCTTCGGCATCTTCACCGGCGCGAAGGCGACATCGGCGAGCGCTTCGTTCGTGGGCCGGACGGGGAACACCGTGTCGACGGTGTAGGTCGTTCCCGGCGCGAGACCCGCGGTGACCGCAGCCGTCCCGGTGGCGTCGTTGTAATGGGCGGTGCGGCGCAGCTCGTCGGCGCGTTCGCCCTCGAACTCGATCGACCGCACGGCACCGGCGTCGGGCAGCCACACGCCGCGCAGCTCGTCGATCTCGAACTCCAACCGACCGGGCACACCTTCGGCGTCCGGCGACATGTTCGAGCGCAGGGGCGTGAACGAGCTGGACGAGCCGGCACCCTCGTCCGAGACGTTGAACACGATGCCGTTGTAGGCGTCCATCGTCGCCAGGCGGATGCGGCCGTCCTCCGGGAGGCCCTGCACCGTGAAGAGCGGCGTCTCCGCGTCATCCCGGACGAGTCCGCGGAAGCCCTGCAGCGGGCTCGGGTACTGCTTGACGTCGAAGGGCGGGATGACGATGTCGCGCAGTACGTAGCGCGTCGACGGCGGGCTCGCCACGGCGGCGGTCGCGACGCCGGCGCCCACCGCCACGGCGACGACGGCGGTTCCCGAGATCAGGCGGCGCAGCCGCGTGTGCCGGAGGGTCGCGGCATCCGATGTCGCGGTCGGCTCGATGCGCACGGCGGCGTTGTCGGGGTCCCATGCCTGTCGCAGCGCGAGCCACACCGATGCCACGACGGCGAAGACGACGCCCTGCAGTACGGGCACGGCGGGCTCGGTCATCCCGAGCAGGATCTGCGTGACGAGGAAGGCGGTCACCGGGATCAGGGCCCACGCCGCCTGGCGCAGACGGAGGGCGAACGAGGCGGTGAGCACCGCCGCGACGAGCGTCAGCAGGAACGGAACGATCAGGTGTCCGTCGTACGGCGCCACCGGAGCCACCGTGGTGAGCAGGCGCTTCCACGACTGCACGGAGCCGAGGGCGAGCTGCGTCCAGGTGTCGAGCGTCGGGATGACGCCGAACAGCGCCGTCTGCGGCAGCGCGAGGGCACCGCCGAAGATGAAGTAGGCGGCGACGGTCAGGCCCGCCGTGGGCAGCACGCCCCAGCGACGGTGGGCGCACAGCCAGGCGATGCCGACGCCGATGACCAGTGCGCAGAATCCCGCGAGGAGGTAGGCCGGGCCGTCGAACGTCGGCCCGAAGCCGACGATCGCCACGGCGAGGAGCAGCACGACGGCGACGAGGTCGAGCACGAGCCGGCGGCGCGCGGGCGACATCACGACAGCACCTTCCGCATCGCGGGGGCGAGCTGGTCGAGCGCGCTGATCGAGATGACGTCGGCATCGCCGACGCGGCGCAGCACCGGGACCTCGGCCGATCGATCGGCGACGACGGCGAGCACCCGCACGCCCTGAGGCAGTCGCGAGCACGCGAGCTTGAGCTCGGCCGGGTCGGCGCCCGACCCGCAGAACAGCACGACGATGGCGATGCCGTGGGAGTTCATCGCGATCGTTCCGGCCAGGGCCACGACGCCGCCGTCACGCTGGCGCGAGTGCTCCAGAGCCGACAGGTTGTCCAACAGCCGACGCGGCCCCTGCGTGCGGAGCGGGCCGCGCTGCGTGCGCGCCTCGAGCATGCGGGAGTCGCGCAGCGCGCGCAGGCCGATCGAGCCGGCCGCGGAGATCGCGAGCTCGAACTCGTCGGAGTCGGCGTAGTCGCCGGCGTACGTGGAGAGCCCGAGCACGAAGTGCGACCGACGGGTCTCCTCGTACTGGCGCATCATGAGATTGCCGACGCGTGCGGTGGACTTCCAGTGCACATGACGCAGGTCGTCGCCGGGCTGGTACTCGCGCAGGGCGTGGAACGACACGTCGTCGGGTGCCAGCTGCGTCGAGGGGAGCCCTTCGAGGTCGCGCAGGCGCCCGAGCGAGAGCCCCTCGAGGGGCACGGTGCGCGGGTGCACGTAGAGGTCGACGGCCTGGCGGCGGTCGCTGCTGCGCTCGAAGAGTCCGAGCGGGTCGCCGCGGAGCACGCTGACCGGTCCGACCGCCAGCACTCCGCGGGCGGTCGTGGGGATCGCGAACAGCTCTTCGTGGGCGGCCCCGGGTGCGAGCCGGGGCACGTCGAACTCGCCGCGCCCCGAGCCGACCGGCAGGACGACCCGCGAGGGCAGGATCGGCCGCGACGTGCCGTTGACGAGAGTCAGCCCGCCGATCGCGCGCTCCCCCACGACGACGTGGGTGCGTGTCAGGTCGAGGTCGACGTCGTAGGCGGTGCCGCCGAAGAGGAACGGCACGCTGATGACGACGATCGCGGTGAGGATGACGGCTGCGATGACCATCTCCTGCCAACCGAAGCTGAGTGCGACGACCCACAGCAGCACGGTCGCGAACAGCAGCACCCACCCGAGCGGGCGGATGGTGCGGGTGACGAGGCGGATGCCGCGGCGCGCAACCGCCCACCACGACTCGAGCCGCTCGCGCCAGACGACCAGCCGCGACGGCGCCTCCGCGTTGACGGGGGCGGCGTCGGCCGACAGCGTCGTCGTCCCCACGCGGAGGGTCGCGTCCGCGTCTCGCGTGGTGTCACCGACGGTCCGGGTATCGGCCGTGGTTCCGGCCGCGCGCTCGGCAGCCGCCTCACCGCCGGCAGCACCGCGGCCCCGGCGCGTGCGACGCGTCGGGGTCGGGGCGGCAGGGGGTGTGGCCATCAAGCGTCCGCCCGCGCGAGCGGCGCCTCGACGTCGGCGAGGGCGTTGTTCATGACCGTCTCGGCGGTCGTGCCGGTGAACTCGGCTTCGGGATCGAGCACGAGGCGGTGGGCCCACACCGGCAGCGCGAGCAACTTGATGTCGTCGGGCACGACGTAGTGGCGACCCTGCGCGGCGGCGTAGACCTTGGCGATGCGGATCATCGCGATGGCGCCGCGCACCGAGACGCCGAGGCGCGTCGCCGACGCTTCACGCGTGGCCTCGACGATCTGCGCGGCGTAGCGTGCGACGACCGGATCGATGTGGACGGTCGCGGCCAGGTCGGCCATCTCGCCGACGGCGCGGGTCGTGATCACGGGCTTGAGGCTTGCCGACGGGTTGCGGTCGACGGCGCCGACGAGGATGCGCTCCGAGACCGCGAGGGTCGGGTAGCCGATCGACGTCTTGATCATGAAGCGGTCGAGCTGAGCCTCGGGCAGCTTGTAGGTACCGGCCTGCTCGATCGGGTTCTGGGTCGCGATGACGAGGAACGGACGACCCACCTCGTGCGCGACGCCGTCGACGGTGACCCGCGACTCCTCCATCACCTCGAGCAGGGCCGACTGCGTCTTCGGCGAGGCGCGGTTGATCTCGTCGGCGAGCACGATCGAGGCGAAGACCGGACCGCGGTGGAACTCGAAGCGCTTGTTCGCCTGGTCGTAGATCGTCACACCGGTCACGTCGGAGGGCAGCAGGTCGGGCGTGAACTGGATGCGCGTCGAAGTGCCCTGCACGCTCGCCGCGATCGCCTTCGCGAGGCTCGTCTTGCCTGTGCCCGGCGCATCCTCCAGCAGCACGTGCCCCTCGGCGATCATCGCCGACAGCACGAGCGCCACGACCTCGCGCTTGCCGAGGAGAGCGGCGTCGACGTTGTCGACCAGGCGCGCGAAGGTGTCGCGGAACCACGCTGCCTGCTCGGGTGTCATGCTCATTCGTTCGTTCTCGTTCCTCGTGATGAGTGGATGCCGGGGGCGGATGCGGGGACTACCAGCGCGTCGTGCCGGTTCGTCCCCAGCCGATGATCTCGGCGGAGATGTCGCGTCCGTCGGCCCCGATCCAGCAGTCCAGCTGGATCGAGCCGTTGGCCGGGACGTTGTACGACGACGGGTAGGTGTTGAACTTCCGGTTGCCGTCGTAGCAGTCGATGCGGTAGTTGCCCGCCGGGAAGTCCTGCGTGTTCAGCTTCAGGTGGAAGCAGCCGTTCACGCAGCCGCCGACGGGGGATCCCTTCTCGACCGAAGCGCGCGGCTGCGGCGGGGGCGGGGGGTTCGGCGTCGTCACGCTCGCGGAGGCTTCACGCGCCTCGCTGCCGGCGGCGCTCACACGCACCCGGATGGACTGCGTGCTGCTGTAGCCGACGTCGCCCTGCGAGCGCGATCCGCTCGCGTCGACGCGCTGCCAGCCGCCGCCGTTCACGCTGATCTCCGTGGTGATGTCGCGACCGTTGCGGGCGGGCGACGACCACGACAGCGTGACGCGGTTGCCGTCGCGGCTGGCGTTGGCCGACGGGTTACCGATCTGGCCGTACGGCGCGACCTGGTTGGATGCCGCCGAGGGCTCGCCCTCGTACCGCGATCCGTCGGCCGTGGCGACGGCACGAACGCGCACCGTGTAGGTGCCGTTGTTGTTGACCTGACCGTTGCCGATCGTGCCCGATCCGCCGTTGCCGCCGCCGATCCAGTCGTTGCGCCAGCCGCCGTTGTTGACGGAGTACTGGTAGCTGACCTCGCCCGGGTTCGCGCCGTTGAGCGGCCCGGCCGTCCACGAGACGGTGACGCGGTTGTCGCCTTCGCTCGCGCTGATGCCGGTCGGGGCGCCGGGAGGCGTGAAGGCGCGTCGAGGCGCGGATGCCGCACTCCACTCGCCCCAGCCCGCCTTGTTCTGGGCGCGGACGACGAACGTGTAGTCGGTCGTCGAGGTGTCGACGGTCACGGCCTGGCTCGTCTGACCGGCGGGCACGCTGATGGTGTCGACGGTCGCCCCGCCGCGGCGGACCTGAAGCTGGTATCCCGCGATCGCGTCGCCGTTGTTCGCCGGCTGGTTCCAGCTCACCTGCATCTGCGAGCGATTGCCGACCGGGTTGAGGCGCTGCGTCGACGGTGCTCCAGGAGCGTCCGGCTTGCCGGCGGGCACCATCGCCTGCGACCAGACGCTCCAGCTCGACGGCTCGGGCGCACGGTTGTGGGCTCGGACGCGCACCTGGTACTGGACGCCGTTCTGCAGCCCGTCCCACGTGATGCGGGTACCGGTCACGCCGGTCTTCTCGGCGACCCCGGACGGCGGTGCGGGCGAGATCTGCAGGCTGTAGCTCTCGACGGGCGAGCCCTCGGTGCGCGGAACCGTCCACGACACGTCGAGGCTGCGGTCGCCGAAGGCCAGGCTCGGCGGGTTCGGCGTGTCGGGCCGCTGATCGGGACGCGCGGTCTCGGACGGCAGCGACGGGTCGGACTCGCCGACGCGGTTGGTCGCGGTGACCACGAAGTTGTACTCGACGTTGTTCGTCAGTCCGTCCAGCGTGCACGTCGTCGAACGGCACTCGCGCGTGTACGAACCGGCCGTGGAGCGCACGGTGTACCCGGTGATGGACGCGCCGTTGTCCACCGGCGGCGACCACGACATCACCACGGTGCGGCTCTCGACGCTCGTCACTGTCGGCTTGCCGGGAGCATCCGGACGCCCCTGGACGGTGATGCGGATCTGGCCCTCGACCTCACGGTCGGGGTCGCCCGTCGCGTCCTGGATCCGGTACCGCACGACGAGGGTTCCCACGAAGTCGTCGCGGCTGGTGACCTCTACGCGATCACCGGCGACGGTCGCCGAGGCTCCCGAGGTCTCGGTGAACGCTCCGACGACCTTCAGCGGCGTCTCGGGGAACGGGTTCACGTCGTTGTCGAGCACGGCGACCGAGATGGTCTCACCCTGGTCGGCCTGCTCGATGACATCGGCGTTCGCGGTGGCGAGCGGGCGCGTCGAGGCGGTCACGGTGACCGTGATCGTCGCCGTCACCGGGTCCGATTCGCCGTCGGTGACGCTCACCTGCACGGGCAGCGAGGTCCCCTTGGCGACGTCCGTGCTCGCCTCCACCGAGAGCACCGAGCCGTCGATGCGCGCGGTCAATCCGTCGGGCGAGCCGCCGACGATCGCGAACCGCAGCTTCTCGGCATCGCCGGGATCGGGGTCGGTCGCGAGCGCGGCGAGATCGAGGGTCCGCGCATCCTCGCCCTGCGCGACCTCCATCTGCGCGCCGATCATGCTCGGCGGGCGGTTGTCGGGCGGCGTGACGGTGATCGGGATCATCAGGGTCGCCTTGCGGCCCTCGGGGTCGTCGGGCCCCGAACCGTCGGTGACTTCGAAGGTCAGGGCGTCCTGACCGAAGTAGTCGGCAGCGGAGGTGTACTCGAGCGTCCGCTCGTCCTTGACGAGGGATGCACCGTTGGAGTGGGCCGCCGTGACCTTCTCGGCCTCGGTGATGACGACATCCCGTCCGCCCGAGGCGCGCACGTACTCCGACAGCGGCAGCTCGACGGTCTCACCGCTCTGGACGACGAGAGGCTCGGTCGAGATGAGGCTCGGCGGCAGCTCGGCGAGCGAGGGCACGTGGATGAAGGCGGCCGCGGTGAGCTCGTCCTCGTCGGTGATGAAGTAGGTGATGAGCTGGCGCTCGTCGGTCAGCGGCACCGACACCGTGCCGTTGGGGCGCACGGTGGCGTTCTCGCCGCCGGCGCCGAGGGTCACGCGCAGCGCACTGCGTGTGCCGTCGGGGTCGTCGTCGTTGTCGAGCACCGCGACCTCGGCCACGCCGTTCTCGTCGACGTCCTCGGCGCGCACGCGATCGTCGCGGGCGATCGGGCGCTGCAGCGGCACGTCGGGGTCGACGGTGATCTGCACGGGGGCCGTCGCGGTGAGGCCGCGGGCGTCCTCGATAGTGTACTGGATGCTCGTGTTCATCGGCACGTCGGGCGCAGTGATGACGATCTGCTCGCCCGACACCTCGGCCGCGAGACCGTCGACGTCCGGCACCTCGAGCGCGTCGGCAGCGAAGCCGAACTGGTCGCCGTCGGGGTCGGAGTCGTTCTCGAGCACCGAGACCGCCACCTGGCGTCCCGGCCGCATGATGACGGCATCCTTCACGGCGTACGGCGCCTGATTGGTCGTCTCGGGCGGCGCGACGCCGACCTGGATACGCGCCGTTCCCTCCTTGCCGAGGCGGTCGCGCACCCGGTAGGTGAACGAGTCGGAGCCGACGCTCGTGTCGAAGGCCTCGTAGACGAAGGTGTTCGACCCGGTCTCGACGATGCGACCCTTGCTCGGCGAGCTCGCGATGCCGATCAGCTCGACGGAGTCGCCGTCCTCGTCGATGCCGTCGAGGGGCACCGGGATCGTGACCTTCGAGCCGCTGAGGGTTCGCGCGGTGAGGTCGCGCGGACGGGGCGCGGCGTTCGCGTCATCCTGACGCGGCAGGATCTGGATCGTCACATAGGCGCCGGCGCGCTGACCCGAGCTGTCGACCGCCTCGTACGTGGCGTTGACGGTCTTGGGCTCGTCACCGGCACGGAACCGGAGCTTGTCCTCCGAGACGAACACCTGGCCGTCAGTCTCGTCGACGAGCGGCGGAACGAGCTCGGGAGACACATGCAGGGTGTCGCCGTTGGGGTGGGTGTCGTTCGCGAGCACGTCGATCGTGACGACATCGCCGACGCGCACGACCGCCGTGTCGTTGTTCGCGACCGGTGGCCGCAGCCGGTCGGGCGCCGGGATCGGGATGACGACGATCTCGCCCGTGGCGGATTGGTCGCCGTTGGAGATCGTGTACGACACCCGCGTCTGCTCGCTGAGCGAGCCCTGGTCGGTGATCCGGACGGTCTCATGGCCGAGCACGGCCGCCGTCACCCCGCCATCGGGGTCGGCCGTCACCGACTGGACGACGAGGATGCCGCCGGCCGGATCGGTGTCATTGCCCAGGACGTTGACGAGCACGTCGCCGCCCGTCGGCAAGAGCGCGACGTCTCGCACCGCGACGGGCGGAAGATTGGTGTCCGCCGCCGGCAGAACGTCGACGCGCACGAGTCCGGGAACGCTGTTGGGTCCCGCCGACACCAGGTAATCGACGTAGTAGGTGTTGACGGCGTCCGAGCTGAAGGTGAAGGTCTGCTCGGCGAAGTCGGGTTGGATCGTCGCGCCCTCGACCTCGTCGACGCGCGTCAGGCGCAGCGGCTCGCGTCCCGCGCTCGTGTCGTTCGTCAGCGGCGACACCGTGACCGATTGACCGACACGGGTCACGACGTGGTCGGCGTTGGTGACGGGAACAGTCGTCCCGGGAGGGCGAACGTCGATCCGGAGCACGCCGGCGCCGTCATCCGTGCCGTCCGAGACGATGATGGGCACGTCCTTTCGGCCCTGCACCGCACCGATCGCGCGATACGTGATCTGGCCGTCGGACGTGAAGTCGGCCTCGTCACCGCCGTCGGGCTGGACCGACTTGAGGAAGATGTCGTCGCCGTCCGGGTCGATCCATTCGCTCAGCACGTTGTACGAGGTGGTGCCGCCGGCCTCGACGGTGACCGGCGTGACGCGCTGCTGGACGGGCGGGGAGTTCTCGTTGTCGCCGCGCACCGAGAGCCGCACCGTCGCGGATGCCTCGCCGCCGCGGCCGTCGTCGGCGGTGTAGGTGAACGACGTCGAGCCTGACGCATCGTCGGGCACGGCGATCTGGAGGGCGCCACCGTTCTGGATCTGCGAGATCTCACCGAACGCGGGATCGCTCGTGGCCTCGGCGACCAGCACGTCGCCGTCGGCATCGGTGTCGTTGAAGAGGACGGGCAGCACGGTCGTGCGACCGGGGCGCACACCGAACGAGTCGTCTACGGCGATCGGCGGCGTGTTCTCCTCGGTCCGCTCGGGCAGGGCGGTCTCGACCGTCTCCTCGGTCGTCTCCTGCTCCTCGTCGCCGGTGCCTTCCGGCGGGGTGATGTCGGTCCAGTTGTCGACGCGCTGCATGTTCTCGCTCGCGAGCCAGGCCGCACCGCCGAACACGTCGTTGAGCACGACGACATCCCGATTCACGCGGAACTCCAGTTTCGCGGCGGGATCGATGCCCTCGATCTCCTGCACCAGATCGTCGGCGTCGTTCGCACAGTCGCGGACGAAGACTCCCGATCCCGACCACGCGCCGTAGGCACAGCCGCCGACGTAGACGGGGTCGGCGGGGGTGCCCTCGGCACCGGCCTCGATCGTCGTCGTCTGTCCCCCGGGCTGCACGCGCAACAGGGCGCTGCGCGTGCTCACGGTGAGGGTATCGGCGGAGTTGGACGGACGCTGCAGCAGCGCATCGGCGGGAAGATCGGTCTGCGAGCCGTCGCCGCCATAGAGCACATTGGTCTCGCGGTCGAGCACGAACGGCGTCTGCCCGAGTGAGGTGATGGCCAGCTCGTGATCCTCGGCGATGCCCTCGAGGCTCCGCTCGGCGGTCTGCGCGACGGTGCCGTCGCCGATCGGCGCGTAGGCGTACAGCGACGCGCCGGCCGCGGACGCGGCATAAATCGTGCCGTCTGTGCCGACCGTCGCCGTCGCGTTCTCCCCGAGCTCGGCGATCGGCTCGTTGCCTTCGAAGCTGAAGCCGTTCACACCGGCGAACTGGACGGTGCGCAGGTCTCCCGCGGCGTCGAGCACCGAGACGGTGTCGGATCCGAGGGCGATCTGCGCGCCCGGCTGCACCTCAGCGGTTCCCGAAAGCACGACCTTCGCGGGATCGACGGCCGACATCGCCGATCCGTCCGCGTCGACCACGACGACGCGGGGACCGGATTGGAGCACGTCGTACTCGGCGGATGTCGTGCGCAGGCTGCCGTCGAGCACGCGGGACTCGTTGTTGTAGTGCCCCACGAGCAAGCTGGACTGCTTCGTCACCCACACGCCGCCGTCGTGGAGATCGACCTCGGTCGTGGGCTCACCCTCGTAGGCGACCGCGAGGGTTCCGATGGTCAGTGCCGCGACGGTGACGATACCGGCGGAGATGAACGTTCGCGGGCGTGCCCGCAGCCACGAGGTCGACGTCATTGGGCTCGGCTCCCCCCGGGGCGACGGTGATCGGCCCGGCTTCCGGGCTCGCACTGGTTGAACTGCGGAACCACCCTATGTCAGGAGAAGTGCCGGATTTGTCGGTTGACATGGGGAGTTCTCCCCATGTCGACCATCGCGATGGTGTGCATCATCTCTCCGATCCGGCGCGGGTGCCGATGTAGCGGCCGAGATGCTCCGCTGTGAGGGTGCCGCCAGCCGCGACGAGGTCGGCCGGTGTCCCCTCGAACACGACCCGCCCGCCGTCGCGCCCGGCACCCGGTCCGATGTCGATGATGTGATCGGCGTGCGCCATGACGGCCTGATGATGCTCGATGACGATGACCGAGTTGCCGGCGTCGACGAGCCGGTCGAGCAGCGCGAGCAGATTGTCGACATCCGCGAGATGCAGACCCGTCGTCGGCTCGTCGAGGATGTAGACCGAGCCGGACGTGGCCATCGAGATCGCGAGCTTCAACCGCTGCCGTTCTCCGCCCGAGAGGGTGCTCAGCGCCTGTCCCAACGTGATGTACCCGAGGCCGACGTCGATCAGGCGCGACAGGACTCCTCCCGCCACCCGCGGCGGAAGCGCCTCGGCGGCCTCCGTCGCACTCAGGGCGAGCACCTCGGCGATGGTGCGCCCGTCGAGGGTGTACTGGAGGACGTCGGGACTGAACCCCGACCCCTCGCATACGTCGCACTCCGTCTCGACGGATGCGGTGATGCCGAGCTTCGTGACGATGACGCCCAGCCCCTTGCAGGCCGGGCACGCGCCCTGCGAGTTGGCGCTGAAGAGAGCGGGCTTGACCCCGTTCGCCTTGGCGAACGCCGAGCGGATCGGATCGAGCAGGCCCGTGTAGGTCGCCGGACTGCTGCGCCGGTTGCCCCGGATCGGCGACTGATCGACGACGACCACCCCGTCCCGCCCTGCGAGGCTGCCGTGGATGAGCGACGATTTGCCCGAGCCGGCCACACCGGTGACGACGGTGAGAGTCCCGAGCGGGATGTCGACGTCCACCGACTTGAGATTGTTGGCGGTCGCACCCCGGATCTCGAGGATGCCGGACGCCGTGCGCACCGCCGGTTTCAGCTGTGCCCGGTGGTCGAGGTGCCGACCGGTCAGCGTGCCGGATACCCGCAGCTCGGCGACCGATCCCGTGAACTGGATCCTCCCGCCGTTCCGTCCTGCGCCGGGCCCGAGATCGATGACGTGATCGGCGACCTCGATGACCTCGGGTTTGTGCTCGACCACGAGCACCGTATTGCCCTTGTCGCGGAGCCCGCGGAGCAGATCGTTCATCCGCTGGATGTCGTGCGGGTGAAGACCGGCTGTCGGCTCGTCGAAGACGTACGTGACGTCGGTCAGGCTCGACCCGAGATGCCGGATCATCTTCGTTCGCTGGGCCTCGCCGCCCGACAGTGTTCCCGAGGAGCGGTCGAGCGAGAGATAGCCGAGGCCGATGTCGATGAACGACTGCACGGTGGCACGCAGTCCCGCGAGCAACGGCTCGACGGAGGGGTCGTCTATCGAGCGGAGCCAATCGGCGAGGTCGGTGATCTGCATCGACGCGGCATCGGCGATGTTCACTCCGGCGATCCTCGCCGAACGTGCCCCGTCGTTGAGCCGCGTCCCCCCGCATGCCGGGCAGGGCATGAACTTCACCGCCCGCTCGACGAACGCCCGGACGTGGGGCTGCAGCGACTCGCGGTCCTTCTGCAGCATCGACTTCGTGACCCGCGGGACGAGTCCCTCATAGGTCATGTTGATGCTCTGGATCTTGACCTTGGTGGGCTCTTTGTAGAGGAAGTCCTCGAGCTCGGTATCCGAGTAGTCGGCGATCGGCTTGTCGGGATCGAGCAGTCCCGACTCGCTGTACCCGCGCACCATCCAGCCGTCGGCGCTGTAGCCCGGAACCCGGATGGCGCCGTCATTGAGAGACTTCGACCGGTCGACCAGCTCATCGATGTCGATGTCGCTGACCTCGCCGAGCCCTTCGCAGTCGGGGCACATGCCGCCCGTCACCTGGAACGACCGGCGTTCCGCACGGCCTTCCTCGCCTCCGACGGCGATCATGATCTCGCCGGCACCCGACACCGACGGCACGTTGAACGAGAACGCCTGCGGCGACCCGACGAACGGCTGGCCGATACGGCTGAACAGCACGCGCAGCATGGCATGCACGTCGGTCGCCGTGCCGACCGTCGAGCGGGCGTTCGCGCCCATCCGCTCCTGGTCGACGATGATCGCCGGACTGATGTTCTCGAGCGCGTCGACATCGGGGCGCCCGATCTGCGCCATGAACTGCTGGACGAAGGTCGGGTAGGTCTCGTTGATGAGACGCCGCGACTCGGCGGCGATCGTGCCGAAAACGAGCGAGGACTTGCCGGAACCGCTCACGCCCGTGAAGACGGTCAGCCGTCGTTTCGGGATGTCGACGTCGACACCGTTCAGATTGTTCTCACGCGCACCGCGGACGCGGATGACCTCGTGCGAATCGGCGGCGTTCTCAGCGGATGCGGCGGCCATCGGACATCCTCTCGGTACGAACCTCCCCATTGTGGGGCTTCGTGTCGTCGAGGGCGAGAGCTCGGTGGCATCCGACGACGTGGTCGTCGACCATGCCGGACGACTGCATGAGCGCGTACATCGTCGTCGGCCCGACGAACCGGAACCCGCGGCGCCGCAGGGCCTTGCTCATCGCCTCGGATTCCGCCGTCACCGGGGGCACGTCGGCGAGCGTTGCGGGGCGCGGCCGGCCGGCCTCGGGCGCGAACGACCACATGAGCTCGTCGAACTCGCCGTCGGAGAAGCCGAGCAGCAGCCTCGCGTTCGAGATGGTGGCCTCGATCTTCGCCCGATTGCGGATGATGCCGGCATCCGCCATGAGGGCCGCGATCTCGTCCGCGCCGAATGCGGCCACGCGCACCGGCTCGAATCCCGCGAAGACTTCGCGGAAGCGCGGGCGTTTGCGCAGGATCGTGATCCAGCTGAGCCCCGCCTGGAACCCCTCGAGGCTCAGCTTCTCGAACAGCGCGCGGTCGCCGTGGAGCGGGCGCCCCCATTCTTCGTCGTGGTAGCGCCGGTACTCGACGTCATCGCCCACCCAGCCGCATCGGTCCAGGCCGTCGGGTCCGGTGATGAGGTCGAGCGCCATTCCGCCAGGCTAGCGAGCGCCGCCGACATGCCGCGGTTCGCCACCGCCGCAGCCGGTCTCAGGAGCCCCGTTTGCCCGACTTCGCGAGCGTCTTCTCCGAGACGGGCGCGGTGCCCGACGCGGCGAGGTCGGCGAAGTACTCGCGGGCCTCGCGCTGCCGCTCCGCCTCCGCGCCCGACGCGATGGGCGCGCGGACGTGCTCGGGCGCGAAGCCGAAGGCGTCGACGAGATCCTGCGCGTGCGGGCGCAGCCGCGCGCACAGCCGGTCGATGTAGCTCGTGACGGCCGCCGCGCGCTGGGTCGAGAGACGACCGTTGATGAGGTACCACGCGAGGTGCCGCTCGATGAGGGTCAGGCCGAAGAGGTCGCGCAGCCACACGAGCACCTGGCGGGTGCCCTCGTCTTCGATGCGCTCGACACCCTGTGCGAACGCCTCCCACTGGAGGAGCTCACCGTGAGCGCGGGCGGCCTCGATCAGCTCCGACTGGTGCTGGTTGAAGACGGCAGCGGCATCCTGCTGCGACATCTTCGATGCGGGCCGCAGCGCGGCGGCGATGTCGGCGATCATCTGCTCGACGCGGCCGGTCAGCAGCTCGTGCTGCTGCTCGGCCCGCAGCCCGAGCTGCACCGATCGTGCCGTCTGCCCGAAGTCGGCGACCGACTGACCGAGCCGGCGGAGCCCGGCACCGTGGAACACGCGCTCGGCGGTTGAGACGGCGGCGAACTTGGCGAGGGCCTTCGCGTCGGCTCCCTTGAACTGCTTCGCGTAGTCGCTGAGAAGACGCTTGCCCACCAGCTGCAGGAGCACGTTGTTATCGCCCTCGAAGGTGGCGAAGACATCGAGGTCGTGGTGCAGGTCGACCATGCGGTTCTCGGCGAGGAAGCCCTGGCCGCCGCACGCTTCACGGCACTCCTGGATCGTGTCGAGCGCATGCCACGTCGACAGCGGCTTGAGGGCGGCGGCGAGCGTCTCGAGGTTCTCCCGCCCCTCGGGGGTGTCGGTGCGCCCCGAGAACACGCCGTCGAAGGACTGCAGCAGCTCGTCGTGCGAGAAGAACTGCGCGTAGGTCTGCGCGATGCGCGGCAGCAGACGGCGCTGATGCCGACCGTAGTCGAGCAGGGTGACCTCGTCGGTGCCGGCACCGGAGTCGAACTGACGACGCTGGTTGGCGTACGTCACGGCGATGTACTCCGCGAGCGCCGAGGCGGTCGTGGCGGAGCCGTCGAGCGACACACGCCCCTGCACGAGGGCGCCGAGCATCGTGAAGAACCGGCGGCCGGGGCTCGCGATGTCGGAGCTGTAGGTGCCGTCCGCAGCGACGTCGCCGTACCGGTTGAGCAGGTTCGTGCGCGGGATACGGACGTGATCGAAGTGGAGACGGCCGTTGTCGATGCCGTTGAGCCCGCCCTTGACGCCGTCGTCCTCGCCGCCGACACCGGCCAGGAAGCTGCCCTCGTCGTCGCGGAGCGGCACGAAGAAGCAGTGGACGCCGTAGTTCACGCCGCCCGTGATCAGCTGAGCGAAGAGGGTGGCAGCCTTGCCGTGCACCGCCGCGTTGCCCAGGTAGTCCTTCCACGCACCGCGGAACGGCGTGTGGATGACGAACTCCTCGGTCTCGGGGTCGTACGTGGCGGTCGTGCCGATGGCCGCGACATCCGATCCGTGCCCGGTCTCGGTCATCGCGAACGCGCCCGGCAGGCGCATCTCCATCGCGTCGCGCAGCCAGGCGTCGTGGTGGGGCTTCGTGCCGAGCTGGTGGATGGCCGAGCCGAAGAGGCCCCACTGCACGCCGGATTTGATCTGCAGGCTGGGGTCGGCCAGCACGAGCTCCTGGAAGCCGGCGAGGTTCGCACCGTTGTCGCCGTCGCCGCCGTACTCCTTGGGGTAGCCGCGTCCGGAGGCGCCGCGTTCGACGAGCAGGTGGAGCTGCGTGAGCACGCGTTCGCGGTGCTCGGCCATCGGCTCGCCCGGGATCTGCCAGAACACGGGATCTTTGATCATCTCGCGTGCCTCGCGCCGCGTCGCCGCCCAGGTTCCGAGCAGCATGTCGGTGACCGCGTCGATGTCGATGCGCGCCTCGTGCGCCTCCTCCGCGGTATGGGGCGCGGTCGGGGCTCCCCCGGCGGGGGTGCGGTCTGCGGTTGCGGGCTTGTGGGGACGAACAGCGGCGTCGGTCATCGCGTGCCTTTCGACGTCGGAAGGATCGGAGTCAGTATTCACGGTAGGACTTCCACAACGCCTCGCCAAGCGAGTTGGTCGGTCAGCACAACCGGATGCCGGTACGTCGGCGACCCGCATTGTGCGACGGCGACATCCACGCTCGCCTCTGCGATCAGCGCGCGCCCTGCATCCGCGCCATCGCGGACTGGATCGCCACCGCCGCCGCGCCCCGGGCCCACGCTCGGAAGCCCGTCTCGTCGACGTGGATCGTGATCTCGGCGGCATCCGCGGACCGCCCCGCGCGGATCGCGTCGCGGATCTCGGTCTCGGCGAGCGCGAACAAGCCGATACCTTCGCCCGCGAGGACGACGTCCGCCTGCAGCGAGAGGTTCGCCGCGAGCGCGATCATCCGGCCGAGAGCGATACCGGCGCCGGCGACCACGGCGCGCGCCGCGGGCTCTCCCGCACTGGCGAGCCGCAGCGTCTCGTCGTAGTCGACGGGCCGGCCGAGTGCCGCCGAGACCTGCGCTGCGATCGACCCCGACGAGAGCATCGCCTGCGAGCAGCCGCGGTGCCCCTCGGAGCACAACGGGCCATAGGGATCGAGCGGCAGATGCCCGCCGGTGCCGACGATGGCGTCGAGCGTGCGCACGACCCGACCGCCGACGACGAGGCCATAGCCGACGCCGGCGCCGATCGTGATCGTGATGAACCCCGGCAGACCGCGACCGGCGCCGAACCACCGCTCGGCCTCGGTGAGGGCGACGAGGTCGTTCTCGACCGTCACGGGCGCGCCGATCGCCTGTTCCAAACGCGCGCCGAGGTCGACCTCGCCCCACCCGAGGAACGGCGCGTGGCGCACGACGCCGTCGTGGACGTTGCCGCCGAGCCCGAGACCCACGCCGACGAGCCCGTCAGCGCCGAGCGCCGTAACGGCCGCGGCGACCTCGCCGACGACGGCATCCGGGTCGCGATCGGGGATGGGTCGCTCGTGTTCGGCGAGAAGGTCGGCACGGATGTCGGTACGCACGGCGTACAGGCCGTCTCCGGTGAGCTTCATGCCGATGAAGCAGCCCGAGTTCGGGGCGATGTCGAGCGGGCGCGACGGTCGGCCGATCGAGCCGTCGGCGATGTCGTCGAGCTCGACGAGCAGGCCGCTGTCCAGCAGCGGTTTGGCGAGCCGGGTCAGGCTCGCCGGCGACAGACCGAGTCGCGTCGTGAGCTCGCGTCGCGACAGCGGACCGTGAATGAGGACGGCGCGGGCCAGGGCGGCTTCGTTGTCGCTCATCGTCACCCCTTATCGAGTTGGTTCCAGTGTGACACAAAAGTGGGTGCTGGCTGGCGCAAATGGCGTCGAATCATCGCGCTGGGTGATCCTTTATTTTCATGGTAGAACTAACCCCATGCCCGATTCCGACAACGATGTCCTCCACGATCCGACCGACACGACGGCACCGGTCGGCGCGGTCGCCCACCTGCGCCGCGACGGCACGAGCGTCGTCGTCGACCTCGCGGCACAGCCGCATCCTGCGATCGTGCACTGGGGCGAAGACCTCGGCGACGCCTCGGAACGCACGCTGCAGTCGCTCGCGATCGCGGCGCGGCAGCAACGCGTCTCGGGCGGCCTCGACACGACGGCCCGACTGACCCTCGCGCCGACCGAGGCATCCGGCTGGCTCGAGACCCCCGCCGTGGAAGGACACCGCGACGGCCGCGGCGCGAGCGCCCTGTTCACTCTGCGCGACGCCGTCGTAAACACAGACGCAATGCGCGTCGACCTGGCCGACGACGAGGCCGGGTTGGCCCTGCGGGTCGATCTCTCGGTCGGCGCCGGCGGGCTGCTGCGCGGCCGCCTCACCCTGCGCAACACCGGCTCGACCCCGTACACGGTGCTGACGCTGCAGGCGATGCTGCCGTTGCCGTGGGATGCCGCCGAGATCCTCGACACGACGGGGCGACACCTGCGCGAGCGCTCCGCCCAGCGCCACGATCTCACCTTCGGATCGCACGTGCGCGAGAGCCGGCGCGGCCGTCCCGGCGCCGACGCCACGCTGCTCCTGGCCGCCGGACGCCCCGGCTTCGGCTTCGAGCACGGGCGCGTGCACGGCGCACACGTCGCGTGGAGCGGCAACCAGCGACTGCTTGCCGAGCGCACCCCGACGGGCGATGTCTTCCTCGCCGGCGGCGAGCTCTACGGACCCGGCGAGATCATCCTGGCCCCGGGCGAGGAGATCGCCTCGCCCGAGCTCCTCGGGTCGTGGGGCGACGGCCTCGACGAGCTCGCGGCGCGGTTCCACGCCGGCGTGCGTGCCCGCCCGCAGCACCCGCACCGTCCGCGCCCCGTGACCCTGAACACGTGGGAGGCGGTCTACTTCGACCACTCGCTCGAGAAGCTCCTCGCGCTCGCCGACCGGGCCGCCGAGCTCGGCGTCGAGCGGTACGTGCTCGACGACGGCTGGTTCCGGCTGCGCCGCGACGACACGGCCGGACTCGGCGACTGGTACGTCGACGACACCGTGTGGCCGCAGGGACTGCACCCCCTCGCCGACCACGTCGTCGCCCGCGGCATGGAGTTCGGCCTGTGGTTCGAGCCCGAGATGGTCAACCCTGACAGCGACCTCGCGCGGCAGCATCCGGAATGGCTGTTCCGCGGGCGCGCCGGACTGCCACCCTCGGCCCGCCAGCAGCAGGTGCTCAACCTCGCGCATCCGGGCGCCTACGACTACATCTCCGAGCGCATCCACGCGATCCTCGCCGAGTACCCCATCGCCTACATCAAGTGGGACCACAACCGAGACCTCGTCGACGCGGCATCCGGTCCGGGAGGCGCACGCCAGGTGCACGCGCATACCCTCGCCGTGTACCGGCTGATCGACGAGCTCAAGGCGACCCACCCGGGGCTCGAGATCGAGAGCTGCGCGTCGGGTGGCGCCCGCACCGACCTGGGCATCCTCGACCGCACCGACCGGATCTGGACCAGCGACTGCCTCGACCCCGTCGAGCGCCTCGAGATCCAGCGCTACACCGCCCTCGTGGTGCCGCCCGAGATGATGGGCATGCACCTGACCACGCCCCATGTGCACTCGACGGGGCGCACCGTGTCGCTCGCCCTGAGCGGCGCCGTCGCCCTGTTCGGACACTTCGGGATCGAGTGGGACGTCACGACGATCTCGGATGCCGACGCGGTCGCGGTCGCGGAGTGGGTGGCTCTCGCCAAACGCGTACGCCCGCTCGTCGCGACCGGGCGGCTCGTCAACGTCGACGTCACCGACCCGGGGCTCGACGTGCGCGGCGTCGTCGGCGCCGACCGGGACGCGGCGTTCTTCACGATCGCCCAGACGCAGACGCTCATCTCCTCGCCCGCCGGCCGCGTCCGGTTGCCGGGACTCGACGACGCGACGGAGTACCGCGTGCGACTCATCACTCCGTGCGGCCTCGTGCAGACCCCGGCGCAGTCGCCGCTGGACTGGGCGCACCACGACACGGTGCTCACCGGACGCCAGCTCGCCGTGACGGGGGTGCGTCCCCCCGTGCAGAACCCGCAGCAGGCCGTCGTCGTCGAGATCACCCCGGCCTGACCGACCCATCCCCCCAGCGCAAGGAGGCGCGCCCCATGAGAAGACGAACCATCCGCACCGCCGCCGCCGTCGTCGGGCTCACCGCCCTGATGATCGGAGCCGGCGGATGCGCGGCGAACCCCGGCGACGGGGTGACGACTATCGACTTCTTCCAGTTCAAGGGAGAAGCCCTCGAGGACTTCACCGAGATCATCGCGCAGTTCGAGGCCGAGAACCCCGACATCCGGGTGGTCCAGAACCAGGTCGCCGATGCCGAGACGCTGATCCGGACGCTGCTCGTGAAGAACCGCACGCCCGACGTCATCACACTCAACGGCAACGGGAACTTCGGCAAGCTCGCCGAGGCCGGGGTCTTCTACGACTTCTCGGACGAACCTGTGCTCGACACGATCAACCCCGGGGTGCAGCAGATCCTCGAGCAGCTCGGCAACGCCCCCGGCGAGGTCAACAGCCTCGGCTACGTCAACAACGCCAACGGGATCATCTACAACCGCGCCATCTTCGCCGAGCAGGGCCTCGAGGTGCCCGAGACGTGGGACGAACTGATCGCGCTGTGCGACACGCTCGTCGAGCGCGGCATCCCGCCGTTCGCCACCTCGCTCGCCGAGAACTGGACCGCCATGCCGTCGTGGAACGGCATCGGCGCGTACGCCGCGCAGGACGGCTTCTTCGACGCGATGCGCTCGGAGGGCGAGAACGTCGGCCCGGACGCTCCGGTGTCGTTCGAGCAGGACTTCCCCGAGATCATGGAGCGTCAGGCGCAGCTGTTCGCGTATTCGCAGGAGGGCTACCGCGGGGCCTCGTACGACGACAGCACGGCGCTGTTCGCGCGGGGCGGTGCCGCGATGATGCTGCAGGGCATCTGGGCCCTCAGCCCGGTCAAGGCCGTCAATCCCGACATCGACGCGGCAATCTTCCCCTACCCGGTGCCCGAAAGCCCCGACGACCGCATGCTCGTATCGGGTGTGGACGTGACGGTGACGATGGCTCGCGACACCCCGCGCAAAGAAGAGGCGCTGCGCTTCATCGAGTTCCTCTTCCGCCCGGATGTGATCGAGCGGTTCGCAGCAGCCCAGACCATGGTGCCGTCCGTCGTCGGCGCCGAACTGGGCGACGACCCGGCCCTCGAGTCGATCGCGCCCTACTTCGACAGCGGCCGGATCACCGGCTTCATCGACCACCAGGTGCCGACGGCCATTCCGCTGACGGGCATCGTGCAGCAGTTCCTCTACGACGGCGACGTCGACGGGGCCCTGCGCACCCTCGACAACGAGTGGCGCAAGGTCGCCGCCCGCACCATCACCCCGGTCGAGGAGGACTGAGATGGCCACCACCGTCGCCCCCGCCCCGCGCTCGCGATCGAAGCTCGCTCCCCGCGCCTACTACTGGTTCGTGTGGCCCGCCGTCATCGCGTTCGCCGCGTTCCACACCCTGCCGGTCATTATCGGCGTGTTCTTCAGCTTTACGAACTATGCCGGCTACGGCACGTGGGACTTCGTCGGCATCGCGAATTACGTCAACATCTTCCGAGACGACCGCGTCCTGCAGGCCTACACCTTCTCGTTCCTGTTCGCGATCGTGGCCACGGTGCTCACCAACGCCATCTCGCTCGCGATCGCGCTCGGCCTCAACGCCAAGATCCGAGCCCGGAACTTCTGGCGCGGCGTGTACTTCGTGCCGTACATCCTCGCGGTGCTGGTCGTGGGCTACGTGTTCCAGTTCGTGTTCTCGAACTCGCTGCCGAAGATCCTCGCGGGCATCCCGCTGTTCCGCGACAACATCCTCACCAACCCCGACTGGGCGTGGACGGCGATCGTCGTGCTGGCTGTCTGGCAGGCCTGCGCCTTCTCGATCATCATCTACCTGGCGGGGCTGCAGACCATCCCCGCCGACATCTACGAGGCGGCATCCATCGACGGCGCCACCCCGGCCCGCCAGTTCCGCTCGATCACCTTCCCCCTGATCAGCGCCTTCTTCACCATCAACGTCGTGCTCAGCCTGAAGGGCTTTCTGCAGGTGTTCGACCCGATCATCGCCCTCACCAACGGCGGCCCGGGAACCTCGACCGAGTCGGTGACGATGCTGATCTTCCGCGGCGGCTTCACGGGCGGCGAGTTCGCCTACCAGACCGCCAACGCCGTGATCTTCTTCATCGTCATCACGATCGTTTCGCTGCTCCAATTCCGGGTCCTTCAGCGCAGAGAGGCCGACTTCTGATGTCCAGCTCCACCTCCACCCCGGTCGAGGCCGGCCCCGCCACCACCGCCGTCGTCGTCCCCCGCCGTCGTCGCGGCGGTGGCGACCCCGGAGACACCCGCCCCACGAACTGGTGGGCGACCGCGCTCATCGCGGTGTGCTCGCTCACGGTCATCATCCCGCTGTACCTCGCCGTCGCCGTCGCCCTCAAGACGCCGGCGCAGCTCGCCGACGGCACCGGGTTCGAGCTGCCGTGGCCGATCAACTGGGACAACTTCGCCGTCGCGTGGGAGCGCACCGACTTCCCGCAGGCGCTGCTGAACACCGCCATCATCACCGTGGGCTCGGTCGTGTTCACACTGTTCACGAGCTCGCTGGTCGCCTACGCGCTCGCCCGAAACCTGCACCGCCCGTTCTTCAAGGGCGTGTTCTACTACCTGCTGGCCGCGCTGTTCGTGCCGTTCCCGATCATCATGCTGCCCCTGGTGAAGCAGACGTCGCTGCTCGGGCTCGACAACCCCGGCGGCATGATCGTCCTCTACACGATCTACGGCCTGAGTCTGAACATCTTCATCTACACCGCGTTCATCCGCTCGATCCCCATCGAGCTCGAAGAGGCGGCGCGGATGGACGGCGCCTCGACGTGGCGCGTGTTCCGGCAAATCGTCTTTCCGCTGCTCATGCCGATGAACGCCACCGTCGGCATCCTGACGTGCGTCTGGGCCTGGAACGACTTCATCATGCCGCTGGTCGTGCTGACATCGCCCTCAGACCGCACGCTGTCGCTCGCGCAGTACGTGTTCCAGGGGCAGTACAACACCGACTACACCGTGGCCTTCGCCTCGTACCTCATGGCGATGGCGCCGCTGCTGATCATCTACATCTTCTCGCAGCGCTGGGTGATCTCCGGGGTGATGCGCGGCTCGATCAAGTAGCCGCGGCGGGAGCCGGCGAAGCGCGGTGCTCGTCGTCAGTGGGATGCCACGACGGCGAGCACCGCGTCGCCGTAGGCCTCGCGCTTCTTGGCTCCGATGCCGGTGATGCCCTCGAGGTCGGCCGAGGTGCGCGGCCGGCGATCGGCGAGCGCGCGCAGCGTCGCGTCACCGAAGACGATGTAGGCCGGAACGCCCTGCTCGCGCGCCTGTTCGGCACGCCAGGCACGCAGCGCCTCGAACAGGTCGCGATCGCTCTCGGCGACCTGCTCGACCGCGGCCGACTTGCGCACGCGAGAGCCGCCGCTGTTCTGGCCCCGCCCGAGCACGTCGCGGCGCAGGGGGACGTTAGCCTCGCCCTTGAGCACCGGCGCTCCGGCCTCGCCGACCGCGAGCACGCCGTACTCGCCGCGAGCGACGAGGATGCCGCGGGCGAGCAGCTGCCGGATGACACTGCGCCAGTCCTGGTCTGACAGATCGGAGCCGAGGCCGTACGTCGCGAGTTCGTCATGACGCTGCTGCCGGATGCGCTCGGTCGACGCTCCGCGCAGGATGTCGACGAGGTGGCCGGCGCCGAACGACTGGTTGCGCTCGCGCTGCAGCCGCACGATCGTCGAGAGCAGCTTCTGGGCGGGGATCAGGCCGTCCCACGTGTCGGGCGGCGTGAGGCAGGTGTCGCAGTTGCCGCAGGGCTCGGAGTCCTGGCCGAAGTAGCCGAGCAGGTTCTGCCGACGGCACGCGACCGTCTCGCAGAGGGCGAGCATCGCGTCGAGGTGCTGCCCCATGCGCATCTTGAACGTGCGGTCGCCGGGGCTCTGATCGATGAGGCGCCGCTGCTGCACGACATCCCCCAGGCCGTAGGCCATCCAGGCGATCGACGCTTCGCCGTCGCGTCCGGCGCGCCCGGTCTCCTGGTAGTACCCCTCGACAGACTTCGGCAGATCGATGTGGGCCACGAACCGGACGTCGGGCTTGTCGATGCCCATGCCGAACGCGATCGTGGCGACCATGACGACACCGTCTTCGCGGAGGAACCGCGACTGGTGCTTGGCGCGCATCTCGGCCGGAAGACCCGCGTGGTACGGCAGGGCGTCGAGACCCTGTGCGGCGAGGTAGTCGGCGGTCTGCTCGACCGACTTGCGGCTGAGCGCGTACACGATGCCGGCGGATCCCTCGGGCATCGAGCGGATGAAGGTGACGAGCTGCCGCCGCGGATCGACCTTCGGCTCGATGCGGTACTGGATGTTGGGTCGGTCGAAGCTCGCGACGAAGTGCCGCGCCTGCGGCAGGCGCAGCCGCTCGGTGAGCTCCTGGTGCGTCGCGCGGGTCGCAGTGGCGGTGAGCGCCATCCGCGGCACCCCGGGGAACCGCTCGTCGAGGTCGCCGAGGGCGAGGTAATCGGGACGGAAATCGTGGCCCCACTGCGAGACGCAGTGCGCCTCGTCGATCGCGATGACGCTCAGGGCGCCCCGCTGGAGCAGCTGCGTCGTCTGCGGCACGCTCAGACGCTCGGGGGCGACGTAGAGCAGGTCGAGCTGACCCGCGAGGTACGCCTGCTCGACACCGGCGCGCTCACCCGGAGACTGTGTGGAGTTGAGGTAGGCCGCCCGCACGCCGTTGGCGATCAGCGCATCGACCTGGTCGTGCATGAGCGCGATGAGCGGGCTGACGACGAGTCCCGTTCCCGGGCGCACGAGCGCGGGCACCTGGTAGGTGATCGACTTGCCGCCGCCGGTGGGCATGAGCACGACGGCATCCCCGCCGCCGATGACGTGCGAGACGATGTCGCCCTGGTCGCCGCGGAAGTCGTCGTAGCCGAAGACCTCCTTGAGCACGGCGCGCGGGTCGGCGCCGGTGAAATCGCGACGCTCGAGCGAGAGGACGGCGGCGGGGGCCGCGTTCGGCACGGCACGCGGCGGCGCGGCACGCGGCGGCGCGGCGCCGGCGGATGCGCGGTCGCGGGTGGCGCGAGCGACGGCAGCGCCGTATCCGTCGAACTCGGGCGGCGGCGGCGCGTCGAAATCCTCGGGCGGTGCGAACTCGTCGGGGTTCCAGTCGAGGTCGGCGTAGGGATCGGCATCCCAGGACTGCTGCTCTCGACTCACTCGATTCACGATAGCCGCGGCATCCGACAGCCCGCTCCGTGCGTTCACAGGCGGGGTCACCTCCCGCCTCGTCAGCACCACCGTTCGGCGAGCGTCATGACGACGTTGAGGTTGCGGTTGGTCGCGATGCCGAGGAGCTTCGCCGCGCCCAGGGGATCGACCGTCCCGTCCTGATACCCGGGTTGCAGGAGCGCGTGGACCGCGCGGCCGCGGACCAGCATGCGGCCCGCGGCGGTCGCGAGCGCTTCGACCCGGGCGGCCGTGTCGGCGTCGAGCTCGTCCTTGAGCAGGTAGACGTAATGGCGGGCCAGGCCGGGGTTCGCCTCGCTCAGGGCGAGTGCCTCGGCGGCGAGCGCGGCGAACTCGTCGGCGCGGAACGTGATCGCCGGAACCTCGAACCCTCGATCGGCCGCGTATGCCCGCTCGAGCGTCTGCTCGATCTTCGCGCGGGAGCGCATGCGAGTGTCGAAGCGGATGTTGCCGGTGTTGATGTGCGTCGCGACGTCCTCGAAGCCGACGGCCTCGGTCACGCGGCGGATGTCGTCCTTCGGGAAGACGCGCGTCGCGCCGAGGTTGATCGCCCGCAGGAACCCGAGATGTGTGGCCACCGGCTCATCCTGCCCCAGGCCCGCGACATCCGGCATGGCCCGGCCATTCACGTCCCGGAGTCAGAGGCGGACGACCTCGGTCACGCGCACAACCGCCGTGCCTGCCTCGACGGACTGCTCCAGGTCGACCTCGGCCCGGATGCGCCAGTCGTGGTCTCCGGCGGGGTCGTCGATGACCTGCTCGACGCGCCAGAGTCCGTCGCGGGCCGCGGACTCGTCGATCACGCAGAGCGACGGCGAGCGCGCGGCACCCCCGGTGAGGACCTCGTCGTGGTCGTCGTAGTAGCGGTCGAGGACCTCCGGCCAGTCGACCTCGGGGTCGAGGGCTTCGAGCGCTTCGTCGTCCTGCAGCGCGGCGAGCTGTACCCGGCGGAACATATCGTTGCGCACCAGCACCGTGAACGCGCGCCGGTTCGCCAGCACCGACGGCGGCGCGGGCGGAACGACGGGAGCGTCGGGGTCGCCGGTGGGGTGCGCGAGCGACTCCCATTCGTCGACGAGGCTCGAGTCGACCTGGCGCACGAGCTCGCCGAGCCACTCGATGAGGTCCATGAGGTCGTCGGTGCGGGCCTCGGCGGGCACCGTCTGGCGGATCGCCCGGTACGCGTCGCTGAGGTAGCGCAGCACGAGGCCCTCGCTGCGACCCAGTTGGTAGAACGACACGAACTCGCCGAACGACATCGCCCGCTCGAACATGTCGCGCACGACCGACTTCGGCGACAGCTCGAAGTCGCGCACCCACGGCTGGCTCGACGCGAAGGTCTCGAACGCCTGGGCGAGCAGGTCGGCGAGGGGCTTGGGCCAGGTGATCTCCTCGAGCAGCGCCATCCGCTCGTCGTACTCGATGCCATCGCGCTTCATCGCGCCGACCGCCTCGCCGCGCGCCTTGTACTCCTGCTGCGACAGGATCGCGCGCGGGTCGTCGAGCGTCGCCTCGATCACGCTCACGACGTCGAGCGCGTAGTGCCCGGTGCCGGTCTCGGCATCATCGGGCGACAGCAGCTCGATCGCTGCGAGCGCGAACGGCGACAGCGGCTGGTTGAGCGCGAAGTTCGGCTGCAGATCGACGGTGAGCCTGATCGTCGACTCGGCCGGAGAAGCAGAAGACGCGGGGCGCACGACCTCGACGATGCCGGCGGCGACCAGGGTGCGGAAGATCGCGAGGGCCCGGCGGGCGAGGGCATACTGACGGGCGCGAGGCTCGTGGTTGTCGAAGACGAGCGAGCGGACGTTGCCGAACACGTCACCCCCGCGGCCGATGACGTTGAGCAGCATCGCGGCGGACAGCTGCAGCTGTGGCGTGAGGGGCTCGGGCTGCGCCTCGACGAGCCGCTCGAACGACCCCTCGCCCCAGTTGACGACGCCGGTGGGCGCTTTCTTGCGCACGATCTTCTTGCGCTTGGCGGGGTCGTCTCCGGCCTTCGCGAGCGCGACGGCGTTCTCGATCTCCCACTCCGGCGCCATGACCACGACGTTGCCGTGCGGGTCGAACCCGGCGCGACCCGCACGGCCCGCGACCTGGTGGAACTCGCGGGCCGTGAGCTGCCGCATCCGGGTCCCGTCGTACTTCGACAGCGCGGTGATGACGACCGTGCGGATCGGGACGTTGATGCCCACCCCGAGCGTGTCGGTGCCGCAGATGACCTTGAGCAGCCCGCGCTGTGCGAGCGTCTCGACGAGGCGCCGGTAGCGCGGCAGCATTCCGGCGTGGTGCACGCCGATGCCCGCCCGCACGAGGCGCGAGAGGGTCTTGCCGAAGCCGGTCGTGAATCGGAACCCGCCGATCGCCTCGGCGATGGCATCCCGCTGCTCGCGCGTCGTGATCTTCACGCTCGACAGCGCCTGCGCACGCTCGAGCGCCGCGGCCTGCGAGAAATACACGATGTACACCGGGGTCTCGCGCTCCTCGAGCAGCCGCTCGAGCACGTCGTGCACGGGGCGCCGCTCGTACGAGAAGTGCAGCGGCACCGGCCGCTCGACGCCGGTGACAAGAGCGGTCCGCCGGCCCGTACGACGTGAGAGGTCGTCGGCGAGGTCGGTCACGTCGCCGAGCGTGGCCGACATCAGCAGGAACTGCGCGCGCGGCAGCGTGAGCAGCGGCACCTGCCACGCCCAGCCGCGATCGGGGTCGCCGTAGAAGTG
Source organism: Microbacterium sp. 1262 (assembly GCF_040544895.1). Taxonomy (NCBI): domain Bacteria; kingdom Bacillati; phylum Actinomycetota; class Actinomycetes; order Micrococcales; family Microbacteriaceae; genus Microbacterium; species Microbacterium sp. 1262. The sequence goes on from NZ_JBEPKU010000001.1 coordinate 2,429,545, forward strand.
GAACTCGTCCATGACGACCTGGCCGACGTCGGCGTCGGCTCCCTCGCGCAGGGCCAGGTTCGCGAGGATCTCGGCCGTGCAGCAGATGATCGGCGCCTCGGGGTTGACCGACGAGTCGCCCGTCACCATGCCGACCCTCTCGGCCCCGAAGATCTCGACGAGCGCGAAGAACTTCTCGCTCACGAGCGCCTTGATCGGAGCCGTGTAGTACGTGCGTCCACCACGGGCGACGGATGTCGCGTGCGCCGCGACCGCGACGAGCGACTTGCCCGTGCCCGTCGGCGTGGCCAGCACCACGTTCGCCCCCGAGACGAGCTCGATGACCGCTTCGTCCTGCGCCGGGTAGAGGGTGAGGCCCCGCCCTTCCGCCCACGTCGTGAACGCGTCGTAGATGGCGTCGTCGGAGGGATCCGGGCCGATGAGGTCGAGCAGCGGCGCGGAGGTCATCCCTCGAGTCTGCCCTACGCCCGCGGAGCGGTGGCCGCCGCGTCGACCTGCGGCCCACGGCCGTTGCGTCGCACGCCGATCACCCGGCCGTGCCGGCATCCTTCGCCTCGAGCACCCGGCCGCACGACTCGTCGACTCGCGCGGCGAACGCCGGATCGGACTGCGCCCGGGCGAGCACCGCGTCGTACATCGCGGGGAGCACCGTCGGATCGGCCGACGCCAGCACGATGTCGACCCCGGCCGACAGCGCCTCGACGGCCCGATCGCCGGGGGCGACGATCTCCGCTGCCGCCGCGGCCGAGAGGTCATCGGTGATCACGACGCCGTCGAAACCGACGCGATCGCGCAGCAGGTCGAGCACCGCCGGAGAGAACGCGGCCGGGTGATCCGGATCGATGTGCTGATACCGCGCCGTGCCGACCATGACGAGCGACGGACCGGATGCCGTGAGCTCGCGGTACACGTCGACATCCGGCGAGTCCGCCGAGACCACGCTGTCGAGCACTTCGGCGGTGTAGTCGGTGTTGGCATCCACCCGGCCGAGCCCGGGGAAGTGCTTGAACGTCGGCAGCACGCCCGATGCGCGCATTCCGTCTGCGAATGCGCCGGCGCCCGCGGCGACGGCCTGCTCGTCGTAGCCGTACTGCCGCCCGAGCGCGCCGATGGGCGGGTTGTTCAAGCGGGTCTCGGCGCTCGTGACGATGTCGGCCACGGGGGCGAGATTGACGTCGATGCCCGCGGCGGCCAGCTGCCCGCCCCAGGCGGTGGCGGCCGTGCGGAGCGCGTCGCGGCCGAGGTCGGCCTGCCGGATGGCGTAGGGGATCTCGTCGAACCCGGGTCCGCTCAGCACCTGCACCTCGCCGCCCTCCTGGTCGGTCGCGACCCAGAGCTTCGGTGATCCGTCGATGGCGAGGTCGCGGAACTGCGCGACGAGGGCCGCCGTGGCCTCGACGCCCGAGCTCGAGCGGCCGTGGAGGAAGAGGCCGCCCACGCCGCGGTCGCGGATCGCGGCTGCGGCATCCGGCGAGACCGTGTCGACCGGCGTGCCCACCATGAGCATCTGACCGACGCACCCTTCGAGCCCGAGGGCCGCGGCGGGGTCGGGGGAGGCTGTGGGAGTCGGGGGTGCCGGAGCCGTCGCGGTCGGGCTCGGGGCGGACGTCGTCGGGTCGGCCGGTGCGGGCTCGGGGGCGCAGCCGACGGCGAGCGCCAGCACCCCGACCAGGGCGGCGGCGAACGCGGAACGGGCGGCGCGCGAGGAGGAGGGAGTGCGGGTCACCCCTCCATGGTCACCCGGTCAACAGCAGCGCGCACCCGGGTTGCGGTCCTGGTCGTCCATGCGCTGGCGCCAGAACTGCCGCTCGGTGAGGGGCGGGGTGTCCGGGTGCGTCCGGCGCTGGTGGGCGAGGTACGTCGCGTACGCGTTGTCACCCATGAGCGAGGTGACGTACCAGTGCAGCGCACGCGCGGCGCGGAGGACGGCCCGACCGGCGCGCGCGCACAACTCCTTCGATCCGGGGCGCGGCGGCGCGGAAACAGCGGTTCGCGGCCCGCGAGGCCCCGATTCTGAGGAGTTGTGCGCGAGCGCCATCGGTCAGTGCCCCCGGCGAGCGGTCTCAGCCCGCTCCTCGGCGAGGAGCGGCTCCCACTCCTTCTCGAGCTCGCGCTCGGGGGCGGTGGGGATGAGTCCGGCGGGCGCGAAGCGGCGAGACGGGACGGCGGGGTCTTCGGTGTCATCTCCCCCGCCGCGCACGATGGCTCGCACCGCGACGATCACGGCCGAGACGATCACGATGATCGCGAGGACGACGAAGATGATCGACAGCGTGCCCTGCACCCCCGTGTTGCGGATGACCGCCTCCACCGTCGCAACCGGCCCCAGGCTCGCGTCTCCCGAGGCGAGGGCATCGCGGTAGCGGAAGTGGTTCGCCCAATAGCCGATCGCCGGCACCGGCGAGAAGATCTTGTACGCCGAGGCCGTGATCGTCACGACCGCGGTGAAGGCCAGCGGGACGGCGATGATCCAGATCCACTTCACGTACGAGCGCCCGCGCTTCGCGACGATCGCGAGCACGACGGCGAGCGCGATAGCGGCCAGCAGCTGGTTGGCGATGCCGAACAGCGGGAAGAAGGTGTTGATGCCGCCGAGCGGGTCGGTGACGCCGAGGATCAGGATGGCACCCCAGCCAGCGACCATGATCGCGGTCGTGATCCAGACACCCGGGCGCCACGAGACGTCGCGGAACTTCGGGATCCAGGCGCCGATCGAGTCCTGCAGCATGAAGCGGGCGACGCGGGTTCCGGCATCCACCGCCGTCAGGATGAACAGCGCCTCGAACATGATCGCGAAGTGGTACCAGAACGACATCATCGCCTGGCCGCCGAGGGCCTGCTGCATGATGTGCGCGAGCCCGAGGGCGAGGGTCGGCGCCCCGCCGGTGCGCGAGACGATCGACTCCTCTCCGACGTCGGCGGCGGTGGAGATGAGCAGGTCGGGCGTGATCTCGACCCCGGCGAGCCCGAGCGAGTTGACGAACGCGACCGCTCCCTCGACGGTGCCGCCGGTCGCAGCCGACGGGGCGTTCATGGCGAAGTAGATGCCCTGGTCGATCGAGATCGCGGCGACGAGCGCCATGATCGCGACGAAGGACTCCATCAGCATGCCGCCGTAGCCGATGAAGCGCGTCTGACGCTCCTTCTCGACGAGCTTCGGCGTCGTCCCCGAGGCGATGAGCGCGTGGAATCCCGAGAGCGCGCCACAGGCGATCGTGACGAACAGGAACGGGAAGAGCGGGCCGGCGAACACCGGACCCAGTCCGTTCTCACCGAAGATGGTGACCGCCGGCACCGAGATCTCGGGGCGGACGAGCACGATCGCCCCGGCGAGCATGACGATGACGCCGATCTTCATGAACGTCGACAGGTAGTCGCGCGGAGCGAGCAACAGCCACACCGGCAGCACCGCGGCGATGAAGCCGTAGATGATGATGCCCCACGCGATGACCGTGCGGTCGAGGTGGAAGATCTCCTGCCCCCAGGCGGTGTCGGCGACCCATCCGCCCGCGATGATCGCGCCCATCAGCAGCACGAACCCGATGATCGACACCTCGGTGACCTTGCCGGGCCGGAGGTAGCGCAGGTAGACGCCCATGAAGAGCGCGATCGGGATCGTCATCGACACCGAGAAGACGCCCCACGGGCTCTCGCCGAGCGCGTTCACCACGACGAGCGCGAGGATCGCGACGATGATCAGCATGATGAGCAGGGATGCCACGATCGCGGCGGTCCCGCCGATGCGCCCGAGCTCCTGACGGGCCATCTGCCCGATCGTCCGGCCGCCCCGGCGCATCGAGAAGAAGAGCACGGTGTAGTCCTGCACGGCGCCCGCGACGACGACCCCGACGATGATCCAGATCGTCCCGGGGAGGAATCCCATCTGCGCCGCGAGCACCGGGCCGACGAGCGGACCGGCGCCGGCGATGGCCGCGAAGTGGTGGCCGTAGAGCACGCGGCGGTCGGTCGGCACGTAGTCCTTGCCGTCCTGCTTGACCTCGGCGGGCGTCGCACGCCGGTCGTCGGGCCGCAGCAGGTAGCGCTCGATCACCTTCGAGTAGAAGCGGTAGCCGATGAGGTACGTGCAGACGGCGGCGAAGACGAACCAGATCGCGTTCACCGTCTCGCCGCGGACGACGGCGAGCATGACCCATGCGAGCCCGCCGAGCAGCGCGATCGCGATCCAGATCACGACCTTGAGCGGTGTCCACCGGGCGGCGGCGCGGTGCTGCTCGTCGGAGACGGCGACCGGCGGCAGTTTCGGATCGGTGACGATGTCGGACGAGGATCGAGGCATCGGTTCTCCTGGGGGAAGGCGCTTCATTGCGTTTTCTCAGCTTAGGCGGACGCACCCCGGCAATCCCGGTATTCGGTCGTAATGGTCTCGACCGGCCTTACCGTGGAGGTGATCGAGAGGAGATCACCATGACCGACGAGACCCCCACCGTGATCCGCAACGACGAGCAGGACCGCTACGACCTCCACGTCGGCGACGTGGCCGCCGGTTTCGCCGCCTTCCGGCGCGACGACGAGGGGCGCCTGGTGTTCGATCACACCGAGGTCGACAAGGCCTTCGGCGGGCGCGGCCTCGGCAAGGCGCTGGCCGCCGATGCGCTCGCCGACGTCGCGCGCCGTGGCGAGACCGTCGTTCCCGAGTGCCCGTTCATCGTGAAGTTCCTTCGTGAGAACGAGGTTCCCGGCCTGAAGATCGAGTGGCGCGACGAGGATGCCGCCGACGCCGCTGCCCCGGCGGAACCGTCGGCGTGACCCGCTTCGACGCCGAGACGGCGCCCGTCGACGAAGACCCTGGGACGGGTTCCCCCGGTCCCCGACGGGCGTTGCTCGAGGCGCGCGAGGTGCCGCTCGGCGGCGTGCGGGCGATGTCGGTGTACCGCTTTCTGCCACAGCGCGATCTGCCGCTCGTCGGCGCCTGGTGCTTTCTCGACCGCTTCGGCCCGCAGCGCACGCGGATGCGGGTTGAGCCGCATCCGCACATCGGACTGCAGACCGTCACCTGGCCACTCGCCGGCGAGGTGCACCACCGTGACACGCTCGGCAGCGATGTCGTCATCGAGCGCGGCGCACTGAACATCATGACCAGCGGTGCCGGCATCGCCCACTCCGAGTATTCAGTCGGCGACGAGCCCGTCCCCCTCGACGCGCTGCAGCTGTGGGTTGCCCTCCCCGAGGAGCGCCGCCACGGCGCCCCCGACTTCGAGCGTCACGTCGACCTGCCCGAGCTCGACCTCGGCGGCGGCGCCAGGGCGACCGTCGTCGTCGGCGAACTCGCCGGACGCGTCTCGCCCGCGACGATGCACACGCCGATCGTTGGCGCCGAGCTGCGGCTGCCCGCCGGCGCGATCGTCGACCTGCCCCTCGAGACCGCGTGGGAGTACGCCGTCGTGCCGGTCTTCGGGTCGGTGCGGGTCGACGGGGCGGAGGATGCCGTCGCGCCCGGCGCTCTGCTGTACCTCGGCGACGGACGCCGCGGCATCCGTCTGACCGCCGGAGACGAGGAGGCGACGGTGTTCCTCCTGGGCGGGGAGCCGTTCGGCGACGAGATCGTCATGTGGTGGAACTTCGTCGGCCGCAGCCACGACGAGATCGAGGTTGCGCGCGAGGAGTGGGAAGCGGCATCCGATCGGTTCGGCCACGTCGTCGGTCACGGCGACGAGCGCATCCCCGCCCCGCCGCTCCCGCACGTGCGGCTGACGCCCCGCCGCCGGCGGCTCTGACTCATCCCCTCATGGATGTGTCGGCTGGTTCAGGTCGCGCGGGTCAGGTATCGCTGTCGGTGGCGTCATAGTGCTCCGATGCCCGGAGGGCTTCATCGGCGAGGGCCCGCTTGCTCGCTTGCCAGAACCAGATGGCGAGGGGAGCAGCGAGCGCCAGGGCCGCTAGGCCGGGGACCCACAGGCCAGCCATCAAGAACTTCGCCGCGACGAGCATGAGGCCGATGGCGAGCATGCTGACGCAGCTGCGAATGATGAGTGCCCCCGCCTTCATGCTCGGACTGTAGCGGTCTCGGTTTTCGCGATGGGCTATCGAAGCGGTTGTCCGCCTTCCACCAGACGCGGCCCGTCAGACGGGTTCGGTGTGCAGGAGCGTCTGCAGCATCGACCTCGCCCTGGCGTGTCGGCTGCGCACCGTGGCGGCGTTCATTCCCAGGTGCCGCGCGGCCTCCACCAGCGTGAATCCATCCCAGTAGACGAGGCGGATGATCTCCTGATCGACCACCTGGAGCTTGGTGAGCGCAGCGCGCACATCGGCGGCATGATCCTGCTCCTCGGTCGGCGCCACCTCCACGAGGTGTCGTGCGAGCTTGTTCGTGAGCGCATGCCGACGCGCATGCGATCGCCAGCCTTGAGAGAGAACGCGGCGAGCGATACCGAACATCCACATCCGCGCCTCGACGGCATCGGAGGGAACCGACCGCGCCTTGCGCCACACAACGACGAGGGTTTCACCCAACAGGTCTGCGGCATCTTCGCGATCGGGCACACGCCGGACGAAGTAGTCGAGGAGTGCACCGGCGTGATCCTTCACGAGCTGGGCGACGCGCTGGTCGTTCGTCGGGGCGGGCTCAGATGCGCCCGTCAATGCAGCTGTCCCGTGCAGTCGGTGTCGGTGCCGACACCACCGTCGCCGGGCAGGATGTGAACGTCGGCCCCGGCGAAGATCACATCCTGAGCCGCCCCGAAGAACGGCGCGAAGTCACCGGCCGCGTCGCGCTCCAAAGCCCTCTACGCGAACGACCGCGTCGCCGTCTGCGGCGAGTGGGCGGTGGCGGGGAGTAACGGCACCTACTACGCCTGGACTCCGGCCAAGGAGGCCGAGTAGCCCTGATCGACGGGACGGATGCCGGTTGCATCACGACACGCTCCGACGACACCACGCGCTGGATCGAGCACTTCCACCTGCCCGCGTCCGTACAGGGGCAGGGCATCGGAAGCGCTGTCCTGCAGTCGGCGATCATCGAACCGCACGACGGACCGACGCGCCCGAACGTCCTGCAGGGCAGCGCCGCACGGCGCTTGTACCAGCGGCATGGCTTCGCCCTGGACAGCGAGGACGACGTCGACGTATGGCTGACCCTGCGCTGAGGCCTGATGCTGAACCCCAGTATCGTCGCCGTGTGCAGCGATTCGTCCGATTCCAGAGCGCGGTTCCCAACCGAAACGGACACTTCCCCGGCGTCTTCGCCCTAGCAAACGGCCTGGCGCACGACGGCATGCTCCAACCCGAGGACGAAGCCTGGTGGCGGGCGGCAAATGATCGCGCCAACAGCCTCTACGACGAACCGGCTGAGGCCTATGGCCCGGATGCGCCTCCCGGCGGGCGCTCGTGGTTCAAAACGGAAGCGCACGACATTCTCGCCCTGACGGCGGGATACCTCGACCTGCTCGACCGCTACGACGTTCCCTGGCATGAGGTCAGGACTACTTATCCGGGAACGATCCTCTACGAGGACCCCGTGCAGGTGGTCGCTCTCCCCTTCACGCACGCGGAGAATTGGCCGTTCACCAGACAGAGCTCGTGACGACTCTCGGTCATCGGGCGCTGGTCGTTGCTGAGGGCACGGCGTACTTGAACCCGACGTGCGAGTCGGCGAAGCCGAGCCTGCGGTAGAAACGGTGCGCGTCGACGCGCGCGGCATCCGATGTCAGCTGCACGAGGGCGGCGCCGAGCTCGACCGCCGCGGCATCCATCACCCACCGCATGAGCGCCGTGCCGATGCCGGATGAGCGTTCGGCGCTCGCGACGCGCACGGCCTCGACGAGGAGACGGGTGCTCCCCCGCCGCGCCATCCCGGGGATCAGGGTCAGTTGCATGGTCGCCGTGACTCGACCGGCCTCGTCGACGGCGACCAGCAGCTCGTTCGCGGGGTTCGCGACGATCCGCTCCAGAGCATTTGCGTACGCACCGCGGTCCTCGTCGCGGGCGGCGTCACCACGCCCCGCGCTGATCGGGTCATCCGACAGCAACCGCACGATCGCATCGAGATCATCGGGCGTCGCGCGACGGATGACGACATCTGCCGAGCGGGAGCGGACGGATGCCGGGAGGTTCAGGCCTTCGATCACGGCACTCATTCTCGCCCCCGCTACCGGGTGGTCCCGGCAGAATTGCGTCGTGCGCCGCGTTGAGCTGACCTCGATCGAAGGCGTGCGCTGGGTCCCGGATGCCGAGACAGGCTCAGGTGTTCTGACCATCGCCGGCTCCAGCGGTCGTATCGACGACGCTCGCGCGCATGTCTTCGCCCGTCACGGCGTGCTCGCCGAGTCCGTGCGGTGGTTCGGCGGCGCCGGACAGCACCCGGCTCTCTGGGAGATCCCGCTTGAGACCTTCCTCCGGCGGATCGAGAATCTCCGAAGGGATTGCGATCGCGTATGGATGGTGGGCAGCTCGTTCGGCTCCGAGGCGGCTCTCCTCTGCGGCGCACTGTGCCCTCAGATATCCGGCGTGGTCGCGTTCGCGCCCTCGGATGTCGTGTGGGCCGGCAACGATGGCGGTCGCGAGACATCGCATTGGAGTCTGGGCGGCGAACCCGTGCCGTTCGTTCCCATCGACCGGCAAGCCCGCGAGGTCGCGACTGCGTCGCGGTTTCGTCCGATCTACGAGCGCTCCCGACGGACATTCGCGGACCGGGTCGAAGCAGCGACGATACCCGTCGAACGCATTGCGGAGGTCATACTCGTCGCCGGAGCCGACGATCGTGTCTGGCCGTCGATCGCGAGCACTGAGCGAGTAAGCCAGCGTCGCACACGCCATGGCCGTGAAACCACAGTCGTAACATCGCACGACGCCGGTCATCGTTCAATTCTTCCCGGCGAGCCGGCGATTACAGTCGGCGTAGCTATGGATCGTGGCGGGACCGAATCGGCCGATAGGGAGCTGGGCGCTCGGGCCTGGGAGGTTATCTCAATGGCTCTCGAGCTGACCGCTCGCTCCGCGGACACTCCATCAAACTGAACCGAGCTTCTCGAACGGCCCGCCCCGGAGCGTCGCGCTCAGCGCCGCGTGAGGTTGCCGTCGGCCCACTCGCCGAGCTGACTCAGGATCGGCACCAGGCGCGACCCGGCATCCGTCAGTGCGTAGGTGACCGCGACCGGCGGTCCCGCCTCGACCCGCCGGACGACCAGCCCGACGTCGGAGAGCTCGGTGAGCCGGTCGGAGAGAACCGCATCGCTGATGCCGGCGACGGCCCGACGCAGACCGACGAACGAGAGCTCGCCCTGTCCGAGCACGTCGACGATCATGCCGTTCCACCGCTTGCCGAGCACCGAGAACGCGTGCGACACCGCGGCGTCGCACTGTCGCGCGTCGTGGGGCTCGGTCATGCCTCCATCGTACGTGTGCTAGCGTTCCCGAAGCCGCTTTGTTTTTCATAGTTCCTCTGATCGGAGAAGCGCATGACTCTCTTCCGTCTGGATGCCAGCATCCTGCCCGCCACCTCGGCCAGCCGTGAGCTGGGCGACCTCGTCGAGGCCGAGTGGCTCGCCGCCCACCCCTCGAGTGATGTCGTGCGCCGCGACATCGCCGCCGACCCGGTTCCGGCGACCGCTTGGCGGGATGCCGTGACCGCCGGGTTCACGCCCGCCGAGCAGCAGACCGCTGGTCAGCGCGACGCAGTCGCCCTGCGCGAGCAGCTGGCCGACGAGCTGATCGCAGCCGACGCCCTGCTCTTCACCGTGCCGCTCTACAACTACGGCGTCTCACAGCACGTGAAGACGTGGTTCGACCTGGCGTACACCGACCCGCGGATCGACCCCCAGGGAACGGCGTTGCGCGGCAAGCCCGCAACGCTCGTCACGGTGCTGGGCGGCAACTACGAGCCCGGCAGCCCCAAAGAGGGCTGGGACCACTCCACCGGGTGGCTTCGGCGCGTCTTCGAGGACGTCTGGGGGCTCGACCTCACGGTCGTCCACCGCCCCTTCACGCTCGTCGGCGTGAACCCCGCACTCGATGCCTTCACCGAGGCTGCAGCCGAGCTTCGCGCGACGGCCGAGCGGGATGCCGTCACGGCCGGCCGCACGCTCGCGGCATCCCGCACCGCCTGAAACATGACGACGGGGCGCCCGGACCGAAGTCCGCGCGCCCCGCGCGTCCGCGCCGCAGCGCGTCAGCCGGTCATCACCACAGCACGAGGAAGCCGCTGAGTCCCAGCGATCCCTCGACCGTGTCACTGCCGTTGTAGGTGGCGACGGCGACCTTCAGCCCGCGCGACTGCCGGGGCAGTTCGACACGCGCCGTGCCGTCGACGACATCCGCGCTGTACCGGGTCGAGTTCACCCAGATGTCGACGGTGCCCGTCGCGGGGGCGCCGCCGGTCGGCGTCACCTTCACCGAGACCACGTAGGGCTGCGAGGCCGTTCCGACGTAACGGTTGAGCGAAACGCTCGCCGCCGAGGCGAACTTGACGAACACCTCTCTCGAGACCGCGGTTCCGACCTGGGGGTTGCCCTCCGCCGTCGCGGTGACCCGCACCGACAGGGCGGTGCCCACATCGGCGCGCGTCACTTTGTACGACGCCGAGGTAGCACCCTCGATGGGCTCACCACCGCGAAGCCACTGGTACGCGACGCTGACCTCGGCGGGATCCCACTCACCGGCGGTCGCCTTCAGCGTGCCGCCGACCTTCGCCGAACCCGACACCTCGGGAGCGACGACCGCGACCGGCGCACCCTGGCCCGACTCGACCTCGACGATCGTCCGGATCGAGGAGTCGCCGTAGCGAACGACGCCGAGGTACGACGTCTCGGGCTCGAGGCCCGCCCACGACAGGGTGTAGGTCGCCTTCTCGCCCTGCACCGTCGGCAGCGGATCGGGGGTGGCGGTGAACTCGCCGCCCGATGCCCCCGCTGCGACGACCGCAGTAGTGAGGTCGTAGGTGAAGGGCTCGCTGAACGAGTACCGGTTGACCTTGACCAGGTAGGTGCCCGCGGTGGGCGCGGTGAGCGAGACGGCCTCGTTGGCGGATGCCGTCGCCGACGACCACTGCTCGTAGTAGCGCAGGTCGTCGGGGCTGACCACGCGGTACACGGTCATGTCGAGGTCGGTCGTCTCGGTCGCTTCGGTCTCGACGGCGAAGCGCGCGTACTCCGTGCCCTCCGGGACGTCGACGATCTCGTACGTGTTGAAGCCGGCCTCACCCTCGTCGTAGAACGAGTCCTGGTCACCGGAGTGTCCGGGCACCTCCGGGAAGTCCGGGTTCACGCGCAGCTCCTGCGGCACGAGGCCCGAGAGACCGAGATCGATCTCACCCGTCAGCGACGGTGCCACCGTGACGTCGACCGAGCCGGTGGTGCCGGTGCCCGACACGGACTCCGGAGCATCGACCGGCACCGGGAACACTGCGATCGGCGAACGCACGTCGTTCGCCCCGCCCGTCCAGGTGAGGAAGCCGGTGGCCCACTCGCCCATCGGAGCGTCGACGCGCGACAGGGTGATCTCGACCGTCGCCGACTCGCCCGCCCCGAGCGTCACGGACGACGGCGAGACCTGCACGTCGACACCGGGAACGGATGCCTGCGCCTCGTACGTCCCGGCCTCGGTCGCCGTGATCGTGCGGGTCACCGTCTGCGGCGCGCCGAGCGCACCGACGCCGATGGACGGCAGGTTGAGGTCGCTCGGATCGATGGGGTCGACGCCGAAGTCGCGCAGCCCCAGACCCTGCAGGTACGCGGCCCAGTCGGCCGGACCGTTCAGGTAGAGGAGCCCCGGCTCGAAGTACTTCGTCGGGTCGGTGTGGCCGGCGCCCTGCGTGAACGGGTCGGTGACGGCGTCGCCGGCGGCATCCACGGTGTCGTACGCGGTCGTCATCATCGCCGACTTCACCTCGGCGGGCGTCGCCTGCGGGTGCTCGCCGAGGTACAGCGCGGCGAGCCCGGCGACGTGGGGCGACGACATCGAGGTGCCCGAGAGGATGCCGAAGGTCGGGTCCTCGTCGATGCCGTTCTCGGTGGCCGCGAGGATCGCGACACCGGGAGCGGTGATGTCGGGCTTGATGACGTCGCTGCCATCGGCGAGCATCGGTCCGCGGCTCGAGAAGCCCGCGACCTGCGGGACCGGGGTCTCGGTGCCCGTGACGTTCTCGCCGATGAGGGTGACGACGCGGTCGGTGCCGCCCTGGACGTACTCGAGCACGGCCGGCCGGGCGGTGTCGGAGACGTGCACCGTGGGAACCGAGTGGAAGTCGTTGTCGAGCGAGGCGGGCGTGACGTTGGTCAGGATCATGCCGATGCCGCCGGCCTCTTCGACCGCCTGAGACTTCTCGACACGAGCGTTCGATCCGCGGTCGCAGACGACGATCTTGCCGGTGACCTTGGCCGGATCGAGCGAGCCGAGCAGGCAGAGCTCGGGCGTCGCAGCACCGGCCAGGCCGGCGTCGCCCGCGAAGACCGACGGGCCCGAGATCGTGTCGCCGAATCCGACCGACACCGACGCGCCGGGGAACTGCGCGGCAGACGTGTCGCCCTCCTCGCCGAGCCGGACGGTGCCCTCCCAGGTCGGGATCGTGGATGCCGCGACCGTGGCGTACCACGGCGACGCGTGGTCGGCCGTAACCGGGTCGGGGCCGGAGTTGCCGGCGCTCGTCGCGACGAAGACACCGGCCGCAGCCGCGTTGAAGAACGAGATGTCTTCCGGCGCGAGCACGGTCGTGGCCGAGCCGCCGCCGATCGAGTAGTTGATGACGTCGACGCCGTCGGCGACGGCCTGGTCGATCGCGGCCAGCAGGTCGCTCAGCGCGCAGATGTCGTCAGTCGTGACGAGCGGGTCGGGCCCGACGTAGCAGGCCTTGTACGACGCGACCTTGGCAGCCGGTGCGACGCCGGAGATCGAGCCGAAGTCGACTCCCTCGACGGACGCCTCGACGCCGTTATTGCCCGCCGCCGTGCTCGCGGTGTGCGAGCCGTGGCCGTCGCCGTCGCGGGGCGACAGGTGGTCGTCTGCGAACGAGAACCCGTTCGCCGCGGCGCCGTCGCTGAAGTAGTGGGCTGCAATGAGCTTGGTGTTCAGGAGCGACGGGTCCCAGGCATCCTTCGTGCCGGCGCCCTGATCGACGACCGTGCTGCGGAACTCGCCGCCGTCGGCCTTCGTGAACACGACCTCGTCGCCGTCGCGGTAGGGCTGGTCGCCCGCCGAGGCGCCGAGCGCGTCGCCGGCGAACGCGGGGTTCTCGGGCGCGATGCCGGTGTCGACGACGCCGACGACGACGCCTTCGCCCGCCGCATCGATGCCGCCGACCTTCTCCCAGACACCACCGGCGCCCTCGAGCCCGAGGAACTCGGTCGAGGGCACGGCGTCGACGTGACGGATCTCGTCGGGGAAGACGCCGAGCACGCCCTTCTTGGCGGCGAGCTTGCCCGCCTGGTCGGCGCTCAGCTGGGCCGCGAACCCGTTGAGGGTGGTCTGGTAGGTCGCGTCGGGAGTCGCGCCGACCTCGCTCGCGACCTCTTCTTGACGCTGCTCGAGGAAGCCGGAGTAGTCGGTGACGGCGCGGGACTGGGCGTCGAGACGCTCGCCCTCGTCGGGCTTGGTCGGCGCGAGGCCGGCCTCGCCGCCCTCGTAGGTCGCGACAGGAGCCTCATCGAGCAGGACGATGTAGCGCCCGCTCTCGCTCTCGATCGGAACCGGGATGTTCACCCCCTCTCCCGTTGCAGCAAAGGATGCCGTTGCGGCAGAGCTCGTGAACAGTGCAGCCAGGGATACAGCCGCGACTGTTCGCAGGGTGGTGCGAACCATGTGCGCTCCAGTGGGGGGATGGATGAGCAGTCCGCGCGGCGTCGGCGGCGCGCGGTGAAGTCAACCTAGCTCACAGTTCCGACACAAGGAACCCTCGGCTTTCATTCAGGTCACGGAAGCGCCACCCCGACCGAGGCATTTCTCACGGCCCACGAGGGAACCGCCCTGCGCGCGTCCCATAGGCTGGGCGGGTGGCCCCGGCATCCCGCCTTTCGACGCGCGTTCTGCTCGTCTGCGCTGCCATCGGCGTCGCCACAGGTCTGCTCGGCGGCATCGAGGGATGGCTCGCCGTCCCCGTCATCACGGGTCTGCCGATCGTCTACGGCTTCCTCCTCGGCATCCACGTGCTGCCCGGAATCGTCGCGCAGGAGACCCTGCGGCTGCCCTGGGTCGCGCTCATCACGCACCTGATCGCGGCGCTCGCATCGTCGGCCGTCGCGCCGCCGTACACGTTCCAGTTCCTGGGGACCGCCGTGCTTTTCGGAGGCCTGCAGGAGGGCGTCGCCGCTCTCGTCCGCTATCGCTCGTGGGCGCCCTGGCGGTTCTTCGTCTCGGGTCTCGTGATCGGCGTCGTCGTTGCCCTCGCGGTGTTCTTCGCCGCTCACCTCAGCGCCCTCCCGCTGTGGGCTCAGGTCACCTACCTCGCCCTGGCCGTACTCGGGCCCGTCGCCTGGACGGCCATCGGCCTGTGGATCGGCGTCGGCCTGCGCCGCGCCGGCGTCGCCCGTCGCTGAACACCCCCGCCGGCCTTTCCGGGCCAAGTTAGGGTCGGCTAAGCTAAGCGCATCCGATCCGATCCGAGGACGCCCGTGACATCCGCCGCATCCGGTGCCGCCACGGCGGGAACGCCGGTCGCCGCGACCGCATCCGCGCCGTTGCTCGCCGTGCGCGATCTCACGGTGACCTACGAGGGATCGGATGCCGCAGCTACCCGCGGCGCCGCGTTCTCCGTCACTCCCGGTGAGGTCGTGCTGCTCCTCGGGCCGAGCGGTTCGGGCAAGTCGACGGTCGCACTGACGCTCAACGGGCTGATCCCGCAGTCGATCCCGGCGACGACCGAGGGCACGGTGCTCGTGTCGGGCGAGGATGCCGCGGCCACCCCGATCCCCCGGCTCACCACGCGCGTCGGCATGGTCTTCCAGGACCCCGACGCGCAGCTGGTCACCGGCACCCTGCTCGACGAGGTGGCCTTCGGCCCCGAGAACCTGCGGCTGCCCGTCGACGATGTCCTCGCGCGGAGCGAGCGGGCGCTGCGCCGGATGGGGCTCTGGGACCGGCGGCACGAGAACCCCGACCGCCTCTCGGGCGGCGGACGCCAGCGCCTCGCGATCGCGTGCGCGCTCGCGATGGAGTCGCCCCTGCTCGTGCTCGACGAGCCCACCGCGAACCTCGACCCCGAGGGCATCGAAGACGTCTACGCCGCCCTGGGCGAGATCGCTGCCGCGGGCGACCGGGCGATCCTGCTCGTCGAGCACAATCTCGACGCGGCGATCGGCTTCACCGACCGTGTCGTCGTGCTCGACCATGGCGGTCGCACCATCGCCGACGGTCCGATCGACGCGGTGCTGCGCGAACGGGCGGCCGAGCTGCACGCGATCGGCGTGTGGCTGCCGGTGTCGACCATCGCGGCGCTGCGGCTGCGCGAAGCGGGCTATCCGCTCGACCCACTCCCCCTGACGCCGGACGAGCTGCGCGCGGGGCTCGAGGCCGCGGCATCCGGTAGCGAGAATCGGAGAATCGCGGCATCGTCGGGGGCAACCTCCGATTCGGTCCGAGTTTCGCGCGATTCTCCGGCGCAGGCGCAGGCGCACGCGCCGACGCCGGCGGTCTCGGTGCGCGATCTGACGCTGCGTCGAGGTCGGACGACAGTGCTCCACGACGTGGACCTCGAGGTCGCGACCGGCGAGTTCGTCGCGATCGTCGGCGCGAACGGCGCGGGCAAGACGAGCCTCATCCAGGCGATCGCCGGCGTCGTCCGCGGTCCGCGCGGGCGCATCGACGTGGGCGGGCTCGACCCGAGTCGGGCGGACCCTCGTGCGGTCGCCGAGCGCGTCGGGTTCGTCTTCCAGAACCCCGAGCACCAGTTCGTCGCACCCACGGTCTTCGACGAGCTCGCCCACGGCCTGCGCCGCCAGCGGACGCCCGAGGACGAGGTGCGTGAGCGCGTCGACGGGATGCTGCGCCGCTTCGGCCTCGAGGCGCACGCCGACCGGCATCCGTTCCTGCTCTCCGGCGGTCAGAAGCGCCGACTGTCGGTCGGCACGGCCCTCATCGCCGGCGCACCCGTGCTCGCCCTCGACGAGCCGACGTTCGGCCAGGACCGCGCCCGCGCCGACGAGCTGCTGCACGTGCTGCGCGACCTCAACCGCGACGGCACGACGATCCTCGTCGTCACCCACGACATGCAGCTGGTGAGCGAGTACGCCCAGCGCTGCGTCGTCGTCGGAGATGGCCGCATCGTCGCCGACGGAGCGACCGCCGACATCCTCGGCGACGACGAGCTGCTGCGCTCCGCCGCCCTGCGGATGCCGCCGCTGCGCCGCGCCCTGCACGGGCTCGACGGGTACCCCGAGCTGTCGGGCATCGCCCGCCTCCGCGATCTGCCGGGGAGCGATCGATGAGCGCGACGGCGAGCATCGCGCTCGATCCCTACGCGGCCGCGCCGCCCTCCCGTCGGCTGCTGTTCCGGCTCAACCCGCTGGCGAAGCTCGCGGCCCCCGTCCCCGCGATGGTCGCTCTCATCTTCACGCGCGATCTCGTCACGCCGCTCGCTCTGCTCGCACTCGCGTACGGCGTGCTCATCGTCGGAGCGCGTTGGACGCTGCGTACCGTTCTCCTGCTCGCGGTCGCCGTGCCGATCGGCATCCTGATGGTGGGAGCCGGGATGTCGCTGTGGGTCGATGCGGCGCGGGTGGCCGACACCCCGGTGCTGCTTCAGCTCGGCGCCTGGAGTCTGCACGCGGGGGCGTTGGAGACCGGGATGGCGACCGGGTTGCGGCTCGGCGCGATCGCCGCGCTGGCGTTCATCGCGGGGCTCACCACAACGGGGCCGGACCTCGTGCGGGCGACCGTCCAGCAGCTGCGCGTCCCCTACCGCGTCGGCTACACGGCGCTCGCCGCGTTCCGGTTCGTGCCGCGGTTCGGCTACGAGCTCGACCTCATCCGACAGGCCCACCGCGTACGCGGCGCCCATGGCGGGCGGGGACCGTTCTCGGCGATCGCACGGTGGGGCGGTTACGTCGTTCCGCTGCTGGCCGGCGCCATCCGCCATGCCGAGCGGGTCGCGCTCGCGATGGACGCGCGCGCCTTCGGGGCCCATCGCGACCGCACCGAGCGGCACCTGGTGCCGTTCCGGCGGCGCGATGTCGCCTTCGTCGCGCTCTTCTGGCTCGTGTCGGCCGCGATCCTCATCGCCCTCTTCCCCTGGACCCCCTGATGCCGACCGCACCCCGTCGAGCCTGGAAAGGATGCTGCGCATGACCCGCAACATCGTGAAGCCCATGACGCCCGGTCTGGTGCGTCTGGAGGTGCTGCGTGCAGAGCGCCTCGCCCCGCACTGGATGCGGGTCACCTTGGGGCGCGGCGACATCGACCGGTTCGTACCGCTGGGCTACGACCAGTGGTTCCGCCTTTTCCTGCCGCTCGGCGGCGATGAGGCCCTCGACCGCATCCCGGCCAAGGCCAACAAGCTGTTCGGCTACCTGAAGTACCTCCGCATCCCCGAGGGCGAACGGCCGGTCATGCGCAACTACTCGGTGCGGGCGTACCGGCCGGCGGGGCCGGCGGGCGGTGCCGAGATCGACGTCGACTTCGTGCTGCACGGCTCGGGGCCGACCGCCGGACCCGCCTCCCGCTGGGCGTCGCAGGCCCACGAGGGAGAGAGCGTCGTCATCATCGACGAGGGGCTGCGCTTCAACCCCGAGCGAGGCATCGATCATGTGCTCCTCGTCGCCGACGAGACGGGGGCACCGGCCGTCGCCTCCATCTGCGCTTCGCTGCCGGCAACGGCATCCGGAACCGCGTTCATCGAGGCCCCGTCGAGCGACGACGTGCTCGAGATCGATGCACCTCCGGGGGTCGAGGTCCGGTGGCTCGTCCGGGCGCCCGACGCGAAGCCGGGGTCAGCCGCCCTCGCAGCGCTGAGCGGATTGGCACCGGGCGCATTGCCCGCGCAGCCCCTCCACGCGTTCGTCGTCGGCGAGCAGTCGCTGCCGACCACCGCCCGGCGTATGCTCGTCGCCGACCACGGCATCCCGAAGGAACAGATCAGCTTCGTCGGGTACTGGCGCGAGGGCGCGAGCTCGCCGACCCCCAAGCCCCAAGCGGCATCCGAGCACGCACCAGATGATGAACGCCGAGCCACGACGGAGCGGGAGATGCGAGCATGACCGCGGCACCCCGATCGCGCGCCGCGCGTGTCTCGACGGCATACCTGTTGACGTGCGCCGCGATCGGCGTCGCGGCGACCGCGTTGCTCGCGCCTGCGTGGGTCGCGTCGACGACCCTGTTCCTCACGGTGCCGTTCGCGACGGTGGCGATCGCCGGGCTGTGGGTTCTGCCCGCGGTCATCGCCCTCAGGCTGCTGCAACGCCCGGGAGCGGGGCTGCTCGTGGGGCTGATCTCAGGACTCGTGCTTGCGCCGTTCTTCACGATCGGATCGGTCGCGACGATGCTCTACTGGTCGTTCTTCCCCGAACTGCCGTTCCTCGCGACGCTCTACCGGCGCTGGAACACCTGGATGCACTATGCAGGCGCCGCGGTCATCGGCGCGACGTATCCCGTGTTCGCAGCGCAGTCGTTCGATCTGTGGAGCATGACCGCGCCCGTGCTGATCGGGTTCGTCGCCCTTTGCATCGCCAGCTGCGTCGGAGCGACGTGGCTCGGCATCCTGATCGGCGATCGCCTGCGTGCCGCGGGCGTCGCGACCCTCGCCCGCCGCCGCACGCCCGCCTGACCCCCCTCTCCCCCCTCTCCGTCGACTCGCCAGAGGATGCGGATGCGGGGGGGTGCGGCATCCGCAGAACCTGGCGAGTCGACGGGCGGGCGCGGGCGCCGGGCGGGGTCAGTCGGCGTAGGTCGGGGCGGGCGGCATCCCGAAGAAGTCTTCGAGAGTGCGGTAGCCGCCCTCGGCGTAGAGCGCGGCGAGGTCAGGGCCGATGTACCGCAGGTGCCAGGGCTCGTACTCGTACCCGGTCGTCTCGGTGAAGCCGTCGGGGTAGCGGATGATGAACCCGAAGCGATGCGCGTTGGCGGCGACCCAGTCCGACTGCGCCGTGCCGCCGAACTCTTCGATCGCCCCGCACCCTCCATCGCATGCGACCACATCGACGGCGAGGCCCGTCTGATGCTCGCTGTGCCCGGGGCGGGCGCTCGTGAGGTCGGCGCTGCTCTGGCCGAGCTGACCGACGTAGTTGCGGTACGTCGACACCTGGAAGTCGTACGAGCGGAACCCGCTGTTCACTCCGATCGTGCCCGCGCCCTCAGCCTGCGCGGCGGCCGCGAGCTGCGAGAGGGCCGCCGCGACGTCCGCACGCATGTGCCCCCCGCTGGTTCGCTCGACGCCCTCGGCGCGCGCCTGCGGCTCGGGCCAGTAGTCGATCGGATCGAGCGCGTTCAGCTTGTTCACGACGACCCACGTGCGGCCGGCCGTGTGCAGATCGATGCACGGGGCCGCACCGCCCGCGATCGCGGCCCGGAAAGGCTCGGCTCCCCCGGCCGCGGCGATGACGTCGGCGTCAGAGCCCGACGCGAGCGCCTGCTGGAATCCGGGATCACCGCAGATGTCGCCCGCGGCCGCGGCATCCGTCGTCGCGTCGTCGGCCGGCTGGGCGGCGGCAGCATCGCCGGACTGCGCGGGCGCAGGAATGGACGAGGCGTTGGGCGCGCCCGCCGCGGCGTCACCGACGAGCGCGGCGACGGGGTCGACGGGAGCCTCATCCGGTCCGCTGAGTGCCGACGTGAAGCCGGCGGTACCGGCGACGACGAGGCCGACGAGCGCGAGTGCAGCCGTGGCCGCGACGGCGCGACGGCGGACGTAGACGGATGCCGGCAGACGCACGGATGCCGACAGGGCGGCGGCATCCGGTGATCGGCCCTCCGCCGACGAAGCCGAGGCGACCTCGCCACCAGCACCGCTCGCCGCGGAACCGGAAGCGCCGGCCCGCTCACGCAGCTCGCGCCGCGAGGGGAGAGGGCGCGCCTCCGCCGATCGCTCGCGTCGCGAGCGACGCGTCTCGGGCTCGGTCGGGTGCACCACGACCCCATTCTGCCCTGCGGGTCCGGTTGAGTTCCCGTTCGCAGCGCGGTTCACCCGCGACCCGGGCTGGTCCCCTCGCCGAACACGGCATCGGGTCCGGCGGGCGATGCCCCCGGGCTCACGCTGCCCGCGCGCCCTTCCGCAGCCGCCGGAGCGAGCAACTCTCGCGCGATCACCTTCACGGAGGGGAACGCGTCGAGCTCGTCGATCTCGATGCTCGAGAACCAGCCCGCGTCGTGGACCTCTCCGGCCGCGGGCGACAGGGCGCCGCGCTCCGAAGTGTGCAACACGAAGGCCATGTCCATATGGATGTGCGCGGGTTCGCCGGGGCGCTCGGGGATGAGCTGATAGCTCATGCTGATCGGGAGGTCGAGCTGAGCTTCGGTGCGACCGTCCGCGGCGAGGTCGACGCCCGCGTGCGGGCGCAGCACGGCTGCCACGCCGGTCTCCTCGAACACTTCTCTCACGACCGCCGCCTGGGGCGTCTCATCCTCGTCGACATGACCGCCCGGTGGAAGCCACTTCGCGAGCTTCTTGTGATGGATGAGGAGGATTCGGTCCTCTGCGGGATTGAGCACGTAGCCGCTGACGGTGAACTGTTTGGCGTACGACGCGGTTCGATCGATGATCGTCATCGTGCGGCACCGTTCACACCGGCACCGACAGCGCGGCGGATTTCATCCATTCGGACGAGCCGGGGGCGCACCCTCGTCGTCGGCGGGCGGGTGCGATCCGGCTGGCAGAAACCGACCACGTCGGCTACCCCGGCGTATCTCACCCTCTCCCCAGCTGACGTCAATGTCACAGCGCGCTCCCCCATCCGCTCGCAGCGTCCTCGATCCCCGGTGAAACGATCTGCCTGTCACCTCACCGGCACCCGAGCATACGAGGGTTCGCGCTTTTATGTTTGACAACACTTCGAATTTCTGTTCGAATCTTCTCATGCGATGGCAGGGGCAGCAGATGGGCGTGGCGGATGCCGCTGCGCTGCCCGGCCTCGAGACACTCAACGGCCTCGTGCGCTCGGTGACGACGCCCGAGTTCGCAGGAGTTACCTTCCACGAGGTCATGTCGCGCTCGGCGCTCAACCGGGTCCCGGGCCCATCGGCGATGCCCTTCGACTGGACGGTCAATCCCTATCGGGGATGCACGCACGCCTGCGTCTACTGCTTTGCCCGCGGCACGCACGAGTACCTCGACATGGACGCGGGAGCCGACTTCGACTCGCAGATCGTCGTCAAGCTGAACGTCGCCGACGTACTGCGCCGCGAGCTCTCGAAACCGACCTGGGCGCGCGAGCAGGTGGCTCTCGGCACGAACACCGACCCCTACCAGCGTGCGGAGGGCCGCTATCGGCTGATGCCCGGCATCATCACGGCGCTGGTCGACAGCGGCACGCCGTTCTCGATGCTGACGAAAGGCACCCTGCTGCGCCGTGACCTACCGCTGCTGGCCGAGGCGGCACGTTCGGTGCCCATCGACCTCGCGATGTCGATCGCGGTACTCGACGAGCCGCTGCGGCAGCTGCTCGAACCCGGCGCGCCGACATTCGCCGCTCGCCTCGACACGGTGCGAGCGGCAAGCGCCGCGGGGTTCCGGGTGACGGTGTTCCTGATGCCGATCGTGCCGCACCTCACCGATTCGACCGAGGTGCTCGACGATGCCCTGAGCCGGATCGCGGATGCCGGCGCCGCCCGCGTCGTCTACGGCGCGATGCACCTGCGACCGGGCGTCAAACCCTGGTTCCAGCAGTGGCTCGCGCGCGAACGCCCCGACCTCGTGCCGATGTACCGCGGTCTGTACCCCGGGGCCTCGGTGCAGGCACCGCAGGGCTACCGGCGCATGCTCGCGGCGCGCGTTCGACCTCTGCTCGCGCGGCATCGCCTTCGGGGAGGGCTCGAAGAGGAAGAGGCCCAGCCCGCCACGCGACGATTCCGCCCCGGACCGGTGGTCACGACTTCGCGCGGCCGCGCCGCTGCAGCGGCATCCGTTCCCACGCTCTTCTGACGCAAGCAGCACAGTGGCCCGAGTTTCGCGGCCCGGGGCGCTGCGAACCGGAGCCGGGAGTGCGAGCCGGGACACTCTCGCGCGCTGCCGGGGTATGGTCCCGAGATCAGGCTCAACGCGCGGCCGGCTCCCACCGCTCAGCCTCTCAGGGCCCTCAGCCCGCGCACGGCACGGCGAACCGCGAGCGCCCCGCCAACGGAAGCGCCCCGCCGAACGCCACGACCGTCGGGTCGCAGCGTGCGGCGGGGCGTCAGAGCGGCGTCGGCTCAGGCGTCGACGTTCGCGAGCTGTCGACCCGAGACCTCCTCGAGGATGTCGTCGCCGGGGCGGACATCGTCGAAGGGGGCGTCGATCTCGGCACGCTCGAGCATCTCGGTCATGCGACGGCGACGCTGACGCGTGATGAGAGTGACGACCGCGCCCGAGCGACCGGCGCGGCCGGTGCGCCCTGCGCGGTGCAGGTAGGTCTTGTACTCGTCGGGAGCGTCGGCCTGGATGACCAGGTCGATGTCGTCGACGTGGATGCCGCGGGCTGCGACATCCGTCGCGACCAGCACCCGCACCTTGCCGTCGGTCAGGCGCTGCAGGTTGCGCGTGCGCTTGCCCTGGTTGAGGTCGCCGTGGAGCGCGACCGCGGCGATCCCGGCATCCTCGAACTGCTCGGCGAGCATCTCGGTGTAGGCACGGGTACGCGCGAAGACGAGCGTCTTGCCGTCGCGGTCGACGAGGGAGTTGAGGATCTCGGCCTTGTCACGGTGGTCGAGGACGAGCACACGGTGATCGATCGTCGAGGTGTCCTGGCTCTCGCCCGCGACCTCGTAGACGGCCGGCTCGACGAGGAACTCGTCGACCAGAGCGGCGACCTCGCGGTCGAGCGTCGCCGAGAACAGCAGCTTCTGCGCGCCGTCCTGCACGAGGCGGAGGATGCGCTGCATGGGCTCGAGGAACCCGAGCTCGCTCATGTGGTCGGCCTCGTCGAGCACGACGATCCCCACCTCGGAGAGGTCGAGCTTTCCCTGGTTCTGCAGGTCTTCGATGCGGCCGGGGGTGCCGATGATGATGTCGACGCCCTTCTTGAGCGCACCGACCTGACGCGCCTGCGGCACTCCGCCGTAGATCTGCGTCGTGAAGAGCCCGACGCTGCGCGCGATCGCCTGGACGGTGCGGTCGATCTGCAGCGCGAGCTCGCGCGTCGGAGCGAGGATCAGCGCCTTGGGTGAACGCCCGAACTCGCGACCCTTGCCGGCCTGGCTGCGCAGGATCGACTCGACGAGCGGAGCGCCGAACGCGATGGTCTTGCCCGAGCCGGTGCGGCCGCGGGCGAGGACGTCCTTGCCCTCGAGGATCGGCGGAATGGTGGCCGCCTGGATCGGGAACGGGGATGCCGCACCCAGGGCGTCGAGCTGACGGACGATGTTGTCACCGAGGCCGAGGTCGGCGAACGACGACTGGGCGACGGATGCCGCATCCACGGCCTCCGCCTGCAGGCGCTCGTGGACGGTGTCGACGTGGTCCTGGTGGGCCTTCGACTTCGTCTCGGCGTTCCAGTCCGAACGGTTCGGACGGTCGGCGAAGTCACGGCGCGGGCGGTCATCGAACGAACGCGCCGGGCGGTCATCGCGACGCGGACGGTCCGAGAAGTCGCGACGCGGACGGTCATCGCGGTTCGGACGGTCATCGCGGTTCGGACGGTCGCCGAAATCACGACGAGGGCGGTCATCGAACGAACGCGCCGGGCGGTCATCGCGACGCGGACGGTCCGAGAAGTCGCGACGCGGACGGTCATCGCGGTTCGGGCGGTCGCCGAAGTCACGACGAGGCCGGTCATCGAACGAACGCGCCGGACGGTCGTCACGACGCGGACGGTCCGAGAAGTCACGACGCGGACGGTCGTCACGGTTCGGGCGGTCGCCGAAGTCACGACGGGGACGGTCATCGAACGAACGCGCGGGGCGGTCGTCGCGGCGGGGCCGGTCGCCGAAGTCCCGACGCGGCCGGTCATCGAACGAACGCGCCGGACGGTCATCCCGACGCGGACGGTCGTCACGGTTCGGGCGGTCGCCGAAGTCACGACGCGGACGGTCGTCACGGTTCGGACGGTCACCGAAGTCACGACGCGGACGGTCGTCACGGAAGGAGGGACGCGCATCACCGAAGGTGCGGCGATCGTCGCGGGGCTGCGCTTCGTAGGGGCGCCGGCCGCCGGCATCCGATCGGCGGTCGTTCCCGTACCCGCGCTGCTCGCGCTGACCGCGGTCGTCGCGTCCGCCGCGGTCGTCGCGTCCGCCGCGGTCGTCGCGGGCCTGCGAGCGGATGCCGCGCGCTTCGTCACGACCCGCACGGTCCTGCGAGGACCAGCGGTTCTTGCGACCGGTGTCTTCGCTCTCGGCACGGTAGCCGCGGTGACCGGGGCTCTTGCTGCCGGGGGTTCCGGCCGAGGACTGGCCGGGGCGACGCTTCGCGTCCTGGTACGACGTCTTCTTGCCGTAGCGGGGCTCGAAGTTCTGCGCGCGGCCGCCGGCCGGCTTCTTGTTCTTGGGCATGGGTGTGTCCTTCTGGGTTCTCTGCACGAGAACAGCGCCCGCGCGCACGCGGGCAAACCCGGACATCCGTCGGCCGGGGGCCATTCACATGATGGTCATGCGCGCCGATCGGCGCTCACCATCGGCCCCATGGACTCACAAAACCTGTCGCGATCACGCGCTGCCCAGAGCCGACCCGCCCACGATACGGCATCCGCCTGAGAAATCGCCCGCCGCGGCGCCGAGGCCCGGGCTCGAGGGCCGGGGCGGGGGCAACGCGTGCTGCGATGCAAGGGTTCCGGCGCAACACCCCGGCGCCTCGCTCCCGGCCACGGCGCGTCGCGGGCAATCCCTTGCATCGCGGCAAGCCGGCAGCCCGGCGCGAGCCCGCCGCGAGCCCGGCGCGTGCCGCGATCAGGCCAGGCGGCGGCGACGGGGTCCGCGAGAAGGCCCGGGAATGCGCTGAACCTGTCGACGGGACGACCCGGCCTCCGGTTCACCAGAATCCACCGGCCCTCCAGCATCAGCATGGGCGTCGCCGACCTCGTGGTCATCAGGCGCGACCGGGATGACCAGGTGCGTGGGCGCATCGGGTGAACCGTCCACCGGCACGACGAGGTGGGTCGGCTCGGCTGTGGCCGCCTCCGCGAGGCGCCGCTCGCGCCGAGTCATCGGCGCCGCAGACACCCCGTCTCCCGCGGAACCGGCTGTCGAACCAGCATCCGCGCCGGCCTCCGCGCCGGCACCGACGTCACCGCGCCGCCGTGCCGCGCGGCGCTCGCGCGCACCCTCGACGAGGTTGTAGAGGGTCGGCAGCACGAGCAGGGTCAGCAGGGTCGACGAGATGAGCCCGCCGATGACGACGATCGCCAGCGGCTGCGAGATGAACCCGCCGTGGCCGGTGATCCCGAGCCCCATGGGCGTCAGCGCGAAGATGGTCGCGAGCGCGGTCATCAGGATCGGCCGCAGACGACGCGATCCGCCGGCGATCGTCGCGTCGTGGGCCGACAGCCCCTTCTCGCGGTACTGGTTCACGAGGTCGATGAGCACGATCGCGTTCGTCACGACGATGCCGATGAGCATCAGCACGCCGATGAGCGACGCGACGCCGAGCGGCACGCCCGTCGCGATCTGCAGCAGAATCGCGCCGGTCGCGGCGAACGGCACCGAGATGAGCAGCAGCAGCGGCTGCCGCAGCGACTTGAAGGTCGCGACCATCACGATGTAGACGATGAGGATGGCGGCGAGCGCGGCGAGTCCGAGCTGCGCGAAGGCGTCCTGCTGCTGCGTGAGAACACCGCCGATCTCGGCGTCCGCGCCCTGCGGCAGCTCGACCTCGTCGAGCGCATCCCGGACGATCCCGGATGCCGCGTTGAGGTCGTCGCCCGCGGGCGTCACGGTGGCCGTCGCGGTGCGCTGACCGCGCTGCGTCGTGATGGAGGTCGGCCCCTCGCTCTGCTCGACGGTGGCGACGTCCTGCAGCGGGATGGGGCCGCCGGCCGTGGGGATCGTCAGCTGCCGCAGCTCGTCGATCGACGCGGGCGCCTGCGACGCCGCGAGGTAGACGGTGAGCGAGGTGTCGTCGATCTCGACGGTTCCGATCGACTGCGGCTGCATCGTTCCCGAGACGATGCCGCCCACCGCGACCTCCGACAGGCCGCGGGATGCCGCCGCGTCGCGGTCGACGGTCACGGCGATGTACGGCAGCGAGGCCGAGAGGTTCGACGTGACCTGGCTGACGCCGTCGGCATCCTGCAGCGACGCCACGACGGCGTCGGTCGCTTCGCGCAACGCGGCCTGGTCGGGCGCGGTGACATCGATCTCGATGTCGCTCGAGCCGAATCCGCCGCCACCGGCGGCGATCTGGATGTCGCCGACGCCCTCGAGGTCGGCGACGGCGCGCTGCACGCGATCGCGCACGTCGAGCTGATCGGCCGAGCTGTCGGTCGTGATCGAGTAGGTCACCCCGCCGCCCCCGCCCGAGAAGGCGTCGCGCAGCTGCGATCCGGACGAGCCGATCGAAACCTGCACGGCGTCGATTCCCTCGAGGCCGGTGACCGCGTCCTCGACGCGCTGGGCGGCGGCATCCTCCGCCTCGAGGGATGCCGCAGGCCCGAGCGTCTGCGTCATGGTGAAGGTGTTCTGACCGGAGTCGCCGAGGAAGTTCGTCTTCATCAGCGGCACGGCCGCGAGGGTGCCGCCGAGCACGAGCACCGCCAGCACCAGCGTGACGGCGGAGTGGCGGAGGGTCCAGCGCAGGACCGGCAGGTAGGCCTTCTGCAGTCGCGACGGCGGCGCCTCGGGGTCTTCGGGGTCGATGCGCCGGCCGTCGGACGTCACGACGGGCTTACCCGGCCGCAGGAACCAGTACGCGAGCACCGGGACGATCGTGAGCGAGACGAACAGCGAGGCCGACATCGCGATGGTGACCGTCAGGGCGAAGGGACGGAACAGCTCGCCGGTCAGGTCTCCGACGAAGGCGATAGGCAGGAACACGGCAACGGTCGTGATCGTCGACGCCGTGATGGCGGCGGCCACCTCGCGAACGGCCAGGGTGATGGCCGCGAGCTTGTCGGCTCCCTCGACGTAGTGCCGCTTGATGTTCTCGATGACGACGATCGAGTCGTCGACGACTCGGCCGATCGCGATCGTGAGGGCACCGAGGGTCAGGATGTTGAGCGAGTAACCGAACGCCTGGATGCCGACGAAGGTGATGAGCACGCTCGTGGGGATCGAGATCGCGGTGACGATCGTCGAGCGGACCGAGAGCAGGAACACGAGGATCACGAGCACCGCGAACACGAGCCCCAGGAGACCCTCTTGGGCGAGGGCCTCGATCGACTGCTCGATGAACGGCGCCTGGTCGAAGACGACCGTGAACTGAGCCTCGCCGCCGAGGTCGTCTTCGAGCGCGGGCAGCGCGTCGAGCACGCCGCGCGAGACGTCGACGGTGTTGGCGGCGGGCAGCTTCGTGACCGCGATGGTCAGGGCCGGCTCGCCGTCGACACGCGAGATGGAGGTGACCGGTGACGGTTCCTGCGCGACGGTGGCGACGTCGCCGATCGTGGTCGTGCCGCCGGTGAGCTGAGCGGCATCCGTCGGCACGAGCGGCAACGCCGACAACTCGTCGACCGAGGCGATCTTCGCGCCGGTCTGCACGGTCAGCGACTGGTCGCCCTCGGTGATCTCGCCGCCGGGGAACAGGACGCCGTTCTGATCGAGCGCGTCGCGGATGGCCTGCTGCGTGTACCCGGCCTCGGCGAGCGCGGTCTGGTCGGGGGTGATCGTGATGCGCTCGACGCGGCCTCCGACGACCTGGGCGGCGTTGACGCCGTCGACGTCTTCGAGGTCGGGGATGACCGTGCCCTCGAGCCGGGCCTGCACCGATTCGGCGTCGTCGTAGCCGGTCACGGCCAGCTGGATCACAGGGAGGTCGTCGAGCGAGAAGCTCAGCACGTTCGGGCTGACGCCGTCGGGGAGCTGGCTGTCGATGCGGTTGATGGCCTGCAGGATCTTCTGCTCCGCGGTCGCCAGATCGGTGCCGTAGGTGAACGACGCCTGGATGATCGAGGCGTTCGTCGAGCTCGTCGCCGTCGTCGACTCGAGCCCGGGCACGCCCTGGATCGCGGTCTCGATCGGGGTCGAGACGTCGGTGTTGACGACCTCGGGCGAGGCACCGGGGTAGGTCGTGACCACCGAGAGCTGAGGCAGCTCGATCGAGGGAATGAGCTCCTGCTTGAGGTTCGTGAGCGCGAGGCCGCCGAACACCGCGGCGACGATCGTGATGAGCGCGATGAGAGCGCGGTTCTTCAGGCTCAGGACGGCGAGTTTCGACACAGGTTCCCTCGGGCGCACCGGACCGGCGCAGGTAGGTGTGATGCAGGCGAACGGGATGCGCTCGTCGATACATGGATGTATCGACTTCAGTATCCCACGCGGGCGCCGCGCGAGCGTGGGCTCAGCCTGGGAGCAATCCCCCGATGACGATGCCGATCGCCGCAGCGATGACGGCCATGGCGAAGGTGCCGACGAGATTGACGATCGCCCAGTCGCGCCGGCCGCGCCGCATCAGCTGGACCGTGTCGACCGACACCGTGCTGAACGTCGTGTATCCGCCCAGCAAGCCGATGCCGAGGACGGCCAGCCAGTCGGGCGCGACGAGCGCGCCGAGTCCGGTCAGGAGCCCCAGCAGCCCGGAACCGGTGACGTTGATCACCAGGATGCCGACGGGGAAGGCATCGCGGCGCCCCCGCGTGAGGAGGACATCGAGGACGTACCGGATGCCGGCGCCTGCCCCGCCCGCCACCACCAGGGCCACGAGCATCCCGGCACTCACCCCGTTCATGCGGCATCCCCGTCGCGGCGGATGCCGAGGGCGAGCCCGAGCGCCGCGGCGACGGCACCGCCGGCGAGGCTGATGGCGATGAGCGCGAGCCCGACGATGGGCGCGGCGGTGGCGACCTGGATCGATTGCACAGCGAAGGCGCTGTACGTCGTGAAGCCGCCGAGCACGCCGGTGCCGACGAACGCGCGGAGCCGGGGCCGGCTGACCGCCCAGCGACCGACGACGATGCCGAGCAGGAAGGACCCGAGCAGATTGCATCCGAGCGTGAGCGCGGGCACCGCGAGGGGGTGGGTCCATCCGGTGAACGGAAGAGTGAGCGCGGCTCGCACGGCGACGCCGGCCGCACCGCCGATCACGACGAGGACCAGCGTGAGCGGCGAGATGCGCGCCCGCTCGACCACGTCGCCACCGTAGACCCCGGGATGGGTCGGCGGATGCCGCCACTCCGGGTCGCACCGCGACTCGTTTCCTATAGGATCGACGAAAGGTTCGCTCCCCCATCGCAGAGGAGAACGCAATGACGCGTCTGTTCAACGACCCCGACGAGTTCGTCGAGGACTCCGTCGCCGGTTTCGTCGCGGCATCCGGCCGGTGGGTCCGCCCCGTCACGGGGGGTGTTGTCCGCTCGACCCGCGGCGCGGAGCCCACGGTCGCTGTCGTCGTGGGGGGCGGCAGCGGCCACTACCCCGCCTTCGCCGGGCTCGTCGGTCCCGGGCTCGCGCACGGCGCGGTGATGGGCAACCTGTTCGCGTCGCCGTCGGCCCATCAGGTGCGATCTGTGGCGAAGGCCGCGCACGAGGGTCGCGGAGTGCTCCTCAGCTACGGCAACTACGCCGGCGACGTCCTGCACTTCACCCAGGCTCAGGACCGTCTCCGCGAGGCGGGCATCGACTGCCGTACCGTGACGGTGACCGACGACATCTCCAGCGCTCCCCCGCACGAGCGTGAGAAGCGCCGCGGCATCGCCGGCGACCTCGTCGTCTTCAAGATCGCCGGCGCGGCCGCGGAGCAGGGCCACGACCTCGACGACGTCGAGCGACTGGCACGGCTCGCCAACGACCGCACCCGCTCTCTCGGTGTCGCCTTCGGCGGCTGCACCCTTCCGGGCGCGACCGAACCGCTCTTCACCGTGCCGCAGGGACGCATGGCGGTAGGCCTCGGCATCCACGGCGAACCCGGCATCGACGAGGTCGACATCCCCACTGCGGCCGAGCTCGCGCAGCTGCTCGTCGAACGGCTGCTCGCTGAGCGGCCCGACGACGCCGCCCCGACCGGTCGCGTGGTGCCGATCCTGAACGGACTCGGCTCGGTGAAGTACGAGGAGCTCTACGTCGTTTACGGCGCCGTCGACCGGTTGCTGACCGAAGCGGGAGTCGAGGTCGTTTCGCCCGAAGTCGGCGAGTTCTGCACGAGCTTCGACATGGCCGGCGTCTCGCTCACCCTCCTCTGGCTCGACGACGAGCTCGACCGGCTGTGGCACGCGTCGTGCGATACCCCCGCATTCCGTCGAGGCTCGGTCGACGGCCGCGTCGCGGTGACGACCGTCGCCGACGACGACGATGAGACCGAGGCGATCGGGCCGGCCGGGGAAGAGTCGCGTCGCGCAGCCACCGTCGTCGCCCACGCGCTCGACGCCGTCGCGGCGATGCTCGATGACCAGGCCGACGAGCTCGGACGCATCGACCGCATCGCGGGCGACGGCGACCACGGCATCGGCATGCAGCGCGGCAGTCGCGCGGCCGCGGCCGCCGCCTCACGTGCCGTCACCGCCGGCGCGGGCGCGCGAACGGCACTGCAGCACGCAGGCGAGGCGTGGGCTGACAAGGGCGGCGGCACGTCGGGCGCGATCTGGGGCGAGATGCTCGTCGACCTCGGCGCCGCCCTCGGCGATGACGACGCGGTCGACGCCTCGGCCCTGTCCGCGGGCGTGGGACGCATGAAGGATGCCGTGATGTCGTTCGGCAAGGCCACGGTCGGCGACAAGACGATGATCGACGCGATCGTTCCCTTCGCCGACACGCTCCGCGACCGACTCGCTCAGGGCGATGCACTGCTCGACGCGTGGGCGACGGCCGCCGACGCCGCACAGGCCGCCGCCGAGGCGACCGCCCAGCTCACCGCCCGACTCGGCCGCGCCCGTACGCACGGCGACCGCAGTCTCGGCACCCCCGATCCCGGCGCGGTCTCGTTCGCGCTGGTCACCCGCACGGTTCTCGATGTCCTGAAGGAGGACGCCTGACATGGCACTGCGACTGATCGTCGGCTCGGATGACGCCGGCTACGAGTACAAGGAACGCATCAAGGCCGACCTGGAGGCGAACCCCCTCGTCGCCGAGGTCATCGACGTCGGTGTCGACGCCGACAGCCACACCAACTATCCGGCAGTCGCGACCGCCGCCGCGGAGCGTGTGCGCGACGGCGAGGCCGATCGCGCGATCCTCATCTGCGGCACGGGGCTCGGCGTCGCGATCGCGGCGAACAAGGTCACCGGCATCCGCGCCGTCACGGCGCACGACTCGTACTCGGTCGAGCGCTCGATCCTGTCGAACGACGCCCAGGTGCTCTGCATGGGCCAGCGCGTCGTGGGGATCGAGCTGGCGCGGCGCCTCGCGGCGGAATGGCTCACCTACACCTTCGACACCTCGAGCGCCTCGGCCGAAAAGGTGCGCGAGATCTGCGCATACGAAGAGGGGTGAGGTCTGCCCGATGATCATCGGCGCGAGCCTCAAGACCTATTTCTCGCACGCCCGCACGCTGACCTGGGTCTCGGAGGTCGCGGCGATCCTCGACGAGCACCCTGCACGCGATCGCGTCACCGCTTTCGTCGCGCCGCAGTTCCCCTCGATCCCCGGCGCTCTCGAACGCGCAGGGCGCCTGGCGGTCGGGGCGCAGGACCTCGCCGTTCATGACACCGGCGCTTACACCGGCGAGGTCTCGGGAGCCGTCTTGGCTGAGCTCGGATGCCGCTACGCCGAGGTCGGGCATGCCGAGCGTCGTCGCCTGTTCGGCGAGACCGAGAGCGTGGTGTCCGCGAAGACTCATGCGGCGCTGCGGAACGGTCTCACCCCGGTCGTCTGCGTCGGCGAGGAGGACGAGGCGGGGATCCACGCGGCGATCGCGACCTGCGCGCAGCTGGTGCGCAGCGCCCTCCGGGATGCCGACGGCGCAAGCGCCGCCGGCGCAGTGGTGATCGCCTACGAGCCGCTCTGGGCGATCGGGGCGCCGGCGCCCGCGACATCCGAACACATCCGGTCGGTCTGCTCGGGACTGAGATCGCGAATAGACGCCGCCGACCGCGAGGTCTCGATCATCTACGGCGGCAGTGCGGGGCCCGGTCTGCTCTCGACCATCTCCGACGCCGTCGACGGCCTGTTCCTCGGCCGGTTCGCGCACGACCCGCGCGCAGTTCGTGACATCCTCGATGAGGTGGAGGCCCTCTCGGGGTGAGGCGCGCTCCGTGCGAACCGGAAGAGGGACGATGACCGCATCACGGGATGGCAACCTGCGGGGACTCGATGCGACGATCGAGCGGCGGGGCCTGCGCGACCACGTCTACGAGCGCATCCTCCAGCTGCTCCTCTCCGGCGAGGCGGTTCCCGGCCGCCGCCTGTCGATCGACACGATCGCGCGTCAGCTGGACGTGTCGCAGACCCCGGTGCGCGAAGCGCTCGTGCAGCTCGAGCGCACGGGTCTCGTCACGCGCGAGGCGCTGCGCGGCTACCGAGTCGCCCCGCCCCTCGGACTCGATCAGCTGCGCGAGCTCTTCGACGCCCGCATCATGCTCGAGACGCATGCCACGCGCCTCGCGACGCCCGCCTCGCCCCAGATGATCGGCGAGTTGCGCGCCGCGGAGGAGGAGCACCGCAGCATCGGCAAGCGTGTCATCGAGGCCCTGAACGCCGGCGCGGCCGACCTCGAGCTGACTGCGGCCTACTTCGTCGCGGACGCCGCGTTCCATCGGGTCGTGTTCGACCACTGCGGCAACCGGTATCTCACCGAGATGTCCGAGACCCTCGGAGCCCAGCTGCACCGGATGCGGCAGTCGGTCCGACACGGTGTGACCGACGTGCGCGAGGCGATCGCCGAGCACGAGGCTCTCGTCGACGCGTTCGCAACGGGCGACCCCGACGCTCCCGAACGGTCGATGCTCCATCACCTCGAGCAGGTGCGCCAGCGATCGCTCGGGCTCGAGCAGGCCTGAGCTCCTCGCCGCGAACTCCCTCTTGCAGCGTTCTCTATTTCCTATAGGATCTACGGGAGTCCTCGTCGGACACGCTCGCCAATGGAGTCGTCATGAACGCAACGTCGCACCCGTCCGCCCCTACGCCCGGCCCGATCGCGGTCTGCATGCACGGCTTCTCCCCCGTCGCCGCGGACGGGACCCGTCTGCACGACGCCGACGCCGAGACCTGGGACGGCGTGTTCTCGCAGGTCGAGCGGCTCGGCTTCACGGCGATCGAGATCGCGGACAGCCACATCCGCCCGTCCGAGCTGACAGCCTCTCGCCGGGCCGAACTGAAGTCCATCGCGACGAGCCACGGGGTCGAGCTCGTCTCGGTCCACGTGCAGCGCCAGAGCGTCATCCAGCCCGGTCGGGGTGAAGAGAACCTCGCGTACGCGCACCGCGCGATCGACGCGGCGGCCGAACTCGGCATGCGCGTCTTCTCGACCGGCCTCCACCAGCCCTTCAACGAGGCGCAGCGCGCCGCCCTGTGGTTCTGGACCGCGCCGGGCCCGGTCGACCCCGATGACGCCGACACCCGCGCACTCGCGGTCCGACGCCTGCGCGAACTCGGCGAGCACGCGGCATCCGTCGGCCTGCCGATGTCGCTGGAGATGTATGAGGACACCTACCTCGGCACCGCCGACAGCGCGGTGCGCCTCATCGAGGAGATCGGGCTCGACAACGTGGGCCTCAACCCCGACATCGGCAACCTCGTGCGCCTGCACCGCCCCATCGAGGACTGGCGCGAGATGCACGAGAAGACCCTCCCCTACGCGAACTACTGGCACATGAAGAACTACGCACGCGACGAGTCCGCCGACGGCAGCTGGCAGACCTCGACGCCGACGAGCATGGAGCTCGGCCTCATCAACTACCGGGCGATGGTCGCCCGCGCGCTCGAGCTCGGGTTCCGCGGCCCGTTCCTCATGGAGCAGTACGGCGGCGACAGCCTCGGGGTGTGCGCCCGCAACCGCGACTACCTGACCTCCCTGCTTCCGGCGACCGCCGGAGCCTGACCGACACCGACGAGGAGAACGTCATGACCGAGAACGAACGCCCCGTGTACGCGGTGGTGGGCAGCGGCTACATGGGCGGCGGCATCGCGCAGTCGCTCGCCCTGTCGGGCGCCGACGTGCGCATCGCCGACGTCGACATCGAGGTCGCCCGCGGCAACCGCGACCGCCTCATCGCCGAGGCCGCGCAGTTCGCCGCCGACGGCCTGTTCCCCGCCGACGCCAGCGCCGTCATCGCCGAGCGCATCACGGCGATGACGATCGAGGATGCCGTCGCCGGCGCCTCCTTCATCGAGGAGGCCGTGCCCGAGAAGATCGAGATCAAGCACGCGACCCTCCGCCGCATCTCGGCTGCGGCCGCGCCCGACGCGATCATCGGCAGCAACACCTCGACGATCCTCATCGGCCGCCTGGCCGAAGCCGTGACCGAGCCCGGCCGGTTCCTCGGCGTGCACTTCTCGAACCCCGCCCCCTTCATCCCCGGCGTCGAGCTGATCCCGCACGCCGGCACCGACGAGTCGGTCCTCCCCGTCGTCGAGGCCATCGTCGCCGCGACGGGCAAGGAGACCGCACGCGTGAAGGATGCGACCGGGTTCGTGCTCAACCGCCTGCAGTACGCGCTCTTCCACGAGGCGACGCAGCTGGTCGAGGAGGGCGTGGCCACGCCGGAGGACATCGACACCATCGTGCGCACGACCTTCGGCTTCCGCCTGCCCTTCTTCGGGCCGTTCGCGATCGCCGACATGGCCGGACTCGACGTGTACGCCTTCTGCTACGCGTCGCTGCAGACGGAGTTCCCCGAGCGGTTCGCGACACCGCCCATCCTCGACCAGCTCGTCTCGGCCGGCAAGCTCGGCACGAAGTCCGGCGCCGGGTTCCTCGACGTCCCCGCCGAGCGCACGCCCGAGCTCATCGCCTACCGCAACAAGGCGTACGTCGCGATGAAGAAGCTCATCGACGAGCTCGGCCCCGCCCCCATCCACCCCGCACAGGACTGAGAGAACACGCCATGGCATCCGTCTTCCCCGCTGAGCGCACCGTCATCCTGACCGGCGCCGCGAGCCCCCGGGGCATCGGCCGCACGACCGCCTTCCACCTGGCCGAGCGCGGCTGGCACATCGGCATCGTCGACGTCGACGCCGCGGCCGCCGAGCGCACCGCCGCCGAGGTCGCCGAGGCCCATGGCGTGCGGGCCGTCGGCGTCGGCGCGAACGTGGCCGACCGCGAGCAGGCCGTCGCCGCGATCGACGCGCTCGAGGCGTCGCTGCCGCAGATCGTCGCCCTCGTGAACTTCGCCGGCGTCTCGTCCCCGATCCCCTACCTCGAGGTCACCCCCGAGGAATGGCACCGCGTCGAATCGATCAACCTCGACGGCGTGCACTGGGTCACGCAGCGCGTCGCCCGGACGCTCGTCGCGAACGGCGTGGGCCGCCTTGTGGGCATCTCCTCGGTGTCGGCGCAGCGAGGCGGCGGCACCTTCTCGAAGACGCCCTACTCGGCGGCGAAGGCGGGCGTGATCGGTCTGATGCGCTCCGTCGCGCGCGAGCTCGGTCCGCTCGGCATCACGGCGAACGTCATCTCCCCCGGCCCGATCGACACCGACATCATGGGCGGAACGCTGACGGAGGAGCGGAAGACGGCGATGGCCGCCGACGGCGTTCTGCCGCGCATCGGCACCCCGACCGACATCGCCGCCGCCGTGGCCTACCTGATCAGCGAGGACGCCGGATTCGTGACGGGCCAGACCCTGAACGTCGACGGTGGCCTCTACATGCACTGAGGCTCCCGTGAACCGCAACTGGACGCGCGGGCGCCTCGGGTTCCTGGCCATCGGGGTGATCTGCGTGGTCGTCGGCCTCGTCCTGATCATTCCCTCACTCGGCGGCTGAGCCGCTACCTCGTCACCCCGTAACACCTCACACGAACTCGAAGGAGAGTCACTGTGTCCTCATCGGACTACGGTCCCGCGACGCGGGCCAACGTCACGGTCGCGAATGAGCTGCTGAGCAGCCCGCACCTGGCGAGCGGCATCAAGAAGGCCACCTACCGGCTCATGCCGATGCTGATCATCCTGTACTTCGTCGCGTTCCTAGACCGCACGAACGTCGGGTTCGCCGAGTCCGCCCTCGAGGTCGACCGAGGCATCTCGGCGGGTGCCTACGCCCTCGGAGCCGGCATCTTCTTCATCGGATACGCCCTCTTCGAGATCCCCTCGAACCTGCTGCTCGACAAGTTCGGCGCGCGCTTCTGGCTCGCCCGGATCGCCGTCACCTGGGGCATCGTCGCCTCGCTGTTCGCCTTCGTCAACGGCGAGACGATGTTCATCGTGCTGCGCTTCCTCCTGGGCGTGACGGAGGCCGGCCTGTTCCCCGGCGTGATCATGTTCCTCGCGCAGTGGTTCCCCAACAAGCGCCGCGTGCAGATGTTCGCGCTGTTCTACCTCGCGCAGCCGTTCTCGCAGATGCTCGGCGCCCCGCTGTCGGGCGGCCTGATCAGCATCGGCGACCAGGTCACCCCCTGGGCCGGCTGGCAGGTGATGTTCTTCGTCGAGGGCATGATGGCGGTCGTCGCCGGTATCGCGGCTCTGTTCTTCCTCGTCGATTCGCCGCAGAAGGCGAAGTTCCTCGACGACGACGAGAAGGCCGCACTGAAGGCGGTGATGGAGCACGAAGACACGGTGAAGGAATCCGATGGGCCCCGCGGCATCGGCGCGGCGCTCATCAGCTGGAAGGTCTGGTACTTCACGGTCATCTACTTCTGCCTGCAGATCGCCGTCTACGGCACCACGTTCTACCTGCCGCAGCAGGTGTCGAACCTCATCGGAGAGTCGGTCGGCTGGCAGGTGGGCCTCGTGTCCGCCATCCCGTGGGCGGTCGGCCTGTTCGCCTGCTACTACGTCGGCAAGCACGCCGACACGGTTCGCCGGCGTCGCGTCTGGGGTGCGCTGTTCTTCCTCGTGACGGGCTCGGCCATCCTGGTCTCGGCGTGGGCCGGGGCCAACGGACAGGGCCTGCTCGGCATCATCGCGATCACCGTCGCGGTCGCGGCGTTCCTCTCGACGGGCCCTATCACGTGGTCGTTCCCGACCTCGTTCCTCACCGGCGCGGCCGCCGCGGCCGGTATCGGTCTCATCAACTCCCTCGGCAACCTGGGCGGATTCGTCGCCCCGATCATGCGCACGGGGATCAACGAGGCCGTCCCGACCGAGAGCGGCGCGTGGGGCGTGGTGTCGCTGGGCCTGTTCGCGTTCCTCGCCGCCGTCATGATGTGGGCGACCCGGTTCTTCAGCTCGAAGGCCGACGCCCTCCTCACCTCGGGCGAGAGCAAGCGCCGCTGACGCATCGCCCGCTCTCGAACGGCCCGGTGTCGCCTCGCGCGGCCCGGGCCGTTTCGGCGCTGCGGTTGGATGTTGCGGTTCGGCGTGCTCGCGCGAGCCGCGCGTCAGCCGAGGACGAGCGAACGGATGGCCGTCTCGGGTGAGACCGTCGTGTCGAGCAGCATCCCCGAGCGATATCGTTCGAACACGCGCGGGTCGATGTACGAGCTGCGCGCGACCGCGGGGGTGTTCCCCAGCGCCGTCGCGGCGGCGCGCACGGCTTCGACCTCGGCCTGATGCACGGCCCGGGCCGTCTCAGCGACGCCGATTCGTGCGAGGGCGTCCGCCGCGATGACGGTGCCGCGAAGAGTGCGGAAGTCCTTGGCGGTGAACGGGCCGCCCGTCAGCGCACGCACGTATGCGTTGACGTCGTTCGGGGTGAGTGGAACCCGCCGGCGCTGCCGCTGCCACGCGAGCAGCGGCGACGAGGGGCGCCCCTCGATCAGGAGCATGATGGCCGTGGCGAGGTCCGGGTCGGGGATCTCGAGCGCCTGGCGCTGTCCGCTCTTGCCCGAGAATGCCAGGCTCACGACGGTGTCGGCCACGGAGGCGTCGCGACGTCTCAGCGTCGTCAGCCCGCGGCTGCCGTGCTGCAGCAGGTAGCGCTGCGAACCGATGCGCAGCGCCGACCGGTCGAGCAGCCGGAATGCCGCGGCGAGGACGCGCTCGCGATCGAGGTCGGCGCGTCGCAACGACGCGGTCGCACGCGAGC
Organism: Microbacterium sp. 1262; assembly: GCF_040544895.1. NCBI lineage: Bacteria > Bacillati > Actinomycetota > Actinomycetes > Micrococcales > Microbacteriaceae > Microbacterium > Microbacterium sp. 1262. The sequence continues at coordinate 2,467,747 of NZ_JBEPKU010000001.1, forward strand.
GGGCACGTGGCAGGGATCCGGCGAGCTGCAGCGCCCGGGCGTACTTGCCCTTGTCACGACTGCGCGTCCAGTCCGGGTGGTAGATGTACTGTCGACGACCCGCATCGTCGGTTCCGACGACCTGGATGTGCCCCTGCGGATCCGCGCAGATCCAGACGTCCTTCCAGGCGGGCGGGATGACGATGCTGCGGATGCGGGCGAGGTCGCGCCGCCCGACCGCCCCGCCGTCGGCATCCGTGTACCGGAAGCCCTTGCCTGAGCGGATGCGCCGGATGCCGGCATCGACATCGGGCCGGACCCGGACGAGTCGGGCCACCTCAGTGGTTGCGCAGCATCAAGATGATCTGCGCCTTCTTCTTGCCGGAGTACCCGGAGATGCCGAGTTCCTTGGCGCGCTTCTTCAGCTCGTCGACGGTCCAGTCCTCGTAGTCGCCGGACTGTCCGCCCCGGCTGCCGACCTTCTTACGGCCGTCACGGGCGGCGGCGTTCGAGATGCGGGCAGCCTTCTCTTTCGAGGCGCCGTCCTCGCGCAGCTCCTCGTAGAGCTCGGGGTCTTTGAGACTGTTCGATCCGCGTCCCTGTGGCATGGCGGTCTCCCCTCTTCGTCAGGCTGACGCTACGACCGTCGCGAGGGTCGCCGCAGGTGCTTGACAGGCGTTCGCGAGAGGCCCTAACCCCACCCCACCCCACCCGCCGTTCGACCGCGACCCGACACAAAGGGCGCCTTCCTCGCCGCCGAGACGACCATGTGCGTCGGGTCGGCGCCTGGTGGAATACCACCATGGCGAATCCGTCGTCAAGGCCTCGGCACTCACGCTCGGCATTCTCTAACGTTGCGGTCAGCCCTTCACGGGGTCGGAACGTCTCGCAGTGGGACGGACATTGGGAGACAGACAAGGAGCCCCCATGAACATCTTCCTCATCATCATCATCGTCGTTGCGATCGTGCTCGCGATCGTCAGTGGCCTGAACAGCGCACTGAGCTGGCTGCTCTGGGTCGCCCTGATCGTCGGTGTGATCGCGCTCATCGCGTTCCTCTTCCGAGTGATCAGCGGCAACAAGCGCGTCTGACCGCCGCGCTGCGCGAACGCCTCCGCCTTCGGGTGGGGGCGTTCTGCATTTCCCGGAGCAGCGAACGAACGGCCCGTCGACTCTAGACGAGTCGCGATATATCGTGTTACCGTCAGCAGACGCGATATATCGCGATCATGCGCGACGACCGTCGCCAGAGGAGAGGGAACGCCATGACACTGCAGAAATGGATCGTCCACCCGGAGGAGACCCGGGTGATCGACATCGACGACATTCGGAAGCTCAAGGTGAGCATGGTCGGGGGCCAGATCGACATCGTCGCCCACGACGAGCCCGGCGTCCGCATCGAGGTGCACGCCGTCACCGGCAAGGACCTGCGCATCGAGGCGACCGGCGACGTCGTGGAGATCGACCACCCGCAGTTGCGCTGGGACAACTTCACGCAGGTGTTCCGCAACTTCGGCTCCTCCGGCCCGAAGGCCGAGATCAGCGTCGCCGTCCCCCGCGGCACGGACCTCACGCTCGGCGTCGTCAGCGCGAGCGCGCTCGTGTCGGGCCTCACGGCCGATGCGCGGGTCAACACCGTCTCGGGCGACATCATCATCGACGGGATCACGGGTGATGTGAACGCGAACGCGGTCTCGGGCGACGTGCAGGCGCGCGAGCTGACCGGTGCGCTCACCGCGAAGTCCGTGTCGGGCGACGTGTCGGCTATCGGCGCCCTGCGCGCGGCCGACATCGACACGGTCTCGGGTGCCATGCTCGTCGACTCGTCCGGTCCGATCCAGTCGATCACGCTCCACACCGTGGGTGGCGACGCCACGGTTCGCCTCGAGGAGAGCCTGCCCGCGAACTACCAGGTGCGCAGCGTCAGCGGACGCGTGCTCATCGACGGCGTCGTGCGCTCCGGGCAGGGCGCCGGCCCGCTCACGAGCTTCACCGGTTCGACCGGTGAGCTCAGCGGCTCCTTCGTCGATGTCCGCACCAACTCGGTCTCGGGCGACCTCACCGTCCTGCGGCGCTCCGCCCCCGCGGCCACCGACGTCGCCGGCACCAGCGCGCCCGAGGTCGCAAGCGAGGCAGCACCCGAAGCCGCCCCGGTCGAGGACGCCGCGGACCGTCGCGAGGATCACTGACCATGCCGCCCGTCTTCTCACACGGCGACCTGCGTCTTTACCTGTTGTCGCTGCTCGACGAGTCGCCGCGGCACGGGTACGACCTCATGCAGGCCCTCACCGAGCGCACCGGCGGCACCTACTCGCCCAGCGCCGGCACGATCTACCCCCGCCTCGCCAAACTCGAGGACGAGGGACTCGTGACCAAGACCGTCGACGGTCGCAAGACGGTCTACGAGATCACGGATGCCGGTCGCGACGAGCTCTCGGCCCGCCGCCATGACCTCGACGGCATCCAGGCCGGCTTGGCGGACAGCATCCGCCTCATCGCCGACGAGGTCCGGGGCAGTGTGCGGGCGGCGATGAAGAGCCTCCAGGCCGACCTCGCCGCCGCCGCGAACGTCGACCACGAGACCGCCACGCGTCCGTCGCCGCCCGAGAACCCGCGCGCAGAGGCCCGCTCGCAGGCGCAACGAGCGGATGCCGCGATCGCCGAGTTCCGCGCGAACGTCAAGGCCGACCTGCGGTCGCACATCGCGCGCGACGGCGACGTCACGGCATCTGCCGTCGACGACCTCGTCGCCGCGCTCACCCGGACCCGGGAAGAGATGCTGCGGGCCTTGCGGGGCTGACGACGCACGGTGGCGCGCCGCATCGCGCCGAGGACCTCTGCTCCGGGCCGCTCAGGGCTCGGGCCAGAGGTCCTCGTCGTCCGCGGCGGTCTCACCCTGCGGCACGACGAGGATGGGCCGCCGCTGCCGATGCGCCAGCCGCGCCGCGACCGAGCCCGTGAAGAACTCACGGATCGACTCGCCGATGCCCCGGCGACGCGTGCCGACCACGAGCAGCTTCGCGTCCAGCCGGTCGGCGAGGTGCTTGATGGCGAGCGCGGGATCCCCGACCAGCTGATGCACGGTCCACTCGACGGTCGACGACGCGAGCGCCTCAGCGGCGGCGGCGCGGATCTGCTCGAGCTGCGCCGCGCTCGAGACCGCCCCGAGGTCGATGGGAGCGGTGTGGACGTAGCCGTCGGGGTCCTCGTAGGTCACGAATCGCGTGACATCGACGTGCACCACGATGAGTCCGACACCGAGCATCGACGCATACCGGGCCGCCTCGACCACGACGCGGGGCGACTGCCCGGGAATGACTCCCGCGATGACGGGCGTCGACGGAAGACGACTTTCGTCGCCTGCGAAGTGCTGATCGGCCATGGTCGCCCCCTGTCTCAGCGGCGGCACCGGCGATGGCTCGGGGCCCCCGTGTTATTCTTGATGCTACTCTTCCCCGGCCCAGCGCCGGATCGTGAAATGCTCCGGGCACCGCTGAACAGCCCGTGACTCAGAAATGAGGGGGTCTCGCATGGGGCGTGGCCGTCAAAAGGCGAAGCACACCAAGATCGCGCGTGAGCTGAAGTACGACACCTACAATGTCAACTTCTCCTCGCTCGAGAAGGAGCTCGCTCATTCCGACGACGATCAGTACGTCGACAAGTGGGCTGACCAGTACTCCGACGAGTACGAGGACGAGAAGGCCTGACCGGGCTCATCACCATGCGCCGTGACGCTGCTCCCACTCGTCTTCGATCGTGTGGGGGCGTGTGACGACGATCCCCGCGGGGATCGCAGCGAGCATCAGCACGCCGACCATGATCAGCGGGGCCGTCCATTCCCCCGTCGCCTCGTGCAGCAGCGCGAACGAGATGGGGAAGACCGCAGCAACGGCGTAGCCGACGCTCTGCGCGAATCCGCTGAGCGCGACCGTGCCCTCGTGCGTCCTCGTCTTGCGCTGGATGAACACCAGCGCAGCCGGGAACAGCATCTGCGGCGTGCCCAGCAGCACGACCCACAGCACGACGGCCGACCCGGGCGCGATGAGCAGTCCCGCGACGGCGACGAGCCCGGCCGACGCCGCGACGGCGTAGATCACGCCGAGCCGCTGCCAGCGCGTGATGACGAGCGGCACGATGATCGACCACGGCAACCCCATCGCGCCGAACAGTGCGAGGAGCGAACCGGCGGCGGCATGGGATACGCCCGCGAGGTCGACGAGGATGATCGGCAGCCACGCGAACGACGCGTAGACGCTGGATGCCGACACCGCGAAGGTGACGGCGACGGCCCACGCCATCGGCAGGCGCACGAGGCGGCTGAGCACGTTCGGCGACGGGGTCGGGGCGATGACGGCATCCGCCGTGGCCGCCGCGATGCGCGACCGGCGCAGCGTCACGAGCCAGGGGATGACCGCGAGCACGGCGAACACCGACCACAGCCCGAGAGAGAACCGCCATCCCGCGGTGTCGGCGATCGGCACCGCGACGAGCGGCGGCACGAAGGCCGCCACAGCGAGCATCGTCGAGTAGACCGCCGTCATGGTCCCGACGCGGTCGGGGAAGTACGTCTTGATCAGCGGCGGCAGCACGACGTTGCCGATGCTGATCGCGGCGAAGAGCACGGTCGTGGCGATGAGCAGGATGCCGGCATCCGGCGCCAGCGCTCGACCCAGCAGGGCAGCCGCAGCGACGACCATCGCGGCGACCGCGAGTCGCTGCAGGCCGAACCGCCGCTCGAGAATCGGAGTGATGACGCCGAAGACCGCGAAGCACACCGGCGGCGCCGCGCCGATGAGGCCGGCCACCCACGACGGCACGCCGAGGTCCGCGTCGATCTCGGTGAGGATCGGCGACAGCGACGCGACGGCCGAGCGCAGTGAGAAGGCGACGAGGATGACGCCGAGGAACGCGAGGACGCGTCCTCGCCAGAGCGAAGTCACGACTGCTGGGTGCCCTCGACCCAGTTCAGATACTCCTCGCTGACCGTCCCGGTGACGTAGCGCCCGTCGAAGCAGCTCATGTCGAGGTCGACGATGTCGGTGCCCTCGACGATCGCCGCCTTCAGGTCGTCGATCTCCTGGTACACGAGATAGTCGCAGCCGAGCTCCTCGGCGATCTCGGGGATCGTCCGGTCGTGGGCGATGAGCTCGTGACGCGAGGGCATGTTGATGCCGTAGACGTGCGGGTAGCGCACCGGCGGCGCGGCGGACGCGAACGTGACGCTCTTGGCACCGGCATCCCGGGCCATCTGGATGATCTCCTTCGACGTCGTGCCGCGCACGATCGAGTCGTCGATGAGGAGGACGTTCTTGCCCTTGAACTCGCTCGACATCGCGTTGAGCTTCTGGCGCACGCTCTTCTTGCGCACGGCCTGGCCCGGCATGATGAAGGTCCGGCCGACGTAACGGTTCTTGTAGAAGCCCTCGCGGTACTCGATGCCGAGCTTGCGCGCGACCTGCATCGCCGCCGGACGCGATGAGTCGGGGATCGGCATGACGACATCGATCGCACCCTGAGGGGTGTACTTGGCGATCGTGTCGGCGAGACGCTCGCCCATGCGCAGACGAGCCTCGTAGACCGAGATGCCGTTCATGATCGAGTCGGGACGGGCGAGGTAGACGTACTCGAACGAGCACGGCGCGAGCTGCGTCTGCTGCGCGCACTGACGCGTGTGCAGAGTGCCGTCGGCGTCGATGAAGACCGCCTCGCCGGGCTCGACGTCGCGCACGACCTCGAAGCCGCCGTTCTCGAGCACGAGCGACTCGGATGCGACGGTCCACTCGTCGCGGCCGTTCTCGGCCCGGCGAGTGCCGAGGATGAGCGGACGGATGCCGAACGGGTCGCGGAAGGCCAGCAGGCCGTGACCGGCGATGAGGGCGATCGCGGCGTACGAGCCCTCGACGCGCTCGTGGACGCGTTCGACGGCCTGGAACACCTGGTCGGGGTCGAGGTCGAGGCCCGAGATCGTAGTCTGCAGCTCGTTGGCGAGCACGTTCACCAGCAGCTCCGTGTCGGAGCTGGTGTTGAGGTGGCGGCGGTCCTTGCGGAACAGCTCGTCGGTCAGCTCGCGCGTGTTGGTCAGGTTGCCGTTGTGCACCAGCACGATGCCGTACGGCGCGTTGACGTAGAAGGGCTGCGCCTCTTCTTCGCTCGACGCCGTGCCCTTCGTGGCGTAGCGGACGTGGCCGAGCCCGATGTTGCCGAGCAGCGAACGCATGTCACGCGTGCGGACCGCCTCGCGCACCTGGCCGTTGGCCTTGAAGATGTGGAAGACGCCGCTGTTCTCAGCGGTCGCGATTCCGGTCGAGTCCTGGCCGCGGTGCTGCAGCAGCAGGAGGGCGTCGTAGATCTCCTGGTTCGCCGGGGACTGCCCGACGATTCCGACGATTCCGCACATGGGGTGTCAGTTCGCTCCTGCTTCGCGGTACCCGCCGACGAGACGCACTGCTCCGCCGTCGACGCCCTTGGCGCCCTGTTCGTAGTCGCCCGCGGGACGCGGACCCGTCGAGACGACGCCGACCTGCCAGGTGTCGATGCCGTCCGCGCCGAGGGCCGCGATCGCGGCATCCGCTGCCGCCGGCGACACGACGGCGAAGAAGCCGATGCCGAGGTTCCAGGTGCCTTCGGTGCGCTCGAGCTCGAGGCCGCCGAGGTCGGCGAGGACGCGGAAGACCGGCGACGGCGACCAGGTCGCGCGATCGACGTCGACCCACGTGTCCTTCGGCAGGACGCGCGCGAGGTTCGCCGCGATACCGCCGCCCGTGACGTGGCTGAGGGAGTGGATGCCGTCGCCGAGCTCGCCGATCAGGCGCAGCAGCGGCGAGGTGTACAGGCGCGTCGGCTCGAGCAGCTGCTCGCCCCACGTGCGGCCGAAGTCGGCGGCCTGGTCGCCGTAGCCGATGCCCGCACCGGTGATGATGTGACGGATCAGCGAGTAGCCGTTGGAGTGCGGGCCGCTCGAGGCGAGCGCGAGCACGACGTCGCCGTCCCGCACCCGGTCGGCGCCCAGCACCTGCTCGGACTCCACGACTCCCGTCGCAGCACCCGCGACGTCGTAGTCGTTCACGCCCAGAAGACCCGGGTGCTCGGCCGTCTCGCCGCCGACGAGCGCGGTGCCCGTCGCAGAGCAGCCGTCGGCGATGCCGCGCACGATGTCGGCGATGCGCTCGGGCACGACCTTGCCGCACGCGATGTAGTCGGTCATGAAGAGCGGCTTCGCGCCGACCACGACGATGTCATCGACGACCATGCCGACCAGGTCCTGCCCGATCGTGTCGTGCTTGTCGATGGCCTGCGCGATCGCGACCTTCGTGCCGACGCCGTCGGTCGAGGTCGCCAGCAGCGGCTTCGTGTAGCCGAGCAGCGCGCTCGCGTCGAAGAGGCCGGCGAAGCCGCCGACACCCCCGAGGACTTCGTCGCCGTGGGTTCGCCGGACCGCCGACTTCATCAGTTCGACGGCGAGGTCTCCCGCCGCGGTGTCGACGCCGGCTTGGGTATAGGGATCAGTGGGACTCGAGGCCACGGCATCCAGAGTACCGGCCCGTGGAGCGCCCGAGCGCCGGGCGTGTCTCGCGGTCCCGAATCGGCCGGCGGCGTGCCGCAAACAGGCTCAGGTGAGCCAAGGGTTGCCAGCTGGGCGGTGGGGCGCAGTTCAGCCTGTTCGCGGAACCGCGGGCTGGGTGACCGCGGCGTCCCGCCGACCGGCGGAGCGCCCGCCCGCAGATAGGCCGCTCCGATGACCCGAACCGCCGCGCAGGCGCGACACACGCGCCGCAGACAGGCCCAGACGCGCCGAACCCCGCCCGCGCGGGCAGCGCGCCACCGCTCAGCCTGTTCGCGGCACAAGAGCCGGGCCCAACCGGGCACGGTCGGTGGGGCCCAACCGGTGGGCCCCAACCGGCGGGACCCAACCGGCGGGGCACGGTCGGTGGGGCACAGTCGGTGAGGCACGGCCGGACAGTCAGCTCCGGCGCTCGAGATCGGCGAGGGCACGCGGGTGTGCCGTCAACAGGCTCAGGTGTGCCGCACACCGCCCGGCGGGCGAGGTTGCACCGCTCAGCCTGTTCGCGGCACAACGCAGGGGCTCTCCTGGGCGGGACTACGCCCGTGCCCGCGGCTCAGATGCCCTGCCAGGCGGGCTTGTTGGCCCACGCGTGCCGGTAGTAGGGCGTCTGAGTCAGGGCGCTCGCGGCGGCCTCGTCGACGACGACCGTGACATGGGGATGCAGTTGCACGGCCGAGCCGGGCGCCGAGGTGCTGACCGGTCCCTCGACGGCGGCGGCGACGGCATCCGCCTTGGCCTCGCCGAAGGCCAGCAGCACGAGGTGGCGCGCGCGCAGGATGGTCCCGATGCCCTGGGTGATGCAGTGCATCGGCACATCGTCGGGCGAGTCGAAGAAGCGGGCGTTGTCGGCCCGAGTCTCCTCGGTGAGCGTCTTCACGCGCGTCAGCGAGGCGAGCGAGCTGCCCGGCTCGTTGAAGCCGATGTGCCCGGTACGGCCGATGCCGAGGATCTGCAGGTCGACCCCGCCGGCGGCGCGGATCGCGGCCTCGTACTGCTCCCCCGCGGTCTCGATGCCGTCGAGGTCACCGTGCGGCACCTCGATCCGGGCCGGGTCGAACCCGACGGGCTCGACGACCTCTCGCTCGATGACGCTGCGGTAGCTCTCCGGGTGCCCCGCAGGCAGTCCGACGTACTCGTCGAGCGCGAACCCGCGCACACGCGACACGTCGACGCCCTCGCTGCGCACACGTTCCGCGAGATGCCGGTAGACCGCGAGCGGGGTCGACCCGGTCGCCAGTCCGAGCACGGCATCGGGGCGTCGCTGGATGAGGTCGACGATCGCGTCACCGACGAGACGGCCCGCCTCCTGCTCGCTGGGGACGATGACGACTTCGGCCATGACTCTTCCTTCTTTCGATTCGGTCGGGAGGGCGGATGCCGGGGCTCGGCTCAGGCGAGCCCGAGGGTCTCCGACAGCACGAGGGCTGCGGCTCCCCGCAGTCGGAGGTCGCCGTGGGTCTCGGCGAGGCGCACGGTCAGGTCGTCGAAGAGGATCGGCAGGACCCGGGCGGCCACCGCATCGCGAGCGGCGTCGATGAGCGCCCCCTCGATCAGCTCGGCCGGTCCGCTCAGCACGACGTCCGTCAGCCCGAGCGTCGCGACGAGCGGTGACAGCGCGATGCCGAGGCACCGCCCCGCCTCGCGGCGAACGTGCAGAGCGGCCTCGGCGTCGGGCGCCGCTGCGAGCCGAGCCTCGAGCTTCGGCACCGACAGCCAGGCCTCGAGGCATCCGGTGCGGCCGCACGCGCAGACGGGGCCCTCGCCCTCCGTCACGACGACGTGGCCGATCTCGCCCGCGGCCCAGTTGCGTCCGTGGACGACCGCGCCGTTCACGATCGCGGCGGCTCCGACGCCGGCGCCGATCCGGACGAGCAGCAGATCGTGATCGACCTTGCCGAAGCTCAGCTCGCCCATGCCCGCGGCGTTGAGCCCGTTGGTGACCGAGACCGGCAGACCGGTGCGGTCGAACAGGATGCCGCGGAGCGCGACGTCGTGCCAGTCCAGATGCGACGACTCGCGGACGACGCCCGCGCCGTCGACGACGCCCGGTGTCGAGACGCCGATCCCGAGGATCGGGGCCTCAGCCGTGCGGACCAGCCGGTCGATGAGGTCACCGAGCACGGCGAGCGCCTCGGCGCCGGTCGACCCGCCGCGCTCGACGACCTCGCGCGCGATGACGGTTCCCCCGAGGTCGACGACGGCGCCCTCGATCGTGTCGCCGCTCGAGATCGACACGGCGACCACGTTGCGCGACGACCTCGCCAGCGCGAGGGCCCGGGAGGGCGCGCCAGGCCCCGACCGGTGTCCGCGGCCGCTCTCGACGACGAGCTGCTCGTCGACGAGCTCACCGACCAGATCGGAGATCGTCACGCGCGAGAGTCCGGTCGCACGCGCGATGTCGGCGCGCGACAGCCCTTCCTCTCGGTGGAGCGCCTGCAGGACGAGGCGACGGTTGTTGCTGCGCGCGTCCTCGGGACGGATGCGGCGGCCGCGCGCCCTCGGCGAAGCAGCGCCTTCCGCTGACGTCGTAGTCATACGTTCCCCGATCGAGTACAGTTCCCGAGAAATAATTCGGAAACGTTCTTAACCAATACTGTCAGAACCCCGTTCCCCCGCGCACATCGGAGTGACCCGTGAAATTCTTCCAACGACTCGGCCGGTCGATCATGCTGCCGGTCGCCGTGCTTCCCGTCGCCGCCATCCTCGTCGGGATCAGCTACTGGATCGCCTCTGCCGCAGGCCCCAACATCATCGCGACGTTCCTCGCCGCCGCGGGCGGCGCACTGATCGACAACATGGCCCTGCTCTTCGCGATCGGCATCTCGATCGGCATGGCCAACAAGTCTGACGGGACCTCAGCGCTGGCCGGGCTCGTGTCGTGGCTCACGATCACGACCCTCCTGAGCCCCGCGACCGTCGCCGGCTTCCTCGGCATCGAGGATGTCGCCGAGGTCGACCCCGCGTTCGGCAAGGTGCAGAACGTCTTCATCGGCATCATCTGCGGCCTCATCGGCGCGTGGGCCTACAACCGGTTCAAGGACGTCAGGCTCCCGGACGCGCTGTCCTTCTTCTCGGGAAAGCGCTCCGTGGCGATCGTCACGGCCGGCATCTCGCTCGTCGTCGCCGCGGTGCTGTTCTTCGTCTGGCCCATCGTCTACACGGGCCTGGTCATCTTCGGCGAGTGGATCTCGACCCTCGGCCCCGTCGGCGCAGGGCTCTACGGCTTCTTCAACCGCCTCCTGATCCCGCTCGGGCTGCACCACGCTCTGAACTCGGTCTTCTGGTTCGACGTCGCCGGCATCAACGACCTCAACAACTTCCTCGCCGGCTCCAACGGCGACGGCGTCTTCGGGGTGACCGGTCAGTACATGACCGGCTTCTTCCCGATCATGATGTTCGGTCTGCCCGGCGCCGCCCTGGCGATGTACGTCACCGCCAAGACCAAGCGCAAGAAGATGGTGTCGGGCATCCTCCTCTCAGCCGCCGTCGCCTCGTTCTTCGTCGGCGTCACCGAACCGCTCGAGTTCACCTTCATGTTCCTCGCGCCGTGGCTGTACCTCGTCCACGCCGTCTTCACCGGCATCTCGGTCTTCATCGCCGCGCTGCTCCCGACCCGCATGGGCTTCGGCTTCTCGGCGGGCTTCATCGACCTGGTGCTCGGCTGGATGAACCCGCTGGCTCAGAACCCCTGGATGATCCCGATCATGGGCCTGTTCTGGTTCGCGGTCTACTTCGTGGTGTTCCGGTTCCTCATCCTGAAGTTCCGGCTGAAGACTCCGGGCCGTGAAGACGACGACGAGCTTGCAGCCGACATCGGCCCGGGAATCAACCGCGACGCGGGCTACGGCCCCACCGCGGAGAAGATGATCGCGGGCCTCGGCGGCAAGGACAACATCGTCCAGCTCGACAACTGCGCGACCCGCCTCCGCCTCGAGGTGGCCGACACGTCGCGCGTCGACAGCGACGCGCTCAAGCGCGCCGGCGCCGCGGGCACCATGATCTCCGGCGCCAAGTCGGTGCAGGTGGTCTACGGACTCAACGTGCAGTTCGTGAAGGATGCGATGGACGACGTGCTCGCCGGCCGCGAGGTCGAGCCGCCCGCGGCATCGTCGGCACCGCAGGGTGCGGGCACGGTGACGACCACCGCCCCCGCGGTGGTGCGGCTGCGTCAGCCCATCGCCGGCACGGTCGTGCCGCTCGCGCAGGTTCCCGACCCGATGTTCTCGCAGGGGACCATGGGTCCCGGCCTCGCGATCGACCCGTCCGGAGACACGGTCGTCGCGCCCGCGGACGGCACCGTGACCACGGTGTTCCCGACCGGTCACGCCGTGGGCATGACCCTTGACGACGGCACCGAGCTGCTGATCCACGTGGGCATCGACACCGTCGACCTCAAGGGCCGTGGGTTCCAGGCGCTCGTCCAGCAGGGCGAAGGTGTGCATGCCGGGCATCCGTTGCTCCGCATCGACACGGGCGTCATCCGCGGCGCGGGCTACTCCCCCATCACGCCGGTCATCGTGCTGAACAACGAACACGCGTCGATCGAGTTCGAGTGACGTCTCGGCCGGTGCCGAGCGTCATCTCCTCGGCACCGGCCGCACCCCGCCACCCCCGCTCTAAACTGGCGCCATGAGCGCGGCGAAGACTCCCGAGTGGGTGGTGCGGGAGGATGCCGCGCCCTCGGTCGTCGTCGCGCTGTACCTGCGCCAGGCGCTCGGCATCCGCACTCCGGATGAGCTGCCCCACCTGCGTGGGATCGAGCCGACACCCGTCGAGCGCGACCCCGAGACGCAGGCCGAGCTCGAGCGGCAGTGGCGAGCGTACTGGGAGATGACGGTCGAGCCGCTCGCGCATCCCTCTCCCGTGCCGCTCGATCTCGTCGACGGCTTCGACACCCTCGTGGCACTGCCGACCGAGGGATTCGAGCGGCTCGAGCGCGAGATCCGCCCTCATGCGGCCGAAGCGGTGGCTTTCGCGCGTGACGTGCACGCCCGGTACGCCTCGCGCTCGTCGGGCGCCGGCGCCGTCGCCTATCGCGCCTACGCCGGAGCGCTCGCCCAGCACGAGCGCCGCATCGGCCGGCGGGCGCACTCGTTCGAGCTGAACGTGCAGGTGCTGCCGTTGAGCCAGCGCGGCGTGTGGTGGATCGGCGCGCTCACGATCGCCGTCACCGACGGTCTGCGCAGCGACGTCGTGGCCTTCGACGCCGCGATCGCGCCGATCATCGCCGAGATCGCCTGACCTCGCGCGATCCCGCATCCGTGGTGCGCGGCGCGTGAAGCGCACTTACGTGAATGAGGCGCGGTTCGAACTGCGGCCGACGTGCGAAAGTGCGCCTGACCCGGGTCAGGCGTTGTCGACGGTGCGGACGCGCTCGTGCAGGATACGCACCTCGCGCGTGCGCCGACGCGCGGCGCGGTCGAGCACGACGGCGATGACGCCCGCGATCGCCATGCACGCCGGGATGGCGCCGAGCGCGATGAAGCCGAAGACCTGACCTGCGGAGTACTGCAGGCCGGTGTTGGTGCTGACTCCCTCATCCGGGATGCCGAACGTCAGGGCCAGCGCGACGATGATGCCCGCGGCGGCCCCGAGCAGGAGGAACACGCTGTACTTGGGCACGCGACGCACGCGCGCCGACTCGACCCGTTCGGTGATCTCCTCAGCCATGACTCCATTGTCGCACCGCCCGAGCAGTGCCCGGGCGGTGCGACGACAGGGCTCAGCGGCTGGTCAGAGCGCGCTGCGACGGCGACGCGTGAACGACACGGCGAGCGCGCCGATCAGCAGCATCCCGGCACCCAGCCACAGGGTGTCGACGGGAGCCTGTCCACCGGTCGCGGCGAGGGTCGCGTCGGTCGATGCGTCGCACGGCACCTCGGCGCCGAGCGGGAACGTGATGCTCACGGGATCGAGGGCCTCACCGGCCGAGTAGAAGCCGGCGAAGGCCTCGGCGCCCGCGGCCGTCAGCGTGGCCGATGCACCCGTCCAGCTGATCCGATTCGCCGTCGTCGTGGCGGCGGGCAGCGAGAGCGTCGCGAAGACGACGCCGTTCGCGTTCACGTCGGGCGAGCCGTTGTACCCCTTGGACTGCACGTTCACGATCAGCGAGGCGGTGTTCGCGCCGGTGATCTGCACGCGCGGGTTCGACAGGGTCATGTCGAGCAGACCGCTGTGGCCCGTGTAGTGCACCGATCCGCCGAAGCTGACGCGGCCGCGGTCGTTCTCGGGGCTGTACGCACCCGAGCCGGTGCCCCAGCCGCCGGAGATCTCGCCCTTGGCGATCGGGCCGGTGATGTACGAGCGGTACGACTCCTTCACACCCCACTCGATCGTCGCTCCCGAGACCGACCGGGCGACGCATGACGGTGCGGCCGGCGACTCGACGGCCGCGGCGACAGCGGCAGGCGTGACCCGGAAGAACGCGGATGCCGCGACGGTGCCGCCGACGCTCAGCTCGAGCGTGTGGTCGCCCGCCGCGAATCCGACGGGAACCGTCCACGAGAACGACACGCGTCCACCGGCATCCGCCGTCGCCGTACCGATCGTGACCGGCTCGGAGTGCGCCACGGCCGTGACGACGTCGCCGGGCGTGAAGCCGCCTCCCGTGAACGCGAGCACTCCGCCCTGGGCGACGGTCGCCGAGCCCGCGAACGCGACGAACGGAGCCGTCGGCTTCGCGACGGTGACGTCGGCGAAGGTGTCGAGTGTGCGATCGGTGATCGACAGCGCGTGGGCAGCGGATGTGGCGACGTGGTAGCTCTTCGTCGGGTCGAGCGAGCCCGCGGGAATCGTCAGCTCGACGGTGAAGGCGCCGCCCACGATCGAGCCCGGGCGCACCCAGGCCAGCTGCACCCACCCCTCGGCGGGCAACGGGCCGGCGCCTGCCCAGAGCGACTTCTCACCGAACACCACGTACGCGCCGTTGGCGGCGCTGTCGCCGACGAAACCGCTGCCCGAGACCGTGAGCGTGTTGGCCACGGCCGGGTCGAGGTCGGCATTCGGGGTGACCGTGATCTTCGGGCTCTTCGTCGGCTCGGGCTGCGGCGCGACCTCGGCCCACGTCACCGGGACGAAGAGCTCGTTGTCGGGCTGCAGACCCTGCGACTTCTCGTTGCCGAAGGTGAAGACGCCGAGGCGGTAGTCGTCGCCGGGGCGCTTCTCGTTCGCGGACTTCTCATCGACCCGGACGGTCCACGTGAAGTCGACCGTGCCGTCGGCGTTCTCGGTCCACGGGAGGTTGGTGCCGCCGGTCGCCGCGTCGGAGACACGGACGTACGAGACCGACGGGCGCGCGGCATCCGCGGCACCGTCGGTCGGCTTCCAGGTCTCGGCGACCCAGCCGAAGCGCAGCGCGAATCCGGCTCCCACCTCGCTCTGGCGGTAGTTGCGTCCCTCGACGGTCAGCGTGGCACCGCTCGGGTCGACATCCGTGTTCGGCGTGACCGTGAGGGTGGGGGCGGGGAGCGGCTCGGCCGGCGTCGTCGCGAACGACACGACCGCCTTCGCGTCCTGGGTGCGGTTGGTCATGCCGCTGTGATTGGCGATCGTGTAGACCGCCGTCGTCTCGCCCTTCGGCGCGACCGTCAGCGTGGTCTCGAACGAACCGTCCTCGGTGAAGCTCACCATCGTCGGGGTGAGGGGAGTCGACGTGACGACCTTCGCGCCGTTCGTGCATCCCGCTGCGATGAAGGCGAAGTCGACCTCTGCGAGCGGGCGGTCGGTGCAGGTCGTGAGGTAGATCGGCTGGGCGGGGTCGTAGCCCGTGCCCCTGACGGTGATCTCCTCGCCCGCGGGGTCGAGCCCTGTCGACTTCGACAGCGTGAGGGTGGGCACCCGCACCGGGGTCTCGGGCTCGGTCGCCTTCGCGGTGACCGCGTAGCTCAGCGCCGGCGCGGTCGAGGCGGAGTAGGCCGTGGCGTCGGCCGGGGTGAACGCGGCCGCAATGCTGTGCGTGCCGACGGCGAGCGACGAGGTGACGATGCTCGCGACGCCCCCGTCGACCGGAGCCGAGCCGAGCGATGCGTCACCGGCCGTGAACGAGACGGAGCCGGATGCCGCGGGCGAGACCGTCGCCGTCAGGGTGACGTCGGCGCCCTCGACGGCCGTTCCGTCGGGCGAGACCGACAGGGTCGTCGTGGTCGACTCGGCGACGGGCGGGAAGAGCGCGTCCCAGTCGATCGAGACGTCGGCGCGGGCGAGGAGATTCGCCCCGGTGGGGAACGAACGAGACGGCCACGAGATGACCTCGTAGGCCTTCGTGCGATCGAGCTCGCTCGCGATCTGCTCGAGGCTTCCGGTGATCTCGCCCGCAGCGGAGACGTCCAACGAGGTGTTGGGCGTGGTCGCCTGGTCGACCGTCAGGTCGCCCTTCTCGACGAGGGCGACGTAGGCGTGCCGGCTCGGCTGGCCCGGGTACTGGGGGGCGACCTCGAAGCCCGTGCCGGAGACGGCCACGGTGATCTTCTCGTTCGCGACGACGGTGGTCGACGTCGTCAGAACGGGGCCGGCGGCCGACGCCGGTGCGGCGACGCCGACGACGGCGGCCATGGCTATGAGCGCGCCGGTCAGCACGCTCGCGAGCGGACGCTGCAGCGCCGCCCTCCTGGTTCTCAGCATGGGAACCCTCCGAATCTCGATGCAGGTGAAGCTCGCGCGTCGGGCACGCGACGTCAGTTAGCTTAGCCTTACCTAATCCAATTTTGTGAAGAGGCTGATAGTCAGCGCTCGGCGTGACGGCGAGGGAGGATGACCGGGCGGCCGGTATCCGGATCGTCGAGCACGCGCACCTCGGTGCCGTAGACGGCCGTGACCCGCTCCGCCGTGAGCACCTCTCGCGCGCTGCCCCGGGCGACGAGCCGGCCGCCGTCGATCATCGCGACCTCGTCGGCGTACGCCGCAGCGAGCGACAGGTCGTGCAGCACGACGACCACCGCGCACCCGTCACGGGCGAGGTCGCGTGCGACGCCGAGGACGGCCTCCTGGTGCCGGAGGTCGAGCGCCGCCGTCGGCTCGTCGAGCAGCACGACGGGGGTGTCCTGCGCGAGCACGCGGGCGAGCGAGACGCGTGCCTTCTCGCCGCCCGAGAGTGACGGGTAGGCGCGATGGAGCAAGTGCGCGACATCCGCCCGTTCGACCGCTTCGGCGATACGCGCATCGTCGAGGGCCGCCTGCTCGGTCCCGATCCAAGGCGTCCGCCCCATCGCGACGACCTGCCCCGCCGTGAACGAGAACGCCACCTGGTTCGACTGCAGCAGCACGGACCGCCGCCGCGACAGGTTGCGGGCCGACCACTCGCTCACCCGGCGTCCGTCGAGACGGACATCCCCCGAGGTGGGTGCACGGTCGCCCGTCAGCAGCGACAGCAGGCTCGACTTGCCGGCGCCGTTGGGCCCGACGAGGGCGAGCAGCCGACCATAGCCGACATCCATCGTCACGTCGTCGAGGATCGTCGCATCACCCAGCCGCAGGCTGGCGTGCTGCACCTCGACGGCGGCCCCGGTCACGTCCAGCCCCCGGCGGTGCGGCGCGTGCGGCGGATGAGCCAGAAGAAGAACGGACCGCCGACGAGCGACGTCAGGATGCCGATCGGGAGGTCCGCCGACACGACGAGGGTCCGGGCCAGGAGGTCGGCGTAGACGAGCACGACGCCGCCGGCGAGCGCTGACAGCGAGATGAGCCCGCGGTGCGCCGGCCCGACCAGCATGCGGATGATGTGGGGCACGACGAGGCCGACGAACGCGATGATGCCGACGAACGCGACGGCGACGCCGGTCAGCAGGGCGACGAGGACGATCGACCCGACCCGCAGCGCCTCGACGCGCACACCGAGGTGGGCGGCGGTGCGATCGCCGAGCGCCAGAAGGTCGTAGCGGCGCGCGAGAGCGAGGGATGCCGCGGTGCCGAGCGCTCCGACGAGGGCGACGACCGCGACCTCCGTCCAGCGCGAGCCGTTCATCGAGCCCAGCTGCCAGAACACGATCTGCTCGCGCGACGCCGTGTCTCCCGCGAACATCAGGAGCGCCAGCGCGGCCCCCGCGAACGCATTGACGGCGATGCCCGTCAGGATGAGCGTGATCGACTCGGTCCGGCCCTGCGCGCGGGCAGCGGCATACACGACCAAGGTCGCGACGAGACCGCCCGCGAAGGCGCAGACCGCGATCGACCACGGACCGAGGAACGAGAAGCCGAGCGTGATCGCTGCGGCAGCGCCGACGGCCGCGCCCGACGAGACGCCGACGACGCCCGGCTCGGCGAGCGGGTTCGCGAAGATCGCCTGCATGACGGCACCGGCGACCGCGAGCAGCGCACCGACCAGAAGCGACATCGCGACGCGCGGGAAACGGATCTGCCACAGCGTCTGCTCGATGAGCGGCTCGGTCGGCGCCCACGAGCCGGGCATGCCGAGGGCGCGAAGGACGGAGCCCACGACCTCGGCGGGACCGACCGGCAGCTGACCGAGCCCGGCCGAGAGCACGACGCCCACCACGAGCAGCACCGCGCTCACGATCGCGACGAGAACTCCGCGGCGCCCAGCGGCACGCCCGCTCACGGGGCGGGATCGGGCGCGTAGACAGCGCGTGCCAGCGCGTCGAGCACCCCCGCGCTGCGCGGCCCGAACGACAGGATCTGTCCGTCCGCCATGTCGACGAAGCGGCGATGCTGGCCGGCTGCGGTCAGCGCGATCGCGGGCTTGTCGGAGAGCAGACCGTCGACGCCGCCGACCGATTCGAGCCCGGCGGTCATCACGAGGATGAGGTCGGGGTCGGCGGCGACCATGGCTTCATCGGTGAGCGGCTGCATGCCGTTCCAGCCGAGCTCGCCGGCGACGTCGACGCCGCCGAGCGCGGCGATGAGCTGGTCGGCGCCCGATTCGGAGCCGAAGAGGTAGTACACCCCCGCCGTGCCGCGCAGGTAGAGGAAGACCATGCGCAGCCGGTCCGCCGCGGCCGCCGGCGCAAGCGCGGCGATCTGGGCACGCGTCTGGTCGACCTCGCTCGCGATGCGCTGGGCGAGCTGCTCGCCCGCCTCGGGCACGCCGAGCACGTCGCCGACCGACCGCGCGAGATCGGCGGCGCCCGCGAACGAGGCGGAGCGCTCGACGAAGACCACCGTGATGCCGACATCCCGCAGTTGCTGCACGACGTCGACCGGCCCGATGCTGCCGTCCGTGATGACGAGGTTCGGAGCGAGGCCGATGATCGACTCGGCGTTGACGGTGTGGCCGCTGCCCGTGACGACCGGCAGGTCCGCCGCACCGGGGAACGTCGTCGAGACGTCGCGGCCCACGAGGTGGTCCCCGAGCCCCAGGCCCCAGACGGTGGCGGCGAGCGAGCCGGAGAGGTCCATCGCGATGATGCGCGCGGTGTCGGCGACCGTCACCTCGACGTCGCCCGTGAGGTCGTGGGAGGTCACGGTCACCGGCAGGCGCTGGGTGGGATCCGTCAGGACCGGCTCGACCGCGGCATCAGCGAGCACCGCGGTCGACGGGCCCTCGAGGGAGCGCGGATCGGCCACGGGCGCGAGTTCGCTCAATGGAGGCCGGTCGATCGCGACCTGCGCCGCGGCCTCGCCGTGAGACGTCGCCGCAGGAGCGCACGCACTGAGCGACAGGGCCGCGGCGGCGAGCGCAGCGACGACGAGCCGCCGCATCCTCACGCCGACGACCCCTCGGCGGACGCCTCGCGGCGCTTGCGGCGCGAGGCCACGATCGCGGCGGTGGTTCCGCCGACCGTCGCGACGAGCGCGCCGCCGATCGCGGCGATGAGCGCGACGGGGAGGGCACCGCTCGATCCGCTCTCGTCGTCGCCCGCCTCTGCCGCATCCGCGGCGGGAGACGCGTCGACGACGGGCGACGGCTCGGCCGTCGGGGTAGCAGCCGCGCACACCCCGCTCGCGGTGAACGAGAGCGGGTCGAAGGCGGTGCCCGTCTCGTAGTTGCCGAAGGCGGCGTACCCCTCGTCGGTGATCGCGGTGGCGGCCTCCGTCGCGGCGAGGGTGAGGGCCTCGCCCGAGACCGTGCTCCCCAGACCCGCCAGGTCGAGGGTCACGAGCGGAACCTGGGGCGTCGTGACGACGGTGTCGTCGCCGGCGAGCGCGCTCTCCATCGACACCCCGGCGAGGTCGACGAGAACGCGCCCCGCCGCCGGCGCGAGCTCGAGCGTGGCGTTCTGCACGGTCGAGTCGAGCAGTCCGCCGTGCCCCGTGAATCGGATGCCGCCGGGGAAGGCGATCGACCCAGCGCCGGTCGCGGGGTCGTAGCTGCCCGTGCCGCCGGTCCAGGTGAACGCGGGCGTCTCGTAACCGACGCCGCCGAAGGGCTCCCACGCTCCCTTCGCGATGGAGCCGGAGATGTACGAGCGGAACGACTCCTTGAAGCCCCACGTGATGGTCGCGTCGGTGATGTCGCATGCGGGCGGCGAGCTCACGGTGGCGAGATCGGGACCGCTGACAGCAGAGGCGGGGGCGGCGATGCCGAGGAGGATCGACGCGGCGGCGAGCGCCCCGAGAGACGCTCGAGGCAGAAGGGAAGAGCGCACAGCAGACTCCAGAAGTAAGGTCAGGCTTGCCTAACCTTACCGGAGTCGGCGTCAGGGCCGCAGCGGCAGCAGCGCTCCGAGGTCGGCGCGGGTGCCCGACGCTCTGAGCCGGCCCGCGGTGGCGGCATCCGCCCAGGCCAGCTCGCCGAGGGCGAGGGCGATCCAGGTCGCGGCATCCGTCTCGACGACGTTGGGGGGAGTGCCGCGCGTGTGTCGCGGACCCTCGACGACCTGCACGGCACCGAAGGGCGGCACGCGCATCTCGACCGAGTTGCCAGGCGCCTTCTCGACGAGCAGCTGCAACAGGTAGCGCACGGCCGTCGCCAGGTCGGTGCGCGCAGGTTTCTCGCCGGAGGCGTCGGCGACGGCGACCGCGGCGAGCGCGGCGCGGCCATCGGCGGTGAGGATGCTGCGGGCCATGGGTTCCACGCTAGCCCGGTCGGTAGGCTGGCCGGGTGAAGATCCTGGTCCTCGGCTCGGGCGCGCGCGAGCACGCCATCATCCTCGCTCTCGCCGCGGAAGGCGCAGGTCACGACCTGCTCGCGGCCCCCGGCAACGCCGGCATCGCGCGCGATGCCGAGATCGTCCCGGGCCTCGACCAGAACGACCCGGTCGCGGTGACCGAGTTCGCCGGCAGCGCCAACGTCGACCTCGTCATCGTCGGCCCGGAGGCCCCGCTCATCGCCGGTGTCGCCGATGCACTGCGGGAACGCGGCATCCCCGTCTTCGGGCCCGGAAAGGTCGCCGCGCAGCTCGAAGGGTCGAAGGCCTTCGCGAAGCGCGTGATGGACGAGGCCGGTGTGCCCACCGGTCGGGCGGTGCGCGCGCGGAGCCGCGCCGAGGTCGAGGCCGCGCTCGACGAGCTCGGCGCCCCCCACGTGGTCAAGGCCGACGGTCTCGCTGCCGGCAAGGGCGTCATCGTCACCGATGACCGTGACGCGGCGCTCGCCCACGCCGACACCTACCTCGCGAGCGGCCCGGTGCTGATCGAGGAGTTCCTCGCCGGCCCCGAGGTGTCGCTCTTCTTCGTCTCGGACGGCGACACCGTCCGAGCCCTCAGCCCCGCGCAGGACTACAAGCGCGCCTACGACGGCGACGCCGGCCCGAACACCGGGGGCATGGGCGCCTACTCGCCGCTCCCTTGGCTCGCCGACCGGTTCGGCAGCGAGGCCGAGTTCGTCGCCGAGGTCACGCGCGACGTGGCCGAGCCCGTCATCCGCCACCTCGACACCGAGGGCACGCCGTTCATCGGCCTCCTCTACGCGGGCCTCATCCTCACCGAGTCGGGCATCAAGGTGATCGAGTTCAACGCGCGGTTCGGCGACCCCGAGACGCAGGTCGTGCTCGCGCGGCTGACCTCGCCGCTCTCGGAGCTGCTGATGGCCGCGGCGAGCGGGCGCCTCGAGTCCGAGCCCGAGCCGACGTTCTCGGGCGACGCCGCCGTCACGGTCGTGCTCGCGAGCGAGGGCTACCCCGAGAACCCGGTGACCGGCCGGGCGCTCACGGGGCTCGACGCCGCGGCATCCGTCGAGGGCGTGCACCTCGCGCATGCCGCGACCGCCGAGACGGTCGACGGGCTCGTCGCCACCGGCGGGCGCGTGCTGAACGTCGTCGCGCGCGGCACCGACTTCGCCGAGGCCCGTGACCGCGCCTATCGCGCGCTGTCCGAGATCAGCCTCGACGGCTCGCACCACCGCACCGACATCGCCGCCCGCGTCGCGGACTGAATCCACAACGCGGGCGGTCCCGTTCGGTCGCGGCCGGGGTCAGCGCCGGACGAGGTGGGCGGGGCGCTTGAGGAAGATCACGACGATCACGGCGACCCCGATGACGATCGCCGGCAGGATCATGGCCTGCGCCATCGCGGCGGAGAAACCCTCGGCGATCGCGGGAGGCATCGCGCCGCCGCCGCCGAAGTCGCCGCCCGCGGCATCCCCGGCACCCGGCAGGTTCGCCGTCAGCCGCGACTGCATGTAGGCCGCGATCGCCGCCGAGCCGATCACCGAGCCGACCGTGCGGGTCGTGTTGTAGATGCCCGAGCCGGCCCCTGCCTGACGCGGCGGCAGGTTGCGGGTCGCCGTCGTGGCGAGCGGACCCCACATGCCGGCGTTGGCGACGCCGATGATCGCGGCGGGGATGAGCAGCAGCAGGACGGGCGCCTCGGTGTTCATGAGCAGCGCGTAGCCGACGAGGCCCAGGACCATCAGCGTCAGGCC
This sequence comes from Microbacterium sp. 1262, assembly GCF_040544895.1. Taxonomy (NCBI): domain Bacteria; kingdom Bacillati; phylum Actinomycetota; class Actinomycetes; order Micrococcales; family Microbacteriaceae; genus Microbacterium; species Microbacterium sp. 1262. The sequence continues at coordinate 2,490,045 of NZ_JBEPKU010000001.1, forward strand.
GGGGACGAGCAGCAGGCGCGGGTCGACGCGGTCGAGGATGCGGCCGGCCAGCGGTGCGAGCGCGCCCGAGAGAACCGCCATCGGCACGAGCAGCAGCGCCGACTGCGTCGGGGTGAGCCCGCGCGCGAGCTGCGTGAAGAACGCCATCGGCAGCGCCATGCTCGTCACGGTGAAGCCCACCGCGGCGATCGCGAGGTTCGAGATCGCGAAGTTGCGGTCGCGGAAGAGCTCGAGCGGCACGAGGGGCTCGCTCTTCGTCCGTCCCTGCGTCCAGACGAACACCGCCATGACGACGACACCGGCCCCGATCATCGCCCAGATGCCGGCGGCCCACTCGTAGTGCTCGCCCTCCTGCAGGCCGAACACGATGAGGAAGAGCCCGATCGCGCTCAGCACGACGCCCACGACGTCGAAGCGGTGGGGGTGGGTCTCGAGCTGCGGCACCAGGCGCCACGCCAGCACGAACGCCACGACGCCGACGGGGATGTTGACGAAGAAGATCCACTCCCACCCGAAGCCGTCGACGAGAAGGCCGCCCGCGAGCGGTCCGACGAGGGTCGCGACGCCGGCGGTCGCACCCCACAGGCCCATGGCCGCGCCCCGGCGCTCGGCGGGGAAGGTGCGGGTGATGACGGCCATCGTCTGCGGGGTCATGAGGGCGGCGCCGAGACCCTGCACGGCGCGCGCGATCACGAGCACGGCGAGCGAGCCCGAGAGCCCGCAGGCGAGCGAGGCGATCGTGAAGATCGCGAGCCCGATCAGGTAGATGTTCTTCGGCCCGAATCGGTCGCCGAGGCGGCCCGTGACCAGCAGGGGCACTGCGTAGGCGAGCAGGTACGACGAGGTGACCCACACCACGTTGTCGAGGTTGCCGGTCGACGGGTCGAGCGCGGCCTTGATCGCCGGGTTCGCGACCGAGACGATCGTGGTGTCGACGAGGATCATGAAGAACCCGATGACCATCGCCCACAGGGCGGGCCACGGGTTGACGGCGGGGGCGGCGCCTTCGGGGGCGCGGACGGTGCTGGTTCTCTCGCTCATGCGCGGGCGGCTTCTCTCTGTGCCAGGTAGCGGTCGGTCGGGGCGAGGTCGGTGACCCCCCACACGGTGTCGGGACGACGGATGTACTCGACCGCTTCGTCGAGCCAGGCGACATCCGCCGACAGCAGAGCCGTCTCGCGGTGCACCTCGATCCAGAACTGGGGATACGAGCCGCGCTCGATCGCATGGTCGCGCGCCTGGCGGTGCGCCTCGAGGGATGCCGCCAGGGCGTCCCTCCGCTCGCTGAGGAGCGCCACCACTTCGGCGCGCTCGAGGTTGTGCGATTCGGCCAGCGCGACGCGGAAACGCTCGGGGCGGTCGACGGCGGGGAGCTCGCGCCGCACCCACGCGGTCATCATGTCGGCGCCGGCGTCCGTGAGCGTGTACGTCGTCCGCTCCGGACGGTTGCCGTCGCGATCGGTGCCGACGTCATCGATGAGGCCCTGCCGCTCGAGACGCGCGACGGTGTGGTAGATCGTCCCGTGCGTCAGGGCGACGAGGCGGTCGGCTTTCCGTTCGCGCAGCAGGCGGACCATCTCATACGCGTGCATGTCGTCCTCGTGCAGCAGCGCGAGCAGCATCAGCCCCAGCGGGGTGAGCCGATCGACGGCATCCGGCATGGCACCCCCCTCTCGATTAGTCCATGTGGACTATACGCCTTTTTCACGGGTGATCGTCGGCCGGCATCCGGACGGACCCCCGCGATGCTCGGGAGGCGTGGACCGCAGCGGATCGAGCACCGCGCCAGTCCGATCGACGCCCACTACTGCTCCTGCATTGTGACGAAAGGGGATCGGATGCCAATATGAGAGCCGTCTCATATTGCACAGAGACATTCGGGGGAGAAATGACTTCAGAAAACACATCGCACTCGCGCGCCACCACGCCGCCACCGCCGCCACCGCCGCCACTGGCGCCACCGGCGCCACCGGCAACCCTCGCGGCCCCGCCGGCACCTTTCACGCACGCAGCATCCGTCCAGACGCCGCCCCAAGACAGCTACCCGGCCGCGCCATCCGCTATGACCACACAAGGACCGGGCTCAGCGCAGCCCGCCCTGAGCGATAAGTCGTTCATCGCGACCTGGCTCTTCGCACTATTTCTAGGGGTCCTCGGAGTCGATCGGTTCTACCTAGGGAAAGTCGGAACTGGCATCATCAAGCTCCTGACTTTCGGCGGCCTCGGGATCTGGGCGCTGGTCGACCTGATCATCACGCTGACGCAGAATGCGAAGGACGCCCGGGGCCTCGCGGTGCGAGGCGAAGGCAGGCAGCCGATGATCGCTTGGATCGTCACCGGCATCGTCGTGGTCGTCGCGCTCGTCGCTAACATCGGCAACGCGGCGAACAGCGTGTCGGACCGCGTCTCGGCGCCTGTCGTAGCCGCGCCCATCGACGACCAAACCGCGAACGATCCCGCCGACGACGTGGCGGCGGCACCAGTCGACGACCGTGCCACGGTTCCGACCATCGTCGGTTCGACTGTGGCCGAGGCCCGGGTCGCGCTGCAAGCAGGTGGCTTCGTCCTCGTCGTACCCGAAGGAACCGGTGACGACTGGCTCGTCACGTCTCAGAACGTGACCGGAGGCGCCAAGGCCGATGACGGAGCAGAGATCACGGTCGTCGCTGAAGCCCCCGCGCCTGTGCTCTCGCTGGGGCAGCGCAACGCGGTCGACAAAGCCGCGAGCTACCTGTCCCTCATGGGCTTTTCGCGCACGGGGTTGATCACGCAGCTCGAGTTCGAGGGGTTCACCAACGAGGACGCCACGTTCGGCGCGGACAATGCCGGCGCGGATTGGAACGCGGAAGCTGCCGAGAAGGCCGCGAGTTACCTTGATCTCATGGCGTTCTCACGCCAAGGGCTCTACGACCAGCTCGCCTTCGAAGGGTTCACCTCCGAACAGATCGAGTTCGGGCTGGCAGCCATCGGTTATTGAACGACCGGGGGCAGGCGATCTGTCTGCCCCCGCACCACGTACACCTACACCTCCATCTCACGATCACCGAGGAACCCTCATGGAACCCGCCGCAATGCTCACGTGGACGCTGCAACAAGAGATCGCCGTCCCCGCCGATGTGCTGCCCCTTCTGACACAGGGCGAAGAAGCCGTCGCATCGTTCAAGACGTTTCGCGATTCTGCGACCTTCACCACCAAGCGGCTGATCGTCCGTGACGCCCAGGGCATCACGGGCAAGAAGGTCGAGATCTACTCTCTGCCCTACAGTGCGATCAATATGTGGTCATCCGAGAACGCGGGAACCCTCGACTGGAACTCCGAGATCGAGCTGTGGACGCGAGCCGGACACATCAAGGTGAAGCTCTCGAAGGGCGCCGACGTCCGGCGTATCGACAGCCTGATTGCCTGGGCCGTCCTGCACGCACACTGACCTCGGCTGTAGTGGTGCTTGCCGCGCGGCTCAACCCATCGGCGCGCTCCGGGATAATGGCCGGGTGAGCGCCCTCGATCTGCCCGGCTGGAAGCACGTCTACTCCGGCAAGGTCCGCGACCTGTACCGTCCGGCGGACGGCCCGGCCGACCGGATGCTCGTCGTCGCGAGCGACCGCGTCAGCGCTTTCGACCACGTCCTTGAGCCCGGCATCCCCGGCAAGGGCGAGCTGCTGACGCGCCTGAGCCTGTGGTGGTTCGCCCAGCTCGCCGGTCGCGACGGCGGCCACCCGATCCCGAACCATCTGCTGGGGCTCCAGCCGCCGGCAGCGGTCGCCGCGCGGGCGATGATCGTGCGCGAGCTCGACATGCAGCCGATCGAGTGCGTCGTCCGCGGCTACCTGACCGGCACCGGCTGGGCCGAGTACTCCGAGAGCGGCACGGTGTGCGGCATCCCCCTCCCCGCGGGCCTGCAGAACGGCGACCGCCTGCCCGAGCCGATCTACACCCCCGCGTACAAGGCTCCCCTCGGCGAGCACGACGAGAACATCTCGTTCGAGCGTTCCGTCGAGCTCGTCGGCGCCGAGACCGCCGCCGCGCTGCGCGACGCGTCGCTCGAGATCTACCGACGAGCCGCCGCCCTCGCCGAGAGCAAGGGGCTCATCCTCGCCGACACGAAGTTCGAGTTCGGCCTCGATGCCGATGGCGTGCTGACCCTCGCCGACGAGGTGCTCACGAGCGACTCGTCGCGCTACTGGGATGCCGAGGCCTGGCGCACCGGCACGACGCCCGCCGAGCGCATGGCCAGCTACGACAAGCAGATCGTGCGCGACTGGCTCGCGGCGGCCTGGGACAAGACCGGCACTCCCCCGGCTCTCCCCGACGACATCGTCGAGCGCACCGCCGCGAAGTATCGCGAGCTGCTCGAGACGCTCGCGGGCTGAGGGCGGGCCGTACGCGCGCTCCGCGGAGCGCCGACGCGGCATGCAGGGATCTCACAGGTAGGGTAGGGCCGCTCTCGCGCTCCATCCCGAATCGTTCATCCTTTCCGAGGAGTCCCATGCCCATCTGGTCCCTCCACGGCGACGGTCGCACCGTCGCGCGCGGCGCCGTCGTCAAGCCCGGCGAGCGCCTGAACTGGCCCGGCACCATCGCGATCGGCGCGCAGCACGTCGTCGCCATGTTCGGTGCGACGTTCCTCGTGCCGATCATCACCGGCTTCCCGGTCTCGACGACCCTGCTCTTCTCGGGTCTCGGCACCCTCGTCTTCCTGCTGATCACGCGCAACAAGCTGCCGAGCTACCTGGGCTCGTCGTTCGCTTTCATCGCCCCCATCACGGCGCTCAACGGCGGCAACCGCCTCGAGACCGCCGAGCAGATCACTCAGGCGCTCCTCGGCGTCGTCGTCGCGGGCCTCCTGCTCGCGGCGGTCGGCTTCATCGTGCAGGCCTTCGGCACGGGCTGGATCGAGAAGCTCATGCCGCCCGTGGTCGCCGGTGCGATCGTCGCGCTCATCGGGTTCAACCTCGCACCCGCCGCCTGGAACAACTTCCAGCTGCAGCCCGAGATCGCCACGGTGACCCTGTGCGCCGTCATCCTGTTCAGCGTGCTGTTCCGCGGGTTCCTCGGCCGCATCTCGATCTTCCTCGGCGTGATCGTCGGCTACGTCGTGGCCGCCGTCACCGGACAGGTCGAGTTCGAGGCCGTCGGGGCCGCCGCCTGGTTCGGTCTGCCCGACTTCCACCTCGTGGCGATCGGGGATGCCGCGGCCTGGTCCATCGTGCCGATGTTCCTCCCCGTCGTGCTCGTGCTGATCGCCGAGAACGTCGGCCACGTGCGCGGCGTCGCGACCATGACCGACGACCCCTCGATCAACAAGCACACCGGCCGCGCGCTCATCGCCGACGGTGTCGCGACCACCCTCGCGGGCGGCTTCGGCGGCTCGGGCACCACGACCTACGGCGAGAACATCGGCGTCATGGCCGCGACCCGCGTCTACTCGACCGCCGCGTACTGGGTGGCCGGCATCGTGGCGATCCTGCTCGCCTTCTCGCCCAAGGTCGGGGCCGTGTTCAACACGATCCCCGCGGGCGTGCTCGGCGGCGTCACGACGGCCCTCTACGGCCTGATCGGCGTCATCGGCATCAAGATCTGGGTCGACAACCGCGTGGACTTCTCGCGTCCCGTGAACCAGTACACCGTCGCGGTGTCGTTCGTCATCGCGATCGCGGGGTTCGCGATGAACTTCGGTTCGCTGCAGTTCGGCGCGATCGTCCTCGGCACCATCGCGGCACTGGTGATCTACCACGCCGGCAACGCGATCGCCCGCTGGCGCAAGACCGGCGCCGACGACGGCGGCCCCATCCCCGCGGTGGGCCCCCTGGGAGGAGACCCCCAGTAGGCCCGCATCCCGAGTGCACGGCATCCCGTCGAAAGGACGACTTTCAGACGCGAGGATGCCGTGCACTCGGCGTTTCGCCGTGCACTCGACGCCGCTCCCGGCCCTGCAGGTGCTCGCCGCAGGCGGCGACACCGTCACCCTCGGGCGCGCCGGCCGGCCGGTCGTGATCCTGCGCCACGAGCCCGCGCTCCGCCATGCGGCCGCCGGGTCGGCTGGCTTGTTCCACACGGCCATCCTGTTCGAGACGCAGGCAGCTCTGGCGGCCGCGCTCTACAGCGTCGCCCGCCACGCGCCCTCGACCTTCACCGGCAGCGCCGACCACCTCGTCAGCCAGGCGTTCTACTTCACCGACCCCGAGGGCAACGGCATCGAGCTCTACTGGGACCGCGATCGCAGCACCTGGTCGTGGACGCACGGACAGGTCGAGATGGACACGCTCTTCCTCGACCCCAACGCCTTCTTACGCGAGCACCTCGATGCCGCGATGCTCGACAGCGCGGGCAGCGCCGGCTCCACGCCATCCGATCCCGCCCGCGCAGGCCCTCTTCGTCAGCGCGGGCGGCTACCACCACCACATGGCGATGAACGTGTGGAACTCCCGAGGGGCAGGGCCGCGCATGCCGGCGCTCGGGCTCGGCCGCGTCGACCTCGCGCTGCCGACGGCCGACGATCTGGGGGCTCTCACCGAACGTCTGCGCCATCATGGCATCGCGGTGCGCGACGACGGGCGCACGGTCGCGTTCGACGACCCCTGGAAGAACACGCTCCACGCCGCCCTGGCCTGAGCACGACGCGCCCTGACCCGAGCGTCAGGCCCGCGTCAGGCCGAGCCGCGGACGATGAGCTCGGTGTCGAGGATCGTCACCTCGGGGGGCGACATCCCCGCGAGCCGCGCGAGCAGGACATCGGCCATGCACTCGCCCTGCGCGAACGACGGCTGCCGCATGGTCGTCAGCTGCGGCTCGGTCGTCAGCGCGACGGGCGAATCATCGAAGCCCATGACCGCGACCTCGTCAGGGACCCTGATCCCCTCGGACGCGAGCACCTGCATGGCGCCGCGCGCCATGAGATCGCTCGCCACGAAGAGGCCGTCGAGCGGCTCGCCCGCCGCGAGGATGGCACGCATCGCCACAGCTCCGGACTCGGTCGTGAAGTCGCCCTGCACGACGGGGGCCGGCGTGAGTCCCGACTCCGCGAGCGCCACGCGGTAGCCCTCGGCGCGGTCGACGCCGGCGGGCATGGACGGCGGGCCCGTGATCGCGCCGATGTGGCGGCATCCGCGGCCGATGAGGTAGGCCGTGGCATCCCGCGCACCGGCGACGTTATCGACGTCGATGTAGTAGTCGCCCATCCGCGATCGCACCGGTCGACCGCCGTAGACGACGGGAATCGCGGCCGCGATGCGCTCGATGAAGGTGTCGCTCGTGTGGTGCGACACGATGATCGCGCCGTCGACGGCCCCACTGCGCACGTACTGGGCCGTCTTGTCGCCGGGGTCGGCGCTGGCCATGATCAGGTTCAGCACATAGTCGCTGCGGCTGATGCGCGAGTTGATGCCCGACACGACCGCCGCGAAGAACGGATCGCCGAACACCCGGCTGGTGTCTTCGGGCACGACGAGCGCGATCGCCATCGTCGACCGGCTGGCGAGCGAACGCGCCGCGCGGTTGGGAACGTAGTTGAGCTCGGCGATCGCGCGGCGCACCGACTCGAGGGCGGCGGGGCTGACGGCGGTCGAGCCGTTGACGACGCGCGACACCGTCGAGCGCGATACACCGGCGACGGCCGCGACCTCTTCGATGGTCGCGGCCGTCCGGTTCTGGTCGGAGATCACAGGTGGGCTACCTCGGGACGGCGGTCCGGGCGGCGTCCGCCGGAGCGGGAACGTCGATCGCACGATCTGCGATGACCCGACGATACTCCTTCGCGCTGTCCTTCAACGTCCGCTCCTGCGTGTGGTAATCCACGTGCACGATGCCGAAGCGCTTCTCGTAGCCCCAGGCCCATTCGAAGTTGTCGAGCAGCGACCAGTAGAAGTAGCCGCGGACGTCGGCACCGGCCTCCTGGGCGTCGAGGATGGCGCCCAGGTGCACCCGCAGGAACTCGGTGCGCTCGGCGTCCGGCACCGACTTCTCGCCGTCGACCTCGACGAGCTCGTCGTCGTAGGCGGCGCCGTTCTCGGTGACGTAGAGGATCGTGCCGACGGGCTGGGCGTACTCGGTCCACACGCGCTCGAGCAGCTGGGTCAGCCCCGCGGGCTGCACCTCCCAGTGCATCGACGTGCGGGGCAGACCCCGCTCGTGCCAGTAGATGTCGTGACCGGCGGGCCACGGCGAGCCGGTCTTGCGATCGGTGGGCGCGTCTCCCGGGGTCGGCGGGTTGGGGTCGGGACGACCGCCCACGAACTCGCCGTGGTAGTAGTTCACCCCGAGGGCGTCGAGCGGCTGCGCGATGATCGTCTCGTCGCCCGGGCGCACGGCATCGCGCCAGCGCTCGACCGCCGCGGCATCCACCTTCTCGATGTCGGCGACGATGTCGCCGGGGTAGGCGGCCCGGAAGATCGGGTCGAGGAACCAGCGGTTGAACTGGCCGTCGATGCGCCGCGCCGCGTCGACGTCGGCGGCATCGGCCGGATCGGCCGGTTCGGCCACCGTCAGGTTCAGCGTGATGCCCAGCGACAGCGACGAGTCGCGCTCGCGCAGGGCGGCGACGGTCTGCCCGTGACCGAGCAGCAGGTGGTGCGCCGCGAGCATGCCGTCGCCGATGTCGAACCGTCCGGGAGCGTGGATGCCCGCGGTGTAGCTGAGGAACGACGAGCACCACGGCTCGTTGAGCGTCGTCCAGTGGTGCACGCGGTCGCCGAGGGCGTCGTGCATGTCGAGGGCGTACTCGGTGAAACGATCGGCGGTCTCGCGAAGGGTCCACCCGCCCCGGTCCTCGATGGCCTGCGGCAGATCCCAGTGGTAGAGGGTCAGCCACGGGATGATCCCGGCACCGAGGAGCTCGTCGACGAGCCGCTCGTAGAAGTCGACGCCCTTCGGGTTGAGCGCGCCGCCGTCGGGACGCACGCGCGACCACGAGGTGGAGAACCGGTACGTGTCGAGACCGAGCTCCTTCATGAGCGCGACGTCGTCGCGGTAGCGGTGGTAGTGATCGCACGCGACGTCGCCGTTGTCGGCGTTGATCACGGCACCGGGAACACGGGCGAACGCATCCCAGATCGACGCGGTACGACCGTCTTCGAAGGCCGCGCCCTCGATCTGGTACGCCGCGGTGGCTGCTCCGAAGAGGAAGCCGGTGGGGAAGCTGCGCGAAGCGTTCATGTTCTCCTGCTGAGTGCGGTCGAGGTTCAGGGTCATCCCTTCACCGCCCCGGCCATGATGCCACTGACGAGCTGCTTGCCCGCGAAGATGAACAGCAGCAGCAGCGGGATGGTGGCGAGGATGACGCCCGCGAGCACGACCGAGTAGTCGACGAAGTAGTTCGACTGCAGCAGCGACAGCGCCACGGGAAGCGTCGGGTTTTGCCGGTCGAGCACGATGAACGGCCAGAAGAAGTTGTTCCAGGCTCCGACGAAGGTGAAGAGGAACAGCATCGCCGCGGCCGGACGCGCCGCGGTCATGCCGACGGTCCAGAACGTGCGGATCATCGAGGCTCCGTCGACGCGCGCCGCCTCGATCAGCTCGTCGGGCACCGCCTGACGCAAGTACTGCGTCATCCAGAACACGCCGAAGGCGCTGGTGAGCGCCGGGATGATGATGGCGCCGATCTGCCCCGTCCAGCCGAGCTCGGAGAACAGGATGTAGAGCGGCACGACGCCGAGCTGCTGCGGCACGGCCATCGTCGCCACGACGAAGACCAGCAGCCCGGGTCCGCCGTGGAAGCGCAGCTTCGCGAAGGCCCAGCCGGCGAGCGTCGAGGTGATCACGACGGCGGCGGCGATGAGGAACGAGCTGTAGATGGAGTTCCACAGCGCCGGCCAGAAGTTGACGGCCGGGTTGGAGATGACCGACAGGGCGTTCTCGATGAAGTTGCCGCCGGGGATCCACGGGAAGGGCTTGCGGAGCGTGGACGAGTCGCCCGAGCCGATCACGAACGACCAGTAGAGGGGGAACACGGCCGAGAGGAACACGGCGCCGAGGATGGCGTAGGTCCAGAACCCGGGACGGCTGCCGCGGATGCGCCGGGCGCGGCCACCCCGGCGCTGCTTGCGCGCGTTCGGGATGCCCTCTTCCACCGTGGCGAGGGGGACGGGAGTGCCGATGGTGCTCATGCCTGGTTCTCCTTCAGCGCGCGCTGCGCCTGCTTGGACTGCTTCTTCTGCTCCCGTTTGCTGAGCTCACGGCGAAGTCCTTCGTCGCGGACGAGGGTGCGCGTCACCACGAGGTTCACGAGTCCGATCAGCACGATGATGATGAACAGGATCCACGCCATCGCCGCGGCCCGGCCGAAGTTCCACTGTCCCCAGCCGACGTCGTAGAGGTAGAGGGTGATGGTCAGCCACTGCTGGGCGGATCCACCACGGCCGAATTGGTCGAACACGCGCGGCTCGTCGAAGATCTGCAGGCCGCCGATCGTGGCCGTGATGATGACGAAGATGAGCGTCGGCTTGAGCGAGGGCAGCGTGATCGAGAAGAACTGGCGCACGGGGCCGGCGCCGTCGACGGTGGCCGCCTCGTAGAAGTCGCGGTTCACGGCCTGCATGGCCGCGAGCAGGATGAGGGTGTTGTAGCCCATCCAGCGGTAGTTCACCATCGTGGCGATCGCGACATGGCTCCAGAACGGCTCGACGTGCCAGGGGATGGCGCCGATCCCGATCGCTTGGAGGATGCCGTTGATGAAGCCCGACTGGTCGGCGAACATCGCGTTGAAGATGAGGCCGACGGCGATGGGGGCGACGACGTAGGGGACGAGCACCGCCATGCGCCAGAAGGTCTTGGCGCGGATGTTCCGGTCGAGCACGGCCGCGATGAAGATCGCCAGCACGAGCTGCGGGACGCTCGAGAGCAGGAAGATGCTGAACGTGTTGCGCAGCGCGGTCCAGAAGTGGGGCTGCGACAGGATCCAGATGTACTGGTCGAATCCGATGAACTCACCCTCGCCGCGGATGAGGTCCCAGTCCATGAACGAGATCACCGCGGTGTACGCGATGGGGAAGAGCCCCACGATCGCGAACATGATGAAGAACGGCGAGATGTAGAGGTACGGCGAGAAGCGGATGTCCCACTTGCTGAGCTTCTGCGAGAAAGAGATGACTCGCGGAGGACGACCGCCGTCGTCGTTTCGGGGGGCGCGCGTCACTGGGCGCTGCTGAGTCGTGGTCACGATCGTCCTTCGGGTCCGAGAGGGGGACGCCGGGGCGCACCGATGATCCGATGCGCCCCGACAGGGTGGGTCAGAAGGCTCCGACCTCGGTCACCCAGGTCTTCCAGGAGGTCTCCTTGTCCTCGATGCCGTCGAAGACGCGCGTGATGGCGTTTCCGAGGGCGTCGTGGAACTGGAAGTACTTCGGGCCCTTGAAGGTCGTGACGGTGATCGCGTTGGCGCGGTCGATGCCGATCTGACCCGAAGGAGCGTCGTTGAAGTACTCGTTGACGAACCCGGTCAGGTCGGGGCTCGACTGCGCCTCGGGCTGGCTCGGGAACGTACCGGCGTTGTTGAAGGCCTTGATCTGCGTCTCGGGAGACGTCAGCCAGTCGGCGAGCTTCTGCGCGTTGGTCACGTTCTTGCCGTTGGCGGGGACGACGAGGTACGAACCGCCCCAGTTGCCGCCGCCCTCGGGGAAGGCGTTGGCGATGTCCCATCCGGCGATGTCGGGGGCTTCGCCCTCGATGATGCCGTGCATCCACGGCGGGCACAGCATCGCGGCGAACTTGCCACTCGCCATGGCCGCGTACCAGTCGTCGGACCACTGTCCCGGGTAGGCGGCGATCGGGATCGCCTTGTCGACGACGGTGTCGTAGGCCGCGCGGATGTCGGGGTTCTCGGTCGCGATGACCGTGCCGTCCGGCTCCTCGTAGGCGACGTCGAGCTGGTTCACGACGCCCTGCAAAACGGAGTTCGCCGAGTCGATGAAGGGCTCACCCGTCTTGGCGACGTAGTCACTGCCGACCTGGAAGAACGCGTCCCATGTCGGGAAGAGCTTGGCGACCTCTTCGCGGTCGGTGGGCAGGCCGGCTGCCTCGAACAGGTCGGCGCGGTAGCAGATCGCCTGCGGTCCGACGTCGGTGCCGTACGCGACGAGGTTGCCCGCGGCGTCGGTCGCCGCCTTCTCCTTCCAGTCGAGCCAACGGCCGGCGAGCTCGTCCGGCACCGGGGCGACGAGGTCGGAGTACTGCATCATCTCGGGGAACCAGTCGACCTCGACGCCTTCGACGTCGGCGAGGCCGGTCTTGCCGAGCTTCTGGAAGAAGTTGGTGCGGGCGTCGTTCGAGGTCGCCGCCTTGGTGTGTACGACCTTGATGCCGGTCTCCTCGGTGAACTCGGCGAGCAGTTCGTCGGTGTAACCGAAGTCGTTGAACGTCGCGAGCGTGACGGTGTCGGAGTCGCCCCCGGATGCGGCCTGGTCACCTCCGCCCGAGCATCCGGCGAGGACGATGGCCGAGGTGGTTGCGACGCCGGCCACGAGGCCGATCCGCCGCAGTGCGCGTGAATTCACGTGTCACTCCTTCGTGATTGCGGTATCTGGTGCGCGGCGGTTCGCACCCGACTATGGGAGCGCTCTCACCGATTGCCCATGACCATACGGGAGCGCTCCCAGGAACTCAAGAGAGCGCTCCCGAAGTGGATGGTCACGATCGGGTCACGACACCGGCCGGATGCGGCGGACGAGCGGCGCCTTCCCACCCGTAGACTGGTCGCGCACCCATCCCGCGACCTCCGGAGCGAGCAATGCCCACCATCGTCGTCGACGTCATGCCCAAGGCCGAGCTCCTGGATCCGCAGGGCAAGGCGGTGTCGGGAGCTCTCACTCGTCTCGGCGTGGCCGGCTTCTCCGACGTCCGCATCGGCAAGCGCTTCGAGCTCACCGTCGACCGCGCCGACGACGCGACCCTCGAGACCGCTCGCCGCATCGCCGACGAGATCCTCTCGAACTCGGTCATCGAGGACGTCGTGAACATCGAGGTCGTGGAGTGACCGCGCGCATCGGTGTCATCACCTTCCCGGGCTCGCTCGACGACCGCGATGCGCAGCGCGCCGTCCGTCTCGCGGGCGCCGAGCCCGTCGCGCTGTGGCACGGCTCGCACGACCTCGACGGTGTCGACGCGCTCGTGCTGCCCGGCGGCTTCAGTTACGGCGACTACCTCCGCGCCGGCGCGATCGCGGCGCTCGCGCCGATCATGGCCGAGGTGAAGGATGCCGCAGACAAGGGCATGCCGATCCTCGGCATCTGCAACGGCTTCCAGATGCTCGTCGAGGCGCATCTGCTGCCCGGCGGCCTGATCCGCAACGCCCACCAGCAGTTCATCCGCCGCGACCAGCGCCTCGTCGTCGAGAACGCCGACACCGCCTGGACGAGCGGCTTCGAGAACGGCCAGGAGATCGTCATCCCGCTGAAGAACGCCGACGGTGGCTTCACGTGCTCGGCCGAGACGCTGAAGCGGATCGAGGGCGAGGGTCTCGTGGCGTTCCGCTACCGCGGAGTGAACCCCAACGGCTCGCTCGACGACATCGCCGGTCTCACGAATGAGCGCGGCAACGTAGTCGGGCTCATGCCCCACCCCGAGCACGCCGTCGAGCCCGGATTCGGCCCGAACACCAGCGACGCGATGCGCTCGGGCACCGACGGGCTCACGTTCTTCACGTCGGCCGTCGCGGCGGTGCTCGCCCGCGTCTGAGCACCGGGTCGGTAGCGTGGGGGCATGATCGAATCCCCCCGCCCCATCGTCGTCAGCGCGCCCAGCGACGAGCTGGCAGCCGACATCGGCGCCGTGCCCGAGGGGGTCGACCTCGTGGTGTGGGACCTGCGGTCCCCCGCGCCCCGAGACGCGTTCGACATGGTCGTTCCGCCGTACATGTCGGGCAAGCGACTCCTCTCGGCTCTCGAGAACATCAGCGTCGGGATGCTGCAGAGCCAGTCGATCGGCTATGAGGGCATGGGGCGTTACCTTCCCGAGGGCACGAAGCTGGCGAATGCGTCGAGCGTCCACGAGACGGCGACCGCCGAGATCGCGGTGGGCCTCGCGATCGCGGCGCAGCGCGACCTCGCCGACTACGTGCGCAACCAGGAGTCCGCGCGCTGGGCACCGCAGTTCAGCCGCAGCGTCGCTGATCGCACGGTGCTCGTCCTCGGCTACGGCGGGGTGGGCAAGGCCGTGGCATCCCGGTTGCTGCCGTTCGAGACGACGATCGTCCCGGTCGCGTCCCGAGCCCGGGACGAGGACGGCGTCCACGTGCACGGCATCGACGAGCTCGACGAGCTGCTGCCGCGCACCGACATCCTCATGATCACGCTGCCCGGTGGCGAGACGACGAAGGGCCTCATCGGCGCCCGTGAGCTCGCGCTGCTGCCCGACGGCGCGCTCGTCGTCAACGTCGGACGCGGCACGGTGCTCGACACCGACGCCCTCGTGTCCGAGCTGCAGTCCGAGCGCCTGCGCGCCGCCCTCGACGTCGTCGATCCCGAGCCGCTGCCCGAGGACCACCCGCTCTGGGGTGCTCCGGGCGCGCTCGTCGTGCCGCACGTGGGCGGCGCGGCCGACGCCATGCGTCCGCGGATCGCGAAGCTCGTCCGCACGCAGATCGAGCGCCTCGCCGCCGGCGAGGAGCCGCTCAACATCGTCGAGCCCTGAGCCGCCGGGCCCTGATGGGGCCCGGCGGCTCAGACGCGGAAGATCGTGTGGACCGGGCCGCAGACGTCCTGGCCGCCGAGCTCGACGAGCTCCATGAGAACGGCGGTGCCGACCGTCCGGTGCCCGAGGCCTTCGAGCAGGCGCTGGGCCGCGCGCAGCGTGCCACCGGTCGCGAGCACGTCGTCGACGAGGAGCACGCGCGTACCGCGTGGCAGATCGTCCGCCATCTCGATGGTCGCCTGACCGTACTCGAGGTCGTACGAGACGGATGCCGCCGGGCGCGGCAGCTTGCCCGCCTTGCGGATCGGCACCATGCCGACACCGCTCGCCGCCGCGACGGCGCCGGCGATGAGGAATCCGCGCGCCTCGACGCCGGCGACGACGTCGAACTCACGGGCGAAGGGCGCGACGATCGCGTCGACGACGGTGCGCAGCGCGGTCGCGTCGGCGAGCAGCGGCGAGATGTCGCGGAAGAGGATGCCCGGTTCGGGGAAGTCCGGGATGAGCGCGATGAGCGACTCAGCGTGCTCGAGGGGGTCGGAAGTCACCGAACCACCCTAGGCCCGTTTTGATGCTCCTCCGACGGCGAGGTCGCGACTGCAAGCGCTTGCACTAGAGTGAGCGCCATGACCTCCTCTTCCGTGGACACGGCGGCATCCACCCTCGCCCCGATCGGGATCTCCCGGCCCGGCGCCGAGTGGTGGCGCACCGCCGTCATCTATCAGATCTATCCCCGCTCGTTCGCCGACGCCTCGGGAGACGGCATCGGCGACCTCGCCGGCATCACCTCGCGCCTGGGCGACCTCGCCGACCTCGGCGTCGATGCCGTCTGGCTGAGCCCCTTCTTCCGGTCGCCGCAGAAGGATGCCGGCTACGACGTCTCCGACTACTGCGACGTCGACCCTCTCTTCGGCACCCTCGCCGACTTCGACACGATGCTCGACGAGGCGCACGCCCGCGGCATCCGGGTCATCGTCGACCTCGTCCCGAACCACTCGTCCGATCAGCACGCCTGGTTCCAGGAAGCGCTCGCGGCGGAGCCGGGCAGCGCCGAGCGCGCGCGCTACATCTTCCGCGACGGCAAGGGCGAAAACGGCGACGAGGCGCCCAACAATTGGGAGTCGGTCTTCGGCGGCCCCGCCTGGACGCGCACGACGAACCCCGACGGCACGCCGGGCCAGTGGTACCTGCACCTGTTCGACTCGACGCAGCCCGACTTCGACTGGGCCAACCCCGAGGTGGGCGACGAGTTCGAGCGCATCCTGCGGTTCTGGCTGGACCGCGGCGTCGACGGATTCCGCGTCGACGTCGCCCACGGCCTGGTCAAGTCGGACGGCCTGCCCGACTTCGTGCCGGCCGAGGACGCTGGATCGATGGGCGGCGACAGCCTCGACGTGCCCTACTGGGGCCAGGAGGGCGTGCACGACATCTACCGCCGCTGGAACCGCATCCTCGCCGAGTACGAGGGCGACCGGGCCCTGTGCGCCGAGGCGTGGCTGCCCACCGTCGACGAGACCGCCCTGTGGGTGCGCCAGGACGAGATGCACCAGGCGTTCAACTTCCCCTACCTGCAGACCGAGTGGGACGCCGACCACCTCACCGAGGTGATCTCCGAGTCGCTGCGCGCCTTCCCCGCGGTCGGCGCGCCCGCGACCTGGGTGCTGTCGAACCACGACGTCGTCCGCCACGCCTCACGCCTGGCGCTGACCGCGGAGAACCCGCAGGGCCACGGTCTCGGCCCCGACTCCCCCGGTCAGCCGGACGCCGTCGTGGGCCTGGCCCGCGCCCGCGCCGCGACGACCCTGATGCTCGCCCTGCCCGGCTCGGCCTACCTCTACCAGGGCGAGGAGCTCGGGCTGCCCGAGGTCGTGCACCTGCCCGATGACGCCCGTCAGGACCCGACCTGGTTCCGCACCGACGGTGAGCGCTACGGCCGCGACGGATGCCGCGTGCCGATCCCGTGGGAGGCCGACGCCCCCGGATACGGGTTCAGCCCGACCGGGGCCTCGTGGCTGCCGCAGCCCGAGGAGTGGCACGGCCTCGCGCGTTCGGTGCAGGACGGCGACCCCGCCTCGACCCTGACGCTCTACCGCGAGCTGCTCGCCGCACGTCGCCGGCACGACCTCGGCGCCGGATCGCTCGAGTGGGTCGATCTGCAGCTGGGTGACGACGTCGTGGCGTTCCGCAACGGCGACGTGCTCGTCGTCGCCAACACCGGCACGGATGCGGTCGCACTGCCCGCCGGTGAGATCCTGGTCTCGAGCGTCGCCGATCTCGCCGAGAGCGCCGGTGACGTGGCCGAGCTGCCCGTCGACGCGGCGGTCTGGATCCGCGTGAGTTGACGAGAGGAGCGGGAGATGGTCGGCATCGACGACGTCGCGCGACGCGCCGAGGTCTCGACGGCGACCGTCTCCCGCACCCTGAGCGGCCGGGGTCCGGTGTCGCCCACGACGCGCGAACGCGTGCTGCGGGCGGCATCCGATCTCGGCTACGTCGTCTCGTCGGCGGCCTCGAGCCTCGCGTCCGGACGCACCCGCAACATCGGCGTACTCGTGCCGATCCTCGACCGCTGGTTCTTCTCGCGCGTGCTCACGGGCATCGCCGCGACCCTGCAGCGCGACGGCTACGACGTCGCGCTGTACGCCCTCACCGCCGAGGCCGACGAACGCCGCCGGGTGTTCGCGACCTCGCTGCGACGGCAGCGCGTCGACGGCGTCATCGTCGTGTCGATGGCACTCGCAAGCGACGAGATCGCGCAGCTCGGCGACCTGGGCCTGCCGGTCATCGCGATGGGCGGGCAGCTCGCGGGCCTGCGGTCGCTCACCGTCGACGAGATCGAGGTGGCCCGGACGGCGACCGAGCACCTGCTCGACCTCGGGCACCGCGACATCGCCCACATCGGCCTGCATCCGCAGTTCGAGGGCGACTTCCACATCCCCACACAGCGTCGCCGGGGCTTCGAGGCCGCCCTGTCCGAGGCCGGCGTCGCCCCGCGGACAGACCGCTTCGCGGCGGCGGACTTCACGATGGCCGGCGGGCATGATGCCGCGACGCGGTTGCTCCGCGACGCCGAGACCCGCCCCACCGCGATCTTCGCGGCCTCGGACGAGATGGCGATCGGGGCGATGCTGGCGGCGCGCGAGCTCGGGCTGCGCGTTCCGGAGGACGTGTCGATCATCGGGGTCGACGGCCACGACCTCGGCGAGTTCTTCGGCCTCACAACGGTCGACCAGTTCCCGGGCCGACAGGGCGAGCGCGTGGCCTCGGCGATGATCGCGGCGCTTCGCGGGGCGGCGTCCGAGGCCCCGGCCGACCTCGACTTCGCGCTCGTCGAGCGGTCGAGCACGGCCCCGCCGGCCTGAAACCGGCGCAGCGACCCCCGGGCAGCGCGCAGGCGCCCTCCCGTAGGCTCGGAGCATGTCCTTGGACCTCGACGCCCTCTACACCGACCTGCACCGGCACCCGGAACTGTCGTTCCAGGAGACGCGGACGGCCGCCGTCATCGCGGCTCGGCTCAGCGAGCTCGGTCTCGAGTACCAGGAGGGCATCGGCCGCACCGGTGTCGTGACCGCGATCCGCAACGGAGACGGTCCCGTCGTGTGGCTCCGCGCCGACATGGACGGCCTCCCGGTACCCGAGCAGACCGGCCTCGAGTACGCCTCGACGGCGCGCGGCGTCGACCCCGCGGGCAACGACGTGCCCGTCATGCACGCCTGCGGCCACGACATGCACGTCACCGCGCTTCTCGGAGCCCTCGAGCAGCTCATCGCCACGCAGCACGAGTGGTCGGGAACCGTCGTCGCCGTCTTCCAGCCCGCTGAGGAGTACGGCGCGGGCTCGCAGGCGATGCTCGCCGACGGCGTGCTCGACCGCTTCCCGAAGCCCGACATCGTGCTGGGCCAGCACGTCACGCCCCTCCCCGCCGGCGTCATCGGCGTGCGACCGGGCACCCAGATGGCAGCATCTGACGGCCTCAGCGTCGTGCTGCACGGTCGCGGCGGCCACGGCTCTCGCCCGCACTCCACGATCGATCCCGTCGTGATGGCGGCGGCGACGGTCATGCGCCTGCAGACGATCGTGTCGCGCGAGGTCGACCCGCGCGATGTGGCCGTCGTGACGGTCGGCTCGATCCACGCCGGCCTGAAGAACAACATCATCCCCGCCGAGGCGAAGCTCGAGCTCAGCCTGCGCTACCCCGACGACGCCGCGCGGGAGCGCGTCATGGCGAAGGTGGAGCGCATCGTGCGCGCCGAAGCCGCCGCATCCGGTGCCGAGACCGAGCCCACGATCACGGTCGACCACACCCTGCCCCCGACGATCAACGACCACACCGCGACCGCCCGCCTGACCGCCGCATTCGAGCGCGCCTTCGGCGAGGGCAGCGTCGTCGACCCCGGCATGTTCACCGGCAGCGAGGACGTCTCGTGGTTCGCCCGCGAGGCCGGCGTTCCCCTCGTGTTCTGGTTCTGGGGCGGCGTCGACCCGCAGAAGTTCGCGGATGCCGTCGCAGCAGGCACCGTCGAGCGCGACATCCCCACCAACCACTCCCCGTTCTTCGCGCCGGTCATGCATCCGACGATCGAGCGCGGTGTCGAGAACCTCGTCGTGGCAGCCAAGGAGTTCCTCGCATGAGCGACCCCAACGACCCGTTCGCCGATTTCGAGCCCTACGAGCCGCCGGCCAAGCCCGAGCGCGCGAAGCGCGAGAAGGCGCCGCGTGAACCGCGTGAACCGCGTGAAGCGCGTCAGCCGCGCGAGAAGAAGCCCCGCGCGTCGCGTGAGCCCGGACCCAAGCGAGAGAAGGCGTCGGGGATGCCGTCCGTCATGGCGGACTGGCCCGACGAGCCCCTCGCGCCGCGTCCTGCCGAGCGGAGCGACGACGGCGGCGGCGGCGATCGTCGCCTGCTCGTCATCCTGTCGAGCATCGCCGGCTTGCTCGTGGTCGCCGTCATCGTGGTGTTCGCGATCTATCTGACGCAGCAGTCGCAGCGGCAGGAGCCCGCGGCCGGCCCGGTGCCGACGGCTCCGGCGACGCAGTCGATCCCGCAGCCGTCCGGCACTCCGCAGCCTTCGGAGAGCCCGAGCGCCCCGGCCGCGGCCGCGGGCGTCGCGGTGACCGCGGACGGGTTCACGATCACCGATGCCGGCGGATCGACGACCTTCACCCACGCGTGGGCGGATGACGCGGCTCCGGCCGTGGCGGCACTCACCGAGCTCTTCGGCGCGGCTCCGACGGAGGACTTCCAGAACGGCGACGCCGAGAACTATGCGTATCGGATCTACGTCTGGGAGGGTTTCCGGCTCTACGACGTGTATCTCAGCGAGAGCAACCGCCCGCGAGCCGAGGTTCCCGCACCGACCTACGTCTCCTACGACTCGGACATCGACGTACCCGTGACGGACGACTTCGGGGTCGAGCTCGACATGTCGGCCGACGAGGTCGCGGCGCTCGGTCCCGACTCCGGCCAGGGCGGTTCGTTCGTGTTCGGCTCGGACCGCAACACCTTCTACCAGGACGGTCAGCGCCGCTTCGGAGCAGCCGTCACGGTCGAGGGCAGCAAGGTCACGGTCACCTACACCTTCCGCGCCGGGCGCTGAGAGGGTCTCCGTGCCAGGCCGGGATGCCGCCGGCGGTGACTCCCCTGCCAGGATGGCGGGTATGACCACAGCGACACCGCGGCGGCCCCTCATCGTGCTCTCGATCGTGGCGGGGGTGCTGCTGATCGTGGCGGCGGTGGTCGTGTTCCTGCTCGCGCAGCGCGATGCCGCACCCGCGGCTGCGCCGTCGTCCCCGGCCCCGACTCAGACCAGCGCGGCATCGGGGCCGACCCCGACGCCCACGCCGACACCCACACCGGCGGATGCCGCACCCGTCGCAGCCGAGGTGGTCATGGCCGCGACCGGTTTCACGATCGTCGCCGATGACGGATCGACGCTGCTCGAGTTCCGCTGGCGCGATGAGGTCGGGCCGGCCGTCGCCGCACTGACCGAGGCGTTCGGAACGGAGCCCGAGCTCGGCGTCCAGACCGGAGACGGCACCCACTTCCCCGACTACACGATCTACGACTGGGCCGGCTTCGCGCTGTACGACATGATCTTCGTCGACGGCAACAAGCCGCGGGACGAGTACGGCATCCCGACGTGGGTCAGCATCGGGGCGAACGAGGTGCAGGAAGTGCCCATCACACCCGAATTCGCGCTCACCATCGGCTCGGCCGCGGATGCGGTGCGCTCGAACGGTCCCGACGACGAATGGGCGATGCCCGGCGACGGCGAACTGCGCTTTGTCTTCGACATCGACCGAACTGATTTCCTCTCTCCCGACGGTCCGGTGCGAGACCTGTCGTACAGCGTCTTCGCGGACGCGACCGAAGGCCTCGGCGTCACCGACATCCTGTACCGCCCCTACAGCGGGCTCTGAACCGAACGCAGAAACCACGGTTCGACAACGCTCCGGTGACGCTCGGCGCGGCGAGATTGCGCAGGATGCCGCGCCAGGCGTAATGTCGCCCGCCGTGACCACTGACAGTCGCGAACCGGGCGAGGAAACCACGCCGATCGCGAAGCGCATCCTCATCGGCGACCCGCTCGATTCCGAGAAGCTCGACGACCAGCTCCTCCCCAAGCGCCGGGCCCTGCCGATCTTCGCCTCCGACGCCCTGTCGTCGGTCGCGTACGCGCCGCAGGAACTGCTGATGATCCTGGCGATCGGCGGCACGGCGATGCTCGCCTTCAGCCCGTGGGTCGCGCTGGCGGTGGTGGCCCTGCTCATCGTCGTCGTGCTGAGCTACCGGCAGCTGATCAAGGCCTATCCCTCGGGCGGCGGCGACTACGAGGTCGCGCGCACCAACCTGGGCGAGAAGGCCGGGGTCGTCGTGGCCGCGGCGCTGCTCGTCGACTACATCCTCACGGTGGCCGTGTCGGTGGCCTCCGGCGTCGACAACATCATCTCGGCGTTGCCCGGCCTCGCCCCCTGGCGGGTCGAGCTGGCGGTCGGGTTCGTCGTCCTCATCATCATCGTCAACCTCCGCGGGGTGCGCGAGGCCTCGTCGGCATTCGCGGTGCCGACCTACATCTTCATCGGCTCGGTCGGCGTCATGGTGGCGACCGGGCTCATCCGCACGCTGCTCGGCGACGCCCCCGTCGCCTCGAGCGCGCAGTTCGCGATGGAGGCCGAGAGCCTCAGCCAGGTCGCGCTCATCCTGCTGATCCTGCGCGCGTTCTCGAGCGGCTGCTCGGCCCTGACCGGAGTCGAGGCGGTCTCGAACGGTGTGCCGGCCTTCCGCGCCCCGAAGATCGCGAACGCGCAGAAGACCCTCGTCATGATGGGCACGATCGCCATCCTGCTGTTCTCGGGCCTGACGGCTCTCGGACTCATCGCGGGCGTCCACTACGCCGAGGACCCCTGCGCCCTCGTCGGCTTCGACTGCGTCAACCAGCCGCAGCCGAGCCTCATGGCGCAGATCGCCGCCGCGACGTTCGGCATGGGGTCGATCCCGTTCTTCATCATCCAGGCCGCGACCGCCTGCGTGCTGCTGCTCGCCGCGAACACGGCGTTCAACGGGTTCCCGCTGCTGGGTGCCGTGCTCGCCCGCGACGGGTACGCGCCGAAGTCGCTGAACACCCGCGGCGACCGGCTCGTCTTCTCCAACGGCATGATCATCCTGGGGCTCGCCGCGATCCTCGTGCTCGTCGTGTTCCAAGCCGACCTGACCACCCTCATCCAGCTGTACATCATCGGCGTGTTCGTGTCGTTCTCGCTCGGTCAGGTGGGGATGGTCAAGCACTGGCGGCGTGAGTTGCGGCTGCTGCATCCGACCGCCGCCGCCGACCGCGCGGAGGCCCGCCGCGGACTGATCATCAACGGGATCGGGGCGACCTTCACCGTCGCGGTGCTCGTCATCGTCACCGTGACGAAGTTCACCCACGGCGCCTGGCTCGTGTTCATCGCGATCCCGATCCTGGCGTTCCTCATGGTCGGGGTGAGCCGCTACTACCGCGACGTCGAGCACGAGATCGCGATGGATGACGACGTGCACTACGGCTCGACGGGCGACGTCGCCCTCGTCCTGGTGAACCGCCTGCAGAAGCCCGTCGCGAAGGCCGTCGACTACGCCCTTTCGGCGAAGCACGACAAGACCATCGCGGTGCACGTGGCGGTGTCGAAGGAGTCGGCGCAGGATGTGCAGACCGACTGGGAGGTGCACCGGATGCCGGTGCCGCTCGTGATCATCGAGTCGCCCTACCGCCAATATGCGGCTCCCCTCGCGGCGTTCATCCGCAAGTACCGCGAGAAGCACGGCTCATCCGTCGTCACGGTGTACCTGCCGCAGTACATCGTGGGCCACTGGTGGGAGACCTTCCTGCACAACCGACGCGCCCGCCGCATCGCTCAGCAGCTGATGATGGTGCACGGCGTGCAGATCACCCTCGTGCCGTGGCTGCTCGATTCCTCCGAGATCGTCTACGGCCGACGCTCCCGCCCGATGCCCGGCGACGACCGGGCCGGCCGGGCCTCCGCGACCTACGGCCTGGTGGCCCACACCGATTCGCCCGAGCCCGGCGAGGCGGTCTCGCGCGAACGCGCGCAGTAACTCCTCAAGCGCGGGCGCAGCACCGCCGCCAGCAGGCCGGTCCGGCCCTCGATGGCACGGGTTTGAGGAGTTACGGCAGGCTGACGGAGGCGGAAGCTCGGATCCGCGGCCCCGAACCGCTCCGAGCACGCGCCGCCGCCCCGAGCGACCCGAGCCCGGGCCGGCGCGCGGGCGTAGCCTAGAGGGGTGAGCTCTCCCGTCGTTCCCGCCGCTTCACCGCGCGTCAGTCCGCTCGACGCGGTGTCGTTGCGCGCCGACTTCCCGATCCTCTCGGAAGAGGTCAACGGGCACCGGCTGGTCTACCTCGACTCCGCCGCGACGAGCCAGAAGCCCACGGCGGTCCTCGACGCCGAACGCGACTTTCTCACGCACGCCAACTCCGCCGTCCACCGCGGTGCCCACACCCTCGCGGCCGAGGCGACCGATCTCTTCGAGGATGCCCGCGCCGCCGTCGCCGGTTTCGTCGGCGCCCAGCCCGAGCAGCTCGTCTGGACGAGCGGCGCGACAGCCGGCCTGAACCTCGTCGCCTACGCGATCGGCAACGCCACGCTCGGCCGCGGCGCGCCCGCATCCGCACCGTACGCGCTGACCCCGGGCGATGAGATCGTCACGACGGCGATCGAGCACCACGCCAACCTCATCCCGTGGCAGGAGCTCGCCGCCCGCACCGGCGCAGTGCTCCGCCACATCCCCGCACGGGCAGATGGCACGCTCGACCTGGATGCCGCGGCATCCATCATCGGTGAACGCACCCGGATCGTCGCCTTCACCCACGTCTCGAACGTGCTCGGCATCGTCAACCCGGTCGCCGAGATCGTCGCCCTCGCGCAGGCGGTCGGCGCTACGACCGTGCTCGACGCGTGCCAGTCGGCCCCGCACCTGCCGCTCGACCTGCCGGCGCTCGGCGTCGACCTCGCTGTCTTCAGCGGTCACAAGATGCTCGGCCCCTACGCGATCGGCGGACTGTACGGCCGCGCCGAGGTGCTCGACGCGCTGCCGCCGTTCCTCACCGGCGGATCGATGATCACCACCGTGACGCTCGACCACGCCGAGTACTTGCCGGCTCCCCAGAAGTTCGAGGCCGGAACGCAGGCGGTCGGACCCGCGATCGGTCTCGCCGCGGCCGTGCGCTACCTGCAGGACGTCGGACCCGAGAACATCCACGCGCACGAGGTCGCCCTGGCCGAGCGCATGGGCGCGGGCCTCCGCGAGATCCCCGGCGTCCGCCTGCTGGGCGACGCCCCGGGCGCGGAGCGCGTCGGCCTGTGGTCGTTCGACGTCGCCGGCGTGCACGCGCACGACGCGGGCCAGTTCCTCGATGCCCAAGGCATTGCGGTGCGGGTCGGGCACCACTGCGCCGCGCCACTGCACCGGCAGTTCGGGATGACGGCATCCGTCCGCGCCTCGGCGGCGCTGTACAACACCGAGGACGACGTCGACCTGTTCCTCGACGCGGTGCGCGGCATCCGCGGCTTCTTCGGCGTCAGCGATCAGGCCGAAGGGGCGCACGCATGACCGGGCTCGACTCCCTGTACCAGGAGCTCATCCTCGACCACTCGAAGCACCCGGTCGGCAACCCCCTCCACGACGTCGGCGATGCGGCGCACGCCGACTCGCACCAGAAGAACCCCGTCTGCGGCGACGAGATCACGCTGCGCGTCGCCGTCGACGGCGACCGCATCACCGAGGTGTCGTGGGAGGGCACGGGCTGCTCGATCTCGCAGGCCTCGGCCTCGATGCTCGCCTCGCTGGTCGAGGAAGAGGTCGAGGGCGACGGGATGACGCGGGCCGACGCGGCCGCCCTCATCGAACGCTTCCGCGAGGCGCTGCGCTCGCGCGGCAGCATCCCCCTGGACGAGGAGACGTTCGGCGATGCCGCGGCGCTGTCGGGCGTCTCGAAGTTCTCGGCGCGCGTCAAGTGTGCGATGCTCGCCTGGGTCGCCCTCGAAGACGGCCTCGGCCGGGCCTGAGCCCCGGCTCACCGCGGATCGGCCGCAGAGGTCGGTTCAGGCCGAGGGCCGAGCGCCGGTCAGGCCGAGGGCCAGGCGACGGATGCCGCGGGCCAGTCCGATCGCTGCAGTTCCGCGAGCGTCTCGCGCTGGCGCTGCACCGACTCGAGCGAATCCGTGCGGAACGCCGTCGCGATGACGACCTCGCGCCAGTACTCGTCGCGACCCTGGTACGTGGTGAACGCGCGCGTCGCCAACGGCTCGAGCAGCGCCCACGCCTCGTCGGCGGTCAGGTACCCCGCGACGTAGGCGTAGCGGACGCCGCCGATCGCGCGCTCGATGTCGGCGGCCAGCAGCAGCCGGGGCGGACGCTCCTCATCGCCACGCGCGAGGTCGTGGATGTCGAAGACCGGCAGGTCGGTGAGGGCCGCGATGCGCGACATCATGTGCTCTGCCGCATCGCTCTGCGCGACCTCCGCGAACCGCGTCGAGAGCACGCCGCGGGCGAGCGTGTCCGCGACGAGAAGCTCGGCGTCGGAGCGCGAGACGATCTTGAACTGCTCGTCGAGCGCAGCGCGGAGCTGCTGCATGCCCGGCAACGGCATCGCGAACCAGGGTGATCCGTCGGCGCCGTCACGGTGCTTGGCGCGCAGGTCCTGCGGCAACTCGGCGAACGTCGGCGTGAATGCGAGCGAGGAGTTCCACCCGCGCATCGCGAAGTCGCTCGCGGCGTCGAGCGCCAGGATCTGCTGCTGCCGCGGCGTGAGCGGACTCCGCGCCGCGAGCGCGAGGTACTGCCGCTGCGCGTTGCGCGGAGCGCGGGCGTCGCGCACAGCGAGGACGATCGACGCGACGAGCAGGCCCGCGCACATCCCGAGGAAGAGACCGAACAGGTTGTTCCCGAAATCCTCGCTGCCCACCCACACGTACGACAGCACGAAGCCCAGGATGCCGATCGGCACCGCGATCGCCGTCACGGGGAACGCCCGCTTGCGCATGGCCTTGGGGTCGGCCTTGCGCCGAGCGTCCAGCATCCGTGTGTACCGCCGCCGAGGGCGGACGGGGAACTCCACGTCGCCGGGATGGTTCTGGAGGGCGATCACGGGTTCCGTCACCCCATCATTTTGACAGCACCTCCGCCTCGAGGCGGGCGTAGGAGTCTTCCATGCCGTCGGCCATGCCGGTAGCGAGGACCGTGTCGCGCGTCTCCTTGTCGGGATACTCGATGAGGAGCGTGAGCAGGGTGGCGCCGTCCTCTTCGTAGAGCTGGAGGTCGTTGACCGTGCCGGGCCCCTCGACTCCCGACATCCGCTCGGTCGCGACCTCGCGGCGCGGCGCGTCGAGCTGCAGCAGCTCGCCCTCGAACCCGAACGCCGTCTCGGGGGCGCCCTCCTGCTCCCACGCGTACCGGAACGTCCCGCCCACCTCGGTGGCGGGCTCGGCGACCGTCATCGACCAGCCGTCCGGACCCAGCATCCACTTCTTCAGCAGCTCGGTCTCATGGTGCGCGCGCCAGACGAGCTCACGCGGACCGTCGATGAACCGGGTGATGCGCACATGCGTGTCGTCGAGCAGTTCGACGTGCGTGCCCTGCCCCTGCGCGTAGGCGCGGAGGTCCTGCACGACCGCGTCGAGCTGGCCCATGGCGAGGCGCGAGCCCTCGATGGCGCCCATCGCGATGACCTGCTCGAGCCCCTCAGCGGACGTGAAGTAGGTGACGTTCGTCAGGCGCGAGCCGGTCTCGGTCGTCTCGAACGAGAACAGCATGCGCATCGCCGGGAACTGCTCCATCGGCTCGCCGTTCTCGTCGGCGAACGCGTCGAGCACCTCGAAGCTGCGGCCCTCCTCGATCGTGATGAACTCCCAGGTTCCGCGCGACTTCTCGCCCTGCGGGCTCGACATGGCGTACTGCGCGCGTCCGCCCGGGGTGAAGTCGAACCGCGTGAAGGTCGCGGGCCAGCCGGGAGGGCCCCAGAAGCGCTCGAGCTGCGCGGGCTGCGTGAACGCGCGCCAGAGGCGGTCGACGGGCGCGGCGACATCCGCCACGAGCGTCATCGTGAGGTTCTCGGCATCGGTGGTGATGTCGGTGACGGGCATCGAATTCTCCTTCGAACGGATGGTGCGCGTGGGGTGGGTGTGCGGGCTTGCGGGTCTGCGGGTCTGCGGGTCTGCGGGGGTCAGTCTTCGGGCTCGGCGAGCAGGGCGTCGAGGCGATCGACGCGGGCACGCCAGAGGTCTTCGTAGCGGGCGAGCAGGGCCCGCGCGCGGGCGATCATGGCGGGGTCGGCGCGGACGAGGCGCTCGCGCCCCTCCGCCCGCTTGACGATGAGGCCGGCCGTCTGGAGGACGCCGACGTGCTTCTGCACCGCGGCGAACGACATGTCGTAGTCGGCCGCGAGCGCCGACACCGACTGCTCGTGCTCGATCGTGCGGCGGAGGATGTCGCGACGCGTCGCCGTAGCGAGCGCGTGGAAGAGACGGTCGATGTCGTCATCGCTCAGCTCGCTCCGCTCACTCGGTCGGGGTTCGTTTCGTGCAACCATTTGGTTGTACGTTAGGGCTCGGGGTGGCGGGTGTCAACACCCGCGGCGGAACGAATTTCGGAGATCGACGCGAAACTCGGACCGGGATGCCACATCCGTCCGAATCTCGCGCGATTCTCCGAGGTTCGACCGGATGCGGGCGGCGTGAACAGCTACGGGCGCGGCTAGCGCGAAGCGCAGGCGACGCACATCGTCGCGTGGGGGCGGACCTCGAGGCGCTCGACCGGGATGTCGCGGCCGCAGCTCGCGCACACACCGTAGGTGCCTGCGGCGACGCGGGCGAGGGAGGCCTCGACCTCGGCGAGCTCTGCCCGCGCGGCTCGACGTAGAGCCTCGACCCGCTGCCACTCCCCCGACAGCGTCGACCCCTCGGGGTCGTGCTCGTCGTCGGCGGTGGCGTCGGCGCGGTCGTGACGAAGGCTGTCGTCGTCGGCATCCAGCCGGTCGAGCTGCACGGTGAGCTCACGCTTGCGCTCGTGCAGTCGCGCTTCCGGGTCCATCCCGCGACCCTACGCCCGCAGGAGGTCGTCGTGGCGACGCGGCTCGCGCCAGCTGTGTCTCACGACGACACCGGCCAGGATGACGGTCACGGCGAGCGCATGGAGGGCGATGATCGACGGCCCGAAACTCGGCCCGACGAACACCGACTCTCCCGTGGGGGCCGTGTAGCGGCATCCGACGCCGAGGGGAAAGAGTTGCCAGGCGCCCTGGGCCGCGACGGATTCGGGCACCACGGATGAGTCGAACACGAGACGGTTGCCCGCAGCGTGCGCGCAGGCGCCGCTCGGCCCGTCATTGATGCCGGGGGGCATCGCTGCCAGCAGGGCTCCAGCCCACAGCACCGCAGCCACGAAGGCGAACAACAGTTTCAGCGCGCGGGTGCCCGTCCGGGACGTCATGCGGGAACCCTACCGATGGGCCCCGCGCGGTACGGGCCCGGTCCCTTCGGCCACACGAGTCGCTACGTCAAGCCGGTGACATGGTCGGCCGGATCGGCGCACGCTGGGAGTGGAAGGGAGAACGACATGACCGATCACCACGACAACGAGGCCGAGCACGCCGACGAGGGTGCCCAGCACGCCCCCGACGAGAACCCCTCGACGGAGGAGCTCGAAGAGCCCAGCGTCGCGAAGGAGCCGGGCGAAGAGCCCAAGGCTCCGGAGCAGAAGGACGAGGAGCCGAGCCACCACGCCGTCGGCATCGGGGTCATCGACGACGAGTCCTCGCCCCTCGCGCCCTGACCCCGCCCCTGATCCGGCCGGGAGGCCCGGCCTGGCGATACATCTGCAGGACCGGTGGTGCTGGTGTCGTCTGGGCGCACGTCGGAGGCGACAGCAGCACCGGCCGCCCGACGGATGTATCGCCACCGGGCGCCGAGCCGGCACCAGAACCGTGAGGGCGGCGTGAGGAGCGGGCGCGGGGCCGTATGGATTCCGTGAGGACAGCGGGCGCGGCATCGGGCGGGGTGTTGCATCGGATCTCGTGCTCGACCTCATCTATCTCGCCGCGATCCTCGCGCTCTTCGCCGTCGCCGGCCTCATCGCCCGGGGGGTCGAGAAGCTGTGATGGTCTTCTCGCTCCTCGCGGCGGTGCTGGCCGTCGCCGCCATCGTCTACCTCGTCGTCGCCCTCGTGCGGCCCGAACGGTTCTGACGTGGATGCCGCGCAGATCGGGTTCGCGTCGTTGCAGATCGCGACCCTCGTCCTCATCCTCGTCCTGCTGTACCGGCCCGTCGGCGACCACATCGCTCGCGTCTACACGTCGCCGCGCGACCTCGCCGTCGAACGGGGCGTCTACCGCCTGATCGGCGTCGATCCACGCGCCGAGCAGACCTGGCAGGCCTACGCCCGCGGCGTGCTGCTGTTCTCGCTCGTCGGCGTCGTGATCGTCTACGGACTGCAGCGCCTCCAGCCGATCCTGCCGTTCAGCCTCGGCCTGCCCGCACCGAGCGAGCACCTCGCGTTCAACACCGCCATCTCGTTCGTGGCCAACACGAACTGGCAGTCGTACTCCCCCGACACGACGCTCGGCTACACCGTGCAGTTCGCGGGTCTGGCCGTGCAGAACTTCGTCTCGGCCGCGGTCGGCATAGCCGTCGCCATCGCCCTCGTACGGGGCTTCGCGTATCGCCGCTCGGGGACGATCGGCAACTTCTGGGTCGACCTCGTGCGCGGGCTCGGCCGCATCCTCCTCCCGATGGCGATCGTCGCGGCCGTCGTGCTGCTCGCAGGCGGCGTGATCCAGAACTTCGCGGGCTTCACCGACGTGCAGACGATCGCCGGCGGGGCGCAGTCGATCCCCGGCGGACCGGTCGCCAGCCAGGAGGCCATCAAGCTGCTCGGCACGAACGGCGGCGGGTTCTTCAACGCGAACTCGGCCCATCCGTTCGAGAACCCGACGCCGTGGACGAACCTGTTCGAGATCCTGCTGCTGCTCGTCATCCCGTTCGCCATGCCGCGCGCCTTCGGCCGGATCGTCGGCGACGATCGCCAGGGCTACGCGATCGTCGCGGTCATGGGCGGAATCTTCCTCGCCTCGATCGCCCTCGGCTCGTGGGCCGAGGCGTCGGGCGGCGGCACGGCGACGCAGCTCGCCGGCGCCGCGATGGAGGGCAAGGAGACCCGGTTCGGCGTCGCCGCATCGGCACTGTTCGGCGGCGCTTCGACGCTCACCTCGACCGGCGCGGTCAACGCGATGCACGACAGCTTCACACCGCTCGGCGGCATGATGCCGATGCTCAACATGATGCTCGGCGAGATCGCTCCCGGCGGCGTCGGTTCAGGGCTGTACGGGATGCTGGTGCTCGCGATCCTCGCCGTTTTCGTCGGCGGCCTGCTGATCGGACGCACGCCCGAATACCTCGGCAAGAAGATCGGGCCGCGCGAGATCAAGCTCGCGAGCCTGTACATCCTCGTGACGCCGACGCTCGTGCTCGCGGGAACGGCGCTGAGCTTCGCGATCCCGGCCGTGCGCGCCGACGTCGAGGGCACCTCGATCTGGAACCCGGGCGTC
This sequence comes from Microbacterium sp. 1262, assembly GCF_040544895.1. Taxonomy (NCBI): domain Bacteria; kingdom Bacillati; phylum Actinomycetota; class Actinomycetes; order Micrococcales; family Microbacteriaceae; genus Microbacterium; species Microbacterium sp. 1262. The sequence continues at coordinate 2,520,762 of NZ_JBEPKU010000001.1, forward strand.
CACGGCCTGAGCGAAGTCCTCTACGCGTTCACCTCCGCGGCGAACAACAACGGCTCGGCTTTCGCCGGCCTCACCGCCAACACCCCGTGGCTCAACACGGCGCTCGGCGTCGCGATGCTGCTCGGCCGGTTCATCCCGATCGTGCTCGTCCTCGCCCTCGCCGGATCGCTCGCCGCTCAAGACACCGTGCCGTCGAGCGCCGGCACCCTCCCGACGCACCGCCCGCAGTTCGTGGGCCTGCTCGCCGGCGTCGTCGTCATCATCACCGCGCTCACCTATTTCCCGGTCCTCACCCTGGGCCCCCTCGCCGAAGGACTCTCCTGATGTCTGCCCCTCTGACCGAAACCCGGCCCTCATCCGGCCCGTCGTCCGCGGACCCGGACGCCAGCCCGGCACCGCGCCGGCGCAGCGCGTTCAGCCTCGAGCAGGTCGGTGCCGCCCTCCCCGGCGCGGTCCGCAAGCTCAACCCTGCCGCCCAGTGGCGGAACCCCGTCATGTTCCTCGTCTGGGTCGGCGCGGCCCTGACGACGGCGATCGCGATCGCGGAGCCGTTCCTCGGCGGTCCCGAGACCTCGGGCGGCTCGGCGGTTCCGGCCGGGTTCACCTGGGGCATCGCGGTCTGGCTGTGGCTCACGGTCCTCTTCGCGAACGTGGCGGAGTCCGTCGCCGAGGGCCGCGGCAAGGCGCAGGCCCAGGCGCTGCGCAAGACCCGCACGACGACGACCGCGCGCCGGGTGGTCTCATACGACGAGCGGACGGATGCCGCGGCCCGCGGCTCCGCGACCGAGGAGGTGCCCTCGGCCGACCTGCGGCTCGGGGATGTCGTGCTCGTCGAGGCCGGTGAGCTCATCCCGGGCGACGGCGACATCGTCGACGGCATCGCGACGGTCGACGAGTCGGCCATCACGGGCGAGTCGGCTCCCGTCGTCCGCGAGTCCGGCGGCGACCGCAGCGCCGTCACGGGCGGCACCCGGGTGCTCTCCGACCGCATCGTCGTAAGGATCACGTCGAAGCCCGGCGAGACCTTCGTCGACCGGATGATCGCCCTCGTCGAGGGCGCTGCGCGTCAGCGGACGCCCAACGAGATCGCCCTCAACATCCTGCTCGCGAGCCTGTCGATCGTCTTCGTCGTGGTCGTGCTGGCGATGAACCCCATCGCGTCGTACAGCGCCTCGCCCGTCAGCATCCCGGTGCTCGTCGCGCTGCTCGTCTGCCTGATCCCGACCACGATCGGCGCCCTGCTGTCGGCCATCGGCATCGCGGGCATGGACCGTCTCGTGCAGCGGAACGTCCTGACCATGTCGGGCCGTGCGGTCGAGGCGGCCGGCGACGTGACGACCCTGCTGCTCGACAAGACCGGCACGATCACCTACGGCAACCGCCGCGCGTCGGAGTTCGTCGCGATGACCGGCGTCGACGGCGCCGAGCTCGCCCGCGCGGCATCCCTCTCGTCGCTGTCGGACCCGACACCCGAGGGCACCTCGGTCGTCGAGCTCGCGGCCTCGCAGCACGTGGTGGGCGAGCTGCCGCGCGACGCCGTGGCGGTCGCCTTCACGGCGCAGACGCGCATGAGCGGGGTCGACCTGCCCGACGGCACACAGGTGCGCAAGGGCGCGTCGGGGTCGGTGCTCGCCTGGCTCGACGCATCGGCACGACCGGTCTCGGCCGAGGCCCGCGCCGAGCTGCTGCACCACGCCGACGCGATCGCGCAGTCCGGCGGCACGCCGCTCGCCGTCGCGACCCTCGACCCATCCGGTGCCGGGACGCTGCTCGGGGTCATCCACCTGAAGGATGTCGTCAAGGACGGGCTGCGCGAGCGCTTCGACGAGCTGCGCTCGATGGGCATCCGCACCGTCATGATCACCGGCGACAACCCGCTGACCGCTGCCGCGATCGCGAGAGAGGCGGGTGTCGACGACTTCCTCGCGGAGGCGACGCCCGAAGACAAGCTCGCCCTGATCCGCAAGGAGCAGGAGGGCGGTCACCTCGTCGCGATGACCGGCGACGGCACGAACGACGCACCCGCCCTCGCGCAGGCCGACGTCGGCGTGGCGATGAACACGGGCACGTCGGCGGCGAAGGAGGCCGGCAACATGGTCGACCTCGACTCGGACCCGACCAAGCTCATCGACATCGTCCGGATCGGAAAGCAGCTGCTCATCACGCGCGGCGCCCTCACGACGTTCTCGCTCGCGAACGACATCGCCAAGTACTTCGCGATCATCCCGGCGATGTTCATGGGGGTGTTCCCGGGGCTCGCGGCGCTCAACGTCATGCAGCTGTCGTCGCCGGCGTCCGCTGTCACGAGCGCCATCGTGTTCAACGCGATCGTCATCATCGTGCTCATCCCGCTCGCGCTGCGCGGCGTGAAGTACCGCGCGGCGAGCGCCTCGTCGATCCTGAGCCGCAACCTCGTCGTGTACGGGCTCGGCGGGGTCATCGCACCGTTCGTCGGCATCAAGCTGATCGACCTCGTCGTCAGCCTCATCCCGGGCTTCTGAGCCCCCCTCCTGGAGACCTGTCATGTCCACCGCTCGCGCCTCGTTGCGCACCTCCGCCGTCGCCGTCCGCGCGATGATCGTCCTCACCCTCGTCCTCGGCGTCGGATACACCCTGCTGATCTCACTGGTCGGGCTCGCGCTGCCGTCGCAGGCGAACGGCTCGCTGCTGCGCGATGCGGAGGGCGAGGTCGTCGGCTCGTCGCTCATCGGCCAGTCCTTCACGGATGCCGACGGCGAAGCGCTGCCGCAGTACTTCCAGTCACGCCCCTCGGCGGCCGGCGACGGCTACGACGCGGCGGCGTCGAGCGGGTCGAACCTCGGCCCGAACAACGCCGACCTCGTGACCGCGATCGAGGAGCGCCGCACGGCGATCGCCGACCGCGAGAGCGTCGACGTCGCCGACGTGCCCGCGGATGCCGTCACCGCCTCGGGCTCGGGCCTCGACCCGCACATCTCGCCCGCCTACGCCGCGCTGCAGGTGGCCCGCGTGGCTGCCGAGCGCGGGCTGCCCGAGGCGGAGGTGCGCGACCTCGTCGCCGCGCACACGGCGGGCCGCGACCTCGGGTTCCTGGGCGAGCCGCGTGTCGACGTCGTCGAGCTGAACCTGGCGCTGGACGGTCTCGCGCCGTGAGCTTCCGACCGGGCGCGGATGCAAGGGATGCGGGGCGGCACGCCGGGGAGCGTGGCCTCTCGGCGGGGTGTCGTGCCCGATCCCTCGCATCGCGGCGCACACGAGCGGGGCGAGCGGGGCGAGCGGGCGGGGAGAACTAGGGTGATGCCGTGAAGCGGGGACGGCTGCGGGTGCTGCTGGGTGCGGCGCCGGGCGTGGGCAAGACCTACGAGATGCTCGAAGAGGGCCGCCGGCTGCAGGATGCCGGGGTCGACGTCGTCGTCGCGATCGTCGAGACCCACGGTCGGGCCGCGACCGCCGCGATGACCGCCGGCCTGCCGATCGTTCCACGGCGCCGCCTCGAGCACCGCGGCGTCACGCTCGACGAGATGGACCTCGAGGCCGTGCTCGCCCGAGCCCCGCGCGTCGCCCTCGTCGACGAGCTCGCCCACACCAACGTCGGCGGCTCGCGCAACGAGAAGCGCTGGCAGGACGTCGAGGAGCTCCGGGATGCCGGCATCGACGTCATCACGACCGTCAACGTCCAGCACATCGAGTCGCTCGGCGACGTCGTCGAGCAGATCACCGGCGTCGCGCAGCGCGAGACGGTGCCGGATGCCGTCGTGCGCTCGGCCGACCCGATCGAGCTGGTCGACCTCGCTCCGCCGTCGCTGCGTGACCGCCTCGCCGCCGGCCTCGTCTACCCCGCCGAGCGCATCGACGCCGCCCTGTCGAACTACTTCCGGCTCGGCAACCTGACGGCGCTCCGCGAACTGGCACTTCTCTGGCTCGCGGACGAGGTCGACAGTGCCCTGCAGGACTATCGCGCCGAGCACGGCATCCGGGGCACGTGGCAGGCTCGCGAGCGCGTCGTGGTCGCGCTGACCGGCGGGCCCGAGGGCGAGACGCTCATCCGGCGCGGCGCCCGCATCGTCGACCGTTCGGCCGGCGGCGAGCTGCTGGCCGTCCACGTGTCGGGCCAGGACGGGCTGCGCACCGCCGACCCGGCGGCCCTCGCTGCTCAACGGGCTCTCGTCGAATCGCTCGGCGGCAGCTACCACCAGGTCGTCGGTGACGACATCCCCGCCGCCCTCGTCGAGTTCGCGCGGTCGGTCAACGCGTCGCAGCTCGTCGTCGGTGTCAGCCGTCGCGGCCGGCTCGCTGCGGCCCTCAGCGGTCCGGGCATCGGCGCCACCGTCATCCGCGAGTCGGGCGATATCGACGTGCACGTCGTGACGCACGCCGCCGCCGGCGGCCGCTTCACCCTGCCCCGTGTCGCCGGCGGCGCTCTCAGCGTGCGGCGCCGGATCCTCGGTTTCGTCGTCGCGCTGACCGGCGGTCCGCTGCTCACGTGGCTGCTCGTCGCGCTGCGGAGCCCCGAGTCGATCACGAGCGATGTGCTCGCGTACCAGCTGCTCGTCGTCGTGGTCGCGCTCGTCGGCGGACTGTGGCCCGCCGTCTTCGCAGCGGTGATGTCGGGGGTGACGCTCGACTTCTTCTTCGTGGCTCCGCTGTACACCGTGACGGTCTCCGATCCGCTGCACGCGTGGGCGCTGATCCTGTACGTCGTCATCGCGCTCCTCGTGAGCGTCATCGTCGACCGCGCGGCCCGGGGCACGCGCGCGGCCCGGCGGGCGGCGGCCGAGGCCGAGCTGCTCGCGGCGGTCGCGGGCAGCGTGCTGCGGGGCGATGGCTCGATTCCGGCCCTCGTCGCGCGGGCGCGCGAGGCCTTCGGGATGTCGGGTGCGCGCTTGGTCGCGTCGGACGGGACCGTGATCGCCGCCGACGGCGAGCCCGTGCGCGACGACCGCCACCTGCGCGTCGACGTCGGACGCGAGGCCGTGCTCGAGCTCCACGGCAGCGAGTCGGAGCAGCTCGACGGCTCGGAACGCCGGCTGCTGGATGTCGTCGTCGCGCAGCTCGCCGCCGCGCTCGAGCAGGCCGACCTGCAGCGGGCGGCGAGCTCGGCGTCGGTGCTCGCCGAGACCGACCGGGTACGCAGCGCCCTCCTCTCGGCGGCGAGCCATGACCTGCGGCGCCCTCTCGCCGCCGCCGTCGCGGCACTCGGGGGGCTCCGCGCGGCCGGCCCCGCGCTCGACGACGCCGACCGCGACGAGCTGCTCGCGACCGCCGACGAGAGCCTCGGCACGCTGACCTCGCTCGTGACCGACCTGCTCGATGTGAGCCGCATCGAGGCCGGCGCTCTCGCCGTCGCCCTGCGACCGGTCGACACGGCCGATGCCGTGCTCGCCGCGGTCGACGAGCTCGGTCTCGGGCCCGCTGCGGTGGAGCTGGCGCTGGACGAGGCGATCGGGCCGGTGCTCGCCGATGCGGTGCTGTTGCAGCGGGTGCTGGTCAACGTGCTGGCCAACGCCCACCGCCATTCGCCTGCCGGAACGCCGGTGCGCATCAGCACGAGCTCGCTGGGCGGGCAGGCCCAGGTCCGCGTGATCGACCACGGACCCGGCATCCCGCCCGAGCGTCACGGCGACGTGTTCACGCCCTTTCAGCGGCTCGGCGACACCGACAACACGACCGGACTCGGGCTCGGGCTCGCGCTGTCGAAGGGTTTCACCGAGGGGATGCGGGGCCAGCTCGTGCCCGAGCAGACCCCTGGCGGCGGCCTCACCATGGTGATCGAGCTGCCCCTGGCATCGGCGGCGGCGCAAAAGGGCAGGATCGAGGGGTGAAGGTCCTCCTCGCCGACGACGACCCGCAGCTCGTGCGGGCGCTGCGCATCACGCTCGCGGCCCACGGGTACGACGTCGTGGCGGCCGCCGACGGGGCGGCGGCGATCGCGGCGGCCGCGTCCGAGCATCCCGATGTGATCGTGCTCGACCTGGGGATGCCGCGCCTCGACGGCGTCGCCGTGATCGAGGCCGTGAGGGGATGGAGCGCCGTGCCGATCATCGTCGTCTCGGGGCGCACCGGGTCGGCAGACAAGGTGGCGGCGCTCGACGCCGGGGCTGACGACTACGTCACCAAGCCCTTCCAGATCGACGAGCTGCTCGCGAGACTGCGCGCGCTGACCCGGCGGGCCGGCGGTGCCGCATCCGTCGCCGTCGTGCGGTTCGCCGATGTCGAGATCGACCGCGCCGCCAAGACCGTCACGCGCGGCGGCGAGCGCGTGCACCTCACGCCGACCGAGTGGCGGATGCTCGACTTCCTCGCCCGAACCCCCGGGGCACTCGTGACCCGGCAGGACCTGCTGAAGGAGCTGTGGGGCACCGAGCAGGTCAACGACACCGGGTACCTGCGTCTCTACGTCTCGCAGCTGCGGAAGAAGCTCGAGGCCAATCCCGCGCATCCCGAGCACCTGCTCACCGAATCTGGCATGGGCTACCGGCTCATCGTCGAGTGAACGCCGCTCGATACGATCGGGCCGTGCCGCTCGACATCCGCCCGCCCAGCCCCGGCGAGCTGGACCTCCTCGAAGACATCGAGAACGACGCCGACGCGCTGCTGCGCGATCTGCTCGACCCGCCCACCTGGTGGCCGGCTCCGCCCGGGTCTTCTCGCGCTGCGGAGCCGGGATTCCTGCTCGTCGCCCACGTCGGTGACGGGGTGGTCGCGGGGTTCGTTCATGTGCTCGAGCTCGAGGGTCATGCCCACCTCGAACAGCTGTCGGTGTCGCCCGAGCACGCTCGCCGCGGGTACGGCCGCAAGCTCGTCGAGGCGGCGATGGCGTACGCGCGCGACCGCGGCCACGATCGGATGTCGCTCCGCACCTTCGCCGACGTGCCCTGGAACGCCCCGTTCTACGAACGCCTCGGCTTCGCGGTGACCGACCCGCGTTCGGAGTTCGAGCTCATGCTCGTCGAGACGGAGGAGCGCATCGGCCTCGACGCCCTTGGCCCGCGCGTGCAGATGACCGCGAAGCTGTAGGTCGCGTCTGTATGAGACTGGGACCCATGGCAGGTTTCCATCACGTCGAGCTCTGGGTCAGCGACATCGAGAGCGCACGCTCCGACTGGGGCTGGCTGCTTCGGCGGGTCGGCTTCGACCTCGAGAGCACGTGGCCGCAGGGCGAGTCGTGGGCGGCGGGCGGGGCCTACCTGACGCTCACCACCTCACCGAACACGGTCGGCGCCGAGCACGACCGTCGGCGGCCGGGCCTGAATCATCTGGCCTTCCACGGCGGCTCCGCCGCCGAGGTCGATGCGATCATGGCCGACGCCCCGGCCGCGGGCTGGATGCCGCTGTACCAGGAGCGCTACCCGCACGCCGGCGGCCCGCAGCACTACGCCGGCTGGCTCGAGAATGCGGCGGGCTTCAAGGTCGAGGTGGTCGCAACGGGGACCAGCTTCGTCGCGGAGATGAACCAGCACGCAGGCATCTCCTCGTCGCTGTGACCACGCCAGCCTGATCGGGGCTGCCCGGCGAGCACTGCCCGAGGGATGCCGCCGTGTCAAGCCACTGGGGAACCGCTTCTCGCTTCTTCTAGCTTCGGCCCCACAGGACGGCATCCATCAGGTCCTGCGGGTTCGAGGCCTGGAGGACGACATAAGCAGTACCGCTCGCGCGCGACCGACGACGGTCGGCGCCACACGGCCGGGGCGCATCCGGCAGAAGTACAACAAGCGCGAAGCGCTCGCGGGCTACCTCTTCCTGACGCCGTGGATCATCGGATTCCTCGTCTTCACCGTCGGGGCGATGATCTACAGCCTGTACATCTCGTTCAGCAGCTACAACCTCGCCACGAACTCGTCACGCCCCATCGGCTTCGACAACTACGCCCGGCTCTTCGAAGACCCCCGCGTGGCCGTATCGCTGGCTAACACGCTGTTCTACGCCGTCATGGCCGTGCCGCTCGAGATCATGTTCGCGCTCGTGCTCGCGCTGCTGCTGAACCGGATGGGTCGCGGCGCGGGGATCTTCCGCACGCTCTACTACCTGCCGAAGATGACGCCGGCGGTCGCGACGGCCGCGGTGTTCTTCCTCCTGCTCAACGGCAACTCCGGCGCGATCAACCAGGGGCTCGCCGCCATCGGCATCCAGGGTCCCCAATGGCTCGTCGACCCGGCGTGGGTGAAACCCAGCATCGTGATCATGGCGCTGTGGACCGTCAGCGGCACGATGGTGATCTTCCTCGCCGCGCTGAAGAACGTCCCCGTCGAGCTGTACGAGGTGGCATCCCTCGACGGCGCCGGCCCGGTGCGGAAGTTCTTCTCCATCACGCTGCCGATGATCTCGGGCGCGATGTTCTTCAACGTCATCGTGCTGTCGATCGCAGCCTTCCAGGTCTTCGACCAGGCGTATCTGCTCTTCTGGCGGGATCAGAGCAACGCGTCGCCCGAGGCGTCGCTGTTCTACGCCATCTATCTGTTCCAGCAGGCGTTCCGGCAGTTCAACTTCGGGTTCGCGGCGGCCATGGCCTGGCTGCTGTTCGTCATCATCATGGCCGTCACGGTCATCCAGGTGAAGTTCGGCAACCGCTTCGTCTACTACGAGGGCGACCGCTGATGGCGACGAGGTTCCGCACCCCGAAGACCGTCGCCGGCCGCGTCACGCTCGCCGCCATCTCGACCGGCTTCGCCCTGCTGTTCCTGTACCCGTTCGCGTGGCTGCTCGCGGCGAGCTTCAAGCCCCGCGGCGAGGTGTTCGACAACCGCCTCATCCCGCAGACCTTCGTGCCCGAGAACTACGCCGAGGTGTGGAACCAGCTCCCCCTGCTCAGCTGGATGTTCAACAGCGTCGCGATCGCGCTGCTGGCGGCGACGGCGGTGTCGATCTCGAGCTCGATCGTCGCGTTCGGGTTCGCCTACTTCTCCTTCCCCGGACGCAAGCTCCTGTTCGGACTGGTGCTCGCCACGATGATGCTCCCCGGCGCCGTGACGATGATCCCGGTCTACCTGATCTGGAAAGAGACGGGCCTGCTCGGCACCTGGGTCCCGCTATGGGGCGCGAACCTGTTCGGGTCGGCGTTCTACATCTTCCTGCAGCGCCAGTTCTTCCTCGGCCTGCCACGCGAGCTCTTCGAGGCGGCGCGCATCGACGGCGCCAGCTACTGGGGACTCTTCTGGCGCATCGCGATGCCGCTGTCGGTGCCCTCGTTCGTGATCGTGTTCCTGTTCGAGTTCCAGGCGAGCTGGAACAACCTGCAGTCCGCGCTCATCTACCTCAACGCCGGGTCGGTCGACGAGTTCACCGCACCGCTCGGCATCGCCTACGCGATGACCAAGTACAGCCCGACCGCCGGCGGCCAGGGCGACTACCAGTACGTGATGGTGGCCTCGCTCATCGTCACGCTGCCCATGCTCATCCTCTTCGCCTTCGGGCAGCGCTACTTCATCGAAGGCGTCGCCACCCAGGGCCGAAAGGGATGATCCGCGTGCTCGCGCGGGACCACGACAGGAGGAATCACATGCGCAATCGACTGATCGGAACGACCGCGGTGGCCGCGGCATCCGTCATCGTGCTGGCGGGATGCAGCAACGACGCCGGCACCGCGGAAGACGTCGACTTCTCGGCGACGCCCACCGGAACCCTCGCGGCGTGGGGCTTCGAGAACGCCGACGACGTCGGCACCGCGCGACTCGACTACGCGGCGGAGCAGCTGTCGGATGTCGAGGTGCAGCTGGATGCCACGGCCTTCGACTCGCAGAAGTTCACGACCCGCATCGCGAGCGGCGACGTGCCCGACGTCGTGCAGATGGACCGCCGCTACGTGACCCAGTACGCGGCACAGGGCCTCATCATGCCGCTCGACAGCTGCTTCGAGGCACAGGACGTCGACGCGGACGACCGGTGGTACGAGTCGGTCGTCGACGACGTGCGCTACGAGGATCAGGTGTGGGGAGCGCCGCAGTTCTACCAGCCGCCGGCCATCATCCTGAACAAGCGGGTGATGGATGCCGCGGGCGTGACGGCGGACGAGATCGACACCTCGCAGCCCGACGTCCTGCTGGCCGCCATCGAGAAGATGTACCAGGAATCCGGCGGCGTTCCGACGCGGCTGGGCCTCGACCCGGTGTCGACCGGTCAGTCCGCGCTGTGGATCCTCGGCGCGGGCGGCCAGCTCACCGATGACGACGGCGTGCCGACCCTCGACGACCCGAGCAACCTCGCGGGCATGGAGCTGCTGCAGCGGATCAACGACGCGCAGGGCGGGTTCGCGCAGGTGAAGAGCTTCACCGACGCGTTCGACACGTTCGGCGATGCGAACCAGTACGTCACCGATCAGGTCGGTGCGCAGGTCAACGCGCAGTGGTACCCGAACGTCCTCTCGCCCTACCTCGAGCAGATCGACATCGAGGCGGTGCCGTTCCGCGACAGCGACGGTGAGCCGTTCTCGGTGTCCGGCGGCCAGGCTTTCGTCATCCCGGCCGGAGCGAAGAACCCCGGCGCGGCCTGCGCGTGGGTCTCGGCTCTGACGAGCGGCGAGGCGTGGAACGCGGCGGGCGAAGCACGCGCTGCGACGCGTGCCGCCGACGGCGGCGCCAACACCGGCCTGTTCACGGGATCGCCGCAGCCCGACCAGGAGATCCGCGAGAAGTGGGTCACGCCGTCGGGCAACGAGGGCTTCGACCAGGTCGTAGCGACCTACTACGACGTGGTCGATTACGGCACCTCGTTCGGGTCCTCCCCCGCCGGGCAGGACATCCAGAACGAGCTGAACAACGCGGTGACGGCGGCCCTCCTCGGCGACAAGACCGCCGAGGAAGCGCTCGCGGACGCACAGGATGCCGCCATGCGGGCCTACGAGAACGCCGTAGCGTCGCGCTGACGGTGCGGTACCTGGTCACCACCCGCCGATAATGGGCGGATGGAGCCGTGGGAGATGCACGCCTGGTACGCCGATTACCTGGAAGCCTGCAACCGCCACGACCTCGACGCCATTCGCTCGTTCATCGACCCGAACGTCCGGCGAGCGCACCTGCCGGGCGGAGCCGACGCCTGGATGACCGACGTCGTCGAGGTGCTCGATGCCTTTCCCGATTGGCAGGTGCGCCGCATCCAGCTCGTCGTGGAGGACGACCGCATCGCCGCGCATGTGCGCGCCAGCGGCACGCACATCGGGCCGTTCCGCGGTATCCGGCCCACCCGACGGCACGTCAATGTCGCGGAGTTCGGCTTCCTGCGGCTGGCGGGAGGCCGGATCGTCGATTTCGCGGGCACCACCGACCACGCCGCCCTGCTGACCCAGTTGCGCGACTGAACCGGAAGGAACCACATGACCGACATCGACTGGTCCGTAGGATCATGGACCAACGAACCCGCGGAGGCCGTGCTCGACGGCGACGACCTGTTCGTCACGGCACGCGAGGGGAGCGATGCCTGGCGCGTGACGTCGTATGGGTTCGTCCACGACGACGAACACGCTCTGCTCGCCCCGATGCAGCCCGACACCGCCGTCGAAGTAGCGTTCGTCCTCGACTTCGCCGCGCAGTTCGATCAGGCAGGCGTCTTCCTGCGCGTCGACGACGAGACGTGGATCAAGGCGGGGATCGAGCACAGCGACGGCGCCGACAGTCTGGGCGCGGTGGTGACCCGCGGGATGTCGGACTGGTCGCTCTCGCCCGTTGCCGACTGGGCTGGTCGCGTCGTCACCGTGCGCGCGAGCAGGTCGGGCGACGCCGTCACGATCAGGGCCCGCGTCGACGAGGAGGACTGGCGGCTCGTCCGGGTGGCGCCGCTCGATCCTCGGGCGGAGGTCGCGGCCGGGCCGTTCTGCTGCGCGCCGACGCGCGCCGGTCTCACGGTTCGATTCGTGTCGTGGCGGAGCGTACCCGCCGACGCGTCGCTGCATCCCGACCACTGAAGCGCCGACGCGCCCACCGGTCGACACCAGCCGCCGCCCACACCGCGGCCAGCCCTCCGACGACGACGATGCCCTGCATCGCCAGCGCGTAGCCGCCGCTCGTGGCGTTCGCCTCGACCAGCCGCGGACCGACGATGGGCGGCACGAGCGCGACGACGACGACGACCCACGACAGCGGGTGCCGCCCCCGTGCGATCACCCAGCCGCCCACCCCGGCGAGCAGCGCGATGAACCCCTGGTTGAGCACGACCTCCCACAGCGGATCGAGGTGCGCGAGGTGGCCCGCACCGCGCAGCAACCCGAAGGTGGCCCACAGGAACAGCGCGACGCACGCGAGGGTCACGCCGCCCAGACGACGCATCGGCGAGGTGGGCAGCACGGCGAGTGCGGCGACGAGGGTCGCGACCACGAGCACGAACTGGAGCGTGTCGACGTACGGCATGTCGTTGGTGATGGTGCCGGCGTACATCTCGGCCTGCACGATCGCGGAGAAGTCGGAAGCGACGGCGAGGTAGGTCGCGAACATCGCCGCGACGATCGCGGCACCGTACCGGGCTCCTCGATCGAAACGCAGGCCGTCGTCCATGGTGTGAGAGTAGCCTGATCGCCGAGGACCGAGGGAGGGGACCCATGGCCGACGCGGATCGCGATGAGACCGACGCCTCCTGGGCCAGCCGACGCCCGTCGCGCCGCGACTTCCTCCGCCGCGCGGGCCTGGGAGCCGCGGGCCTGGCGATCGGGGGCTCGGCCGGTGCCGCGGTGACGGCGGCGATGACCGCGCACCCGCCCGAGTTCGCGCCCCTCGCGGCGCGCAGCGTCGCCGGGTTCGACCACGTCGTGGTGCTCATGTTCGAGAACCGCAGCTTCGACAACCTGCTCGGCCACCTCTACACGGCCGATGAGAAGAGCGCGGCCGAGTTCGACGGCATCCTGCAGGGCGACTACGCCAACACCGCACCCGACGGCACGGCCGTGCCCGCGCACGTATACACGGGCGCGACCGACCACATCATGCAGCAGCCGCAGCCCGACCCCGGCGAGACCTACCCCCACGTCAACACCCAGCTGTTCGGGACGATCGACCCGCCCGCCAACGCCGACATCGCCCGCAACGGACTGCAGCCGCCGTACAACGCACCCGCCGCCGGGAGCGCACCGCGTAACGACGGCTTCGTGCACGACTACATCGTCAACTACCGCCTCGCCAAGAAGCGCGAGCCGACCGCTGATGAGTACACGACGGCGATGGGCGGCTTCGCGCCCGAGATGCTGCCGGTGGTGTCGACCCTCGCCCGCGAGTTCGCGGTCTACGACCGCTGGTTCGCCGGGGTGCCGTCGCAGACGTTCTGCAACCGCAGCTTCTTCCACGCCTCGACCTCGCACGGCTACGTCGTCAACCACACCGGCGACAACTACGACAAGTGGATCGACGCCCCCGCGGCACCCACGATCTTCAACCGGCTCGAAGACGCCGGCCTGTCGTGGCGCGTCTACTACGACGCGACGCAGCTCGTCTCGCTCACCGGCATGCTCCACGCGCCCGTGCTCGAGCGCTACTGGAAGACGAACTTCCGCGTCATGGAGCAGTTCTACGAGGATGCCGCGAACGGCGAGCTGCCCGACTACGCGTTCATCGAGCCGCGGATGGTCTTCAACCACAACGACATGCACCCGCCATGGGGCGCGACCCGCGAGGGCGAGCTCGAGCTGCCCGACGGCAGCCGCATCCGCATCGCCAACAGCGCCGACAGCGACGTCCGCGCCGGCGACAAGCTCGCGCAGGACGTCTACGACGCGATCCGCACGAGTGCGTCGACCTCCGGCTCGAACGCCATGAACACCGCGCTCGTCATCACCTTCGACGAGCACGGCGGCACCTTCGATCACGTCGCCCCGCCGTCGGCAGCGCCGCCCGACGCGAGCGGTCCCGGCGAGATGGGCTTCACGTTCGATCGCCTCGGTCTCCGGGTGCCGGCCATCGTGGTGAGCGCTTACACCGCGGCCGGAACCGTGATCCACGACGAGATGCACCACGGCTCGGTGACCAACACCCTGTGCCGGCTGCACGGGCTGCGGCCGCTCAACGTCCGCGACGAGACCGCCAACCCGATCTTCAACGCGGTCAACCTCACGACGCCGCGCCAGCCCTACACCTGGCCGCAGCCGCAGTCGCTGTATGTGCCACCCAATCCCGAGAAGGGCACGGCCAAGGCCCCCGACGAGAAGCACCACAAGCGCCCGCTCACCCCACCGGCGCGCGGACTGCTCGGGCTCCTGGCCGCCCGATTCGACCCCGGCAGCACGTTGCCATCCACATACGGCGAGGCCTACGACGCCCTGGTCGAGCACGGCACCGGCCTCTTCGGCGCGTACAACCCCTGACCCCCCAACTAGACTGATCGCGTCCGGCATCCCGAGTCCTGGAGTCCAGCCGCGTGAGCACCCCTGTCGCAGATACCGTCGAGAACGCCACCGCCACTCCGGAGCGTGAGCAGCCCTACGGAGCCCTGGGCCTCAAGCCCGACGAATACGCGAAGATCCGCGAGATCCTCGGCCGCCGCCCCACCTCGGGCGAGCTGGCGATGTACTCGGTCATGTGGAGCGAGCACTGCTCCTACAAGTCGAGCAAGAACTACCTGCGCCGCTTCGGCCAGAAGGTCTCCGACGAGATGAAGACCCGCCTCATGGTCGGCATGGGCCAGAACGCGGGCGTCGTCGACGTCGGCGAGGGATGGGCGGTGACCTTCAAGGTCGAGTCGCACAACCACCCGAGCTACATCGAACCGTTCCAGGGCGCCGCGACCGGTGTCGGCGGCATCGTCCGCGACATCATCTCGATGGGAGCGCGTCCTGTCGCGGTCATGGACCAGCTGCGCTTCGGCGCCATCGACCACCCCGACACCGCCCGCGTCGTGTATGGCGTCGTCAGCGGCATCTCGTTCTACGGCAACTGCCTGGGCCTGCCGAACATCGGCGGAGAGACGGTCTTCGACTCGGTCTACCAGGGCAACCCGCTCGTCAATGCGCTGGCCGTCGGCGTCATGCGCCACGAGGACATCAAGCTCGCGAACGCCACCGGTGCGGGCAACAAGGTCGTGCTGTTCGGCGCGCGCACGGGCGGCGACGGCATCGGCGGCGCCTCCATCCTCGCGTCCGACACCTTCGCCGACGGCGGGCCCACCAAGCGCCCCGCGGTGCAGGTCGGCGACCCGTTCGCGGAGAAGGTGCTCATCGAGTGCTGCCTCGAGCTGTACGCGGGCGAACTCGTCGAGGCGATCCAGGACCTCGGCGCCGCGGGCATCTCGTGCGCCACGAGCGAGCTCGCCGCGAACGGCGGCTCGGGCATGCGCGTCGACCTCGAGAACGTGTTGCTGCGCGACCCCTCGCTCACGCCCGAGGAGATCCTCATGAGCGAGAGCCAGGAACGCATGATGGCGATCGTCGCTCCCGAGAAGCTCGATGCGTTCCTCGCCGTCGTCGGCAAGTGGGATGTCGAGACGAGCGTGCTCGGCGAGGTGACCGGCGACGGCCGCCTGCAGATCTTCTGGCACGGCGAGCAGATCGTCGACGTCGACCCCTCGACCGTCGCGGTCGACGGCCCGGTCTACGACCGCCCGGTCGCCTACCCGACCTGGATCGACGGCCTGCAGGCCGACTCGGCGGCATCCCTCCCCCGCGCCACCGACGGCGACGCGCTGCGCGAACAGTTCCTCCAGCTCGTGGCGAGCCCGAACCTCGCCGACACGTCGTGGATCACCAACCAGTACGACTACTACGTGCTGGGCAACACCGCCCTGAGCTTCCCCGACGACGCCGGCATGATCCGCGTCGACGAAGAGTCGGGCCTCGGCTTCGCGATCGCGACCGACTGCAACGGCCGCTACTGCCAGCTCGACCCGTACGCCGGCGCCCAGCTCGCCCTCGCCGAGGCGTACCGCAACGTCGCCGTCACCGGCGCGAACCCCACCGCAGTCACCGACTGCCTCAACTTCGGCAGCCCCGAGAACCCCGAGGTGATGTGGCAGTTCGGTCAGGCCGTCGACGGCCTCTCCGACGCCTGCCTCGAGCTCGGCGTGCCCGTCACGGGCGGCAACGTCTCGTTCTACAACCAGACCGGCGACCAGCCGATCTTCCCGACCCCGGTGGTCGGTGTGCTCGGCATCGTCGACGATGTCGCCCGCCGCATCCCGTCGGGCTGGCAGGACGCCGGCGAGAACATCTACCTGCTCGGCACGACCGCCGAGGAGCTCGACGGCTCGGCGTGGGCCGACACCATCCACGGCCACCTCGGCGGACGGCCCCCGAAGGTCGACCTCGCCGCCGAGAAGCGTCTGGCCGGCCTCATCCAGGCCGCCTCGCAGCAGGGACTCATCTCGGCCGCGCACGACCTGTCGACCGGCGGCCTCGGCCAAGCCCTCGCCGAAGCGACGACCCGCTTCGGCGTCGGCGCACGCGTCTGGCTCAGCGAGATCGTCGAGCGCGACGGCGTCGACGTCGCGACCGCGCTGTTCAGCGAGTCGACCGGCCGCGTGATCGTGTCGGTGCCACGCGAGGAGGACGTCAAGTTCCGCGGGCTCTGCGAGGGACGCAACTACCCCGTCATCCGCATCGGCGTGACGGATGCCGCCGAGGGCGTCGAGTCCGTGCTCGACGTCCAGGGTCTGTTCTCGGTGCCCGTCGCCGAGATCCGCGCCACGTCGCGCGCGACGCTGCCCGCCGCCTTCGGCGAGATCGTCGACGAGGTGCCGACGTCATGAGCGCGTCATGAGCGGGCGCGACCTGACGCCGCCGGGTGAGGACGACGAGTACGCCGGCTTCGCGCGCGGACGCTCGCGTCGCATGCGCGTGACCGCGTGGGTCGCGATCGTCTCGCTCATCCTCGTCGGCGGCGGCTCCACCGTCTTCGCGCTGCTCTTCGGCTGATACAGCTGCAGGACTCGTGGGGCTGCTGTGGCCTCACAGCCGGTTCGACCGCGCACCAGCACCACCGATCCGACAGGTGTATCCCCAGCCGGGACGAAGACGGGACTCGGCGAGGTGCGTAGGCTGAAGGGGTGGATCCGATCCTCATGCTCGCGGCCGAGTGGTGGTGGATCGCGCCGGCGGGAGCCAGCGCGGGCGCCCTCGGCTGGGCCGGCCTGCGCCGGGGACGACCGTCGCAGCGTCGCCTCGAGCTCGATGCCGCGCAGCTCGACCTGCGCCGGGCGCAACAGGCTGTGACGCACGCTCGCGCGCAGCTGAAGGTGGCCCGCGCGGAACTGATGCGCGCCCAGGCCGAGAAGGCGACCCCGCGCGCGACAGCCGGAGCGGTGCCGGAGGCCCGTCGCCGCCTGCAGATCGCCGAGCGTCAGGCACGCGCCGCCGTGGCCGAGCTGAAGGCGCGCCGCGCGGGCGTGCAGGCGGCGCGGGCGATGATGCCGACCTCGCGCAAGGAGGTCGACCGAATGCCGCTGGCCCGGCTGATGGCCGAGCACGACGTGCTTCTGGCGCGGTGGATGGACTACGAGACGGATGCCGCGAAGGCGATCGGGTTCCCCATGATGCTCGATGCCCGCTGGCCGCCGATGGACCTCTTCCTCCGCGAGCACCAGCAGGCGTCGTGGCTGCGACCGTCCTCGCGCGATGTCCGCATGTCCCCGGCCGATTACAGCGCCTACCGCGAAGCGGTCCGTCGGGCGACCCACGCCTTCGATGCGGCGGAGCGCGCCGCATCGCAGGGTACGCCGCGCGCGCTTCCCGAACCCGATGACCGTTCGCCCGACTGGGCGGAGGTCGCGCAGGACCTTCTCGACAACGCGCAGCGCGCGATCACCCGGTCGACCGAGATGTGGAACCGGATGCGGCGCGATCGCCCCGTCCGCCCCCGGCGTCCCTCATCACCCGAGTGACACAGCGCCCCGGGGCTAGCATGGCGGTGTGGATGGATTCTGGTCCGGACTGTGGCAGTTCGCCGGCAACTACTGGTGGCTGATCTTCATCATCGGACCCGCAGCCGGCGGCGCGGCGAAGGCTCTCGAACAGTCCGCGCGGCGACGGCACAAGCGCCGTCTCGAGATCATCCGCGCCAAGGCCGAGGCGAAGAGCATCATGCGCTCCGGTGCCGTCCGAGCCGGCGACGCGTCGCCGGTCGCCGCGGATGACGAACAGCTGAGCACCGGCGCTCGCCTGCAACAGCTCTTCGACGCCCATGACGACCTGACGCACCGCTGGCTCGAGTACGAACTCGATGTCGCGAAGCTCATCGCCTTCCCGGCCATGAGCGACGGACGGCAACCGCTCACCGCCGCGTTCCTGCGCGCGAAGAAGGTCGCTGACGGCCTGCGCCCACCGACGACGTCGGCGCGCATCGGTTCCGCCGACCTGACGGCCTACCGCGATGCGCTCACCGACGCCGAGGTCGCCTTCGACGTCGCGGAACGCGACGCCCGCCGTCAGCGCGATCGGGCCTTCAGCGAGCCGGAGCGCCGCCGACTCGACACGGCCAAGCGTCTGCTCAACGTCGCGGTGGACGAAGCTGCCACGCCCGCCGAGCGCCGAACGGCGTACGAGCGCGTGCGAGCCGAGCTCGACGGGCTCATCGCGGTGTCGGATGCCGCGATGGAGCGTCTGGCCGAGAAAGCTGCCCTGCAGCTGCCGCCGACGGCATCCTGACGCACGAAACCCCCCGGGGAGGCCCCGGGGGGTTTCGTTGTCCGTCAGACGGGATCAGCTGGTCTGGAGGCCGTCGACCTGGCTGCCGTACTCCTCGAGCCAGGCGGTGATCGCCTCGGCTTCCTTGCCCTCGCCGTACTGGTTGACGACCATGTCCTCGAGCGCCGCGTACTGCTCGTCGTCCAGCTTGATCTTTCCGATCAGCTCAGCCGCCTCGGGGTGCTCGTCGGCGAAGCCGGACGTGGCGAGGAAGTGCAGCGCCTCGGTGTCGCCCATCGCACCGCGCGGGTCTTCGAGGTCCTTGAGGCCGTAGCGTTCGTTGGCCCAGAACGGACGCCACGAGGTCACGACGATGTCGCGCTGCGCCGCGATCGCGGTGTCGAGCTCGGTGAGCATCGCCGCGGTCGACGAGGTGACGAGCTCGTACGTGCCGTCGAGGCCGTACTCGGGGATCATCGACTCCTGCGTCTGCTTGGTCAGACCCGCGCCCGGCTCGATGCCGTAGATCTGGCCGCCGAAGCGGTCGGCGTTGGCGGCGAGGTCCTCGATCGAGGTGATGTCGACGTACTCGGGCACCGCGATCGTGAGCTTGGCGTTGTCGTAGTACGCGCCGAGGTCGTCGATCTGGTCGCCGTAGCGCTCCATGTACGAGGCGTGGGTGAGCTCGGGCCAGGCCGACGGGTAGATGTCGACGTCGCCCTGCGCGAGACCGGCGTAGAGCGGGCCCGCCTCGGTGAGCTCCTGCATCTCGACGGTGTAGCCGAGCTGCTCGAGCTGGTTCTCGAGCAGGTACGCGGTGCTGAGGCCGTCGGTCCACGAGGGCAGGTAGCCCAGCGTGATGGTTCCCTTGCTGTCGCCGTTCTCGCCAGAGCCGCCTTCGGCCTGGTTACCGCTCGCGCAGCCGGCCAGGGCGAGGGATGCCGCGGCGCCGAGCGCCACGATCCCGGTGAGGTGTCGCTTGTTCATCGTGTGCCTTCCGTATGGATTCATTTCGTTCCGTATGGGTGGTGCAGGGAGGATACGTTCGGATGCCGCGGGGTCAGGCGGCGGGGGCGAGCTCGCGCTTCTCCGCGGCAGTGGCGGCGGCCGCGGCTGTCCGGCGACGGCCGATCACGCCGAGGATCGACCCCTTCTGGCCCTTCATGTCGCCGAGGGCGGAGGTCAGGCGATCGAGGTAGATCGCGAGGATGACGACGCTGAGGCCCGCCTCGACACCGGTGCCGATGTTGACGGTCGACATCGCCTGGACGATCTCCTTGCCGAGCCCGGGCGCACCAGCGATACCGGCGATGACGGCCATCGAGAGCGCGAGCATGATCACCTGGTTGACGCCGGTCATGATCGTCGGCATGGCGAGCGGCAGCTGCACGCCGCGCAGGATCTGCCCCGGCGTGGCGCCGAATGCGTGCCCGGCCTCGACCGTCTCGGAATCGACGCTGCGGATACCGAGCTCGGTCAGGCGCACGCCCGGGGGAAGCGCGAAGATCACGGTCGCGACCAGACCCGGTACGAAGCCGATGCTGAAGAACACGATCGCGGGGATCAGGTACACGAACCCGGGCATCGCCTGCATGAGGTCGAGCACGGGCTTGATCACCGCGCTGAAGCGGTCGCTGCGGGCGGCGAGGATGCCGAGTGGCACAGCGATGACGACGGCGATGACCGTCGCGATGACGACGAGCGCGAGCGTCTGCATCGCGGTGACCCACTGTCCGACGCCGAGGATGATCGCGAACGAGATCGCGGTGCCGATCGCGAACTTCCACGACCGCAGGAACCAGCCGAGCAGTGCTGCGACGACGATGACGACGACGATCGGGGCGCTCAGCAGCAGGTCGGCGAGCGAGCCGACGAGCCAGCCGACGGCGGTGGAGATCGCGCCGAGCAGCCACGAGACGTTGTCGCGGATCCAGTCGACCGCGACCTCGGCCCACTGGCCGAGCGGAATGCGGAAACCATCCATCAGCGCACCTCCCCGTTCTGGAGAGCGGCGCCGTCGACGGCGGTCGCCTCCGCGAGCACCTCGTCGATCGCGGCCTGCGGCATCGGCTGCAGCGGGATCGTGATCTCCTCCGTCGCGCCGGGGCCGGGGCCGAGGGCGGCGAGCAGGGTGATGCGGGGGATGACGCCGACGAGGCGCCCGTCCGCATCGGTGACGGCGAGCGGCAGCGGCGACTCGACGGCCGGGACGAAGAGGTTCATGAGGACCTCGTCCTGGCTCACGGTCTGCGGCGCGGGCTTGATGACCGACGACAGCGCCGACTCGCCGCGGCGGACGAGCTTGACGGCGTCGCGGTCGGTGACGACACCCAGCAGCTTGCGGTCGCGGCCCACGACGTAGGCGGCCGACATGAAGGCATCCCGCATCTGCTTGAGGGCGACGCGCGGTCCGGCGGACTCGGCGACGACGGGACGCGGCCGCTCCATGACGTTCGCGGCCGTCAGCACACGGGCACGGTCGACGTCCTGCACGAACTGCTCGACGTAGTCGTTGGCCGGGTCGGTGAGGATGTCTTCGGGCGTGCCGATCTGCACGATGCGGCCGTCACGCATGACCGCGATGCGGTCGCCGAGGAACATGGCCTCGTTGAGGTCGTGCGTGATGAAGATGATCGTCTTCTGAAGCTTCTGCTGCAGTTCGAGCAGCTGCTCCTGCATCTCGCGGCGGATGAGCGGGTCGAGTGCGCTGAACGCCTCGTCCATGAGCAGGATGTCGCTGTCGGCGGCGAGCGCGCGAGCGATGCCGACACGCTGCTGCATCCCGCCGGAGAGGGCGGACGGGAGCTTGTCGCCCCAGCCCTCGAGTCCGACGAGGGAGAGGATCTCCTCGGCCTTCGCGAGGCGCTCGGTCTTCCCGACGCCGCGCAGCTCGAGCGGGTAAGCGACGTTCGCGGCGACGCTGCGATGGGGAAGCAGCGCGAAGTGCTGGAAGACCATCGCGATGCGCTCTCGACGGATGCTGCGCAGGCGAGCGGGGGCGACGTCGGTGATCGAGTCGCCCTTCACCGTGATCGTTCCGGCGGTGGCGTCGTGCAGCCCGTTGAGCATGCGGATCAGAGTCGACTTGCCCGAGCCGGAGAGGCCCATGATGACGAAGATCTCACCGGGCTGGACGGTGAAGGAGGCATCGATGACGGCGGCGGTCCCGGCGTCGGCGATCTCGTTGCGCTGGGCTCCGGCCCGCAGCTTCTCGACGACGGACTTCGGGTTGCGCCCGAAGACCTTGTACAGATTCTTGGCTTCCAGAGCGGGGGAAGTCGCTTCCCCCGGAGAAGACGGACTGGTCACAGGTCACCTCGGCAGCCGGTGCAGGCTGCATCGGTTACGCCCGGGTGGCGACCTCCTGGCGCGCGTCTCGCGACGGCGTCTCGGCTGCGGATGTCGGATCCACGAGCACAGGCCGCCGACCATACGTTCGCCGGTCTGGCACCCCCAGGGTTGCCACCAGCGACCGCGGACTGGTCGGGTAGTGGCCCGCGGCGGGCCTCATCCAACGTTTCACGTTCGGGGGTCAGTCGCAAATCGGATTCGGGATTTGACCTCTGATCGGCCATTCCGATATTCGCGCGCGCACGCGCAGGTGTCGTCGAAGCGACTGAGCCTCAGTCCGCGATGTCCTCGGCCGCGATGCGGTGATGCCGGATGACCTCGGCGACGACGAACCCGAACCACTTCTGGGCGAACTCGGGGTCGAGGTCGGCCTCTTCGGCGAGACGCCGCAGGCGAGCGATCTGCCGCTCCTCCCGGCCGGGGTCGGAGGCGGGCATGCCGTGAGTCGCCTTGAGCTCACCGACCTGCTTCGTGCAGCGGAACCGCTCGGCCAGCATGAAGACGAGCGCGGCGTCGATGTTGTCGATGCTCGCCCGCAGTCGGTGGAGTTCGGTCGTGGCGTCGGTCATGGTGGCTCCTTCCCTCGCCGACCCTATCTGCTCGGCAGGCGCTCGCGACCCCACCGCGAGCCGTGAACCCCGCGCCTAGAGTGTGACCATGACGAAGCCTCGCTCGAACAGCCCAGCTCCCGCGGCGCCCTCCGCTCCGGTGGCCGGGCCGGCCACGCGTGATCAGCCCATCTGGGGCGCGCTGTCCCGGCCGTTCGCGGCCGGCTTCTTCCTGGCGCTGGGAGCCCTCGCGGCGATCGTCCTGGGGCTGGCGGTCTCCAGCCTGTCGACGGTTCTCATCTACGTCGCGATCGCACTGTTCGTCGCCCTGGCGCTCGACCCCGTGGTGCGGTTCCTCGTGCGGCGCGGCATCCCGCGCGCCTGGGGCATCGTCATCACGTTCGCCGCGCTCGCGCTCATCATCGCCGGCATCCTGTGGGTCGTCCTGCCGCCGGTCGTCCGCCAGGTCGAACAGTTCGCGAAGGACGTGCCGTCGATCGTCAACGACATGTTGCGCAGCGACACCGTGCGCTGGTTGGAGAGCACCTTCGGCGACAGCCTGAGCGACGTGCTCAACGAGGTGCAGAGCTTCGTGACCAACCCGTCGAACATCGCGGCGATCGGCGGGGGTCTGCTGCAGGTCGGCGTGAACGTCGTCACGGCCATCTCGGGTTCGATCATCGTGCTGGTGCTGAGCCTGTACTTCCTCGCATCGCTGCCCCGCATGAAGAACGCGCTCGTTCGCATCTCGCCCGCGCGTTCGCGTGCGACCGTCGCCGACATGACCCGGCAGATCACCGAGTCGATCGGTGGCTACCTCTCGGGCATGGTGGTACTCGCGCTCATGAACGCGACCTTCGCGTTCATTCTGCTGACGATCCTCGGGGTTCCGTTCGCGGCGCTGATGGCCGTGCTCGCATTCGCGATCACGCTCATCCCGCTCGTCGGAACCGTGATCTTCTGGGTGGGCGCCTCGGTCATCACGCTGCTGACGAACCCGACCGCCCCACTGCCGGCGATCATCTTCGCCGCGGCCTACCTGCTCTACATGCAGGTCGAGGCATACGTCCTGACGCCGCGCGTCATGAACCGGACGGTGTCGGTCCCGGGGTCGCTCGTGGTCATCGGAGCGCTCGTCGGCGGCACCCTGCTAGGCCTGCTGGGCGCGCTCGTCGCGATCCCGGTCACGGCGTCGATCCTGCTCATCATCAACCAGATCGTCATCCCGCGTCAGGACGCGAAGAAGCTGCCGCACTGAGCCCCGCGGTGGGGGCACGCGATCACGCGACCGGCAGGATGCAGGTCGGGCTCGGGGCCGCTACACGATGGCGCACGCGGCCGGGAACCCCGGTGCGCGGGTCGCGCGTCATCGAGACCACCTCGCTCGAGAGCTGTCCCGCGACGAGCAGGGTGTCGCGCACGACCACGTGGTGGCGCGGCCAATCGACCCCCGCATCGACGAGCGCGAGCTGCTCGAGTCGATCACCGGCACCGCGGACGCGGAGCACCCCGAGGGTGTTGCTGCCGCGGACGCCCGCGTAAACGGTCTCGCCGTCGGGTGTCATGGCGATCTCGGCCGCCGTGTCGTCGTCGAGGGCTCCGAGGAGGCCCGTCGCCGACAGCATCCGCCATTCACCGGCGCGGTCGGCGCCCAGCACGAACACCTCGCGAGAGAGCTCTGTGAGCACGTACAGGTGGCCGCTCGGGTGCCAGAGGGTGTGACGGGGGCCGCTCCCGAGCGGCAGGGCGACCTGCTGGACGAGCCGGAGCCCCCGCGGGTTGTCACGCCAGAACCGCACGAGGTCGAGACCCATGTCGGTCGTCACGATCAGACCGCCCGGAAGGTGTCGCGCCTGGTGCGAGCGCGAGGGGCGTGCGGCCTCGGCATCCTGATCGGGACCGGGATGCGGCGGCGCCGGCACGTCTGAGCCGGGCACCAGGTGCGCGAACTCGGGTCCGGCCGCCTCTCGAAGCGCCCGCGCGGCGGCGGCGAGGTCGAGGTCTTCTGCGGCCGGCTCGGCGGAGGCGTCGGGTCCGTACGGGTCGACGGCCGCTGGCGCGATCACCGGAGCCGACGGGATGCCGGCGTCGTCGAGGCTCATGCGGACGACACGTCCGTCGCTCCAGCAGCTCGCGATGAGCGATGCTCCGTCGGGCGCGACGGCCACGTGGCACACGGCCTCGCCCGCCGGGACGGGACGCCCGAGCGGCGCCCACGCGTCGGGGCCGGTGCGCCGGTAGGCCTGCACCTCGCCGCGGAACTCGAGCGCGGCGTAGACGACATCCCGGCGCGGATGGCGGGCCACCCACGACGGCGACGACGCGGCGACGACCTCGGGCCGCAGCGAGAGCTGACCGTCGGCGGTGGCGCCGTCGGGATCGCCGGCGTGCAGCAGGCCGATGCCCGCGGCCTCGCCGCCCATGTCGGCGGTGTAGCCGCCGAGCAGCAGCCGCACGTCAGTCGACGAGGTCGTGGCGGACGATCACGGCGTCGCGGGCGGGCCCGACGCCGATCACCGAGATGCGCGTGCCGCTCATCTTCTCGAGCGCCAGGACGTACTCCTGGGCCGCGGTGGGGAGATCGTCGAACGTGCGAGCCGTCGAGATGTCCTCCTTCCACCCGGGGAAGTACTCGAGGACCGGCTTGGCGTGGTGGAAGTCGGACTGGTTGACCGGCACCTCGTCGAATCGCTGGCCGTCGACGTCGTAGGCGACGCAGACCGGGATGCGGTCGAGGCCCGTGAGGATGTCGAGCTTCGTGAGCACCAGGTCGGTGATGCCGTTGATGCGCGTCGCGTAGCGCGTGATCGGGGCGTCGTACCAGCCGACGCGGCGGGGGCGGCCGGTCGTCGTGCCGAACTCGAAGCCGCGCGAGCGGAGGAAGTCGCCGTTCTCGTCGAACAGCTCGGTCGGGAACGGACCGGAGCCGACGCGCGTCGTGTACGCCTTGACGATGCCGACGATGCGGTCGAGGCGATTGGGGCCGACGCCCGATCCGGTCGCGGCGCCACCGGCGGTGGCCGACGACGAGGTGACGAAGGGGTACGTGCCGTGGTCGACGTCGAGCATGGTGGCCTGCCCTCCCTCGAAGACGACCACGTCGCCGTTGTCGAGCGCCTCGCTCAGCAGCAGGCCGGTGTCGCAGACCATCGGACGCAGGCGATCGGCGTACGAGAGCAGGTCTTCGACGATCTCGTCGGCGGTGATCGCGCGACGGTTGAAGACCTTGACCAGCAGGTGGTTCTTCTGGTCGAGGGCGCCCTCGACCTTCTGCCGCAGGATGTTCTCGTCGAACAGGTCCTGCACGCGGATGCCGACGCGGTTGATCTTGTCGGCGTAGGCCGGCCCGATGCCGCGGCCGGTGGTGCCGATCTGACGCTTGCCGAGGAAGCGCTCGGTCACCTTGTCGAGCGTGCGGTGATATTGCGTGATGAGGTGCGCGTTGGCGCTCACCTTGAGCCGGGAGATGTCGAGCCCGCGCGCCGACAGCGCCTCGAGCTCGGCGAACAGCACCTCGAGGTCGACGACGACGCCGTTGCCGATGACGGCGTTGACGCCCGGCGAGAGGATGCCGCTCGGCAGCAGGTGCAGGGCATACTTCTCGTCACCGATGACGACGGTGTGCCCGGCGTTGTTGCCGCCGTTGAACTTGACGACCCAGTCGGTGCGGTCGCCCAACAGGTCGGTGGCCTTGCCCTTGCCCTCGTCGCCCCACTGGACGCCGACGATGACGATTCCCGGCATGCGGATCTCCCTTTCTGTCGAGGAGGGATTGCACCCCATCCTATCGACACGGACGCAACCCCCTTACGGAGATCGCGGCGCGCACGCCAGGGTGATGACGCAGATCGGATGTATCGATCGAACGCGCACGGAGGAGGGTCTCATGCACCACCGGCTCGCCGCAGCGGTCGGCGCGGTCCTGTTGCTGCTGACATCGTCGTTCGCGCTCACGGGGTGCGGGCTGTCGATCCCCACCGACCCGTCGGGCACGCTCGCCACGGTCGAGGGCGGCACACTGCGGGCCGGGGTCTCCCCCGACGGTGAATGGGTGCAGGTCGACGGCGACGAACCGCAGGGCAGCGAGCCCGATGCGATCCGAGCGTTCGCCGACTCGCTCGACGCCGACGTGGAATGGACGGTCGGCTCGGAGGAGGCACTGGTGCGCGAACTCGAGGACGGCGGGCTGGACCTCATCGCGGGCGGCATCACCGACCAGACGCCCTGGACCGACAAGGCGGGAGTCACGCGCCCGTATGCCGAGGCCACGGCGAAGGACGGCAGCACGCTCAAGGTCGTCATGCTCGTGCCGCTCGGCGAGAACGCGTTCCTCTCGCGCCTCGAGACCTTCCTCTCGGAGCGGGCGAAGGCGGGCGAGCTGTGAACCGGTCGGAGGTGCGATTCGGGCAGACGGAGCTGCCGCAGCGTCAGGTCGAGGTGCTGCGTCGCGCCGTGCGGCTCGAATGGGTCACGATCGGATTCCTCGCGGTGACGGTGACCCTCGTCTTCCTCGTGCTCGGAAATTCCCAGGCGATGAAGGCGGCGTGGATCGAGGATCTGCTGTCGTTCATCCCGCCGCTGGCTTTCCTCATCGCGATCCGGGTCAACCGGCGCCGGCCGACGCTCAAGCATCCGTACGGCTATCACCGCTCGGTCGGGGTCGGCCACCTGGTGGCGGCCGTCGCCTTGACCACGATGGGCACCTACCTGATCGTCGAGTCGGCGATCGGGCTGCTGAGCGGCGAGCACCCGACGATCGGGACGGTCGAGCTGTTCGGCGCGTCGATCTGGCTCGGGTGGCTCATGATCGGCGTCATGGCGATGACCGCCGTGCCGCCCGTCCTCCTCGGGCGCGCGAAGCTCAAGCTGGCGCGCGAGCTGCACAACAAGGTGCTCTACGCGGATGCCGATATGAACAAGGCCGACTGGATGACGGCCGTCGGCTCGATCGTCGGCGTCACCGGCATCGGTCTCGGCCTCTGGTGGCTCGACTCGGCGGCGGCGCTGTTCATCGCGGCGGGCATTCTGCGCGACGGGCTGAAGAACCTGCGGGCCGCGATCGTCGACCTCATGGATGCGCGGGCGACGACCTTCGACGACGCCGAGCCGCATCCTCTCGCGGGCGAGATCGACGCGTACCTCGCCGGCCTGCCGTGGGTGTCGGCCGCGGGCAGCCGGGTGCGCGACGAGGGCCATGTGTTCCACGTCGAGTCGTTCGTCGTGCCGCGGGACGGGCGGATGCCGAGCCTCGGTGAGCTGGAGGCGGCGCGCGAAGGCTGCGTCGAGCTCGACTGGAAGGTGCAGGACATCGTGCTGGTGCCGGTGCGCGAGCTGCCGATCGTCGTGCCGGTCAGCGAGTGACGAGCTTGCGCAGCGCCAGACAGCGAGAAGATGCCGGAATCGGCGGACCAGTTTCCACCGCTGTCTGAATCCATCGGGTCACTGACAGTATCGAGTTCGTGAGGCGCGACTATCTGGGGCGTGCCGCGCTGGCGGCATCCGCGATGTTCCTGCCGGGGATCGGCAGCGTCGTCATCCTGCTGATCATGGCGACGGCCTACTCCGACGACGTGCAGGCGGCGATCGGCCTGGGCGGTTCGACCGCCGCGATCGTGACGGTCGTGGCATCTGGTTTCGTGGTCACCACCATTCGTGCACGCACGGCGGGACGCTCCCTCCAGGGCGAGCTGACGGGGGCCGTCGGGGCAGCGATGCTCCTGCTGCTCGCATCGATCGCGATCGCCTTGCTCAGCCCGGTGCTCTGCCGCTCGGACGCGGGCGGGTTCTTCGCCGCCTACTGAATCGCCACCATCCCGGCGACGGTGCTCACCCCGATCGGCTTCGTCTTCAACGGAGCGTTCCAGGCGCTGCACCGCGACGGCACGAACCTGATCACCGCGGTCACCGGGACGCTCGTGAAAGCGGCCGTCGCGGCGGTCGTCGTCGTGCTCGGCGTCTCCCCGCTTGCTGCCGTCGCGGCAGTGGGGGCCACGACGTCGGTCGCGTCGATCCTGGGGGCGCTGGTACGGGGATCTCAGCTCGCGCGGGCGGACATGATCTCGTGGCCCATGTTCGCGGCGGCGACGCGCGAAGCTCTCGCGCACCCCGTCGCGGTGGTCCGCTCGCTCGGCGAGCGTGCCGCGGCGTCGGTCGACGGGCTGGTCTTCCTGGTGACCTTCACCGCGGCGATCCTGGTGGCCACAGCGCACTCCCCCGCAGACGGTGCTGTCGTCGCGCTCTCGGTGGCCGTGATGCGCTCGGTCATCGTCCCGCTGAAGCAGTTCGGCGTGGTGGGCGCGAGATTCGTCATCGCCGAGCGCGGTCGCGAGCGCGCGGACGCCATGCGTCTGTCGACGGTCCAGACGAACTGCTTCGTCCTGCTCGCGGCGATCGCGGTGGCGCTCACGATCTCGCGCCTCGCTCTGCCGGTCTTCGACCAGCTCGGCTGGCTGGTCATCGCGATGATGGCCGTGCAGCTGCTCATCGAACCGTGGGCAGGCGTCCTCTACTCCTACCGGAAGATCGCGCTGTCGACGGCGGCCGGGCTGCCCGCCCTCGTCATCGCGTACGGGGCGGTGGCCGGCCCCGGGTTGACGCTGCTCGCCGTCACGCGTTCCGGCTCGGCGGAAGCCATCTGGGCGGTCTTGCTCGCGACACGCGTCGTCTTCGCCATCCTCTTGGCCTGGACTCCTCGCATATCGATGCCCGCAGGTCCAGACTGGCGTCGCGGCGTCATCCGCCGCAGGCGGGATGCGACATGAGACCTCTCCGGTATTCGATCAACGTGACGCTCGACGGCTGCTGCCACCACGAAGCGGGGCTGCCGCCTGACGAGGAGTCGATGGACTTCTGGACGGCGCAGATGGCGGGAGTCGATGCACTGCTCCTCGGCCGGGTGACGTACGAGATGATGGCGACTGCCTGGCGGCGGCCGGCTTCGGGCGAGTGGCCCGAATGGATGGATGCCGCTGAGATCCGGTTCGCCGAAGCCATCGACGGCGCGCGCAAGTTCGTCGTGTCGTCGACCCTCGCGGACGCCGACTGGAACGCCGAGCTGATCTCGGGCGACCTCGAGACAGCCGTTCGCGCGTTGAAGGCCGAGCCGGGCACCGGCCTCTGGGTCGGCGGCGTCACCCTGCCGACCGCCCTGGCGAACCTCGGCCTCATCGACGAGTTCGAGTTCCTCGTGCAGCCGGTCGTCGCGGGGCGTGGACCGACCCTGCTCGCCGGCTTGGACCGGCAGATCCAACTCGACCCCGTCGACCGTACGGCGTTCCGGTCCGGTGCCGTGGCGACGCGATATCGGGCCCGGAACCCGTAAGGCGCGCGCCGACGCGAACCCCTGTTACGACAGGTGTCGCCGGATGACGCGCGGTCTTGGCACCGCTCGGGCCGAGGTCGACAGTGGGCTCATGTCTCACCGCATCCATCTCGCCGTCGCCCTCGAGCGGGCCGGCTGGCACCCCGCAGCATGGCGTGATTCCGGCCTCTCGACGCGGTCACTCACGACACCGCGCCGCTGGGCGGACCAGGTGCGTCTCCTCGACGGGGCGGGCGTCGCTTTCGCAACCATCGAAGACGCGCTCTCGCTGACCGATCGCATCGAAGACCCGCACGATCCTGACCCGCGGCGCCTGCACGGGCGCATCGACGCGGTGCTGCTGGCCTCGGCGCTCGCGCCGCTCACCCACCGGATCGGCCTGATCCCGACGGTCACGACGACGCACACCGAGCCGTTCCATGTGGCCACCGGCATCCAGACGCTCGACTTCGCCAGCCGCGGCCGCGCGGGCGTGCGCCTCGTCGTCGGCGGCTCGGCCGCCGAGCGGGCGAACTTCGGGCGCCGCGGCGAGATCGACCTCGAGACCGGGTTCCGCGAGGCGGGCGAGGTCGCCGACGCGCTCGGGCGCCTCTGGGACTCGTGGCAGGACGACGCCATCATCCGGGATGCCGCGAGCGGACGCTTCGTCGATGCCGACCGCATCCACAACATCGACTTCGCGGGCGCGTTCTTCTCGATCACCGGCGCGTCGATCGTGCCCCGCTCGCCCCAGGGCCGCCCGATCATCTCGGTGCTCGCGCACCAGACCGTGCCGTTCCGCCTCGCGGCCGAGCACGCCGATGTCGTGTTCATCACGCCTCACGATGCGGCCGCGGCGACCGGCATCCTCGCCGAACTCGACGGAGCGGCCGCCGAGCTGCGCCGCGCTCGCGAGCGGCTGCGAGTGTTCGCCGACGTGATCGTGCTGATCGAGGAAACCTCGACCGCCGCCCGCGAGGCGCTCGCGCGGCTCGACGACCTGGCCGGGGCCGAGTTCCACTCCGACGCGCGCATCGTCGCCGGCACGCCGACCGAGGTCGCCGAGCACCTCCGCGCCCTCGCCGAGACCGGCGTCGACGGCGTGCGGCTGCGTCCCGCACGTCAGCCCGACGACGTCGTCGCGATCGCGGAGCGCCTCGCCCCGCTGCTGCGCGCGACCCGCGTGCTGCGCGACGACGACGCCGCCACCCTGCGGGGCCGGCTCGGCCTGCCGCGGCCCGCCAGCCGGTACGCCGCCCCGACGCACGATTCCGCCCCGGCACGAGAGAAGGTCGCCCTGTGAGCCGTTCGCCCCGCCAGATCCACCTGGCCGCCCACTTCCCCGGCGTGAACAGCACGACGGTCTGGACCGATGCCGCCTCGGGAAGCCAGATCGACTTCGCGGCATTCGAGTACCTCGCCCGCACGGCCGAGCGCGGCTTCTTCGACTATGTCTTCCTCGCCGAGGGCCTGCGGCTGCGCGAGCACAAGGGCCGCGTGCACGAGCTCGACGTGCTCGGACGGCCCAACACCCTCGCGATCCTTGCCGCGCTCACCGCGGTCACCGATCACGTGGGTCTCGTCGGCACGCTGAGCACGACGTTCAATGAGCCGTACGAGCTCGCCCGCCAGCTCGCGACGCTCGACCACCTGTCCGGCGGCCGCGCCGGCTGGAATGCCGTGACGAGCTCCGACGCGTTCCATGGCGCGAACTTCCGCCGCGGCGGGTTCCTCGACCACGCCGATCGCTATGAGCGCGCGAAGGAGTTCGCCGCGCTGTCGAAGAAGCTCTGGGACTCGTGGGACGAGGGCGAGGCGCTGCCGCGCCGCATCCGCCACGCGGGTCCGCAGTTCGACGTCGACGCCCTTTTCGATGTCCCCCGCTCGCCGCAGGGGCGCCCCGTGATCGTGCAGGCCGGCGACTCCGCCGACGGGCGCGACTTCGGGGCCGAGCACGCGGAGGTCATCTTCTCGCTGCACCAGGACTTCGACGCCGCCCGGGTGTTCTACGACGACGTCAAGGGGCGCCTCGCCGCCTGGGGTCGCGACGAGGACTCGCTGAAAATCCTGCCCGCCGCGACCTTCGTCATCGGCGACACGGATGCCGAGGCGCGCGAGCGGTCGCGTGAGATCGCTCTGCAGCAGGTGCGGCCCGAGCAGGCGCTGACCTACCTCGAGCAGGTGTGGGGTCGCGACCTCAGCGGCTACGACCCCGACGGGCCGCTGCCCGACGTCGAGCCCGACACTGGCTCGGAGACCGCGCGCGGCTGGGCGAATCGCCACAGAGCCGTGCAAGCGCGCATCGCGTCGCTGCGGGAGCTGTCGGAGGCCGAGGGGCTGAGCGTGCGCGAGCTCGTCATCCGGCTGACGGCGAAGCACACGTTCGTGGGCACGCCCGAGCACATCGCGGGCGAGATCGACCGCTACGTGCAGGAGCGGGCGACCGACGGCTTCACCGTCGTCGGCCACCTGACCCCCCACGGCCTCGACGAGTTCGCCACGCGCGTGGTGCCGCTGCTGCAGGAACGTGGGTCGTACCGCGACTCGTACGACGAGGGCGCGACGCTGCGCGACCTGCTCGGGCTGCCGGCCACCGTGCCCACGGCCCCGGCGTCCGTGCCGGCGTGAGCGTGCATCGGCTCGTCTCCGTCGGCGCCGGCCCGCGCGCGATCATGCTCCTCGAGCGGATCATCGCGCGGTTCGGCGTCGCGGCGGGCGCGGTGGACGCGCGCGCGGTCGGTGCTCCGCGCCTGCACGTCGAGCTGATCGACCCGCATCCGCCGGGCGGGGGCCGGATCTGGCGGCGAGCGCAGTCGCCGCTGCTGAAGCTCAACTCGATGGCGCGCGACGTCACGGTCTTCACCGACGACAGCTGCACGATCGACGGTCCGATCCGGCCGGGGCCCTCGCTGATCGAGTGGGCCGAGCTCTGGCGCAGCGGCGAGCTGACCGCGACCGGCCGGGACATCGAGATCGACGACGAGGTCGCCGCGGCCGAGGCGCGCGGTCTGCGCGGCGACAGCTTTCCCACGCGGCGGCTGCACAGCTACTACCTGGAGTGGTTCTCCCGCCGCACGATCGCCGAGGCGCCGGCAGGGGTCACCGTCCGCTGGCGCCGCGACACGGTGGTGCGGGTGAGCGAGGCGAACCGGGTCACGCTGGCGAGCGGTCTCGAGCTCGAGGCCGACGCGGTCGTCTACGCGGTCGGTCACAACGGACGCGAACCGGATGCCGCGACCGCGCAGCTCGCGGACGCCGCACGGCGCGCGGGGCTGCAGTACGTCCCGCCCGCGTTCACCGCCGATGCCGACCTCTCGCACCTCGGGGCGGGCGAGGACGTGATCGTCCGGGGCATGGGACTCGCTGCGGTCGATCTCGTCGTGCTGCTGACACAGGGCCGCGGGGGTCGCTTCCTCGAGGAGGGCGACGGGCTGCGGTACGTGCCGTCGGGAAGCGAGCCGTGCCTGCATCTCGGGTCGCGGCGGGGCGTGCCCTACCGCTCCAAGGTGTCGTCGACGCTGCGGGGCGAGGCGCCCCAGCGCGAGGTGCTGACGCCCGCGGCCATCGAGGCGCTGCTCGCGCGGCCCGGCGAGGTCGACTTCGAGGCGGACGTGTGGCCGCTCATCGCGGGCGAGCTGCTGCACGGGCACTACCGAGAGCTGTTCACGGGGCACCCCGACCGCGTCGTGGGTGACTGGGCGTCGTTCCGCGCGGTGCTGCATTCCCACGCGTGGGACGACCCCGCGCTGCTCGACGCGATCGCGGCGGCGGTTCCCGACCCCCTCGACCGTTTCGACGTCGCGTCGCTGGATCGGCCGTTCGCCGACGCGACATTCGAGGGCCGCGACGATGCGCACGGGCGCGTGCGCGAGCACATCGTCACCGACCTGCATCTGCGCACGGCCCCGGAACGCAGCGCCGCGCAGGGCGTCTTCCTCGCCGCGCTGCTGTCGTTCCTCGCCCTTTCCGAGATCCCTGCGGAACGATGGAACGAGCACTCGCGGACGGTGTCGCTGCCGGTGCGGTGGCACACCTTCTTCAGCTACGTCGCCAGCGGCCCGCCCCCGCATCGCCTCCGGGAGCTCTTGGCCCTCGCGGATGCGGGCGTCGTGCGGTTCCTCGGACCGGGAGTCGACGTGCGCGTCGAGCCGGGGCGCGGCTTCATCGCGTCGAGCCGTCGTGTTCCCGGCGAGACGGTCGCCCGCAGCATCGTCGACGCGTGGCTGCCCGGGCCGGGGGCTGCCGCCAGCGACAATCCGGTGCTCCGCGCGCTCGTGGAACGGCAGGGCTCCGCGCTGCGGGTGCTGACCGACGCCGACGGCCGGGTGCTGGAGCGGGACGGCGTGCCTGCGGCATCCGTCTTCGCGATCGGCCCTTTCACGTCGCTTCCGGAGGGCGGGGCGTTCACGCGCCCGAACTCGAATGCCCTGTCGATCCGCCAGACCGACCGCACGGCCGGGGCTGTTCTCGCGGCACTGGTGTCGCTGGTTAGGGTAACCTAACGTTCGGTCGGGCTCCCGGCCGAACACCCTCCAGCGTTCAGGATCACGCATGCGCACCGCTCTCTCCCGTTCCGGGGGCCGCCTCGCCGCGGCCGCCGCCGCCCTCGCCATCGCCGGAGCCGGGCTGGTCGCCTGCTCGCCCGCTGAGTCGGGAACGAGCGCGTCGCCCTCGACGGCAGGCGACGCCTCGGGGGCCTTCCCGGTCACGATCACGTCGGCGCTGGGCGACGCCGTGATCCCCGAGAAGCCCGAGCGCGTCGCGACGTGGGGCTGGTCGGCGCAGGATGCCGTGCTCGCGCTCGGCGTCGTGCCGGTCGCGATGCCCGCCTTCGCCTACGGCGGCGTCGACGGCGTGCTCCCGTGGGACGCCGATGCGATCGCCGAGCTCGGGGGCGAGACGCCGACCCTCCTCACCGGCGGCGACACGAGCGAGCCGAACATCGAGGAGTTCGTCGAGGCCCGTCCCGACGTCATCCTCGCCCCCTACTCGGGCCTGACACAGGAGCAGTTCGACGCCCTGAGCAAGGTCGCGCCCGTCGTGGCCTACCCCGACCAGCGCTGGGCGACCTCGTGGGAGGACCAGACCGCCATCGTCGGACAGGCGCTCGGGATGTCGGATGAGGCGGCCGACCTCGTCGCTCAGGTCGACTCGGACATCGCCGACCTGGCATCGCAGCATCCCGCGCTCGCAGGGAAGTCGTTCGCCTACGGGGCGAACAACCAGCCCGAGATCCTCAACGTCTTCCGTGACGACGACCCCCGCGTGCAACTGCTCACGCAGCTGGGGATGACGGTCGCGCCCTCGGTCGAGGAACTCGCCCCTGACGGCGACGACAGCTACTTCTACCAGCTGGGCTTCGAGAACCTGAACGCTTTGGAGTCCGACGTCCTCGTGGCGTACTTCGGCACGCAGGCCGACGTCGACGCGTTCGTCGCCGACCCGCTCGTCGCCGCGATGCCGCAGGTGCAGCAGGACCGCTTCGCCCCGATCGTCGGCGAATCGTTCGTCATGGCCTCGAGCGCCCCGACGGTGCTGTCGATTCCGTGGATGCTCGACCAGTACGTCCCCCAGCTCGCAGCCGTCGCCGAGCGTGTCGGCTGACACCCTCGCGCTCTCCCGGGGCAGGGACCGCTCCTCGCGGTCACTGCCCCGTCGGCGTGTCTGGGCCGGGGCCGCGGTCGCCCTCGCGCTCGCGGGTGTCGTCTTCGCGAGCCTCGCGATCGGGACATCCGAGATCCCGCTCGACACCGTCTGGCACGCGCTGACGGCGTATGACCCCGCCGATCCGGAACACATCGCGATCATCGAGAAGCGCCTGCCGCGGACGATCGTCGGTATCGTCATCGGCGCTGCGCTGGGACTGTCGGGCACGATCGCCCAGGGGCTGACCCGCAACCCGCTCGCCGATCCCGGCATCCTCGGTGTCAATCAGGGCGCAGCGCTCGCGGTCGTCACGGCCATCACCGTCTTCGGCGCCACGGGCCCCGGCTCGTACCTCTGGTTCGCAATCGGCGGCGCCGCGATCGCGGCCGCCGTCGTCTGGGTGCTGTCGTCGCGGGGACGCGACGGGGCGACCCCCGGCAAGCTCGCGCTCGCGGGAGCAGCCGTGTCGGCGGCGCTGTTCTCACTCGTCTCGGCCGTCCTCATCGTCAGCCGCGAAGCGCTCGACGCCATGCGGTTCTGGCAGGTCGGCGCCCTGGCCGGGCGCGGCCTCGACGTGCTCGTCCCGGTGCTGCCGGTCTTGATCGTCGCGGCCGTCGTCGCCCTGTCGGCCGGGCGGACCCTCAACCTCTTCGCGCTCGGCGATGAGACGGCTGCGGCGCTCGGCTTGCGCGTGAACCGCGCACGCCTGCTGCTCGCGGTGGTGCTCGTCGTCCTCGCGGCGGCGGCCACGGCCGTTGCCGGCCCCATCGCGTTCGTCGGCCTCGTCGTCCCGCACGTCGTCCGCGGCATCGTGGGTGCGGACTACCGGTGGATCCTGCTGTTCGCAGCGCCGGTCGCCGCGATCCTCCTCGTCGCGGCAGACGTCGTGGCCCGGATCGTCGCTCGACCGGGCGAGCTGCAGGTCGGCATCGTCGTCGCGGCGATCGGTGCACCCTTCTTCATCGCGCTCGTGCGGCGCGGACGGATGGTGGGACTGTGACGACGGCGACGGGCACCGGCCCCGCGGCGATCACACGGCCCCTCCGCCTGGCCTCCGTTCGCCGCGTCGCGATCGTCTCGGCGAGCGCCGCCGCTGTCGTGGCCGTCCTGTTCGGGATCGCGCTGCTGCTCGGGCCGGCCGCGCTCGCACCGGCGGAAGTGATCGAGGCGATCACCGGCCGAGCCCAGCCGGTCGTCTCGTTCGTCGTGTGGGAGTTGCGGATGCCGCGCGCGCTCGCGGCCGTCGTCGTCGGCGCCTGCCTGGGGGCAGCCGGCGCCGTCTTCCAGTCGGTGCTGCGCAACCCGCTCGCAAGCCCCGACGTGCTCGGCGTCACGGCTTCTGCCGGTGCCGTCGGTGTCGCCGGGGTACTCGGGTTGGGAGCGAGCGGCATCGCGCTGACAGGTCTCGTCGCCGGTGGGTCGGTCGTCGCCGCGGTGATCATCGGCGTCCTCGCCTGGCACCGCGGGCTGCACGGCATGAGGCTCATCCTCGTCGGCGTCGGATTCTCCGCGTTCGCGACGGCGCTGACCGGAACCGTACTCACCCGCGCCGAGATCCGCGACGTGAGCGTCGCATACACGTGGCTCGTCGGCAGCCTGGGCGGCTCGTCGTGGGAGGTGGTCGGCACGAGCGGGGTCATCGCTCTCGCGGTCTTCGCCCTGCTGGGCCTGCAGGCGCGGGGTCTGCGGGGGCTGGAGCTCGACGACGCAACCGCCGCGGCGCTGGGCGTGCGCGTGCAGCGGGTGCGCGTCGGCGTTCTGCTCACCGCCGTCGTCCTCGCTGCGATCGCCGTCGGCGCGAGCGGACCGATCGGCTTCGTCGCCCTGATGGCGCCGCAGATCGCGCGGCGCCTCGTGGGGCCGGGGTCGATCTCAATCGTGGCCTCGGCCGCCGTCGGCGCCGCCCTCGTCAGCGCGGCGGATCTCATCGCGCAGTACGCCGTGCCCGGCATCCCTTTCCCCGTCGGTGTCGTGACGGGCGCGATCGGCGCACCGTATCTCGCCTGGCTGCTCACCCGTTCCGATCCCGCTCGCCCTGGAGGCATCCGATGACCGCCGCCGACCACCGACTGAGCGCCGAGTCGATCACCCTCGGCTATGACGGACGCACTGTCGTCGACGAGCTGTCGCTCGTCGTGCCGACCGGACGGATCACGGCGATCGTCGGGGCGAACGCGTGCGGCAAGTCGACGCTGCTGCGCGCGTTGGCGCGGCTGCTCGCTCCTGCAGCCGGAACCGTCCTGCTCGATGGCGCAGACATCCGGTCGCGCCCGACGGCCGAGGTAGCGCGGGTGCTGGGACTTCTGCCGCAGTCGCCGGTCGCGCCGGAGTCGATTCTCGTGGCCGACCTCGTCGCCCGCGGGCGGTACCCGCACCAGAGCTGGCTCCGCCGGCGCGCGTCGGAGGACGACGCGATCGTCGATGCGGCAATGCGCACGGCGGGGGTGAACGACCTCGCCGACCGTTCCGTCGACACGCTCTCGGGCGGTCAGCGTCAGCGCGTCTGGATCGCGATGGCCCTCGCGCAGCAGACCGACCTCATGCTGCTGGACGAGCCGACGACCTACCTCGACATCAGCCACCAGATCGACGTGCTCGACCTCCTCGTCGACCTCAACCGCGAGCGGGGGACCACGGTCGTGATGGTGCTGCACGAGCTGTCGCTCGCGTGCCGTTACGCCGACCATCTCGTCGCGATGTCGGGTGGCCACATCGTCGCCGAGGGAGCGCCGTCGGACATCGTCACCGCGGACCTCGTGCGCGAGGTCTTCGGGATCGACGCGATCGTCATCCCCGACCCGGCATCCGGTACACCGCTCGTCTCGCCGCTCGGTCGCCACCGCCGCTGACCTGCCCCTTTCGGCCGGGCGCGCCGGAGCCGGGGTCAGGCCGAGACCGTCACCAGGACGCGCTGCCAGCCGCTCGAGCCGTCGGGAGCGATCGGGGCGCGCTCCTCGATCTGCGTGTCGCCGTCCTTGTTGACGGCGCGCACCTCGACGTAGTGGGTTCCCGCCTCGGCCTGCCACTCGAGCATCCACTGCACCCACGTGTCGGCGTTGATCGGGTTGGAGAGCGTCGCAGCCTGCCAGTCGCCGTCGTCGATGCGGACCTCGACACGTTCGATGCCCACGGTCTGAGCCCAGGCCATTCCCGCGATCGCGACGCTTCCCGCCGCCACCGGGGTGCCCGTGCGCGGCGTGTCGATGCGGGAAGAGAACTTGATCGGCGCTTCGGCCGCGTAGCCGCGCGGGGTCCAGTACGCCTCATCGGCCTCGAACGTCGTGACCTTGAGCTCGGTGACCCACTTCGTCGCGGAGACGTAGCCGTACAAGCCGGGAACGACCATGCGCACGGGGAATCCGTGCTCGAGCGGAAGCGGCTCGCCGTTCATCTTCACGGCGAAGATGGCGTCCCGCGCATCGTCGGTCAAAGCTTCCAGCGGAGTGGATGCCGTGTAGCCGTCGACGCTCTTCGAGAGCACCATGTCGGCGCCGGACTGCGGGCCGGCCATGCGCAGGATGTCGCGGATCGGGACGCCCTGCCAGATGGCGTTGCCCACCAGCCCGCCGCCGACCTCGTTCGAGACGCAGGTGAGCGTGACCGCATACTCGTCGAGGCCCATGCCGACGAGGTCGTCGAAGCTCAGCTCGACGCGCTGATCGACCATGCCGTCGATGACGAGGCGCCACGTGGTGGGGTCGACCGAGGGGACGGTGAGCGCCGTGTCGACGCGGTAGAAGTCCGCGTTCGGGGTGATGAGCGGCGAGATGCCCTCGACCTCGAGCTCGGCGCCGTCGGGGATCGTGACCGTCGACCGGGGTTCGGGGATGCGCAACTCACGGCGGAGCGCGTCGACCGAGGCCGTCGTCGCATTGAGCAGGCGGGCTCCGACGCCGACGATCACGGCCGCGAGGCCCACGCCGCCCGTCGCGACGAGGAACGAACGACGGCCGAGGCCGCGCTGCTCAGCGGCCGGCGCGGCCGGGGTGTCGGCCTCCGCGGCATCCGTAGCGCCCGCCCAGCGCCGGAGGCGCGTGATGAGGAGAACGAGGACGAATACCCCGACCAGCGTTCCGATCACCGGCGGAACGAACGCCAGCGGGCTGGCTCCGGTGCGGGTGATGATGGCAGCGGTCGAGATCACCCCGGCGAGGGCGATCACGATGACGCCGAACGGCCGCACGAAGAACTGCAGGATGCCGGCGACCGCGGCGGCGATCACGACGGCGAGCGCGAGACTGCCGAGCAGGACGACCTTGTCGGCCGAGCCGAAGGTCGCGATCGCGAACTCCTTGAGCGGCTGCGGCACGATGTCGATGACGAAGGCACCCACCGCGAGGATGGGGCTGCTCTCGCGCGCGACGAGGAGCGCGATCAGTTCGGCGACGGCGAGGAAGGCGGCCGCGCTGACGATGCCCGCGAGGGCGCTCCACAGGCCCCAGACCCAGCGCCGACTCTTCACCTGGTTCGCGGATGCGGTTGATTTCGCCATCGCTGTCGCCTCTCGATCGGCAGATCACTCGTACCGTGCATAGTTCTTCGTCGCCGAGCCCGCAACGGATGGAAATCCGGCGGAAACGGTGCGTGCTCGGCGGCGGGGACGGGGTGGGGCGGAGGCTAGAGGGGCTTGGCGAAGCAGCGGGAGAACGCGTACTCGGTGTACGGCGCGTAGATCGGGATGGGCGTGTAGCCGAGGCGTCCGTAGAGCTCGACGGCGTCATGCTGGCGGTCGCCGGTCTGCAGGATGACGCGTTCCGCGCCTCGATCGAGAGCGATGCGCTCGAGCTCGGCGAGCAGCGCCCGGCTCGCGCCGAGACCGCGGGCACGGGGGTGGACGTACACGCGCTTGATCTCGAGATCCCGGATGCCGTCGTGCTCGAGGTCGCGGAGTGCGCCGTGGCCCACGGCCTCGCCC
Source organism: Microbacterium sp. 1262 (assembly GCF_040544895.1). NCBI lineage: Bacteria > Bacillati > Actinomycetota > Actinomycetes > Micrococcales > Microbacteriaceae > Microbacterium > Microbacterium sp. 1262. The sequence goes on from NZ_JBEPKU010000001.1 coordinate 2,561,024, forward strand.
GCGGCATCCGTCACGAGCACCGTCGCGACGATCGTCGCGGGGTCGATCGCGAAGGCGCGAGCGGACCGGGCGGCCGCCTCGGGATCGGCGTCGTCGAAGCGGTCGGCGTAGCGCGGACCGACCTCGCGGTCCATCTCGGCGCGCAGGGCCGCGGCACGCGGGTCGTCGTAGTCGATGTGCTCGAACAGCCACGTCATGGCCGAGACGCCGGCAGTGGTGCGGGTTCCCGCGCGGGGCTCCGGTGCGAGGTCGTATCCGAACGCGAGCAGGTCGACGAAACGGCCCGGCTCGACCTCGATCCGGCCCTCCCGCTCGGGCAGGCGCGTGAAGCCGAGCTTGGCGTACAGCGCGTGCGCGGCGGTCATCTCGGGCCCGCTGTTCATGACGACGCGATGCGATCCGCGCTGCCGGGCCAGCTCGATGACGTGCCGGGTGAGCGCCTCGCCGACTCCTCGGCCACGGGCTTCGGGGGCGACGGCGAGCTGGCGGAAGTCCGTCTCGCCGGGCCGCGCGACGCCGGCGAGCGGACGGTTGGGCCGAGCGACCCAGACGGTTCCGAGGATCCCGCCGTCATCCACCGCCACCCACACATCTCCGATCCGCACGCGGGCGGCGACGTCCCTCAGCGAGTCGAGGTACTGCTCCGAGAGCCGGTCGTAGCTGTGCTGGTAGGCGCGTGCGGTCAGCTCGCCCGCCCGAGCGAATTCCTCGGTGCGGACGAGCCGGATGGTGAGCGCTGTCGCGGTCGATGTCACGAGGCGACGCTACCTTTCACCGCGACCTGTTCACGACGCATACCCGTTCACGACGCGGGGAGTCCGGGCGGGTTGATCTCGCTCTTCTCGATGCGCTCCGACTCGAGGCCCCACGTCTCGAGGACCTCGTCGTACTGCCCGCCCTCGATGATGGCGTTGATCGCGATCGACACCGGCTCGATCAGGCCGTTGCCCTTGGCGGTCGCCGCGGCGATGTTGGCGGTCTGCGGCCAGCCGCCGGGCACGAGTCCGACGAGCTTGGTGTCGCCGGTCTCCCGGGCCGACCAGGCCGAGGTTGCGTTGGGGCCGAAGGTCGCGTCGACGCGGCCGGACTGCAGCGCGAGGACGGCGGCGGCGTTGTCGTCGTAGTACTGCAGCTCGGCGGGAGCCTCGCCGGCAGCTTCGAGCTCCTCGTTCCAGGCGAGCAGCACCTGCTCCTGGTTGGTGCCCGAGCCGACGACGATCTTCAGACCGGAGATGTCGGCGGACTCTTCGATCTTGTCGATGTCGCTGTCGGCGCGGACGTAGAAGCCGAGCAGGTCCTCGCGGTAGCTCGCGAAGTCGTAGAGCTCCTTGCGCTCTTCCGTGACGGTGACGTTCGAGGTGATGAGGTCGTATTTGCCCGACTGGATGCCGAGGGGCCAATCGGCCCACGCGACGACCACCGGGTTGTACTCGAGCCCGAGCGCTTCGGCGATGAGCGATCCGATGTTCGGCTCGGTGCCCGCGGCCTGGGTCTCGCCCTCGGGGATGTAGCCGAGCGGCGGCAGGTATGCGGAGTGCGCGACCGTCAGCTTCCCCTCTTCGACGGGCTCGAACCCGCTCACCTCGAGGGCGGCGACGGCCTCGGCGACGGGTTCGTCGAGGTGCACCCAGTGGATGTCGTCGGTCGCGACGTTGGCCGTGGCGGGTGCGGGCGCCGCGGCCTCGGCTTCGGCGGGTCGGTTGAGGTTCACGGCGGTGACGATGCCGCCGACGATCGCCGCGACCGCGACGACGCCGAGTCCGGCGGCGATGCCCTGCTTCTTACTGATGGCCATGCTGTGGGTCTCTCTCGAAAAGTGGGGTGCGGGTGGAGGGGTGGGATGGGATGTCAGGCGAGGACCTTGGCGAGGAACTCCTGCACGCGGGGGTGCTTCGGCGCGACGAGCACCTCGGCGGGCGGGCCCTGCTCGATGATCCGGCCGCCGTCGAGGAAGACGACGCGGTCGGCGACCTCGCGGGCGAAGCCGATCTCGTGGGTCACGATGATGAGCGTCGTCCCGAGCTGCGCCAGGTCGCGGATGACGTCGAGCACCTCGCCGACGAGTTCGGGGTCGAGCGCGCTCGTCGGCTCGTCGAACAGGATCACCTTGGGCTTCAGAGCCAGCGCTCGCGCGATCGCGACGCGCTGCTGCTGCCCGCCCGAGAGCTGGCGCGGATAGTGACCGGCCTTGTCGCCGAGCCCGACGCGGTCGAGCAGTCCGAGCGCGAGCTCGCGGGCGTCGTCCTTCGACAGCCGGCCGAGCGCGATGGGCGCTTCGGTGACGTTCTCGAGGGCGGTGAGGTGGGGAAAGAGGTTGAAGTTCTGGAAGACGATCCCGATCTGGGTGCGGCGTTCGAGCACCGCCTTCTCGCGCAGCTCGTAGAGCTTGCCGTTCCGCTGCTCGTAGCCGATGAACTCGCCGTCGACCGTGACCGATCCGCGGTCGACCGTCTCGAGGTGGTTGATGGTGCGCAGCAGCGTCGACTTGCCCGAGCCGCTCGCGCCGAGGACCGCGACGACCTCGCCCGGCTCGACCGTGAGGTCGATGCCGCCGAGCACCTCGACTCCGGCGTAGCTCTTGTGGACGTTGTGGATCTCGACGAGACCGATGGTCATGACTTTCCTCCGGGTGCGAGGGGGCGGGGTGCCGGCGCGTCGTCGCCGAGGCGAGCCCATTGCGCCGCGATCCAGCGGCGCGCGCGCTGGACGGGCGTGGGCGGCAGAACTCGTACGGATCCCCGCGCGTAGTGACGCTCGATGTAGTACTGCAGGATGCTGAGCACCGTGGTGATGATCGTGTACCAGACCACCGCGACGAGCAGCAGCGGGATGACGCGGCTGTTGCGGTTGTAGATCACCTGCACCGCGTAGAACAGCTCGGGGATCGCGATCACGAACAGCACCGACGTGCCCTTGACGAGGCCGATCACCTCGTTCGTGGCGTTGGGGATGATCGATCGCATGGCCTGCGGCAGCACGATGCGGCTGAGTCGGCGACGCGGCGGGATGCCGAGGGCCGCGGCCGCCTCGAGTTGGCCCTGGTCGACCGAGAGCAGGCCGCCGCGGATGATCTCGGCGGAGTAGGCCGCCTGGTGCAGGCTCAGGCCGAGCACGCCCGCCGCGAACGCGCTGATGAGCTGCACCGTCGGGAACTCGACGATCCAGAAGTCGGTCGTGAAGGGGGTGCCCAGCCCGAGCGTCGGATACAGGTAGCCGAGGTTGTACCAGACGACCAGCTGTACGACGAGGGGGACCGAGCGGAAGAACCAGATGAAGCTCCACGCCGCCGCGTTCAGCAGCGGCGACTTGGCGAGCCGAGCCAGCGCCAGCACCGTCCCGAGCAGGAATCCGATCGTCGCCGACACTGCCGTGTAGGCGAGGGTGAGGCCGAGTCCCTGCAGCACCGGGTCGGAGAAGAAGTACTGCGCGAAGTAGCCCCACTCGTAGTTCTCGTTCGTCACGAGCGACCACAGGAACTGTGCGACGACGAACACGATGATCGCGGCGATCGCCCACCGGAACCAGTGCCGCGTGCGGACGACGGGGATGTCGCCGAGGTCGACGCGCTGCGCGGTCGGCGCAGTGTCGCCGACGCTGCGGTCGACGCGCGAGACGGTGTCGGTCATGCGGATCTCCTCGGAACGGCGCGGATGCAGCGGATGCTGCGGATCGCCCGACAGTAGAGCGGCGCGGGCGCCGCTGTCGCGGCGCCGCCACACACGGCGACACGCACGGAGACATGGCGTAATACAGGCGACTCCTCGGGCCGATAGCGTTCGTTCGTGATCCCGTTCGAGAACCTGCTGGCGTTCCTCCTCGCGGCTGTCGTCATCATCGTGATCCCAGGCCCCGGTGTGCTGTTCGTCATCGGCCGATCGATCGCCCTCGGGCGTCGCGCCGGCGTGCTGAGCGTGCTCGGAAACGCGCTCGGGAACGTCCCTGCCCTGCTCGCGGTGGCGTTCGGGGTCGGCGCGATCGTCGCGTCGTCGGTCGCCGCTTTCACGGTCATCAAGATCGTCGGCGCCGCGTATCTCGTGTGGCTCGGGGTGCAGGCGATCCGCCACCGTCACGCGCACGTGCGCACGCCCTCGAATGTGCGTACGTCGCCGATGCGCCTGCTTGCTCAGGGGTTCGTCGTCGGTGTGACGAACCCGAAGACGATCGCGTTCTTCGTGGCTGCTCTCCCGCAGTTCGTCGCCCCCGGCGCTGGTCCGATCTGGATGCAGCTCCTCGCGCTCGGCCTGATCTTCCAGGTGCTCGCCGTGGTGAGCGACAGCCTGTGGGCGCTCGCGGCGGGAACGGCCCGCGCGTGGTTCGCCACCTCACCGCGCCGCATGGCGACGCTCGCAAGCGCGGGAGGCGTGATGATGATCGGGCTCGGCGGAACCCTCGCGTTCGCGGGCGCGAAGGGCTGACGACGGCGCGCACCGCGCGAGCGTGGGACTCGGGCTGTGCGCGGGCGCGCCATCGAGGGCGCGCGGCCGGAGTCAGAAGGGTGGCGATTGTCCCGGCGGCGGTCCGCCGAGTGCGGCATCCGGTGGCGGGTCCGCGGTGTCCATCGTGAAGCAGACGGCGGGTATGGGGACGTCTTCGCGGTACACCCGGCCGAGGGGTGAGGTCCATTCGAGGACCCCGCCGCCGACCTGCCTGACCTCCCACTTGGTGAACTGCTTCATGGAGTGGTGTCGTTGGCAGAGGTGGGCGAGGTTGAAGATGTGGGTGTGGCCGCCGAGGGCGTAGTCGATGGTGTGGTCGAGCTCGCAGCGGATCGCGGCTCTGCGGCATCCGGGGAACCGGCAGTGCTGATCCCGTGCCATCAGGAGCTTCTTCATCGACGCCGTGGGTCGGTAGGTGTCGATCTCGACCGGTGTGCGGGTGAGGGGGTCGATGAAGAGCCGGTCCCACTCGCTGACCTGCCCGGCGAGCTGCCGCACGGTGTCAGCATCGACGAGCCCAGCACCCACGGCTTCGGCGGGGTTCTCGTCACGCCCCATCAACGTCTCGGCGGTGACCGCCACCTGCACGCGTGCCCGGATCGCCCCGAGCCCACCGGCCCGGTCCGTCCCGTACGTCGGGTCGACCACGGGCGCCCCGCCGAGGACGAGGTCACCGAGGATGTCGGCGCGCAGCTGATCCATCGTTCGCGTATCGGCCGGCTCGCATGCGCCTGCGGCATCCGCCCGGGCGTCCTTCACCAACTGCCCCATCTGCGTGAGCCGGTCGAGCATGCCCACCGCGATCACGGTCGGGACGGTCGCGATGACATCCGACATCCCGTCCGTCCCGTGCGCGACCCGCACGCACCGCCCGGCGGCGGCTTCGCGGTGCCGGTCGGTGAACGTGCGCTCGTGCAGCTTCTCCGCGAGGGCACGCAGGGCCGGTTTCACCCGGGTGGCGATGTCGCGCTCGCACACCGCGATCGCCGCGACCTCGAACTCGCCCCGCACCTCATCGGGCAGCCCGGTTCCCGCTTTGACGACCGCGTCGACGTGGTCGCGGGTGATCCGCCGCTCCTCCCACGCCGAGAAGACGGTCGGGTAATCGTCGACGATCGTCAGCGCATGGTCGATGTCGGCCTGCAGGCGCCTGTCGGTCCGCCGGGCCAGCCCCGCAGCTTCAGCCGCGACCGACCGCAGCTCCATGTCCGAGGCCATCCCACGCACTCCGTCACGGCGCGCCTCACGCAACGCGGACCGGCCCAGCTCGGCCAGAGCCCGCACCGAAGCGACATCCGCGTCATGCACCAGCGCGAGCGCCTCGCCGTAAGCCGCGATCGCGGGGCCGTGCGGCGAGACCTCGATCTCGTCCGAGCCGCAACCCCTGTTCGCTGACATGTTCCCATTGTGGCAGCGGGGTCAGACATTTACGTCGAACAAACATACGAAGAGCGAAACTCGTCAGAGCGCACGACTGGGGAGGAATCGCCGACCGGGAACCGCCGGTCAGGGCACGCGCACGCCCGTGAAGTTCGTCCGCTGCCGCAATTCGAACCCCAGCTTCTCGTAACCGGCGATCGCGTTCACGTTCGACGCCGCGGCGTGCATCATCGCTCGGCCACCCCGCTGCTGGATGTGGAACGCGACATCTAGCACCAGCCGCGACGCGAGCCCCTGCCGCCGGTACGCCTCGTCGGTCGCGACGGCGCTGATCTCGGTCCATTCGCCCGGCTGCAGCCGCTCCCCGGCCATCGCGATCAGCCGGCCGTCGCGCCGGATGCCGATGTACCGGCCGAGCAGGTGGGTGCGCGGCCGGAAGGGACCGGGCCGGTTGCGTTCGACGAGCGCGAGCATGTCGGCGACATCCGCCTGCCCCAGCTCGACCGCCTCGTCGTCCGGTCGCGGCTGCAGGCGATCCGTCTCGACGAGCTGCACTCCCGCGCCACCGAACGTGCGCACCCACCCGTCAGGCAGCACCGGCCCAGCACCATCACTACCGCCAACGTCCGCACGGTCGGGCGTACTGATGCTGAACTCATTGCCCGAACCCACCACGGTCGTGAGCGAGTCCCACACCGCGGGGTCCTCCCACGTGCGCACGCCCACGAAGCCGGCCACGTCGTCGGGATACCGGCGGACGAGGTCGTCGCCGATGGCGAGGTGCGCGTGCGCCCCGGTCAGCGAATGCCATGCGGCGTTATCGCGGACGTCGGGGCCGCCCAGAACAGGAGGGGTGGTGATGGTCATCGGGTTCGTCCTCTCGCGCGCCGCGTGCTGCCTTCGCCGCGGTCGCCGTCGGACCCAACGCGTCGACGCGCCGATCCATGCCCGCGGATGCCGCATCGCGACGCTATCCGTGACCGGACGCGACATCCCGGACCGCCGCCACATGCGTTCACGTACGGCAGTCGAGCGATAGTGTGCCCACGTGCAGAGCTCGAGGCAGGCGACGGTGTGGTCGCTCCTGCGGCTGGCGATGGCCGTCGTCATCCTCGCCGCCGTCATCACCCAGCTGACCGTGTCACTGACGCGAACCGCCGAGTCCGGCGGCGACGTCGCGACCGTGTTCGCGAACTTCTTCAGCTTCTTCACGATCCTCTCGAACGTCATCGCAGCAGTGGTTCTCGTGACGGCGGGCGTCCGCGCACTGATCGGCCGCGCCGGGCCGGAATCATCGCTCGGGCTCTCCGCCGCGCTCACCTGCGCCACGGCGTACATGGTCATCACCGGAGTCGTCTACAACGCACTCCTGCGCGGGATCACGCTCCCGCAGGGATCCGAGCCGGTGCCGTGGTCGAACGAGGTGCTGCACCTGATCGGCCCGATCTTCCTCGTGCTCGACCTGCTGATCGGCGCCCGGCGCCGCGCCCTTCGCTGGCAGGTCGTATGGGTCGTGGTGGCGTTCCCGCTGCTGTGGGTGGCCTACACGCTCGTCCGAGGCCCGCTCGTCACGAACCCCACGACGGGCGAGCCGTACTGGTACCCCTACCCGTTCCTGAATCCGAACGGCCCTGGCGGATGGGGGTCGGTCGCGGCGTACGTCGTCGTCATCGCGATCGGCTTCGTCGCCGTCGGCTTCGGAGCGGTGTGGGTCACCCGCCGCCGCGCCCGCGTCCTGCCGACGGAGGTCACCGCGGCAGGGTGAGGATCTCGGCCGCTCCGTCGGTGATGGCGATCGTGTGCTCGGCGTGGGCGGTGAGGCATCCGGTCGAGCTGCGGAGCGTCCACCCGTCCGCGTCGGTCACGAGCACATTCGTGTCTTCCATGACCCACGGCTCGATCGCGATGAGCAGCCCCGGCCGCAGGATGTAGCCCCGCCCCGGCCGCCCGGTATTGGGGATGTGCAGGTCGCCGTGCATCACCGACCCGATGCTGTGCCCGCCGAACTCGGTGTTGATGGAGTATCCGGCACCGGAGAGCACATTGCCGATCGCGCGCGAGATATCGCCCACCCGGTTGCCCGCGCGTGCGACCTCGATGCCGGCGGCGAGGGCGCGTTCGGTCGCGTCGATGAGGGCTGCCGCTCCCTCCGGGCGCCGATTCCCGACGACGAAGCTGATCGCGGCGTCGGCCGCAAGGCCGCCCTTCGTGACGGCGAGGTCGAGCGTGAGGAGGTCCCCGTCGGCGAGGCGGTAGTCGTGCGGCATCCCGTGCAGCACGGCGTCGTTGACCGCCGTGCAGATGTAGTGCCCGAAGGGGCCCCGCCCGAACGACGGCGCGTAGTCGACATAACACGACGTCGCCCCGTTGTCAGCGATGAGCTCGCGCGTCCACTCGTCGATCTCGAGGAGGTTCGTACCCACCTGCACCCGCGAGCGGATATCGCGGAGGATGCCGCCGACGATGGCCCCCGTCTCGCGGGCGCGATCGACCTCGCGCGGTGTGAAGATCTCGATCATGGTGCGCTCCTCCGGTATAAAAATACCGGTCAAACTATACCGCTACGATGAGCGCATGATGGTTCGTCGCGCGCTCACGCCCGAAGCCGTCGAGCGCGGCCGTCGCCTGGGCGCCCAGCTCCGGCGAGCGCGGGGAGACCGGTCGATCACGGAGGTCGCCGCAGCCGCCGGCGTATCACCCGAGACACTGCGCAAGATCGAGACCGGCCGGCTGGCGACCCCGTCGTTCGCGACCGTCGCCGCCGTCGCCACGAGCCTCGGCCTGTCGCTCGACGCGCTGGCCGCCGAGGCGCTGCTCACGGACATCGCCTCGACGACGACCTGATCAGCGAGACCGCCGGCGCCCGGCCCCGCCTCGCTGAGGAGAAGCCGGACGCCGGGTGCGGGGCGGCTCAGGCGCCGTCGCGCAGATCGCGGAAGAACGCGTCGACGTTGGCCTGCAGCGTCGCGATGCGGCGATCGCGCGCCGCTGCCGCGTCGAACCCGAGGTAGGGCGGCGGGTCGAGGCGCCGGACGTTCCGCGAGCACTCGAACCCCGAGCACAGGAGCGTCCCGACGGTGTTTCCGGCACGACCGGCCTTGCCCGCCCGCTTCGCGGCGAAGAAGACGACCTCGTTGGGGAGGGTGACATCGCAGCACCACGAGCATTGCGGGCGGGTGCGCGTGGCCTGATCTGCCTGACGCAGCTGCAGACCGACGGCCTCGCCGTCGACCTCGGCGACGATGAACCCGAGCAGCGGAGTCTTGGGGTCGCGCCACCCGTAGTAGTCACGGGTAGACCAGTCGACGTCCCCGAGGTCGGCGGGGACGACGAGCGAATTGCGCTCGCGGAGCGAGACGTTGATGAACGAGGAGCGGATGGCTTTCGCGGTGAGGGCGAACATGGAAAGGGTCCTGTCTGAGTACGCGTTCGCGCACCACCGTCGCGCCGGCGCCCCGGAACGGGCTGCGAGCAGACGGTCGTGAGCGGATCATCCCGGAACGACGGAGTCGTCGCCCGGGACCGGGAGAGCGCGTCGCGGACATGGGTCGACGCGACGCGCGCCGGATCAACCGGCGAGGAGGACGAAGGATGCCGCGCCTGTGCCACCGGCGCTGAGCGCGCCGGAGACCCCCTCACGCCCAGAGGGCATCGGCAGACGGACGGTACTCACGCGTCCAGGCTACTCCCTGCACACCGGCCGGTCACCGGCGATAGCATCCACCCGTGACGACGAACGATCGGGGACGACGGCTCGTCGAACGCGCCAGCGCCCGCCTCGAGGAGCATCATCCCTCCTTCGTGACCTCCCACCCCACGGCCCTCGGCCTGCTGTGGATGATCACCGTGGTCGCCCTGCTCGTCATCTGCGATCTGCTCGGCGGCCCGCACTGGCTGCGCGCGACCCTCACCCTCACAGCAGCACTGCCCCCGCTCGTGGCGACACTCATCGTCCTGTCGCAGACGCCGAGGTCGCACTTGGAGTACGAGCCGTCGATCCTGACCCATTTCTTCGCGCGGTTCCTCGCGCTCTTCAGCGCCTTCGTGTTCTGGCTGGGCTCGGTCGTGATCGGCGGCGCGATCGCGGTGCAGCTCGCCGACGAGAGCGGCACCGACATCGAGACGGCCTGGATCGCCGCCGGTGACCTCTTCGCCCGCATCGTGCCTCCGGTCACCGTGCTGCTCTACTGCGTGCTGATCATCCGCTACGCGAGCTACCTGGTGCGACTGCGCGGGTGGTCGGCCGTGCCCACGCGCCACCGCATCCCGGAGCACTTCCTCGCCGACGCGCCGCGCACACGTCAGATCGTGATCGGCCTCGCGCATCCGGGTCTGCTCCTCGCCTCGGGCCTGCTGTCGACACTCGTCGCGATCGCACTGACCCTGCGGGCAGAGGCGCTGCTCTCCTGAACGAGGAATACACCTCGGGGAGGATGCGCGCGCGCCTGAGAGCGGATGCCGCGCGGCCGCGCGCTTCCTAGCGTTGCTGGGGTGAGCACCGCCATCCCCCGATCGTCGATACTCCCCGTGTCCGCTGTCGCCGTCATCGCGGCGGCCGCACTGCTCATCCCCTGGTGGGGCGTCAGTCTCAGCGTCCTGGCGACACGCGGGGCGATGACCGCGGGCCTCGCGCTTCCGGCGACCGCGTACCTCTCGGACGTGTTCCTGTCGCTGCTCGCCGTCGGCACGGTCGTCGCGTTGGCCGTCGCGCTGCGAGGCGGGTCACGGCACCGCATCCTCTCCATCGCCGCAGCGGGCGGAGTCGTCATCGCCTACGCGACCAGCGAGATGGTCAAAGTGGCCCTCATGCAGGCACGCCCGTGCACCCGCTGGGCAGCGCTGTCGGCCTGCGACGCCACCGACTACTCCTTCCCCTCGAACCACGCCGTCCTCGCGATGGGCGCGGTCTGGGTCATCGCCACCGCGGCGCGCCGGACGTGGGCGACGTGGGCGGCCGTGGGCGCAGCGCTCATCGTGTTTTCGGGTCGACTCTTCGAGGGCGCGCACTACCTGCACGATGTCGCCGCCGGCGCTCTGCTGGGTCTCGCTGTGCCGGCGCTGCTGACGATCGTCGCGGTCGCCGTCACGCGAGAACCCCGGACGATGCGGTCGGCGCCGGAGATCAGTCGACGGCGGCGCGAACCAGCTCCCGCACGCGACTCTCGACCTGGGGAGTGACCTCGACGATCGCGAACGACGTCGGCCACATCGACCCGTCGTCGAGCGTCGCCGTCTCGTCGAAGTTGAGCGTCGGGTAGCGGGTGTCGAACTTCGACTTCGGCTGCACGAAGATCACGACCTTCCCGGCGCGCGCATAGGCCGGGAACCCGTAGAACGTCTTCGGGTCGAGGTCGGATGCCTCCTCCGAAACGATCCGGTGGACCATGCGGGCGACCTCGCCGTCGATCCCCTCGAGCGCGTCGATCGCGTCCACGCAGGCCTCGAGCTCCTTCGCGAGCTTCGCGGCGCCCTTCAGACCCTTCGTCGAGCGGAGCTCCTCGGCCCGCTGCTTCATCGCCGCCTTCTCCTCGTCGGAGAACCCGGCACCGCCCGCCGTGCTGTCAGCCATCGCCACCCCTTCCGCGGCCCGCGGCGCGGGCATCACGGTCCGATCGTGCCACTCGCGGCGCGTGCTGACCAGGTTCCGGCATCCGGCTTCGCTCGCGACAGCGAACCGCGTCGATCCGGGTACCCGACCGGCGGCATCCGAGACCGTAGGCTCTGAACATGCGTGCTCGTCTCGGTTCCGCCCTTCTCGTCCTGTCGGCTCTCGCTCTCGCCGGATGCGCATCGTCGCCCACGCCCGCCGAGCCCGACACCATGCCGACCGCCGAGACCGTTCCGGAGGGCGCCTGCGCCTACGTCGAGGCTCCCGGCGGCGTGCGCGACGTCGAGCTCCCGCCGGCCGAGTCCGAGGTGACGGGCCAGGTCTCGGCCGTGCTGCAGACGTCGGCCGGCGACATCCCCATGACCCTCGACGCCGACCGCACGCCGTGCACGGTCGGCAGCTTCGTCTCGCTCGGGGAGCAGGGCTACTACAACGACTCGCCCTGCCACCGCCTCACCACCTCGGGCATCTTCGTGCTGCAGTGCGGCGACCCGTCGGGAACCGGACGCGGCGGCCCCGGATACAACTACGCCGACGAGCTCGACGGCAGTGAGACCTACCCGGCCGGAACGGTCGCGATGGCCAACGCCGGCCCGAACACGAACGGCTCGCAGTTCTTCCTCGTGTACGAGGACACCCCGCTGCCCGCGAAGTACACCGTCTTCGGCACGCTCGACGAAGCGGGCCTCGCCATCGTGCGCGATGTCGCTGCCGCCGGCGCCGAGGGCGGTGCCCCCGACGGCGCCCCCGCCACCCCGGTGACGATCACCGGTGTCTCGCTGGGCTGAGCCCGGGGGGCGCCGGCCCGCCGAGAACGCACCCTCTCGGCGAAAACGCACCGTGCGGGGTACGCGCTCGCGGCGACGGTGCGTTCTCGCGCGTCGGCAAGGGACGGCGACATTTGGGGTAACGGGAATTCGGTGCGACACGTGAAGGACGGGAAACTCGGGGTTACGCCGGCGACCCGACGGCGCAGACCTCCGAAAGGCCCGACCGTGATCGCGCTCGAGCACGTATCGAAGACGTACGGCGGATTGACCGCCGTCGACGACGTCTCGCTGCAGATCCCTTCCGGGGAGATCTACGGCATCGTCGGCCAGTCCGGCGCCGGCAAGAGCACCGTCGCCCGCATGGTCAACCTCATCGAGCGGCCGGATACAGGCCGAGTGGTCGTCGACGGGGTGGATCTGACCGCCCTCGACGCGAACAGCCTGCGCGCGGCACGCCGTCGCATCGGGATGGTGTTCCAGCGGTTCAACCTCCTCGGCAGCCGCTCGGTGCGCGGCAACGTCGAGCTCGCCCTCGAACTCGACGGCAGCCCCCGGGTCCGGCGGCGCGACCGCGCGCAGGAGATGCTCGACCTCGTCGGCCTCGGTCACCGGGGAGACGCCGGCGTGCACGAGCTGTCGGGCGGGCAGCAGCAGCGCGTCGGCATCGCCCGCGCCCTCGCGAGCGGCCCGAGCGTGCTGCTCTCCGACGAGGCGACGAGTGCCCTCGACCCCGAGACCACGACCTCGATCCTCGACCTCTACCGGCGCATCAACGCCGAGCTCGGACTCACCGTGCTCCTCATCACGCACGAGATGGATGTCGTGAAGTCGACGTGCCACTCGGCGGCGCTCATCGAGCACGGCCGCGTCGTCGAGAGCGGTCGCCTCACCGACGTCATCCGCACGCCGGGCTCGCGCCTGACCTCGCAGCTCTTCCCGCTGGGGCCGATCCCCGCGGGAGCCGACCCGAGCGCGACGGTCATCGACATCACGTTCGCCGGCGGCACGGCCGACCGTCCCGTCATCGCGCGGATCGCCCGCGACCACGACGTCGACGTGTCGCTGCTCGGCGCCCTCGTCGAGCAGATCGCCGGCACGCAGGCCGGCCGCACCCGTCTCGAGGTGCCCGCGGCCGCGGCATCCGCCGTCATCGCCGACCTGCGCGGCCAGGGTCTCATCGTCGACGTCCTGCAGGGAGGGGATGCCGCGTGAACGAGCAACTGCTCAATCTGCTGCTGGTCGCCACCGGCCAGACGCTCTACATGGTGGGCGTCGCGCTGCTGGCGACGATCGTCGTCGGCCTCCCGCTCGGCGTCGTGCTCGTCGGCACCGAGCAGGGGCGCTTCCTCGCGACCCCCTTCGGCTCGCGCCGCGTCGGCATCGTCATCAACCGTGTGCTCGACTTCATCGTCAACCTCGGCCGGTCGGTGCCGTTCATCATCCTGATGGTCGCGCTGATCCCCTTCACCCGGCTCATCGTCGGCACCTTCATCGGACCGACCGCGGCGATCGTGCCCCTGTCGGTCGTGGCCATTCCGTTCTTCGCCCGCATGGTCGAGATCGCGATCAAGGAAGTCGATGACGGCCTGCTCGAGGTCGCCGCATCGCTGGGCGCGAGCCGCTGGCAGCTCGTGACGAAGGTGCTGCTGCCCGAGGCCGCGCCCGCGATGCTGCTCGGCCTCTCGACGACCGTCACCTCGATCATCAACTTCTCGGCGATGGTGGGCACCGTCGCCGGTGGCGGTCTCGGCGACGTCGCGATCCGCTACGGCTACCAGCAGTACAGCTGGATCCACATCGTCAGCGTCATCGTCGTGATCTTCGCGATCGTCATGGTGCTGCAGGGCCTGGCGAGCTGGGGCGCCCGGCGCCTCGCCCGCCGCTCGCCCCGCGGCCGCACCGCCGCCCCGAGCGCACGGATGCAGCGGGCCGACGCCCGCGGCACAGCCTGACGCCCCCGCACCGCCCCTCCAGCCACGCACCGCCCGACCGCACCGTCATCCCGAGAGGAACCCTCCATGTCCCGCACGGCCCGCACCGCCCGCACCCCGCTCCTCCTCGCCGCCGTCGCCGCGGCGGCCCTCCTGCTCGCCGGATGCGCCGGCTCGCCGGCATCCGAGTCGGGCGGCGCCGACGGCGACGGCCTCGGCACCCTCAAGGTCGGCGCACTGCAGACGCCCGCCGGCGACATCCTGAACCACATCGCCGAGAACGGCGCGGCCGAGCTGGGACTCACGATCGAGTTCGTGCCCTTCACCGACTACAACACCCCCAACACCGCGCTCGTCGACGGCTCGATCGACGCGAACCTGTTCCAGAACTCGACTTTCCTCGAGAACTTCAACACCAACACCGGGTCGGATCTCATCAGCGTCGGCGAGGCGTACCTGCCCTCGGCCGCGTTCTACTCGAGCAAGGTCGACAGCCTCGACGACCTGAAGGACGGCGCGACGATCGCCATTCCGAACGACCCGACGAACGAGGGGCGCGCGCTCAAGCTCCTCGCGCAGGAGGGCCTGATCGAGGTCTCCGACGACGTCGCCGACCTCACCGGGATCACCGACAACCCGCGCGACTTCCGGTTCCAGGAGATCGAGAACGCGACGCTGCCCCAGGCCGTGCCCGACGTCGACGCCGCCTTCGTCACGATCAGCTTCGCGCTTCCGGCGGGCCTCACCGCCGACCAGGCGATCCTCACCGAGGGCGAGGGCAGCCCGTACTACAACGTGCTCGCGACGCGTCCAGACCTGAAGGACGACCCCCGCATCGTCGCGCTCTACGACCTGCTGACCTCGTCGGAGGTCGCCGACTTCGAGAACGAGACCTGGGGCGGCCTGGTCGTCCCCGTCACGAAGGACTGACCCCCGCTCAGTAGGATTGTCCCCATGTCGAAGGTCCTCCAGTCCCTGCCCGTCGGCGAACGCGTCGGCATCGCCTTCTCGGGGGGTCTCGACACCTCCGTCGCGGTCGCGTGGATGCGCGACAAGGGCGCCGTCCCGTTCACCTACACCGGCGACCTCGGCCAGTACGACGAGGACGACATCGCCTCGATTCCCGGCCGCGCGCTGCAGTACGGCGCGGAGGGCTCGCGACTCATCGACTGCAAGCCGATGATGGTCGAGGAGGGCCTCGTCGCCCTTTCGTGCGGCGCCTTCCACATCCGCTCGGCCGGCCGCACCTACTTCAACACCACGCCGATCGGCCGTGCCGTCACCGGAACGATGCTCGTGCGCGCCATGAAGGAGGACGGCGTCGACATCTGGGGCGACGGCTCCACCTACAAGGGCAACGACATCGAGCGGTTCTACCGCTACGGCCTGCTCGCAAACCCTGCCCTGCGCATCTACAAGCCGTGGCTCGACGCCGACTTCGTCACCGAGCTGGGCGGCCGCACCGAGATGAGCGAGTGGCTCGTCGCGCACGGGTTCCCGTACCGCGACTCCGTCGAGAAGGCCTACTCGACCGACGCCAACATCTGGGGCGCGACCCACGAGGCCAAGACCCTCGAGCACCTCGACGTCTCGCTCGAGATCGTCGAGCCCATCATGGGCGTGCGCTTCTGGGATCCTGCGGTCGAGATCGAGACCGAGGACGTCTCGGTCACGTTCGAAGCGGGCCGCCCCGTCGCCATCAACGGCGTCGAGTACTCCGACATCGTCCAGCTCGTCATGGAGGCGAACGCGATTGGCGGCCGCCACGGTCTCGGTATGAGCGACCAGATCGAGAACCGCATCATCGAGGCCAAGAGCCGCGGCATCTACGAGGCGCCGGGCATGGCGCTGCTGTTCGTCGCGTACGAGCGCCTCGTCAACGGCATCCTGAACGAGGACACCCTCGCGACCTACCACGAGCAGGGTCGCCGCCTCGGGCGCCTGATGTACGAGGGCCGCTGGCTCGAGCCGCAGTCGTTCATGCTGCGTGAGTCGATCCAGCGCTGGGTGGGCTCCGCGATCAGTGGAACGGTAGCGCTGCGCCTGCGCCGCGGCGAGGACTACACGATCCTGAACACCGAGAGCCGCAACCTGTCGTACTCGCCCGAGAAGCTCTCGATGGAGCGCGTCGGCGACTCGGCCTTCGGTCCCACCGACCGCATCGGTCAGCTCACGATGCGCAACCTCGACATCGCCGACTCGCGCTCGCGCCTGGAGCACTACGCGGGCATCGGCCTCATCGGCGGCCCGACGGCCGAGCTCGTCGGCGACCTCGAGCGGGGCGGCGCGGCCGAGATCACCGGCAACGTCGAATCGACCGATCAGGATCTCGCCGAGCGGGTGGATGCCGCGGGCGAGTCCGCGTCGTTCGACTTCGGCGCCGACTGACCCGCAGCACGCGTTCTTATAACTTGCACATGTGTGTGCAGGTTCGTATCATCGACGGGTGACCGACACCGTCTCCCCCCGTCGTCCGCGGAAGGATGCCGCCGCCAATCGCGCCGGCCTGCTCTCCGCCGCCGCGCGCACGCTCGCGCTCGACCCGAGCGCGTCCGTCGACGCGATCGCCCGCGCCGCCGGGCTCAGCCGCCGCGCCCTCTACGGTCACTTCGACGACCGTGACGCGCTCGTGCGCGAGCTCGTCGCGTCGGGCGCCCAGCGTTTCAACGCCATCGCCACAGACCCCGAGCTGCGACTCGACACCGAGCCGGTTCCGGTCGCGCTGGCCCGCCTGACCGGTCGGCTCTGGGGCGAGGCATCCCACGTGCAGGTGGCCGCCGCCGTCGCCCTCGATGAGCGGCACGTCGAAGACTCCGCCGCCGCGCTCGCCCCGCTTCGTCGCGCACTGATGAACCTGGTGCGCCGCGGGCAGGACGAGGGCGCGCTGCGGACGGATGTCGCCGCGCCGACTCTCGCTCGTCTCATCGAGGAGACCGCGCGCACCGTCATCGTCCGGCTCGACGCGTCCTCACCCGAGGCGCGGTCGCTCGTCGTGCGCGCGGTCCTCTCGATCGCGGGGCTCTCGTGGCGCGACGCCGCCGCACTCATCGACTCGCACCCCGATGTCGTGGGGGCGGTCTCCTGATGCGCGTCGAGCTGCGTGTCGTGGCGAAGGGCCGCAAAGACCTCGCTCTGCCGCCCACGACCCTGTCGTTCCGCACCGGCCGTGCCACCCTCGCGATCGCCGAGACGGAGCAGCGCCCGACCGTCCTGGGCCTCATCGCGAGCGGACGGATGCGGCCCGACGGCGGCACCGTCCTGCTCGACGGCGCCCGCGCCTCGCGCACGCTGCGGCACAAGACCGCACTGATCGACGCGCCGGACGTGAGCGACCCGCCCCCGAACATCTCCACGGTCGGCGTCGTCAGCGAGGAGCTGATGTTCGCGGGCCGCCTCGCCGACCCGATCTCCGCGCGGCGGTGGCTCGACGAGCACGATCTGCGCTCGTACTCGCGCGTCCCCATCGGGGACGTGCCCGCGACCGACCGCATCCGGATGCTGCTCGAGCTCGCGGTCCTGCGGCCGGGCGTCGAGGGCATCGTGCTCGTCTCCCCCGACCGCCACGGCGGCGATCCGCACGACTGGTGGACCCTCGCCCGGGAGTTCGCGGGACGCGGCCTCGCGGTGCTCGTGATCGCCGGCCAGGCCGCTGCGACGCTCCTCACCGAAACCGATCCCCTCGCGCCGCATCGACGCCTGGTGCCCAGCGGCATCCGGCTGCGCGGCACCCGTCCGAAGGCCTCCCGATGAAGATCCCCGCCCTCATCACCGCCGAACTGCGACGGCTGACGGCCACCCGGATGTCGGTGGTCGCGCTCATCGCGCTCATGCTCGTCCCCGTCCTCTACGGCGGCCTGTACCTGTGGGCAAACCAGGACCCGTACGGGAAGTTCGCCGACATCCCGGTAGCGCTCGTCGACCTCGACTCGGGGGCGCCCAAGAGCGACGGCAACGGCACGGTCAACTACGGGTCCGACGTCACCGACAAGCTCGTCGAGGGCCGGGCCTTCGGCTGGAAGGACATGACCGCCGCCGAGGCTCAGGAGGCGCTGCGTACCGGCGATGTCGACTTCTCGGTGACCATCCCCGAGGACTTCTCGCTCGCCCTGACCAGCGCCGCAGGCGACGAGCCCCGCCAGGCGACGCTCGTGCTCGCCACCAATGACGCGAACAACTACCTCGCTTCGTCGATCGGCTCGCAGGCGGTCGAGCGGATCCGCTCCTCCGTCGCCGAACTCGTCGGACGGGAGGCGGCATCGCGGCTGCTCACGGGCATCGCCGACATCCGCGTGCAGTTGCAGAACGCCACCGACGGGGCGAACCAGCTCGTCGACGGGGCGGGGCAGGCGCTCGACGGCGCCAACCAGCTCGCCGACGGAACCGGGCGGCTGTCGAGCGGTGCCGTGCAGCTGCGCGACGGTGCGAACCAGCTCGCCGGCGGCGCGTCGCAGCTCGCCGACGGCACCCGCACGCTGGCTCAGGGCTCGTCAGACCTGGCGTCCGGCGCAGCCCAGGTCTCCGACGGCACGGCCGAGCTCGCGGGCTACGCCGACCGCGTTCGCGCAGCCGTCGACGATGCGGCGGGTCAGCTGCCGCAGGTGCGCACAGACATCGCCGCGCTGCTCGCCGACGGAGGTCTCGATCAGACGCAGATCGCGGAGGTCCTCGCCCGCCTCGATCCCATCGGCGACCGTCTGCAGTCGGGCGCGACGCGCGTCGACGAGGCGACGGGTCAGATCGACCGCCTCGCCGCGGGGGCGGCCCAGGTCAGCTCGGGCGCCGCACAGCTCGCCACCGGTGCTGCGCAGGCCGCCGACGGTGCGGCATCCGTGTCGTCGGGTGCCGGCCAGCTCGCCTCGGCGACGGACGAGGCCGCGACCGGCGCCGCTCAGCTCGACGAGGGCGCCCGACAGCTCGCCTCGGGACTCGGGACGCTCGACGGCGGGCTCGTCACCCTGCGCGACGGGCTGAGCTCCGGCGTGGCCCAGCTGCCCGTCTCTACTCCCGAGCTGCGCGAGCAGCAGGCGCAGACGATCGCCGACCCGGTGGCGGTCGACTCCGGCAACCTCGCGAAGGCCGGTGATTACGGTGCCGGCCTGGCGCCCTTCTTCGCCGCCCTCGCGGGATGGATCGGCATCTACGCCCTCTTCCTCATCGTGAAGCCGGTATCGCGCCGGGCGGTGACCGCGCTGCGTTCACCCCTCCGCGTAACCCTCGCCGGCTGGCTCACTCCGGCGATGCTCGGCGGAATCGGCATGATCGTCCTCTTCGGGGTGCTGTCGATCGCGCTCGGATTCAACTTCTCGAGTCCGGTCGGCACCCTCGGGATGCTGATCACCGCGTCGTTCACGTACGCCGCGATCATCCTGGCGCTCAACGTGTGGCTGGGATCCGTCGGTCAGTTCATCGGACTCGTGCTGATGGTGCTGCAGCTCGTCACCGCGGGCGGGACCTTCCCCTGGCAGACCCTCCCGGCACCGCTCGCCGCACTGCACCATGTTCTGCCGATGGGGTACGTCGTCGACGGCATGCGGCAGTGGATGTACGGGGGCGACCTGAGCCGGGTCAGCCTCGACCTCGCGGTGCTGTTCACATGGATGGCCGGAGCACTCATCCTCGCCGCGATCGGCGTGGCCCGGATGACGCACGGCCGCACGCTGCGCGACCTGCAGCCGAGCCTCATCGGCTGACCGGGGCGGCCGGCCACGGCGGCTACTCTTGGCTGGATGTCGACAATCGACACGCGAGCGAGGAGTGGTGGAACGATGGACGTCGACACCGACGGAGCACCTGACCCGATGGCCCCCGAGCGGATCCACGTCGACGACCTCGGCGCTGCCGTGATCGGTCGCGTCCGACGGCAGGACATCGACGCGGTGATGTTCGACTGCGACGGCACCCTCGTCGACTCCGAGCCCATCGGCCACCGCGTCTGGGGCGCTCTCGCCGACGACCTGGGCGTGGTGGCAGCCCCGGGAGCCGACGCGGAGGGCCTCAGCTTCGAGCAGCGCCTCGAGGCACTGCGGACCACGAATCCCGCACTGCCCCCGACCGAGGTCGTCTATGCCGAGTACTGGCGGCGCCTGCGCACAGCCTTCGACGAGAGCCTGCAGCCCATCGAGCCGACCTACCGCCTCGCCCGCGAACTCGTCCGCGCGAACATTCCCGTCGCGATCGTCAGCAACAGCGCGCAGGAGCGGCTGCAATACACCGTCTCCTGCGCGCTGCCCCTGCTGGCAGGAGTGACGCTGGTGGGATGGACAACGCAAGACCGCCCCAAGCCTCACCCCGACCTCTACCGTCGAGCCGCGTCGCTCGTCGCGGCTCCAGCCGACCGGTGTCTCGCGATCGAAGACAGCACCGTCGGCGCGCTGGCCGCCTCGCGCGCGGGCATGCGCACGCTCATCCTCGACGTGGCCATTCGCTGACCCGCGGCGCTCACCGGCTCACGCTCGGCCGAAGCAGATCGGGCCGTGTGCCCCATCGGTCGAGGGCTTCCTGCGAGAGACGGATGCCGAGCCCCGGCCCCTCGGGCACGGCGAGCATGCCGTCGGCGTCGAGCTCGGGAGGCGTCTCCAGCAGCCCGTCGATATAAGCAGAGCCCGTGCGGTACTCCACGAGGTCGGTGCCGGCGACGGCGGACGCGAGATGCAGATCCGCGCTCAGCCCGATCGCTGTGTTCCACCCGTGCGGGATGAGCTGCACCCCGAACTCCTCGGCCAGCCAAGCGACGCGGCGTGACTCGGTGAGCCCGCCGCTCTTCGTCGTATCGGGCTGCACGATGTCGAAGGCCCCGGCCCGCAGGCATCTCGCGAAGTCCTGGCGCCGGGTCAGCACCTCGCCGCCGGCGATCGGTACACCGGCTCGGGCACGCAGAGCGGCATACCCCTCGATGTCGTCGGGCGCCAATGCCTCCTCGAACCACGCGACGTCGTGATCGGCGAGCATCATCGAGGTGCGGATCGCCCACGCCGATCGGCCCGCCCAGAATCCATCCGATCCGCCGGCGTCGACGGCGAGCAGGGCATCCGGCCCGATCGCGTCGCGCGCCGTGGCGACGACATCCTCGTCGTATCGGCTGTCGCGGCGTCCGAAACCGCCCCACCCGATCTTGAACGCGGTGAAACCGTCGGCCGCGATCTCGTGGAGCGTGTCGCGCAGCGGAGCAGGATCCTCGATCAGCAGCGACGCATACGGTCGTACGCGCGACCGGTAGACGCCCCCGAGCAGCATCCCCACCGGAAGTCCCGCCGTCTGCCCCAGGATGTCCCACAGGGCGATGTCGATCCCGCTGATGGCGTGCGCGACCGCGCCCCCTCTCCCCATCCAGAAGGTATGGGCCGCCAGCGTCTGGCTCACGCGCTCGGGCTCGCGCGGGTCCGCGCCGATGGCGAGCGGGGTCAGGAGCTCGAGCGCAGCCCCGACGAGGGCCTCGCTCGAGTAGCAGCTGCCGACGCCGATCACGCCCTCGTCGGTGTGCACCGCGATCAGGGTGTGGATGACGTCGTCGGGGCCGTGCTCGTGCGTCCATCCGCCCTCCGGGGTCGCACCACGCAGTCCGCACATCTTGATCTCGGTGATCTTCATCTGATCCGCCTTCCTCACACGGGAACCGCGTTGTCGATTGTCGACAACTACCGTACCGACATGATCGGGTCATTGTCGACAACGACCGTCGGATTGCTACGGTGGCGGAGTGACCTCCTCCCCGCTTCCGCCGATCCCGACCGCTTCCCGTCGTCAGCAGGTCGCCGACGTGCTGCGAGAGGCCATCACCTCGGGCGATCTGGCACCCGGCCATAAGCTCACCGAGCTCGAGCTCGCGAGTCAGCTCGGGACCAGTCGCGCACCCATCCGCGAAGCACTCCGGCAGCTGGAGCAGGAGGGGCTCGTGGTCTCCTACCCGTACCGCGGCACCGAGGTGCTGGGCGTCTCGCAGGAGGAGATCGAGAACGTCCTCGTCCCCGTCCGCCTCGCCCTCGAGCGCTTCGCCTTCGCGAAGGCGATGGAGGTGTGCACGGATGAGGATGTCGCAATGCTGGCAACCATCATCGAGAGCATGGACGATGCGGCGTCGGCCGGCGACCTGGGGAGGCTCGCCGACGAGGACGCCCGGTTCCACGAAGCGATCGTGATCCTCTCCGGCCAGCAGCACTGCCTGCAGATCTGGCGGACGATCCAGCCCCGCGTGCGCGCCTACTTCCGACGCGACGCGTCGTACTACAGCGACCCGCACGCCGTGGGAGCGCAGCACCGCGCACTGCTCGATGCCCTGCGCGCCGGCGACCAGGACGAGGGCCGGCGCGTCATCAGCGAGCACATCCGCACGCACTTCGGCGACCCCGCGGACTCACTCCGTTCGTGATCCGCTGACCGGTCGGGCGTGCTCCGGCGGCTGCCCGACCTCGGCGACGCTGTGGCCCTCGCACTCCGCCGCCGTGACGTGCGCCCGCTCGACGCGATCGACCGCGAACCACCGCATCGCGTCGCGCAGTCGACACCATCCGATGAGGTACCACCGACCGCCGTTCGACGCGAACAGCACCGGCTCGACGTCGCGCGTGGTGGTGGCTCCGCTCTCGGCTGTGTAGCGGATGCGGACGACGCGCTGCTCGAGCATCGCCTCCTCGAGCGCTGATCGGACGGCTCGCGAAGCCGCGGGCGCCCCGTCGACCCAGACGCGTCCGGCGAGGTCGACCGCGCGCTCCCGCGTCCGGGGGTCGAGCACGTCGACGATCTTGCGCACCGCGGCCGACGCGAGGTCGGCATAGGGCGCATCCGGCGCAGCGGCGACGGCCGCCATCAGTGCCACCGCCTGGGAGGGCGACAGGCTGACGGGCGGGAGCGAGGACCCGGCGGCGACCCCATAGCCGCCGCCCGGACCGGGCCGCGACCAGATCGGCGCACCGCTGCGTTCGAGTGCATCGAGATCGCGCTTGATCGTCCGGACCGAGACCTCGAACTCACGTGCCAGACGCTCGGCCGACACACCGCGCGTCCCGCTGCGCCGCAGCGTCTCGGCGAGGGCGTGCAGGCGCTCCGCGCGCTTCATCGTCGAAGCCGCGGCGAATTCATGACATAGATGATGACACACTGTTGTCCAACGCGCGACGGATGCTGATCTCATGACCGATCACTTCACGCCTCCCCCACTCGTCCTCGTTCCCGGCCACTGGCTGGGCGCCTGGGCGTGGGACGATGTCGCCGCCCATCTCTCCCCCATCGACGCGCGTGCACGAGCGCTCACCCTGCCGGGCCTCGACGCCGACGACCCCGAGCACGCGACGCGCACGCTCGAAGATCAGGTCGGCGCGATCCGCGACACGCTCGACGAGCTCGGAGCGTCGCGGGACGATCCAGCCGTCCTGGTCGCCCACAGCGGCGCCAACGGCCCGGTGAGCATCATCCTCGACCGGCATCCGGAACTCGTCCGACGTGTGGTGTGGGTGGATTCGGGCCCGATGGCGAGCGGTGCCGCGTTCGCACCGGGACTCCCGGAGGCCGTCTCGGAGCTGCCGTTGCCGCCCTTCGACGAGCTCGCACAGCAGGCGAGCCTCGACGGCATCGAGCCCGAGGTCCTGGCGCGGTTCCGAGCTCGGGCGGTCGCCGAGCCGGCACCCGTGGTGCGGGAACCAGTGATCCTCACCGATGGCGCCCGCTACGCCGTGCCGACCACCCTGGTGTGCTGCTCGATCTCCGGCGAGCAGGTCATGCGGATGGCCGAGAGCGGTCATCCCATGTTCGCCGAGGTCACCCGGCTTCGGGACGTCGACGTCGTCGACCTCCCCACGGGCCACTGGCCGATGTGGAGCAGGCCGCGCGAGCTCGCCGACATCATCCGGGCGGAGGTCGCACGAGGCTGCTGACGAGCGCGCGGCATCCCGGTAGTCTCGGGGCACCGTTGCAAGGAGGTCGATCATGCGCAGCGTTCCACGGATCTCATCGGCGCTCGCGGCGGTGCTCGCTCTCGCCTTCGCCGCCGGAGTCGCGCATGCGGCGCCCGCGAGCGCGCACGAGGAGGCGCGCCGCGGCGCCGGACCAGCGGTCGCCCCGACCTCGGGCCCGAATCCGCTCGCTCGGGGTGCCGCGCTGCCGACCCATTCGGCTGCGGCCCAAGCGGCGTCGGACGCGCGAGCTCAGGGACGCACGGCGGTGGCCGATGCCTTCGACGTGATCGCGCGCATGCCCACCGCCACCTGGCTCGGGGAATGGTACAGCGATGCCGAGCTCGTGCAGGTGCTGCGGGCGGAGACCGCCGCGGCGGCCGCACAGAACAAGGTGGCGACGTTCGTCATGTACGCGATCCCTGCCCGCGACTGCTCCGCGTACTCGCAAGGCGGGCTGCCGGTCGAACGCTATGGGGAGTGGGCACGGCTGATCGCTCAGACGCTGCGCGGCACGGCATCCGCCGTGATCGTCGAGCCCGACGCCCTGTCGATGCTCGGCGACTGCGCGGGTCAGGGGCCCCGGACGACGCTGATCCGCGACGCCGTCCGTGCCCTCACCGAGGCCGGCGTCACCGCCTACATCGATGCGGGGAACGCGAACTGGGTGCCGCCCGAGACGATGGCGCAGCGGCTGCGGGATGCCGGCGTCCTCGACGGCCGCGGGTTCTCCACCAACGTGTCGAACTTCTCGCCGACCGCCGACGAGCAGCGGTACGCGGAGCGCCTGCGAGCATTGCTGGGCGGCAGCCCGCGGTACGTCATCGACACGTCGCGCAACGGTCGCGGGTGGCAGGGCACGTGGTGCAACCCGAGCGGCGTGGGCCTGGGGACGCCGCCGAGCGTCGGCGCGGATGGCTCCGGACTCGACGCGCTGTTGTGGATCAAGCGACCCGGCGAGAGCGACGGGACCTGCAACGGCGGTCCCGCGGCGGGCAGCTGGTACGAAGAGGCCGCCCTCGAGTTGGTGCGGAACCGCGCATTCTGAGGCCGACGCCGGCGATCAGGCCGTGCCCCAGGTCACGGCGATGACGGTGGCGTCATCCTCCTGTTCGCTTCCGGCGGCCCGAGCGACGAGTTCGCTGACGACGGTGTCGATATCGGGCCGGCTGCTGACGAAGTCGCGATAGCGGTCGATGGAGTCGAGCGATCCGCCGAACAGATCGAGTACGCCGTCGCTGACGCTGATGACGCTGTCACCGGGGCGCAACGAGAGCTCATCGCTCGTCCAGCTGGTCCCGACGCCGATCGGAAGGTGGCCCGAGCGGAGGAACTCGCTGGTGCCGTCCGCGCGACGGATCACGGTGAGGCCGTGACCCGCATCGACCCACCGCAGCATCCCATCGGGGCTGATGCGCGCGTGGAAGCACGTCGTGAACTGGGCTCCGATCGTGTCGGTCGGACCGGTGTTGAGACCGATCGCGGCGCGGCGGAGTGCGGCGGCGGGGTCGGGATCGTCGACGTTGCTCCGAATGACCGTGCGGACGGCGGCGGCGATCATACCGGGACCGACCCCCTTGCCCATGACGTCGCCGAGGGTGAAGGCGGTGCCGCCGTCGGGGGTGGCGTACCAGTCGTAGAAGTCGCCGCCCACGGTGCGGGCCGGGACGCACGCGCCGGCCACCCGGAAGCGCGCCGGCAGATCCGACCCGTCGACCGGCTGCAGAGACCGCTGGACGACGGCAGCCTGCGACACCTCGGCCTCGGCCAGACGCCGGTGCCACTGCGACGCCGTGAGCTTCTGCAGCGAGCGGCGCGACAGCTCGTTCACGACGGCGCCCGCTGCAGCGTAGACGAGTACGGCGATGATCAGTCGAACGAGCTCGCTCACGGTGAGCACCTGGTCGGGCGCGAGCACCAGCGGCAGCAGCAGCGTGACGCACACACCGACGAGCGGGAGCACGATGCGCCAGCGCCCCGGTCCGGCAGCGATCCAGATGACGGGGAGGACGACGATCGCGAGGAACACCGATTGCGTGTCACCCGTGCCGAACCGCAGCAGGCCGATCGCGATGAAGTCGCCGATCGGGATGACGAGCTCCGCACGCCGCAGCGCCGGCCATCGCGCCATGAGCGCGCCGAGGACGAGGAGCACGACGGCGAGCGCCGCTCCCTGCCACATCCTCGCCGCATCCGTCACGGGGAGCCACGGCACGGCGGCGCTCGCGATGGCCGCTCCGACGACGAACGCCGCGACGATGGCCTGCCGCGCGAGGTTCTCCCACGATCGGTGCACGGGCACCACGACCGCGGGAGCGGCCTCGACGGATGAGACCCGGGCGTCAGGCGGGGCGTGCGTCATGTCTTCAGTCAATACGACTTCCGGCCTCGGTGGGCGACGAAAGGGCGCCGGTTTTAGTAACACGAGCGTGCTAACATCGCTCCATTCGCCGAAATGAGAGGACTCGACCATGATCCTGGCCGCCATCATCGCCTGCGAGGTGGGATTCTGGGTTGCGATCATCGCGGGCCTCGTAGCCCGCTACGCGTTCAACCGACCCCGCCTCGGCGCGATGCTGCTCCTCGCCGCGCCACTGATCGACCTCGTCCTGCTGCTGCTCGTCGCGGTCGATCTGCTCGGCGGCGGGACGGCCTCCTGGCACCACGGGCTGGCGGCGCTCTACATCGGCATCTCGGTCGCCTACGGACACCGGATGATCGCCTGGGCCGATGCGAAGGTCGCCACGCGTTTCCGGGGCGCGGCGCCGCGCCCCGCGCTGTACGGCACCGCATACGCGATCGCCTGCTGGAAGGATGTGCCGCGCACGCTGCTCGCAGCCGCGATCGCGGCTGCGATCCTCGGCGGGCTCATCCTGCTCGTCGGCGACGCCGACCGCACCTCTGAGCTGCTCGGGTTCTTCCCGATCCTCGGGGTGATCGTCGGAATCGACCTGCTCTGGGCGATCAGCTACTCCGTGTGGCCTAAGCGCGCTCCGGTCGCTGCGGGATGATGATGACATGCCCCGCCTGATCGACCACGACCACCGCAACGACGAGATCGCCGCGGCCGCGTTCCGAGTGCTCGCCCGCGACGGGGTCGCAGCGCTGTCGGTGCGGCGGGTGGCCGACGAGGCGGGAATCGCGACGGCATCCTTTCGTCGGGCGTTCCCCACGCAGGATGAGCTACGCCGATTCTGCTTCGAGCGCCTCCAACAGAACGTTACGGCCCGTCTGCTCGCCGTGACCGGTCAGGGGCGCGAGCGGGCGATGCGCTGGATGCGCGAGCTGCTGCCGCTCGACGATTCGCGGCGCACCGAGCTCCTGGTTCAGCTGCAGCTGAGCCGGCTCGCCCTCACCGATGACGGCTTGCAGGGCCACGCCCGCGAGCTGCACGACGGCGTCCATCGCGTCTGTGCCGCCGTGATCAGCGAGCTCGGGGAGACGGGAGGTCTCGGCGCCGACATCGATCCGGTGCTCGAAACGGAGCGCCTGCACGCTCTCCTCGACGGGCTGGCGCTGCACCTCATCTGGACGTCGTCGACCGAGCCGGCCGTCGATGTCGACCGGGTGCTCGACCGTCACCTCGACTCGCTCGCCGGTTAGCGGGTCAGTCGCGGGTGTCGCTCGGAGCCGGGGCGTCGGCGAACTCGTCGACGAAGAGCGACTCACCGTCGAGCGTCTTGTTGCGGTACGCCTGACGTCCGACCATGTGGGCCGACAGCGGCGCCGTCGCGAGCTGGATCAGCGCCACCGGCACGAGGAAGGCCACGACCGGCCACGAGTGCAGCGAGACCCCCACGGCGATGCAGATGAGGATGAAGCCGAGGACCTGGGGCTTCGTGGCGGCGTGAAGGCGGGTGGGTACGTCGCGGAAACGCAGCAGCCCGATCGCCGCCGTGAGGCACAGCAGCGCCCCGATGAGGACGAGCACGAGGGCGATGACGTCGGTGATGCTCATGAGGCGTCCGTGTTGTCCTTCCGCGCGACGAAGCGCGCGATCGAGATCGAACCGAACACGCCGACCGCGGCGACGATCAGCAGCACGGGCAGGGTGCGGGTGTGATGGTTGATCGCCATCTCGGCGCCGAGCGCGCAGATCACGAGCGTCAGCAGCACATCCGAGGCGACCGCGCGGTCGAGGATCGACGGGCCGACGATGATGCGCCACAGCGTCAGCAGCGCGGACACCGCGAACACGACCGAGATGACGACGACGAGCCAGGTCATGAGCGCTCCCTCCGCAGGTCCGACAGCTGGTGCGCCTGTTCCTTCGATCCGACCGCTCGGACGATGCGCTCCTCCCAGTGTTGGATCTCGCGCCGCTGGTGCTCGAGCTGCTCCTGCGTGCGGATGCCGATGGCGTGCACGTACAGGATTCGGCGGTCGCGGTCGATGTCGATGATCAGCGAGCCGGGGATGAGGGATGCCGTCACCGCGACGTGCGTCATGATCAGGTCGTCATCGGTGCGCAGCGGCACGGCGATGATCGCGGCGCCCGGCTGACGGCGCGGATCGATGACCTGCCAGGCGACCAGCAGCGATCCCTTGACGAGCGAGAGGAGGAACTCGAGGAAGAAGACGACGCCCCACCAGATGTTGACCCGGCCCGACAGCTCGACCGGCGGCAGCCGGAACACGCGCGTCACGAAGAGGGCCACCACGATGCCGGTCAGCGCCGCGAGCACGGTGAACTGACCCCACAGCAGCATCCACAGCGCGACGAGCCAGACGAAGAACGGCAGCTGTCGCCAGAGCGCGGTCGCAGCGTTGCGTTTGGCGTCGCCCATCATCACTGCACCTCCTGCTCGAGCTGACTGATCGTGACCGGCTGCAGGAGCGATTCTCCGATGGCGGCGCAGAGGTCGTACAGGGGTCCGGCGAACACGGTCAGCGCGACCGTGACGGCGACCATTCCGGCCGTCGCGGTCGTCATGATGCGCGGGATGACGCGCTTCTCGGTCTGAACGTCGGCCCCTTCGGCATCCCCGAGGTAGGCGATGCGCGCGTCGGTCTCGCTCTCGCCCTCTCCGACCTCGTCCTTCTCGCGCCAGAACGACAGGTTCCAGGCGCGCATCAGGGCGTAGAGCGTGAGGAGCGAGGTGATGATGCCCGCGACGATCAGCACGTACATCAGCGGACTGCCCTCGTCGGCGGCCGCGTCGAACAGCGCGTACTTGCCGATGAAGCCGGAGAAGGGCGGGAGACCGCCGAGGTTGATCGCCGGGATGAAGTAGAGCACGGCCAGCAGCGGCGCCGCGCGCATGAGGCCCTTCACCTTCAGGATCGAGGTCGACCCGGCCCGTCGTTCAACGAGACCGACCGCCAGGAAGAGGGTCGTCTGCACGACGATGTGGTGGACGATGTAGTAGATCGTCGCGCCGACGGCGGCCGGCGTGGCTATGGCGAGGCCGAAGATCATGTAGCCGATGTGGCTGACCAGCGTGAACGACAGGATGCGTTTGAGCTCGGCCTGCGCGACGGCGCCGAGCACCCCGACGATCATCGTCGCCAGCGCGACGATCAGCAGCAGCGTGTTGACGCTGTTGTCCTGGAAGATCTCCGTCTCGGTGCGGATGATCGCGTACACGCCGACCTTCGTCAGCAGCCCCGCGAACACCGCGGTGACGGGAGCGGGCGCCGTCGGATACGAGTCGGGCAGCCAGAACGACAGCGGGAAGACGGCGGCCTTGATGCTGAACGCGAGCAGCAGCAGCAGGTGCAGGACGAGCTGCGTCTCCTGCGGCAGCTCCGTCATCCGCTGCGAGAGCTGCACCATGTTCACGGTGCCCAGCGCGCCGTAGATCGCCGCGATCGCCGACAGGAACAGGATCGACGACACCAGCGAGACGACGATGTAGACGACGCCCGTGCGGATGCGCGACTCGGTCGACCCGAGCGTGATGAGCACGTACGACGCGACGAGCAGGATCTCGAATCCGACGTACAGGTTGAACAGGTCGCCCGCGATGAAGGCGTTGAAGATGCCCGCCGAGAGGATGAGGTACGACGGGTGGAAGATCGAGACCGGCGTCTCATCGTCACCGTCGGCGGCGCCCTGGCCGACCGAGAAGAGCAGGACCGCGAGCAGGACGACGCTCGAGACGACGACCAGCAGCGCGGCCAGCCGGTCGACGTAGAGCACGATGCCGAACGGGATCGGCCACCCGCCGACCGAGACTGCGATCGGCACGCCGGTGGCGTTGATGACGTTCAGCAGCACCGCCGCGATCACGAGCGTCGCGGTGAGCGTGACGATCGAGACCCCGACCTGGATGCGGCGGCGGCGACCGAAGATGAGGGCGACCGCGGCCCCCAGCAGGGGCAGCGTCACGAGGAGGGGAACCAGGGCGCTCATCGGTCTCCTCCGGGGCGATCGGTGGGCGCGTCGTCGCGCAGCGCGTCGAAGTCGCGCGAGTGCAGCACGGTGATGGGTGACGTCTGGTCGCCGACGAAGTCGGTCGTCGCGTCGTCGTCTTCGTCGGTGATCTCCTGCTCCATCGCCTCCTCGTCTTCGGCCATGCGATCGCGCACGGCGAGGTCGGCCTCGTCATCCTCGACCGTGTCGGCCTGACCGAGCTGCCAGGAACGGTAGATCAGGGCGAGCAGGAAAGCCGAGACGGCGAAGGTGATGACGATCGCCGTGAGGGTCAGCGCCTGCGGCAGCGGGTCGCTGAACTCGGCAGGGTCATCGGCCGAGCCGTAGAACGGCGCGACACCGGGCGCCCCCATGACGACGAGGAGGAACAGGTTGGCCGCGTTGCCGAGCAGCAGGAAGCCGATCAGCACGCGGGTGAGGCTGCGCTCGAGCATCGCGTAGACGCCGGCGGCGAAGAGCACGCCCATGATGATGATCAGGATCAGTGAGACGTTCATCGGGCGAGCTCCTCTCGCTCCTTGCGCTGCCGGTCGACTTCCGCGCCCAGCGAGCGGAGCACGTCGAGGACGAGCCCGATGACCACGAGGTAGACGCCGACGTCGAAGATCGTCGAGGTGACGAACTCCACGTGGCCGAGAACGGGCAGCTCCGCCTCCCAGAACGTGCTCGTCAGGGCGGGCGCACCGAAGAAGAGGGGCACGACCGCGGTACCGACAGCCAGCGCCATCCCGACGCCCAGCAGTCGCCCGGCATCCGTCGGAGCGGCAGCCCCGAGCTCGTACGGTCCGCCCGCGACGTAGCGCATGACGAGCGCCATCCCCGCGACGAGTCCGCCGGCGAAGCCGCCGCCCGGCAGATTGTGGCCGGCGAAGAGCAGATACAGCGACACGACGATGATCGTGTGGAACAGGATGCGGACGATCACCTCGAGCATGATCGAACGCGTCTCGGGGCGGAGCTTCTGCCCGCCCACGAGCCAAGCCTGCCGCGACGATCCCGATCCGGCGCGGGGCCGCGGCCCCTCTGACGTCTCGACGAGCGGACGGCGCGTGCGCAGCGCGCCGGTGGGCAGCGACGAGATCGCACGAGAGAGCGTGTCGGAGCGATGCGTCACGAAGACGAGCGAGGCCACACCCGTCGCCGCCAGGATCAGCACCGACAGCTCGCCCATCGTGTCCCAGCCGCGCAGGTCGACGAGGGTGACGTTGACGACGTTCTTGCCGTGACCGATCTCGTACGCGAGGTCGGGGAACGCGGTCGAGATGGGCTCGGCGACACGGGCGCTGGTCGCGACGATCGCCACGAGCGCCATCGTCGCACCGACGCCGATGCCCAGCAGCGCGCGCCCGATCGGCCAGACCGAGGCATTGTGGTCGCCCATCCGCGAGGGGATGCGGCGCAGCACCAGCGCGAAGGCGATGAGCGTGACCGTCTCGACCAGAATCTGCGTCAGCGCGAGGTCGGGCGCACCGGCCGACGCGAAGAGCGCGACCATGCCGAGCCCCGTCACCGACACGAGCACGACTCCGGTGTAACGCTTGCGGGCCCGCACCGCGATGATGCCCGCGATGATCATGATGGGCGCGACGAAGACCTGCATCGGCGAGTGCCACGCGGCGAGATCGGCCTGCCAGCCGCCGTGCGCGATGAGCGCCGTGCCCTCGGCCGCGACGAACACGACGAAGATCGTGCCCACGTAGACCGGAAGCGACCCTCGCTGAGTGAGCGACGTCGTCCACACCGAGGTCCGCACGATGGCGCGAACCGTCCCGTTGTAGGCGTCGACGGCGGTGAAGGGCAGCCAGCGACGCTGCGTGCCCGGGCGCCGCCCGACGAACCAGAACAGCACGAGACCGGCGAGGATGCTGCCGACCGAGAGGAACAGCGCGGGTTCGAAACCGTGCCAGAGGGCGAGGTGGTACTCGTAGCCGTCGGCTCCCGCCGCCTCGGGCATCGTGGCGGCGTAGCCCGAGAACGCGGCATCGAGCAACGGTGCGGCGATGCCCCCGACGACGGTGAGGCCGCTCAGCAGCACCGGGGCGGCGAGGAATCCGATCGGCGGATCGGGCCACTCCGTGCGAGGCAGAGTCGCGCCTGCGGCATCCTTCTTCGTGAAGAACGCGCCCCACACGAAGCGTGCGCCGTAAGCCGTGGTGAGCAGCGAGCCGAGCACGATGCCGATCAGCGGTGCGAGGGCGAGCGGATCCGTGCCCCCCTCGAGCAGCGACGAGAGCGCGGCTTCCTTCGCGACGAAGCCGATGGTCGGTGCCACGCCCACCATCGAGGCGATCGCGATGATCGAGAAGACCGCGAGCGTCGGCGCCTGGCGCCCCACTCCCGAGAGCTCACGGATGTCGCGGGTCGACAGCTGTCGGTCGATGACGCCGACCACGAGGAACAGCGACGACTTGAACAGCGCGTGGCCGACGAGCAGCGCCAGGCCGGCCAGGGCGGAGTTGCGCTCGCCATAGCCGAGAACGACCGTCAGCATGCCGAGCTGGCTGACGGTGCCGAAGGCGAGGATGCGCTTGAGGTCGGACTCGCGCAGGGCCTGCAGACCTCCGAGCAGCATCGTGAAAACGCCGAGCCCGATGACCATGGGACGCCACGGGTCCTCGTGCGCGAAGGCGGGCGCGAGACGGGCGATCAGATAAATGCCGGCCTTCACCATCGCTGCGGCGTGGAGGTAGGCGCTGACCGGGGTGGGCGCGGCCATGGCGCCGGGCAGCCAGAAGTGGAAGGGGAAGATGGCCGACTTGCTCAGGGCACCGACGAGCGTGAGAGCAATCGCGATGCTGAGGAGCGCACCTTCCGGTGCTGGGGAGGAGACGATCGTGCTCAGGCTCGTGGTGCCGTAGAGCACGACCAGCATCACGACGCCG
The DNA here is from genome assembly GCF_040544895.1 of Microbacterium sp. 1262. NCBI lineage: Bacteria > Bacillati > Actinomycetota > Actinomycetes > Micrococcales > Microbacteriaceae > Microbacterium > Microbacterium sp. 1262. The sequence goes on from NZ_JBEPKU010000001.1 coordinate 2,594,291, forward strand.
ATCAGCATCACGAGACCGCCGAGGGTGGTGACCAGAAGCGCCTGGAGCGCCGCACGGCGGCTCGCTCCTCGGCCGTTGTAGAACCCGATGAGCAGGTAGGAGAGAACGCTCGTGATCTCCCAGAACATCACCAGCACGACGATGTCGTCGGTGAGAACGAGTCCGTACATGGCGCCGGCGAAGGCGAGCAGCACGGCCGCGAACTGCCCGACGCCGACCTTCTTGCCGTCGAAGTACCAGCGGCAGTAGATCATCACGAGCGCACCGACGCCGGTGACGATGAGCGTCATGATCCACGCGAGGGTGTCCATCCGCATCGACAGAGCGATGTCGAGCTGAGGGATCCAGGCGTATGACTCGAACGGAATGCCTCCGCTCAGAACCTCAGGAGCGCGACGGGCCGCGTCGACGAACGCTGCGATGGGCAGGAGTGCTGCGACGAAGAATGCGCGGGCGCCGATCCGCTTGATCAACCACGGCAGAACCAACGGAAGAACCGCGAACGCACCGAGGAAGATCAGCAACAGGCCTCCTCTGGGCGTGGGGGGTCGTGTCACCCATCTTACCGACAGGATGCCGGTCTACGGTCGATCGGCTAAGACTTGACAGCAACCGGCCCCGTCGTGTTCCCCAGACGGAACGTACTCGTGAACCATTGCGAGTCGGGCGTGTCTCCGGCTAGGAGCGCTGCCACAGCCTCGCCGGCGGCTCGCCCCTTCTGCCACGCCGGCTGCACGAGTGTGGTCAGTTCGTAGGGCGCGAGACCGTCGACCACGATGCCGTCGAAGCCCGTGATGCTGACATCCTCCGGTACCCGCAGCCCGGCCTCCTCCGCAGCGCGCAGCACACCCACCGCGAGCAGATCGCTCTGCGCGATGACCGCCGTCGGATGCGGGCCGTCGCCCGCGAAGAGCGCGCGTCCGACTGCCGCGCCGGCGTCGATCGAGCTGTCCCCGGCGGCGTAGGCAGCGGCATCCGGAAACACGTCGCGGAATCCGGCGAGCCGGTCGGCCACCACGTCGACCGACGTCGTGCTCTCGTCGTCGCGCGACAGCCAGCCCGACTCCGATCCCCACCGCACCGGCATCGTCACCGCGACGACGTTCGTGTGCCCGAGATCGCGCACGTGCTCGGCTGCGAGGCGCTGCGCCTCGCGGTTGTCGAGCGCGATCCGGGGCACCCCCTCGCCCCCGTCGCCTTCGATGACGACGACCGGGATGCCACGGGCCCGAACGCTCGCGAGGTGGTCGCGCAGCAGCGCGCTGCATCCGATCAGCACGGCGGCGTCGATGGGAGCCGTCATGAGCGTCGGCTCGCCCGCGACGACGCTGCCCTCGCGTAGCAGCAGCAGTCCGGCGCCGATCGGGGCGACCGCGTCGGCGAGCGCGTCCATCGTCGTCCGCATGACGGGGTCGCCGAAGACGCTGCCGAGCCGCCCGCCGCTGACCACCCCGATGATCCCGCTGCGTCCGCGCCGGAGCGACGCCGCGCGCGGGTCGGGTCCGAGGTATCCGAGCTCGGCGGCGGCCGCGAGGACCTTCGCGCGGGTCGCTTCGCTGACGGGCGTCTTGCCGCTGAAGACGACGGATGCCGTCGACGGCGAGACCCCGGCCGCATGCGCGACGTCCGAGATGGTGGGCCGACGTGCGTTCACGCCCCGATCGTACCTGGCCGTAGTGCAACGTCGAATCGATTCGGTACGCTGACCCGGTGACCGATGTGCTCTCCCGTTCCGTCTACCTGCGCTGGCGCAACGCCGTCTTCGCGATCTTCGCCGCGAGCGGCCTGAGTATCGCCACCTGGGCCGCGCGCGTACCCACGATCAAGGAAGACCTCGGCATCGAGAACCGCGAGATCGGACTGGCGCTGCTCGCGATGGGGATCGCCTCGATCCTCGGGCTCTCCGCGAGCTCCGTCATCATCGCCCGGCTCGGCACCCGCACCGGCATGTTCGGGGTGCTGATCACCCTGTCGATCGGCCTCGCGATCCTCGGGCTCGGCAGCGGCTTCTTCCACTCCTACGCCATGCTCATCGTCGGGCTCGCGCTCTTCGGGTTCGGCAACGGATGCCTCGACGTCATGATGAACGTCGACGGTGCCGCCATCGAGACGCAGTCGGGCAAGACGATCCTGCCGCTGTTCCACGCCTTCTTCAGCTTCGGCACCGTGATCGGCGCAGGGCTCGGCGCGATCGCCGCGAGCCTGCACATCGGCGTCGCCATCCACGCCGTGACCATCGCCGCACTCATCGTCGTGCTCGCGATCGTCGCGATTGCGAACGTCCCCCGCCGCGCGGTGACGGATGCCGTCGCCGCCGACGTCGCGGCGCCGGAGGCGGCCGCCGACGGCCCCGCGCCCGGGTGGCGTCAGCGACTCGCGGTGTCGCTCTCGGCCTGGCGCGAGCCGCGCACCTACACGCTCGGCATCATCATGCTCGGCATGGCCTTCGCCGAAGGCGGTGCGAACGACTGGCTCGCGCTCGGCGTGGTCGAGCACGAGGGCGGAACCGCCGCCATCGGCGCCGCGGCCCTCACCGTCTTCAGCGTGTCGATGACCGTCGTTCGCGTCTTCGGCGGACCCCTCGTCGACCGCTTCGGCCGCGTCGCGACGCTGCGCGTGCTCGCCGTCGCCGCGACAGCCGGCATCCTGCTGTTCATCCTCGCCCCGAACCTGCCGCTCGTCTTCGTGGGAGCCGCACTGTGGGGCATCGGGGCGTCGCTCGGCTTCCCGCTCGGGATGTCGGCCGCCGCAGACGACCCCGCCCGCGCGGCCGCCCGCGTGAGCGCCGCCGCGACGATCGGTTACGTCGCGTTCCTGTGCGGACCGCCGATCCTCGGATTCATCAGCGACCACATCGGCCTGCTGCCGACGCTGTTCATCCTGGTGGTGCTCGTCGCGGCATCCGGTCTCGCCTCGTCGGCCGCGAAGCCGCTGCCCGGAGCCAAGGTCGGCGCCGGCCGCCACTGACCCGTCGCGCGAGGTCCGCGCCGCTTCACCGCGCCGCGAGGTCCCAGTTTGGCCGGGTATCCCGTCGCCATTCCGGCCCAACTGGGACCTCGGCGGAGCGGTGAAGCGGGCGGGGGCAGATGGCCTGACGGACGAGTCGGGGTCGTGTGAGCCGAGCCGGTCCCGCCCGGTCAACAGGCTCAACCGTGCTCGCTGACGGCCCGCGGGGCTTCAACGGCAGGTGAGCCTGACGACGGGACAACCGGCAGATGCCGGCGCGGTAGCTCAGAACCGCGGCAGCGGCACCCCCATGCCGCGAAGCAGGGCGCGCACCGCGTCGACAAGCAACCCGGTGGGGACGGGCGCGGCGAGCGCGTCGGCTGCGGCTCCGTCGAAGAGCCAGCGGATCGCGCGAGCCTGGCCGGTGCACCTCGCCGGGTCTGCATCGAGAGCCTGCGCGAGGTACTGCGTGAGGAAGTCGTCGATCGCCGCGGTCTCGGCGGCGAGCGATTCGCGGACGGGCTCGAGCCGTTCGACGTCGCCGATCGCCCGGACGAGCCCGGGGTACAACTCGTCGGCGAGCTCCGCCTCGAGGTGCGCGGCATAGGCCAGAACGGCATCCATACCCGCTGCCCGCTCAGTGATCTCGGCGAGCGCCCGTTCCGTCTCGGAGCGCCCGGCCTCGAGCACTCCGACCAGGAGGTCGAGCTTCGTCGGGAAGTAGTGGAACAGCGTGCCCGACGACACGCCCGCGCGACGGTGGATCGACGCAGTGGTGGCGGCCGCGTATCCGGATGCGGCGAACTCGGCGGCCGCCGCATCCAGGATCACGGCACGCCGCTCCTCAAAGCGTTCAGGATCGCGACGGCGTGGCACGGGAGCCACCCTAGCCCGCGAAGCTTTACTAGAGCAGCAACTCTAGAGCGGTTACTCTGATGTCGTGGAATCGGAATCGAACCCCGCCACGGCACCGACGAACGCGACACCGCCAGAGCCCCGGCACCAGCCGCAACGGCCGCAACCGCCCCGCCCCCGCGCGCTCGCCTGGACGACCGTCCTGGTCGGCATCGGTCTCGCGTGGTCACCGATGTGGCTACCGGAGGTGCTTCGCGCCGTCGGAGCCGACCCGCGCCCCCCGCTCGCGGCGATCGGGCTCGCGGGACCGGCGGCCTCGATCTTCTGGAACTGCCTCGCGACGGCGCTCGTCCTCGCGTGGGTGTTCGGTGTCGAGCGGCGCGGGCTGTCGTCTCTGCGCATCGTGCGGCCGACTGGCAAAGACCTCGAGTGGGCACTCATCTTCTTCGGTGGCGCCATGGCCTGGAGCTGGCTCGCGCAGCTCATCCGTCCGCAGAACGCACCCGACACCGGCTCCGCCACCATCGCGGCGCTCCCGATCCTGGTGGTCGTCGCGATGATCCTGAGCGCTGCGATCTGCGAAGAGATCCTGTTCCGCGGCTATCCCCTCGAACGATTGACCGAGCTCACGGGGCGACGCTGGGTCGCGGTCGCCACGACGCTTCCGTTCTTCGTCGTGCCACATCTGTTCACCTTCGGACCCGAGTGGCTGCTCTACCACGCGAGCGGAACCGTGGCGATCTACGTGCTGTACCTCTGGCGCCGCAACCTCGTCGCCTGCATGGTGCTTCACGCCGCCGTCAACGCGCCGATCCTCATCCCGACCGTCGCTGCGCATATCGGCTGAACACGCGGGCGCGCGCCCGCGCCGGCACTCTGCCAGGATCATCCGCGATGACGATCTCCACACAGCCCTGGTACCTCCCGGCATCCGACACCGGCGTCCACCTCGACATGATCCCCGAGCAGGTTCTCCATGCCCTCGGGGCAGGTGACACGGCGAACCTCGACCCGATCTACGCCAACCCGTTCCTCACAGGCCCGGAATGTGACTGGCTCTGGCGGCACCGCAGCGCACAGGTCGGGAACGCGCCTGGTGACGCTCCGTGGATCACCCGGCTCATCATCGATCCCCAGCGCGACGCCGCCGTCGGCGTGGCCGGCTTCCACGGCCCGCCGGATGCCAGCGGCATGGTCGAAGTCGGGTATCGCGTCGACCCCGCGCTGCGGCGCCGCGGTTATGCACGACAGGCTCTCGAGACCCTGCTCGACGTGGCACGCAGCCACCCCGATGTGCGCACGGTGCGCGCGACGATCAGCCCTGACAATGTCGCGTCACGAGCGCTCATCGACGGTTACGGGTTCGTCGAGCGCGGCGAGCAGTGGGATGACGAGGATGGTCTCGAGATCATCTACGAGCTCTCCGTCGCCGACGCCGACGCCGACGACGCCGCCGCCGCCGCCAGCGATAGCGCTTAGGCTCGACGGGTGCGTCTGGTCATCGCCCGCTGCTCCGTCCAGTACACGGGGCGCCTCAATGCTCACCTTCCGCTCGCCACCCGTCTGCTGGTGCATAAGGGCGACGGAAGTTTGCTCGTGCACTCCGACGGCGGGTCGTACAAGCCGCTGAACTGGATGAGCCCGCCGTGCACGCTCACGGTCGAGACGCCCGAGGACGACCCGGATGTCGAGGAGCAGGTCGTCGAGCAGTGGCGGGTGACCCACGCGAAGTCGGGCGACACCCTCGTCGTGCGCATCTACGAGATGATCCACGACTCGTCCCACGAGCTCGGCGTCGACCCCGGTCTCATCAAGGACGGCGTCGAGGCCGATCTTCAGCGCCTGCTCGCCGAGCAGGTCGAGGTGATCGGTGAAGACCTGACGCTGGTCCGCCGCGAGTTCCCGACCGCGATCGGACCGGTCGACCTGCTGCTGCGCGATCCCGCGGGCGGAACGATCGCCGTCGAGGTCAAGCGCCGCGGCGACATCGACGGTGTCGAGCAGCTCACGCGCTATCTCGAGCTGCTCGGCCGAGACCCGCACCTCGCGCCCGTCACCGGGGTGTTCGCGGCGCAGGAGATCAAGCCGCAGGCGAAGGTGCTCGCCACCGACCGCGGCATCCGCTGCGTCACGCTCGACTACGACGCCATGAAGGGCATCGAGTCGGGCGCGCCGCGCCTGTTCTGACGCGACGCGCCCGCAACCGCGAGCCGTCAGGAGCCGAGCTTCGACAGCTCCTCGAACTCGTCGTCGGTCAGCTCGATCTCGGCGGCGCGGAGGTTGTCCTCGAGGTGCGCGACGCTCGAGGTGCCCGGGATCGGCAGCATGACCGGCGAGCGCTTGAGCAGCCACGCGAGGGCGATCTGGGCGGGGGATGCCTGCTTGCGCTCGGCGAGCTCGCTGAGCGGCGAGTCGGCACCGGTCAGGCCGCCGGTCGCGAGCGGGAACCACGGGATGAAGCCGATGCCCTGCTCCGTCGACCAGTCGAGGAGTTCCTCGGCATCCCGCTTCTGCAGGTTGTAGAGGTTCTGCACCGACACGATCGTGGCGATCTGCTGCGCGGCCTTCACCTGATCGACGGTGACCTCGGAGAGTCCGATGTGGCGGATCTTGCCCTCGTCCTGGAGCTTCTTCAGCTCGCCGACCTGGTCCTCGAGGGGAACCTGCGGGTCGATGCGGTGCAGCTGGAAGAGGTCGATGCGGTCGAGTCCGAGGCGGCGAAGGCTCATCTCGGCCTCCTGGCGCAGGTACTCGGGGCGCCCGAGCGGCGGCCACTCGTTGGGCCCAGTGCGCGTGAGGCCGGCCTTCGTCGCGATCACGACGTCGTCGCCGTAGGGGTGCAGCGCCTCCTTGAGGAGCTCCTCGGCGACGTAGGGGCCGTACGAGTCGGCGGTGTCGAAGAAATTCACGCCGAGCTCGACGGCGCGCTTGAGCACGCGGATCGCCTCGTCGTGATCCTTCGGCGGACCCCAGACGCCGGGGCCGGTGAGCTGCATCGTGCCGTAGCCGAGGCGGTTGACCTCGAGGTCGCCGCCGATGCGGAAGGTGCCGGAAGCGTGGGCTGAGGACGTGCTGGATGTCGTCATGAGGATGTCAGCGCGCGGGAGCCGCGAGACATTCCCGCCACCCGCATAGCCACCCCGGCGGGCCTCATGAGCGAGACCCATAATGGGGCGGTGCCGAAGATCACCGCTGCGACCGTCGCAGAGCACCGCGTCGCTCAACACGGAGCGCTCCTCGCCTCGGCGAAGGCGATCATCGCCGAGGCCGGCGTCGCCGCCATCACTCCGCGTTCGGTGTGCGAAAGGGCGGGCCTGTCCCGGTCGAGCTTCTACGAGTACTTCCCCTCCAAGGACGACCTCCTCGCCGCGATCGCGATGCAGGCGTTCGAGGAATGGGGTGCGGAGCTCGAGGCCGCGATGGATGCCGCAGCCCCCGGCCGCGCTCGCCTGCACGCCTACGTCACCGCGACGATCCGGATGACCGCTGATGGCAAGCACACGCTCGCCACGGGCCTCCAGCAGACCGACATCTCGCCGAAGAACGTCGAGGCGATCATGGCGATGCACGACGCCCTCACCGCACCGCTGCGTCACCTTCTCGAAGAGCTCGGAATCCCGGGTGCCGCAACCCGTGCGGCCCTCGTGCAGGGCGTCATCAACGCCGGCATGCAGCTCGTGGAGCACGGGGTCGACGCCGACGATGTGATCGCGGGAGTCATCGGGGTTCTCGATGGGGGCGTGCACGGCGCATGCGACCGCGTTCCGAAGATGGTCGACGGCCCCCTCACGCCGTACTCCGCGTCATCGCGCACGTAGGGTGGGACCTATGACCCGATCGCCGTTCTCCTGCGTCCTGTGGGACATCGACGGCACGGTCGTCGACGCTTCCGAGGGCATCCTCCGCCGCCTCACGATCACGCTCGAGCACTTCGGCCGCCCCGCGCCGACGCGCGAGGAGCTCATCCACTGGATCGGTCCGCCGATGCACGAGTCGTTCCAGACGAACCTCGGGATGACGCCCGAGAAGGCGACCGAGGCGGTGTCGTTCTACCGCGTGCTCGGCAAGGCAGACGGCTACACGACCGGTGCACGCCTCTACCCCGGCGTCGCCGACCTCATGGTCGAGCTGGATGAGGCGGGCGTGCCGCAGTCGACGGCGAGCTCAAAGCCCGAGATCCAGGTGCGGGCGCTCATGGAGCACTTCGGCCTCGCACCGCGCCTGCGCGAGATCGTCGGGGCCACGAGCGACGAGAAGACGCTGAGCTCGAAGTCGGACATCGTGGCGGAGGCTCTCCGACGCCTGGCCGCCGACGGCATCGACGTCTCGCGGCCGGTGCTGATCGGCGACCGTCACCACGACGTCGAGGGCGGCGCCGCGAACGACGTGCCGGTCATCTTCGTGTCGTGGGGCTTCAGCACTCCCGAGGAGGCGAACGGCGCGATCGCCGTGGCAGCTGACATCGACGAGCTGCGTACGCAGCTGCTTCCTGCCGGCTGAGCGTCGGGGCACTCCCCCATTCGACGCCCGGGCTGCGTGCCAGAAATGCAGCGCCCGGGCGTCGACGGATCCCCCCGGATACGTCACGCGATGCGTGACGGGATAACTGTACTGATCTTCGCCGCGCACCGATACCCGTAAATGAGACGGATTTCATCCGCGTAGCGTGCCGGTGTGACTCACGTGGATCTCCGCCCCTTCGACGATGACGACGCGGATGCCGTCTTCGAGATGATGCGCGACCCGGATGCCGTCGCCCAGGCCGCCTTCACTGCCGACGACCCCTCCGACCGCGCCGCGTTCGATGCGTGGCTCGAGCGGCACCGCGCCGACGACCGGGTCTCGATGTTCGTCGTGACCGATGACGGCGGCTTCGCCGGAACCGCCGCGGCCTTCACCGTCGACGGCGATCGCGAGGTCACCTATTGGATCACCCGCCACGCCCGAGGTCGCGGTGTCGCCTCGGCCGCGCTGCGCCTGCTCGTCGCCCGCGAAGCGGAGCGCCCGCTCTATGCCCGGGTCGCCGCCGACAACGCGGCATCCATCGCCGTACTCACCAAGAGCGGCTTCAGCGAGATCCGACAGCAGCGGGCATACGCCCCCGCCCGCGGCGAAGAGATCGACGAGTTGGTGTTCGCGCTGCCGCCCACCCTCGACGGAATCTGACGCGACTGTTCGATGTCGGGCGAGCCGTCAGGACCCGACATTGTGGCGGCGAGCGGGACTCAACAGAATCGCCTCCATCGCTGCTTGGTACGCCTTCCTTCGTAGGCAGCTCCCCGACTGGGAGCTCTTGCTCCGACCACCAGGTCGGCAGCCCGCGCTCGTTCCGCTTCTCTTCGAGGTGGTCGATGACCTCCTCTAGAAGCACGGCGTTCGAGACGCCGGCGTGCTGGGCGAGCTGATTGAGCCGGTCCTTCGAACCCGCTTGATCGCCCAACCCCGGCTCCCTGGGTTCTCACGCGAACCCCACGGGAGACGACGGTCGGTCATACCGCGACACCAGCCATAGACCGAGCGAGTCGCGAGTAACACGCCGCGTGTTGCCATAGATCAAGACAGAGTGACACGGACGTGTCAACTACTTGAGCTGCCGGCGCCGGCGGCAGCGGGGGAGCGCGTCGGCTCGGAACGCCTCAAGGGTGCTGCGCGGATTCCTGCGGAATCCCGGCGGGGCCAGTCCTTGACCCGCTCCGAGCCGACGCGCGGGCGGCAAGTATCAGCTGATGGCGAAGCATCGGCTGAACGGCCGAGGACCGCAGAGAGGATCACGGGCGATGAGCATTCATGTCACGGTGTACGGGGCCGAGGGCTGCACGAAGTGCACGAACACCTGCACAGCGCTGCGCCTGGCCGGTATCGACTTCGATCTCGTCGACGTCCACGCCGACGCCTGATCGACGAGCTGCGCGTTGCCGGCGTCCACGAGCTTCGTTGGTCGTGACCGACAACGGCGACAGGTGGCGGCGCACCATGACCTTCGCCGGAGCGTTCAGTCAAAATCTGCTGCTGGGGCGGTCTTCGGCTTCACCGAGAGCACGGTTTAGCTGAGCTAGTTCATCTCGGACGCGCTGGACCTTCTCGGGAGTGAAGTACTGGATGCCTAAGGAGGAGACGGCTTGGGCAATCGCTGTGTCGAAGCGATACTCGTGCTCGATTGCTTCGCTCAGGTGATCGCCGGTTGGGAGGCGAAGAACGAGGTCCAAAAACCGTGAGGGGTCGTTGAGAACGTCGAGATAGGCGTTCAACAGACGCTTTCTCTCGATCTGTAGTTCGCGATGATTCATCTGGACACACTATCCGGGTGACTCGACCTGAAGTCGAGCCCCCCGGATACCCTCAGAACGTCGCGCCCGATGTGCCCGTGTGAACGACGGTGTAGGTGTGGCTGTTTCGCAGGAACCACAGTGGCTGACCGGGATCATGGTAGGTCGTGATCTTCCCACTCAGCTCGACGTGGTACTTCGTGCCGGGCGCCGAGCCGTGCTGGTAGTTTTCCTCGAAGATCAGCGGGCCTGTTCCCATCCCTCGAAACTGTGCGCTGTCACAGTTATTCCAATCGTGCAGAACCTGGTCAAAGAGGGGGAGCTCGTAGTAGGTCTTGCACTCCAGCGGATTGACCTCAATGAGTGAACCGGCGATTGCGCGGACTTCACCATCAAGAGTGACAGTGGGATACTCGTTGATATTGTACGAGAATTTAAGTTGAACGGCGCCTACGACCGGCCCACAGCCGGTTCCGTCGGGACGACAATATCCGTAGTCGAGCTTCTCGTCCAGGTACCAGATTTTCCCGATCACTCGCCCGTCTCGGATTGCGGGGGCACGTAGAGCATCAGCCTGCACTCCGCCACGGCTGACATCCGTAGACTCCGAGGCCGTCGCTTCGGCCAGAACTGCTCGAAGGTCCGCGGCGGACGCGCTGTCAAGGTTGGCTGACTTCTTCTCGACGAATGCTGTAGCTCCAGCGCTTTCGCCTTGCGCCACCAGCTGCCGAACGGCTGCCTCTACCGGATCCTCGTCAGCAGATGCGAGGTAAGGTGCACAATCTCCAGCTTGCTTCTCATCGATACTGCACGGCTGTGCTGCGGTGCCACTCGCCCATGCAGGAGTTACCGCGGCGGTAGCAAGGATCGTCAGAACCGCGGCAGAGAGTGCAGCACGGGTCAGAAGTCTCGTTTTCAACTGATTCCCCCATAATGTGATTCGGTCGAGCCGACCGTTTCACGATTTATGCCAGGAAGCAACGAAACGATCGAGGTTCCTCAGTTGGGAGATCGAAACATCCCCTCATTGGGCAGTTATCCCGATGATCGAGAACTGGGCTCTCGACAGCTCACCCGCCGCGGCGGCCGACGGTCGCAAGAGCAACCAAGCGGTACCGGATACCCCGATAATCAACGTTATGTCAGGTTCCTGACATATGTCCGGTTGCGTGCCCCTAGATGGGTGCGTGAACGCACGCGGCCGCTTGGGGCATCCGGCGATGGGGCTAGCGCTTAAGGCTTGTGGAAGCTCATGGTTCAGAAGGTCAGGAGGCTGACCAGGTTGTTAGTCCACTTGACGTCGGCATGAGTACGCAGGTACGGCTGCCCGTTTTGCGGCCTGACAACCCCGACTGCTACACGAGCGCTCCCAGCGCCGACGTAGGCCTTCCCTCCGTTGTCGATCCAGGCAACCAAGGTGGGCTTGTCGCTGTGCTTGACTTCGCCCGTCTGCTCGCTCTTCCATTTTGTATGAGACGATCTCGTCCTCCGTCTTCCGAGTCCCCCCGAAACGGACGTGTGTGATCTGGATGGACATGGCCCCTCGCTTCCTGTCGCAACACTGCGGCACTGAAACGGATCATGGCACGAAGGCACGACAGCCCACTCCGTTCAGTTCGCAAACGGCCGCATGAGAACGCGAACGTGGCGACAACGTGGCTACGCGCCGGTGAGCGATTCGCGCTCGTCGGCCGGAGAAGCTACACGGGCTTGACCGCCAACACCCCTGGTACAGCCGACTGCGCGTCGACCCAGCTGCTCAGGTCAGGATCGATGAAGCTTGTAACAAGCAGGATGTCGTCATATCGACCTTGAAGGTCCTGCGACCAGATGCGGTGGTGGTGCCCGATGCGATTGCGAAGGTCGCGAAGCCGACTGACAGGCTCTTGCACCGTGTCCTGCGCTCTGTCAGGAGCGTGTGGGAACCCGGTCGCGATGTCCGGCCAGAACCGCATCTGACTCTGGGAGACCATCTGGTGCCAGAACCCGAAGGAGATCTCCGAGATGACTTGGCTTGGCGTAACCGGCTTCTGGTTCTTTGTGACGCGCCTCTTCGCGGTGTCAACGTCGACGTACGGGTACCGATGCTTAGTGGGTGGGTTTCTGCGACCGAACTCACGATGGTCGTCCGAGATCCAATGGCTCGCGCGCCCGAGTTGCGCGTGCCGGTCTGACATGCGGGCATCGATGGTGTTGCGCAGTGCCACCTCGAGGTGTCCGAGCGAACCCCAGAACGCCGAAGCAGCCTCGACGTTCCACTGGTAGAGCTCCTCCGCCCTCGCAGTGTCTCCGCGCGCTTCGGAGAGATAGTGTTTCAGCCGGTCCGGGCCGAAGTGTTGCTCGTAGAACGCCCAACGCTGATTGACCATCGTCCCCCACTCACGTAACATGTAACGCAACACCCCGGAACCGTCCCTGTAGGCCTCGCAAAGGTCAGATCACACGGCCGGGGTTCTGCTTTTCTACCAGGCGGTCACGGGTGCCCGCGACCGCTAGCGCTGGGAAGTCTGCAGGCGGCACTCACGCTTGCTCAGTCGCGGGGAGATAGAGCGCGTCGAACGCTCGACGACCCTACCCCGAGGACCCGTCCGATACTCTCCCAGCTGTGATGCTCGGCGCGTAACTGTCGAGCCGCCGCGATTCGCTCTGGAGTCATCACGCTCGGGCGGCCGCCGACACGTCCCTGGCTGCGGGCGTACTCGAGACCTCGCTGAGTGTTGTCCCGGATCGTGTCCACGCGCAGCTGCGCGAACACGGCCACGATCCCGAACAGCGCACGACCCATAGGCGACGTCGTGTCGATCATCGGCTCGGTGAGACTCACGATGTTCACCTGGCGCGCGTCGAGATCCTGCAGCGTCTCAATCAGGATGCGCTCACTGCCGGCGAGACGATCGAGCCGGCGGACCTTGAGGGTGTCCCCCGGCCTCAGGTAGTCGAGACATGCCAGCCACTGCGGCCGATCGGTGACGCGGCTCGATTCGCCATGGTCGACGAAGACACGTTCGCAGCCGGCGGCGCGGAGCTCGGCGGACTGAGCATCCGGGTTCTGCTCCCGCTTCGAGACCCGGGCGTACCCGACTTCATGTGCCATGCCGAAAACGGTACCGCCAGGGTTCCGGCGCGAAACGGTTTCGGCAGGGGGTTTTGGCGGATCGATCCTCGGCGTGTCGCGCAGCTGCTCATCGACGCCGACGAGCCCACCAGAAACGATCAGTTTCGGCCGATTGTGGACCTCTACAAACGGCGAGCAGGTTCGCGTTGCGGCTTCCACTCCGCCCCGCCACGCTTGATCAGGACAGCCGCTCCGGGCCCGTGCAGTTCACCCGGGATGACCGGCCGGCCAGAAAGCGCGACAAGGAGCGACAGCGCCCGACCGCGCACCTCCGCACCTTGGCCGATCTCGGTCGCCGCGTCGTTGGCGACCAACCGGAGGCCTTGCGCTCGTGAGCGCGAGTACTCCGTGAAATCGTGACGCGCGAACCATTGCAAAGTGGCGGCCGCCGTTTGAACGGGTACACCGTCTCGGATACCGACAGGCCGACGGATCTCTTCGCCGTGGATCAGGACTTCACCCAATCCCGCCATGAGCGGACCGGCCGCGCGTCGCTTGTTGCGGATCGCTCGTTCATACCTGGCCAATGTCTCAGCCGGCGAAGCCCCCATCCTGGTGACTACTCCCCGTTCCTTATGGAGCTCAAAGTCAAAGCGCGCGGAGAACACGCTGCGCAGCCAGGCTGGGATGCTCTGTTCTGCTCCAGCCGTCAGATGTGCGATGGTCTGCTCGAGAGTCCAAGAGCCAACGAGCGCGGGAGATCGCCATTGCTCGGCGGTGAGGGATTGAGTCTGGTCATGTAGACGCTGCCGCTCGGCGTGGATCAGCGACCAGAGCGCGGAGGCCCTCATCACTTGACTCGACGCTCGATGTGGACGGTGACGGTGTCTCCCACGTCCTTGCCCAGCTTGCGGCGGAACGCAGCGTTCAGCGACACCATGTGGCCGCCCGTCCCGGTGACCATCATCCCGACGTCTTTCAGCGGCAGGTCGTCAACTGTAAGGTCTACCCGAACGGAGCGGCCCGTGCCGAAGAAATCGGCAGAGTCGGGCATCTCGACGCAGGCCCAGACCTCGCCCTTCACGTTTACGCCGATCGGGGCGGTGAAAGTGTGATCGAGCGTGATGGGGTCAAACGGCATGGGATCTCCTCGGTCGTCGGAACGCTGTCGATAGGTGAGACTGCGCGGCGCGGGCAGAATCGTCGCATGGCGCAGAACTTCTCGGACATACCCGTCGTAGAGCGCGAGAGCGCCAACGAGAACTCTCGTGAACGATTCGAGCGGGCGGTAGCACCACTGCGGCAGGGCCTGCACGCTCACTGCTATCGCATGCTTGGGTCGGTGCACGACGCCGATGATGCTCTGCAAGACGCTCTCTTGCGTGCCTGGGCGGCGTTCGACCGGTTTGAGGGACGCAGCTCGGTCCGAACGTGGCTCTACACGGTGGCCACTCGGACATGCCTGGATACCGCCAAAGCACGGGGACGACGAGCGCTCCCGATCGACCTTGGCCCTGCCGCCACCGAACCCGCCACCGACTCGACACCGGACACCGAAATCGAGTGGCTGACGCCGTACCCCGATCCGGCAGACTTGGCGCAGCGCACCGAACACTTAGAACTCGCCTTCGTCGCGACGTTGCAACTCCTGAGCGGCAACGAGCGGGCCGCGCTTCTCCTCGTGGACGTCCTCGGCTTTTCGGCCTTCGACGCGGCCTCAGCAATGGGGACCAACACGACCTCGATACATTCGGCTCTCGCTCGCGGGAGGCGAACTCTGGGGGAACGCAGCGCCTCCCCGGCGAATCCGACACAGCCTCGTCCGTCGCAATCGACGCTTTCCCTGGCTCATCGGTTCGCAGAGGCACTCGCCAACTCCGACCTACGGACGTTCGTCGACCTTCTGGCTCCCGACGTGACCTGGCAGATGCCACCACTCACGGAGTGGTACGCCGGCGCGGATTCTGTCGCAGCCTTCGCACATGCCGTCCCGATGACGCTGTGCCCAAGCTGGCGCACCCGCGTGATAACCGCCAACGGGCAGGCCGTGGTCGCCTTCTACATCGGAGCGCACCATGCCGCGCCGCACGAGGCATGGTCCTTGACGCTGGTCGATACCCAGTATGAGGCGATCACAGGCATCACCTCGTTCATCGACCCCGATCTCTTCGCACGGTTCGACCTGCCGGCTTCACTGAGTTGAAGGCGACCGAAACCCCGTACCGAAACCGTTTCTCCCAAAACCAGGTTTCGACACGGTCCTAGGTTTCGGCAGGCTCCCGCAGCGCCATCCGCCGAGGTGCCGTAAACGATCGTTTACGGCAGGCAGGCGGCCGAAAGTCACAAATACGCTCGGAGGCTCTGACAGGGTGAGAGCATCATGTTTCTCTCCTCATCTGGCCCTGACACCGCGTCGCCTGTGCTTCTTCTCCACGGCGGTGGGGTTGCCGGCTGGATGTGGGACTCCTTGCGGGAGCGGCTTGCACCGAGCTACGCGGTCCTTGTTCCCGACCTACCGGGGCACGGACGGTCAGCCGCTGAACCTTACGTATCTCACGCGAACACCATTACCGCGATCGCAGAGCTGCTCGCGACTACTGTCCCCGGTCGCCCCACGACCGTCATCGGGTTCTCCCTCGGGGCTCAGCTCGCCATACAACTGGCCTCAGGGCACCCTGAACTCGTCAGTCAGGCGGTCATCGTCAGTGCTCAAGCAAAGCCCATGCCGTTCACCGACCTCACGCTTGCCGCGCTCGGCGTCAGCGCACCGCTTGCTCGCAAGCGATGGTTCGCTAAGTTGCAAGCTCGGGAACTCTTCATACCCCCCTCATCTGATGGAGGAATACATCAGCACCAGCGCGGGAATCACGAAAGAGACACTCGTCGGCGCTGTCGGCGCCAACATGAGGTTTACGCTGCCCGACGCATGGTCGGCGTTCCGCGGGCAAACTCTCGTCATGGTGGGCGGGCGAGAACGACGCCTGATGCGCGACTCAGCCGACTCCATCCACGAAGCCCTTCCCAGCGGTGAACTTCTGGTCGTCGACGAATGCGGACACGGCGTCCCGTTACAACGCCCGGATTGGTTCAACGATCGCGTCGTCGATTGGCTCCCCGCGGACTGATCCTCGACCAGTGGTTCCGCCTGAAACGGTAGTTGGCAGTGTGGCGTGCTGTCCGTAGACGTGCAGAACACGGCCGCATGGCCGGCGCGTTAGGAGATCGGTCGGAGGATGTTGTGATCGACGGGGAACGGCGTCGAGTAGTACAGCTCGGTAGCCGAGGTGTTCCCCCAGTCGTCTTTCTGCAGTCGTATACCTCGCGGCGAGAGTTCCGCGATGCGCACCTTCAGCCATGACCCGTCGATCAACCGGAGCTCATGAGGGTCGGCCAAGTACGTCAGCCCCAACGCGTCGAGCGTCTCCTCTGCGGTCAACCAGTCCACCGCCTCAGTGCGATTACGACCAAGCAGATCGATGGCAACGAAATCTTCACCGGTCGGTTTCATCCATCCCAGGAGTTCGCCGTCATCGGAACGTCGATGCTCGATCCAGTCCGCGTCCATCCGAACAGCCTAAGAGACGGAAAACCCCTGCCGGAACCGAGTTGCGGCCCACGTTATCGGTGATCGGTGAGGACCGCACGGCGCTCACGCGCCGGAAACGATCGGTTTCGCACCGCTCGCAAGCCGGTGGGTCCGCGATGTCATAGGTTCCACCTACGATTCCGACATGACCGACTCGCTGCTGCGATCACTTCGGGACCGCGCCCTCGACGAGACCGAGCCTCTTGCCGGGCTGCTACGGAAGTGTCTGCTGCTCGGCGCCGAGACCGGATCGAGCGCGCTACGCGATTGGGCTCGTCTGGAGCTCAACGGCTACACGGACGAATCGACGATTCCCGATTATCGCAAGCTGCCGGGCGTCCCCATCACGGTCGACTCGATCAGCGGGAACACGTGGACAAAGGGACAGATCGTCACACGCTGGCAGCTGCCCAAAGCGGCCCAGGGCTACGTGCCCGAGTTGCTGTATCTGACCCAGCCGATCGAAGAGCTTGAACGTCAAGCACAGGAGAAGTCGCTGCGCTTCAAGCCGCCTGGGCTGGCGGCTGCGCAGAGCGTGTGGGACCGGGAACTGGGACCGTTTCAGTCCATTGTGAACATGTCCTACATCCTCTCGGGGACGTCTATCTCGGGTCTCCTCGGGCAAATCCGTACGAAGCTGATCGACGTGATCGCTGATCTGACCGTGACCACACCGCTGACGGAGCTGCCTCGACGCGAAGATGTCGACGCCGCCATGCAGCAACGCATCGGTCATCTCGGCGACGTCTACACGACCACGGTCGTGCATCCGTCCGGCCCGACTGCCATCGGTGCCGGAGCAACGGCTTCTACGGGTCTGCGCGTCAGCGATGTCCTCCCACTTCTCGACGCCGTGAGAGCGGCCGCCCAAGCCACCGATGCCGACACGACAGAGGTTGAAGCGGCTGTCACCGAGCTCAATGAGGTGGTCTCGAAGCCTGATCCCGAAACGGGCGAGGTCGTCAAGCGCGCAGGCAAACTCCGCGAGGTCGCGGACAAACTCGGCATCGCCGCTGTCTCGAGTGCGACGAGCGCGGCCGTATCAGCGCTCACCGATCTCGCGATGAAGGGCGCGTTTGGTTGACCGACCGCGGTGAGGTCCGCTTCTGCGTGCCGGAACCGCGGCTTAGATCAGCGGTGATCGCCGGGTGAGCGCTCCGGCCCTTCTCTAAACGTAGCTGAGACGTCTCAGACGAGCTCGCTGACGAGCTGCTGGATCCGTTCACGGATGTCGTCGCGGATGGGGCGCACCGCGTCGATACCCTGCCCGGCGGGGTCGTCCAGCTTCCAGTCCTCGTAACGCTTGCCGGGGAAGAAGGGGCACGCGTCTCCGCAGCCCATGGTGATGACGACGTCGGAGGCCTGCACGGCCTCGGTCGTGAGCACCTTGGGCTGCTCAGCGGTGATGTCGATGCCGAACTCGGCCATCGCCTGAACAGCGGTGGGGTTGATCTGGTCGGCGGGCATCGACCCCGCGGAGCGGACCTCGATGCGGTCGCCGGCGATGTCGCGCAGGAATCCCGCGGCCATTTGGGAGCGGCCGGCGTTGTGGACGCAGACGAAGAGGACGGAGGGCTTGGTGTCGGTCATGGTGGCTCCGGTCAGCGGGCGGGGGTGAGTGTGGCAAGGAGGGCGTCGACGCGGCGGGCGATGTCGTCGCGGATCGCGGCGACGCCTTCTGCGGAGGCGAGGGCGGGGTCACCGACGGTCCAGTCCTCGTAGCGGACGCCGGGGATGATGGGGCAGACGTCACCGCAACCCATGGTGATGACGACGTCAGCTGCGCGCACTGCGTCATCGGTCAGCGGTTTCGGGAACCGCGGTTCGTCGTCGCCGAGGGTCAGCTCGTCGATGAGGGGCTGCACATGGGGGTGGATCTCAGCGGCCGGGGTCGATCCGGCCGAGCGCGCCACAACGGCGCCGCCCGAGCGCTGATTCACCAGCGCCGCGGCGAGCTGCGATCTACCTGCGTTCGCGACACAGACGAACAGCACCTGCGGCTGTCCCTGCGTGCGGTCACGGGTGATGTCGGTGAGCCGTTGGTGCGCGAACCGGTCGGTGAGCGACAACAGGTGGTTCTTCACCCGAGCGCTTTTGGCCAAGGCCGTGTACGACTCGCGGACGATCGTCGCCACCAGGCTGCCGTCGAGCTGCGGGTAGTCCTGACCGAGCGCTTCGGCCAGGTGGGCGAGAGCGTCGTCGACGTTCTCGAGCCCCGCGTGCTCAGCGCGGACGGGGGCCACGGCGGCGGGCGCGAACGAGTCCAGCAGCGTCGTCACCGCCGGGCGAAGGGGCGGGGCGATCCGATACCAGACCCACGTGCCACGCCGCTCGGAGGTGAGCACGCCGGTGTCGCGGAGCACCTTGAGGTGGTGCGACACGGTGGGCTGGGACACCTCGGCCAGTTCCGCGAGGTCGCACACGCACGATTCACCGCGCGCGTCGGTGGCAATCGCGGACAGCATCCGCAACCGCAGCGGATCGGATAGTGCTTTCAGCGTGGTGGCGATCGCGGTGGCCGCGTCGTCCCCGATCGCGTGCGTGGGGGACGGCGCGCAGGTGTCTTCTGCGGTAGTGGCGGGAGCGCTCATCATCGAGTCCTTTCCAGGGCAGGTTCGGGAATCGCGTAGGGGTCGGTGTGGAACCATGCCCGCGCGGCCCACAGTGAGACGTAGACCAGGCCGACGAGCACGGGGACCTCGATCAGTGGCCCCACGACACCGGCGAGGGCGTGCCCGGACGTGGCGCCGAACGTGCCGATCGCGACGGCGATGGCGAGTTCGAAATTGTTGCCGGCCGCGGTGAACGCGAGCGTCGACGAGCGGGCGTAGCCCAGGCCGAGGGTCTTACCGGTGATGAGGCCGGCGAACCACATGATGGCGAAGTACACCAGCAGCGGGACCGCGATCCGCACGACATCGAGCGGCCGTGAGGTGACCTGTTCCCCCTGGAGGGCGAACAGCAGCACGATCGTGAACAGCAGCCCGTACAGCGCCCACGGTCCGATCTTGGGCAGGAACGAGCCCTCATACCAGGCGCGGCCCTTGCGGCGTTCCCCGATAAGACGGGACGCGAACCCGGCGACCAGTGGCACGCCCAGGAAGATCAGCACGTTGAGCGCGATCTGCCACACGGACACGTCCAGGCCTTGGCTGTCGAGGCCGAGCCAGCCGGGGAGGACGGTGAGGTAGAACCAGCCGAGGATCGAGAACGCGATGACCTGGAACACCGAGTTGATCGCAACAAGCACGGCCGCAGCTTCCCGGTCACCGCAAGCGAGGTCGTTCCAGATCACGACCATGGCGATGCAGCGTGCGAGGCCGACGATGATCAGTCCCGTCCGGTACTCGGGCAGGTCCGGCAGGAACACCCACGCCAGGGCGAACATCAATGCAGGGCCCGCGATCCAGTTCAGCGCCAGCGACGAAACGAGGAGCTTCTTGTCGCCGGTCACGGCGGCGACCTTGTCGTATCGGACCTTCGCGAGCACCGGGTACATCATGACCAGCAACCCGAGCGCGATCGGAATCGAGATCCCACCGACCTCAAGGTGTGACAGCAGTTCGGACAGCCCCGGGATGAACCGGCCCAGGAGGATGCCGCCACCCATCGCCAAGCCGATCCACAGCGGTAGCCACCGGTCGAGGGTCGAGAGGCGGCGAGTAGCGGGTGCTGCGTTGCTCACGCGAAAGCCTCCGCCAGGGCGGGAACATCGAGCGTGGCGAGGTAGTGCTGCGCGTCCTGTGCTGCCGCGCATCCGGTCCCGGCAGCGGTGATCGCCTGCCGGTAGGTGTGGTCGACGAGGTCGCCGGCGGCGAAGACCCCGGTGAGCGAGGTGCGCGTGGAGGGGTGGTCCACCAGCACGTAACCATCGGCATCGGTGGTGACCTGGCCGGTGACGAGTTCGGAGCGAGGGTCGTGACCGATAGCAACGAACACGCCCGTCACGGGGAGGTCACGCTCAGCACCGGTAACGGTGTCCCGCAGGCGAACTCCGTGCACCTTCTCTTCCCCCTGCAACGCAGTGATCTCGCTGTTCCACGCGACGTCGATCTTCGGGTGCTCCAGCACCCGCTGCGCCATGATCTTCGACGCTCGGAACGAGCTGCGGCGGTGCACGACGGTCACTTTCCGAGCGAACCGGGTCAAGAACAGTGCCTCCTCCATGGCCGAATCACCGCCACCGACCACGACGATGTCCAGGCCCCGGAAGAAAAACCCATCGCACGTCGCACACCACGACACGCCATGACCCGACAGGCGCTCCTCGTCGGGAAGCCCGAGCTTCCGGTACGCCGACCCCATGGTGAGGATCACCGCGCGGGCGTGGAACGTCTCCCCGGCGCCGGTCTCGATGACTTTCGTGTCGGATTCGAGATCGACGCGGATCGCGTCGTCGAGGAGGATGCGGGCGCCGAAGCGTTCGGCCTGCCGGCGCATCGTGTCCATCAGCTCCGGTCCCTGGATGCCATCGACGAACCCGGGGAAGTTCTCCACCTCCGTAGTCGTCATAAGCGCACCGCCCGCAGTGACAGAACCGGCGATGACAACGGGGGCGAGCCCGGCCCGCGCCGCGTACACCGCCGCCGTGTAGCCCGAGGGGCCCGACCCGACGATGACCAGCTCAACCTCTTGAATCGACATATATCTATATTGACAGGTGCCTATGCAAGACGCAATCCTGATCATCGACACCGCAACGTACCGAGGAGAGCCGCATGAAACCGACCGTCCTGTTCATCTGTCAGCACAACGCCGGCCGCTCTCAGCTCGGCGCCGCTCTCCTCGAGCACCTTGCAGGGGGCCGCTTCACCGCAGCGTCCGCCGGTCTCGCCCCGGCCGAGACGGTGAACCCTGCCATCGCCGCGACCGTTGCCGAGCTGGGAATGGACATTACGGGGCGCGTGCCCCGCGCGGTGACGCCTGCTGACTTGGAGGCTGCCGATGTCGTGGTTCTCATGAAGCCCGGGTTGGCGCTGCCCAGCGCTCCGCGCGGGGAGGTTCTGGAATGGTCCTTCCCCAACCCTGAGTCCTGGGATGCCGACGCGGTCCGTCCGTTGCGCGAAGCGGTGTCCAACAAGATCCAGGCGACTCTCCTTACCCGCTGAGCTGACAGTGAGGGGGCAGGCCGCCGGCCTGCCCCCTCTGCGTTCTCATACCGATGCCGGCGCCCGTCCGATCTGCAATACCGGAGGCGCGCAGCACGCCCCGCCTAGCGACGCCCCGGATGCATCGAACAGCCCTGCGCCGCCGCAAACACCAGTGTCCGGGAGGACGAGCTCGACGCGGCGGGCGGCTTCGCGGTCGCCCGCGATTTCAGCTGCAACGCTGCGGACTTGCTCGTACCCGGTGAGCGCGAGGAATGTCGGCGCACGGCCGTAGGACTTCGCCCCGACGAGGTAGAAGTCAGGTTCGGGCTGGGCGAGGTCGCCGGCGCCGGTCGCGGCGACGGACCCGCAGGAGTGCACGTTCGGATCCACCTCCGCGGCGATCCGAACCGGCGCCTGCAACGTCGGGTCCAGCTCCAACCGCAGCTCGGAGAGGAACGACAGGTCGGGGCGGAAGCCAGTGAGCACCACCACCCGGTCGGCCGTGAGAGTGCGACCGTCCTCCGCGACTAGGACGGGGCGCTCACCGTCACGGGTCACGCGTTCGACCCGGAACCCGGTGACGAGGGATACCAGGCCGGCATCGACGTGCTCTTTCGCCTTGATCCCCAGCGCGCCGCGTGCGGGCAGCTCGTCAGCGTCGCCCCCGCCAAAGGTGTTCCCAGCGGTGGCTCGGCGTAGCGCCCAGGTCACCGTCGTCGAGGGGTCCCGGCGAGCCATGCGGGCAAGGGCCAGCACGGCCGTCACGGCCGAGTGTCCCGAACCGATGACAACGGTGTGCTTGCCGGCGAAACCAGCACGGTCACGAAAGTCGGGGATGCGGTACGAGAGCAGGTCCGCGGACGCCGCCTCACCGATAGCGGGGAGCCCGTCAGCTCCCGCCGGGTTGGGGGTCGACCAGGTGCCGGATGCGTCAATCACAGCTCGGGCTTGCAGCCGATACTCCTCCCCCTGAGCAGGCGAGACGTGAACGGTAAACGGCTGATCCCCGCGGCCAGCATCAACAAGTCGGTCCCGGCCGAGCCGCGAAACTCCCATCACCCGGGCACCAAAGCGAACGCGATCACCCAGGGCGGCAGCCAGGGGCGCGAGGTACCTCTCAATCCACTGCGCCCCAGTGGGGTACCCCGTCGTCGGAGCCTGCCACCCCGAGCCGTCCAGGAGACGAGCGCCCGCCGCGTCGATCAGCTCAGGCCACTCGGAGAACAGCCGCACGTGCCCCCATTCCGCAACCGCAGCCGCAGGAGAACTGCCAGCCTCAAGCACCACAACGGGCACACTTCGCTCAAGCAAATGCGCGGCCGCGGCAAGACCCTGAGGACCCGCGCCGATCACAGCCACCGGCAAGACGTCTTCCACAGCAACCTCACTCATCCATTGACGAACATCGATGGGTAGAGCATCATCGATACATCGACGACTGTCAATACGACGTGAGAGGATCGCAGTATGACTGCACAGCTCCCGCTCCTTCCTCCCGCGGAAAGCGAATCGTGCTGCGCTCCTGTGACCGGGGCGGTGATTTCGCTTGAAGACGCTGAGCGCACCGCTCGAACATTCAAAGCACTCGGCGACCCCACCCGCGTACGCCTGCTGTCCTTGATCGCCGCATCCGCGGACGGGGAGGCGTGCGTCTGCGATCTAACCGAGCCCGTAGGCCTATCGCAGCCGACCGTGTCACACCACATGAAGCAGCTCGTCGACGCCGGTCTCGTTACCCGCGAGCAGCGCGGCCGATGGGCCTACTACCGCGTCATCACCGACGCTCTCGACGCCGCATCCCGCGCCCTCCGCGCATGAGCGACATCGCCGTACGGGCCCTGACCGAGAGGGACTGGCTCGAGGTCGAAACGATCTACCGTGAAGGCATCGCCGCCGGAAACGCGACGTTCGAAAGCGAGCCTCCATCCTGGGCCGACTTCGACCAAGGAAAGCTCCAGGTTGGCCGACTCGTCGCCACCGATCCCGCCGGCTCAGTCCTCGGATGGGTTGCCGCATCCCGCGTCTCTGCACGCGAGGTCTACCGCGGAGTCGTAGAACACTCCGTCTATGTTGCCGATCGCGCCCACGGGCGCGGCGTCGGCACGGCACTTCTCACCTCCTTCCTGCGCGCAGCTGACGCCGCTGACATCTGGACGGTGCAAGCAAGCATCTTCCCCGAAAACACCGCCAGCCTGGCCCTTCACGAGCGTGCCGGCTTCCGCCGCATCGGCCACCGCGAACGCATCGCGTACATGACCTACGGCCCCTGGGCTGGCAACTGGCGCGACACGATACTCATCGAGCGCCGCCGCCCCTAAGGCACGTCAAAACCCCCTGCCGAAACCGTTTGTCCCGTAACCGGGTTTCGATACGGCCCTGAGTTTCGGCAGGCTTCCGCGGCGCACGACTCGACCGTCCCAGAAACGATCGTTATCGGTCGGCACGCGTCTCGCCCAGTTCATGCGACCGAGTGAAATGGAACACCCCTGCCGCGACGAGGGAGATGCTGGCGAACCGCCCCAACAGTGGAGGGTGGAGCAGCGCCCCCACTCACGGAGCACGGCCGGGACCGCCACGATCAGGAGCAAGATCGGCCCTTCTAGGGTGTTCCCGTGGGGAGAACCAGTGATTCCCCGCTCGGTAGTATCACCGGCCCGTCTCCAACCACCGCCCCGTCCAGTTCGAGACCGCCGTGAACGGTGATCGCGGCTCCCGGTAACTCGATCACTCCATCACCGGAGATCTCTACGTCGCGAAGAATCACGTCCGATAGTCGACTGATCCGCGCAATGCTCAGGTTGACCCGGCCGCCGCTTATCTGAGCGTGGCTCACGTCGACAGTGCCATGGTTCTCCACCCTTGTATGGGAAAAGCTGATCAGGCCCGCTTTCTGAATCTTCACGAGAGTGAGCTTTGCGGAGCCTTTGTAGCCGATCCGCGCCTGATCGAGTCGGATAACGCCCGCGACATCAGCCCGAGCCAGAAGGACTTGCCCGTCGTACTGCACGGCCAGCTTCCGGAACGACAGCGCCCCACCATGCCGGATCACCGAGCCCGAGAATGTTAGAACGCCCTGATCCTGCACCGTCGCGTCGTCAAAGAAGACGCGACCTCCATCGAGCACGTGCAGGCGGACGAATCGCAACAGGCCTCCGCGACCGATGTGCGCGCTCGCGAAGCTCACGCTGCCGTGGGGGAGGATGACGGCCCCGCTGAGGTCGACAGTGAAGTCGATGTGGGCGCCAGCGAGGTTGATCGTCCGGTTGTGCCAGCCGGACTCGGAACCGTCGTACAGGTGGTTGCGAATAACCGTGTAGCCGGCTTGCTTGACTGCGACTTCCTGGGGGTGGTGCGCTGCGCCCTCCGGCGTTCCTCAGGAGTGGGCGAGTCGTCTGGATCGAGTTCATCATCCGGCGAGAGGAGCATGTCGTCGGAGCGAGGGGCACGAAGGTAGCCCGCGAGAACCTCGATACAGACCTGTACCTCGTCGGGCTTCTCGAATGCGTGCCAGTCATCCGCGAGGGAGCCGAGCGCGAACGGTGCCGCTTGCCGGTTCACGGGCGATCGGTCACTGAGCAGCTGAACGGTCGTCACGAAGCGCTCTCGCAGGGTTCGCTCTGTCTCAACGCGCCGCTGTGCATCTACTTCCTCCCGGCGCGATTGCTCCCGCGCCCGGTCGTCGTTCAACCGATCAAGGTCGCGCTGGGCCGCCTCGCGTTCCTGGTGGTGGCGAGAGAGGCTGATCCCGACACCAATAACGGCAGCAACCCCGCCGATCGAAAGTAGGACGAGGTTCCCTGCTGAGCCCAGCAGTTTGCTTCGCTCCAGGTCGTCGAGGTCCGGCAGCCAGTTGTTCAGCAGCTGTCGTGGAAAGTTGATGACAGCGTAGAGAGCGACGACCAGGTAGACGACTACGCCAATCGCTACGAGCCGACCGTAGTTTCTGCTCAACCAGCTCGGCTTCTTCGGCGTGGGGGTGCTCTCATACCGATTGCGGCTGAGCGCTCGAGGCTCACGCCGCATCTTCACCCCTCGGGGCCACGCCTGCCCCTGCGGTACAAGACCGGGGACATCTGCGCTGTAGTCCTGAGCGCGCCCTTCGCTGACCGCGACGGCGACGAGTGCCTTGCCGGCTTGGTCAAGGGCGGGCGTGAGGAGCGGAGCGATGCCCCGTCTGAGCGCTCGACCGCGCTGCGATCCAGGTTGGGCGGTGGTGTGGCCTGCGACGTGCCAGGCGTCGCGTTTGGCCGTGATCGCAAGCGTGGCGTCCCGCTCGGGGGTCATGTAGTACCTGGTGTGGCGGCGAAGTGCGATCATCGCCGGGTACATGAGAGCGAGCGCTGGCGCCCCAATGATGCAGGCCACAAACATCAAGGCTGAGAAGCGGCGTGCACGCTTCGTGCTTTTACGGCGCTCGGCGCCGTGGGTGAAGCCGCGGAGCGTCCAGCCGAGGATGCGCAGACCGTCACGGATTGGGCGTGCGTCGGGGTAGCCATTGATGGCGGGGGGTCTGCGCGTCATGGTGCGATTCTGCCGCCGCCACCTGACACATGCTTCCCCAGCTGCTCGCCGGTGAGCCATTCGGAGAGCCGGTTGATCTCGCGTGCGGCTTGATCGGGGTCGGCGTGGACCCCTCACACGGTTCGCAGCCCGCCGGGAACGATCGTTTATGGCCGGCCATCGCCAGGCACTTGGTTTGCGCTGTGAGGCCTGCTGACCCGGCCGGCATCCCGGCCGCTACGCGTCCAGGGGGTAGGCGCCTATCGAAAAACGATCTATCGTTTCTCGATACTTAGGGAAGGAGCGCGATATGAGCCGGACCCTGATCGCCACCGCCAAGATCGTCTTCGCCGTACTTGCCCTCATCGGGCTCGCGCTCCAGCTCTTCATCATCCCCGCGAACGTCGCCGGCCTCGCCAGCGCATACGCGGAGGTCGCCAGTATCGCGCCCGCCATCATCGGGTGGGGAGCCTTCGTCATCGCCTGCGGTCAGGCAGCGGTCATCGTCACGTGGCGCTTGCTCGATCTTGTGCGCGACAACAGCATCTTCACGACCGACGCCTTCACGTGGGTGCGCGCGCTGACGTGGTGCCCCGCCGCGATCGGGCTCAGCACCCTCGCGATGTTCGTGGTGCTCAACGCCGCGCATGTCACGCCGCCGGCGCTCATGCTCGGCATGCTCGCCGCGATCGGAGTCAGTGCCGCGGCGACGTTGATCCTGGCCGTGCTGTTCACGCTGCTTCGGCAGTCCGCCTCCATGCAATACGACCTTGCGGAAGTCATCTGATGCCGATCGTCGTCGACATCGACCGGCTCATGGACGAACGCGGCATGACCGTCGCTGAATTGTCCGCGGCGATAGGAATCACGCCAGCGAACCTTGCCGTGCTCAAGAACGGTCGCGCGAAGGCCGTCCGCTTCTCCACGCTCTCTGCCCTCTGTGAGGCGCTCTGCTGCCAGCCCGGCGACATACTCCGATACGACAACGCCCCAGCCGTCACGTAGGCTCGGGCACCCGCCGGTGTCTTGCATCCGGTCGCCGGACGTGCGGATGGCGAGATCCGCCGACGCTCGACGGGATCTGACCGACAGTTCGATGTCGGCGCGCCGGATACTGTTGCATGGATGGGAAGTACTCGCGCTGAGGCCGCATATGTGCGTGCGTTGTCGGCGTTCCGTACCCCCACGCTCGATCTCCTCCACGGCCGCTACGCGCCGTTCGTGGTCGCAACGCTCTCACTCGTCTTCTCCGTCGACCGGCCGTCCGTCGAGATCTCGGATGCGCATGCCGAGGTCGCCGAGATCGTCGACGAGCTGCGTGCAGCCGGATACGACGAGGACGATCGCGCGCTGCCGGCCGGTACAGCCCGCGAGATCTGTCGCTACTGGGTGCGGGTGGGATGGCTCGTCCCCCAGATCGACGGCGACGTCGAGGTCTACCGGCTGACGGCCCACGCGGTGGGCGCCCTGGAGATCACCGGACGCACCACCGGCGGACGCACCCGGGTCTCGAACTCCCGTGTCCGCACCCTCCTGGAAGCCGTCGAGCGGCTCTCAGACCACGCTGAGACTGACCCTGAGGTGCGCCTCGCGCGCCTCATCCGGGAACGCGATGCCCTCGACGCCGAGATCGCGCGCCTCCAGGTCGGGGAGTCCGAGCCGATCGACGATGAGCAGCTCCTCGAAGAGGCGGAGAACGTGCTGCATCTCGCGCGCGAGCTGCCCGCCGACTTCACGCGCGTCGCGGAGTCCATTAAGGCCATGCAGCGCGATGTCATCGCCGACCTCCGGCGCGACGTGCGACCCACCGGCGAAGTGCTGCGCGAGTACCTGCAGCGCGGGCAGTACGTCATGCAGTCCACCCCCGAGGGCCGGGCGTTCGCCGGCGCGCTGAAGCTGATCGGCGATCCCGAGCGCATCGACAGCCTCACTGACCAGCTGCACACCCTGCTCACACAACCCTTCGCGCGCCTCATGGACACCGAGCAGCGCGCCGAGCTCGACGCGATGTCACGGCGCGTGGAGCTCGGCGTCGAAGAGGTTCTGACCGCCCAGCGTCGCGCGTCGCGCGTCATCACCGCCCAGGTGCGCACGCACGACCCCATCCGCGATCGCCACGTCGACGATCTGCTGCGCGATGTCATGGCCGGTCTGCAGGCCTGGACGCACAGCACGTCATCCGAGGCCTCCGTCGACATGGTCCGCAGCCTGCCCACGGCTGACATCCGCCACCTGCGGCAGTCGACCACCGACATCCGCCCCCCGCGTGCGCCGGCGCCGCTGTCGGCGTCCGACGCAGACGCGGAGATTCTGGATGCCGATACACGCGCGTGGGGCGGTCCGCGCTATGCGGAGCTCGAGGCTCACGTCGCTGCGCTCGGCGAGGAATTCGATCTGGGTGAGGCCTTCCTCGCCGCGGACGACGACGTGCGCCGTCCGGTCGACCTGGTCGGACTCCTCGAGATCGCCCACCGCAACGGCATGCGCGAGAGCGACGACCTCTCGGTGGTCGAGGCGCGCCGCCCCGACGGGACGACACGGCGCTTCGCGTTCGGATCCGTGACCGCCCGCACCTCGAAGGAGCCCGACGATGACTGACACCGCCACCCTCGGCACAGCCGACAGCGAGGCTCCGGTCGACGGCGCGTTCGTCGAGCCCGCTGCGATGGAAGACGACCTCGGCGAGCTCTTCCCCGGCGATCGTGGGGTGCTCGATCCCGCGGTGCGCCGCGTGCTCGTCCACCTGCTGCAGCGGCGGTTCGTGCTCGCCGACCGCAACCGCGAGGAGTGGACGGCCCTGCTCGACAATCAGCAGCTCGTCGAATCTCGCCTCAATGACCTGTTCGTGCGGCTCGTGATCGACCACGACCGCGGCGTCGCCTACAAGCAGCAGGTGCGCTCGGACGAGCTCGATGTTCCGATCCTGCTTCGGGATGCCGCATACACGCGGTCCGAGACCCTCGTCCTCGTACACCTGCGCACGGTGTATCAGCGGGAGTCGGCGGCCGGGGAGCCGGCCGCCCGGGTCGACATCGAGGACGTCGAGCAGACCGTGATGAGCTACTTCGCGGATGCCGACGGCGACACCGCGAAGCGGCAGAGACTGATCCGCAAGGCGATGGACCGGCTCGCTCGCGACGGCATCGTCGACGAGGAGACGACGGGACGCTTCCGCATCAGTCCGCTCGTCGAGATCGTCCTCAGCGCCGAGAAGCTGCGCGAACTGCGCGATTGGCTGCGCGACCGGTCGGAGGCGGACGACACCGGTGGCGTCGCGGCCGACGAAGACGACGAAGACGACGAGCCTCAGGAGGAGGAGCTGTGACGATGCTCGAGACGCTGTTCGGGCTCATCCCGGCGGCATCCCGCGGCCAGCAGTGGCTCGCCGAAGACCTTCAGCTCATCAACTGGGGCGGCTACGAGGGCGCCCACCGCGTGCGCTTCTCTCCCGGTGCCACTCTTCTGTGCGGTGGTTCGGGGTCGGGTAAATCCACGCTCATGGACGCCTACATCGCGCTCATGATGCCCCACACCACTCCCTTCAACGGCGCCTCGAACGGTGGCGTCACCGGGCGTCCGCGCGGCTCCGAGCAGCGCAACATCCTGTCCTACGGCCGCGGCAAGATCGACGAGTCGCGCACCGAGGACGGCACGAAGATGACCGTCCTCCGCGGCGACGGCGAAGACACCTGGACCGCGGTGTCGATGACGTGGATCGATCACGACGGGTCGCAGTTCACGGCGGTGCGAGCCTGGTACATCCCGGCGAGTGCACGCGTGCTCGAGGACACCGTGCGTGTGCGGGCGACGACCGATCGGGCCTTCGATCTCCGCTCACTCGAGCCGGCCGCCGCGCAGCGACTTTCCGATTCCGCCGTGCGCGCTGCGGGCCTGGAGCCCGTCGGAACGGACCGCGAGTTCTCGGCCCGCCTGCATGCCGTGCTGGGCATCGGCGCCGCGGGGGCCGGGGCCAAGGCTATGAGCCTGCTCGCGCGCATCCAGGCCGGCCAGCAAATCACGACCGTCGACGACCTCTACAAGCGTCTCGTGCTCGAAGAGCCCGAGACGATGGAGACCGCCGACGCCGTCGTGGCGCACTTCGACGGACTCGAGAGCACCCGCATGCGCATGCTGACGGCCCGGCAGCAGGTCACTGCGCTCACGCCCATCCCCCAGCTGCGCGCCAAGATGGCCGCCGCGACCGAGCGCGTGAACCTGATCGACGAGGTCGGCTCCTTCTCGGATGCCGGTTCGCTCGCCACACTCTGGCGAGCGAACAGACGCCTGGCGATGCTGCGTGAGGTCGAGACCGAGCTGCGCGAGCGCAAGACCGCGGCCGAGGTCACGCTGCGCGAGAAGCGCGCCCTCGCGGATGGCGCCGAGGCCGAACGCGACGGCCTGATCGACGTGCTCCGGCTCTCCGGCGGGGATCGCCTGGCCACGGCGCAGCGCGAGCTGCGAGAGGTGGAGCGACGGCTCGCCGACGTCCGGCGACACCGCGAGGTGTTCGACACCGCCGTCAAGAGTCTGGGCGTCGAGCTCTCGAACCGCGACGAGTTCACCGCGTTCATCTCCCGCGCCCGGGCAGAGCTCGCCGACTCCGATGCGAAGGCGCGTGCCCGCTCCGCCTTCGCTGAAGCCGCGTCGACAGCGAAGGCCGCGCGGATCGAGGTCGCAGAGCTGGAGGCGGAGGCTCAGCGCGTAGCCTCACGCCACGGCAACATCCCGCCCGCTCTGCACGAGTCGCGCGAGCGGCTCGCGGAGGCCGCGGGACTCACGACCGCAGACCTTCCCTTCGTCGGCGAGCTCGTCGAGGTGCGCACCGAGTTCGAGCCGTGGCGCGAGGCGTTCAACCTCGCGCTCGGCGGCTTCGCGACCACGGTGCTGATCGACACCGCTCACCTGGGGCGCTTCCGGGCGGCGATCGAATCGGTCCACACCCCCGTGCGGTTGCGCTTCGAGGGCGTGCACGCAGGCATGGAGCCGGTCGCCAACCTCGACCCGCAGACCCTGCCCGGGCGCCTCGACTACCAGACCTCGCCGTTCACCGGTTGGCTGCAGGAGCGGCTCGAGACCCGCCACGGATACGTCTGCGTCGATTCCAGCGCCGAGCTGCCGAAGCATCGCATGGCGCTCACGATCACCGGACAGGTGGCGCAGGGCAACCGCGGCGCGCACGGTGGCCACGGTCGCGAGAACGTCCTCGGGTTCTCGAACGAGCGACGCCGGCACGACGTGGGACGTCTCGTCGACGACGCTCGCCGCCGTCTCGACGACGCCCTGCGGGAGCGGAAGGTCGCCGAGAGCGAACTAGACACCATCGACTCGCGCCTTGCCGTGTACGCCAAGATCACCGACCTGACCTGGGAAGAGGTCGACGTCGAGGCGGTCACCGCGGAACGGGATCGCTGGATCGGCGTGCAGAGCGACGTCACGGCCGCCAACCCCGAGATCGCCGATGTGCAGCGACGGATCTCCGACATCAAGGACCGGATCTCACACCTGCGCGATGAGATCGCCCGCGTGTCGATCGAACGTGATCAGATCGAGGCACAGTGGGCCGAGGTGATCGACGACGTCGATTCGGATCAGTCCGTGCTCGACGACGCCGAGCGGGCAGAGCGCACTCTCACCGCCGCACAGTCCGCGTTCCTCGACGAGCGATTCCATCTCGATGGGCCGACCTCTGACGGCAGCCCGTCCCAGGCGCTGAACCGCTTCTCCGCGGCCCTCGCGACGGCCGCGCAGCGCCTCGCAGAGGACCGGCGGGCGGCCGTCGACGCCCTCGACGAGAGCCGCGATGGCCTGCGACGCATCATGGTGAGCTTCCTCGAGCGGTGGCCGAATCCGAACCTGCTGCCCGACCCCGACACCTCGATCGACGACTTCGAACGCGCTCTCCAGGCCCTCGAGACCAGTGGACTGCACGAGCTCGAGTCCGAGTGGCGCGACAGCCTGCTCAAACTGTCGGGCAACGACCTCACGAACCTCGACTCGACGCTCAGCCGATCGATCCGCGAGATCCGTGATCGCATCGACCCGATCAACCGCATCATGCAGGACCTCCCGTTCTACGACGACGACCATCGCCTGCAGATCACCACGCGCGAGAACCAGTCCGAACCTCGCCGTCGCTTCCGGCGCGAGCTGCGCGAGGTTCGCGGGCTGATCGAGAACGCCACCACAGATGATGAGCGCGAACACGCGTACCGCCGGATGTCGCGCCTCATCGGGCATATGCGCCGGTCGGCGCCCGATTTCGGCGACCTCATCGACGTCCGCAACCACGTTCGCGTGAGCGCAGAGCGCGTGGATGCCGTGACGAAGAAGCATGTCGCGCTCTACGACCACATCGGCGAGAAGTCCGGCGGAGAGTCGCAGGAACTCATTGCGTTCATCGTCGGCGCGGCCCTGCGCTACCAGCTCGGCGACGCGAGCGCCGAGCGCCCTCGCTACGCCCCCGTGTTCATGGACGAGGCCCTGATCAAGGCCGATGCACACTTCACCAAGCGTGCGATCGGAGCGTGGCGCGGACTCGGCTTCCAGCTCGTGATCGGCGCACCGAACGACAAATACAGCGCGATCGAGCCGCACGTCGACGTCGAGTACGACATCCTCAAGGACACGCGCGGTCGCTCCTGGGCTAAGCCGAAGGTCGCCCTGGAGGCCCCGGCGTCGTAACGGCGCGCGGTCCCGGGCATGCGGATCAGACGACCCATGCCTATAAGCGATCGCTCTCCCTCGTCGTGCGCCGAAAGCTCGGGATGACGTCGAAGTCTGACCAGAGGGCCTTCTCTACGACTGTGAACAGTCGCTCGCCCTGCTCCAGCCACTCGCTGCGGTGCCCGTCGGAACGCCAACCTGTCGGGAAGACGTATCCCGCCTCGAACCGTCCCTGCCAAAGCATGAGGTCTCGGACCACGTCCTCGGGGAGGCGACGAGCGATGTCTTCCACGGCGCCGCTGCTCTCCGGCCAGAGCGGGAAGATACAGCCGTAGTCGGGCTCCATTTTGACCGCCGGTACCCCGCCAGCTTCTCGGCGACGCGAACGATCGAGAGCTTCCTCATCGGTCGCGAAGTCGGGCACGATGACTTCCAGCCACGTCTGCGGATCGACGATCGTCCTCTGCATGCCCATGGGGTGATGCTACGAGCTCACGCCCCACCCCCAGCCGGGCGCTATCCCCCAGGGCGGGCCGATCATCGTCCACGCGAACCTGCTGGGAACGCCGAAGGCCCCCGCCGGTTTCCCGGTCGGAGGCCTTCGTCTCACTGTGCGCGAGGGGGGACTTGAACCCCCACGCCCTTGCGGGCACTGGCACCTGAAGCCAGCGCGTCTACCTATTCCGCCACTCGCGCGAGAACGTGTTTCCACGAACTCAACTTCCCGAGGATATCACGCCGACGGCGGCTCCTGAGCCGCGATCCGAGCCCCAATGCATGGTCCGTTCAGCCTCGCTGACTACGATGAAGCAACCATCCGCCTGCCTGAGGAGCCCCGTGGGACTACTTGACAGCTTCGAGAAGGGTCTCGAGCGTGCCGTCAACGGCGCGTTCGCCAAGACCTTCCGCAGCGGCGTCCAGCCAGTGGAGATCGCCTCCGCCCTCCGCAGCGAACTCGACAAGAAGGCCGCCGTCGTCAGCCGCGACCGCATCCTCGTTCCGAACGCCTTCACGGTGCGCCTCTCCGACAACGATGCCGAGCGCATGAACGCGATCGGGCCCGCTCTCCTCGACGAACTCCGCGGGCTGGTCGAGAAGCACGCCAAGGCTCAGGGCTACTCGTTCTCGGGTGCCGTCTCGGTCTCCCTGCAGGACGACCCGCAGCTCTCGACCGGCACCGTCCGCGTCGACTCCAACTCCGATGCGGGCGCCCGCGTGTCGTGGCAGGCCGTGCTCGACATCGACGGCACACGGCATCCGATCGTCGCAGCGCGCACCGTCATCGGGCGCGGCAGCGACGCCGACATCACGATCCCGGATGCCGGAACCAGCCGGAAGCACGTCGAGATCCTCTGGGACGGCGAGCGCGCCATGGTGCGCGACCTCGGTTCCACCAACGGCACCCAGCTCAACGGCGCGCGGGTCAGCGAGGCCGCCCTGCCGTCGGAGGGCGTCGTGCGCATCGGTCGCACCGACATCGTCTTCCGCGTCGTCCCGCAGGCGCAGGCTCCCGCGCGGCCCCGGATGTCGGCGGCCGACGCGACCCGCATGTACGACACCCGAGGTGAAGCCCGATGAGTCCGCTCACCCTCCTGCTGCTGCAGATCGGCTTCCTGGTCCTGCTGTGGTTCTTCGTCTTCGCCGTCGTGTACTCGCTGCGCGCCGACCTGTTCGGCGTGAAGGTGCGCAAGCTCCCCGAGCCGGCGGCAGCCGGTGCCGCGCCCGCCGCGAGCCCCGCGGTCACCCGTCCGCCCACGTCGTCTCCGGATGCCGCGACCGCCGCCGTCGGCGCGGTCGGCACCCCGGCCCCGGCAGGCAAGGGCGGAAAGGCGACGACCGACGCCGTGTCGCGCATCGTCATCACGAGCGGCCCCAAGGCCGGCCTCGAGCTTCCGCTCGGCTCCGAGCCGCTGACCATCGGCCGCTCGAGCGAGTCGGGTCTCGTCATCCGCGACGACTACACGTCGAGCCACCACGCGCGTCTGGTGCTGTGGGGCAATCAGTGGATGATCCAGGATCTCGACTCGACCAACGGCACGTGGCACGACGGCGAGCGCGTCGCTTCTCCGGTTCCGATCGTCGTGGGCGCGCCGATCAAGGTCGGCGCGACGACGTTCGAACTGCGGAAGTAGCCCGCACGTATGGTCTTCCAGGGCTCCAGCGCCGCCATCTCGCATACCGGGAAGGTGCGCTCCAACAACCAGGACTCGGGCTTCTGCGGCTCGAACCTGTTCGTCGTCGCCGACGGCATGGGCGGGCATGCCGGTGGTGACGTCGCCTCGAGCCTCGCGGTTCGACGGCTCGAGAGCCTCGACCAAGCCTTCTCCACGACCACCGAGGCCGAGGCCGCCCTGCGCGAGGCGCTGGCCGACACCGCGGCAGAGCTGATCAGCACCGTCAAGGTGCGCCCCGAGCTCGCCGGCATGGGCACGACCGTCAGCGCGCTCGTCATGGTCGACGAGTACGCCGTGATCGCGCACATCGGCGACTCGCGCCTGTACCTCTTCCGCGACGGGGCACTGACCCAGATCACGACGGACCACACGTTCGTGCAGCGTCTGGTCGACTCGGGCCGCATCACCCCCGAAGAGGCTCGCTACCACCCGCGCCGTTCGGTGCTCATGCGTGTGCTCGGTGACATGGACCCCGATCCCGAGATCGACACGTTCATCATGCCCACGCAGCCCGGCGACCGGTGGCTGCTGTGCTCCGACGGACTGTCGGGCGTCGTCGACGACGCCCACACCGCGAAGGCGCTCGGGCAGGGTTGGGCTCCGGGCCGCACTGCCGACAGCCTCCTCAAGCAGGCCCTCGACGGCGGTGCGCCCGACAACGTCACGATCGTCATCGTCGACGTCGGAGGCCAGCACCCGCTGTTCAGCGGACCACCGACGGTCGTGGGGTCGGCGTCGCACCCGCTCGGTATCGAGGTGCCCGCCGCTCGCCCGCAGCGCAGCAGCTGGCTGCATCCTGCTCGCCAGGCCGCGAACGAGCCCACGCACTTCGAGCCTGCCGCGGAGTTCCTCGAGGAGCTGATCGAAGAGGACCGCCGCCGCGCACGTCGCCGCCGGATCACCTGGTTCGCCGGCTTCATCGTCATCCTGGCCGCGATCGGGGTCGTGCTCTTCGGTGCCTACAGCTGGACGCAGACGCGCTACTTCGTCGGCGTCGACGAAGACACGGTCGTGATCTACCGCGGCATCCCGCCGAGCATCGGACCGATCTCGCTCTCCTCGCCCGAGGAAGACACCGGAATCCCCCTCGCCGACCTGGCTCCCTACCAGCTCGACCTGGTGAAGCAGACCATCTCAGCCGACTCGCTCGCCGAGGCCCAAGCCATCGTCGAGAATCTGCGCGTGGACGGAGGATCATCGTGACCGGCACCGCCGTCTCGGCCGACACCTCGGTCATCAAGGCGCTGCGCAAACTGCGGATGCCGCAGACGCAGCGCAACCGCGAGCTGGGCCTGCTCCTGTTCGCGTTCGTCATCAACGCCGCGGCCCTCGCCCTCGTGCAGCTCGGAAAGAACGGGGCGATCGACTCGTCGTTCCTGATCTACTGCGCCGTGCTCGACGCGCTCGCACTGGCCATCCACGTCGTGCTGCGCCTCCGGGCGCGCGACGCCGACCCGTTCGTGGTCCCGATCGCCACGCTCCTCTCGGGCATCGGCATCGCCATGATCTATCGGATCGACCTGGAGGGCACCTCAGCCGGCTGGGACATGCTGGCCGTGCGTCAGATCGTCTGGTGCGCGATCGCCCTCGTGGCAGCCCTCATCGTCGTCATCGCCCTGCGCAACTACCGTGTGCTGTTCCGGTACACCTACGTGTTCGGGTTCGCGGGCATCGCGCTGC
The DNA here is from genome assembly GCF_040544895.1 of Microbacterium sp. 1262. Taxonomy (NCBI): domain Bacteria; kingdom Bacillati; phylum Actinomycetota; class Actinomycetes; order Micrococcales; family Microbacteriaceae; genus Microbacterium; species Microbacterium sp. 1262. The sequence goes on from NZ_JBEPKU010000001.1 coordinate 2,631,106, forward strand.
TTCTCCTTCCGTTCGTCCCGGGCCTCGGCGTCGAAGCCGGCGCCGACGTCTGGGTGTCGATCGGCGGCATCGTGTCGTTCCAGCCCGGCGAGCTGGCGAAGATCGCCCTCGCGATCTTCTTCGCGGGCTACCTCGTCCGCACGCGCGAATCCCTCACATCGGTCGGAACTCGATTCCTCGGGGTCACCTGGCCGCGAGCTCGCGAGCTCGGTCCGGTCCTCGTGATCTGGGCGATCTCGCTGGGCATCATCGTGCTGCAGCGCGACCTCGGCACCGGAACCCTGATCTTCGGCATGTTCATCGCGATGCTCTACGTCGCGACCGGTAAGACCAGCTGGGTCATGATCGGCCTGAGCCTGGTTCTCGCCGGCGTGATCCTCGCCTCGCAGGTGCTCCCCTACGTCAACGGCCGCTTCCAGAACTGGCTGAACCCGTTCGACCCGAACAACGTCGACGCCGCCGGCGGAAGCTTCCAGCTCATCAACGGCCTGTACGGCCTCGCCAAGGGCGGCTTCATCGGCACGGGGCTCGGCCAGGGTCGCCCCTGGATGACGCCGTTGTCGCAGAGCGACTACATCTTCCCGAGCCTCGGTGAGGAGCTCGGCCTCATCGGCGTCTTCGCCCTGCTGTGCCTCTACATGGTGTTCACGAGCCGCGGCGTGCGCATCGGCCTCGCCGGTCAGGACGACTTCGGCAAGCTCCTCGCGACGGGCCTGTCGTTCACGATCGCGCTGCAGGTGTTCATCATGGTCGGCGGTGTGACCCGCGTCATCCCGCTGACGGGGCTCACGACACCGTTCCTGGCTGCCGGCGGCTCGTCCCTCGTGGCCAACTGGATCATCGTGGCCCTCCTCCTCCGCATCTCGGATGCGGTTCGCTCTCGACCCCGGGTGGTGATCGGATGACCAAGGAATTGCGACGACTCAGCTTCGTGATGCTGGCGATGTTCCTCGCCCTGTTCATCTCGACCAGCTGGATCCAGGTGATTCAGGCCCAGGCGCTCAACGAGAACCCGGGCAACCGGCGGACGCTGTACGACTCGTTCGAGGTGCAGCGCGGTTCGATCATCGCGGGCGGTTCGGTCGTGGCGGCATCCGTGCCGAGCGGCGACATCTACTCCTGGCAGCGCCAGTACACGGATGCCGCGATGTGGGCGCCCCTCACCGGCTGGATCAACCCGGTGCTCGGGTCGTCGTCGGGGATCGAGCAGATCATGAACCAGTCGCTCTCCGGCACCGACGACACCCAGTTCCTCGCTCGTCTCGAGCAGATCATCTCGGGCGCACCGGCGCGCGGATCGAACGTCCTGCTCACGGTGGACCCGAGAATCCAGCAGGCGGCCTTCGACGCACTCCAGGGCTACGAGGGCGCCGTCGTCGCGAGCGACCCCTCGACCGGACGCATCCTCGCCATGGTCACGAGCCCGAGCTTCGACACCAACCTGCTGGCGTCGCACGACTCCGCCGGCGTCAACGCCGCGTACGACGAACTCGCGGCCGACCCGCTCAAGCCGCTTTTCAACCGGGCGATCGACGGCGATCTCAACCCGCCGGGATCGACGTTCAAGCTCGTCGTGGCCTCCGCCGCGCTGTCGTCGGGCAAGTACACGCCCGAGTCGACGTTCCCGAACCCGGCGACGTGGACGATCCCCGGCACGAGCAACACGCTTCACAACTTCGACCTCGGCACCTGTGGCCCCGGCGACACGGTCACTCTCGCGACCGCGCTGCGGCTCAGCTGCAATATCCCGATGGCCGAACTGGCTGTCGAGCTCGGCGACGACGCCATCCGCGAAGAGGCCGAGAAGTTCGGCTTCAACAGCGAGATGGAGATCCCGCTCGCGACCGCCGCGTCGCAGTACCCCCGCGGGCTGAACGACGCCCGCACGGCGCTCTCGGGGTTCGGTCAGGGGGACGTGACCGCGACGCCGCTGCAGATCAACCAGGTCTCGGCCGGCATCGCGAACGGCGGCATGGTGATGAAGCCGCAGCTTCTCGACTCCGTCGTCGCACCCGATCTGACCGTGCAGGAGAAGTTCGAGCCGAGCGAGTTCGGCCGTGCTCTCAGCAAGGATGTCGCCGAGCAGATGCGGACGCTCATGGTCGCCAATGTCCGTGACGGAGCGGCGAGCGGTGCAAGAATAGACGGCGTCGATGTCGCCGGAAAAACGGGCACTGCGGAGCACGGTCCAGGCGATCCGTACACGTTGTGGTTCACCGGCTTCGCGCCGGCGGACAACCCCCAGGTGGCCGTCACTGTGATGGTCGAGAACGGGGGCGGCCAGGGGCAGGCCGGGACGAGCAGCGGGATCGCAGCCCCCATTGCGAAGAAGGTTATCGAGGCGGTGCTGAACAGATGAGACCCATGCAAGGCGTGAGCTTCGGCGGGCGTTACGAACTGGATTCGCGGATCGCGATCGGCGGTATGGGCGAGGTGTGGGAAGCCACTGACCACGTCATCGGCCGCACTGTCGCGATCAAGATCCTCAAAGACGAGTACATGGGCGACCCCGGGTTCCTCGAGCGCTTCCGCGCCGAGGCCCGTCACGCGGCGCTCGTGAACCACGAGGGCATCGCGAGCGTCTTCGACTACGGCGAGGAGAACGGCAGCGCCTTTCTGGTGATGGAGCTGGTGCCCGGCGAGGCGCTGTCGACGATCCTCGAGCGCGAGGGCTCGCTGTCGTCCGACAAGACGCTCGACATCGTCGCCCAGACCGCCTCGGCGCTCCAGGCTGCCCACGCCGCGGGCCTCGTGCACCGCGACATCAAGCCCGGCAACCTCCTCATCACGCCCGACGGCCGTGTGAAGATCACCGACTTCGGCATCGCGCGTATCGCCGACCAGGTTCCGCTCACCGCGACCGGTCAGGTCATGGGCACCGTCCAGTACCTCTCCCCCGAGCAGGCGTCGGGGCACCCGGCTTCGCCGGCCACGGACGTCTACTCGCTCGGCATCGTCGCGTACGAGTCCGTGGCGGGCAAGCGTCCGTTCACGGGCGAGTCGCAGGTCGCGATCGCCATGGCGCAGATCAACGAGCAGCCGCCGCCGCTGCCCGCCACCGTCTCCGACCCGGTGCAGAAGCTCATCCTCGCGATGATCGCGAAGAAGCCCGACGACCGTCCGGCGTCCGCCTCGGCCGTCGCGCGGGCGGCATCCGCTCTTCGCCGTGGCGATCTGGCCGCGGCGCATGCCGCGGTGCCGGCGATCGCGGCCGGTGCGGGCACGAGCGACGTCACGCAGCTGATGCCCTCCGCAGGCGGCGACACGGCGACGTTGCTGCTCCCGGCCGGAGCCGCCGCTGCCGGGGCCGGCCTCGCGGCCGCGGGTGCGGCGGGCGCTGCGTCCGAAGCCGCTGCTGCGGACGACAACCTCGCCGAGACGCCGAAGCGCAAGCGCAGCCGGTGGACCTGGCCGCTCGTCGCGCTCATCGCCCTGCTCGTCATCGTGCTCGGCGGCACGCTGTTCGCCCTGCTCTCCGGCAACGGCGACCCCGAGCCTGCGCCCTCGAGTCCGACGAGCTCGGCACCGTCGACCCCCGTTGACACTCCCTCGGCGCCCCCGAGCCCGAGTGGCCCCTCGACGATCAATGTCGACGGTCTCGGACTCACCGGCCGCTCGTGCGAGGACGCCCTCGCCGTCGCGGCACAGGCGGGCCTCGAGAACGTCACCTGCGCGCCGGGCAACCCGGCCCCGAGCGAGGACCAGATCGGCCAGGTCTACGAGGTCGTTCCGCTCGGCAACGTCAAGCCGACCGACTCGGTGACGCTGACCTCGTACGCCGAGCAGAGCCCCCTCGATGCGCCGGCGGCGCCGACGATCCAGTCGAACGGCCAGACCGTCACCAGCGTGACCGCCGGCTCGACGGTTCAGGTCATGTGGTCGAGCTACTCGTGCCCCGCCGGCCTGACGCCGTCGGAGTACCGCTTCACGGTGTCGGGCGGGACCTTCGCCAACGGCCAGACCACGTCGAGCTTCAGCCTTAACCAGCGCCCCGCGCCCGTCACCGTCGGCGACTCCGGAGCGCTCTCGGTGACGTACACCGTCACCTGCGCCGGCGAGAACGGTGACCGCACGTCGCCCGCCTCCCCCGAGGCCGCCGCCACCATCCAGACGGCGCCCTCTCCGAACCCCAGCCAGAACGGGAACGGCGGCGGCAACGGCGGCGGAAGCGGCAACGGCGGCGGGAACGGCAGCGGAAGCGACGACTGATTCCGGTTCGACCATGAGTCCCACATCCGAGTACGAGTCGAACGCAGGGAGTGACGTGTCGGCAGAGCAACGTGTGCTGTCAGGGCGCTACCGCATCGACGAGCCCATCGGGCGCGGCGGAATGGCGAGCGTGTACCGGGGGTACGACGTCACCCTCGGGCGTGACGTGGCGATCAAAGTGCTCAAGCGCGAGCTGGCCGACGACCCCGGCTTCCGCATGCGGTTCCGCCTCGAGGCGCAGGCCGCGTCTCGGATGGCCCACCCGTCGATCGTCCGTGTGTTCGACGCCGGTGAGGACACCGAGACCGACCCCGACGGCAGTGACCACTCCGTGCCGTACATCGTCATGGAGCTCGTGACGGGTCGACTGCTGAAGGACATGGTCGAAGCCGGCCCCATCAGCGAGTCGGATGCGGTGCGCTACGTCGACGGCATCCTCGAAGCCCTCGAGTACTCGCACCGCGCCGGGGTCGTGCACCGCGACATCAAGCCGGGCAACGTCATGATCACCGACGCCGGCACCGTGAAGGTCATGGACTTCGGCATCGCCCGGGCCGTTTCGGACTCGTCGTCGACGGTCGCGGAGACCACGGCGATCATCGGCACGGCGGCCTATTTCTCCCCCGAGCAGGCCAAGGGCGAGCCGGTGGACGCGCGCGCCGACCTCTACTCGACCGGTGTCGTGCTCTACGAACTGCTCACCGGGCGGGCGCCGTTCCGCGGTGAGACGCCGGTTGCCGTCGCCTACCAGCACGTGAGCGAAGCTCCCCTACCGCCGTCGGAGATCGTCGAGAACGTGCCGCGCGCGCTGGATGCCGTCGTGCTGCGCGCTCTCGCAAAGAGTCCGTTCCAGCGATTCCAGGACGCGACGGAGTTCCGGGCCGCGCTCGACCAGGCGGTCGGCGGCAAGCAGCCGACCAAGCGTCAGATGGGGGCCCTCGCAAGCGAGCTGTACGGGCCGGATCCGCGGCACGCGGCCGAGACGGCACGATCCCTGCGTCAGCTCAGCACCGACAACACGATGCGCCGCACGCAGTCCGGCCCGCCCGTCAGCTGGATCTGGGCCGGAGTGGCGGTGCTCGCCGCCCTGCTCATCGCGGTGCTCATCTGGGTCCTGGCATTCCGTGACACGACCACGACCGTGCCGAGTACGTCGCGGGTCGTGCCGGAGGTCGCCGGCAAGTCGTGGGACCTGGCGGAGAATCTCATCGAAGAAGCCGAGCTGGATCCGGTCCGTTCCGACCGCAGCGACGACGCGGTGCCGCCGGGCGACGTCATCAGCACCGAGCCCGCAGCAGGCATCACCCTCTCGCCGGGCCAGCGCGTGACCGTCTACGTCTCGACGGGCCAAGAGATGGCTACCGTCCCGACGCTCCAGAACCTCTCACGCACCGAGGCGACCGAAGCGCTGCAACGTGCCGGGCTGCAGCTGGGCACCGTTCGATCGCGCAACGATCCGACCCTGCCTGCCGGCACGGTCATCGAGGCGTCGGCGCCCGAGGGCTCGGCTCTCGCCATGGGATCGTCGGTCAACCTCGTCGTCGCCAGCGGCACCGTGACCCTCGTCGACCTGACCGGGTACACCGTCGAAGCCGCCGAGCGCGAGCTGCAGCAGGAATCGCGTCAGCTGATCCCCGAGGTCGTCGAAGACCCGGGCTGCGCGGCAGCAGCGGGCGGTCGCACCGTCTCGTCGCAGTCGCTGGCACCGGGCGAGGTCCCGATCGGATCGACCGTCACGCTCCGGGTCTGCACCGGCAGCTGAGACCCGCGCCTCACCGGCTCCGGCGCACCGGTTCAGGTGACGGTTGCATCCCGTCGATGCGGGTGCAACCGCGCTCCGCGCTCCTGCGCGCCGTTCAGTCCGACCGACGCCAACCAGTTCCCCAGCATCCGGTAGCCGCCATCGGTCAGCACGGATTCGGGATGGAACTGCACGCCGACGACGGGTGCGTCACGGTGGGCGATCGCCATGACCGTGCCGCCCGACGCGCGTGCGGTGACCCGCAGCTCGGCGGGCACCGTCGCGGCGTCGACGGCGAGAGAGTGGTACCTGCCCGCCGCGAAGGTCGTCGGCACGCCCTCGAACAGGAAAGACCCGTCGTGCCGCACGTCCGACGTCATCCCGTGCATGAGTTCCGGCGCCTCCCCCACCGTCGCGCCGAACGCGACCGCGATGGCCTGATGCCCGAGACACACCCCGAGCAGCGGAACCGCGGATGCCGCGGCTGCGCGCACGACGTCGATCGAGGCGCCCGCATCCTCCGGAGCGCCCGGTCCCGGCGACACGAGGACGCCGTCGAAGCCCGCCATAACGTGAGAGGGGTCGCTCACGGCATCCGACTCCACCATCTCGGTCTCGGCGCCGAGCTCATGGAGATAGCCGACCAGAGTGTGGATGAAGCTGTCGTGATTGTCGATCACGAGGATCGCGGTCACCCGACCGTCGACTCCTCGCCCGGCGCGAAGAACGGCGCGATGGCAGGGAACACCCAGAAGAACAGCGCATAGACGACCGCAGCCGCGAGGATGAGCAGGAAGAACAGCCGGAGCCACCAGGGTCCGGGGAGAACTCGCCACAGTGCTCCGTACATCAGGCGGAGACTCCCTCTGTCAGCGACGCCGGCGGACCCGCCGAGGTCGGGGTGAACTCTTCGAAGACCGCGTACGAGATGATGCGCTCGAGCATGTTGAGTTTCGGGGCGCAGCTCGTGAGGGTGAGGTACTTGCCGTTAGCGCTGAGGTCGACCTGCTGGGGAACCGGGTTGAGTACCTCGATCGCCGTGTCCTGCACGTACTCGACGTTGCGGAATCGGTAGGTGTACCAGCCGTCCTGGGTCTGGATGACAATGGCGTCGCCGACCACGAGCCGGTCGACCGGGTCGAAGGGCGCACCCGAGGTCCACCGGTGCGCGGCGACAGCCATGTTGCCGTCGGCGCCCGGCATCGCGGAACCCTCGTAGTGACCGATGTGGCCCTTGTCGAGGATCGCCTTCTTCGCCGTGCCGTTCGCGATGGTGAATTGCCAGTCGGGACCGAAACGCGGGATGTACATGATGCCGAACTCCGCGCCCGGCTCGGGCTCGGCCAGCACGGGAATCGCGGCGGGGTCCGCCGGCTCGGGCTCACCGGTAGGCGTCTCGGCCGGCGTCGGAGCCTCTTCGGCCTGGGTCTGCCATTGCTGCGCGAGCGCCGCGGCCTCCGCCTGCTTCTGCGATCCGATGATCATGTCGCCGAACCACATCTGCCAGCTCACGAAGAGCAGCATCACCACACCGGCGGTCAGAAGGAGCTCGCCGAAGACGCTGATCACACTCACGCGTCGCCGCGGGCGCGACGGCGAGCGACGTGAGCGTCGGGACGACGTGCGAGTGCTCTCCACAGTCGCAGAGTTTAGCCCGCAGCCCTGGAAGAACTCACTGTGGCGACGAGACGGCGCACCGCGCTGGATGTCGGCAGATCGACCCAGAGGCGGATGCTGCCGGTCCTGACGCCTGCGCCGTTGACAACCGCGGCACCGCCGAGGTCGTCGAGCAGCGGATGCATCTCGGCCGCGACCGACTCCGGGAGATATCCCACACCGCGACCGTTCGAGAAGGCTGCGATGTTGCCGCGGCCCCGAGACGCGTCCACTTCGGTACGCAGGACATAGGCACGAGGATGACGGCTCTGTCGCTCACGGTCGTTCACGAGATAGTGAGTGCGTTCGAGTCTGACCGCGCGAGACGGGAGCTCCCGCAGATCCGGCAGGTCGTCGTGCCGGCTGACGCGCCCGGTCACTGCGTGGACGATCTGTTCCCACCATGCGGGCATCTCGGCCCCTCTCGATTCGGCATGCCATCACCGAGGCGGAGCACTCCCCTACTGTCTCACGGCCGGCCTGTGGGAGTCCTGACGGGTGAGCCCGGGCGACTCGAGGTCCGACGGCTAGGATTCTCCCATGGCATCTTCCAGCGACCACGACGACCCGACCGTGGAGCGACGCCCCGCAGATGACGCACCTAACCCGGTCTGGTTCAAGCCGATCATGCTGGGGCTGATGCTCATCGGACTCGTGTGGGTGCTCGTCTTCTATCTCAGCAACTCCACGCTTCCCGTGCCCGGTATCGGGGGCTGGAACCTGGTGATCGGTTTCGGCATCGCCTTCGTGGGCTTCCTCATGACCACGCGGTGGCGCTGACCGGTTGTCCACATGGGGTGAATCACACCGGTGTGATTCCATCCCCACCTGGGGATAGGCCTGTGGATAACTTTCGTCAGTAGAGGGCGAGGGGCACCGCGAGCAGAGCGATCAGCCCCGCGGCGGTGGCGCCGAGCAGCCAGACCTGCAAGCGCTGACGGCGGATCGTTCGCGTGCGCGCGAAGATGAAGCCGACGAGCGCGCCCACCGCCAAGCCGCCGACGTGCGCCTGCCACGAGATCTGCGTGCCTGCGCTTCCGCCGAGCCCGCTCAGGAGCAGCGGCAGGAACGTGATGACGAGGTTGATTCCCAGAACCACGGCGATTCCCGTGATGTTCGCGCCGATATGACGGCCGATCACGAGCAGGGCGCCGAAAAGGCCGAAGATCGCGCCCGACGCACCGACGACAGCCGATGAGAACCCGAACAGCACGACTGCGACCGATCCCCCGAGGCCGCTGAGCAGATAGAGCGCGAGGAAGCGGCCGCGACCGAGCATCGGCTCGAGGCTGCGCCCCAGCATCCAGAGCGCGAGCATGTTGAGCCCGACGTGCCAGAAGCCGCTGTGGACGAGCAGCACCGTGAACAGCCGCCACGGCTCGAAGGTGCCGCTGAACTCCGGGTAGAGCAACGGGGGGTACATCGCCAGAGTCGACGTGACCACGGACCCCAGGCCCGGGATGAGTCCGACGATGAACACGAAGAACGTCACGCCGATGATCCCGTAGGTGACCAGCGGCCGTGAGTCGTCGGAGCGCACCGCGCGCAGGACGCGCGGTGCGCGGCGGGGACGCGGCGCGTCCGAGCTCTTCTGCTGATCACGCAGACATTCGGGGCAGATCACTCCGACGGGCATCTGGGTCTGGCACTCCGCGCAGATCGTGCGCAGGCACCGCTGGCAGAGCACGAAGCTCTGCCGATCCGGATGCCGGTAACAGAAGTTGTCGGGGTTGCTCCGCAGCTCGGACGCGCTCACGTACCGCTCAGACCGTGACGACGTCGATCGACGAGATGACCACCGGGTCGACCGGACGGTCCTGTGCGCCGGTCTTCACCGAGGCGATCGTGTCGACGACCTGGCGCGACGCGTCATCCGCGACCTCGCCGAAGATGGTGTGCTTGCCCTGCAGCCAGGGGGTCGGGTCGGTGGTGATGAAGAACTGCGAGCCGTTCGTGCCCTCGGCCTTGCCCGTGATCGCGTTGCGGCGCAGGCCCGCGTTCGCCATCGCGAGGATGTACGGCTTCTGGAAGTCCAGCTCGGGGCTGATCTCGTCGTCGAAGTTGTAGCCGGGGCCGCCGATGCCCTGACCGAGCGGGTCGCCGCCCTGGATCATGAAGTTCGGGATGATGCGGTGGAAGATGACGTCGGTGTAGAGGGGGCCCTCGCCGGGCTTGCCCGTGGCGGGGTTGGTCCACTCCTGCGAACCGTCGGCGAGACCGATGAAGTTCTTCACCGTGCGGGGGGCCTGGTCGCCGAAAAGGTTGACGACGATGTCGCCGTGGTTGGTGTGGATCGTCGCTACTGCAGTGTGCTGAGGCATGTGTGCCATTCTCGCACCTGTCAATGCCCTGCTGGCTGGAGCGCTCTCTGGCAAGATGAGGGAAAACGTCCCACGATGCAGGGAGGGCCCACGTGAGCCTCAGCCGCAAGCGCAAGAAGCAACTCCGCAAGCTCCAGAAGCAGGCGAACACCCTGTGGGAGTCGCAGCAGGTCCTGATGGGAGAGGCCGCCAAAGTCGCACGCGACGCCGGCCACCAGCTGGGCAACTACAACCGCGAGCACGTCAAGCCCGCCGTTCAGAACACCTATGAGCAGTACGCCGCGCCGTACGTCGACAAGAGCGTCCGCGCGACCCGCAAGGTCTACAACGGCGCTCTCATCCCCGCCGCCGGAGCCGTCGTGGGCGGCGCACTCTCCGTGTGGGATGCGGCGAACGACACCCGTGGACGCCTCGCCCACGGACGTGGTGTCGACCTCGACCTCTCCTCGGTGAAGAAGAACGCCGCCAAGTACGGCAAGAAGGCGACGAAGAAGTTCCAGTCGCGTGCCGCTCTGCCCGAGCCGAAGAAGAAGCGCGGCGCCGGTGGCGTCATCGCTCTGATCCTCGGCGTCACCGCCGCAGCCGGCGTGCTCTACGCCGCCTGGCAGACGCTCCGCGCGGACGACGAGCTGTGGGTTGCCGACGACCCGCTGCGCGCTCCCGACGCCTGAATCGGATGACCGAAGATCTCGAGCCCACGTCTCGGGTTCGCCTCGCGGCGGCCGAGCGTGGGCTCGATGTCGTCGTTCGGCCGCGTCCGGATGCCGCCAGCCTCGATGAGGCCGCCGCGCTCCTCGGTCTCGAACCCGACGACATCGTCAAGACACTCGTGGTCAAGCGGAGCGACGACACCTACCTGTTCGCGCTCGTCCCGGGCGACCGGGTGATCTCGTGGCCGAAGCTCCGCGCCCTCGTAGGGGTCAACAAGCTGCGCCTGCCCGAGCCCGAGCTCGCCCTCGCGGCGACCGGGTACGAACGCGGCACGATCGTGCCGATCGGCAGCACCCATGACTGGCCGGTCTTCGCCGATTCGTCCATCGCGGGCCGACGCATCGCGATGGGCGCCGGCGCGCACGGCTACAGCCTGTTCGTCGACGCCGACGCTCTCATCGCCGCCTACGGCGCAACCGTCGCCGACATCACGGAGCAGCGTTCGCGCTGACGGGTCGCTCCCGATCGTCGCGCGGGGTCACCGCGTGAGAGAACGTCTGGCACCTAAGCGCAGGACGACGTGGACGCGCAACTCGTCGACGTCGTACTGCAACACGACGACGTCGAGCACGAGCAGGTCGAGGTGGTGCTGCACGCGCTGCTCGTCGTGCTCGTCGAAGCCGCCGAGAGATCGTCGGTCATGGCGAGGTCGAGTACCTCGAATGTCTCGACCTCTAGCGCCGCCACTTCGGCCCTCAGCATCGTCATGGTGCCATCCTTTCGTCGTCGCGATCTAAGAGAACGTCATTCCGAATACAGTCGACGAGGCGATCAGACACAGCACGGCGATGATCGCGAAGACCGCCTTCTGACCGCTCGACCTGCTCGTGACCGCGGCGACACCCGCCGCGAATGCGCCGATCATCCCGACGAAGGCGAGCGTGCGGGCCGCTCCGACGTCGGCGAAGCCGAAGTGCAGCACAGACGCGGCGACGGCGCTCGCAACTCCGATCACAGCGCCGACGGCCGCGAATCGCTGGAGACCGCGCGGGTGGATAGATTCTTCAGTCGTCATTTCGGCTTTCTCCCTGTCATCGGATGTCACGCGCACGGAACACCACCGCCGCCACGCCCGCGCTGAGGATGCACCATGCGACGAGCACGAGGATCGCGATCCCCAGGGGGGCGTCGGGGACGCCGCCCGGCATGGTGGCGATACCGGCGGCGTCTGCGAGGACCGCGGACGCCCCGCTGATGAGCCCGACGCGCACGGGCGCCAACACGGTGGCCACCGCCGCAAGCCCGTGAACCATCTGCTCGACGACAAGCGCCCACAGCACGCCCATCGCGATGCTGGCCGCGAGCGAACGGGTAACGATACCCAGCATGAAGCCGAACATCGCCCAGGCCACGGCAATCAGCCAGGAAGCCGCGGTGTCGGCGACGATCGCGACAGCGTTCCATCGCATCGACGCTCCGTCGATGGCCGAGAAGACCACGGCGCACACGGCGGCCGTGACCATCGACAGCACGATGACGACGGAAACCAGCAGGAGGAGCGCCGTGAGCTTACCCACCAGCACGGTAGCGCGCTCGGGCACGCGGCTCAGAGTGAGACGGAGGATTCCCGATCTCTCGTCTCCGGCTGCCATGAGCGCGCCGAGGATGATCAGCACCGGGGCTCCGTACATCGGAAGCGACCCGAGGACGGCCGCAGACACTGCGTCCGTGCCCAGGCTCGCTTTCATCGCGGCGCGTTGCTCCTCGGTGAGTCCGTCGACGGTCATCGCGACGATGAAGTTCGCGAGATAGGCGAACAGCACGATCTGGAGAAGCCAGACGATGGGCAGGACGGTGAAAGCCCTACGGTGCCGCATCCCGTACAGCTCTGCATCCACCGTGGACATCATGAGCTCCTCCGTTCGTCGGCCGCGGTCATCTGCAGGAAGACATCTTCCAGGGAGCGGTGGTCCCGCCGGACACCCGTCACATCCACTCCGGCCGAAACCAGGGCCACCGTGACCGACGCCGAGATGTCCTTCGCCGCGACGACCTCGACGCCCTCGCCGGTAGGCCGGACCTCGTCGACCTCCGCGTGCGAGCGCAGTACGTCGAGCGCAGCCTCGACGTCGGTGGTCGTCACGATGATTTTCGGCGCCTCCCCGTGCGCAGCTTCGATCTCGGCAGGGGTGCCGATCGCGATGATCCGCCCGTGGTGGAGCACCGCCACGCGATCGCACACGTGGGCGACCTCGCCGAGCAGATGGCTGGACAGCAGCACCGAGCGGCCCCGCTGCGACTGCGCGCGGATCAGATCGCGCATCGCCGAAATACCGGCGGGATCGAGCCCGTTGGTCGGCTCGTCGAGAATCAGCAGCTCTGGTTCTCCGAGCAGCGCGGCGGCGAGTCCGAGGCGCTGCTTCATCCCGAGCGAATACGTCCTGAAAACGTCATCCCCGCGATCACCCAGCTCGACCGCCTCCAGCGCGGTGTCGACGGCTGTCCGGGCGAGGCCGGCGTACTTGGCGATGAGCACGAGGTTCTGGCGCCCCGTCATACCGGGGTAGAAGGTCGGGCCCTCGATCATCGTGCCCACTCTCCGCAGCACGTCGTTGCTCAGCGTCGCACTCCCGAGTACCGAGAACGAACCGCTGCTCGGTCGCGCGAGACCGACGAGCATCCGCATGAACGTCGTCTTCCCGGCGCCGTTGAGACCGACGAACCCATAGACCTCGCCCCGTCTCACCTGCAGGCTGACGGCGTCAACCGCGGTCCCGCGGCGGAAGGTCTTCGTCAACGCGGTCGTGCTGATCGCGTTGTCCGTGTCGCTGATCGTCATGTCTGACCCCATCTCTTCGATATCGGTGTCCTGGTGCCCGTCTGCGCCCTGCGCTTGGCCCGCGTCCGCCGCGTCGCCAGCACCCCGATGGCGAAGGTTGCCAGCACCCCGCTGCACACCACGACTACCGCGGGCCACGGACCGAGCAGCGGTTGGAGGGCCAGATATCCCGCGACCGCGAATCCGAACACCATCGCGCTCATGAACAGGAGCGAGAAGAGGCCGTACACCAGCGACGCGGTTCGGTGGCCGGATTCCCGACTGCCCGCTTCGCGGCTGCGACGTGCGAGGCCGACCAGCGCCGCTCGTGAGGAAGCCTCGAGATCGAAGGCGCCGAGAGCGTGCATGAGCGCGTAGTAGCCGTCCATGTGAAAGAGCGGGACGAGATTGATCAGGCCGGTGAGCAGACCGAACGTCATCATCGCCGCACAGACGGTGGCGAGCGTCCCGTCGGCGACGAGCGACAGCGGCCAGAACGGTAGACACACCGCGACGGATACCGTCACGCCCGCGAGAGCCACCCTCACCCTGCGGGAGCGATCGTGGAAGAGCATCGTGTCGTCGACCTTGCAATAGGGCGAGATGAACGGAAATCGCCACATGACGCCGATCTCGATGTCACGCGCCCCGTAGGCCCACGCCGTCGCGCCGTGAGCAAGCTCGTGAAGAACGAGGGAGGCCCACATGACGACGATGAAGACGGCGATCGCCACCGGATCCGTCCAGAGCGACCGGGCGGCGGGCCAGAGCACATCCCAGTTGGAGCTGACATGAACAACCAGCGCCGCCGCGGCCACCCAGACCAGCAGCCAGACGGCGAGATGATCGAGCACCCGCACCGCGACGGCCATGCGGCGAAGGATCCGATCCGCCTTCACGATCGGCATCCGGGCGTGCAGCCACGTGCGAGCCTCTCCGCGTTCTCGCTCTCGGGCGTCTCGCAGGCTCTGCAGCTGGACCGGCGTAGCCGACCCCACCAGGAGGCCTCGCTGAGCGAGCAGTCCGAGCAGGGAATTCCACAGCGGCTCGGTGAGTCGCCGTTCGTAATGCTCGATGAACTCGTCTTCCAGCTGGTCGACGGTGCGCACGCCGTCCATACGTGAAACAAGGAATTGCTCGTGCTCGCCGATGCGGAAATACCATCCCGTCCGCGCATCGTGCATCACGAAGCGTGTCGACGGAACATCCCAGAGGCCGGGACCGATGCGCACATCATCGACCAGCTGCGGGCGCGCATCGCGCAGCAGGTCGAGAGTGTCGCCGCCATTCATCGGTCGGCCCCTGTCCCCCCGAACATGAACTGCAGGTCGGTGCTGGCGGAATCGGCTCCACCCTGAGTGAGGGCATGCTCGATGAGGTAGGCGATGTAACACTCGTCGATGATGCTCACCCCCAGACGGTTGTTCGTCATGTGCAGATACCCACTGAGGAGAGCCTGTGCCCCCGTCGTGATGTCGACGGGGATCGTGCCGCCGTCCGGGCCGAGCGGGAACGTGAGCTCTCCCCTGTCGGCGACAGCAGAAAGCGTGTCGTGAAGGTCGATGCAGTGCTCGGCCCATTCCTTCAAGAAGCCGTTCAGTTCATCGGTATCCCTGCGAGCGGCAGCCTCGTACACCGTGCCGAGGTGTTCGCGCAGACCGCCCTGCATGGTGTCGAACGCTCGAGCGTATGCATCGTGGCGCGGCGCCGCCTCGCCCGAGCCCGATCGCTCCCAGTACGTGCGGTATGCCGACAGGAAGAGCGCCGATCGGTCGATGTCGTCCTGGAACACGCCCAGCATCACCGTCATCAGCTGCGCGGAAAGCCCGAACAGCACCGATCGCACGTGCACATTCGTCGTCTCCACGAGCGTGCGCACCAGGTCGCTGGATGCCTCGAAGTGCTTCTCCGCCACGCTGATCGCCTCGGTACCCCCATATCGTCCGACTTCGGGCTCGTAGCGCATGACGACGTAGCTGTTGTTCGGGCGCATAGGCATGGAGCCGGTCTCTCCGTACAGCTCATTCCACTGCTGCTCGTCGTATTCGCCGAGGAACATCTCCTTGAACAGGCCGGACGTCTCACGCTCGTCCATCTCGTAGAGAGCAGGACGGTCGTCGAGGAACGCGTCGAGAGCCGAGAACAGCCGGTCGACGACCATCTGCTGATCGCCCATACGTCTCGGCTTGAGTCGCACGCGCAGATGCGGCCCTTCCATCCAGTACCTGATGAAGAACCACGATTCCAGCAGCCCGTCTCGGCGAAGCCCGTCGATGACAGGTCCAACGGCGTCGACGAGCAACGGGTGGTTGTTGCTCGAATAGTAGACGTGCACGGCAATCCATTCGCCGGCGGCATCCGGATCCACCACGGGGGGCAATTCGGCCTCGACGGCGACGGGCGATATCGGACGAACCGCGGTCATCGTGTCACCGCCGGAGCGTTGAACTCGAAGGTGATCTCCGAGACGTAGCGTTCCCCAGCCGCATTCCGCGCGGGCAGGCTCTCCGGTACCGGCAGCATCTCGGTGAAGACCAGGCGCCGATTCGCGCGCTGGGCCAACTGGTCGAGGATGTCGAGACAGAAATGGTCCTCGAAGTCGACGAACTGCGGCTTACCGAAACGCACGGCGGAGTCATCACCCTCGCCCTCGTCCCCACCGGCGGCATCGGGCGTGACGAAGACGTAACGCGGTAGACCGTGCCTGCGCGTCCACCGTCTCCAGCCGAGCATCCGTTCCGCGCCATCCGCGCCTAACAGACCCTCGGGGAGCGAAGCCGGGTCCGTCTTCCACACTCGTCGGACGAGCACCAGGTCGCCTAGCCGCACCCGCGGATGGCCGCCTATCTCGCCCCCGCCCAGAGGTTCGTCGGTCCCCGTCCAGAGGTCGAGGCTCGCGATCCGACTCTGCGAGAACGCCAGGAGCAGCCGCTGCATCTCCGGCAGTGCCATGGGCATGAGGAAACCCAGATAGACCGGGATCACCTCGACGTCCAGTCGCCGTGAGCGGAGGAGAAGCCGGCCGCACGAGGGGTCACGGACGATCGAGAGATCCTCCACAGGCAACTGCTCGTCCGTGTCGCGGAACGAGACCTCACCGGAACAGACGATCTCGTACGGCGTGACGACGGAATGCAGGTTCAGGTTCGACGTGTCGTATCCCCCGGTGATCTCTGCGAAGACGGCGCCGGGCGGAGTGATGCTGCGCAGGTGCTCTCGCAACGCGTCGACGAGAGAGGTGTCGCCGGACTCCGCGAAGCAGTGGTGGAAACGCGAGAACAGCAGTGACAAGCCCGTATAGGTGCGATTCAGGACGCACCGATCGCGGCCGTCTATCTCGCCGATCTGGCCGAAGTAGGCGCGCGGGTCCAGCCGGTCGCCCAGATCGGGTAGCGCGGCCGCCACCTCCTCGACGAAGGCATCGTCGAGAACGAGGTCACCGGCACCATCGTGCGCGGCATACCGCGAGCGCATCGCACGAACCAGGGTGCGCCGTGCCTCATCGAGAGCGCGGACCTCGTCCATCTTGAACCAGTTCTCCTGGTCCTGATATTCGTTGTCGACGAAAGGCCGTCTGTTGGCCGAGTAGCGGAGGTACTGGTCGTAGACGTCGAGGTGGAAGTCGTGGGTGAACTTCACGATGTCGTCGCATGTTCCGCGTGCCCCGTAGCGGGCGTCGAAGAACCCGCGCACCATCAACCGGTGCGGGGTGAGGGAGTCGAAGACGGGCAAGATGCGAGCAAGCGAGGCGAAGTCGCCGGACAGCCCGCTTTCCCAGGCATCGAGCGACGCACGGACGCTGCCGCGCGGCAGCGCAGAGTCCTCGTAGACCACCGTGCGCAGCCGCTCCGGTTGCTGCACACCTATCCCGCGCATCATCGCGTCGTAGTGAGAGTGCAGATCGCGGATGATGAGCCGTCTCTCGTCAACGCTGGCCTGCGCGTAGGTCCCTACGAGGTCGGTCATCCGACGGATGTCGCTCGAAAGCGTGGAAGCCCATGGCGCCTCCAGTCCTGCGATCCTGTCCGCGAAGTGAACAGCGGGATCCGCCGCATGGATGTCCATCGTCAGCACAGGCGCGGTCAGCAGATTCAACCTCAGGAGATGCCGCAGGTAGTGCCACACATCGTCGAGGGGACGGTCGTGCGGAAGCTGGGAGTGGAGCGCGATCTGCAGGCGGCCCATGGTCATCATGCGGTCTCCGAGCACACGGAAGAGATCGTCGACGATGTCGCTGTGCGCAAGGAAGAACACGTTCTCGTCGAAGGTGTCGAGGGTCATCGCCGCATCGGCGTCACCGACCTTGCGCTGCCTTCGCATGTACCTGACGCGCCGACGATCGCTCGTCCATCCACGCGAGACCATCACGGGGAGGTCGACGAGATGCTCGTCGGACGCCAGGATGGCCTCGCTCACCCGTGCCAGCATGGCCATGTTCAACCGGGGATTGCTCCGGGCTGCTTGCGAGTCCAGAACCTCGGGATCGACCTCGAGCACACCGCCAGCATCGCCCGAGAAGTCGCCCAGCGCGACGTCGGTGAGTGTGCTGAAGGGACTCGTCTTGCAGACGGTCCGATAGACATAATCGCTCGCCGACCGCTCGATGCGCCGGGCGCGCTTCGACAGGCTGGCGGGATCGGCGGCCAGGTAACGCGGGATGGCCTCGTCGAGAGATGGAGACGCCAGAAGAATCCCGGAGCGCAGTACTGGTGTCGCGATAAGCCGTTGCAGGGCCGCTCTCCGCAGCGGGAGCTCGGCGCGGAACACGTCGGCGCCGCTTCGGCGCACGTCACGCGTCTGCTGCGCGAGATCGATCCACTCGAGGATGTCACCCGCCAGGCCATCGGGGAGAATCGCGAGCGCTGCGCGGGTCGCCTCGATGTCGCGCGGCACACGGGCGTTGAAGATGTCACGGCGGAGATTGATCAGTGCGTGACGGACCCCGTCATCTTCTTGGCCGCCGATGAACTCCTGCACGCGGTCCGGAAGGGTTCGGGCAGCATCGTCGAGTCGCGCCTCGGCATCCAGCACGACGTCGGCCCATGCGACGGTCCGAGAGAATGCCAGTCCCTGCAGCCGTTCCCAGGGCAGCGGCGCGACTCGGAACATGAAGTGGGGGGGCGTCGACTTCGCGACGGAAGAGATCCGTGGGCGAGCGAGGGCTGAGAGGTTGGTCATGACTACTCCTTCGCGTCGAGATCCAGCGGTGCGGCGAAATCCGCCTGATCGACGCGATCGCGGCCGATCATGATCATGATCAAGGGCCATTCGCCGGTGTCGATCACGCGCAGACGCTCGGCGTACGCGACGTTGTCGAAACCCAGGGCAGCACCACACGCGAGCCCGAGGTCGGTAGCCGCAAGGTAGGCGGACTGGGTCGCCGCACCCACGACTGCGTTCAGCAGACGCACGGTCCGCGAGCCACCTGCGGCGAGCACGTCGTCGGCCGGCACGAGGATGGCGAGCACGGCTGCCGCCTGCTCGACGTTGTAGTTGTCGAGGAAGTACGTGGCCTGAAGGAAGAGCCCGGGATCTTCGTCGTCGATACGGACCAGGGCGTCCTGCTCGTGGTCGTACACGTATCCACCCGGCGAGATCCCCTCGACGTGGTTACAGAAAACGGCCACCCGAGCGAACTGCGCCCGTCCGGCGTCGGTGAGCAGCCGCGCACCTCGATCGGTGGTGCGAAGCACATGGGCAAGCTCCGCGAGACCCAGCGGGATGTTGGAGCTGAAGGTGCCGAAACTGGACCGCCTGGCGGCCAGAAGATCCGACAGTCCGAGCGCGGAGCTCGACTCCGCGCTCGGGGGCAGCGACGTCATCTGACCCGACGACGTCCGCGCGAGCACCACATCTATCGCAGGAGCGATCGTGTCCGCGAAGGAGTCGCGCATGACCTCGACCACCTGAGGGAAGCGCGTCGACCCGGGGAAGCGCTCCGCCTCCTCGAACCGCACCCCCGCCTCGGAGGTGACGGTCCCTCTTTTCAGGTCGCCGGCCCCCGGCGGGAGTGGCAAGACCGCCAAGGTCGTCTCCTCGAACGGGTCGAGGCCGAGCAGGCCGTCGAGACCCGCGGAGTCGAACCACAGGCGGGGAGTCCGCGCGGCCGAGTCGCCCGACAACCCGGACAGTGCGAGTGTGGCGAGCACCGTCCCGAGGTCCATGGTGACCACGTGGTGGCTGAAGCTGTTGTATTTGAAAGCGTTCTTCCAGAGCTTGACCGTCACCAGCAGGAACTGGTCGGTCCCGCAGTCGTCGTCGATCGCGGCGCGAACCCTGTCGTGTGCATCGCCGACAAGAAGCCTTTGCATCGTTCCCGAGGCCGTGTTCCAGTGATACACACCGGGAAGCTGCCGCGCCGAAGAACCGCTCACCCAGTAGAACTCGAGCGGATAGAGACCGCCACCATTCGCCGTGCCCCGGGAGTACGTGCTCACCGCGCTCACCGTCTTGTTGACCGCATCATCGTTGCCGGTCACGCGCAGACGACGCGAGAGGAGACCATATGTGTCGTGGAGGGCGCGGCCCAAGCTACCGACGTCCAGCACATCGCTCGGCGACGTCGACGGGGATGAGAGCGCATCCGACAGCCGTGTACGGCACTTCTCGCCGACGGGCATCTCGAACTGCGCGGCGTCGGAGAAGACCTTGTGGCGCCGGGGCTGCTGGTCCCACAGCACCACGTGGTCGAGCGGTGGCATCGGCGTACGGGCGCGCCGTACAACATCATCGACGTACTTCCTGACGCGTGTCGTCGTGGGCATGTGGGCTCCTGTCGGAATGACGGCGGTCATCAGGGGAACGGGTGCGGTACCGGGTTGATGTCCTCGAACCGCAACGCGGTGGCGCGAAGCCCCGCGTCGCGGTGAGCGGTGCGGGTCCGGTCCATGTGGAAGGCTCGCTGTTTGTGCCAGCCGAAGTCGATCGGGATCAGCCCCGGCACGACCGTGGCATACGTGTTCAGACCCATCGACCGTTGCTCGGGCGACGTTTGATCCACCGCGAGGAGATCGAACCCCCTGTCGTCTAGCGCGGCGATGACCCACCGCAGGTCGTCCGAGAGGTCGAGGTTCCGGGGACGTGTCCTGTTCCATTCCTCGTAGACAACCCCCATCGGCTGCGCGCGGCGCTCGCTGAGCAGAAAGTCTGAATGCTCGACCATCTCGTCCATTCCGTGGAGGAGAGCATGGTGCTTGAGCTCGCGAACCAAGCCGAAGTCATTCAACATCGCGCGAGCCTCGGCAGCGCCGCTCGTCATCCGCCGGTCGAAGCTCGGGACATACGATGCGACCTCGCACAGCGCCGCCCGCATCGCCTGCACCGGGTCCAGCGACGAGCCGGCGGCGAAGCACAGTGCGCCCGGACGTCCGTCGGTCCGCACGGCGACGGCGGTCACGACGGGAACCGGCAAGTCGACCCTGGTGTCGAACATGCGCACGTCGAAGCCCTCGAGCGCCATCCGCGCCACCATGATCGAGATGTCCGAAGCGCCGCTGCTGAGCGGATCGATCTCGACCGCAGGATGACGAGCGAACCAGGTCAACAGGAAGGAGTCCCGTTCGATGAGCTCGAGGACTCCGTGCAGGATGGCCTCCTCAGGGCTTCCCCCGGTAGCGCAACCGTTCGAGCATTCATCGACGAATGCCGGGCCCGTCTGATCCAGATAATGCACGAGTCGCTGCGGCACGAACGTATCCGTGCCGGTGGTGAGGTTGCGACCCCAGACCCAGGGGATCTCGAGGTCCTCGGTGAACTCGACGAAATAGGGCGTGTTGAAGTCGTAGAACTCGCGCGGATAGAGGGTGCACGCACGAGGATCGAGAGCGGGCACGTCCAGGTCGCGAAGCGCAGCCCAGACGGGTTCGGGCAGGCCGCGGGCCAGGAGGCCGGCATACCGCTCGAGACCCTCCAGCACAGCGAGCCGCCGCGAGTCCTCGATGTTGTCGGCGTGGCCGCTCCAGAAGAACTCGTAGAGGTGCGCTGCCCCGCGCACGTAGCTGTAGCCCGTGACGGGGATCGTCGTCGGGTTGTCGAAAGCGGCGGGAGCCTGGGGGCCCAACACGCCACACACCGGGTTCGCGAAGACGTCGATGTCCATGGCGTAGTCGCGCAGCGAGGTCAGACGGTAGGTGTCGACGTCGGGTTTCGGGCGGGGTGCGAACGGGACCGCCGCCCGCGACGGCGAGTTGGCCGGGGTCATGCCGCATGCGGGACAATCGGGGTCCGCCAGGAGGGGGAATGTCCGGGTCGCGAGAGTGTCGAGCTGCAGCCTGCGCACGGGGGTCTCCCCCATGGTCGAGGGACGGACACGGGTATCGTCTTCCACCATCAGCTGCAGCGCGTCGAGCACCAGTGGCGTCAGCCAGACGCCCGACGGCAGCGCGCAGGAACTTCCCGCCATCTCGAGAGCGTCGCGCTCGTCCTCCCGACGAATGGCTTGCCAGCGGCGATGGAAGCAGAGAGCACAGGCAGCTCGTTCAGATTCGACTCCTGTCATCACGTACGCGTCGCGCCCGTGGAGGTGCACCGTTGTGACCTCCCTCTCGGGGAACAGCGTCGTGTCGACGGCACCGTGGATTCCCAGGACATCGGTCGCGCCGAGTTCCAGGACACGTGCACGTGGGCGATCGCTCCGTCGCGGCTGGGCGTCGAGATACGCCTGTACCGTGTCCGCGGCTCGCACTATTACGGGTGCCGTCATTTCTCCTCCATCGCCGCCGAGGCGGCCTAGATCACTTACTGGTCGACCCGCAGCTGGACGAACACCCGCAGCAGCTGCCGCAACTCGAACTCGAACAACCGCAGCAGCTCGAGGTCGAGCAGCTCGACCACTGGAGCGCTTCGTCCTGCGACAGCTGGGCGAAATCGTCTATCTCGAAGGTCTGCG
The DNA here is from genome assembly GCF_040544895.1 of Microbacterium sp. 1262. NCBI lineage: Bacteria > Bacillati > Actinomycetota > Actinomycetes > Micrococcales > Microbacteriaceae > Microbacterium > Microbacterium sp. 1262. The sequence goes on from NZ_JBEPKU010000001.1 coordinate 2,653,389, forward strand.
CCTCGAGATCGGCGATCTGTCGTGCAAGGGGATTCATCATCACCCCTCCTCTCCGTTGGTCTGGGTCGTCACGCACACGACGATGTAGAGCTGCAGCTCGAACTCGTCGTCGAGCAGCACGACGAGCACGAGCACGAGCACGTCGATGTGGTGCTGCACGCGCAGCTGGTACTGGTCGAAGCCGCCATGTCTTCGGCGGGTGTGAAGTCGAGCACCTCGAAGGTCTCCGCCTCGAGAACCGCGATGTGGGCTTTCAACTGGGACATTCGTTCACCTCCTTTCCGGTTGTGCGTGGGCGTGTGGCGCCCGCTCGGGTCAGCCGATATGGCTGCAGCTGGTCGTCGATGTCGAGCTCGTGGCGCTGCAACTCGTCGAGCTGCAGCTGCAGGTCGTGCATCCACAGCAGCTGGACGTCGAACAGCTCGACCACGCGAACCCCTGCTGGTCCATCAGCAGCTCGGCGCTGTCGAGGATCTCGAACGTCTCGGTCTCGAGTGCTGCGAGGTCCGCCCGCAATCCGTTCTCCATGTCTTCCTCCCTTCTCGCAGGTCAACTGTCGGCCGGAAGCAGAACTCGCACGGTGTGGAGCGCCCCCGTCGCCCGGATATCGGCGGTCGTCGTATCGACCACCACCGTGTCGAGGGACGCCTCGGTCGACCCGGTGAAGGGCTCGGACACCGTCCGCAACGCAAGAGTCGACACATCGAGATCCGGGATGAGCATCCGGTCCGGTTCGGCCCCGGTCGGAGCCACGAGCACGCGGCCGAGGAGTCGGAGCAAGGCATCCTGGGCGGCCTGATCGACGTCCCACCCGGAGCCGAGCGTGTGCTCGCCGGACCGCAGGTCTCGCGCGAGCAACACGGTCCCCACCGCGGTGTGCGGCAGCTCGACGAGAACCGGGTCCAGTCCCTTCAAGCGAGCCGCGTCGAGCAGGTACGCATTCTGCGCGTTGAGACCGTCGGCGGGGATGTCGTGCACGTCGCCCTCGCGCACCAGCGAGGACAGCGCGCGGAAGGCTGCGGCTGACAGCAGGCCGGCGGCTACAGCTTCGGCAAGGGTGGCACCCGCTCCCTCGCCGGCAGTGGTGCGTTCGAACGCGCCGCGTGAGTTCACTGCATGGCGCGACCACACCGCTGCCTGGGGGACGAGAACTCGCTCGCCACCGAGGGTGATTCCGGGGACGAGAGGCATGTCGTCGGCCTCGACGGGGCCGAGACCCGTTGCGATCTCGAGCTCGGTGGCGAGAATGCGTCTGAATGCGGACGACTCCTGCGGCTCACGCGGACCGACGTTGCTGACATGGAGGAGCGCGGCGGCCTCCATTGCGCGCCGACGAGCGTCTCCGAGGTTGTCCAGCGAGAACCCCAGCACCGTGGTCGACGTACCCGACCGCCGGTGCACGGCGCGCGCGATCTTGATCGGCGACTGGTCGACCAGCTCGTCGGTGAATCCCGTGACGACGCCGACCTTCTCGCCGACGAGGCGCAGATAGCGCTGCAGCCTGTCGGAGTCCACGTCGTTGTCGACGCTGTCCCTCGCTGTTGGCCATGATCGGACCTCGGCGGCATCCGGTGGCCGGATGCCGGATGATCGCGGGTCTGGAAGGACCGCTTCGCGAGAGGTGTCACCGGTGGTGAGGTCGACGATCACGATCGCGTCGTCTGCTTCGGCCGGTGGGGCCGCCGTGAGGTAGCGGAAAGCGTCGTAGGCCACCGTGGTCCCGAGGATGCCCAGCTGCACGCGCGAGAGGGACGCCACAGACACACGATGGGCGGGATCTGAGATCGCCCGCCACATCTGGAGGGAGCCGGGTGTCTCGTCGTTGTCGGTCAGCCGGGCCATCGCCGCAGCCCAGTTGATCGCGGAACCGGGACGGGTGATCGGGCCGAGGATGACCTGGTCTCCGATCCGCGTCACGGGGTAGACGGCGCTGCCGGGCTCACGAGTGGCTCGGGCGATCGCCGAGGCGTCGCCGGTGGTGTCAATGACGATCCGCAGTGCGGCGGCGCCGGCCGCGGGTGTCTCATCCGCGTCCGCCGTGCGGAGCAGGCCGTTGCGCTGCAGGCCCCGTCGGACGACGTCGCTGACTTCTGGGTCGCCCTCGACGGTGACATGCGCAGCGCGAAAGCGACGAAACCGCTCGAGACCATCGTTCGCGTAATGGTCGATGTAGGCGATCTGTGCTCGAAACGGGGCAAGAGGCCCCGTCGGGTCGACCGGGTCTCCGTCGATCAGTGACACCGCGTCATGGTCGCGGAGAACGGCGAGAAGACTGTCGACCATCTGGGATCGAGACTCATCAAGTCCGGCCACCAGCTCCTCGGCCGTGCGTGAGCCGTCGAGGAACGGGGCGAGGCTGGCGAGCCACCGATACGTCGTCTGCCCGCGCAGAACGAAACCTCCGTCGGAGTGCCGGACCAGGGCTCCGCCGGGCACCTGCGCGAAAACCAGATCATGGCGCAGCCGCAGCCTGCTCGCCGCCTTCTCGGACTGCATTGCGATATTCATCGGCCCCCCACTCGATCTCGACCACACGCGTCGTGTCGACCTCGACGGTGGTCTCGCTCGAACACATGCTCATCTTGTGGGAGAAGGATCCGCACAGAAGTGCCGATTAGATGGCACGAAAGTACGACCGCAGGAGAGGCCCGCGGGTCGGGTCACTCGCTCTCGTGACCCGTCGGCACACGGACCGACAGCGTCCACACCCCCGAGGACGCGGCGGCGGAGAGATGTCCGCCCACCCTCGAGACGCGCTCACGCATCCGGACCAGGCCGAACCCGCCGGATGGTACGCGTTGGATTCTGCGTCCTTCCTCGACGGAATTCGTGATCTCGAACTCGACGGCGGCCCGCGACGTCCGCACCGCAAGGGCGACCTCCGTGCCGCTCGAGTGCTTCAGCACGTTCGTGGTCGCCTCGCGCACGAGCCGGGACAAGGTCAGGTCCACGATCCGAGGCAGCTGTGTCCCGTCGACGGCGTCGACATCCGCACGTACGGTCATCCCGGCGCGTTCCAGCGTGTGACACCCGTCTGCGATGGCGCCCCGGAACTCGGAAACCGACGCGGAGGTCGTTTCTGTGGGCTGAACGTGCGATTGCCCCACAACGCGCCTGAGGTCCTCCAGCGCGCGACGCGAAGAGGAGCGGATCGCGTCGAGTGACGTGCCGTGCGCATCGCATTCGACGATCAAGTCGACGTGCATGGCGATGATCGTCAGATCGTGTGCAACCACGTCGTGCAGCTCATCCGCTATTCGCAAACGCTCCGCCATCACGGACTCGTGCTCCGCCCGCGCACGCTCCGCCAACTGCTCACGCAGTCGGCGCGACCCCGCCTCGATTCTGCGCATGATGAGCCCGCTGGACGCCGACACCACCCCCACGGCCATGAGGACGATCGCCTCGGTGACAGGCGTCGCGTCAGCGAGGATGCTCCACGAGAGCCCGCCTGACCACACCATGGCGTACACGAGTATGACGCGAAGGTCGCACGTGCGGACCACGAGGGCCAGCGCCACAGCGGCTACCACGAGGGCGAGTGCTTGCGTATCCCCCAGGAAGGCGCCGAGGAGGAGAACGACGATGACCGCAGCCGAGAGTCGGGGCGAGAAAGCGAACCCGGCCAGGGAGACGGTGAAAAAGGACTCGAAGATGGCCGTCGACAACGGATCCCCGGCGGTTGCGTGCATGGCGATTCCGGCGACGAGCAGCACACCTGCGAGAGTGAGCAGCGTGATGCGCTCGGGACGACTGAGAGGCGAGACGTGGCGGAGCCCGTGACCGAAGCCGTCGCTACGCTTCACCGTCCCCACGCTCACAGGACCATTGTGCGTCGCTGAGGCCCGGGCGAGTCAACCGCCACATCGCGCCAGTGTCAGTGTCAGTGGCACACTCCGAGCATCTTGCAGAGTTCGGACCAGAAGCCGCCCGCCATCATCCCGTGAATCACGCACATCACCTCCCCCTGTGTCGTCGCCTCCAGCATCACGCGAAGAGAGCGGCCCATTCGTCTCGATCCGTCGCACTTTCGTACCGAAGAATCCCCGATATTCTCGACGACGTGACCGAGATCCGCGTGCTGATCGCTGATGACGAGGAACTCATGCGCAGCGCTCTGGCGATCTTCGTGGAACGCTCGCCGTCGATGACGGTTCTCGGGACCGCCGAGGACGGTGCCGTCGCGGTCGACATGGCCGAGCGTCTTCGTCCCGATGTGGTGCTCATGGATCTGAACATGCCGCGAATCGACGGTTTCGAGGCGGCACAGCGTCTGCAGCGCGCAGGAAACCCCGCACAGATCATCGCGATCACGACGCTCGGCACCACCGATGCCATCACCCGTGCACTGAGAGGTGGATTCGCCGGCTACCTGTTGAAGGATTCTCCGCCGGATGCGGTCGTTGCTGCGATCGCGGCGGTGCACAGCGGTTCGGGCGTCCTGTCCCCCGAAATGACCAAGCGTCTGGTACTCGACGTCAAGCGGCACGACGTCATCGATGCGCACTCGGTCGAGAGCCTCAACGACCGCGAAGCGGCGATACTCCGCGAGCTCGCGCTCGGGAAAAGCAACAGCGAGATCGCGGATGCGCTCCATCTGTCCGAAAGCACCGTCAAGACCCACCTCGGCGTCGTCATGAAGAAGTGGGATGTACGAGACCGAGTGCAGGTCCTCATCACGGCGGTCAGGGCCGGACTCGTCGATCTGTTTCCGGCGGACTGAAGCGGACTATCGTCGCCGTCGTGATGGACGGGATCGCAAGCACGGCCGCAGGCACCAAGCGAGCAGATCACTCGCACGCCTGAACTCCCGCGTCTCGTTGCGGCTCGAACTTCCCGGCGCCGACGAAAAAAGTGACGCCGGGTATCCGTGTGAACGGATACCCGGCGTCTTGTCTGTGGAGCCTAGGAGATTCGAACTCCTGACATCCTGCTTGCAAAGCAGGCGCTCTACCAGCTGAGCTAAGGCCCCGAGGGGGTTCGGGGTGGGGCTACCAGGACTTGAACCTGGGACCTCTTCATTATCAGTGAAGCGCTCTAACCGCCTGAGCTATAGCCCCGTACCGACGCGCTTCACGCGCCGGCAACCTCCAAGACTTTACCCGATGATCCGGGAATCTACTAATTGGAGGTGAAGCCGACCAACAGTCCGCCGGTGACCTTGACCATCACGTTGTAGATGCCGGCGACGACAGCGCCCAGCACCGTGATGACGATGAGGTTGAGGATGGCGACGACGGCCGCGAACGCCATGACCTGCGGCAGGTCGAGGAACTGCTTGATGGAGAAGTCACCGTTCGAGAACGCCACGAACAGCTCGTCCACCCGGTCGATGAGACCGGTGGTGCTGAGCACCATGAAGACGAGGAAGGTGGCGACGACCGTCACGATCGCCAGGGCCACCGCGGCGAGGAACGACAGCTTCACGGCCGACCAGAAGTCGACGTAGACGAGGCGCAGGCGGACCTGCTTCGCGCTGGTCTTGCTCGTGGACTTCCTGGCGAGTTTTTCGGCGACCGTGCTCATGCGTCAGAACCACTCTCTTCGGTATCCGCGGACGGGGGTGCATCCGGGGCGGAGGCATCCTCGGATGCCGCGTCTTCGGTCAGTCCACGCTCACCGTTCCGGGCGATGGCGAGGATGCGGTCGTCGTCACCGAACCGGGCGAAAACGACGCCCATGGTGTCGCGACCCTTGGCCGGGACCTCGGCCACGGAGGAGCGTACCACCTTGCCGCTGGCAAGAACCACGAGGACCTCGTCGGTCTCCGACACGATGAGACCGCCCGCGAGCACCCCGCGATCGTCGTTCAGCTTGGCCACCTTGATGCCCAAGCCGCCACGGCTCTGGGTGCGGTACTGGTCGACCGACGTGCGCTTGGCGTACCCGCCGTCCGTGACGACGAACACGTAGCCCTCGTCCCGCACGACCGATGCCGACAGCAGGCTGTCGTCCTCACGGAACGAGATGCCCTTCACACCTTCGGTCGATCGGCCCATCGGGCGCAACGCGTCGTCGGTGGCCGCGAAGCGCAGCGACATCCCCTTGCGCGTGATGAGAAGGATGTCGTCGCCCTCGTCGACGAGCAGCGCGCTGACGAGCTCGTCGCCGCCGGCCTCGTCGTCCTGGCCGCGCAGGCGGATCGCGATGACACCGCCCTGGCGGTTGGTGTCGTACTCGGTCAGCGCGGTCTTCTTGACCTTGCCATCGCGGGTCGCGAGTACCAGGTACTGCGCCGCGGCGTAGTCGCGAATGTCGAGGATCTGCGCGATCTCCTCGCCCGGCTGAAGCGCGAGGAGATTGGCGACGTGCTGGCCCTTCGCATCGCGGCCGGCCTCGGGAAGCTCGTACGCCTTGGTGCGGTAGACGCGGCCCTTCGTCGTGAAGAACAGCAGCCAGTGGTGCGTCGTCGTGACGAAGAAGTGCTCGACGACGTCATCCGCGCGCAGCTGGGCGCCCTTGACGCCCTTGCCGCCTCGGTGCTGCGAGCGGTAGTTGTCGCTCCGCGTGCGCTTGATATACCCGTCGCGGGTCACCGTGACCACCATCTCCTCTTCGGGGATGAGGTCTTCCATCGACATGTCGCCGTCGAACCCGTGGAGGATGTGCGTGCGCCGCTCGTCGCCGTACTTGTCGACGATCGCGGTCAGCTCTTCGCCGATGATCGAGCGCTGACGCGCGGGGGTGGCGAGGATGTCGTTGAGGTCGGCGATCTTCAGCTCGAGCTCGGTCGCCTCGTCGATGATCTTCTGACGCTCGAGCGCCGCGAGGCGGCGCAGCTGCATCGACAGGATCGCGTCGGCCTGCAGATCGTCGATGTCGAGAAGGGCTTTCAGTCCCTCTCGCGCTTCCTCGACCGTGGGGGAGCGGCGGATGAGCGCGATGACCTCGTCGAGGGCATCGAGCGCCTTGAGGTATCCGCGCAGGATGTGCATGCGCTTCTCGGCCTCGTTGAGGCGGTAGCGCGTGCGGCGGACGATGACCTCGATCTGGTGGGTGATCCAGTACGAGATGAATCCGTCGAGCGGGAGGGTGCGGGGCACGCCGTCGACGATCGCCAGCATGTTGGCGCCGAAGTTCTCCTGCAGCTGCGTGTGCTTGTACAGGTTGTTCAGCACGACCTTCGCAACGGCGTCGCGTTTGAGCACGACGACGAGGCGCTGACCCGTGCGGTCGCTCGTCTCGTCGCGGATGTCGGCGATGCCGGTGATCTTGCCGTCACGAGCGAGGTCGCGGATCTTCAGCGCGACGTTGTCGGGGTTGACCTGGTACGGCAGCTCGGTGATGACGAGGCAGTTGCGGCCCTGGATCTCCTCGACCTCGACGACGGCGCGCATCGTGATCGAGCCGCGACCGGTGCGGTACGCCTCGCGGATGCCCTTCGTGCCGAGGATCTGCGCCCCGGTGGGGAAGTCGGGGCCGTGGATGCGCGACATCAGCGCTTCGAGGAGTTCCTCGCGCGACGCATCCGGGTTCTCGAGCGACCACAGTGCGCCCTCGGCGACCTCGCGCAGGTTGTGCGGCGGGATGTTCGTGGCCATACCGACCGCGATACCCACCGAACCGTTGACGAGCAGGTTCGGGAAGCGCGAGGGCAGGACGACCGGTTCCTGGGTCTTGCCGTCGTAGTTGTCCTCGAAGTCGACGGTGTCTTCGTCGATGTCGCGGACCATCTCCATGGCGAGGGCCGCCATCTTGGTCTCGGTGTACCGGGGGGCCGCAGCACCTTGGTTGCCCGGCGAGCCGAAGTTTCCCTGCCCGTCGGCGAGCGGGTACCGCAGCGACCACGGCTGCACGAGGCGGACCAGCGCGTCGTAGATCGCGCTGTCGCCGTGCGGGTGGTACTGACCCATGACCTCACCGACGACGCGGGCGCACTTCGAGTAGCTCTTGTCGGGGCGGTAGCCGCCGTCGTACATGCCGTAGATGACACGGCGGTGCACCGGTTTGAGGCCGTCCTCGACGCGGGGGAGCGCACGCCCCACGATGACGCTCATCGCGTAGTCGAGGTAGCTCCGCTGCATCTCGACCTGGAGGTCGACCTGGTCGATGTTGCCGTGGTTGTGGGCAGGCGTGAGGTCGGGACGTTCTTCGTCAGACATACGTTCTCAGTTTCTCGATGTCGCTCGGCTCGATCAGATGTCGAGGAAGCGGACGTCCTTGGCGTTGCGCTGGATGAAGGTGCGGCGGGACTCGACGTCTTCGCCCATGAGCACCGAGAAGATCTCGTCGGCGGCGGCCGCGTCGTCGATCGTCACCTGGCGCAGGGTGCGGGTGCTGTGGTCCATCGTGGTCTCCCACAGCTCTTTCGGGTTCATCTCGCCGAGACCCTTGTAGCGCTGGATGCCGGATTCCTTGGGGATGCGCTTGCCGTTGGCGAGCCCGTCGGCGAGAAGAGCGTCGCGCTCCTTGTCGCTGAACACGTACTCGTGGTCGGCATTCGTCCACTTCAGGCGGTACAGCGGCGGCATCGCCAGATAGACATAACCCGCTTCGATGAGCCCGCGCATGTAGCGGAACAGCAGCGTCAGCAGCAGCGTCGTGATGTGCTGCCCGTCGACATCGGCATCCGCCATCAGCACGATCTTGTGGTACCGCGCCTTATCGACGGCGAAGTCCTCGCCGATGCCGGTTCCGAACGCGGAGATGATCGCCTGGATCTCGTTGTTGCCGAGAGCACGATCGAGTCGCGCCTTCTCGACGTTCAGGACCTTGCCGCGCAGCGAGAGGATCGCCTGCGTCTCGGGGTCACGGCCGCGCACAGCCGAACCGCCGGCCGAGTCACCCTCGACGAGGAAGATCTCGGAGATCGACGGGTCCTTGCTCGTGCAGTCCTTGAGCTTGTCGGGCATCGACGCCGACTCGAAGACGCTCTTGCGGCGGGCGGTCTCGCGGGCCTTGCGCGCGGCGAGACGCGCGGTCGCGGCATCCACCGCCTTCATGATGACGCGCTTGGCCTGGGCGGGGTTGCGGTCGAGCCAGTCCGTCAGCTGGTCGCCGACGATCTTCTGGACGAACGCCTTCGCCTCGGTGTTGCCGAGCTTCGTCTTGGTCTGACCCTCGAACTGCGGCTCGGAGAGCTTGACGGAGATGACGGCGGTGAGTCCCTCGCGGATGTCGTCACCGGTGAGGTTGTCGTCCTTCTCCTTGAGGAGGCCCTTATCGCGCGCGTAGGCGTTGACGCGCGTCGTCAGCGCCGCCCGGAAACCCTCTTCGTGGGTACCGCCCTCGTGCGTGTTGATCGTGTTCGCGAAGGTGAACACGTTCTCGGTGTAGCTCGTGGTCCACTGCATCGCGAGCTCGAGCGAGATGTGGCGCACGGTGTCCTCGGACTCGATCTCGATGATCTCGTCGTTGACCACCTCGGTCTTGCGCAGCTTGTTCAGGTACTCGACGTAATCGACGAGGCCACGCTCGTAGTGGAAGTCGTCGTGACGCTGCTGCGACTCGGAGCCACCCTCGTCGAGGTCGACGACCACGGCCGCCTCGGGACGCTCGTCGGTCAGCGTGATCCGCAGCCCCTTGTTGAGGAATGCGGTCTGCTGGAAGCGCGTGCGAAGAGTGTCGTAATCGAACGAGATCGTCTCGAAGATGTCGCCGTCGGGCCAGAAGGTGACGGTCGTTCCGGTCTCGTCGCTGTCCTCGCCCTTCGCCAGGGGAGCCTGCGGCTTGCCGCCGTCGGCGAACGTCTGGCGCCAGACCGATCCCTGACGCTTGATCTCGACCTCGAAGCGCGTCGAGAGCGCGTTGACGACCGACGATCCGACGCCGTGCAGTCCACCGGAGACGGCGTAGCCGCCGCCGCCGAACTTTCCACCGGCGTGCAGGACGGTCAGCACGACCTCGACGGTCGACTTCGTCGGATCGGAGGCGTGGGGATCCACCGGGATGCCGCGGCCGTTGTCGACCACCCGGAGCCCACCGTCTTCGAGGATCGTCACGTGGATCGTGTCGCAGTAGCCGGCCAGCGCCTCATCGACCGCGTTGTCGACGATTTCGTAGACGAGGTGATGCAGACCACGCTCACCCGTGGATCCGATGTACATTCCCGGACGCTTCCGCACCGCCTCGAGGCCTTCGAGCACCTGGATCGCGTCGGCGCCGTACTCGTTGGGCACCTTCGCCGAGGTCTCCTCAGCCGAATCGGGGGTTTCGGGGTCTTCGGGAACGCTGTCGGGATTCTGAGACGTCATAGGTTTCGAGCGCTCCACATCGGTTCGGTCAGTCCCGCTCAGTCTACCCGTTCGGGCGCTCTCACGCGGCCCTCAGCGCCCGTATGGCGAACGAAAGTCGGATTCGATGACTGGGGACGTGGCTCATCCGTAGGTATCGCGAGGGCCACGGCCTGGAACGGCTCTGGGGCCCCATTTCCAGGAGGGGACGTCCGGGCCTACGAAACGCACCGACTCGACCCCCGATTGTGGGAACGCTTTCACGAGCTGCGTCGTGATGACCGTCCGCATCAGGTGGAGGTTCTTCGCCCACGCCGTCGAGTCGCACTGCACGGTGAGCACGCCGTCGGAGAGCGCGACGGGGGATGCGTGGCGCGCGGTCTCCTCGCCGGCGACCTCCGCCCAGCGCAGCACGAGATCCTCGCGGGAGAGCTGGGCGTCCCACCCGGCCTGACGAGTGAGGTCGGCGATGACGTCACCGAGTCCCTTGGGGTCGCGTCCGGACGTGAAGGGCTGGTTCTCGTCGTCGTCCGTCCGCTGCCGACGGCGCTTCTTCCACCGGCCCGAGGGCTCGAGCCCGCGCAGACGCAGATACGTGGAGATCGTCTCCGGCGCTTCGTCAGACGGCAGCATCGGAATCCTCGTGCAGCGTGCCCGCCTCGACCCGAACGGTGCGCGCACGCAGACCGAGCGGAACGTCTTCGGAGACCGCCGCCGTCACGATGACCTGTTCGTAGTCGGCGACGATGCCGGCCAGGCGCGCGCGCCGATCAGCATCGAGCTCGGCGAAGACGTCGTCCAGGATCACGATGGGGTCGCCCAGCGTCGACTCCGCGCGCAGCAGCTCGGCCGACGCGAGGCGGAGGGAGAGGGCGACGGACCACGATTCGCCGTGCGACGCGTAGCCCTTCACCGGAAGATCGCGGATGCGCAGGATCAGGTCGTCGCGGTGCGGGCCGACGAGCGTGATGCCGCGGTCGAGCTCCGCGCTGCGACGATCGGCGAGGGCGGTGCGGAAGAGCTGCTCGATCGCCGCCGCGTCGGCGATGCCGGCGTCGGCAGGCGAGTCGTCCTCTTCCGGATCGGCTCCGCCGACGGAGAGCGCCCACTGGAGTTGGGGTCGATGGTCGGCACCGGCGATGGCGGTGTAGGCGCGGGCGACGGGGCCGGCGAGTTCGGATGCCAGTCGCAGACGGGCCCGGATGACGTCGGTGCCGAGCGAGACGAGCTTGTCGTCCCATACCTCGAGTGTCGAGAGCCCGTCTCCACGGACACCGCGGGCGCGGGCGGATTTCAGCAGGGCGTTGCGTTGCTTGAGCACGCGGTCGTAGTCGGCGAGGACGCCCGCAAGCCGCGGGGCACGCTGAATGAGGAGCTGATCGGCGAATCTTCGGCGCGCCGACGGATCACCGCGCACGATCTGCAGGTCTTCCGGTGCGAAGAGGACGACCTGCGCGTAGCGGGGGAGTTCCGCCGTACGCACGGGCGAACCGTTGACGCGAGCCTTGTTGGAGCCGGTGCGATTGAGCTGCGCTTCGAGCTGCACCCGTCGCTGACCGTGAGCGAGCCGGGCTCGGACGAAGGCGGCATCCGCGCCGTCGCGCACCATGGGTGCGTCCTGCGACACTCGGTGGGAACCGAGCGTCGCGAAGTAGCCGATCGCCTCGGCGAGATTCGTCTTTCCCTGACCGTTGCGCCCGACGAACACGTTCGCCCCGGGAGCGAGAGAGAGCTCGGCAGCCGCGTAGTTGCGGAAGTCCACCAGGCTCAGCTGCTCCACGATCATCAGATCACCCTAGTTCTCGTCTCCGACAGTCCCACCGAGGTGGTCGTGATCGGGGCGATCAGCGCAGGAGGAGGTTGGGCTGCAGCAGGTACTTGAACGACTCCACGCCGCCCGAGGTCTGCGGGGTGATGAGAATCGGGCTGAGCTTGTTCGCGTTCTCGCTCGAGGTGAAGGTGACGCGGGTGAACTCGCTCTTCACGGCCGCGAGCGCCTCGAGCAGGTACTGCGGGTTCAGGCCGATGACGACCTCCTCGCCCGTCAGCGTCGCGTCGACCGACTCGGTCGCGCGTGCCTGCTCGGTGCCCGACGCATCCATCGAGACCCCGTCGGCGCCGAACGTGAAACGCAGCGGAGCCGAACGGTCGAGCACGAGGGCGACACGCCGCACGGCTTCGATGAGCTCACCGGTGTTGACGACGGCGTGGTGGTCGGTCGCCTCGGGGAACAGGCGGCGGACCGGCGGGAAGTTCCCCTTGATGAGCAACGACGTGACCGTCTTGTTGCCGGCGGTGAAGGCGATGATCTCGCGGTCGCCGGAACCGGAGAACGACACCGTGATGTCGCCGGAGTGGGCGAACGTCTTACCCACCTCGGTGAGTGTGCGTGCCGGGACGAGCGCGGTGGTGGTGTTCTCGTCGGCGACGATCCCGCTGTCGAACGGGATGTCGCGGAGCGCCACGCGGTAACGGTCGGTGGCGACGAGGCTGAGCTGGGTGCCGCTCACCTCGAGCTGAACGCCGGTGAGCACAGGAGTCACGTCATCGCGCGACGCCGCGAAGGCGACCTGCGAGATCGCCGTGGCGAAGTCCTCGGCCGGCACGACACCCGATTCGCCCGAGACCTCGGGGATCGCGGGATATTCCTGTACCGGCATCGACGCGAGCGTGAAGCGCGCAGATCCACAGGTGAGGAGGATCCCGTCGTCGTCGACGGCGATCTGGATCGGCGCGTTCGGCAGGCGGCTGGCGATCTCCGACAGCAGACGACCGTGCACGAGGATCGTGCCCGGGTCGTCGACGGTGGCCTCGATCGTCGTGCGTGCGGACGCCTCGTAGTCGAACGCCGACAGCGAGAGACCCGCCTCGGTGGCTTCGATCAGCACACCCGCGAGGATCGGCTGCGGGTTGCGCTGGGGGAGGAGCTTCACGACGAACGACACAGCCTCGCTGAAGACGTCGCGATTGACCTGGAACTTCACTGGCGCTCCCTTGTCGTGGATGAAAGCTCTCCCATGCTAGTGCCCAACCCGAGCGGTTCCCGAAGCACGGTTGCGACCGGCCTCACCGCCGTCGAGGTGATCGAATCGCAAATTCTCTAGATGTAACTGTCTTCTTCATCTCCGCTGGGGAAACTGTGGACAACTCGGTGGATACCAGTCGGGACACGGGAACCACACGGATGTAACTTGTGAGCCGGCTGCGGATGATCGTGGGATGACGTCGGCCGCGCTCGGATCGCTGTCGAGCGGCGATCCACAGGAGATGTGTGATTCGTTCACAACTCTTCGACGACGAATCGAAGTTATCCACAGGTTTTCCACACTGTGCAGAACGGCATGATCGGGCGTCGCGCGACCCCTGTCAAGCTGAGCTCAGCGTCGGCCGAGCTGCGACGTGATCTCGGAGACCTGGTTGTAGATCGAGCGGCGCTCCTTCATGAGCTCGCTGATCTTCTTGTAGGCGTACATCACGGTGGTGTGGTCGCGGTTGCCGAAGAGCTGACCGATCTTGGGCAGCGACAGGCTGGTGCGCTCGCGGCAGAGGTACATGGCGATCTGTCGTGCGGTGGCCACGGCCTGCGAACGGCTCGAACCGTACAGATCGTCGACGGACAGTCGGAAGTACTGCGCGGTCGCCGTGATGATGTCGGTGGGGGAGATGACGTTCGCGTCATCCTGATCCACGATGTCGCGCAGCACGGTCTGTGCGAGGGAGATGTCGAGGTTCGACCGGTTGAGGCTCGCGAACGCCGACACGCGGATGAGCGCGCCTTCGAGCTCGCGGATGTTCGACGAGACCTTCGTGGCGATGTACTCGAGGACGTCGTCGGGGACGAGGAGCCGCTCGGACTGCGCCTTCTTGCGCAGAATCGCGATGCGGGTCTCGAGGTCGGGTGCCTGCACGTCGGTGATCAGGCCCCACTCGAAGCGACTCCGCATGCGGTCCTCGAAACCGGTGAGGTGTCGAGGGGGCACGTCGCTCGTGATCACGACCTGCTTGTCGTGATCGTGGAGGGTGTTGAACGTGTGGAAGAACGCTTCCTGCGTCTCGGCGCGACCCTGCAGGAATTGGATGTCGTCGATCAGCAGGATGTCGACCTCGCGGTATCGCGCCTGGAAGGCCGAGCCGCGGTTGTTGGCGATCGAGTTGATGAAGTCGTTGGTGAACTCCTCGCTCGACACGTATCTGACACGGATGCCGGTGTACAGGTTGAGCGCGTAGTCACCGATCGCGTGGAGGAGGTGCGTCTTGCCGAGCCCCGAGTCGCCGTAGATGAACAGCGGGTTGTAGGCCTTGGCGGGAGCCTCGGCGACGGCGACCGCGGCCGCGTGGGCGAAGCGGTTGGACTGCCCGATCACGAAGTTGTCGAACGTGTACTTCGGGTTCAGCCGGGTGTCGTGGCGCGAGGTGGAGACGGGCGCTTCGACGTATTCCTCGCCGGCCGGCCGCAGCGGTGCCGGCGCAGCCGCGGACTGAACCGGGATCGGCGCCGTGAGGTGCGCGTCGGCGAGCTCCGGGTTGACGACGACGCGGTAGCTCGAGGCACCGGGCTCGACATGGACGTGTGCGAGCGCTTCCATGATCGGCTGGCGCAGGCGCTTGTTGAGCTGGGCGGCGGTGAGGTCGTTCGGAACGTCGAGGTAGAGCGTTCCCCCCATCACGCCCTGAGCCACAGCGAGACTCAGGAACCCCTGCATCTGCGGGGTCACCCGGTCATCGTCGGCGAGCAGGTCGAGGACCGCGTTCCACACCGGTACGTCCGGGAGATCGTGCTGAGCCAAGAGTTCCCCCGCGGATGATCGATGCTTTTCCACACAGCTACGCGCCAAACTGGGGATAGCTGTGGATAACTGCCCGTGACACGCTAGTCATGCGGTGTCGGGAGCGCCAAATCCACTGTAGTTCCGGCCCGCGTGTCGCCGCCAGGGCCTGTGTACAGCGGTGGATAATTGCGGGTTC
This sequence comes from Microbacterium sp. 1262, assembly GCF_040544895.1. NCBI lineage: Bacteria > Bacillati > Actinomycetota > Actinomycetes > Micrococcales > Microbacteriaceae > Microbacterium > Microbacterium sp. 1262. The sequence goes on from NZ_JBEPKU010000001.1 coordinate 2,668,526, forward strand.
CCGTCGCTCCGGTTTGAGTTACCGGGCATCGCGACGTACCCTTAGTCGGTTGACTTATGCCCGCGAGGGCAGTCCTGTACCCCCGTGTCCCCGGTCTGAAGCGTTCCGGTGACCGCCGATCCGGAGTGATCCCTATGAGCAAGCGCACGTTCCAGCCCAACAACCGCCGCCGCGCCAAGAAGCACGGCTTCCGCGCCCGCATGCGCACCCGCGCCGGTCGCGCCATCCTGTCGGCTCGCCGCGGCAAGGGCCGCACCGAGCTGTCGGCCTGACACAGCCTCTTCTGTGCTGGCGCGCGGAAACCGGATCACGCGCGGGGCGGATTACAAGGCCGTCGTCCGCGGGGGTGCTCGCTGTGCCGGTGCGCACACCGTGACCTACGTGGTGTCCACCGGTGCGAGCAGAGCTCCCCGGTTCGGTTTCATCGTCAGTAAGCAAGTCGGATCAGCCGTCGTGCGCAATACAGTGCGCCGACGGCTGAAGGCCGTTTGCGCGCAAGCGCTTCCCGACGTCCGTGAGGGCGCCGACATCGTGATCCGAGCGCTCCCCTCAGCGGCGCGCTCGGATTTCGCTGATCTGAGAGACGAGGTGGAACGGTGTCTGCGACGGCGAGCGGCGGTATGAGCTGGTCGACGCTGCCCACCGCTTCCGTCGGTGAGGGACACCTGGCCGCGGCATCCGTGCTCCGCGCGGCGCCGCTCGTTCCGCGTAATGCCGGGATCGCGCTGCTGCACGCCTACCGTTCCGTTGTCTCGCCGCTGTACGGCGACGTCTGCAAGTACTACCCGAGCTGTTCCGCGTACGCGGTGGGGGCCGTGCAGCAGCACGGGCTCGTGAAGGGCTCCGCCCTCGCCGCCGCTCGGCTCGCCCGATGCCACCCGTGGGCGCAGGGGGGCGTCGATGACGTCCCCGCCCATCGGGACTTCCGCCACACGCTGACCAGGCACGGCTTCGTCGTGCCGCCGAGAAAGGACTGATCCCGTGCTGGATCTCTTCCTCGCCACGCCGACTCCCGTCGTGCCGACCCCGACGACTCCTCCTCCCGGCGGTGCTGACTTCTTCAGCACGATCATGTGGCCGTTCAAGTTCCTGGTCGAGGCGATCCTGGTCTTCTGGCACTGGGTTCTCACCGCTGTCGGCATGCCGGCCGCCGCGGGCGCGACCTGGGTCATGTCGATCATCGGTCTGGTCATCGTCGTGCGTTCGGCCCTGATTCCGCTGTTCGTGCGGCAGATCAAGAGTCAGCGCAAGATGATGGAGCTCGCGCCCGAGATGCGCAAGATCCAGGAGAAGTACCGCGGTAAGCGCGATCAGCTGTCGCGCGAGGCCATGAGCCGCGAGACGATGGCTCTGTACAAGAAGCACGGTACGACGCCAGTGTCGAGCTGCCTTCCGCTGCTGGTGCAGATGCCCATCCTCCTCGGCATGTTCTACACGCTGAGTGACGTAAAGAAGCACGCCGAGTGGGGCGTGGGCGGTGTCGGCCTCCTCAACGTCGACCTCACGAAGCAGTTCTACGACGCGCAGCTGTTCGACGTGGCGCCGCTTCACACGAACATGATCGAGGCGATCAACCTCGGTCAGACGGCAACCGTCACCATCCTCGTGATCCTCGTCGTGCTGATGATCGCGTCGCAGTTCATCACCCAGCTGCAGATCATCTCGAAGAACCTGTCGCCCGAGGCGAAGACCGGCCAGGCGTACCAGATGCAGAAGATCATGCTCTACGTGCTGCCGCTGGCGTTCATCTTCTCCGGTGTCTTCTTCCCGCTCGGCGTCGTCATGTACTGGTTCACGTCGAACATCTGGACCATGGCGCAGCAGTTCATCGTCATCCGCAACCTGCCGACCCCCGGCTCGGAGGCGGCGAAGGCTCGCGAGGAGCGCCTCGCACGCAAGGGCAAGGCCCTCGACGCCAAGGGTCGCGTCGTGTCCATGGAGAAGTACCAGGCTGAGCAGCAGCGACTCCTCGAAGAGGCTGAGCGTGCCCGCGCGGCTCAGCCGAAGCGTCAGCAGCCGATGAGCAAGCAGCGCGCGAAGAAGCAGTCGAACAAGGATGGCTCGCAGGGCTGACCCTGCCGGCATCCCTCATCGCACAGATCGAACCACGCGAGGAATCATGACGAACCCCACGGAGTCCCCGGCGGCTGAGCGCGCTGACGCGACGGTCGAAGAGCTCGAGCACGAAGGCGACATCGCCGCTGATTACCTCGAGGGCCTGCTCGACATCGCCGACATCGACGGCGACCTCAACCTCGACGTGCGCGCCGGACGGGCATACGTATCGGTAGAGGCGGACGACCCGAGCGCGCTGCGTGTGCTGTCGGACCCCGACGTCGTGCAGGCGGTGCAGGAGCTGACGCGGATCGCCGTTCAGACGAAAACCGGACGCTTCTCGCGCCTCATCCTCGACATCGGGGGATCGCGCGACGCGCGCCGGCGCGAGCTCGAGCGTCTCGTTGACCGTGCCGTCGAGCGTCTCAACGACGGAGCATCGCAGGCATCCCTGCCGGCGATGTCCAGCTATGAGCGCAAGCTGGTTCATGACATCGCGTCTGAGCGTGGTGTCGTCTCGGAGTCCTACGGCGAAGGCGCAGACCGCCACACCGTCATCCGACATGGCTGATGTTTCACGTGAAACACCCGTGACCGAGCCGGAGCCGACGAGTGCCGTCGAGGCGCTGTTCGGCGCTCGGGTGGACCTGGCCCGGCATTACACCTCTGCGTTGGCAGCGCACGGCGAGGAGCGCGGCCTGATCGGCCCGCTCGAGTTGCCGCGGCTGTGGACTCGACACGTTCTCAACTGCGCGGCCGCGGCTCCACTTTTCACGGGCCGTGTCGGAGATGTTGGATCCGGCGCGGGTCTGCCTGGGCTCGTGCTCGCGATCGCGCGACCGGACGTCGAATGGGTGCTCATCGAGACGATGGAACGACGAGTCACCTGGCTTACCGAGCAGGTAGCGGATCTCGGGCTCGACAACGTCGAGATCGTTCGATCCCGCGCCGAAGAATGGAACGGCGCTGGAACGCTGGATGGCGTCACAGCTCGCGCTGTCAGCGCCTTGCGGACACTCGTCCCGATCACGGCACCGCTGGTTCGGGATGGGGGAGAGCTCTTCCTGCTGAAGGGCGCGAATGCTGAAGCAGAGATCGCCGCTGCCGACAAGGTGATCCGCCGCTTCAAGCTGCGTGATGTGCGCGTGGAGATGGTGGGAGAGTCTGTCCTCGCTGAGCCCACGCGCGTCCTGCGCGCGACGGTGCGGTGATGTTTCACGTGAAACAGCGGATCCAGCACGTCGCCACCTCACGTTTCACGTGAAACATCGCGGGCGGCCGTTTCACGTGAAACGTCAGAGGCCGTCCGTAGAGTGAGACCACGAACCGAGGAGTTGAACGAATGGCAGAACCCGAATCGGGCCGCGCGTCCTTGACGTTCGATTCTCCCCTCGCACGCGAGCTGGCGGATCTGTCTTCGCGCCGCCGGGCCCTGGACGCCGTTTCGGTCGACTTTTCCGGGGATCCGCGAGTCATCACCGTCTCTAATCAGAAGGGTGGCGTCGGGAAGACCACCACCGCGGTGAACCTCGCTGCTGCATTGGCTTCGCTAGGCGCCCGCGTGCTGGTGATAGACCTCGACCCGCAAGGGAACGCCTCGACCGCCCTGGGCGTGCCGCACAGCGCTGACGTTCCCAGCGTGTACGACGTGCTGATCGACCAGTTCCCGCTCTCGGACATCGTGCAGGTGAGTCCCGAGTCCCCCAATCTCCTCTGCGCGCCCAGCACGATCCACCTCGCGGGCGCTGAGATCGAGCTGGTCTCGCAGGTCGCACGTGAGCACCGGCTGCGTACGGCGGTCGAGGACTACCTCGCTTCCACGGATGACCGCATCGACTTCGTCGTGATCGACTGCCCGCCGTCGCTCGGGCTCCTGACGATCAACGCTTTCACGGCCGCGCACGAGCTGCTGATCCCCATCCAGTGCGAGTACTACGCGCTGGAAGGTCTGAGCCAGCTCCTCGGCAGCGTCTCCATGATCCAGAAGCACCTGAACAGCCGTCTTCACCTGTCGACCATCCTGTTGACGATGTACGACGGACGTACCCGTCTGGCCCAGCAGGTGGCCGAGGAAGTGCGGTCGCACTTCCCGAATGAGGTCCTCCGCACGGTAATTCCGCGCTCGGTTCGCGTCTCGGAAGCACCGAGCTTCGGTCAAACGGTCATCGCCTACGATGGGCAATCGGCTGGCGCGGTGGCGTACCGCGAGGCAGCCGTCGAGATCGCGCAGCGTGCATCTGCGGCGGTACAAGGAAACAAGGGAGAAGCCTGATGGCCAAGCGCACCGGATTGGGCCGAGGAATCGGCGCACTCATCCCCACGTCCGAGGCAACCGAGGCCCGGCCCGTCGATGTCTTCTTCCCCGGGGGTAAGACGACGACAGCTGCCACGGAGGTGCCGGCGCCCGCAGAAGTGAAGGCAGAGGAGGGTCCCGAGCTCGTCTCGATTCCCGGAACCGCACTGATCCAGGTCGATCCGAACGAGATCGTGCCCAACCCGCGGCAGCCCCGTACCCACTTCGACAGCGAAGACCTCGCCGAACTGGTGCACAGCGTTCGCGAGTTCGGCGTGCTCCAGCCGGTCGTCGTCCGCACGAACGAGGACGGCAAGTACGAACTGATCATGGGTGAGCGCCGCACCCGCGCCGCTCGCGAGGCCGGTCTCACGGCGATCCCGGCCGTGTTGCGCGACACGTCGGACGAGAATCTCCTCCGCGACGCGCTCCTCGAGAACCTGCACCGCTCTCAGCTGAATCCGCTCGAGGAGGCGTCCGCCTATCAGCAGCTCCTCGAGGACTTCGGGATCACCCAGGAGGAGCTCGCGACTCGTATCGGACGTTCACGCCCGCAGATCAGCAACACCATCCGCCTTCTGCGCCTGCCGGTACCGGTCCAGCAACGCGTTGCGGCCGGTGTGCTCAGCGCCGGCCACGCGCGCGCGATCCTCTCCGTCGACGGTGCGGACGGTATGCAGCGCCTCGCCGACAAGATCGTGAACGAAGATCTCTCGGTACGTGCTGCGGAAGCAGCGGCGAAGACGATCGAGGCGGCGGGGACTCGACGCCCCGCGCCGAAGGCCGGGGGAGTCCGCGCGCACCTGGACGAGGTCGCCGGGCGTCTCGGCGACCGCCTCGACACCAAGGTGAAGATCTCGCTCGGCGCGCGCAAGGGGCAGATCGTCGTGGACTTCGCGACCATTCAGGATCTGAACCGCATCCTCGCCGAGCTGGGCGAGGACGCGTACGGCGCACGCTGACCCCCATGTCGGTGGCGCGACGTAGGCTTGTTCGGTGACAGACGAGCGGAATCCCAGGCGTGCCAGCGTCGAGCTGCTGCGGGCTGAAGCAGCAGATGAACTTTCCGTCCTCGTCGAGGAGCGGCTCCGCGCTGGCGAAGACCCATGGGAGTTCATGGAGGAGCTGCCCTCCGTCGACGAGCTCGTCGTTCTCATGCTGCGCGCCGAGAACATCGCCGCTTACGGCGGGGGTCGCCCCAGCTCGTCCCGCAACTATCGCGTCCTTCGTCAGATCGCGATGGATCACCCCGAACTGACCCGAGCCGTATGGCGCCTGCTGGGCAGTGAGCCGCACCGTCGGTGGGACGCAGCGACGCGCGCCGACGCCTCCTGACGAACCGCGACAGCAGCGGACGGAAACGAAAAAGCCCCGGTCAGATCAGTGATCCGACCGGGGCTTCCGTGTGTCTGGGGTCAGCCGATGTAAGAGGCGAGGTCCTGCTCGAGTGCGAACTTCGGCTTCGCGCCGATGATCGTCTTCTCGACCTCGCCCTTGTTGAAGACCTTCATCGCGGGGATGGAGGTGATCTGGTACTGCATGGCGAGGTTGGGGTTCTCATCGACGTTCAGCTTGAGCACCGTGATCTTCTCGGGGTGCTCGGTCGCGATCTCGTCGAGGATGGGTCCGACCATGCGGCACGGACCGCACCAGGCGGCCCAGAAGTCGACGAGGACGGGTCCATCGGCGTCGAGGACGTCCTGCTGCCAGGTGCTCTCGGTCGTGGCCTTGGCGGTCATGGTGATCTCCTTCGAAAGGGTGTCGCCTACGTCAACGACGTGGGCGGGTGAATTGTTCCGCGGTGCGGCCGTCAGGCCGCGTCGCTCTCGTCGTTCGTCTCGGTCTCGGCGACGAGTGACTCGAGGCCCTCGTCAGGGCGACCGCGGAGCGGGGAGCTGTCGGCCGCGGGCTCGGACGCTTCGCCCAGGGCGGCGAGGTAGTGCTCGACATCGAGTGCAGCGACGGTTCCGCTGCCCGCGGCGGTGACCGCCTGGCGGTACGTCGGGTCGATGACGTCGCCGGCCGCGAAGACGCCGGGGACGGAGGTGCGCGAGGAGCGGCCGTCGACCCAGACGGTGCCGTGCTCCGTGAGGTCGAGAGATCCGTGCACGAGGTGCGTGCGGGGGTCGTATCCGATCGCCACGAAGATGCCGTCGAGCGCGAGCTCACGCGTCGAGCCGTCGACCGTGTCGCGGAGGACGACACCCGTGACGGCATCCTCGCCCAGGATGTCGGCGACCTCGCTGTTCCAGATGAACTCGATCTTGTCGTTGTTCATGGCGCGGTTCTGCATGATCTTCGAGGCGCGCAGCTCGTCGCGACGGTGGATCACGTAGACCTTCGACGCGAACTTCGTCAGGAACGTCGCCTCCTCCATGGCCGAGTCGCCGCCGCCGACGACGGCGATCGTGCGCTCGCGGAAGAAGAAGCCGTCGCAGGTGGCGCAGTACGACACGCCACGGCCCGACAGGCGGCTCTCGCCCTCGATGCCGATCTTGCGCGGGGCCGAGCCGGTCGCGAAGACCAGGCTGTCAGCCTCGTGGCTGGCGCCACTGCCGAGGGTGACCTTCTTGACCGGTCCGTCGATGTCGAGCTCGACGACATCGTCGTAGAGGACCTCGGTGCCGAACTTTTCGGCCTGCTCCTGCATCTTGGTCATGAGGTCGGGCCCCATGATGCCCTCGGGGAAGCCGGGGAAGTTCTCGACCTCGGTGGTGTTCATCAGCTCGCCGCCCGCTTCGACCGAGCTCGCGATCAGCAGCGGCTTCAGGTTCGCGCGCGCCGCGTAGATCGCGGCCGTGTAACCGGCGGGGCCGGATCCGATGATGATGACCTGTCGCACGTCGACATCCCTTTCTGGGGTCTGGAATCCGCGTCGCGGATACCCCGACACGTCCAACCCATGGTAGCCGCGAGGCATTCCCCGGCGGCCGTGGGGGAGGGGTGTCAGCGGCCGAGGATGCGGCGCACCGTGCGAACGGCCGTGGTCAGCTCCGGCGCGCGCAGAAGGGCGAGGAGGATGACGTAGACGACGAGGGTCGCCAGGCCGATGACGGCACCGCCGAATAGGGCTCCGAGGTAGCCGCCGGCGACCCAGCCCGCGCTGCCGCCGAGAAGAGCGAAGACGAGCCAGCCGACGGCGGCGGCAGGGATGCCGGCGACGACGAAGCGGACGACGGCGCGGACGGCTCCGCCGAGGCCGAGCGGACCGATCTTGCGTCGCAGCAGGATGACGGCGAGAGCGAGCTGGACGACGTTCGCGAGCGACTGCCCGAGGGCGATGCCGACAGCGAGGTGCTCGAGGGGCAGGATCGCGGCGGCGATGAGGGCGGTGACGACCACCAGCACCGCTTGGGCGAGAGTGAAGAAGAAGGGGGTGCGAGTGTCCTGGTGGGCGTAGAACGTCCGCTGCAGCACGAACTGGAACGACAGCGGCAGGAGGGCCACCAGGTACGCCGCGAGGACCCAGGCGAAGGCCTGGGCGGCATCCGGGGTCTTCGTGAAGACGCGGGAGATCGGAACGATCGCCGCCACGATCGCCGCGAGGGCGCCAACCATGAAGATCCCGATGGTGCGGGTCGCCGAATCCAGGTCGGCCCGCAGTGCGTCGGGCCGGTTCGCGGAGACGTGTTCGCTGAGGCGCGTGAAGTACGGCGTGCCGATCGACAGCACGATCACCGAGAAGGGGAGCATGAAGACGAGCCAGGCGTATGACAGGACGGCGATCGACGGGCCGCTCGATGACGCCGAGCCGACGATGTTGGTCTGGATGAGCCCGGCGATCTGACCGACGACGACCATGAGGAACGTCCACCCGGCCAGTCGTCCGATGTGGCGGAGCCCGATGCCGCGCCAGTGGAAGTCGGGGCGGACGCGCAGCCCGGCACGGCGCCAGAAGAGCAGCAGGACGAGGGCCTGGAACACGATGCCGAGCGTCGCTGTGCCGCCCATGATCGCGACCATCGTCGGGGTCCAGCCCGCGGCATCCTCACGGACGCCGAACATCCAGATGAACACCAGGAAGCCCGCGATCGAGACGACGTTGTTGATGATCGGCGACCACGCGAACGGCCCGAAGACCCGGCGGGCGTTCAGGATCTCGCCGAGCAGCGCGTACAGGCCGTAGAAGAGCAGCTGGGGGAGGCACCAGTACGCGAAAGCCAGCGCCAGCGCCTGCGTCTCGGGCGCGAGTTTGTCGCCGTATGCGATCACGAGCAACGGGGCGGCGATGACGGCCAGCGCCGTCGTCACCGCCAGGGCGATCACCCCGAGGGTCAGCAGCTTGGACACGAAAGCGCTGCCGCCGTCGCGGTGCTTGGCCGCCTGGATGATCTGGGGGACGATCACGCCGGCCAGGAGGCCGGAGGAGATGATCGCGTAGATGTTGTTGGGCAGCTGCGTGGCGAGCGTGAAGGCGTCCGCCGCACCGGCGCCCACGGTCCCCAGCGCCGCGGCGAGGACGATGTTGCGCACGAGGCCCGTGACCCGGGAGACGAGTGTTCCCGCGGCGACGACCGCTCCTGCCCGGCCGATTCCGCTCACTCGGTGTTCTCCTGCTGTTCGGGGATGTCGTTCTGTCCGGAGGGGGTCTCGCTCCGCCGACGTCGCAGCTTCAGAATCGTCCGGATCACGCCGCCTGCGATGAGGACGACGACGATGATGACGATGGCGGTGATGCCGACCGACTCCCACTCGGCGCGCACGGTGAGGCCGATGCGCTCCGACGCGCCGATCGGCACGGCGGCCGTGCTCCGCAGCTGCAGGCTGAGGGTGGTCTCGCCGCTTCCGACGCGTGCCTCGACCGGCACGTCGACGCGGGTGTTCTGCTGCGCGCCCGCTTCGACGACCGTCGCCTTCTGCACGATCAGGCGGGGGTCGCCGGTCTCGGCGAAGAGCACGAGCGAGACCGGCCAGGGCAGGTCGTTACGCACGGTGACGGGGATCGGGGCACTCGTCGCGAGGAAGTTGATCGTGCCGGGGTTGGCGATGCCGACCGCGTCCAGCGTGCTCTCGGTGTTCTCCTCGTGCTGCGCCACGGCCGCTGCCCAGCCGATCGGCTCGGCCAGCCAGGCGTCGCCGATCAGCTGGAGGATGGCGGTGCGTTCCCGCGCCGTCAGCTGCGCGGGTTCGACCAAGGCCGTGGCGAAGGTCGCGAGCCGTTCCTCGTCGGCGAGGAAGCGGTGCAGGGCTGCGACGCGATCGTCATCGGCGGGGATATCGGCAACGGTGACCTGGGCACGGTCGGCGGCGCGGAGATCCTGGAGTGAGGTCGGCGTCGCTCCCGGGCTGCCGGTGACCGCTGTGATGGCCGCTCGGACGCTGGCGCGTGAGCTCGTCGCGGGACGGTCGATCGTCGCCACGATCGGGCGGTCGCCGCTCAGGGCGACCTGCGCGTTCGCCGCAGCGAGCTCGGCGTTGCGAACCGGTGCGTCGTCGGATGCCGCGGCGACGCGCGCCAGCTCGGCCGACACCACCTGGTCGTACACGAGCAGGTCGGCGTCACCGATAGCGGCGCGAACCCCGCTATCGCCCCCGGAGACGGTGTCGGACGGCACGAGAGTCAGCGCGTCGGCATCCGCTCCGGCCTGAGCGTCGACGGTCGTGACGACGTTCGCGCCGGCTGTGCCGCTGGCGGGCCAGAAGACGTCGCGAACGGTGTTCGCCGCGGTTCCGACCGCGAGGAGCTGACGCGTGTCGGGCACGCTGGCGGGAGCGGTGGAACCCGCTGCGGCGCTGAAGTTCGCCGGGTCCGCGTACGGCTCGAGCGTCGTGGGTTCGAGCGGGGCTGTCAGGCCGGCGTGCACCTGGGTCGCGAGGTCGGCGTCGCCGAACTGCAGGGCGAAGCGCTCGTTGGGAAGCGCCATGAGGCTCGTGAGCCAGCCCACGGCATCTGCCGGCGCGCCCGAGCCCAGCACGCGGATCGACGCCACGATCGCGGGATCGATCGCGAGAACCGCAGTCGTCCCGGTGACGGCGTCGAGAACCGCGCTGAGCGCCCCGTCTTCGGCGGTGAGCTCCGTGAGCTCGGTCGCCGTGAGCAGGCCTGTGGTGCGGGCCCCTGCGGTGATGGGGACGATGACGGTCGCCGTGCGTGCCGGGGCGTCGGGACGGGGCACGGTGATGACCGTGCGCGCCGAGCCGCCGGGGCCCGACACGGCGATCGGGTACACGCCGGGGGCGAGACCGACGAGGTTCTTCTCGGTCGCCGGGATCGATACGTCGGTGGCGCGCTCGTCACCCGCGGGGAGCTCGGCGACGTCGGCGCGCGCGACCTCTTCGAAGGCCGGCAGGGCTTCGTCAGCGTCAGCGTCGGGCCGCAGCCAGTCGACGACCGCCTGTGGGGAGGTCAGGGCCGAGCGTGACAAGGTCACCGACAGCGCGCCGGCGGGCAGCGCGCGCGGCGATCCGTTGCGCTGGTCGACCGAGATGACGGCGTCCGCGCCGGTTGCGACGATGCCGCCGCTCGCGGGAGCGGCGATGAGCGAGGCGATGCCGGGGGATCCGGGCGTCGCACTGGCCGTCGGGGTCGGCGCCGGGCTCGGCGGGGAATCGGCGAGAGCGGCTGCCGGAGAGGCGAGAGGGGCCAGCGCGATCGCGGCAGCGGCGAGCCAGCCGAGCACGCGGGCACCGCGACGGCCGCGACGGGCGCGTGTGGTGGCAGGGGAAATGTCGGTCATGGCGGCTCTCGACCCGCTGCGATACCCGACCGCAGGGTCGCACAGAGTCTAGGGCGGCCCTGCTGTGCGTCATCCGAGGCGGGCCGGGCCTGCGGCTTTTCGCGCGTCGCAGGGTTGAATGGTCGAGTGACCCTGTACCCCGAGGCCGGCCGCTGCGCGGCTCTCCGTACCGACCTGGATGCCGCGGGATACCGCGCCGACGCCGTGCGAGCCCTCTGGGGAGGGATGGTCGACACCGCGGTGGGTCACGGACTCGTCGAGCCCGCCCGTCGCGTGCTCACGGGGCGCTCCGATGCCCTGGCAGTGCTGGCGGGGCTGCTCTTCCTGGGCGGGCCGGCATCGCGCGCTGCGGTGGATGCCGCACTGCCGTCTCTGGGAGCCACCGGGCTCGCAGAGCTCGGACTCGCGCACCTCGAGGGTGATCTCGTGGTTCCCGACGCCCTGGTGCGCCCGCAGGACATCGCGGATGCCGCGGGCGAGGGCCACTGGTGGATCGCGAGCGATCTCGACGAGGCGGCAGTGGGCGGCCCGCTGCCCACGGGTCATGTTCTCGGCGTCGGCGGTGCGTCATTGACACTCGCGGGACTGCAGCTGACGTCACGGGTCGGGCGCGTGCTCGACATCGGCACGGGGTGCGGCATCCAGGCTCTTCGCGCGCGGCGCGCGGGTGACAGGGTCGTGGCCACGGACGTCTCTGAGCGCGCTCTCGCCTTCACGCGCTTGAACGCACTCCTCAACGACGTCGACGGGATCGAGACGCGGGCCGGCAGCCTGTTCGAGCCGGTCGCCGGCGAGCAGTTCGAGCGGGTCGTCTCCAATCCGCCGTTCGTGATCACGCCGCGCGTGGAGGGCGTACCCGCGTACGAGTACCGCGATGGCGGGATGTCGGGCGACGACCTCGTGGCGGCTTTCGTGCGCGGCGTCGGTCCGGTGCTCGCTCCTGGCGGTGTCGCGCAGCTGCTCGGCAACTGGGAGTACCGCGCCGGCGAGGACGGCCTCGATCGCGTGCGCTCCTGGGTGTCGGAGTCGCCGGTGGCCCTGGATGCCTGGGTCGTCGAGCGTGAACAGCTCGACCCGCTCGCCTACGCCGAACTCTGGGTCCGCGACGGCGGCACCGCTCCGGGGTCACCGGCGTATGCGCCGCTCGTGCAGGCGTGGCTCGACGATTTCGCCGCGCGGGGGGTCATCGCCGTGGGGTTCGGCTACATCACGCTGCACCGCCCGACCGTCATCCCCACGCTCGCCCGATACGAGCGCATCGCAGGCAGCATCCCCGGCGCCCTCGGCCCGCATATCGGAGAGTCGCTCAGCGCGTGGCAGCGACTCTCGAGCATGACGGACGCCGATCTGGATGCGGCGGTGCTACGGGTCGCGCCAGATGTGGCCGAGGCCCGCCATCACGTTCCCGGAGCCGAGGACCCTCAGGTCATCGAACTGCGTCAGGGAGCGGGCTTCGGCCGGGTGCTCGACGTCGATCCCGCGCTCGCCGCCCTCGTCGGGGCCAGCGACGGTGATCTGCCGGTCGGTGTGCTCGTCGCGGCGATCGCCGACCTGCTCGACGTGGACGCCGTCGCCCTGCGTGCCGACCTGTTGCCGCGCGTGCGCGAGCTGCTGTTCACGGGTTTCCTGCGTTTCGCCGATTGATCGCGGACTCGGGAGCTCCGGGGGAGGGCCGGTAGGCTCGGAGGCATGCTGAACATGGCCGAGGGTGTCGCGCGCCTGGGTGCCCTGGCAGCGTCTCCCGTCGTCTCGGCGCTCGCCGACGCGTTCGAGCGCGCGGGCTTCGAGCTGGCCATCGTCGGGGGGCCCGTGCGCGATGCGCTGCTGGGACGCGCGACCAACGATCTCGACTTCACCACGAACGCCCGACCCGACGACATCCTTCGGGTCGTCGAGCCTCTCGCCACCGCGACGTGGGACATCGGACGCGCCTTCGGCACGATCGGTGCGAAGGTGCGCGGCGAGCAGATCGAGATCACGACCTACCGCGCCGACAGCTACGACGGACTGACCCGGAAGCCCACGGTGGAGTTCGGCGACACCCTCGAGCAAGATCTCGCGCGCCGCGATTTCACCGTCAATGCGATGGCCCTGCGCGTTCCGGGACCATCCCTGGTCGACCCGACGGGCGGAGTCGAGGACCTCGTCGCGACGACGCTGCGCACGCCGAGTGATCCCGCGGTGAGCTTCGGCGACGACCCGCTCCGGATGCTGCGCGCCGCGCGCTTCGCCTCCCAGCTCGGCTTCTCGCTCGATCCCGCCACCGAGCAGGCGATGACCGAGCTGCGCGAGACGCTCTCGATCGTGAGCCCCGAGCGGGTGCAGGGCGAGCTGGTGAAGCTGCTCCGCACCGACGACCCCGCGCGCGGCATCCGACTGCTCGTCGACACCGGCCTCATGCAGCTCGTGCTGCCCGAGGTGCCGGCGCTGCGCCTCGAGATCGACGAGCACCATCACCACAAGGACGTCTACGAGCACTCGCTGACGGTGCTGCGCCAGGCGATCGAGCTCGAGCACGAACGGCATCCCGGCGCGGAGCCCGACGTGGTGCTGCGCCTCGCGGCGCTCCTCCACGACATCGGCAAGCCCGCGACGCGCAAGCTCGAGCCCGGTGGGGGAGTGAGTTTCCACCACCACGACCTCAAGGGCGCACGCATGGCACGCAAGCGCCTGCAGGCCCTCCGCTTCGACTCCGACACGATCTCGTCGGTGAGCCGTCTGGTCGAACTGCACCTGCGCTTCTTCGGGTACTCCGAGGGCGCGTGGACCGACTCGGCCGTGCGGCGGTACGTCCGTGACGCGGGCGACGAGCTGGAGCGACTCCACATCCTCACGCGCGCCGATGTCACGACGCGGAACAAGCGGAAGGCCGCCCGCCTGAAGTCGGCGTACGACGACATCGAGCGCCGCATCGACGAGCTGGCCGCGGCCGAGGAGCTCGGCGCCATGCGCCCGGAGCTCGACGGCAACCGCATCCAGGAGATCCTCGGGATCCGTCCGGGGCGTGAGGTGGGTGAGGCGTACCGGTTCCTCCTCGACATCCGCCTCGACGAGGGGATGATCGGCGAGGATGCGGCGGAGCAGCGTCTGCGCGAGTGGTGGGCCGCGCGCTCGGACGGCTGACGACCGCGGTCAGCCCTACCGCGACGGGTTCGTCCGGCTTAGGCTGAGGGCGCTCCTTCACCGCCGATCGGAGTCGTCCGTGTCCTCGTCGTGGTCCGCGAAATGGGATGTCGCTCCCGAGTCGTCCCGTCTGCTGATCGAACGCGCGCGGGACGAGCTGCTGGCCGGGGCTGACGCCGAGCGTCGACTGGACGACGTCCGGTCGCTCGTCCGCGAATCGTGGCGCCGTTCGATGGCGAACCTCGTCCGCGCCGAGGCACTGCCACCGCTCGAGTTCGACGAACGAGCGCTGGCCGCATACCGTAGCGCCCACCCGCTCGCCGGGGTCATGGACATGGTCCGTGCGCTGCTCGTGCCGAGCACTGATTCCGGAGTGGTCGTCGCCGTGGGTGATGCCGCCGGCCGTCTGCTGTGGGTCGAAGGCGACACCAGCGTGCGGACCCTCACCGGCGACATGGGCTTCGTGGCGGGCGCGAACTGGTCGGAATCCACCGTCGGCACCTCGGCGCCCGGGACGGCGCTTCAGCTCGACCGGTCGGTGCAGATCCGCGGGGCGGAGCACTTCAACCGCCTCGTGCAGCCCTGGTCATGCACGGCTGCACCGGTGCACGACCCCGAGACCCGCCGACTTATCGGCGTCATCGACGTGACCGGTCGGGCGGAGGCGGCCACGCCGCAGGCGCGACTCCTCGTCGACGCGACGGCGCGGGCGATCGAGAGTGAACTCCTGGTGGCGCGACTGCGTTCCCGGGCCGACCCGCCACGCGGCTTCGCCCGGCAGCGTCGACGGGATGCCGCAGCACCGACCGCCTCGACCCTGCGTGTGCTCGGTCGCGATCGCGCTCTCCTGGAGACCACTGATGCCTCCGGAGAGCGGATCGTCGAGGTGTCGGCTCGGCACGCCGACATCCTGCTGATGCTCGCCACCTACCGTCAGGGGCTTTCGGCGGAGCGACTCGCCGAGCTCGTCTACGGTCCCGACGCGACGGACACTCTTCGACCCGAGATGGTTCGGCTACGGCGGGTGCTCGAGCAGGCCGCCCCGCACCTCGTGCCGTTGTCGCGGCCCTACCGCCTTCCGGCCGAGCTCGAGACCGACGCGCAACAGGTGGCGTCCCTGCTCGACCGCGGCGCTCACCGCGTCGCCCTCGCGGCGTACGCGGGCCCGGTCCTGCCGGACTCGAGCGCTCCCGGGACGGAGGAGGTTCGTGATCGGCTTCGCGCCTCTCTGCGTGAGGCTCTCCTGGCGGAGGCATCGGTGGACGTGCTGCTGGAGTACGCCGACACAGACGATGGCGCGGACGACGTCGATGTCCTGCGTCTCTGCCTGCAGCTGCTTCCGGCACGGTCGCCGAAACGGGCGGGCATCGTCGCACGACTGACCTCCCTCGGCAACCCCGCGGACTGACCGTTTCGTCGTGGCGCAGCCGCTGGGAGGATGGCCGGACGATGTTGCACGTGAAACATCGGAGGAGGCGACCGATGAGGACGACACGAATCTCATGGACGAGCATCGGATCCGTCGAGACGCTCGACCGGTGTACCGCGGAGTATTCCGATGACGGCATCCGCATCGTCGGAGAGGTCGATGGCGGAGACGGACCCTGTCGTTATGCGGTGCGAATCGATGAGCACGGCCTGTTCCATCACGCGGCGATCGAGTCGGGCGGGCGGACACTTCACGTCGAACTCGTGGACGGCGTGTGGTCGGTCGACGGTGAGGAGCGTCCCGATCTCGCCGGTGCGACCGACATCGACATCACGGCCACGCCGGCCACCAACGCTCTTCCGATCCGACGGCTGGGGCCCGCCGTGGGCGGCCGAGCCGACGTCGAGGTTGCGTGGGTGCAGGTGCCGTCGCTGGATGTCGCTCTGGGGCGCCAGCGCTACACGCGCGTCGGGCCGCGCGCTTACTGCTTCGAGTCGCGGGATCGCGACTTCCGGCGCACGCTCACCGTCGATGATGACGGCTTCGTCCTGAGC
This sequence comes from Microbacterium sp. 1262, assembly GCF_040544895.1. NCBI lineage: Bacteria > Bacillati > Actinomycetota > Actinomycetes > Micrococcales > Microbacteriaceae > Microbacterium > Microbacterium sp. 1262. The sequence goes on from NZ_JBEPKU010000001.1 coordinate 2,684,657, forward strand.
TACCCGGGAGTCTTCGAGCGGGTGACGGGATCGTGACCGACGTGGCGAAGAGGAGAAGACGATGACCGATGCGACCCCCGACGACGCCCCGACGCCGGCTCTCGTCTCGCTCGCCAGGGCATACGGCATAGCCACCGAATACTCGTCCTTCTCGGGCGAGCATGTCGATGTGCCCGCCACCACCCTCCGTGCGGTGCTGGCGGCCATGGGTGTGGTCGCGGATGACGACGCGGCAGCCGAGCAGGCGCTCGCCGAGTCGATAGCCGAACCCTGGCGGCGGCTCGTACCCGCCTCGACCGTCGTGCGCCGGGGTGGTGGGACGATCGAGCTGCATGTCGCCGACGGCAATGACGTCGAGGTGGCCATCGTGCTGGAAGACGGCTCGGTGCGTCCCCTTTCGATACCCGCTCAGCAGCCGGTCGCGCGCACGGTCGACGGCCGGACGCGCTGGCGGGTGCGCGTGCCCGTGCCCGAGGATGTCCCGCTGGGATGGCACACGGTCCAGGTGCGCCAGTACGGCGGGGAAGGCGATGTGCACGACAGTGGGGCGCTGATCGTCACGCCGGAACGCCTCACACCGCCACCCGCCGAACCGGGCCAGCGCTCGTGGGGACTCATGGCGCAGCTGTACTCGGTGCGGTCGCGGCGATCGTGGGGGATGGGCGATTTCGCGGACCTCGCCGACCTCGCTGCGATCGCGGGGGAGTCGGGCGCCGACTATCTGCTGATCAACCCGGTGCACGCCGCGGAGGTCACGACGCCTGTCGAGCCGTCGCCCTACCTGCCGTCGTCGCGCCGATTCCTCGCGCCGCTGTACGTCCGCCCGGAGCTCATTCCGGAAGCGGCATACCTCTCCGAGTCCGGTCTCGATCGCTTCCACCGGCTGCAGCGGGACGCAGCCGCCACCAACACGGACGCGGAGCGCATCGATCGGGATGCGGTCTGGAGCGCGAAACGAGAGGCGCTCGCGCTCGTTCATGACGTCGAGCTCTCTCCCGCCCGACGCGCGCAGCGTGACGCCTTCGCGCGGCGGGAGGGGTCGGCACTCGCCGACTTCGCCCTGTGGTGCGCGCTGCGCGAGCACGAAACGGAAACGGGCGACCGGCTCCCGGACGGAATCGCAATCGATGACCCCGCGGTGGGTGCGCTGCGGGAACAGCTGGCTGAGCGCATCGCGTTCCACGTGTGGCTGCAGTGGATCGTCGACGAGCAGCTCGGCGACGCGGCTGCCGCCGCGGCTGCCGCCGGAATGCGGATCGGCATCATGCACGACCTTGCCGTCGGCGTCTCGACGACCGGGTCGGACGCGTGGTCGCTCCGTGATCTGTACGCGCCGGGCGTCGTGGTGGGCGCACCTCCCGACATGTACAACCAGCAGGGCCAGAACTGGAATCAGCCACCGTGGCTGCCGCGTGCCCTCGCCGAGCATGCCTACGCGCCGCTGCGTGACATGCTCCGGTCGCTGCTGCGGCACGCGGGCGCCCTGCGGATCGATCACATCCTCGGATTCTTCCGCTTGTGGTGGATTCCAGAGGGGCTCGGGCCGGGCGAAGGCACGTACGTTCGCTATGACCACGAGGCCATGATCGGCGTGCTGGCTCTCGAAGCCCAGCGAGCCCGTGCGGTGATCATCGGCGAAGACCTCGGCCTCGTGGAGCCGTGGGTGCGCGATTATCTCGCCGAGCGCGGCATCCTCGGCACCTCGGTCCTGTGGTTCGAGAGCGACGACGACGGGGGACCGCTGCCTCCCGAGCGTTACCGTACCGACCTGCTCGCGACCGTCAACACGCACGACCTGCCGCCGACGGCCGGCTACCTCGACGGCGAGCACGTCGCCCTGCGCGCCCGGCTCGGCCTGCTGACCAGGTCGGTCGACGACGAGCTCGCCGATTTCGAGCGCGAGCGCGACCGGATGCTGGCGGAGCTGCGCTCTCGCGGGCTGATCTCCGACGGCGCGAGCCAGCAGGAGGTCGTCGAGGCTCTGCACGTCTTCCTCGCCGCATCGCCATCGCGCTTGCTGGGCGTCTCGCTCGTCGATGCCGTCGGCGAGAAGCGCGTGCAGAATCAGCCCGGCACCGACGACGAGTACCCGAACTGGCAGGTTCCGCTGGCGGATGCCGACGGCAGAGCCGTGCTGCTCGATGATCTCGCCTCGTCACCGAGGTACCGCTCGCTGCTGGATGCTGTCGAGCGGGCCCTGCGCGGCCGCCCGTAGAGGTCGCGCGCCGGGCTTGTCAACCCGGTACGTGTCGTACCCCGGGGAACCCGTACGGTCGGGGCGTCGGACGAGAGGAGACGCCATGGTCGACACCGCACCCCTGACGCGTGCGAAGTATCCGCGGTCGCTGATCGCGGGGCCCTACGGGCACCCCTTCCACGCGATCGCGATCATCCTGCCGATCGGCGCCTGGGTGTCGGCATCCGTCTTCGACGTCATCGCCGTCATGAGTCCGGATGCCGCCGTCTTCGCCCTCGGCGCCCGCATCCTCATCGCGATCGGTCTTCTGGGCGCCGTCGTCGCGTCGGTGCTGGGGCTGATCGACTGGAGCAGCATCCCGAAGGGCACCCCTGCGCGGGCGACGGGGCTGACCCACATGATCCTCAACCTCATCGCGATGACGGTGTTCGCAGGAAGCCTCGCGCTTCGCGTCGACGAGGAGACCGTGCCGACCCTGGCGATGATCGCGAGTTTCGGTGGACTCGCCCTTCTTTCGGTGTCGGGGTGGCTGGGCGGGAAGCTCGCCCACACCTACGGCGTCCGCGTCGCGACCGAGACGACCCAGGCCGAGGGCCTGGAACCGCTGCCCTGACCGAGGAGAGATCATGACCGACCTGGACACCCGTCCCGACAAGCGGCCCGCGAACCCCCTCGCCGGCCCCTACGGACACCCGTTCCACCCGATCGCCGTCACGATCCCGATCGGGGCGTGGATCGCGAGTTTCGTCTTCGACATCATCGGCCTGATCGTCGCCGACCCGACCCCGTACGCCGTGGGTTCGCGCGTCCTGATCGGGATCGGGCTGGTCGGCAGCGTCGTGGCTATCGTGCTGGGCATCTTCGACTACCTCCGCATCCCCGATCGGACGCGCTCGTCGAGCACCGCCACGATCCACATGGGGCTGAACTTCGTGGTGTGCGGCGCCTACCTGTTCCAGCTCTTCCTGCGGACGTCGACCGACGACATCCCCATCGCGGGCGTCATCTTCAGCGCCGTGAGCCTGCTGACCCTCAGCGCGTCGGGATGGCTCGGGGGCAAGCTCGCCTATCGCTACGGCGTCCGCGTGGCCCACGAATCGAAGCAGGCCGAGGGATTCGTCACGCGACGCAACCGGCACTGAGCGCGATCGAAACGGGCGGCGACCTTCTGGAGAAGGCCGCCGCCCGTTGGCGTCGGTGGGCTCCGGTGTCAGGCGGCGCTTGGCCGGCGTGCGGGCCGAACCGACCACAGCACGCCTCCCGCGACGAGCAGGAGCGCAGCCAGCAGCGCGCCACCGAGCGGCGCCTGAGCGCCGGTGACGGCGAGCTGCCCGGAGGCGACCACGGTGATCGTCGCACTGCCGATCACCTGACCGTCGGCACCGAAGACCACGATCGTGTGGGCGCCCGTGGCCAGATCGGCGGGGATGCGGACGTCGAACGCGACGCGCCCGTTCGCATCGGCGGCCGGGATGCCCGACACCCGGATCGGGTCGCTCCGCAGCTCGGCGGTGACCTGCTCGCGGGCCTCGAGACCGGTGACCGTCACCCGCACGGCCTGTCCGCGCTCGACCGTCGTGGCCGAGACCGACACGACCGGGGCCGCGGTGCCGGGCTCGGTCGGGTTGGGCTCGGTCGGGTTAGGCTCCGTCGGGTTGGGCTCGGTCGTACCGGGCACCTCGCGCGGGTCGACGCTCGCGAGCGTCGGCGTCACGGTCTGGAACAGCCCGTCCTCGCCGATCTCGAGGCGATCGATCGTCGTCTCGCGGTTGGTGCCGTTGCCGCCGGGGATGGCGAACCGGTGGTACGCGATGTACCACTCGTCCGTGCCGGGGACGTTGATGATCGAGCTGTGACCAGTGCCGAGGATCCCCTGCGACGGGTCCTTCTGCAACAGGAGGCCCCGGTAGGTCCACGGTCCGTCGATGCTGGTCGACGTCGCGTAACCGACGCGGTAGTTCTCCGAACCGGTGTCGTCGATCGAGTACGTCAGGTGGTACGTCCCGTCGCGGTAGTTCAGGAAGAGTCCCTCACGGAAGTCGACCAGTCCGTCGATCGGCGTGATCGTCCCGTTCTCGACGCTCAGCATGTCGTCGGACAGCTCGCCGTAGACGGGTCGTCCGTTGCCCCAGAAGAGGTACGACTTCCCGGTCTCGGGGTCGGTGAACGCCGCCGGGTCGATCGCCTGACCGCTGTTGACGGCCTCGTCGTTGGTGATCATCGGCTCCGCCTGTGCGGTGAACGGTCCTTCGGGACTGTCGGCGACGGCGACGCCGATCATCTTGCGGTTCGCGTTCGGCTCATGCCCGCTGAAGTAGAAGTAGTACTTCCCGCCCTTCTCGATGATCGTCGGAGCCCACGCGTTGCCGGTGGCCCACGGAACGTTCCCGTTCGCGCCGTCCAGCGTCAGGATGGGCTCGTCTGACCGCGTCCAGTCGATCAGGTTCTTCGACGTCCAGACGTAGAACGTGTTGCCGCCCCAGCCGGGGGTGCCGTCGGTGGTCGCGTAGATGTAATAGGTGTCACCGAACACGGCGATGTTCGGATCGGCGTACAGACCCGGCAGCACCGGACTCTTCATCTCCACAGCCTCGAGCGTCCAGACGGCGTCGGGCTGTCCGGGGGTCGTGAGCGTGACGGTGGCAGGCTTGCTCAGGTCGCGGACCGTGCCCGACGCGGGCGTGGCGGTGGTGCCGGATGCCGTCGTGAAGACCGGGCGCAACTGCGTCAGATCCGTGCCGCGCTTTACCGGGAACAGGACCGTGCCGGCGTCGGTGTCGACGATCGGCGCGACCTTGAGGGCACCGGCATCCTGCAGGCTCACGGCACCGAGCGCGCTGGAGTTGCCGGAGTTCTGCACAATCTCTTTGGGGGTCAACGCGCGGTTGTACAGCGCGAACTCGCGCATCTGACCGCGTAACAGGTTGTCGGCGTTGTAGACCGACTTGCCCAGGTAGTTCGCCAGCGTGCTGCCGCCGCCGATGTCACTGGGGCGCACCGTCACGTTCGTGTTCTCGGCGACCTGCTGACCGTCGAGGTACAGCCGTGCCGTGTTCCCGGTCAGGGTGTAGGTGAGGTGCACCCAGCGGTCGCGGGGAAGCGCCGCACCCGAGGTGACGTTCTGCTCGCCGCTCCAGTTGCCGGTGGTCAGTGCCGCGCGGTACTGGTCGCCGGTCGAGAACAGGTAGCCGTTGCCGGCACCGTCAGCGCCGGTGTTGCCGAAACCGTAGAGGAAGTACGGGGTGCGCTGGGCCGGGTCGATCCGCAGCTCGGCCTCGACCGTGATGTCGTCGACGCCGACGAGGACGTTGTCGGGCAGGTCGACGTAGTCGTCGGTGCCGTCGAAGGTGAGCGCGCCGTCGGTGAACGTCGCACCGCCGCGTACCTGGGCGTCACGCCCGGCGCCGGAACGGTCGTGAAGCACCGCGCCCGCGTCATCCGTGAAGTCGTAGCGCAGCAGCTCGCCCTTCTCGTTCGCCGCGAGGGGCTGCGGCAGGTTGGCGCGCAGCGCTTCGAGTTCGGCCGCGGTCACCGGCATCACTGTGCCATGGCGCGGGCTCGCGGGCAGGCGGTAGCTCGCGGGCACCTGCCAGTCCGGCGCGTCGAGGTCATCCGTTCCCAGGGGGATGTAGCCGCGTCCGCCGTATTCGTCGACGAAGAGGTAGTAGTTCGACCCGGAGGTGTCGCCGGGGTTCGCCGCGAAGATGGTGGGGCCTTCGACGGCGCCGAGTCCGGCATCGCGACCGATGCAGCTGTCGATCAGCTTCCAGGCGGGGTCGGCTGCGTTCCAGCTGGGATCGCTTCGGTCATCGACGGCGGTCAGGCTGGTCGAGGACTCCTGGATGATGTCGCGGCATCCGGTCGTGCTGGCTTCATCCTTCGTGAATCGGTAGTAGGTGCCGTTGTCCTTGAGGACCGTGGAATCGATGCGCGATGCTCCGAAGTCCTGCCAGACCTTCGGCTCGCTGAACGTCGTGAAGTCGCGCGTCGTCGCGTACATCATGGTCTGGTAGAAGCTGCCCGTGTGGTTCGGGTCGTCCTCGCCGAAGAGCGACGATGCCCAGAACACCACGTACTCGCCGAGTGCCTCGTCGTAATAGGCCTCGGGCGCCCATGTGTTGCCCGCGTTGTCGGGGGCGACGCGGACGTGGCGCTGCTCGCTCCAGGTGACGAGGTCATGCGATTCCCACACCTCGAGGTACTTCGAACCCTGCGTCTGTGCTCGACCCCAGTCGCCGTTGCGGCCGATGGAGAGGTCGGTGGCGATGAGGTAGAACGTGTCGCCCTCGGGCGAGCGGATGAGGAACGGGTCGCGCAGACCCCTCTCGCCTTCCGTGGAGGTGAGCGTCGGCTCGCCGCCGTTGAGCTCGGTCCACGACAGCGCGTCGTTGCCGTTGCTGGCGGCGAAGTAGATGTTCTCGCCCGCGACGGAGTTTCCCGTGAAGTAGGCGAACGTGTAGCCCTCGAAGGCTCCGATGTTCGCGGCCTTGCGCACCGCGGCCGGGAAGGAGCGGGTGAGCGTCGTCGCGCCCTTCGTGACGGATGCCGTCAGCGCGACGGTGGTGTTTTCAGCCGGCCGGGTGACCAGGCCGTCAGCGGTGATGACGCTGGTGTCGGCGGACGACCACGACACGTCGAGTCCCTGCGAGGTCGTCGGCAGCGTGAGGTTGCCGCGCACGTCGTCGATGTTCGTGACGGTTAGCGCGTCGAGCGCCGCCTGCGCGGCCTGACCGTCGGGGGTGTCGACGAGCGCGACCTGCCCGGAATGCTGGAGTGGGCCAACTGCCTGAGCTGCGGCGGGGACGATGAGCGGCGCGGCGACGAGTGCGGCGACGATCGGGACGGCGAGCGTCCAGGGATGGTGTCGGCGCCAGGGCGCCGGGCGAGCGGATGCGGGCACGGGGGAACCTCTCGTATGCGTCGTTGCATGGCCGTCAGCACTGACGACGCTCGAATGTTAGCGCTCACAATTCGCGTAGCGCTAGTGCGCGGCATCCTCCCCGCCGAGCCGTGCAACGCGTTGCAACGTAGCGGGGCGTAGCGTGCCCGGCACCACCGCAGCATCGGCGCTGCGGGGAGTCGAGGAGATGACATGACCATCGTCGAAGAGGGCGTCTCGAGCGTCTACGCCGCTCCCGGTCAGCGCGGAGCCGTTGCAGAGTACCGCGCCCGCTACGGGCACTACATCGGCGGCGAGTTCGTCGAACCCGTCAAGGGGCAGTACTTCGAGAACATCACGCCCGTCACCGGAAAGCCGTTCTGCGAGGTGGGTCGAGGCACCGTCGAAGACATCGACCGCGCCGTCGACGTCGCCTGGCAGGCGTTCGCGTCGTGGAAGAAGACCACGCCGGCCGAGCGCGCTGTGATCCTCAACAGAATCGCCGACCGCATGGAACAGCACCTCGAGAAGATCGCGGTGGCCGAGACGTGGGAGAACGGCAAGCCCGTGCGCGAGACGCTCGCCGCCGACATCCCGCTCGCGATCGACCACTTCCGCTACTTCGCCGGCGTCCTGCGCGCCCAGGAGGGCTCGCTCAGCCAGATCGACGAAGACACCGTCGCGTACCACTTCCACGAGCCGCTCGGTGTCGTCGGGCAGATCATCCCGTGGAACTTCCCGATCCTCATGGCGACGTGGAAGCTCGCGCCCGCGCTCGCCGCCGGCAACTGCGTCGTGCTGAAGCCCGCCGAGCAGACACCCGCGTCGATCCTGTTTCTGTTCGAGCTGATCGGCGACCTGCTGCCCGCCGGCGTCGTGAACATCGTCAACGGATTCGGTATCGAGGCGGGCGCGCCGCTCGCGCAGCACCGCCGCATCCGCAAGGTCGCGTTCACGGGCGAGACGACGACGGGGCGCCTGATCATGCAGTACGCCTCGCAGAACCTCATCCCCGTCACGCTCGAGCTGGGTGGCAAGAGCGCCAACGTGTTCTTCGAGGATGTCGCGCGCGAGCGCGACGACTACTACGACAAGGCCCTCGAGGGCTTCACGTTCTTCGCCCTCAACCAGGGCGAGGTGTGCACGTGCCCGTCGCGGGCGCTCATCCAGCGGTCGGTGTACGACTCGTTCCTCGGCGACGGCCTCGACCGCGTCGGCAAGATCGTCCAGGGCAACCCGCTCGATCCGGCGACGATGATCGGTGCGCAGGCATCCAACGACCAGCTCGAGAAGATCCTGTCGTACATCGACATCGGCAAGGCCGGGGGAGCGAAGCTGCTCGCCGGTGGCGAGCGGGTCGACCTCGGCGGCGAACTGAGCGGCGGGTACTACGTGGCCCCTACGGTCTTCGAGGGCACGAACGACATGCGCATCTTCCAGGAGGAGATCTTCGGGCCGGTCGTCTCGGTGACGAGCTTCGACGACTTCGACGACGCGATCGGCATCGCGAACGACACCCTGTACGGACTCGGCGCCGGCGTCTGGAGCCGCTCGGGTGACACCGCCTACCGGGCCGGCCGTGCGATCGAGGCCGGGCGCGTGTGGACGAACACGTATCACCAGTACCCCGCGCACGCCGCTTTCGGCGGATACAAGCAGTCGGGCATCGGTCGCGAGAACCACCTCAAGATGCTCGACCACTACCAGCAGACGAAGAACCTCCTCGTGTCGTACGCCGAAGGCGCGATGGGCTTCTTCTGAGCCGCATCCACTCATCACCATGTCGAACGACACGTACAGCAGGGTCGCGGTGACCGACGCCGCCGCGGCCCAGCTGCGCGACCTCACCGCCCAGCACGGGCCGTTGATGTTCCACCAGTCGGGCGGATGCTGCGACGGCTCCGCCCCCATGTGCTACCCGGTCGGGATGTTTCTGACCGGCCCCGCCGACGTGAAGCTCGGGGATCTCGACGTCGGCCTCGACGACGCGATCGAGGTGTTCATCTCGCTCGCGCAGTTCGAGTACTGGAAGTACACGCACATCACGATCGACGCCGTGCCGGGTCGCGGCGCCGGCTTCAGCGTCGAGGGACCGACCGGGATGCGGTTCATCATCCGGTCGCGCATGCTCGACGACGCCGAGCTGGCGGCGTTCGGGCTGGTGCCGGTCACCGCAGTTGATGACATCGTTGCGGCACCCCGGACTAGTCCCGCGCTCGGATCGCCGAGTCCAGATCAATCATGAGCTGCGAGATCCGGGAGGTGCCCGGAGACGCGACCGGATACCGACGAAGTATCTCGGGCAGGGGCGGATTCGCCCGATGGGCGAGAACGCGAACCGTGGCGCCGTCCGCAGTTCCTGTTCTCAGCTCGGTGACCAGCGCGACGCATGCGGCCGCGCGGAGGATGTGACCGACTTGCGAGGCCTTGGCGATCGGGTGAAGGTAGGCGGCCGCGGCAGCGTCGCCGCATGCGAGCGCCGCAAGTCGAGCGGTCTCCTCCGAGGCGTCCTTGGCTGCGCGATGCGAGGCGAACGCGGCCGTTCGTTGCAGGTTCGACCGTGGCGCGCCATCCGTGAACATGCGCGCCGCACGGATCGCTTCGCGCGGCCGTGAATCCTGGGGGTTGACCGCTTCGAACTCGGGAAGCAGATCCTGTGCGCGATCGGAGGCGAATCGGACGACCGCCCGTAGCTCACCCATCGTCAGTTCGAAGTCTCCCGCTCCCATGCGCCCATTGTTTCGCGTGGCCGTAGGTGCTCTCGACGACCAGGGATCGCTGAACCACGGAACCCGGGCGCTAGCATCCTCGGCATGAGCGATGACGTCGCGCCGGAGCCCGGCATCCGGGGACTCAGCGCCGAGCGCACGAAGGCGTTCGTCGATGCGGTCGTCGCGATCGCGATGACGTTGCTGATCCTGCCGCTCATGGAGAGCGTCGGCGAGAGCGCGGGGCACGACCACACGACGTGGGAGTGGCTCGTCGATCAGCGCGATCAGCTGCAGAGCTTCCTCATCAGCTTCGTGCTCATCGCGATGTTCTGGATGCTGCACCACCGGCTCTTCGTGTCGGTGCACCGCATCACCCCGGGGCTCATGTGGATCACGGTCGCGTGGATGCTCACGATCGTCTGGATGCCGGTCGTCACCGCCCTCACCGGCCAGGTCGCCGACGACGCGCTGCAGAAGGTGCTCTACATCGGAACGCTCGTCGTCACGAGCGGGATGCTGCTCGTGACGCGGATCTACCTGGTGCGGCATCCGGACCTGCACAGCGCGACACGGGACGATCTGCGCCTGGGGATGTCGATCGATCTCTCGATGATCCTGCTGTTCCTGGTGGCGCTGGCGATCGCGCTCGTCTTCCCGGCTGTCGGCTACCTCGGGCTGTTCATCATGTTCCTCACCGGCACGGTGCAGAAGCTGATGGCCCGCATTCTGCGCTGACCCAGCCTCCCGGTCGCGGCGCGAGGTGAACGGGCGAAGCGGAGAACTGGGGTTGACAGGGGCGGGGTCGGGGTGAGAACGTTTACAACGTCCAGCGTTGGAAACGTTTACAACCGCTCGAGGGAGAGCCATGGTCCGCGTCACGATCACGCAGGTCGCCGCCCGCGCCGGCGTCTCCGTCGCGAGTGCGTCGCGAGCGCTGAACGGACTCGTCGCGAGTCCCGAGACCGCGGCGAAGGTCCGGGATGCTGCGCGAGAGCTCGGCTACGTGGCCGATGCCACGGCGCAATCGCTCAAGCGGGGCCGCACGTTGCAGCTGGGCTTCGCCGTCGCCGACATCGGCAACCCGGTCTACGTCGAGATGATGGCTGCTGTCGAACAGGTGGTCTCGGCATCGGGATACCGCCTGCTGCTGTCGTCGACCGGCACGTCGTCGTCTTCGGTGGATGTCGTCCGCGACCTCGGTCGGGGCTATGTCGACGGGCTGATCCTGTCGCCGCTGCGCGTCACCGAGGAGCTGCTCACCGCGCTCGCCGCCGCTCCGATCCCGTTCGTCGTCCTTGGCCGCCTGCCCGATTCGGCCGAGTTCGACACCGTGCGCGCCGACTCTCCGACGGCGATGCGGCTCGTCGTCGACCACCTCGTCGACGAGGGGCGCCGCGACATCGCGTTCATCAACGGCCCGACCGACACCACCCCCGGTGTCATGCGACGCGACGGTTTCATCGCGGCGGTGGGCCAGTACGACGACCTGCGGACGCGGCACGTCGACGCCGCCGACTTCACGATCGCCGCGGGCTACGACGCGGCGCTCCCGCTTCTCGACCGGCCCGACCGGCCGGCGGCCGTGGTCGCGGCGAACGATCTGATCGGCGTCGGAGTATTGCGTGCCGCCGAAGACCTCGGCCTACGGGTCCCGGCCGACCTCGCCGTCACCGGCCTCGACAACACCGAGCTCGCCGAGGTGGTCCGCCCCGGGCTCACGAGCGTCGACCTCGGCGCCAAGGAGCGCGGTCGCGCCGCCGCCGAGATGCTCCTCGCCCGGATCGCCGACGACACGCGGCCGGCCCGCACCGTCACGGTTCCTCCCGCGCTGGTCGTGCGCGGCTCGACGTCGGCATCCGTCCCCGCGGCCCTCCGCCGCCCCGAGCCCATCGACGAAGAGAAGGCACACGGATGACCACGCTCGCTGAGACGAAGACGTCCTCGCGCCCACCCCGCGTCCGGCAGATCGGGCCGCGCGCCCGCGCTCAGCGCAAAGAGGCGATCGCCCTCGTCGCCCCCGCGCTTCTGCCGATCATCATCTTCTCTGTCATCCCGCTCGTCAGCGGCGTGCTCCTCGGATTCACGGATGCCACCCTCGCGCGCAACGCGGAGATCTCGTTCATCGGGCTCGACAACTTCATCGAGCTCGCCGGTGATCGCCGGTTCTGGCAGTCGTTCGGGATCGGCATCGTCTGGGCGGGGTCGGTCGCCCTCCTCACCCTGGTGAGCGCGATGGGCCTTGCTCTGCTGCTCAACAGCAACCTGCGGCTGAAGGGCCTGACCCGCGTTCTCGCACTCATCCCCTGGGCGATGCCGCCGGTGGTCATCGCGATCGTCTGGCGCATGATCTACAACCCCAACTCGGGCCCGCTCAACGGCGTGCTCGGCTGGCTCGGCATCCCGGGTGTGAACTGGCTCGGCGACTTCTCGACCGCGCTGCCCGCCGTCATCGTCGTCGGCGTCTGGGCCGGTATTCCGCAGACGACCGTGCTGCTTCTCGCGGGCATGCAGTCGATCGCCCCCGAGCAGCACGAGGCCGCGGCCGTCGATGGCGCGGGAGCCGCCCGCCGGTTCTGGCACGTCACGCTGCCCGCCCTGCGGCCCGTGATCATCGCGGTCACCGCGCTCGACTTCATCTGGCAGTTCAACTCGTTCGGCCTCATCTACGTGCTGACCGAGGGCGGCCCGGGCGGCCGCACGATGATCCCGCCGCTGTTCACCTACCTCGAGGCGTTCCGCAACCGCGAGATCGGGTACGCGTCGGCGATGGGCAACGTCCTCGTCGTGGCGATCCTGGTGATCCTGTCGCTGTACCTGATCAACCAGTTCCGGCAGAACAAGGGGGCCCGCAAGTGACCACCAAGCGCCCCCTGTACGCGACCGTCCTGATGTACCTGGCGCTCGCGGGATACCTGATCTTCCTGGGCTTTCCGCTGCTGTGGCTGCTGTCGGCGTCGTTCAAGTCGACGCGAGAGCTGAACTCGCTCGCGGTGAACCTCATCCCGCAGCAATGGGACTTCGGCAACTACATCGCCGCGCTCGAGCGGCAGAATCTCATCACCGCAGCCGGCAACTCGGTGCTCGTCTCGATCGTCACGATGGTCGTCGCCGTGCTCCTGTCGATGCCCATGGCGTACGCGCTGGCACGGCTGAAGGGCCGGCTGCGCGCTGCCGGCACGGTGTGGATCCTGGTCAGCCAGGTGTTCCCGACGATCCTCATCATCATCCCGCTGTTCCTCGTGCTGCGGAGCCTGCAGCTCAACGACACCCTCTTCGGCCTCATCCTCGTCTACGTCACCTTCACGATGCCGTTCACGCTGTGGATGCTGCAGGGATACGTCGCGGCGATCCCGCCGGAGCTCGAAGAGGCGGCCGAGATGGACGGCGCCGGCCGGTTCACCATCCTGCGCACCGTGATCCTGCCGCTGCTGGTGCCGGGACTGGTCGCCACGGCGATGTTCACCTTCGTCTCGGCCTGGAACGAGTTCTTCCTCGCGCTCGTGCTCATCCAGAGCCCGGAGCTGTACACGCTGCCGATCGCGCTGCGCTCGTTCCTCGGCGCGGAAGGTCAGACCCAGCTCGGGCCCCTGGCCGCCGGCGCCATCCTCGCCACGATCCCGTCGCTCATCATCTTCGGGATCCTGCAGAAGAAGCTCACCGGCGGCATGCTCGCCGGTGCCGTCAAGGGCTGACCTCCCCGTGACGACGACACCCGAGAACCAGAAAGGCCACACCATGAGAAGAATCCGCGGCATCGGCGCCGTCGCATTCGTGGGCATCGCAGCCGTCGCGCTCGCAGGATGCCAGCAGGGCAGCGCGAACAACAGCGGGGGAGACGGCGACGTCGTCACCCTCCAGTTCCAGTCGCTGTCGGACCAGCCCGCGACCCAAGCGGCCATTAGCGAGATCGTCGACGCCTGGAACGCCGAGCACGACGACGTCCAGGTCAAGATCATCCAGGCCGGCTGGGACGGCACCTACGACAAGCTGATCACCCAGTTCTCGGGCGGCACCGCGCCCGACATCATCCACTTCGAGGCGAGCTCGATCGTGTCGTTCGCGGCCGACGGCTACCTCGCCGACCTGACCGACCTGATCGATCCCGAGCTGAAGTCGGACATTTCCGACGGCATCTGGGAGTCGGTGACGCATGACGGTCAGATCGTCGCCTACCCCTCGACCCTGCAGTCGTACATGGCGTTCGCGAACGCCGATCTGCTGGCCGAGGCCGGTGTCGAGGTGCCCACGGGCGACACGATGACGTGGGATCAGCTCCAGGAGATCGCGAAAGCGACGACCACGGCCGACCACTACGGCCTGGGCTGGGGTCTCGGATCTCCGACCGCCACGATGATGAGTCTGTCGATGGGCTTCGACGGCGGCTACTTCGACGGTGAGGGCGACGATGTGACGATCGAGGTGGGCGACGACGAGCTCGCCGTGCCCGAGCGCATCCACGAGATGGCCTACACCGACCGGTCGATCGACCCGACCTCGCTCACGCAGTCGGGCTCGGACGTGCTGCCGTCGTTCTACGGCGGCAAGGTCGCGCTGACGGTGCAGGGCTCGTTCCAGGCGACGAACATCGCCGCGGATGCTCCCGAGGGCCTCAACTGGGTCGCGCTTCCGCCGCTCGAAGGATCGGCTGGCGCCATTCAGGCCGCGAACCCGCAGACGTACTCGGTGAACATCGACTCGGAGCACGTGGAGGAGTCGGCGGAGTTCCTGAACTTCTTCATGGACGGCGAGAACCTCGCGAAGATCGCCTACGCCGACGCGCTCATCCCCTCGTCGGGTGCCGCCCGCACGCAGGTCGCCGAGCTCGCCGGCGACGACGCCGCGTGGAAGCAGGTGCTCGCGTCGGGCGAGGGCCTGGAAGGTCCGCCGTTCCTGAAGGTGTCGAAGTACACCGAGTGGAAGGACACGATCGCGACGCCGGCGTTCCAGCAGTACCTGGCGAACCAGATCGACCGCGACCAGCTCGCCGCGCAGCTCAGCGACGGCTGGGCCGACGTCGCCGGATGACGATCCGCGGGGGCGGGTCGATCCGATCCGCCCCCGCCTCACACGCTCGAACGAAGAGAGGGACGTAATGGACGTGTTGCACGATCGGGTGGCAGCAGTACTGGCGGGAGCCGCCGTGGGCGATGCGCTCGGCGGTGCGACGGAGGGCTGGACCCCTGAGCAGATCGAGGAGCGCCACGGCGGACGTGTCGACGGGATCGTCGGTCCCTTCCTGCCCGACTGGCGCACGGCTCGCCCCATCGCGCCGTACCACAAGGGCGACGGGCACGTAACGGACGACACCCTCATGACCCACGCGCTCATCGAGGTGTACGCCAAGCAGCGTCGGCACCTCGACGCCTACGACGTCGCGAGCGACCTCGTGCCGCTCATGATGGGTGAGCGCCGCTGGATCCCCGAGCTCGAAGACGAAGCGCTCATCCTGCAGCGCGTCTTCCTCGCCGAGAAGTGGCTCGTCATGAAGCTGCACTACGGCCACGCCGACCCCCGTGAGGCGGGCGTCGGAAACGTCGTCAACTGCGGCGCGACGATGTACATGGCGCCCGTCGGCCTCGTGCACATCGGCGACCCGCGCGGCGCCTACGCCGAAGCAATCGACATCGCCGGCGCCCACCAGTGGTCGTACGGTCGCGAGGCCGCCGGCGTGTTCGCCGCCGCGGTCGCGGCATCCGCCACTCCCGGAGCGACGGTCGACGACGTTCGACGGGCGGTGCTGGATGTCGCGCACGACGGCACCGCCGCCGCCATCCGCGCCGTGTTCGAGGCCGTCGATGCCTTCCGTGCCGCTGGCGGGTCGGACGATCCGCGCGAGCTCGGTCGCTTCGTCCGCGAAGCGGTGCGGCCCTTCGACACCGTGGGCGAGGCCTACCGGTCGCCGGCCATGGACGCGCGTCTTCCCTCGCGGACGAAGGCCATCGAAGAGCTTCCCGTCGCGCTCGGCTTCGTCGTCGCTCACGACGGCGACCTGCGTGCTGCCGTGCTGGACGCGGTGAACTACGGCCGAGACGCCGACTCGATCGCCACGATGGCGGGCGCGATCTGCGGTGGGCTCCACGGCAGCGCCGCCGTTCCCGAGGAGTGGCTCCACGAGGTCGTGACCGCGAGCCGCCTCGACCTCGATGGCGTCGTCACGACGATGGTCGAGGTCGTGCGCGACGTCGCCCGCGCCGATGCCGAGCGCGCCGCCGCCCGCGCGGAATCGCTGTCGTCGCTGCTGTCGGTGGGGGCCGGGGCGTGAGACTGACCTGGGCTCAGCCCGAAGACCTCGTCCCCGCCGAGCTCGTCGCCCTGCGCGAGCAGGGGGCGCCCGACGACGAACTGTCGGCGATCGAACGGGTGTGGACGCAGGCAGGCGGAGCGACGGTCCTCGCGCCTTCCGGGGCCAGCGCGACGCCGGCTTCGCCCGAACTGCGCGCGGAGGCGCGTCGCGTGCTCGATGAGCTGCAGGGGCTGCAGCGCCCGAGCGCGGACGAGCCCGACGAGTGGGATGCGATCGCGGCGCTGCTTCCCGCGCAGCCCGAGCCGAGCGTCGGCGACGCAGCTTTCGACCGCGTGCACGGCGCGTGGCTGGGGCGGTCGGCCGGCTGCCTGCTCGGCAAGCCGGTCGAGAAGATCCCGCGCGAGGGCATCGAGCAGATCGCCCGTGCTACCGGAAACTGGCCGGTCAGCGGCTACTTCACCGCGCGCGGGCTGCCGGCAGACGTCGCCGAGCGCTGGCCCTGGAACCGTCGCTCGGCGCCGACCTCGCTCGTCGAGAACATCGCCGGGATGCCCGAGGACGACGACCTGAACTTCCCTATCCTCGCCCTCGACCTGCTCGAGCAGCACGGCTCCGCGCTGACGACCGACCACGTCGCCGAGGCGTGGCTCTCCGCCCTCCCGGCGGGGCGCGTCTTCACGGCGGAACGCGCCGCGTACCGCAACATCCTCGACGCACGCCCGGTGCCCGAGACCGCGACGCACCGCAATCCGTTCCGCGAGTGGATCGGCGCCCTCATCCGTGCCGACGTGCACGGGTGGGCGAACCCCGGCGATGTCCGGGCCGCGGCGCACTCGGCGTGGATCGACGCGCGGCTCAGCCACACCCGCAACGGCCTGTATGGCGCCATGTGGGCGGCCGCTCTCTGCGCGGCATCCCTCGTCGCCGACTCGATGGATGCCGTGCTGGATGCCGCCGACACCGTCGTGCCGCCCGCATCCCGCCTGGCCGCGGCCGTGCGGTTCGGCCGTGAGACCGGTCGGGCGCTTGCCGCGGGCGAGCTCACGACGGCGGGTGCGCTCGACGCCCTGCACGCTGAGTTCGCCGGGATGCACTGGGTGCACACGCTGAACAACGCCGCGCTCACCGCGTGCGCGCTGCAGGCCCACGGTCGCGACTTCGGCGCCGCCGTCGCGCTCGCCGTCGCCGGTGGCTGGGACACCGACTCGGTCGGTGCCACGGTCGGCTCGGTGGTCGGCGGCCTCGTCGGTGCCGACGGCATCGGGTCCGCGTGGACCGCGCCCCTGAACGACCGCATCGCGACCTCGATGCCCGGCGGTCCGCAGCGGTCGATCCGCGAGCTCGCCGAGCGGACGGTCGCCCTCGCGGAGGGAAGCTCGTGAGCGTCGTCGTCGTCGGCAGCATCAACCAGGACGTCGTCGCCCGGGTCGCCCGCATCCCCGCTCCCGGCGAGACGCTGCTCGCGTCGTCGCTCGTCCGCACCGGCGGGGGGAAGGGGGCCAATCAGGCCGTTGCCGCCCGGCGTGCCGGGGGAGCGGAGGTCGCCTTCGTGGGCGCGGTGGGAACGGATGCCGCGGGCGCGGCGTTGCGCGCGGCGCTCGAGGCCGACGGCATCGACGTCTCGGGTGTGGTGCAGGTCGACGAGGTGACCGGAACAGCGCTCATCTCGGTCGACGCGTCGGGTGAGAACGCGATCGTCGTCGCCGCCGGGGCCAATGCCGCGCGCGACTCCCTCACCGACGCGCAGCGGGCGGTGGTCGCATCGGCGTCGGTTCTGCTCACTCAGCTCGAGATCCCCGTGGCCCTGGTGCGGGACGCCGCCGCGGCCCGGGGTGAGGGCGCGTGGCACGTGCTGAACGCGGCGCCGTCCGCACCCTTCGCCTCCGCCCGCGACGCGCTGCTCGCGGCGACCGACGTGCTGATCGTGAACGAGCACGAGGCACTCGAAGCGGCGGGCGTCGAAGCCCTCGACGAGGCCGTCGCCGAGCTCGCCCGTACGGTGCGCGGACTCGTCGTCACACTCGGTTCTCGCGGATGCCTGGTCGTCTGCGGTGACGAGCGCACCGAGGTGCCCGCCCATGTCGTGACGCCGGTCGACACGACGGGCGCCGGCGATACCTTCTGCGGTGTGCTGGCCGCGGCGCTCGCCGCCTCCGGACGCCGCCCCGACGCCGTCGGTCTCGATCTGCTCGCGGATGCCGCGCGCGCCGGTGCTGCGGCATCCGCTCTTGCCGTCACGCGCCCCGGTGCGCAGGACGCGGTGCCCACGAGCGATGAGGTCGCCGCCTTCCGGAAGGAGAACCGACCGTGAGCGGTGGATTCGATCCCCTGGTCCCGCGCGAGATCGATCGCCCGACGCCGGTGCCGCTCGACGCCGACGTGCGCTCGGGCGACGCCGCGACGGTGCTCGATGACGCGAAGATCTTCGTCGCGCCGACGGATCCGGCCGACCTCGGTGCGTGGCGTGCCCAGCTGACGGTGTGGCGCGAAGGCGCTCGCGAACGGCACGGCGTGCCGACCCGCTACGAACAGGCCGAGTCCGCGTGGGCGAGCCGGTGCTTCACCGTCGCCCAGGTATGGCTCTGGGACGAGCTGTTCTTCGACTTCGACGAGCAGCGCTTCACGCCGGAACGCTTCCTCGCCGACGCGCAGCGCCGGTTCGGCGGTCTCGACGGGATCGTGCTGTGGCACGCCTACCCCGTCATCGGCATCGACGGCCGCAACCAGTGGAACTTCTACGCGGTTCCGGGGCTCGTCGAAGCCGCCGAAGCGCTGCGCGCCGCCGGTGTCGCCGTGTTCGTCGACTACAACCCGTGGGATGTCGGCACGCGACGCTCGGGAGACGACGCCGCCGAGCTGGCCGCCACGGTTCGGCGTCTCGGGGCAGACGGCGTCTTCCTCGACACGCTGCGGAAGGCCGATCCCGATCTCGTCGCGGCCCTGGATGCCGCGCGCCCGGGCATCGGACTCGAGGGCGAGTCGAAGCTCGCGACCGAGCGCATCGCCGACCACACCCTGTCGTGGGCCCAGTGGTTCGCCGACTCGGAGGTGCCCGGCGTGCTGCGCGCCCGGTGGTTCGAGCGCCGACACATGCAGCACCACATCCGCCGGTGGCACCGCGACCACGCAGAAGAGCTGCGCTCGGCATGGCTCAACGGCGTCGGGGTGATGGTGTGGGAGGTCGTCTTCGGCGTCTGGGTCGGCTGGAACGACCGCGACGCCGCGACCCTGCGGCGGATGCTGCCCGTGCAGCGCGGCATGCACCGCTGGCTGGTCGAGGGGGAGTGGACGCCTCTCGCCGTGCACGACGCACCGGTCTTCGGGTCGGCGTTCGAACTCGACGGCGTGACCCTGCTGTGCCTCGTCAACACGTCGGGGTCCGATGTCCAGTTCGAGCTCGAGTCCGGCGGTCGGTACGTTCCGCTGCATGAGCCCGGCGATGAGGTGTCGTCGGTGACGGTGCCGGCCGGTGGGGTCGCCGCCGTCGTGCGGCTCACCGCGGATGCCGCGGGTACCCCTGTGCCGCCGGTCGTCGCCGAGGTGAAAGCCGCGCTGCGCGATGAGCCGCCGGTGGCGGACGTGTCGTTCCCGCACCGCCGAGCGCGGCGCCTCACCGCTCCGGCATGGACCGGGCCCGTGCGAGACGCTGCGGCGGATGAGGAGGAACCGACCGTCGCGGTGGCGCCCGGCACATATGCGCTGACCGTGCGCTTCCGCGCCCGCGAGACCGGGATGTACGAGGGCGCACCCTACGTCGACGAGTGGAAGCCGCTGCCGCCTCGCCTGCACGACCAGCGCACACTCGAACGCGTCGTCGAGGTGCGGCACCCCGTGCGCGTCGGCGCGGCCGAGGTGACCGAGGCCGAATACGCGCGGTTCCTCGACGCGATCGGTGAAGACGCGGATGCCCGTGACCCCGAGCGCCCGGCGACCGATGTGACCTTCGCGCGGGCTCGGGAGTACGCCGCATGGGTGGGCGGGCGGCTCCCCACCGAGGACGAGTGGCAGCTCGCGGCATCCCTTCCGTCGTTCCGTCGACGCGCGCCGGAGGTGTGGAACTGGACGGAGTCGGAGCACTCCGACGGCCGCACCCGGTTCGTGATGCTGAAGGGCGGCAGCGCCCACCGCAGCGAGGGGTCGGACTGGTACTTCGACGGCGGTGTGCGGTCGCCGGAGTTCGCGGCCAAACTGCTGCTGCCGGGGCTCGGACAGGACGCGTCGCCCTCGATCGGATTCCGCGTCTGCTGGGAGGAGCCCTCGTGACCCCGCTCGACGGACTGCGCGTCATCGACGCCTCGACGCTGTTCGCCGGTCCCATGGCCGCGATGCACCTCGGCGACATGGGGGCCGAGGTCGTCAAGGTCGAGCACCCGACCCGGCCCGACCCCGCGCGCGGCCACGGTCCGAGCAAGGACGGGCAGAACCTGTGGTGGAAGACGCTCGGCCGAAACAAGCGGACCGTGGCGATCGACTTGCACACCGCCGACGGGCGCGAGGCGTTCCTGCGCCTCGCCCGCACCGCCGATGTCGTCGTCGAGAACTTCCGCCCCGGAACCCTCGAGCGCTGGGGACTCGGGTACGACGAGCTGTCTGCGGAGAACCCCGGTCTCGTTCTCGCCCGCGTGACCGGATTCGGTCAGATCGGTCCGTACCGCAGTCGCCCCGGCTTCGGCACGCTCGCCGAGGCGATGAGCGGTTTCGCTGCCGCGACGGGCGAGCCCGACGGTCCGCCGACCCTTCCCCCGTTCGGCCTCGCCGACGGCATCGCCTCGCTCGCCACCGCCTACGCGATCATGACTGCGCTGCATGCCCGCGAGCGGGACGGGCGCGGGCAGGTGGTTGATGTGGCGATCATCGAGCCGATCCTCGCGATGCTCGGCCCGCAGATCACGCGCTGGGATCAGCTCGCGACCGTGCAGCCCCGCACCGGAAATCGATCGGCGAACAACGCGCCGCGCAACACCTATCGCACGGCCGACGGTTCGTGGGTCGCCGTGTCGACGAGCGCTCAGTCGATCGCCGAGCGGGTGATGGCTCTCGTCGGCCGCCCCGACCTCGCGGCCGAGCCGTGGTTCGCGAGCGGATCGAGCCGGGCGCAGCACGCCGACGAGCTCGACGAGGCCGTCGGCAGCTGGATCGCGCAGCGCACGCGCGAAGAGGTGATCGAGGCGTTCGAAGCCGCGCAGGCCGCGGTCGCCCCGGTGTACGACCCCTCTGACATCGTCGCGGACCCGCAGTTCCAGGCGCTGGGCACGGTCCACCGCATCCACGACCCCGATCTCGGCGAGATGGCGATGCAGGGACCGCTGTTCCGGATGTCGCGCGACGAGTCGACGATCGCCTTCACCGGGCGGGCTCACGGCGCCGACACCGCAGAGGTGCTGGCCTCTCTCGGCTACGCCGACGACGACATCGCTCGCATGCGTGCGGAGGGATCGGTCGCATGACCCGCCCGATCCTGGTCGCGCTGTACGCGCCCGCCGACCGCCCCGAGCGCTTCGAGAAGGCGCTGGATGCGGGAGCGGATGCCGTCATCGTCGACCTCGAGGACGCCGTGGCACTCTCGCGCAAGGCGCAGGCGCGGGCGGCGCTCGCCGAGTTCGCCGCGGTTCGGGCGTCGCGAGGGGCTGCCGCACCGGCGGTGCAGGTCCGGGTGAACGCGCGCGGGGCGGACGCGCACGCCGCGGATATCGCCGCCGTCGCGGACCTGCCCGCCGCCTTCGGCATCCGGCTTCCCAAGACGCAGTCGGCGGATGACGTCGCGGCGGTCCGCGCCGCCGCGCCCGGACGCGAGGTGCATGCCCTGCTCGAGTCGGCGCTGGCGATCGAGCGCGCGTTCGAGATCGCGCAGGCTGGGGTCGCGTCGATCGCGGTCGGCGAGGCCGACCTGCGCGCGGAGATCGGCGTGCCCGCGGGGCGTGGCGGGGAACCCGGGCTCGCATGGTCGCGCGCGCGGGTCGTGAACGCGGCGGCTGCGGCCGGGCTGCCCCTTCCGCTCATGGCGGTCTGGGCCGATGTCGCCGACCTCGAGGGCCTGGAGCAGAGCTGCCGGGCCGGGCGCGCGCTCGGCTACGCAGGCCGCACCGCCATTCATCCGCGGCAGATCGAGGTGATCCGGCGGGCCTTCACCCCCGGCCCGGAAGAGGTCGAGCGAGCGCAGCGCATCGTCGAGCGGGTGCGCACCGCGGCGGCGGACGGGACGGGCGCGTTCGTGCTCGATGACGGCACCTTCATCGACATCGCGATGGTCAAGGCCGCCGAGCGCATCCTCGCCGCCGCGCCCTGACCCCGCTGCATCCACCGGGCCCGCTGCATCCGTCGCATGCGAGGTCCCGGTTGAGCCGGTTACCGAGCCGGGATTCCCGGCCGAAGTGGGACCTCGGTGGGGGATCAGCGGGTGATGAGGCGGTACGGCACCTGGTGGTGCACGCCGGTCTGCCTCGTCGCGTCGCTCAGGATGTCGAGGATCGACGCCGCCGCCTTCTCGACACCGTGGTCGACGGTCGAGAACGCGGGGATGTGGAAGCGTCCCTCTTCGATGTCGTCGAAGCCCATGACCTGCACGCGGTCCGGCACGGAGATGCCGTGCGTGCCGAGGGTGTACAGCGCGCCGAGGGCGAGGCTGTCGCTGAAGCAGAACAGGGCATCGAAGTCGGTTCCGCTCGCGATGAGACGCGCGACGGCGGTCG
The DNA here is from genome assembly GCF_040544895.1 of Microbacterium sp. 1262. Lineage (NCBI taxonomy): Bacteria > Bacillati > Actinomycetota > Actinomycetes > Micrococcales > Microbacteriaceae > Microbacterium > Microbacterium sp. 1262. Next base: position 2,707,377 of record NZ_JBEPKU010000001.1, read on the forward strand.
ATCCTTCGGCGCGGTTGAACTGGTCGACCGAGGCGTAGAGCGCGGGGTCGTGGGCGATGCCCGCTGCGGTGAGCGCTCGCCGGTACCCCTCGAACCGCAGCCGCGAGGTGGCGGTAGGCCCGGATTCTTGAACCCCCACCGCAGCGATGCGCCGCCGACCCTGCTGGATGAGATGCGTGGTGGCGGCCGCAGCCGCTGAGATGTTGTCGATCCCGACGTGGTGCACGGACGGAGTGAGGAGCTCTTCGGCCTGCTCGCCGATCAGCACGAGCGGGGGGCCGTTCGGCCGGTCCCGTACGTCGTCGAGAGTAAGGGCGAGCGGGCTCATCACGATCCCGTCGAGCGCGGGGAAGCCCTCGCCGGCCATCATCGCCAGTTCCGCGGGACGGGCGCCGCCCGTCTGCGCAATGAGAACGGTCAGCGCGCGGGTCTGCGCGCTGGTGACGAACTGCGAGGCGAATTCGGCGAAGTAGGGCTCGCGCAGGTCGGGGAGCACGAGCGCGATCAGTCCGCTGCGACCGTTGCGCAGCTGTCGCGCGGCGAGATTGGGCCGGTACCCCAGCTCATCGATCGCCTCGAGGATGCGTCGCCGCATCTCGTCTCCGACCCATCCCGTCCCGTTCACGACGTTGGAGACGGATTTCGCGCTCACGCCGACGCGGGCGGCGACGTCGGCGAGTGTGACGCGGGTCATGGGTCTCCTGTCGAGCGGGTCTCGGGTTCGATGTTGACTCTAGTTCAGCGTGGAACTATCGTGTAGTTCAACGTGGAACGGAAAGCGGTTTCCGTGTTCGCCTGCGGGCGGGACAGACGACGAGGTCGGCATCGAAGCCGACAGAGGGAGCCATTGCAGTGGAGCAGGATGCCGGTCGAGAGCCCGACGCGATGCGTGCGAGCGCGCTGGAACCGGCGCGGCCGCGCCCGCAGCTCGTGCGGGACTCGTTCCTTCTCCTCGACGGCGAATGGGGGTTCGCCTACGACGACGACGATCGCGGTGTCGCCGCACGGTGGTTCGACGGTCGCGAGCTGGGCGGCAGCATCCTCGTGCCGTTCCCGCCGGAGTCGCCGGCCTCGGGCATCGGCGAGACGGGGTTCCACCCGATCGTCTGGTACCGCCGGACGCTGACCGACGCAGATCTCGCCGCCGCCGGACATGGGGCGGAGAAGCGCGCGATCGTGCGCTTCGGTGCCGTCGACTACCGGGCCACCGTCTGGGTGGACGGGCAGATGGTCGGCAGCCACGAGGGCGGCCACACCCCCTTCGCCGTCGACATCACCGACGCGCTCGACGGTGAAGCTCGCGAGCATGTCATCGTCGTGCGCGCCGAGGACGACCCGCACGACCTCGCGCAGCCTCGGGGGAAGCAGGACTGGGAGGAACAGCCTCACTCGATCTGGTACCACCGCACGACGGGGATCTGGCAGTCGGTGTGGCTCGAGTCCATCGCGCCGCAGCACATCACCGCGCTCAACTGGACCAGCGACCTCGCCGACGGCACGGTGACCCTCGAGCTCCGACTGAGCCGGCCCGGCCGCGCACGCGCGAGCATCCGGATCGCGCACGAGGGGCGGGAGCTCGCCGCTGCGACGATGCGCACGAGCGGCACGCGAGCGACGTTGACGATCGCCCTGGACGGACAGCGAAACGGTCAGAACTACGAACGTCTGCTCTGGAGCCCCGACCGGCCCACGCTGCTCGACGCCTGGATCGAACTGACGGATGACGATGGCCGAACGGATGCCGTTGCGAGCTACCTCGGTCTGCGCAGCGTCTCATGGAGCGACGGCGCGCTGCTGCTCAACGACCGGCCGGTGACGCTGCGGTCGGTTCTCAGCCAGGGGTACTGGCCCGAGTCCCACCTCGCGGCCCCCTCGCCCGACGCGCTGCGACGCGAGGCCGAATTGATCGCCGAACTCGGCTTCAACTCGGTGCGCGTGCACCAGAAAGTCGAGGACGACCGGTTCCTGTATTGGGCGGATCGGCTCGGGCTCCTGGTGTGGGGCGAGATGGCCGCGACGTACACCTTCGACGAGCGAGCCGTGCAGCGCACGACCGCGGAGTGGACCGAAGCCGTGCTTCGCGACCGGGCGCATCCCGGCATCATCACGTGGGTGCCGCTCAACGAGAGCTGGGGCGTGCAGCACATCGCCTCGCGCTCGGATCAGCGGGCCTTCGCGGAAGCGCTGTTCCACCTGACCAAAGCCCTCGACCCCACCCGGCCGGTCATCTCCAACGACGGATGGGAGCTCGGCACCTCCGACCTGTGGACCCTGCACGACTACGAGGCCGACGGCGATGTCCTCGCCCGGCGCTACGACGTCGACGCGGTCGAGCTGCGCACGCTCGTCTCCGGCATCGGCCCGGCCGGTCGCCGCGTGCGTCTGCCCGGAACGGCGGACGACGGACAGCCGGTCATGCTCACTGAGTTCGGCGGCGTGAAGTGGGCGGCCGATGCGAGCCCCGACGACTCCTGGGGCTACTCCGAGGCGCGCGGCGCCGAGGAGTACGGCCGGATGGTCGCGGCGATCCTCCGGGCCGTGCAGTCGGGCACGAGAGGCTTCCGCGGGCGACCCGACGGGCTCGCCGGCTGGTGCTGGACGCAGCTCACCGACACCATGCAGGAGCGGAACGGCCTGCTCACCGAAGGCCGGGAACCCAAGCTGCCCATCGAGACCATCCGGTCTCTCGTCCGAGGAACCGGCACCGACTGAACCTCCGCCGGTTCTCGGCCGGCCACCGCCACCGCCATCGACACCGACACCCCGGGCTCATGCCCGCTCAATGAGGAGAAACCATGATGAAGAGACTGCCCGCATCGCTCGCCCTCGTCGGAGCCGCAGCACTTCTGCTCGCGGGTTGCGGCGCTGGAGGAGGATCCGATGCCGCTCCCGAGGAGATCACGTTCGACGAGGACACATCGGCCAAGATCAGCTTCTCGTGGTGGGGAAACGAAGACCGCGCCGCTCGCTTCGAAGAGGTCGTGGCGCTCTTCAATCAGCAGTACCCGAACGTCGAGGTGGTGCGGAATTTCAACGCCTGGGGCGACTACTGGACCGCCCGCAACACCGAAGCGGCGGGGAAGTCGCTTCCCGACGTGGTGATGATGGATGCCGGCTACCTCGGCGAATACGCCAGCAAGGGTCTGCTCGCCGATCTCTCGCCCTACCGCGACTCACTGCTGCCGCTCGACGGCGTCGACGACCAGGTGCTCGGATCTGGAACGGTCGATGACGAGCTCGTTGGCGTTCCGCTGGGCACGAACGCCTGGTCGATGATGTACAACAAGGACATCCTCGACTCGTTCGGTATCGACTATCCGACCGACGACATGACCTGGGACGAGTTCAACGACTTCGTCCTCGAGGTCAACGCGGCCGGGGCGTCATCCGAACCCCGGATCTACGGGGCGGAGGACTACACGGGCGGCCTTCCGAACTTCATCTACCACCTCATGCAGGACGGCAGTCCGGTCTTCGAGGAGAACGGTGCGCCCGCGTTCGACGAGAACGATGTGATCGAGTACCTCGACGGTGCCGCCGATCTCCGCGAGGACGGCGACTTCTACCCTGTCGAGCGCAGCGTCGCCCTTTCGCCCAGCGGGGGCTTCCTCGCCGGTGAGACGGCGATCTGGTTCAACTTCTCGACGACGGTGCTGCAGGGCATGACGGATGCCGGCACCGAGAACATCGGCATGGTGCAGCCGCCGCTCGAGAAGGGCCAGGACGAGCACGTGCTCGCACCCAAGCCGAGCATGCTCCTGAGCGTGGCGAAGAACTCCGACCAGCAGCAGGCCGCTGCCGCCTTCGTGAACTTCCTCACCACCTCGCCCGAGGTCGCGAAGATCTTCGGCACCTCGCTCGGCACCCCGCCCACGGAGGCCGGACGCGAAGCGATCGATCAGACCGCAGCCGACACCGTCAACCTCGACTACCTCGCGTCCATCGACGATGAGCTGACCGCGAGCTACCCGATCCTGCCCGCGGGCTACGGCACCATCGAGGCCAAATGGGGCGAGCTGCACGAGCAGCTGCGGTACGGCGATCTGACGACGAAGCAGTTCGCTCAGGAGTTGTTCTCCGAGATCTCCCTGGTGCTGGGCTCCTGATCGCTCCGCACGACCCTGCCGCACGGCCGAGCCGCCGGACCGCAGGAGAAAGGAACATCCCATGACTGCTCCTGCAGCCGTCGTCCCGGTTCGTGCGCGCTCGACCGTGCGGGCCCGGCGCGAGACGCGTGCCGGCTACCTCTTCCTGAGCCCGTGGCTCATCGGGTTCTTCGCCCTGACCGCAGGTCCGATGGTCGCTTCGCTGGTGCTGTCGTTCACCGACTACAACCTGTTCAACGATCCCGAGTTCATCGGCGTGGACAACTACACGCGCATGTTCGCCGACCCCAACTTCCTGCAGGCGGTCAAAGTCACCGGCATCTATGTCCTGGTCGGAACGCCGTTGAAGCTCGCTGCGGCGCTCGGGGTCGCGCTGCTGCTGAACGCGCCACGGCGGGGCCAAGGGTTCTACCGGTCCGCGTTCTACCTGCCCTCGTTGATCGGCGGCAGCGTCTCGATCGCGATCGTGTGGAAGGCGATGTTCATCGACGACGGCATCGTCGCGCAGATCGGCTCGTTCTTCGGGGGGCCGCCGGCCTCGGAGGGCGGATGGGTGGGAGACCCGGCGCGCACGCTGCCGCTGCTCATCCTGTTGACCGTGTGGCAGTTCGGAGCACCGATGGTGATCTTCCTCGCGGGACTGAAGCAGGTGCCGCCGGAGCTGTACGAGGCGGCATCCGTCGACGGCGCGGGTCCGGTGCGACGGTTCCTCTCGATCACGATCCCGATGCTGTCGCCGGTGCTGTTCTTCAACCTGCTGCTCGAGACGATCCACGCCTTTCAGGTGTTCAACTCGGCCTACATCATCTCCAACGGCAGCGGCGGACCCGCAGGTTCGACGCTTTTCTACACGCTCTACCTCTATCTGCGCGGATTCCGTGACTTCCAGATGGGTTACGCCTCGGCGATGGCCTGGGTGCTGGTGGTCGCCGTCGGCTTGGTCACGCTCATGCTGTTCCGCACATCGCGGGCGTGGGTTCACTATGCGGGGGACGAACGATGACCAACACGATCACTCAGACGGAGCTCATCACGACCGACCCGTCGTCGCGGCGACGCGGTCGCGGCGACGCGGGAGGGCGGCGTTGGGGCACGCGGGGGAGCGCGGTGGTCTTCCACCTGCTCGCGATCGCCGTGCTCGTCGTCATCCTCTACCCGGCGGCGTGGATGGTGATGTCGTCGTTCAAGCCGGGCAACGAGATCATCGGCTCGGTGAGTCTCGTGCCGGAAACCTTCTCGCTCGACAACTACGCCACGGCGTTCGCCGGGATCGGGGGAGTCTCGTTCTGGACGTTCGTCGTGAACTCGCTCATCCTCGCGGTCGCCTCGGTCGTCGGGGTGGTGCTCTCCTGTTCAGTCACGGCGTACGCGTTCGCCCGCATCCGTTTCCGCGGCAGCAAGGTGTTCTTCCTGTGCATGATCGCGACGATGCTCCTGCCGTTCCACGTCGTGATCATTCCGCAGTACATCGTGTTCAACCAGCTCGACATGATCAACACCTACTGGCCGCTGCTGCTGGGGAAGTTCCTCGCGGCCGACGCCTTCTTCGTGTTCCTCATGATCCAGTTCATCCGCGGTCTGCCCCGCGATCTGGACGAGGCCGCGCGCATTGACGGCGCCGGCCATGCGCGCACCTTCACCGCCGTCATCCTGCCCCTCATGCGACCCGCGCTCGTCACGAGCTCGATCTTCGCGTTCATCTGGTCGTGGAACGACTTCTTCGGGCCGCTGCTGTACCTGAAGGATCCGGGCATGTACACGATGCCGCTGGCTCTGCGCCTCTACGTCGACCAGACGTCGACCAGCGACTACGGCGCGCAGATGGCCATGGCGATCCTCGCCCTGGTGCCGGTGGTCCTCTTCTTCCTCGCCTTCCAGCGATACCTGGTGGCGGGCGTCGCGACGGAGGGGCTCAAGGGATGACCTCGGCGCGCAAGGCGGACGGATCGCCCGAGAGCCGCGCGGTCTTCGGCGGCTCGGGCGTCGCCGGGTTCGGCGAGATGTTCGTGGTCGGCATCGGGGTCGCTCTTCTTTCGCTGCCGCTCGTGACACTCGCCCCGGCGTTCGGTGCGGGGGTGCGGCACTTCCGCGCGCACCTCGACGACGAGCCCGACTCGATCGGTCTTCTCGCCACCCGGGGGCTCCAGGCGGTGCGTTCGGGCTGGTGGTTCGGCACGGCCAGCGTCGTGGTCATCGCGCTCCTCGTCCTGAACGCGATCGGGGCGGCCCAGGGGGTGCTTCCCGGCGGGGCGGTCTTCGCGATCATCAGCGGCGGCCTGGCGGTGGTCGTGGCCGTCGCGATGCTGCGGACCGCGGCGCTCTGGACGCCGGGCGCACGGTGGATCGACCTCTGGCGAGAGGGACGCGCGGTCGTGATCGACGACCCGATCGGAACGTCGCTGGTGCTGGTCGGGCTCGGGGTGAGCGCGACCGTCGTGTGGATGCTGCCGCCGCTCATCGTGATCGCGCCCGGGCTCGTCGTCGTGTCGCTCGTCGCTGCCGAACGCCGCCGCGCTGCGACATCATCGAGGAGGGCCGCGTAGGCGCGGCCCCGATCGGAGGAGAGCACGATGCAGTGGGATCTCGACGGCAAGGTCGTCGTCGTCACCGGAGCGGGCCGCGGCATCGGCCGCGCCATCGCCGAGACGTTCATGCGCGAGCGCGCCATCGTCGTCGCGACGGACATCGCCGAAGATGCGGTGGCTTGGGCCGACGACGCACGCCGCGATGCGGAACTCGATGGCGTCTCACTGGCGTGCGACGTGCGTTCGTCCGCTTCGGTGCAGCAGGCCGTGGATGCCCCGCTGAGCCGGTTCGGACGCATCGACGTGCTGGTCAACAACGCCGGCATCCTGGGCGACGGTCTCATCGAGGACGCCGATGCCGAGACCTGGAATCGCGTCTTCGACGTCAACGTCACCGGCACCTTCCGCACCTGCCAGGCGGTCATCCCCGCGATGAAGCGGCAGGGTGGAGGCCGCATCGTCAACGCGGCCTCGTTCGCGGCCATCATCCCCAGCGTCGGCGGGGCGGCCTATGCGGCATCCAAGGCCGCTGTCGTCCAGTTCACCAGAACACTCGCGGGAGAACTGGGTCCCTGGGGGATCACCGCGAACGCGTACGCTCCGGGGATGATCCCCACCGACATGAACGGCTTCGCCGACAAGCCGCACGATGAGCAGCGTCGCCTGCTCGACACGCTCACGCTACGGCGGTGGGGTGACCCGCGCGAAGTGGCGGACGCTGTCTGCTTCCTCGCGAGCGATGCCTCGCGCTACGTCACGGGCACCCTGCTCGATGTGAGCGGCGGCAAGTTCGCGACCCAGTTCCCGCAGCGGGCGTACGAGATGGCCGGCCGAGAATGACCGCGGCCGAGGCACGCGTCACGTGGATCACCGGCGCCGGCAGCGGAATGGGCCGGGCGGCCGCGCTGGCCCTGGCCCCCGACCGGCGTCTCGCGCTCAGCGGACGGCGTCAGGACGTGCTCGCGCAGACGGCGCGCGATGTGGCGGACGCGGGCGGAGAGGCCCTCGTGCTGCCGTTCGACGCCACTGACGCGGGGGCGGTGACGGAGGCTCGAGATGACCTTCTCGGCCGGTGGGGACGCATCGACGAGCTCGTCCTTGCCGCGGGCCTGAACTCGCCACGGCGGACGTGGGCGACGCAGTCGGTCGACGAGGTCGACCAGGTCATCGGTACGAACCTCCACGGGGTCATCCACGTGCTCGACGCAGCTTTGCCGGCACTCCGTGCCTCCGGCTCGGCCTGTGTGGTCGTGGTGTCGTCGATCGCGGCCTGGCGCTTCTCGCCCGTCGCCGGTGTCGCGTACAGCGCCAGCAAGCGCGCGCTCGCGGCTGTCTGCGAGACCCTGAACGCGCAGGAGTCCGCTGCCGGCATCCGGGTGTGCCACCTGTGCCCGGGCGACGTCGACACGGAGTTCCTGAGCCTGCGTCCCGAGGTGCCCGACGACGAAGCCCGCAAGCGGATGCTGACTCCCGACGACATCGGCCGCACGGTGCGCTTCGTGGTCGATGCGCCCCCGCACGTGCGCATCGACGAGCTGGTGATCAGTCCGGTCGCGCGCGGTTGAGGGTGCGCGGCTGAGCCGAGGTCCCAGTTCGGCCGGGTATCCAGGGCGGATTCCCGGCTGAAGTGGGACTTCGAGCGACTCGAGGCGCGAGACTGGGCCCATGTACTCGGAGGTGCGGTTGTCGGGCGCGGCGGCGCTGTGGCGTTCGGACCACAGCGCCGGGCATGCCGTCATCCCCGCGGACGGATGCGTCGACCTCATCCTCCGCGACGGCCGGGTCGACGTCGCGGGACCCTCGACACGCTGGCTCGAGACCGCGCCCGACGGCACGGATGGGTCGACCGGTCTGCGGCTCGCGCCCGGCCGTGCCGCACACGTACTGCGAATCGACCTCGCCACGATCGCAGATCAGCTCGTTCCGCTCGACGATCTCGCCGCGGCCGGGCACGCACGCCGTCTGCGCGAGACGATGCTGCGAGTGGCGAGCCGGTCGGGACGTCATGAGGCCGTATCGCGGATCGCCGCGCTCGGCGACGAGAGCGCACCCTGGATCGACGGCGCTCGCCGCTTCGCCTTCTATGCCGGCCCGGCCCGGGATGCCGCCGCGTCGCTCGGGATGTCGGAACGCACGTTCCGCCGGCGGATGCTTGCGACTTTCGGCTACGGCTACGCCACCCTGGTGCGCCTCGAGCGGGCCCGCCGCGCACAACGGATGCTGCGGTCCGGCTCTTCGATCGCGGATGCTGCAGCCGCGGCCGGCTTCGCCGACCAGCCGCACCTCTCACGCGAGTTCCAGCGCCTGGTCGGTCGCAGCCCCGCTCAGTTCGCGCTCAGCGCGGCGTAGAGGTCGACGGAGTTTCCGTCGGGATCGAGCAGGGTCGCGTAGCGCTGGCCCCAGACGGCATCCCACGGCGCCACGTGCTCAGCGAATCCAGAGGTGATCATCGTCGCGTACGCTGCGTCGACCTCGGCTGGCGTGCCCTTATCGAAGGCGAGCGCGATGCGGTGACCGCCCGACGCGGGCGTGTAGGCCGGATCGAACGAGCGGATCGTGTCGATGGTGTCCCACGCCAGCGCCGTTCCGTCGTCGAGCGTGGCGTCGACGTGAGGGCGGTCGTCCTGGCCCGCATCGATGTGAACGCCGAGGGCTCGATAGAAGGCCAGGGACGCCGCCATGTCCTTGGTCACGATTCCGATGAATCCGAGTGCGAGTGTCATGGGCCTCACCGTAGGGCCGGCCGGGCAGCCTCGTCGTGAACAAAACGGCCACCCTGTGCTCAGCCTGTTCGCGTCACGCCGGCCGGTCAGCGCATGGCGGCGAAGAGTCCGCCGATGAAGGCGATGACCGGACCGATGGCGCCGACCGTGACGATCAGCAGGACTACGACCACCGCCATCCACGGGACGCTCTTCTTCAAGCGCTGGCCGGGCGCGGCGACACCGGGCGGCGGGCGCAGCAGTCCCGGCGGCGGCGTGACGGGCAGCGCGGATGCGGCGCCGGCGGCCGCACCCGGTCCCGCCGTAGCCGGCCCCGCGGGACTCGGTTGCGCCGGTACGGCCGGCACCGCCCCCACACCGGACGCCGCGGGCGGCGCGAGCCGGTCGTCGCGCCAGCGCTCCCATTGCGCGAACTTGTCGATCATGGCGCCGACCGCACCGAACAGCCACGACCAGGTCGCGGGATCGAGCGTCGAGAAGTCGCGCTTTCCGTAGAAGAAGAGCCAGTCGTCGACGATCTCGACATCCAGTGCTGCGGCGTTGTCGACGAAGCGCGCCATGATGTCGGGCGTGAAGAGGTACAGCGCGTCGCGCTCGTATCCGCGCGGGCAGTAGAGGCGGAAGTACCGGTCGAAGTCGCCCTCGAGGGTCAGGTGCTGGTCGCGGTCGAACGCGACGGGGAGGTTCGAGCCGAACAGTCCGTTGTTGCCGAGGGCGTCGAGCACGATGTGCGGCAGCGGCGTCGACAGGTGCACCGCGACGTAGCCCCACGTGTGCGTCTGCTGATTCTTGCCCGACCCGGTCGTGTAACGGTAGTTCGCGAACTCGACGAAGCGCGGCTGGTCGCCGCGGACGAGATTGGATGCCATCCGCCCCGACCCCTGCGAGAAGATCATCCCCGGCAGCGGGGGCTGGGGTCGCTGCGGCTCGAAGCTCATGCCGTTGGCCCGCGCGAACCGGTCGAGCCGGTACCAGACCGCGGCTTGCGCAGCGCGCTGCCGGCGGACGAAGAACGGGATGAGCGCCGCGAGGGCGATGATGATGACGAGGGGGATGACGGGCGCCAGCGAGACCACCGCACCGGAACCCGACTGCGTCCCGACGGCGAACACCAGGCCGCCGATGATGGCGGACAGGACGCCGCCGAACACGAGCACCACGAAGACGATGACGACGATGGCGATGATCACACCGGCGGTGCCCGACCCGCCGGGGAGCCGGCCGCTGGCGGCCAGGTGCTTCCGGAATGCACGCGCGGTGGCGGGCGACACCGGCTCGAGGAGGGGTCGGGGATCGAACGGAACGCTCATCGATTGACCTCGTCTGCGCCCCAGGACAGGGATGCGTCTGCCGGAAGGGGCAGGGCTTCGAGCTCAGGGGACCGGCAGATCGCGTTCACGAGCTCCCGCGAGCCCCCGACGATCGTCGAGTCGAAGTCGACTTCCGAGACCATGACCCAGGCGCGGTCCGCGGGCCAGAGCAGGCTCGGGCTCTGCGACGTCGGCACGGCTCCCATCGCCTCGGCGGCGAGGTCGCGCCACGGCGGCCTCAGCTCCCAGTCGTCGTCGGCGAACTCGTCGACAGCGCCGCGGAACAGGACGAAGGCCCGCTCCGGCAGCCTCAGCCGTGGTCCTTCCGAGATCTCGCGCGAGAGGATGCCCTCCTGCCAGGTGGGTTTGCGGAAGACGCTGTTGAAGCGGTCGCCGATCGACGACCCGAGCATGCGGTTGTGGCGGGCGAGGGTCGCGTCGTCGGGGTCGCCGGGCTGGAAGACCGTGCGCGACGGCGCGCGTCCGAGGTGCCCGAGCAGGCCGCCCCGGCCTTCCCAGAGGCCCGCGGTCACGTCATCCGGTGTCGACGTGTGCCCGATCAGCTCGCGCGCGAGAATCGCCATACGGTGCGGGTCGAGCTCGCCCTGCGCGGGCGCGACGAACCAACGGCCGTCGGGGGACGCCGTCTGGTTCGAGCCGAACTCGGGCGAGCGCACGAGCGAGTCCCACTGCGCCAGCGGATGCAGCGTCGTCCCGAAGGCGGCGGCGGTCTCGGCCCACGTGGCGGGATCGGTGACGAGGTCTGCCGTCACCTGCTGCGACTGCTGCCACGGCATCCCGACCCACTCGTCGAACGGGGGGAGGCGTTCGCCGCTCTCGCGTGACTGGACGGATGCCGGATGCAGGATGCGCGCGTACGCCTCGAAGCCCCGCGGCACGACGTCGTGGAACGTCCCCCGCCACGGATCGTCGACGCGTTCGCGCAGCCATTCGCCGGTCAAGACGTCCGCGGTCCACTCCATGCGCCCACGCTACCGGTGACCGGTCGGCGGGATCACGCGCGATCAGGTAAGCTGTTGTGGTTGTCCGACCTCGGTCGGGCACGTGCTACACACCCTCCTGCTTCCGGGAAACGCCCGGGAGCCGTTCTAGTCCGAAGGAGGTGGGTCAGTGACGCACACGTACCAGTACGAGCTCATGGTGATTCTCCAGCCCGAGATCGATGAGCGTCAGGTTGCTCCCAACCTTGACAAGTTCCTCAAGGTCATCACGAATGACGGCGGAACCATCGAGAACATCGACATCTGGGGCCGTCGCCGCCTGGCGTACGAGATCCAGAAGAAGAACGAGGGCATCTACGCCGTCGTCAACTTCACCGCGACGAGCGAGACCACGCAGGAGCTCGACCGCCAGCTGAAGCTGAGCGAGTCGATCATGCGCACCAAGGTCCTGCGCGCCGAGGAGGCCATCGCACAGGTCGCCGCCGAGAAGGCGCGCTCCGAGGCGAAGGCCGCTCGCAAGGCTGCCGCCCCCGCTAAGGCTGCGAAGGCGTAAGGCTCATGGCCGGCGAGACCGTCATCACCGTCGTGGGCAACCTCACGGCAGACCCCGAGCTGCGTTACACGCAGAACGGCCTGCCGGTGGCGAACTTCACGATCGCCTCGACTCCTCGCACCTTCGACCGTCAGGCGAACGAGTGGAAGGACGGCGAAGCGCTGTTCCTCCGCGCGTCCGTGTGGCGTGACTTCGCCGAGCACGTGGCGGGTTCGCTGACCAAGGGCATGCGGGTCGTCGCGACCGGCCGCCTGCGTCAGCGCTCCTACCAGGACCGTGAGGGCCAGAACCGCACCGCGATCGAGCTGGAGGTCGACGAGATCGGCCCCTCGCTGCGCTACGCGACCGCACAGGTCACGCGCGCCGCATCCGGCTCCGGTGGTGGTGGCGGCGGAAGCTTCGGCGGCGGTCAGCAGTCGCGCCCGCAGCAGCAGGTGCAGGAGGAGCCGTGGGCGACCCCGGGTTCTTCGGCTCCCGACGCGTGGAGCGCACCGGGTACCAGCGGCGCCTCCTACGGCGACGACACCCCGTTCTGAATCGGATTCCGGGTGCTGCGTGCAGCGGCATCCGATCATCACTCTCGTAAGGAAAAACAATGGCTGGAAAGGCAACCGGCGACCGCCGCAAGCCGCGGAAGGGCGCGAAGAACGCGGCCCCCGCGAAGGCGATCCGCGTCGGCGTCATCGACTACAAGGACGTTTCGACGCTCCGCAAGTTCATCTCGGAGCGTGGGAAGATCCGCGCCCGTCGTATCACCGGTGTCTCGGTGCAGGAGCAGCGTCTGATCGCCAAGGCGATCAAGAACGCGCGCGAAATGGCGCTCCTGCCTTACGCCGGCGCTGGCCGGTAAGGAGCACCGACATGGCAAAGCTGATTCTCACGAACGAGGTCGCCGGGCTCGGAAGCGCCGGTGACGTCATCGAGGTCAAGAACGGGTACGCCCGCAACTACCTCATCCCCCAGGGCTTCGCTGTGGCCTGGACCCGCGGTGGCGAGAAGCAGGTGGCGTCGATTCGCGCCGCTCGCGACGCCCGCGCGATCCACGACCACGAAGAGGCCGTGGCTCTCAAGAACAACCTCGAGTCGAACAAGGTCAAGCTGTCGGTCAAGGCCGGCGCCGAAGGCCGTCTGTTCGGTGCGGTCAAGCCCGCCGACGTGGCTGACGCCGTCAAGACCGCTGGTCTGGGCGACCTCGACAAGCGCAAGATCCACATCACCTCGCCGATCAAGGCCGTGGGCGAGCACGAGGCGACCATTCGCCTGCGTGACGACCTCACCGCCGTGATCACCCTGCAGGTGGTCGCCGCCAAGTAATCCCTGGCGCACCGTACGGATGCCGCGGACCTTCGGGTTCGCGGCATCCGTCGTTTTCGGGCGCGTGCCGGGATGCAAGGTTTCCGGGCCGACACCCCGCGAGCGGATGCCGAGCCCCGGGGTGTCGGTGCAGATCCCTTGCATCCCGGTGCGGTGGCGTGCGCGTCGGCGAGGTGCCCCGCGGGCAGGCCGGAGCGGATGCCGCAGGCCGAGGGCCCGCGGCATCCGCTTTGTCCGAGACTGACTCCTGTCGGGATCAGACCGTGGCGCGACGGCGCAGAGCGACGAGGACGAGCCCCATCAGCGTCAGCGCCAGGGCGCCGATGCCGAGAGCCACCGGGGTCTCACCGCCCGTCTTGGCGAGCATCAGCGGGCGAGCCGACGCTGCCGAAGCCGACGTGCCGACCACAGCGGTGTCCGTCATGCTCGACGTGGTCGGAACCGCGGGGGCTTCGCCGTTGCCATCCGTGCCGGGCGTGGTGCCGGGGTCGGTTCCGGGGTCGGTTCCCGGGTCGGTTCCGGGGTCCGTGCCGGGGTCGGTTCCGGGGTCCGTGCCGGGGTCGGTGCCCGGGTCAGTGCCGGGGTCGGTGCCGGGGTCGGTTCCCGGGCCGGCCGGGGTGACGACCTCGGTGGTCGAGTCGCCGATCACCGAGATCGCGTTTCCGGTCAGCGAGATCGGGGCAGTGATCGGGAGCACCAGCTGGGTGCCGCCGAGGATGCTGTCCGAGCCGCTGGTCGACGCGCTGGGCGCGGTGCCCGTCGTGCCGCCGTTGCTGCCGGTGGTGGCGTCTCCGATGACGGAGATGGCGGTGCCGGTCAGGTCGATCGGTGCCGTCACGGGTGCGACGACCTGGGTGCCGCCGAGGATTCCGTCGGTGCCGTCGGTGGTGGCCTCGGGCGTGGTGCCCGTGGTGCCGCCGCCGTTGCCAGCGGTGTTGCTGCCGGTGGTGGTGTCGGTGGTGGCGTCTCCGATGACGGAGATGGCGGTGCCGGTGAGGTCGATCGGTGCCGTCACGGGTGCGACGACCTGGGTGCCGCCGAGGATGCCGTCGGTGCCGTCGGTGGTTGCCTCGGGCGTGGTGCCCGTGGTGCCGCCGCCGTTGCCAGCGGTGTTGTTGCCGGTGGTGGTGTCGGTGGTGGCGTCTCCGATGACGGAGATGGCGGTGCCGGTGAGGTCGATCGGTGCCGTGACCGGTGCGAGCACCTGGGTGCCGCCGAGGACGCTGTCCGAGCCGCCGGTCGACGCGTCAGCCGTCGAACCGCCGTTGCCAGCGCCGTTGCCGCTGGTGGTGGTGTCGCTGGTGGCGTCTCCGATGACGGAGACGGCGGTGCCGCTGACCTCGATCGGTGCCGTCACCGGGGCCACGACCTGGGTGCCGCCGAGGATGCCGTCGGTGCCGTCGGTGGTTGCCTCGGGCGCGGTGCCCGTCGTGCCGCCGTTGCTGCCGGTGGTGGTGTCGCTGGTGGCGTCTCCGATGACCGAGACGGCGGTGCCGCTGACCTCGATCGGTGCCGTCACCGGGGCCACGACCTGGGTGCCGGAGGCGACGCCATCCGACCCGTCCGTTTCGGCAGCGGGTGCGGGAGCGGGCTGCGCCGGAGCGGGAGCCGACTCGGCGGGTGCGCTGCCGCTGTCCGTCGACGACGTGCCGTCGCCGACGACGGCGACGGAGGTGCCCTCGACCGTCACGGGCACGGAAACGCTGATGAGCGCCTGCGACCCCGAGCCGACGCCGTCCGAGCCGCTCGTCGAGCCGCTGGGCGCCGGTGCCGATTCCGGTGCACTCGAGCCTGACGTCGAGCTGTCCGCATCACCGAGGACGGCGACCGATGTTCCGCTGACCGTGATCGGGGCGTCGACGGAGACGATTCCTTGGGTGCCCGAGAGCAGCCCGTCCTCTCCCGTGGTGTCGGCCGCGTGGGCGACCGATGCGCCGAGGATCGTGATCCCCCCGGCGACGAGCGTGCCCCAGATGGCACGCGAGACGATGGTGTTCATGATTGTTCTCTCCTTGAGAATGACGAATGGATGGCGCTGCGCGCCGATGGTCGTGCCGCTCGAGCGCGGCCGGCCGTTCGTCAGTCAGGAGAGACGTCGGTGGGGTAGACGGGCGAGATCGGGCCCGTCGAGTTCGTGAGGCGTCCGCGGCGTCCGGGGAGCAGGAACGCTGCTCCGGCGAATGCGAACAGGGCTGCGGCGATACCGCCTCCGGCAGCGGCGGCGCCGGCCGAGGCCGCGCCCGGAGCGCTGACGGCGAGGCCACCCGACGCCGGTGCGCCCAGAGCGAGCGCATGACCCGCGACGGCGGGTGCCGCGCTGGCCGCCGCGGCGAACAGTTCGGATGAGGGCGCGAGAACCTCGGCCGACGTCGCCAGGACGCCGAAAATGCCGAATGGGCCGTCGGTCGACGTGGACGTAGCCAGGTCGCGTGCCAGACCGAGGGCGACGGCGGAAAGCGCGTCCAGCGGCGAGCTGGTGGCGATTCCGGGCTCCGGCGTCTCGCCGGGAAGCAGGGGGACGAACGGCTGCGAGCCGCCGGGTACAACGGCATCCGTGATCGGGACGATGACGGGAGTCAGCGCGTCCGTGACGGGCGCGAGGGCATCGGTCACCGGAGCGAGCACCGCCACGACGGGTGCCAGGGCGCCGTCGAGGATGCCGAGCACGGGAGTCACGGGGGCGCCGACGGCATCGGTCACCGGAGACAGTGAGCCGACGATCGGTGCGACGACAGGCGCGAGGTTCTCCGTGACGGGCGCCGCGACATCCGAAACGGGCTCGATGACGGGAGCCACGGTGTCGGCGACCGACTCGACCACGTCTGCGACCGGCTGCACGGCCGGAGCGATGACGTTCTGCGCGACGGGCTCGACCACCTCGCGGACGACCGGTTCGACGACCGGCGCGACGGCGGGAGGGGCCGACTGCACGACGGGGGCGACAGCCTGCACGACGGGGTCTGCGACGCGGGCCACAGGCTGGACGACAGTGTCGAGCACCGGAGCGACGACGTCTTCGACGGCACGGTCGACCGGATCGGTGACGGCGGAGACGATGCCCTGCAGGGGCCCAGTCTCTTCGTCGGCCGCGTAGCTCGCGGGCGCGAGTGCGAGGGAGAGCGCCGTCCAGGCGAAGGCGAGACCGACGCCGGTGCCGAGGATCGGCACCCAGCGAGGCGCACGGCGGTGCTGGGCCATGACGAGCGATCACCTCCCCCGAGAGCGTCGACATCGTTCGCACGGGAGACCCCGTGCCGTCGGATACTGCTTGGCGAAGAAAGATACTCCTGTCTCGGGCGACTGTCTAGGGTTCCGCTGAGTTCGTCATGAGCCCGTCCTGAGGATGCCGCGCCGGGGGCGCCGAGTCGACTTGACAAGGCGGGCGTTTTACACAAGTGAGTCCCCAGATGAACAACCTTCAAGTGAGACTTCAACCACGATCTTCATCCACAGGTTGGGGAAACTTAAACCCCTGATCAACGCCTACTAAGTCGTAGACTTTCCACGTATCCCCGGGCGTTTTCCACAGGACTTCTTCACAACCGTCGCGGCGTTTCCCGCATCCTCTCCACAGAGTTATCCACAGGCCGGTTTGCGGGTGTCGGACGCCCTCCATACCGTGTACTCCGGCTCGGTCACAGGCCAGGATGCGGGGGTGCGGATGTCGATCGCGGACATCTCTGACGACAGGCTCGGCGGACGGCGCGAACCCGATCGCACCCCGCCGCACGACATGCTCGCCGAGCAGAGCACGCTCGGCGGAATGCTGCTGTCGAAGGATGCCGTCGCCGACGTCATCGAGACGCTCCGGGGCACCGACTTCTATGTGCCCAAGCACGAGCTCATCTACGAGGCGCTGCTCTCGCTGTACTCCCATGGTGAGCCGACCGATGTCGTGGCCGTCACCGACGAGCTCATCAAGAACGGCGAGCTGCAGCGCGCTGGCGGGGCCGACTATCTGCACACGCTGACATCCATCGTCCCGACCGCGGCGAACGCCGGCTACTACGCGACGATCGTCAACGAGCGCGCCCTGCTGCGCCGCCTCGTCGAGGCCGGAACCCGCATCGTCCAGATGGGCTACAACGGCCAGGGCGACGCGGTCGACCTCGTCAACAACGCACAGGCCGAGATCTACTCGGTCACCGGTGCCGAGAAGGCCGAGGACTACGTCCCCCTCGAGGTCGCCGTCACCGCTGCCATCGACGACATCGAAGCCGCACGTGGTCGCGATGGCCAGATGACCGGCATCCCGACCGGCTTCTCCGGGCTCGACCAGCTGACCAACGGCCTGCATCCCGGTCAGATGATCGTCGTCGCGGCGCGTCCCGCCATGGGTAAGTCGACGCTCGCGCTCGACTTCGCCCGCGCCGCCGCGATCAAGAACAACTCGCCCACGATCTTCTTCTCGCTCGAGATGGGGCGCAGCGAGATCGCGATGCGCCTCATGAGCGCCGAGGGCGCCGTGCCGCTGCAGTCGATGCGCAAGGGAACCCTCGACTCACGCGACTGGACCACCGTCGCCGCGACGCGTGGCCGCATCAACGACGCTCCGCTCTACATCGACGACAGCCCCAATATGACGCTCGTCGAGATCCGCGCGAAGTGCCGCCGCCTCAAGCAGCGCGTGGGCCTCAAGATGGTCGTGATCGACTACCTGCAGCTGATGACCAGCGGTAAGCGCGTCGAGTCGCGCCAGCAGGAGGTCTCGGAGTTCTCGCGTGCGCTCAAGCTGCTCGCGAAAGAGCTGCAGGTTCCCGTCATCGCGCTGTCGCAGCTGAACCGTGGTGCCGAGCAGCGTGCCGACAAGAAGCCGGCGATCAGCGACCTGCGTGAGTCGGGCTCGATCGAGCAGGATGCCGACATCGTCATCCTGCTGCACCGCGAGGCGGCCTACGAGAAGGACAGCCCGCGTGCCGGCGAGGCCGACCTCATCGTCGCGAAGCACCGTAACGGTCCGACCGACACGGTCACGGTGGCGTTCCAGGGTCACTTCTCGCGGTTCACCGACATGGCCGTGGGGATGGACTGAACGGTCAGCCGACGACCGTTATAGTCCAGTGCGCGCGATCACGCGCATCCACCCTCGGCCCGTTGGGAGCCTGATGCCGTCCCGCAGTAAAGAGACGCTCGAGCGCTGGCTCGGCGAGTTCCACGAGCAGCGGGGAGCGGGTGAGCTCATCCGCGTCCTCGTGCAGGACGGTTCGGAGGGATCGGACACGGGGCTCGTCGTCGTGCCCCTCGCGAACTCCTCCGTGTCGGTGTTCATGGAGCCCATCGAGATCGGCGATGCCCGCTGGCGGATCACCATCGAACCGCAGCCCGACTTCACCATTCTCAGCAGCTTCCAGATGCACGCGCTCGCCGCCGAGTTCACCGTCGCCGCCGAGCTCTGCGCGTTCCTCGAGGCGAAGTCGATCGGTCACGACGAAGGCGACCTCGACGAGTCGTGACACCTCGCCATCATGGCGTCCGCTGGCGCGAGCGCAGCCGGCTGGTTCGGATGCTGCGCCTGTGGCGCACCCGCAATCCGACGACGTTCCGTGAGAAGGTGCGGTACAAGATGCTGCGCGACCGCCGCAGCCTCATCGTCACCTTCGCCGACAAGGCCGCCGTGCGCGACCACGTCGCCGCGGTCATCGGCGAGCAGTACCTGCCCCGCGCCTACGCGATCGTCGAAGATCCGCAGAGCCTGCTGGACCTCGACTGGCCCGATGCCTACGTCGTGAAGCCGACGCACGGGAGCGGCGCTGCGATCGTCGTGTCCGCCGCCGCCTCCGCGGATGCCCGGCTTCCGGAAGCGCGCTGGGGCTGGGTCTATCGGCACGTGCGTCCCGAGTTCGCGAACCCGCACGACCTCGCGGCGATCGCCGCGGGCTGGCTCGCCAAGCTCTACGGTCAGGGCCCGAATCGCGAGTGGGTCTACGGACAGGTGCCGCGCCGAGTCATCGTCGAGGAGTTCCTGGTCGGTGCCGACAGCGGCATCCCGGACGACTACAAGTTCTTCGTCTTCCATGGGCGATGCCACTTCATCCAGGTCGACGGCGGACGCTTCGGCGGTCGCACGCAGGACTTCTTCCGACCCGACTGGAGCCGCATCCCGATGAGTGGCGGCCCGCCCTGGGCTGATCCCGAGCGCTCGCGGCCGGCGCATCTCGACGAGATGATCAGCATCGCCGAGCGGCTCGGCGAGGGCACCGACTTCGTGCGCGTCGATCTGTACGACGTCGACGGTCGCGTCGTCTTCGGCGAGCTCACGAGCTTCCCCGCCGGCGGCGACAGCCCGTTCGATCCGGAGTCGTACAACACCGAGTTCGGCCGCCCCTGGACAGTGCCGCGGCGCTACCGCTGACGCTGTGCCTCACCCGTGCGCCGGATGCTCGCGCGCGAGGTTTCCACCGTACGGCGGAGGCGCGGCCCACTCAGCCCGCATAGCGTCGTATCCATGAGCACTGCCCTCGCCAACCAGCCCGCCGACCGTGCGACGCGAGAGGCGTCCCGCCTGCAAACGGCGAGGACCTGGCTGCCGGTCGGATCGGCCATCGCCCTGCTGGCTCTCATCGCCTGGGCCATCGTGGCCGGCATGAGCGGGTCGCCCGCGGGGACCATCGCGTCGACGTCGGGTGCCGTGGCCGTCACGGTCGCGTGGAGCACGGGCCTCGTCGGCATCACCGCGCGCCTGCGTCAACTCGACGAAGCGCGGGCTTCGTAACCGACGAGTGAGAGCAGGCTGCGCAGCCCGGCATCCGTTCCCGGCCAGTGGCGCTCGATCGCGGGCATGCCGGCGTGTCTCACCGCGAACCTCAACGCGATCGCAACGATGATCGCGTCGTCCGCGTAGCCGAGAACCGGGATGACGTCGGGAACCAGGTCGATCGGCGACAGGAGGTAGGCCAGCAGCGCGATCAGCCACCATCGCGTGGCTCGCGGCACGTCGCGATCCGCGATCAGCCTGCGGATGAGCCGGAGCACGTCGGGCACCAACCGTGCGAGTTCCCGCCAGTCGGTCGTGGTCCCCGAGCGACGCTGCTGGACCCAGAGCACCACGATCAGTGCGACCCACAGCACGAGGATGCCGCCGGCGATGCCCAGGACGATCACCCACCACTCCGGCATCCCCGGCCTCCGTTTCCGACGCTCGTGTGCGTCTGGGCACGGAGGTGAGGCTACCGCCTCGCCCGCGGTCGGCCGCGCGGTCGGGGTCTGGGCTCATCCGCGGGTCTGCTGTCAAGCCGCTACGGGTTTCGGGATGCCGCGATCTAGCGTTCGCGGAATGAGCAAGACCGATACCCCCGCGCCCACTCGCCTTCGGCGAGGAATCGGCGGACCGCTGCTGTTCGCCTTCATCCTCGGTGACGTTCTGGGCGCAGGTGTCTATGCGCTGATGGGGGTGCTGGCCGAGCGTGTCGGCGGAATGCTGTGGGCGCCCCTCCTCGCCGCCCTCGTGCTCGCGCTGCTCACCGCCGGGTCGTACGCCGAGCTGGTGACGAAGTACCCGCGGGCCGGCGGCGCGGCCGTCTTCGCCGAGCGCGCGTTCAAGAACAGGCTCGTGTCGTTCCTCGTCGGCTTCTGCATGCTGGCCGCGGGTGTCGTGAGTGCGGCGGGGCTGTCGATCGCCTTCGCCGGTCAGTACTTGCAGACGTTCGTCGAGGTTCCCGTGGTGCCGGTCGCCATCGTGTTCCTCGCCGTGCTCGCGGCTCTCAATGCCCGCGGCATCCGGGAGTCGATGGGCGCGAACTTCGTCATGACCGCCATCGAGGTCTCCGGGCTGGTGATCGTCGTGGTCGTGGTCGGGTTCCTCCTCGCCGGCGGTGGCGGGGATGTGTCGCGCGTCACGCAGGTGCCCGAGGGCACCGGCGTCGCGTCGGCCGTGCTCGCCGGAGCGATCATCGCGTATTACTCCTTCGTGGGCTTCGAGACGTCGGCGAACATGATCGAAGAGGTCAAGGAACCCTCGAAGATGTACCCGCGCGCTCTGTTCGCCGCCCTCGGAGCAGCCGGGCTGGTCTACGTGCTGGTCGGCCTCGCGAGCAGCATCGCTCTGCCGCCCGAAGAATTGTCGAGCTCGAGCGGCCCCCTCCTCGCTGTCGTCGAAGCGAGCGGCGTCGCCATCCCCTCGTGGCTGTTCAGCCTCATCGCGCTCATCGCCGTCGCCAACGGTGCGCTGCTGACGATGATCATGGCGAGCCGTCTCACGTACGGCATGGCAGAGCAGGGGCTGCTGCCGCGCGCTCTGTCGCGGGTGCTGCCCGGGCGGCAGACGCCGTGGGTGGCGATCCTCGCCACGACGCTCGTCGCGATGCTGCTGACGCTCGTGGGCGACCTGGCGCTGCTCGCCGAGACGGTCGTCCTGCTGCTGCTCTTCGTCTTCCTGAGCGCGAACATCTCGGTGCTCGTCCTGCGCCGCGACCGCGTCGATCACGATCACTTCCGCGTCTGGACGTTCGTTCCCGTGCTCGGCGTCGCGTCGTGCCTGCTGCTGCTCAGCCAGCAGACGCTGCGGGTGTGGATCTTCGGCGCCATCCTCATCGTGGTCGGCGTCGGGTTGTACTTCCTGGCCCGGTGGGCGCGCGGTCGCGGGGAGCTTCCGTCGTGACCGCAACCGAGGAGATCTGCATTTCGGAGGGCTGAAGCCCTGCGCGACGTCCTCCCGACAGCAGATCTCCTCGGCTGTAAACCGCTCAGGCCGGATGCCGCTTGAGCAGCTTCGACGTGACGATCATCGCGCCGCCCAGCACGGCGGGGATGCCGCCGCCCGGATGCACCGACGCGCCGACCCGCCACAGCCAGGGTGCGCGGAGGTCGTGCTGCGCGGGCTGGTGCAGCGGGCCGCTCATCCACAGCGGTCGCGATGCGCCGTAGAGGGCGCCGTGGGGCTCGCCGAACGAGCCGAAGTAGCGGGGGTCGAGCACGGTCGTCTCGGTCATCGCGTCGGTGAGGAGTCCGTCGAGGCCCATGGCCCCCGAGATGCGCTCGATCTCGCGCGTCACGAACGGGTGGTCGAGCGAGTAGCCCTGGCCATCGGCGGGGCTGGTCAGCAGCACGGCGAGGGTGCTGCGATCGTTCGGGTAGATCTCGCCCGCGCGGTAGTGGTTGACGAACGCCATCGTGTCGGCGGGCTCGTCGCCCGCCGCGAGACTGCGGTGCAGGGCAGCGGGCTTCGTCGGTAGGATGACGCTGTGCGCGGCGATCCGCTCGGGCAGAGGCTTCTCGAGCACGCCGTAGATCGCGACGGCCGAGCACGACAGCGACGGTGAACCGGGAGTCAGCCGGCGGCGGCCCAGCAGCGCGTCGAGCCGCGAGGCGTCGAGACCGCTCACGACGACATCCGCGTCGTGCACGCCGCGGTCTGTTGTCACCCGGCCGCGCTCGATGCGCGTGACGCGCTCGCCGGTGCGGATCTCGACGCCCGCGGCATCCGCCAGCCGCTGCAGGGCGACGACGATCTCGAACACCCCGCCACGGGGCACCCAGACCCCGTCGGCGGCCATGACGGCGGGCATGCTCGCGTACAACGCCGGGGTGCGGGAGGGGGAGACGCCCGCATTGAGGGTGTGGATCGCGATGATCTCGCGCAGCCCCTCGGGCATCCAGGTGAGGCTGTCGAGGTAGGCGCGGGTGCTGAGGCGTCGACCGTACACGGCGAGCAGTCGCTGCAGCGCGGGCAGCGACGCGCGGTCGAGCGGGTCGGCGACCAGCAGCGCGGCGACGTCGCCCGCGAGGGGTGCGTGCTCGTCGCTGAATCGCTTCCACGCCGGGTACCAGGGGTGCCCTTCCGGCACGGGCAGCGACACCTCTTCGCCCCGGTAGTAGTAGCGGCCGACCTCATCGAGACGGACGAGGTCGAGCCCACCGGCATCCGTGCTGGTTCGCGACCCCGCGCCCAACCGGCGCAGCAGCTCATCCCAGACGGACGGGAAGGTGACGAGCGACGGCCCGGTGTCGATGCGCTCGCCGTCGAGCTCGATGCGCCGGCTCTTGCCGCCGACGGTCTCGGCCGCTTCGAGCAGCGTCACGCGGTGGCCGGCGTGGGCGAGCAGGGCGGATGCCGCGAGCCCGCCGAGGCCGGCTCCGACGACGACGATGCGGCTCATGGATAGATCCCCAGGAACATGGCGGCGAGCAGCAGCCCGCTCGCGACCGATCCCGCGATGTACGGGAAGGCGACGGACAGCGGATACAGCTTGCGGCCGGTGGCGGGTGTCGGGCGCAGCAGCATCCAGACGACGAGGGTCCCGGCGAGGGCGAGGTTGACGAGCGCGACGGGCAGGCTGATGAGCGCGAAGAGCACGGTCGAGATGAGCCACCAGGCGCCACTCCACAGGGCGGTGCCGCGCGGGCCGAGCAGTACCGCGGTGGTGGTGATGCCCGCCTCGCGGTCTTCCTCGATGTCCTGCACGGCGTCGTAGGCGTGCTTCGCGACGCTCCAGGCGAGCAGCCCGACGACGGCGGGCCAGACCGGCGGCGCCTCGAGGGCGACCGGCAGGATCAGCAGCGGCAGGCCGTAGGCGGCGTTGCTCAGCGAATCGAGGAACGGGCGCGCCTTGAACCGCAGCGGTGGGGCGGAGTAGAAGACGAACACGCCCGCGTAGAGCAGGATCAGCCCGACGGCGGCGAGCGGAAGCGCGATGACGAAATAGATCAGGAACGGGATGTTGGTGACCGCCACCGCCCAGGCGATGAGCTTCACCTCGCGCGGCTCGATGCGCGCGCCCTCGATCGAACCCTTGCGCGGGTTCAGCGCATCCGTGTCCTGGTCGAAGATGTCGTTCACGCCGTAGATCAGCAGGTTGAACGGCAGCGTCAGCCAGATCAGCAGCGGGATCGCGGCGACGTCGATGAGCTGACCGGTCAGCCACATGCCGAGCGCGCCGGTGCCGATCGTGTTGATCCACAGAACGGGCCGTGAGATGTGGACGAGGCGCGCAAGCGTCGATGTCGGACGGGTGATGGCGTCGCTCCTGGGTTCGGGTGTCGTCACTATCTCACCATCGGCCGGATGGTCGTGAATCGGTGACGTCGCCGCGCCGGATGGCGTCGGCGCGGGCGCGGATCGCGGTGATCTCGTCGTCGTCGAGGCGGCCCAGGTTCTTCACCTGCAGCGCCATGCGGTGGTTCTCGGCGAGGGGCGCCTCGTGCCGGATGAGGTAGTCCCAGTAGAGAGTGGTGAAGGGGCAGGCATCCTCGCCGATCCGCTTCGCGGGGTCGAACGGGCACGTCTTGCAGTACGGGCTCATGCGATCGATGTACTTGCCGGTCGCGGCGTACGGCTTGCTGCCCATGAGCCCGCCGTCGGCGTACTGGCTCATCCCGAGCGTGTTCGGAAGCTCGGCCCACTCGACCGCATCGACGTACACCGCGAGGTACCAGGCGTGCACCTCGCGCGGGTCGACGCTGAGCAGCATCGCGTAGAGACCGGTGACCATGAGGCGCTGGATATGGTGCGCGTACCCGTTCTCGAGCGTCGTGCCGATGGCATCCCTCAGGCAGGCCATGGGTGTGTCGCCCGTCCAGTACCAGTCAGGCAGCGGTTCGAACGCCTCGAAAGCGTTCCGCTGGATGTAGCCGGGCATCTGCGTCCAGTAGATCCCGCGCACATACTCGCGCCACCCGAGGATCTGCCGGATGAATCCCTCGACCGCCGCAAGAGGCGCACGCTGCGACCGGTACGCCTCCTCGGCGGCCGCGACCACCTCGCGCGGATGCAGCAGCTTCAGGTTCATCGACGATGACAGGTGCGCGTGCCAGAGCCAGGGCTCGCCCGGCCACATCGCGTCCTGAGCGTCACCGAAGCCCGGGAGCCGCTCGTCGATGAACAGGTCGAGCGCTTCGAGCGCCTGCGGGCGAGTGACCGGCCACGCGAACGTGTCGAGCGAACCGGGGTGCTCGGCGAACTCCGTGTCGACGAGCGCGATCACCTCGCGCGTGATCTCATCGGGCGCGAAGGTCGCGCGGGGCGGCACGAGACCGGGACCCTGCTTCGGGAACGCCTTGCGGTTGTCGGCGTCGTAGTTCCATTCGCCGCCGACGGGCTGCCCGCGCCCGGTCATGAGGATGCCGTGCCGCTTGCGCATCTCGCGGTAGAAGTACTCCATCCGCAGGGTCGCCCGGCCCTCGGCGTGCTCGGCGAACTCGGCGATGGTCGAGAAGAAGTGCCGGTCGATGCGGATGTCGAGCGGGATGCCGGCGGCATCCGCCGTCTGCTGCAGCGCTTCGCGCACGCGCCACTCGCCGGGCTCGGTCATCACGAGCGCCTCGGGCTTCAGCTTCTCCAGGTCGGCGGCGAGCTGGCCGGCGAATGTGCCTGAGTTCCCCCGTGCGTCGAGCTCCGCGTAGTGCAGGGTGTGCCCGGCGTCGCGCTGGTCCTCGGCGAAGTGGCGCATCGCGGCGAGGAACACCGCGGTGCGCGGCTTCGAGCTCCAGACGTGGGTGGACTCTTCGGCGACCTCCGCCATCCAGACGGCATCCTGCGCCGGGTCGAAGTCGTCGAAGGCGCTCGCGTCGGGGTCGAGCTGGTCGCCCAGGACGATCACGAGGTTTCGGAGCACGGTGTCAGCGTAGGAAGAGCCTCGGATGCGGCCTATCGGTTGTGCGTGAGGCGGGGCTGCGCTAGTTGCGTGCTTCGCCGAGCAGTCCGCCGAGGAATCGGGCGATCTCGCCCGGCCCGGATGCGTGAGCCGAGGCCTCGACGTCGGGGTTGTAGTTCGTGTTCGTGTTGAGGTCGTAGGTGACGAGTCGCCCGTCGATCGTCTCGACGAACTCGATCCCGGCGATGCGGATGTCGACGGCGCGAAGGAAGTCGCGGTGCTGCACGACCAGGGGATGGTCGGCGGTGATCTCGTCGCGCAGCGCGAAGGGCGGATAGGCCGGGGTGGCGCCCGTGCCCGCGGCGGGGTCGACGACGCACGCATCGGCGGGGCAGAGCTCGAAGCTGCCGGCGCTCGTGTCGACGCGCACGGCGTAGACGAACTCGCCGCCGACGTACTCGGCGCGGGTGACGAACGGCTCACGGGCGAACAGGAACTCCTGGATGAGTGTGATGCCGTCGGGGGATGCCTCGAACTCGGGGCCGTCGACCCAGGCGTCGAACTCGTCGTGGGAGTCCCAGCGGCGGACGCCGAGACCCTTGCCGCCCTGGTTGTGCTTGCTGATGAACGGCACCGGGAACTCGCGTGCGCGCTCCTTCAGGTCACCGGTGCCGAAGACGGCGACGGTGTGCGGGACGTCGATGCCGCTCGTCCGCAGGGCGGCATGCTGGGCGACCTTGCTGACCTCGAACTCGAGGACGTGGCTGCCGCCGATCACCGTGCGGCCCCACGACTCGAGCCAGCGGAGCACCGCGCGGCCGTACTCCTTCGACTGCGCGTGATCGCGCGTGTGCGCCGATGCCGACAGCCGCGACCAGAAGACCCCCTGCGGCGGCTCGGCGGACAGATCGATGGATCCGTCGGTGAGCAGCCACTGCTCGGCGGGGACGTCCTCGGCGGCGAACGCGGCCGCGAAGGGCGCCCACCACTCGGGGTTCTCGTGGATCACGTACACCTTCGGCGACAACGACATCCCGTCAGGCTAAGCCGGAGAGGCGGGTCCGGGCGCACCCGGACCCGCCTCTGTGCGGTCGCTCAGCTCACCGCAGGGTGAACTCGACCGTCGTCGTGTTGCCGGCGACGTCGTGCACGACGAGCGTGTTCGTCCCCGACACGGCACCGAAGACCCCGGGCTTCACGAAGTTGACGTCCGACCACGCGTTGTTCGTCAGGTCCTTCGTCACGCCGTTCAGCACGGCCTTGTCGATGTTGCCCGCGTCGTGCAGCTTGAAGCTCACCAGCGAGTAGTCGTCGCCGTCCCGGGCCGTGAACGACGCCCCGTCCTTCACCGTGACGGTCGGCGCGGTGGCGTCGATCGTCACGTCGAACGTCTTCGTCTGCGCGACATTGCCGGCCAGATCGTGCGCGTTGTAACGGACCGTGTAGGTGCCGTCGGGCAGCGTCACCGAAGCCGCGTGCGTCGCGGCTGCGGCGCCGTCGACGGCGGTCTGCGTGCTCTTGACGAGCGTGCCGTCACGGTACACGTTGGCCACGATGCGCGCGAGCCCGCGGTCGTCGGTTGCGTCGACCTTCAGATCGAGCGACCGATGCGGACCGGCGGTCGTCGGAGCGGTGAGTGTCACCACCGGCTTGACCGTGTCAGGCTCGGGCTCCGGCGTCGAGGCCACGACCACCTGCACGTCGTCGACGAAACCGGTGTTGTCGCCCTCGGTCGTCGTCGCGACGAACGAGATCGTGTGCTCGCCCTCCTCGACGGTGAACGGTTCGGTCTCGTACGCGGTGTACTTCCCATCCCGCGTCGGCACGAAGTGCCCGAGGTTCTGGTCGTCCACGAGAACGTCGAACTCCTGCTGACCGCCGAACCCCACGCGATTCGCCGCCGCGAAGGTGATCGCGAAGGTGCCGGCCGGGAACCGCACGGTCTGGTCGATGCGGCTCGCGAGCCCCGAATCGCTCTTCAGGTACGCCGTGCGCTCGCCCTGCGGGGCGGGGAAAGCGGGCTGGAAGACGCTGTTGTTGTGCTGGATGCCGGCACGCGCACTGAACGTCCATCCGTTGACCATCGGTCCGTTCGACGTCCCGCCGGTGGCGGGCCGCTCGAAGCCGGCGTTGTAGATGGTGACGATCGGCTGTTCCTCGGGAACGTCGGGGTTCACGAAGCACCGGTTGTCGCCGCCCGGGTTCGGATCGCCGCCGAAGCTCGCGGCGGTGCAGTCGACGCCGCCGGTGAAGGTGCCGTAGCGGAACAGGCCATCCGAGCCGAACGCGACGCTCGCCTCGCCCTCGAAGATGCAGTCGCCGCGGTCCTGGTACTGGCAGAAGGCGTACCCGTCGGGGGCGTTCTGCACGTCACGCACCTTGTACAGCCGCGAGGTCACCCCGGAGTCCTCGAGCCCATCGCCGACCGCGATCGCCCGGAGGTAGGTGGTCTTGAGCGGCTCGAGCACGATCTGCCCCGTGTAGAGCGTCGAGTCCGCCGTCGGGACGCTGCCGTCCGTCGTGTACCGGATCTCGGCGTCGGGCGTCCCGGTCGTGATGCTCACGGCCTCGACCGACTCGTAGAGCCCGGGCTCGAGGCTGAACACCGGGGCGTCCGCGACCCCCGGCTCGGACGCGGGAGTCACGAGCACCTGAGCGACGCCGTACACGCCGTCGGCCAGGGTCGCGCGGATCGCGACGGTGCGCTCGGTGTCGACATCCGGCGCCGTGAAGACGCCGTTCGCGTCGACCGAGCCGTTATCCTCCCCGACGACCGACCAGGTCAGGTCACCGGCTCCATCGATGATGCGGGCGTCGAGGTCGAGCTGCGACCCGCCGGCGATGGTCGACTCGACCGGGTCGACGGCCACCTGTGTCGCCGCCGGCGAGGTCGTGTAGATGGCGAAGGTGTTCTCGTCGCCGATCGCGTCGTCGGTGAACGCGTTGCTCGACGGCGTCAGCGTTCCCGATGACGCGGGCAGCAGCGCATTCTTCTCCCGCTCGACGATCGAGTCGGAGTACGCCAGGCGCGTGAACGGCTCGCTGACGTCACCGCCGGTGAACTCCACGCGAACGTCCTTCGGCGAGCCCGACTGGGTCTCGACGAGCACGGTGAGCTCGCCGTCGCGATCCCGGAACGCAGTGGCGCGGACGTCGTCGTGCGAGGTCTCGGTTCCCAGCACCGTGCTGTGCTCGGGGATGTACCGCATGAGCAGGCCCGCCTCGTAGAAGGCCGCCGTCGGCTCGAGGCCGAGGACGAGCGAGTCCCACAGGTTGTAGGAGCCGTTCGTGTCACCCGCCGGGTCGTGGGTCATCACGCCGTTCAGCTGCCACACGAGGTTCGAGTGGACGCCGTTGTTGGCGCTGCCGATGATGTAGTTGGCGTAGCCGGTCTCCCAGACGCTCGTGCCGGGGTTGGTCCACCCCATCTCGGAGAGGTTCAACGGCGCGTCGCCGATCGTCGACCGGCGCTGGTCGATCGCGTCGCCGAGGAACTCGTACGACTCGCCGTAGAGGTGGAACGAGTACTGGTCGAAGACATCGCCCGCGTTCTCAGCCATGTACTGGGTCCAGTCAGGGGCGTTGACCTCCTCCGGACCCCAGATCTGCACCTCGCCGCGCAGGCCGTCCGCGATCAGCTGGTCGTGGACCTTGCGTGCCATCTCGGCGTAGTACGCCTTCTGGTCGGCCGGTCCCTCGAAGTCCCAGCTCCCGTTGGGTTCGTTGTAGAAGGTCAGGAAGTCGATGTTGTCGTAGCCACGTGCATTGATCAGCTCGTCGAGGAGAGCCGAAGCCGAGCGGCCGTAGGCGTCGAGGTCGCCGGGGGCGCTCTCGTAGGGCTTGGTCACGCCGGGGTAGAGGAACCAGTCGTGGACGCGCTCGCCGACCTTCCAACCGAAGTTCAGCAGGACCTCGGTTCCCGCCTGCTCGAACGCGTCGAGGTAACGGTAGAAGGCCCGCATCTCGGGGCTGTCGAAGTCGTACTGGCCCTTCTCCAGCTCCATCCAGTCGATCTGGAACCAGACGCGAGCGACCTTCGGCTGCAACGTGAGGATGCGCTCGACGTCGACCTCCCAGTCGGCGTCGTCGTAGCCGAGGCGGGTGGTGCCCTCGAGCAGGCTCCACGGGATGACGTTCACGCCGATGCCGAGGTAGTCCTCCTGCACGGTCTGATCGAGCGCGACGGTGACCGTCCGCTGCTCTGCGGGCGTGGTGTCGTCGGCGGTGGCGGGTGAGACCGGTCCGAGCGCGGCAGCGGCCACGGACCCGGCTATCACTGTGGCGGTCGCTGCGACTGCAGCGCCGATTCGTCGTTTCACGGGGGGATCTCCTATCTGCGTCGATGGAGCGCAGTCGCGCACGGGTTCGGGACCGTCGATGGCGACACCAGGTAGTGCGACTACGAACATCTGTTGTGGAGCACGGTATATCAGCGCTTCGACAGCCCACAAGAGCGAGTAGCCGGCTCAGATCTGTAGTGGGGCTACCCATTTCGGCTAATTTCAGATACTTTACTTTCGCCGGACCACCCGGCCCCGAGCCCGCACATCGACGTGTCGGAAAGGAACGACGATGATCCTCCGTACCCCTTGGTCCCGTGCCGCGATGCCACTCGCCGCGGGAGCCGTGGCGCTGCTGCTCGTCAGCGGCTGCGCTCCGCAGAGCGGCGACGACCGCGGAATCTCGATCTCGACGGGCGCGATCGGCGACATCACGAGGAACTTCAATCCGTTCTCGCCGAACGTGCTCCAGCCGACGCTCGGGGCGATCTACGAGCCGCTGTTCTTCTACAACAACCTCGCCGTCGGTGAGCCGAAGCCGATGCTCGGCACCGAGTACTCGTGGAACGACGAAGCGACGGAGCTGACGATCCAGGTCCGCGACGGGGTCACCTGGTCGGATGGCGAGGCCCTGACCGCGGATGACGTCGCCTTCACCTTCGACCTCATCGCCGACACCCCCGAGATCAACACCATCGGCTACACCGGCTCGGCCGAGGCGGTCGACGACGACACCGTCGTCGTCACCTTCGACGAGCCGTCGCTGCCGATCGGCCCCGAGCTCATCGGTCGCACCGCGATCGTGCCCGAACACCTCTGGTCCACGTACGACGACGTCGCCAACTTCGTCAACGAGGAGCCCGTCGGCACCGGACCGTTCACGCTCTCGACCTCCACGCCCCAGAGCTACGTCCTGCAGAAGAACACCTCGTACTGGCAGGAGGGCAAGCCCGCGCTCGAGACGCTGCGCTACGTCTCCTTCGCGAGCGGTGACGCGGCCACCACCGCGATGGTCAACGGCCAGCTCGACTGGAACACCGGACTGGTCCCCGACTTCGCCGACGAGGTCGAGTCGCACCCGACCCTCAATCAGATCAACACGCCCATCAACCAGACCGCGTGGATCTCGTGCGCCGACGCCTCGCTGGGCTGTTCCGGACCCCAGACAGACCCCGCCGTGCGGCTCGCCATCAGCCTCGGTCTCGACCGGCAGGAGATCATCGACATCGCCTTCGAGGGCCTCGGCGGCGCGGTCTCACCGGCCATGCTGCTGCCCGAGCGCGACGCGGAGTACATCGCGTCGGATCTCGGCGACACGACGTCACCGTCCGCCGACCCGGCGGCTGCCGCGGCCGTGCTCCAGGAGGCCGGGTGGGCTCCTGGAGCCGACGGCATCTACGAGAAGGACGGCGAGCGACTGAGCGTCACGGTGCAGGTTCCGCAGGAGTGGACCTCCTACGTCACCGCCGTCGAGGTCGCCTCGCAGCAGCTCGCCGACATCGGCATCGACCTGAAGCCCGAGGCGCTCCCCGGCGCGCAGTGGAACGAGAACCGGTTCTCGGGCAAGTTCTCGTTCACGATGGACGGCGTCTATCAGGGTCCGTCGGCCGATCCGTACTACATCTACGCGAACTACTACACGACCGCCGCCACGGCACCGGTCGGGGAGCAGGCTCCCACGAGCTACTCGCGCTACACCGACCCCGAGGTCGACGCGCTCGTCGATCAGGCCCGCGTCGAGGTCGACCCCGAGCGGCGGCGCGAGCTGTACTTCGAGATCCAGCGGATCATCGCGGCATCCATGCCCTATATCCCCGTGCTCGTCGTCCCGACGGTCACGTACTACAACACCGACGACGCCACCGGCTGGCCGACCGAGGACGACCTGTACGCGTTCCCGGCCGCCTGGTCGATCTGGAACCTGGGCGTCGTGGCGGCGAACCTGCAGCCGGTCGGGGAGTGAGCCGGCGGGGGTGAAGTACTACGCAAAAAAGCTCGCGTTCTACGCCATCGCGCTGTGGGCCGCCGTGACCCTGAACTTCTTCATCCCGCGCCTGCTGCCGGGCAACCCGGTCGACATCATGCTCGCGAAGCTCGCGCAGAAGGGCCCGGTCAGCCCGGCGGCGCGGCAGAGCCTCGAGCTGCTGCTGGGCACCGGCACCGACGTCCCCGTGTGGGAGGCGTACCTCGGGTACCTCCGCAACGTGGTGACGTTCGACTTCGGGCCTTCGATCACGTACTACCCGACGCCGGTCGTCGACGTCATCTCGCAGGCGCTGCCCTGGACGATCGTGCTCGTGGGGGTGTCGACCGTGCTCTCGTTCGTTCTCGGCATCACCCTCGGCACGATCGCCGGGTGGCGCCGCGGCGGCTGGCTCGACAACCTCATCCCCATCACGACGATGCTCCAGGCGGTGCCGTACTTCTGGATGGCCATCATCCTGGTGTACCTGCTGGCGGTCATCTGGCCGATCTTCCCGGCCTTCGGCGGGTACGACATCTACAGCACCATGCCGGGTTGGTCGGCCGACTTCGTGGGCAGCGCCGTGTACTACGCGTTCTTGCCCGCGCTCACGATCGTCATCAGCTCGGTCGGCGGCTGGATGCTGGGCATGCGCAACATGATGGTCGCGACGCTGTCGGAGGACTACATCACCACCGCCGAGGCGAAGGGCCTCTCTCCGGTGCGCGTGCGGCAGCGGTATGCCGCGCGAAACGCCATCCTCCCGTCCGTCGCCGGCTTCGCCCTCTCGCTCGGCTTCGTCGTCTCGGGCTCGCTCGTCACCGAGCAGGTCTTCTCGTATCCGGGCATCGGATACGCCCTGCTGCAGTCCGTGAACAACAACGACTACGCGCTCATGCAGGGACTCTTCCTCGTGATCACGCTGGCCGTGCTCGCCGCCAACCTCATCGTCGACCTCTTCTACGGAGTCATCGACCCCCGTACCCGGATCCGGAGGTAACGGATGTCGTCGCAATCGGTCACCGCCACCCTCGCGCAGCTGTCGCCGCGCCGCCGTCGTCGTCGCCCCGTCAGCACGAAGCTGGTGGTCGGACTGTCGATCACGTTCGCCATCGTGCTGTTCGGCCTCGTCGCCCCGTTCTTCGTCGGCGACCCGTTCCGCATCCGCCCGATCGGGATCACCCCGCCGAGCGCCGAGTTCTGGCTCGGCACGACGCAGAAGGGGCAGGACATCTTCGCGCAGCTCGCCGTGTCGACGACGAACTCGCTGCTCATCGGTGTGGTCGTCGGCGTGCTCAGCCTCGTGCTCTCGGCGTTCTTCGGCATCGTCGGCGCCTACCTGGGGCGCTGGTTCGACGAGGGTTTCTCGCTCATCACGAATATCGCCCTGGTCATCCCGGGGCTGCCGCTCATCATCGTCGTGTCGAGCTACGTCGAGAGCCGTGGTCTCGGGGTCGTCGCCCTGATCCTGGCGCTCACGAGCTGGGCCGGCGGCGCGCGCGTGCTGCGCGCCGTCACCCTGAGCCTGCGAAACCGCGACTACGTGGCGGCCGCGCGCGTCGCGGGCGAACGGACCTTCCGCATCATCACGGTCGAGATCCTGCCGAATCTGCTGCCCATCCTCGCGTCGTCTTTCATCTTCGGCGTCGTGTCGGCGATCCTCGCCGAGGCGGGGCTGTCGTACCTCGGCCTCGGCGTGACGGGCGACTACACGTGGGGGCGCATGCTCTACGACGCACAGATGAACTCGGCGCTGCGGGCCGGGGCGTGGTGGTGGTTCGTGCCGCCGGGCCTGCTGATCGCGACGCTCGGCGCGGCGTTGTCACTCGTCAACTTCGCCCTCGACGAGATCGTGAACCCCAAGCTGCGTCTGCCCGTCGCAGCGCGTCCCCGTCGGAAGGCTCTCTCATGAACGACATCGTGCTGAGCATCGAGGACCTGCGCATCGACTATGCCTCGGACCCGGTCGTGCACGCCGTCGCGGGAGTGAGCTTCGACCTCCGGCGAGGCGAGATCCTCGGCATCGCGGGCGAATCGGGATGCGGCAAGACCACCCTCGCCTACGGCATCACACAGCTGCTGAAGCCGCCGGCCGAGGTCGTCGGCGGGGGTGTCCGCTTCCTGGGCGGTGACCAGCCGGTGCGCGTCGACGAGCTCGAGGGTGCGGCGCTGCGGGCGTTCCGCTGGGATCGCATCTCGATGGTCTTCCAGGGTGCGATGAACGCGCTCAACCCGGTCCTGCGCGTGCGCGCCCAGCTCGAAGACGTGCTGACCACCCACCGCCCGACGATGACGAAGCAGGAGCGCCGCGACCGCTGCGAGCACCTCATGCGTGTCGTGGGCGTGCCTGCCGAGCGGCTCGACGCCTATGCGCACGAGCTGTCGGGCGGGATGCGCCAGCGCGTCATGATCGCGATGGCGCTGCTGCTCGATCCGCCCGTGATGATCATGGACGAGCCGACGACCGCCCTCGACGTCGTCGTGCAGCGCGAGATCATCGCCGAGATCACCCGACTGCGCGACGAACTGGGCTTCGCCGTCATCTTCATCACGCACGACCTGCCGCTGCTGCTCGAGATCAGCGACCGCATCGCGATCATGCGGCGCGGCGAGATCGTCGAACTCGCTTCGACGCGAGACATCTATCACCGGCCGCGAGACCCGTACACGCGCGAGCTGCTCGCCGCGTTCCCCAGCCTCACGGGGGAGCGACTGGGGTATGCCGGCGCGGCGACGACGACGGAGGAGGGCGCATGAGCGCGATCGAGGCCATCGGCCTGCGCAAGACCTACGGCACGGGGCGCGGCGCCGTCGAGGCGGTGAAAGGCGTCGACCTCTCGATCGACTACGGGCAGACGGTCGCTCTCGTGGGTGAGAGCGGCAGCGGCAAGTCGACGATCGCCAAGATGCTTCTGCTGCTCGAGCAGCCCAGCGGCGGTGAGATCCTGCTCGACGGCGAGAAGCCCCCGACCCGGGGGCGGGCGGCACGGCAGTACCGCACCGCGGTGCAGATGGTCTTCCAGGATCCTTTCGCCTCGCTGAACCCGTTCCACTCGATCTACCACCACATCGCCCGTCCCCTCGTGATGTCGGGGCGTGCGCGGGGGCGGATGCAGGTGCAGCGGGCCGCCGCCGAGCTGCTCCAACGCGTGCAGCTCGACCCCGACGAGTACCTGCACCGGCGCCCGCACGAGCTGTCGGGCGGGCAGCGCCAGCGGGTCGCCATCGCGCGCGCTCTCGCGCCGTCGCCGCGGGTGCTGATCGCCGACGAGCCGGTGTCGATGCTCGACGTGTCGATCCGGCTCGGCGTGCTGCGGCTGCTCGCCGACATCCAGCGGCAGGACGACCTCGCGGTGCTGTATATCACCCACGACCTCGCGACCGCGCGGCACTTCTCCGACGAGATCCTCGTCATGTACCACGGCGAGATCGTCGAGCGCGGGCCGGCGGACGACGTCATCCTGCATCCGCAGCACCCCTATACGCAGCGGCTCGCGGATGCGGCGCCCGACCCGCACCGCCGCTTCGCGGAGACCTCGTGAGCGGCGAGGCGCGCCGTGCGCAGCGGGCGCACACGTGGGTGACTCCGAAGATCTTCGCCGACCTCGCCGACCCGCGGCCCGGGGTCGCGTCGTTCTTCGACCACTACGCCGACTGGTTCGCCCGCGTCGATGAGGTGGTCGTGACCTTCTGCGCCGGCAACGGCGATCACGTGCTCGCGTACCCGGGTGCGGAACACGAGGCGACGCGCTTCGACTGGGGGCGCTACAACTCCTACGTCGGCACCGCCGTCTCGACGCGGGACCACAACGGTCACTGGCTGCGCGTCGCGCGGGAGGACCGGGTCATCGCGGGCAACCCGTACCACGCGGGGCCGGCGTTCGTACTCAGTGAGCAGCCGATGGACTACGCCACTCTCGCGGCGATCTACCGGGCATTCCGCGACGAGGCGCGGCGGCGCGGCATCCCCCTCGTGCTGCTCGAGTACCTCGAGCCGGGGTCGGAGTTCTGCGCGTGCGTGTGGAAGACGGAGCGGCATCCCGAGGCGGCATCCGGCTGGGTGGATGCCGGCGGCAACGTCGCCCCAGGTCTCCTCGACGTCGCCGGGGTGCTCGATGCCGACACCGAGACGTACGCGGCGTATCCGGACGGCATCCCGGCTGGTGAGCCGGTGGAGCGGTTCGCCGCACGTCAGATCGCGGCGTTCGTCGCCGATTTCGGGCTCGACGGCATCACGCTCGGCAATCAGTTCGGCCTCATCGGCATCTGGCATCCCGAGCACGCTGTGGAATCGACTCCCGCACGGCGCGCGTCGGTGACGCGGTTCTTCACGCGGCTGCGCGAACTGCTCGACGCGGGCGCGCGCGGGACAGCCGCGGGAGCACGCATCTACTGGCAGGACTCGTTCTGGCCCGTCGAGGTGGAGCAGGACGTGTGGGGCATGACCGATGATGCCTACGCGGCGCTGAGCGGCATCGTCGTCTCGAACTTCGCGGTGCTCGCGCGCGAGGAGAACATCGCCGAATCGGCCCGCAGCAAGATCGCGCTGCGCGCACGCCTCGGGGGTGAGCTCGAGATCATCTACTCGCTCGACTTCGTCGACCCCTGGTACTGGTATCGGGTCTACCTCGACTCGCCGCACTTCTGGCACCGCCAGCGCGCGGTGTACAGCGAGCTGAGTGCGATGCTGGACGGCGTCATGTTCTTCGCCAACGACACCTTCGGGCACTTCGTGATGCCCGACCCGCTCGGTACGACCCTCGCACTGCTGCCGCGACGGGCCCCCGGCAGGCACGCCGATGCGTCCCGCCCCTGAGCCCGACGGCGTACCCGTGCGGCGCCCGACGCGAGCCGTCGTGCTCGAGCTGATCCGGGTGGCCGGCCCGATCAGCCGCACCGAGCTCGCCGAGGCGACCGCGCTGACACCCGCGACCATGACCACCGTGGTGCGCGACCTCATCGCCGACGGCCTCGTCGTCGAGACGGGGGTGGGTGAGCCGACCGGCGGCAAACGGCGGACGCTGCTCGAGGCCCGACCCGACTCGCGCTACGCGATCGGCATCGTTCTCGGGTTCGCGGCGACCTCGTACGTGGTGGTGAACGTCTGGGGTGAGCTCGTCGCCGAGCGCTCGGCGGCGGGGGCCGACCGGCTGGAGCCCGCCGAGGTCGTCCGCCGCATCGCCGAGGAGGTCGAGTCGATCATCGGCGAGGCCGGGATCGAGCGCGAGATCGTGGCCGGCGTGGGGATGGTCGTGCCGGGGCCCATCGACGTCAGGAGCGGAGCGGCTGTGCAGCTGCCGTCGTCGCTGCCCTGGTCGGACTTCAGCGTGCGCGACGCGCTCGCCGAGGCTCTCGCCCTGCCGGTCGTCATGGAGAACGACGCGACCGCCGCTGCCGCGGGGGAGTACTGGTCGCGCGCGACGAACGGGCAGGGGACGTTCGCCACGATCCACATGGGCATCGGCATCGGGGCCGGCATCATGATCGCGGGCGAGCTGCTCCGCGGCATCAGCGGCAATGCGGGAGAGATCGGCCATGTGTCGATCGACCTCGACGGGCCGCGCTGCCACTGCGGCAACCACGGCTGCCTCGAGCTGTTCGCCGCGCCGCCCGCGGCGGAGGAACGCTACTTCGCCGTGTCGGGCGAGCGCCGTGATTGGATCGACATCGCCGCGCGCGCGGGTGCGGGCGACGACCCCCACGCCGTCGACACGGTTGCCCGGTCGGCGGATGCGCTCGCCGTCGCGGTGACGAGCCTCGTGAACCTCCTGGACCTCGACCTCGTCGTGCTCACGGGGGCCGGGTTCGCGGGCGCCGGGCCGGTGTTCGCCGAACGAATCGGCTCGGTGCTGGCCGACACCTTCTTCGCGCGCCGGTCTCACCCCGTGCGCGTCGTGGCCTCGGCCGACCCGAGCCGCTCGGCAGCCCTCGGCGGTGCCGCGATCGTGCTTCGCGAGGCGCTGGCGGGTCCGCGGGCTCAGGTCTGAGCGGCGCGCGAGAGGCGCTCGACGGCATCCCAATCGCCGGCGCGGAGCGCGTCGGCCGGGACCATCCACGAGCCGCTGACGGCGAACACGGCGGGGTCGGCGAGGTACTCCGCGGCGTTGGCGGCCGAGACCCCGCCCGACGGCAGGAACCGAACGTCGGGGAACGGGCCCGCGAACGCGCGGACCGCCGCGAGGCCGCCGACGAGTCCCGCGGGGAAGAGCTTCAGGTAGCGGAGGCCGCGGCGCAGCGCCGCCTGGATGTCGCTTGCCGTTGCGACGCCGGGAACGATCGGCAGGCCGCGCTCGGCGCAGCGGTCGACGACGTCCGCGTCGAAGCCCGGCGAGACGGCGAACGCGGCTCCCGCCTCGACGACCGCGTCGACCTGGTCGGGGTCGACGACGGTGCCCGCGCCGACGAGGATGTCGTCGCGATCGCGCAGCGCGCGGATGGCCTCGATGCCCGCGGGAGTGCGCAGCGTGATCTCAGCGCACCGGATGCCGCCGGCCACGAGCGCGTCGGCGAGAGGGTGCGCGTCGGCCGCATCGTGCAACACCACGACCGGCACGATCGGTTCGCCGCGCAGCGGTCCGGCGCCGGGGATGCCGCGACGCTTCATCAGGCGTCTTGCGACGTCGGGGCGACCACGATCTCGCGGAAGCTGATGTGCTGGGGCAGCTGGTAGGCGGTCAGGATCGCCTGCGCGATGTCGTCCGGACGCAGGCCGCCGCCGATGCTGCTCTTGTAGTCGAGGTAGCCGTCGAGCACGGCGCCCTCGCCGGTGTTGCCGAGCAGACCGGTGTCGACCATGCCCGGGGCGACGAGCAGCACCCGCACGCCGTGGGCGGCGTTCTCGCGGCGCAGCCCCTCGGTCATCGCGTGGACGGCGTACTTCGTGCCGTTGTACACGGTGTGGTCGGTGTACAGCTGCTTGCCCGCGATCGAGCCGATGTTGACGATGGTGCCGCGGCGACGCGTCTGCATCCCGGGCAGGACGAGCTGGCTGTTCTTCATGAGGGCGACGCAGTTGACGTCGAACTGCTCCTGGACGAGTGCGGGATCCTGCTCGGCCACCGCCGACAGGGCCATGAGCCCCGCGTTGTTCACGAGCAGGTCGGCGGCGCCGAATCGCTCCTCGGCGCGGGCGAGAGCCTCGGCCACCGCGGCAGTGTCGGTGACGTCGACGGCCGCGAGCTCGGCGTTCTCGAGGCCCAGCTCGACCATGGGCTGGAGGCGACGGGCGATGAGCAGCAGGGGGTGGCCTGCGGCGGCGAATACCCGCGCGGTGGCGGCGCCGATGCCGGAGCTCGCGCCGGTGATGACGACGAGGGGGAGGTCGGTCATGAGGGGTTCTCCTGTGTCGGGGTGAGGGAGGCGAGCGCCGAGACGGCCGCGTCGAATCGATCTCGCGCGCCGGCGTACGACTCGGGTGAGGTCGGTGCGATCTCGTCGAGACCGGCGTGCGCGGCATCCGCTCGCGCGTAGTCGTCCCAGAGGCCGAGACCGACGAGCGCGATCGTGGCGGCACCGAGCGTCGCGGCCTGCTGATCCACGGTCGAGCGCTGCAGGGGCGAGCGCAGGATGTCGGCATAGATGCCGTTCCACAGGGGTGAACGGCTGCCGCCGCCGGTGATGAGCAGCGGCTCGCGCGACCCGCTGAGCTGGCGCATGAGCGTCAGGCTGCGGTCGAGCGAGAAGGCGATGCCCTCGAGGCAGGCGCGTACGAGATCTGCGGGACCGGCGCCGAGGTGGAGGCCCGTGAACCCGCCTCGGGCGCCGCTGCCTCCTTCGAGCGGGGTGCCGCCGGCGAGGGTCGGGACGAAGCTCACACCGCGGGCTCCGGCTGCGCTGTCCGCTGCGAGGCCGATGAAGTCCGCGGTGCCGGCGCCCGGCGCGAGCGTCGCGCGCAGCCACTCGAGGCTCGTGCCGCTGCTGAAGGTCGACAGGGCGCTGACGAACATCCCGGGGATCGCGTGGGCGAAGACGTACGGGCGCGCGTGCTCGTCGATGACGGGCTGCGCCGAGGTCACGGTGATCCAGCTCGACGAGCCCAGCGCCGCGTAGATGCGCCCCTCGGCGGTGCCGCGCGAGCCGAGTGCCATCGCCGCGTTGTCGACTGCGCCCGCGAAGACGGGGATGCCGCTCGGCAGGCCGAGCGCTTCGGCGGCTCCTCGGGTGAGCGAGCCCACCCGCTCCGATGACGGCACGATGCGCGGGAACACGTCTCGCGGCAGCTCTGCGGCGGCGAGCAGCTCGTCGTCGTAGTCGCCTGTCGCGAGGTCGTAGGCGCCGCTTCCCGAGGCCATCGAGTGGTCGGTCGCCAGCTCGCCGGTCAGACGCAGGTTGATCCAGTCCTTCGATCCGACGAGGTGCCGCGTGCGTGCCCAGGCGACGGCGTCTTCGGCGCGGAACGCGGCCGCCTTCGTCAACGGATAGAGGGCGGCGCCGAATCCGTTGCCGGTACGCCGGTACCACTCTGCCTCGGGGATGTCGCCGAAGACGGCATCCGGGCGCCCGCGGGTGTCCGACCAGATCGGGGTCGTGGGGGCGACGAGCTCGCCGCGCTCGTCGACCTGCACCGCGCCGAGGCTCTGGCCGGACAGGGCGACGCCGGCGATGCGCGCACGTGCTCCGGGGGAGCGCTCGAGCAGGTGCCGGGTCGACGCCGCCACGGCATCCCACCAGTCGTCCGGTCTCTGCTCGTTGCGTCCGGGCGCGGGATGGCTCGTGGGGTACGGCACGACCGTCTCGGCGAGCATCGTCGCCGCCGGCGTCCACAACGAGGCCTTGCAGCCGCCGGTGCCGAGGTCGTAGGCCAGGACGAGGTCGGGCGCCGTGCCGAGGTCTGTCATCGTCAGCGCGTCGAGCCCGCGAGCTCGACGAGCCGGTCGAACGACGGTCCCGAGGTGGGGATGTCGACGTCGAAGACCTCGGCGATCACCTGCGTCCAGCCGTGAACGAAGTAGATCCATCCGTCCTCGACCTGCAGCGCGCGCGACTGCGCCTGCGCGCGAGCCTGATCGAGGAAGACGAGGTCGCCGCGGTAGTTGAGGTCCCACGCGACGCCGTGCTCGGGGAAGACCCCGGCGCCGGTGAGGGGCGAGCCGGGCGCGTCCTTGCCGAGCCCGGTCGCGTTGACCACGAGAGAGCGCGGCGCGAGGCCCGCGAGAACGCGGTCGTTGTCCTCGGGGGTCGGGGTCAGGACGTACTCGAAGGCGGTGTCGGTGTCGAGCTCGGCGTGGATCGCGCGGATGTGGTCGAGGCGCTGGGCCGACCGGTTGGTGACGATGATGCGCTCGGGGCGGTCGGTGCCCGAGTCTCGGCGCGAGAGGTACCAGCTGATGGCGATCGTCGAGCCGCCGGCGCCCATGCAGAGGGCGTCGGCGCCCGAGCCCTCCCAGTACCCGCGGGGCAGGAACGCGTCGAGGGCGAGGCCGCTCGAGATCGGGTCCTTCGCATGGCAGATGAGGCGCCCGTCGCGCTTGGAGATGCAGCTCGTCTCGCCCATGAGGCGTGCGAACGGGTCGATCTCGTCGAACATGTCGGCGCAGGCGGCGAAGAGGTCGATCTTGTGGGTCGTGACGAGGGCGCCGAGGCTCAGCGGATCGTTCGCGATGAAGTCGACGACCCGTCGATAGTCTT
This sequence comes from Microbacterium sp. 1262, assembly GCF_040544895.1. Lineage (NCBI taxonomy): Bacteria > Bacillati > Actinomycetota > Actinomycetes > Micrococcales > Microbacteriaceae > Microbacterium > Microbacterium sp. 1262. The sequence continues at coordinate 2,749,267 of NZ_JBEPKU010000001.1, forward strand.
CGCGCGGCGCGTGGAGCGGCAGGTCGATGCCCTGCAGCACGGCACCGTCGAGCCCGAGCTCGTCGGCCCAGCGCGGGAACACCTGCTGGATCGACGACCGACCGGTCGTCACCCCGATGAAGTAGAGCGTCGGGGTCTGGGCCGGCCGCAGCTCGGTCGCGTTCATGGTCTGGATGATGCTCATGCGTCGTCTCCCCGTGCGCCTGTCGCCGCCGCGACCGCCGCGACGGCCGAGTCGGCGTTCATGCCGAACCGCGTGACCCCGAGGGCCGCCATGGCGCGGACCGTCTCGATGTCGCGGATGCCGCCGGCCGCCTTGATCGCGGCGCGACCGTCGACCTGGTCGGCGATGATCCGGATGTGGTCGATCGTCGTGGGGCGGCCCGACCACCCGGTGCCCGTCTTGATCCACGGGATGCCGGCAGCGACGGCGGCATCCACGCCGAGGCGGATCGCGGCCTCGTCGAGGTGACCGACCTCGAGGATCGCGCGCAGCGGCACCCGTCCGCCGACGATGTCCGCGACCGCGGCGAGCTCGTCGGTCACGTAGCCGGTCTCGCCCGAGCGCAGGCGGCCGATCGCCACGACGACGTCGAGCTCCTGCGCGCCGAGGTCGAGCAGCTCGCGCGCCTCGGCGACCTTCGTCGCGGTGGTCGCGCCGCCGCTGGGGAACCCGACGGGCGATCCGGCGAGGACGGTGGTCCCGGTCAGCAGCTCGCGGATGACGGGGAGCCACCCCGGAAGGACGTGTGCGCTGACGAAGGATCCGGCACTGGCGCGCCGCGCGAGCTCCTCGATGTCGGCGCGCGCGTGCTGCGCCTGGACGCAGCTGATGTCGATATGGGCGGCGAGGTCGCTCAGGACGGCCTCGGCGCCGGCCGTGGTCGTGGTGTCAGGCACGGTAGCCTCCGTGATCCGGATTGGGGCGAGCGGTCCAGCCGCCGGCGTCGTCGGCGACCACGAGCTGGCTCATGCCACCCGCGCGTTCGATGATGCCGTAGTCCTGCCCCGCCTCGGTGGCGTACGCGAACAGTGTCACGAGCAGCTCGTCGCCGACGTTGACGCTGCGGTGCACCCATCCGCCCGGCACGTGGACGGCTACGCCGGGTGCGATCGGCACGGCCCGAGACTCTCCGTCGACGCTGTCGAGGAGCATGACGCCCGATCCAGCGATGCCGTAGTACAGCTCCGCGAACTCGGCCTGGGCGTGCAGGTGACCTCGAGTCATTGCGAACTCGTCGCCGACCCGGCCGGGACGCAGAACGCTGAGGCCGATCGTCAGCGCACCGCGGCCCGTGTCGGGGGTGCTGCTGTCGACCCAGTACACGGGAGCCCCGTCATCGGCAGCGAGAGCGGCCTCGAAGGCATCGGCGTCTCGGTAGAGGCCCCGCAGGTCGACGAGGTGCTTCTCGTACCGTTCGGTCGGGCCCGCGAGAGCACCGGCGAGGGCCTCGACGGTGAGGGCGGCGGGTTCAGCCGGTCGTGCAGCGGCGCACATGCTCACATCCATTCATCACGACCCGGGTCTCGGATCGGTAGTGATACTACGTGAATAGGCGTGCGAGGTGCAACGAACGCGGCTAGCCGCGCCGGGAGGCGCGGTATTCCGGTAGTTGTGCTACTTCTAGAGGGTGACTTTCCATGCCCTGCACTCCGGCTGGCACCTCACGCACGTCGCTGGAGATGTGCCGGAGACCTTCGCCGAGACCGCCCGTTCGAGCATCCCCGCGACAGTCCCCGGGGTCGTGCACACCGACCTGCTGGCCGCCGGCCTGATCCCCGACCCGTATGTCGACGACAACGAGTCGGCGCTCGCCTGGATCGGCCACTCCGACTGGGCGTACGAGACGACCTTCGCCTGGTCGGACGACGACGAGGCGGTCCACGACCTCGTCGCGCACGGGCTCGACACCGTGGCCCGCGTGATTCTGAACGGACGAGAGCTGGGCCGCACCGTCAATCAGCACCGCACCTACCGGTGGCGGCTCGGCGAGCTGCTCCGCGAGGGCGACAACATCCTGCGCGTCGAGTTCTCGTCGCCGATCGCCTACGCCCGCGAGCGCGAGGCTGTCCTCGGCGAACGCCCGCACTCGTACGTCCACCCCTTCAACGCGATCCGCAAGTCGGCGTGCAACTTCGGGTGGGACTGGGGTCCCGCCGTCGTGACGGCCGGCATCTGGCGCGACATCGGCATCGAGAGCTGGAGCGAGGTCCGCATCGTCGCCGTCCGTCCCGTCATCGGCGTCGATGATGATCCGCGGCGTGTCGACGTGCACGTCGAGCTCGAGTGGCAGGCGCTCGACGCGGATGCCGCCGGAACGGGGAGCCGCGAGATCGTGGCCGAGGTCGCGGGCGAGCGTGCCGCCGTATCCGTCGCGCACGGTGAGGCCCGCGCGACACTGTCGCTGCGCGCCGCGGACGCCGAGCTCTGGTGGCCTCGAGGGTACGGCGACCAGCCGCTCTACGACCTGCGGGTCGCGGTCGGCGAGGTCGAGACCGGTCGTCGCATCGGCTTCCGCTCGGTGACGCTCGACGTCGAGGCCGACGAGGACGGCAGCCCCTTCGCGCTCGCCGTCAACGGAAAGCCCGTCTACGTCAAGGGAGCGAACTGGATCCCCGAAGACACCTTCTTCCCCCGGGTGACGCGGGAACGTCTCGCCGAGCGCTTCGACGACGCCGTCGACGCGAACATGAACCTGCTGCGCGTCTGGGGTGGCGGGATCTACGAGTCGGAGGACTTCTACGACCTCGCCGACGAGCGCGGCATCCTCGTCTGGCAGGACTTCCTGCTCGCTTGCGCCGCCTACAGCGAGGACGCCGAGCTGTGGGACGAGTTCGCCGCGGAGGCCCGTGACAACGTCGCGCGGCTGACCGGCCGCGCGAGCCTCGTCATCTGGAACGGCGGCAACGAGAACATCTGGGGCTGGGTCGACTGGAACTGGCGGTCGCGGCTGCGCGGCGCGACGTGGGGCGACGGCTACTACCAGCGGCTCTTCCCCGAGATCGTGGCCGAGCTCGCGCCGACGACGCCGTACTCGCCCGGCAGCCCCTACGGGTTCAGCTCGTACGTGCACCCCAACGACCCCGCCCACGGCACGACCCACATCTGGGACGTCTGGAACCAGGTCGACTACGACGTGTACCGCACCTACCGCCCGCGGTTCGTATCGGAGTTCGGCTTCCAGGGTCCGCCCGCATGGTCGACGCTGTTCTCGGTCGTCCACGACGAGCCGGCCGACCCGTACGGACCGCTCATGCTGGTGCACCAGAAGGCACAGGACGGAAACGGCAAGCTCGAGCGCGGCCTCGGCGACCACATCGCCGCGCCCCGCACGATCGAGGACTGGCACTGGGCGACCCAGCTCAACCAGGCACGCGCGGTGCGTTTCGGCATCGAGCACTTCCGGTCGCTGCATCCCCTCAACCAGGGTGCGATCGTCTGGCAGCTCAACGACTGCTGGCCGGTCATCTCGTGGGCCGCGGTCGACGGGCACGGTCACCGCAAGCCGCTGTGGCACGCGCTGCGCGCCGTGTACGCCGACCGGTTCGTGACGATCCAGCCGCGCGAGGACGGTCTGGCCGTCGTGCTGCACAACGACACGGACGCCGTCTGGGATGCCGCGCTGACGCTGCGGCGCACCGGCTTCGACGGGGCCGTGCTGGCCGATGAGCCCGCCACGGTGAATGTCGAGCCGCGGCAGGCGGTGACGGTGCCGGTTCCCGACGCGATCGCGACGGCGTCGGATCCCGCCCGCGAGCTCATCGCCGCCGAGCTGTCGACGGGGGAGCGCGCGCTCTGGTACTTCGCCGAGGACCCCGGGCTCGCCCTCGAGCCCGACGGCTTCGAGGCGATGGCGGTGTCGACAGACGCGGGCTACGAGGTGCGCGTCACGGCAGGGTCGCTCCTGAAGGACCTCGTGCTGCAGGTCGACCGCGTCGACGCGACGGCGCGGGTGGATCACGGGCTCGTGACGCTGCTTCCCGGAGAGAGCGAGGCCTTCACCATCACGGCCCCTGCCGGGATCGATCCGCAGGCCTTCACGGCGTCCGGCATCATCCGTTCGGCCGGAGACCTGAACCCCGCTCGCGTCGACGCCTGACGAGCGGGCTCGTCGCCGGCTCGCCCGCGTCAGACGCGCCAGGCGAGCCAGGCGGCGGGGTTGCGGCGCAGGACGCGATCGACGACGTCGTCGCCGGCGGCGTCGCGCAGGCGCGGCACGAAGCGGTCGCCGAGATAGCGCAGGCCCGGGATGCCGCCGTAGGCGCGATAACGCGTCGCGCGGGCGACGTCGCCGCCGAGCAGCACGCGGTCGGCTCCGCCGCGCCGAGCGGTCTCGGCGAGGCAGTCGATCAGCACGGAGTCGGGCCAGTCGCGAGCCCGCGCAGCGCCGTCGTAACCGAGGAACGCGCCTCGCGCGGCGAGCTCGGCGTGCAGCCCCGGGTCGGGGTTGCGGTCGATGTGGGCCAGCGCGACACGATCGGGGGCGACGCCGACGGCGGCGAGGGCGTCGAGAGCCTCGTGGGCAGCCGTGCCGTGCTCGAGGTGCACCATCACCGGCGCGCCCGTCTCGCGGTGTGCGGCGCCGACCGCCGCGATGGCCCGGCGGGCCGCCTCGTCGATGCGCCAGTAGCCGAGACCGACCTTGAGCACGCCGGCCCGCGGCGCGGCATCCTGACCGGCAGCGAGCCCCTCGGCGGCACCGACGGTCAGGTCGCGGAGGAACGCCGCCGCGAGCTCGTCCTCGGATGCCGAGAGCAACGGATGATCCTCGGCATAGTGCTCGCGGCGGTGAGCGCCCGTGGTCATGACGACGGTGAGGCCGGTCGCGCGCGAGATGCGACGGATCGCGTGGGGTCGCCGTCCGAGGCCGAGCGGGGTCGCGTCGACGAGCGTGGCGAAGCCCGACTCCCGCAGCTCCACGGCCTCGCGCCCCGATGCGTCTTCGTCGTCGAGGTCGTCGCCGGGCAGCAGCGGGGAGCGCTGGAACAGGTGCTCGTGATAGTTCACGGTGCCGAGGGCGTCGGGCCCGACGTCGCCCGTCACCGTGCGGACCCGCCCGCGCGCGTCGGTCACGGCGCGACCGGGTGCCGCGGCTGACGGCCCTCGAGCACGGCGCGCAGGTCGGCGGTGGCCATGCTGCCCATGCCGTCGACGCCCTCGCGGGTCTGGGCGGCGAGGTGCGGCGTGACGATGACACGATCGGCGAGATCGGGGGCGAGCAGGGGCGAGGCGCCGTCGCCGTGATTCTCGGTCGCGAGGGTGTCGGCGGCGTAGGCCCAGACCCGGCCCGACCGCAGCGCGGCGGCGACGGCATCCTCGTCGACGAGGTCGGCGCGCGCGGTGTTCACCAGCAGCACCGGCCGATCGGATGCCGCGAGCCAGGCGTCATCGACGACGGTCTGGCCTCCGGGGGCGTGCAGGGTGACGACGTCGCACGATCGGGCGAGGTCATCGGCGGACGCTCGCTCGATTCCGTCGAAGATCGAGTCGTCGGCCGGTACCCAGGGATCGGCGCCGAGCACCCGCGGCCGGAAGCCGCCGAGCCGTTCGACGACAAGGCGTCCGATGCGCCCGAGGCCGAGCACGCCCACGGTCAGTGCCGACAGTTCGCGCGCCTGCCAGCCCGACCAGTCGCCGGAGCGGACCCGGCGGTCGGCCGCCGGCACGCCGCGCAGGGCCGCGAGGAGAAGAGTGACGGTGTGCTCGGCTACTGCGCTCGAGTTCGCGCCGGGGGTGTTCGTGACCACGACGCCGCGCGCCGCGGCCGCCGCGACGTCGACCTTGTCGACCCCGACGCCGTAGCGGGCGATGACGCGCAGTGCGGGTGCGAGCTCGAGGTGCGCCGCCGTGACCGGGCCCGTGCCGGCGATCCACCCGTCGGCGTCAGGCAGCAGCGACGCGAGCTCCTCCAGATCGTGCGCGGGACTCGCGCGCACGACCTCGTAGCCGGCGGCATCCAGCTCGGCGGCGAAGTCGGTGCCTCCGCCTCCGAACGACCGCGACGTGACCAGCACGCGTCGCTGACGAGTCGTCATGACGAGGGCTGCTGGTCGGCGACGGCTTCGTCGCCGCCGCCGCCGTGGCGCATCGAGGCCAGCTCGCTCTTCATCCGGCGGATGGCGGCCGTGTGCTCGGGGCTGCGGCGGAGCGCGACGCCCGTGGCGAGGATGTCGATGACGACGAGGCCGGCCAGACGACTGGTCGACGGCGTGTAGACGTCGGTGTCCTCGAAGGTGCGTGCGATGAGCGGAACGGTGGCGATCTCGGACAGCGGGCTCGGGCGCCCGGTGATGGAGATGACGGACGCGCCGGCCTTGCGTGCCGCCTCGGCGACGATCATCGTCTGCTCGGTGTGGCCGGTGTTCGAGATCGCGACGGTGACCGATCGCCGCCCGCTCATCGTCGCGGCGATGAACTGCTGGTGGAAGTCTTCCGGCGCCTGGCACGGCACCCCGAACAGGGGGAACTTCTGCTGCGCGTCCTGCGCGATGATGCCGCTCGCGCCGAAGCCGACGAACAGGATGTCGGATGCGTCGAGGATCAGCGCGATGGCGTCCTCGACCGCCGCGGCGTCGAGCGTGCGGCGAGCCCGGTCGAGGCTCGAGATCGTGTGGTCGAAGATCTTCTCCGACAGGTCGGCGCTCGAGTCGTCGGGTGTGATCGACGAATGGGTAACCGGCAAGCCGAGGGCGAGCGTCTGGGCGAGTTGGATGCGGAAGTCCTGGAACCCCTCGCACCCGACCGAGGCGCAGAAGCGCATGACCGTCGGCTCGCTCACCTCGGCGGCTTCGGCCAGCCCCGCCATCGTGAACTGAACCGCCCCGACGGGATTGTCGAGCACGATGGCGGCGACGCGCTGCTCGGATCGTCGCAGGCTCGGAAGCTGCCGTGTGATGCGCTCCAGGAGCGTGTCGCTCGAGTCCTCCGTGGGCGCTGCGGTGGTGCCGGATGCGCCGGGTGCGGTGTCCGTGGTCACGGATCCCCCCTCCATGTAGTATCGCTACAAACCTTACCCCACCACCTCGGAAGGGCACAGAGATGTACCGCGAACGGCTCGAACTGGACGGCAGAGTGGCCGTCGTCACCGGCGGATCCCGGGGCATCGGACTCGCCTGCGTCACCGCGCTGCGCGAGTTCGGAGCGACCGTCGTCATCGCCGACCTCCTCGACGACGTCGGCCGCGCCGCGGCGGAGTCTCTCGGTGGGGGAGTCGAGTACGTACACCTCGACGTGACCGACGCGGCGGGGGTCGCCGAGGTGTTCGCGGGCGTCGCCGAACGCCACGGCCGGCTCGACATCCTGGTGACCTCGGCGGGCATCGCCAACCACCAGCCGTCGTCCGAGATCTCGCGCGAGGCGTGGGACGCCGTGCTCGCCGTCAACGCGACCGGAACATTCTGGTGCGCCCGCGAGGCCGCTCGTCACATGACCCGCGGCGCATCGATCGTCGCGATCGGGTCGATGTCGGGAGAGCTCGCGAACGCGCCGCAGCGGCAGGCCGCCTACAACGCGTCGAAGGGCGCGGTGCACCTGGCGGTGAAGTCGCTCGCCGTCGAGTACGTCGACGCCGGCATCCGGGTCAACGCCGTGGCGCCGGGGTACATCGGCACCGATCTGACGAAGGACGGCGTCCCGGGTGAGTGGTGGGACGACTGGATCCGGCGCACTCCGATGCAACGGCTCGGGTCGCCCGAAGAGGTCGCATCGCTCGTGGCCTTCCTGGCCTCCGACGCTGCTTCGTACCTCACCGGGTCGATCGTTCTCGCCGACGGAGGCTACTCGGCCTGGTGAACCGGACGGCCGGCTCAGACGTGCGCACGGAGCGTGTGCCCGCCTGAGCCGACCTCCCGTCGGACGCCCGGCAGCACGACCTCGGCGGTGATCCCGACGGGAACCTCGCAGGTGAGCTCCACCTCGTCCGGAGCGAGATCTTCGCCCCCACGCCGCCAGCGCACCGTGAGGTCGCCGTAGGGCGTTCGCACCGACCCTTCGGCCGACGTCAGCGACGTGGCGGTCACCCGCGGTTCGATACCGGCTCGACGCCAGCCCGCCGCTAGCGGACGCAGCCCGGCGACATCGCCGTAGAGCCAGTCGTCGATGGTGCCGAGGAAGTAGTGTCCGCGCGAGCGCGACTCCGGCTTCCAGTGCTCCCAGAGCGACGTGGCCCCGAGCTCGACCCAGTGGCCCCAGCTCGGGAAAGTCGTCTGCGTCGCGACCGCGACAGCGGCATCCGCGTGCCCGAACCGTGTCAGCACCGGCAGGATGTGCTTCGTCGCGAGCGCGCCGGTCCACAGGTGGCCATCACGGTCGCGCACGTCGGCGGCGAGACGATCGGCGGCGGGCTGTCGGGCGTCTTCGGGGAGGATGTCGAAAGCGAGGGCGAGGACGGCATGGGCCTGCCGGTACCCGTCGTCGCCGACGCCCCGGACCTCGGCTCGATCGGCATCCCAGAAGGTCGCGACGAACGCCTCGCGACTGCGCTGCGCCGCCGCGAACCATTCATCCGCGGGTTCTCCGAGCTCGACGGCGATCCGGGCGGCGGTGTCGCACATGGCGATGAGGAAGGCGGTCGCGGCGACACGGGCGTCCTCGGGCGGGTTGCCGCCGCCGGCATCCGTGTCGGGGGCGACCCAGTCGCCGAGCGTCGTCTCGGCGATGCCGCCGGGCGATCGGTCGATCTCGAAGCGGAGGTAGTCGCGGGCATCGGGCCACACCGCCGCGAGCACGTCTCGGTCGCCTCGCTGCAGGTGCACCTCCCACGGCACGAGGAGCAGCGCGGAGTGCCACGTCGGCGCGGGAGACCAGTCCATGCGCCATCCGCCGTGGGGCGCGATCACCTCGGGGGCACCCGCACCGTGGCGGGAATGGGCGATGTCGGCCGTCCACTTGGCGAGCAACTCGTGCGTGTCGAGGTTCTGGAGCATCATCCGCGCGCCGACCATCCCGTCGCCCGTCCACCCGTTCTTCTCGTACTTCGGGGTGTCGGTCGGGATGCCGTGCAGGTTGCTCACGATCGTGCGCACCGTGAGCTCGTGGATCGTGTTCAGCAGGGGATCGGAGCACGAGAAGCGGCCGATTCGCGGGGCCCGGGTGTGCACGATCGCCGCCCGCAATCGGGGAAGACGGGGCGCGCGCACCTCGACGTAGCGGAACCCGTGCCAGGTGAACCGCGGATGCCACCGCAGCGGCCCGTCGACGCCCGTGTCGTCGAGGATGATGCGGTCCGTCTGGAACCGCCCGTCGAAGTAGCCCTTCTCGTCCTCGTAGTTCGGCGTCCCGTCGGGCTCGAGGGTCTCTCCGAAACGGAGCTCGATCACGTCACCGGCGGCACCCTCGGCTTCGATCTCGACCCAGCCCGCGATGACCCGTTCGAAGCCCACGACCCAGCGGCCCTCGCCGAGCTCGACCACGGACTCCGGCTCGAGATGCCCCGCGACGACGATGGGCGGCTGTCGCTGCGGCTCGGGCGCTCCGGCAGGGCCGGTCGCCATCCGCACGCGCGGCCAGCCGGAGACGTCGGTGTCGGCGGAACCCACTCCGACGACACGACGCCGTGCGTCGAAATCTTCGCCGGCGTACAGGTCGTCGCTCGTGGTCGCTCCGTCGACCGCTCGCCAGGTGTCGTCCGTCACGACGGTCTGGTCACCGTCGGCCCCCCGGATGACGAGCAACAGGCGGACGCAGGGGTCGTCGTGCCAGGGGGCCGTCTCCCAGTTCCAGGTGTTGCGGCCTCGCATGCCGTAGAAGCCGCGGCCGAGCTCCGCCGTCAGCACATGGGCGCCGCGAGTCAGCCGATCGGTGAGGTCGACCACGGTGTACTGGGCGACGACGTCGTAATCGGTGAACCCGGGCCCGAGCACGGAGTCGTCCACGGATCGGCCGTCGAGCTCGACGTGCGCCAGACCTCCGGCGGCGACGACCAGATAGGCCTCCATCGGTGCGGCGTCGAGAGTGAAGGCGCCGCGCACGATCGGAGCCGCCGCGGACGGCTCGGCGGCGCCGATCCACCGGGCGCCTCGCCAGTCCGCATCGACGACGCCCGTGACGAAGGTCCCCTCGCCCGTGGCCGGTCCGGCGGTGGTCTCGACCTCGACGCGCCATCGGTGACGTGCGAGAGCCGCGAGCGGCGGACCCGCGTACGGGATGTCGACCGAGCGGTCGTCCGCGACGACGCCGGAGTCCCAGAGCACGACGTCTCGGACGTCTCGGACCTCGAGGCGCCACGAGGTCTGCCGGCTGCCCGGCTCGTCTGTGACGATCTCCCACCCGAACAGCGGCCGGGGGCCGGTGCCGACGCGGTCGACGTCGTGGTCGACGGTCAGGCGGTGAAGCCGAGTCATGCCTCTTCCCGCAATGCCGCGAGCTCGACGCTCTGGCCGTAGCCGGCATCCAATGCCGCATCGACCTCGGGATGCGCTGCCAGGAATCGGCGCAGCGGCACCGGCTCGTCCTGCGGGCGGGTGCGCTTCTGGTTGATCTCGCCGAGCAGGCTCCAGCGCCGGTCGCCGAGACCTGACGGTTCGACCGCGTCGCCGTCGTAGGCGGTGTAGTCGAACACTCGGATGCCGTCGGCATCCGAGACCACGCCCAGGCGGAAGCCGGCCGTCATGAACCAGGTCACCGTCTCGCCCAGCCGTGACGCCTGCACACCGCTGCCGCTCTGCTGCAGCAGGTACGCGAGCCGCTCGTTGTCGGGATGCCGCGTGCGCCACTCGTCGCCGAACTCGGCGATCGTCGGCATCCTCAGATCCGGCCAGCGATCGCGCAGGCCTCCCAGCCAGCCGCCCCAGGCATCGAGCATCGAGGGATCGGTCTCGAGCCCGCGGGCGACCTCGCTGATCTCGTAGTTGACCGTCAGCCAGCCCAGACCGTTGCGCTCGACGTTGCGGTCGTTCAAGTGCGCCTCGCTCGTCGCGTTCAGCTCGCGGAGCGCGTCGGCGCGGGGCAGGCGATGCAGCGTCTCGATGGGGCCGAGGCCCAGACGCGAGTTGTAGTCCGACGACATCCCGGCGGTTCGCGCGGCGACGAGGTCGACCGTCCAGCCGTCGAGCTGGACGGCGTCGATGCGCTGATCGCCCCGCCCGGGTACGAGGAAGTGCGATGACGACGGGTAGTAGGGGTAGGCGATCGAGCCGTCACCGTCCTGCAGATCGATGTCGAACTGGCTCCAGATGTTGCCCTGCACCGTCCGCATCCCGCGGCCGCGCGCATCGGCGATGTTGTGCGCCGAGAGGAAGCCGGCGACCAGCGACCGGGGGTCGCGACCGAACTCCTGCGCGATGAGATCGGCTGCGTCGGCGATGTCGCGCGAGACGTCCTCGCGTGAGCCGTACAGGTTGGCGAAGAACCCGCCGGGCACGAAGGCGATGTCGTCGCCGTGCGCCTCGGCCGCACGACGAACGGCGGTGCGCACGTCGCGGTAGCGCGACGAGTCGTCGGTGAGGGCGCCCCATGACATCGCCCAGGTCAGCCGGGCATCCGGGATCGCCGCGCGCACGGTGTCGGAGAACCGCTCGACGAGCTCCGCCGAGTGGAGCTCGGATTCGTCCTCCCACAGCGATCGCGTGCGGGTGGCCTCGATCTGGTGGCGTCGCACCACGGTGTTGACGGTGATGCGTCGTCCGATGGCGTGCGGCTGCTGCGAGGATTCCATGAGGCATCACCCTAGCCACGATCACGGCCGAGAAAGTAGTAGCACTAGCGAAATTGGCGGGTAGAACGTCTCAATTCGGTAAACACGCGACGAATGAGGCGCCAACGTGTAGTCTCGCTACCAATACCCGGACGTCGCGCCTCCAGCGGGCGTCGACCATCGATGAAGACAGGGAGAAGCCATGAAGAAGTGGCTCAAGGGGACAGCATTCGTCGGAGTCGCGCTCGCGACCGTCGGCACTCTGGCCGGGTGCGCGGGTGACGCCGGCGGCGGGAAGACGGAGCTCAGCTTCCTGATGTGGGGCGACGGCGGTGACACGCAGAAGGCGTACGAGGACGTCATCGCGTCGTTCGAGGAAGCCAACCCCGACATCACCGTCAACGCGGAGTTCTTCAACACCAACGACTACGACAACATCCTCAAGACCCGCCTCTCGGGCGGGGCCGGTCCGGACGTCTACGGCTTCGACCTCGGCAACATCGACACGTTCGTCGCCGACGGCTTCGCGGCCGATCTCTCCGACGGCGGCGAGAGCTACCTGTCGAAGCTGACCCCCGAGGCTGCGGAGGATTCGCAGCGCGCGGGTGGCACCTACAACCTGCCGATCTCGCTCTCGGGCAACGGTCTCATCTACAACAAGGCGCTGTTCGACCAGGCCGGCATCACCGAGGAGCCCACGACCTACACCGAGCTCCTGGCGGCCTCGGAGAAGCTCAAGGCCGCGGGCATCACGCCCTTCGCGATGAGCGCGCAGGACAACTGGTGGCCGCAGTTCATCGTCTACTACCCGCTGGCCGAGCACGGTGCCAACGAGGAGCTGGGGGCCGAGATGGCTGCCGGCAAGACGACGTTCTCGGACAGCAAGGCGTGGGCGGACTCGCTCGACATCGTCCGCGAGCTCACGCCTTACTACATGCCCAACCCGGTCGGCACGAGCCAGACCGCCGCGCAGTCGGCGTTCCTCAGCGGCCAGGCGGCGATGTTCCCCGCTACGTGGATCCTCTCCGACGCCCGTGACGCCGACCTCGATGTCGAGTACATGAACTTCCCGACGACGGATGACGGGGCCGACACCATCTGGGGCACCTACCAGGTGCGCTTCGGTCTCAACCCGAACAACGGCGACGCCAAGCTCGATGCCGGGCAGAAGTTCCTGGACTACTTCATGCAGGACGACGTCTACACCGAGTTCCTCGGCAAGGTGAAGCTCTTCCCGACCACGACCGGCATCGAGATCGGCGCCGACGTCGACCCGCTGTTCCCCGACATGCAGGCGTCGTGGGAGGGCAAGCAGTTCGTCGCGGCGTTCTCGCCGACCGACCCCAGCATCCAGGACGCGCTGCTGGTCGGCCTGCAGAACATCATCAGCGGTCAGCGTGACACGCAGCAGGTGCTCGCCGATCTCGACACCGCTCTCGCCCAGTACGTGGCGAACAACCGATGACGCACGGCCCCCGTGTCCGTCTCGCGAGCGCGGCCGGCGTGGCCGCGCTCGCGGCGGCGGCGCTCACCGGATGCGGCAGCGCGGGCGACGGCGGGACCGAGCTCAGCTTTCTCATGTGGGGCGACGGCGGCGACAACCAGAAGGCGTATGAGAAGGTCATCGCCGCCTTCGAGGACGCCAATCCCGACGTCACCGTCAACGCCGAGTTCGTCAACACCAGCGACTACGACAACGTGCTGAAGACTCGGCTGTCGGGAGGCGCGGGGCCGGACGTCTACGGGTTCGACCCGAAGAACCTCACCGACTTCATCCAGGACGGCTTCGCCGCCGACCTGTCGTCGACGGACTTCCTCGGACGGCTCGACGCTGCCGCGGCACTCGAGGCGACGCGCGATTCGGGCGGCGACGGCGCCTACTACGTGCCCATCTCGCAGTCGGGCAACGGGATCATCTACAACACGGCGCTGTTCGAGCAGGCCGGCATCGGCGAGATCCCGCAGACGTACACCGAGCTGAAGGATGCCGCCGAGAAGTTGTCGGCTGCAGGGATCGTGCCGTTCGCGATGTCCGCTCAAGACAGCTGGTGGCCGCAGTTCATCGCGTACTACGCGATGGCGGAGCACGTGTTCCCGGCCGAGCCCGACATCATCGACGAGCTGCTCGCGGGGGAGACGACGTTCGCCGAGACGCCCGGCTACGAGAGTGCTCTGGATGTCGTCGAGGAGCTGGTGCCGTACTACATGCCCGACCCGGTCGGCACGAACCAGTCGGCCGCCAAGACGGCATTCCTCTCGGGCAAGGCCGCGATATTCCCCGCGACCTGGATCCTCTCCGACGCCCGCGCTGCCGGCGTCGACCCGGGGTACATGAACTTCCCCACCCTCGACGCCGACGTGGCCGACATGTGGGGAAGCTACCTCGTGGCGTGGGGCATCAACCCGGGCAACGACAAGGTCGACGCGGCCGAGCGCTTCATCGACTTCTTCTTCCAGGACGACGTCTACGCCGAGTTCTTGACGGGGGTGAAGGCCTTCCCGGTGACCGAGGGGGTCGACGTCTCGTCGGTGGACCCGCTGTTCGGCGACATGGCGGACGCCTGGCAGGGCAAGACGTTCCGCCCGATGGTGCTGCCCGCGCACCCGCAGCTGCAGGAGACGCTGCTGGTGGGCATGCAGAACCTCATCGCCGGCCGGACCGACTCGGCGTCGGTCATCGCGGAGCTCGACGCAACGCTCGAAGAGATCCGCGCATCTCGGTGACCAAACGGTAGCTTCGCTACCCAGGACCCCCGATATCTGCTCGTTTGGAGCGATATCGGGGGTCTTCTCCCGTCATTCGTGTAGTGTGGCTACACAACGCAACTCAAGGAAGTGTTCCGTGACCCAGCTCCTCACCCTCGAGGGCCCGCACCTGTCGATCGCCTTCGATGCCCGCACCGGCGGCCTCGTGCGATTCGATGATGGCAGGGTCGGCCCGTGGCTGGAAGAGGCGAGCGCGGGTTCGCTGTTCGTCGTCGAGGTCCCGCGCGGCGGCGACCGCACCGTCGTCGTTCAGACCGCGCAGCAGACGCTGTCCCACCACGAGCTCGCTGCCGGCGGCAACGCTGTGACGCTGCGATGGCTCGACCCCATCACGTCCGCGGGCGAGAGGCTTCGCGGTGACATCACGGTCACCGCGGCGATCGAGCAGGCCGGTCTCCGGCTCACGCTCTCGCTCGACCTCGAGGAAGGCGGCGTCGAAGCCGTGCGTTTCCCGTCCGTGCGCGGCGTGAGGCCGACGACGGCCGAGCTCGAGCTGCGCGGGGTCGACTACTCCACCGGCACGCGCGTGGGCCTGCTGCCCGTGTTCGACAGCAACGCCCCCTATTGGGGCACGATGTTCCCGGACTACGCCAGCGGCAACCTGCGGCCCGAGCTCGTCGGCAACCCCACCTCCCCGTTCGTCGCCCTCGTGACCGATGCCGGCGGCATCACCGTCATGCCGGCGGAACCGACGCTCGACTTCATCGGCTGGCGTGCGTCGCTCGAGCCCGGATTCGCCGACAGCCTCGCCCGCACCGCCGGGCTCGATGCCGCCGTCACGCTCGACGCCATCCACTTCCCCGCCGCGACCGGCAACCGCATCGAGCTGCCCGCGATGTCGCTCACGCCGTACGCGGGTGACTGGACCGGTTCGCTCGAGCCGTACCGCCGCAACCAGGCGCCCACCCGGCGTTCACGCGCGGCCTGGCTCGCGGAGCCCCGGCTCTGGCTGCAGGTGCAGCTCATGTCGACCGAGGGCGAGCCCCGCTACGACTTCGACGACCTCGTCGACATCATCGAGGAGTGCGCGTCGACCGGGGTCGGCGCGATCCAGATCGTCGGCTGGAACGAGGGCGGACAGGACGGTCTCGTCCCGTGGCACCGCCCGGCGGCGAAGCTCGGCGGACCCGCCGGCCTGCAGCGTGCGCTCGATCGCGCTCGCGAGCTCGACGTCGCCACCGTGCTCTACGTCAAATATGTGTGGGTCGAGAAGCCCGGCCCGAACTGGGAGGAGCTCGAACCCTTCGTGTCGCGTGACCCCCACGGCCAGCCCTACGCTCAGCCCGGGCCGGTCTACCACTCCTCGCGCAAGCGCTACGGCATCAGCACCCCCTGGTACGTGCCGCTGTGCTTCGGAGTACGCGAGCTGCGCGACCGCATCGCCGGCGAGGTCGCCGAGATGGCGTCCTGGGGCGCCGACGGCATCCTGGCGGACGAGTCGCTCTACCACGGACGCGCTCTGCTGTGCTTCGCCGACGATCATGGCCATCCCGTCGGCGCGAGCGCCTTCACGTGGGACGCGGCGTACATCGACGACATGCGCGCTCGCCTCGGCGACGCGGCCGACACCTTCGTCATCGCCGCCGAGGGCGCGTACGACGCGCAGTTCGAGGACTACGACGTGTCGTACTTCCGCAGCGCATCGCCCCACCACCGTCCCGTCGGCAGGATGCTGCGCCCCGGCGCCCGCATCGTCACCGCGCTGACCGGGTTCGACGAGCACGGGATGATCGCCCAGAGCCTGCTCGACGGCTATGCGATGAGCTTGGAGCCGTTCAACTTCAAGGGACGCCCGGCCGACATGCCGGCGACCGTGGAGCGCGCGCGCCGCGCCGAGGATGTCCGCCGCCGCTATGCGGAATGGCTGTGGAACGGCGAGCTGGTGGCCGACGCCGCCGTCACGGTGACGGCGGCCGACGCATCCGGCTCGGCCGCGCTGGTTCGCCACACCGTCTGGCGACGGGGGCAGGACGACTCCTCGCGCGTCGTCGTCGTCGCGAACTTCGGTGACGCGCCTGTGCGGGTGCGCATGGGCGGTCTTCCGGCCGGCTCGCTGATCGTGCGTCTCGACGGCTCGGCCGACACGAGCCTCGACGCGACAGACGCGATCCTCACCATCGACCCCCGCGACGCCGCCGTCGTGGTTCCCCCGACCGACCCGATTGGAACGACATGAGCAGCACGCGCGTCGAAGATCCTCGCGTCCTCGCCTTGGACGACCCGGAGAACGTGACCGCCCTCCGGAAGCGCACGACGCTGAAGGAACGCCTCTGGACCGGCCGGAGCTCGGCCGGGAAGTTCTGGGTGGCGATCTCGCCGGCCCTGATCCTGTACCTGGTGTTCACGGTCTACCCGATGGGTCAGGTCGTGGTGGCGAGCTTCACCGACGCCCGCGGATTCAACCGCGCGTGGGAGTTCCTGGGGCTCGACAACTTCGTGCGGATCTTCTCGGGCGACCCGGTGCTGATGGAGGCGGTGGGCAACACCGCGATCTACGGATTCTTCAAGATCGTCGTGCAGACGGTGCTGGCGTTCCTGTTCGCCGTGCTGCTGCACCGTCAGTTGCGGCTCGGCAATATCTACCGCGCGATCTTCTTCGCGCCGATGGTGATCTCGCCGGTCGCGATCGTGTTCGTGTGGAGCTTCATGTACGACCCCACCACGGGGACGTTCAACACCATCCTCCGCAGCCTCGGGCTCGGCGGCCTCGCGCAGGACTGGCTCGGCAACTACGACCTCGCCCTCTACAGCGTCATCCTCGTCGACCTGTGGAGCGGCCTGGGCTTCAACATCGTCATCTTCCTCGCCGGACTGTCGACGATCCCGGGTGAGATCCTCGAGGCCGCGAAGGTCGACGGGGCGCGCGGCTGGAAGGCCCTGCGCTTCATCACGCTGCCGCTGATGATCCCCTCGATCGGCCTGGTGCTGGTGCTGTCGATCAACGGCGCGCTGCGCGCGTTCGACACCGTCTATCTGATGACGAGAGGCGGGCCGGGCAACTCGACACAGCTGTATATGACCCAGGTCTTCCAGGAGGGCATGGTCAACAACAACTTCGGCTACGCCTCGGCCATGGCCGTGCTGGTCATCATCGTGCTCATCGCCATCGCAGCGGTGCAGAACCGCCTGAACAACCGCATCGCCGCGGAGGAGGAGGGTCGATGAACAGCCGCACCACGACGCGTCTGCTGCGACGCGTCCCCGTCAACGTCCTGCTGATCATCCTCAGCATCCTGATGATCTACCCGCTCGTGATCATCGTGATCACGGCGTTCAAGCCCAACCTCGAGGTGCTGACGAACCCGACGGGTCTGCCGATCTCGCCGACTTTCGACAACTTCGTCACCTCGTGGAACGAGGCGAACTTCACGAACCTGTTCGCGAACTCGATCCTGCTGACGCTCGTCAGCATGACCGTCGCGACCTTCGTGGCCGCGCTCGCCTCGTACGCCATCGTCCGTCAGGCCACGAAGATCGGTTCGGGTATCTACCTGCTGCTCGCCGCCGGCATCTTCCTGCCGATGCAGCTCGCGCTCGTGCCGCAGTTCCGCGTCGTGCGCGACCTCGGGCTGATCAACAGCTACGCCGGTGTCATCCTGCTCTACATCGCGGGAGCCCTGCCCTTCGGCGTCTTCCTCATGGCGGCGTTCATGCGGCAGGTGCCGCGCGAGATCGTCGAGGCCGCGATCATCGATGGCGCCGGCTACTTCCAGCTGTTCTGGCGCATCTTCTTCCCGCTCGCACGCCCGGCCGTCGCGACCTTCTGGGTGCTGCAGGGCGTCGGCGTCTGGAACGACTACCTCGTGCCGCAACTGCTGCTCACCGACCCCGGCAAGCGCACGCTGACGACGGGTGTCCTGTACTTCAAGGCGCAGTACCTCGCCGACTGGGGCAACATCATGGCCGCCGTGCTGATCATGAGCCTGCCCATCCTGCTGCTGTTCGTCTTCGCCCAGCGCTACTTCGTCAGCGGCCTGTACGCGGGCGCGGTGAAGTAAGCGGTGGCGGCGTCGCTGGACGGCATCGAACGCGAGCGGTGGCTGAGCTCCCCGCTGCTCGGAGACCGCTGGATCGAGCACCACGCTTCGGTCCCGTCGCGCGAGGCGCAGGTCGCGAGGGAGGGTGCGGTCGCCGAGGCGCCCGCCGGTTCTCAGGCCGACGTCGTGTCGCTCGACGGCGAGTGGTTGCTCGCGGGGTCGCTGCCGGGGCGGGAGTTCTCGATCGAGCGCTGGCTCGGCGACCGATCGGATGCCGCGCGGCGCAGCCCCGTCGGCTGGCACCGGCCCGACACCGACCGGTCGACGTGGGTGACGGCGACGGTCCCGGGCACGGTGCAGGGGGCGCTCGTCGCCGCGGGAGTCATGGCCGACCCGCTCGTCGACGACAACACCTACGCCGAACTCACCGAGCACGGCGTGCCCGAGGAATGGCCGTGGTACTTCCGCCGCACCCGGATCGAGCAGCAGGAGTGGTGGTACGCCCGTCGCTTCCGGGTGCCCGAGGACTGGCGGGGCGACCGCATCCGTCTCTCGTTCGACGGCCTGGACTACGCGGCGTCCGTGTTCGTGAACGGTCGGCCGGTCGCGCGGCACGTCGGCATGTACGGCGGACCGGATGTCGACGTGACCACGGTGCTCGATCTCGACGCCGAGAATGAGATCGTCGTCCGCATCGATCCGCCGCCGCGCGACTGGCATGGCGTGATGAAGCCGTCTCCCGGCTGGGGCTGGCACTACGGGCATCTCATCTCGATGGGCATCTGGCGCGGCGTCCGACTCGAGCGCGTGCCCGCGGTCGAGCTCGCCGATCTGGCGGTCGTGGTGACCGACGCCCGCGAGGGCGCGGCACGGGTGCGCGTTCAGTGGGATGTCGTCGCGCCTCACGGCCGCGCGGAGTCGGGGCCGGAGTCGCTTGCGGTGTCGGTGACGATCCGCGATCCCGAGGGCGTCGCGGTCGCCGAGCTCGGGGTGTCGGCCGCCGCCGGCCCCGACCTGACGCGGCACCACATCGAGATCGACGTGCCGGATGCGCGGCTCTGGTGGCCGTTCGGGTATGGCGAGCAGCCGCTGTACACGGCCGAGGTGCGGGCTGCGGGGCAGGCGCTCGCCACCCGGTTCGGCATCCGCTCGGTGCGCATGGAGCCGTTGGCGGGCAGCCACGGGCCCGACGTCTACGACTGGCGCTTCGTCGTCAATGGGCGTGAGCTGTTCCTCAAGGGCGCCAACTGGTGCTGGACCGATCCGATGGCCCGCCGCGGCTTCGAGGTCGATCGGCACATCCTCGACCTCGTCGTGCACGGAAACCTGCAGATGCTCCGCGCGTGGGGTGGCGGGACGATCGAGAGCGACGAGTTCTACGACGAATGCGATCGTCGCGGCATCCTCGTGCTGCAGGAGTTTCCGCTGACGTTCGGGCTCGATTCGACGGGCGCCGACCTCGCGACGATCGACGAACAGGTGTCGCGCATCGTCCGCCGGCTGCGCAATCATCCCTCGCTCATCATGTGGGGCGGGGGAAACGAGAACCCCGCGACGATCACCTCGGACGATCTGCTGACGGTCATCGGGCGGCGGGTCGCGCAGTACGACCCCGAGCGGCCGTTCCACCGGACCGACCCGTGGGGCGGCAGCGAGCACTTCTACGGCGTGTATCACGAGGGCATGCCCGTCGAGGCGTACACCGGCCTGCTGCCGGCGGTCTTCGGCGAGTACGGCCTGTCGAGCCAGTGCGACCTCTCGAGCATGGCGCGCTTCCTCGACCCCGGCCTGCTCGACCAGTGGCCGCCGCCCGAGCACGGGGCGATCATGCAGCACCAGTCGCAGTTCTCGCTGTTCGATCTGTTCAAGCAGGCGCGGTACGCCGCGTACGGGCCGATTCGCGACTGGCGCGCGTTCGTCGAGTACTCGCAGCTGGGGCAGGGGGATGCGTTGCGGTTCGCATCGGAGCGGATGCGCGCCCACAGCGGCGACAAGACGTCGGCCTACTGGTTCTACAAGATCGGCGAAGCGTTCCCGGGGGCGTCCTGGGCGGTCATCGACTACTACGGCGTGCCCAAGCTCTCGTACTACCGCGCGAAGCAGTTCGGCGCCCCGGTATCGGCGTATGCGACGTACGAGAAGTTCGACTGGTCGGCGACCGAGACGTTCCGCGCCCGCATCCACGTATCGAACGACACGCCCTCGACGGTTGTCGGCGCCCGGTTGTTCGTGCGCCTGTACGACGCCGATCTTCGGCTCGTCGTCGAGCACGAGTCGAGGGTCGACGTCGCGGCCGATGGTCGCGTGGACGCCACCGAGATCGTCGCGCCGCTCGGCGGGCGGCCGGTCGAGCCGCTCGTCCTCGCCGTGACGCTGCAGGATGCCGCGGGCGGGCGGATCTCGTCGCAGTGGTACCCGTTCAACCATCAGCGGAAGGATGCCGCGCTGCGCGCGCTGGAGGCGCGGCCCCTCGACGAGGCCGCCGCGACGCCGGTCGCCGAGTTGCTGCAGCCGTATGCGGAGCTGACCTCGCCCCTGTCGGAGCTGCCGTCGACTGCCGTGTCGGCGCATGTCGAGGATGACGCCATCGTCGTTCGCAATGTCGGCGAACATCCGGCGCCGATCGTGCTCATCGATGGGTTCCCGCACGGGCTGGGGGCGGTGCTGGACGACAACGCGTTCGGGCTCGATGTCGGCGAGGAGCGCCGCGTGGGCTTCGCGTTGCCCGGGGGGTCGGAGCGCGACGGGCTCGGCGGCGTTCGCGTGCGAGCCTGGAACGCACCGGAGGTGATGCTCTCATGAGCAAGAGTCGGACGATCCTGGCCACGTGCGGCGGGTGGAGCCCCGCGCAGTGGGGCGATGTCGAGTTCAGCCCGCTGCAGCGGTACGCCCTCGACCTGACCGGTGTGACGGGACGGCGGCCCCGGGTCGCGTTCGTGAACACCGCCGCGGGGGACCAGCGCGTCGACGAGGGCCGCGAGCTGGCGGCCGCGCAGCAGCTCGGAGTGGACGCCGTCCACATCCGGTTGTTCGGGCGGAACCAGCCGGACCTCCGCGAGGCCGTGCTGGCGAGCGATCTCGTTTGGGTCGCCGGTGGTAGCGTCGCGAACCTCCTCGCCGTGTGGCGGGTGCACGGATTGCCCGAGGTGCTCGCCGAGGCGGCGGATCAGGGGACCGTGCTGGCGGGCACCTCGGCCGGCGCGATCTGCTGGCACGTCGGCGGCCCCACCACGACGTTCGGGCCGGTCGCCGTGATCGACGACGCGCTCGGTTTCGTCGACCGATCGGTCGGGGTGCATTACGACTCGCAGCCCGACCGGCGCCCCGCTCTGCAACGCGCGATCGCCGACGGAACGTTGCCGAACGGGTTCGGCCTCGACGAGGGAGCGGCGGTGCTCTACGTCGACGGCGAGCCGGTCGAGATGCTCACCGAGTCGGCCGACGGTGCGGTGTGGGCCGTCGAGCGCGATGGCGACGGTGTCGCCGAGACTCGCTGCGAGACGCGCCTGCTCACCTGAACGCGTCCGGGGCGCGTGTCAACGGCCCGACCCGAGGCCCGGAACGCGCGCAGACTGGACGCATGCCTCGAGCCGCCGCCGCCGCGACCCCGCCGCCGAAGACCTGCGCGTCGTGCGGTCGCGAGATGCAGTGGCGCGCGAAGTGGGCGAAGAACTGGGACGAGGTCCGCTACTGCTCGGATGCCTGCCGCCGTCGCGGCATCCGTCCCGTCGACGCGCAGCTGAGCGAGAAGATCCTCGAGCTGCTGAGCGCTCGCGCCGCGGGGGCGACGATCTGCCCCTCCGAGGCGGCGCGCGCCGTCGGCGGCGAGGAGTGGCGCGACCTGATGGAACCCGCGCGCCGTGCCGCGCGGCGGCTCGTCGCCGACGGCGAGGTCGAGATCACGCAGCGCGGTGCCGTCGTCGACCCGTCGACGGCGAAGGGGCCGATCCGCATCCGCCGCGCCCGCTGACGCCGCCGCGCCGAACCCCTATCTCATATCGGGTCTGCGCGATATCATCGCTTCGTGGCGATGAATGGATCTCTCGATGCTGGTGTCCCGGTGGAGCTGGACGCGCGCGCGACCGAGGTCTACGCACACCTCTTCCAGGCGCTCGCCGACCCGACCCGGCTCGCCGTGCTGCAGCATCTGTCGTACGGCGAGCACCGTGTTCGCGATCTCGTCGAGCACGTCGGGCTCGCGCAGTCGACCGTGAGCAAGCATGTCGCCTTCCTGCTCGAGTGCGGGCTCGTCTCGGTGCGACCCGACGGGCGATCGTCCTGGTACGCCCTCGCCGAGCCGGAGGCGACCGCGCGACTCATCAATGCGGCCGAGGCGTTGCTGGGCGCGACGGGGACGAGCGCGACGCTGTGCGGGCACCTCCGGCGGCCCCGCGCCATCGCCGGCGAGGCCGAGGCCAGCTGATGGGCGCCGGACACGACCACGGCCCCGTGAACGCGGCGCAGGCGGGCCAGCCCGCCGACTTCCGGGTGAAGCTCTGGATCGCCTTCGGGATCACTGCGGCGATCGTCGTGACCCAGGCGGTGGGTTCGATCGTCACAGGCAGCCTCGCGCTGCTCACCGACACCGCCCATGCCCTCACCGATGCCTCGGGCCTGCTCGTCGCGCTCGTGGCCGCGAACCTCATGATGCGGCCGGCCAACGCCCGCCGGACGTGGGGCTTCCGCCGGATCGAGGTGATCGCCGCTTTCGCCCAGGCAGCGCTGCTGCTCGTGGTGGGCGTGTACGCCGCGATCGAGGGCATCCGTCGCCTGTTCGAGCCGCCCGAGGTTCCCGCCCTGGAGCTGCTGGTGTTCGGCGTCGTCGGCCTCGTCGCGAACATCGTCGCGATCGCGGTGCTGTCCTCGAGTCGCGGCGCGAACTTCAACATGCGCGCGGCGTTCCTCGAGGTGCTCAACGACGCGCTCGGGTCCGTCGGCGTCATCGTCGCGGCGATCGTCATCGCGACGACCGGATTCGCGCAGGCGGATGCGGTCGCCGGGCTGTTCATCGCCGCCCTCATCGTGCCCCGCGCCGTGAAGCTCATGCGCGAGACGGCGTCGGTGCTGATGGAGTTCACGCCGCAGGGGCTCGATCTCGACGACGTCCGCGCACACATCCTGCGCCTGGACCACGTGACCGACGTGCATGATCTGCATGCGTCCACGGTCGCGTCGGGGCTTCCGACCATCACGGCGCACGTCGTCGTCGAGGACCGGTGCTTCACCGACGGCCATGCGGCCGAGGTGCTGCAGGAGGTGCGCTCGTGCGTCGCGGAGCATTTCGAGATATCGGTGCTGCACTCGACGTTCCAGATCGAGAACGAGCGCATCCGCGACGAGGAGCCCGATTCGGTCCGACACGACTGACGTCGGGCGTGGGGACCTCAGTCGTGCGCGTCCAGCACCGTCCGCGCCAGCCAGGTCGAGCCGGCGACGGCGGCCGGCATCGCGACGACGGCCCCGAGCGGAACGAGGAAGCACAGCTGCGTAGCCACGCCGAAGCCCAGGAACCGGGCGCGGTGCGTACGGCGGAGACGGCGCCGGTCGGCGGCCAGGATGCCGCGTGCGGACAGGGCGCGCGAGGTCAGCTCATCCGCGAGCAGCCAGCCGGTGAGCGACACCGCCGTGACCGACCCCAGCACGCCGCCGATGACGGGGATGAGGCCCACGAGGGCTGCGATGACCGCCGCGAGCAGACCGCGGGCGATGAGTCCGACCGCGTCGCCGACCGAGCGCCAGAATCCGCTCTCGCTGTCGGGAACGGGACCGCCGAGGTCGGCTTCGGCGGCTCGCCAGATGCGGTCGTAGAACGGCTCACCCACCATGAGGGCGAGCGCCGTGAACGACACCGCGACGAGCACGATCGCGCCGCCGAGCACCGCGGTGCCCGCGGCGACGCGCACGAGCGTCGCCCACAGCTCGGGCCATGCGTCGGCGAACGGGGTGAGGGCGTCGACGATCTGAGACAGAAAGGCGCCGAGCGCGATGAGGCCGCCGAGCAGCACGAGCCCGACGATCGCGGCGGGGATCAGGCCGAGCGCCATGACCCCCGGCCGGCGCGACCAGAAGCCGAAGCCGCGCGCGAGGTCGGCGGCGCCGCGGAGGAACGAGCGAGCGGGGGCATCGGACATGTCTCACATCCTGCCTGTATCGGGCGCCGCCCCGTGGCAGGTGCACAATCACAGATCACGCGCCGACGCCAGGGGTTGTCGGAATTCGGGGTGAGGCGCTGAAGTGATGCGATGACCAACGACACCAGTGCGCCGATCGCCGACGATCGGCCTGGACTGAAGCGGGCCATCGGAACCCCCCTCCTGTTCGCCTTCATCGTGGGCGACACCCTCGGCGCCGGCATCTACACGCTCGTCGGAACGATGGCGACGGACGTCGGCGGTGTGATCTGGCTGCCGCTGCTGATCGCGCTCGTCGTCGCGCTGCTCACCGCCGGCACCTACGCGGAGCTGATCACGAAATACCCGCACGCGGGCGGCGCCGCCCGTTACGTCGACAAGGCGTTCGGCATCCCGTTCCTGTCGTTCCTCGTGGGCTTCCTCATGATGGCGTCGGGCATCACGACGGCGGCGGCGCTCGCGAACGCGTTCGCGGGCGACTACTTCGCCGCGCTCTTCGACATCCCGCCGATCCCCGTGGCGATCGCCTTCATCGCGGTACTCACCCTCATCAATCTGCGGGGGGTGCGCGAGTCGCTCGCCACGAACTTCGTGGCGTCGATCATCGAGGTCTCGGGCCTGGTCATCGTCATCTTCGTCGCGGCGATGGTCTTCGCCGGGGGCGGTGGCGAGCCGGCGCGCATCTTCGAGTTCGCCCCGGATGTGCCTCCGCTGCAGGGGGCGTTCGCGGCATCCATCGTCGCCTTCTTCTCGTTCCTCGGCTTCGAGGCGGCGGCCAATATGGCGGAAGAGGTGAAGAACCCGTCGAAGTCGTACCCGCGAGCCCTCTTCGGCGCCATCATCACCGCGGCGGTCGTCTACCTGCTCATCGCGATCGGCGCCGTCATCGTCGTGCCGCCGGCCGAGCTCGCCGAGTCGACCGGCCCGTTGCTGGATGTCGTGACCGCGAGCGGCGTCGCCATCCCGCCGTGGCTGTTCAGCCTCATCGCCCTTGTGGCCATCGCCAACGGTGCCCTGCTGTTCATGGTCATGGCCAGCCGCGTGGGCTACGGTCTCGCCGAGTCGGGTCTGCTGCCGCACGCCTTCGGCCGCGTGCTGTCGAAGCGCCGCACGCCGTGGGTCTCGATCCTCGTCGTCGCCGGTGCCACGATGCTGCTCACGGTCCTCGGCGACATCGGAACGCTCGCCGAGACGACGGTGCTGCTGCTCCTGCTGGTCTTCCTGTCGGCGAACATCAGCGTCCTGGTGCTGAAGAAGGACAAGGTCGAGCACAAGCACTTCTCGGTGCCCCGGGTCGTGCCCGTGCTCGCGATCATCGCCAGCGTCGTGCTGCTCACCCAGCAGACGGGGCCGGTGTGGCTGGGCACCGCCGGTTACATCGTGGTCGGGACGATCCTGTTCTTCATCGCGCGGGCGGGGCGTCGCCGCTCGGACCGCAAGGCTCAGGCCGGGCCCTGATAGCCGAGGCCCGAGCTGATGCGGTCGGCGGTTTCGACGACCGTGCGGCCCAGCTCCGCGCCGCGGGCCTCGAGATCGATCGCTGTTAGCGGACCGGAGACGGATACGGCCGCGACGATCTTCCCGCTGCGGTCCAGGATCGGCGCGGCGGTCGAGGCCCGTCCGAGCACGAACTCCTCGACCTCGATCGCGTAGCCGCGTCTCGCGGTCAACGCGACCTCGCGGTCGAGCGCTTCGTGCGTCGTGATGGTCGCCTCGGTGAAGCCGGGCAGCTCCGGCAGCAGTCGCAGGCGCTTCTCGCGATTCGTGCCGATGAGCGTGGCCTTGCCGATGCTGGTCGCATGCAGCGGCACGCGCTGCCCCATCAGCGTGTGCGACTTCGGTGACAGCGGCCCTTCGAAGTTGCAGAGGTAGACCAGCTCCGCGCCGCGGAGGAGGGCGATGTTGACGCCGAGACCGATCTCTCCGGCGAGGCTCTGCGCGATCTGACGGCCGACTCGGTGCACCCGGTTCTGATTGATCGCGATGCCCGCGAGGGTCATGAGCTCGGCGCCGAGGAAGTACAGCGACGTCTGCGGATCGCGCTCGACCAGCCCGCCGGCCTCGAGAGTCGCGAGCAGGCGGGACGCGGTCGACTGACCGATCCCGGCTTCGCGCGCGACATCGCTCACGCGCATGGGTTCACCCCCCGAGAAGGTCTCGAGAACCGTGATCGCCTTCTCGACGCTCTGATTGGCGCCCTTCTCCGCAGCCATGCTTCCTCGCTTTCGCCGCCGATGTCCGTCACCCCATTATGCACATAGTGCATGACAGTTGCGCACTATGCGCACGTCGTGCACTCTGAGTTCGGCGACGCGGATAGTCGCCACCCCCGGGAGTCGCAGACGACGGCCCGGACGACGAAACGAAGGACGACGATGACCTCTTCGAGCGTGACCGCTCACGAGAGCCCCGGGCGGGGCCGACTCGGCTCGCGGCTGAGCGAGCGCACCTTCCTGGTCTTCCTGCTGCTGCCCGGGTTCGTGCTGCTCTGCGCGATCGTGCTCTACCCGCTGCTGCGGTCGCTCGTCTCGGCGTTCTTCGACGAGAATCTGCTCTATCCGGGCATGGAGTTCGTCGGGCTCGAGAACCTGTCCGCCGTCCTCGCAGATGACTTCGGTCGGCTCGTCTGGCAGACCCTCATCTTCACCGTGGGCGCGACCATCGCGCCGTTCCTGATCGGGCTCGCGCTCGCGCTCGTGCTGAACCAGCGCTTCCCGGGCCAGCGCATCCTGCGGGGCGCCTTCCTCATCCCGTGGCTGATTCCCGGGGTCGTCGTCTCGTTCCTCTGGATGTGGATCTTCGACGCCAACTACGGTGTGCTCAACGGCATCCTCATGAGCCTCGGCGCCATCGACAGTCCGGTCGCCTGGCTCTTCCAGACCGACACTGCTCGTGGCGCGCTCATCATCGCGAAGACGTGGAACACCTTCCCCTGGGTGATGGTCATGCTGCTGGCCGCACTGCAGACGGTCCCCGGCGAACTGCACGAGGCGGCCTCGATGGACGGAGCCGGAGTCGTCCGCCGATTTTTCGCCGTGACGTGGCCGCACATCCGCGGCGTCGCCGCTCTGGTCGTGCTGCTCGAGTTCATCTGGAACTTCCAGCACTTCGACACGATCTTCGTGCTGACCGGCGGCGGTCCCGCGGGCACCACCAGCACTTTCGCCACCGAAGTGTACGACACCGCTTTCCGCGGTTACGACCTGGGTCACGCCGGCGCGCTCGGCATCGTCTGGATGGCGCTGCTGACGGTGCTCGTGGTGGTGTACGTCTGGCTCTCCGAGCGCGGCGAGAAGGAAGGCTCACGATGAGCACCATCACCCCCGTTCCCACGCCCGCACCCGCGGCATCTCACTCGGCCGCCCCGGCGCAGCCGGCTCCGACCCGCCGCCGACGCGGTCGCATCCGCTGGGGCATGTGGACCGCGCTCGCGGTGATCGTCCTCTTCGGCTTCGCCCCCGTGTACTGGCTCCTCGTGACTTCGCTCACCCCGAGCGACCGCGTGTTCGCCTTCCCGCCGTCCCTCTTCCCCACACAGGTGACGTTCGAGCACTACGCGACGGTCTTCGGCAACGAGCAGATCTTCGGCTACCTCCGCAACAGCGTGATCGTGTCGGTCGTGACCGCCGTGCTGTCGGTCGTGGTGTCGATGTACATGGGATACGCCTTTTCGAAGTATCGCTTCGCGGGCCGCAAGTCGCTGATGTACTTCGTGCTGTCGAGTCAGATGTTCCCGCAGGCGCTGCTGCTCGTCACGCTCTACCTCGTCTTCGCGCAGTTCGGTCTCCTGAACACCTACCTCGCGCTCATCCTGTCGTTCACGACCTTCACCCTGCCGCTGTGCGTCTGGATGCTGAAGGGCTTCTTCGACGCGCTTCCCGACGACCTCATCGAGGCGGCGCGCATCGACGGCGCCGGTCCGTGGCGCATCTTCCACTCGGTCGTGTTCCCGCTGGCGGCGCCGGGGTTGGTCGCGGCCGGCCTGTTCGCCTTCGTCCGCGGGTGGAACGACTTCATCTTCGCGCTCACCCTCGCCGGGCCCGATCGGCAGACGCTGCCGCCCGGCCTCGTGAACACCTTCATCTCCGAGGCCAGCACCTCGTGGCCCGCGCTCATGGCGGCATCCCTCGTGGTGTCGGTGCCCGTGTGCGTCGCGTTCATCCTGCTCCAGCGCTTCCTCGTCGGCGGCATCACCGCCGGCGCGGTCAAGGGCTGATCCACCCACCCGATTCGAAGGAGAATTCATGGTCCAGGACATCTCGCGGCGCACGCTGCTGCGGTACTCGGTGTTCGGCATCGGCGGCGCCGCCGTGCTCGGGCTCGCCGGCTGCGCCCCGGGAGATTCCGGTGCGCCTGCCGCGACACCCGGCGGCGGCACCGCCACCGACTTCACATTCTCGTCGTGGAGCCTGTCGGAGGAAGCGGCGAAGCCGGCGATCGAATCCGCCCTGTCGAGCTTCCGACAGGCGGAGGGCATCGAGATCGACACGGTCGCCTATCCGTACAACGACTACCTCAATCAGCTGACGCTGCAGGTGCGAGGCGGTCAGTTCGCCGGTGCCGCGCAGCTCGACGTCGCCTGGCTGTCGGCGCTCGCCGCGCTCGGGAAGCTCACCGACCTGTCCGCGTTCACGCAGGGCAAGGGGTACACCGACGCCGCACTGGGGGCGGGCAAGTCGGACGGCAAGCAGCTCGGACTGCCCTGGACGATCGGCGCCGTCGGCCTCATCGGCAACGCCGAGCTGTTCGACCGTGCCGGGGCGTCGCTCACCCCCGCCACGATCGAGGAGTTCGAGGAGGGCCTGCGTGCGCTCAAGGGGATCGGGGTGATCCCCTACGCGGCGAGCACGAAGGCCGCGCAGCTCAAGGACATCGTCGTGTGGATGCAGACCTTCGGATCGCCGATCGTCGACGGCGACGAGTCTGCGATCGGAGACGAAGCGTCGATCAAGGCCGTCGAGTGGTACAAAAAGCTCTACGACGAGGGGCTCATCGCCCCCGACGTCGACCGTGCCGCGGCGCGAACCCTCTTCGCCCAGGGATCGACCGCGCTTTACGACGATGCCCCCGTGGGCAAATCCGCCGTGCTCTCGCAGTCGCCCGATGCTTCGCTCGGCGACAAGATGACCCCGATCGCGCGGCCGGTTCTCAAAGCCGGTCAGACCCCGCAGCATGTCCTCTGGGGACACCTGGTCGTCGTCGTCGACGGCGACGGGGCGCAGACCGCCGCCGACTTCGCGTCGTGGCTCACCAGCGACACCGCGCAGAGCGAGACGTACTTCACGGCGCTCGGTCTGCCGCCGACGACGGATGCCGCTCTTTCGTCGGACGCGGTCACCTCGAACGCGTTCGTCGAGGCGTTCACGTCATCGATCACCGCGACGGCGAAGCCCAGCCCGCTGTGGAAGTACCCGGCGTACGGACAGATGGAGACCGCGATCGCCGAACAGGTGCAGGCGGTCCTCATCGGCCAGGCCCAGCCTGGGGCGGCGATGAAGAGCGCGGGGGAGGCGATCTCCCGCCTGCTCTGAGCCCGTCCGTCCCACCGCTCGACCAGACCGTCGTCCGACCGGCGGGAGCCGTCTCGCTCCCGCCGGTGATCCCCCCTGCCCTGAAGGAACCATGCGCACTCAGAACATCGAATCCGACATCACCGTCGTCGGCGGCGGCCTCGCCGGCGTCTGCGCGGCGATCAGCGCCGCGCGGCTGGGGAAGCAGGTGGCGCTCATCGGCAACCGGCCGGTGCTGGGCGGCAACTCGTCGTCGGAGGTGCGGGTATGGGTCGTCGGCGCGACGTCGCACGGAATCCAGCGGTTCGCCCGCGAGAGCGGCGTGATCGGCGAGCTCTACGTCGAGAACCAGTACCGCAACCCGGAGGGGAACCCCATCATCTGGGACGAGGTCGTGCTCGACGCGGTGCGGGCCGAGCCCAACATCCGGTTGTTCCTCAACACGGATGTGCGCGAGATCGACACCGACGACGTCGACGGCGAGCGGGTCGTGACGGCTGTGCACGGGTGGACGATGGGCTCGGAGATCGCCACGACGTTCCGGAGCCCGTACGTCCTCG
This sequence comes from Microbacterium sp. 1262, assembly GCF_040544895.1. Taxonomy (NCBI): domain Bacteria; kingdom Bacillati; phylum Actinomycetota; class Actinomycetes; order Micrococcales; family Microbacteriaceae; genus Microbacterium; species Microbacterium sp. 1262. The sequence continues at coordinate 2,779,844 of NZ_JBEPKU010000001.1, forward strand.
ACTGCACCGGCGACGGTCTCATCGGGTACCTGGCCGGCGCCGACTTCCGGATCGGTCGCGAGGCCCGCGGCGAGTTCGGTGAGGCGTGGGCGCCCGAGACGGCCGATGACGAGCTCCTCGGCTCGACGATCCTCTTCTACACGAAGGATGTGGGACGACCGGTCGACTTCGTCGCGCCGGACTCGGCGAAGGACATCACGGCCACCCCGATCCCGACGTCGCGGATCCTGCGGTCCGGCGACTCGGGCGCGCACTACTGGTGGATCGAGTGGGGCGGCCACCTCGACACCGTGCACGACAACGAGGCGATCCGCGACGAACTGCGCTCCGTCATCTTCGGCATCTGGGACTACATCAAGAACTCGGGCCGCTTCGACGCCGACACCCTCGATCTCGAATGGGTCGGCACGATCCCGGGCAAGCGCGAGTACCGCCGATTCCTGGGGGACCATGTGCTGACCCAGAACGACATCCTCGATCAGGTCGACCACCACGACGCGGTCGCGTTCGGCGGCTGGTCGATCGACCTGCACCCGGTCGAGGGCATGTACGCCACCGAGGCCGGGGCTCACCAGCGGTACTCGAACGGCATCTACGGCATCCCGTTCCGCAGCTACTACTCGCGCAACGTCGCGAACTTGCTGGTGGCGGGGCGCGACATCTCGGCGAGCCATGTCGCGTTCGGCTCGACCCGTGTCATGGCCACATGCGGCGCGGGCGGCGAGGCGGCGGGAACCGGAGCCGCGCTCGCGCTCGACCTCGGGGTGCGTCCGCGCGCGCTGGCTGCCGACCACGCCGACGAGCTGCGTCAGGTGCTCCTGCGCCAGGATGCCTCGGTGTTCGGCGTGCGCAACACCGATCCGGCCGACCTGGCGCGGCAGGCCCGCGTATCGGCGTCATCGGTGGCGACCACGCTCGACCCCGTCGAACTCGTGCCGGATGCCGCTGTCGCCGAGCACCCGCTCGACTCCGACCTCGGCGTGCTCGTCCCGGTGGACCCGCAGCTCGACGGCGTCGACGTTCTGCTGAAGGTGGCCCGCGCTGCCACCCTCACCGCCGGGCTGTGGACCACCGGGCGGCGGCAGAACGCGGTTCCCATCGACGAACGGATGCGGGTCTCGGTCGACGTGAGGGCAGCCGCCGACCCGCAGTGGGTGCGGTTGCCGCTCGTGTGGACTCCGGATGAGCCCGAGAACGTCGTCGTGGTCCTGGGCGCCGATCCCGATGTGAGCGTCGTGCTCGCCGAGGCGCAGGTGCCGGGAGTGCTGACCCTGCCGCACCGACCTCAGGCCGACGGTGATCAGAACGTCGCCGTCGACGAGTCCGAGAGCGTCATCGCGTGGCCGGCGATCCCGATGCGAGGACGCACGCCGCGCGTGCGCCTGCATCCCCAGACGTCGGCCTTCGCGGCCCAGCAGGCGGTCGGCGGCTATCAGCGGTTCTTCGGCGGTCCGAACCTGTGGATGTCGCGTCCCGACGACGCGGCGCCGCACCTCGCCCTCGCCTGGGATGACGAGCAGTCGATCACGGCCGTGCGACTGGTGTTCGATGACGACACCGACGTCGAGCTCAACACGCTGCATCACCACCGCACGCCCGACCGCGTGTTCCCCGAGCTGGTTCGCGACTACGTCGTGGAGACCTGCGGCGCCGACGGCGTCTGGGTCGAACGGGTCAGCGTGACGGCGAACCGCCGACGACAGCGTGTTCACGACGTCGAGGTCGACGGGGTCAGGGGCCTGCGGGTGCGGGTGACGGCCACGAACGGTGCCGCGCAGGCGCGGATCGTGTCGCTGCGCGTGATGTGAACACCGAAGACCCCGACGAAAGGTACGACATGAAGAATCGATGGAGATTCTCGCTCGCTGTGATCGGAGTCGTCGCGCTCGCGATACCGGCTCTGCCCGCGGTCGCCGCTGCGGCCCCGTCCGCGACGATCGAGGACGGGTTCGACGAGCTGACTCCCGACTGGCTGCCCGCAGCCGGAACATGGGAGGCGGCGGACGGCGTCGCCAGAGTCGTGCAGCCGGGGGCGTCACGCGGGTCGATCCTGGCGCTGACCGGCCGCGGCCTCGACGGGGAGGCGACGGCGACGGTGACCTTCGCCTCTGCGGGCGGGGGAGCCAGCGCGTGGGCGGGCTTCACGGTGCGGCGCACCGGCACGGCCGATGACTACACGCAGTCCGGTTACACCGTTTTCGTCCGCAACAGCGGCGAGCTGGCGGTCATCCGCGCCGCCGGCGACGGGCAGGTCGCCGTGCTCGGCACAGCGCAGACCGATGCCCGCCCCGGTTCCGGCCCGGTCACGGTCACGGCGTCGCTCGACGGCGAGCGGATGCGGGTCGGCCTCGGCGACGTCGGCGAGGCGACGACGCTGATCGATGTCACGGACGCCGCCTTCTCGGGCAGCGGGTTCGCGCTCGCGGCGCATCGCGACGTCCGGATGTCGGTCGACTCCGTGCAGCTGTCGGGCGTCATCGACCGCGCTGAGCCAGTGCCGACCGACTGCGTCGGCTGGTCGGGTGCACCGGTGACGGATGCGGGTCGCGGCGAGGTGCTCGTCAGCGACGCACGCATCGAGGCGGTGTCGGCGCGCATCGCGGCGGGGGAGCAGCCGCAGACGTCTGCGTACGCGCGTCTGCTCACGGCCGCCGACGCGGGTCTCGAGCGAGCACCTGCTCCTCCGACGACCTTCTTCGTGCCGTTCTTCTACAACGATCCGACCGCGCACCGTGGGGCGCGGGACGGGCTGCAGAACGACGCGAACACCGCCTACGAGCTCGCATTGGCGTATCGCCTGTCGGGTGATGCCCGCTACGGCGCGCACGCCGCGCAGTTCATCGATTCCTGGACCTCGACGGTCGAATGCGTTCGCACCCGTGAGGACTCCGCGCTCGCCTTCAGCTACCACTTTCCGGCCTTCGTTCACGCCGCGGAGCTGCTGCGCGGCACGTCCGTGTGGAGCGCGGCATCCGAGGCCGTGTTCGCCGGCTTCCTGCGTGAGACGGCGACGCCGGTCGCGGCGTCGATCCTGCATCGGACGAACAACTGGGGCAGCTGGGCCCTCGAGACGACGACCGCCGTCGCGGCCTACCTTGACGACGAGGCGGAGCTCGCCGCTGCGAACGCGCGCGCCGTCGAGCTGCTCGAGCACCAGATCGACGAGAACGGGCACCTTCCGGAGGAGGTCGACCGGAACAACGGCGTCGGCGATCACGGCATCTGGTACACCCACTTCTCCCTGCTGCCGCTCTTCCTCGTCGCCGAGACGCTGTCGGCGCACGGTTACAACGTGCACGATCACGTGAACGCTCACGGGCGCGGGCTCGCGGATGCCGCGGACGCCGCGACGGGGTGGGTCGCCGACCCGGCATCCTTCCCCTACTACACGGGCGACCCGGCGAAGCTCGCGAACGTGCGCACGATCGATTACCTGCGTGACGCGGGGTTCACGGCGCACAGCATGAGCTACTTCGAGCTCGCGCAGAACCACTTCCCGACCGACGAGCGCGCAGCGCTGCTGGCCGAGGAGGGGCCCATGACGACGATCCACTCGGCGCCGTACCTGAGCCTCACCCACGGTGGACTCGCCGACGTCACGGCGGCTCCCGGCGAGGGTGAGCCGGGCGCGGGTGAGCCGGGTGCGGGAGAACCAGGAGGGGGAACCCCCGGCGACACGGGTTCGCCGGGAGGCTCGTCGGGAGGGTCGTCGGGCACCGGTCCGGCCGGGGCGCCGGGCGGTAGCTCGGATGCCCGGGCGGTCGGCTCGCTCGCGGCATCCGGTGGTGAGGTCTCGCCCGCGCCGCTGGCGCTCGCGGCAGGGCTGAGCCTCGTCGGCCTGCTCCTCATCGTCGCCCGGGTGCGCCGGCGAGCGGTCACGACGCGGCGCTGAGCCAGGTCTGCCGCGGTCCCGCATGCAAGGGATCGCGGCAGACGCGCCGTGCCGGCGGCATCCTCGACGGCGTGTCGGATCGGATGCCGTGCATCCCGGTACCGGTCAGAGCGTGAGCAGCACCTTCGTCGCGCGGCGCTCGTCCATGGCCCGGTAGCCTTCGGCGGCGTCGTCGAGGGGCAGGGTCAGGTCGAACACGGCACCCGGGTCGATCGTCCCCGACATGATGAGGTCGATCAGTTCGGGCAGGTACTGCCGCACCGGGGCGGGGCCGCCGTGCAGGTGCACGCCCGATCCGAAGAGCTCGGCGCCGGGCAGCTCGACGTCGTGCGAGACGCCGACGTAGCCGACGTGGCCGCCGGCGCGGGTGGAGCGGATCGCCTGCATCATCGATTCCTGGGTTCCGACCGCCTCGATGACGGAGTGCGCGCCGAGGCCGTCGGTGAGCTCCTTGATTCGCGCGACGCCGTCGGCGCCCCGCTCTTCGACGATGTCGGTGGCGCCGAAGCGGCGGGCGAGGGCCTGGCGGTCGGCGTGACGCGACATCGCGATGATGCGCTCGGCCCCGAGCTGCTTGGCCGACAGGATGCCGAGAAGTCCGACGGCGCCATCGCCGACGACCGCGACGGTCTTGCCGGGGCCGGCCTCTGCGGCGACGGCGGCGAACCAGCCGGTGCCGAGCACGTCGGATGCCGCCAGGAGGCCGCGGATCTGGTCGTCGGTGGGCTCGCCCGGGACGACGACGAGGGTGCCGTCGGCGAGGGGCACGCGCAGGCGCTCGGCCTGCGAGCCGAGGCGGCCCATGGGAACGCGGTCGACGCAGTGCGACTGGTAGCCGTCGCGGCAGATCTCGCACGTGTTGTCCGAGGCGATGAACGAGCCGACGACGAAGTCGCCGACCGAGAGCCCGCTGACGTCGTCCCCGATCTGCTCGACGACGCCGACGTACTCGTGCCCCATCGGGATGGGACGCTCGATGGGGTCCTCGCCGCGATAGGGCCACAGGTCGGAGCCGCAGATGCAGGCCGCGGCCACCCGGATGACGGCATCCGTGGGCTTCTCGATCGTCGGGTCGTCGCGTTCCTCGACGCGGACGTCGCCGGGGGCGTGCATGATGACTCCGCGCATGGTGGCTGTCCTTCCGTAGCGGTTCTCCCATTCCACCTCATGCGACGGCTGCCGGGGTGCTTCTGGCCTCCGGTGCGGCATGCTGGCATGATGCGGGCGCTCGCGGTGATCGAACGGCACCAAGCGGCGATGTTCCTGGTGGCGCTGGTCGTGGGCGGGGTCGTGGGGCTCGCGATGCCGCGCTTCGCTGAGGCGATCGAACCGGCGCTCACCCCCGTGCTGGGCGTCCTGCTGTTCCTCACGTTCCTCTCGATCCCGCTCGTCGGGCTGCGGGAGGCCGTCCGTGACGCACGGTTCATCGGGGCCGTGATGGTCGCGAACTTCGTCGCGGTCCCGGTGGTCGTGTGGCTGCTGTCGCGGTTCGTCGCCCATGACGCGGCGCTTCTGCTGGGCGTGCTGCTGGTGCTGTTGACACCCTGCGTGGACTACGTCGTCGTCTTCGCGGGCCTCGCTGGAGGATCGCGTGAGCGGCTGCTGGCGGCGACGCCGCTGCTCATGATCACGCAGCTGCTGCTTCTGCCCGCGTACGTGTGGGCGATGGCCGGGGGCGAGGCTGTCGCAGTCATCGATCCGCGCCCGTTCGCCGAAGCGTTCGTTCTGCTCATCGTCGTTCCGCTTGCGCTCGCCGCCGTCGCGCAGGCGGCAACGCGCCGTTCGCCGCGCGTCGGGTCGGTGTCGTCCGGGCTGCTGCGTGCCATGGTGCCGGTGATGATGCTGACGCTATTCGTCGCGGTCGCCTCGCAGACGGCCGCGGTCGGGGATGCGATGGTGTCGCTGGCGCCCGTCGTGCCGATCTTCGTCGCGTTCGTGCCGTGCGCAGTGATGGTGGGGATTGTCGCGGGCCGTCTGGCCGGACTCGATGTCTCGCGCCGGCGGGCGGTGGTCTTCAGCACTGTGACGCGCAACTCTCTCGTCGTCCTGCCGCTCGCACTCGCCCTGCCTGCGTCATTCGCGTTGACTCCGCTCGTAGTGGTCACGCAGACGCTCGTCGAGCTCGTCGCGATGGTTGTGCTGGTCGCGGTCGTGCCCCGGCTCATGCGCGGCCGCGGCGCGCAACGGTCAGGGTCGGCGGGGTGAGACCCCGCCCGGAGCGGCGCCCGCCGCGGGGGTCGTCGTCGTGTCGACTCGAGCGGTGAGCGAGACGACGTATCCGGATGTCGTGTCGCCGGTGACGGTGGCCAGCTGGAGGGCGCCTGCATCGTCGCCGAACACGTTGTCGGAGGCGAGCGAGACCTGCGCAAGATTGCGCGCGGAACCGCTGTAGGCGGGGAGCGCGTAGACGGTGCTGCAGACGTCCCCGGGGAGGGCGACCTGTGACGTCGCGATGGCATTCGCGGCGTCGGTCATCGCCGCCGCGTCCGGGTAGACCTCGAAGTGGATGTGCGGCCACCGGCCCGTGTAGCAGGCGGGAATGATCGAGGTGAAGGTGACGACGCCGGACGCGTCGGAGACCTGCACCCCTCGCAGGTAGGTCTCGTTCTCGATCCCGTTCGAGTACATCGAGTACCCGCCGTCGGCGTCGCAATGCCACACGTAGACGGCGGCCCCGGCGAACGGCACGTCACCTCGAGCGGTGTCGAGGATCGTGAGCCGGAGGGTCATCGGCACGCCGTCCGCGGTCGCGCCGCCCTCCAGGGACGATCGGATGTCGCTGCGGACGATGCCGGAGCGCTCGAGGATGTCGGGCCCGTTCGAGCCGTCGCCGGGGTAGGGGCCGGCGGTCTCGTCAGGGATCTCGCCGGCGGGCAGGCCCGAGTTCGCGACGGCTGTCGCGGACGGTGTTGCGGTGGGTGTCGCGGTCGGTGTCGCCGTGGGTGATGCGGCGGGCGAGGCCGTCGCCGTGGGAGTGCAGGCCGCGAGAGCCGCGGCGCCCAAGCCGAGGCCGGCGAGGCTCAGCATGGAACGCCGGGTCATCAGCGTGCGGATGTCGAACGGGGCGCCCTGATCGACGACCTCGTCGTCGGCGCGGTCGAGCAGGCGGCCCTCGTAGGCCGGTCCCGCGGGCGTGTGATCGGGTTCGGGGATGCGGCTCACGTCTGACTCCTCGGTCGGTTGTGCACCGAGCATCGCCCACCAGCCCATCCGTATCGTTGGATAGACCTATGCGCCGGATATGAGACCCACGCGAGACCGCCGCGCTGTCAGAAGGGTGGTCTCTCGGGAGGTCCGCCCGTGTCGATGGTGAAGCAGACGGCGGGTATGGAGACGTCTTCGCGATACACCCGGCCGAGGGGCGAGGTCCATTCGAGAACCCCGCCGCCGACCTGTCGGACTTCCCATTTCGTGAATTGCTTCATGGAGTGGTGTCGCTGGCACAGGTGGGCGAGATTGAAGATGTGGGTATGCCCACCCAGGGCGTAATCGATCGTGTGGTCGAGTTCGCAGCGGATCGCGGCCCGGCGGCATCCCGGGAACCGGCAGTGCTGATCCCGCGCCATCAGGAGCTTCTTCATCGAAGCCGCGGGCCGGTAGGTGTCGATCTCGACCGGGGTGCGGGTGACCGGGTCGATGAACAACCGGTCCCACTCGCTGACCTGCCCGGCGAGCTCGCGCGCCGTATCGGCATCGATCAGCGCACCCCCGACGGCTTCGGCGGGGTTCTCGTCCTTGCCTATCAACGTCTCCGCGGTGACGGCGACCTGAACGCGGGCGCGGATCGCGCCGAGCCCACCAGCTCGGTCCGTTCCGTAGGTCGGGTCGACCACGGGCGCCCCGCCGAGGACGAGGTCACCGAGGATGTCGGCCCGCAGCTGATCCATGGTCCGCGTATCGGCGGGCTCGCCGGCCCCCGCGGCATCCGCCGCCGAGCTCTCCGCGGCATACGCCCCGCCCGCCCCGGCGCCCTCCGCCCCGGCGCCCTCAACCCGCGCGTCCTTCACCGACTGTCCCATCTGCGTGAGCCGGTCGAGCATCCCCGCGGCGATGACGGTCGGAAGGTTGGCGACGAGGTTCGACATCCCGTCTGTTCCGTGGAACACCCGCACGCACCGTTCCGCGACCGCGGTCTTGTGTCGCTCGGTGAAGTTCTGCGGGTGCAGCCGGGCCGCCAAAGCCTCCAACGCACCCCGTACCCGCGACGGCACATCCCGCTCACAAACCGCGATCGCCGCTTCCGCGAACGAATCCCGCACCTCATCCGGAAGCCTCGCGCCGACGCGCACGACGACATCGACGTGTCCGCGTTCGATCCGCCGCTGGGCCCACGCCTCGAACACGGCCGGGTAGTCGTCGATGACCGTCATCGCGTGGTCGATCTCACCCTGCAACCTGCGGTCGGTGAGTCGCGCCATCCCGGCGGCCTCGGCCTCGGCCGCGACCGACCGCAGCTCCATGTCCGACGCCATCCCACGAACTCCGTCACGGTGCGCCTCACGCAACGCCGACCGGCCCAGCTCCGCCAACGCACGAACCCGCGAAACACCAGCCGCATGGAACTGGTCGAGCGCTTCCGCGAACACGGAGAACGCCTCGGCGTGCGGCGACGCAACTGCGGCGCCATCACGCGCGAGCCCCCGACCGCCGTTCGATGTCATGTTCCCATGATGTCAGCATCCTCCGACATCCGCATCGGATATTTGTTCCACGGTGGATAAGTCGCTGAGCAAGCGAATTGTGCAGGAAACGCCCAACCTGCCGACGACAAAAACCACGAAAAGGCGGCATAAACGCGCTGACCCATCGTGCTGTCAAGAGGATGCGGCCGGGCAGACGCCGCGGGCACCATCGCACCATGAGCGAAGACGACCAGACGCGGCACGACTTCCGCGACGCCGTGAACATGAGCCCCGCCGAGCTCGAGAAATGGCTCGACACCGACGAGTCGAAGGAGGTCGGTCAGAAGGACGGCGGCGGTGAATCGACGGGCCACCAGTCGGGCCGGCGCATCGTCGACCTCCTGCGCACCAAAAAGGACGACCTCACCGAATCGGACCTGAAGCACATGCGCAAAGTCGTCGGCTACGTCAACCGACACCTCGCACAGCGCCCCTCGGGCGACACCACCGAGACCGCCTGGCGCTACTCGCTCATGAACTGGGGCCACGACCCCGCGAAGAAGTGACCGCCTCCGCCGAGCAGGCCTCCGCCGAGCAGGAGAATGGAACCGTGAGCATCCCCGCGTCCTCCGGTCTGACCGAGCTGCCCGACCCGCGATTCGTCCTCGTGGGCGAGGACGGCCACCGCATCGCCACCTACTCGTGGGGAGAGGACGACCTGCCGACGGTGGTCGTCGTGCACGGCTTCGCGTCGAACACGAAGGACAACTGGGTCTCGACCGGTTGGGTGCGCGACCTGCAGCGCGCCGGCTTCCGCGTCCTCGGCCTCGATCAGCGAGGACACGGTGCGAGCGACAAGCCGCATCGTGCCGCCGACTACGACCTGCACCAGCTCGCCTCCGACGTCGAAGCGGTGCTCGACACGTACCTCGTAGACACGGCGATGTACGTCGGATACTCCCTGGGAGCGCGCGTGGGCTGGGAGGTGCTGCAGGACTTCTCCGCGCGCATCACCCGCGGCGTGCTGGGCGGCGTGCCCGACGGCATCCCGCTCGCCCGCCTCGACATCGATCAGGTGCGCGCGCTCGTCGAGAACGGTACCGAGGTGACCGATCCGGTCACGCAGAACTACGTGCGGCTCACCGAGCGCGTTCCCGGTAACGACCTGCGCGCGCTGCTCGCGATCGCCGGCGGGATGCGCGCCTCGGGCACGGTGGACCCCGACCCCGCCAACGCGCCGGAGCAGCCCGTGCTGTTCGCCACAGGTTCTCGTGACGCGATCATCGAGGGATCGAAGGCCCTCGCCGCCGCCACCCCGCAGGGACGCTTCGTCGAGATCCCCGATCGGCATCACTTCAATGCGCCCGGCTCGCGGGTGTTCCGTCAGACCGCGATCGAGTTCCTCACCGGAGGATGACGCGGCGGCGGACGTCGCCTCACGACGACGCCCGTCGGTAGGCGTCGCCGAGCCAGCGGTCGTAGGCCAGCCACGGCTCGGATGCCGCTGCCCGCAGCGTCTCGATGTGCGCGGTCAACGGACCGGTGAGCGTGAACCACTCGCCGCCCTCTCGCAGTGCCGCGAACTCGCGGTGTCGCTGCTGTTCGAGGGGCCGACCGCCGCGCTCGAATGCGAGGAGCTCGTCATGTCGGATGGCGGCGAGCCGCTGCCGTGGCCGCTCGCTCGTACCGATCTTCACGCGGGCGCCGAATCGCAGGTAGTAGACGACGGCCACGACCGGGCGGGGCAGGTCGGCATCGAAAGCGTCGCCGAGTCGCCACCCGCAGCGCCCGCAGATCCAGTGGTCCGTCGCGGTGCTGATCTCGCCCACGCGCCCGCCGCAGACGCGGCACGGAAACGGCATCTCGGATATCGAGGAGGCGGGCACGACTCCAGGATCGCGCCCGCCTCCGACATCCACGCCCGTCAGACCGTGACGACGATCTTGCCGCGGGTGTGCCCCTCTTCCAGACGCGCGTACGCCGCCGCGGCGTCGTCGAGCGGGAAGGTCTCGGCGACCTCGACCCGCAGCGAGCCGTCGGCCGCAAGACGCGCGAGCTCGGCGAGCTGGGAGGCATCCGGGCGCACCCAGATGTAGTTGCCGCCGAACTCGGATGCCGCGCGCGGGTCGGCGATCGAGGTGACGACGCCGCCCTCGCGCAGCAGGTCGTTCGTGGAGTCGAGCGAGCTTCCGCCGGCGAAATCGAGCACGACGTCGACGCCCTCGGGAGCGATCTCGCGCACCCGAACGGCGAGGCCGTCGCCGTAGACCACGGGCTCGGCGCCGAGCTCGCGGAGGTAGTCGTGGTTGCGCTCCGACGCGGTGCCGATCACGCGCGCGCCGCGCAGGCGCGCGAGCTGCACGCCGAACGAGCCCACGCCGCCGGCCGCGCCGTGGATGAGCACGGTCGACCCCTCGCCGACGGCCGACCGCTCGATCGCCTGCAGCGCGGTCAGGCCGGTGAGGGGGATCGCGGCGGCCGCGGTGAACTCGAGACCCTCCGGCTTGCGCGTGGCGGTGCGCACGGGAACAGCCATGTATTCGGCGACCGATCCGCCGCTCACGACATCGGCGCGCGCGTAGGCCAGCACCGGGTCGCCGACCTGGAACTCGGGAGTGTCCAGTCCCACCTTCTCCACGACGCCCGCGACATCCCAGCCCGGCACCGCCGGCAGCTGAACGTCGAGCAGGCCCTGGAGGTATCCCTCGCGCACCTTGTAGTCGACGGGGTTCAGGCCCGCGGCCACCACGCGCACCACGAGGGTGTCGGGTCCGATGTGGGGCATCTCCCGCTCGGTGATCTCGAAGCGGTCGTTGCCGCCGAACTCGTTGTACGTCAGTGCCTTCATGCGCAGGACAAACGCCGGGGCGGCCGGCAGGATTCCCGACGGGATGCCGCTGACGGGCGCTCTCTCGGGGCGGACGCGTAGAATCGGGGGCATCCCGTTCTGAAACGCGAGAGTCCGCCGTGTCTGCAGCATCCGCCGCCCGCACCTTCGAGGTGCGGCATGTCCAGCTCGCGCGCGCCCTTTTCGCGGCCGTCGCCGCCGTCATGATCACGTTCTCGCCCGATCACTCCGCCGCCGTGGGCATGTCGGTGTTCGGCGGGTTCGCCACCGCGACGGCGATCGTCTTCTTCGTCGGAGCGTGGCTGACGCGCCACGCGGGCCGCCGTGCGCTGCCGATCGCCCTCGGGGCGGTCACCCTCGTCGCCGCGATCCTCGCCGGCATCCCGCCGTTGCGGACGACGACCGGCTTCTTCGTCATCGTCATCTCGTGGGCCGCGATCACGGGGGCCATAGAGCTGATCGGCGGCATCCGCGGTCGCCGCTCCGGAGCTCCGGCCGCGCGCGACGAGGTGTTCATCGGTGCGATCACCCTCCTGCTGGTGGTCGGCCTGCTGCTGGTCAACCCGGCCTACCGCCTCGATTACGTCATCGAGGAGGCCGGCGCCTTCACGCTCACCGGCATCACCATCGGCGTCGGGCTGTTCGGCGGCTACGCCGCGATCGTGGCGGTCTTCCTCGGAATCGCCGGCTTCTCGCCGCGGCGCGAGGAGCTCGCGCCCGCGGCATCCGTCCCGTCATCCCCCTCGTCCGATCCGGAGGTCGCATCGTGAGCGGCGAACACCCCACCCGCCGCGAGATCATGCGTCCGGTCCAGCTGCTGGGCCTCGCGTTCGTCGCGGCGATCTTCTCGGGTGTCATCACCCTCGTGTCGATGGGCGCGTTCCAGGCGCTCCCGCGCGAGTCCGTCGAGCGTGCCGTGGTCGTCGCCCTGATCGTGGCGGGGATCGCCTTCATCGCGACGCTCGTGATCATCGCGCTGCTGATGCTCGCCGTCGATCCTGCTCAGGTGAGCAAGCGCGTCGACCGCCCCGTGCTGTACCCCGACGAGTCGGAGACCCCCGACGACTCGGCGTCCGGCTCGTCGCCCCGGCGCTGATTCAGCCGCCGAGCGCGTACCGTTCACACGAAAACGCACCGCCCCCCCGAGCGTTCTCGGCGGGGCGGCGCGTTTTCGGCGTCAACCGAGGCGTGAGACCAGGTCGTCGGCGAGGCCGGCGTAGCCGGCGGGGGTCAGGGCGAGCAGGCGCTCCTTGGCGGCATCGCCGATGTCGAGGCCGCGCACGAACTCGGCGAGCTCCGGTCCGCCGACGCGGCGACCGCGGGTCAGGTCCTTGAGGAGCGCGTACGGGTCGGTGATCCGCGAGCGACCGGCGGCGATCTCGGCGCGGACGACGGTCTGGATCGCCTCGGCCAGCACCTCCCAGTTGGCGTCGAGATCGGCCAGCAGCACGTCGCGCGACAGCGAGATCTCGGTGAGCCCGCGCTGCAGGTTGTCGAGGGCGAGCAGCGAGTGGCCGAAGGCGACGCCGATGTTGCGCTGCGTCGTCGAGTCGGTCAGGTCGCGCTGCATCCGGCTCGTGACGAGCGTCTGCGCGAGCGTCGAGAACAGACCGCCGGAGATCTCGAGGTTCGCCTCGGCGTTCTCGAACCGGATGGGGTTGATCTTGTGCGGCATCGTCGACGACCCGGTCGCGCCGGCGACGGGGATCTGCGCGAAGAAGCCGAGCGAGATGTAGGTCCAGACGTCCGTGGCGAGGTTGTGCAGGATGCCGCCGGCGTGCCGCACCCGGTCGTAGAGCTCGACCTGCCAGTCGTGCGACTCGATCTGGGTGGTCAGGACGTTGAAGTCGATGCCCAGTCCCTCGATGAACGAGCGCGAGAGCTCGGGCCAGTCGACGTCGGGCTCGGCCGCGAGGTGCGCGGACCAGGTGCCGGTCGCGCCCGAGAACTTCGCGAGGTACTCGCCGCCCTCGATCTGCTTCGCGACGCGGGCGAGGCGCCACGCGAACACGGCGATCTCCTTGCCCATCGTCGAGGGGGTGGCGGGCTGGCCGTGCGTACGCGAGAGCATCGGGGCGTCGCGGTGCTCGCGGGCGAGGTCGCCCAGTGCGTCGATGACGGCATGCAGCTTCGGCAGCCAGACGTTCTCGACGGCGCGCTTGACGGTGAGGGCGTAGGAGGCCGAGTTGATGTCCTCGCTCGTGCACGCGAAGTGCGTCAGCTCGGCGATCGCGTCGAGGCCGAGGGTCGACAGCCGGTCGCGGACGAGGTACTCGACGGCCTTCACGTCATGGCGGGTGACGGCCTCCTTGGCGGCGAGCCAGTCGATCTCGGCCTGACCGAAGTCGCGGTAGAGCCCACGGAGCTGGGTTTTCTGCTCATCAGAGAGCGGTGAGCTGCCGAACAGGCTCCGGTCGGTGAGGGCGATGATCCACTCGACCTCCACCTCGACGCGGGCGCGGTTGAGACCGGCTTCCGAGAGGTAGTCGGCGAGGGATCCGACGGCGGCGGCATACCGGCCGTCGAGCGGGCTCAGGGGCTGCGGGGGCAGAGAGGTCACGAGGCTCCATTCAGTGTGAACGGGCGCTCAGGACGTGGTGCGGATCGCGGGTTCGAGCTGCCGGAAGAGCGCCCGGCTCGCGCTCTCGATCATAGCGAGCACCTCGTCGAACATTCCGGCGTCGCCGTAGTAGGGGTCGGGGACGTCCAGATCGCCTCCCGCTTGCGCGTCGAACGACATCAGCAACCCGAGCTTGTCGGTGTCGGCCGTCGTGCGCGCCCAGTTCGACAGCACGCGCTCGTGCGACCGGTCGAGCGCGACGATCAGGTCGGAGCGATCGAAATCCGTCAGCGTGAAGCGACGGGCCCGATGCCCCCGCCCGTCGTAGCCGCGGCGTTCGAGCGCCTCGAGCGTGCGTCCGTCGGCGGGCTCGCCGACGTGCCAGTCGCCCGTTCCCGAGCTCGCCGACACGACGCGGTCGCCGAGCCCGGACTGGTCGATGAACCAGCGGAAGACCACGTCGGCCATGGGGGAGCGGCAGATGTTCCCCGTGCAGACGAACATGACGCGGAAGGGCTCGGCGCGTCGGGTCACCGTCCCATTCTGGAGGATCGAGCCTTTCCTGCACAGACGTATCGGCGCACGCGCTCGTCCCCGGTGGCGTCGAATGAGGATGCCGCGTCCGCGCGGGCGGGCATCGTGGCGGGATGACCTCGCCTCTCGTCCTCTCCTCCGGTCTCGGACGCGAGTCCGCCGCAGCGCGGACCCTCGAGATGATCGCGTCGTTGCGGGCACGGCTTCCCGCTCTGCGCGACGAGCTCGACGTGATCCGTCGCGGCGCGGCGGATCTCGACCACGACACCGCCTGGCGCGCCCGCGCGGCCCGCGGCTACCGTGACCGCCTCGCCGACTGGCGCGCGCGAACGGATGACGCCTCCGCTCGAATCGAACGCCTCGACGACGAACTGCGCCACGTGCAGGCTCGCCTCGTGATGGGTGGCCCGTGAGCGATGACTCCCTCGACATCCGCGATGGCGGGGTCATCGCGGTCGACACGGAGCGGCTCCGGATGGCGGCCGCCGTGCTCGTGAGCCTGTCGACGGGCTGCGGTGGACTGGGCCGCGCCTTCGAGACCACGACACGCGAGCTCACCGCGCACGAGGCGACCGCGTGGCCCGCGGCGGCGCTCGGCGCCGACCTCGCACGACTCCTCGACGAGCTCTCGGCCGAGGCATCCGCCCTCGCCGGAAAACTGCGGGATGCCGCAGACGTCTATGACATCGTCGAGCTCGAGGCGGCGCGTCGGGCCGCTGCCGGCGGTGACCGGCGGGTGACGGATTCGCTCGACCGGCGCATCGATGAGGCGCGCGAGCGTTCGTCCGGGGCGGCCGCACGCGCCGACCTGCTACTGGCGACGTGGCCGCTGCTGCGGCACGGTGAGCTCCAGCGCCAGATCGGCGGCGCTGTCGTGCCGCTCGGGCTGCTGGGCGGGGCCGCCGTCGCGGGCAGCGGCCTCGCGTTGACGGCGCTCGGCGCCCTGGGCCTGGGGCGTGCGACGCCCGACCGGGGCGGGAACGCGTCGCCGCCGGTCGTCGAGGTCACGCGATCAGCGGCGCCCGTGGCGGGGGCCGCTCCGACCACGCTCGCTGCTCTCGCTGCTCGCATCCCCCGAGAAGGCGACCAGATCCGTGTCGAGCGCTACGGAGGTGACGGAAGTGAGCGCCGCTTCGCCGTCTACGTCGCGGGGACCCGATCGCCGCTCGGGTTCGGCGGCCGCGAGCCCTTCGACATGTCATCGAACGTGCAGCTCTACGCGGGCCGCAGCTCGGCGTCGTATGAATCGGTCGTCAGCGCCCTCCGCGCAGCCGGCGCACGGCCGGGAGACGCCGTGCTCGCCGTCGGGTACTCGCAGGGCGGCGCGATCACGTCACGGCTCAGCGTCGGCGGACCTTTCCGCGTCGTCGGCAACGTGACCTTCGGCTCTCCCGTGCAGGCGGATCCCGGCGACGCCACGCTGCAGGTTACGGTGCGGCACACCGACGATCTCGTCCCGGCCCTGCAGTCGGGCGGCCACCCCGATCGTGCCGGCGCGGCGGGCAGCATCGTCGTCGAACGGGTCGCCGATCCGCCGCCCGGCATGGCGGACGTCGCGCTCGGCGCTCACTCGATCGACGCCTACGGCGACACCGCCGCCCTCGCCGACGCCTCGGGCGATCCCCGCGTCGATGACGTCCAGGAGCGCATCGCGGCCTTCGGGGGCGACGAGTCCGCCGAGGTCACGACCTACCGCGTGCGGAGGCCCGACTGATGGCGCGTGCGTGCGCTCGTGCGGGCGTCAGCGGCGGTCGCGGTCGCGGTCGCGACGAGGACGGAACAGGATGCCGGCGACCCAGTTGATCAGCGCGATGACGATGGCCGCGAGCACCGCGAGCCAGAAGCCGCCGATGCGCAGGCCCCAGTCCCAGCCCGAGGTGACCCAGCCGGTGAGCCACAGCAGGAAGCCGTTGATGATGAACGAGATCAACCCGAGGGTGAGGATGTACAGCGGGAACGCCAGCACCTTCAACACGGTGCCGACGATCGCGTTGACGAGTCCGAAGATGAGCGCGATCAGCAGCAGCGTGAGGACGAGCTGCAGGTCGCCGCCCGGCGGGAACGCCACGACCGACACCTCCAGCGCCGGGATCAGCGTCACGATCCAGACCGCGAAGGCGTTGACGATCAGGCGGATGATGAGGCTCATAGTGCCGACAGTCTCCCACGGGGCCTCCGATCCGTCATCCGGCGGAGGTGGCGGCATCCGTAGACTCGCATCGTGACCGACCTGCCCGTGCGCATCCGACCCGAGATCGCGGCGCTGCCCGCATACCGCCAGGGCCGTCAGGCCTCCGCCGACGCCTTCAAGCTGTCGAGCAACGAGAACCCGTTCGACCCGCTGCCCGGCGTCGTCGAGGCCGTGCGCGCGGCGACGACCTTCAACCGCTACCCCGACGCCTCGGCGGGCCGGTTGCGCGCGCGGCTCGCGGATCGCTACGCGGTCGCGCCCGACGGCGTGCACGTCGCCGCCGGTTCGGTGTCGATCCTCTACCAGCTCGCTTCGGCGACGAGCGGCCCGGGCGACGAGATCATGTTCGCCTGGCGATCGTTCGAGGCCTATCCCGGGCTCGCCGCCGTCGCCGGGGCAACCGCCGTCGCGGTGCCGCTGACCGCCGACGCAGGGCACGATCTCGACGCGATGGCGGATGCCGTCACCGACCGCACGCGGATGATCATCGTCTGCAGCCCCAACAACCCCACCGGTCCCGTCGTGAGCCAGGCGGCGTTCGATGCGTTCGTGGCGCGCGTCCGCTCCGACGTCCTCATCGTCCTCGACGAGGCCTACGCCGAGTTCGTGACCGATCCGGATGCCGTGACCGGCGCTGTCGTGCTCGCCGCGGGCCACGCCAACGTGGTGGTCCTGCGCACGTTCTCGAAGGCATACGGTCTTGCCGGACTGCGCGTCGGGTACGCCATCGGCGACCACCGCATCCTCGATGCGGCGCGCAGCACCGGCATCCCGCTCTCGGTCACGGCCCAGGCTGAGGAAGCCGCGCTCGCGAGCCTCGACGCCGAGGACGAGCTGCTCGAGCGGGTGCGCCACATCGCCGTGCGACGCGATGCGCTCGCCGACCGGTTGCGCGAGGCGGGGTGGGACATCCCGGTCGCGCAGGGCAACTTCGTGTGGCTGCCCGCGGGCGAGCGAGCCCTCGAGATCGCCGAGGCTTTCGATGCGGCCGGACTGATCGTGCGAGCGTTCGCCGGCGACGGAGTGCGCATCTCGATCGGCGAGGAGGAGTCGATCGAGCGGATCGTCGCGGCCGCGGCAGCCGTCGTCGGCTGAACGGCGCGGCGCGGCCGCGGCTCGCTAACGCCCGGTACGGCCGCCTCGGCTCAAGGCGCTGAGGTAGCGCGTTCGCACGATCACCTGCACGACGCGGACCGCCGGATAAGCGAGCCGCCAGAACCAGGTCGGCGCCGGCCGCGAGAGTGATCGCAGCGTGAAGAGCACCTCGTCGCCGCGCCGGGTGATGAGGAACGTCTCCTCGCCTTCGAGCGGGTGGCCGGGCAGCGCGAGGTAGACGTACCCGACTCGATCCGGCTCGTCGACGAATGCGACGACCTCGACCGGCTCGCGGAGTGTGAGAGGCCCGTATCCGACCTCGAGCCAGTGCCGCCCGCCGACCACGGCAGGAACGTCGGGCACCACCCGGAATCCGCTGCGGGTCTTGACGCGCCAAGCCAGGAGGTCGGCCCGGGCCTGCCGCCACGCGGCATCCCCCGATCCCACGCGCACGGTTCTCTCGAATCGACGGAAGCCTCGCGGGCCGGCGTTCCACTCATCGCGGTGCGACAGGCTCATGCGACCAGCATCCCACCCCACGCCCCCGGCGCCTGTGCGCGGATGCAAGACCCCGCCGGCGACACCCGGATCCGGATGCCGTGGCGGCGGGGTGTCGGTCAGGATCCCTTGCGACGGGGCACGCGCGCGACGCGGGTGCGCAGAGCCCCGGGTCAGCCGGACAGCGTCGTCGCGAGATGCTCGGCCCGCCGGGTGAGGAGCCGGCGCAGATAGGGCACCAGCACGAGGCGTTCGGCGAGTCGGCCGAGGACGGGCGACGCGAGGGTGACCCGGTCGGTCATGACCGTCATCCCGTCGCGCTCGACGTAGAGGTGCTCGTGCCGGAAGAGGCGGAACGGGCCGGCGATCTGCTCGTCGACGAAGCGGTGCGGACGGTCGAGCGCGGTGACCCGCGACGTCATCCGGAACGGGATGCCGAAGTGCCACGCGCGCCACGTCACCGTCTCGCCCAGGCCGATCAGGCCGCTCGTCACCCCATCGACCGCGCGCTCGCCGGTGCCGCGCATCGAGGCGACGTGGGCCCCGATGTCACGCGATGCGTCGAACAGCGCCTCCGCGGGCACCGCGGCGCGGGTCACGATCTCGAACGACGACGTCATCCGCCGATCCTCCCACCCGTGCCCGGATGCTCTGAATCTGGCGTGACACCCCGGTGCGGATGCCGCCGCCTCGAGGTGTCGTTCACGATCCCTTGCATCCCGGCACGGCAGTCGGACCGAGCGGAGACGGCGTCCGGGGTCAGTCGTCGAGCTCGGTGCGGAGGACCGAGCCGTCGGTGCCGACGGTGACGTCGACGACGCCGCGGTCGGCGGTGAGCACCGAGACGTCGAAGGGTGAGCGGGGGTCGTCGTCCGCGTCGACGTCGATGATGCGGCCGTCGGCCTCGCTCAGTGCCGCTTCGATCACGGTGCGCAGCGTCGCGACGTCGAGGACGTTCTCCGCCGCGGTGTCGTCGGCCTCGGCTGACTCGGTCGCCGTGACCGTCACGGTGCCGTCGACGTCGACGCGGACGTCCGTTTCGGAGCCGTCTGCTGCGACGAGCTGCACGTCCCACGTGCCGTCGCGGTCCGCATCGAGTGACACGACGTCGCCGTCGGCGGCCGCGCGCGCCGCGTCGGCGATGGCGGTGAGCTCGTCCGCGGATGCCGCACCGTAGGCCTCGGTCGAGATGGACCCGGCCTCGCCGCCCGTCGGCGCGTCGTCGCGGTCACCGTCTGCGCGAGCGCCGGCGAGGCCGTCCGACGATGACAGGCTGGCCGCTCGGTCCTCGTCGTCATCGTCGTCGGCGATCGCCGCCCCCACGGCCGCACCGCCTCCGACGAGCAGCGCTGCCGCGACGACGGCTCCGCCGGCGAGCAGCGCTGTGCGGCGACCGCGCCGACGCGGCTCGGCAGGCACCGCGGCAGGCACAGCGGCAGGCGCAGCGGAGGGCGCGTCAGCGGGCGCGGCGTCGGACGGCGAGAGGGGGAGGGTCGGTGCGTCGGCGGGGATCGGCTGGTCCTGGGGGGTGCGCTCGTTGTCGTTCATGCCTCGATGGTGTCGGCCGACCGCTGAAGCACGGCTGAAGCGACCTGAAGCCGCGTTCAGGGAACCTCGTGCTCCGCGCTCCTCGCTCCGCGCTCAGTCGCCCGCGCGCAGGATCACAGTGAACCGCGCGCCTCCGAGCGGTGATGCGGAGACCGTTACGGAACCGCCCGAGGCCTCCGCGATGCCGCGGACGATCGCGAGCCCGAGGCCGCTGCCGCCGGCATCCCGCGCGCGGGCCTCGTCCAGACGGACGAAGCGTTCGAACACCCGCTCGCGTTCCTCCGGCGCGATACCGGCGCCGTCGTCGTCGACGTGCAGCACGGCGTGACCGGCGTCGACATCGACGACCGTGGTCAGCGCGATCCGCGAGCGTGCGTGTCGCACGGCGTTGTCGGCGAGATTGCGCACCAGGCGCGCCAGCAGGCGGGGGTCGCCCATCGCGCGCGCTGCGCCGATCCCCGACGTGTCGACCGAGATCGCGTCCGCCCGGTCCCTCGCGGATGCCGCGCGGAGGCGCGCAGCCTCCGACAGGGCGAGGTCGTCGAGGTCGATGCCCTCGCGACGGGTCGGTGCGTGCTCGTCCAACCTCGCGAGCAGCAGCAGGCCGTCGACGAGATCCTGCATGCGGAGGCCTTCGGCCGAGACGACTTCCGCGAGATCGTCGAGTGACGTGGCCGCGGGGTGCGCTCGCGCGAGTTCGGCATGCTGGCGCATCGTCGCGAGTGGTGACCTGAGCTCGTGCGAGGCGTCGGAGACGAAGCGACGCTGCGCGGCAGCCGCGTCGTCGAGGCGCGCCAGCATCCGGTTCATCGTGCCCGCCAGGGCCGCGATCTCGTCGCCCGATGCCGGCTCGGCGATGCGCCGGTCGAGCCGGTCGGCGGTGATCTCGTCGACCTCGGCGCGGATGCGCGCGACGGGACGGAGCGCCCGACCGACGACCCACCACGTGACGCCGGCGACCAGGGCGATGACGAGGACGGTCGACGCCGCCAGCAGCGCGGCGACCGTCGCGAGGGTCTCGGCCGCGTCATCCGCGGGAACCGCCAACACGAGCCGGCGTCCGTCGTCGAGCTCCTCGGTCGCGATCAGCACCCGGTCGCCGTCGTACCTCGCTTCCTCCCCGTCGCGGTCTGCGGCGGGGAGCGGCCCGTCGTCGGCGTCGCTCGAGGCTACGACGACGACGCCCTCAGCATCCTGCAGCTGCACGATCTCGTCGTCGAGGGAGCGGACGGCTGCGGGTCCCTCGGCCTCGACACGTGCGGCAATCTCCTCGACGCGCACCTCCGCCGCACGATCCGCGGCGGCGTGGATGCTGGCGTTCAGCACGGCGTGGAAGGCGATCGAGCCGAGCACCATCACGAGCGCGACCGTCGCCGTCGCGAGCAGTGTGATGCGTCCCCGCAGTCCGCGAGGCCGGCGCCGCCCTGCGTCGGACACCGTCAGCCCCCGTCCGCCGCGAGTCGGTAGCCGGCGCCGCGGACGGTCTCGATCGCCTCGCGCCCGAACGGTCGGTCGAGTTTGCGCCGCAGGTGTGCGACGTAGACCTCGACGATGTTGGGGTCGCCCGCGAAGTCGTCATCCCACACACCCGCGATCAGGTCCTGCTTGGAGATCACCTGACCGCGGTGCCGGATGAGGTGATGCAGCACGGCGAACTCGCGAGAAGTCAACTCGACCTCCGTCTCTCCCCTCCAGACGCGGCGCGACGCGGGGTCGAGGCGCAGGTCGCCCGCCTCGAGTGCCACAGGCCGCGCTACCCCGCCCCGACGGATGAGGGCACGCAGCCGGGCGACCAGCACGGGATACGAGAACGGCTTCGTGACGTAGTCGTCGGCGCCGGCCTCGAGCGCCTCGACCTGATCCCACTCGCCGTCCTTCGCGGTGAGCATGAGCACGGGCGTCCAGTTCTCCTCGGCCCGCAGCGTCTCGCACACCTTCCAACCGCTCATCCCCGGCATCATCAGGTCGAGGACGACCGCGTCGTACCGCGTCTCTCGCGCGCGCCAGAGTCCATCGACCCCGTTATGGGCGACGTCGACGGCGAAGCCCTCGGCCTCGAGACCCCGACGGATCCCGTCGGCGAGGCGGACTTCGTCATCGACCACCAGCACGCGCATCGCTCCCAGTGTGACGCGTCTCTGCTGAAGCGGGCCTGAAGCGAGCTCGAAGCGGGATCGAAGCGGGATGAAACGGTTTCGAAGCCGACCGGCAGCGCCGCGACGTCCCTGATGGGCCGCCCGGCTTGTGCCGCGCCCACCGCGAATCGCGGCATCCGTTGTCGACCGCATGCAGATGGGGCCATACCGGGGGCGTTAGCGTGGGAGGGTGACCGACGCAGAACTCGATCCCGCTCTCGTCCGCGTCCTCGCGGCCGACGGCTCACTCGACCCGTCGCCCGAAGCCGAACGCTACCTGCCGGTGATCGAGGCGCTCTCCGAGGCCGAGCTCGAGACGTTCTACCGCGACATGGTGACGGTGCGGGCCTTCGACCGCCAGGCGACGAACCTGCAGCGCCAGGGGCAGCTCGCCCTCTGGCCGCCGTCCTTCGGGCAGGAGGCCGCTCAGGTCGGCTCCGCGCGTGCGGCCCGACCCCAGGACCACCTCTTCCCGTCGTACCGCGAGCACGTCGTGTGCACGATCCGCGGCGTCGATCCGATCGACATCATCCGGCTCATGCGCGGCCTCACGCACGGCGGGTGGGACCCGACAGAACCCAAGAACGGCAACACCCACATCTACACGCTGGTGCTCGGCTCGCAGACGCTGCACGCATCCGGCTACGGCATGGGCATGGTCTTCGACGGACGCACCGGCACGGGCGACCCCGAGCGCGACGAAGCGGTCATCGTCTACTACGGCGACGGCGCGTCGAGCCAGGGCGACGTGCACGAGGCGATGGTCTTCGCCACGAGCTACAACACCCCGCAGGTCTTCTTCCTGCAGAACAATCACTGGGCGATCTCGGTGCCCGTCTCGACGCAGTCCAAGGTCCCGCTGGTGCGGCGCGGCGCCGGATACGGGATGCCGTCGATCCGCGTCGATGGCAACGACGTGCTCGCCAGCTACGCCGTCACCAAGCTCGCCCTCGACGAGGCCCGCTCCGGCGAGGGGCCGCGCGCGATCGAAGCGCTGACCTACCGCATGGGCGCGCACACGACGAGCGACGACCCGACGAAGTACCGCACGAGCGACGAAGAGGCCTTCTGGGCGCAGCGCGACCCGATCACCCGCATGCGCGCTTATCTCGAGGGTCGCGGCGCGTCGGCATCCTTCTTCGACGACGTGGATGCCGCGGCCGCGGCCTACGCCGACGACGTCCGGGTCCGCACGAACCAGCTCACCGCTCCCGAGGCCGACAGCATGTTCGCGCACGTCTACAGCGAGCAGCATCCGCTCGTCGACCGGCAGCGGAAGTGGCTCGCCGACTACGAGGCATCCTTCGAGGAGGGACGCGCATGAGCGTCGAGACGCTGCCGTTCAGCAAGGCGCTCAACGCGGGCATGCGCGCCGCGATGCAGCAGGACGACCACGTCCTCATGATGGGCGAGGACATCGGCCGCCTCGGCGGCGTGTTCCGCGTCACGGAGGGGCTGCAGGCCGAGTTCGGCGACCGCCGCGTGCTCGACACGCCCCTCGCCGAGTCGGGCATCGTCGGCACCGCGATCGGCCTCGCGATGTCCGGCTTCCGCCCGGTGTGCGAGATCCAGTTCGACGGGTTCGTCTTCCCCGCTTTCGACCAGATCACGACGCAGCTCGCGAAGCTCACCAACCGGCACGACGGACGGATGTCGTTCCCCGTCGTCATCCGCATTCCCTACGGCGGCCACATCGGCGCCGTCGAGCACCATCAGGAGAGCCCGGAGGCGTACTTCACGCACACCGCGGGCCTGCGGGTCGTGTCGCCGTCGACGCCGAACGATGCCTACTGGATGATCCAGGACGCCATCGCCTCGAACGACCCGATCGTGTTCCTCGAGCCCAAGTCGCGCTACTGGTCCAAGGGCGAGGTCGACCTCACCGCACGCGCACTGCCGCTGCACGCCTCGCGCGTGGTCCGGCGGGGCACCGACGTTACGCTCGTCGGGCACGGCGCGATGGTGAACGTGCTGCTGCAGGCCGCCGCGCTCGCCGAGAGCGAGGGCGTGTCGTGCGAGGTCGTCGACCTGCGGTCGCTGTCGCCCGTCGACTACGGCCCGATCGTCGAGTCGGTGCGCCGCACGGGGCGGATGGTCTACGGGCAGGAGGCACCCGGCTTCACCTCGCTGGGGTCCGAGATCGCCGCGACCGTCACGGAGCAGGCGTTCTTCTCGCTCGAGGCTCCCGTGCTGCGGGTGTCGGGCTTCGACGTCCCGTTCCCGGCGGCGAAGCTCGAGGGCGCCTACCTGCCCGACGCCGACCGCATCCTCGAGGCCGTTGACCGCGCCCTCGCCTACTGACCATCCGACGCGCCTGCGAGAGGATTCCCTCATGAGCACCCAGACCTTCCACCTGCCGGACGTCGGCGAAGGCCTCACCGAGGCCGAGATCGTGCAGTGGCGCGTGGCCGCGGGCGACGAGGTCGCGGTCAACGACGTCCTCGTCGAGATCGAGACCGCGAAGTCGCTCGTCGAGCTGCCGTCGCCGTTCTCGGGAACCGTTGGCGAGCTGCTCGTCGACGAGGGGACGACCGTCGAGGTCGGGGCCGCGATCATCACGATCGCCCCGGGGGGTGGGTCCGGAGGAGCGGATGCCGCGAGCAGCCCGGCCGTCCCTGCCGAGAAGCCTGCGGCAGCCGGCGACGCGTCGGAGGAGAACGGGTCGGTGCTCGTCGGATACGGCGGAGCCGGACAGGTGCAGTCGCGCCGCCGCAAGCCCGCCGAGCCCCCCGTGCGCGCGGCCGTGGGCGTCGTGGCGAAGCCCCCGATCCGCAAGCTGGCACGCGACCTCGGCGTCGATCTCGCCTCGGTCACGCCGTCGGGTGCCGCGGGCGAGGTGACGCGCGAGGACGTCGTGAACCACGCGTCGCAGGCATCCGTCTTCCGGAACCTGCAGACGCCGGCCCGACCCGAGGTGCGCGAGCAGACGATCCCCGTCCCGCCGGCCGTCATCTCGGCCGGGCCTGCCGACGACCGCGAGGAGACGATCCCCGTCAAGGGTGTCCGGAAGGTCACGGCCAAGCACATGGTCGACTCCGCGCACACCGCACCGCACGTGTCGGTGTGGACCGACGTCGACGCGACCCGCACGATGGAGGTCGTCAAGCGGATGAAGGCGTCGCCCGACTTCGCCGACATCAAGGTCTCGCCGCTGCTGATCATGGCGCGCGCGGTCGTGTGGGCGGTGCGCCGGACGCCGATGGTGAACGCCGCGTGGGTCGATACCGAGAACGGCGCCGAGATCCGGGTGCGCCACTACGTCAACCTCGGCATCGCCGCCGCGACCCCGCGCGGCCTTCTCGTGCCGAACATCAAGGACGCGCAGGACCTCAACATGCGCGGCCTGGCCCGCGCTCTCGAGAAGCTGACCCTCACTGCCCGCGAGGGCAAGACCGCGCCCGCCGAGCAGCAGGGCGGCACGATCACGATCACGAACATCGGCGTGTTCGGCATGGATGCCGGTACCCCGATCATCAACCCCGGCGAGTCGGGCATCGTCGCGATGGGCACGATCCGGCAGAAGCCGTGGGTCGTTGACGGCGAGGTGCGTCCCCGCTACGTGACGACCGTGTCGGGCTCGTTCGACCATCGCGTCGTGGACGGCGACGGCATGAGCCGGTTCATCGCCGACGTGGCATCCGTCTTGGAGGAGCCCGCGCTGCTGCTCGACTGAGCTGGATGCGCTCGAGAACGGTATGTTCTCGGCGGTGGGCGGGGGAGTAGCCTCGGCGCATGAGTGAGAAGGGGCCGGCGTCGTACTTCCCGAGCATCGAGAAGACCTACGGACTGCCGATTCAGCACTGGCTCGACATCGCGGCCGACGAGCTCTCGGCGGGGACGCCGCACATGCAGGTCGTCAAGTCGCTCAAGACCGAGCACGGACTCGGCCACGGACACGCGAACGCGGTCGTCGCGTACGCGAAGACGAAGCTCGCCGGCTGAGCCGCGGCATCCCTCCTTCGGAGAATGTCGCGAAGCTCGGACTGCTCGCGCGTACGGATCCGAGGTACGCGCGATTCTCCGAGGCCCGCGAGCGCGAGCCGCGAGACTAGCCGGCGACCAGGTGCTCGATGAGGATCTGGGTGCCGATGCCGATGAGGACGATGCCGCCGATGATCTCGGCGGGCTTGCGCCACCGCGTGCCGATGCGGTGGCCGATCAGCACGGCGACGAACGACAGGGCGAACGTGACGAGGCCGATCGAGACGACCGCGATCCACAGCGGCACGTCGAGGAAGGCGAAGGACAGCCCGACGGCGAGGGCGTCGATGCTCGTCGCGAGAGCGAGCAGGATGATCTCGCGCGCCGACAGGCCGGATGCCGCGTCCGCGTCGTCATCGTTGGGGCGGAACGCCTCCCACAGCATCTTCGCGCCGATGGCGGCGAGCAGGACGAAGGCGATCCAGTGGTCGAACGGGGCGATGGCCTCCGCGAAGGTGCTGCCGAGCAGCCAGCCGATCAGCGGCATCACCGCCTGCGCGAGGCCGAAGGCGCCGGCGATGAGGAGTGCGCCGCGCACGACGTGAGCCCGCAGCTGCAGGCCTTTCCCGAGAGCCACGGCGAAGGCGTCGGCCGAGACGCCGACGGCCAGGATGAAGAGCGCCCAGGGCGACATGGCTCCTCCTCGAAGCGGGATGACGGGATGGCGGGCGATCGTCCCGGGCACCGTCGAACGGAGATCGGCCGCTCTCGAGCTTGCCAGCCGCAGGCCGTCGAAAATGACGAAAAGCCCTGATTGACAGCATTTCGGGCGAGCGAATCCTTCGGGCCGCCGAAAGGTCGCTCCTAGCGGACGTGTGCGGAGAACGATTATCAGTAACGTACAATCGACGGCATGACCCGTCGACTCCTCCCTGCCGCCGCGCTCGTGGCAGCGGCATCCCTCGCTCTCGCCGGCTGCGCCGGCACCTCGTCGCCGGCCGCGAGCGGTTCGGACGACGGCAAGATCAGCGTCGTCGCCTCGACCAACGTGTACGGCTCACTGGCCGCCGAGGTGGGCGGCGACGCCGTCGAGGTGACCTCGATCGTGACCTCACTCGCGCAGGACCCGCACTCGTACGAGGCGTCGGCGCGCGACCAGCTGACGGTGTCGCAGGCCGACCTCATCATCGAGAACGGCGGGGGCTACGACTCGTTCCTCGACGGGCTCGTCGAGTCGAGCGGCAGCACGGCTCCGGTGCTCACGGCGGTCGAGTTCTCGCACGACTTCCCCGGCGCCGAGGGCCACGACGACCACGCCGACGAGCACGCCGCGGATGAGCACGCCGCGGACGAGAGCGCCGAGGCCGAGCACGACCACGAGCACGACCATGAGGGTCACGACCACATCGAGGGCTTCAACGAGCACGTCTGGTACGACCCGCACACGATCGCTCACCTCGTCGAAGACATCGCGCACGAGCTCGGTGAGCTCGACGCGGCCCAGGCCGACACGTTCGAGGCGAACGCGAAGGCGCTCATCGAGCGGATCGACGGCCTCGAGACATCCCTCGACACCATCTCGGCGGCGCACCAGGGCGAGAAGATCTTCGTGACCGAGCCGGTGCCGCTGTATCTCGCCGCGGCGGCGGGTCTGGAGAACGCGACTCCGGAGGCGTTCAGCGAAGCCGTCGAAGAGGGGCAGGACGTGCCTCCCGCGACCCTCCTCGAGGCGCAGCAGATCCTGCGTTCGGGCGAGGTGCGCATCGTGATCGTCAACGCGCAGACGGGCGGCGCTGAGACCACGGAGATCACGAAGGTCGCCGGAGAGCTGAACATCCCCGTGCTCGAGTTCACCGAGCTCATGCCCGACGGCGTCGACTACGTCGGCTGGATGCAGCAGAACATCGACGAGATCTCGGGCGCCCTCGCGGGCTGACCCGCCGCCGTCATCCCTCTCAGTCCGCCGTCGGGGCCCCGCCCTGGCGGCGGACGAGTGCGTTCAGGAGCGCCGCCTGCTCGTCTGCGGACGTGCGGGCGGCCGAGACGTTCTCGGTCTCGACGGCCGCCACGATCTCGGCGCGCTGGATGCGGGTCGACCGCGGCGCTTCGATGCCGAGCCGGATGCTGTCGCCCTTGACCTCGAGCACCGTGAGCTCGATGTCGTCGCCGATGAGCACCTTCTCACCGACTCGTCTCGTCAACACCAGCACTCGATCACCCTACTTTCCGGAAGCCGTGCCCGCCCCGCGCGCTCGACGCGAGTCTCACGCGGGCGTGATGGCATGCGCGTCGCCGATCGTGTCTCGGACGACGCCCACCGTGTCGATCGCCAGGCCCCCGGCCGTCGCCTCGGTGTACGACAGCACCGGCAGCCCGTCGGTCTGCGACGAGATGAGGCGCCGCACGGCGGAACGCAGCGACGGCGCACACACGAGCACGGGCTCGGGGCCCGGGCCGGCCGCTTCGAGGGCGGCGCGAGCCGAGGCCACGACCGCCTCGAGCCGGTGCGGGTCCAGGGCGATGTGCGGACCGTCCTCGCTCGGTCGCATCGCCTCGAGCATCGACTGCTCGAGCAGCGGGTCGATCATGACGATGCGCAGCCGCCCCTGTTCGGCGAAGCGCGTCGCCACGGCGGGACCGAGCGCGAGACGTGCCGCCTCGATCAGGGCGTCGGGGTCGGTCGTCGTCTTGGCGCGCAGCGCGAGCGCCTCGTAGATCCGCGTGAGGTCGTTGATCGGGATGCGCTCGGTGAGCAGGCCCTGCAGCACGCGCTGCACCTCCGCCAGCGAGAGCAGCGCCGGCGTGAGCTCCTCGACCGCTGCCGGGCTGGACTGGCGCAGCGTCTCGGTGAGCTGACGCACGTCCTCTCGGCTGAGCAGCCGGGCGGCGTGGGCCTGGATGACCGCGGACAGGTGGGTGATGATGACGCTCGCGCGGTCGACGACGGTCGCTCCGGCGAGCTCGGCGCTGTGCCGCATCTCGAGGGGAACCCACTTCCCGTCGATGCCGAACACGGGGTCGGGCGACGCCCGCCCGGGCAGGGTCTCGAGGCCCGAGCCGAGCGCGAGGAGCGAGGCGCGGGGCGCGACGCCGCGACCCGCCTCGATCCCCGCGACCCGGATGACGTAGGTCGAGGGCGGCAGCTCGATGCTGTCGCGCGTGCGCACGGGCGGAACGATGAGCCCGAGCTCGAGCGCGGTCTTGCGCCGCAGCGACCGCACGCGTCCGAGCAGGTCGTCGGGACCGCCGGTGACGAGGTCGACGATGTCGGGAGCGAGCAGGATCTCGAGCGCGTGGACCCGCATCCGCTCGGCCAGCTCCTCGGGGGTGTCGACGGCGCCGCGCGGGTCGACGGCGGGGGCGTCCTCGGCCGCCTGCGTCTGCTCGCGCCGGCCGACACGCTGCGCGATGAGCAGCAGGGTGGCGCCGATGACGAGGAACGGCAGCATCGGCATCCCGGGGATGAACGACATCACGATCGCCGCGCCGCCCGCGATCGACAGGGCGTTGCGCGACTGCGTCAGCTGCGCCGCCGCGGCCGAGCCCATGTCGGACTCCGCTCCCGAGCGGGTGACGATCATGCCCGTCGCGACCGCCATCAGCAGCGCGGGGATCTGCGTGACGAGGCCGTCGCCGATCGTCAGGAGGGCGTAGGTGTTGAGGGCCTCGCCCGCCTCCATGCCCTTCGAGAGCATCCCGATCGCGACGCCGCCGACGAGGTTGATGATGATGATGACGAGTCCGGCGATCGCGTCGCCCTTGACGAACTTCGAGGCGCCGTCCATCGCGCCGTAGAAGTCGGCCTCGGCCGCGATCTCGGCGCGCCGGCGCCGCGCTTCGGCGTCGCTGATGAGACCGGCGTTGAGGTCGGCGTCGATCGCCATCTGCTTGCCGGGCATGGCGTCGAGGGTGAACCGGGCGCCCACCTCGGCGACGCGCTCGGCGCCCTTCGTCACGACGACGAACTGGATGACGATGAGGATCAGGAACACCACGATGCCGATGACGAGCGATCCGCCCACGGCGATCGCGGCGAACGCGTCGATGACCTGCCCCGCGTGCGCCTCGCCCAGCACGAGCTTCGTCGAGGCGACGTTCAGGCCGAGCCGGAACAGCGTCGCCACCAGCAGCAGCGAGGGGAAGACCGCGAAATCGAGCGGCCGCTTGACGAACATCGCCGTCAGCAGGATGAGCAGGGCGAACAGGATGTTGGTGATGATCAGGACGTCGAGGATCGGCGGCGGCACCGGCACGATCAGCAGCATGATGATGCCGACGACCCCGATCGGCACGAGCGACCTTCTCAGGATGTTCATCGGGGTGCCTTCCTCTCGGGAACGGTGTGGACGCCGCGCGCCGCGCCGCGGCGCTTGAGCCCGTCGACGAAGACGAGCACGCGGGCGACGGCGGTGTAGAGATCGCCGGGGATCTCCTGGCCGAGCTCGCACGCGCCGTGCAGGGCGCGTGCGAGCGGGATGTCGCGGACGAGCGGGACGCCGGCCTCGTGCGCCCGCTCGCGGATGCGCTCGGCGATGAGGCCCTGCCCCTTCGCGACGACGCGCGGCGCCGACTTGCCCGGCTCGTAGCGCAGGGCGACGGCGATGTGCGTGGGGTTCACGAGTACGACATCCGCATCTCCGACGGCGGCGATCATGCGGTTGCGGCTCATCGCCATCTGCCGGGCGCGGCGCTGGCTGCGGATGAGCGGGTCGCCCTCGGAGTTCTTGTGCTCGTCGCGCGCTTCCTTCTTGGTGACGCGGGTGTGCTTGCGGTTGCGCCGCATGACGACGAGGACGTCGATCGCGGCCAGCAGCACGCCGACGGCGACCGCGGTGATGAGCAGCGCGGTCACGACGTTCGAGGCGATCTCGAGCAGCCGGGTGATCGGGTGGGCGCCGCTCATCGTCAGCACGGGCATGAGCCCGGCGACGACGAACCACAGGGCGAGGCCGATCGCGGCGGTCTTGAGCAGCGCTTTCGCGCCCTCCCACAGTGCCTGCACGCCGAACAGCCGTTTGACGCCGTTCAGCACGTTGAACTGCTCGAAGCGCGCCGGCACCCCGCGCAGATGGATGCCGCCCTGGGCGACCGACCCGACGATCGCGACGATCACGACGGCGAGCAGCGCCGTGCCCAGGATGGCCGGGATGCTGCCGAGCGCCGACGACAGGACGGCGACGGCGTGCTCGGGGTCGGGGTGGCGGATGACCGCGGCGATCTCGACGAACTGCGCGGCCCCGGCATCCGCACCCGCTCCGATCATGGCGGGGAGGACCAGCGCGACCGTGCCGATCGCGAGCCAGGCGGACAGGTCCTGGCTGCGCGACAGCTTGCCCTTGCGGTGTGCCTCGCGCAGCTGCCGGCGGCTGGCCTGCTCGGTGCGTTCCCCGCTGTCGCTGCTCATGACGCGCCGCCGTTCATCGGGTTCCGCCGATCAGCAGCCCGGTCGCCTGGTCGGTGAGCGCCCCGACGACGGCGGGCAGGGCGAGGATGACGCTTCCCGCGAGGAGGAAGGTCAGGATGATCTTCAGGGGGAAGCCGAGCGCGAACGCGTTGAGGGCGGGGGCGACGCGGCTGACGAGCCCGAGCGCGATGTCGGCGAGGAAGAGGACGAGCAGCAGGGGACCGGCGATCTGCAGCGCGGCGACGAGCAGTTGCGACGCGGTGTCGACCAGCAACTCGGCCGGGCGGGCGAGGTCGAGGACCCCATCGACGGGGATCGCCGTGAAGCTCCGGGCGAGCCCCGCGAGGATGAGCTGGTAGCCGTTGCTCGCGAAGAGCAGGGCGAGGGCGATCATCTGGAACAGGCGCGTGAACTGGGCGCCGTTGACGTTCATCTGCGGATCGAAGGCCTGCGCGAGCTGAAAGCCGCCGAAGACGTCGATCAGCCCGCCGGCCGACTGCACGACGGCGAAGCACGTCATCACGAGGAATCCGAGCAGCGCCCCCGTGACGACCTGAGCGGTCAGGGCGAGGAAGAACGGGCCGGTGCCGAGGCTCTGGTAGCCCGGCGCCACCGTGCCGCTGAGAGCGAGGGCGACGCCGATCGCGACCATCGCCTTGATGCGCGCGGGGAAGGCGCCGTACGAGAAGGGTGGGGCGGTGAAGACGAAGGCGGTCGTGCGGACCGCGGCGAGTCCGGTGGCCTCGATCCAGGCGAAGTCGAGCAGCAGCTGCATCTCAACCGCCCGAGAGCAGGTGCGGGATGCGGTCGAACATGGTGTGGGTGAAGGCGATCGCCTCGGCGATCATCCAGTGCCCGCACACGACGAGTGCGATCGCGACGGCGACGGCCTTCGGCACGAACGAGAGCGTGACCTCCTGGATCTGCGTGATCGACTGCAGGAGCGAGATGGCGAAGCCGACCACGAGTGCCGTGATGAGCAGCGGAGCGGCGAGCTTCGCGGCGAGCACGACGCCCTCCATGCCGATGTCGAGGACGGCCTCAGGGTTCACGCGCGCCCCCGGTCATCCGCCCGCTCCGTAGCTCTCCATCAGGGTGCGGAGGATGAGTCCCCACCCGTCGACGAGCACGAACAGCAGGATCTTGAAGGGCAGCGAGATCATCACCGGCGGGAGCATCATCATGCCCATCGACATCAGCGCTGCGGCGACGACGAGGTCGATGACGAGGAACGGCACGAAGATGACGAAGCCGATAATGAAGGCCGCGCGCAGCTCCGAGATCATGAACGCCGGGATGAGGGTGATCATCGGGACGCTCGCCGGGTCCTCGGGGTTCTCGGCGCCCGCGAACCGGGTCATGAGCGCGAGATCCTCCTCGCGCGTGAACGACAGCATCCAGGTGCGCAGTGGGTCGGCGCCGACGCCCACGGCATCGGTGAACGTGATCGAGCCGTCGACGTAGGGCTGGACGGCGACCGTGTTGATCTCGGTCAGCACCGGCCACATCACGAAGAGGGTGAGGAACAGGGCGAGGCCGGCGAGCACCTGGTTGGGCGGGATCGTGGGCAGCGAGAGGGCGTTCCGGGTCATCGCCAGCACCACGAAGATCTTCGTGAACGACGACATCATGAGCAGCAGTGCCGGGGCCACCGACAGCAGCGTGATGCCGATGAGGGTCAGGACCGACGACGAGGGTGTGCCGTCGATGCCGTTGATGTCAACGGAGATGCCGCCGTTCGGCGGGGGCGTCGAGGCGGCGACGAGCACGAGCGCGCCGAGCGCGCCGCCGGAGATCACGCGCCCAGGGCCCGGCGCAGCACCTGTGCGGCATCACGCGCGGTCATGGTCGCCGGGCGGGTGGTGCGGGCAGTGCGTTCGGCGCGGGCCTGCGCACGGAGCAGGGGCACGGGCGGTGCGAGGGGCGCGTCGTCCGCGACATCCCGCAGGACCGGGCGCGCCGTGTCGTCGCCGTGCGCGGCATCCGCTGTCGCGTGGGGCCCCGTCGTGGTGCCCGGCGTCGGGTCGATGCGGTCGAGCATCGACACCCCGCCCTCGGTGATGCCGAGCACGTAACGGGCCCCATCGATCTCGACCACGGCGACCTGGGCCTTCGGCCCGATGCCGCGCTTGGCGACGACGGTGATGTCGGCGACGGCATCCGTACGTGTCGACTTGAGGCCTCGCGGCCGGTTCGCGCGTGCTCCGTTAGCGCTGCCGCGAGAGAAGCGACGCTGCAGCACCCACACGATCGCGAGCACGACGCCGAGGGAGACGACGACGCGCAGCGCGAGCAGCAGATCGTCGATCTCAGGCCTCCGCGTTCTCGATGATGCGCGTGATGCGCACCGCATAGTCCTGGTCGACGACGACGATCTCGCCATGGGCGATCAGCCGCCCGTTGAGCTTGACGTCGGCGGGGGCGCCGGCCGAGCGGTCGAGCTCGATGATGCGCCCGGGCTCGAGATCGAGCACGTCGCGGACGGTCATGCGGGTGCGACCGACCTCGACGGTCAGCTCCATCTCGACGCCGGCGATGCGCTGCAGGCGGCGCGGCGAGGCCGCCGCGGGGTGCGACACCCGCACGGCGAGGCGTCCGATCACGCGGGCATCCTCGTCGACGAGGTCGAACACCTGCGCGACGGGGTGCGCGAAGAGCGCCGAGGCGTCTCCGATCGTCGCCTCGCCGAGCACGCTCGGGCCGAAGGCGGTCGCCGCGGCGTCGAGCGCGTCGCGGAGTCGTTCGGGCAGCGGCAGGGCGGCGTCCGCGCCGAGGAGCGCCGACTCATCGAGGACCACGACCGCGAGCGCGGCGCTCGTGTCGCCGACCGACGAGACGATGACCGCGTCGCCGGTCTCGCCCGCGCTCGTCCCGGGGCGGGCGGTGATGCGCGAGGCGGTGGGCAGCCGGTCGGCGAACGCGGCTGCGGCTGCGGCCTCGTGGGTGGTGGTGCTGGTCATGGCGACTCCTCGGACAGTGCGGGGGAGAGATCGGATGCCGTCACGACGCACGCGAGCCGCGCGCCATGAGATCCCACGGCGGCGGAAGCGACGACCTGCTCGTCGACGGTGAGATCGAGGGGGCGGTCGGCGGCGTGCGCGAGCGAGATGACATCGCCGACGGCGAGGTCGAGCACCTCGGCGGGGCGGACGGCACGCGGCGCGAGCCGCAGCGTCACTTCGACGGGCGTCTGCTCGACGTGCCGGCGGACGAGGCCCGGGTCGTTCGTCGCCCGCGGCGCCGAGGCGCTGTCGGACAGGCGCTCGAGCAGCGTCGCGGCGGGGAGGGCGATCGTCGCGGTCTCGGTGCGGTCGGCCAGACGCATCGAGAAGCGGGCCACGACCACGAGGTCCTGACCGCCGACGACCTGAGCGAAGGCCGCGTTGTACTGCACCGCGCCGACGCTCAGCTCGCGAGGCAGGAGGGAGCCGAGGGCTGTGCGCAGGTGGCCGAGGGTCTCGTCCATCAGCGACCGGATGAGCGCCTGCTCGATCGCCGTGAGGGCGCGGGCCTCGGGGCGCTGCGAGCCGTCGCCGCCGAGCATCTTCACGATCCACGACAGGGCCGACGGCAGCGGGAACTCGATGACCGCACGATCGTCCGAGGTCGCATCCGAGCACAGCACGAGCGTCGTGGTCGGCGGGATCGTCGCGACGTACTCGTCGTAGGTCTCGAGGCTCACCCGTTCGAGGGCGATGTGCGCGCGCACGCGGGCCTTCGCGGCGAGGAGCATCGCCCACTGGCGCGCGAACGCGTCGAAGGCCCCCGCCAGAGCGCGCGTGTGCTCACGGGACAGTGCCGCGGGTCGGCCGAAGTCGTAGCGTTCCGGGGCCGCGGTCGCGGCATCCTCGGTTCGCACGCTCGGGGCGGTCGGCACGGTCTGCACGCCACGGACTATCGGTCGCGTGTCGCCCGCGGTTAGGCCCGGGCCTCGCGGGTGGGTGTGGGCTCAGGTGGGGTTGGCAGTTTGTGCCCACTCGGGGCACGGGATGGGGCGGGAACTGCCAGGTGGGTCCTGGCGGTGACGTGAGCTCAGGTTGGGTTGGCAGTTTGTGCCCACTCAGGGCTGGGGATGGGGCGAGTTCCGCCAGGTGAGACCCCGGGTGGGCGCGGGCTCAGGCTGGATGGGCAGGTTGTGCCCACTCAGCGCACGGGATGGGGCGGGAACTGCCAGGTGAAGGCCGAGCCCGGAGTCAGCCGTCGGCGGCGGCGAGAGCGGGGAGCTCGCCGCGCACCTGGGCGTCGGCGTCCGAGAGCACGACGATGTCGACGCGACGGTTCTGCGCGAGGGCCTCGGCGCTCGAGCCCTCCGCGAGCGGTCGCGACGACCCGAACCCGACGGAGCTGATGCGCTCCCTCGCGACCCCGCGTGCCTCGACGAGGTAGCCGAGCACACCGTTGGCCCGCGCGGTCGAGAGCTCCCAGTTGTCGGCGAACGGCGCGATGGCGGGGCGGGCGTCGGCGTGGCCCTCGACCGAGATGAGGTGCGCGTCGGCGGCGAGGACGGACCCGGCGGCGTCGAGCACGGCCCGGGCACGGTCGCTCAGGTCGGTGCTGTTGGTGTCGAAGAACGTCTCGGCGCTCACGAGACCGATGGTGAGGCCCCGGTCGTCGATCGTGAAGGTCGCGGCGTCACCGAGGCCCTGCTCGGCGAGAGCACCCTCGAGGCGTGAGCGCAGGTCGTCGAGCGAGCTGTACTCCTGCTCGGCCGGGGTCGGGGCGGTCGGGGTCTCGACGAATCCCTCGCCCTCCTCCTCGACCAGCTCGGGCGGCACGACGACGCCCTCCGAGACGTCGCGGGTCTCGGAGATCTCCGAACCGAACCCGGTCGCGAGCGAAGCGCGCAGCTGCTCGAACTTCTCCTGGTCGACGTTGGACATCGCGAACATGACGATGAACATGCACATCATCACGGTGATCATGTCGAGGTACGACGCCATCCAGCGCTCGTCGGGGCCCTCGTGCGAGGACTCCATGACCCGGCGGCGACGAGGCGCGCTCATACTCCGGCGTCCGCGGGCTCGTCGGCCGCCGCCTTCGCGCGGCCGCGCCCGGGCTTGGTCTCGGGGGCGAGCGCCCGCAGACGCTCGGCGACGAGCATCGGCGGGTTGCCCGCCTGGACGGCGAGCATCCCCTCGGTCACGAGCGTCATGCGGTCGACCTCGATCTCGGCGAGGCGCTGCAGCCGCGTGCCGATCGGCAGCCAGATGAAGTTCGCCGACAGGAGGCCCCACAGGGTCGCGACGAAGGCGGCGGCGATGAGGGGCCCGAGCTGGTCGGGCTTGTCGAGGTACTCGAGCACGTGGGTGAGCGAGACGACCGTGCCGACGATGCCGACCGTCGGGGCGTACCCGCCGAGGGCCGAGTAGAAGCGCGAGGCCGTGCGGCGCTCCGCGGCGACGGTGGCGACGCGGTCTTCGAGGACGACGCGCAGGTCTTCGGCATCCGTTCCATCGGCGATGCTCTGCAGGGCATGGCGCAGCAGCGGGTCCTTCTCGTCTGCCACGGCGCTCTCGAGCGCGAGCAGCCCCTGGGCGCGCGCCTTCTCGGCGTATCCCACGACGGTGTCGATGAGCGCCTCGGTCGATCCCTTGATACCGACGAAGGCCCGCGGCAGCGCGCGCACGGCGCCCGCGGCATCCCGCAGCGTGCCGCCGGCGATGCCGATCGCGATCGTCGCGCCGAAGACCAGCACCATCGGCGCGGGCAGGAGCAGGGCGTTGAGGCTGGCGCCCTCCAGCTGGATCATCGCCCACAGGCCGCCGAAGGCCAGCAGGATGCCGATGAGGAGTGACGGATCCATCAGCGCTCACCCTCCGGCGCGGCGGCGGCGGCCGTGGAGGCCGACTGGGATGCGGACCCGGATGCCGCGGCATGGCCGAGCGCCGTCGCCAGCACGCGGGCGCGGAACTCGACGATGCTCTGGATGACGGCATCCATCGTCTCGGCGACGACGAACGTCGCCCCGTCGACCAGGGTGAGCGTCGTGTCAGGGCTCGCCTGGATGCGTTCGACGAGGTCGGGGTTCACGGCGAACCGGTGACGGTTCAATCGTGTGAGAACGATCATGTCGCCCTTCTCGTCGGTCAGCGCGCGGGGGAACGGGTCGTCGCGGGTACGGCGGCTCCGAGGAGACTGTCGGCAGCGGGCGGCGGTCGGTTAGCGTTGCGCTCGTGTCAGCGTCGTCATCGGAGCCGTCGTTCTTCCGCCCCGTCGAGCCGCGGGAGATCCCCGGCGACGACCATCCGCCGCTCGACATGCCGGCGTGGATGGGGCCGCCCTGGCATGTCGCTCCGGCGATCGTGGCGCTCGACCGCGAGGTGGGTCGCTCGTCCGACACGGTCGTGTCGCTGGAGCTCGCGCGCGTGTACCGCGAGGGCGTCGTGCTGCGGTTGGCGGTGCGCGTGGCCGAGACCGGCCGGGTCGCGCGGCAACGGATCTGGGGATACCTCGATCGTGCGCACGGCCGGGGGCAGCTCGATGACCGGTTCGATCCGACGGGCCTGCGCTGGGGCGTCCGCTTCGCCGATGGGCGGACGATCACGACGCAGGACGATTCGCCGTGGGCACGGGGAGACGTGACCGACGCGCAGGTCGAGGGGCCGGTGATCGAGGGGCTCGGCCGCCCGCAGGGTTATGCCGACAGCTGGGCGCGCGAGTTCTGGGTCTGGCCGACACCCCCGCTTCCGACGTTCGAGGTCGGGGTGGAGTGGAGCGCCCGCGGTATCCCCGAGACGGTGACCGAGTTCGACGCGGCTGCGCTCGGGGCGGCGTCTGCCCGAGCGCTCCCGCTGTGGCCCTGACCGGCCGCGCACAACTCCTCAGAAACCGTCGTGACCGGCGCCGCGCGCGGGCCGCGAGGCCGAACCAGCGGGGATTCTGAGGAGTTGCGGGCCGCGCCCGCGATCAGCGCTTGAGGTTGGTCAGCTCTTGCAGCACCTCGTCGCTCGTGGTGATGATGCGGGCGTTCGCCTGGAAGCCCCGCTGAGCGACGATCAGGTTCGTGAACTCCTGCGAGAGGTCGACGTTCGACATCTCCAGAGCCCCGCTGACGAGCCCGCCGCGGTCGTCGGTGCCCGCGGTGCCGACGGCGGCCGCGCCCGAGTTGGCGCCGGCGCGGTACTGCGACGACCCGGCCTTCTCGAGCCCCTCGGGGTTGTCGAACGATGCGAGGGCGATCTGCGCGAGCACCGATGTCGCTCCGTTGCTGAAGGCGCCGACGAGGCTGCCGTCGGCCGACAGCGTGTACGACACGAGGCTTCCGGGCGCGCGGCCGTCCTGACCGCCGAGCTTGACGGTGCTGAGGTCGGCGTAGCCGGTGATGGCCGAAAGGTCGACCGCGACACCGCCCGAGGCGATCGTCGCGGGCGTCGTCGTCAGGCGTCCGTCGGCGAAGGCGAGCTGCGTCGTCGTGGCGCCGTCGGTGACGTCCCAGCCGCCCGCGGTGCGGGTGAAGGTGAGTGCGAGCTGGCGGGACTCGCCCTGCGCGTCGTAGACGGTGACGTCGCGGACGAGCTTCTCGCCGACCGCGGCGCCCGAGGGCAGGTTGCCGGTCACCGCGGCGGACGTCGTCGCGCGCCCGGGCGAGGTCGCGCCCACCGGGAGCGCGATGTTGCCGACCGGCCCGCCCGTAGGCACGACACCGTCGACCCCGGTCCAGCCCTGCACGAGCGCGCCGTCCTTGGTGGTCAGGCGACCCGCGGAGTCGAAGCCGAACGAGCCGTTGCGCGTGTAGAGCGTCTCGGCGCCGTTGCGGACGACGAAGAAGCCGTCGCCCGCAATCATGAGGTCGGTGGGCACGCCGGTGGCCTGCTGCGATCCCTGCGTGAAGTTCGTGCGAACCGCCGCGACCTGGGTGCCCAGACCCACCTGCGCGGCGTTCGTGCCGCCAGCGTCCGCCTGAGCGGCGCGGGAGTTCTGGACGATCTGCGAGAGCGTGTCCTGGAACTGCACCGAGCCCGCCTTGAACCCGACGGTGTTGACGTTGGCGATGTTGTTGCCCGTGACGTCGAGCATGGTCTGGTGTGAGCGGAGACCGGAGATTCCGGCGTAGAGCGAACGAAGCATGGGGTGTCCTTCGGTGAGGGGCTGACGTGGTCGTGGGGTAGCCGGAGTGGCCGTGGCTCAGGATGCGGATGCCGCGGGCGGCGCCGTCGCGGCATCCGACACCGCGATGCCCGAGACGACGTCGAGGGGGACCGCGGTGCCGCCGATCGTCACGAGCGGCACGCCCTTCTCGAACGACACCTGGGTCACGCGACCGCTGCGGGTCGTGCCGTCGGCGTCGACGTACGAGGCCTGCTGGCCGACGAGCGCGGCGGCGGTCTGGCGCATCGTGAGGGCGAAGTGCTCCGACGAGGTGGTGGTGAGCGCGACGAGCTGCTCCATCATGGCGAGCTGCGTCGTCTGCGCCATCATCTCGTTGGTGTCGAGCGGCGAGCTCGGGTCCTGGTTCTTCATCTGCGCGACGAGCAGCTGCAGGAAGACCTCGGAATCGAGGGTCTGCTTCGGCGCGGGCGGCGGGGCGGCTGCCGTGGGCGTGGCACCCACGACGCCGACGGGCGGAATGCTGCTCATGGTGGTTCTCCGATTCAGGCGTAGAGGTCGATGCGACCGGCCTCGAGAGGCGCGGGATGGGCTGGGTCGTCCGTGCGGTCCGCGGGAGCGGCAGGCCACGCGGGCCCGTGACCGGGGCGCCCGCCGCGGCCCGGATCGTCGGCGGTCTGCTGCGGCGTCCGGCCGGATGCGCCGCCGTCCGATGGGTGGCCGCCCGACCCGCCTGCTCCGCCCGCCGCCGCATGCTGTGCCAGGGCCGGGAGCGACGACGACGCCCGTGACGGATCGTCGCCCGGGGTCAGGCTCACGGAGGAGAAGGGGGCGAGCACGGCGAGCTCGCGGCGCAGGTCGCCGAGGACCGCCCGGATCGCGTCGTGCGCCGCCGCCGTGCCCGAGCTCAGCTCGACGGTGATGGAGGACCCGGAGATGTGCGCCGTGACGGTGATCGGTCCGAGGCTCTCGGGCGAGACCCGCAGCACCATGGTGTGGCGGCCGGGCTCGGCGGCGACGAGCGAGAGGACGGGGCCGCGCAGCTGAGGCGCGAGGGCCGGCGCGGATTGCGCATGAGCGCCTTGCGTGGGCGTGGGCGCAGGCGCGGACTGAGCCGGGCCGGGCTGAGCGGGCGCGGGCTGCGAACCGGGCGTCGGCGTCACGGATGTCGCTGCGGACACGTCCGCGGATCCCGGCACGGGCTCCGGTGCGGTCCGCGCGGTCGGCGCGGCCACGGCGGGGATCGTGCTCGCTGCGTCCGGCGGTGACGCGCTCATCGCTGCGGGTGTCGCCCCGGCGGACGTCGTCTCTCGCGCTGTTGTTCTCTCGGGTGCCGCCATCGGGGCTGCTTCGGTCGCCGTCGCCGTCGCGGTTGCCGTCTCCGCCGTCGCTGCCGTCTCCGGCGCTGTCGGCGCCTCCGCCGTCGCCCCTGCGGCCGGCGCGCCCCTCGTTCCTACCAGCGCTCCTCCTGCCAGCGCTCCTCCGGCCAGCGGTGTCGCGCGATCGGCGGCGACCGGCACAGTCGCGGTCGACGTCAGCGTCTCGGTACCGAGTTCTCTGCTCGTCATCCCCGCAGCCGGACCCGCATCATCCGAGACCCCGGTGCCCGACATTCCGCTCGTGGGCCGGCCGCCTGTGCCCGTACTGATGACGGCGAGCAGCGCTGCCGCATCGCCCGTTGCCGCGTCCGCGTCGTCATCGAGTGCTGCAGCCTCCGCCGCGTCGGACGAGCCGGAGCCCGAACCCTGCTGTGCGCCCGTGTACGGGTCGATGCCGAATGCCCCGCCGCCCGCTCCGACGCCGGCCCCGGCAGCGTCCACTCCGCCCACGGGCACCGCGACCGCGGCCTGCCCGGCGAGCACGAGCGCGAAGGCATCCGATGCCGTCGCGCCGTCGCCCCCGTCGTTCGAGGCTCCGCCGCCCCGCGGACGCACCGCAGCGCTCGTCGTTCCGAGTGCGAGACCCCACAGACTCATGACGCCCCCTCTGTCCGGTCCGGCGCGTCCGGTGCGCCCGACGTCCCGCTCGCCGAGCGCAGCGCGATCTCGTCGAGAACGGCCTGCTCGGCGGCATCCCGTCTCGCGCGTTCCCGTTCGTGGAAGGCATCGGCCAGCCGCTCGATGCCTCGCTCGGCCCGGCGGGCGTCGTCGAGGCCCGCGCGAGCCGCGTCGACTTCCGCGCGCTGCGCTCGCCGGAGCGTGTCGAGGTCGGTCAGCAGGCTGCGCGCGGCCACACGGCTGGCGGCGAGGGCCGCGAGCGTGCGGATGTCGCCGGGCGTCTCGGCCGACGTCGTCAGGGCCGCGCGCAGCTGCCGATCGCGCGCCTCGGTGCGCTGCTCCTCCATCGCGGCGCGCGAGAGGTGCGCTGCCGCGGCACGCTGCTGGATGCCGCGGATGCGCAGCAGCCCGGCCAGGGGGAAGCCCCGCTTCATGAGACGTCCCCGAACGATGCGACGAGCTCCCCGAGGCGGCGCCACGACTCGGCTGCGGGGGAGCGGTCGTCGAGGTCTTGCCGGAGGAAGGCGTCGATCGCCCGTGCCGAGGCGACCGCGGCGTCGACCCGCGGGTTCGCTCCCGCCTGGTAGGCGCCGACGCCGATGAGGTCCTGCGCCTCCTGGCGTGCCGCGAGCACCGAGCGCAGCGTCGTCGCGAGGCGTCGCTGATCACCGGTCGCGACCTTGCCCGCGAGCCGGGACACCGATCCGAGTACGTCGATCGCGGGGTGGTGCCCGGTGACGGCGAGCGTCCGGTCGAGTACGAGGTGTCCGTCGAGGATCGAGCGCACGGTGTCGGCGACGGGCTCGTTGTGGTCGTCTCCCTCGACGAGCACCGTGTAGATCCCCGTGATCGAGCCGTGCCGGTCGGTGCCGGCGCGCTCGAGCAGCCGCGCGAGCACGGGGAAGGTCGAGGGCGGGTAGCCGCGGGTCGCGGGCGGTTCGCCGGCGGCCAGTCCGATCTCGCGCTGCGCCATGGCAACGCGGGTCAGCGAGTCCATCATGAGCACGACGTGCTGACCGTCGTCGCGGAACGACTCGGCGATGCGCGTCGCGGTCGAGGCCGCCCGCAGGCGCGCCATGGCGGGCTGATCGGAAGTCGAGACGACGACGACCGAGCGTGCGAGCCCCTCCGGCCCGAGATCGTCCTCGAGGAACTCGCGCACCTCGCGGCCGCGCTCGCCGACGAGCGCGATGACGTTGGCCGAGGCCGACGACCCCCGCGCGATCATCGACAGCAGGGAGGACTTGCCGACGCCAGATCCGGCGAACAGCCCCACGCGCTGGCCGCGGCCGAGCGGCGTGAGGGTGTCGATCGCGCGCACGCCCGTGACGAGCGGCTCGGTGATGCGCTCGCGTCCCATCGCCGAGGGAGGCGCATGGTCGAGGTCGACGCGAGGCGCGACGAGAGGGCCGCGACCGTCGATGGGTCGGCCGAGCCCGTCGAGCACGCGCCCGAGCACGGCGGCGCCGACCGGCACGCGGGCGCGGCCGGAAAGAGCGCGGGCCGTGTCGCCGACGCGCAGTCCGTCGGTGACGCCGAGCGGCATGCAGCGCAGGATGCCGCGGTCCGCGGCGACGACTTCCGCGGGCATGCCGGCGGCCCCGCGATCGGCCGTCCCGCCGAGTTCGACCAGGTCGCCGACGGCCCCGTGCACGCCGCGGATGTCGACACCGAGCCCGACGATGCGCGAGACCGTGCCGGTCCGCAGCGGACGCGCCGCCTCGATGACCGCCGGCCAGCCCCCGCTCACGCGCTCTCCTCGAGAGCCCGGCGGGCCCGCGCGAACGCGGCGGCGATCCGCAGGTCGATCGCGCCATCGGCGAGACGGATCGTCGCGTCGCCGGGCGCGAGTCCCGGGTCGACCTCGACCTCGACCGATCGCGGCAGCGTGGCGGTCCCGCTCTCGGCGGCATTCGCGGCGCCGGTGAGGATCGCCGCGTCCGCGGGGGAGAGCCGGACCACGGGCGCCTCCGCAGCCTCGAGATCCGAAACGGCGTTCCCCACGCGTGCCGCGGTCGTGAGCGCCGCGCGCACGGGGTCGGACAGCTCGCGCTCGACGATAGCCTGCGCCAGCTCGATCGCCATCGCGTGAAGCTCGGCGACGACGGGCGCCGTCAGTTCGGTCGCGCGCGCGTCGAACCGGGCGGACGCGCGCTCGAGCGCCGCGATGGCGGCAGCCACGCGCGCCCGGGCGGCTGCGTCCGCCGCCTGCTCCTGTTCGGCACGTTCCGCTGCCTCGCGTTCGGCGTGGGCCGCGGCCTGCCGCATCCCCTCGGCGTACCCGGCGGCGTGACCGCGGGCGCGGGCCCGATCGCGTTCCTCGGTGAGAGCCGGGCCCGACAGTCGGGGGATCTCGAGGCGGGTGAAGGCGTCAGACGACATACTCCTCCTCGACCCGTTGCACTCGGATGTCGCCGGCGGCCTCGAGCTCGCGGATCGTCCGGACGATCGCCGCGCGCGCCTCCTCGACCTGCGAGACGCGCACGGTGCCGAGCAGACGCGACTCCTCCTGCAGCGCCTCGCGGTTGCGCTCGGTCATATTGCGGAGGATCACGTCGGCCACCGGGCCCGACGAGCCCTTCAGCGCCAGAGCGAGCACACGGACGTCGATGCCGCGCAGCACGCGCTGGGCGTCGCGATCGTCGAGCACGACGATGTCGGCGAAGGTGAACATGCGCGAGCGGATATCTTCGGCCAGGGCGCTGTCGCGCGCCTCGATGCTCGCGAGCAGGGCCTTCTCGACGGTCGCATCCGACCGGTTGATGATGTCGACGAGGGGCTGCACGCCGCCGAGGGTCTCGCGGGCGTCGCGAGTGGTCAGCGCCCCCGAGCGAGCGCGCAGCGCGGTGGCGACGACGGCGACGGCATCCTGTGTCGCGGTTCCCATCGTCGCGATCGCCTGCGCGACATCGGTGCGGGCGGGGTCGGCGATCTCGGCCAGGACGGCCGCGGCGCGCTCCACCGGCAGGTGCGCGATGACGAGCGCGACGGTCTGGGGCAGCTCGCCGTCGAGGATGCTCGCCACCTGGGCCGGCTCGACGGCGGTGAGGAACTCGAACGACGAGCTCGTCATCGACGACGACACCTTCGTCAGCACACCGGCGGCGCGCTCGGGGCCGAGCGAAGCCTCCAGCAGTCCCGTCGCGAGGTCTCGCCCGCCGCGGACGGGCGGCAGGTGTCCCCGCACGACCCGCTGGAAGTCGGTCAGGGCATCGCGCGTGGTCTCGAGGTCGAGGTCGCGCAGCCGGATGATCTCCGCCGCGATCGCCTCGGCCTCGTCGTCGGAGAGGTGCTTGAGGACTTCGACGGCCTGCGCCCGGTCGAGGTTCATGATGACGACGGCAGCCGTCTGGGTTCCGGTCAGCTCGCTCATGCGTCGGTCGAGTCCCGGACGAGCCGGCGCAGCAGGTCCGCGGTGCGGGCGGGATCGCGGCGGGCGAAGTCGCCGATCTCGGCGCGGCGGCGGTCGAGGGCGACCTGCACGGGCTCCGGGTCGGGCTCCGGCTCGGGGTCGATCGCCA
Organism: Microbacterium sp. 1262; assembly: GCF_040544895.1. NCBI lineage: Bacteria > Bacillati > Actinomycetota > Actinomycetes > Micrococcales > Microbacteriaceae > Microbacterium > Microbacterium sp. 1262. The sequence goes on from NZ_JBEPKU010000001.1 coordinate 2,824,656, forward strand.
TCGCGGGCAGGGGGACGGTCGGAGCCTCGTCGAGGAGCGGCGTCGCGAGGCCCCGGGTGAGCGCGTCGAACCGGTCGAGCGGCTCGTCGACGGGGGTCAGCGTCATGACCGGCTCTTCCTCCGCCGCGGCGCGTCGGCGGCGGACGATCACGACGCCCGCGATCGTCGCTCCGATGAGGCCGAGCACGACCACGACGGCGATGATCGCGGTGCGGAGCGTCTCGGCGGCGCGCTCGGCCTCCTCCGCCTCGCGCGCGGCGTCGAGCGCCGCCTGGGCGGCCGCGGCGCCCTGATCGCTGAAGGCGACGAGCTCGACGGTCACCTGGTCGCCGCGGGCCCGGTCGATGCCGGCGGCCGAGGTGACGAGGGCTTCGAGCTGCGCGACGTCGACGACATCGGTGCCGTCGGCGTTGACCGCGACGGCGACGGTCTGCCGCGCGACGGCCCCCGCCGGCGTCGAGGTGCTCTCGACGGTCTTGTTCACGACGTTCGAGCGGTTCGTCTGGGTCGATTCGTAGGTGCCCGCGCCGCCGACGCCAGCCGGAAGCTCGGTGCCCAGCACGCCGGTCTGTCCGCCGGTGCCCGTGTAGGTCTCGGTGCTCGACTCCTCGGTGGCCGGCAGGGCACCTTCGACCGGCGTGTAGGTCTCGTCGACGCGCTCGGTCGCGGCCTGCTGCATCTCGGCGGCGACCGACACGGTCGCATTGCCGGTGCCGAGCACGGTGTCGAGCATCTGCTGCACGCTCGCCGTCATGCGAGTCTCGTACGCCCCCGCCTGCTGGTCGGCGTTGCGCGTGCCATCGCCGCCGATCGCCGACAGGGTGCGGCCTGCGGCATCCACGACCGCGACGTTCTCGGGCTTCATCCCGCTGACGGCCGCCGAGGTGAGGTGCACGATCGCCTCGACCTGCTCGGGCGGCAGCGCGACTCCGCGGGAGGTCTCGATGAAGACGGATGCCGTGGGCTCGACCTTCTGCGAGACGAACACGCTCTCCTCGGGCAGCGCGAGCTGCACCGAGGCCGTCGTCACGTTCTCGAGGGCGCCGATCGTGCGGGCGAGCTCGCCCTCGATCGCGCGCTTGTAGGTGACCGACTGCTGGAACTCCGAGCTGGTCACGCCCATCTTGTCGAAGAGCGAGTACCCCGACGACTCGGCGCTGGGAAGTCCGGCCGCGGCCGCGGCGAGGCGCTGCTCGTACACCGCGGTCTCGGGCACGAGCACGGTCGAGCCGCCGTCGGTCAGCTCGTAAGGGATCGAGCCCGAGCGCAGCTGCTCGACCACGGCGCTGGCGTCCGAGGCCGACAGACCCGAGAACAGCGGGGTGAGGGTCGGACGCGACATCCAGCTCGCCAGGGCGAACACGCCCATCGCGAGCACCGCGATGCCGATGATCGCGATCGTGCGCTGAGCCAGGGTGAACCCGGCGATGGTCGTGCGCAGGCGCGTCCAGAGCGACGTGACGGCGGCGGGCATCAGGCCTGCATCCGCATGATGTCGTTGAACGCCTCGATGCCCTTGTTGCGTACGGCGGCGACGAGCTCGAGGGTCACCGACGCGCGCGACGACGCGATCATCGCGGAGTGGATGTCGTCGAGGTCACCGGTGACGGCCGCGACGGCCAGCTCGTTCGACGTCGACTGCATCGCGCGGAGCTCGTCAACGGCGCCGGTGATGCTCGCGCCGAAGTCGGCGCCGTCGGTCTGCTGGGGCGGGCGGGTGCTCGACGTGAGGGCGGATGCGGCCGCGCCCAGGGCGTCGATGCCCGACAGCGGCGGCATCAGCGGCGTCCGATCTGGAGGGCGGCTTCGTAGGTGGTCTTCGCACGGTCGACGACCGCCGCGTTGGCCTGATAGCCGCGCTGCGCGAGGATCAGGTGGCTCATCTGCTCGCCGAGATCGATGTCGGGGTAGCGCACGTAGCCGTCGGCGTCGGCGAGCGGATTGTTGGGCTCGTGCACGAGCCGGCCCTCTGTGCCGCCCCAGACGGCGCCCGCGACGCGCACGCCGCCCGGGTCGCCGGCCGACTCGACCGCGATGTAGCGCTGGCGGAACGCGTCGTCGCCGGGCGCGACGGCGGTGTTGATGTTGGCGATGTTGTCGCTGAGCGCGTCGAGCCAGGTGCGGTGGGCCGTCAGGCCCGACCCGGCGATGCCGATGGCGTCGAAGGTCATGAGGTCCTCATCGCGGTCTGGAGCGAGCTGAAGGTGCCGCCCACGGCCTGCGCTGCGAACTGGTACCGCAGCACCGCCTCGATGTTGGCGAGCGTCTCGGTGTCGAGGTTGACGTTGTTGCCGTTGAGCCGGGTGGGGGCGGTCGACTCGCGGACGGTCGCCGTCACGGCGCCGTCGCCGCGCTCGACCGAGCGCGCCAGAGCGCTCTCGAAGCTGACGACCTTGGCCCGGTAGCCGGAGGTGTTGACGTTCGCGATGTTGTCCGCGATGGCGCGCTGGCGCTCGGCGAGGCCCGAGAGGGCGCTCGTGAGCGCGGTGGTGGTCACAGATTCGAGCACGAAGGCGTCTTCCGTCGAACGATGTGGCCGATCCCTGGCCGATGGATGAGCGATCCGTGCTCAGCATCCCCTATCGGCCGCCGCAGCGACGCCGTTAGACGGGCATCCGGCGATCCGCGCGCCCGGTCAGCCGTCGACGTCGAGGTAGACGGCGTCCGACTGTGACTGCGGGATGCGATCGAGAGCGTCGAGGTGTCGGCGCAGGGCGTCCCGTTCGGCGCGCAACGCCCGCGCGCGATCGGCCTGCGCGCGCAGGATCGCCCGGGCCCGGTCTTCGAGGTGCGCCGGGATCGGGCCGAGATTCGCGGGCGCATGCCACGGCTGAGCCGGGGAGGTGTCTGCAGCGAGCTCCGCCTCGAGCCCGTCGAGCAGGTCGGACCAGGTCACGCGGGCGCCGCTTCCGCCGCGCCGTGCCACGCCTCGCGCAGGGGAGCGATGAGATCGCGGCATTCGCGGGTGCGCTCGGGATCGCGGCCGATGTTGGCCCCGATGAGCGTGCGGGTGATGTAGTCGTAGACGGCCCGGAGCGCCGCCGATCCGCTCCAGCTGTCGTCGAGCGAGCCGGTCAGCTCGACGAGGATCCGCTGCGCGTGCTGCAGCTGCTCGTTGGCCGTCTGCCAGTCTCCCGACCGCTGCGCCGCCTCTCCGCGTTCGACGTCGAGGAGCAGCCGGTCGAACAGGAGCGTGACGAGGCGCGACGGGCTCGCCGAGAGGATCGTCTCTTCGCGGTAGCGCTGCTGCGCGCGGAGGGCGGCGTTCACTTCTTCGCCGTTCCCGACAGGGCCGACAGCTGCGACTCGAGGTACGACGACTGGGTCTGCAGCCGCGAGAGCATCGTCTCCATTGCGGCGTACGTGCGTTCGAGTGTCGCTCGCCGCTGCTCGAGCCGCAGGTCCCAGCGCGCCAGCTGCTCGCCGAGCATCTTCACCTCGGACTCCTGCCCCGTGATGCGGGCCGTGAGCAGGCCCTCGTACTTGTCGGAGTAGCGCTCGGCGACATCCTGAACCCGCGCCGCGACCCCCGCGAAGACCTGCTGCACGCCGGCGGGGTCGTCGGCGAGGGCTTTCGTGAACGCGTCCTGGTCGAAGGTCAGCGCGCCCCACCGGTCGACGCTCAGGCCCATCGTCGAGGGGGCGACCCCGTCGAGCGGCAGCTGCACGGCGCCGGTGAGCGCCTGGTGGAGCGCGCGCACGGTGCTGTCACCCGTGAACACGCCGAGGGTCGTCTGCTGGCCCGGGGTCGTGGCGGCCGTGGCGGTGGACCCGCGGGCGATGCCAGCCAGCAGCGTGCCGATCTGGGTGACGAACGCCTTCGCGGCGGCCGCGCTGCCATCGGCGTCCGCGGCCACGGTGACCGAGACCGGCGTGGCCGCGGCCCGGGTCACCGTCACGTCGACGCCGGCGAACAGGGACCTGAAGGTGTTGCTCGCCGAGGTCACGGTCTGCTCGGCGGCGGTTCCCGCCCACAGACGCACCTGCGCATCCGCGCCCACCGTCACGATCGCCGATCCGGGTTCCGTGGCGAGGTCGCTCGCCGTGCCTGCCGCGACCGCTGCCGCGTCGCCGCGGAACACCTGGAACGTGTTCTCGGCGCCCGTCTCGGTCGCGGTGATCTGCAGGCGCCACAGGGCCTGGCCGTCAGCATCGACGCCCGCCGACACCGCCGACGCGGTGATGCCGGTGCCGGTCGCGCTCAGCGCGTGGGCGATGTCGGCTGCGGCGCCCGACGTCGGGCGGACCTCGACGGGCTTGCCGTCGGCGCCGAGCACCGTGAAGACGAGCGGATCGTCCGTTGCCGAGCCGAAGGCCCCCGTGACGACGCTGTGGGCGGTGGCGACGCGGTCGACGACGACGTCGGCGCGCAGGACCGGGGCCCCCGCGGATGCCGTCACCGTGAGGCTGTCGTCGGAGCTGGTCGCCGTCCGCTGCAGGAGCGCCGTCGGGCCGGCGGCATCCTTCGCCTTCGCCGCCAACGACTGCAGCGACGCGTTGAGCGCCTGCAGCTGGGCGATGACGGCTTTGCGGTCGTCGGACTTGGCGCTGAGGATCGTCCGCGGCAGGCGCTCGACGTTCATGAGCGCGTCGATGATCGCCTTGGTGTCGAGTTTCGAGGCGAGGCCGTCGATCGAGATCGCCATGTGCCCGTCCTGTCGTTCGTCGGTGCGGCCGCGTGCGCGCCGTCCGTTGGCTCTATCGACCGTGCGGGCGGGATCGTTAGCCGGCGCGACGCGTCAGAGCGCGACGGATGCCGCCGGCGCCACGCCGCGGCCGCTGCGGGGCACCATCGCGGTGATGCGGGCGAAGTACGCCTCGCGCGTCTCGACCGAGACCCGTGAGATGGGTTCGGCCTGCTCCTCGGCCGCGAACCGCTCCAGGGCGTCGCGGAGCAGCCGGATGGCTTCGGCACGCTGCTGCGAGACGGCGGAGTGCGAGACGCCCAGCTCGGCCGCGATCTCCTTGACGGGGCGCTCGTCGATGTAGACAGCCTGGACGATGGTCCTCATGCGCTCGGGGAGAGCCGCCACGGCGCGCTCGAGCACGTCGCGCCGTTCGCGGAGCACGGCGGCCTCGTCGGGCAGGACCATCGGGCTCGGCACCTCGAGCGCAGTCGCGTCGTCGATGCTCGTGACCGTGCGCGCCGCGTCGTCGAGGGCTTCGACGACCGCGGCACGCGGCAGGCCCATCGTGGCCGCGATCTCGTCGACGCCGGCGACACGGCCGAGGCGAGCGGTCAGGGTGTCGCGGACGGCCGTGGTCTCCTTGATGCGCTTGCGGATGCCGCGCGAGGCCCAGTCCATCGATCGCATCTCATCGGCGAACGCGCCGAGGATGCGGCGCCGTGCGTACGCGCCGAAGGGGACACCGAGGGCGGGGTCGAACGCGTCGGCGGCCGTCACGAGGGCGAGGGCGCCGACCGACGCCAGCTCCTCCAGCGGCACGTGCGTGGCCCGCGAGTGCAGATCCCGCGCCAGATAGCCCACGAGGGGCAGGTTCTCTTCGATGAGTCGATTGCGTTCCGCGTGACCGAGGATGTGCAAGGGGGGCCTCTTTCGTGGCGTGCACCCGCTTCCGCGGCCCGAATTCGCGGAAGCCGTCACGCCGGCTGAGGCCATCATAAGCAAAATGAGAAACATCTCATACGGAATCCTGAGGAGATGTAACGGGATCGACTCATCGGCCGATAGACGAGGATGATCGCTTCAGAACGGTTCGTCGGAAGAGCGAGTCGTTCGATGCGGTCCATGGGGGGCTGCTCAGGTAAGGGGGACACCTTGGGAGCTAATGAACTGTCGATGCAGCTGTGGCGCGAACGCGAGCTGCTCGAGATGCTGATCTTCAAACTCGAGGAGCAGCGCCTGCTGCTCGAGGCCGGGAACACGCGCTGGATCCATCTCGCGTCGCGCGAGATCGAGCGCGTCCTGGAGGAGCTGCGCGAGTCGGGCCTCGGCCGCGACGTCGAGGTGGCCGCCGTCGCGCGCGAGTGGGGCGTGCCCGAAGCCGCCACGCTGTCGGAGCTGCTCGATTCGGCCCCGACCGGCACGTGGCGGGATGTCTTCGCCGAGCACCGCGCCGCGCTCACCGAACGCATGGCGGAGGTCTCGCAGCTGAAAGAGGCGAACGAGACGCACCTGCGCGCAGCCAGTCGCGCAGTGGACGAGACGCTCGCCGGACTCGAGTCCGGCACGGGCGAGTACACCACGGGCGGTGGGCGAGTCCGCGAGGACACCGCGCGCATCGTCGACCGGGAGATGTGAGGACGCAGATGTCGACATTCAGCGGGTTGGGGACGGCCGCGAGTGCGCTCGCCGCGGCGCGGCGCGGCATGGACCTCGCGGGACAGAACGTCGCCAACCAGCTGACGCCCGGATACACGCGGCAGCGGCTGGAGACGTCCGCGGTCGCGCCGCCGGCGGGCGCGACGCGCTTCGGACCGGTCGCCGGCCAGGGCGTCTCCGTCGACGGGATCGCGCGGCTGGGGGATGCGGTGCTCGATGCGCGGGTCCGCGACACCCTCGCGGCATCCGGCTACTGGTCCGCGCGTGCGCAGGCCGCGGTGCGCGCCGAGGCCTCGCTCGCCGAGCCGGGCAAGAACGGCCTGGCCGACCAGCTCTCGCAGCTGTGGACCGCATGGCAGGACCTGTCGAACGCTCCCGACTCCACGGCGGCTGCCGCCGCCGTCGTGACCCGGGGTGAGACGCTCGTCGCACGGATCGCCGACGGATACCGCTCCGTCGCCGAGCAGTGGTCGTCGGCGCGCGACGCCGCCGAGCTGACGGTCGATCAGATCAACGCCGCCGCGGCCGAGATCGCCGAGCTCAACGCTGGGATCCGCGAGGTCGGCGTGGCGGGCGGCTCCGCGAACGAGCTCATCGACCGGCGGAACCTGCTCGCGCAGACCGTCTCGCGGCTCTCGGGCGCCGTCGGCACGGTGGAGTCCGACGGCACCCTCACCCTGAGGGTCGACGGGAACGCCCTCGTCTCGGGCACGCGAGCCCGCGAGCTCGAGGTCATCGGTCCCCGCTCCATCGGCGCGGACGAGCCGGTCGTGCTCGCCTGGCGCGAGCCCGGTGCTCCGCCCGTCGGGGTCTCCAGCGGCGAGCTGGCCGGCACCCTGTCGGTGCTCGCCCCCGCCGAGTCCGGCGGAGTGCTGGCGGGGCTCGCGGCGTCGTACAACGACCTCGCGGCATCCCTCGCCACGACGGTGAACGCGCAGCACCGGCTCGGGTCGACCGCGTCGGGCGTGCCGGGCGGTGACTTCTTCGCCGTCGCGGCGGACACGCCCGCTGCGCTCGCGCTCAGCGTCGTACCCCGCGGCCGCGACGACTTGGCAATCGCCGCTCCCGGTGCGGGCGCTCTCGACGGCGGGAACGCCGACGCGCTGTCGGGCATCGGGAAGCGGTCCGACGGACCCGACGCGCGGTGGAGCGATGTCGTCTCGCGTCTCGCGGTCGCCACCGCCGCCGAATCGGGACGGGCCGCGCGCGCCGAGACGACGGCGGTGGCCGCGGCGGCCGCGCAGCAGTCGGTCGCCGGCGTCGACAACGACGAGGAGACCATGAGTCTGCTGACGTACCAGACCGCCTACCAGGCGGCGGCGCGTGTGCTCACCGCCGTCGACGAAGCCCTCGACATCCTCATCAACCGCACCGGCCTCGTCGGCCGCTGACACCCGGAGCGCCATGATCAGCCGAGTCACATCGCAGACGCTCGCGCAGTCCGCCCTGCGGAACCTGCAGTCGGGCCTGAACGACCTGTCCCGCCTCCAGAACCAGGCGACCTCGCAGCGGGCGTTCGCCGCCCCGTCCGACGACCCCGCCGCCGCGTCGGCCGCTCTCGACCTCCACGCGGCCCAGCACCGGAACGCCCAGTACGCGCGCAACATCGGCGACGGCCTCACCTGGGTGACGACCGTCGACAACGCCATCTCGGCCTCGACGTCACTGCTCGGGCGTGCGCGCGACCTCACCCTGCGCGGCGCGAACTCGGGGGCACTCGACGCCAACGCGCGCGAGGCGATCGCGCTCGAGCTCGAGACCATCGCCGATGAGCTCTTCGCCCAGGCGAACACGACGCTGCTCGGACGCTCCGTCTTCGCCGGCACCACCGAGGGCAGCGCCTTCGCAGCCGACTTCACGTTCGCGGGCGTGCCGGGCAGCGAGGTGCGCCGACGCGTCGCCGACGGCGAGACGGTGCGCGTCGACGCGAGCGGCGCGGAGGTGTTCGGCTCGGGCGAGGACTCGGTCTTCGCCCTGATCGGATCGATCGTCGCCGATCTGCGCGGCGGAGCCGACATGCGCGGCCGCATCGACCAGATCGACGACCGCATGAACGCGATGCTGGGGGTGCAGGGCACGGTGGGGGCGAGGCAGAATCAGATCATGCGAGCCAAAGACGCGGCGGCCGACGCGACGGTGTCCCTCGAGGCGCAGCGCGCGGCGGTCGAGGACATAGACACCGTCGAGGTGCTCGTCGCCCTGAAGTCGCAGGAGCTCGTCTACCAGTCCGCACTCGCCGTCACCGCGCGGGTGATGCAGCCGACGCTGATGGACTTCCTCCGATGACCGCGCTCCAGTTCGTGACACCGCCCCCCGGGCTGTCGCCGCACACGTCGTTCTCCCTCGACGAGGTCGACAGCGCTGGAGGCCTCTACGCGCTGACGGCCGCCGACGACCCGGGGGTGCGGCTGTTCGCCGTCGATCCGGGGGCCGTCATCGACGACTACGCGCCGACGCTCTCCGACGCGAACGTCGCCGACCTGGGACTGTCCGAGCCGGCGGATGCCCGGGTGCTCGTGGTGGCGCGGATGACGGACGAGGGCATCGGCGTGAATCTCCTCGCCCCCGTCGTGATCAACCGGCGCACCGGCGTCGCGGCGCAGGTCATCCTCGAGGGGCAGGACCTGCCCGTTCGGGCCCTGCTGGCCTGACCCCGGCCCGGCCCGTCTCAGGCCGCGGCGCGCGCCGCGGCCGTCCGCGGAAGCGATGACGCCGACCCGGCGGCATCCGCATCGATCGCCGCGAGATAGCGCGGCTTGTGTCCCGTGCGGATCCCGGTCGCGCTCGGCTTGTTCTCGTAGACGCCCGCCGCCCAGTTGCCCTCGACGAGCACGGGGCCGGTCGGGGAGACCGCGATGTCCCAGCCGACGTAGCGCACCTGGGGCACGACGCGCGCGAGTCGGTCGACGAAATCGAGCACCTCGTCGAACATCGGCAGGCGGAAATCGGCGATGCGGATGCCGCTGTCGGGATGTGTCGGGTACACGCGGTCGTTCGAGTCGTAGCCGTCTCCCGTGGCGCGGCCGGTCTCGTCGAGCATTGCGTAGAAGCCGCCGAAGGCGTTCTGGTCGCTCACCGCGCCGCGGCCGAACTTCTGGGCCATGGCGAGCACGTGCGTCCGCTCGCCGTCGAAGTAGGTCGTCACGCGCGTCGTGTTGACGGTGCCGGGGCAGAGGGCCGCGAGCTCGTCGTGCTGGCGGATGACCTCTTCGACGAGTGTCTCGCCCCGCTCCAGCAGTCCGCGGTGGAACAGCGTCCAGTCGGTGACGTCGTGGGCGACGTAGCGATGCACGCCGAGGCCTGCGCGTCCCATCGGCTCCTTCGTGACGATCGTGCCGTGCCGCAGTGCGAAGGCGCGCACGTCGTCGACATTGTCGGCAGTCACGACCAGCCACTCGCGCTGCAGGTGCGGGGCGAAGGTGTCGTTGAAGGCGATCTTGTCGTGGAAGAGGTGCCGGTAGGCCGGATCGTCGAACCGCACTGCGAGGCGGTGCGAGACGGGGCTCGTCATGTAGGTCGCGCGCTCAGCACGGGTGAGCATGGCGAAGTCGTAGTCGATGTAGTCCTGGAACCCGACGCCCCGCGCCCCGGCCTGCCAGAGCATGTCGAGGACGACGCCGAGCGTGCTGCGGCCGTGCCGCTGTCCGGCCCGCCGCGCGCGGGCGACGAGGCTGCTCGGGTTGACGCGTCGAGCCCGCTCCCACAGGAAGGGGAGACCGGGCGTCAGGGTTCGGGGGGATGTCATCGGGTTCCTCGTGTGGTTCTCAGGCGCGTTCCCGCGGTGCGCCCGCGACGGCGATGGGTCCTGCGTCGGGCGGCGCAGGACCCACCGTCGCGAGGCTTACCGGAGCAGCTGGAGCACGCCCTGGTTGGCCTGGTTCGCCTGCGCGAGCATGGCGGTGCCCGCCTGCGACAGGATGTTCGCCGCGGTGTACTTGACCATCTCGGCCGCCATGTCGGTGTCGCGGATGCGGCTGTTGGCCGCCGACAGGTTCTCCGCCGACACGTTCAGGCTGTTGATGGCCGACTCGAAGCGGTTCTGCGCAGCACCCAGACCGGCACGCTGCGACGACACCGCCGTGATCGCCTTGTCGATGGCGGTGATCGCCGACGCCGCGTTCTCGGCGGAATCGAACTTCACCTCGATGGCGGCAGCCGCGGCCACAGCGGCGACATCGTCGCCGCCACCGGCGACACCGTCGGGACCGTTGCTGGCGGCAACGCCGTAGGTGAGGTCGACCACGCCGGCCAGGGCCGACTTGAGGTCGCCGAGCGTCACGCTGATCTGCGACGACGAGTCTCCGTCGGCACCGATCTGGAACGACAACGCCTTGGTGCCGTCGCCCTTCAGCAGGCTGATGCCGTTGAAGTTCGTCGACTCCGCGATGCGGCCGAGCTCGGCGGTCAGCTTGGTCGCCTCGTCGGTGATCGCGTTGCGCGAGGCCGGGTTGTTCGAGTCGTTTCCGGCCTGAACAGCCAGGTCGCGCACTCGCTGGAGGATCGAGTGGACCTCCGTCAGGGCACCTTCCGCGGTCTGGATGACCGAGATGCCGTCCTGAGCGTTGCGCGAAGCCACGTTGAGCCCGTTGACCTGAGACTTCAGGCCCTCCGAGATCGCGAGGCCGGCGGCGTCGTCCGCGGCGCGGTTGATGCGCAGACCGCTCGAGAGCTTCTCGAGCGACTTCGACACATCGTTCTGCGTGCTGGACAGGTTGCGGTAGGCGTTGAGCGCGCCCACGTTGGTGGCGATCTGCATTCCCATGGTTCATTCCTCCGTGATTGGGATGAGCGGGAGCCCGTCCTGGGCTCCCGGAGTCCGTCCGTGGACTCCTGGATGCCTCTATCGACCGCTCATCGTCATCGGTTAGGCGGGTACGCTGACCCGGTGAGCCTGCTCAATATCCGTGGTGCCGCGCTGCGGCGTTCGGGCCGCGAGCTGTGGAGCGGTCTCGACCTCACCGTCGAGCCGGGCGAGCTCATCGCGGTCCTCGGTCCGAGCGGTTCGGGCAAGACGACGCTGCTGCGCGCGATCCTCGGTCTCGAGCGTCTGAGCGAAGGGTCGATCACGGCGCTCGGCCGGCCCGTCAAGCACAAGGGCAACCGATCGATCGGCTACCTGCCGCAGGCGCGGCCCCTGCCGCGCGACACCGCGCTGCGCGCCCGCGACCTCGTCGCCCTCGGCGTCGACGGTCACCGCTTCGGTCTGCCGCTCCCGCGGAAGCGCGACCGCGAGCGCGTCGATCGCCTGCTCGACGGCGTCGGAGCGGCGTCCTTCGCCGATCGCCCCGTGGGGGTGCTGTCGGGAGGCGAGCAGCAACGCCTGCGCGTCGGCCAGGCTCTGGCCGACGACCCGCAGCTCCTGCTGTGCGACGAGCCGCTGACGAGCCTCGACCTGGCGAACCAGCAGGCCGTCGTCGGGCTCATCGATCAGCATCGGCGCTCGGGCGCCGGGGTGCTGCTCGTGACCCACGACATCAACCCGGTGCTCGGCAAGGTCGACCGCATCCTCTACATCGCGAACGGCCGCTTCACGCTCGGCACCCCGAAGGAGGTGCTGACCTCGCCCGTGCTCACCGACCTGTACGGCGCGCCGGTCTTCGTGCTGCGGGCGGGCGACCGGCTGGTCGTCGTCGGGGCCCCTGACGCCGACGCGTCGCACCACCACCACGACCACGGAGACCACGCATGAACTGGGCCGACGTCTGGGACGCGATGTTCGGCGGCCTCCCCGTCTACGGCGACATCCTCGCGCTCGTGCAGAACTCGGTCTGGGCCGGAGCCGTCCTCGGGCTCGTCGGTGGGCTCATCGGGGTCTTCGTGCTGCAGCGCGACATGGCCTTCGCCGTCCACGGCATCAGCGAGCTCTCTTTCGCGGGAGCCGCCGCCGCGCTCCTCATCGGCGTCGATGTGGTGACGGGATCAATCGTCGGGTCGATGATCGCCGCCGCCCTCATCGGGTGGCTCGGGTCGCGCGCCCGCGATCGCAACTCGATCATCGGCGTGCTCATGCCGTTCGGTCTGGGGCTCGGCATCCTGTTCCTCTCGCTCTACGACGGCCGCAGCGCCAACCGGTTCAGCCTGCTGACCGGACAGATCGTGTCGGTGCAGTCCGGTCAGCTGGGGTGGCTCATCGGCATCGGCGCGTTCGTGCTCATCGCCCTGCTGCTGATCTGGCGTCCGCTGCGCTTCGACTCGCTCGACCCGCAGTCGGCCGCGGCGCGCGGTGTTCCGACGGTCGCCGTCTCGCTCGGGTTCATGCTGCTGCTCGGCCTCATCGTCGCCGTCGCGGTGCACATCATCGGCGCACTCCTCGTGATGGCGCTGCTCGTCACGCCCGCCGCCGCGGCCGTGCGGGTCGCGACGGGGTCCCTCGCCGTTCCGCTGCTCGCAGCCCTGTTCGGCGTCGTCTCCGCCGTCGGCGGCATCCTGCTGGCGGTCGCGGGAACGCTGCCGGTCAGCCCCTACATCACGACCATCTCGTTCATGATCTACGTGGTGTGCCGCATCGTCGGCGCGCGCCGCGGGCGGGTGCTGCGCACCCAGCCGACCCTGAGGCGCGCCGAGTAGACTCGCCGCCATGGCTCAGCGGAACACCTGGCAGCGCGAGCGCGTGCGCACGGCGCTGTCCGACGCCCGCGGGTTCGTCTCGGCCCAGGATCTCCACGCGTCGCTGCGCGACGACAACACCGGCATCGGGTTGGCGACGGTCTACCGTGCCCTCGCGACCCTGGCCGCCTCGGGCGAGGCCGATCAGCTCCAGAGCCCCGACGGCGAGGCCATCTACCGCGCCTGCTCGAGCGACGGTCACCACCACCACCTCATCTGCCGGTCCTGCGGTCTGACCGTCGAGATCCAGGCGACGGATGTCGAGGAGTGGGCGCACCGCACCGCCGCCGCCAACGGTTTCACGCAGGCCGAGCACATCGTCGACATCTTCGGCGTCTGCGCCGCGTGCTCCGCGGCCCGAGCCGATGAGAAGCGTGGCGGGGCCTAAGATCGCACGGCTCGCGCCCTCTCCCGCGACGCGTTCCGCCGTCGCGCTCGGGATCGGTGCGGCCGTCGTCGTCGCCCTCGTCGCCCTGGCCGCGCTCACCCCCGGGCCCGCGCTGCCCACGCGTGCGCAAGACGGGGTCACCCTCGGGCTCAGCGTGCTCATCGAGTCGCTGCCGTTCGTCCTGCTCGGTGTCGCGCTATCGATCATCGTGCAGGTGTGGGTGCCGCCGGGAGTCATCGAGCGCTGGATGCCGCGCCGGGCGTGGGCTCGCCGCGCCGTGCTCTCGCTGCTGGGAATGCTCATCCCCGTCTGCGAGTGCGGCAACCTGCCGTTCGCGCGCGGCCTCATGATCCGCGGTTTCTCGGTGCCCGAGACGATGACCTTCCTCATCGCGGCGCCGATCGTGAACCCCATCGTCATCATCACGACCCACCAGGCGTTCGGATTCGACGACGGCATCCTCATCGCCCGGCTTCTCGGCGGGTACGCCGTCGCGAACCTCATCGGGTGGCTGTACTCGCGGCATCCCGATCCCGACGGCCTGCTGACCGATCGGTTCCTCGCGGCCTGCGAGCTCGCGGCCGAGGACCCGGGCGGGAAGGGCCGCCGGAGCCTCGCCCAGTTCGTGGTCGAACTGCGGGCCGTGATGCCGGCGCTGATCCTCGGCTCGGCGATCGCGGGCGCCGTCCAGGTGCTGGTGCCGCGCGACACGCTGCTCGCGATCGGGTCGAACCCGGCCCTGTCGATCCTCGCGATGATCCTGCTCGCGATGATCGTGTCGATCTGCTCGAACGTCGACTCGTTCTTCGCCCTGTCGTTCGCCTCGACCTTCACGCCCGGCTCGATCGTGGCGTTCCTCCTCGTCGGCCCGCTCGTCGACGTGAAGATGCTCGCGCTCATGCGCACGACGTTCCGCTCGCGGGTGCTCGTCGCGCTCGTCGTGATCGTCGTCCTCTTCGCGATCGCCGTCGGAGGGATGGTGAACCTCCTTGCCTAAGTCATCGGCCCTGCTGACCCGGCTCTTCGGCGTCGGGCTCGCCGCCGCGCTCGCCGCGATCACCGTCGCTCTCGCCGCCACGGGCCGTATCGGGCTCTACATCAACCCCGAGTCGGCCTGGTTCGCCGTCGGCATGTCGGTGCTCGGCCTCATCGGAGCCGTCGTGAGCTTCGCGCTGCCGCTCGGCGCCGAGGCCGATCACGGGCACGACCACGGCGAGCTGCACGGGCACGGACGCGAGCACTCGCACGAACACGAGCACTCGCACGAGCACGAACACATGCCGTCGGATGCGGTGCCGACCTCCCGTCGCGCCGCCCGCGCCGCGTCGCTCGCCGACGCCGCTGCTCTCGCCGGTGACACCAGTGCGCCCGGCGCCGCGGTCGCACCGGTGCGTCCGCGCCCCGACTGGCGGCTCGTGCTGGGGTCCGCGGCTGCGGGAACCGGTGGGCTGCTCGCGACCGGCATCGTCGCGGTCGTCCTCGTGACGCCGCCGGCGACCCTGTCGGCCGAGCTCGCGATATCGCGCGACACGGGGACGCCGCCGCTGTTCCAGGGCGCCGACACGGTCGCGCTCGCAACGACCGGTGACACCTCGTCGTTCGGCGTCGGCGAGTGGGCGAGCGTCTTCGCGACGGCGACGAACCCGGAGGCCTTCGAAGGCGACGAGATCAGCCTGACCGGCTTCGTGACTCCGTCGAGCGCGGGAGGCTTCGGGCTGACGCGGCTCGTGATCACCCACTGCGTCATCGACGCGCAGCCCGCCAGCATCCCCATCGGCGAGACAGCCGACATCCCCGCGACGGGGGAGTGGGTCACCGTCACCGGCGTGATCCGCGACCGTGACGGCGCGCTCGTCGTCGAGGCCACGGGCGTGCAGTCCGTCGGCGAGCCCGAGGACCCCTATGAGTACTGATCGACGGGCCGGGGTTTCGCGCCGCGCGCGCACGCAGGAGCGCCGATCGCGGCGCTTCGTCGTCGCGATGGCGGCGGTGATCGGCGCGCTCGCGCTCGTCGGCGGAGCGAGCGGCGTGCTGACGACCGTTCAGGGGCCGCGGGCGACGGCGACGAGCGTCGACCCCCGGGCCGGGATCGAATCGGCGGGGTCGCGGCTGATCGTCACGACGACTCAGTCGCTCGAGGAGATCGATCCGGCGCAGGTGCACATCGAGCCGGCCGCGGACTTCACCGTCGACACGTCGGGGCGGCAGATCGGCATCCGATTCACCCTGCCGCTGCGGGACGAGACCGACTACACCGTGCGGATCGACGGCGTGCAGGGCCTCGGCGGAGGGCCGGCGGCGACGATCGAGGAGTCGTTCTCGACGCCGGCGCTCGAGACCTACATCCTGCAGCGCGGCGGCGACGAAGACACCATCTTCCGCACCGGGATCGACGGTGAGAACGCGGTGCCGGTGTTCGCGGATCCGCACATCGAGGACTTCCGCGCCACGTCGACGCATCTCGCGATCGTGACCGCCGATGACGAGGGCGTCTCGACGCTGATCGTCACGGACCGCGACGGCGAGGGGGCGCGCGAGCTCGGCCTGCCGGGTCGCGGGTTCGTGACCAACCTGCAGACCGCCGACCGCGGCGACCTCATCGGTTACACCTACACCGACGCGGGCATCGGGTCGGCGGGCGGTCTCGAGAGCGCCCTGTTCACCGCGTCTCTCGCCGACGGCAGCGCCGACGATGAACCCACGCAGCTGCAGTTCGCCGGCGGTGACGCGCGCGTCGACGACTGGCGCTTCGTGCCGGGGACGGATGCCGTGCTGCTGCTCGGCTTCGACGGGGCCCTGACGCTCGTTTCAGCTGCTGGAGGCGAGCCTGTCTCGCTCGGCAATGCGATCACGATCGACGGCATCGCCCGCGGCTCGACGGAAGCCATCGTGCAGCGGGCGACCGGCCTCGTCGCGATCGATCTCGCGACGGCGGAGGAGCGGCCGTTGAGCGCCGCGGATGCGGCAGCCGGCGAGACCCAGTCGGTCACGGCGTTGCCCGGCAACGCGGATGAGACGCTGCGCGTGCTCTCGCGGCTCGACGGGTTCACGGTGCTGTCGACGACGGCTGCCGTCGTCGGAGCCGACGGTGCGACCCGCGACGTGTTCACGGTCGCGCCGGATGACCTGCTGCTGCACACGTGCGTGTCGCCGAGCAGCCGGTACGCCGCGTTCCTCATCGCGCCCGACGCCGTCTCGAACCCGTACGATGCGTATGCGCTACCGCTGCCCGAGCGGGTTCAGACGCACATCGTCGACCTCGGCACCGGCGAGGAGGTGTCGGCGCTCACCGGTTTCGACATCTCGTGGTGCCAGAGCGCACCGCGGCCGTGAGCGCCGGGTTCCATCCCGCGACCCGTGAGGAGCTCGCAGCGCTGCCCGTGCAGGTCGCGCCGCGCCTGCTCGGCGGGCTGCTCGAGGTCGCGGTCGACGGCGCGCGCGTCGTCGCGCGGCTGACGGAGGTCGAGGCGTATCACGGTCGCGATACGGGAGACCTGCCCGACCCCGGGTCGCACGCGCGCATGGGTCAGACCGCGCGCAACGCCACGATGTGGGGCGAACCCGGCCACCTGTACGTCTATCTCAGTCACGGCATCCATTCGTGCGTCAACGTCGTCTGCGGGCCGGCCGGGGTTGCCGGCGGTGTGCTGCTGCGCGCCGCGGAGATCGTGGAGGGCGCGGATGTCGCCCAGCTGCGGCGGGCTGCGGCTCGGACCCACCGGGATCTCGCTCGGGGGCCCGGGAGGCTCGGCGAGGCGGTCGGTCTGCGGCATCCTGCGCACGACGGCATCGACGCTGTTTCCGGGCTCGAGCGCGCCGGCGCAGTCGCCCGGCTGCTGCTTCGGGACGAGCCGGAGCGCGACGTTCTGACGGGCCCGCGCGTCGGGGTGGCCGGTGTCGCGGGAACTGAGGCGTTCCCGTGGCGATTCTGGATCGCCGGTGACCCGACGGTCTCGCCGTTCCGCTGGGGTCGCGGCGCCGCCGAAGCAGCCGCAGAGGCCGGATCGTCCGCCCGCTGATCCCCGCGCTCTGGTGGCTCTCGTGGCTCTCGTGGCTCGCGTGGCTTTCGTGGCTCGCGTGGCTTTCGTGGCTCTCGTGGCGCGCTCGCGACTGATCGCGGACCACTGACGACCGCAGACGTAAGGGCAACGTGGGAACGCGGCTCGCGGTCGAGGCGTGACCTCGAGGGGTGCGTCGCTGCAGCACGGGGTGAGGGGCGAACCCCGTCAGAACGGCGGCGCAGATCCCGGAGGCGTATCGAGGCGACCCGGTGATCGCGGTGGTGGGGAGGGCGCGCCGGGCGGTTGTTGATCGTCCCGTCCATCGGGTGGACTCGCCGCGGTGAAGGCGACCGTGAATGCGACGAGGGGTGGTGGTGCGTCTTCGCGATAGATCCGTCCGGTGGGTGATGTCCAGATCAGCCTTCCGCCCGCGAGTTGTTGGACTCGCCATCGGGTGTGGTGTTTGACGTCGTGATGGCGTTTGCAGAGGTTGGCGAGGTTGCACACGTGCGTCGCGCCGCCGTCGGATGCGGCGATGGTGTGGTCGAGTTCGCAGCGGATGGCGGGTTGCCGGCATCCGGGGAACCGGCAGTGCCGGTCTCGGGCTCGCAGCAGCCGCACCATGGCCGCGGTGGGCCGGTAGCTGTCGCACTCGAGCACCGTCCCGGTGACCGGGTGGGTGAGAAGCCGGTCCCAGGAGGTCGCGTTGCCGGCGAGCTCGCGGGCGGTCGCGGCATCGATGGGGGAGCGCCCCGCGAGGTCGGCCGGCCCGTCGTCCTGTCCCATGAGCGTCAGTGCCGACACCGCGACCTGCACGTGCGCGCGGATCGCCCCGAGCGTTCCGTCGCCGTCACCGGTGCCAGTCGGGTCGAGGGCGGGCGTCCCCGCGAGGAGGAGGTCACTGAACACGTCGGCGCGGACTTGGTCGATGGTGCGGGCATCGTCGACGAACGACGACCCGTCGCGAATCGTCGTGTCGGCGCCGGGCGCGCCGCCGTTGGTGTCGGCTCGAACGCCAGGCGCCTCGGCTTGAGCGTCAGGGGCGTCGGCTCGAGCGTCAGCGCCGCCACCTGCCGCGTCAGCCTGGGCCCGCGCGTTGATGATCTCCCGCGCCTGCCGCGTCAGCCGGTCCACGATTCCGTCGGCGATCACGGTCGGCAGCGTCGCGATCAGGTCCGACATCCCATCCGCCCCGGCCTGCACCCACACACACCGCCCCGCCGCGGCCTCTTCATGGCGTTCGGTGAACGTCCGCGGATGCATCCGCTCGGCCAGCATCCGCAGCCCGTCCCGCACCCGATTCGGTGTTTCGCCCGCGCACCGCTCAATCGCGACCCGCTCGAACTCCGCCCGTCCCTCCGCGGGCACGATGCATCCGACCTCCTGGATCACCCGCACATGCCCGCGGACGATGCGCCCGTCCTCCCACGCGGCCATCGTCACGGGGTAGTTCTCGACGAGATCACGGGCTTCATCGATGCGTCGCTGCAACGTCCGGTCGGTCGCGATGAACACCCCGGCCAGCTCCGCGGCGATCCCGCGCAGCGCCATCTCGCGCGCCTTGACCTTCTCCGACGCACCCGCGGCCTGCCTCTCAGCCAGCACCCCGGCCGCGGCAAGCACCCGAACCTCACGGATCTGCGCCAACCGCGCAGCATCCGCCGCGCCCTCGGCATCCGCGACCAGCACCGCCAGGGCATCGACATCGCTGTCGCTGCCCATCCCGCTGCCGAGTTCGTCATTCGAATGCATGTTCTAATGTTGCCACGGGCCCCCGACATCGCGCCCCGACTCTCCACAGACGCGCGCGGGGCCCCGAACCCGCACGGTCAGCCCGACAATGCACCGTGCCCGAGCCCGCCACCGCGCCAAAACGTGCACCGCGTCAGAGTGCTCCACCGCGTCAGTCCCAGCGTTCGATGACGGCGAGATCGCCCGCCACCGCGCCCCCGCGACGAGCCTCTGCCAGGAGGGCGAGTGCTTCCGGGCTGTCGACGAAATGGAGCGTGCACGGACCGACGGTCCGCTGCCAATCCTCCGCGAAGGAGCGCAGACGCCCGCCGGCCATGCCGAACGACGCGGGCACGGCCAAGAACTGCGACCGGCCCTGCCCGCCACCCCCGCCGCGCGCACCGCTCCCAACACGGGCGCGCTTCAGCAGCCACCGTACGAGTGGCGACCGGCCGCCGGCATCCACCTGCAGCAGGAATCGCGGCGTGCGTATCGGTCCGAGCAGCTCCGACATCGCGCCGGCGAAGACGTGCTGCTCGGCGAGGGTGGCATGGGTCAGGCGCAGTTCGAGGTGCTGGAAGCCGCCGGCATCCGTCGGTCGCTCGACGATCACCTCCGGCGTCGCCCGGTCGCCGATGCGTCCCGCGCGCTGCAATGCGGCCACGACGGTGCGCGCGATGCGGCGATACAGCTCCGGCGCCTCAGCGTGGGCTCGACGGGAGCGCCACCAGGCGCGAGCGACCGGCGCACCGGCGGCCACGGCGCCGGTCAGCGCCACCGCCCCGGCCGCGACCCCGGCCACGCCGACCGCGCCGACCACGCCGGCGACCATGAGCGCGAGCGCCGCCGCGGCGACGATGCCCGCCGTTGCCGTGCCGGCCCCGAGCACGGCATCCGCTCGGCGCCGCGTTCGGAAGGTGGGGTCGGCGGCGCGCCGGACGATGACGGTCTCCGTCGACTCCCGGTCCAGATAGCCCGTTCCGATCTGCCATGACGCCCGCGAGAGCTCTCGCGGCTCGACGACCGTCAGGGAATCGAGCTCGTCCGCCGATGGGAGAGAACCCGACCCGAGCAGGCGTCGCTGCTCGGCCGTCAGGGCGCCGGCGAGCCCGCGGACGATGCGGCGGGGATCGTCGCGGTGCACGCCCCACAGCCGCGCCTGTTTGCGCCGCAGTCGCGAGAGGTCCGGGGCCGCGTCGATCGGCGACGAGGGCGGGAGCAACGCGGTGACCGTCCAGATGTGCGAGACCTTCTCGGGCCAGTCGGGGTCGAGGCGTAGCGCGCGCCCGCGCAGCTGCTGTGTCGCGGGGGCTGTCGCCACCGATGACAGATCGATGAGCGTGTTCACCGCGGGACAGTCCCACCCCTCGCCGAAGAGGCCGCGGGTGCCGACGACGACATCGAGCTGGCCACGGCTCAGCAGGGTCGCGGCGGCACGGACGAAGCCCGCGGCACCGACGCCGGGCGCGGAGATCTCGGTCACCGCCGGATTCTCGGCGACGGGCGCGGTCGCCACCTCGGTGCTCAGGGCCGCCGTCCACGCTTCAGCCAACGAACCGGCGTGACGCGTCGCGATGCGCGTCGTCGATCCGGTGACCAGGGCACCGCGCAGGTCGGCGGTCGCGGCATCCGTCGCCAGGACGTCGAAGGTCCGCAACGCGCCCGCGCGGCTGACGAGTCCACCGTGGCGGTTGCCGTGCTCGCTGAAATCGGACACGACCAGTGCGCGCAAGCGCGTGCCCATCCGGTCGCGTTCGAGGCGGAGGATGTCGCACACCGCGCGGTCCTTCGACAGCGATGACGCCAGCATCGTGTCGATGGGGTCGCGCGTGCGGCGCAGGCCACGGTCGGTCAGCGAGAAGCCGAAGTCGGCGAGTGCCGACCGGATCCGATCCCACCGGTCTCGGGCGGCCGGGTCGGGCAGCACGCGGTCGAGCGCGAAACGGCCCAGCAGTCGCAGCGACTCCTCCGTCGTCGGCTTTCGTCGCGCTGCGGTCGGCAGGCGTGCGACGAGTGGATGGTCAGGATGGACGGTCGCGAGCATCGCCGCCGCAGCCTCGGCGCCCGCGAAATCGTCGGCGAAGGCTCGTGCGAGGCGGATGTCGGCGTCGTTCGGCGCCGCGCGTGCGGATGAGGCCGGCGGCGGGGGAGAGAGCGCCGGCCCCGGCGTCTCGGCGTCGCCTTCCGCATCCGCGCCGGCCTTGCGCTCGGCCGGAGGCTGGAGCATCCCGATGAGATGTGCGGCCCCGTCGCCGTGGGCGAAGGTCGAGCGGATGAGCACGGCGAGGCCGGTGGCGGCGCCCGACAGGAACGCGAGCTCGTCCGTCGTCGGCTCGACGAACCGCGCGTACTCGCGGTACGGGGCGAGATTGCCCTCGCGGACGACCGCAGGGATCGGCACCTCGTAGTCGACCTCGCCGAGGAGCGAGGTGTAGTTGTCGTACGCGTTGCCGTCGTCGGGCGAGGGGAGCGTCGCGGTCAGGCCGACCACGAGCGGAGACCTGCCCGCGTCGCGCAGCCGTGCCACCAGAGCCGCGACGACGAGCGCCCAGTGGTCGAGCAGGTGATGGCACTCGTCGAGGACGACGGTGTCGACGCCGTGGTCGACGAGGCTCTCGATCAGCGCGCGAGCATTGGGGTGCAGTGCGCGCGACAGGGCGCCCGGGTCCTCCTGGGCGATGCGGCGTCGCAGCGTGCGCGAGCGCCGGGCTATCCCGGCGGCGTACGCGCGGTGGTTGCCCGAGCGCAGAGCGTCGAGCCAGGCGGATGCCGCATCCGTCGACCGGCCGTCCGCCTCGAGTTCGCGCAGCCAGCGCTCGTGGGCGAGCGCTGCGAGGGGATTCTCGCCGTCGAGCACGCTCAGCGACTGGTATGTCAGCGCCGTCAGTTCGCCCGGGGCTTCGCTCGTGGTCGAGACGGCGCCGGCCTCGGGGGCCAGCCGCCGCGCCTCGGCGGCCCACTGGTCGCGAATGGTGATCGTCGGGGCGAGGACGAGGGTCCGCGTCCCGCGCCGCATCGCGAGCAGGAGCCCGAGCAGGGTCTTGCCCGAACCGGGCGGAGCGACGATGTGCAGCGGACCGGAGCCGGAGGGGTCGACCCGTTCGAGCACGTCGGCCTGATAGTGCCGCAACCGTCCGTCGAAGAGCCAGCGCCGAAGGGGAGCCTCGACCTCCGGCGACATAGCGGCAGTATGGCAGACCGTGCCGACGCGGCATCGGCGGGTCTCCTCCGGCCGCCCGCCCGGTCAAGGCGACACGCCGCCGCGTGCTAGACTGACTGTTTGTCTGCGCGCACTCCAGCACGCAGTACGTACCCACTCCCCATCACAGGCCCGAAACGGCCGGATGAGGCGCGGGTGCAGACAAGGGATCTTGGGTGGCACCGTCCGGTGTCACGGTACTAAGGAGAATCACTATGGCAGCAGTGTGCCAGGTGACCGGAGCAGTTCCCGGCTTCGGTCACAACATCTCGCACTCGCACCGCCGGACGAAGCGTCGCTTCGACCCGAACGTGCAGAAGAAGACCTACTACGTTCCTTCGCTCGGTCGCAAGATCACGCTGAACGTGTCGGCTAAGGGCATCAAGGTCATCGACGCCCGCGGCATCGAGTCGGTCGTCAAGGACCTCATCGCGAAGGGTGTGAAGCTCTAATGGCGAAGAAGGCTCAGGACGTACGTCCGATCATCAAGCTCCGTTCGACCGCCGGTACGGGGTACACCTACGTGACGCGTAAGAACCGTCGCAACAACCCCGACCGCATCGTGCTCAAGAAGTACGACCCGGTGATCCGCAAGCACGTCGAATTCCGAGAGGAGCGCTGATCTCATGGCTAAGAAGAGCAAGATCGCGCGCAACAACCAGCGTGAAGAGGTCGTCGCCCGCTACGCCGAGAAGCGTGCCGAGCTGAAGAAGACCCTCGTCGACCCGAACGCGACCGACGAGGCCCGCGAGGCTGCCCGCGTCGGCCTGCAGAAGCTCCCGCGCAACGCGTCGCCGGTCCGCATCCGCAAGCGTGACGCCATCGACGGTCGCCCCCGTGGCCACCTCTCGAAGTTCGGCATCTCGCGCGTTCGCTTCCGCGACATGGCGCACAAGGGCGAGCTGCCCGGTGTGACCAAGTCGAGCTGGTAAGCCAGCCCGCGTAAAGCACCTCGAGCTGGTAAGCCAACCCGCGTAGAGCACCGAAGCCCCCGTACCGATTCGTCGGGACGGGGGCTTCGTCGTTCCCGCGCGACGCCTCCTCGGGGAAGAGCCGTGCCGTCCACGGGAACGGGCGTCCGTGACAGCGGCTACGGTCGGAGGATGGACGTCAGCTCGATGATCATGGGTGGCGCGATCGCGTCGGTGATGTGGATCGTCTTCGTGCCGTGGTCGAAGCTCCGGCGGCTGCGCGAGCTCGACGAGCGCACCGGGCGAACGGACGGAGACTGACCATGCCGCTCGATCCGTTCTTCGCCGAGCGGCTGCGCACGCACCGGCGGTACCTCCTGCGTCAGGCCTGGCGGTCGGTCACGTCGGCGGTGGCCGAGCGGATGCCGCGGATGCCGCGGTCTCCCGCCGCCGAGGGCGTGCCGGGCACCGCGCCCGCGGCGACGTCCGCGGCGGCAGCATCCGCATCAGCGGCGCGCCCCGAGCCCGCGCCGACCCCCGCGCCGACCCCGGCTCCCGCCAAGCCCGCCGGCAAGCGCCCGCTCACCCTGCGCGAGCGTCACCGCAAGGCGGCGCTCGCCTGGGACCGCCAGGAGCTCCGCACGGTCGGTACACCGGGACCCGGGATCGCCACGTCCGAGCACGTCGTCCCCGTGGCCGGATACCCCGACGTGCGCGTCCGGGTCTACCGTCCGAGCACCGTGGCCGAGGGACAGCCTGCGCCGGCGTGCCTCGTCTTCGGCGGCGGGGCGTTCCGTATCGGCGGCATCGACTACCCGACGGCGGATGCCGCGTGCCGACGCCGTGCCGAGGCATCCGGGGTCGTGCTGATCGCGGTCGACTACTCGCTCGCGCCCGAGCATCGCTATCCGACCCAGATCGAGCAGGCGTACGCCGCGTGGGAGTGGCTGCACGACGAGGCGGCGACGCTCGGCATCGACCCGGACCGCGTCGGCATCTCGGGGTCGTCCGCGGGCGGGAACATCGCCGCCGTGCTGACGCTCATGAACCGCGACCGTGCGCGGCTGCCGGTCGCCGTGCAGATCCTCGAGGTGCCGGTGACCGACCTCACCGGGCGGTTCATCGATCTGCGCGCGACCTACGCGCTCGGCATCCCGGCCTTCATCGCGCTGCGCGAGCTCGTCTCGGTCGCCCGCACGTACCTCGGCGACCGCTCGCGCGCGCACGAGTCGTACGCGTCGCCGATGCGCGCCGATTCGCTCGCCGACCTGCCGCCGGCGGTCATCCTCACGGCCGAGTACGACCCGTTGCGCGGCGACGGTGCGGCCTATGCCGCGAAGCTTCGCCGCGCCGGCGTGGCGGCGAGTGCGACCCGGTACCTGGGCGTCACGCACGACACCCCGATCTTCGTCGGAGCACTTCCCGCCGCGCGTCGCTGGGAGGCGGAGGTCGTCGCCGCCCTCCGGCGGATCTGACCCCCGCGAACGTCACATCCGTCCCACGCGCCCCGAAAACGGGCGACACGCCGGGTGAAAGCGGCGCCCGAAGCCGGTAAATCCGCGAAATTCCGCGGAATCCGCGTATATTCGGGACCGGTCGAACGACCAACCGTGGGACGCGAGTCCCCCGGGAACCACCCACGCTGTCGGCGGCGCGTCCGTCGTCCGCCGTCTGGAGGACAACCCTATGGCTGACAAGTCCATCACCAAGACCGAGCTCGTCGCGAGCATCGCCAGCGCCACCGGTCAGAGCCAGGCCGCCGTCTCGGGCGTGCTCGACTCGCTCTTCACGACCGTCTCCGAGGCCGTCGCCAAGGGCAGCAAGGTCTCGATCCCGGGCTGGATCGCCTTCGAGCAGGTCGACACCGCGGCTCGCACCGGCCGCAACCCGCAGACCGGCGAGGAGATCAAGATCGCCGCGGGCAAGCGCGTCAAGGTGACCGCCGGCTCGAAGCTGAAGGCCGCCGTCAAGTAATCGACGACGATTCACCGGAGGGGGATGCCGACACGGCGTCCCCCTCCGTCGTTCCCGCCCCGCCCGCCGGGGACCTCGCGCCTGCGAGGCTCAGACCTCCCGGCCGCCGTAGGCTGGTGGGGTGGAATCCCGAGCGCAGCGTCTCGCCGGACCGGCGATCCTCGCTGTGTCGGCTCTCATCGTCGTCCTCATCGGCCTCGCGGCCGGAGGCGGCGCCGCACCGCTGCAGCTGCTCGACCCGGGACCGGTCGTGCGCTGGGGCCTGCCGATCATCAAGCTCGTCGTCAATCTGGCGGCAGCCGGCATGGTCGGTTCCCTCGTCGTGGCGCTGTTCGCCCTGCGCGCGGGCGAGCGCCCGTTCGACACGGCCCTCGACACCGCGTCGATCTCGGCGGCGGTCTTCACCGTCGCGAGCGCCGGCACCGCGTTCTTCACCTTCCTGAACCTCCTGGGCGCAGCTCCGAGCGCGAGCGCGGAGTTCGGCCAGCAGCTCGGCCGGTTCCTCGTCGACACCGAGGCCGGCCGCGCCTGGCTGCTGACGACGATCGCGGGCGCGGTGCTGACGGTGCTGACGTTCGCCGTCCGCGGCTGGACCTCGACGCTGATCGTCGGCATCCTCGCCGCCGCATCCCTCATCCCGATGGCGACGCAGGGGCACTCGGGCGAAGAGGCGAACCACAACATCGCGGTCACCGCGCTCGCCCTGCACATCGTCGCCGCCGCCGTCTGGCTCGGCGGTCTGCTGCTGCTCGTGATCATCCGGCCCGTCGTCGACCGTGCCGACATGGTCGCCGTCGTGTCCCGGTACTCCAGCATCGCCCTCGCGGCCTTCATCGTGGTCGCGGTCTCGGGAACGGTCCGCGCCGCCGTCGCGATCCTCTCGCCCGCCAACCTGTTCTCCCCCTACGGGGCGCTGCTGCTGCTCAAGGTCGTCGCCCTCATCGCCATGGGCGTGCTGGGCGCCTCGTACCGCGGGCGGCTCATCACCAAGCTCGCCTCGTCGGGCGCCGCCCGGGTGTTCTGGCTGCTCGTGACCGTCGAGATCGTCTTCATGGGCATCGCGAGCGGCGCGGCCGCGGCCCTCGCCCGCACCCCTCCGCCCGTCGACACGACCCTGCCCGAGCAGCAGACGCCCGCCCAGATCCTGACCGGCACCGTCCTGCCTCCCGAGCTGACGATCGACCGCTGGTTCACGATGTGGGATGTCGACCTGCTCTGGGTCTTCGCCGTCGGGTTCGGTCTCTTCTTCTACCTGGCCGGAGTGTGGCGCCTGCGCAAGCGCGGCGACCGCTGGCCGCTGTACCGCACCGTGCTGTGGGTGTTCGGATTGCTCCTGCTGGCATGGGTCACGAGCGGACCCATCAACGCCTACCAGGACTACCTGTTCAGCCTGCACATGATCGGGCACATGCTGCTCTCGATGGCCATCCCGCTGTGCCTCGTCGCGGGCGCTCCCGTGACCTTGGCCGCACGCGCGATCCGCAAGCGGGACGACGGGTCGCGCGGCGGTCGCGAGTGGATCCTCTGGGCCGTTCACACCCCGTTCTCGCGCGTCGTCACCCACCCGGCGTTCGCCGCGGTCATGTTCGTCGGCTCGCTCTGGGTCTTCTACTACACCGACCTGTTCCGCTGGACGCTGTACGACCACATCGGGCACGAGTGGATGGTCGCCCACTTCCTGATCTCGGGCTACCTGTTCGTGCTGTCGCTCATCGGCATCGACCCCGTGCCCTACCGTCTGCCGTACCCCTTCCGCCTCCTCACGCTCATCGCGGTCATGGCGACCCACGCCTTCTTCGGCATGGCGATCATGATGTCGTCCGGCCTGTTCGCCGCGGAGTGGTTCGGCTCGATGGGCCGCATGTGGGGGCCGACACCGCTCGAGGACCAGTACATCGGCGGTGGTGTCGCCTGGTCGGTCGGTGAGATCCCGACGCTGATCCTCGCGATCACGGTCGCGATCCAGTGGAGCCGCTCGGACGACCGGATGCAGCGCCGCCGTGACCGGCAGGTCGAGCGAGCCGGCGACACCGAGCTCGACGAGTACAACGAGCGCCTCGCCGAGCTGGCCCGCCGAGACGCCGCGCGCAGCCGCTGACGCCGATCAGCCCTGGTCGGCCGACACCTGGATGGATGCCGTGCCGTCGGGGAGGATCGTGATCTTGCCGGTCAGGAAGAACTCGACGTCCTCCGAGACCTCGTTGAGTCGTCCGTCGTAGATCGAGCGGATGTCGACGTCGATGTGGGCGACGGCGCGGGTGCTCGGGATCGCCCACTGCGCGCCGTCGGGCACGACCTCGATCTCGGGGTTCTGCGCGATCGACCACTGCGGGGCGCCCTCGACGCGGTTGCGGACGAAGTAGCCGAACGGGCATCCCGTCGGCTGCAGCACCTGCTGGGTCGCGCAGGAGGCGAGGAACTCGTCGACGCGGTCTTGCACGACCTCGATGAACTCCGGCGTGGGCTCGGTCTGCAGATCGACCGGCACGGATTTCTGCGGGGCATCCGAGAGCACGGCCACTCCGGGCGTCTGTGCCGTCGGGGTGTCGACCGAGATGGAGTAGGCGCCGGGAGAGAACACGAGCATCGACACGGGCACGAGCGGGTCGGCATCTACGCCCTCGGGCGCGACCTGCCGGGTATCGAGCTCGAAGCCGTTGACGGAGAACCGCGTGGCTCCTCGCACCGTGAGGTCGATCGCCGAGAGCGGGCTGTGCGCGAAGCGCCAGGCCGGGGCGACGCCGATCCAGCCGTCCTGCTCGACGTCGAACTGGGTGCGGCCGCGATGACCGTTCGCGAGGTAGGTGACGGTGATCTCGGTCACGTCACCGCGGACGCGCTCACCGATGACCGAGACCTCGGACAGCGGCGCGAGGGCAGCGCGGCGCAGCAGCACCTCGGATGTCGTCGACGGCAGCTCCGCCGCGGCGAGCTCGGCGGAGTCCATGGCGACGCCGGGCAGTCGCAGCGCATCGGCGGCGCTGCCGCTGCTCAGCAGCGACAGGTAGCGCTCGACGAAGGCCGCAGGGCTGTAGAGCGTGCGGTACACCGCGACACCGCCGACGCCGAGCGCGCCGAGGGCGAGCACCGAGAGGAGCCCGATCGCGGTGAGGTCGAAAGCAAGGCGTCGCCGGCCCCGTCGCCGGCCCTGTCCGGTTCGTCGCACGCTTTCGGGCGCGCTCGACTCATCGTCGCCGATCGCGGCGTCCGGAGTCGTCTGCGCCTCGTGCACAGCACAAGTCTAGGAAGGCTCACCTGTGGCTACCATGAATCGGTGACCTTGCCGCCTCTCTCCGCTGAGCAGGAGGCGCTGTTCCGACGCATCGAGACGACCCGAGACCACGTCTTCGTCACCGGACGCGCGGGCACCGGCAAGTCGACGCTGCTGCAGCACCTGGCGTGGAACACCGACAAGCAGATCGCGATCTGCGCGCCGACGGGGGTCGCCGCACTCAACGTCGAGGGTCAGACGATCCACTCCCTCTTCCGGCTGCCGATCGGTCTCGTCGCCGACAGCGAGCTGGAGCAGTCCGAGCCGACCCGCCGCATCCTGAACGCGATCGACACGCTCGTCATCGACGAGATCTCGATGGTCAACGCCGACGTGATGGATGCGATCGACCGGTCGCTCCGGCAGGCGCGCCGACGGCGCTCCGAGGCGTTCGGCGGTGTGCAGATCGTCATGTTCGGTGATCCGTATCAGCTGTCGCCGGTGCCGCCCCGCGGCGACGAGCTGAAATACATCCGCGACCACTACCGGTCGTTCTGGTTCTTCGACGCGCAGGTGTGGGCGGGGCCCAAGGCGGAGGCCGGCGCCATCCGCTCGGACGGACTGCTCGATCTCGGACGGGTCGGCGCCCCGCTGCACATTGCGGAGCTGGGGGAGATCCACCGTCAGGCCGACCCGGGCTTCAAGGAGATGCTGAACGCCGTGCGGTACGGCGTCGTCACGGCCGACATCGCCGCGGCGCTCAATGCGGCGGGAGCCCGCACGCCGCCGCCGCCCACCGGCGACGAGCCTCCCGTGATCACGCTCGCCACGCGCAACGACGCCGTCAACCGCATCAACCAGCGTCACCTCGACGCGCTCACCGGCCCGGTGCAGACGGCGAAGGCCGACGTGAGCGGCGACTTCGGCCGCGGCGAGACGTCGTACCCGGCCGACCCCGAGCTGCAGCTGAAGGTCGGTGCGCAGGTGATGTTCCTCCGCAACGACGTCGCGGGGTACGCCGGCGACGGCCCCCGCTGGGTGAACGGCTCGATCGGCACCGTCACCCGCATCGCGGGGTCGTCGGTGCGCGTCGAGCTCGACGGCGAGGAGCACGACGTCGAGCCCGCGGTGTGGGAGAGGTTCCGCTACGCCTACGATCCCGGCTCGCGCAAGCTGACGCGCGAGATCGTCGCGGAGTTCACGCAGTTCCCGCTGCGGCTGGCGTGGGCTGTGACGATCCACAAGTCTCAGGGCAAGACCTACGACCGCGCGATCGTCGACCTCGGATCGGGTGCCTTCGCGCCGGGGCAGACTTACGTGGCGCTCTCACGCCTGACCTCGCTCGACGGGCTCTACCTGTCGCGGCCGCTCCGGCCCAGCGACATCCTCGTCGATCACGACGTACGGCGGTTCATGGCCGCCGTCCGCGCGGCCGGCATGTGACCGGCAGGGTCACGCCACGACGGAGGCCCCGGATGCCGCTGCGGCCGCGTCCTTCGCCCGCGCGAGGTCGGTGAACAGGTCGGTGTTGAACTGGTAGGCGACGAGCACCTCGTCGATCACCCGCTGCTGCTCGGCCTCGTCCCACGGCGCGGCATCGAGCTGCTCGCGATAGCGCTCTTTGAACGCGGCCGGATCGGCGATGTCGCCGAAGATGTAGAACCCGATGCCGTTGGTCTCGAACCCGAACTGGCGGGCCATGAGCTTGCCGATGAACAGCCCGCCCGACAGGTCGCCCAGGTACCGGGTGTAGTGATGCGCGACGAAGCCGCCAGCCCAGGTGGCCCCGACCTCGTCGATGCGGGCGACATACTGCTCGGTGGTCGGCAGCGGAGTGATCCGCTCGCGCCAGTCCGGGCCGATGAGGAACTCGAGGTCGGCCTCGAGGGCGGGAAGCCGGGTGAGCTTCTCGCTGATGAACGGAGCGGCGACCGGGTCGGCCGCCATGCGGGATGCCGCGCCCTCGAGCGCTGCGTAGATGAACCAATGCTGCGCGACCAGGGCGACGTAGTCGTCGCGCGTGCCCTTGCCGCGCATGAGGTCGGACATGAAGCCGGCGCCCTCGCTGCCGGAGTGCGCAGAGCTGGACCGCTCGCGCAGAGCGGTCGAGAACGGGATCGGTTCGAGCATGGCCCGACGATAGCACTTAGGTACAGCTAACCTGAAGGTTTTTCGTCGAGCTCTTAACGACTTCGTAACGCTCAGTCGTGCGGGCGCGGCTCCACACCGAGGCGCTCGCAGGCGGCGTCGTAGAGCGCGACGATCTCCCGGCGCACCTCGCGACGCTCCGTGATCGGGCCACCGGGCCAGGCCACTCGGAGCTCCCGGGTGCCGCCGTCGGCCCGAATCGCCTGCCAATCCCCGCCATCGCCGTCGAAGAACGTCATCGTCGCCGCCGCGGCATCCGGTTCGCCGAACGCGCGCACGATGAGGAGATTGTCGGCGCGGTGATCGTCGTTCATGTGACCGAGCACACCCGAGATGGCGTCGGCGTCGAAAGCGTGTGTCATGCGTCCACCCTAGGTTCGCAGGTTCCACAGGAGCGGTGTGCTTCACTGGAGGCATACATCTCGGGGGGTGGCTCAGGAATGCGTGCGACTCGACGCCGTCGAAGCGCAGGGATCGCCGTTGCGGTCGCGCTCGCGCTCGGTCTTTCGGCGTGCGCTCCGGCGAGCGTCAGCAGTGTCGAGATGCCCCCGCAGGTCGACGGCGAGATCGGTGGCGACACGCAGGCGCAGCTCACCGCCGCGGTCGAGCGCGCAATGGCGATGACCGGCTCGGCCGGCGCGATCGCCGGCGTCTGGGTGCCGTGGTCGGGCGAGTGGGTGGCCGGCTTCGGCACCAACCCCGACGGAACCGAGGTCACCGCAGACGACTCCTTCAAAGCCGGCCCGGTCACGCGCGCGATGACGTGCGACGTGCTCTACGGCATGGCCGCAGACGGCACCGTCGAGCTCGATGACCCCGTGACGGAGTGGATCGTCGGATTCCCCGCCACCCCGGTCGTGACCCTCGAGCAGCTCTGCGACAGCACATCGGGACTCGGGTCGTACCAGCCGCGTCTGCAGGCCAGGTGGGAAGCGAATCCCGCGCGTCCGTGGGCTCCGCATGAACTCCTCGCCTACGGGCTGGCCGCCTCGGGCCCGACGGGCGGCACGTCGTTCGCCAACTCGGACGCCGGATATGTCCTCCTCGGCATGGCTCTCGAGCGGGCCGCGAACAGCACCGCCGCGGAGCTGTTCCAGCGCTACGTCTTCGAGCCCCTCGGCATGGGCGGATCGTCGCTGCCGGATCGGCAGGCCGACGTCGGCCTGCACGGCACGCAGTCGGTGCTGACCCCCGAGGGTGCGCCCGATTGCGCGACGGCTGCCGACCTCACCGCGTGGTCTCCCTCGGCTGGATTCACGTCGTCGGGCGTCGTCACGACGGCCGCGGACCTGGGGCGGTACGCGCGCGCACTCGCAACCGGCCTGCGCTCGTTCGACGACGACCAGCGGTTCGGCTCGCCCATCCCGGTCGGAGAGGGCGTTCCGACCTGGTACACCGTCGACGGCGGCGCGTACCAGGCGGGCACCCTCATCGGCCAGTACGGCTCGATCCCCGGGTATCAGACCGCGGCTTTCGCCGACCGTGAGACGGGCCTGACCGTCGTCGCCGTGCTGAACAACTCCCGCGCCTCGGCCGAGGCGATCCGCGTGCTCGGATGGGAGCTCGCCGCGATCGCGTCGAAGGCGCCCGCCGCCTCGGGAGAGACCGCCCCACCGGCGGGTCTGCCTTGGACGCCCGAGCAGATGGACGGCGACCTCGCCTCGGTCGCGATCTGCCCGCTTCCCTGACCGCGGCCGCGCTGCCTCGCGAACGTCGGAGGATGTCGCCGGCGTCGGAGTGATGCCGCGAAGGCATCCGATATCGCCGTGATTCTCCGAGTCTCGCGCGCCGCGACCGACGCCCGTCGTGTTTCGGGCGTGTGAAAAGACGGCCGGATCTCGTGACGATCGTGTCACACCGCCCTCCCCGACCCGCTCGACTCGGTAGAACGGATGCAGCGTGATCGTGCAATTGCACATTGCACCGTGATGTTGTTTTATGGACAGCACTCGACGCAATGGAGCAGAGAAAGGGAAGGTCCACCGATGACCACCACCAGGAGATTCGCCGGCATCCTCGCCGCGGGAACGGCCATGGCACTCGCCCTCACGGCGTGCGGCGCCGGCGGCGGCGGTTCGCCGCAGCAGACCGGCACCGACGGCACGCCGCAGGCCGGCGGAACCGTCCACATGCTCCAGAACGCCGACTTCTCGTACCTCGACCCGGCCCGCGGCTGGGACGGCGGCGTCAACGCGTTCTACCGTCTGCTCTACCGCGGCCTCACGATGCAGGCCGCCGGCGACTCGGATGACCCGAACGCCATCGTGCCCGACCTCGCGACAGGTCTCGGCGAGGTCTCCGACGACGGACTCACCTGGACCTACACGCTGAAGGACGACCTCTTCTTCGACAACGGCGACCCGATCACGTCCGCCGAGATGGAGTTCGGCATCTCTCGCGCGTGGGACCCGCAGATCGGCATCGGCTCGCCCTACCTGAAGTCCGTCATCGACGCGCCCGCGGACTACCAGGGCCCGTACGTCTCGGGCGACCTCCCGACGATCGAGACCGCGGATGAGAAGACGATCGTCTTCCACCTCAAGGCCCCGTTCCCCGAGTTCGACAACGTGCTCGCCCAGCCCAATGCCGTGCCCTTCCCGATCGGTTCCGGCGGCGGCGACGAGTTCATCAACGACGTCATCGCCTCGGGCCCCTACACGCTCGACGCTTACACCCCCGGCAGCACCATCAAGCTGGTGCGCAACGAGCACTGGGAGCCCGAGACCGACGACGTCCGCAAGGCGTACCCCGACCAGTGGCAGTTCGACATCGGCATCGACGGCGCGACGATCGACGAGCGCATGATCGCCGGTCAGGGCGCCGACCAGAACGCGATCGCGGGCAAGATCGCGGGCGCCACGCTGCCCCGCATCCAGACGCCGCAGCTGCAGGAGCGTGCCATCACCGCCCCCGCGTACTGCACGACCTACATGTCGCTCAACACGTCGAAGCCGCCGTTCGACGACGTCCGCGTGCGCCAGGCCGTGAACTGGGCGCTCGACCGTGCCAGCATCCAGAACGCCTCGGGCGGGAATCAGCTGGCGGATGTCGCGACGACGATCATTCCGCCCGCCGTCAGCGGTCACCTGGACTACGACCTGTACCCCTCCGACGACAACACCGGCGACGTCGACGAGGCCATGGCGCTGTTGGAGGAGGCCGGGCTCGGCGACGGGTTCGAGTTCACGCTCGAGATCCGCTCGAACCCCGTCGCGCAGGCGCAGGCCGAGGCGGTGCAGCAGGGCCTCGAGCGCATCGGGGCGAACGTGAAGCTCAACGTCATCGACACCTCGATCTACTACGAGACGATCGCGACGCCGTCGCAGCAGAACAACGCTGCGATCACCGGGTGGTGCCCGGACTGGGCCTCGAGCGCCAGCACCTTCATCCCGCCGCTGTTCGACGGCGCGGGCATCACCGAGAAGGGCAACCAGAACCTCGCCCAGCTCAACGATGCGGCCGTCAACGACCGGATCGCCGAGATCCGCGCGATGACCGACGTGGACGCCGCCAACGAGGCGTGGGGCGAGCTCGACAAGCAGATCATGGAGCTCGCGCCGATCGCCCCGATGGTGTTCGAGAACGGCATCTTCCTGCCGGGGTCGAACATCGCCGGCTACATCCCCAACACCAACATGACCGACCTCACGATCGTCGGTCTGAAGGACCCCTCGAAGGGCTGACATGACCTTCAGTTCGGCCCCCCTCGAGGTCGAGGCCACGCCGGGCGGTGATCCCACTCTCGATGAGTCGGTGGAATCCCGTCCGGCGTCCGGCCGGAAACTCCTCCGAGGCTTCCTCACCGATGTGCCCGCGATGCTGTCGCTGGCCTACATCGTGCTCGTGCTGCTCATGGCGGTGTTCGCTCCCCTCATCGTCCAGATCAGCGGCTGGTCGCCCTACCAGTTCGACCAGAGCGCGATCGATCCCAACATGGGCGCGATCCCGATCGGGCCGCTCGGCGGCATCAGCGCCGAGCACTGGTTCGGCGTCGAGCCCGGCAACGGCCGCGACATCTTCGCCCGCATCGTCTACGGCGCCCAGGTCTCGATGACGGTCGCCCTCTCGGCGACGCTGCTGACGACGGTGCTCGGAGTCGTGTTCGGGATGCTGGCGGGTTACCTCGGCGGCTGGGTCGACACGGTCATCTCGCGGGTCATGGAGTTCCTCATGGCCTTCCCGGCGCTCATCTTCATGATCGCGATCCTCTCGGCGCTCCCCGCCGACAATCGCGTGCTGCTGCTCGTCGTCGTGATCTCGCTGTTCGGCTGGCCCTACCTCGCCCGCATCGTGCGCTCGCAGACGCTCTCGCTCAAGGAGCGCGAGTTCGTCGAGTCGGCTCGTGCGTCGGGTGCGTCGAGCGTGCAGATCATCTTCCGCGAGATCCTGCCGAACCTCTCGTCGACGATCATCGTCATGGCGACCCTCGCGGTGCCGGGCTACGTCGGCACCGAGGCGGGGCTCTCGTTCCTCGGCGTGGGCGTCGTGCCGCCGACCCCCAGCTGGGGTCAGATGATCGCTTCGGCGGCGCCCTGGTACGCCGTCGATCCCATGTACTTCCTCATCCCGGGCGCCTTCCTCTTCCTCCTGGTGCTCTCGTTCACGACCCTGGGCGACCGCATCCGCGCGCTCGTCGGCAGCGCGGAGGTGCGCGCGTGACCCGCTTCGTCCTCTCGCGCGCGACCGGCATGGTCGTGGTGCTGTTCCTCGTGACGCTGTTCACGTTCGTGATCTTCTTCGTGCTCTCGCCCGACCCGGCGGTGCAGATCTGCGGCAAGAACTGCACGCCCGAGCGCATCGACCAGATCCGGGCGAACCTCGGGCTCGACCAGCCCTTCCTCACGCAGTTCTTCACGTACCTCTCGGGCCTGTTCGTCGGCCGTGAGTACGAGATCGCGGGCGCGACGGTCGCGTGCGGCGCCCCGTGCCTCGGGTACTCGTTCCAGACCGGGCAGCTCGTGGGCGACATGATCGTGCAGCGCCTGCCGATCTCGGCGACGATCGCGATCGGGGCGGCGGTGCTCTGGCTCGTCGGCGGCGTCGTCGGGGGCGTCCTCAGCGCGGTGCGCGAGGGGAAGTTCACCGATCGGTTCATCGCCGGGCTGACGCTCGGGTCGATGTCGATCCCGAACTACGTGCTCGCTCTCGCGCTGCAGTTCGTCCTCGTCGTCTCGCTCGCCTGGCTGCCGTTTCCGCAGGCCGTTCCCTTCGCCGACGATCCGGTGCAGTGGTTCCTGAACTTCCTCATGCCGTGGATCGTGCTCGCGGTCGGATATGCCGCCGTCTACACGCGGCTCACGCGAGCGAACGTGATCGACACCCTGCAGGAGAACTTCGTGCGCACGGCGCACGCGAAGGGGCTGCGGCCGAGCCTGGTGTGGCGTCGCCACGCGCTGCGCCCGGCACTGACCCCCATCGTGACGATCTTCGGGATGGACGTCGCGGGCCTTCTCGGCGGTGCGGTGATCACCGAGACCGTGTTCGGCATCAACGGCGTGGGAAAGCTCACCGCCGACTCGATCTCGTCGAACGACCAGCCGGTCATCATGGCGGTGACGCTGCTCTCGGCGTTCTTCGTCATCGTCGGCAACCTCGTCGTCGACCTGCTCTACGCGGCGATCGATCCTCGCGTGCGAACGGCGGCGAAAGCATGAGCCGCGAAAGGATGCCGATGACGGATGACCTCCTGCGCGTCGATGACCTGACGGTGCAGTTCCGCACCGCCGGGGGCACCGCCCGCGTCGTCGACGGCCTGAGCTTCGCGATCCCGCGCGGCGGGGCCCTCGGCATCGTCGGCGAGTCGGGCTCGGGCAAGTCGATGACGAGCCTCGCGATCATGGGGCTGCTGCCCCGGGGCGGCAGCGCCACGGGCTCGGTCACCTTCGACGGACGCGATCTGCTCACCCTTCCCGGCCGGGAGATGCGTCAGGTCCGCGGTGACCGGATCGCGATGATCTTCCAGGACCCCCTGTCGTCGCTGAACCCCTATTACACCGTCGGCACGCAGATCGCCGAGGCGTACCGCTCGCACCGGTCGGGCGTCTCGCGTCGCGAGGCCCGGCGGGTCGCGATCGAGGCGATGGAGCGGGTGCACATCCGGGATGCCGCGAAGCGTGTCGACCACTACCCGCACCAGTTCTCGGGCGGGATGCGGCAGCGCATCATGATCGCGATGGCTCTCAGCATGGAGCCCGAGCTGATCATCGCCGACGAGCCGACCACGGCCCTCGACGTGACGGTGCAGGCGCAGATCCTCGACCTACTCGCGGAGATCCGTCGCGACACGGGCGCCGGTCTCATCCTCATCACCCACGACCTCGCGGTCGTCAGCGAGGTGACGGAGCAGATCGTCGTCATGCGAGCCGGTCGCATGGTCGAGAGGGGCAGCGTCGAAGAGGTCTTCAGCGACCCGCAGGAGGAGTACACGCGGCGACTGCTGGACGCCGTGCCGCGCATCGACGACGCGATCGGCGAGCTGCGCACGACCGACATCGCGATCGTGCCGGACAACGAGATCGAGGAGGAGACGGCATGACCGATCAGACCGCGCCGCTGTGCCGCGCGACGGGCCTCGTCAAGGAGTTCGCGAGCCCCGGCGCGACGATGTTCTCGCGCAGCAGTCGCTTCCGCGCTGTGGACGGCGTCGACCTCGACATCCGGCGGGGCGAGACCCTCGCGCTCGTCGGCGAGTCGGGCTCGGGCAAGTCGACCGCCGCGCGACTGATCGCCCGTCTCATGGACACCACGGCGGGGACGATCGAGTTCGAGGGACGGGATGTCACGCACCTGCAGGGGCGCGATCTCCTGGCGTTCCGCAGCGACGTGCAGGTGATCTTCCAGGACCCGTATTCGTCGCTCAACCCCAAGCACACCGTCGAGCGACTCGTGACGGCGCCGCTGCGGTATCAGAACCGGAAGATCCCGGGTGGGGCGCGCGCCTTCACACGGTCGCTCATGGACCGGGTGGGGCTCAATCCCGACCATTCCGACCGCTATCCGGCGCAGTTCTCGGGAGGTCAGGCGCAGCGCATCGGAATCGCCCGGGCGCTCGCGGTCGGCCCGAAGATGGTGATCTGCGATGAGGCCGTATCGGCGCTCGACGTCTCGGTGCAGGCGCAGGTCATCAACCTGCTGACCGCGTTGCAGCGCGACGAGGGCTTCGCGTACCTCTTCATCGCGCACGACCTCGCCGTCGTGCGCCAGATCGCTACGCGCATCGCCGTGATGAGCCGCGGTTCCATCGTGGAGACGGGGGAGCGCGACCGCGTCTTCGAGAGCCCTCAGCACGAGTACACCCGTACGCTGCTCGCGGCGGTGCCCCGCATCAACCCCGAGTGGGACCGCCGCCGGCGCGCCGCCGAGAAGGCCCGCCGGGCCCGCGCGGCAGCCGCGGCATCCGATACCCAGACGGAGGCGTCATGACGAACGAGTACCACCTGCCCGGCATCCGCGTCGCGGAGCGTCGCATCGACGTCCCGCTCGACTGGAGCGGCGGCACAGCAGCGGCCGGCACGATCGAGCTGCTCGTCCGCGAGCTCGTCGATCCCGACCGCGCGCGCGACGACCTTCCGCTGCTCGCGTTCCTGCAGGGCGGGCCCGGCGGGGCGAACCCACGGCCGCTGCGCCGAGACGGATGGATCGACGAGGCGCTGCGGGACTATCGCGTGGTGCTCGTCGACCAGCGCGGCACCGGGGGCAGCACGCCCCTCGAAGCCGTCGACGTGGCGGGGCTCGACGCCGCGGCCGGCGCTGACCTCCTCGCCCTCCACCGGGCCGACTCGATCGTCCGCGACCTCGAGCACGTGCGCGAGACGCTCTTCAGCGGTCGGCGATGGGCCACTCTCGGACAGAGCTACGGCGGCTTCCTGACCCTCACCTATCTGTCGCTCGCGCCCCAGGCGCTGACGGCCTGTTACGTCTGCGGCGGCATCCCCGGCACCCCGCCGCGCGCGGCCGAGGTCTACGCCCGCACTTTCGACCGCGTCGCGGCGAAGACGGCTGAGCTGTACCGGCGATTCCCCGAGGACGCCACGGCGATCGCGCGCATCGCCGACCGGCTCGCCGAGGGCGACGTGAGGCTCCCGGACGGTGACGTGCTGACCGTGCGCCGCTTCCAGTCGCTCGGGATCGACCTCGGGATGAAGCCCGGCCACGAGCGCCTGCACTGGCTCGTCGAGAAGGCGTTCGCCCGGCCGGGGCGGCTGTCGGAGGCGTTCCTCGCCGACGTGCAGTCGCTCAGCTCCAGCGCCGGCAACCCGCTGTTCTGGACCCTGCAGGAATCGATTTACGGCGACCCGGCCAGCGGGCCGACCGCGTGGGCGGCGCAGGCCGAGCGCGACCGTCGTCCCGAGTTCGACGAGGACCGGCGGCCGCTGCTGTTCACGGGCGAGATGGCCTTCCCCTGGATGTTCGACGAGGTGCGTCTGCTGCGGGGATTCCGGGATGCTGTCCACGCGCTGGCCGGCCGTGCCTCCTGGACGCCGCTGTACGACCTCGACCGGCTCGCCGCGAACGACGTGCCGCTCGCGGCGGCGGTGTACTTCGACGACATGTACGTCGATGCCGGGCTGCAGCTCGACACGCTGTCGCGCATCGGCAACGCCCAGTCGTGGGTGACGAACGAGTTCGAGCACGACGGCATCGGCTCCGGTCGCACGTTCACGCGACTGCGCGAGCTGGTCCGAGACCGCGGAGGAGAGAAGCGATGACCGCTGCCGACACCACCCGTCCCCCCTACGCCGGCACACGATACCCGCGCCTCGCGCAGGTACCGGCGTTCACCGAGTTCGTCTCGCGCGACTGGGCCGACGTGCCGACCAGACCGCACCTGCCCGCGGGCGCCGCGGCCGCGGCATCCGCTCATCGCGATCGCCTCAGCGCCGCCCTTCCCGGGCACGTGATCGTCGCTGCGGCGGGGCACGCGCCTGTCCGCAACGACGACGCGCACTACGGCTTCCGCGCCGACAGCGGCTTCGTCTGGCTGACGGCGTGCCAGGTCGAGGGCGCCGTGATCGTGCTGTGGCCCGCCGCCGGCGGACACGACGCCGTGCTGTACCTGCCGCCGCCGTTCCGCCCCGGCGATGCCGGGTTCTTCTCGGATGCGAACCACGGCGAACTCTGGGTCGGCCCGTCTGCCGGTCTGCCGGAGTGGGCCGACGCGCTGGGGATGACCGTCGAGCCTCTCGCTGCGCTGGAGCGCCGCCACTCCGAGCTGCGGGGCGCCTCGGCCGCGCGTTCGGCCGCCGCGCTCGCCGCCGAGGTCGGCGCGGAGGTGTCGGCCGAGCTCGAACGTGCGCTCGCCCGCCTGCGCATGGTGAAGGACGAGTGGGAGATCGGGCAGCTCCGCGCGGCCGTCGACGCCACGGTCGCCGGGTTCGGTGCTGTCGTGGCCGAGGTGCCGCGAGCCATCGCCGACGGCCTCGGCGAGCGGTGGCTGCAGGGGACGTTCGACCGGCACGCCCGCACGTTCGGGAACGGGCCCGGCTACTCCACGATCGTCGGGTCGGGAGCGCACGCGCCGATCCTGCACTGGGTGCGATGCGACGGCGACGTCGTGCCGGATGCCGCGCTGCTGCTCGACATGGGCGTCGAGGCCCGGTCGCTCTACACCGCCGACGTGACCCGCACGGTTCCCGCGAGCGGTACGTTCTCGGAGACCCAGCGTGCGGTGCACGACCTGGTCGAGAAGGCGCACCGCGCGGGACTCGACCGCATCCGCCCGGGCGTGGCGTATCTCGATTTCCACTTCGCCGCGATGGAGGTCGTCGCGCAGGGCCTGCACGACTGGGGGCTGCTGCCGGTCTCGGTCGACGAGGCCCTGTCGCCCGAGGGCCAGCAGCACCGGCGATACCTCGCCTGCGGGATCGGCCATCACCTCGGTCTCGACGTGCACGACTGCAGTCAGGCGCACTACGAGGACTACATGGGCGCGGCGCTCGAGCCGGGCGTCGTCATGACCGTCGAGCCGGGCCTGTACTTCCACGCGCATGACCTCACGCTGCCGCCCGAGCTGCGCGGCATCGGCGTGCGCCTCGAAGACGACGTGCTCGTGACCGACTCGGGCTCGGAG
This sequence comes from Microbacterium sp. 1262, assembly GCF_040544895.1. Classification (NCBI taxonomy): domain Bacteria; kingdom Bacillati; phylum Actinomycetota; class Actinomycetes; order Micrococcales; family Microbacteriaceae; genus Microbacterium; species Microbacterium sp. 1262. The sequence goes on from NZ_JBEPKU010000001.1 coordinate 2,865,178, forward strand.
GTGCTGTCGGTGGCGCTCCCGATCTCCGCCGCCGAGGTCGAGGCGTGGACGCGCGCGCAGTGGACGGGCGAGCGATGACGGATGCCGCACCCCGCGCGCTGCCGTTCCCCTACGGGGCGGTGCGACTGAAGCCGACGAGCGCGTTCGCGCCGGCCCGTGACCGCATGCTGCACCTCGCCCGGGTCTATCCGATCGACCGGCTCCTCGCGGTGTTCCGGGCAGGTGCCGGGCTCGACACCCGCGGCGCGGAGCCTCCGGGCGCGTGGGAAGGATTCGGTCACCCGGCGGAGGAGCCGTGGGGCGAGTACGACTATCCCGGTCGTGAGGCCGCGCAGACGGCGAACCTGCTGCGCGGCCATTACGCGGGCCATTTCCTCTCGATGCTCGCGCTGGCCGCCGCGGGCGAGGACGACGACGAGCTGCGCTCGCGGGTCGACGAGCTCGTGGGCGGTCTCGCCGAGGTGCAGCAGGCGCTCGCCGCCACCGGGCGATATTCGCACCCGGGGCTGCTCTTCGCCTCGGGGGAGTGGCAGTTCGCGCGGCTGGAGCACTTCGCCCCCTACGGCGAGATCTGGGCGCCGTACTACACGTGTCACAAGCTCATGGCGGGGCTGCTCGACGCGTACGAGCTCGCGGGCGACAAGCAGGCGCTCGAGGTCGTCACGGGCATGGCGCACTGGATCTCGGGGCGACTCGAGAAGCTCGATCACGACCACCGCCAGCGCATGTGGTCGCTCTACATCGCGGGCGAGTTCGGCGGCATGAACGAGACCCTCGCGCGGCTCAGCGCCATCGTCGACGAGCCGCGCTTCCTCGCGGCGGCGCGAGCGTTCGATCAGGGAGACCTGCTCGAGGCGGGGTCGTCGGGGCACGACATCCTCGACGGCATGCACGCCAACCAGCACCTGCCTCAGCTCGTCGGCTACGTGCGCGAGTACGAACTGACCGGCGAACGCCGGTATCTCGCTGCGGCGATCGGCGTCTTCGACCAGGTCGTGCCGGGGCGGATGTACGCGCACGGCGGCACCGGGGAGAACGAGCTCTGGGGTCCGCCGCGCACGGTCGCCGGCGACATCGGCCGGCGCAACGCCGAGACGTGCGCGACCTACAACCTCGTCAAGCTCGCCGAGACGCTGTTCACTCATACGCTCGCGCCGCGCTTCCTCGACTACGCCGAGCGGGCGCGGCAGAACCACATCCTCGGCTCGCGGCGCGCGGTCGACTCCGACGACAGCCCCGAGGTGACGTACATGTTCCCGGTGCACGCCGGGGCGCTGCCCGAGTACGACAACGTCGGCACGTGCTGCGGCGGAACCGGGCTCGAGAACCACGTGGGTCACCAGGCCGGTATCTTCTTCCGCGACACCGGCGCGGAGCCCGCGCTGTGGGTCGCCCGTTACACGCCCGCTGAGCTTCGCTGGGACGAGCGCGGCGTGAGCGTCGAGGTCGAGCAGGAGCATCCCTTCGCCGATCGCGTGACCCTCCGGGTGCAGACGACGGCCGGCCGTCCGGTGCGGCTCACGGTGCATCTTCGCGTCCCGGACTGGGTGGCCGGCGGGGCCGAGGTCGCCGTCGACGGACATCGGGTCGACGTCGATGCCGCGCCGGGCGGCTTCGTCACCATCGACCGGACCTGGCGGGGCGATGAGCTCATCGAGCTGACCCTGCCCGCCGCGCTTCGGTCCGAGCCGGCGATCGACGACCCGGCGCTGCGCAGCCTGAGGTACGGGCCGCATGCGCTAGTCGCCCGCGACGAGTCGACGACCCCGATCGAGCGAGCGTGGGATGCGCGTCGGATGCCGGGAGGCGCGATCCGAGCCGACCTCGACGATGTCTCCGCGGCGCTCGCCGCGACCGGCGCGGTATCGATCGCCGGGCTCCGCCACGAACCGGTCTGGAACGGCTCCGACGAGCGGTACCACCTGTACTCGCGAGCCGACGACCGCACGATCGGATTCGCCGGCGTCGAGACGGGGGTCCCTGCTCGGCGGCGCGCCGACGGGACCACACTGATCGACGCCCTGTGGGCCGAGCCCGCGCCGCAGGACGACGCCGAGCTGCTCGACCGCCTCGTCGCGGTGTGCCGCATCGGGATGGCGGACTCGCTCGTGAGTGCTTCCGAGGCGCGGGCCGTCATCGGCGCGGGGCTCGACGCCGGCCTCGGGATCGGCGGCGCGTCGGCCGGGACCGCGGATGCCGCGCGCCGCGCCCGGGACTTCGTCGGGGCGCTCACCACGACGCCGGATGCCGTCATGCCGCCGACCGTCGACATCGTGGTCTCACCCGCACCGGCGACCTCGGGCTGGTTCACCGCCCCGCCGACCGTCGAGGTGCGGGCCGCCGGCGTGACCAGCGACCGGTTGCGCCTCGAGCTGCGCATCGACGACGGCCCCTGGCGCGCGGTCGACGGTCCCGTCGTCGTCGATCGCGAGGGTGTGGTGCGCCTCGCGGCGCGCGCGGTCGATGCCGACGGGCGGTCGAGTGCCGTACGACGCGAACTCGCGATCGACACCGAGCCGCCGCGGAGCGAGGCTCGGGTGAAGCAGCTCGGCGCCGCCGTCGAGATCACCCTCATCGCGGCCGACGACGTCTCCGGCGTCGATGCCATCCGCTGGGAAGGCGAGGGCACCTTCTGGGCGACGTTCCAGGAGACCTTCGTGCGAGCGCTCACCGATCACGAGCAGGTGATCGAGTTCGCCGCGACCGACCGCGCCGGGAATGAGGAGGCCCGTCGCCGGATCACGCTTCCGCCCGCCTCGAAAATGGATACCATTGCAATTGCACTGACATCGGCGCCTAACATCGCCAGATCGGAGAACGACTCATGACCGACCGCAAGCCCTGGCACGGCGTCAACCTCGCGACCACGCTGCCGTTCCACGACGACCTGTCCGTCGACTACGACGCCTACGCCGAGCTCGTGCGCTTCACGACGCAGAACGGCGTGACCGGCATCATCCCCAACGGCTCGCTCGGCGAGTATCAGACGCTCACCGAGGAGGAGCGCAAGCGCGTCTTCCTCACCGCCGTCGAGGCCGCGCCCGACGCCGCCGTCATCCCGGGCGTCGGAGCCTACGGCGCGCTCGAGAGCGTGCGCTTCGCCGAGCACGCCGCCGAGAACGGCGCGCCGGCCGTCATGCTGCTGCCGCCCAACGCCTACCGGGCGAGCGACGACGAGGTCGTCGACCACTATCGCCGGGTCGCCGCGGTCGGCCTGCCGATCCTCGCGTACAACAACCCGATCGACACGAAGGTCGACCTGCGTCCCGACCTGCTCGCGCGGCTGTTCGCCGAGGGGCTCATCGTCTCGGTCAAGGAGTTCTCGGGCGACGTCCGTCACGCCTACGAGATCCGCGAGCTCGCGCCCGGCCTCGACATCTCGATCGGGTCGGATGACGTCGTGTTCGAGCTGGGCCTCAACGGCGCCGTGGGCTGGGTCGCCGGTTACCCCAACGCGATCCCCGCGTCGACGGTCGAGCTCTACACGCTCTCCACCTCCGACGATCCGCAGGACTGGGTGCGGGCGCGCGAGATCTACCGCGACCTGCACCCGCTACTGCGCTGGGACTCGAAGACCTGGTTCGTCCAGGCGATCAAGCTCTCGCAGCAGGTCGCCGGCGTGCTGACGAGCACGACGACGCGTCCGCCGCGGCTGGCTCTGCCCGACGAGGTGGCCGCGCGTATCATCGCCGACACCGAGGCCGTGCTGAGCAAGGGCTACCGCTGACCCGCGGCATCCGCGCCCGCTGAACCCGCCGCCGACGATCGAAAGGCTCCTTCATGCGCACGAAGCGCGTCTTCCACGCCGTGGACTCCCATACCGAGGGGATGCCGACACGGGTGATCGTCGGCGGCGTCGGCACCCTGCCCGGCGCCACGATGGAGGAGCGGCGGCAGCGGTTCATGGCCGAGAACGACGGGCTGCGACGCCTGCTCATGAACGAGCCGCGGGGCCACAGCGCGATGAGCGGTGCGATCCTGCAGCCGCCCACCCGGCCGGATGCCGACTTCGGCGTGCTCTACATCGAGGTGTCGGGATGCCTGCCGATGTGCGGCCACGGCACGATCGGGGTCGCCACCGTGCTGGTGGAGACCGGCATGGTGCCCGTCGTCGAGCCCGTCACGACGATCCGGCTCGACACCCCCGCGGGACTCGTCGTCGCCGAGGTGGCGGTGTCGGACGGCCATGCCGAGCGGGTCACCATCCGCAACGTGCCCTCGTTCGCCGTCGGGCTCGGCCGCACGGTCGACGTCCCGGGGTTCGGTGCGGTGACCTATGACCTCGCGTTCGGCGGCAACTTCTACGCGATCGTGCGCCTCGACGACCTCGGTCTGCCGTTCGACCGGTCGCGCAAGGACGACCTGCTGCGCGCGGGGCTGGCGATCATGGCGGCGGTCGACGAGGCCGACAGCCCCGTTCATCCGGTCGACGGCACCATCCGCGGCTGCCATCACGTCTATCTCGAAGCGCCCGGATCGACCGCGCGGCACTCGCGGCACGCGATGGCCATCCACCCGGGCTGGTTCGACCGGTCGCCCTGCGGAACCGGCACCAGCGCGCGCATGGCGCAGCTCCACGCCCGCGGCGAGCTTCCGCTGCACACCGACTTCGTCAACGAGTCGTACATCGGCACCGCCTTCACGGGTCGCCTCGTCGAGCAGACCGAGGTCGCCGGCATCCCGGCGGTGATCCCGACGATCACCGGCCGCGCGTGGGTCACCGGCACGGCGCAGTACATGCTCGACCCGAGCGATCCGTTCCCCGAGGGGTTCGTCCTGTGAGCGCGGGATCGGTCGGCGTGCCCGTCGTCTCGGCGGCCGACATCGAGCGCGCGATGACGCCGGCCGCGGCCGTCGAGGCGATCGATGCGGCGCTGCGATCGGGGCTCGACGTCGAGGCCGACCACGAACGGATCTTCGCGCCGCTGACGGCGGGCGACTTCCTGCTGATGCCGTCGGAGTCACCGGATGCCGTCGGCATCAAGGTGGCGACGATCGCGCCCGGCAACACCCGGCTCGGGCTGCCGAAGATCAGTGCCTGGTACCTGGTGTTCGATCGCGAGACCTTGCAGCCTGCGGCGATCGTCGACGGCACGCGGCTGACGACGCTGCGGACGCCCGCGGTCACCGCCGTCGCCGTCCGCGACCTGCTCGCCGCCGACCCGCGCGGTGCCCGGCGGCGGATCGACCGTCTCGCGGTGCTGGGGTCGGGTCCCCAGGCGATCGAGCACGCGACGACGCTCGCGGCGATCCTGCCGGTCGGCGACGTGACGATCATCGGGCGGACGCCCGAACGGGTGGAGGATGCCGTCCTGACCCTTCGCGAGCGGGGTATCGATGCCCACGCCGGGACGCTCGCGGCTGCACGGGACGCGGATGTCGTCGTCACCGCGACCTCCTCGAGCACGCCGGTCGTCGATCTGGGAGACATCGCGCCGAGCGCCGTCGTCGCCGCCGTCGGGGCGCACGGGCTCGATCACCGTGAGCTCGGCGCCGACCTCGTGCGGGCCGCCGATGTCGTCGTCGAGGCCCGCGCCTCGGCCCGGCGCGAGAGCGGCAACCTCGCGGGCGCGGCTGGCGGCGCGCCGCTCGCCGAGCCCGCCAACCTCGCCGAGCTGGTCTCGGGCCGCGTCTCACGCCGGCCCGGAGCGCCCGCCGTGTACACCGGCGTCGGCATGGCCTGGGAAGACCTCGCCGTCGTGCAGGGGATCATGGAGGTCATGCGGCGGGGGTCCGCATCGGAGGAGACGACATGAGCACGCCCGAGTTCCGCAACGTGGTCCGGCTGGACAAGCAGCCCAGCATCCGCTCGACCGTCACGCGTGCGCTCCGCGCCGCTGTCATCAGCGGCGAGCTGCAGCCCGGCCGGGTGTACTCGGCGCCGAGCCTCGGTGAGCAGTTCGGCGTCTCGGCCACGCCCATCCGCGAGGCGATGCTTGACCTCGCCCGCGAGGGTCTCGTCGTCACGATCCCTAATCGCGGCTTCCAGATCACCGAAGTGTCCGAGCGCGACCTCCGCGAGGTGACCGAACTGCGCCTCATGCTCGAGCCGCCCGCCATGGAGCGCGCGACCCCGCTCATCCCGGCCTCGGCGCTGCCGGACCTCCGGCGCAAGGCCGCCGACATCGTCGCGGGCGCCCAGTCGGGCGACCTGGTGGAGTACCTCGCCGCCGACAGCGACTTCCACCTCGCGCTGCTGCAGTACGCCGGTAACGCCCGGCTCGTCGACCTCGTCGCGGGGCTCCGCTCGCAGACGCGCCTGTTCGGTCTGGCGAACCTGCACGAGCAGGGGCGGCTCGTCGCCTCGGCCCACGAGCACGACCTGATGCTCGACGCGATCGAGGCGGGCGATGCCGCGGGCGCTCGCGACCTCGTCCACCGCCACATCGAGCACGTGCTGACCGACTGGTCGGGCGAAGCCCCCGCACGCTCGGATGTCGCGGACGGCGGTGTCGGCACGTGACGGAACGCCCCGGGAATCCCGACGTCCTCGTCATCGGCGCGGGCATCGTCGGCGCGGCGGTCGCCCGTGCGGCGGCGGAGGCCGGGTTCTCGGTGACCGTCGTCGAGCGAGGAACGATCGCGGCCGGCACGACGAGCCGGTGCGAGGGCAACCTCCTCGTCTCGGACAAGGAGGTCGGACCCGAGCTCGAACTCGCTCTCCACTCGCAGCGCATCTGGCGCGGTGAGCTCGCCGAACACGCGGCGCGGTGGGAGTTCGAGGCCAAAGGCGGACTCGTCGTCGCGGCGAGCGAGGGCGGCAAGACGGCCCTCGACGCGCTCGCCGAACATCAGCGCTCGCTCGGCATCCGGGCCGAAGACGTCCCCGACATCGCGGCACTGCACGACATCGAGCCGTACCTGAACCCCGCGATGGCCGGTGGCGTCTACTACCCCGACGACGCCCAGGTGCAGCCCGTGCTCGCCGCGCATCATCTGCTGCGGCTCGCCCGCGACCGCGGCGCCCGATTGCTGACCGGCGTCACGGTCACCGGCATCCGCACCCGCGCCGGACGTGCGATCGGCATCGATTCCTCCGCGGGCGCGATGGACGCGGGCGTCGTCGTCAACTGCGCCGGGCCATGGGCGGGCGAGATCGCCACGCTCGCCGGGCTCGAGCTGCCCGTCCTGCCCCGGCGCGGCTTCGTGCTCGTGACCGAGCCCGTCCCGGTGACCGTGCGGCACAAGGTGTACGCGGCCGAGTACGTGCAGAACGTCGCGTCGTCGGATGCGGGGCTCCAGGTCTCTTCGGTCGTCGAGGGGACGCCGAGCGGCACGATCCTCATGGGGGCGAGCCGCGAACGCGTCGGCTTCGACACGTCGTTCTCGGCCGAAGCCGTCGGACGCGTCGCGCGCGCGGGCGCCGAGCTGTTCCCGGTGCTCGCCGACGTGCAGATCCTTCGCACCTACTCGGGTTTCCGGCCGTACTGCCCCGACCACCTGCCGGTCATCGGTCCCGACGCCCGGCTTCCGGGTCTCTGGCACGCCGCGGGGCACGAGGGCGCGGGCATCGGACTCTCCGTTGGCACGGCCGCCCTCATCGTGCAGGCGCTCCGCGGCGAGCCGACCGACCTGCCGCTCGACGCCTTCCGGCCCGAGCGCTTCGCGGAGCGGGTCGCGGCATGAGCGCGGACATCACGAGCGACGAGACCTTCCGCTTCGACGGGGCGCCGGTGCCGTTCCGCCCCGGCCAGACCGTGGGTGGCGCGCTCGCGGCATCCGGCGTCGTCTCGTGGCGGGCCACGCGGGGGAGCGGCGAGCCCCGCGGGCTCTTCTGCGGCATCGGCGTCTGCTACGACTGCCTGCTGAGCGTCGATGGACAGCGCTCGCAGCGCGCCTGCGTCACGCCCGCACGGGCCGGGCAGGACGTCCGCAGCGACAATCCGGACGCGCCCCTGCCGCTGCCCGCGCCGGAGGGGGCTGAGCCGTGAGCGTCGAGAATCGCGCCGACCTCGCCGTCGTCGGGGCCGGACCGGCGGGCCTGTCGGCGGCCGTCACTGCGGCCGAGGCCGGGTTGCGGGTCGTCCTCGTCGACGCGGGCACGCAAACGGGCGGCCAGTACTGGCGGCATCCCGACGAACGGCACCTCGGTGCTTTCGCCGATCCCGAGCACACGGGGCACCACCACTGGCAGCACTATCGCGGACTGCGCGATCGGCTGCGGCGTCAGATCGAGGCCGGAGGCGTCGTCCACCGCGCCGGCCGGCAGGTGTGGCGGATCGACCGCGAGGCGGCCGGCGGGTTCCTGCTGCGGACGACCGCCGTGACCGGGATGGATGCCGCGGCAGCGGTCGATCGCGCGATCCGCGCCGAGCGCGTGGTGCTCGCGCCCGGAGCCTACGACCGGCAGCTGCCCGTGCCGGGCTGGACGCTGCCCGGCGTCATGGCCGCCGGCGGCGTGCAGGCGATGCTGAAGGCGAACCAGGTCGCGGCCGGCCGTCGCGCCGTCGTCGCGGGAACCGGGCCGTTCCTCCTGTCGGTGGCGGCGGGACTCGCGCGAGCGGGCGTCGAGGTCGTGGCCGTCTGCGAGGCGAACGCGCTGTCGCGCTGGGCCGCGACGCCGCTGCGGGCGCTGCAGGAGCCGGGCAAGCTCATCGAAGGGGTCGGCTATGCGACGACCTTCGTCCGAGAACGCATCCCGCTCCGCACCCGCACGATCGTGACGTCCGTCGCGGGGGAGGGGCGAGTGACCGGCGCGACGATCGCCCGGGTGGATGCCGCCGGGCGCGTGCGTCCGGGGACGGAGCGCACCCTCGACATCGATCTCGTCGCCTTCGGCTGGGGCTTCACCCCGCAGATCGAGCTCGTGGTCGGTGCCGGGGCGGAGACCCGGATCGACGTCGACGGGTCGCTCGTCGCGGTCGTCGACGGCGACCAGCGCACGAGTGTTCCCGGTCTTTACGCAGCCGGCGAGGCGACCGGCATCGGCGGCGCCGTGCAGTCGTGCGCCGAGGGTGAGCTGGCAGCCCTCGCGGCGGCCGTCGACGCGGGTCTCGCGGTGCCGATGGCATCGGCCCGGCGTCTGCGGCGGCGGATCGCGCGCGGTCGGAGCTTCGCGGTCGGGATGCATCGGGCGAGCCCCGTGCCCGAGCAGTGGGCGACCTGGCTCCGCGACGACACCCTCGTCTGCCGGTGTGAGGAGGTGCCGGTCTCGGCCGTCCGCGACACGGTGACCGACCTCGCCGCCGACGACGCCCGGGATGTGCGCGTGACCGCGCGCCCCGGAATGGGGATGTGCCAGGGGCGCGTGTGCGGCTTCGCGCTCTCGTGCCTCGTCGGCCAGGAGACCGGACGTCCCCGGCGGGCCGCCGATGTCGAGCCCCTCGTGCGCCGGCCGATCGGTACGCCCCTCCGCGTCGCAGATCTCGCCGAGCTGGCCGAGCCCGCGGCGCAGGCCGAGCCCCCGGGTTCCGCCGACCCCGCAGACCTCCCCGACTCCGCAGACCTCTCTCCCCGGAAGGAACGCTCATGACCACCGCAGCATCCCCCGCCACGGCGACGCCCGTCGCCGACACCCCGATCGCCGAGGTCGACGCGTTCGTCGGGCTCGCCGCCGAGGCGTCATCGGCCTGGCGAGCGGCGTCGATCGCCGTCCGGGGCGAGGCGCTGCGCGCGGTGGCCGACGGGCTCGACGCGCGTGCCGACGACCTCGTGCTCCTCGCCGGCCGTGAGACGCATCTCGCCGAGGCGCGGCTGCGCGGCGAGCTGAAGCGCACGACGTTCCAGCTGCGCCTGTTCGCCGAGGTGCTCGCCGAGGGCTCCTGGCTCGATGCGCGCATCGACCACGCGGTCGCCGACTATCCGATGGGGGCACCGCGCCCCGACATCCGGCGTCAGCTCGAGGGCATCGGCACGGTGCTGGTGTTCGCGGCGAGCAACTTCCCCTTCGCGTTCTCCGTCGCCGGCGGCGACACCGCCAGCGCGCTCGCGGCGGGGAACGCCGTCGTGCTCAAGGCTCACCCGGGCCACCCGCACGTGTCGCAGCTGACCGGCGAGATCGTCACGGCGGCCCTCTCGGCGGCGGGCGCGCCCGCGGGTATCTTCACGGTCATCCACGGGACGGATGCCGGGGTGCACGCGCTGCGGCATCCCGAGGTCCGTGCCGCCGCCTTCACCGGGTCGATCGCCGGCGGCCGCGCGCTGTTCGACATCGCGATGTCGCGGCCCGAGCCGATCCCGTTCTACGGCGAGCTCGGCAGCGTGAACCCCGCGTTCGTCACGCGCGGTGCCGCCGAGTCGCGGCCGGCGGAGATCGCCGAGCAGTTCGTCGCCTCGGTCGTCGGCAGCGCGGGGCAGCTGTGTACGAAGCCCGGCCTGCTGCTCGTGCCCGCGGGGTCGGGAGTCGTCGACGCGCTCGCCTCGATCGTGCTGCCGGGGCCTGCGCCGCTGCTCAACGATTCGATCGCGTCGGGCTTCCGCCGGGCGTTCGACGGCGCCGCGCAGCACGACGGGGTCGACGTGCTCGTCGGGGCTCCCTCGTCGGACAGCGACACGCCGCCCGCGCCCGCCCTGCTGCGGACGACCGCCGCAGCGGTGATCGCCGACCCCGACGCCCTCGTGTCGGAGATGTTCGGGCCGGCGGCCCTCGTCGCCGAGTACGACGACGATGCCCAGCTCGTTGCGGTCGCGAAGCTGCTCGAGGGTCAGTTGACCGCGACGATCGTCGCCGAGGAGGGCGACGCGGTGGCGGCCGAGCTGCTGCCGGTGCTCGCGACGAAGGCCGGCCGCGTGCTGTGGAACCAGTGGCCGACCGGTGTCTCCGTGACGTGGGCGCAGCAGCACGGCGGCCCGTACCCCGCCACGACAGCGGTCGGGACGACGTCGGTCGGAACCGCCGCGATCACCCGCTTCCTGCGGCCGGTCGCGTATCAGAACGTGCCCGAGGCGCTGCTGCCCGCCGCCTTGCAGGAGGCCAACCCGCTCGGCATCCCCCGCCGCGTCGACGGCATCCTGCAGCCCTGAACCGCCCCTGCTCTTCCACGTCGAGTCGCCAGGGAATGCGGATGCTGGCATCCTCGCATCCGCACTCTTTGGCGACTCGACGGGGATGGGCCCGGGTCACCGGGTCAGGTGCTGGGTGCCGACGGCGGCGCGGGTGGCACTGAGGGCGGCGTCGAGGTCGGGGTAGCGCAGCTGGGCGACCCGGATGAAGACGAAGTCCGCGACGGCGAGCTGCGCCATCCGGCTCGCGAGCGCTGCAGCGCGCAGGGTCGCCTCTCGAGCGGGGGTGCGCAGGGTGGCGGATGCCGCAGCGGCGAGGGGCGAGTCGGTGTCGTTGGTGATCGCGACCGTGAACGCTCCGGCGTTCGAGGCGATCTCGACGGCGCGCAGTACATCGATCGTGCCGCCGCTGAACGAGAACGCGATCGCGGTGGTGCGTTCGTCGGCGAGCGCGGCGTGCACGAGCTGAACGTGCGTGTCGTGGGAGCTCAGGCACATGATGCCGATGCGCTGCAGCTTCTGCGCGAGGTCGGCCGCGGCGAGGCCCGACGCGCCGACGCCGAAGGTGACGACCCGCTCGCTGTCGGCGATCGCTCGGGCGATGCGTTCGAGGGCGTCGAGATCGAGCATCCGGCCGGTCTGCTCGATCGTCCGCGCCTCGTGGAACGCGACCTTCGCGACCATCTCGGCGGGGGAGTCCGACGGGTTCAGCTCGCCCTCAGCGATATTCGAGCGCTCGAGCTCGATCGCTCGCCGTGAGACCTCCTGGGCGAGCTCGACGCGGAACGAGGGGTACCCCGCGAATCCGAGGCTCTTCGCGAAGCGGACGACCGACGCCTGCGAGACCGACGCGCGCTCGGCGAGTGTCGTGACGGTCGCGGTCACGGCGAAAGCGGGGTCGTCGAGCACCGCGCGAGCCACCTGCACCTCGGCCGGGCGCAGACGGGGGATGATCGCGCGGGTCGCTTCGAGGACGTCGCCGTCCATGTGCCTCCTCGGGAAGTCGGTTCAGTCTTCCACAGATCTTGACAAAAGTTGCCGCCAAGAGCACTCTGTGTGAAACAAAGTGCCACGCGCCCATCGGCGTGCGCCGCACCCCGACGAGGAGCATCCGTGACCACCCCGCACCCGACCCCCGCCACCGAGACGCCCAACCCGCTGACGGGCGAGCTCGACGCGATGTCCGTCGATGAGATCCTCCGCGTCATGAACGACGAGGATGCCGGGGTGGCCGGGGCCGTCGCGGCCGCGATCCCCGCGATCGCCCGATCCGTCGATCTCGCCGTCACCGCGCTCTCGTCCGGCGGGCGCCTCGTCTACCAGGGGGCGGGCACGAGCGGCCGTCTCGGCGTCCTCGACGCGGCGGAGTGTCCGCCGACGTTCGGCACCGACCCCGCCCAGGTCGTCGGCCTGCTCGCCGGCGGTAACGAGGCGATGTTCCGCGCGATCGAAGGTGCGGAGGACTCCCGCGAGCTCGGCGCTGACGACCTGACCGGCATCGGACTCACCGAGCGCGACGTCGTCGTCGGCATCGCGGCATCCGGTCGCACGCCCTACGTCATCGGCGGACTCGACGAAGCCCGTCGAGTCGGCGCCGCGACCGTGGCGATCTCGTGCAGCCCGAACGCCGAGATCAGCGCACACGCCGACGTCGCGATCGAGGTCGACAACGGTCCCGAGGTGCTCACCGGCTCGACCCGGCTCAAGGCGGGCACGAGTCAGAAGCTCGTCCTCAACATGATCTCGACGGCGACGATGGTGCGTCTCGGCAAGGTCTACGGCAACCTCATGGTCGACGTGCGCCCGAGCAACGAGAAGCTTGTCGCCCGCGCCGTCCGCATCGTCCAGGCCGCGACCGATTGCGATACCGCCACCGCCCGCCGCGCGCTCGACGAGGCCGATGGTCACGCCAAGACGGCGATCGTCGCGATCCTCTGCGACGTCGACGCGGCGACCGCCCGTGAGCGGCTCAGCGCGGGCGCGGGCTTCGTCCGCGAAGCCGTGCGCGACCGCGCCTGACGCGCCGCCCGCCCGTACCCCCGAACCCAGCACCCGACACCCGAACCCCGTCCGCCGGAAGGAATCACCGTGGATTACCCCGAACTCAGCGAGGAGATCCTGCCGCTCGTCGGCGGCTCGCAGAACATCGCCTCGTACACGAACTGCATGACGCGCCTGCGGCTCAATCTTCATGACCCGTCGAAGGCGGATGTCGCGGCGCTCCGGCGCCTCGATGGCGTCATGGGCGTCGTCGACGGCCCGCAGCTGCAGGTCGTCGTCGGTCCCGGTCACGCGCAGCGCCTGCGCGACGCCTTCGCCGAGGTCGTCGACGCTCCCGCCGAGGCTCCTGTCGACGATCCCGAGGACGAGGTCGCCGACATCGCGGCGGCCGCGGCGGGGAGCCGGGCCGCGGGCGCGCGAGCAGCCGGCGGCGGCGAGCCCGTCGACGCGGCGACCGACCTGCGCACGCTGCAGCAGCAGAACACGCAGAAGGTGAAGTCGCGGCACACCTCGCGGGTGCACGGGCTGTTCCGCCACATCGCGAACATCTTCGTGCCGATAATCCCCGGGTTCATCGCCTGCGGACTCGTCGTGGCGATCGGCAACATCTGGAAGCTCATCGACCCGAGCGTCACCGCCAACCCGTGGTTCCTGGTGTTCGCGGCCCTCGGCACGATCGTCGTCACCTCGCTCAACCTCATCGTGGGGCTCAACACGGCGAAGGAGTTCGGCGGCACCCCCGTGCTCGGCCTCATCGCCGGCGCCATCTCATACCTCCCCGCGCTCGCCGGCGTCGCCGCGACGACGGCCGCCGACGGCACGGTCACTCCGGCGCAGCCGCTCGTGCTCCCGCTGTTCGGCGAGCTCAAGCCCGCGCTCGGCGGCATCATCGGCGTCATGGTCACGGCGTGGCTGTTCACGGTCATCGAGAAGTGGATCCGCAAGCGCGTTCCCGCCTGGGCCGACCTCTTCGTCGTGCCGGTCGTGACGCTTCTCATCGGTGCCGTCATCTGCATCTTCGTGATCATGCCGATCTCGGGTCTGCTCATGCAGGGCATCAACTGGCTGCTCATCGACTTCGCCCTCGAGCGCGGCGGCGTCATCGGCGGATACCTGCTGTCATCGCTGTTCCTCCCGCTCGTCATGCTCGGCATCCACCAGGGCCTGACGCCGATCCACGCGCAGCTCATCACCGACCACGGCTTCACGGAGCTGCTGCCGGTTCTGGCGATGGCGGGGGCGGGCGAGGTCGGCATGGCGATCGCGATCTTCCTGAAGACCAAGAGCACCCGGCTTAAGAACATCATCCGTGCGGCGCTGCCCATCGGCGTGCTCGGTGTCGGGGAACCGCTCATCTACGGCGTCTCGCTGCCCCTCTTCTACCCCCTCATCACGGCCTGCCTCGGCGGTGGCTTCGGCGGCGCGTTCGTGGCCTTCGGCATTCAGGCCAGCGGCGGGTTCGGCGCCGGTGCCCTCGGGCTCTCGGGCGTGCTCATGACCGCCGTCATCACCAACGGCGCGTGGCTCTGGTACGTCGGCGGCCTCGTGATCTCGTACATCATGGGCTTCGTGCTGACCTGGTTCTTCGGCTTCAAGGAGCACATGGTCGAGCGGCTCGGCTGAGACAGGAGCGCCCCGATGCTGTTCTCCATCTACCCCACGGATGCCGCCGAGACGCGGCGGACCGTCATCGATCAGGTGCTCGCGACGGCGCCGTCGTCCTCGCCGGCGCCCGGCGCGTCCGGCGACTCCGGCGATGAGCGGATGCTGTTCACCTCGCTGCACATGGTCGACACCGGCGAGCTCGCCGCGTTCGGCGAGGTGCTGCGCGCGGCGCACGACGATGACGGCGTGACCTTCTGCGCCGACGTCTCGCCCGTCGCGCTCGAGTACGTCGTGGCCGGCGACGAGGGGTGGGGCTGGCTCGCGCGCCGCGGCATCACGATGCTGCGACTCGACTACGGCTTCGACGCCGATGAGATCGGCCGGGTCGCCGAGGCGTCGGGATGCCGCATCGCCGTCAACGCCAGCACGGTCGACGTGGCGTTCCTCGACGAGCTGGCGGGGCTGCCCGTCGTGGGCTGGCACAACTTCTACCCGCGGCCCGAGACGGGCCTGACGGCGTCGTTCCTCGTGGCGCAGTCGCGGCTGTTCCTCGACCGGGGGATGCCGGTGCTCGCGTTCATCCCCGGCGAACGGGAGCTGCGTGCGCCGCTGCACCTCGGCCTGCCGACGCTCGAGGAGCAGCGGCACCACAACGCCTGGCGTTCGTACCTTCAGCTGCGGCGGCTCGTTCCCGAGGCGGTCGTCGTCTGCGCCGAGGGCGCTGTGGCCGATGACCACGCCGCCTGGATCGCGGAGTTCGAGGCGACCGGCACGGTCACGCTGCCGGTCGTGGGACTGGATGCCGCGGCATCCGTGCTGCTGGAGCGGCCCTGGCGGCTGCGGGTCGAGGAGGCGGCGGCATCCTTCCGGCTGGACGAGACGCGCGGCAGCATCCGCCCCTCCCGCATCCGCAACGCCGATGCGCGTGAGCGCGGCAGCCTGCAGGTCGACCTCGACGCCTACGGGCGGTATCGGGGCGAGGTGCACCTCATGCGGGCCGATCGCCCGCTCGATGCAGGCCAGGCGCGCATCGGCGAGGTCGCCGCGCCGTACCGCGGCATCGTCGACGACCTCCGCCCGGGGCAGACCGTCCGCCTGATCCCGCTGCCTGCCTGACCCCTGCGACGGGGGCGGGGAGAGGGACCGATTCTTGCTACGTACTACTAATACGTAGTATCAATCGCAGGAGGCCGTCCGTGGGGAAGGTCGGTAAAGTCACATGCCAAGAAAGGCAGTCATGGGGAAACGGCCCACGAGCCGCGACGTCGCCGCCCGCGCGGGGGTCTCGCAATCGACGGTCTCGCAGGTGTTCACGGGGCGCGCGGGTATCTCCGCGGCCACCCGGGAACGGGTCTTGGAGGCCGCGCGCGAGATCGATTACCGGCCGAACCTGGCCGCCCGCTCGATGCGCACGACGCGAACGGGCCGTCTCGCCGCAGTGCTGCCGATCACCGCGTTCCACTCGGCTCCGCTGATCGCCGGCACGATCGAACGGGCCCGTGCCGCCGGGTACGAGGTCGAGGTTCAGAGCATTCCCAACGCGCCGGACCAGCGTCGACCGCGACTGCTCGAGATGATCGATTCCCGTCAGTTCGAGGGCATCCTCTGTTACGCCCCCGTCCCCGGTGACGACCTCGCGCGGGTCGACCCGAACGTGCCGGTGCTGACGCTCGAGGAGTTCGACGACGACATGCGCGTCTCAGGCGAGATGCTCGACGTCCACCCACTCGAGAGCATGGTCGAGCGGCTCGCCGAGCTCGGGCACCGGAGGTTCCTGCACATCACCGGCGCGCGCAGCTACCCATCGGCGGATGCACGACGCCGTGCCTATGAAGCGACGGTCGCTCGCTTGGGCGTGCAGTCCGTCGGCGTCGTCGAGGGCGATTGGAGCGCGCAGTCGGGCCTCGACGCCATCCGTTCGCTCGATGGCGACTCACTGCCGCTCGCCGTCATCGCGGCGAACGACTTCATCGCGACGGGCGTCGTCCGGGGCGCGCTCGAGCGAGGCTGGACCGTGCCGGGGGATGTCAGCGTGACCGGGTGGGACGATTCGCCGACGAGTGCGTTCCAGGTGCCGTCGCTCACGAGCGTGTCGATGGACTACGTCGAGCTCGGCCGCCGCACCGCCGACCGGCTCATCGCCCTCATGCGGGGCGAGCAGGCGCCGTCTCCCACCGAGCCGCTGCAGCACGTGGTGTGGCGGGAGTCGACCGCCGCTCCCGCCTCCGCCTCCTGACGTCGAGTCGCCATGATCTGCGGGTCCCGGGCCCCGGCATCCGCGTTCCCTGGCGAGTCGACCGCCGGCTACTCCCGGCCGGTCGGGGTGGTATCCAGCTCCCAGGCGGTGACGGCCACGGTGGAGCCCTCGACGATGTCGAGGTCGATCGGCCACGAGCCGCGCGTCATGCCCGGGCTTGCAGCTGCGTAGACCCGCTTCGTGACGAGCGCTCCGTGAGTCGAGGCGCCGTCCCAGCCGAGGAACGCCACGGCGTACCCGCCCGCCGGCACCTCGATGCGTTCTGGCCCCGGATCCTGCGCCATGAAGGAACTGCCAGGGGTGAGCTCGACCGTCAGCAGATGCTCGTTCTGGTCGCCGAACGCGACGTCGGGGTATCCCTCGATCACGCACGATTCCTCTGAGAAGTTCATCAGCCGGATGGGCATCCCGCGGTGACCGGTGGCGGCATCCGGTTCGCCCTTCAGGACCATGGCCCGGTCTTCCGTGCACCATCGCGGATCGGTCGGCGCGGAGGTCCCGGATGTCTCGGGTACCGGCACCCCAGGCGCGGCGGGATCGGGCATCGCCCCGAACGTCACGGCGGCCTCCGCCTCTTGCTGAGCGGCGACGTCGTCGTTGACGGCGGCGGTTCGTGCAGCATCGCTTCCCGCGCCGAGGCCGGCCGCCGCAATGGTGGCGACCGCGGCGGCGGAGCCGATCCACAGCAGGGGCCGCGATCGCGGTGTTGCGACGTCTGCCGGCATGCGTGCGTCCGGCATGCGAGTGTCCCGAGTGCGGGCGACGAGGCCGGGCAGCCACCCGACCGCGAGCCCCCACAGAGCGCCGGATGCCGAGGCCGCGCCGAACTCGCCCACGACGAGCCCCCGTGGGCCGAACATCGCGAGCGAGCTCCACGCGGCACCGAGGTCGAGCGCGAGTCCGACCAGCGCCCCTGCCGCGACCGCCGCGAACCACGCCGCGAGGAGCAGGCTGCTGCGCGTGTGCATGCGGGTCGTGACCCAGAGGAACACGAGCCCGACGGCGACCGCGCCGATGGCGACGCTCAGGACCAGCCACGGACCGCTGTCGCCCCACATCAGACCCGCGGGCACGACGGGGGGCACGAGGTTCGCGAGTTGCGCGGCTCCGCTCGGGATTCGCGAGAAGCCCCAGCGGGTCAGCGCGACGGCCGCCCAGAGCGCCGCGGCGAGCCCGCCGGCGGCGACGAGTCGCCGGGTCATCGGCGGTCGTGCAGGTGGTCGCGGTGCTTGGCGGCCTGGCGTGCACGCACGGGCAGGTCGATGGGGCCGGTGACGGTGAGCTCGTCCTCCCAGCACTCGATGCCGCGCACGTCGGGCAGCCGTTCCCGCGTGAACACGGGGTCGAGCCCGGCGCGTCGCTGCTCGGTGTAGTCCTTGAGAAGGCGGAACGCGATGCCCGACAGCAACGCGATCGCGATGAGGTTCGTCAGCGCCATCAGCCCCATCACGCCGTCGGCGAAGTTCCACACGAGGTCGGCTCCGACGACCGATCCGCCGAGGACGGCGGCGACGACGAGCACGCGGTACCCCGTCAGCACGGCGCGGTTGGTCGAGATGAACTCGATGTTCGATTCGCCGTAGTAGTAGTTCCCGAGGATCGACGAGAACGCGAGCATGAAGATGATGATGCTCAGGGCGATGTTCGACCACTCACCGAGGGTGTCGACGAGGGCTCCCTGGGTCAGGTCGATTCCCCGTGTAGCTCCGGCCAGATCGGGGACGGAGACCAGGATGATGAACGCGGTCACCGAGCACACGAGGAATGTGTCGAAGTAGACGCCGAGGGTCTGCACGAGGCCCTGCTTCACCGGATGAGTCACGGCGGCGCTCGCGCCGGCGTTCGGAGCCGAGCCGAGCCCCGCCTCGTTCGAGAACATGCCGCGCTTGACGCCGGTGAGGACGATGTATCCGAACGCGGCCCCGACGACCTCGTTGAAGCCCCAGGCCGACGTGAAGATCTCGGCGAACACCGGCCCGATCCGATCGAGGTGCAGCGCGACGACGATCACGCCGAGCACGAGATAGGCGAGCGCCATGATCGGCACGAGCACCTGCGTCACCGAGGCGATGCGGCGCACCCCGCCGAACACCACGAGCCCGGTGAGGAGCGCGATGCCCGCCCCGATGATCCACGGCAGCCAGGGCAGATCGCCCCCGACACTCGAGCTGATGGTGGCCGAGATCGTGTTGGCCTGCAGCGAGCTGAACGCGAAGGGGAAGCAGACGATCAGGATGACGGCGAAGAGGACGCCGAGCCACCGGGCGCCCAGCCCGCGCTGCATGTAGTACGCCGGGCCACCGCGGAAACTGCCGCGGTCGCGCGTCTTGAACAGCTGCGCCAGCGACGACTCGATGAAGCTCGACGCTCCGCCGACGAACGCCATGACCCACATCCAGAACACCGCGCCCGGGCCGCCCACCGCGATGGCGGTGCCGACGCCGGCGATGTTCCCGACTCCCACGCGGGAGGCCGCGGAGATCGTGAAGGCCTGGAAGGCGGAGACCGACTGCGGCTTGCCGTCCGCGGTCTGCGGCGTCTTGTCGGTCAGCGTGCGGAACATCTCGGGGATCAGACGGAACTGCACGACGCCCGACCGAACGGTGAAGTAGAGCCCGAGGAGGACCACGACCGGGAGGACGATCCAGGTCCAGAGGTGGTCGCCCCACGTGAGCAGCCAGTCGTTCACGGCATCCATGCCCGTCGAATCCATGCTCGCCAGTATGACGACTCGACGACCCCGTGCGAGGCGGACGCGTCTGATCAGCTCGGAATGGCCGGTGAGAAATGACTCATGACCGCGTTGTCAAGCATCCGCGCGCACCTGATTTCCCCAGGTGGCCCCCGGTACGCTGTCAGCTGGTGAGCCGGGAAGTCTGGTCGGCACGTAGTCGTCGATCGAACCCGGAGAATCCGTGCTCACTGTCCTGCCTGCCCTCTGTTGCCGCGCGCCCGCGAACGCCCTGACCGGGCGGCGGCGCGCGTGACCCTCCTCGTCGCGGTCGCCGCAGCCTGGTTGCTCGTGGCGCTCGCCCCCGCGTTCGTGCGGCTGACCGGACGGCACGCGGGGTGGCCTCTGGCCGCCGGCATGCTCGCGGTGCTCGGGCTCGTCATCTCGGCGTGGAATCCGCAGCAGGTCGTCCGCGAATCACTGCCGTGGATCCCGGCACTCGATGTCGCGCTACGCCTGCGGCTGAACGGGCTCGCGCTGCTGTTCGCCGTGGTGGTGCTCGCGATCGGCGCGGTGGTGCTCGTCTACTCGTCCTCGTACCTGCGTCAGCCTCGCTCGCCGGGCTTCTACGGCCTGATGACGGCGTTCGCGGCGGCGATGCTCACCCTCGTCCTCGCCGACGACCTCGTCGTGCTCTTCGTGGCGTGGGAGCTGACGACCCTGTGCTCGTACCTGCTGATCCTCCGTTCGGGCCCCGCGGCGAAAGAGCCCGCGACGCGCACGCTGCTCGTCACCGCCGCCGGCGGTCTCGCCCTGCTCGCCGCCGTCGTGACCCTGATCGCGCGCACCGGCACGACCGAGCTCACCGCCGCCCTCGCCCACCCGCTGTGGCGCGAGGACCCGGGATTCGCGACCGTCGTCGCGGTGCTCGTCGCCCTCGCGGCCATGACGAAATCGGCGCAGTTCCCGTTCCACTCCTGGCTTCCGGATGCCATGGTGGCGCCCGCCCCGGTGAGCGCTTATCTGCACGCGGCGGCGATGGTGAAGGCCGGGATCTTCCTGCTCATGCTCTTCGCGCCAGCCGCGTCCGCGGCGGCGATCTGGTCGCCGCTCCTCGTGGGCGTCGGGCTCTGGACAGCTCTCATGGGGGCGTTCTTCGCGGTTCGCCGCGCCGACATGAAGGAGCTGCTGGCGTACTCGACAGTCAGTCAGCTCGGCCTCCTGGTCGCGGTGATCGGCGTCGGCACGCCGACGGCGATGCTCGCGGCGAGCGCGCATGTGGTCGCTCACGCGCTGTTCAAGTCCGCCGGCTTCATGGGCGTAGGACTGGTCGAGAAGCGCACCGGGACCCGGATCCTGACCGAGCTCCGCGGATCGTGGGGGATGCTGCGCTGGGATGCCGCGATGCTGATCCTCGCGGCGGTCAGTATGGCCGGCATCCCTCCGATGCTCGGTTTCATCAGCAAGGAGCTGCTTCTCGACTCGTTCCTCACGGCGGCTTCGCCTGCGCTGTCATGGACGCTCGCGATCGTGGCCACCGCTGGAGCCGTGCTGACGGTGGCGTACAGCCTGCGACTGGTGCTTCCCCTGCTGCCCGGTCGCCTCGGTGCCGCTCAGCCCGGTGAGCACGGGCCGCAGGCACGCGCCTGGCGCGACACGCGAACGATGTCGGTCGCGGTATCCGTCCCGGCGATCCTGGGGTTGGCTCTCGGTGCGGGCGCACCGCTGCTCGACCCCCTCGTGCGACCCGCGGCAGCGGGGGCGGCGCGCGTCGACGCGGTATCCGTCTCGGGCATCTACCTCTGGCACGGTGTGAACGCGGCTCTGCTGCTGTCGGTGACGGCGATCGTGCTCGGAACGCTGGTCGGCCTCCGGCTGCGCGGTACGCCCGTGCCGCCGACACCGCAGCGGTGGTCAGGCGTCCTCGCCGTCCAGTATGCGCAGCGGGGCATCATCGCGCTCGGCCGTCGTGTCGGCGACCTGACGCGCTCCGACGCCCCCGCCGCGAACCTCGTGGTGCCGATCGTGCTGATCGGTGCCGCCGCCGCAGCGCTTCCCGCGATGTGGCGCGGCTGGCCGCGCTACGACGAGCCGTTCCTCGTGCTCGATCTGCTCCTGCTCCTCCTCGTCGCGGCCGGGGTGATCGCGGTCTCGGTCGCCACCCGCCGCCTGACCGCGATCATCAGCGTGGGTGTGGCCGGGTTCGCCGTCGTGCTGTGGTTCCTGGTTCTGGGGGCCTCGGATGTCGCGGTGACGCAGCTCCTCGTCGAGATCCTGACCGTCGTCGTGATGGTGCTTGTGCTGCGCCGGATGCCGCGCCGCCTGCGCCCGTCGCGCCCGCGGCGACGCGTGCTCGCGGTCATCGCCGCGCTCGCCGCCGGGGCGACCGCGACGCTCGCCGCGCTCGTGTTCACCGGACACCGCGAGATCTCGGATGTCGCCGCCTTCTTCCTCCGCGAGGCGAAGGAACTGACCGGCGGCACCAACATCGTGAACACGATCCTGGTCGACTTCCGAGCGCTCGACACGCTCGGCGAGCTCGTCGTCCTGGGGATCGCAGCGGTATCGATCACCGCGCTTCTCGAGGCACGTCGAGCCGTTGACCGCCCGGTGCGGGAGGGAACCTCCGCCGCGCTCTCCAACGCCCGCGCCAACGCGGTCTTCCTCACCACTGTGGGACGCATCGTCGCCCCGGTGATGGTGGTCGGGTCGGCCTACGCGCTGCTGCGCGGTCACAACGACCCGGGCGGCGGCTTCATCGCGGCGCTCATCGGCGCCGCGGCCATCGCGCTGATCTACCTCGCCGCCCCGAGCGACGAGATCCCGCGGATCGAGCGTTCGTACCTGGCGATCGCCGGAGCGGGCGTCGTCATCGCGGTCGGCACCGGTCTGCTGGGGCTTCTCGACGGCTCGTTCCTCCGGCCGCTGCACTTCGACATCGGCAGCCTGCACCTCACCACGGCCCTCGTCTTCGACCTGGGTGTGTATCTCGCGGTCTTCGGGGTCATCCTCGCCGCCATCAATCGCCTCGGTCTGTCTCCCGCCGAAGCGGTCCGAACCGACCGTTCGTCAGAAAGGAGCGTCCGGTGATCCTCGCCCTCACCATCGGTGTGCTCGTCGCCGGAGCGGTCTACCTGCTGCTGCAGGAAGACCGGCTGCGCGTCATCCTCGGCTTCGTGCTGCTCTCGCACGCGGCCAATCTGCTGCTGTTCAGCGCCGGCGGCATCGACTCGCGCGAGGAGCCGCTCGGCGAGGCGCTGGATCCGGCGACCACGGCCGATCCGCTGCCGCAGGCGTTCGTCCTGACCGCGATCGTCATCGCCTTCGCGATCACCATCTACCTGCTCGTCCTCGCCGTGACGGGCAACCCGTCCGAAGACGCCGGGCTCGAGGATGCGGGCGTCGACGATGCAGGGCCCGACGATGCGAAGGCCGCGGCCCCGGCCCCGACCCGAGGAGGACGCCGATGAACGACGCTCTGCTTCCGCTCATCGTCGCGGTGCCGCTCCTCGCGAGCGGTGTCGCCGCGTTCGCGCGCCGTCGTCATCGATGGGCGATCGTCCTGCTCCTGATCGTGCTGACGGCGAACCTCATCGCGGCGGCTGCGCTCGTGTGGGCGACAGCCGACGGATCAGTCGTCGCCCACGGGATCGGCGGATGGCCCAACGGCATCGCCATCCCGTTCGTCGCCGACGCCTTCTCCGCCCTCATGCTCACGGTCGCTGGGCTGCTCACCCTCGTCTGCGTGGTCTTCGCGATCGTCGCGGACACCGGTCGCAACCGGCTCTTCCCCGCACTCGTCCTCGTGCTGACGGCGGGAGTGAACGGTGCGCTCCTGACGGCCGACCTGTTCAACCTCTTCGTCTTCATCGAGGTCATGCTGCTGCCCTCGTACGGGCTTCTGGTGCTCTCGCGTCGTGGTCGCGGCACGGACGAGTCGGTGACCGGCTCGAGGCTCTACGTCACCTTCAACCTGTTCGTCTCCACGGTCTTCCTGGCCGGGGTGGCGCTCGTCTACGGCGTGGCGGGCACGGTGAACCTCGCCGAGCTCGCCGGTGCCGCTCAGGAGTCGCCTCTGGTGGCGGCAGCGCTCGGGGTCTGCCTCTTCGCGCTCGCGATGAAGGCCGCCGTGGTGCCCGTGCACGGGTGGCTCGCCCGTGCGTACCCGTCGACGTCGCCGGCCATCACCGCGATGTTCTCGGGTCTGCACACGAAGGTCGCGATCTACGCCATCTACCGCATCTACGCCGTCGGCTTCGAGGGTGACCAGACCTACCTCTGGATCGGCGTCGCCGTCTTCAGCGCCACGATGCTGATCGGTGTGCTCGGCGCGGTGGGGGAAGACCGGATGCGGTCGATCCTCGCCTTCCACATGGTCAGCCAGATCGGCTACATCCTGCTCGGCGTCGCGCTGTTCACGCCCCTGGGACTGGCCGCCGGCATCTTCTACCTGCTTCACCACATGATCGTGAAGGCATCGCTGTTCCTGTCTGCGGGCGCCATCGAGACCCGATTCGGGACGGATCGCCTCGACGACCTGCGCGGTCGTGTCGGCCGGGAACCCGTGCTGATGGTCGCCTTCGGTGTTGCGGCGCTGTCGCTCGCCGGCATCCCGCCGTTCTCGGGCTTCTTCGCGAAGCTCATGCTGCTCGTCGCGGCGATCGAGGACGGACAGGTCGCGGCGGCAGTGATCGCGATCGTGGTGAGCCTGATCACCCTGCTGTCGATGCTGAAGATCTTCAACGCCGTCTTCGCGCGCACGGTCACCGGTGGTGAGCCGGGTGAGCCGGGCGATCCGGTCGGGCGCGGGGGGCTCGCGGTGGCGCAGCGAACCACGACCCGCGCAGCGCTCGCGGCGCCTGCTGTCGTGCTCGCCGCGGCGACCCTGGCCCTCGGGCTCGGTGCGCAGGGGCTGTTCGCCCTCGCGGAGGTCGCCGCCGCCGGCCTGCTCGATACGACCGCCTACGTCGGGGCGGTGCTGCCGTGATCCTCAGCATCCTCACTCTGCCCTTCCGGTTCGCGGCCTTCGTCTGCTGGTTCGCCGCGCAGCTGACGCTGACATCGGTGAGGGTGCTCGGCGACATCCTCAGCCCGGGGCTGGCCGCAACGCCACGCGTCGTGCGGCTTCCGCTGGGGCCTGCGGGTGACCTGCACGTCACCGCGATCAGCGTCCTCATCACGCTGACTCCCGGCACGCTGGCCCTCGGCGCGGCACGCGATGAATCCGGCGCGCGCTTCGTCATCGTGCATTCGCTGTACCACCGCGACCCCGATTCGGCGCTGGCCGACTTCGCCGACATGGACCGCCGGATGACGCGCGCGGTCGCACTGGGAGGACCGAGATGAACCTGCTGGACCTCGCCGCGGCGGGATGCGCGATCGCGATGATCGCGTCCGTCGTGCACATCCTGCGCGGCCCGACCCCCGCCGACCGCGTCATCGCCGCCGACCTGCTCACCTTCAGCCTGGTCGGGCTCGTGGCGCTCGTCGGCGTACGCCTGGCGCGTGAGGGCACGTTCGACCTCGTGCTGGTCGCGACCCTCGTCGCCTTCCTCGCCGCGGTCTCGCTCGCGCGCGCGCTGACGGGAGGACGTCGATGACGATCCTCGAGCTCATCGGTCAGATCATCGCCCTGCTGGGCGCGCTCATCTTCGTCGTCGCCGCCGTCGGCCTGCGGCGCTTCCCCGACCCCTACGCGCGCATCTCGGCCGTCGCCACCGCCGCCGGCTTGGGCGTCGCGTTCATCACGGTCGGCGCGGTGCTGCAGGTTCCGACCGTGGACAACGTCGTCAAAGTCGTGCTCGCCGTGCTCCTGCAGCTGATCACCTCGGCGGTGGCGGCCATCGTCATCGCCCGCGCCGCGGTCAGCTCAGGGCATCGGTTCACCGAAGGCACCGATACCGCGGCTCTCGATGAGGACGGATGACACGCGCGGTGCGGCGGCCCGGGGTGCGGGCGCCGTGGCATATGGTGAGGGAGTTCGGCCGCGAGGCCGAGCAGGTGCGCCGGGAAGTCTGGTCGGCAAGACGATGACCGCTACCCGAAGGGCCCCCGTGAACCCCCGCATCGCTGTCGCCGGTGACCGACCAGAACCGATGGCGGCAGCTATCGCGTCCCTCGCCACGGAGGGGGAGCCCACCTGCCTGGTGTGGACGGTGGATCTGGAGGCGGAGCCGACGGTCCGCCGCTCGCGCGCTGAGCTCAAGCAGCGCTACGAATCCCTCCTCGCTCACGCGTCGGGTCTCGTCGCCCTGCGCAACCTGGTCGTCCTGCTGCGGCACGCCGACCGCATCCCCGAACGCAAGATGCATGCCGCTGCTGCCGCGCTCGCCACCCGGCTGCACGCCGACCTCGAACGGGCGCGCGGCCGCTACGTGGATGTCGCGGTCGTCGACATCAGCTTGTGCACCGACACCCGGCGTCTGCTCGACCGCGTCGAAGAGGTCGCGGGAACGGCGGCCGGCCCGGTCGGGAACGTCGCGCTCACCTGGCACGAGATCCGCGACCGCAGCATTCACGCCGCCGCTGCCGCGTCGCAGTTCTGAGCGCCGCCACCGTCCGTCGAGTCGCCACGATGTGCGGATCCGGCACCCCGCGCATCCGCAGCTTTTGGCGAGTCGACCGCTCGGCGGAGGGGTCAGCCGTCGGCGACGACGTCCATGCCCGGGCCGTCTGCCGGGCGCGGCGCGAAGCCGTGGCGCTCGTAGAACCCCGCGCGGCCGCGAGCGGCGAAGAGCTGGATGTCGTCGACGCCGCGCCGCCGTGATTCGTCGACCAGCATGCGCAGGATCTCGCTCCCGATGCCGCCGCCCCGCGCCGATTCCGCGACGATCATCTCGGTGACGAACGCGTGCAGCGCACCGTCGCTGATGAGGCGCCCGATGCCGACGAGCCTGCCGTCGTCGTCACGCGCCGAGCACACGACCCAGCTGCCCGCGAGGGCCCGTTCGAAGGTCTCGGGTGACCACTCGGCCCAGCCCGTCTCGGCGTAGAGCGCGGCGAACTCGGCGGCCGTGGGCGGCGTGAGCGAGTAGTGGAGGGTCACGCTGCACCTCCGAGGAGCGTGTGCCGCCAGGTCGTCCCGTCGGGTTCGTAGACGACGCGGGTGTGGCGACGGTCGAGCGATCCCTGCCAGAACTCCACGCGGGTCGCCTCGATGCGCCAGAGCGCCCAGTCGCCTTCCGCGACGTCCCGGCGTGCCGCCTCCGACCGTGCCGCGAGGTCGGCTGCGGTGTCGTCCGCGCTCGCCTCACAGACCGACCCGCGCACGCGCACCGCCCGCATGACCGGCTGCCACCAGAACGCGAGGGCTGCTGCGGGCTGCGCTGCGAGCTGCCCGCCCTTCGCGGACGATCGTGTGCTCGCGAACGCCCAGCCGCGGTCGTCGACGTCTTTGACGATCAGCGTCCGGGCATCGGGGATGCCGTCGGCGTCGACCGTCGCGAGGGTCGCGGAGTGGGGCTCGGCGACACCCGCGGCCGCCGCCTGGTGGATCCACTCCTCGAACAGCGTCACCGGCGATGCGGGGAGCCGGTCGGTGTCGAACACCGGAGGTGTGCCCGTCAGCGAGGGCTGCGAGCGTAGCCACTCCCGCAACGCGCTCATGCCGCGAGCCACGCGACGTCGGCGAAGAGCTCGCGCAGGTCGAAATGCCGCCGGCGCGGCCAGGTGTCGAGGTCGATGGGGATGGCGTCGTCCATGACCTCATCCTCCCAAAGTGGCCTGTCGCGGCGCAGATGCGGGAGAGTAGAGGCATCATGACCGACGCCACGCCCTCCGTCCTCTTCGTCTGCGTGCACAACGCGGGACGCTCGCAGATGGCCGCGGGGTTCCTCCGCGACATCGCGGGTGATCGCATCGAGGTCCGCTCGGCCGGGTCCATGCCCGCCGATCGGATCAACCCGGTCGCGGTCGAGGCGATGGCCGAGCTCGGCATCGACATCACCGCCGAGCAGCCGAAGGTCCTCACGACAGAAGCCGTGCAGGCGTCCGACGTCGTCATCACGATGGGATGCGGGGATGCCTGCCCGTTCTTCCCCGGCAAGCGCTACGAGGACTGGAAGCTCGACGACCCCGCGGGGCAGGGGATCGATGCCGTCCGCCCGATCCGAGACGACATCCGCGAGCGCATCCGCCAGCTGGTCGACGAGCTCATCTGACGGCGCCCTCCCGCCGGAAACGACGATCGCCCGCCGGGGACGGATGTCCACAGCGGGCGATCGCGCCGGCCGCTTCGAGGGCGGTGGCGGAAAGCGTCAGCGCGCGGCGCCGGCGAGGGTGTCGGTCACCTGGCCCTGCGGGTCGCCGATGAGGCAGAGGATCTCGCGGTCGCCGGCGTCCCAGCTGCCCTGGGTGGGGACGTAGTAGTTGTACCCGAGGACCGACTCCTCGTACGAGATGCCGACGAACGGCGCGAACGCGTCGTAGCAGACCTGCTCGGCTTCGGTCTGCGCCGCCTCGATGCCGGGGAACTCGTCGGCCTCGATGTCCTGCGCGTGGTAGGCCTCGAGGTCGTGGGCCTCGCCGCAGGGGACGGTCGGGGTCTCGGTGACCTCGGTGTCGGCCGTGCCCGAGTCGAGCATGCAGTCGCCCACGCGGATCGCGAAGACATCGGTGCTCTCGTTCGACTCGGCGATCGCGCCCGACTCGTCGCGGACGGGGGCGGCGGCTCCGCCACCGGTGAAGGCGTTGAGCGTGGAGCAACCGGTCGCGAGCAGAGCGACGGTCAGTGCGGCGGCGGGCAGGACGAGGAGTCGACGAGTAGCGTTCACGTCGAACGACTCTAGCCAGTTTCGGCTGTTTCTGGGAAACCCTGATGATTTTCCTGAGTGTTCATCCGGGGGATGCATGAAACGCTTCACGCCACGCCGGGCACATCGCGGAGGGCCGTGTAGACCGGGATGCCGCGCTCTCGGGCGATCGCGACATCCTGATCCGCGCCGCGCGACTCTCCGGGCAGGCGGAGAACCGCGTCGCAACGCTGCAGCAGGCGATGGGCGACCGGGTACATCACCTTCTCGGCGAGCGGGTCGGTGGGGCCCGAGGCTCCCGCGCTCGCGAGGACGGGCAGCGCGACCCACTCACCGATCATCGGGATGTGTCCGGCCTCGAAGAGCGGCCATGCCGCCTCTTCCAGGCGGTCGAGGTTGCGCCGCATCAGGGCGGGATCGCCGCCGGTGCCCGAGGCATAGGGTCCGGCGATGACGGCCGCATCGTCGCGAAGGAACTGGCAGCCGAACTAGGGGTGTCCGAAGACAGCATCCGCCGCGACCTTCGGGAGCTGGATGCTGCCGGCCTCGCCGTGCGCGTCTACGGGGGCGCAGTTCCGGCGTCGCCGGCCGTCGCCGACTACGCGTCTCGCCAGGCGGTCGCTACCGAGAGCAAGCAGCGCATCGCCCGCTTCGCCGCGAGCCTCATCGAACCGGGCAGCACGGTGATCGTCGATGGCGGCACGACCGCACTCGCCACGGTGCGGGCGGTCGACCCGGCGCTGGCCTGCACCATCGTCACCCACAGTCCGACCGTGGCAGCGGCGCTCCTCGATCACGCAGCCGACGTCATCATCATCGGCGGGCGGCTGTTCAAGCACTCCGCGGTCGCGAGCGGCGCCGCGGCTGTCGAGGCCGCACGCATGGTGCGGGCCGACCGCTTCCTCCTCGGTGTTACCGGCATCCACGCCGACGCGGGCCTGACGACCGGCGACGCGGACGAAGCGGCGATGAAGCGCGTGCTCGCCGAACGCGCTGCCGAGACCTACGTCCTCGGCAGCGAGGAGAAGATCGGTGCGGTGTCGCCGTTCGCGGTGCTGCCGTTCGACGAGGTCACGGGGGTCATCGTCGATCTCGCGGCTCCGGCCACCAGCCTGGAGGCCCTCGACCGCCGCGGCGTTCCGTTGCTCCGCGCCGGGTGACACGCGCCGAGTGACGCCGTCGCGGCTGCTCGCTAGGCTGAGCCGCATGCAATGCCGGTGAACCGCTTCCGATCCCCATCCACGCGTCGAGGACGACGCGATCGAAAGGTTCACCCATGCACGCTTCTTCTTCTGCACGCGCTCTTCCACTGAGCGGTAAGACCGCCCTGGTCACGGGCGTCTCTCGCCGTCGGGGCATCGGCTTCGCCGTCGCCACGACTCTCGCCGGGCTCGGCGCGAACGTGATCGCGCACCATCACCGGCCTCACGACCTCGACCTGCCGTGGGGTGGCGACGACCTCGACGCCGTGTGCGCCGGCATCCGTTCCCACCTCGTGGGCGATGCTCGCTTCGCCGACGTCGCCGCGGATCTGAGCGTCGCGACGGCGGCGACCGACCTGATCGATGAGGCCGCCGCCGTGACGGGCGCGCTCGACATCCTCGTCTGCAACCACGCCAAGAGCGGCGACGACGGCAGCATCCTCGATATGACGCCGGAGCGTCTCGACGCGTTCTGGGACGTCAACGCCCGCGCCACCCTCCTCCTCACCGCGGCATTCGCGCGCCGCTTCGCGGAGACGCCCGCGACGCCGCGCCGGCCGGGTGACCGGATCACGGGCGCGAAGCCCTACGACGCGCCGCAGGGGCACGTCGTGTGGATGACGTCCGGCCAGATCCACGGGCCGATGATCGGAGAGGTGGCGTACGCCACGAGCAAGGCAGCCCTCGCCGGCGTCACGAGAACGGTGGCCGCAGAGCTGCTCGAGCTCGGCATCATCCTGAACACCGTGAACCCCGGACCGGTGAATACCGGCTACCTCGATCCCGACACCACCGACCGCTCGCTCGGCGACTTCGACGCCTGGCTGAGCACGACGGCGTTCGGGCGCGTGGGCCGTCCGCAGGACCCCGCGGAGCTCATCGGGTGGCTGTGCAGCCCCGCAGGCGCGTGGATGGTCGGTCAGGTGCTCACGAGCGACGGCGGCTTCAGCCTGAGCTGACCGGCCACGGACGGCGGCGGTGTCCGCGGCCCCCTTTGTTGCTCCTCACGCGCCGGGATACCGTCGGCCTCGAGGGGACAGGCAACACGGAACGAGGGATTTCATGGCCGATTTGATCGTGATTGCATTCGACAGCGAAGCGGACGCCGAAGCCGCGTACAACGAAATCCAGGTGCTCCAGAATGACCTCGTGGTCGAGCTCGCCGGGCTGGCTCTGGTGAAGGTCGACGACGAGGGAAAGACGAAGGTCGAATACCCCGGCGTCGTCGGCAAGGTTGGCGCGGGCGCGGCGGGCGGAGCGCTGTTCGGCCCTCTGATCGGCATCCTCTTCTTCGTCCCGATCGCGGGGCTCGTCTTCGGCGGGTTGTTCGGGGCCCTGTTCGCCGGCCTCGACAAGACGAACCTGGATGCCGAATTCCGCGACCGCGTGAAATCGGCGGTGTCCGCCGGAAAATCGGCGGTCGTGCTCTATGCCACCAAGATCACGACGGACAAGTTCGCATCGGCGCTCGCCGGTTACCACGGCACCGTCGTGCAGACCTCGCTCTCGGAGAAGGACGAGCGGGAGCTGATCCACGACCTCAGCGGCACGCGGTAGTCCGTGGCGCGTCCGGGTCGGGGTGTCATTCGCCGCACCCCGACCCGGTTCGTCAGTCCGCGCGGACCAGCAGGTCGCCGATCTCGCAGTCGAGCGCCCGGCAGATCGCGGCGAGCGTCGAATAGCGGATGGCGCGGGCTCGGTCGTTCTTGAGCACCGAGAGGTTCACCACCGAGACTCCGACGATCTCGGAGAGGCGGGTCAGCGTCATCCCGCGCTCGGCGAGCAGCTCGTCGAGGCGGCAATGGACCCCGCTCGGTCCGTCATCGTCGGCCGCGCTCATACGAGTCCCTCGGTGTCGCGCTGCAGTCGTACGCCGCGGCGGAACGCGATCGCGATCAGGCCGACGGCCACGCCGATCGCCCAGGCCGGCGCGTAGGCCCAGAAGTCGAGGAAGTGCAGCGGCTCGACGTCATCGACCCCGAGAGCGGTGAGGATGCCGTTGCGCCCGATGTTCTCGAGGACCAGGATGACCAGCGCGCCCGAGACGATCGACCACCCGATGACGTCGAAGGCCCGTGCCGTGGCGGGAACGAAGAGCCGCCCGCGCAGGAAGCTCCGCGCGACGTACATCACCGCGGCGATCACGACGAGCGATGCGACGCCCCACGCGATGATCGAGCCGGCGAGCGCGACTGCCGTGCCGCCGTCGACCTCCGGTGCGATGACGAGCGCGTTCTCGACGATGCCGTCGACGTATCCCGCGCCCGACCCGACGGAGGCGGAGAACGGCTTGTCGTCGATGTCGATCCTCCAGGCGACGCCCGCTTCGCGGAAGACGTTCATAAAGCGCGCGATGACCGTGAGCACGACGGTGATCGCGGCGCCGAGGCCGAGCATCAGGACGGCGATGGCGTCGGCGGCATCCGAGCGGGGTCCGCGGGTGAGGGGCATCAGACCAGTCCTTCCGTGTCGCGCTCGAGACGTTCCATCCGTCGCAGCAGAAATCCCAGGCAGATCACGCTGACTCCCACGATGGGCAGCGCCATTCCCCAGGTCGAGGCGCTGAATCCCGGGAGGAGGAGGTCGTCGAAGGCCGGACCGAACTGGAACGCCGCCTCCATGGATGCGAAGCCGGCGAGCGACGTGCTCACGGCGGGGCCCAACAGCAGCGCGCACCCGGCGATCGTGCAGAAGCGGCGGAGGGCCGGGCGCAGTGGACGCTCGGCGCTGATCGAGAGGAGGAACCAGGAGAGCGCCGCCGCGACGAGGACCGCGGTGATCCCGAGGGCGATCGAACCCGCGGCGAAGAGGGCTCGCGTCGACGATGCGAGTTCGCTTGCCTGGAGTGTGACGCTTGTGATGTTCGCCGTCGCGACGCCTCGGCCGGCGACCACCGGGAGCTCCTGCTGGGCGAGGAGGGTCAGCGTGACGTCGGGCGACCAGGCGTACGTCACGGCCGCACCGATCTGACCCGCCGCGAGTGCGACACCCATCAATCCGGCCAGCACCGCCATCGTCCGCGTCGCCCACCGATCGCCGCGCGGCATGTCGTACATCGACGTGGTCGGCGGCATGTTCCTCTTCCCGATGGTGCCTGCCATCAGACCAGTCCCTCCGTGTCGCGCTGCAGTCGTGAGCCGTATCGGAACACCGCGGCCAGCGCGGCGAGGCCGAGGCCGGCAGCGATCGGCCAGAACGGCAGAGTGACGTTGAGCGTCGCTTCCGGCCACCAGGCGAACGGATCGTCGACTCCGGGGATCTCGGTCCACCGCGCGCTTTCCCGGGCGAAGAGCTCCTGCGAGGCCATGCTCCCGGCCATGTCCGAGAGCAGCTGTGCGGCCGTCCCGCCGGCAGCGACGATGACGGCGGTCGCCATCGTCATGCGAACGATGATCCGATCGAAGGTGCGCCCGGCGAGCAGCTGGAAGCAAGCCACGGCGATGAGCGCCGCGGTCGCCGCGGGGATCAACGACCACAGCGCCTGCCCGGTCGTCCACAGCGCTCGCGCCAGCGGACTGACCCCCGCCACGTCCACCTCGGCGAACATGAAGCCGCCGCCGACGACCTCGGCCGTCGGGCCGGTGTCGATCGTGACACCCGGAAGCAGGTCAGACCAGAACGGCGCGACGGGAACGCTCATGCGCGGCGCGTCTGCGGCGAGATTCTGAATCACCGAGATGACGGCGCCGAGCAGGCTGAATGCAGCCCAGGCGGCAGACAGCGAGAGCGCGAGGCTCACGACCGGCGACGCGTCCCCGCGACTACGCGCGCGGCGCGTCGCCCTGATGAAGAGCACGGCGGCGACGACGAGCGCCACCGCAGCGATGATCACGATCTGACCGACCGCCCACGTGTTCGACATCCGCATCCTCTACTTATCGATAGTCGTTGTTATCGACAAACGTTATGGTCTGGCCCTCCCGAGCGCAACCCCGCGTAACGCTATGCCGACGGCGAACACGGGCATACCCGTATCCGTGCCTGGTTACTCTCTTTCGTAAGCGCCCGGAGTCCCGGCGCTCAAAGGAGGCTGACGATGTTCGAGAGATTCACGGATCGTGCCCGTCGCGTGGTCGTGCTCGCCCAAGAAGAGGCGAAGATGCTCAACCACAACTACATCGGGACCGAGCACATCCTCCTGGGTCTGATCCACGAGGGTGAAGGCGTCGCGGCCAAGGCCCTCGAGAGCCTGGGCATCTCGCTCGACGCGGTGCGCGAGCAGGTGCAGGACATCATCGGTCAGGGGCAGCAGCAGCCGACCGGTCACATCCCGTTCACGCCGCGCGCGAAGAAGGTCCTCGAGCTGTCACTGCGCGAAGCGCTGCAGCTCGGACACAACTACATCGGCACCGAGCACATCCTCCTCGGCCTCATCCGCGAGGGCGAGGGTGTGGCGGCTCAGGTGCTCGTCAAGCTCGGCGCCGACCTGAACAAGGTCCGCCAGCAGGTCATCCAGCTGCTCAGCGGCTACCAGGGCAAGGAGCCCGCCGGCGCGACCGTCGGCGCGGGCGAGCAGGCCCAGGCGCCGCAGGGCGGCTCGGCCGTACTCGACCAGTTCGGGCGCAATCTCACGCAGGCCGCGCGCGACAACAAGCTCGACCCGGTGATCGGCCGCGAGAAGGAGATCGAGCGGGTCATGCAGATCCTCTCGCGTCGCTCTAAGAACAACCCGGTCCTGATCGGCGAGCCCGGCGTCGGCAAGACCGCCGTCGTCGAGGGCCTGGCTCAGGCCATCGTCAAGGGCGATGTGCCCGAGACGCTCAAGGACAAGCAGGTCTACTCGCTCGACCTCGGATCGCTCATCGCCGGTTCCCGCTACCGAGGTGACTTCGAGGAGCGCCTGAAGAAGGTCACGAAGGAGATCCGCACGCGCGGTGACATCATCGTCTTCATCGACGAGATCCACTCGCTCGTCGGTGCCGGTGCGGCCGAAGGCGCGATCGACGCCGCGTCGATCCTCAAGCCGCTGCTCGCCCGCGGTGAGCTCCAGACGATCGGTGCCACGACGCTCGACGAGTACCGCAAGCACTTCGAGAAAGATGCCGCCCTCGAGCGCCGGTTCCAGCCGATCCAGGTCGGCGAGCCCAGCATCCCTCACGCGATCAACATCCTGAAGGGTCTGCGCGACCGCTACGAGGCGCACCACAAGGTGCAGATCACCGACGGCGCGCTCGTCGCCGCGGCGAACCTCGCCGACCGGTACGTCAGCGACCGCTTCCTGCCTGACAAGGCCATCGACCTGATCGACGAGGCCGGCGCCCGCCTGCGCCTGTCGATCCTGTCGTCGCCGCCGGAGCTGCGCGAGTTCGACGAGAAGATCGCCAAGGTCCGCGAGGACAAGGAGCGCGCGAGCGAGGAGCAGGACTTCGAGAAGGCCGCGTCGCTCCGCGACGAGGAGAAGTCGCTGCTCGCCGAGCGCCTGCGTCTCGAGAAGCAGTGGCGCTCGGGCGACGTCGCGTCGCACGCGGTGGTCGACGAAGGCCTCATCGCCGAAGTGCTCGCCCAGGCCACCGGCATCCCGGTGTTCAAGCTCACCGAGGAGGAGACCAGCCGTCTCGTCTTCATGGAGAAGGCGCTGCACCAGCGCGTCGTCGGACAGGAAGAGGCCATCGCGGCGCTCTCGCGCACGATCCGTCGTCAGCGTGCCGGTCTGAAGGACCCCAAGCGCCCCTCGGGCTCGTTCATCTTCGCTGGCCCCACCGGTGTCGGAAAGACCGAGCTGGCCAAGGCGCTCGCCGAGTTCCTGTTCGACGACGAGGGCGCGCTGATCTCCCTCGACATGTCGGAGTTCGGTGAGAAGCACACCGTCTCGCGTCTGTTCGGTGCCCCTCCCGGATTCGTCGGATTCGAAGAGGGCGGCCAGCTCACCGAGAAGGTGCGCCGCAAGCCGTTCTCGGTCGTGCTCTTCGACGAGATCGAGAAGGCCCACCCCGACATCTTCAACTCGCTGCTGCAGATCCTCGAAGAGGGTCGCCTGACCGACGGTCAGGGCCGCATCGTCGACTTCAAGAACACCGTGATCATCATGACGACGAACCTCGGTTCGTCGGCGATCGCCGGTGGTCCGGTCGGCTTCCAGGTCGAGGGCAACGCGCAGACGAGCTACGAGCGGATGAAGGGCAAGGTCGACGAAGAGCTCAAGCGGCACTTCAAGCCCGAGTTCCTCAACCGCGTCGACGACGTCATCGTCTTCCCGCAGCTGAACAAGGCCGAGCTTCGCCAGATCGTCGACCTGTTCACGAAGCGCCTGAGCGACCGGCTGCTCGACCGCGACATGACGGTCGAGCTGTCGGATGCCGCCAAGGACCGCCTCATCGAGATCGGGTTCGACCCGACGCTCGGCGCCCGGCCGCTGCGCCGTGCGATGCAGCGCGAGGTCGAGGACCAGCTCAGCGAGAAGATCCTGCACGGCGAGCTCAACGCGGGCGACCACGTGAAGGTCGACACCGAGGGCACGAAGTTCGTCTTCGAGACCGCTCCGCGTGAGGGCAAGGTCGCGGTCGGCGTCGGCGCTGCCGGCGAGATCGCCGCGACCCCCGACATCGCTGCGAGCGGCGACTGACTGGGATCGCGCGAGCGACGAGTCGTACGGAGGGGCGGATGCTGCGGCATCCGCCCCTCCGGCGTTTCCGGGGCCTGTCGGCGGGACACGCCGCACGACGCAGCCGGAGGGCTGTGGGCTGCTGCGGCGTGTGATCGGCGCGAAACACGACGGCTCTACGATCGGCGCGTGAGCAGCGAAGACGCGACGACGGCGCCCCGACCCGTCATCGGCTTGACGACCTACCTCGAGCGCGCGCAGCAGGGGGTGTGGGACGTGCGGGCGAGCTTCCTACCGCAGCAGTACTTCGACCGGGTCGCGTCCTCGGGCGGCGCGGCGGTGCTGCTGCCGCCGCAGCCCTCGCCCGGGCCCGCCGCCGACGTCGTGCTCGACCGGCTCGACGGGCTCGTGCTCACGGGCGGCCTCGACGTGCAGCCCGAGCTGTATGGGGCCGCGCGGCATCCTCTGACGGATCCGGCGCGGCCTGACCGCGACGACTGGGAGCTCGCTCTGCTGCGGGGTGCCCGCGAGCGCGGCATCCCGGTCCTCGGCATCTGCCGCGGATTGCAGCTCATCAACGTCGCCGCGGGGGGCACGCTCCATCAACACCTTCCGGACGTGCTGGGCACCGACCGGTACCAGCTCGGCGGCGGTGTCTTCGCGCGGAACGGGGTCTCGGTGTCGGCCGGCACGATGCTGTCCGAGCTCGTCGGCACGGGTTCGCTCACCGTGAGCAGCTACCACCACCAGGGCATCGACCGACTCGGCGACGACCTCGTGGTCTCGGCACGCAGCGGCGAGGGGCTGCCGCAGGCGATCGAGTCGCCGGGTTCGGACTTCCTCGTCGCCGTGCAGTGGCATCCCGAGGAGGAAGCCGCCGACCGACGGCTCTTCCTCAGCCTCGTCGCCGCCGCGACGGAGTACGCCGCACGCCGCTGATCCCGCCGGCATCCGTGGTCGGTCGGCGTCCGCCGGCGTGCCGGGATGCAAGCGATCGTGGCCGACACCCCGGAGATGGATGCCTCGACCCGGGGTGTCGCCGCTGAGCCCTTGCATCCGCGCACGGCGCGCGCAGCTCACCCGGCGGGTCAGGGCTCGATCGGGGCGACGTCGACCGAGACACGGAGGGTCGAGGTCTTCGCCTCGGTGAAGATGATGCCCTTGACGGGCGAGACGTCGCCGTAATCCCGGCCCCATGCGACAGTGACGTAGCGGTCGTTGGCCCACTGGTCGTTCGTCGGATCGATCGCGAGCCACTGGTCGGTGCCCGGGAGCCAGACCGCGAGCCACGCGTGCGAGGCGTCGGCGCCGAAGACCCGTTCCTTGCCGGGCGGTGGCTGCGTCGCGAGGTAGCCCGAGACGTAACGGGCCGCGACGCCGTGCGAGCGCAGGCACGCGAGGGCGACGTGGGCGAAGTCCTGGCAGACGCCGGCCCGCTTCTCGAGCGCATCGGCGACGGTGCTGGTGACGGTGGTCGCGGTGCTGTCGTAGTCGAAGTCGGTGTAGATGCGGTGCATCAGGTCGGTCGCGGCTTCGCCGATCGGGCGCCCCGGGGTGAGCGAGATCGCGCCGTAGGCGGCGGTGGCCTCCGACTGCGCGACCCGGGGCGAGGCCATCGCGAATTCCGCCGCGCGCCACGCTCCCTCCTGGTCGGGATGCCGCAGCGGCCGCGCCGTCTCCCAGGGAAGCGCGAGCGCAGCGGCGTCGTACTCGGGAGCGGTGACCGCGACCTCGCTCGACGCCTCGATCGACAGCGCCTCGTGCGCGTCGGTAACGTGGAAGTACGTCGACCAGTTGCCGAAGTAGTCGGAGTCGCGGCGCATGTCACCCGGGGCGGGGGAGACGACGACCTCCGCCTCGCGCACCCGCTGCCCGGGCAGCTCGCGAGGGATCAGGTGGAACTGCCCGACGCTGTCTTCGACGGGATCGCTGTAGGTGTAGGCGGTGCGATGCCAGACGCGGTACTGCTTCACGCGCGAGCCTCCATCAGTTCCTCGATGAGGGCGAGCGACGAGAGTGCCACCGGGGGCGGTCCGCTCTCGAAGTGCAGCTCGTCGATCGCGTCGCCCAGCTGTTCGAGCTGCGCCGTGAGGTCGTCGAGCAGCTCGGCGAGGGGCGAACGGATGCCGTCGACGGCATCCCCCAGTGCATCCGTGTCGATCGCACCGACGAGGTTCTCGAGGTCGTCGACCAGGCGCTCGGGGCGTGTCGACCCCGTCGACGCGGGGGCTGCGGCAAGGTGCGTGCGCAGCTCGGCGAGGCAGAACGCGAGCGAGCGAGGGTTGTCGGGGTCGCGCAGCAGCAGGTCGAGCACGTCGCCGAGGCGCACCGCGCCACGGAACCGGCGCCGGTGGGTGACGATGCTCTCCGACGCGGTGAGCAGCGCCTCGAGCACGGCCCGCTCGGTGCGAGCGTCGCGGCGGTCGACGACCACCCGCAAGATGTGGCACACCTGAAGCGCGCGCTCGAGGAAGCGTCCCGCCTCGATGAAGTGCCAGCCGGTGTCGCGCATCATGTTGGCGGTCACGCCCTGCAGCGACAGCACGACCGTGAGCATGCGTCCCGCCGACTCGGCCGTGCGGTGGGCGTGCGGCGACGCCCGCAGGGCGCGGGAGGCGCGTTCGATGCCGGCGAAGACGCGCCACGTGTCGCCGGACAGCTGGTCGCGGACACCGTCGAGCGCGTCGCGCAGTCGGCTGAGCGCGTGGGCGGTCGACCCGACCCGAGCCGCGTCGAGCAGCAGCGACCGGAAGTCGGCGTCAGCGGCATCCGGTCCGGGACCGGCGAGCCGGTGGATGGCGTCGCGCAGGACGCGGGCGCTCGTGTGGCTGGCGCGGCCGGCGCCCGCGAGGTCGAGCTGCTGCTGCGCCGTGAGCACGAGCCGCAGCAGGTCTTCGGCCCGTTCGGCGTATCGCCCCGACCAGAACATGTCGTCCAGGGCACGCGGTGCGATGCTCGGAGCACTGCGGCCGCCCGGGAGCGGACCGATCTCGACGAGGCCCTGGTCCGCGTCGCCCTCGGCGGCCTTCAGCACCCAGACGTCCTTCGTGGTCGGGGCTGCGTCGGGGCTCTCTCGCACCGTCGCGAGGCCACCCAGAAGCGGGCGATGGGCCGAGCCGTGGCGCAGGGTGAACGCACGGAAGATCAGAGCCCGGGCACGCGCGCCCTCGCCGGTCCAGACCGGGGCCTGCGAGAGGGGCAGCAGCTCCTGACCGACGTATCGGTGCGGGTTCGCCTCGATGCGGCCGGCGATGGCCGCGGCATCCAGCCCCGTGAGATCCCGGCGTGAGCCGTCGAGCGTACGCACGAGCACGGAGTCATCGCCCGTGCGGACGCGTTCGAGCACGACGGCGCGCGCCGCCTCGTCGCCGCACCACCACGTCGGGACCGCCGAGAGGCGGAGCTGTTCCCCGAGCAGGGCTTCGCACGCGGCCGGGAGGTAGGGCAGGAGCGCCGGGTTCTCGAGGACGCCCGCCCCGAGCCCGTTGACCAGTCGCACGGTTCCGCGGCGCACCGCCTCGGTGAGACCGGCGACGCCCAGGCGCGAGTCGGACCGCAGCTCGAGCGGGTCGCACCATTCCGCGTCGACGCGCCGCAGGATGACGTCGACCTGCTCGGTCGGTTCGCGGCGGGGCCACCCGGTGGGCTTCATCCACACCCGCCCCCCGCGCACGACGAGGTCGCTGCCCTGCACGAGC
Source organism: Microbacterium sp. 1262 (assembly GCF_040544895.1). Lineage (NCBI taxonomy): Bacteria > Bacillati > Actinomycetota > Actinomycetes > Micrococcales > Microbacteriaceae > Microbacterium > Microbacterium sp. 1262. Next base: position 2,904,844 of record NZ_JBEPKU010000001.1, read on the forward strand.
GACAGGCCCAGGCCCCGGGCGAGGAAGGCCTGGTCGAAGGCGGTCTCGGAGTGCGGCCCCGGCGTCAGGACGACCACGCGCGGCTCGGTGACGCCCTCGGGCGCCGACGCGGCGAGCGTCGCGTGCAGCGCCGAGAAGTAGGGCTCCATGCGGTGCGGATCGCTCTGCTGGTACAGGTCGGGCAGCACCTGCGAGATGACGCGGCGGTTCTCCATCGCGAACCCGAGCCCAGACGGGGCCTGCACGCGGTCGGCGAGCACCCGCCATTCGCCGTCGGCGTCGCGTCCGAGGTCGGTGCCCGACAGCAGCAGCGGATGCCGGTCGGCCGCGGTCGCTCGCGCGAGGGGGCGGAGGAATCCCGCGTGACCGAGCACCGCGGCGGCGGGGACGATCCCCGACGAGAGCAGGGTCTGCGGTCCGTAGAGGTCGGCGAGGACGGCGTTCAGCAGCTCGGCGCGCTGCGCGAGGCCCGTCTCGAGCGGGGCCCAGCTGGCCGCGTCGACGACGAGCGGAACGGGGTCGAGCTGCCAGGGCTGGGCGCCGCTGTCGGGCCGGACGTAGGTCACACCGTCGTCGGCGAGGAAGCGGGTGATCTCGCCCTCGACGCGCGAAAGTTCGGACGGCGTCAGGGCCAGCGCGAGGCCGGCGAGCGACTGCCACGCGGGGCGGAGGCCGCCGTCGGCATCGACCACCTCGTCGTACCGCGAGAGGTCGGCCGGGCCGTGGGGAAGCGACGACAGAGGCAGTGTCGGCTGGGACACTGCGGCGGCGTAATCACGGAGCACGCTCACGTCGGCACTCCAAGGCGGGAGGGATCTCGGGCTGAGGCAACCTTACCGGCGCGGACTATCGTTGAGGCGTGAGCTCAGACGACCCGGCCTTCGTCGTCCGCCCTGCGAAGGCGAGCGACGTCCGCGGCATCCGCGAGATGCTCGAGCCCTGGGTGCAGCGACGAATCCTGCTCGGCAAGGACCTCGTGGTGCTCTACGAGTCGGTGCAGGAGTTCGTCGTCGCCGAGGCCGACGGGCAGCTGGTCGGATGCGGCGCCCTCCACGTCATGTGGGAGGACCTCGGCGAGGTGCGCACCCTCATCGTCGTCGACGAGTGGCTGCACCGTGGGGTGGGCGGCGCCATCGTCGACCGGCTCGAGCAGGGCGCTCGTGAGCTCGGTCTCTCGCGCCTGTTCTGCCTCACCTTCGAGGTCGACTTCTTCGCACGGCGCGGGTTCGAGGCGATCGGCGAGCAGATCGTCGACGCCGATGTGTACTCGCAGCTGCTGCGAAGCCCCGACGAGGGCATCGCCGAGTTCCTCGACCTCGCGCACGTCAAGCCGAACACCCTGGGCAACACCCGGATGCTCAAGCACCTGTAGGCGTGCCGCCGGGGCGGCATCCGACCTGCGGCCTACCCTGGCTTCATGACCGACACGCCGCCCCGACGCCGTCATTCGCCCGCGGTCTACCGCCGGCGACGTCTCGTGCTGCTGCTCGTCGTGCTGGTGCTCATCGCCGCTGTCGTGCTCGCGTTCTGGCGACCGTGGGAGGGATCGGCAGCGGACAGCACTCCCGCTCCGGCTGGGTCGTCGGATGCCGGTGAGGCACCGGCGTCACCGCCCGCGGATCAGCCCACGCCCGCGGCATCCCCCAGTGCGCCGCAGCCGTCGTCGGACGCGACGCCGGCCGAGGTCGAGGCGTGCTCCGCTCGTTCGGTCCAGGTCTCGGCGGTCACCGACAAGGAGTCCTACGGAGCCGGCGAACTGCCGCAGCTGTCCATCTCGCTCACGAACTCCGGCTCGGCTCCCTGCCTGCTCAATGTGGGCACGGCGACGCAGAAGCTCACGGTCGCGAGCGGACCCGACGTCTGGTGGCGTTCGACGGACTGCCAGAGCGAGTCGAGCGATCAGGTCGTGCAGATCGACCCCGGCCAGACGGTGTCGAGCGTGACTCCGATCACCTGGGACCGCACCCGCTCGTCGGTCGACACGTGCGACGCGGAGCGCCCGGCAGCGCCCGCGGGCTACTTCAACCTGGCGGTCGAGATCGGTGGGCTCGCGGCGCAACAGGAACGACAGTTCGTGCTGCGCTGACGCGTTCACCGACGTGAGACTTTTCTCACCGGAGAGAGGGCGACAGGTGGCGAGCTCGGCCGTAACCTGGATGCAGTTCCCCGAGGACCCCCGCTGTCCCCAGCAGCGAGTAGTCGCGAAACCCCCCAGAATCTCGACGACGGATCCCCACCTCGGGTGAGCGATGGGCCCTCTCGATTTCCTCAGTCCCCAATGAAGAGTTCGAGAGGGCCCCTTCTCTCTCTCTAGGCTGAGGTGATGGCTGGAAAGAAGCGCGGCGCGAAGAAGCCGCTGCCCGAGTTCCGCAACCCGCAGCTCGCAGACGCCCTGCAGACGCAAGACATGGCTGCCCTCGCATTCGCGTTGCGGCACGGTCCGACGGTGGTGCCGCTCATGCGACCCGGGAACCGTGACGATCCGCGCGACGTCGGTGAGATCTGGACGTATCGCGATCCGAACACCGGCGATGTCGCGCTGCTGCTGTTCAGCGATGCGGCGCACAAGCCGGCGGCGCTTCCCGCCCACGTGGCGTTGCAGTCGCCCGGGGGCCTGCGCGCCTTCCTCGGCGTGCACGAGGCCGAGATCAGCACCGTGTTCTTCGACATCGCCGGCCCGCACCCGATGCAGGCTGCCCCCCAGGACGTAATCGCCGCCCTCGACGCCTAACCTCGGGCTCCTGGTTTGGGCTCGGGCTGGGGCTGGGGCTGGGGCTCCGAGTTTGGGTTGGCAGTTGGTGCCCCCTCGGCGCGTGGATGGGGGCGTGAACTGCCAGGTGAGTCGGGGTGGGTTGGGGCTCCGAGTTTGGGTTGGCAGTTGGTGCCCCCTCATCCCTGGGGTGGGGGCGTGAACTGCCAGGTGAGTCCAGGTGAGTCGGGGTGGGTTGGTCAGAAGCCGGCGTCGACGGCGGATGCTGCGGGCTGGCGCACCTGTAGATCGCGCATGGCTCCGCCGATGGTGCGGGATGAGGCATCCACCACGGCGGTATAGCCCATGCGCTTCGCTTCGGACTGTCGCTGGCTCGACTGCGTGACCGGCCGGATCTCCCCGGCGAGGCTGAGCTCGCCGAAGGCCGCCACCTGTCGCGACACGGCCCTGCCGCCGACGGCGCCCGCGATGGCGATGGCGATGGCGAGGTCTGCGGCAGGCTCGACGAGGCGTACACCTCCCACGGTGGAGACGTAGACGTCCTGGTCGCTCGTGACGGCGACGCCGCGCTTCTCGAGCACGGCGAGGATCATCGCGACGCGGGCGCTGTCGACACCGCTGACGACACGGCGGGGGTTGGGTGCCCCGGTCTTGAGCGTCAGCGCCTGAACTTCTACCGGCAGGGCGCGACGCCCCTCGAGCGCGATCGTGACGCACGTGCCCGGCACGGGGTCGCCGTGCCCGAGGAACAGGGCACTCGGATCGGGCACCTCCGCGATGCCGTCGCCCGTCATGTCGAAGCATCCGACCTCATCCGTCGGCCCGAAGCGGTTCTTCAGCGCTCGGACGAACCGGAGCGAGGTCTGGCGGTCGCCTTCGAACTGGCAGACGACGTCGACGAGGTGCTCGAGCACCCGGGGGCCGGCGATCGACCCGTCCTTCGTGACGTGTCCGACGATGAGGACGGGGAGGTCACGCTCCTTCGCGACGCGGATGAGCGTCGACGCGACCTCTCGCACCTGGCTCGGCTGGCCCGCGACCCCGTCGGACAGCGACGACGACACCGTCTGCACCGAGTCGACGATGAGGAGGTCGGGGCGCACCTCGTCGACGTGACCCAGCACCGTGGCGAGGTCGGTCTCGCTCGCGAGGTAGAGGGCGTCGTGCAGCGCGCCGGTGCGCTCGGCCCGCAGGCGGACCTGGCCGAGCGATTCCTCCGCGCTGACGTACAGCACTCGCCGACCCGAGCGGGCGGACTGTGCGGCGACCTCGAGGAGCAGGGTCGACTTGCCGACGCCGGGCTCGCCCGACAGCAGGATCGCCGCGCCGGGGACGACGCCACCGCCGAGCACGCGGTCGAACTCGCCGACGCCGCTCGAACGTCGAGGCGCCTCGGTCGTGTCGATCTCGGTGATCGGACGAGCAGCGCGGGCAGCGCCGGGGCTCACCGCCGTCACGGTCGACGTGATGCCGGTCTGCGTCGCCGCCTCGACGACCGTGCCCCATTGCTGGCATTCACCGCAGCGGCCGACCCATTTGGCCGTCGTCCACCCGCATTCTGTGCACTTGAAGGCCGAGGTGGCGGCGGGACGTCGAGAGGCCATGCGTCCAGGGTAGGCGCGACCTCCGACATCCCTCGGTCACCGGCCCCTCGCGAGCCTCGCCCCGATACAACTGTCGGACCGGCGGTGCGGATGTCGTCTTCCCGGGGCTCCGGGACGACACCAGCACCGCCGGTCCGACGGATGTATCGGCGTACCGACTGATCAGCCGCGCAGGGAGGTCGCGACCTCGCTGAGCGCCGCTGCCGAGTGCTGGAACAGCTCGAGCTCGCGCTCGGAGAACTCGATCTCCCGCACGGGGAACGCGCCCCGGCGGTTGACGACCGACGGCACGGACAGCGCCATGCCGTCGACTCCGTGGAAGTCGCGCAGCACTGTGGAGACGGGCAGCACGGCATCCTCGTCACGCAGGATCGCCTCGACGATGCGCGCGCTCGAGAGGCCGATGGCGTAGTTCGTCGCGCCCTTGCCCTGGATCACCTTGTAAGCGGCGTCGCGGACGTCGATGGCGATCTGGTCGAGCTCCTCCTTCGTGAACTTGGGCTGACCGTCGAGCGGCACCCAGTCGAGGATCGGCACCGTGCCGATGGTGGCGTGCGACCACAGCGGGAACTCGGTGTCGCCGTGCTCGCCGACGATGTACGCGTGCACGCTCGAGATCGAGACGCCGGCGCGACGCGCGATCTTCCAGCGCAGGCGCGAGGTGTCGAGCACGGTGCCCGAGGCGAAGATGCGCTCGGGCGGCAGGTCGGTGGCCTCGTGCGCCAGGACGGTGAGCACGTCGCAGGGGTTGGTCACGATGACGAAGGTCGCGTTGGGGGCGACGTCGAGCAGCTGCGGCATCATCGAGGCGATGATGCCCGCGTTCACGCCCGCCAGCTCGGTGCGCGTCTGCCCGGGCTTCTGCTTCGCGCCCGCGGTGATGACGACGACGTGCGAGCCCTCGGCGACCGAGATGTCGGACCCGCCGATGATGTCGCTCGAACCCGTGAACTGTGCCCCGTGCGCGAGGTCGAGCACCTCTGCCTCGGTCTTCTCGGTCGCGATGTCGTAGAGGGCCACGTGACGGGCCGATCCCCGGATGAGGGCCGCGTAGGCCACGCTGGATCCGACGGCGCCCGCGCCGACGACGGTGAGTTTGGAGTTCTCGATCGCGCTCATGATCTCAGTCTGGCAGGGGCGAATGAGAGTCGCTACCGGCCCCCTCGCTGCCCCGCGTGCGGGTCGCTCGCGTTGAGTGCGCGCACGACGTCGGCGTAGTCGCCGCGTGCTTCGCCGTGGCGCAGGAACTCGACGCGCTCGACGAGCACCTCGCGCACGTCGGCATCCCGCTCGAGGATCGACATCACCTCGTCGACGAACTCGTCGAGCGGCTGCGCCTGCGGGTTCTCGGCGTGACCGGGCATGAGGTCGGTCTGCACGGCCGGCGGCACGAGCTCCACGATCGACACCGGCGATCCTGCGTACTGCAGGCGCAGTGATTCGCTCAGCATGTGGATCCCGGCCTTCGTCGCGTTGTAGCTGGGGGTGGCGGCGAGCGGAGCGAAGGCCAGGCCCGACGAGACGGTCATGATCGTGGCGGCGGGGCGTGTCAGCAGGTGCTCGATGAACGCGCCGATGAGCCGGATCGGTCCCAGCAGGTTCGTGGTGACGGTGCGTTCGGCGCTGTCGACGAAGCCCGCGGGAGAGGTCCAGTCCTCGGCGTTCATGATGCCCGCCATCGTGACGAGCACGTCGAGATCGGGATGCCGTTCCAGAACCTCGGCGGCGGCGCGTTCGATGGATGCGGCATCCGATGTGTCGATCTCGAGGCCGTCGATGCCCGGGTGCGACGAGCGTAGGTCGTTGATGAGCTCGCGACGGCGCCCGCCGACGATGACCGTGTTGCCGCGCTCGGCGAGGGCGATGGCGAGCGCCCGGCCGATGCCGCTCGTCGCGCCGGGGATGAAGATGGTGCGTCCGGTGATGTCCATGCCCCGACTCTCGTCGCGGCATCCTGATGCATCCAGGCACGCCCGAACGGGGGAGCGGCGGTCCCTGGCTCGGGCGGGTCGCCGCGTTCACAATGGATGCGTGGACCGTGCCGCTCTCGCCCGATTCCTCCGCGCGCGCCGCGAGCGACTGCGTCCGGAGGATGTCGGGCTGCCGTCCGGAGAGCGCCGCCGTGTGGCGGGGCTCCGACGCGAGGAGGTGGCGCAGCTCGCCCTGATGAGCGCCGACTACTACACGCGCCTCGAGCAGGAGCGCGGGCCGCAGCCGAGCCTGCAGATGCTCGCCTCGCTCACGCGGGCGCTGCGGCTTTCGCGTTCCGAGCGCGACCACCTGCACCGCCTCGCTGGGCACACGCCGCCCGAGCGTTCCGGAGCCGCCGATCACGTCGCGCCGGCGCTGCAGCGGGTGCTCGATCGGCTCGACGACATCCCGGCGCTCGTGATCACCGAGCTCGACGAGACTCTCGCGCAGAACGATCTCGCGCGGGCTCTGTTCGGCGCGCGTGAACGGCGCATCGGACCCGAACGCAGCGGTGCCTGGTGCTGGTTCGTGCATCCCATCAGCGAGCGGGCGGTGTACCCGGCATCCGATCACGACCGGCAGAGCCGGGCCATCGTGGCGAACCTGCGCGCCGTCGCGGGCCGGGGTGGCGCAGGGTCGCGGGCCGCGCGTCTGGTCGATGACCTGCGCGAGCGGAGCGCCGAGTTCGCGCGGCTCTGGGACCTCGAGGAGGTCGCCGAGCGCTTCGCCGATCACAAGGTCGTCGTGCATCCGGCCGTCGGCGAGATCGAGGTCGACTGCCAGGTGCTGTTCACGGAGGACCGCTCACAAGCCCTCCTCACCCTCACCCCGGAGCCCGGGTCGGAAGCGGCGGAGAAGCTGCGGATGCTGTCGGTGCTCGGGCCGCTCGCGGCGGAGCGCTCGCCGGCCTGAGCGTCAGTCAGCCGCGGACGGGGTTGCTGCAGCTGAGGGTGCGCTGTTCCGGATGCCGGTGAAGGCGATGAGTCCGCCCGCGGCCATGAGCGCGGCGGTGACGATCGCTGCTCGGTGGAATCCGTCGAGGTCGAGCGCGCCGCCCACGATGGGTGCGAGGAAGGCGATGACCACGAGGCCCGCGACCCGCGCGACGGCGTTGTTGACCGCCGAGGCGATGCCCGAGCGCTCGGAGTCGATCGCGCCGAGGATCGTCGAGGTCAGCGGCGAGACGGTCACGCCGAGCCCGAGCCCGAACACGACGAGGCCGGGCAGCACCTGCCACCAGTAGTCGAAGCGCTCGCCGACGAGCAGCAGCATCAGTGCGCCGCCGGCCATGACGAGCGGGCCGACGGTCATGAACAGGCGTCCGCCGAGGCGTTCCGCGAGCGAGCCGGCCCACGGGCTCAGAACGATGAGCAGCACCGTCGTCGGCAGGCTCGCGAGGCCTGCCAGCGTCGCGCTGAGGCCGGCGCCCTCTTGCAGGTAAACGCCGACGACGAAGCCGTTGAGCGAAAGGGCGGCGTAGACGAACAGCGTCGCGAGGTTGCCGGTCCAGTAGTTGCGCGCCCGGAAGAGCCCGAGGGGCAGGATCGGATGCCGCGACGTGCGCTGCCGCAGCAGGAAGGCCGCGAACATCACGGCGCCGCCGGCCAGCGGCATCCAGATCGCGGGGGAGGCCCAGCCGAGGTTCGGCTGCTCGATCAGTGCGAAGACCATGCCGCCCAAGCCCGCCGTGCACAGGACCGCGCCGAACCAGTCGATGCCCGCATCGGCTCGGCGTTCGTCGTGCACGGGGAGTCGTGCGACGAGCCACAGCGTGACGGCCACCGGCAGGACGTTGATGAGGAACGCGTAGCGCCAGGACAGCAGGTCGACGAAGAGACCGCCGAGCAGCGGCCCGACGAGCGAGGCACCGGTCGTGAAGGCCGTCCACAGGCCGATGGCGCGAGAGCGCTCGTGGCCCTGGAGGAGCGATGTGATGAGGGCGAGCGAGCTCGGCACGAGGAAGGCGCCCGCCGCGCCCTGGACGGCGCGCGCGGCGATCAGGAAGACCGGATCCTGCGCGAGTCCCACCGCGACCGAGGCGACACCGAAGCCGACCAGCCCGATGCGCAGCACGAGGAGGCGCCCGTAGGCGTCGCTCACGGAGCCCGCGAGCAGGATCAGCGACGACAGCGTCAGCAGGTACGCGTCGACCGCCCACTGCTGCGTCGCGAGACCGCCGCCGAGCTCGCGTTCGATCGCGGGGAGCGCGACGTTCACGATCGTGCTGTCGAGGAACGCGACGGATGACGCGAGCGACGCGATCGCGACGATGAGAGCTGTCTGCGGGGCCGATGATCGCGTCACAGACACACGCTACGCCCGGCCGGGGACGCCGTGGTTCGCAGCATCGCCTCGGATGTCGTAAGCTGGTCGGCGGTGACGTGTCCGAGCGGCCGAAGGTGCAACTCTCGAAAAGTTGTGTAGGGTAACCCCCTACCGTGGGTTCAAATCCCACCGTCACCGCCATGAAAACCCCCGGTTACCCGGGGGTTTTCTGCATGTGTGGGGCGTGTGTGGTGCGGTCTTGGTGCGGATCTGGGTCGTGCTGTCAGCCGCGGTTCTGCGGCGAGCCCGGCCATGGCTGCGGCGGGTATCGCTTGTAGTAACGCTTCCAGGCGAACACGTTCGCAGCACCTGCGAGAGCTACCCACAGCCCCAGGAGTACCCAGGGCAACGGGGCGCCGGGCTCGCCGAGCGCATGTAGCAGCAACAGTCCCGCCACGGGGTAGCAGAGAACGCCCGCGATCATGAGCTGGTGGTTTCGCCGACGAGCTGCAGGATCCGTCGGTGGCTGAGGTGTTTCCATAGTTCGATGCGCCTCCGAACCCATCATCGGGGTAGGGCCGCGACCGTGCATAGGCTCGGCGGCCAGCGCGGCACTGACTGTCGGAATGCTCGTCTCGTGGGCGTTCGCTGCCTTCGGGTCGCTGACGAGATCGACGACGAGCTCCGGCAGCGCGCTCGAGAGGGCCTGCTGTTGCAGCATCCCACTGTGGAGGCGCTCAACACGCTGGGAACCCTGGAGCTAGAGGATGAGGCGCGACGACTGCGACGCCTGAACTCGTCTGGCGGAGTCGATCCGTGCGGGCACGCGCGTCGAAACTGGGCAGGCGATTCCAACTCCTGATTGCGGCATTCCTGCTGGTCGTGGTCCTCGGACTTGTTCGTATGATCTGGGCGATTGCTCTGGGGCAGGAGTTCTGGTCAGGGCTGATCGGCGGCGTCGGTGGAGGGGCGGTTCTCTTCGTCATCCTTTCCTCCCTGCACCGACGCCAAACTCGCGACGAGCCGCCTGCGGGAGGCTGAACCGATCCGGCTAGGGTCAGGTACACCCGCAGCACCAGCTGCGACCGGGGCTTCTGCGTTCGCGCTGGCGAGCCTTGGCCGAGGAATTCTCATCCGTTTGGGCGATTCGCTTCTTCGACTGCGCTCATAGGCTGGCCATGCCTTGAGGAGGGTGGCATGACCGACGTTTCCGTGCATTTCGACACGCTTCGCTCGTCGGCAACCACGATCGGTGCGGCGGGCCGCGCTGTGAGGAACTCCGGCGAGCTCGGATACGTCAGCGAGAGCGTGATCGGGTCGAACGAGGTCGCGTCTGTTCTGCAGGATGTCGCTACCGAGCACAGCATTCGCGCGGCGGTCGCGAGCGAGACGTTGGTGACCGTTGGTCGGCGCCCGGAGGCATCGGCGAACGAGTTCACTCAGCTCGACGGAGTCATGGCGTACTGATGGTCGACCGGAATGACCCTGGCGCCGGCGACCCTTCCGCGATGGCTGCCATGGCCGACGACTGGGGAGAGCGGGCAGAGAGCATCCGTTCGTCGCAGACGAGCGTTCGTTCCGCAGCGGAGGCGGCATCCGGTTCGTGGTCGGGCGAAGCTCACGATGCTTTCCAGCGCCAGGTGGCGGCGGTGGAGCCCGATCTGCTGGTGCTGGCGACGGGCATGAGCGCCGCGGCCGGTGCGCTGAGGGGATATGCGGAGGTGGTTCGCGCGATCAAGGACGAGCAGGACTCGCTCGCCCGGCGCCGCGCTGTTGTCGCGGATGAGCGCGAGGAGCTCCGTGGCCAGCTGCGGGTTGCGCGGGCGGAGTCGTCGAACAATTACGTCTCGTTTCCCGAGCCTGTTGCTCGCGCTCGTGCGTTGGAGATCGAGCTCGGCGACGCCCGGGATGCTCTCGACGCCGTGGAGGCGGAATGGGATGCGCTGTGCGAGAGGCGTGCCGCGGCCGACGACGCGCTGATGTCCGCGCTGTCATCCCGAGACGTTCGAGGCGCGCTGGGAGTGTTCGCTCGCGGGGGTGCTGCGGCTATCCCACGCGGCGGGCTGCTGACGCTGGTCGCGTCGCTGTCGGAGGCGGACCTTCGGGCGCTCGTCGCCGTGCACCCGGAAGTCCTCGACCTGATCCGCAGTGTCCCTCCGGCGGAGGTCGCGACCTGGTGGGGCGCGCTCGTCGACGGAACCCGGACCCTGCTGGTGAACGGTATCCCCGAGTTGATCGGAACCCTCGGTGGCATCCCGGCTGTCGTTCGCGAAGCGGCGAATCGTCTCGTGGCCGCGGCGAATCTGGAGGGCCTCCTGCGGGAGCGAACCCTGCTCACCGGTGAGGGGCCGCCGATCCTTAGCCCTCTCTCCAGGCTGGCCGACCCGTGGTTGTTGAGGCAGATCATCCACCAGTTCAACGAGCAGCAGTACGTTGATCGCCTTGCCGCTCTTGACTCCGAGATCGCCTACCTCGAGCGCGTGGTGGCAGGAGACGTGTCGCTCTACCACTACGACCGGGACCGGCAGCAGATCATCGAGATGTTCGGTGACGTCGGGAAAGCGGATGTCATCATGAGTTTCATGCCCGGGACCAACACGACGATGGAGAGCTTCTACTCCTCCACTGGTGAGGAAGGGATCACCGCGCTCACCGAGCTGGTTGTTGACGAGGGGCCCATCGGGGTTGATGTCGCCGGATTCGTTCTGAAGCAGGGATTCTTCCCCCACCTCGCGCCCGAGACAATTGTCACGCAGGGACCACAGGTGAACTTCTGGGCGCTTCCTCTCGGCAGTCGGTACGCAGCTTTCGAGAACGAGCTCGACGTCGTCGTGGGCGACACGCCGTTGATGTCGCTAGAGCACTCCTTCGGGACCGCCATCGGCGGTGCGGCGGAATCTGCGGGCGCCGATTTTCAGGCACGCGTGCTGCTAGGTGGGATCGGGATGCTGGAGGGTTGGGAAGCCCGCGACGGCACTGAGTACTACGCCATTCAAGGCCCCCATGACGTCAACCGTTATCTCGACGGCGTGCAAGTCGGCCCGCTGGGGTATGCCATCGCCCCATCGCATGAGAATGGCATCACTGAGCTCGATTCCGGGATAACCGCGGGGGATCCCATCGAACAACATAACTGGCTATTGTCAACAGACGCGCAGCTCAATCCGCGCACGCGCCGTGAGGTCAACCGAATCTTGTACGAGCTAACACGATGAGCCGCCGTCGGGCCGTCGGAGTTGCCCTCGGGATCCTGACAGCGCTGCTCATAACGGGCTGTACATCAGGAGAGCAGATGACACTCGACGAGGCACGCGCAATGACCGAGACGGTGATGCAAACGATCGCTGATGAAGTTCCAGGCGGCACTATCGAGGATTTCTCCGCAGAATCGCCCTACCTGGCCTGCGGAGAAGGCGCATACATCTACAGCGCCCGGTGGGGGGTGACGCCAGACCGGCCCTTCGATGGTGCGGATTTCGTTCGCGACCTCCCCGACCGTCTGGGCGAAGATTTCGTCGTCGACGAGAAGGTCGTCGACATTTCGTTCCCGGCGGTCGCTCTGAACCATGCGAGCGGGATCATCCTGGATGTCATCGTCGCCGGCGTCGATGGGGCCGAGGTCGTTGACGTCTACGCGATCGCTCCATGTGCAAGAGGTGAGCTGCCGGGGTGAACCGCGGGCTTCCCGGTCCTCGCGGAAGCGGCGGGGCGTTGAGAGGGCTCAAGAATGTCGCGGCCACGGCGATCCTCATTTTGGCTGCAACGACGATGACGGGGTGCGTGATGGCAAGTGGGCCGACGATCGATGAGGTGCGTGCTGATACGGACGCGATGATGCAGCGCGTCGCGGATGAGGTTCCCGGCGGGGTTCCGGAGGTTCGGCCGTCCGACTCGCCCTATTGGAAGTGCGCCGAGAGCTCTTTCTACTACTCAACGCGCTGGACAGTTGCCCCCGAAGAAGGGTTCAACGGTCCGGCCTTTATCGAAGCGCTCCCGGCTCGTCTGGGCGACGGGTTCCGCAAGTTCGAGACGGTCGAGGTATCGGTGCCCGCCATCGCATTGAAGCACTCCAGCGGTATGCTCCTCGACGTCCAAGTGATCGATCTGGATGGCCGCACGGTCGTCTCCCTGCTGGGCGTCTCTGCGTGTGGTGAAGGGAAACCGCCGGCGGAGTAGCCGAAACCGCCTGTCGCGGCGGTTGTCCAGGTGGGACGCAATGCCTCGCATGGCTCCGACCGACAGATGACCCAGTGGGTATTGACCGGCATAACGATGGGGGGTGTGAGGGGATGCCGCCGATGAGCCTTCGCGCGACCTCACCTAGACGCGTCTTCTCGGCCATTGTTGTTCTGGTGCTGGCCGCTATGACGATGGTGGGGTGCGCGATGGCGGATCAACTGACGCTCGAGCAGGCGAAGGCTGAAACCGAGGTTGTCATGCAGCAGATCGCGGACGAGGTCCCGGGCGGCGTTGTGGAGGTCGCCACCCCTGACCCGACCCACCTCGCATGCGGCGACGAGACGTACTACGCCACTCTTCGTTGGGGCGTGACGCCGGGGCCTGAGTTTGACGGGGAGGCGTTTGTCGATGCCCTCCCCGGTCGCGTCGGCAAAGACTTCGTGGTCGCTGAGACCGTGGACATCACATCACCTGCTGTCGCTCTCGATCACGCCAGCGGCGCCCTGCTCGACGTGAAAGTTCTCGAGGTCGACGGAGGCATTGTCGTCGATCTGCTCGGTCTGACTCCCTGTGGGGTGGGGGAGCCTCCGGCGAGATGATCTCGACCTTTGCGACACGACCGGGCGGCGCAGACGCCGCTTCCGCGATGCCTCACTGGAGGCGGGCGAGAGGCGTCGCGCTTTCGGCACTCCTCACGTTGGCGGCGACGACGATGGCGGGGTGTGCGATGGCAGGACGACCGACGCTCGAGCGGGCGAAGGCTAAGACTCAGGCCGTGTTGCAGCAGATTGCGGACGAGGTTCCCGATGGTGTTGTCGAGGTTCGTACCCCTGATTCGGCTTACCTGGCCTGCGACGGTGGCGGGTATTACTCGATCAACCATTGGGTTGTCACGCCAGGGCCCGAGTTCGACGGTGAAGCGTTCGTCGACGCGTTGCCCGCGCGATTGGGTGATGGCTTCGTTGTTGCCGAGGTGGTGGACATCAAGTCCCCGGCCGTGGCCCTCAACCACGTCAGCGGCGCGGTCCTCGACGTCGTGGTTCTCGAGTCGGACGGCGGTGTTGTTGTCGACCTTCTTGGACTCACGCCATGCGGCGATGGCGAGCCGCCGACCGAATGAGCAGCGAATCGATGAGGCGGTCCCGTGCAGTGTCGGTCACTGCAGTTCTGACGCTGGCGGGCATGACGATGGTGGGGTGCGCGATGGCAGGAAGACCGACGCTCGAACAGGCGCGAGCGGATACTGAGGCAGCGATGCAACGAATCGCGGACGAGATCCCCGGAGGTGTCGTCGAGGTGCGAACTCCCGACTCGGCTTACCTGGCTTGCGATGGCGGCGGGTATTACTCCATCAACCGTTGGGCGGTCACTCCACAGCCTGGTTTCGACGGCGAAGCATTCGTTGATGCGCTGCCCGGCCGCCTTGGCTCTGATTTCGTGGTCGCCGAGACGGTGGACATCAGGTCCCCAGCCGTGGCCTTTGATCACGCCAGCGGGGCTGTCCTCGACGTCAAGGTACTGGGAGTTGAAGGAGACATTGTCGTGGATCTTCTCGGTCTCGCGCCATGCGGTGATGGCGATCCTGAGGGAGTGTGATGGGGTGTCACCTGCGAACGGATTTTCTTATGACAGCCACGCGCACCTCGTCGGCCGCCCTCATCGGCGCGCTGGCAGCCGTGGCCCTGTCGGGGTGTGCAGTGGCGGAGCGACCGACGCTCGAAGACGTGCGGGCTGAGACCGAGGCTGTCATGCAGCAGATCGCGGACGAGGTTCCGGGTGGGGTTGTGGAGGTCGCCACCCCTGACCCGTCTTACGTTGCGTGCGGCGACGACACGTACTGGGCCACTCTTCATTGGGGGGTCACGCCGGGCCCCGGGTTTGACGGGGAGGCGTTCGTGGAGGCTCTTCTTAGTCGCTTAGGCGAGGACTTCGTGGTCGCTGAGACGGTGGACATCACGTCGCCCGCCGTCGCTCTGGATCACGTCAGCGGTGCCCTGCTCGACGTGATAGTTCTCGACGTCGATGGAGGCCTCGTTGTCGACCTGCTCGGTCTGACTCCCTGCGGGGTAGGACAGCCTCCGGCGAGATGATCCCCACCCTGGAAAGACCACCGTACGGCGCAAACGCCGCTTCCGAGATGCCGCCCTCGAGGCGCGCGAAAGGCGTCGCGCTTTCAGCGATACTCGCGTTGGCAGCGACGACGATCACTGGTTGTGTCATGACAGGTCGGCCGACGATCGATGAGGTGCGTGCTGATACGGACGCGATGATGCAGCGCGTCGCGGATGAGGTTCCCGGCGGGGTCCCGGAGGTCCTGCCGTCCAACTCGCCCTACCTGGAGTGCGCCGAAAACTCCTTCTACTACTCGACGCGCTGGACCGTTGCCCCCGAAGCGGGGTTCAACGGATCGGCCTTCATCGAAGCGCTCCCGGATCGTCTGGGTGACGGGTTCCGCGAGTTCGAGACGGTCGAGGTATCGGTGCCTGCCATCGCATTGAAGCACTCCAGCGGCATGATCCTCGATGTCCAGGTGATCGATCTGGACGGCCGCACGGTCGTCTCCCTGCTGGGCGTCTCTGCGTGCGGTGAAGGGGAACCGCCGGCGGAGTAGCCGAGACCGCCCGTCGCCCATGGCCACCCCGCGCCCGTCCCGCTCAGATCGCGAACCGCTCGCCGATCATCTCGAGCGAGGCATCCCACAGACGCGGTCCGTCGGTGAGGTCGCGGAACGGCGCCCAGAACTCCTGGCGACGCGGTGCACCCGCGATGACGCGACGTGGGCCGTAGAACTCGTCGCCGCGGGAATCGGGGCCGGCTGCCGCGACCAGCGCGGGCTCCGCCGCGCCCGGCACGGTGCCGGCGAGCCCCACGCGCGAGAGCGCGACGATCAGCGCCCGGCCCGGAGACGCCTTCGCCCGGCCCATCCCGGGCTGCGCCGCGAGCAGATTCGTCGGGCTGACGCCGGGGTGTGCGATGTTGCTCGACACGCCCCATCCGCCGGCGCGGCTGCGCGCGTCGAGCTCGCGGGCGAAGAGGGCGACGGCGATCTTCGACTGCCGGTACGCGGCCATGTCGTCGTAGCCGCGCCGCCAGTCGAGGTCGTCCCAGTTCAGCCCGCCCGAGCGGGCCGCGACGCTCGTCTGGTGCGTCACGCGCGCTCCGCCGGCGCGCAGCAATGGCAGCAGTCCGAGGGTGAGCGCCACGTGGCCGAGGTGGTTCACGCCCCATTGCAGCTCGAAGCCTTCCGCGGTGGGTCGCCGTGAGCCGGGGTGCATCACACCGGCGTTGTTGACGAGCAGATCGACGGGTCGGCCCGCCGCCACGAGGTCGCGCGTGAACGCGGCGACCGAGTCGAGCGAGGCGAGATCGAGCGGACGCGTCGTGACCTCGGCGCCCGGCACGGCACGGCGGATGCCGTCGAGGGCTGCCTCGGCTTTGGCGGGGGACCGTGCCGGCAGGACGACGGTCGCTCCGGCGGCCGCCAGCCGTGTCGCGATCACCCGGCCGATGCCGTCGGTCGCGCCGGTGACGACGGCGAACCGTCCATGCAGGTCGGAGAGGGGAGCGGTGCCGCGGGTCATGGTTCCTCCATCGTTCGCGCGGACCGGGCGGTCCGCTCGTCCCATGCTGATCGCGGCGCGCGGCGGCATCCAGAGCCGGCTCATCCACTGATCGTCAGGTCGCCCCTGCGCCGGCGCCGATGACGGCCAGCAGCTGCAGCTTGTCGTGACTCTCGCTCCCGGGCGCCGCGGTGTAGACGAGCAGGCGGTGCGACTGATCGGGGTCGAGGAGGGTCTGACACTGCAGCTCGAGCGCGCCGACCTCCGGATGCCGGAACCGCTTGACCTCGGGCGGAGCGATGCCGACCTGCTGGGCATCCCAGAGAGAGCGGAACTCCGCGCTGCGTTCTCTGAGCGACGCCGCCAGCGCGGCCGCGCGCGACGACGGGCCGCGCCGTGCCACGATCTCGCGCAGACCTCCCGCGTACACCCGGGAGAGGACCTGATACTCCGCCGCGTCGTACGACTCTCGCGCCGACGGGTCGGTGAACCAGCGGTAGCCGAGGCTGCGGGCATCTCCCGTGTGCCGGGTCGCATCGCCGACGAGAGCGATGCTCAGCGGCGTCTGGCGCAGGGTCTCGCCGAGCTCTGTCACGATCTCCGCCGGAGTGTCGTGCAGCCGATCGAGGATGCGCAGCAGACCCGGGCTGACGTGATCGCTCGCGGGCCCGCGAGGGGGCGGCGCGTGTCCGGCAAGTCGGAAGAGGTGGTCGCGCTCGCCGAGCGTCAGATGCAGCCCCTGTGCGATCGCGGCGAGCATCTGCTCCGACGGGCGGGGCCCGTTGCCGCGCTCGAGACGGGCGTAGTAGTCCGTCGACATGTTGCAGAGGGCGGCGACCTCCTCGCGGCGCAGCCCCGGAGTCCGGCGGCGCTCGCCCCGCTGCAGCCCGACATCCGAGGGCTGCAGCGCCTCTCGCCGCATCCTCAGGAATGCGGCGAGCGTGTCTCGATCGATCATGTGTCGTTCGCCTTCCCGGTCACGCGGTGCGGCCTCTGTTCTACCGGTCGGGGGGCCTCGCAGCCAGGACCTGCTGCTCCACCCCTCGCCGCCCGTCGGCGGTGCTGCGTACGCCTTCGCTCAGGTGGTGCTCGCCGTCACCGACTGATCGCGGATCTCCTCCTCGGGAATGACATCCGCTGGCGCGGCTACATCGCAGTGGCGATGTGCCGAGGCTGCGAGATCGAGACGATCGGTGAGTGCCACGGTCGAGAAACATGACAGCAGCAGGTCCGGAGCGGAAGAGCCGCCGTCGTCGGCGGCGTCTGGTCGGCGCGACCGTCGCGGTGGGTGCGCTCGCGGCGGTGACAGTCGTCGGCGTCTTCGCACTCGACGTCTACGGCCCCCGGTTCGGCGTCTACCTGGTTCCTCCGTCGGTGCAGAAGTACGCGGAGATCGCCGTCGAGCGCCTCGACCGTGGGTATCACACCGACAGCGCCGAGTGGCCGCCGGTTCGCGCCGCGCTCCTCGAGGCCGCGGCGCATGCTTCAACGTACGCCGAGCTGTATCCCGCTCTCGGGGAGGCGGTCGCGGTCGCCGGCGGGCCGCACTCGCGCTTCATCCCCTCGGGCGAGGAGCGATCCGCCGAGGCGACCGCGTCCGTGCCGGCGCCGACGGTGAGTTCCGAGGGCGGCATCACCACGGTCGTGCTGCCGGAGATGCTCTCCACGGATGCGGACGACCAGGACGCGTACGCGATCACCGTCGCAGACGGGATCGACCGGGCTGCGGCGGGCACGTGCGGTTGGCTCGTGGACCTTCGCGGCAACGTCGGCGGCAACATGTATCCGATGCTCTCGGGGGTGACGGCGCTGCTTCCTGACGGGCCGGCGCTGTCGTTCCGCGACCGGCACGGCAGTGACGCCGTCGTGACGGTGCGGCCGAACGGGGTGGCACTGGGCGAGAACGTCTTCGTGGACGTCGGCGACCGAGCGAAGGCGACCGGAGTGCCCGTCGCGGTGCTGCAGGACGACAGAACGGCATCGAGCGGCGAGTCCGTGCTCGCATCCTTCCGCGGAGTCGACGGTGTCCGCACGTTCGGCACGCCCAGCGCAGGCTACACGTCGGCGAATGCGAGCACGACGCTCTACGACGGGGCCACGCTCGTGCTCACGGAGAGTGCTTACGTCGACCGGACCGGTCGCAACCACGACGAGCAGAGCATCGACCCGGACCAGCCGGCGACGGCATCCGCGTCAGAAGACGAAGCGCGCGCGTGGCTTCGCGAGCAAGGATGCGGTGGATGATCCGCGCCTTTCGCTGACGCTTACTGGCGCTGGCGCTGGCTCACCGGAAGCCACAGCATCGTCTGCTCGTGGATGATGAACCCGCCGGGAGGAGTGTCCGGCTCGTCAGCCTCCATCGCTCCGCCGCGTGAGCGGAGTTCGTCGATCGCGGCGCTGCGCCGCCTGACCAACTCGGCCACATCCGTGCGCCCGTCGAGATCGCGCATCAGCTCGGCCGTCATCCGATCGCGCTCGACGGCGATCTCGGCTGCCACGTCCAAGTGCGCCAACTCGACCCCGTTGTCGATGTCTGTGGTCATCGAGCCACCGCGTGCCCTCATGAGCCGGACGACGATCGCTGCGATCGCTGCGATCACAGCGCCCAGAAGATAGAGCATCCGGATGCCCCCGTCGGTTACCACCCAGGCCACGGCCGCGGCGGCGATCACGAGGACTGCGAGCAACGTGCTCTGCAGAGCGACCGGTCGCCCGAGCGGTCGGCCACCGGCAGCCGCCACGGCCGCCAGAGCCCCGATCCCCACGACGACGCTGACGATCCCGCCGGGAACCACCGTGTTCTCGATTCCGAGGCGGATGCCGTTGAGCATGCCGATCGGCAGCACCGAGAGCAGCAGCAAGACGAACACGACGCGCAGGATCACTCCGCTGTGCGGGTCACGTGCGCCGAAGCGCTCACGAAGATGTGCTGTGACGCTGCGCCGTGCGGCGTTGCTGGCCGCGGCACCCTCGTGCCAGAGCCGGTCGACCAGGTCGCCCAGGCCCGCCGAGCGCAGAACCGCGGCGTCGACGTCCGCCCGAGTGAGGCGCTGGTGGGGCCGTGCGCCGAAGTCCAGGCCGGCCAGGCCGTTGGGAGACGAATCGGGACGAGATTCAGGCATCTGCCACCTCGATGCTCGCGAGCAGCTCTTCGGCCAATGGCATCGCGAGAGCCGATGCAGCAGGCGGGAGGGGCGACATCTGCGCGACGGCGAGCCTCCCGCCGAGCGCGAAGATGTACATCGCCCGGACGGTCTGGATGACGCGTGGTGCGCCCTCGTTGGGTCCATCGTCGATGACAATCGTCAACCGCCAGGCAGGCATCCCATGGAGCTCGAAGGGAACCGCCACGGGCTCCCACGCCGAGGGGGTGGCGGCCAGAGCGATTCGAACCGCGTCGGACTCGTGCGTGACGGCGGGCAGTCCCGGGACCAGCAGGGTGAGCGCGGCGTAGAGGCCGGCATCGGGTTCGCACAGCAGCAGGACGGAGCCGGACTGGGCAGCCTCGCGAGTGAGGACGGCCAGCTCGGCCGCCGTGAGGATGTCGCGGATGACCGACTCGTCGCGCCCCTCGCACAGATCGTTGAGCCATGGCAGAGCATGCTCGCGATCAGGTACAGCCGACCAGATCCTGCTGTCGGCCGACAGCGACAGCTCAGGCACGTCGTTCCCAACGCACGGTCGAGACGATCGCATGACTCAAGGCCGTCATAGCGGAGATCCCCTCCTCGTCGACTGCAGCTGAATCTGCCGCCGCCAGCATCTCCGCACGCAGGAGCAGACCGTGCGCCGGCTGGTCGGGGACGGGTAGCAGGTAATTCAGGGCGGTCGTGGATATCTGACCGTTCGTCACCGTCACGTTCTCGTTACTACGCCAATGCAGGATTCCGGCGATGTCTCCGAGCGGGGCGGCCCCGCGAGCTGCGATCAGCTGTGCGCCGACCTCCATGATGGACCGGCCGAGCGGCGCGTCCATCCGTGACGCGGTGATCGATAGCGGCAGATAGTCATCGGGAGTGACGTCGACCTGCGCGAACACGCGGATGACGTTCCCCTTGGCCGCAGACGACGTCATGGTCTCGAACAGCTCCTCGAGCTGCGGCGCCAGCACGGCTCGCTGCGCCCCCGGGAGGGCCCGCAGTGAGCGCGTGGCCCGCTCGCGCAGCTCTTCCCCACTGGGCGCGAATGAGCCCCACCCGCCCGGGAGCACCAATGCGAAGCCCGGAACCTGTGGCGACGCGCCGACAAGTTCGGCTCGGAGCGACATCTATGACCTTTCTGGCGGAGGTACGCGGTCGAGCCTATCGAGCCTGCGGGGCCGGGCCCGCCAGCACCGACTTGGCATTCTGTCCGAGGCCAGCGAATTGCTGGATAGCCTGCATCGAGCCCCAGAAGCCCTCGGCAAGGGTCGACGGCATCGTCCCCGGCGCGAAACCCCCGAGATTGCGGAGGCTGTTACCCCAGTTGCCGGTCCACTCGATGGTCTGCCACGCCGCCTTCGGACCGAGAAACAGCCGGAACATGTTGCGGGTGTTCATGCCGTGGTTTGCGAATGCATCCGGCAAACGGGTGCGAAACAGGAGGTCGTCGATCTGTGCGAAGCCGGCGCGGGCATCGATGAACTCCGAGAACGTGAGGCGCATCGTCCGGGTGAACCGAGAGACGTCTCCGGCCGCATCGAACAGGGTCGTCACTTTCGCGAGCTTCCCGAACGGGAGGACCCCGAAGATCGCGAGCCCCACTTCACCCCACGAGCCGCGCCCGGTGTGCAGCCGCGCAAGCTCGCCGAGGAGCGAGATCACGCCGATGATGGCCGCCGCTGCTGCCGCGATCGCCGCCAACGGTCCCGTGACGACCAGTGCGACGACGAAGAGGATGACGCCGACGATCGCCAGGACGAACAGCATCCCCTCGATGAATGGCATGGCGTTGTCCCAGAACCCGTCGGAGACGCCGTCCTCGTTCACGCGCTCCAGACGATCGACGGCGCGGTCATACGCCGCTTCCCACGACTCGACGGGTGCGTCGTAACGCGACCAGTAGCTCTCGAAAGTATCGAGCGCGTTGTCGAAGGCAGCCTGCTCGCCTGCCGTGGACGGGCGCGGACCGAGTTGCTCGACGTCGTTGCGCTCGTCGCGTTCGTAGTCGCGAACCTCGCCTTCGGCGCTCTCCAGCGACCGCGAGGCGGCGTTGACCTCCGCCCATGCCGCGGCGGCGTTGTCGACCAGCGTGTCGGTGCTGGACTGCACCTCCTCGAGGGCGCCGGCGTACCAGACCAGCGCTTGCCCGCTGGGACGGTAGCGGGACGCCGCCGTGGAGAGATCTGCGTGCACCTCTTTCGCCTGATCGCGGATCGAGGTGAACGAGTCGCCGCGGCCGACGGTTCCGTCTGCGAACAGCTCGAGCGTGCGAGCGGCCGACGCCATCTTGTCGCCGAGCTCCTGGATCGCTTCGCCGCGTGTCTTGATGCTTCCCGGGGCGCCTGCGATTTTCTCGAGTCGGCGGCCTCCGGGAGTCGCCGGCATCGATTCGGACTGGTAGCGGTAGTCGTCGTGGCTCATCATTCGCTCGATTCCAGGGACGCCGCGAGCTCGAGGTCGACCTCAGCCCATGCCTCGCGGCTGTCGTCGATTCGCTTCTTCATCTCTTCCAGGTGACGACGCTGCGTCTCCCGCTTGTCGTTCCATTCGGACTCGAAGGCGCTGGCCGCTGCGGCGAGCGTGCCGTCCCCCCGCGGCCGGTCGATCGCCTGTTCGAGAAGGTTCGTCTCGGACCCGGCGTCCGCGTACTCGGCGATGATCAGCGCGAGTGCCGTGCTGAGCTCTTCCATCGATGCAAGCGGAATCTCTACCCCGTCGCCTGCCATGTCGTCCCCCTGTTGTCCGTGAACATCGTCCTGCGCGCCGCCTAGCGTATGCGTGGTCGTGGCTTCGGTGCCATGGGGAGTTCTCCCCATGACTCCGGCGATGCCGCGCGGGGAGGAGACTGATGGCATGGTCCGTCAGCTCAGCGCGCGTCGTCTCGCCGTCGCGGTCGCTCTCGCCTCGCTCGCGGGGTACCTCGACGGCTGCGGCTTCATCCTGCTGGGCGGCTACTTCGTCTCGTTCATGACCGGCAACACCACCCGCCTGGCGGTCGACCTCGCGCACGTCGATTGGTCGGCCGCGGGCCTCGCGGCTGCGCTCATCACCGCGTTCGTCATGGGCGTCATGGCGGGCACCGCGCTCACCTCGCCGGCATCCGACCGCACCGTGCACATCCTCGGCGTCATCACCGCCTCCGCGGCGCTCGCGGCCGCGCTGGCTCCCACGACCGCGCCCGCCGTCGCCGGGTCGCTGCTGGCGTTCGGGATGGGGGCGGCCAACACCGTGCTGGCGCAACGACAGGATGTCGCGTTCGGGGTCACCTACATGACTGGAGCGCTGGTCAAGGTCGGCCAGGGCGTCGTGCGGGCGCTGCGCGGCGGGGACCGCTGGGGCTGGTCCCGTCACCTGCTCATGTGGGCGGCCGTCGCCGCGGGGGCGGTGGCGGGAGGCCTCGCCTCGTCGCTTCTCGCGTCGAGCGCGCTGTGGATCGCCACGGGTGCTGCCGGCGTGCTCACGGCGGTTGCGGCCGTGTTCCGGATGCGGCGCGGTCGGGCGCGGACCCCATAATGCTTCGCCCGCTCGGGCACCAGCCCTTTCCGCCGGATCCGCGCCGCCCCTAGCGTTGAGGCATGGCGCGCGACGACGAACAGCCGGAGGACCTCTACACCGCCCCGATCACCCTCCCGGGTGCGGCAGGCGCCGACGGCGAAGACACCGATCTCGAAGTTCCCGAGATCAGCTACGACGAACAGCGCTACCCGGCACGCCCGCGGCGACTGCGGCCGCGCGACCAGTTCCGCGGCGGCAGCGTCCGCCGCAACATGACCGACCCGCGGACCGCGAACGGCAGCAACCCGTCGTATGTCGAGTGGCTCGTGCGGCAGTCGATGCTCAAGGATGCCGACGTGCTCGCGCGTCAGCTGTCGGGGCAGCCCGCCATGTGGCGGAATCCATACGCCCGTCCTGACGCGCGCCGGGCGATCTCGACGACGGACGTGTGGTTCACCGCCTATCCGATCTCGCTCATCACCCGCCCGGGGCAGTCGTTCCTCGCCGCCCTCGGCGACGACGCGCTGTGGTCGGTGTTCGAGCGCATCGGCATCACCGCGATCCACACGGGCCCGGTGAAGCGGGCCGGCGGTATCACCGACTGGCGAGAGACGCCCAGCGTCGACGGTCACTTCGACCGCATCAGCACGTCGATCGATCCCGCATTCGGCACCGAGGAGGAGTTCCGGACCCTCTGCGACGTCGCCGACGCGCACGGCGGCAGCGTGATCGACGACATCGTGCCGGGTCACACCGGCAAGGGTGCGGACTTCCGCCTGGCCGAGATGGGCTTCAAGGACTACCCCGGGATCTACCACATGGTCGAGATCCCGCCGGAGGACTGGCACCTGCTGCCCGACGTCCCCGAGGGATACGACAGCGTCAACCTCGACCCCGCGAACGAGCACGAGCTCGCCGAACGCGGTTACATCATCGGAGCGATGCAGCGGGTCATCTTCTACACCCCGGGGGTGAAGGAGACGAACTGGAGCGCCACGGCGCCCGTCATCGGTCCCGACGGCGCCACCCGGCGCTGGGTCTACCTGCACTACTTCAAGCAGGGTCAGCCGTCGATCAACTGGCTCGACCCGACCTTCGCCGGCATGCGGCTGGTCATCGGCGACGCGCTCCACTCGCTCGGCGAGCTCGGCACCAGCGCGCTGCGCCTCGACGCCAACGGCTTCCTCGGTGTCGAGAAGAGCGCGGAGGGCCTTCCCGCATGGTCGGAGGGGCACCCCCTCTCGCACGCGGCGAACCACATCATCGCGGGCATGGTCCGCAAGGTCGGCGGCTTCACGTTCCAGGAGCTGAACCTGACGATCGAGGACATCCGCGACACCGGAGCGGTGGGCGCCGATCTCTCGTACGACTTCATCGGACGCCCGGGCTACCACCACGCCCTGGCGACCGGTCAGACGGAGTTCCTCCGTCTCGCGCTGACCTCGTCCCTCGAGCTCGGTGTCGCGCCGGTGCAGCTCGTGCACGGCATGCAGAACCACGACGAGCTCACCTACGAGCTCGTGCACTGGGCGACGCGGCACGGCGACGACGAGTACCGCTTCCGCGGACGCGACATCACGGGCGGCGAGCTCGCAGAGGAGATCCGCGCCGACCTCACCGAGCACCTCACGGGCACGGCCGACTACAACCGCGTGTTCACGCAGAACGGCATCGCGTGCACGACGACGTCGCTCATCGCGGCATCCCGCGGCATCGCGCGCCTCGACGACATCACCGACGCCGACGTTCCCGGCATCCGCGACGCCCACCTGCTGCTGTGCGCGTACAACGCCTGGCAGCCCGGGGTCTTCGCCCTGTCGGGCTGGGATCTCGTCGGCATGCTGACGGTGCCCGCCGACGAGGTCGCCGACCTGCTGGGCGCGGGGGACACCCGCTGGATCGAACGGGGCGCGCACGACCTGCTCGACGCCGACCCGACCGCCATGCGCTCGGCATCGGGGATGCCGCGCGGCCGCGCCCTCTACGGAGCTCTGCCCGCGCAGCTCGACGATCCGGACTCGTTCGCGTCGCGGCTGTCGGGCATCCTCGACCTGCGCCGCGAGCATGGCATCGCGACCGCGTCACAGGTCGACATCCCCGAGGTCGCCCATGCCGGGATGCTCGTGCTCGTGCACCGGCTCGACGAGGGCGATCCTCACGCGGACGCCGCGATGCAGGTGACGGTGCTGAACTTCTCGCCCGAGCCGACGGAGGGCACCGTGCGCTCCGAGCAGCTCGTACCCCGCAGCGAGGTCTACGACGCCGCGTCGGGCGAGACCATCGGGCGCGTCGACGACCTGCAGAGCTTCAGCGTCTCGCTGCCCGGCTACGGCGCGAAGTTCCTGGTGCTCCGCGCTCCCGAGCCCGTCGAGGACTGAGTCCGCGATACATCCGTCGGATCGGTGGTGCTGGTGTCGCCTCGGCGGGCCGTTCGGTAGACACGGGCACCGTCGGACCGACGAACGTATCGGCGCATCCGCCGGGGGGCGGCGCCGCAGCCCGGCTCAGGCCAGGGCGGCGTCGATCCCGGCCAGCGGCACGGGCAGCCAGTCCGGTCGGTTCCGCGCCTCGTAGATGGACTCGTACACGGCCTTGTCGAGCACGAGAGCGCGCAGCAGCACCGGGTCGAGGTCGATCGCGCCGGGTGCGGCGCCGTAGGCCTCGATGAAGGCTGCGCGGCAGGCCGACGCCCATCCGATCGGGTCGGGGCCGTCGCCGACCGCGCCGGCGTAGTCGAACGACCGCAGCATCCCGGCGACATCTCGCGGCGGCAGATCGGGGATGGCGCGCTCGGCCATGGGCCGCAGCGGCTCGCCCTCGAAGTCGACGATGCGCCAGCCCCCGGCCGGAACTGCCAGCACCTGCCCGAGGTGGAGGTCGCCGTGGATGCGCTGGAGCCGCGGCCACGGGCGTGCGAGAGCCGCGTCGTACACGGCTCCGATCGCGTCCACGCGATCGGCCACGGCCGGAACCTCGTTGGCGGCGATCGACAGCCGTCGGCGCCATGCGGCTCCGGTCGCCGTGACCTGCTCCGCCGCGGCCTCCGTCGAATCGAGTGCTGCGCCGAGCGCGCCGTGCACGCCGGCGACCGCGATGCCGAGATCACGGGCCGCGTCGGTGAAGTCGCGATCCTCGCGGGCGGCCTCGAGAGCTACGGCCCAGCCGTCGCGGACGCCGCGGAGGAACTCCTGGGCGAACCCGAGCGTGCCGCGAGCTGCGCCCGAGTCGCGCCCGATGTCGGGCCATTCGGCGTCGAGGCTCCCGAAGAAACGCGGGACGAAGGGCGAGCCGGCGTCGCTCAGCACACGCTGCACGGTCACGTCGGGGTTCTCGCCGTGGTGGAGGGTCCGGAAGAGCTTGAGGATGATCGTCGGCTCGCCGTCGACGTCGTAGACGATCGAGGTGTTCGACTGCTCGCCCGTCAGCACGCGGGAGTCGGTCACGCGCGAGACGTCCACGCCCATCTCGGCCAGCGTCCCGATGGTGAACCCGGTGTGCTTCGCGGCGTCGACGAGGTAGTCCTCGCCGTCACGGGCGACCACGTCGTCGCCGTCCGCCGGAGCCGACACCCGGGCGAGCGGCACGTTGTAGAGCGTCGGCAGTGCGCCGGCGTCGTCCATGAGGAGGTAGCGCGTCGCCCCGCCGGGGGCGGGTTGCGCGTCGAGGATGCGGAACCGCGGTTCGTGACTCTTGCCGGCATACCACCGCTGTCGCGCCGCCCAGGCGCCGAGCTCGTCTGTCAATCGCACGGTCCCACACTGTCGGTTCGGAATCTCCGAGCAAAAGGGCTGGACGCGCGCGGGGGAGAGGCGTAATGCTCTGTTCCAACGCCGGCCCGCACATTCGCAGCGACGCGACCGATAGTGACCGGTGGAGCGGGGCACCCGAGAACCCCGCCCGCGGAGAGAGTATGTCCCTGCATGGCACGGTGAACACGCGGATGCGGCGCGCCCGCCGCATCCGCGTCATGGTCGGTCTCGGGTTGATCGCCGTGATCGCGACCCTCGTCTTCGTTCAGGTGGCCACGGGGTGGCATCTGCGGCAATTGCGGGTTCTCGCCTTCGCCGGGATCGTGGTGGTCGTCCTGCTCGCGGCGTTCGTCGCCGTGACGTTCGCGAACGGACGCCGCACGTCCGCACGCGCGGACGACGCCGACGGGATGCCGCACCCGCGTCTCGACGTCTAGGGGCGCGCCCCGGTCCCGAGGCCGGCCGGATCATCGATGAGGGGCGCGGGGCGGTTCGTCGCCGCATCGACGATGGGCGCGCGCATCACGGTGGCCGCGGCAATGGCCATGAGCACGGCGCCGAGAGCGTAGGGCGCCGCGTGTGCGACGACGGCGTAGAGCACGCCCGCGAGGATCGGGGCGATCGTGCCCATCGCCGCGGTGAGCGACTGGGTGACTCCGCCGAGCCAGCCCTGCTCGTGCGGACCGACCGCGTTCGACATGACACCGTCGAGCGCGGCCTGCGATGCCCCTTGCCCGGCGGCGAGCGCGAGGGCGCCGAGGACGAAGAGCCAGGGCTGCGCGATGAGTGAGGCGACGACGGCGAGGGCGACGAGCCCGGCTGCCTGGGCGGCGATGCCGGCGACGATGACGCCGCGTTCACCCATCCGGGGCAGCAGGAAGCCGAGAAGGACGCCCTGGACGACGATGTCGATCACACCGACGACGGCGATCAAGAGCCCGATGGCCGTCGGACCCCATCCGATCGAGTCGAGCGCGAGCACGCTGAAATTGTTGACGAAGAAGCCGAAGGGGAGGGCGAGGAGCGCGAACGCGATGAGCAGTCCGCGGAGCTCCGGGCGGACGAAGGCGCGGCGGAACACCGCGAACGGGTTGAGGTCCGATGCCGCGATCGCGGGGATGCGATTTCTGCGCTCGAGGCTCTCGGGCAGGAGGAAGACGCTGAGGGTCGCGATGAGGAACGAGATCCCGGCGGTCACGAAGACGGGCAGGGCGAGGTCGACCGCAGCGAGAAGACCGCCCAGGGCGGGGCCGACCATGGTGCCGATCCCGGAGAGGGCGCCCAGGAGGCCGAATCGCTGCGCGCGCTTCTCGGGTGGGGTGATGTCGGCGAGGTAGGCGAACAGCGCGGGCAGGTCTCCGGCCGTCGCCCCCTGGATGACGCGCGCGAGCAGCAGAACCCAGATCGCGCCGCCGATGCCGAAGAGAAGCATGCTCACCGCGGCCCCGAACGACGCGACGATGATCACTGGGCGGCGACCGAACCGATCGGACAGGCGACCGAGGAAGGGGGCCGCGATGAAGGCGCACAGCCCGTTGACGGCTTCGAGCGCGCCCACCCAGAGCGCGAGGTCTCCCTCGCCGGAGACGTAGCGCAGCACGACGAACGGGAGCACGGGGAGGACGACGGTCATGCCTGCCGTCGTGAGCGTCGTGAGCAGGATGAGCATCACCCATCGGCGGTCGGCGCCGGCGGGCTGCGGACGCGAGAAAACTGAAGTCATACCGAAACTGTATTGATACCAAGTGTGGTGTCAATACAGTTTTTCGTGCTCGCCGCCTAGGATCGACCTCATGAACCACACTGCGCCGCCGGGACGCCGCGAGCGCAAGAAGGCGGCCACGCGCAAACGGATCTCGGATGTCGCGACGATGATGTTCCTCGAGCGGGGTTTCGACGACGTCAGCATCCGTGAGATCGCCGACGCGGCCGATGTCTCTCCGACGACCGTCTTCGCGCACTTCAGTCAGAAGGAGGCGCTGGTCTTCGACGAAGACGACGAACAGCGCGAGCGCCTCGTCGCGGCCGTCCGGGACCGCCCCCCGGGAACGTCGATCTCCCGATCGATCCGTGACTACTACGCCCGTGAGATCCGCGCCGGAGCCGCCGAGCATGGCGATGACGTGGCGCGCGTGTTCATGGACTTCCTCAACGCCACGCCCGCGCTGCGCGATTACGCCGCGCGCATGTGGCTGCGCCACGAGGAGGCGCTCGCCGAGGCGGTCGCCGCAGAGCTCGGCGAGGCGCAGCCCGACCCCTACATCCGTGCGTTCGCGCGGTTCGTGCTCCAGATCCAGACGATGGTGAACGAGAGCGACGATCCCGAGGCGACGCTCGATGCCGGGTTCGCTGTGCTCGAGAACGGCTGGGCGGGTTTCGAACGGCGAGGTGAGGGGCGGTGAGCCGTCGCAAGTCGCTCGTGAACACCGTCGCCGACGATCTGCTCGACCGGATCATCGGGGGACGCTTCGCCCCGGGCGATGCCCTGCCGACCGAGGCGGAGATCGGCGTCGAGTTCGACGTCAGCCGCGTGACCGTGCGCGAAGCGCTCCGCACCCTGTCGGCGCGGGGCATCGTGCGGGTGGTGTCGGGGGTGGGGTCCCGCGTGGCTCCGGTCGAAGAGTGGGGCTCGGTGTCCGACGCTCTCCGGTTCCGGGCCGCACACGGTGATGACGCCCTGGTGGCGGAACAGCTCATCTCGACGCGCCGGATCATCGAATGCGAGGCAGCGGCTCTCGCTGCGCCGCTCATCGACGACGCCGCCCTGGCGGAGTGCGCGGCGTGCATCGACGAGATGGTCGCGGGAGCGACCGCGGCCGATGTCGATCGCTTCGTGGACGCCGATCTGCGCTTCCACGCCGTGATCCTCCGCGCCTCGGGCAACCTGTTCCTCGCCGTGCTGCTCGCGCCCCTGACCGAAGTGCTCGCCGAGCGCCGGACGCAGACATCGCGGGCGCCGGAGATCCAGCAGCACGCGATCGCCGAGCATCGCGGAGTCCTCGAGGCGTTGCGGACGGGCGACCCGGATGCCGCGAGGGCGGCGATGGACCAGCACCTGCAGCAGACGCTCGACGACTTCCGCCGCTACGTCGCAGGGTGAGCGCGCCTCACTCCGATTCCGGTTCGTCGTCGTCCACCGGCACCTCGTGACGCTGCTCCCACACGTCGGCCGCGTCGGCCTCCGTGCTCGGGGCGGGAATCTCGGGGGCCGCGCTGTCGTCGGCCGTGGCCGGCAGCTGCTGTTCCTCGGCGTCGGCGACAGGAACCTCGGTGCCGTGCTTTCGCTCGATGTCGGGCATGTCTGACTCCTCACGTTCGTGGTGCCGGGTGACCAGTGATGCCAGCGTGCGATCCGCGAGGGGGTTGGCGCAAGCCCCGGGGCGATCTCGTCTCCGATGTTGACGGCGATGCCCGGCTGCTGCATGCTGTCATACAGCTGACAGCAGCCGTCATCGGCTGACCTCACTCGACGACGAGGAGAACACGTGGCCCCCACGGTGCCCCTGCCCGATCTGCCGGCCGTCTCGCGCCCCGACCTCGATCTCCTGGCGGAGCGCATGGCCGACGGTCGTCGTGTGTTCGTCGTCCTCGACGACGATCCGACCGGGACGCAGTCGGTCGCCGACCTGCCGGTGCTCGGCGCGTGGGACGTGGCCGATTTCGCGTGGGCGTTCTCGTCCGGCGCTCCCGCGGTGTACGTCCTGACCAACTCGCGCAGCCTCGCGCCGGCGGAGGCCGAGCGCATCAACCGTGAGGTCGTGCGGGCGGCACTCGCGGCCGCGGAGACAGCGCGCGTGCGCGTCGACTTCGTCAGCCGCAGCGATTCGACGCTCCGCGGGCATTTCCCGCTCGAGCCCGACACCATCGCCGACGAGATCGGTCGCTCCGGGGCGCTCGCTCCGACGAACGTCGTCGTCGTGCCCGCCTTCCCGGATGCTGGTCGCGTGACGGTCCGCGGCGTCCACGGCATCCTGTCGGACGAGGGCTTCACTCCCATCGGCGAGACGGAGTTCGCCCGCGACTCGACCTTCGGCTTCCGCGCATCGCGGCTGGCGGACTGGGTGGCGGAGAAGACGGGCGGCGCCATCCCGGCTGCGGACGTCGTCGAGGTCACGGTCGATGACCTCCGCGCGGGGACGGCAGCCGTGGCGGCGGTGCTGCGCACCGCCCCGGCGGGGGCTCCCATCGTGGTCGATGCGGTCGTGGAGGAGGACCTGGTCGAGCTGGCGCTCGGTCTCGAGGCGGTGGAGGCCGAAGGCCGATCGTTCGTCTACCGGGTGGGACCGCCCTTCGTCCGAGCCCGCATCGGCCAGCGCCGCCGGCCGCCCGTCGACGCCGCCGAGCTGAGCGTCGACCATGCGACCCGCGGGGGACTGGTCGTCGTCGGCTCGCACGTCGGTCTCACCAGCCGCCAGCTCGCCGACCTCGTGCGTCGCCGCCCGCTCGAGGCGGTCGTGGAGCTCGACGTCCCGCGACTGCTCGATCCCTCCGAACGGCGAGCCGAACTCGACCGCGCCTGCGCGACCATCGCCACCGCGCTGCTGCGCGGCGATGTCGTGCTGCACACCAGCCGCACGCTCGTCCGCACCGACGACCCCGACGAGAGCCTCGACATCTCCCGTCAGGTCTCGGAAGCCGTCGTCGAGGTCGTCCGAACGGTCGTCGCACGGGTCACGCCCCGTTTCGTCATCGCGAAGGGCGGCATCACCTCGAGCGACGTCGCGACGCGCGGGCTCGAGATCCGGCGCGCGCGGGTCCTCGGTTCGCTCTTCCCCGGCATCGTGTCCGTCTGGGAAGCAGCCGACGGGCCGGCATCCGGAATCCCCTACATCGTGTTCGCCGGCAACGTCGGCGACGACGGGTCGCTCACCGCCGCTGTCGAGCGGCTCTCGCTGACGCCCGCGCAATCCGCCTGAGACGAAGGAGCACGGTCGAAATGAACGACAACACCGCGGTTGCGGTACTGGGGCTCGGCGCGATGGGCCTGCCGATGGCCGCCCGCCTGGCGGAGACTTTCCGTGTCCGCGGCTTCGACATCGCCCCCACCCGGCTCGCACTGGCCGCGGAAGCGAACGTGACCCCGGCTGCTTCCGCCGCGGAGGCTGCGGCGGGTGCGCAGGTCGTCCTGGTGGCGGTGCGCGACTCCGCTCAGCTCGCGGATGTCCTGTTCGGGGATGCCGGCATCGTCGACGCCCTCGCCGAGGGAGCGGTCGTCGTTCTCACGAGCACCGTCGGAACCGACGGGGTCGCCGACGTCGCGGCCTCGCTCGCGCAGCGGGGCATCGGCCTCGTCGACGCCCCGCTGAGCGGTGGCCCGGTCCGGGCGCGAGAGGGCGATCTGCTGATCGTCGTCGGGGCCGACCCCCGAGCCCTCGCGGTCGCGAGGCCCGTCCTGGAGGTGCTCGCGTCGACGCTCACCATCGTGGGCGAGCGCGCCGGCGACGGTCAGGCGCTGAAGACCGTCAACCAGCTGCTGTGCGGTGTGCACATCGCTGCAGCCGCCGAGGCGCTCGCGCTCGCCGACCGCCTGGGGCTCGACCTCGAACGCACACTCGAGGCGCTGCAGGCCGGGGCCGCCGCGTCGTTCATGCTCGGAAACCGCGGCCCGCGCATGCTGCAGGCCTGGGACGACGAGGGCGCCGAGGTGCTCAGTCGCCTCGACATCTTCGTCAAGGACATGGGCATCGTCGGCGCCGCCGCGCGGCGGGCGGGACTCCCGGCGCCGCTCGCCGCTGCGGCCGAGCAGAGCTACCTCCTCGCACAGGCTCAGGGCCTCGGTGAGGCGGACGATTCCGCCGTGATCCGGCTCTCCGCCCCTGCGCGCCGCGGCTGAGGCCGATCTTGCGGATTTCTTGAGGTTGGTCGGTGTGCGCGTTGCGTATTCCTTGCGGTCGATCGCCGAACATCGAAGAACACCCGGTCACGGGGACGTTGCCCGAACGACGTCCCCGGGCCGGGTTCTCTCGTTGAGTGCTTTTCGCGGAACGCGCAAGTGCCTCGGCTTCTGGGGCCCGTCGGCCTAGCGTCGAGGAATGAGCGATCAGAGCATCCCCACACCCGACGAGCCGACCTTCCCGGCCCCCGCCGAGCCGACCGTTCCCGTTCCCGCCGAGCCGACGGCGCCGGCGCCCGGCGAGCCGTCGGCCCCGACTCCGCCGGCGTCGCCGGAGCCCGCGGCCGAGACGCCGGGTGCGACCGACACGCTGGGCGGCACCGAGGGCGGCGGCGAGGGGTCGCCGGTCAAGGATCCCGACACGTGGGTCACCGGCGATGAGCCCATGACGGGCCCGCAGCGGAGTTACCTCGACACGCTGGCGCGCGAGGCGGGCGAAGAGTTGCCGGGCACCCTCACCAAGGCCGAGGCGTCCGAGCAGATCGACCGCCTGCAGGACGCCACGGGACGCGGCGCGTAACTACGATCCGGCGTCCGCGTCCCGCCGCGGCCGAGCCGACCGCACACGGAACCACAGGCTCAGCTCCCGGGCGGCGCGCAGCGTCGCGCTCGGGTCGTCCGAGCCCTCGAGGTCGTCGAAGGTGTCGCGGAACCCCGTCGGAGCGTCACCCGTCGTCTCGGCGATCGGCTGATAGCCCATCGTCCACTCGCGGAACTCGCGGTGGGCGATGGGCTGCTCGATGAGGACCCGCATGTCGGAGTGGCGGGAGTCCTGCCGGATGGTCGCGAGCAGATCGCGGACGGCGGGCTCGGGTCCCTCGAGCACCTGCACGAACCGGCCGCCGCGGTACAGCAGCATCCCGGTCAGGTCTCGCGCCGCGTTGGACGCCCGGCTCTGCGCGAGGAGCGCCGCCAGGTCGTCGTCGCCGAAGGGCGCGCGGGCGTTGCTCGTGTAGAGGATCGAGAGCAGGCCCTCGGAGGTCGAGGTCATCGGATCTCCCGGAGTTCGATGGGCGGTTCTTCGGCCGCGATGCCGGGCGTCGCTCGCAAAGCGAGCGTGCGCATCGCCGCGGTCAGGTCGGAGAACGATCCGGCGCAGGCCGACCGTGAGTCGTAGGCGAGGTAACGGCCGTCGGGCTGCCGGTCGATGTAACCCACGAACTCGCCGGTACGGCTTCCGACGTGGAACCCGTCCTCGACGCGAGCCCAGACGATTCCGGTTCCGGTCACCGCGCGGCCTCGGGGCGGGGTACCCACACGAGGGCTCCCGCTGCGATGAAGGTCGCCGCGCCGACGACGTGCGCGGCCAGCCAGACCGGCTGGTCGAGCGAGAAGGGGTACACCGGGTTCCACAGCACCGCGATAGCCGCCATCGGCAGCGCCCACCACCACTGCCGCGCCTGGATCGCGAACCACGCGATGATGAGCGCGAGGATCGCGACGACGAACGAGATGACCATCGCGAACTCGCCGCCGATGAGCGGGATTCCGGCCACGAGCGCAGCGGCCCCGAGGATGCCGGGGGCGAGCCCGTTGCGCTGGCGCAGCGGTGGGTCGGCGGGGCGGGCGGATCTCGAAGTCATGCGGACGTTTCTCTCGGGACGGGTGACGCGAGGTCGCGCGTCTTCTCGATCGTACGAGTTCAGCGCGCGGGCCGACCGGCGCTTGACGCCACGCCGGAATCCGTCATGGCGGCGTCGGCGCCGGTCATGACGGGGACCGGATCCGACAGCAGCGCGGCGAACGCGGTCTCGGCGGCGCCGACGAGCAGGCGGTCGTCTCCCAGCTCGGCGGTGCGCACGAGCGGCGCCGAGCCGGAGATCGTCTGACGGGCGACCGCGTCGGCGAAGCCGTCGACGTCCGTCTCGACGAGCGGCGCGAGGAAGCCGCCGAGGACGACGACAGCGGGATCGAGGACGTTGACCGCGCTTGCCACGGCGGACGCGAGGATGCGGCGCTGCCGATGCACCTCGGCGCGCGCCGCCGGATTCGCGGCGCCGTGGACCGCTGCCCGCAGCTCGGCGTCGTCCGCACCGGGCAGCCCGAGCGAGGCGATCAGGCGGTGCCGGCTCACTTCGTCTTCGAGGGCGGCGCGTTCACCGGATCGCCGGTCCGCGGCATCCTCGAAGATCGCCGGATTGTGCCCGAACTCCCCCGCGAGGCCTCGCGCGCCGCCGACGAGTCCGCCGCCGACGACGAGCCCGCCACCGATGCCGCTCGCTCCGCCGTTGAGGTAGATCACATCGGCGACGCCGCGCGCGGCGCCGAAGAGGTACTCGGCGTGCGCGCCGTACGAGGCATCGTTGCCCACGGTCGTCGGGGTGCCCGTCGCGGCGGTGACGAGATCGGCGAGCGGGGCGTCCGTCCACCGCAGGTGCGGCGCGTGCACGACCAGGCCGGCAGCCGGGTCGACGAGCCCGGGGACGGCGACACCGACCCCGATGACCCTGGTCGTGGCGAGCGGCCCGCTGCGCCATTCCTCGATCGTCGCGGCGATCAGTGACGCCAGCGCGTGCGGCGTGATGAGGGTCGTCGTGAGTGCGCGGCGGCGCGCGTGAATCCGGCGGTCGAGGCCGACGGCGGCGAGTGTCACCGCATCGACCTCGGGGTTCACGGCGACAGCGACCACATCGGGGCGGGCCGTGATGACGGGGGACGGGCGCCCGATCCGACCCTCGGCAGCGCCGGCGGTCTCGGTGACGAGGCCCAGGCGCGCGAGCTCGGCGGTCAGCGCTCCGATGGTCGAGCGGTTGAGGCCGAGGTCCGCGGTGAGCGCGGCCCGCGAGATCGGACCGTCGCGGTGCACGACGACGAGCATCCGGGCGAGGTTCACTCGCCGGACGAGTTCGGCGGTTCCGGGCGCGACACTCACGGCATCAGCCTACGAGAACACAGTTTGTTGACGTAATAGACAAACCGACCTACGCTGAGGTCGCAGCAATCGAAGCGAAGGAGCACGCATGCGCACCCCGACCCCGGCCGACAAGTTCACGTTCGGCCTCTGGACCATCGGCTACAACGGAACCGACCCGTTCGGCGGACCGACCCGGCCGCCCCTCGACGTCGTCCACGCCGTCGAGAAGCTCGCCGAGCTCGGGGCCGCGGGGCTGACGTTCCACGACGACGACCTGTTCGCCTTCGGGTCGAGCGAGAGCGAGCGGCAGACGCAGATCGATCGCCTCAAGGGCGCGCTCGCCGACACCGGCCTGACCGTGCCCATGGTGACCACCAACCTCTTCAGCGCCCCGGTCTTCAAGGACGGCGGCTTCACCTCGAACGACCGCGCGGTGCGGCGCTTCGCGATCCGCAAGGTGCTGCGTCAGATCGACCTCGGCGCCGAACTCGGCGCCGAGACCTTCGTCATGTGGGGCGGCCGCGAGGGTGCCGAGTACGACTCGGCGAAGGATGTCCGACAGGCGCTGGAGCGCTACCGCGAGGCCGTGAACTTCCTCGGCGACTACGTCGTCGAGAAGGGCTACAACCTGCGTTTCGCGATCGAGCCCAAGCCGAACGAGCCGCGCGGCGACATCCTGCTTCCGACCGTGGGTCACGCCCTCGCCTTCATCGAGTCGCTCGAGCGTCCCGAGCTCGTCGGCCTGAACCCCGAGGTTGGACACGAGCAGATGGCGGGCCTGAACTTCGCGGCCGGCATCGCGCAGGCGCTGTACCACGGCAAGCTCTTCCACATCGACCTCAACGGTCAGCGCGGCATCAAGTACGACCAGGACCTCGTCTTCGGTCACGGCGACCTGCACAATGCGTTCGCGCTCGTCGACCTGCTCGAGAACGGCGGCCCGAACGGCGGCCCCGCGTACGACGGACCCCGCCACTTCGACTACAAGCCGAGCCGCACCGAGGACGAGACCGGCGTCTGGGACTCCGCCGCCGCGAACATGCGCACCTACCTGCTGCTCAAGGAGCGGGCTGCGGCGTTCCGCGCCGACCCGGAGGTGCAGGAGGCGCTCGAAGCGGCGCGCGTTCCGGAGCTCGCCCAGCCGACCTTCGGCGAGGGTGAGACCTACGACGACTTCGTCGGTGACCGCTCGGCCTACGAGGACTTCGACGCCGACGCGTACCTCGGCGGCAAGGGCTTCGGCTTCGTCCGCCTGCAGCAGCTCGCGACCGAGCACCTGCTCGGCGCACGCTGACGCCGGCGCCGCGAGAGTCCCCTAACCCGAGAGAAGAGGATGCCGGCATGACGCTGGTCATGGGTGTCGACTCGTCGACCCAATCGTGCAAGGTCGTGATCGTCGACGCCGAGACCGGTCGGGTCGTCCGGGAGGGGCGTGCGCCCCACCCGGACGGCACGAGCGTCGACCCCGAGTCGTGGTGGACCGCCCTGCAGGCGGCGATCGAGCTCGCGGGCGGGATGGCGGACGTTCAGGCCTGGTCGATCGGCGGCCAGCAGCACGGCCTCGTCGCGCTCGACCAGCGGGGCGCCGTCGTGCGCGACGCGCTGCTGTGGAACGACACCCGTTCGGCGCAGGCGGCATCCGATCTCGTGGCCGAATACGGCGCCGACCGGCTCGCCGAGCGCACCGGACTCGTTCCGGTCGCCTCGTTCACCATCAGCAAGCTGCGGTGGTTGCGCGAGCACGAGCCGGAGAACGCCGCGCGGACCGCGGCGGTGGCCCTTCCGCACGACTGGCTGACCTGGCGCCTGCGCGGCTTCGGCCCGGTTTCCGACGGCACGGGCGGGGCCGCCGCGCTGGCCGAGCTCGTCACGGATCGTTCCGACGCCTCGGGAACCGGCTACTGGAGTGCGGTCACGGGCGAGTACGACCGGGAGCTGCTCGTAGCCGCTCTCGGGCACGACGCCGTGGTTCCGCGGGTCCTCGCCGCGGACGAGTGGGTCGAGGATCAGGGCGGCCGCCGGGTCGCCGCGGGCGCCGGCGACAACGCGGCATCCGCTCTCGGTGTCGGCGCGGGCGTCGGCGACGTCGTCGTCTCGATAGGCACGTCCGGCACGGTCTTCGCCGTGAGCGAGACGCCCGCGGTCGATGCCACCGGGACCGTCGCGGGCTTCGCCTCGGCGGACGGGCACCACCTGCCGCTCGTATGCACGCTCAACGCCGCTCGCGTGCTCGACGTCGTCGCCGCCCTGCTGGGGGTCGACCACGACGGCCTGTCGCGCCTCGCGCTGTCGGCCGAGCCCGGGGCGGGAGGGCTGACGCTCGTGCCGTACTTCGAGGGCGAGCGCACGCCGAATCTGCCGGATGCGACGGCCTCGCTGACCGGGATGACGCTCGCCTCGACCACGCGGGAGAACCTCGCCCGTGCAGCGGTCGAGGGGATGCTGGCAGGCCTCGGCGCCGGACTGGACGCGCTGCGCGACCAGGGCGTGCCGCTGCGGCGCGTGCTGCTGGTCGGCGGGGGAGCGCGGTCGGCAGCCGTGCAGCAGATCGCCCCCGCGGTCTTCGGACTCGACGTCGAGGTGCCCGCGCCAGGCGAGTACGTCGCGCTCGGCGCGGCCGAGCAGGCCCGCCGCGTCGCCGCGGCGGGTGCCCGTTAGATCGCCTCAGACATGGTCGCGCCAGGAGTGCTTCGGCTCGTAGCCCAGAAGCCGCCGGGCTTTCTCGGTCGAGAAGAGCGACTCGTTCGTTCCGAGGTCGCCGCGGATCTCGACGCCGGGGAACACCTCGGCCACGAGCTCCGCGTTCGGGCGTGACATGACGGTGTCGGCGGCGGCGATGAGGAACCGATCGAAGCCGGCCGGTGCGTTCTCGAGCGCGCGCAGCACGGCCTGGGCGCCGTCGCGCGCGTCGATGTAGCTCCACACGTTCCACTTGCGACGCATCGGGTCGGCGTCGAACGACGGGAACTCGGCGTAGTCCTCGGGCACCATGACGTTCGAGAAGCGCAGTGCGGTGATCGAGAGGCCCGGGTGCCAGCGCACGAGCTCGATCGCGAGCTGCTCCTCGAGGTGCTTCACGAGCGAGTACACCGACTCGGGGCGCGCGGGATACTCCTCGTCGACGGGGATGTACGGCGGCGGCACGTCGAACGGCAGCCCCTGCACCGTCTCGCTCGAGGCGTAGACGACGCGGTCGATGCCGAGTCGCGTCGCGGCGTGGAAGACGTTGAAGGTCGCCGCCATGTTGTTGTGGAACGTCGCGATGTCGGGACGGATCCCGGGAGCGGGCACCGCGCCGAGATGCACGATCGCGTCGACGCCGTCGTGGCGATCGCCGACCGAGCCGAAAGCGTCGACGACCTGGCCGTAGTCGGTCAGATCGATCTGCACGAACGCGGGCCCGCGTGTGCCGATCACGTCGAAGCCGATGACCTCGTGCCCCGCCGCCGTGAGTTCACGAGCGACGACCGTGCCGAGTTTTCCCGATGATCCCGTCAGTGCGATCCGCATGGGAACAGCGTCGCACACGGATGCCCACCCCGGGGCGGCTAGGCTCGATCCTCATGGCTGCCGGGGCGACGATCCACACGTTCGATGCGACGCTCGCCGACGTCGACCGAGGCGTGTACGAGTCGTTCGCGCTGCGCGTCGCGCGGCATCCTTCCGAGACCGACGCCTTCATGCTGACCCGGTTGCTGGCGTACTGCCTCGAGTACGAGGAGGGCATCGACTTCACCGAGGGGATCGCCGCGAAGGACGAACCCGCCGTGCTCGTGCGCGACCTGACCGGATCGATCGTCGCCTGGATCGAGGTGGGGGCGCCGGATGCCTCGCGGCTGCACCTCGGGAGCAAGCAGGCCGACCGCGTCGCGGTCTACACCCAGCGCAACCCCGGCCCCATCGTGGCCGCGTGGGCGGGGAAGAAGATCCACCGCGTCTCGGAGATCGCCCTTCACAGCTTCGAGCCGGGCTTCATCGACACGCTCGTCTCGGCGCTCGACCGCCGCAACACCGTGACGGTCTCGGTCACCGAGCGCCACCTCTACGTCGAACTCAACGGCGTCACCGCCGAGTCCGACGTCATCACTCAGCCCGCGGGCTGAATGCCTGCCTCACCGGGAGCCTCCGGCGCAGCGGAGGAGGTCGGGGCCTCGGACACGAAGACGTCGACTCCGGCATCGGTGAGGACGAACTGCAGCGCCGTGCCGACGGGATAGCGCTCGAGGAGCTCCTCGGGCTGATCGTCCCAGACGATGAAGGAGACGGCCGCGGGGAACGCGCCGGCCGAGCAGCCCTGATACGACGATCCGCTGACGGAGCCGTCGCCCTGGTCGTCGTCGATGCGCGCGACCGCGAGACAGATGTTGTCCCCTCCCCGCCAGATGTCCGTGGTGCGGAACACCGACAGGCCGAGAAACTTCTCGAACGACCCCGCATCGACCCCGTCGCCATACGGGCGCATGAAATCGGGGATCTCCTCGCCCGTCGGCAGCAGCGTCGTGACGTGCGAGACTCCCGCGTCCGGCGGCAGCGCGGTCGCGGTCGAGGCGCTGCGGGCCGTGGCGAACGCGGTGATCCCGACCGAGACGACCGCCACCGCGACGAGCGAACCGGCCCAGATGAGCAGCGGGCGCAGCCGTCGCGCGCGGGGAGCCGTCGGCCCCGCGTCGTCATCCCGGGACTCGTCGGTCTGCGACTGGTCAGCCCGCGGATCGTCGGATCGGGGCGTAGCCAGGTCGGGGATCCCGTCGATGATCGGCGGACGCACGGGCTCCGGATCGGGTTCAGGCGCGTGCGCGTGCGGCAGCCGGTCTTCGCGTTCGCGCGCCTCGAACTCCACCAGCCGAGCCAGGGCGGCGGGATCGTCGGCGATGTCGCCGCCCGGCGCGTAGGCGCGGACGCGGAGGGCCCGGAGCTCCGCGGCAACTCCCTCGTCCATCCCTGCATCGTGACATATTCCGCGGGTCGTGGGGGCGGCGAACCTCACCGGTTTCGTCGACTGACGCGCCGCGCTCCGTTAGCATTCCAGCCATGGCACCCCTGCGCGCCCCGGTGCGCCTGGATCGCCCACGTCTCCTCTCGGCGCTCGCATCGCCGGCGCCCCTCGTCGCCCTGCTCGGGCCGGACGGGTCGGGGGCGAGCACTCTGCTCCGGCAGTTCGCAGAGGGGCGTCGCGACGTCACGTGGGCCGGAGACGGGCGGATACCGGACGAGGTCTCACGCACGCTCATCATCGATGACGGCGACTCCCTCTCTCCCGGCGCATGGGAACGACTGCGACAGCTGCGAGCCACCAGGCCCGACCTGATCGTGCGTCTCACCGTGAGGAGCGCCCGCGCTGTGCCCCTGGCCTGGGACGTGGAGTGGGTGCGCGATCTCGCGTTCACCCTCGACGAGACGATCACCTACGTCGCCGCGCGCGGCTCCCACCTGGATCCTCGCGCGGTGCAGGCGGCGACGGGTGGGCTGCCGGCGGCCGTCGTCGCGGTCGTCGAGGCGAACGTCACCGACCCCGCGGCGGTCCAGCTCGTGCTGGCGCGGCTGGCGCCGCATCCGCTTCCTGCCACGTCGGCGGCGCTGGCCGTGCCCGAGTTCCTCACCCCCCGGCTGGCTGCACAGCTCGGCGGAGGCGACGACGTCATCGAACGGGCCGAACGGACGGGGCACGGCGAATGGCGCACCGACGACGGGACGCTGATCTTCGCCCTCACGGCGCCGATACGAGCCGCCACGCTCGCCGCCGCGCCCATCGCAGCGGAGGACCAGCGCGCCATCCGTCATCGGGCCGCCCGTGCGCTCCTTCAGGAGGGGGCGGGGCTGGGGGCGGTCGTCGAAGGCGCGGCGGCCGACGCGCTCGACATCGTCGATGCTGCGCTGCGCCGCGACGGGCTCAAGCTGCTCTGGGGGAACGGCGCGCGCATCGCAGCAGCCCTCCGTCCGATCCCGTTGCTGCAGCTGCGTCGCTGGCCCGTCATCGCCCTCGCCCAGGCACTCATCCTCAACGCCCGCCGGGAGCACCGGGTACGCGCGGCCGAGCTGCTCGGCGTCGCGCTGCTCGGTGTGCAGACGGGGCAGAGCGAACCGGCCGACCGTGCGCTGCTGCGGATCATCGAGTCGGTCGCCCGCCGCCTCACCGGGGTCGGAGACCGTGGTGTTCGAGCCGCACGTCTGGCCGCGCAGACCCTCGACGAACTGCCTCCCGACGACCTCGAGCAGCTGCGCGGACTGCGGGGCGACCTCCACGCGCACGCGGCGATCAGCCTGCTGTACGGGGGAGACGACCGAGCCGCGGGCGATCAGTTCGAGCAGGCGCTCGCCACGGCGACCCGGCCCAGCGTCGAACTCCTCGCTTACGGCGGGTTGGCCCTCATCCAGGCGAGCGCCGGTGAGCTCCCGGCCGCGCAGAGCTGGGTC
Source organism: Microbacterium sp. 1262 (assembly GCF_040544895.1). Classification (NCBI taxonomy): domain Bacteria; kingdom Bacillati; phylum Actinomycetota; class Actinomycetes; order Micrococcales; family Microbacteriaceae; genus Microbacterium; species Microbacterium sp. 1262. Next base: position 2,946,678 of record NZ_JBEPKU010000001.1, read on the forward strand.
GAGCAAACGCTCGCGCGCCCCTGGCCTGACGACATCCTCGACGAGTATCAGGGCAGTCTGCTGCGGATCGCCGAGAGCCGGCTGGCGCTCGAACGCGGCGATGCCGCCGCAGCAGAGGCCGCCGTCGCGACCATCTGGCCGATCATCGACACCATCGAGCACTGGCCGGCGCTCGGCGCCGCGCGCGCATGGGCCGACATCTCGGCGGGGCGCCCCGTCGAAGGCCTCGAGCGGCTGCGGTCGCTGCGGTCGCGACGTGGCAGGAGGATGTCGGCGAGCTCGCCGGCCGCACGCATGCTCGACGCCACCGAGAGCATGCTCGCTCTCGCCGCGGCGGATCTCGCGTCAGCGCGACGCCTCGCGTCACGCCCGTCGGACCGCGCCGAGGTCGTGCTCGCTGCGGCGCGGGTCGCGGTCTTCGATCGGCAGCACGAGCGCGCTCTCAAGCTTCTCAACGCTGTCATGACGCGCACACCTCGGCAGCGGACCGAGGCAGCCGCGCTGGAGGCGATCCTGCTCCACCGTCTCGGTCGCGTCGACGAGGCTCGAGCGCTCGCCGGCCGCGCGGGAGCCCTCGCCCGCACCTACGGGTTGCGCACCCCGTTCCTCATCCTTCCCGCCGCCGAGCACGACCTGTTCCAGGGTGACGTCGACGACCTGCCCGCTCCGGTCACGATCGCGGGCGTCGCCCCGCAGCTCACGACGCGAGAGAGCATCGTCGCTCGTCACCTCGTCGACACGGCGAACATGGAAGAGATCGCCGCGCGCCTTCACGTCTCCATCAACACCGTGAAGTCGCAGCGACGCTCCCTCTATCGCAAGCTCGGCGCCTCGTCGCGTGAGGAGGCCATCGCCGCCGCCCTCGCTTACGGCCTTCTGGCGGGGGCCGATCCGACCCGGGCGATGATCGCGGTCGATGACAGCGCGGCCAGCGCCGCGAGGACGAAGAGGACACCGTAGGAGCCCGAGCCGAGGATCAGCACGAGCCCGGCCAGGGCGGGGGCGAGCGTCTGCGGCACGATGGTCGCCAGACCCAGCAGACCGAGGTCTCGTCCCGAATCGTCCCGTGACGGCAGGACGTCGATCATCAGGGCCAGGTCAGCGGCCAGATACACGCCGCGTGCCGCACCGCCCACCACGGCGAACGCCATGAGCCCTGCGACGTTCGGGGCGGCGACGGGGATCAGCAGGGATGCCGCAAGGACGGCGCTCGCCGCCACGATCCAGGGGACCCGGCGCCGGATCCAGAGTGCCCCGGCGACCGAGCCGCAGATCAGGCTGACGATGTGGAGGCCGATGACGAGGCTCGCGGTCCGGCCGGCTTCCTCGACCGACGCGCCCGTGAAGTCCATCACGATATAGAGCAGATACCCCATCACCAGCTGGTGACCCAGCACCAGGGCGAATCGGGCTGAGAAGACGAGCCGGAGGTCGCGCGACGCCCAGGCCTCACGGGCCGGGATGCGTGTCGTGGTCCCTGCGCTGGACCGGTCGGGGTTGGCCACCACGAACCCGACCGACGCGACGAGCAGCCCGGTCGCCAGGGCCAGGTACACCGCGTGCGGCGCCGCGACTCCCAGCCCGGCACCCGCCGCGCCGGCAGCGAGTCCGCCGGCGGCCCCCATCCCGAAGAACGCCGCCGCTCGGGGCCGCCGCGAAGGCTCCACCCGGTCCGCGAGCACAGCATCGAGCGGAGCCTCCACGACGTTGAGCAGCGGTTGCAGCACGAGCCACCCGAGCACCACGGCCCCTGCCGACTCGGCGTATCCCAGCGCCACCATGACGGCGGCGCTGCCCGCTGCCCCCGCGACGATCCACGGCGCTCGTCGGCCCCGCCGTGAGCGTGTGCGGTCGGAGGCCGCTCCCGCCAGCGGATGGACGACGAGCGTGAGCAGCGACGACGCGGTGAGCGCGACGGCGAGGATGGCGTCCTTGTTCGCGGCATCCGCTCTCGCGATCTGGGCCGGGACGAGCACGCCCGCCACAGCTCCGTAGACGGCGTTCAGCGCGAGCGCGGCCAGGAGCAGCGACCAGAGGAGCCGGGTGTGCACCAGAGCATTCTGGTGCGCGACGGCGGGTCACGGCGAAGCGGGGATGAAATCCGAGGTGAAGTTCGCCGTCATCGCGCGTCGCCAGCGCGCCGGGGCCGCCAGGGTCGAGCGCGATGCGCGTTCGCTGCGCTCGCACAGTCGCTGCCCGAGCAGCTGTGCCCCCGACCCGAAGGATGACCGTGAAAGACCTGCGTCCAGATTCACCGCCGCGACGACGTCGCGCCCGTCACGCTGCGAGAGGCCTGCTCGCCGCGGCCCTGTCGTCGGCCCTCGCTCTCGGCGGATCCGTCGCCGCTCAGGCCGTCGAGTCGGACGTGCCGCCGTCGACGAATCCGCCGCTGAGCGAGCGCTGCGACATGAGCATCGCGATCAGCGTCGACCTGTCCAACTCCGTGACGGACGCGCAGCTCGCGCAGACCCGCTCCGAGCTCGCCGGGCTGGCGCAGGCCCTGGAGGGGTACCCGCTCGCGCTCGCCGTTCACAACTTCGCCTCGAACGCGCCGGCGACCACGGGCGCCGCGAACGCGCCGCTGCCCCTGACCTCGCTCGCCGATGAGGCCGGAGTCGCCGCCGTCAGCACGTACGTCAACGGCATCCAGCGTCCGGCCAGCGCTCAGGGCGGCACGAACTGGGACCGCGGATTCGCCGCCGTCACCGCGTCGCCGGAAGACTATGACGCGCTCATCTTCCTCACGGACGGCAACCCGACTCAGTACGGCAGCCCGGCGCGCGGACCCGGCAACAGCACCGACCGCGCCGTCATGGACGCCTCGGTCCGCAGCGCGAACGACCTGAAGGCGACGGGCACCCGGATCGTGCCGATCGGTGTGAGCGACAACCTCTCCGGCCAGGCGCTCGCCGACTTCCGCGAGCACATCCGCCAGGTCTCCGGGCCGGCGGAGGGCTCCGATTACTACATCGCCGGCTTCTCCGCGCTGCAGCGCACGCTGATCGACATCGTCAACGAGAACTGCGTCTCGATCGCGCTGGAGAAGACCGGTGTGCTCGCAGACGACGATCGCGGAGTCGCCGGAGACACGGTCGACTACGCCTTCACGATCACGAACGACGGCGGCGTGACGCTGACCGATGTGACGCTCACCGACCCCAAGCCGGGCTTGTCGTCGATCCGCTTCGGCGCATGGCCGGGCGCCCCCGGCGTGCTCGACCCCGGCCAATCGGTGCCGGCGACCGCGACGTACACGGTGACGGATGCCGATGTCGCCGCGGGCAGCATCGAGAACGTCGCGACCGCGACCGGGACGCCACCCGCCGGTGCCCCCGTGTCGGATGAGGCGCCCGCGCTGGTCGCACTGCCCGACCCGGTTCCCGCGATCTCGCTCGAGAAGACCGGTGCCCTGGTCGGCGACGCGATCGCATACACCTTCACCGCGACCAACACCGGCGACGTGACGCTGACGGACGTGTCGATCACCGACGCCCTGCCGGGCCTGTCCGGCATCTCGTACGGTGCGTGGCCGGGGGCCTCGGGCGTGCTTGCTCCGGGTCAGTCGGTCATCGCGACCGCGACGTACGCGCTGACGCAGGCCGACCGTGACGCGGGTCTCGTCGAGAACACGGCTACCGTGGTCGGCACGCCGCCGACGGGCGATGCCGTGACCGACGAGGACGAGTTCGACCTGCCTCTCCCGCCGAACGCCGGCATCTCGCTGGTGAAGACGGGAGTCCTCGACGGCGACGCGATCTCGTACGAGTTCCGTGCCACGAACACCGGCGACGTGACGCTCTCCGGTGTGTCGATCACCGACGCCCTGCCGGGCCTGTCCGGCATCTCGTACGGTGCGTGGCCGGGGGCCTCGGGCGTGCTGGCCCCGGGCCAGTCGGTCATCGCGACCGCGACGTACGCGCTGACGCAGGCCGACCGTGACGCGGGCATCGTCGAGAACACGGCCACCGTGGTCGGCACGCCGCCGACGGGCGGCCCCGTCACCGACGAGGACGAGTTCGATGCGCCCGTGCCGCAGGCACCCGGCATCCTGCTCGAGAAGACCGGCGCGCTCGAGGGCGACATCGCGACCTACACCTTCGTCGTCCGAAACGCCGGCGATGTCACCCTCCGCGACGTGTCCGTCACCGATGCCCTCCCGGGTCTGTCAGCCGTCGCCTACGGTTCCTGGCCGGACACCGCGGGCGTGCTGGCCCCGGGCCAGTCGGTCACCGCGACGGCGACGTACACGCTGACGCAGGCCGACCGTGACGCGGGGCTCGTCGACAACACCGCCACCGCGACGGGCACCCCGCCGACCGGTGACCCGGTCACCCACGAGGACGAGTTCGAGTTGCCGGTTCCGCAGGCCCCCGGCATCGCGCTCGTCAAGACGGGTGTCCTGGAGGGAGGCGAGCTGACCTACTCGTTCACCGCGACCAACACCGGCGACGTGACGCTGACGGACGTCGCGATCGTCGACGAGCTGCCGGGTCTCTCCGAGCTCTCGTACGGTGACTGGCCTGCTTCGGCCGGTGTGCTCGCCCCGGGCGAGTCGGTGACGGCGACAGCGACCTACACGCCGACGCAGGCCGACCGCGATGCCGGCCTCGTCGAGAACACCGCATCCGTCACCGGCACGCCGCCGGCCGGCGATCCGGTGACCGACGAGGACGAGTTCGACCAGCCGCTCCCGCAGGGGCCCGCCATCGAGCTGACGAAGAGCGGGGAGCTCGACGGCGACCGCATCCGCTACACCTTCACGGTGACGAACGCCGGCGACGTGACGCTGCGCGACGTCGCGATCCAGGACGGGCTCCGCGGCCTGTCGGAGATCGCGTTCGGCGCCTGGCCCGGAGCGCATCACGTGCTCGCGCCCGGAGAGTCGGTGACGGCGACCGCCGTGTACACGGTGACCACGAGCGATCGCGTGGTCGGTGAAGTGATCAACACCGCTACCGTCACGGCGACCCCGCCGGCCGGCGACCCGGTGACCGATGACGACACCGTGCGCACCGCGGTGGGCGCGCTCGCCGCGACCGGTGCCGGGAGCGAGCAGCTGATGCGGCTCGCCCTGTTCGCCGGTCTGACGATCGCTCTCGGCGCGGCAGCCGTGATGCTGCGACGCCGGACGCGGGCCTGACAGCCGCCGAGGCCCCCGCGACGCACCCGACGTCGTGGGGGCCTCGGCCTGTGTCAAGCGTTCAGCGCATCCCGAGCGGATGCCGCTATTTTTATGCGATGACGCATCGAGCCTCGAAGGCCTCCGATTCCGACAGTCCCGGCGCCCGGGTGACCCCGGGCGCGCCACGTCTCGCGAGCGAGGCCCGCCGGTGAACGGCGACCTGCTCCTCAACATCGTCCTCGTCGTCGTCTTCGTGCTCATCGGTGGCGTGTTCGCCGCCACCGAGATGGCGCTCGTCACGCTGCGCGAGAGCCAGGTCAACGCGCTCGCCCTGCGCGGCAAGCGGGGTGAGAAGGTCGCCGCGCTGGCGCGGAACCCCAACACCTTCCTGTCGGCCGTCCAGATCGGTGTGACGGTCGCGGGCTTCGCTTCGGCGGCGTACGGCGCCTCGTCGATCGCGCCCTCGCTCGCTCCGCTGCTGGTCTCGTGGGGGCTGTCCGAGGCGGCTGCGATGACGGTGGCGACCATCGTCCTGACGCTGATCATCGCCTACCTCTCGCTCGTGCTGGGCGAGCTGGTGCCCAAGCGCCTCGCCATCCAGCGCAACGCCGCCTTCGCCTACGGCGTCGCGCCGGTGCTCAACGGATTCGCGAAGCTCATGCGCCCCGTGATCTGGCTGCTCTCGCTCTCGACCAACCTTCTCGTGCGGCTGTTGGGCGGTGACCCGAACAAGACCGGCGAGGAGCTGAGCGACGAGGAGCTCCGCGACATCGTGTCGAGCCACGAGGGGCTCCCCGAGGACGAGCGGCGCATCCTCGACGACGTGCTGTCGCTGCGCGACCGTCAGCTGAGCGAGGTGATGCGTCCGCGCCCTGAGGTCGTGTCATTGCCGGGCGGCGAGACCGTGGGTGCCGCGGCCGCGCTCGTGCGCGATCTGCCCTACTCGCGCTACCCGATCATCGATCAGACGATCGACGATGTTGCCGGGTTCGTGCACGTGCGCGACGTGCTGGATGCCGCGGGCACTGACGACGCGCAGCCGCTCCAGTCCATCGTGCGGCCGATCCGGTACTTCCCCTCGACCGCACGCCTCCTGCCGACACTCACCTCGATGCGGGCGGAGGGCAGCCAGATCGCGGTCGTCGTCGACGAGTACGGCGGCACCGACGGCATCGTCACGCTCGAGGATCTCGTCGAGGAGGTCGTCGGCGAGATCGTCGACGAGTACGACACAGAGGTCATGCCGCATCCGCTTTCGGGTGACGGCGGACCCGTCGACGGGCGGCTGAACCTGCAGGACTTCGAGGAGGCCACCGGCATCTCGATCCCGCGCGGGACGTCCGACACCGTCGCCGGGTTCGTGATCGAGCAGCTCGGGCGCCTCGCGAGGGTCGGCGACCGCATCGAGGTCGACGGCGCGACGATCGAGGTGACGCGGTTGGACCGTCGTCGCATCGCCGAGCTCCATGTTGCGCGCGCGTCGACGGAGGGTCCCGCGGTCGAACCTGCCGAAGGGTAAACTGGGGGTCGGTGCGTCGGGAAGTCTGGTCGACATGTCCGTCGGCGACTGCCGACGGAGGATCGAAAGGCTCCTCGCATGTACGACGCTCTTCCCCGCCGAGCCCGGCTGCGCCGCTGGCTGTCCCGCGAGACGACGGGCGGAGCACTTCTGCTCGGTGCTGCAGCGCTCGCCCTGATCTGGGCCAATTCGCCGCTCGCTGCCTCGTATGCGGCGCTGTCGGAGTTCACGATCGGGCCCGAGGCTCTGCACCTGGACCTCTCGCTGTCGACCTGGGCCGCGGACGGCCTGCTCGCGCTGTTCTTCTTCGTCGTCGGTGTCGAGCTGAAGCACGAGTTCGTCGCGGGCAGCCTGCGCCGCCCGCGCGAGGCCGCGGTGCCGGTGCTCGCGGCCGTCGGGGGGATGCTGCTCCCCGCGATCCTCTTCACCGTCGTGATCCTCGTCTCGGGCGACGCCGACGCGCTGCGCGGGTGGGCGATCCCGACCGCGACCGACATCGCCTTCGCGCTGGCGGTGCTGGCGATCTTCGGCCGGGGGCTCCCGCCGGGGCTGCGCACGTTCCTGCTGACGCTCGCCGTCGTCGATGATCTGCTCGCGATCCTGATCATCGCGATCTTCTACACCGCGACGATCCACATCGTGGCACTCGTGGTGGCGCTCGCGACCGCGGCGGTGTTCGCCGTCGTGGTCCGGCAGCGGTGGGCCCGGTGGTGGGTACTGCTGCCGCTCGGACTCGTCGTGTGGGGCTTCCTCCACGCGTCCGGCGTCCACGCCACGATCGCCGGGGTGCTGCTCGGGTTCGCCGTCCCCGCCCGCCCGGTGCACGGCGAGAGCGTGGCGCGCACCGACACGTACGACGACCTGGTGCGCCCCTTCTCCTCGGGTATCGCGCTCCCGGTCTTCGCATTCTTCGCCGCCGGGGTCAGCGTGGTCGGAACCAGCGACCCCCTGGCGGTCGTCGCGCAGCCCGTCGTCCTCGCCATCGTCGTCGGTCTGGTCGTCGGCAAGGCTGCGGGGGTGCTCGGGACGACCGCGCTCGTCACGCGCGTCACGCCGCTGCGCCTGCCCGGCGGTGTCGGGATGCGTGACCTCCTGCCCATCGGTCTGCTGTGCGGCATCGGGTTCACTGTGTCGCTGCTCATCACCGGCCTGTCGTTCGCCGACGGCGTCCACACCGACGGCGCTCGCCTCGGCGTGCTCCTCGGAACGCTGCTGTCGGCCGCGGGGGCCGCCGTGCTGCTCAGCAGGAGCGCTCGTCGGGCCCGGGCAGAGGCCGGCGCGCCCGCCGCGCACACGATCGACGGCGAAGGCCCCGCGCTCGGCTACGACCGGGACGAGTGAGCGGTGGCGGCCAGTGACCGGCCGCGTCGTGCGTGTTTCGGATCATCCCGTCTCACGGATGGGCCATCGAGTCAATCCCTGCGCGCGCCACGTGCACACACCCCTGAGCACGTTTTAGGATGCCGAAGTGCCCGAAGTCCCGACGCCCACGCATTACTGGTATCCGTCGGACTCTGATGATCCCGGCACTCCCCGCGAGCGCGGCATCGCCGTTCTGCAGGCTTTCCGCCTCTACCGCGCCGCCGAAGCCGCCATGCGGCGGCGGACCCGCGACTCGATGTCGATGGGTGAGAACGAGCTGCTCGTCCTCCGCTACCTCATCAAGGCGCAGGGCGAGGGCCGTCTCGTCGGGCCGACCGAACTCGCCCGCTACCTCGGTATCTCGACCGCTTCGACGACGGCCCTGATCGATCGGCTGCAGAAGTCGGGCCACGTCGTCCGCCAGGCGCATCCGAGCGATCGGCGCAGTGTCCACGTCGTGGCCACCGAGAAGTCGGACGACGAGGTGCGGGCGACGCTCGGGAGGATGCACGAGCGCATGATCGCCGCTGTCGACAGAATGACCGTCGACGAGGCGCGAGCCGTGATCGCGTGCCTCGGACGCCTCCAGCAGGCCGTCGACGAGGTCGACGCTCACGCCCATGACCCACGGGCAGAGCAGGCGCGCAGCGACCGCTCCTGACAGGTAGCTAGTCAGCGGAGAAAGCCCGCGAATTGACATTCGTCAGGCGGGGAACCGCATGACACGATGGGAACATGTGTTCCCTCCCGGTGACCCCGATCGAGGAGCGTTTCACCATCGAAGGGCAGGTGGTGACGTCGTTCTCGGGCGTCGTCTCGCGCCTGGCCGCCGCGCACCCGTCGCTCGCCGTCGTGGACGTCGAGCGCGTGGTCCTGCGGGAGTGGGAGGCCTTCAGCGCCAGCCGCCCCGTGGTCGTCCCCATCGGCGTCGAAGAGGGTGCGGCCGAGATGCTCGCGGTCGAGACCTCGGCTCAGATCGACGGTTAGCGGATCACGCGCCCGCGGTCCGTCGTTTATCGGACCGTCCGTTGCGCGTTAGGCTCACTGCGTGGGCCGATTCATCTACGACACGCTGGGGAACTCCGTCGAGATCGACGACCGTACTCTGGCACACCTGCGCATCGTCATCATGAACAAGCTGCGCCGTTCCGAGCCGTTCATGTTCGACATCGATCTGCCCCGCGGGGGTGAGCGTCGCAGCTACTGGATCCACCCGTCCGTGCCGCTGCAGTTCCATTTCTCGGGCAGCAGGCAGCCGCGGATCAACCGGCATTGGGTCGAGGAGCTCATGCAGGTGGCGAGCGGCCCGGCGGGACTCTCCATCGTTCCCGAGCCCGTGGACGACGGCGCACCCGAAGTCGGCTGACGTCGCCTGAGGCAGACCGCTCAGGCAGACCGCCGGCGGCACACAGCCCGTCAGGCAGTCGTGTCGCTTCCGGACGGTGCGACCGTGTCGGGGTCGTCCAGATGCTCGGCGACGATCATGATGCCGCCGGACGAGTTGGCCGAGTTCGCCATCTCCTCGACCCACTCGCGGCTGAGCGTCGTCGGCTCGGGGTCGTCGAAAGCGAATCGGAGCGGGATCGAGGGGTGCAGCCAGATCGTGCTTCGCCCGGTGGGCTCGCCGTCGGGGTGTCGCCACGAGAGCGTGAAGCTCTCTCCGCGCCGCAGCTTCGTGGCGATGACCACCTTGAGGTGCGCCAGCGTGCGGTCTTCGATGTGGATCGGCGATGCGCCGTCTCCGTAGTAGATGGTGCCCACGACACCACATTAAACCGCCGCGAGACGAACCCCAATCTTGTTGTCAAGGCCTCGACGCTCCGTGGATAGCGGAGAAAAGTTGAAGTCGATGACGATCGATCCCCGCCCCGATGACGAGCTCGAGCCGAGAGGTGCCGGCCCGCTCGACGACGATGTGTTCGCGGATCTCCCGGCCTTCGATGTCGTCGACGGCGAGCTGATGCCGCGCGCTCCGAAGCGCCGTCAGTGACAATGGCGGGATGACGGCGAACGGCGCGCGGACCGGCGGCAGCGGGGATGACGGGTTCGACGCGGTGGCCGCGGAGCTGCTCGTCGTGCCGCCGGGAGACTTCGTCGCGGCCCGTAACGCTCGTGCGGCCGAGGCTTCCGGGGCGCTCGGCTCCCGCATCCGGGGTCTGCGCAAGCCGACGGTGGCAGCGTGGGCGGTCAATCTGCTGGCCCACGACCCCTCGTTCCGTGAGGCGCTCGAACTGTCCACCGCGTTGCGCGAAGCTCAGGACGACCTCGACGCGGCGGAACTCGCCCGGCTCGGCATACAACGGCGTGCCCTCGTCGCGGCGCTCGCGCGGCGGTCCGCCGACCTGGCTGACGACGCCGGTGTCTCGCTGTCAGCGGCGGCCCGTGACGAGGTGGAGCGGACCGTCAACTCGGCGATCGTCGATGCTGCGGCGGGGGCCGTGGTGGCGGCCGGCCGGCTGGTGCGTACGCTCGAACCGGGCGCGCTCGACTCGGACGCGCTGACGGACCGCGTCGCCGGTTCGATACCCGGCGTTCCCGACGCGCCCGACAGGCCGCGTGACGACCTCGCCGAGCGCCGCGCTCGACGCGAGGCCGAGAAGCGGAGGCGTGAGGCGCAGCGCGAGGCGAGCGAGGCCGGTCGCGTGCTGGCACGAGCGGAGGAGCGTCGCTCGAGCGCCCGGGAACGGGCTGACAGGCTGCACGAGCGGGCCGACGAGCTCCGGCGAGACCTCGCGCGGGTGTCCGAGGATGCCGAGCGGGCCGACGCCGCCGTCGACGAGCTCGACGACGTGGTCGCGTCGGCGCGGGAGGCGCTGGCGGCGGCGGAGCGCAAGGTGCGCGCGGCCGACGACGACGGTCAATAGCATCGAAGGATGCCGGATGCTGCGACCGAACTGATCTCCGACGCCCGCCGTCGGCTGGTCGGTGTTCCCCGCGAGCGTCTCGGCGTCCGGAGTGAGGGGCGCCGCCTGCTCGGTTTCGGCCGCGCCGCCCGCATCCTGCCGGTCGGGGATGCGTGGCATCTCGGTGTTCTGCTCATCACCGACGACGAGGTGTTCGCGACCGGCGAGCTGCTGCGAGCCCGGGCCGAGGCGATCCGCGGGTACACCGCCGAGGCGCAGCGTGCCCGCTCCGAGCGCGCAGCGGCGGCGTTCCGCGGTGGCTTCGCCGAAGGCGAGCCGGTGCATCTGGACTGGTCGCCGATCGATCTCGACGTCGTCGATGCGGGCGGGGCTTCGGGTCCGCTCGCGCGCAGCGACGACGGTGTCGTGACCGTCGCGTTCGCGGCGGGCGCCCGGATGCCGCTGGCCGCCTACCTCGACGACCGGATCGCGCTGCTGCCCTGAGGCGTTCTCGGGGCCCCCGGGCAGCAGCGCGGCACAGCCTCAGTCGTCCGACTTGCCTCCCGTCGCGCGCAGGCGCCGCGCTTCCGCGCGCTCCTCGGCCTCTTGCTTCGCGGTCTTCTCGATCCGGGTGGTGTCGCGCGGCGGCAGCTGAATCGTCTCCTCCGCCGGCATCCCGGCCTGCAGTTCGCGTCCGCGCTCGAGCTCGGCGTCGAACTCGGCGCCGAACAGCAGTGCGAGGTTCGTGATCCACAGCCACAGCAGGAAGATGATCACGCCCGCGAACGACCCGTAGGTGCGCTCGTAGTTGGAGAAGTTCGCGACGTAGATGCCGAAGCCCGCGGTCGCGATGGCGAGCACGACGATGGCGATGACGGCGCCCGCGCTGATCCAGCGGAAACGCGGCTGCTTGGCGTTGGGCCCGAAGTAGTAGAGCACGGCGACGAGCAGGATGACGATGAAGGCGAGCACGGGCCATTTGGCGATCTGCCAGATGAGCACGGCGGTGCTGCCCAGGCCGATCGCGTCGCCGATGGCCTCGGCCACGGGGCCGGAGACGACGAGAAGGACGAGCGCGACGACGACGAGCGCGACCGCGAGAAGCGTCACGCCGAGCTGCTGCGGCTTGAGCTTGAGGAACGGTCGGCCCTCGTCGATCTCCCAGATGCGGTTCATGGCGCGGCTGAACGCCCCGACGTAACCCGAGGCCGACCACAGCGCCAGAACGATGCCGGAGACGAGGGCGAAGCCCGCTGCAGGGGAGCCCGCGATCTCCTCGATCGGCCCGCGCAGAGTCTCGGCGGCGCCTCCGGGCGCGATCTGTCCGACGATGTCGAGCACCGCATCGGCGGCCTGCTGTCCCTGTCCGATGACGCCGAGGAGCGAGAACACGGCGAGGAGTGCGGGGAACGCCGAAAGCACGGCGTAGTAGGTCAGGCCGGCCGCGAGGTCGGGGCACTGGTCACGGCTGAACTCGCGGATAGTCCGCTTGAGCACGTGTTTCCACGAGGGCTTCTCGACATCGGTGATGGAGTCCGGCTTCGCGGGGTGCTCGGGGTCGGGTCCGTCGGTTCTCTGATTGCTCATGTCTCTCCTGGGGGATCGTGCACGCGGGGGTGATCGGCGCCGCGGGGGGAACGCGACCGTGCACCGGGCCGACGACGACGGCCGCCCCGGTGCACGGTTCGTGCAGCGCTCGCGCTGCGGGGGATGTCAGCTGCCGCTGACGTTGTCGCGAGCCTCCTGGGCGCGATCGGTGACGGTGCCGACCCCGTCCTGGGCGTCGCTCTTGACGTGGGAGACCGCCTCGGAAGCCGTCTCCTTCACCGCTGCCGCGGCATCCCGCACCGGCTCCTTCAGGTCGGAGCCGACCTGCTGGGCGACGCTCTTGGCTTCCTCGACGAGGGGCTGCGCCTGCTCCTTGACGTCGGCCGCGATGCCCTTCTCCTTGCTGGATGCGGGGATGAGCGAGGCGACGAGCAGACCGCCGGCGAAGGCCATCAGCCCGACGGCGAGAGGGTTGCCCTCCGCCTTCGCGCCTACCTTGTGGGCAGCTCCGGACACGCCACCGGCGACGGAGGACCCGGCGTCGTGCAGCGACGAGCCGGCGTCATCGGCCGCGCCCATCACCCGGTCACGGACGGATCCGAGTGCGCCTTTGATTTTGTCGGTCTGACGATGGGCGATCTTCGAGGGCGTCACCTTGTCGACGAGGGCGTCGGTGTCTTGGCTCAGCTCGCGACGCTTGCGCTCGATGTCGGCGCGGATCGCTTCCGGTGAATCGGTCATCGGTTCTCCTCATTTCTCTTCAATGCGTCGGGGATCTTGCCCAGGGTCTCGGCTGTCTGCGGGGCGCCCTGGACCTGCGCGAGCTGCTTGCGCCCGAGGGCGTAGAGCACGGCCGCGATGACGCCCCAGATGACGGCGACGATGACGGCCGACCAGCCGAGCCCGACCAGGTGGCCGAGTGCCCACCAGAGCGCGATCGACAGGAAGAAGATCGCCATGAGCGCCGCGTATCCCGCGCCGCCCAGCATTCCGGCGCCCTTGCCCGCGCGCGTTCCCGACTGCTTCAGCTCGGCTTTGGCCAGGTTGATCTCCTGGCGCATCAGCTCCGACAGGTCGCGCGTGACCTCGCCCAGCAGGTCGCCGAGCGACGTGTTCGCCGCCTGCTGCTCGGAGGGCGTGGGGTTATCGGTCATCTCGGCGCTCCCCGATGCCCTCGGTGTACGGCTCGTCGGCGGTCCGGCCGACGGAGCTGTCGTACAGCGGGGTGGGCTCGACAGCGTCCGGAGCGACGTCGATCGGCTCGTCGAGCGGAGCCCCGACGGGAGCGTTCGACGGGGCCGACGGCGCTGCGGGAATGCCGGTGGCTGCGGATCCCGGCGTGCCGATCGGCGCGTCGAGCGGAGCGTTCACCGGCGCGGGGGACGGTGCCGACGGTGCCGAGGGCACTCCGCCGACAGTCGTTCCGGTCGCCCCGGAGGCGGGGGCGGAGTCATGCTCCTCCTTCGCGCTCTCGGTGAGGGCGCGGGTGAGGCGGCCAGCGACGACGCCCGCGATCAACGCTCCCGCGATGAACACGCCGGGCTTGCGTCGGGCGAAGCTCTTCACTTCGCTCACCAGCGAGCCCGGGTCGCGCTGCGACAGCCAGTCCGACGCGCCGCTCACGCGGGTCGACACCTGGCGCACCAGGTCGGTGGCGATGCCGGGGTTCTCGGAGTTCTGCGCCAGAGAATCCAGCTCGTCGCCGATGGACCGCAGCCCGTCGGCGACACGCTGCTGCTGAGACGCCGCCTGCTCGGTGAGCTGCTGCTTCGTCTGCGCATAGACCTGCTTCGCCTGAGACTTCGCCTCCGACGCGACACCCGCTGCTTCCTGCTTGGCCGTCTCGACGACGTGCCCGGCCTCGGCCTTTGCGGCGCCCGCGACCTCTCCGGCTTCGTGCTTCGCCGTCTCCGCCGTTCCCGACCCTGATCCTGCCTGCGAGCCGGACGTCGGCTCACCATAGTTCTGCGACATCGGTTCTCCTCTCGGTACCGCTTGCGTTCGTGGGGTGCCGATGTAACGCCTCTTCCCCTCGTCTTGCCCCGGGGCTTGACGACGGCGAAGCGCTGTGGGATGGTCGCGCCTTCTGTACCGGCGCTGCGCGAAACGGATCCGAATCCGGGCCCCGGGGCAGGCTCAGGCGCACCTTCTGGCACGCGGGCGTGCGTTTCGGCACGCGCTGGATCAGAACGGTGGGCGCCCCGGATCGGGTGGGTCTGGGATCGTGGTGGCGACGGTGAAGGCGACGAGTGGTGGTGGTGCGTCTTCGCGGTAGATCCGTCCGGTGGGTGAGGTCCAGATCAGCCTTCCGCCCGCGAGTTGTTGGACTCGCCATCGGGTGTGGTGTTTGACGTCGTGGTGTCTCTTGCAGAGGTTCGCGAGGTTGCACACGTGGGTGGCACCGCCGTCGGATGCGGCGATGGTGTGGTCGATCTCGCAGCGGATGGCGGGTTGTCGGCATCCGGGGAACCGGCAGTGCCGATCCCTCGCCCGTAGCAGTCGCACCATGGCGGCGGTGGGCCGGTAGCTGTCGCATTCGAGGACGGTTCCCGTGACCGGGTGGGTGAGAAGCCGGTCCCAGGAGGTTGCGTTGCCGGCGAGTTCGCGTGCGGTGGTGGTGTCGATGGGCGAGCGTCCCGCGAGGTCGGCTGGCCCGTCGTCCTGTCCCATCAATGTCAGTGCCGACACCGCGACCTGGACGTGTGCGCGGATCGCCCCGAGCGTTCCGTTCCCGTCACCGGTGCCAGTCGGGTCGAGGGCCGGCGTCCCGGCGAGGAGGAGGTCACTGAACACGTCGGCGCGGACCTGGTCGATGGTGCGAGCATCCTCAATGAACGACGACCCGTCGCGAATCGTCGTGTCGGCATCGGGTAAAGCGCCGTTCGCGTCGGCTCGAGTGTCAGGCGCGCCAGGCGCATCAGCCTGGGCCCGCGCGTTGATGATCTCTCGCGCCTGCCGCGTCAGCCGGTCAACAATCCCATCCGCGATCACCGTCGGCAAGGTCGCGATCAGGTCCGACATCCCATCGGGCCCGGCCTGCACCCGCACGCCCCGCCGCTGCTTCCTCGTGCCGCTCCGTGAACGTCCGCGGGTGAATCCGCTCCGCGATCATCCGCAACGCGTCCCGCACCCGGTTGGGCCTCTCGCCCTCGCACCGCTCGACCGCAACCCGCTCGAACTCCGCCCGATCCGCCACGGGCACGAGGCATCCCATCTCCTGGATCAACCGCACGTGCCCCCGGACGATGCGCCCGGCCTCCCACGCCGTCATCGTCACCGGGTAGTTCTCGACGAGGTCTCGCGCCTCGTCGATACGCCGCTGCAGGGTCCGATCGGTCGCCACGAACACTCCGGCGAGCTCAGCCGCGATGCCGCGAAGCGCCATCTCGCGCGCCTTGACCTGCTCCGACGCACCCGCGGCCTGCCTCTCAGCCAGCACCCCGGCCGCGGCGAGCACCCGAACCTCACGAATCTGCGCCAACCGCGCAGCATCCGAAACGCTCTCGGCATCCGCGACGAGCTGAGCGAGGGCGTCGACATCGCTGTCGCTGCCCATTCCGCTGCCAAGCTCGCTATTCGAATGCATGTTCGAATACTGCCACGGATCCCCGACATCGGCCCGCGCTTTCCACAGGCGCCGCAACGCCGCAAGCGGCGCCTCCGCCACAAGACGCTGATGTCCAAGCGGAGCAGGGTGGGGAGTTCTCCCCATCGACCTGATGTGATCGGTCCCGATAGGTTTTCTGTGTCGGCTCCGGAGGGGGGTCGGGACATCTACTTTCAGGAGGGCCGTCATGGCTGATTTCGGTGCATCTTATGGCGAGATGGAGCAGGTTGCGAGCTCGCTGGCGCAGGCTCGTGATGACATTCAGGGTCAGCTGGACACCCTGAAGTCGCAGGTCGATACGCTTCTGGGCGATGACTTCAAGACGCAGCACGCGTCGGGCAAGTTCGGTGAGGGCTACTCGGAGCTGACCACGGGTCTGAAGAACGCGGTCGATGGCATCAACGACATGTCCGAGTCGCTGCTGGGTATGATGCGCGCGATCCAGGACCTCGACCAGCAGCTCGCCGGCAGCTGACCCCTTCGCGCGACATCGATTCGGTGCGGACCGGGCTGCATCCTGGTCCGCACCGAACTGAGGCGGTGTTGCGTTCGATGATCGTCGACGATGTGATCGAGCGGCGACAGGCACCAGACTTCATCCCCGCAGACCTGATCACTGCGAACGCGAAGGAGCAACCCGGGTGGCGCGAGTGACGGCGGAGACGCCGCAGGAACTGGCGCAGCACGCGACCGGCTGGGATCGAGTGTCGTGGTGGAAGCTCGAGGCCACCGCGTTCCGCGCGCACCCCGAGGTGCAGCTGGCGCTGGCCCGGTTGGCGCCGCGTGAGGCTTGGAGCTCGCTCGTGCCCGATCGTCCCGCTTTCGTGCAGCCGCTGCTCGCTTTCGCTCAGATCGCCTCCCTCGTGATCCCCGCCGTCGCCGCTTTCGCCTCGTTGCGAGCGGTGCTCATCGAGGGCGATCAACTGGATCTCGCGGTGGCGGGCACGGCGATGGGCGTCGCCGCCCTCATCGCGTTGTTCGGGTTGCTGTCGCAGCGAGGCCGCCCTGAGAGCGTGCACCCGCGCACCATGCGCACGATCGGCATCGTCCATCTGATCTCCGCGTTGGCGGTGGCGGTCGTCGCGGTGCAGGCACTCCTCGATGATCGACTCCTCGGCGCCTGGGGCATCGCCGGCGTGCTGGTCGACCTCGCGCTCGGCGCCTTTCTGACGTTCCGCCACCGCCGGATGCCGACGGATGAGAACCGCGACAACGTCGAGCGTGCCGGCGCAGGCTTGAACCGTCGGATCGACGCGCTGCCACCCGCGGCGGCGGCGGCGACCCTCACGACGATCGGGGAGGCCATCGACATCCTCGCCTCGCGTGAGCTGATCACTGCTACCGATGCTGCGCGCGCGCGCCGCGCACCGTTGGGTCTGCTCGGGGCCACGATGACCGCCGTGGCGGGCATCGTCCTGACGGGATGTGGAGCGACGGTGGCGCAACCGACGGGAGACGAGCTGTACCAGGAGGCGGAGAGCCTGTACCTCGACTTCCGCGAGACGACGAATGGCGTGCTGGCCGTCATCAACGAGGGGCCGTGGGAGGTGCGGACGTACGGGATGACCCCATCCGGTGTCGGGTGCGACGACGGCTGGAAGTTCGACCTGACACGCACGACCACGATCGATCCGGCAGAGGTGGCTGGCAGGCGCGACGCTGTCGCGCAGCACCTGGTGTCTGAAGGCTTCGATGTCGACGGCATGGATCTTGCGTCGGGCGAGGTCGCGTCTAGCGACGTGATCGTCCGTGAGCAGGGCGTCTACTCCCTGCTCACGGTGACGCTGGTCGACAACGGGAACGTCGTCGTCACCGCCACGTCGCCGTGCAAGCCCGGCGACAAGTTCGAGCTCAGCCGGATGCTGTTCGGCAAGGGCCCCCTGCCTGAGGGGTATCTCCCCGACCGGGAATCTCCCTCCGACCCCGTGTTCTTCGGCACCGACCGCGGCGAGCGCTGACTCTCATCGCGACGAGCCGACGAGATGTCGACGGTTCGTCGACGGCTGTCGAGTGCACCGGGTCGTACGGATCAGTCTGAGTGATGTGAAACTCACGAACAGGGGAGATCATGTCGAGCATGGCCGCCATCGGCAAGGGTCGTTCGGAGCAGGCGACATGACGTCGGGGCCCGCCGCGCGTTTCGCGGCATCGCGCCGCACGTGGGAGCCCATCGACTGGTGGCGTCTCGAAGCGCGTGCCTGGCAGGAAGCGCCCGAGGTGCGTCGGGTCATGGCCTTCTTGGCGCCCACCTCGGTGTTCCGGGAGTCGGCCGCCCACTCGGGGAGGCGCCCCGTGATGACGATCCTGCTTCTGATCTGGAACCTCGTCGGGATGGCGGCGCCGGTGGTTGGCGCTGCGCTGCTTCTCGGGTGGGTGTTCGGCCGAGCGGATATCGCCGCGGTCGGCGCTGCTGGTGTCGTCTTCGCCGCGGGTGCCGTGGTCGCCGGTGCCGGGCTGCTCACGAGCGGGAGTGATGGGGGCCGCGTCGACGCGGGATCCGCTCACGCCGTCGGCTGGATACACGCTCCGGCAGCGGCCGTTGCGCTGGTCGTATCAATACTCGCAGCGACCCAGGATCAGGCCGAGGGCATGTGGGGCATCGCGCCGATCGCGGCAGATCTCATCGTGGGCGCGTTGTACTTCGTGGTCTTCCGGCGCAAGCCGACGGACGGCTCCGCACGCTGGAAGGGGACGGTGGATCGGCTCGCCGCGGCCATCGCCGCCCTCGATGACGACACACGCGCCCGCATCCTGGCGGATGTCGGCGACGCCATCGATGAGCTCGAGACCGCGGGCCGCATCACGGAGTCCATCGCGACGGACGCGCGGCAGACGCCGCCCGGTATGCTCGGCGCGCGCTTCGCGCCCCGCCGCGCTTGACCGGGCGCTGACGCCCGCCCGAGCGACGAGCCTCATTGAGAACGGACTCCCGCCGCGCGCTTGTCAAGGGTACCGGGTCGCGTGATTCGGCCTGAGTAGTGTGAGCCTCACGAACAGGGGAGATCACATGCAGGCATGGCCGGGTTCCGCGTATCCGCTCGGAGCGACCTACGACGGCAACGGGACGAACTTCGCCCTCTTCAGCGAAGGCGCCGAGAAAGTCGAGCTCTGCCTCTTCGATGAGGACGGCACCGAGACGTGCGTCGAGTTGCGCGACGTCGACGCCTTCGTCTGGCACGCCTACCTGCCGAACGTGCAGCCGGGGCAGCGTTACGGCTACCGCGTGCACGGTCCGAACGACCCGGCCGACGGCAAGCGGTTCAACCCGAGCAAGCTGCTGCTCGACCCGTACGCCAAGGCCGTCGAGGGTCAGATCGACTGGGGACAGCCGGTGTTCGGCTACAACTTCGGCGAGCCGGACTCGTTCAACGACGAGGACTCGGCCGCTCACATGATGAAGGGTGTCGTCGTCAACCCGTTCTTCGACTGGGCGGGCGACCGTCAGCCGAAGATCCCGTACGCCGAGAGCGTCATCTACGAGGCTCACGTGAAGGGCCTGACGCAGCTGCACCCCGACATCCCCGAGGACATCCGCGGGACCTACGCCGGGCTCGCGCATCCCGCCGTGATCGACCACCTCAAGAAGATCGGCATCACGGCGATCGAGCTGATGCCGGTGCACCAGTTCGTCAACGACTCCACGCTGCAGGAGAAGGGCCTGTCGAACTACTGGGGCTACAACACGATCGCGTTCTTCGCGCCCCAGAACACCTACTCGGCCACGGGCGACCACGGCCAGCAGGTGCAGGAGTTCAAGGCGATGGTCAAGGCGCTGCACGCCGCCGGCATCGAGGTCATCCTCGACGTCGTCTATAACCACACCGCCGAGGGCAACCACATGGGCCCGACCCTCTCGATGCGCGGCATCGACAATGAGGCCTATTACCGGCTCGAGGACGACGACAAGCGCTACTACACCGACTACACCGGCACCGGGAACAGCCTCAACGTCGGCAACCCGCACGCACTGCAGCTGATCATGGACTCGCTGCGCTACTGGGTGACCGAGATGCACGTCGACGGCTTCCGCTTCGACCTCGCGGCGACGCTGGCGCGCGAGTTCTACGACGTCGACCGGCTGTCGGCGTTCTTCGAGCTCGTGCAGCAGGACCCGATCGTCTCGCAGGTCAAGCTCATCGCCGAGCCGTGGGACATCGGCCCCGGCGGTTACCAGGTCGGCAACTTCCCGCCGCAGTGGACCGAGTGGAACGGCAAGTACCGCGACACCGTCCGTGACTTCTGGCGCGGCGAGGCTTCGACGCTCGGCGAGTTCGCCTCTCGGCTCACCGGCTCGGCCGACCTCTACGAGCACGACGGCCGGTGGCCGGTGGCATCCATCAACTTCGTCACCGCGCACGACGGCTTCACGCTGCGCGACCTCGTGTCGTACAACGAGAAGCACAACGACGCCAACGGCGAGGACGGCAACGACGGCGAGTCGCACAACCGCTCATACAACATGGGCGTCGAGGGACCCACCGACGACCCGCACGTGCTGACCATGCGCGCCCGCCAGCAGCGGAACTTCCTCGCGACGCTGCTCCTCAGCCAGGGCGTGCCGATGATCTGCCACGGCGACGAGCTCGGCCGCACGCAGCAGGGCAACAACAACGGCTACGCGCAGGACAACGAGCTGACCTGGATCCACTGGGACCAGGTCGACCAGCCGCTCATCGAGTTCACCGCGGCCCTCGCGCGCCTGCGCCGCCTGCACCCGACGTTCCGGCGCAGCCGGTTCTTCGACGGGCGCCCGGTGCGTCGCGAAGAGGGCGCCCCGGTGCCCGACATCATGTGGCTGCGCCCTGACGGCACCGCTATGCAGCCCGAGGACTGGGACTCCGGGTTCGGGCGGGCGGTCGGCGTCTTCCTCAACGGCGACGGCATCCGCGAGCGCGACCGTCGCGGCGAGGACATCTCCGACGACCACTTCTTCGTGCTGTTCAACGCCGGTGACGACGAGGTGGAGTTCACCGTGCCCTCCGACCAGTACGCGGACCGATGGGAGGTGCTGATCGACACGAGCGGCGAGCTCGTCGGCACCGACCCGCTCGAGGGCGGCAACGCGCTGCAGGTCCGTGCCAAGTCGCTCGTCGTCCTGGGGGAGTACACCGAGCCCGAGCCCGAGACCGACCACTCGGTGGCGGCCTCGCTTGCGGGGTACACGACGCCCATCGACATCGTTCCCGCCGAGGCGCCGACCCCCGAGGTCACGGGCCGATGACGGCTCCGATCTCGACCTACCGGCTGCAGATCCGACCGGCGTTCGACCTCACGGCGGCCGCCGAGGTCACGGACTACCTCCGTGACCTCGGCGTGGACTGGGCCTACCTCTCTCCGCTGCTCGCGGCGGCGGAGGGGTCGGACCACGGCTACGACGTCGTCGACCCGACGATCGTCGACCCGCGCCGCGGCGGCGCCGAGGGGCTCGCGCGCTTCTCGGCCGCCGCCCGCGGTGCCGGACTCGGTGTGCTCGTCGACATCGTGCCCAACCATCAGGGCGTCGCGGTTCCGGCCGAGAACCCCTGGTGGTGGGACGTCCTCCGACACGGTCGCGCATCAGTCCACGCCGAGGCGTTCGACATCGACTGGGAGTACGGCGGGGGCAAGGTCGGCCTGCCGATCCTCGGCTCCACGCTCCGCGAAGCCGTCGCCGCCGGTGAGATCGAGGTCGCGCCGGTGACAGCCGACGAGGCGAACGGCGCCGAGGGTGTCGCCCGCTACTACGACCACGTGCTGCCGCTCGCCGACGGAACCGCACCCGCGGCGGCGACCACCGACCCCGCCACCGTGGATGCCGTGCTCGCCGCGCAGCACTGGCGTGCCGCGTTCTGGCGCGACGACGCGACCGAGCTGAACTACCGGCGCTTCTTCGCCGTGAACACGCTCGCGGGTGTGCGCGTCGACGTGCCGGCGGTCTTCGAGGCGAGCCATGTCGAGATCCTCCGCTGGCTGCGCGAGGGCTTGGCCGACGGCCTCCGCATCGACCACCCCGACGGCCTCGCCGACCCCGGCGGATATCTCGAGCAGCTCGCCGAGGCGACCGGCGGCGCGTATGTCGTGGTCGAGAAGATCCTCGAGCACGCCGCCACGGATCACGCCGAGCAGCTGCCGTCCTGGTGGCCGACCGCCGGTACGACCGGGTACGACGCGATGGCCGAGATCGACCGCGTGCTCATCGATCCCGCCGGCAAGGGTCGACTCGACGAGCTCGACGCCGCGCTCCGCTCGGCCGATGCCCCCGCGTCGTACGACGAGATCGTGCGCGAGGCCAAGCGTGCGGTCGCCGACACGCTGCAGGCCGCAGAGGTGGGGCGTCTCGTGCGCTGCCTGCCCGATGAGGTGCGCGAAGCGCTGGGAGCGGATGTCGCGCGCGACGCGTTCGCCGAACTCCTGACGAGCTTCTCTGTGTACCGCGTCTATCCGCCGGTGGGTGACGAGCTCGTCGCCGAGGCGGTGGCCGCGGCATCCGCATCCCGCCCCGATCTCGCCGACGCGATCGCGACCCTCGCCCCGCTGGTCACGGCGGGCGACACCGAGCTGAGTCGCCGCTTCGGTCAGACGACCGGGCCGGTCATGGCCAAGGGTGTCGAGGACAGCGCGTTCTACCGTTATCCGCGTCTCGGCACGCTCACCGAGGTGGGCGGCGACCCGGGCGTCTTCGCCCTCGACGTCGCGGGCTTCCACCTCGCGCAGGCGAACCGCCAGGCGATGTGGCCGCAGGCCCTCACGGCGCTGAGCACCCACGACACCAAGCGCAGCGAAGACGTCCGCGCCCGGCTGTCCGTCATCGCCGAGCTGCCCGGCCGCTGGTCCGACGCCCTCGGGCGCCTCCGGGCGATCGCCTCGACCGGCGACGGACGCCTCGACGACCTGCTCTGGCAGGCGATCGTCGGAGCGTGGCCCGCGTCGCCCGAGCGGCTGCGCGACTACGCCGAGAAGGCCTCGCGCGAGGGCGGGATCGTCACCTCGTGGACGGACCCCGACGAGGATGCCGAGGCTCGCATCGTCGCACTGGTGGATGCCGCGACCTCGGGTGACGCCCGTGCGGTGGTCGAGGAGGTCGTCGGTGAGCTGACGGCTCCCGGGCGCTCGAACTCCCTCGCCGCCAAGCTGCTGCAGCTGACCGCGCCCGGGGTGCCCGATGTCTATCAGGGCTCCGAGCTGTGGGACCTCTCGCTGGTCGACCCCGACAATCGTCGCGACGTCGACTTCGCCGAGCGCCGCGAGCTGCTCACGAAGCTCGACGGCGGATGGCATCCCGAGATCGACGACTCCGGTGCGGCGAAGCTCCTCGTCGTCTCGCGGGCGCTCCGCCTGCGTCGCGATCGTCCCGAACTGTTCACGCGCTACGCCCCGCTGCCGGTCGTCGGCTCCGCCGCCGACCACGCGATCGCCTTCGACCGCGGCGGCGCCGTCACCGTCGCGACGCGCCTGCCCGTCGGCCTCGCCGCGCGCGGCGGATGGGGCGGCACAGTCGTGATGGTTCCGCCGGGGCGCCACGTCGACCAGCTGACCGGCCATGCCTGGAACGGCGGCGCGGTGCGCTTGGCCGACCTGCTCGACACGTACCCGGTGGCGCTGCTCGCCGCCGAACGTCCGACCGCCGAAGGGAAGAACGCATGATCGAGGTATGGGCGCCGCGCCCCGAGCGGGTGCGGCTGCGACGGCCGGATGCCGCGGACGTCGAGCTCTCGCGCTCGGCGGACGGCTGGTGGTCGGCCGACGTCGACCTCGGCCCGGGCGATCGGTACGGCTTCGTCCTCGGCGACGGCGACGACGCGCGCCCCGACCCGCGCTCGCGGCGGCAGCCTGACGGCGTCCACGGTCTGTCGGCGATCGACGACCCGTCGTCGTTCGCGTGGACCGATCAGGCCTGGACGGGAAGGTCGCTCGCCGGCGGCATCATCTACGAGCTGCACATCGGCACCTTCACGAGCGCCGGCACGCTCGACGCCGCCATCGGGCGCCTCGACCATCTCGTCGAGCTCGGCGTGACCCACATCGAGCTCCTTCCGGTCAATGCCTTCAACGGCACCCACAACTGGGGCTACGACGGGGTGCTCTGGTACGCCGTCCAGGAGAGCTACGGCGGGCCGGACGCGTACCGCCGATTCGTCGATGCCGCGCACGGGGCCGGTCTCGCCGTCATCCAGGACGTCGTCTACAACCACCTCGGGCCTTCGGGAAACTACCTGCCCGAGTACGGTCCGTATCTTCGCGACGGTCGCCGCAACACGTGGGGCGACAGCGTGAATCTCGACGAGGATGCCGTTCGCGAGTACATCATCGGCAACGCCGAGATGTGGTTGCGCGACTTCCACGTCGACGGGCTGCGGCTGGACGCCGTGCACGCGCTGCACGACGACGACAGCCCCGTTCACATCCTCGGCGAGATCGCCGACCGCGTCGACGCGCTCGGCACGCACCTCGGGCGCCCGCTGACGCTCATCGCCGAGAGCGACATGAACGACCCCGTCATGATCCTGCCGCGCGAGGCGGGCGGGCACGGGATGACGGCGCAGTGGTCGGACGACTGGCACCACTCCGTGCACGTCGCGCTCACGGGCGAGACGGGCGGCTACTACGCCGACTTCGACGCGCTCGACGCCGTGCCGAAGACCTGGAACTCGGGCTTCTTCCACGACGGCACCTACTCGTCGTTCCGGGGCCGCGAGCACGGCCGTCCGATTCCGGCCGAGTCGCCGTCGTGGCGGCTGGTGACCTTCGCGCAGGACCACGACCAGATCGGCAACCGCGCGGCGGGCGATCGGCTGTCGGCGACGCTCGACGCCGACCGGCTCGCCGTCGCGGCCGTCCTGACGCTGACCGCGCCGGGAACCCCGATGCTGTTCATGGGCGAGGAGTGGGGCGCGTCCACGCCGTGGCAGTTCTTCACGTCGCACCCCGAGCCCGAGCTCGCCGAGGCGACCGCTGCCGGACGGAAGCAGGAGTTCGCCGAGATGGGCTGGGATGAGGACCTCGTTCCGGACCCCAACGATCCGGCGACCTTCCTGCGGTCGAAGCTCGACTGGACGGAGGTCGGCGAAGGCGACCACGCTCGCCTGCTCGCGCTGTACCGCGAGCTCGGACGGCTGCGCCGTTCGGTGCCCGACCTGACCGACCCGCGATTCACCGCGCGCGGTGCCGGTGCGGCGGAAGGTGAGGGCGGCCGGCTCTACGACCTCCAGCGAGGTCGTGCACGCGTGCTCGTGAACCTCTCCGAGGCGCCGTGGCGGGTCGAGCCGAACGGCGACGTGGTGTGGCTCGAGACGCTGCCGAGCCGGATCGTCGACGATCTGCTCGTCGTCGAGCCGAACTCGGCCGTCATCGTGGGGCCGGATCTGTCAAGCGGATGACCGGCCGCGGGGTCGGATCTACCGTGAAGGGATGAGCACCACAGCGCACCACGCCGCCCGCCCTCCGCAGAAGTCGTCGGACCTCGTCCGGCAGATCGCGGTCATCTCGGCCGTCGTCTTCATGATCATCGCCGCGATGGTCGGGACCGGGCTCTTCGGCGGGACGAACGTGCGCGATCTGCAGGGCGGCGCGCTCGACGCCGACTCGACGGTGCTCGCGCCGGGAACTCAGGCGTTCAGCATCTGGTCGGTCATCTACCTCTTCATGATCGGCTACACGATCTGGCAGGCGCTGCCCGCGCAGCGCTCCCGCGACCGGCAGCGGCTCGTGGGATGGTGGATCGCGCTGACCGCCGTGCTCAACGGGGGATGGCTGCTCGCGGCGCAGTTCACGACCTTGCCGCTGACGGTCGTCGCGATCGTGGCGCTCCTCGCCGCGCTCGGCTGGACGTTCCACCTGCTGGTGCGCTCGCGGCCGCAGTCGGTCGGCGACCGGCTGCTCATGGACGCCACGGTGGGCCTGCACCTCGGATGGGTCTCGCTGGCGACGGTCGCGAACGTCACGGCGTGGCTCAGCCGCACCGTCCCCCAGTCGTGGGGCATGCAGGCCGACGTGTGGGGTGTGGCCGTGCTCGTGCTCGTGGCCGCCGTCGGCGTGGGCATCGCAGCCTTCTCGCGCGGGCGCCCCTCGCCGATCATCGCGCTGTCGTGGGGCCTGGCGTGGGTGGCCATCGCCCGCACGACCGATCAGCCCCACTCGACGCCGGTGGCCATCGCCGCCATCGCCGTCATCGTCGTGGTCGTCGCCGCCGCAGCCGTGACGGCCTGGCGCTCGAACGGCCGCGAGCACCGCGGCATCCTGCGCCGCACCCGCACAGCCTGACCGGTCGCCTGACCGGCCGCGCCGATACATTCGTCGGACCCATGGTGCTGGTGTCGCCTCGAACGTCGTCGGAGGCGACATCCGCACCACCGATCCGACGGTTGTATCGCGCCCGGCGTCAGAACGTCGCGGCGAACGCGGCGAGGAAGCGGCTCGGCTCGGTCACGGGGGCCGCGAGCACGCGGGCCGCGACGCGGTCGTAGTCCGCCGCGTCGAAGTAGCCGTCGTTGCGGTAGATCGTCATGCGCTCGGTGAAGTCCTGCGGCGTCGGCTCGGGGTGGAACTGCGTCGCGTACAGGCGATCTCCCACGCGGTAGGCCTGCACGGGACAGGCGCTGTTCGTGGCGAGGAGCACCGCCCCGGCGGGAAGCGTCTGCGTCCCCTCCTTATGCGCGGTGAGCGCGGCGAAGGTCGGGGAGAGCGAGCCCAGCAGCGGGTCGACCCGGCCGGCCTCCGTCAGGGTCACGTCGGTCGGGCCGGTGTCCTCGGGGTAGTCGCGAGAGATCGTGCCGCCGAGGTAGGTCGTGGCCACGCCGATGCCGAAGCAGGTGAACAGCGCCGCCGTCCGAGCGGATGCCGCCGCCTCGACGATGCGCGCGAGGTCGGCCTCCAGGCGCAGCTGGCCTTCCGGCTTCGCGCCGGGATCGTCAGTGGCGTTGAAGGGGCTGCCGCCGACGACGAAGCCGCGCCAGCGCGTGAACGCGTCCGCGGGCAGGGCGTCGCGCGTCAGATCGATGCGCTCGAGCTGGGACTCGTCGAGGCCCATGGCGGTGCGGAAAGATGCGTACTCCGCGTCCGCGGCCGCCTGCTGCGGGCGCACGCAGACGTACACGAGCGGGGCCATGCCGAAAGTCTATGGTTCCCGCCGAGCCGACCCGGTGGGGATGACCTTCCGTGACGAGCGGAGGACAATGGCCGGATGACCGCCCGCGTGATCATCTCAGACCCCAGCGAGCTCATCGCGGTGCTCGACCGGCTCGACGTCGCCGCCGCGCGCCGGGGCTGGCGGGTGCGCCGCCCCGTCGACGCGGCCGGCATCGAGTCGCGGGCGCGGGACGCTCGCACGGCGATCCGGTTGCCCGCTCCCGTCGTGGTCGAGCTCGAGGCGGATCCGGATGCCGCCGCGCCGGACGACCCGATCGACGCCGCCGCCCTGCTGAGCCGCACTCCGGTTGCGGGTGCGATCCCCGACGGGGCGCGGCGGCTGCACGGGGCGTGATTCGGGCGACCGGCGCTGGCGGTGCGCGTCAGCGCGAGGAGTTCGCGGTACGGCCGCGCACGATCCCGATGAACGTCTCTACCAGCGGCGTGGTCGCCTCCGTCGGCCAGGCGAGCGCGACCGTCGACGTCGGAGCGTCGACCACGGGCCGGTACGTGGTGTCTTTGCGGTGATGCAGTCGCGCGAGCGACATCGGCACGAGCACGATGCCGACGCCGGTGGCCGCCGTCGCGACCGCGTCACCCGTCGTGGCAATGGCGGAAAAGGCGGGGGCGATGGCGCCGGGGACCTCGATACCCAGAGCGTCATCACCGGTCACCATGACGACCTCCCCGGCGAGGTCGGCGAGGGTCAGCTCATCGGCGACGGTGAGGGACGAGTCGGCGCTGCACACGGCGACCGTGATCTCGTCGTAGAGCGGGATGATGCTCAACCCAGCGCGTTCGATCGGAAGCCGCACGAGGGCGGCGTCGACCTCACCGCTCGCGAGGGCGGCGGCTTGGTCGACGAACTCGAGGGAGACGAGATCGACCGGGTTCGCCGGCATCCGCTGCTTCCACACGTCGATCCACTTGCCGGGCGTGGCACCGGGAGCGGCGCCGAGACGGAAGGCGCCGAGCGCGCTGAGATCCGGCGCAGCGGCATCCGACTCGCGACGGGTTCCCGAGTCGCGCTCCGTCCTCCGGGCTCCGGGCCGCTGTCCGGATGCCGCGGCGCCACGGCGCCCGGGGGCACCGCCGCCTCGGCCGCCGCTACGCGCGGGACGGCCCGAGGAACGTCCGGGTGTCATGCCTGAAGCGTATCCCGGGGCAGACGCGATCGGCGGGCCCGCGCAGTGCGGACCCGCCGATCGTCGACGGTGCGGCGGCCACCGCTGGTCGGTCAGGCGGCCAGCCGCAGTCCGCGCTGATCGGTCGCCACGTGCTCGCCGTCGGCGATGTTCTCGTCGTCGCCGATGAGAGAGCCGCCCGCCACGTGCGCGTGCGCTCCGATGAACGCGCGGATGCCGATCTTCGCCCGCGGACCGATGGCGGCGCCGGAGCCGACGTGCGCGTGCGGTGCGATCTCGACGTTCGGGCCGATGACGGCTTCGCGCTCGATCCACACGCCACGGCCGATGTGAACGCCCGCGGCGACCTGGACTCCGGGTTCGACGTAGGCGCCTGCTTCGACCAGTGCGGTCGGGTGCACCTTGGCCCCGTTCGCGATCAAGCCCCGACCGTTCGCGTGCTTGCGGTAACGCAGCGTCTCTCCGCGGTCGTTCTCGATGTCGATGTAGTTCTTGCCCACGATCCCCTCCGACAGTTCCGGGTCCGGTACTGAGTACTGGAAACAACCCCGCGACCCGCGTTTTCATTCCCACGAATCATTCGGAGCGGCAGGTCGACCGGTTTGCTGGAACAAGCGTGCGATGCGCAGCCGCCGAGGTCGAAGGGGTGTGCGAGCTGACCTTCGCGCGATAACATGCCGCCGCCGCGGGGCTTGCTTCCACTCGCGCCCCGGTTTGCGAGGATGGGCGGGTGGAGCCTTCTCGCGCACCGTCGACCGGACCTTCCCTCGTGTTCGAGGCGGCGCTCACGCGCCACACCCGCGCGGAGGATCTGCTCGGCATCGTGACCGGCACGTTCGTGGCATCCCTCGGCCTCTACCTGCTGCAGTCGTCGGGCTCGGTCACCGGCGGTACCGCGGGCCTCGCGCTGCTTCTCGGCTATGCGACCGGATGGTCGTTCCCGGTGCTGTTCGCTGTCGTGAACGCGCCGTTCGCGGCGCTGGCCCTGTGGAAGAAGGGGGTGTCGTTCACGATCCGCACTTTCGTCTCGATCGGCCTGGTCTCGGCGTTCACCTTCGTGCACCAGCACCTGCTGCAATTCGCGAGCATCGAACCCATCTACGGCACGCTGGGCGGCAACCTGCTCGCCGGCGTCGGGCTGCTGATCCTGTTCCGTCACCGTTCGAGCCTCGGCGGGGTGAACATCATCGCCCTCGTGCTGCAGGAGCGCATGGGCTTCAGTGCGGGATGGACCCAGATGATCTTCGATGTCGTGATCATCGCGTCCGCGCTGCTGGTGCTGCCGTGGCCGGCGGTGCTGCTCAGTGCTGCCGGAGCGGTCGTGCTGAGCGTCGTGCTCGTCCTGAACCACCGCCCCGGTCGGTACATCGGCCGCTGAGTGCAAGCGTCGGATCGCTTCAGGCCCGGCGGGGTTCAGCTCTGGCAGCGCGGGCACCAGAAGATGTTCCGCTCGCTCGTCGGCAGCGCTCCGATCTCGCCGGCGCGGATGAGCGTCCCGCACCGGCGGCAGGGCTTGTTCTCGCGGCCGTAGACCCACATCCGCTGCCCGGGCCGGTCGTTGCCGGTGAAGGTGCGCGCCGCGCGATCGCGATTGGCGTGGATCATCCGGTACCCGGTCTCGAGCACGGCGGCCGCGTCGATCTCGGTGGCGGGGGTCATGGGCAGGATACCGCGCACGAAGAGCAGCTCGTTCGCGTAGACGTTTCCGAAGCCGGCGACGTTCCGCTGGTCGAGCAGGGCGACGTGTGCGGCTCGGGAGTCGGCGCTCACGCGACGCACCGCTTCGGCCAGATCCCAATCGGGGCCGAGCAGGTCGGGCCCGAGGTGGCCGACGAGGCGATCCTCGTCGGCGGTGGGAAGGACCTCGACCATCGCGAGCTCGAAGCCGACGGCATCCCGATCGCGCGTTCCGACGATCGCGCGGGCCTGGAACGCGGGTGCCCGCCAGCGCTCGCCGTGGCGGTAGACGTGCCAGCGACCCTCCATCTTCAGGTGCGAGTGCAGGCTGAATGCGCCCATGCGCAGCAGCAGGTGCTTGCCGCGGGCGATCGACGACGAGACGGTCTCACCGCGCAGGTCGGCTGTCGCGCTGCCGGGAACACGGATGTCGAAGCGGGTGACCTCCTGTCCGACGAGCGCCTCACCCAGCTTCCGCGCGGCTCGGAAGACGGTGTCGCCCTCAGGCACGCTCGCTGCTTCCGGACATCGCCGCCCGTGAGCCCGCGGTCAGCCGGCGCAGCGTGAGGCCGCGCGACGACTCGACGAAACCGCCTGCGCGCAGCGCCCGCCCGGTCGGGGTGTTGTAGACGAACTCGCCGTTGACCTGCTCGACGGTGAGCGTGTCGAGACGGCGTGCCTGCGCCGTCCTCACGAGATCGGCTGCGGCCGCGGTCAGCACCTCCTCGTCGTCGGTGAAGGCGAGCGCCGAACGCCCGCCGCGCTCGAGGTAGAGCACGAGTGCGCCGTCGACGAGCACCACGACGCCGCCAGCCTTCCGGCCCGGTCGATGCGAGACGCCCTCGAGCGCCGGCCAGCCGAGGGCTGCACCGTAGGGATTCGCCGGGTCGGTCGCGGCCAGCGTGACCGCACGCCGCGGCGGCGGGTCGGGGAGCGCCGCGAACTCGCGCAGGCGGTCGACGGTGACGGATGCCGCGAACTGCGCGGCGCCGAGGGTCTCGATGACATAGCCGCGGCGGCAGTGGCCCGCCTCTTCGAAGCCCGCGAGAACGCGGTAGACCTGCGCGAAACCGCCGGGAACCCCCTCGGACTGGACGCTGCCCCGGGTGACGACGCCGTAGCGGTCGAGCAGGAGCCCCGCCGATGCCGTGACGCGGAGCGAGGGATCGGGCTCGACGGCCGGCAGGAGCGACCACCGGCCGCCGAGCGTCGACGGGCGCGGCGCCGCCGGCGTCGTGGGGCGCGCGAGCGGTGTGCCGCGATACAGGCGGGACCGCGGTGTGCGGCGGGCGCTGCGGTGTGCCTGCGAACCGCCCGAGAGGAGGGATCGGACCGGCGTGAACGTGTCGTTCGTCAGGCGGCCCGCCCACGCGAGACGCCAGAGTGCGTCGAGCACGCTCTGCTCGTTGGGGGCGCCGATCGCGGCGACGAGCTGCCCCGCGAACCAGCCGCCGCCGACGGCGAGAGCTTCGAGGATGCGCACGTCGAGGTCGCCCGACGTCGACGACTCGTCGGCCTCGGAGTCGGCGTCGGCCAGCGCCAGGGTGAGCGGCGCCATGTCGGCGGGATGGAGCGCGATCCAGCCGTCGCGCCCGGGCAGGGTGCCGTGCCCCGACCAGACCACCTCGCCCGTCGCGGTCAGCTCGTCGAGCATCCCGGGTGCGTAGTCGCGCACGCGCGAGGGCAGGACGAGCGACTCCCAGGCGCTCGCAGGAATCGGCACACCGGCGAGCTGCTCGATCACGGCGGCGACGCCGTCGACGCCCTCGAGCGGCCGGGTGACGTGCTGCCACACGGGCAGGAACCGCGCGAACGCCTCGGGCGATACCGGCTCGACGCTGCCCCGGATAGCCGCGAGCGACCGCATCCGCAGCCGGCGCAGCACCTCGGAATCGCACCACTCGAGGTCGTCGGCCTCGCTGCCGGAGGTCTCAGGCAGGAAGTAACCGCTCGCGATGCGCCCCTGCGACTCGAGCCGCTGCAGTGTCTGACGCGCGACGGCGGTGCCGATGCCGAGACGCGTCGCGACGTCCGCGGTGCGGAACGGCCCATGGGTGCGCGCGTGCCGTGCGACGAGGTCGGCGAGCGGGTCGACGACCGGCTCGAGGAACGCGGTGGGGATCCCGACGGGGAGCGCCGCGCCCAGCGCGTCGCGCAGGCGTCCGGCATCCTCGATCGCCGCCGTCCGCTGCGTGCCTGCGATCGTGACCGGGATCGCACGGCGGGCGGTCACGAGCTGTTGCAGCAGGTCGGCGGCCTCGGCGACCCGGTGCTCGGGAGGAGATTCGCCGTCCGGAGGAGCGGGCGCGGCGCTCGCGTCCTCCGCTGTGCCGATTTCCTTCGCTGTGCCGGTGCCGGTGCCGGTGGCGGCGGACTCTTCGAGGCGTGCTGCGACCTCGTCGGCGGCGAGCGGGCCCAGGATGCGGAGCAGATCGGCGACGCCCTCGACCCCGCGCGCGCGTCGGTCGGGGGCGAGACGCTGCGCCTCGCGCTCGAACTGCGCGATGACCTCGGGATCGAGCAGCTCGCGCATCTCGACCTTGCCGAGCAGCTCCGACAGCAGCGCGGGGTCGACGGACAGGGCCGCGGCGCGGCGTTCGGCGAGCGGGGAATCACCCTCGTACATGAAGGCGCCGACGTAGCCGAAGAGCAGATCGCGGGCATACGGCGACGGCTGCGATGTCGTCGTCTCGACGAGGCGGATGCGGCGGTCGGCGATGCTGCGGGTGATGCGCAGGAGTGCGGGAAGGTCGTAGACGTCCTGCAGCACCTCGCGAAGCGTCTCGAGGATGATCGGGAACGACGGATGCCGCCGCGCGACCTCGAGCAGCTGCGCCGAGCGCTGCCGCTGCTGCCAGAGCGGCGCGCGTTTGTTGGGGTTGAGCCTCGGCAGCAGCAGGGCCCGCGCCGCGCACTCGCGGAAGCGCGAGGCGAACAGGGCGGAGCCGCCGACCTCGTCCGTGACGATCTGTTCGAGCTCGTCGGCGTCGAAGACGAAGAGGTCGGCGCCGGGCGGCTCGGCAGCCGCGTCGGGGACCCGCGCGATGATGCCGTCGTCGCTCGCGACGGCTGCGCCTTCGACCCCGAGACGTTCGCGGATGCGTGCGTTGACGGCCAGCGCCCACGGAGCGTGCACGTGCATGCCGTACGGGGAATGCAGGATGACGCGCCAGTCGCCGACCTCGTCGCGGGAGCGCTCGACGGTCAGCGTCCGGTCGGTGGGTAGGCTGCCGGTCGCTTCGCGCTGCTCGGCGAGGTGAGCCAGGAGGTTTTCGATCGCGTAGTCGTCGAGCCCCGATTCGCGCAACCGCTCGGACGCCTTCTCGGGACCGGCTGCCGACACCTCACGGCTGAACTTCCCCAGCGCCTCGCCGAGCTCGGCGGGACGCCCCAGGCCGTCGCCGTGCCAGAACGGGAGCTTGCCCGGCTGGCCGAACGCGGGCACGACGTTGACCCGGTCATGAGTGATCTCGACGATGCGCCAGCTGGTCGTGCCGAGCGTGAAGACGTCGTTGACGCGCGACTCGTAGACCATCTCCTCGTCGAGCTCGCCGACGCGCGCGTTACGGCTCTCGCCGGCGACGAAGACGCCGAACAGACCGCGGTCGGGGATCGTGCCACCGCTCGTGACCGCGATGCGCTGCGCTCCCGGGCGTCCCGTGAGCGTGCCCTGATCGCGGTCCCAGACCAGGCGTGGACGCAGCTCGGCGAACTCGTCGGAGGGGAAGCGGCCCGCGAGCAGATCGAGCGTCGCTTCGTACGCCGAGCGGGGGAGCGTGCGGAAGGGGGCGCTGCGCCGCACCGTCTCGAACCAGGCCTCGACCTCGATCGTGCCGGTCGCGCACGCGGCGATCGTCTGCTGGGCGAGGATGTCGAGGGGATTCTGCGGAACCGCGATCGCCTCGATCTTGCCCGCCAGCATCCGCTCGGTCACGACCGCGGTGTGCAGCACGTCGCCGCGATGCTTGGGGAACAGCGCCGCCCGGCTGACCTCACCGACCTGGTGGCCGGCGCGTCCGACGCGCTGGAGTCCGGATGCCGCCGACGGCGGCGCTTCGACCTGGATGACGAGGTCGACGGCCCCCATGTCGATGCCGAGCTCGAGGCTCGAGGTCGCCACGACGCAGCGGAGCACACCCGACTTCAGCTCGTCTTCGACCTGGGCGCGCTGCTCCTTCGACACCGAGCCGTGATGCGCCTTCGCGAGTACCGGCTCGGCGCCGGCGGAGGCCCCGGCCTGCGCCATCATGCCCGCGGGGACCGCGGGCTCGGGAAGGTCGCCCCCGAGACGCTCGGTGTAGATCTCATTGAGTCGTCCGGTCAGGCGTTCGGCGAGCCTGCGCGAGTTCGAGAACACGATCGTCGAGCGGTGCTTCAGGATGCGGTCGACGATCGCCTCCTCGACGTGGGGCCAGACCGACCCCGTGACCTCCGTCGCCTGCGGGGCGCGGTACCAGGCGCCGTCGCCATCGTCGTCGTCCCCCTCGTCGTCTCCGTCATCGCGACCGCCCGGAGCGCCGGGGGCACCCGCATCCTCGGCGCCGGGTGGGGCCGGGGGATGCAGCATGTCGGGGATCGGCACGACGACGTTCAGGTCGAACGCCTTCGACGCCTTCGGTGCGACGATCTCGACGGGGGCCGCGCCGCCGAGGAAGCGCGCCACCTCGTCGATGGGACGGACCGTGGCCGAGAGACCGATGCGCTGAGCCGGCTTCTCGAGGATCGCGTCGAGGCGTTCGAGGCTTACGGCCAGGTGCGCACCGCGCTTCGTGGCCGCCACGGCGTGCACCTCGTCGACGATGACGGTGTGGACGCCGCGCAGTGTCTCGGATGCCTGCGAGGTGAGCATGAGGTAGAGCGACTCGGGCGTCGTGATGAGGATGTCGGGCGGTCGGGCGACCAGGGCGCGCCGGTCGGCTGAGGAGGTGTCGCCCGATCGCACTCCGACCGTCACGTCGGGGACGGGCTGACCGAGGCGGCGCGCCGACTGTCCGATGCCGACGAGGGGCGACCGCAGGTTTCGCTCGACGTCGACGCCCAGCGCCTTCAGCGGTGAGACGTACAGGACGCGGGTGTCGGCCGGCGCGGCATCCGCCTTTCTGCGCTTCGCCGGTTTGTCGTCGACGGGGCCGGCCGCCACCTTGTCCCGGAAGATGCGGTCGATCGCCCAGAGGAACGCGGACAGGGTCTTGCCCGACCCGGTCGGCGCGACCACGAGGGCGTGCTTGCCGGCGGAGATCGCGTCCCACGCACCGGCCTGCGCCGACGTGGGCTTCGAGAACGCGCCGCGGAACCAGTCCGCGGTGGGCGCGGAGAATCGGGCGAGCACATCGGCCATGCCTTCATCTTCGCGCGGACCTCCGACATCGGCGCGGCCTTGCGCCCGCGGCATCCGCCGTGCCAGGTCCCGCCGTGCCCCGCTGCCCGCGCGCTACCCCGCGAGGTCCCACTTGAGCCGGGAATCGGGCGCAGATCCCCGGCCCAACTGGGACCTCGACGGTGACACCGGCCCAACGGGGACCTCGGTTCACGGGCCAGCCGGCGGGACCTCGCTCAGCCGGCCGTCGCGCAGCTCGAGCATCAGGGTGGGCGCGAGGCGGGCGAGGAAGCCATCGTCGTGGCTGACCACCAGCACGGCACCGCGGTAGGCGGCGAGAGCCTGCACGAGCTGCTCGACCGTGTCGAGGTCGAGGTTGTTCGTCGGCTCGTCGAGCACGAGCAGCTGCGGCGGGGGATCGGCCAGCAGCTCGCAGGCCAGGGCCAGCCGGAACCGCTCCCCGCCCGACAGTGCCGCGACCGGGCGCAGCACGGTGTCGCCGCGCAGCACGAATCGCGCGAGCCGGTTCCGCAGCTCGACGTCGGTGGCGGCGGGCGCGGCCGCGCGCACGCTGTCGAGCACCGTCGCCTCGTCCCGCAGCCCGTCGACCCGCTGCGACAGGTAGCCGACGCGGTCGGTATGCGCGACCGCCGTGCCATAACTCCTCAGATCGGGCGCGCCGGGGCCGCCCGAGCGACGATCGGATGCCGCAGCACCTGATTCTGAGGAGTTAGCGTCCGCCGACCGCACCAGCACCTCGAGCAGCGTCGTCTTCCCCGCGCCGTTCGGCCCGACGAGCGCGACACGCTCGGGCCCTTGCACGACCCACGAGCGTTCGCCGTCGCCGATCGTCGCGAGGCGCCGGCTCGCCGCGACGCCGGGATCGGGCAGGTCGATCCGCACGGCGTCGTCGTCGCGGACCCGCCGCCCTGCCGCATCGAGGGCCGCCCGAGCCGAGGCTTCCCGATCGGATGCCTCGCCGCGCGCGCGACCCGCCGACACCTGCGCGGCCGACGCGCGGTTGCCGGCGACGATCCCGGGCACGCGTTTCTCGCGCTGCGCCTTCGCTCCCATCGCGGCACGCCGCGCGAGCTTCGTCTCGGTCTCGGCCCGGTCGCGCCGCTCGCGCCGGAGGGCCGCCGCCGCGGCGGTCTCCGCGGCGCGCGCCGCCGCCTGCTCGTCGTCGCGCCAGGCTCGCCACTCGGAGTACGGCCCGCCGAACGTATCGAGCGCCCCGCCGTAGAGCTCGGCGGTGTCGTCCATCAGCTCGAGCAGCGCGGTGTCGTGGCTGACGACGATGAGCGCACCCCGCCACGCTCGCACGAGCTCGCCGACCCGCTCGCGCGCGTCGCGGTCGAGGTTGTTGGTCGGCTCGTCGAGCAGCGCGATCTCGGCTCCGCGCAGTCTCACGCCGACGAGTGCCGCGAGAACCGCCTCACCGCCGGAGAGCTCTCCGACGCGGCGGTCGAGCGCTCCCGGCGGCAGACCGGCCGCGGTCAGCGCGGCGACCGCTCGTGCCTCGGCATCCCAGTCGTCGCCGATCGTCTCGAAGTGGCGCGGGTGGACGTCTCCCGACTCGACGGCGCGCACGGCGTCGACGACGGGAGCGACGCCGAGCAGGTCGGCGACGCGCCGCCCGATGTCGAGGGTCAAGCGCTGCGGCAGCAGCTCGACCCGTCCGGACGTGGTGACCGAGCCGGAGGTCGGCGCGAGCTCGCCCGCGATCAGCCGCAGCAGCGTGGTCTTGCCCGAGCCGTTGCGGCCGACGAGGCCGGTTCGCCCGGTGTCGAAGGTTCCGGAGGTGTTCCGCACGGCGGGAGTGCCGTCGGGGTGGATGAGGGTGATGCGGTCGAGGACGACCGCGGGAGCGGGATGGGGCATGATTGCCTCCTCGGATGTCGTCGGGCGCGGGCACGACCGACACCGAGGACACCCCGACCGGGGGTGGAACGGTCCGGCGGCCAGCGCGGAAATCGGAGAATGCGCTGGCCAGGTCGGACGCCCGAAGGGTCGACGGATCAGCGCGGGATCACAGCGCGGTCGCGTCGAAACCGATCAACGGTCGTTCCTCACACTCGGGACAGGGGCCCGGGAAGTCTACGCCGACGGGAGCTGCTTGTGCAGGAACGTCGCGACGTCGCGCAGTTCCTCCGCCGAGACGGCGTGTCCGAGATCGGGGTAGACGCGGCCGCTCAGGTCGACCCGGCCGGGCAGCCACTGCGCCGTGTGTGCGACGAGTGCGGGCGGGATGACGTCGTCGAGCGCCCCGCGACCCCAGAACACGGGCGGGCGGCGTTCGGCGAGCTCGGCGTCGGTGTCGAGATCGCCAGGATTGGCGTAGCCCGACAGGGTGACGGCGAACGCGTAGTCGTCCGGGCGCAGGCGAAGCGCCTCGATCGCTATGACCCCGCCCTGCGAGAAGCCAAGCAGCCCGACGGATGCCGCATCGCCCCGCTCCGCGTCGATCCACGCCGTCAGCGCGCGGGCGGATGCCGTCGCCGCGTGCGGATCGCGACCGTTCAGGCCCTCGATCGGGTACCACGACCACCCCGGCGTGGGGAAGCGCGGGGTGAGCGGGGCGCGGACCGCAGCCACGACGTACTCGGCCGGCAGGTGCGGCGCGAGGGCGAACAGATCGTTCTCATCCGAGCCGTAGCCGTGCACCATCACCAGTAACGGGCGGCGACCGCGGTCGGCGGGAGCGGCCGACCAGCGCACGGCCGCAGGATCGAGGACCGGATCGGGCGACATGCGACCATCCTGCCAGCCTCATCCGACACCGCCGGGGGTCATTGGTATACATGAGGCATGGCCGTGCGCACCCCCGATCCCGATCCCGACGAGCGCGGCGAGTCGTCGCTCCCGGCCGACCCGCTGCGCGGAGCCCCGGGCGGCGGAGCCACGAACCCGGCCTGGCTCAGCGATGTGGAGCTCACCGAAGCGCGCCGCCGGCTGCCGATGCTCTACGTCGAGGCGGTGCCGGTGCGCACCGACGGGCTCGGGGCCGTCACCCAGGTCGGCATCCTGCTCCGTGCCACGCCGGTCGGGGAGATGACGCGCACGATCGTCTCGGGCCGCGTGCGCTACGGCGAGACGATCCGCGACGCACTGTTCCGGCACGTCGAGAACGACCTCGGGCCCATGGCCTTCCCGCTCCTGCCCGCGTCGCCCACGCCCTTCACGGTCGCCGAGTACTTCCCGATCCCCGGGGTCAGCCCCTTCCACGACGACCGCCAGCACGCCGTGTCGCTCGCCTTCGTCGTGCCGGTCACGGGCACGTGCGAGCCCCGTCAGGATGCTCTCGAGGTCACATGGCTCGACCCCGTGGAAGCGGCATCCGACGCCCTCGCCGCCGAGATGGAGGGTGGCCGCGGCACGCTCATCCGCCTCGCGCTCGCCTCGGTGGGTGCTCTTCGCTGAGGCCCGCTCCTGCGTAGGCTCGGGTCATGACCGATCCGAAGCCCCTCGCCTTCCCCGCCGACACCGCCGGGTGGCTCGCGTTCGCCGCCGAGCGCCCGGACGCCCGCATCGCCCGCGTCCGCGAGGTCGACTCGCAGCTGATCGCGGGGCGTGAGCTGTCGCCCCTGGCCCGTCTGCAGCTGTGGAACGAGGCGTCGATCGCGATCGCCGAGGCGGCGTCCGAGGCATCCCTGCTGAGCGAGTCGCACCCCGATGCCGACGTCCGCGTTGCCGCCGAGGCCCGGGTGCAGGCCATCGACGCCCTGCTTTCCGAGCGGGCGCTCGACCCCGCTCTCTTCGCCGTCTTCGACGGCCTCGCGACCGACGGGCTGGATGCCGCCGCCCGCCGCCTGCTCGCTCACATCCAGCGCGACTTCCGCCGCGGCGGCGTCGACCGCGACGAGGCGACACGCGAACGGCTGCGGGCGCTGGCCGAGCGTGACACCGAGCTCTCGCTGACCTTCTCGCGCAACATCCGCGACGGCCGGCGCGAGCTGAAGCTCCCCGCCGACGCGCTGGAGGGGCTGCCGCAGGACTTCATCGACGCTCACCCGGTCGACGACGAGGGCCTCATCACGCTCACGACCGAGTACACCGACCTCATGCCGGTGCGCGAGTTCGCGGTGCGCCGGTCGACGCGCACGGCACTGCTGTCGGTCTACAACGACCTCGCCTGGCCCGACAACGACCCCGTGCTCGCCGAACTGCTCGCCGTGCGCGCCGAGCGCGCGGAGCTGCTGGGCTACGGCGACTGGGCCGACTACGAGACCGAAACGCGCATGATCGGCTCGAGCGCGGCGATCCGGTCGTTCCTCGACGACATCGACGCGGCGACGCGCGAGGCCGCCGCCGCTGAGTACGACCGGCTGCTCGCGCGGCTGCGCGTCGACGAGCCGGATGCCGAGGCGGTCACCGCGGCCGACCTCTGGTACCTCCTCAGCGCGCTGAAGCGCGAGGACTACGCAGTCGACGCGCAGGCAGTGCGCGCCTACTTCGCGTTCGACAACGTCCTGGCGGGCGTGCTCGATGTCACGGCGCGACTGCTCGACGTCGCCTACGTCCCCGTCGACGCGGGTGCCTGGCACGACGACGTCCGCAGCTACGACGTCGTCCGCGGCGAGCGCCGGCTCGGTCGGATCCACCTCGATCTTCACCCGCGCGAGGGAAAGTACAACCACGCCGCGTGCTTCAACCTCGCGCCCGGCATCGCGGGCCGCTCGCTTCCCGAGGGCGTACTGCTCTGCAACTTCTCGCGGGGACTCCTCGAGCACGACCAGGTCGTGACGTTCTTCCACGAGTTCGGGCACCTCGTCCACGGCATCCTCGGCGGCGCCGACGCCGTCTGGGCCGACTTCAGCGGCATCGAGACGGAGTGGGACTTCGTCGAGGCGCCGAGCCAGCTGCTCGAGGAGTGGGCGTGGGATGCCGGCGTGCTGGCGACGTTCGCGCGCAACGCCGACGGCGAGCCGATCCCGGCCGACCTCGTCGAGCGGATGCGGGTGGCCGACGCTTTCGGTCGCGCCCTCGAGGTGACCCGCCAGCTCGGGCACGCCAACGTCTCGTACGGCCTGCACGTCGAGCGGCCGAGCGACCTGCAGGCGGCCGTCGAGGGCTGGTACCGCGCGTCGTCGCCGGTGCACCCGCTGCCGAACGGGCACACGTACGCGGGCTTCGGCCACCTCACCGGATACGGCGCCTGCTACTACACG
Source organism: Microbacterium sp. 1262 (assembly GCF_040544895.1). Lineage (NCBI taxonomy): Bacteria > Bacillati > Actinomycetota > Actinomycetes > Micrococcales > Microbacteriaceae > Microbacterium > Microbacterium sp. 1262. Next base: position 2,987,089 of record NZ_JBEPKU010000001.1, read on the forward strand.
TATCAGTGGAGCCTCGTCATCGCCCGCGACCTGCTCTCGGCGTTCGGCGACGAGCTCATGGACCCGGCCGTTGCGACCCGCTACCGCGAGCGCATCCTCGAGCCGGGTGGCAGCCGCGACGCGGCCGACCTCGTCGCCGACTTCCTCGGCCGCCCGTATTCGTTCGACGCCTACCGGGCCTGGCTCGCTGGCGCCTGAGCGGCGGCCTCCCCGGTGATCCGTCAGGTGGTGACAGCGCGGGCGTAGCGCGCGGCGAGGAACGCGAACGCGTCGGCGAGCTCGGGCGGACCGACGACCTCGAGCTCGGCGTCGAACCGCCCGAACGAGGCCGCGAGCGCGGTCCATGACCACGACCCGGCTTCGAGCCGACAGTGCCCGTCGTCGAGCGCGGTGACCGTGCCATCGCCCGCGAACGGCGCGACCGCGGATGCCGGCAGGTGCAGCACGACGGAGCCGCGACAGGGCCATGCGGCCGAGTCCGACCCGCGGAAGCGTGCCGACACGAACGCGTCGACGTCGCCGCCGGGCACGCCGCGGCGCGTGAACGGGGCGCCGGCCGGAAGCCGCGGACGGACCCGGTCCGCCCGGTACAGGCGCCAGTCGTCGCGGTCGAGGTCCCACGCGACGAGATACCAGCGGCCGCCCGACGCCACGAGATGATGCGGCTCCGCGCGTCGGGTCGGCGCGGACCCCACGGCATCCGCATCGCCCGCCTCGCCGTAGTCGAACCGCACCGTGACACCGTCGCGGATCGCGTTCGCCAGCGTCGACAGAACCTCGAGCGAGACGTCCGCGGCGGCGGCATCCCCCGGGCGGCCCACGACGGTCGGAGCCAGGGCGTCGAGGCGATGCCGGAGTCGCGAGGGCATGACCTGCCGGATCGTGGCGAGCGCGCGTGCCGCGGCCTCTCCGATGCCCGCGCCCAGGGCGGGAGCGGTTCGCAGGGCGAGGGTCACCGCGACGGTCTGGTCCTCGTCGAACAGGAGGGGCGGCAGCTCGCTGCCGGCCTCGAGCCGGTACCCGCCGTCGAGGCCGGTCGTCGCCTGGATGCGGTATCCCATCTCGCGCAGTCGCTCGACGTCACGTCGCACCGTGCGATCGCTCACCCCCAGCCGCGAGGCGAGCACTCCGCCCGGCCAGTCGCGGCGGGCCTGCAGCAGCGACAGCAGGGTCAGCAGCCGGAAGGTCGTCGTCATCGCCCCACCGTATCCGCCCTTGCGGACAGAAACTGACCGGAAGGGCTGTCAGGGTGAGGGCGTCGAGCCGATCGGGCCGGCCCTTTCCTCAGGAGCAGCGATGACCATCCACACCACCCCTCACCTCAACTTCCGCGGCGACGCCCGTCGGGCACTCGAGTTCTACGGCGCCGCCTTCGACGGACACGTCTCGATCACGACGTACGCCGAGGTCGGCATGCCCGCAGACCTCCCCGGCGCGGATGCCGTCGTCTTCGGACTCGTCGCCGGGAGCACCGGCTTCCGTGTGATGGCGTACGACATCCCGGGAAGCACAGAGGGATCGATCGCCGGCGGCGGTGCGACGCGCCGTCAGGACAACGCCACCATCACCGATCAGGCGTTCTTCGTCTCGGTCGGTTCCGAAAGCCTCGACGAGCTCCGCGGCCCGTGGGACACGCTCGCCGCCGATGCCGTCATCGTCGAGCCCCTCGCCGCGTCGGCGTGGAGCGCGGGCTTCGGCATGCTCACCGACCGGTTCGGCGTCACGTGGAGCTTCAGCGTCACCGCCGCCTGAGCGCACGAGAGCCGCGGCCGGTTCGACCCCGCCGCGGCTCTTGTCGTGCGTCGCGTGGATGCCCGCCGACGCGGGAGGTGGTCAGTCGGTCGTCAGGCGCGCGAGCTCGGCGACGAACGCGTCGACGTCGGATGCCGAGGTGTCGAACGAGCACATCCACCGCACCTCGCGGCGTGCCTCATCCCAATCGTAGAAACGGAACGACTCGCGCAGCCGGTCGGCGACGCCCTCGGGCAGCACCGCGAAGACACCGTTGGCCTGCGTCGGCTGCGTGAACTCCACGCCCCGCACCGAGCCGTCGGCGATGCCCGCCTCGACCGCCGAGCGCAGGCGCTGCGCCATCCCGTTCGCGTGCTCGGCGTTGCGGCGCCACAGGTCGTTCTCGAGCAGCGCGACGAGCTGGGCCGAGACGAAGCGCATCTTCGACGACAGCTGCATGTTGAGCTTGCGCAGGTAGGTGAGCCCCTCGGATGCCGCGGGGTCGAGCACGACGATCGCCTCGCCGAGCATCGCGCCGTTCTTCGTGCCGCCGAAGCTCAGCACGTCGACACCGACATCGCGCGTGATGGCGCGCAGCGGCAGGCCGAGGGCAGCGGCGGCGTTGGCGATGCGCGCGCCGTCCATGTGCAGCCGCATCCCGCGCTCGTGCACGTGGTCGGCGATCGTGCGCAGCTCGTCGGGCGTGTAGAGCGTGCCGAGCTCGGTCGACTGGGTGATCGACACGACGAGCGGCTGCGCGCGGTGCTCGTCGCCCCAGCCCCAGGCCTCGCGGTCGATGAGGTCGGGCGTGAGCTTGCCGTCGTCGGTGGGGACGTTGAGGATCTTGATCCCGCCGACCCGCTCGGGAGCGCCGCCCTCGTCGACGTTGATGTGCGCGGTCGACGCGGCGATCACCGCGCCCCAGCGCGGCAGCATCGACTGCAGCGCCGTGACGTTGGCGCCCGTGCCGTTGAAGACCGGAAAGGCCTCGGCGCCCGCGCCGAAGTGCTCGCCGACGAGTTCCTGCAGCCGGGCGGTGTACACGTCCGAGCCGTAGGCGGTCTGGTGGCCGTCGTTGGCGGCGGTGATCGCCGCGAGGACCTCCGGGTGGATGCCGGAGTAGTTGTCGGACGCGAAGCCGCGCACCGAGGTGTCGTGCAGGGAGGTCATGACCTCATCCTTTCAGCCTCGGGCGCGGCTTCGGGCCCGTGTGCGGGTCAGCCGCGGATGCCGCGCGTGGACGCGATGACGTCGCGCATCTTCTTCTCGAGCGCCTCGTAGAACATCGACAGCGGGAACTCGTCGTCCAGCACCGCATCGGTGTAACCCTTCGGCGCGCCCGCGAGCACCTCGTCGGGGAGGCCTCGCGCCCAGACCGACGCCGGGTGGGGTTCGAGCACGGAGCGCACGAGGTCGTACGCCGCCAGCCAGTGCGCGGTCTTCGGGCGGTCGATCGATTCCCAGTACAGGCGGTCGATCGCGTCGCCGAGGGCGACCACGGCATCCGGCACCTCGCCCCATTCGAAGGCGAGCGCGGTGTCGGTCCAGTGCAGCACGCCCCGGCGGTGCAGCCACGCGAACAGCAGCTGGCCGCCGAGTCCGTCGTAGTTGCGCACGCGCGTGCCGGTGATCGCGAACCGGAAGATCCGGTCGAAGATCACGGCATACTGCACGAGTCGCGAAAGACGTAGCAGCTCGGCGTCGACGGGGTCGAGATCCGCCTCGGTGCTCAGCCGCCGGTCGAGCGCGACGCACTCGCGGAACGCCGTCAGATCGCACCGCAGCTCTTCGAGGGAGTACAGGAAGAACGGCATCCGCTGCTTGATCATGAACGGATCGAACGGCAGATCGCCGCGCATGTGCGTGCGGTCGTGGATGAGGTCCCACATCACGAACGCCCGCTCGGTGAGTGCCTGGTCGTCGAGCATCTCCGCCGCCTCGGCGGGGAGGTCGAGCTTCGTGATCTCGGATGCGGCACGCACGACCCGGCGGTAGCGGGCTGCCTCGCGGTCCTGGAAGATCGCCCCCCACGTGAACGGCGGAATCTCGCGCATCGCGACGGTCTCGGGGAACAGCACGGCCGAGTCGGTGTCGTAGCCGGCCGTGAAGTCGAGCAGTCGCAGCGAGACGAAGAGCCGATTCGGATACATCGTCTCGAGGCGCGCGATCTCCTCCGGCCAGATCGCCTCGACGAGCAGCGCCTCGACGTGCCGGTCGCGCGAGCCGTTCTGCGTGTACATCGGGAAGACGACGAGGTGGCGGATGCCGTCGACGCGGTGGAGCTGCGGCTGGAACGCCGCGAGCGAGTCGAGGAAATCGGGCACGCCGAATGCCCCCTCCGCCGACGTCGCGTCGTCCGGATGATCGGACCGCGCCCATCGTTCGAAGTCCCGGATCGACGTGGTGAGATAGTCCGCGTCGTGCGGGAACCGCGGCGCGAGGCGGCCGATCGCGGCGGTGATCGCCGCGACGTGGCGCCGCGCCGTCTCATGGTCCCCGGGATCGGGCACCGAGCCGTCGGCGGCCTGCAGCTGCTGCAGGGCCGTCGCGGCGTCGCGCAGCGAGATCCAGGCGGGGTCGTGCTCGACGCCGTCGGCGAGCGCGATGCTCAGGGCGTCGACCGCGCCGCCGTCCTCGACGACCTCGGGCTCGCCGATGATCGTCTTGGTGGCACCGGGGGTGGGGTGCGTCTGAGCGATGGACATGGGGAACCTCCGATCTACGAGGTACGGCTCCCGCGCGGGAGCGGTGGTCAGGTTGGCGTCAGCCTAACCGGGCGCCGGGTTTTCGGCGACGGTAGTGGCGGTGCACCGTGCCGATACACCCGTCGGGCGGGTGGGGCTGGTGTCGTCTCGGCGGCGCCGCGACGCGACAGCAGCCGCAGCCGTCCGACGAATGCATCGGTCACCGCGAGCTTGACCTCAACTGAGCTTGAGGTTTTACCGTTCGAACCATGACCATGACTGAACCCGACTCCTTCACCGAACGGCTGCCGGCCGCTCTGCTCGACCGCCTCGCGCGGGTGACCGGCGACGAGAAGCACAGTGCCGCCGCGCATTCGACCCTCGATGCGCTGTGGGTGCTGCACGACCGCGTACTCCGCCCCGAGGGCGGTGACCGCTTTCTGCTGTCGAAGGGGCACGGCCCCGCCTCGTACTACGCCGTGCTGGCCACGCGCGGCCTGATGCCCGACGGCTGGCTCGACGATCTCGCGGGCGTCGATTCGCCCCTCGGCCACCACCCCGACCGTGTGCTCATCCCGGCCGTCGAGATCCCGTCCGGGTCGCTGGGACACGGGCTACCGATCGCCGTGGGCCTCGCCCGCGGCCTCGACATCACCGGCGCTCCCGGCCGCGTGTTCGTCCTGATCGGCGACGCCGAGCTCGACGAGGGCAGCAACCACGAGGCGATCGCCGTCGCAGGCCGCCTCGCCCTCGCCCGGCTGCACGCCATCGTCATCGACAACTCCTCCGCGTCGCTCGGATGGCCCGGCGGGATCGCACGCCGGTTCGCGCTGGAGGGATGGGATGCCGCCGAGGCCGACTCGCACGATCACGCTGCGCTCGCCGCAGCTCTCGAGACGCGCGGCGCGGCGCCCCGTGTCACCGTCGTCCGTACCGCTGCGAAGGGATCCTGATGCGCGCCCGCTTCTCCACCGTCATGTCAGATCTGTTGGCCACCGACGACCGCGCGACACTCGTGCTCGCCGACATCGGCCCGCTCGATCTGGCCGCGGGAACCCCGGCCGCCGACCGTGTCGTCAACGTCGGGATCCGCGAGCAGGCGATGATCGGGGTCGCCGCCGGTCTCGCGCTCGCCGGACTGCGTCCTTTCGTCCACACTTACGCGCCGTTCCTCGTCGAGCGGCCCTTCGAGCAGATCAAGCTCGACCTGTCGCACCAGGATCTCGGGGCGGTGCTCGTATCGATCGGCGCGAGCTATGACGCGGCCGCCGCGGGGCGCACGCACCAGTGCCCCGGCGACATCGCCCTGTTGAGCACCCTGCCCGGATGGCGGCTGCACGCGCCGGGGCACCCGGATGAGGTCGAGGCGCTCGTCCGGGATGCGGCGACGACCGACGACCGCCAGTACATCCGGCTCTCGACGCAGGCGAACCGGGCGGCATTCCCGACGGACGGACGCATCCACCTCGTGCGCGAGGGCGCGGGCACGCTGGTCCTGGCCATCGGCCCGCTCCTCGACACGGCGCTCGAGGCGACGGCGGGCGACGGGTTCGCGGTCGCATACACCGCGACGCCCGTGCCGCTCGATCGCGACGGTTTGCGCGCGCTGAGCTCCACCTTCGACCGGGTGGCCGTGCTCGAACCCTTCCTCGAGGGGACGACCGCCGCCGCGGTCGGTGCGGCGCTCGGCGGCAGCGGCATCCTCGTCGAGCACATCGGGGTCGGCGTCGGTGAACAGCGCCGATACGGCACCCCGGCCGACCATGCGCGGCTGCACGGCCTCGACGCGCCGGGGATCAGGCGACGCCTCGACCTGCTCTCATGACGGAGCGGCTGCGTCGTCGTCGAGCGCGTGCCGGAGCGCGGGCGCGACGCGGCGCGGTCCGCTGCCCTCGGCGCCGAGCGCGTCGCCGGGGTTGAGCAGGTCGCACGACCGCATCGAGAGGCAGCCGCAGCCGATGCATCCCACGAGTTCGCGCTCGAGCGATTCGATCGCCGCGCGCCGTTCCTCGAGACGCACCTTCCACGCCCGCGAGACCCGCTTCCAGTCCTCGCTGCTGGGCTCGGCCTCTGCGGGCAGCGACGCGAAAGCCTCGGCGACCTCGGCGAGCGGGATGCCGAGTCGCTTGGCCACGAGGATGAGCGAGATGCGGCGCAGCATGTGGCGACTGAACCGCCGCTGATTACCCGCAGAACGGGTCGACGTGATGAGTCCGTGCCGCTCGTAGAAGTGCAGCGCGGAGACGGACACACCGGTGCGCGCGCTCACCTCACCGATGGTCAGGAGATCGTTGGACCGCATCACGCCTGCGACTCTACGACGCACCGATACATCCGTCGGGTCGGTGGGGCTGCTGTGGCCTCGGGCCGTCTCGCACGCCTCATCAGCACCGCGGGTCCGACGGTTGTATCGCGGTCAGCCCTGACCGTCGGGGTCGGGCGGGACTGTCAAGCCGTCGCCGTCGCTGCCTCCGCGGCGTTAGCGTCACTCCATGCCCACTGATCGCCACGCCGAATCCGAATCCGCAGCCGGCGCGCCCGCAGCAGACGCCTCCACCTCCGACGGGCGCGGCGTGCTGGTGATCACGAACTCCCGAGCGGGCACGTCGGTGGTCCGGCCCGATCCGCTGCCCGAGATCCGGCGGCGGCTGTCCGAGGCGCGGATCGAGAGCCTGGGCGAGTCGTCGATGGACGACATCGTCGCGTCGGCCATGTCGGCCGCCGATGCGCCGACGGTGCTCGCGGTGCTCGGTGGTGACGGCTCGGTCTCGCGTGCCGCGCACCTCGCGCGTCGTCACGACCTGACGCTGCTCGTGCTGCCGGGCGGCACCTTCAACCACTTCGCGCGGGCCGCCGGCGTGGACACCGTCGAGGCGGCGCTCGATGCGTACGACGCGGGCTCGGTGCGCAGCGTCGTCGTCGCCGAGGCGGTCATCGACGACGGCGATCCCGTGACCGTGCTCAATGCCGTGTCGCTCGGCGCCTATCCCGAGATGCTCGCCGAGCGCGAGAAGCGCACGAGCCTCGGCAAATGGTGGGGTGGCGCGATCGCGGCGTGGCGCGAGATGCACGGAGCCCACCGCATCACGATCGTGCGCGACGGCCGCCGGGCCGTCGTCTGGTCGGTATTCGCGGGTATCGGACGGGGAGACCCCCGCCGCATCGCGATGATGCGTCGAGCGAGCCTCGACGAGCCTGAGCTCGACGTCCGTCTCCACCATGCCCGCGGCACGCGGCTGCGGGCGGTGACCTCCTTGGCCTTCGGCCGGCGCACGCTCGCGGTGATGCGCGCGCTGCGGCTCATGCCGCCGGCATCCGACCTCGAGCGAGCCGTCGTCTCCGAGATCGAGCTGACCGTCCGGCCCGGCGAGGCGACGCCGGTGCTCGCGCACGACGGCGAGCTGGCCGAGACTCCCACCGGCGACTACCGGCTGCGGCTCCGCGCGATCCCGGACGGCCTGCGCGTCTACGCGCGCTGAGCTCGTCGCGCTCGCCGCCGGATACATCGCGAGAGGGATGCCGCGCCTGTGGCGCTCGCGTACCGTCATAGCGTGCTCCGTCCGCTCCGCCGCTACCAGCTGTACGTCGACGTCGCCGTAGCGGTCGCCTTCGCGGCGATCATGCTGCTCGTGACCTGGGTCGCCGTCGTCGGCACGGGCATCCCCGACGATCCGCTCTCCTCGCTCGTCGCGATGCTCCTGGTCGTCCCGTTCGGTGCCGCGGTCGCGCTGCGCCGGCTCTCGCCGCCGATCGCGCTCGCGCTGGCCTGGGTGGGCGCGGTCCTCCAGATGCTGGCGCAGCTGCCACCGCTGCCGGTCGACATCGCCATCTTCGCGGTGCTCTACACGTGTGCGGCGTACGGCACGAACCGGGTCTTCTGGCTCGGGTTCGCCTCCTCGATCGGGGGCGCCCTGGCCATCACCGTGTACCTGCTCATCCCCTCGGCGAGATACTCCATCGCCGTGTCGGGGGGCGAGTTGATGTACTTCCTCGTCATGGGCACGATGCTGTTCGTCGCGGCGGTGTTCGGCTTGCTCCTGGCGTGGACCGTGGGCGCTCTGGTCCGCGTCGGTCTGCGCGCGCGCGACAACGCCGAGGCGCAGCGGAAGGCCGAGGAGCGGGCGACGGCCGAGTTCGAACGCAATCGCATCGCGCGAGACATGCACGACGTCGTCGCCCATTCGCTCGCGGTCGTCATCGCTCAGGCGGACGGCGCACGCTACGCCGCCGCGGCCGACCCCACGGCCGCGGCGGAATCGCTGAAGACGATCTCGTCGACGGCGCGCTCCGCCCTCGCCGACGTGCGGATGCTGCTCACCCAGCTCCGCCACAGCGAGGGCGAGGGGCCGCAGCCGACCGTCGCGGACCTCGAGGTGCTGTACGCGCAGGTGCGCGCCGCCGGTCTCGACCTGCGCGTCGACGTCGACCCCGCCCCTCCGGGCGAGCCGCCCGCGGCCGTGCAGATCGCGGTGTACCGCATCCTGCAGGAGGCCCTGACGAACGCGATGCGCCACGGCGCGGGCGGTACCGTGGACGTGTCCCTGTCCTGGCTGCCCGATCGCGTGGAGGTGCGTGTGAGCAATCCGCTCTCGCCGGTGAACGAGTCCACCGGCCCGGTGCGCACGGGCGGACACGGTCTCATCGGCATGCGCGAGCGCGCCCAGCTGATCGGCGGCAGCATCGAGGTGGGCCCGACGGGCGGCGCGTTCGTCGTCGCGGCGAGTCTGCCCATCGGCGGCCCCGCGTGAGCGCCATCCGGGTCGTCCTCGTCGACGACCAGGCGCTCTTCCGCGCCGGCATCCGCATGGTCGTCGCCTCGCAGCCCGACCTCGAGGTCGTCGGCGAGGCGTCCGACGGCGCCGAGGCCATCGGCGTCGTGCGGGCGACGCGCCCCGACGTCGTCCTGATGGACATCCGGATGCCGGTCATGGACGGGCTCACCGCCACGGCGCAGCTGCTCGACGACCCGGTCTTCGACGGCGCTCCGCCGCGCATCGTGATGCTGACGACCTTCGACCTCGACGAGGCAGCGGCGCGGGCGATCCGGCAGGGAGCGAGCGGCTTCCTGCTGAAGGATGCCGACCCCGAGTTCCTCCTCGCCGCGATCCGCACGGTGCACTCCGGCTCGTCGGTCATCGCGGCTTCCGCGACGCGCGAGCTGTTCGCGACGTTCGCGGCCCCCGAGCAGAAGCCCGTGCCGCCTGCGTTCGCGGAGCTGACCGATCGCGAGCGCGAGATCTTCGGTCTGGCCGCGCGCGGCCTCTCGAACGCCGAGATCGCCCAGCGGGAGTTCCTCTCGGAAGCCACGGTGAAGACCCACATCAGCCGCATCCTCGCCAAGCTCGCCCTGCGGGATCGCGTGCAGCTTGTCGTCTTCGCCTTCGAGCACGGGCTCGCCTGACGTCGCGCTGCGGATGAGGGATCATCCGCGAGATGTACAGGCCCGCGACGAGGGACCGATGCCGGGTGCCCGGCCCGGTTCGTAGCGTCGGAGACATGCAGATCTCGACCACCGACCTCGGCCTCGCCGCCCGGGTCCAGAACCTCTCCAAGACCTACGGAGCCGGCGAATCGGGCGTACGCGCCCTCGACGGCGTCTCGGTCGGCATCCGTCGTGGCGAGTTCACCGCCATCATGGGCCCCTCGGGCTCGGGGAAGTCGACCCTCATGCACATCATGGCCGGGCTCGACGCGCCGACCTCGGGTCGCGCGTGGATCGGCGACACCGAGATCTCGGGTCTGTCGGACCTCGACCTCACGATCCTGCGGCGCCGCCGCGTCGGCTTCGTCTTCCAGTCGTTCAACCTCGTTCCCACCCTCGATGTCATCGGCAACATCACCCTCCCGTTCGAGCTCGACGGGCGGTCGCCCTCGGCGCTCGAACGTTCGCGCATCGACGGACTGGTCGACTCGCTCGGCCTCGGGGCGCGGCTGCGGCACCGTCCGCACGAGCTGTCGGGCGGCCAGCAGCAGCGCGTCGCGATCGCCCGCGCTCTCGCGACGGCGCCCGACCTCGTCTTCGCCGACGAGCCGACGGGGAACCTCGATTCGCGATCGGGGCGCGAGGTGCTCGCCCTCCTCGCCACCGCGAGCCGCGAGCACGGTCAGTCCATTGCGATGGTCACCCACGACCCCGTGGCCGCCTCGCACGCCGACCGGGTGATCTTCCTCGGCGACGGCCGCATCGTCGCCGACAAGCCCCGCCAGAGCGCCGAGCAGATCTCGGCCCACATGCTCGCCGCAGAGGTGTCGGCATGACCGCCGTGACGGCGCCGTCCGCGGCATCCTCATCGGCGCGCACACGACCCGGGTCGGGCCCGTCCGCCGCGGCGTCCGGGCGCTGGGCGTGGTTGCGCGAGCGGGGGATGGGCGCCTCAGTGCTCGTCGCGGCGATCTCGGGCGGGTTCGGCGTGCTGCTGGTCGCGGTGACGGGACTGATCGGCGCGTGGCTCATGGCCGATCCCTTCCTCTCGGGCGGTGAGACCGTCGTGATCGTCGTCGCGATCCTCAGCGTGCTGCTGGTCGCCGTCGCGATGTACGTCGCCGCGATCGTGACGGCCAACACCTTCGCCACGATCGTGGCGGGGCGCACCCGCCAGATCGCCTTGATGCGCCTCATCGGCGCGTCGGCGCGATCGCAGCGGTCGCACATCGCGCGGCAGGGCCTCGTCGTCGGCGCGATCGGCGCCGTGATCGGGCTCGTCGGCGGAACCGCGGGCGCTCTGGGCCTCCAGGAGATCGCCGCGCGAGCGTGGGGCCTGAACGTCGACTACAACGTCGTGCAGCCCGTGCTGCTGGCGCCGGCTCTCATCGTGGCGCTGACGACGTGGATCGCCGCGTGGTCGGGGTCGCGTCGCGTGCTCGAGGTCACGCCGCTCGCCGCGCTGGCAGGATCCGCGCCGCGCACGGCCGAGGAGGCTGCCGGGCGCACGCGTCGTCGCGTCACCGCGGTGTCGCTGTTCGGCGTCGGGGCGGTGCTGCTCGCGCTCGGCATCCTCGCCGGCTTCGTCACCCCCCTCGGCGTGGTCGTCGCGTTCTTCGGCGGGCTCGCCTCGTTCACCGGGCTGAGCCTCGGCGCCACGCTCGTCATGCCGCCGCTGCTCCGCCTGACGGGCCGGCTCTTCGGCCGCTCGGCCTCGGCCCGGCTCGCGGCCGAGAACGCGCTGCGCTATCCCGAGCGGTCGAGCCGCATGGCGATCGGCGTCGTCATGGGCGTCACGCTCGTCACGATGTTCGCCGTCGCCAGCGAGTCGGTCAAGGGCGTCATGGCGGCGTCGGGCGGCGGCGAGGTGTCGGGCGACATGGCCCGTCTGCTCGACACGTTCAGCGCGGTCATGATGGCGCTCGTCGGGGTCTCTGCCGTGATCGCGGCCGTCGGCCTCGTCAACCTGCTCACGATCGGCGTCGTGCAGCGCACCCGCGAGCTCGGGTTGCTGCGCGCGCTCGGCCTGACCGGACGTCAGATCCGCTCGATGGTCCTGTTCGAGGCGGCGCACATCACGATCACCTCGGTCGTGTTCGGCCTGCTCCTCGGCATCGCCTACGGCTGGGCGGCCGCGCAGTCACTGCTGGGCTCGGTGCGGGTTCCGCCGCTGTGGCTCGCCCCGACCTTCGTGCTGCCGGGCATCCCGTGGCTCACCGTCGCCGGGGTCGTCGTCGCCACCGCCGTGCTGACGCTCGTCGCCGCCGTCGTCCCGACCCGCCTCGCGACCCGGGTCTCGCCGGTGGAGGCGCTCGCCGAGTGACGCGGCTGCGTCGTCGGCCGGTCCGGCTCGTCCCTCATTCGCGGACGAGCCGGACCTCGCTGATGCTCTCGCCCCAGCTGGTGTCGTCCTTCTCGGCGCCGTCGGGGCGGAACCCGTTCCGGGCGTAGAACGCGCGGGCGCGCGGGTTGTCGGCGAGGACCCACAGCGACGCGGACTCGTCGCCGAGCGCGGCGTCCAGCAGCGCCTGCCCCGCGCCGGTGCCGTGATGGGCGGCGAGCACGTAGATCGCGTACAGCTCGACAGGCGCGACGGGAGGGTCGTCGCGGGACGACCCGCTGACCGCGAAGCCCACGATCGACCCGCCCGTCACCGCGACCCACGTCCGGCCGAGGTCGTGCGTGCGCTCGGTGTGGTTCGGCCTCGCGGCACCCGACGACTCCCGCTCGTCGAGACGCTGCTCGTGCCCGAGCAGCTCGCGCCGCACGCGCGTGAGACGGTCGAGATCGAGCCGGTCGAGGATGCTCTGCGGCATCCGTCCGGTGTAGGCCTCATGCCAGCCGCGGACGTGCACGCGCGCGATCGCCGCGGCGTCTGCGGGCACCGCCCGCCGCACGGCGACCGCGGTCACGACGCGGTCACGATGCGGGCGCGGAATCGTCTTCAGGGTCGTAGGCCCAGGTCGGCGCAACCTGCCGCAGGCGCGTCGACCGCCACTGCCACGTCGCCCAGAGCATCGGCCACAGCGCCGGCGCGGCGAGGCCTCCGATGACCAGGCGCTCGCGCCAGAGCGTGCGGGTGGGGTCGCCGGGTGCGGGCGACACCGCCATCTGGTGGTCCCAGACGTCGAGCACCGAGAGGGGCCCGGTCAGCGGGATGCCGCTGTCGCGCAGGATCCGCACCGTCGACGCGTCCGTCGCGCCGGGCCGCCGCTCTTCGACCGCGCGGTCCGACACATGGATCAGCTGCCGGCCGACCGGCACGCCGAGAGCCGACAGCTGCACCGGTACGTCGGCGCCCGGCTCGAGCGAGGTCGGCATGCCCTCGGCGGCGAGAGGCGCGAGCCCCATGAGCGGTGCGTAGAGCTCCGCGAGTGCGCGGGGGGAGTGCAGGGCACGCCAGGCGGCGTCGGCGTCGCAGTCGAGCACGAGCTTCTGGAGGATGCGCATGAGCCCAGTCTGCCCCGTCGTAGGCTGATCGGATGCCGTCGCCCGCCGCATCCTCGCCGTTCGACCAGTCCCGGTATCAGGTTCGTTTCGACTGGGGGGTCGCCGGCCTTCGCCGGGTGGCGCCCGCCGATGTCGTCGTCGTGGTCGATGTGCTGCGCTTCTCGTCGACCGTCTCCGCCCGGGTGGCCGCGGGGGATACCGTCGCGCTGGATGAGGCCGCGCTTGCGGTCTCGCGCAACGGTGCGGCCATCGCCGGCGCGGCATCCGACTCGGTGGTTCTGCTCGGCTGCCTGCGCAACGCCGACGCCGTGGCCGCCGCCGTGCTCGCGGAGCAGCAGCGGCGCGGAGCCCGTACGAGCATCGCGGTGATCGCGGCCGGTGAGCTCGCCGGCCCGGAGGGCGAGACGGAGCTCCGGTTCGCGGTGGAGGATCTGCTCGGCGCGGGTGCCGTCGTCGACGCGCTCTCGCGGCTCGGGATCGACCACACCTCACCCGAGGCGGCTGCGGCGTGCGAGTCGTTCCGCGGGTTGGGCGGCGCGGTGCGTCACCTGCTGACGGCGAGCGGCTCGGGGCAAGAGCTGCTCGAGCGCGGGCTGCGCGACGACGCGCTCGCCGCCGCGCAGATCGGCGTCGACGAGGTCGCCCCGCTCCTCCGCGGCGGCGTCTTCACCGCCGCCTGACGCCAACTCCTCAGAATCCGCGAGGTTCGAGCCCGCAGCGGCCGGATCCGACGGCTCGGCGGCCGAGATTGAGGAGTTGGTGCAGCGGGTCAGCGCGGGGTCGCGGCGGCGCGACGGTCGGCCGAGGAGATCTCGCGGCGCACCCACCGGAAGAGGAAGCGCTCGTCGTACGACGACGCGCACATCCGGCACGACGCGGCGCGGGTCGGGCGCCGGTGACGGTAGGCCACGTGGCCGGCAGGGCAGTGGCCGACCCAGGGCGCCAGCTCGACGGCCGTCTCGCCGCGATGGGTCGTGCCGCCGACGTACCCGAGCTCGCGGGCCGTGCGCAGCCAGTCGCGACCGTGGCCGGCGGCCGGTCCGGCGATCGCATGGGCGACTTCGTGCAACAGGGTCTGGTGGTTCTCGTCGTCGTCGAACCGCGCCGCGAGGTATCGCGAGACGCTGATGCACCGGCGCGTGTAGTCGCACTGGCCCGCGCGGCGCTTGGCGTTGTCGAACCGGAACGTCCACGAGTCGTCGAGGTGCGCTGAGATCAGCGCCTCGGCCCAGACCCGGACCCGATCGAGATCACTCATACGGTCGACGCTACGCGCGGGGTGAGACAGCGGGACGCAGCGCTCAGCTGGCGACGATCGAACGCGAACGGCGCCGCTCGGCGGCATCGACGGCGAGCAGGGTCGACTCGAGCTGATCCTCGGGAGCGCCGCCCTCCTGGCGGAGGAAGAGCGCACGCTTGAAATCGGTGCGGGCGTCGGAGTACTCCTCGGCGTCGTACGACACCTTGCCGCGGTGCTGGTACGCGAACGCGGCGAGCAGCGGCCAGTTCTGGCCCTCCGCCTCTTCCGCGCACGTCGTCAGCTCCTGGATCGCCGCGGCGAAGGCACCGCGGTTCTGCAGGATCGTCGCGTGCAGCACCCGGGCGCGCAGCAGATCCTTGCGGGTTCCGGCCATGCGGGCCACCCGCACTGCCTGCTCCGCGACGACGAGTGCCTCATCGAGCCGGTCGAGCACCTTCAGCAGCCAGACGCGCTCCAGAAGCGCGGGCAGGCTGCGCTGCTCGCCGATCTCGGCGAGGCGCTCTGCGCACTGATCCGGGTCGACGATCTCCCGCAGCGTGTCCGGGTCGTACCCGAGGATGTAGCCCACCGTCATCCACCTCCGCGATTCGAGAACGGTGGATCCCAGTCTCGTCCAAAGCGGTGCAAGCACCCGCCCGCCGCGCCGGTCAGCGTTCGAACACGGATGCCGACGGCTTCGGCGACGGGGTCGCGTCGGCATCGGTCGCGACCCGCGCCCCGCGGGCGAACTCGTCGATCTCGGCGCCCTGCGCGACCTTGGCCGGGAACGGTCCGGCGGCCATCAG
Organism: Microbacterium sp. 1262; assembly: GCF_040544895.1. Lineage (NCBI taxonomy): Bacteria > Bacillati > Actinomycetota > Actinomycetes > Micrococcales > Microbacteriaceae > Microbacterium > Microbacterium sp. 1262. The sequence continues at coordinate 3,002,422 of NZ_JBEPKU010000001.1, forward strand.
GCGCGGCAGCCACTCCGACGGCAGGGGCGAGGCCGATGCCGCGATCACGATGTTCCCGAATCGCCGTCCCTTCAGCAGCTGCACCTCGGCGAGCAGCAGCACCTCAGGGAGCACCTCGCGGACGGTGGCGACCTGTCGGCGGGCGAACGCGAGGCCGGCGCCGTCGGCGACGTTGACCAGGAGCACGCCTGTCGGGGCGAGCAGCCGCGCGAGCGAGCGGTAGTACTCCACCGTCGTCAGGTGAGCGGGCGTCTGCGCGCCCGCGAACACGTCGGAGACGACGAGGTCGGCGGCGCCGGTGAGGCCCGGGGGGAGCTTCTCGGCGACGGCGCGGGCATCGCCGATGCGTACGCGCACCTGCGCGCCCCGGGGGAGGGGAAGCGCCTCGCGCACGAGGTCGACGAGGGGCTGCTCGAGTTCGATCACCTGCTGACGCGATCCCGGCCGCGTGTGGGCGATGTACCGGGGGAGGGTCAGCGCGCCGGCGCCCAGATGGACGGCGGTGAGCGGCTGTCCCGGCATCCGCAGGCGGTCGATGACGGCCGCCATCCGGGCGATGTACTCGAAGTGCAGGTGCGTCGGATCGTCGAGGTCGACGTGCGACTGGGGGGTCCCGTCGACGTCGAGCTCGAAGCCGGACGTGAATGATGACGTCACGATGCGCGCGATCGTGCCGTCGGACAAGCGTGCCTGCGGACCGGACTCCTCGACGCGCGCTCGTGCCATTCCTCAACGCTATCGGCACGGGTCGGCATGCGCGCGAGCCGGTCTGCGCAGTCGAAACACGATCGAGACATCGATGTAATGACTTCGACCCTCCTGCCCGTATAGGTTCGGACCCAATTACCTCGGAGTGCGCCGCGGTGGGCCCGCTCCGGACCTCAGAAAGGGACACCCCCATGCTCTCCACTCCTCGCAAGCGCGCGCTCGCGGGACTGGCGGCGGTCGCCATCGGCGCCCTCGCCCTCTCGGCGTGCACCAGCCAGCGCGGAGGTGGCGGCGAGACGGATGCCGCGACCGACGTCGACGGCACCTTCGTCTTCGCCGCCTCCGCCGACCCCGCCAGCCTCGACCCGGCGTTCGCGCAGGACGGCGAGACCTTCCGCGTCTCCCGCCAGATCTTCGAAGGCCTCGTCGGCACCGAGCCCGGCACGGCCGACCCCGCGCCGCTGCTGGCCGAGAGCTGGGAGTCGTCCGACGACGGGCTGACGCACACCTTCCAGCTGAAGGAGGGCGTGACCTTCCACGACGGCACGCCCTTCAACGCCGAAGCGGTGTGCGCCAACTTCGACCGCTGGTACAACTGGACGGGCCTGGCGGCGAGCGAGGCGCTCTCGTACTACTACGGCAAGCTCTTCCGCGGCTACGTCGAGACCCCCGACACCGCCGTCTTCGAGTCGTGCAGCGCCGATTCCGACCTCGAGGCCACCATCCAGCTGAAGCAGCCCTTCGCCGGTTTCATCCCGGCGCTGTCGCTGCCCGCCTTCGCCATGCAGAGCCCCACGGCGCTCGAGGAGTACGGCGCCGACGAGATCGGCGGCACCGAAGAGGCCCCCTCGCTCTCGGAGTACGGCGCCGGGCACCCGACGGGCACCGGTCCGTACAAGTTCGACGAGTGGTCGCCGGGCGAGGAGCTCACGCTCTCGGCCTACGACGACTACTGGGGTGAGTCGGGCCAGGTGAACAAGATCATCTTCCGCGTCATCGACGACCCCACCGCCCGCCGCCAGGCCCTCGAGGCCGGATCGATCGACGGCTACGACCTCGTCGGCCCCGCCGACACCGCCGCGCTCGAAGAGGCCGGCTTCACGATGGTCTCGCGCCCGCCGTTCACGATCCTCTACCTCGCCTTCAACCAGGCGCAGCCCGAGCTGCAGGACGTGCGCGTCCGTGAGGCCCTGTCGCACGCGATCGACAAGGAGGCCCTGATCTCGCAGGTGCTCCCCGAGGGCACCGAGGTCGCGACGCAGTTCATGCCCGACACCGTCAACGGCTACAACCCCGACGTCACCACCTACGACTACGACCCCGAGAAGGCCAAGTCGCTCCTCGCCGAGGCCGGCTACACCGAGGCCAACCCGCTGACGCTGACCTTCAACTACCCGGTCAACGTCTCGCGCCCCTACATGCCGGACCCCGAGCAGATCGCGACGGTCATCTCAACGCAGCTGACCGACGTCGGCGTGCAGCTGACGCCGCAGACGGACGCCTGGAGCCCCGACTACCTCGACAAGATCACCGGCACCCCCGACCACGGCATCCACCTGCTGGGCTGGACGGGCGACTACAACGACACCGACAACTTCGTCGGCGTGTTCTTCGGTGCGCCCTCGGCCGAGTGGGGCTTCGACAACCCCGAGCTGTTCGCGGCGCTCAACTCCGCACGCGGCGTGCCGAACCTCGAGGAGCAGACCGCGCTCTACGAGCAGATCAACGAGCAGGTCGCCCAGTTCATCCCGGGCGTCCCGCTGGCCCACCCCGCCCCGACGCTCGCGTTCGACCCGCGCGTCGAGAGCTACCCGGCCAGCCCGGTCAACGACGAGGTGTTCACGGACATCGTCCTGACCGAGTGACGACGACCCGCTGATCCTCGCGGGGCGGGCCACCGCCTCGGGCGCGAGCCCGCCCCGCACTCCTCGACCGAAAGATTCCGCGTTGCTGCGAACCATCGGCCAACGGCTGCTTCTGCTGATCCCCACGCTCCTCGGGCTCAGCATCCTCCTCTTCCTCTGGGTCCGCGCCCTGCCCGGCGGCCCCGCCGTCGCCCTCCTCGGCGAGAAGGCGACCCCCGAGGCGATCGCCCGGATCAACGAGCTGTACGGCTTCAACCGGCCGATCCTCGAGCAGTACGCCACCTATATGGGGCGGCTGCTCACCGGCGACTTCGGGTCGTCGATCGAGACCGGGCGCCCCGTCGTCGAGGAGTTCCTCCGGCGCTTCCCGGCGACCGTCGAGCTCTCGATCGCCGCCCTGATCTTCGCCGTCGGCATCGGCATCCCGCTCGGGTACCTCGCCGCCCGCCACCACGGGAAGGTCAGCGACCACGTCGCCGTCGTGCTGAGCCTCGTCGGCGTCACGATCCCGGTGTTCTTCCTGGCGTTCATCCTCAAGTACGTCTTCGCCGTCCAGCTCGGCTGGCTGCCCTCGGATGGCCGCCAGGACCCGCGCATCGACGCGACCCACTACACGAACTTCTACGTGCTCGACGGTCTGCTCACCGGAGAGTTCGACGCCGCCGGGGATGCCGTCTTGCACCTCATCCTGCCGGCGCTCGCCCTCGGCACGATCCCGCTCGCGATCATCGTGCGCATCACCCGCGCCTCGGTGCTCGAGGTGCAGAACTCCGACTACGTGCGCACCGGCCGGGCCAAGGGCATCGCCCGCCGCACGCTCCGCGGCCGCTTCATCCTGCGCAACGCCATGCTGCCGGTCGCCACGACCGTCGGCCTCCAGGTCGGGCTGCTGCTGGCCGGAGCGATCCTCACCGAGACAGTGTTCGCCTTCCCCGGGATCGGCTCGTTCCTGGCCCGGGCCATCAGCGCCCGCGACTTCCCGGTGCTGCAGGGCTTCATCCTCTTCATCGCCGTCATCTACGCGCTCATCAACCTCATCGTCGATGTCTCGTACAGCCTGATCGATCCGAGAGTGAGGGTCTCATGAGCACCAACGCGCTCCCGCCCGCCCCCGGCGACGGACCCGCCACCGCCGTCGCCGAGCACGAGGTGCTCGAGGCCCGCACCGGCGGCGGGTTCTGGCACGACGTCTTCGCGCGCCTGCGCCGCAACCCGGTGGCCTGGATCGGCGCCGGCATCGTGCTGGTCTTCCTCCTCGTGGCGATCCTCGCACCCTGGCTCGCGCCCTACCCCGAGACGGCCCTCCCCGGCGCGCGCGAGGTCACCCCGACCCACATCCCCGGTCCCGGCGAGATCGCCGGCTTCCCGCTCGGCCTCGACCGCTTCGGCGGCGACGTGCTGTCGAAGCTCATCTGGGGTGCGCGGGCCTCGCTGCTCATCGGCGTCATCTCGACCGCGTTCGGTCTCGCCGGCGGCATGCTCCTGGGCCTGATCGCCGGCATGTTCGGGGGCTGGGTCGACACCGTCGTCATGCGGTTCGTCGACATCCTCCTGTCGGTCCCCAACCTGCTGCTCGCCGTCTCGATCGCGGCGATCCTCGGTCAGTCGCAGCTCGCGATCATGATCGCCATCGGAGCCTCGCAGGTGCCCATCTTCGCGCGTCTCCTGCGGGCGTCGATGCTGCAGCAGCGCAGCGCCGACTACATCCTCTCGGCGCAGACCCTCGGGCTCGGCCGCGGCAAGATCACGATGAGCCATGTGCTGCCCAACAGCCTCGGGCCCGTCATCGTCCAGGGGACGCTCACTCTCGCGACCGCCGTCATCGACGCCGCGGCGCTGTCGTTCCTCGGCCTCGGCGGCGGCGGAGCGGCGACCGCCGAGTGGGGCCGCATGCTGACCTACGCGCAGAACGAGCTCGCGATCGCCCCGTGGCTCGCGTTCCTCCCGGGCCTGTGCATCATGATCACCGCGCTCGGCTTCACGCTGCTCGGCGAATCGCTGCGCGAGGCCATGGACCCGCGCACCCGGGCCCGCTGACCTGGCCCGGGGTCGCGGCTCTGCGATACACCTGCAGGACCGGTGGGGCTGGTGTCGCCTCACCGGTCTTCGCTGGCTGCACCAGCCCCATCGGTCCTACGGCTGTATCGCCGCCGGGCGCGACGGGGAGCCCTCGGGGTGGCAGGAGGCGCCGGGTCAGGAGGCGATGTCGAGCTCGTTGCCCGGGATCGAGGAGAGCAGCCGCCGCGTGTACGGGTCGCGCGGGTTGGTGAAGATCTCCTCGCTCGACGCCGCCTCGACGAGCGCGCCGTCCTTCATGACGCAGACGTAGTCCGAGATCAGGCGCACCACGGCCAGGTCGTGGGAGATGAAGAGGTAGCTCAGTCCGTACTCGCCCTGCAGGTCGCGCAGCAGCGTGAGAATCTGGTCCTGCACGAGCACGTCGAGCGCCGACACCGGCTCGTCGCAGACGATCAGCTCGGGGTTCAGCGCGAGGGCACGCGCGATCGCGACGCGCTGACGCTGGCCGCCCGAGAGCTCGGACGGGTATCGGCGCAGCATCGTCTGCGGCAGGGCGACGTCGTCGAGCAGCTTCCGCACGCGACCGGCGCGGTCCTTCGCGGTGCCGCGCTTGTAGAACTCCAGTGGCTCGGCGATGATCCGCTCGATCGTGAACATCGGGTTCAGCGACGAGTACGGGTCCTGGAAGATGGGCTGCACCCTCTGCCGGAACTCGCGCAGCTGCGCACCCTTCAGCCCGGCGACGTCCTGCCCCTCGAAGCGGATCGTTCCCGACGTCGGCTCGATCACCTTCAGCAGCATCCGGGCCGTCGTCGTCTTGCCCGATCCGGACTCGCCGACGATCGCGACCGTCTCGCCGCGTGGGATGGCGAGGGAGACGTCGCTGACGGCGGCGAAGTCGTCCTTGCGCCCGCGGATCTTGTACAGCTTCGTGAGGTTCTCGATCTCGACGATGTTGTCGCGCCGTGCCGGCTCGGCCGGTGCCTGCGCTGCGGGGGAGACGGATGCCGCGGGGCCGGCGATCGCAGCGGGCGGCGGTGTCGCGCGGTAGGCCTCGGGCCGCAGGCGCACCGCCGCGACCGACGGGGCCGCCTTGACGAGAGCCTGCGTGTAGGGCTGCTGCGGGTCCTCGAGGATCTGGCGGGCCGGACCCTGCTCGACGATCCGGCCGCGGTGCATGACGACGACGCGGGCGGCCCGCTCGGCGGCGAGGCCGAGGTCGTGGGTGATGAGCAGCACCGACGTGCCCAGCTCACCCGTCATCCGGCCGAGCTGATCGAGGATCGTCTTCTGCACCGTCACGTCGAGGGCACTCGTGGGCTCGTCCGCGATGAGCAGCCGCGGGTTGCACGCCAGCCCGATCGCGATGAGCGCGCGCTGCCGCATCCCGCCCGAGAACTCGTGCGGGTACTGCTTCGCGCGCTCGGCGGCATCCGGGAGGCCCGCGGCGGCGAGGGTCTCGACGACCTTGGCGTCGACGTCCTTCGAGGTGGCGAGCCCGTGCGCGAGCAGGGTCTCGGCGACCTGGGTGCCGATCTTCGACACGGGGTTGAGGTTCGACATGGGGTCCTGCGGCACGAGTCCGATCGACCCGCCGCGGATGCGGCGCAGCGTGCTCTCAGGGGCACCGACGAGCTCTTCGCCGTCGAGGCGGATGCTGCCGCGCACGACGCGCCCGTTGCCGGGGAGGAGCCCGATCACCGCCATCGCCGTCGTCGACTTGCCCGAGCCCGATTCGCCGACGATCGCGACCGTCTCGCCCGCTGAGATCTCGAGGTCGACACCTTCGACCGCGTGCACCGGGCCTTCGAGCGTGCGGAAGTCGACGGCCATGTCGCTCACCCGCAGCAGGGGAGTGGAGGAGTCTGCCATTGGCCCATCCTGCCCGCCCGCGGCGCCGAGCGCACCGTGTCGGGCCCACCCGTTACATCGACGTAACGCCGGGCCGTCGTGTCGCGTCGTGTCGCGGACCGGGCGTGCTCGCGCCGTGGACAGGCTGAGCCGCCCCGGGGTGCCGTTCGCGGGGCTGGTGGAGGTGTTCAGCCTGCGACGGCACAGCCGGGTACGGCGGCGCGGGCTAGCGTTGGTCCATGGACCTCAACGCAGACCTGGGCGAGACGGTCGACGGTGTCGCAACGGCGGACGACGCCGCGATGTTCGCCCTCGTGTCGAGCGCGTCGATCGCCTGCGGCGGGCATGCCGGCGACGCGGCGTCGATGCGGACAGCCGTGGCCGGAGCGGCTGCCGCCCGCGTCGCGGTCGGGGCCCACCCCTCCTATCTCGACCGGGCCGGGTTCGGGCGGGTGCGGGTCGCCGTCGAGCCTGACGTGCTGCGGCCGCAGGTCGTCGCGCAACTGCGTGCGCTCGTCGCGGCGGGCGGCGACATCCGTTACGTCAAGCCGCACGGGGCGCTCTATCACGCCGCGACGGAGGATGCCGCGACCGCGCGAGCCGTCGCCGCTGCGGTGGCAGACCTGTCGGCCGAGCTCGGCCGGGCGGTCCCGGTGCTGGGTCTGGGCGGTGCGATCGCGTCGGCGGCGTCGGATGCCGGCCTGCCGTTCCACCGCGAGGCCTTCCTCGACCGCGGCTATCGCGCCGACGGCTCGCTGGTCCCGCGCGGGGCTCCCGGCGCCCTGCTCGACGACCCGGGCCTCGTCGCCGAGCGTGCCCTGCGCCTCGCGTCCGAGGGGGTCGTGGTCGCGGTCTCGGGCGAGACGGTGCACACCGACGCGACATCGCTCTGCGTGCACGGCGATTCCCCCGGTGCCGTCGCGATGGCTCGCGCGGTGCGGTCGGCGCTCGATGCCGCGGGGATCGAGGTGCGCTCGCCGTGGTGACCGTCGGGCCCGCTTCGCCGGCAGGATCGCGCAGACGGGGTCGCCGTGGGCGTGCCGAACCCGGGACGACGGCATGAGGATGCTGCCGATGGGGCCCGACGCGGTGCTCGTCGAGGTCTCGGACCTGGCGGAGGTGATGGCGCTGCACGCGCGGCTGACCGCTGCGCCGCCGGCGGGCGTCATCGACGTCGTGCCCGCGGCGGCGACGGTCCTCGTCCGCGTCGATCCCGTCGCGCTGTCCCTGGCCGCGGCCCGCGCCTGGGTCTCGACCGCTGCATCGTCAGCGGCGCCGCCGGCATCCGCCCCCGCGCCCGTGACGCTGCCGATCCGCTACGACGGCGACGACCTCGACGATCTCGCCGCCGCACTCGGCTTCAGCCCCGAGGCGCTCGCCGCTCGCCACGTCGCCACGGACTGGACGGTCGCCTTCACGGGCTTCGCCCCCGGGTTCGGCTATCTCGTCGGTGCGGGCTGGGATCTCGACATCCCGCGCCGGCCCTCGCCGCGGACGAGGGTGCCGGCGGGGTCGGTCGGTCTGGCCGGAGCCTTCTCGGGCGCGTACCCCCGCGAGACCCCGGGAGGGTGGCAGCTCATCGGCACGACGGACGCGCCGCTGTTCGATCCGGATGCCGCCCAGCCCGCGCTCCTCGTTCCCGGTGGCGCCGTGCGATTCGATCCCGCGCGCGCCCGCGCCGTCGGGTCGGACGCCGCCCTGCCCGGTCGCACCGCGTCGTCGACTGCGGGGGAGCCGGGCGCCCGCTCGGAGCCTGTCACCGCTCCCGGCGGCATCCGCGTCATCTCGCCGGGCCCGCAGGCGACGGTTCAGGATGCCGGCCGCTCGGGTCGTGCCGCCGAGGGCGTCGGCGCGGCGGGCGCGGCCGACCCCGCCGCCTGGGCGCTCGCCAACCGTCTCGTCGGCAATCGTGACGGGGTGGCCGCGATCGAGATCGCCGTCGGCGGTTTCCGGGCCGTGGCGGAACGCGATCTGACGGTGGTCGTGACGGGCGCGTGGGCGCGGGTCGAGATCGACGGCCGGACCGGTGACCCGTACGTCGTGCATGCGTGGCCCGCCGGGGCCGAGCTGCGCCTCGACGGATTCCTCGCTGGCACCCGCGCCTACCTCGCAGTGCGCGGCGGATGGGACATCGCCCCCGTTCTGGGCTCGCGGTCGACCGACACGCTCTCGGGGCTCGGCCCGCCGCCGCTTCGGCCGGGTGACGTCGTCGCCGCCGGACGCGAGACCGCCGGGCCGGTCCCCGCGCTGCCGCTGCATCCGTGGGGTCTGCCGCCGACGGGCACGGATGCCGTTCCCCTCGACATTCCGTTCACGATCGGCCCGCGCGCGGACTGGCTCACCGCTTCGTCCCGCCGCCTGCTCGCCGAGGCGACCTGGGTCGTGTCGGCGGCGGCCGACCGGGTCGGCATCCGCCTGGAAGGGCCACGCCTCGAACGCGCGCGCGGCGAGGAGCTGGCGAGCGAGGGGATGGTGCCGGGGGCGATCCAGGTTCCGCCGGCCGGCCAACCCGTCGTGTTCGGAGTCGACGCGCCCGTGACGGGCGGGTACCCCGTCGTGGGTGTCGTGACATCGGCGGGCCGGAACCGGCTCGCGCAGGCCCGACCCGGCGATCGCGTGCGGTTGCGTCCGACGGTTCGAGGCGCGGATACCGCTCAGCGAGGCTGATTCGTCAAGGGGGAGAACTCCCCGTGTCAAGACCCCGTGCGGATGCGGCGGGTCCCCTAGCGTCGAAGCCATGACTCGCACCAAGACCACCACCTCCGCCGCGCTGCTCGTCTCCGCGGCTCTTCTCCTCGCCGGATGCGGCGGGCAGTCGGGCGACACCGCGGCGTCGGGGGACGCCGGCGCGTCGTCCGCCCCCTCGTCCTCGTCGTCGTCCGCTCCGGCCGCCAGCGCGCCCGATGTCGCGCCCGCGTCGGGCGAGATGATCACCGGAACGGGCTACAGCTTCTCGGTGCCCGAGGGGTGGGCGATCCCCGAGCAGCAGCTCCCCGGCATGGAGCAGGTCGACGTGTTCGTCGCCGATCTCTCCGACCCCTCGGCGACGTTCGCCGACAACGTCAACGTCGTGCTCTCGCCCGCGCCGCAGGCGATCTCCGCCGATGACGTCGAGAAGTACGGCGTCGAGGAGCTCGAGGGGCAGGCGGGCGCGACCGACGTCACCGTCCAGGAGCGCACCTCGATCGCCGGCGGCGAGTCGGCCCACATCTCGGCATCCGTCACGCAGCAGGACGTCACCTACAACGTCGACCAGTTCTACCCGTCGCACGACGACCAGACCTACGTCGTGACCTTCTCGTTCAGCCCCGACGTCTCGGAGGCCGACCGCGCGGCGGTCTACGACGCGGTCCTCGCCTCGTGGGCGTGGGCCTGATCCGCACGTCCGCAACGCGCCGTCCGCTCTCGCAGCGGGCGGCGCGTTCGCGTGTCAAGGGGAGTTCCGGCGCGGCGGATTCGCCTAGCGTGTGATGCATGACGCGCTCCCGGATCGCTCCGATCGCCGCCGCGCTCATCTCGGCGGCGCTGCTGCTCGCGGCGTGCGACGCGCGGCCGGGCGGGACCGACGGGTCCTCCGAGTCACCCGCACCCGGCTCGGCATCGGCGACTCCGACGCCCACCGCGACCTCGCCGAGCGACGCCGCCCCCGGCGAGACCGTGCGCGGGACCGGCTACAGCTTCGCCGTGCCGGCTGGCTGGGCGGTTCCCGCCGAGGACCCGACGGATGGGCAGGTCGACGTCTTCGTCTCGGAGTCCGCCGACGCCGACGGCCGCTACATCAGCGTGGTCGTCTCTCCCGGCGTCATCACGCCGGCCGATGTCGAGGCCGACGGGGCCGCGAGCCTCGAGGCGGTCGGGGCCACCGACGTGTCGCTGGAGGATCGTGTCGACATCGCGGGCAGCGAGTCGGCCCACCTCGTGGCGACGCTCGCGCAGGACGGCGCGGAGACGCTGATCGACCAGTACTACGCGACGCAGGACGAGCAGACCTTCGTCATCACCATCGCGTCTCCGGCCGACACCACCGACGACGATCGACGTCGCCTCGCGGACACGGTGCTCTCGAGCTGGGCCTGGGAGTGACCCACGACCTCGGGTGGCGCGCATTTATACCGCAGCATCCGGGGGTCGTCAAGGATTGCGCTGGACATGGCGCGTCGCGACGCCTATAGTTGGTAGTTGCGCTCCCGTCCCCCTTGCCCTCATATGGTGGTCGGCTTGTGCTCTGCGCGATTCCGCCCCGTCCGACGGCGTGAGACGCGAGAGCTCGGACCGGGAGCACTCCACCTGACGACAAGGAACCGGCCCCACCCGGGCCACGGAGGTAATCCCCTTGGCTGCTGCGAGCAACGCATCCACCACCACCCCCAAGAACGGTCGCGGCGCTTCCCGCCTCTCGTTCGCGAAGATCTCCGACAAGCTGACGGTCCCCGACCTGCTGGCGCTGCAGACGGAGTCTTTCGACTGGCTCGTCGGCAACGACGCCTGGAAGGCCCGCCTCGCCGAGGCGCAGGCCGCCGGCCGCACCGACGTCGCCCTCCAGAGCGGCCTCGAGGAGATCTTCGAGGAGATCTCGCCCATCGAGGACCTCGGCGAGACGATGCAGCTCTCGTTCACCAACCCGTACCTCGAGCCCGAGAAGTACTCCATCGAGGAGTGCAAGGAGCGCGGCAAGACCTACGCGGCCCCGCTCTACGTCGAGGCCGAGTTCATGAACCACCTCACCGGTGAGATCAAGACCCAGACGGTCTTCATGGGCGACTTCCCGCTCCAGACCGGCAAGGGCACCTTCATCATCAACGGCACCGAGCGCGTCGTCGTGTCGCAGCTCGTCCGTTCGCCCGGCGTCTACTTCGACAAGACGCCCGACAAGACCTCCGATAAGGACATCGTCTCGGCGCGCGTCATCCCCTCGCGCGGCGCATGGCTCGAGTTCGAGATCGACAAGCGCGACCAGGTCGGCGTCCGCATCGACCGCAAGCGCAAGCAGTCGGTCACCGTCTTCCTCAAGGCTCTGGGCCTGACGAGCGAAGACATCATGGCCGAGTTCGCCGGATACGACTCGATCGAGGAGACCCTCGCGAAGGACACGATCCTCACCAAGGAGGACGCGCTCCGCGACATCTACCGCAAGCTGCGCCCGGGCGAGCAGGTCGCCGCCGAGGCAGCGCGCGCGCTCCTCGACAACTTCTACTTCAACGCCAAGCGCTACGACCTCGCCAAGGTCGGCCGGTACAAGATCAACCAGAAGCTGGGTCTCGACACCCCGATCGAGGAGTCGGTGCTCACCGTCGCCGACATCGTCGCGACCATCAAGTACCTGGTCCGTCTGCACCGCGGCGACGCCACGTTCGACGGCATCCGCGACGGCAAGCCCGCCGAGATCCGCCTCGACACCGACGACATCGACAACTTCGGCAACCGTCGTATCCGCGCCGTCGGCGAGCTCATCCAGAACCAGGTCCGCACCGGTCTCTCGCGCATGGAGCGCGTCGTCCGCGAGCGCATGACCACGCAGGACATCGAGGCCATCACGCCGCAGACCCTGATCAACGTGCGCCCCGTCGTCGCCGCGATCAAGGAGTTCTTCGGAACCTCGCAGCTGTCGCAGTTCATGGACCAGAACAACCCGCTCGCGGGTCTGACCCACAAGCGCCGCCTGTCGGCGCTGGGCCCCGGTGGTCTGTCGCGTGAGCGCGCCGGCGTCGAGGTCCGCGACGTCCACCCCTCGCACTACGGCCGCATGTGCCCGATCGAGACGCCGGAAGGCCCGAACATCGGTCTGATCGGCTCGCTCGCCTCGTTCGCGCGCATCAACGCGTTCGGCTTCATCGAGACCCCGTACCGTCGTGTCGTCGACGGCAAGGTCACCGACGAGATCGACTACCTCACCGCCAGCGAGGAGAACGACTACGTCGTCGCGCAGGCCGGTGTCGAGCTCAACAAGGACGGCTCGTTCGTGGCCGACCGCGTCCTCGCCCGCCGCGGTAAGGGCGGCGAGGTCGACCTCTTCCCGAACGAGGAGATCGGCTACATGGACGTCTCGCCGCGCCAGATGGTGTCGGTGGCGACCTCGCTCATCCCCTTCCTCGAGCACGACGACGCCAACCGCGCCCTCATGGGTGCGAACATGCAGCGTCAGGCCGTGCCGCTGCTGCGCAGCGACTCGCCGCTGGTCGGAACCGGTATGGAGGGCTACGCCGCGATCGACGCCGGTGACGTCATCACCGCGCAGAAGGCGGGTGTCGTCTCCGAGGTCTCGGCCGACGTCGTCACCGTGCAGCTCGACGAGGGCGGCACGCAGGACTACTTCCTCCGCAAGTTCGACCGCTCGAACCAGGGCACGTCGTACAACCAGCGCGTCGTGGTCTCGGCCGGTGAGCGCGTCGAGGTCGGCGAGGTCATCGCCGACGGCCCCGCGACCGAGAACGGCGAGCTCGCGCTCGGCAAGAACCTCCTCGTCGCGTTCATGACGTGGGAGGGCCACAACTTCGAGGACGCGATCATCCTCAGCCAGGAGCTCGTGAAGAACGACACGCTCTCCTCGATCCACATCGAGGAGTACGAGGTCGACGCCCGCGACACCAAGCTCGGCAAGGAGGAGATCACCCGTGACCTCCCCAACGTCGCGCCCGACCTGCTGAAGGACCTCGACGAGCGCGGCATCATCCGCATCGGCGCCGAGGTGCGTCCCGGCGACATCCTCGTCGGCAAGGTCACGCCCAAGGGTGAGACCGAGCTGTCGGCCGAGGAGCGTCTGCTCCGCGCGATCTTCAACGAGAAGAGCCGCGAGGTCCGCGACACGTCGCTGAAGGTCCCCCACGGTGAGCAGGGCACCATCATCGCCGTCAAGGAGTTCAACGCCGAGGACGGCGACGACGAGCTCGGCTCGGGCGTCAACCGCCGCGTCGTGGTCTACATCGCCCAGAAGCGCAAGATCACCGAGGGCGACAAGCTCGCCGGCCGCCACGGCAACAAGGGTGTCATCGCGAAGATCCTCCCCGTCGAGGACATGCCCTTCCTCGCCGACGGCACGCCGGTCGACGTCGTGCTCAACCCGCTCGGCATCCCGGGTCGAATGAACTTCGGCCAGGTCCTCGAGCTGCACCTCGGCTGGATCGCCGCGCAGGGCTGGAAGGTCGAGGGCAACCCCGAGTGGGCCGAGCGCCTGCCCGAGATCGCCCGTGAGGCCGCTCCCGGCACGAAGGTCGCCACTCCGGTGTTCGACGGCGCGTTCGAGTCCGAGATCGCAGGGCTCCTCGATTCGACGAACCTCACCCGCGACGGTGAGCGTCTCATCGACTCCTCGGGCAAGACGAAGCTGTTCGACGGTCGCTCCGGCGAGCCGTTCCCGGCTCCGATCTCGGTCGGCTACATGTACATCCTGAAGCTCCACCACCTCGTCGACGACAAGATCCACGCGCGTTCGACGGGCCCGTACTCGATGATCACCCAGCAGCCGCTCGGTGGTAAGGCGCAGTTCGGTGGCCAGCGCTTCGGTGAGATGGAGGTGTGGGCCCTCGAGGCCTACGGCGCCGCGTACGCCCTCCAGGAGCTCCTGACGATCAAGTCCGACGACATCGTCGGTCGCGTGAAGGTCTACGAGGCCATCGTCAAGGGCGAGAACATCCAGGAGCCCGGCATCCCCGAGTCGTTCAAGGTGCTCATGAAGGAGATGCAGTCGCTCTGCCTGAACGTCGAGGTCCTCTCGGCCGACGGCACCGAGGTCAACCTCCGCGACACCGATGACGAAGCCTTCCGCGCAGCGGAGGAGCTCGGCATCAACATCTCCAGCCGCTTCGAGTCCTCGTCGATCGACGAGATCTGATCCGGCCAGGCAACGAACAGAATTCCGACACAGGAGAATCAGTGCTCGAGTCACACACCTTCGATCAGCTTCGCATCGGCCTGGCCACTGCTGACGACATCCGTCGTTGGTCCTTCGGCGAGGTCAAGAAGCCCGAAACCATCAACTACCGCACGCTCAAGCCCGAGAAGGACGGCCTCTTCGGCGAGCAGATCTTCGGCCCCTCCCGCGACTGGGAGTGCGCCTGCGGAAAGTACAAGCGCGTCCGCTTCAAGGGCATCGTCTGCGAGCGCTGCGGCGTCGAGGTCACCAAGTCCTCGGTCCGTCGTGAGCGCATGGGCCACATCGAGCTCGCCGCTCCCGTGACCCACATCTGGTACTTCAAGGGCGTGCCCTCGCGCCTCGGGTACCTGCTCGACATGGCGCCGAAGGACCTCGAGAAGGTCATCTACTTCGCCGCGTACATGGTCATCTCGGTCGATGAGGATGCGCGTCACCGCGACCTCCCCACGCACGAGAACAACCTCCGCCTCGAGATCAAGAACCTCGGTGACCGCCGTGACGCCCGCGTGGCGACGCGTCTGGCCAAGCTGGAGGAGGAGCTCGCGACCCTCGAGGCCGACGGCGCCAAGGCCGACCAGAAGAAGAAGGCCAAGGACTCCGCCGAGAAGGACATGGCGACGGTCCGCAAGAACTTCGACGAGCAGATCTCGCGCCTCGAGCGGGTGTGGGAGGAGTTCCGCTCCCTCGAGGTCGGCCAGCTCAAGCAGGAGGACGACGTCTTCCACGAGCTGCAGGACCGCTTCGGCCAGTACTTCGAGGCCTACATGGGCGCCGAGGGCATCCAGCGTCGCCTCGCGGCGTTCGACCTGGCCGCCGAGGCCGACTCGCTGCACCTGCAGATCTCCGAGGGCAAGGGCCAGCGCAAGATCCGTGCGATCAAGCGCCTCAAGGTCGTCAACTCGTTCCTGCAGACCGGCATGTCGCCGGCCTCGATGGTGCTCGACGTCGTCCCGGTGATCCCGCCGGAGCTGCGTCCGATGGTCCAGCTCGACGGTGGCCGCTTCGCGACCTCCGACCTCAACGACCTGTACCGCCGCGTGATCAACCGCAACAACCGTCTGCGTCGTCTGATCGACCTCGGGGCTCCCGAGATCATCGTCAACAACGAGAAGCGGATGCTGCAGGAGGCCGTCGACGCGCTGTTCGACAATGGCCGCCGTGGTCGCCCCGTCACCGGTACCGGCAACCGTGCGCTGAAGTCGCTGTCGGACATGCTCAAGGGCAAGCAGGGACGTTTCCGTCAGAACCTGCTCGGAAAGCGCGTCGACTACTCGGGTCGTTCGGTCATCATCGTCGGACCCCAGCTGAAGCTGCACCAGTGCGGTCTGCCCAAGCAGATGGCCCTCGAGCTCTTCAAGCCGTTCGTCATCAAGCGCCTGATCGACCTCGGTCACTCGCAGAACATCAAGGCGGCCAAGCGTGCCGTCGAGCGCACGCGTCCCGAGGTCTGGGACGTGCTCGAGGAGATCATCCGCGAGCGTCCCGTGCTGCTCAACCGTGCACCCACCCTGCACCGCCTGGGCATCCAGGCCTTCGAGCCCCAGCTCGTCGAGGGCAAGGCGATCCAGCTGCACCCGCTCGTCTGCGCCGCGTTCAACGCGGACTTCGACGGTGACCAGATGGCCGTCCACCTGCCGCTCTCGGTCGAGGCGCAGGCCGAGGCCCGCATCCTGATGCTCGCGTCGAACAACATCCTCAAGCCCTCGGACGGCCGTCCGGTCACCCTGCCCTCGCAGGACATGATCATCGGTCTGCACCACCTGACCACGGTCATCGAGGGTGCCAAGGGCGAGGGCCGCGTGTTCGGCTCGGTCGGCGAGGCGATCCTGGCGAAGGACGAGGGCACCCTCGACCTGCAGGCCAAGGTCCGCATCCGCATCCCGGGTCTCGCGTTCCTCGAGGGCGACGCCCCCGAGGGCTACGAGCGCCACGGTCTGGTCGACGCGTCGCTCGGACAGGCGATCTTCAACGACACCCTGCCCAAGGGCTACCCGTTCGTCCGCGAGCAGGCCGACAAGGGCAAGCTGTCGCAGATCGTCAACAAGCTGGCCGAGGAGTACCCCAAGACCGAGGTCGCGGCATCCCTCGACCGGATCAAGGACGCCGGCTTCCACTGGGCGACCCGCTCGGGCGTCACGGTGGCGCTCAGCGACGTCCTGACGCCGCCGAACAAGGCCGAGATCATCTCGAAGTACGAGAAGCTCGCCTCGAAGGTCCAGGGCCAGTTCGAGAAGGGTCTCGTGACCGACGCCGAGCGTCGTCAGGAGCAGATCAAGATCTGGACCGAGGCGACCGACGAGGTCCAGGCCGCCATGAAGGCGAACTTCCCCGCCGAGAACACCATCAACCGCATGGTCTCGTCGGGCGCCCGTGGTAACTGGCTGCAGATCCGTAACATCGCCGGTATCCGAGGCCTGGTCAACAACACCAAGGGTGAGATCATGCCGCGTCCGATCATCTCCTCGTACCGCGAGGGGCTGTCGGTGGCGGAGTACTTCACCGCGACGCACGGTGCCCGTAAGGGTCTGGCCGACACCGCTCTGCGTACCGCCGACTCGGGTTACCTGACCCGTCGTCTGGTGGACGTCTCGCAGGACGTCATCATCCGCGAGGACGACTGCGGCACGTCGAAGGGCCTCGAGCTCCCGATCGCCGCACCCGGTGCCGACGGCGCCCTCATCAAGGACGCCAACGTCGAGAACTCGGTGTTCGCCCGTACCCTCGCCGCAGACGCCGTCTCGCCCTCGGGCGAGGTGCTGGCCGCAGCCGGTGACGACGTGGGCGACGTGCTGATCAACAAGCTCGTCGAGGGCGGGGTGACCTCCATCAAGGTCCGCTCGGTCCTGACCTGCGACTCGGCCGTGGGTGTCTGCGCGAAGTGCTACGGCCGTTCGCTGGCCACCGGCAAGATCGTCGACATCGGCGAGGCGGTCGGCATCATCGCCGCCCAGTCGATCGGTGAGCCCGGTACCCAGCTGACGATGCGTACCTTCCACACCGGTGGTTCGGCCTCGGCCGACGACATCACGCAGGGTCTGCCCCGCGTGCAGGAGCTCTTCGAAGCACGTACCCCCAAGGGTGCGTCGCCGATCGCGGAGGCCAGCGGCCGCATCACGATCGACGAGACCGAGAAGGCCAAGAAGGTCATCATCACGCCCGACAACGGCGACGAGCCCTTCGTCTACCCGGTGCTGAAGCGTGCGACCCTCCTCGTCGAGGACGGGCAGCACGTCGAGGTCGGCGACCCGCTGCAGGTGGGCACGCTCGACCCGAAGGACATCATGCGCGTGCAGGGTGCCCGCGAGGTGCAGAAGTACCTCGTCGGCGGCGTGCAGGGCGTCTACCGCTCGCAGGGTGTGCCGATCCACGACAAGCACATCGAGGTCATCGTCCGTCAGATGCTGCGGAAGGTCACCGTGGTCGACCACGCCGACACGACGCTGCTCCCGGGTGAGCTGGTGGACTTCAAGAAGTACCAGCAGATCAACCGCGAGGCCGTGGCCGAGGGCAAGCGTCCCGCGTCGGGCCGCCCCGAGCTGATGGGTATCACGAAGGCGTCGCTCGCGACCGAATCGTGGCTGTCGGCCGCGTCGTTCCAGGAGACCACCCGCGTGCTCACGCAGGCGGCCATGGAGGGCAAGAGCGACCCGCTCGTCGGCCTCAAGGAGAACGTCATCATCGGAAAGCTCATCCCCGCCGGAACGGGCCTTGCGAAGTACCGCAATGTGGCCGTCGAGGCGACGGAGGAGGCGAAGAGCGAGCGGTACCCCAACCGCATCTTCGCGTCGGACGGTGCGTACAGCGACGCCGACCTGAGCTACGTCGACTTCGACAGCTTCTCCACCGACGGCGACTTCACCAGCTACAACTGATCGATCGCTGATCTCGCGAAGGGCCCCGGGCATGTCCCGGGGCCCTTCGTCGTGTCGGTGGGCGAGAGCGCTCCCCGCCGGATTAGCGTGGAGACGTGGCACGGATCGGTGGTCGGAATGTCGTCTTCGCGTGGATCGTCGGGGTCCTCTGTGCGGGCGTCATCGGGGTGCTGGCAGTGCTGACCGTGCCGCTCGTGTCGACGGGCATGGGACTGCTCGGCGGCAGCGGAGCGGGCGCCGGCGGTGAGGCCGCTGCGGCGGACGGCCCGCAGGAGTGTCGGGATCTGTACCCCGAGGCGCTCTGGGTGACCCTCCAATACGCCCCCGGCGCGAAGCTCGACCAGTCGCAGGACGCCCCCGTGTCGACCGCCGTGGCCCTCGTCGAGGCGCTCGCGCCCGAGGTGCGCTTCACCTGCAGCTGGACCTCCGACGCGGGGTCGATCTCGACCACGGTCGGAGCGGTGGGGACGGATGCCGGTTCGATCGCGGCATCCGCGCTGCCCGCTCAGGGCTTCACGTGCGACGAGCGCGGCGCGCGCACGCTCTGCTCGCGCACCGCCGGCGACCTCGTCGAGACGATCGAGGCAGGGGGAGGGCGCTGGGTGTCGACGTCGCAGTCGGCGTGGCATCCCGAGCAGTACGCCAGCCGGGTCGGAAACGCGGTCTTCACGTCGGGCGATTGACCTCGTTGCGCGCCCGGTCGCCCCGGGTCGTGCGACCCCTCAGGGAGCGGGTGTGGCCGCCCCCGCCGGCCACACCGAGGTGATGATGCCGGTCGTGTACCCCTCGGGGGCGAGGTGCGAGAACTGGGTGTCGATGAGCACGCCGTCGCGGAAGAAGAGCGTCCGTCCGTCGGTGACGGGGTAGCGCGCGTTCTGCCAGGTCTTCTCGCAGCGCACGCCGCCCGCCGGCTCGTAGCAGGTGAACCCGATCTCGGTGAGCTCGTTGAAGAAGTCGATCACCGGGTTGCGCTCGGCGTAGGCGATCGTGGTCTCGATCTTCGCGGTGTCGGCGGCCGGGTCGGCCCAGACGCAGCGCAGCGACCCGTCCGGAAGCGACCCGCTCTCGCCGAAGGCCGCGTCGTTCAGCGGCACCGACGCGAGCGCGGCGCGTGCGGGGGCGCCCAGGATGCCGGCGCAGTCGCGGGGGAGGACCGTCGTCGAGACGACAGAGCCGGATGCCGTCGGCGGCGGGCCGCCCGCTTCGGCGGAGACCGTCATGGCCGGGGTCGGGCTGGGGGCCTCCGCGGAGGCGCTCGTATCGGGTGCCGGCCCGGCGGCGGTCCCCGGTTCCGGGGCGCATCCCGCGAGCAGTGCGGCCGCGACGAGGAGAGCGGCCGGCGCGAGGCGGCGGAGGGCGCGCGAGGTCATGGCACGACGATACGTCCGCCCGCACGCACGGGTGCGCAGACACGTCGGCACGCCTGCGCGGCACGCCCGCATCGCCGGGATATCCTCGCCTCTGCGGCGGCACCGGCCACCGCGTGAGGAGCACATCGCATGAGCGACCCCAAGTACGGCGAGCCGGTCGAAGAGCCGAAGCCGGTGGACGACGTCGTGGGCAGCGCCCGGGCCGGGCTCGCCGACGCCGAGGCGTCGCGCGATGCGGTCTCGGCCGACGACTGGGATGCCGCCTACGCCGGTTCCGGAACTCTCCCCGAGCGGTCTGCGAGCGCCGACGCCTCGACCGACCGACCCGTCGCCGACGGAGCGACCTCCGACGCGGAAGCCGCTCGGATCGATGCCGCCGCAGCGCGCGACGAGCGCACCGACACCGTCGGCTCGTCGTCGGACGACGCGTGGAACTCGCCGAGCGAGTGGGACACCCCGCGCGACGCCGAGGCGGATGCTGCGGCGACGACTGACCGGGATGCCGCCGCGGGCGGGGCAGCAGGCGCCGCCGCTACGACCGCCGCGGGCGGAGCAGCCGCGAGCGACACCGCCACGCGCGCCTACCGTGCCGACGACACCGACGCCGGCGCCACGCGCAGCGTGAGCGCGAGCGAGCCCGTCGCCGAGACGCCGGCCGCTGCGGCCCCGAGCCCGCAGCCGATCTTCGTCCAGGCCCCCGAGGCGCCGACTCCGCGGGGCAACCGCGGAGCGGCCGGCGCCATCGGCCTCCTGGCGGCCATCGCCTTCGCGCTGATCTACCTCGGCGCGGCCCTGGGTATCGACGCCGTACGCGGCGAGGTGACGACGGCCAACATCGGCGACCAGGCCCTCGCAGCCGCCACCTCGTGGTGGTTCTGGGTTCCCGTCGTGGTGTTCTTCCTCGCCTTCTGGATCCTGGGTGCCTTCATCAACCGCGGCCGCTGGGGCCTGTGGGTCCTCCTCGGACTCCTCGTGGGCCTCGCGTCCTACGCGGGGCACATCGCCGGACAGCTCTTCCAGGCGCCGTTCTGGACGATCGCCCCGAGCCAGGCCCTGACCATCGTCGGCGAGCAGGCGTTCGCGCCGCTCGCGCTCGTCGCTCTGGTCGCGGGTCGCGAGCTGACGATCTGGTTCGGCGCATGGGTCGCCGCCCGCGGACGCCGGGTCACCGAGCTCAACGCCGAGGCGCAGCGGGAGTACGAGCGCACCCTCGAGGCGGGGCCCCAGCTGCACCGCTACTGATGTCCACCCCCTCCGGCGGAATGCGCCCCGGGCTCGCCACCGCGTTCGCGGTCGTGGGCTTCGGGGCGCTCGCCATCTGCGGCCTCGGCATCCTGAGCCTGGTGACCGGCCAGGACGTCGTCGCCGTCCGCGGTCTCGGGCCGATCCCGGGCGCCGTCGGCTTCGGCGCCGCGGTCATCGCGATCGCTGCCACGCTGGCCGCCGTGCTGCGGGGGCCGCGCCCCTCGTACGCGATCTCGGTTCCGGTGGGAATCGTCGCGCTGCTGTCGTACCTCGCCGGCCTGGTCGTGGCCGCGCTGCTCGTCGGGGTCGACGCGGCGCGAGCCCTGGCCGCGGCCGGCGGTTTCGCGGTCTCGTGGTTCGGCGTGCTCCTCGTCGCCGCGGCGGCGATCTCGGGCTGGTCGGCCGTCGCGCTGGTCCGCACGCGCGCGACGCCGCCACGGTGGGCCTGGGAACGCGACGAGGACGAATGACGCGAAATCCCGCGCCGACCGGCTCGGATCGGTCACAATAGGCCCGTGGAGCGGTCGCTCGAGACCCAGGTCAGCCAGGCGGTGGATGCCTGGCTGCGCTGGCTGCCGCGCTGGCAGCCGGCGACGCACCGAGGGCGCGTCGCTCCCTGCCGTCGCTGCATCGGCTCGCCGGTGCTCTCGGCGGTGGGTCTCGGGTCGGACGTCCCGCACGGCGTGCAGCACGGACTCTCCACACGCATGAAGGCGATCGTGGATGCCGCCGTCGCCGAGTACACCTCGCGCAACCTGCCGATGCTGCAGGCCGAGCTCGACCAGCAGGCCGCACGCAACCGCGCGCGTACGTACCGGCCCTCCGAAGGGCTCGAGCCCGAGTTCGACGGTCTGCCGCTGGATCCGGAACCGGTGGCCGGGGCGCCGTTCCTCTTCACCATCTCCGGCCTCGCGCAGGAGTCCGACGACGCCGTGCCCGAACTGCCGCCGCTCAGCAGCGAGGCGAAAGCCGCCCTGCGGCAGGAGGTCGGTCTCGCCGACGACTACGCCAACATGATCGGGCGCGAGGTCTGCGCGGTGCTGCTGCACCACCGGCTGCGCGTGCAGGCCGCCGTCGCGCAGCATGTCGAGCCCCAGATCGAGGCGATGCTCGCCGAGCTCACGCGGTCGCTCGATGCGCCCTTCGAGCCCGGCGCGGAGCGCGGCGGTGAACCGTGACGGCGGTGACGGGGCGTCGCGGGCCCTATCGTGGGATGCGATGACCACCTCCGGCAACGAATCGCTCCTCATCCTGCTCGTCGTCCTCTCGACGGTGCTGGGTGCGGTCCTCTATGTCTGGACGGCGCTAGCGCTGGCCGGGCTCTTCCGCAAGACCGACGAGGAGCCGTGGCAGGGGTGGGTGCCGCTGCTGAACATCGCGGTGGTGCTGCGCATCGGCGGCTTCAGCCCGTGGCTCGTCCTCATCGGCCTCGTCCCGGTGCTCGGGCCGCTCGCCGTGTACGTGCTGCTGGTGATGGCGGCGCACCGCATCGGCCGCGGCTTCGGCGCCGGTCCCGGCATGACGGTGCTCGCCGCACTGCTCTTCGTCGTGTGGGCCAGCATCCTCGGTCTCGGTCCCGCCCGCTGGCGGGGCGAGCAGGCCGCCGAGGTCACGGCGCCGCCGTGGGTCTTCACTCCGCCGCTGTCCGAATCGGATCCGGAGCGCGACGCGCAGTTCCGCCCGGCCCGCTCTCCCGAGCCGGCGGCGCCGCCGACGCTGGCGAGCCCGACCCTGTCGGCACGTCACTTCAGCCCCGAGCCGCACGCCTCCAGCGGTGAGGCCGATGCGGCCGCCGTGCCCGAGCGCGAGGATGCGCCGACCGACCTGCAGCCGTCGCCGTGGGCGCCGCCGTCGCCGTTCGCCCCCGCCGCGTCCACCCCCGACGTTTCCGCGCCGGCACCCGATCGCAGCCGGTCGGCGACCGAGCCCGCCGTCGAGCCGGCCGCACCGGACGTTCACCCGGTCGAGCCGGAACCCGTGGCCGCCGAGCCCGCCGCCGCATCCTCTCCTGAGCAGCAGCCCGACGACGCCCCGGCGCAGCCCGGGGCCCGGCCCGCGTTCTCGGAGCCGGCCCCGAGAGAGGCGCGCGA
This sequence comes from Microbacterium sp. 1262, assembly GCF_040544895.1. NCBI lineage: Bacteria > Bacillati > Actinomycetota > Actinomycetes > Micrococcales > Microbacteriaceae > Microbacterium > Microbacterium sp. 1262. The sequence goes on from NZ_JBEPKU010000001.1 coordinate 3,025,312, forward strand.
GCCGATCCTGCGCGAACCCGCCCCGCAGGTCGAGACGCGGCCCGATGAGGATGCCGCCATCCGCGACGCGGACGCCGACGAAGACGGATCCGATGACGCGCGCTGGCCGTCCGAGATCGACGACGTCTCGGCGATCTCGCCGTCGCCGTTCCCGTCGCGGGCGGCATCCGATCGTCCCGGTGTGGTCCCGTCGTTCGCCGACCCCGACTCCGCGTCCGGCTTCGGGGCGGGTCGCCGCACCTGGGATGCCGTCTCGGCGACGCCGATCGCCCGCCGCGCCTTCGCGCGCACGCCCGACGAGTTCCCGGAGCTGTCCGACGAGGTCTCCGCGGTCGCGAGCGCTCCGGCGGCGGGGGCTCCGCGGACGGCCGAAGCGGCGGTCCCCGCCCAGCTGCGCCGCGCCGAGGTCTCCGACGACGGCGACATCGACCACACCGTCGTCGTGGCGCGGCGCCGGGTGTACTGGCAGTTGGTGCTGCCCGACGGGGAGATCGCGCCGCTCACCGGTGACGTCGCGATCGTCGGGCGTCAGCCCGCGCCTGACCCCGCCTACCCGCGTGCCCAGCTCGTGGCCATCGAGGACCGCACGCGCACCGTCTCCAAGACGCACGCCCGTCTCGAACTGCGCTCGGGGCTGTGGCACATCACCGACCTGCACTCGACGAACGGCGTCGTGCTGACGAACTTCCTCGGCACCGAGATCGAGCTCGAGCCCGGGTCGGACGCGCCGGCGGGCGAGCGCTTCCTCCTCGGCGACGCCGAACTGCGCATCGAGCGGCCCGGAGCCTGACGCCGATACCACCGGCTCGCATCGGCGTTTGCCCGCCTCGCCGGAGAGGCGTATCATTGATCGGGTGTGCGCTCGTGCGCGCCCTGCGTCGTGCCTCGGTCCGATGATCAGGTCGAAGCGGAGCACGCGAATCGGGATCGTTCTGCGAACAGGACGCCCCCACGGCATATCCACCCTTCGAAAACGCAGCATTCGTGACGCGCCGGTGGATCTGTGGTGAAACCACGACGCTGTCACCGTGCAGCACTACAAGGAGAGAACGTGCCAACCATTCAGCAGTTGGTTCGCAAGGGTCGCTCGCCGAAGGTCACCAAGACCAAGGCGCCCGCTCTGAAGGCGAACCCCCAGCAGGCGGGTGTCTGCACCCGCGTGTACACGACCACGCCCAAGAAGCCGAACTCGGCCATGCGCAAGGTCGCTCGTGTCAAGCTCCGCAACGGCACCGAGGTCACCGCCTACATCCCTGGCGAGGGCCACAACCTGCAGGAGCACTCGCTCGTGCTCGTCCGCGGCGGTCGTGTGAAGGACCTCCCCGGTGTCCGCTACAAGATCGTCCGCGGTGCGCTCGACACCCAGGCCGTCAAGAACCGTAAGCAGGCTCGCAGCCGCTACGGCGCGAAGAAGGGTTGAGTTAGATGCCTCGTAAGGGACCCGCACCCCGCCGCGTCGTCGTCAACGACCCGGTCTACGGTGCTCCGATCGTCACGCAGCTCGTCAACAAGATCCTCGTCGACGGCAAGAAGTCGATCGCCGAGTCGATCGTCTACACCGCCCTCAAGGGTGTCGAGGCCAAGAACGGCCAGGACGCCGTCGCGACGCTGAAGAAGGCGCTCGACAACGTCCGTCCGACCCTCGAGGTCAAGAGCCGTCGCGTCGGTGGCTCGACCTACCAGGTGCCCGTCGAGGTCAAGCCGCACCGCGCGAACACGCTCGCGCTGCGCTGGCTCGTCTCGTACGCCAAGGGCCGTCGTGAGAAGACGATGACCGAGCGCCTGCAGAACGAGATCCTCGACGCCTCGAACGGCCTCGGTGCCGCGGTCAAGCGCCGCGAAGACACCCACAAGATGGCCGAGTCGAACCGCGCCTTCGCGCACTACCGCTGGTAAACAGCTTCTCGGCGCCGGCCGGGGAAACCTCCCCGGCCGGCGCTCCCGACCAAACGTAAGGAACAGCCCGTGGCACAAGAAGTGCTCACCGACCTCAACAAGGTCCGCAATATCGGCATCATGGCGCACATCGATGCCGGCAAGACGACGACGACCGAGCGCATCCTGTTCTACACGGGCGTCAACCACAAGCTCGGCGAGACGCACGACGGCGCCTCGACCACCGACTGGATGGAGCAGGAGAAGGAGCGCGGCATCACGATCACGTCTGCCGCCGTGACCTGCTTCTGGAACAAGAACCAGATCAACATCATCGACACCCCCGGCCACGTCGACTTCACGGTCGAGGTCGAGCGTTCGCTGCGCGTCCTCGACGGCGCGGTGGCGGTCTTCGACGGCAAGGAGGGCGTCGAGCCCCAGTCCGAGACCGTCTGGCGTCAGGCCGACAAGTACGACGTCCCGCGCATCTGCTTCGTCAACAAGATGGACAAGCTGGGCGCCGACTTCTACTTCACCGTCGACACCATCGTCAGCCGCCTGGGCGCCAAGCCGCTCGTGCTGCAGCTCCCGATCGGCGCCGAGAACGACTTCGTGGGCGTCATCGACCTCGTCGAGATGCGCGCGCTGGTCTGGCCCGGCGACGCCAAGGGTGACGTGACCATGGGCGCGAAGTACGAGATCCAGGAGATCCCGGCCGACCTCGCCGACAAGGCCGCCGAGTACCGTCAGCGCCTCCTCGAGACCGTCGCCGAGTCCGACGACGCGCTGCTCGAGAAGTTCTTCGGTGGCGAGGAGCTCAGCGTCGCCGAGATCAAGGGCGCCATCCGCAAGCTCACCGTCGCCGGCGAGCTGTACCCGGTGCTCTGCGGCTCCGCGTTCAAGAACCGCGGTGTGCAGCCCATGCTCGACGCGGTCGTGGACTTCCTCCCCTCGCCCCTCGACGTGCCCGCCATCGAGGCGCACGACCCGAAGGACGAAGAGAAGATCATCGAGCGTCACCCCGACGCCAACGACCCGTTCGCCGCGCTGGCCTTCAAGGTCGCGGTGCACCCGTTCTTCGGTCGCCTCACCTACGTCCGCGTCTACTCGGGTCACCTCGACTCGGGTGCGCAGGTCATCAACTCGACCAAGGGCAAGAAGGAGCGCATCGGAAAGATCTTCCAGATGCACGCCAACAAGGAGAACCCGGTCGACTCGCTCACCGCGGGTAACATCTACGCCGTCATCGGCCTGAAGGACACCACCACCGGTGACACCCTCGCCGACCCGGCCGAGCCCGTCGTCCTCGAGTCGATGACGTTCCCCGAGCCCGTCATCGAGGTCGCGATCGAGCCGAAGACCAAGGCCGACCAGGAGAAGCTGGGTGTCGCCATCCAGAAGCTCGCCGAAGAGGACCCGACGTTCCGCACCGAGCTCAACCCCGAGACGGGTCAGACCGTCATCAAGGGCATGGGCGAGCTGCACCTCGACATCCTCGTCGACCGCATGAAGCGCGAGTTCCGCGTCGAGGCGAACGTCGGCAAGCCGCAGGTCGCGTACCGCGAGACGATCAAGAAGGCCGTCGAGCGTCACGACTACACCCACAAGAAGCAGACCGGTGGTTCGGGTCAGTTCGCGAAGATCCAGTTCGCGATCGAGCCGCTCGAGGTCACGGCCGACAAGACGTACGAGTTCGAGAACAAGGTCACCGGTGGCCGCATCCCGCGCGAGTACATCGAGCCGACCAACCAGGGCTTCCAGGACGCGATGAACGTCGGCGTGCTCGCCGGCTACCCCATCGTGGGTGTCAAGGCGATCCTCATCGACGGCGCGTCGCACGACGTCGACTCGTCCGAGATGGCGTTCAAGATCGCCGGCTCGATGGGCTTCAAGGAGGCGCTGCGCAAGGCCAACCCGGTCATCCTCGAGCCCCTGATGGCTGTCGAGGTGCGTACGCCCGAGGAGTACATGGGCGACGTCATCGGCGACCTGAACTCGCGTCGTGGCCAGATCCAGTCGATGGAGGACGGCTCGGGCATCAAGATCGTCCGCGCTCTCGTCCCCCTGTCGGAGATGTTCGGCTACATCGGCGACCTGCGCTCGAAGACTTCGGGCCGCGCGGTCTACTCGATGGAGTTCGACAGCTACTCCGAGGTCCCGCGCGCGGTGGCCGACGAGATCGTCCAGAAGAACAAGGGCGAGTAGGCCCTCGGGATGCCGGGGGCCCAGGCTCCCGGCATCCACTCAAACTGAATATCGACCTCTCTACTAGAGTGAAAACATCCCCGTAGAGAACCGGTCGCAATCCAGCGCCCGGAGATCTACAACGACAGTCCTGAGGAGGACCCAGTGGCTAAGGCCAAGTTCGAGCGGACCAAGCCGCACGTCAACATCGGAACCATCGGTCACGTCGACCACGGCAAGACGACGCTCACCGCGGCGATCTCGAAGGTGCTCGCCGACAAGTACCCGTCGGCCACCAACGTGCAGCGTGACTTCGCGTCCATCGACTCGGCGCCCGAAGAGCGTCAGCGTGGTATCACGATCAACATCTCGCACGTCGAGTACGAGACCCCCAAGCGTCACTACGCTCACGTCGACGCCCCGGGTCACGCTGACTACATCAAGAACATGATCACCGGTGCCGCTCAGATGGACGGCGCGATCCTCGTGGTCGCCGCCACCGACGGCCCGATGGCTCAGACCCGCGAGCACGTCCTGCTCGCCAAGCAGGTCGGCGTTCCCTACCTGCTGGTCGCGCTCAACAAGTCGGACATGGTCGACGACGAGGAGATCCTGGAGCTCGTCGAGCTCGAGGTTCGCGAGCTCCTGTCGTCGCAGGACTTCGACGGCGACAACGCTCCTGTCGTCCGCGTCTCGGGCCTGAAGGCTCTCGAGGGCGACGAGAAGTGGGTCAACGCGATCGTCGAGCTCATGGACGCCGTCGACGAGTCGATCCCCGACCCGGTGCGTGACAAGGACAAGCCGTTCCTCATGCCCGTCGAGGACGTCTTCACGATCACCGGTCGTGGAACCGTCGTCACGGGCCGCGCCGAGCGCGGCACCCTCGCCATCAACTCCGAGGTCGAGATCGTCGGCATCCGCCCGACGCAGAAGACCACGGTCACCGGTATCGAGATGTTCCACAAGCAGCTCGACGAGGCCTGGGCCGGCGAGAACTGTGGTCTGCTCCTCCGCGGCACCAAGCGTGACGACGTCGAGCGTGGCCAGGTCGTCGTGAAGCCGGGTTCGGTTACCCCGCACACCAACTTCGAGGGCACTGCCTACATCCTCTCGAAGGAGGAGGGTGGCCGTCACAACCCCTTCTACACGAACTACCGCCCGCAGTTCTACTTCCGCACCACGGACGTCACCGGCGTCATCTCGCTGCCCGAGGGCACCGAGATGGTCATGCCCGGTGACACCACCGACATGTCGGTCGAGCTCATCCAGCCGATCGCCATGGAAGAGGGCCTCGGCTTCGCGATCCGTGAGGGTGGCCGCACCGTCGGCGCCGGCACGGTGACCAAGATCATCAAGTAAGTCTCGCGACTTCCTTCGCGGAACCCCTCGGACCTTCGGGTCCGGGGGGTTTCGTCGTTTCCGCAAGCTGTTGACGTGGTGTGCCGCCACGCGCTCTCATAGCGGGATACCGACCCGACGAAAGGACGATCATGGGCGTCGACGACATCATCAACAAGGGCAAGCAGATGTTCGAACAGAACCGCGACAAGATCGAGGAAGCACTCAAGAGCGAGAAGGCCGAGGAGGTCAGCGACAAGTTCCTCAAGGGTGCGGCGGATGCCGTGAAGAAGGTCGTCCCGGAGCAGCACCATGGCAAGGTCGATGAGGTCCGCGAGAACGTCGACAAGAACATCGGCAACCAGTAGGCCGAGCGCCGAGAACGCACCGCCTCCGCGAGCGCACCGTGAATGGTGCGTGGTCGCGGGGTCGGTGCGTTCTCGCGTTCGGGGCGGTGGTTCCTCCCCAGGACGGGCGGGGGCGGGAGTGCGCACGGGGAGCAGGGGGGGCGCGGATGCGGGGGCGGCGCGGGCGGCATCGTGGGGGAGTGACCGAATACGCTGACCTCATCTTCCGGCGCGATGCGCGCCGTCGCGGCGAGACGTCCACGCTCGAACGGGCCGTCGGTGACGGAGAGCTCGTGCGCGTCCGGCGGGGCGTCTACGTCGCGGCGGCGCGCTGGGCGGCCGCGCGACCGGAGGAGCGGATGCGGCTGCGCGCGCACGCCCTCGCCGCTGTCGCGACCCGCGAGCCGGTCTTCTCGCACACGACGGCGGCCGCGCTGCACGGACTGCCGGTCCACCGAGGCGACGTTTCCCGGGTGCATACGCTCGAGCTCGGTCCGGCGCCCGCGCCGAGTCGCAGCGACGTCGTGCGCCACCGGCACGAGGTCGCGGACGCCGACGTCTCGCGCATCGGTGCGTTGCAGGCGACGAACCTCGCGCGCACGCTGTTCGACGTGCTCTGCGCCGAGAATGCCGAGACCGCGACGGCAGCGATGGACGCGGCGCTGCGAGCGGCGGCGTGGCGCGGCAACGGCGCCTACGACCCCGCCGCCGCCGCAGCGCTCGTCGCCGATGTGACTGCTCGCATCGAGCAGGCGCCCGGTGCCCGCGGCATCCGCAGTGCGCGGTTCGTCGCCTCGATCGCCGACGGGCGGGCACAGCTGCCGGGCGAGAGCATCAGCCGGCTGTGGATGCTGCAGCTGGGCGCTGCGGAACCGGTGCTCCAGCATCCCGTCGCGATCGGCGATGGGCAGTGGGCGTTCCTCGACTTCGCGTGGCCTCGGCTGCGGAGGTTCGGTGAGTTCGACGGCGACGGCAAGTACCTCGACCCGGCGTTGACGGCCGGACGCTCGCCCCGCGACGTGTTGCGCGCCCAGCGCGAGCGCGAGAGCCGCGTCGTCGCGGCGACCGGCTGGACCCCGGTGCGCTGGGGCTGGGAGCGCCTGGCATCCCGCCCGACGTTCGCCGCGTTCCTCCGCGCCCACGGTCTCCTGCGTTGAGCGCGATCCGTCGCTCCGAGGACGCACCGTCGCCGCGAGGGTGCACCATAGAAGGTGCGTGTTCGCGGGGAGGGTGCGTGCTCGGCGGCCCGCCGCCGCGGCGCGGGACGCAGGGCGGATATCGCGACACGCCCGGGTTTGCGACACGCCCGGGCGGCACGTAGACTATTCAGGTTCCACATTCCGACGGGTGCCCAGCATCCCGGATCACTGTCACGACAGTGCATAGGCGGCGCGAAGCGCAGAGTCCTAGGCCGCGGGCAGATGAACATCGAACCCCACACCGACCTGGAGACAGGATGCGCGCGTGCGCGCACGGTGCGGAACCGCAGGGAGACCCGCGGGTTTGACATCAGAACAGTGGTGCAGCATCACCGCCCCGGCGGTGAGAAGTGCCCGGCGCAGACCGCGCCACCGGGCGTCCAATGCGCTCGCGACCAGCGAGACGTAAGACGCGATAAAGAGAGTGAGCAGACAAATGGCGGGACAGAAGATCCGCATTCGCCTGAAGTCGTACGACCACGAGGTCATCGACACCTCGGCACGCAAGATCGTCGACACCGTGACCCGTGCGGGCGCGACTGTCGTCGGACCCGTGCCGCTGCCGACCGAGAAGAACGTCGTGTGCGTCATCCGGTCGCCCCACAAGTACAAGGACAGCCGCGAGCACTTCGAGATGCGCACCCACAAGCGTCTGATCGACATCGTCGACCCGACGCCCAAGGCTGTCGACTCGCTCATGCGACTCGACCTCCCGGCCGACGTCAACATCGAGATCAAGCTCTGAGGTTCGACATGGCTGACATCAACTCCAAGGTTTCCAAGGGCCTCCTCGGCACCAAGCTCGGCATGACCCAGGTCTGGAACGAGCAGGGCAAGCTCGTCCCCGTCACGGTCATCGAGATCGCGCCGAACGTGGTCACCCAGGTCCGTACGCCCGAGAAGGACGGCTACTCGGCCGTCCAGATCGCTGCCGGCCAGATCGACCCCCGCAAGGTCAACAAGCCCCTCACGGCCCACTTCGAGGCCGCCGGCGTGACCCCCCGTCGCCACCTCACCGAGGTGCGCACGGCGGATGCCGCTGACTACTCACTCGGTCAGGAGCTCACCGCCGGTGACACGTTCGAGGCCGGCCAGCTGGTCGACGTCGTCGGCACCAGCAAGGGCAAGGGCACCGCGGGTGTCATGAAGCGCCACAACTTCAAGGGCGTCTCGGCCTCGCACGGTGCGCACCGCAACCACCGCAAGCCCGGTTCCATCGGTGCCTCGTCGACGCCCAGCCGCGTCTTCAAGGGCATGCGCATGGCCGGCCGCATGGGTGGCGAGCGCGTGACCGTCCTCAACCTCACGGTGCACGCCGTCGACGCCGAGAAGGGTCTGCTGCTCGTCAAGGGCGCCGTCCCCGGTGCACGCGGCCGCATCGTCTACGTCCGCAACGCTGTGAAGGGTGCCTGATCATGGCTGACTCGACTCTCGCGCTCGACGTCCGGAGCGCCTCCGGCAAGAAGGCAGGCTCCGTGGAGCTGCCCGCCGCGCTCTTCGACGTCAAGACCAACGTTCCCCTCATCCACCAGGTCGTCGTCGCGCAGCTCGCGGCGGCTCGCCAGGGCACCCACTCGACCAAGCGTCGCGGTGAGGTCTCGGGCGCCGGCCGCAAGCCCTTCAAGCAGAAGGGCACGGGTAACGCCCGTCAGGGCTCGATCCGCGCGCCGCACATGACCGGTGGTGGCATTGTGCACGGCCCCAAGCCGCGCAACTACTCGCAGCGCACCCCCAAGAAGATGGTCGCCGCCGCACTCCTCGGAGCGCTCAGCGACCGTGCTCGCGGCCAGCGTCTGCACATCGTCGACTCGTTCGGTGTCGAGGGCGCGCCCTCGACCAAGGCTGCTGCGGCGGTTCTGACCGGCCTCGGCGCCACGAAGAACGTCCTCGTGGTCATCGAGCGCGGTGACGAGATCACCGTCAAGAGCGTGCGCAACCTCGCGTACGTCCACGTGCTGACGTTCGACCAGCTCAACGCCTACGACGTGCTCGTCTCGGACGACCTCGTCTTCACCAAGGCCGCCTACGACGCGTTCGTCGCGTCCAAGGCTGGCGCCACCGAGGAGGTCTCGGCATGACCGCCGTCAACAAGGACCCGCGCGACATCATCCTGAAGCCGGTCGTCTCCGAGAAGAGCTACGGGCTCATCGACGAGGGCAAGTACACGTTCCTCGTGGACCCCCGTGCGTCGAAGACCGAGATCAAGCTCGCGATCGAGAAGATCTTCGGCGTCAAGGTCGCAGCGGTCAACACGCTCAACCGCGCGGGCAAGTCCCGTCGCACCCGCTTCGGCACCGGCAAGCGCAAGGACACCAAGCGCGCCATCGTCACCCTGAAGTCGGGCACCATCGACATCTTCACGGCAGTCGGCTGACGGTCGGGATAGAGGACAACGAACATGGCTATTCGCAAGTACAAGCCCACGACCCCGGGTCGCCGCGGTTCGTCGGTGGCCGACTTCGCCGAGATCACCCGATCGACGCCCGAGAAGTCGCTCCTCCGCCCGATCGCCAAGACCGGTGGCCGTAACAACCAGGGCCGCATCACGACGCGTCACATCGGTGGTGGCCACAAGCGCCAGTACCGCGTGATCGACTTCCGTCGCAACGACAAGGACGGCGTCAACGCCAAGGTCGCTCACATCGAGTACGACCCCAACCGCACCGCGCGCATCGCGCTGCTGCACTACTTCGACGGCGAGAAGCGCTACATCATCGCCCCGAACAAGCTCCAGCAGGGCGACATCGTCGAGTCGGGTGCCGGCGCCGACATCAAGCCCGGCAACAACCTGCCGCTGCGCAACATCCCGACCGGTACGGTCATCCACGCCATCGAGCTCCGTCCCGGCGGCGGCGCGAAGATGGCTCGCTCGGCCGGCGCCAGCGTGCGTCTGGTCGCGAAGGACGGCCCCTACGCCCAGCTGCGTCTGCCCTCGGGCGAGATCCGCAACGTCGATGCGCGCTGCCGCGCGACCATCGGCGAGGTCGGCAACGCCGAGCAGTCGAACATCAACTGGGGCAAGGCCGGCCGCAAGCGCTGGAAGGGCGTTCGCCCGACGGTTCGTGGTGTCGCCATGAACCCGGTCGACCACCCGCACGGTGGTGGTGAGGGCAAGACGTCCGGTGGACGTCACCCCGTCACTCCCTGGGGTCAGGCTGAGGGTCGCACCCGCCACCCCAACAAGGAGAGCGACAAGTACATCGTCCGCCGTCGCAACGCCGGCAAGAAGCGCAAGTAGGAGTAGAGGAAGATGCCTCGCAGCCTGAAGAAGGGCCCCTTCGTCGACGAGCACCTGCTTCGCAAGGTGGTCGCGCAGAACGAAGCCGGCTCCAAGAACGTCATCAAGACCTGGTCGCGCCGTTCGATGATCATCCCGGCCATGCTCGGCCACACGATCGCCGTGCACGACGGACGCAAGCACATCCCCGTGTTCGTGTCCGAGACCATGGTCGGCCACAAGCTGGGCGAATTCGCGCCCACCCGCACCTTCCGCGGCCACGTGAAGGACGACAAGAAGGGCCGCCGCCGCTGACGCGGGGGCAGTTCCAGAGAGGACAGAGGAGGAGAGACATGGTGGAATCCACCGCGCGCGTGAAGCACATCCGCGTGACCCCTCAGAAGGCTCGTCGTGTCGTCGCGCTCATCAAGGGCAAGCAGGCTCAGGAGGCACTCGCCATCCTGAAGTTCGCCCCGCAGAGCGCCAGCGAGCCGATTTACAAGCTCGTCGCCTCGGCCGTCGCGAACGCTCGCGTCAAGGCCGATAAGGACAACGAGTTCCTGGACGATGCAGACCTGTACGTGAAGAACGCGTACGTCGACGAGGGCACGACGCTCAAGCGTTTCCAGCCCCGCGCCCAGGGTCGCGCCTTCCAGATCAAGAAGCGCACGAGCCACATCACGGTCGTGCTGTCGACGCCGGAGAACGCGGATGCCGCGGCCGCCGGTACGAGCAAGAAGGCGAGCAAGTAATGGGACAGAAAGTCAACCCGTACGGCTTCCGCCTCGGCATCACCACGGACCACGTGTCGCGTTGGTTCTCGGACTCGACCAAGCCGGGCCAGCGTTACGCCGACTACGTCGCCGAGGACATCAAGATCCGTCGTCTGCTGACCACGTCGCTCGACCGCGCCGGCGTCAGCAACATCGAGATCGAGCGCACCCGTGACCGCGTCCGCGTCGACATCCACACCGCCCGCCCGGGCATCGTGATCGGTCGTCGTGGCGCCGAGGCCGAGCGCATCCGCGCCGACCTCGAGAAGCTCACCGGCAAGCAGATCCAGCTCAACATCCTCGAGGTCAAGAACCCCGAGGCCGACGCCCAGCTCGTCGCGCAGGGCATCGCCGAGCAGCTCTCCGCTCGTGTGGCTTTCCGCCGCGCGATGCGCAAGGGTCTGCAGGGCGCTCAGCGCGCCGGTGCCAAGGGCATCCGGATCCAGGTCTCGGGCCGCCTCGGCGGCGCGGAGATGAGCCGCTCGGAGTTCTACCGCGAGGGCCGCGTGCCCCTGCACACGCTCCGCGCGAACATCGACTACGGCTTCTACGAGGCCAAGACCACCTTCGGCCGCATCGGCGTGAAGGTCTGGATCTACAAGGGCGACCTGACGGCCAAGGAGCTCGCTCGCGAGCAGGCCAACGCGCCGAAGACCTCGCGCGGTCGCGACGACCGCGGTGACCGCCGTCGCGGTCCCCGCAACGAGGCCCCCGTGGCAGAAGGAGCGTCGGCCTGATGCTTATCCCCCGCAAGGTCAAGTACCGCAAGCAGCACCACCCCAAGCGCGATGGCCAGGCCACCGGCGGCACGAAGGTCTCCTTCGGCGAGTTCGGTATCCAGGCACTCACGCCCGCTTACGTGACCAACCGTCAGATCGAGTCCGCTCGTATCGCCATGACGCGTCACATCAAGCGTGGCGGCAAGGTGTGGATCAACGTCTACCCCGACCGTCCGCTCACCAAGAAGCCCGCCGAGACCCGCATGGGTTCGGGTAAGGGCTCGCCGGAGTGGTGGGTCGCCAACGTCAAGCCGGGTCGCGTCCTCTTCGAGGTCGCCGGAGTCAACGAGGAGCTCGCTCGCGAGGCCCTGACCCGTGCCATTCACAAGCTGCCGCTGAAGGCACGCATCATCAAGCGCGAGGAGGGCGACGCGTAATGGCTGTCGGCACCAAGACGCTCGCCCCGAGCGAGCTCGACACGTTCGAAGACCAGCGCCTCGTCGAGGAGCTGCGCAAGGCCAAGGAAGAGCTGTTCAACCTGCGCTTTCAGTCGGCCACCGGCCAGCTCGAGAGCCACGGCCGCATCCGTGCGGTCAAGCGCGACATCGCGCGGCTCTACACGGTGATCCGCGAGCGCGAGCTCGGCATTCGTGCCACGCCCGTCGCGGAGGCGCCGAAGGCGAAGAAGACCAAGGCCAAGAAGGCGGATGACGCCACCGAGGCCGCGAAGGAAGAGACCGAGTAATGGCTACCGACAAGAACGCCGCTGAGGCTGTCGCCGAGGGCCACGAGCACGGCGAGCACGACGTCCGCGACCCGCAGGCCCGCGGTTACCGCAAGGCTCGTCGCGGCTACGTCGTGAGCGACAAGATGGACAAGACGATCGTCGTCGAGGTCGAGGACCGCGTGAAGCACCCGCTCTACGGCAAGGTCATCCGCCGCACGTCGAAGGTCAAGGCCCACGACGAGGCCAACACCGCCGGCATCGGCGACCTCGTCCTCATCAACGAGACTCGCCCGCTGAGCGCCACCAAGCGCTGGCGTCTGGTCGAGGTCCTCGAGAAGGCGAAGTGATCTCATGATTCAGACCGAATCCCGCCTCAAGGTCGCCGACAACACCGGCGCCAAGGAGCTGCTCACCATCCGCGTGCTCGGCGGCTCCGCCCGCCGGTACGCCGGACTGGGCGACATCATCGTCGCCACCGTCAAGGACGCGATCCCCGGTGGCAACGTCAAGAAGGGTGATGTCGTCAAGGCCGTCATCGTCCGCACCGTCAAGCAGACGCGCCGTCCCGACGGCTCGTACATCAAGTTCGACGAGAACGCCGCCGTCATCCTGAAGAACGACGGGGAGCCCCGCGGCACCCGCATCTTCGGACCGGTCGGTCGTGAGCTTCGCGACAAGAAGTTCATGAAGATCGTCTCGCTCGCCCCGGAGGTCATCTGATCATGGCGAACATCAAGAAGGGTGACCTGGTTCAGGTCATCACGGGCGCCAAGCCCGAGCGCGGCGGCGACCGTGGCAAGCAGGGCAAGGTCCTCGAGGTCCTCGTCGAGCAGAACCGCGTCATCGTCGAGGGCGTGAACTACGTCACCAAGCACACCCGCGTCGGCCAGACGCAGCGTGGCACCAAGACGGGCGGCATCGAGACCTTCGAGGCCCCCATCCACATCTCGAACGTCCAGGTCGTCGACCCCGAGACGAAGAAGCCGACCCGCGTCGGCCACCGCGTCGAGGAGAAGACGAAGGACGGCGTGAAGCGCACCGTCCGCGTGCGTTACGCGAAGAAGAGCGGCAAGGACCTCTGAATATGAGCAGCACCACTGCCGCGGCGGCTGGCAAGATCCAGCCCCGCCTGAAGCAGAAGTACCAGAGCGAGATCAAGAAGGCTCTGCAGGAAGAGTTCGGCTACGCCAACGTCATGCAGATCCCCGGTCTCGTGAAGGTCGTCGTGAACACCGGTGTCGGCGAGGCAGCTCGCGACAGCAAGGTGATCGACGGCGCCGTGGACGACCTGACGAAGATCACGGGTCAGAAGCCGATCGTCACGAAGGCCCGCAAGTCCATCGCGCAGTTCAAGCTGCGCGAGGGCCAGGCCATCGGCGCGCACGTCACGCTCCGCGGTGACCGTGCGTGGGAGTTCATCGACCGTCTCGTGAACCTCGCGCTGCCCCGCATCCGCGACTTCCGCGGTCTGTCGCCCAAGCAGTTCGACGGTCACGGCAACTACACCTTCGGTCTGCAGGAGCAGGCGGTCTTCCACGAGATCAACCAGGACCGGATCGACCGCGTCCGTGGTTTCGACATCACGATCGTCACCACGGCGAAGTCGGATGACGAGGGACGCTCGCTGCTCCGCCAGCTCGGCTTCCCGTTCAAGTCGGACGACGCCCAGGCGTAATCCGGTACAATCGATCGTTCGGCCTCGGGGCATGCTCCGGGGCCGAACGACTGCACAACTGAATATGGACATTCATCGAAGGTCGCCTGTCGTGTAACGGCAGTCGAAACCTCATGATCGAAGGAACACACCTATGACGATGACAGACCCGGTCGCAGATATGCTGACCCGTCTGCGCAACGCGAACTCGGCGCACCACGACTCCGTGTCGCTGCCGAGCTCGAAGCTCAAGACCAACATCGCCGAGATCCTCAAGCAGGAGGGCTACATCTCCGGCTGGGAGGTCACCGATGCCCGCGTCGGCCAGACCCTCACCATGACGCTGAAGTACGGCCCCAACCGCGAGCGGTCGATCGCCGGCATCAAGCGCGTCTCCAAGCCCGGTCTCCGCGTGTACGCGAAGTCGACCGAGCTGCCCACGGTCCTCGGTGGCCTGGGTGTCGCGATTCTGTCCACCTCCTCTGGCCTCCTCACGGACCGCCAGGCCGACTCGAAGGGCGTCGGCGGGGAAGTCCTCGCCTACGTGTGGTGATCTGATGTCGCGTATTGGACGTCTCCCCATCGACATCCCTGCCGGTGTGACCGTCGAGGTCACCGGACAGGACGTCCTCGTCACGGGCCCCAAGGGCGAGCTGCGACTGACCGTCGCCAAGCCCATCGAGGCCAAGGTCGAGGAGAACCAGGTTCTCGTCACCCGTCCGGATGACGAGCGCGAGTCGCGTGCCCTGCACGGCCTGACCCGCACCCTGATCAACAACAACATCATCGGCGTGACCCAGGGCTACACCAAGGGTCTCGAGGTCGTCGGCACCGGTTACCGCGTCGCTCAGAAGGGCTCGTCCGTCGAGTTCGCTCTCGGCTTCTCGCACCCCGTCACCGTCGAGGCACCCGCCGGCATCACCCTGACCGTCGAGGGCAACAACAAGCTCACGGTCAGCGGCATCGACAAGCAGGCGGTCGGCGAGACCGCGGCCAACATCCGCAAGATCCGCAAGCCCGAGCCCTATAAGGGCAAGGGTGTGCGGTACGCGGGCGAGGTCGTCCGCCGCAAGGCCGGAAAGGCTGGTAAGTAAGCATGGCTGTGAAGAGCAAGTCCGACGCGCGCGCGCGTCGTCACGCCCGCCTTCGCAAGAAGATCGTGGGCACCGAGGCCCGGCCGCGCCTGGTCGTGACCCGCTCGGCCCGCCACGTCTTCGTGCAGCTCGTCGACGACGCCAAGGGTCACACCGTGGCTTCGGCGTCGACCCTCGAGGCCGACCTGCGCACGTTCGACGGTGACAAGACCGCCAAGGCCCGCAAGGTCGGCGAGCTCGTCGCCGAGCGCGCCAAGGCCGCCGGCGTCGAAGACGTCGTGTTCGACCGCGGTGGCAACCGCTACGCGGGCCGTGTCGCAGCGATCGCCGACGGCGCTCGCGAGGGAGGTCTGAACCTGTGAGCGATGCAGTGACCAACAACAACGGAGAGAACCCTGTGACCGAACAGGCTACGACCGAGCAGGCCGCAGGCACCGCTCCCGTCGAGCGCGAGGCCCGCGAGCCCCGCCGCGGCAGCCGCGAGCGCAGCAACAACCGCGACCGCGGTTCGCGCGACGCCGACAAGAGCCAGTTCCTGGAGCGCGTCGTCACCATCAACCGCGTGTCGAAGGTCGTCAAGGGTGGTCGTCGCTTCAGCTTCACCGCTCTCGTCGTCGTCGGCGACGGCAACGGGCTGGTCGGCGTCGGCTACGGCAAGGCGCGTGAGGTCCCCCTCGCCATCTCGAAGGGTGTCGAAGAGGCCAAGCGCAACTTCTTCCGCGTTCCCCGCACCGGCTCGACCATCCCGCACCCCGTGCAGGGTGAGGCAGCCGCCGGCGTGGTGCTCCTGCGCCCCGCCGCCGCCGGTACCGGTGTTATCGCCGGTGGTCCCGTCCGCGCCGTGCTCGAGTGCGCCGGTATCCACGACGTCCTGTCGAAGTCGCTCGGCTCGTCGAACACGATCAACATCGTGCACGCGACCGTCGAGGCACTGAAGCAGCTCGAGGAGCCCCGTGCGGTCGCCGCACGCCGTGGCCTGGACTTCGACCAGGTCGCACCGGCTCGCCTCGTGCGCGCTGAGGCCGAGGCGAACGCCGCACAGAAGGTAGGTGCCTGATGGCCGCTCGACTGAAGGTCACCCAGGTCAAGTCCAAGGTGAGCGAGAAGCAGAACCAGCGCGACACGCTGCGTTCGCTGGGTCTCAAGCGGATCGGCGACTCGGTCGTCCGTCCCGACGACGCGCAGACGCGCGGCTACGTCAAGACCGTCGCGCACCTCGTGAAGGTTGAGGAGATCGACTGATGGCTGAGAAGAAGGACGACAAGAAGGCGAAGGCCGAGACCACGGCCGCTCGTCCCGGTGTGCTGAAGGTCCACCACCTGCGTCCCGTGCCCGGATCCAACACGGCGAAGACCCGTGTCGGCCGCGGTGAGGGCTCGAAGGGTAAGACCGCGGGCCGCGGAACCAAGGGTCAGAAGGCCCGGTACCAGGTCAAGGCGGGCTTCGAGGGTGGCCAGATGCCGCTCCACATGCGCACCCCCAAGCTGCGCGGGTTCAAGAACCCGTTCCGCGTCGAGTACCAGGTCGTGAACCTGGACAAGCTCGCGGAGCTCTACCCGCAGGGCGGTGACGTCACCATCACCGACCTGGTCGCGAAGGGTGCCGTCCGCAAGAACGAGAAGGTCAAGGTGCTCGGCACCGGCGACATCTCGGTGGCGCTGAACGTGTCGGTCGACAAGGTCTCGGGCTCTGCCGAGCAGAAGATCGTCGCGGCCGGCGGGTCCATCAAGTAATTCGCCAGCGAGGGCCGGAGTTCGCTCCGGCCCTCGCTTCGTCGTATCCGAGGCGCGCCTGTGAACGGCCTGGGATACCCTGGTTGACGGTGTCTTCCCGAGACGCCGCCCATCCCTTGGGAGGAATCCACTTGTTCAGCGCCATAGCGCGGGTTTTCCGCACTCCGGATCTCCGGCGGAAGATCGGCTTCACCCTGGCGATCATCGCCATCTACCGCCTGGGCGCGCACGTGCCGACGCCGTTCGTGAACTTCCCGAACGTGCAGAGCTGTCTCGACCAGAGCGGCACCGCGCAGGGCCTGCTCTCGCTCGTGAACCTGTTCTCGGGCGGCGCCCTGCTGCAGCTGTCGATCTTCGCGCTCGGCGTCATGCCGTACATCACCGCGACGATTATCGTGCAGCTGCTGCGCGTGGTCATCCCGCACTTCGAGACCCTCTACAAGGAGGGTCAGTCCGGCCAGGCGAAGCTCACGCAGTACACCCGCTACCTGACCATCGCGCTGGCGCTGCTGCAGTCCACGACGCTCGTCACGGTCGCCCGCTCGGGTCAGCTGATCCCGGTGACCGGTGTTCCCGAGTGCGCTCAGCTCGTGACCTCGGAGGCCTGGTACGCCCAGCTTCTGATGATCATCACGATGACCGCCGGCACCGGCCTGATCATGTGGTTCGCTGAGCTCGTCACCGAGCGCGGCGTCGGCAACGGCATGTCGATCCTCATCTTCACCTCGATCGCCGCCACGTTCCCCGCGGCCCTCTGGTCGATCGCGATCGCCCGCGGCTTCGAGATCTTCCTCCTCGTGCTCGCGGTGGGCATCGCCGTCGTCGCCCTCGTCGTCTTCGTCGAGCAGTCGCAGCGGCGCATCCCGGTCCAGTACGCCAAGCGCATGGTCGGCCGGCGCACGTACGGCGGCACGAACACGTACATTCCCATCAAGGTCAACATGGCGGGTGTCGTCCCGGTCATCTTCGCGTCGTCGCTGCTGTACATCCCCGCGCTGATCGCGCAGTTCAACCAGAACCCGGATGCCGACGGCAACGTGCCCGGCTGGGTGGCCTGGATCCAGCAGTACTTCACGACCGGCGACAGCCCGCTGTACATGGCGGTCTACTTCCTGCTGATCATCGGCTTCACCTACTTCTACGTGGCCATCACGTTCAACCCGGTCGACGTCGCGGACAACATGAAGAAGTACGGCGGGTTCATCCCCGGCATCCGTGCCGGCCGGCCCACCGCGGAGTACCTCGACTACGTCCTCACCCGCATCACCGCTCCCGGCTCGATCTACCTGGGTCTCATCGCCCTGCTTCCGCTGATCGCGCTCGCGACGGTCGGTGCCAACCAGAACTTCCCGTTCGGCGGCGCCTCGATCCTCATCATCGTCGGTGTCGGACTCGAGACGGTGAAGCAGATCGACGCGCAGCTCCAGCAGCGCCACTACGAAGGGCTGCTGCGATGACGGCTGCACGTCTGCTGATCGTCGGGCCCCAGGGCTCGGGCAAGGGCACTCAGGGAGTGCGCATCGCCGAGGCGCTGGGCATCCCCGCCGTCTCGACGGGCGACGTCTTCCGGGCGAACGTCAAGGAGGGCACCGAGCTCGGCCAGCAGGTCAAGGCGATCATCGACGCCGGCGACCTGGTTCCCGACGAGCTGACGAGCGCGATCGTGCGCGACCGGCTGGAGCAGGCCGACGCTGCCGGCGGCTTCCTGCTCGACGGGTACCCGCGCAACCTGGCTCAGGTCCGCGATCTCGACGGTTTCCTCCAGGGTCGCGGCGAAGAGCTGACGGCCGTGATCGAGCTCGTCGTCCCCCGCGAGGAGTCCATCGCGCGACTCTCCAAGCGTGCGGCCGAGCAGGGTCGCGACGACGACAACGAGGAGTCGATCGCCAAGCGCCTCTCGATCTACGAGAACGAGACCGCCCCGATCCTCGACGTCTTCCGCGAGCGCGGGATCGTCGATCAAATCGACGGTGTCGGCTCGCTCGACGAGATCACCGAGCGGATCACCGCGGCTCTGACGGCCCGCGGCATCGCGGCGTGATCGGTCGCCGCTCCATCTACAAGTCGCCTGCCCAGCTGCAGGCGATGGTCGAGCCCGGCCTGATCACGGCCGCGGCCCTGCAGGCGGTGCGCGACCATGTCGCGCCCGGCGTGACGACGCTCGAGCTCGATGCCATCGCCGCGGACGTGATCCGCTCACGCGGCGCCGAGTCGAACTTCCAGCTCGTCCGGGGCTACCGCCACACCGTGTGCGCGTCGGTCAACGAGCAGGTCGTGCACGGCATCCCGAACTCGCGTCCGCTGGAGCCGGGCGACATCCTCTCGATCGACGCCGGCGCGCAGTTCCGCGGCTGGAACGGCGACTCGGCGTTCACGATCGTCATCCCCGATCCCGAGCGACCGGAGCTCGTCGCGTCGCGCGAGCGGCTGTCGCAGGTCACCGAGGAATCGCTGTGGGCCGGCATCGCCGCCATGGCCAACGCCAAGCGCATCGGCGAGATCGGTGACGCGATCCAGACCTCGATCGAGGCGTCCGGCGAGCAGTACGGCATCCTGCGCGACTACGTCGGGCACGGCATCGGCCGCAAGATGCATGAAGCGCCCTCGGTCTTCAACTACCGCGTGGCGGACCTCGGCCCCGAGGTGAAGCCCGGTCTCGTGCTCGCGATCGAGCCGATGGTCGTGGCCGGCTCGGAGGAGACGTTCACCGAGGACGACGACTGGACGGTCTCGACGATCGACGGCTCGGACGGCTCCCATTGGGAACATAGCGTCGCGGTGCATGATGGGGGCATCTGGGTTCTCACGGCGCCCGACGGTGGCGCCGCGGGGCTCGCCCCGTATGGAATCGTGCCGACGGAAATCGGCTGAGGAGAGAAGTGATGGCTACTGCGGCGACGGGCAAGACCAACTGGTTCGCGATCTGGGTGTCGACGGCCGTGGTGGTCGTGGTGGCCCTCATTGTCGCGCTGGTCGTGTGGATGAACAACAGCGCGACCGACCCCGGCACCCCGCCCACCGGCTCGGGCATCGAGCAGGAGACCGGCGCCGTCGTCGTCGGAGACGGCTCGCAGACGCTCGACACGTACGTCGACTTCATGTGCCCGATCTGCGGTCAGTTCGAGACGACCTACGGACCCGAGATCCTCGATCTCGTGAACGACGGAACGATCACCCTCAAGATCCACCCGATCTCGATCCTCGACCGTGCGTCGCAGGGCACCGAGTACTCGACGCGTTCGGCCAATGCGATGTACTGCGTCGCCGAGGCCGACCCCGACGCCGCCGTCCCGTTCATGCAGGCCCTCTTCGAGCAGCAGCCCGCCGAGCAGTCGACGGGTCTCACCGACGAGCAGCTCCTGCAGATCGCATCCGATGCGGGGGTGACGGGCATCGACTCGTGCGTCACCGACCGCACCTACGAGTCCTACGTCGCCGCGAAGACCAAGGAGACGCCGCTCCAGCCCGGATCGGACCGCGTCGGAACGCCGACGATCGCCGTCAACGGCGAGACGATCTCGAACAGCACGATCCCGGCCCGCGGTTCGTTCGCGACGCTCTTCAACTGAGCGGAGCGGGGCGACGCGCCGTGCGAGATACGGCGAGTTGCTGGAGCGTGCGGTAGCGCGTATGCTTGCTCTTTGGTGCGTTGCGCCTCTCTTGGCGTGTCACCGAAAATCCCATCCAACGCAGACCGACCGGCCTGCACAACTGTAAGCGAGCGTATGGCGAAGAAAGACGGTGTCATCGAGATCGAGGGCGTGATCTCCGAGGCTCTGCCCAACGCGATGTTCCGCGTCGAGCTCAGCAACGGGCACAAGGTCCTCGCAACGATCTCGGGCAAGATGCGGCAGAACTACATCCGCATCATCCCCGAAGACCGCGTGGTCGTGGAGCTCAGCCCCTACGACCTGACCCGCGGTCGCATCGTCTACCGCTACCGCTGAGCCCAGCGCACGCCGGTCGAGAAGTAACGCCCCGGAGCCCCTGCTCCGTCGGCGAAGACAGCGAATCAGGAACATCATGAAGGTCAACCCCTCCGTCAAGCCCATCTGCGACCACTGCAAGGTCATCCGTCGCCACGGTCGCGTCATGGTCATCTGCAAGTCGAACCCGCGTCACAAGCAGCGCCAGGGCTGATCGGATGCCGCGTCTACGCGGCACCCGGTACGACGACAACTCAATACACCTCTGGCAGATCAGAACCCGCGCGGCGCAGCCGGCGGGGGACACCTCGGGACGAAGGCCCGAGCACCGATCCTGCTCCACACCTTCGATTACTCCTAGGAGAACCGCATGGCACGTCTTGCCGGCGTTGACATCCCGCGCGACAAGCGCGTGGTGATCGCCCTCACGTACATCTACGGCGTGGGCCGTACCCGCTCGAACGAGATCCTCGCAGCGACGGAGATCGACGAGAACATCCGCGTCAAAGACCTCACCGACGACCAGCTCGTCGCGCTCCGCGACTACATCGAGGGCAACTACAAGGTGGAGGGTGACCTGCGCCGCGAGGTCGCCGCCGACATCCGCCGCAAGGTCGAGATCGGTTCCTACGAGGGTCTGCGCCACCGCCGTGGCCTGCCCGTGCGCGGTCAGCGCACCAAGACCAACGCGCGTACGCGCAAGGGTCCCAAGCGCACCGTCGCCGGCAAGAAGAAGGCGCGCTAAGGCGCGGCCCCCACAGGTTTAGGAGAACACGCACATGGCACAGGCCAAGTCCGCAGCGCGCAAGCCGCGCCGCAAGGAGAAGAAGAACATCGCGCTGGGCCACGCCCACATCAAGTCGACGTTCAACAACACGATCGTCTCGATCACCGACCCGTCGGGCGCCGTCATCAGCTGGGCCTCCTCGGGTGGCGTCGGCTTCAAGGGCTCGCGCAAGTCGACCCCCTACGCCGCCGGCATGGCCGCCGAGTCCGCTGCGCGCCAGGCGCAGGAGCACGGCGTCAAGAAGGTCGACGTCTTCGTCAAGGGCCCCGGTTCGGGCCGCGAGACCGCGATCCGCTCGCTGACGGCCGCCGGCCTCGAGGTGGGGTCCATCCAGGACGTCACGCCGCAGGCCCACAACGGCTGCCGTCCCCCCAAGCGCCGCCGCGTCTGAGCTGACACGGATCCGGATGCCGCATCGCGCGGCATCCGGACTTCCGTCGTTTCCTTGAAAACTCAACACCTCACTGAATTGCACGTGTCATATAGCGGTCACGTGATCGAAAGGAACACATAGTGCTCATCGCACAGCGTCCCACTCTGACCGAGGAGAAGATCGGCGAGTTCCGCAGCCGGTTCGTCGTCGAGCCGCTCGAGCCCGGCTTCGGCTACACCATCGGCAACGCGCTGCGCCGCAGCCTGCTGTCGTCCATCCCGGGTGCCGCAGTCACCAGCATCCGCTTCGACGGTGTGCTGCACGAGTTCAGCACGATTCCGGGCGTGAAGGAGGATGTCACCGAGATCATCCTCAACATCAAGCAGCTGGTCGTCTCGTCCGAGCGCGACGAGCCCATCACGGCGTACCTGCGCAAGACCGGTGCCGGTGAGGTCACGGCCGCCGACATCTCGGCTCCCGCCGGTGTCGAGGTGCACAACCCCGACCTGGTCATCGCGACGCTCAACGACAGCGCGAAGTTCGAGCTCGAGCTCGTCATCGAGCGCGGTCGCGGCTACGTTTCCGCGACCCAGAACCGCAACGAGTACGCCGAGGCCGGTCAGATCCCGATCGACTCGATCTACTCGCCCGTGCTCAAGGTCAGCTACCGCGTCGAGGCCACCCGTGCCGGTGAGCGCACCGACTTCGACAAGCTCGTCCTCGACGTCGAGTCGAAGGCGTCCATCTCGCCGCGCGACGCCGTCGCTTCGGCCGGACGTACGCTCGTCGAGCTGTTCGGTCTCGCCCGCGAGCTGAACGTCGAGGCCGAGGGCATCGAGATCGGCCCCGCGCCGGTCGCCGAGGTTCTCACCAACGAGCTGTCGATGCCGATCGAGGACCTCGACCTGTCGGTCCGCTCGTACAACTGCCTCAAGCGCGAGGGCATCAACACGGTGTCCGAGCTGGTCGCCCTCTCGGAGACCCAGCTCATGAACATCCGCAACTTCGGTCAGAAGTCGGTCGATGAGGTGCGCGACAAGCTCGTCTCGCTCGGCCTGTCGCTGAAGGACTCGGTTCCCGGGTTCGACGGTGCGCACTTCTACGGCGGATACGACGACGAGAACCTCTGAGCCCCCCTTTCTTCCTGGAGTAATCAAAAATGCCTAAGCCCACCAAGGGTCCCCGCCTCGGAGGCGGCCCCGCACACGAGCGCCTGCTTCTCGCGAACCTCGCCGCGGCCCTGTTCACCCACAAGTCGATCACCACGACCGAGACCAAGGCGAAGCGCCTGCGTCCGTACGCCGAGCGTCTGGTGACCTTCGCGAAGCGCGGCGACCTGCACGCCCGCCGTCGCGTCGCGTCGGTCATCGGCGACAAGAGCGTCGTTCACGAGCTCTTCGCCGAGATCGCTCCGCTCGTCGCCGAGCGCGAGGGTGGCTACACGCGCATCACCAAGATCGGCAACCGCAAGGGCGACAACGCTCCCATGGCTGTCATCGAGCTCGTGCTCGAGCCGGTGAACCCGAAGCCGAAGTCGGCCAAGAAGTCGGCTGCTGCCGCTCCGGCCGCCGCCGAGGAGGCTCCGGTCGAGGAGGCTCCCGTCGAGGAGACCACCGAGGCTCCCGCCGACGACGCCGCGGCCGACGCCGGCGCCGAGTCGCCGGAGGAGGGCGCAGCCGCTGAGGCTGCCGCCGAGGACGCCGCTGAGGCTCCCGCCGAGGACGACAAGAAGTAACAGCGCCTCGCGCTGACATCGGGCCCGCACTCTCTTCGGAGGGTGCGGGCCCGATGTGCAAGGGTGGAAGGGTGAGCACGCCGAACGCACCGACCTGCCCCGCCGTCGCGCACTGGCGCACGGCGACCCGCGACGACATCGACGTCATCCACGCCGTGCTGGTGGCCGCCGACCGAGTGGACCACCCGACATGGACGACGCCGCGCGAGGACGTCGCCGAGACGTTCGAGTTGTCTCACGTCGATCATGAACGCGACACGATGATCGCGTTCGACGAGGCCGGCGAGGCGCTCGCGGTCGGTACCGTCACCCTGCATCCCTCGCGCGAGGAGCACCTGCACGTCTACCTCACCGGCGCGGTGCGGCCCGACCGGCGCGGCCGCGGGATCGGCACCGCGCTGTTCGCCTGGCAGCACGAACGCGCGGAGGAGCAGCTGCGCGAGGCGGCGGCAGCGGATGCCGCGGGGGCGAGCCTGCCCGCCGAGATCCAGGTGTACGCGTCGGAGAAGGACACGGCTCTCGAGCGCATCGCCGAATCGCTCGGCTACCGCACCGAGCGCTGGTTCTCGACGATGCACCGCGACCTGTCCGAACCGATCGTCGAGGTGACGACGCCGGACGGCATCGAGCTGGTGCCGTTCTCGTCCGATCGTGCCGAGGACGCGCGGCTGGCGCGCAACGACGCGTTCCGCGACCATTGGGGCAGCCTGCCGAGCCCGCCGGAGCGTTGGCAGCAGTTCATCGGCGGTCCGTTCCTGCGGCCCGATCTGTGCACCCTGGCCCTCGACGGCGGCGAGATCGTCGCGTTCTGCCTGGCTTCCGTGAACGAGGGCGACTTCGCCGTTCTCGGCCCCAACGCGTACATCGACCTCGTCGGCGTGGTCCGGTCGCACCGCAGGCGCGGGCTGGCGCCGGCGGTGATCTCGCGGTCGCTCGCTGCAATGCGGGAAGCGGGCCTCGGCATGGCGGTGCTCGACGTCGACACCGAGAGCCCGACGGGCGCCAACGCGCTCTACGGCGGTCTCGGGTTCACGCCGTACGAGCGCGACCGGGTGCTCGTCCGCCGCTACTGATCCTCGGCGCGGCCGAACAGTTCGAGCAGGGTCGTGCGGGTCTGCTCGGCGGCCCACTGTGCCGCCGCGAGCTGGGTCGCGGCACCGTCGACCGCGCGCTTCACGGTGCGCGCGTAGATGTCGCCGCCGGCTGACTCGGGGTGGATCTGATCGCCGGCGAGCAGATCGCCGTGCCCGGCGATCGCCTGCGACCAGTCGGCGACGGCGACGCGAGGGTGCGACGCCGCGAACGCCGTGAGGTCGCTGTTGACGCCCGGGATCCAGTCCCGCGGTCCGTACGCGTTCACCAGGATGACGTAGCGATCGGGGCCGGCGGCGTCGACGATGCTCTGCAGCGCCTCGGTCGAGACCGGGCCGTTCGTGCCGAGGCCGACCACGACATACTCGCGCAGTTCGCCCGAGGCGGCCAGACCGTCGATGATCCGCGCCCCGGCCCACAGCGATCGCGACACCTCGGCGTCGACCTCGATACCCGGCATCGCCTGGAGGAGCCCGGGGGCGGAGGCGAGCATGACCGAGTCGCCGACGGCACTCACGCGGGTGCCGTCGACCGTCTGCGCCCCCGGCGCGGGGGCCGGTGTCGGCAGCCGGCGCGCCTGCTCCAGGGCATCGCGACCGGCGTCCACCGCGCTCTGGCTCGTGGTGGTGCGCGGCGCCGCCGCCACCGCCGCCGTCGTGCCGCCGAGGGCGAGCGCGGCGACGAGGGCGACCGCCAGCGTTGCGGCGCGCCGCGACGGGCGCGCGCGCAGCCCGTGGCGGGCCAGGGCGAGCGCACCTCGGAATCCGTGGCGGCGGACGGGCTGCTCGAGCCAGCGGTACGACCCGGCCGCCAGCACGACCGAAGCCAGCGCCACGCCCGCGCCCGCCAGGACCGGGACGCCCGTCTCGGGGCCTGCGCCGGTGAGCTGGAACGACAGCAGCACGAGGAGGGGCCAGTGCCACAGGTACACCGCGTACGACCGTTCGCCGAGCCACCGCAGCGGGGCGATGTCGAGCGCGCGACCGAACCACGAGCCCGGCCACGCCGCGATCAGCAGCACGACGGCGGTGAGGAGCGACGCGGCGAGGCTCGAGGCCGGGAACGTGATGGCCTCGCCGCCGCCCACGGCCGCGGCCGCCACGATGCCCGCGGTCGCGAGCGCTCCGACGATCACGCCCCACACGGGTCCGACGCCGGCGACCGACGACCTCCTGACGACGAGGCCGTGGAGGGCGAACGCGACGGCGACGCCGATCAGGAGCCCGAAGGCGTGCGTGTCGGTGCCGAAATAGACGCGAGTGAGGTCGGCGCCCGCGGCGACGCTCGTGAACGCCCACGCGGCCGACAGTGCCGCGAGCCCGAGTGCGGCCGCGGCGCGCGAGCGGCGGCCGGGAAGCAGGAGGAAGAGCGGCAGCAGGAGAGGCCAGAGCAGGTAGAACTGCTCCTCGACCGCGAGCGACCACAGGTTGCGGAAGATCTCGGGGTCGGCCGCGGAGAAGTAGGTGCCGCCGTCGGCCATCGACACCCAGTTGTACGAGAACGTGGCCGCCCCCAGCACCTGGAGGCCCATGTCGACGAGGACGTCGCCGCCGACCAGCCAGGCCAGCGAGGCGCTCACGGTGACGACGGCCGCGAGGGCGGGCAGCAGGCGCCGCGCGCGCCTCGCCCAGAAGCGTCGCAGCCGGATCCGCCCCTCGCGTGCACGTTCGCGCAGGAGGAGCGTCGTGATGAGGAAGCCGGAGATCACGAAGAACACGTCGACGCCGACGTAGCCGCTCCGCAGGAAGGCGTCGGGGAAGAGGTGGTACACGACGACGAGCACCACGGCGACGGCGCGCAGGCCGTCGAGTCCCGCGATGCGGGCGCGCGGAAGAGGCGGAGGAGTCATACGGCTGTGTCCGGGGTCGTCGGGGGGACGGGCGGCGGCAGCCTCCCAGTGTAGAGCGGGTGCCTGGGGGCGATGTGGTAGACCGGAGGAGAGGCGCGGATCCCGCGCGGACCGTGTCGTGAGAACAGGTGGAACATGGGCGCTCCCGAGGTGCTGGTGCTGGGTGAGGCGTTGGTCGACATCGTCGAGACCAACGATGGTGTGACCGAGCACGTCGGCGGCAGCCCGGCGAACGTGGCGGTGGGCGTCGCCCGGCTCGGCGTCCCCGCCCGGTTGGCGACGCGGCTCGGACGCGACGAGCGCGGTGAGCGGGTCGCCCGCCACGTGCGCAAGGCCGGCGCCGTGATCGCCGAGGCGTCGTGGACCGACGCCGCCACCGACACGGCGCACGCCCGCATCCGCCCCGATGGCTCGGCGGAGTACACGTTCGAGGTCGCCGGCGTCGTCGAGCCCGCTCCCCGTGGCGATGCCGCCCTCGTGCACACCGGATCGATCGCGCTGTTCCTCGATCCGGGCGGAGAGACCTGTCTCGCGGCCCTCGAGTCGGCCCGCGGGCACGCCGTCGTCACGGTCGACCCCAATATCCGTCCGGCGCTCGTCGGCTCACACGACAGCGCGCACGCGCGCTTCGCGCGTGCGGCCGCCGCGGCCGACCTCGTGAAGCTCAGCGATGAGGATGCCGCGTGGCTCTGGCCCGGCGCCGACTCGCGGACGGTGCTCGAGACCATCGCCGACCTCGGTGCCTCGGCGGTCGTCATGACGCGCGGGGGAGAGGGAGCGATCGGCCGGGCGCCCGACGGTGCGATCGTCGAGGTCGCCGGGGTCGACGTGACCGTGGCCGACACGATCGGCGCGGGCGACTCGTTCATGGCGAGCCTCATCGTCACCCTCGTCGAAAGCGGCGTGCCGGCCCACGGCCAAGCGCTCGCGCAGGCGATGCGGACCGCTGCGCGCGCCGCGGCGATCACGGTGTCGCGGCCGGGGGCGAACCCGCCCTCGCGCGCAGAGCTGGGAGACTGATCGGGTGCGCCTGAGACTGGACATCGCCTACGACGGATCGGGTTTCTCGGGGTGGGCGCGCCAGCCCGGTCTGCGCACCGTGCAGGGGGCGATCGAGGCCGCCGTCAGCCGGGTCCTCGGCGGCGACGCCCAGCTCGTGGTGGCCGGGCGCACCGATGCCGGTGTCCACGCGTCGGGCCAGGTGGCGCACCTCGACCTGAGCGAGGCGCAGGCCGCGAGACTGCGGCGCGGACGCGACCCCGAACCGGCCGCCCTCGCCGCGCGGTTGAACGGCGTGCTCGGGCGCTACGCAGACGTGCACGTGCGGGCGACGTCGGAAGCACCCGCCGGTTTCGATGCGCGGTTCTCGGCGGTCTGGCGACGGTACGCCTATCGGGTCGCCGACCGGACGACCGGATACGATCCGCTCGAGCGCTTCCGCACGACGTTCGTGCCCGTCGCTCTCGACGAGGCCTCGATGGATGCCGCAGCCCGTAGCCTCACCGGGCTGCACGACTTCGCGTCCTACTGCAAGCCGCGCCCCGAGGCGACGACGATCCGCACGCTGCTCGAGTTCGACTGGCGGCGCGACGAGAGCGGCGTGCTGGTCGCGAACGTCAAGGCCGACGCGTTCTGCCACAGCATGGTCCGCGCGCTCGTCGGAGCGTGCGTCGCGGTCGGCGAGGGGCGGCTGGACATCGAGGATGCGGCGGCGCTGCGCGACGAGCGTCAGCGCACCAGCGCCTTCGCGGTGCTCGCCGCTCGCGGGCTCACCCTCACCGAGGTCGGGTACCCCGCCGACGAGCTCCTCGCGGCGCGGGCGGAGCAGACCCGCGCCCGCCGCGCAACAGACACCTGACCGAAAGGAAGCGGGCGTAGCCTGGCGGCACCATGAAGGTCATCTCGTACAACCTGCGCAAGCACCGCGCCGCATCCGAGCTCTCCGAGCTCGTCGAGCAGCACGGTGCCGACGTCCTGTGCCTGCAGGAGGCCGACACCAGCGGCATCCCGGACCGGATTGGCGGCCTGCGGCTGGCCGATGCCACAGCCCGCAACCGGCTCGGACTCGCCGTCTACTACCGCGAGAACACCTACCGCGCCGTCGAGGTGCGTTCGCTCGCGCTGAAGAAGTCGCTGCACGACCGCGTCTTGAAGCCCGCGGAGGAGCGCATGCTCGGTGTTCGGCTGCGCGATATCGACGACGGCCGCGACCTGATCGTCGCGAGCTTCCACGCGGCGCCGCTGACCGCGCTCAACTCGCTGCGCCGCAACCAGATCCAGGCGGCGCTCGGTGCGCTGTCCGAGCTCGGCGCGGGCCTGCCGATCCTCATGGTCGGCGACTACAACTACCCCGTCTTCAAGGAGAACCTTGGGCAGGTGGTGCGCAAGCAGGGGTACGAGCTGACGCTCAGCGATGCCCGCACGTACACGCGGTACAAGTTCTTCCGCGGGCACTACGACTTCGCGACGAGCGTCGGGTTCGACATCTCACGGGTGCAGACGCTGCCGCAGGGGGCGAGCGACCACCTGCCGATCCTGGTCAGTGCTGAACCGGTCTGAGACGCCTGAACCGGTCTGAGACGCCCGAACCGCTCTGAGAACGACGGATGCCCCGGAGCCGAAGCTCCGGGGCATCCGATCATGCGTTGCGCCTGATCAGGCAGCGGCCTCGCCGTTGCGGTGACGGCGGACCGTGCTGGCCACGGCGATGCTGCCGCCGGCGAGGGCGAGAGCGCCACCGCCGATCCACAGGCCGAGGAGAGCGGCGTTGTCGCCACCGGTGGCGGGCAGCGTGCCCGATCCACCGGTGCCGCCGGCGGCGGCCGGAACGGCGATGGTGACGCTGCTCGCGCCGGAGACGGCGCCGTCGGCGGTGAGCGTGTACTCGCCGCTCGCGTTCGCGGGGAGCGTCACCTGGAAGGCGACCTCACCGGCCGCGTTGGCAGCCTTGGTGGTGCTGGTCGAGGTGACCGCGAACTTGACGAACGCGACGCTGCCCGCAGCAGCGTTCTCGCCCGTCAGGGTGCCGGTGACGGTCTCGTTCGGGTCGAAGTTGTTGAAGGCGATCGTCGCGGTGCCGCCGGCGGTGACGGTGACGGACGAGCCGCCCACGGGTGCCGGGGTGTAAGCGTTGGCGATCGCGGGGGCTGCAAAGACAGCCGCTGCTGCGATGGCCGAGGCCGCCGCCGCCTTGATGAGACGGTTCTTCATGAGTCCTGCTTTCCTTGGGGTCATCCGGAGGCTCACACCCAACGGAGAAGTAATACTAAGGATTACGTCAGGAGTGGTCATAGCAAGTATTCAGGGTCTGGGGCCTCTGATGCAAGCTGGAACATTGCGATCGCGTTAACATTTCGCGATCCGGATGCCCGGCGGCGCGCCGTGCATGCGGAAAGACGCGGATTCGGGGTGCGGACGGCACGTCGGGTGCGATCAGATGCGCGCGTCGCGTGCGCGGCGCACAGCGGAGGCGAGCGCGATCGTCGCGCCCGCGGCCACGAGCGCGCCGCCGCCGACCCACAGTCCGAGCGACGTGCGAGCGTCGCCGCCGGTGGCGGGAAGACCGGCCGCGTCGACGACCGAGGCGCTCGCGGTGCCGCCGGCCGACGATGCCGAGATCGCCTCGATGTTGTAGACGCCGACCGCGTCGGAGGGGAAGGTCAGGGCCACGGGGGCCAGCGCGCCCTCCGCGGACGATTCGCGCACCGTGCTGCCGGTGGAAACGGCGAAGGCGACGCGTGCGAACGTGACGCCGGCGCCGTTCTCGCCGCGGACCGTGATGGTCACGGCCTCTTCCGGACCGAACGTGCCCTCGGCGCAGGCGAACTCGACCGTGCCGCCGGCGACGAACGCGCTCGGCGTGGTCGTGCAGGAGTTCGTCGGCGGGTAGATGGTCGCGCCGGTGGCGGCGGACGCCGCGGCCGGCAGCGCGATGATCGCGGCGGCGAGGGTCGCGACGGCGACGAGGGAGACGGTGCGGCGCATGATCGGTGAGTCTATGCGTCGCCGCAACGAGCGACAACAACGGTAGGCCGGTCCGCGTCGACCGTCGGGGTGACGGCGGCTGTCGCCGTCGTCGGACCGCCCTGCGCGACCACGCTCACGGTGGCCGTGACCGACTCGCCGGGCGCGAGATCGGAGGAGAACACCATCACCTGGCGCCCGGCGTGCGAGCCGCCGCCGAAGCCCGCGCCGTCGGATCGGGCCGCAGACGACAGGGCGTAGCCCTCGGGCAGGTACAGGTAGGCGACGGTGCGGGCGACGCCGGCGGGAACGCCGAAGCTGCCGCCGCCGGTGACGTACGACGGGAGCGAGGTCGCGGCATCCGCCGGGGCGTTGTTCGCGATCGTGACCTCGAGCGTCACGGGCGACGAGGTGCGCCCGTCGCCACCCACCGCGCACGTGTCCCAGGCGAGACGGGTGTCGGCGGTGACGTAGTAGTCCATCTTCGAGCCGGTGCCGTCGTTGAGGAACACTCCGAACCCGGCGGTGTCGGCATCGGTGGTCGGCAGCGGACCCGCCAGCGTCGTGTCGGCCAGGACCGCCTGGTCCTCCGGGATCGCGCTCCACAGCAGCAGCCGTCGCTCGTCGCCGGCACGACCGAGCGCGGCGATCAGCTTGGCCGGGTCGGCGCCGCCGGCCGCGAGCCGCTCGAAGACGGCTGCCGACGCCGAGGCGAAGAACGCGTCCTGCTCGCGCGGGCTCTCGTAGCGCGCGTACACGTCGTTCAGGAGCAGTGAGACGGCGTTGTCGGCGGAGATCACATCGCCCGTCGGAAGCTCGATGGGGCCCGTGGCGTCGAGGATGTACGACAGGGCGACGGGGTCGGTCGCGATCACGCCGTCGACGCTCTGCCCGGTCTGGCGCAGCAGCATCTCTCGCGCGAGCGGCCCGCCGACGGAGAAGTCGGGGATCTGCGTGACGTTCTGGATGTAGCGGCCCGGACGCGTCTCGTAGATGCGCTCGACCTCGGCGTCGAGGGGGAGCACCGGCTCGCCGAAGTTCGAGAAATCCGAGGACGAGGCCTGGCCGGCCAGCTCGATCCGGCCGTCGACGGTGCGGACGATCGCCATCGCGCCGACGATGCCGCCCGTCGAGCGCCACTCGGCGTTGTTCTGGAACGCCAAGAGGTAGTTGCGTTCGCCGGAGGCGCCGAGCATCGCGGGCAGGAGCGTGGCGGCGCGGGCGAGAGCGTCCGTTGCCGTGGCGCCCGTGTCGAGGAGGTCGGTGACGTCGTCGACGGCGGCGCGCACCGGGCCGATGAGGGGGGTGTCGTCGAGAGCCCGCACGGATGCCGCGGCGGCGGCCACGGTGTCGGCGCCGGCGCGGGCGGGCTCGGCGATCTCGCGGAACACGGCGGTGTCGATGCGGCCGTCGACCGGTCGGAAGGAATCGGGCGAGAAGGCCGACGCGACATCGGCGAGCGGGAGGAGGCCATCACGCGCGATGTCATCGGCCGCCGCGGCGATCGTGCCGACGGCGTGGAGCTGAGGCCCGACCCAGGGGGTGCCCTCGACGAGCGACCAGACCGGGTCGGACGTGAGCTCGCGCGCCCGCTCGGCGTGGTCGGCGACGTCGTTGATGTGCGGTGCGGCCGCCGCGGGGTCGGCGATCAGATCCACGGCGGTGCGGGCGGATGCCTCGACCTCGCGGAGCTCGCCGTAGGCGAGGGCGCCGCGCACCCCGACCCACGCGGCGATCGCGACGAGGGCGATCAGGAGCGCCCCGGCGAAGGCTGCCAAGACGAGCTGCGTCCGGCGCAGAGGGCGGGGCTGGTCAGCGGTGCGCACCCGATCACTCTAAGGGGCGGGGGCGTGCGTACACTTTGCGAGAGGAAGCGGAGGACTCGATGAAGCGACGCTGGGGGACGGCCGCCGCGACAGCGGTGATGGCTGTGGCTCTCGTGGGATGCGGGCCCGCGCCGTGGAACCTCCCGTCCGGTGACGGCGGCGACGCGAGCAGTCCCGCGCCCTCTCCGAGCGTCTCGCGCACCGCCGTACCGCCACCGGTGCCGAACGACCTCTCGAGCGGGTCGACCGAGCGCCAGGTGACTGCCGGCGCCGTGACCGGGTCGCTCAACTACTGGTCGGACCTGTCGATGGATCGGTGGTCGGCGACGGCCCTCAAACCGGTCAGCCTGTCGCTCGTGACCACCGTCAGTCCCGACGACGGACAGAAGGTCTACCTGCAGAAGGCGACGATGATCGCCGTCCCCGGCAACGCCCAGGGCGACCTCAGCCCGCTCGCGCCGACGTCGGACCAGTCGGCCACGAACCCGGGCTACCTCGTGCTCTCGCCCTACAGCTACTCGCAGACCTTCTACGTCGGAGAGGTGCCGCCCGAGGCGACGTTCGTGACCATCCGGTTCACCTACGACTTCCTCGTGCAGACGACGCCGACCTCCGACGAGTTCGCGAAGCAGACCGCGACCGACAGCATCACCGTCGCGATCGCGGCGGCATCCGAGGCCGACGGCGGGTGAAACCTCAAGGTCGCCGCAAGGCAACCTGAAGAGATCGGAAAGCGGCCGGGATCGCGTCGGCCGGGGTGCTTGTATGGCGAGGCCCGCGGCATCCGACGCTGGTCCCGCCTTGAGAAACCCGGTCTGCCATGTCTCCGCGCCGCACACCCGCATCCCGCACTCGTGCCCTCCGCACCGCCGTGTCGGCGGGCGCCATCGCTCTCTCGCTCGTCGCCCTGTCGGGCTGCTCGCAGCTGACCGGGATGATCAACTCGGTCCAGGGCGAGCCGGTGTCGGCGGTTCCGGCCCCCGCGCCGTCGCAGTCGCCCGCCATGGCCTTCAACTCGCAGTTCACCTACGACGGTTCGGTCTCGCTCTCCTCCGACGTGGCGCAGGACCTCGAGCTTCGACTCGACGTGTGGGCTCAGGACCCCAAGCGGACGCAGGAGTGGACTCCCGGCGCCGAGAAGACGTTCGGCTTCGCCGTCAACGTCCACGACAACCGCGTCGACGAGAAGTCGGTCCTCTCGCAGAAGCGACGCGTGTTCATCTCGTCGATCTCGATCACCTCGCAGACCGCGCAGACCTCGGGCCAGGTGCAGAGCCCGTTCCAGTTCAGCGCCGACCCGCGCACGCTCGTTCCCAGTGACACGATCCGTTCTGACCGCGGGCTGCTGCTCAACAGCTTCCAGGGCGGGCTCTACGTGCCCGAGACGGTCATCCACGGGCTGCCGGCCGACACCTACGGCATGACGCTCGAGTTCGCGATGACCGTCTGGGTCGAGGGCAACGCCAACGACGACGCCAGCTTCACCCAGCAGACGGTGTACCAGTACCTGCCGGTCGCGATCTCCAGCGAGGAGCAGGCGGCGGATGCCGCTCCCGCGCCGGCTCCCACCGCGACTCCCTGACCGTCAGACGCCCCGAATTCCTTGCGCAGAAATTGCGGTTGACTTCGTCCTCTCTGAACACGGCGCGTTCCAGAATGGATCCCGGCGGGCAACAGCCGCCCATCACCTCGCACAGGATGTGACCGCATGACTCAGACGCCGTACACGCCGTACACGCCCAGCCCGGCGTTCGGCCAGCAGCAGCACCCCGCCCCGCAGGCGCCGGTGCAGCTGGCCGACCACTTCGAGACGGCGTTCCCCGACGACTTCGAGTCGGTCCTCGAGAACACGACGGTCCACCGTTCCACCATCGGCTGCGTCATCCCGGCGTACAACGAGGAGGAGTCGATCGCCGACGTGATCGAGGGCCTGCTCGCCCAGACGCGCGTGCCGGACGTCATCCACGTCATCGCGAACAACACCTCCGACAACACGGTGAAGATCGCGGCCGGGTACGCCGGGCCGCACGAGGTCACGACCGAGCTCGGCACGCAGTTCACCGAGGTCTTCGTCCACGACATCGGCAAGAACCCCGACAAGAAGGTCGGGGCGCTCAACTACGGCTACTCGCTCGTGGAGGGGTACGACTACCTGCTCGGCGTGGACGGCGACACGATCGCCGACCGGCGCGCGGTCGAGTACCTGGAGTCGGAGGCGGTCGGCGATTCGCGCATCGGCGGCATCTCGGCCATCTACTCGATCGACGACAAGCCCATCAAGGGAACGATCGCCAAGTTCCTCATCGCCGGTCAGCGCACGCAGTTCGCGGCCTTCAACATGCAGAACCTGCTGCGCGGACGCAACATGGCCGTCCTCGGCGGGCAGTTCTCGATCTTCTCGACGAACGCGCTGCGCGACGCGATGAAGCAGAACCACCAGTCGACGCCCTGGGTGAAGGACTCCGAGGTCGAGGACTCGCTGCTGTCGCTGCAGATCAAGAGCGCGGGCTACCTGACGAAGATCAGCCCGTATGCCCGCGCCAACGTCGGCGGCATGACGACCCTCAAGGGGTACGACGCGCAGCAGGTGAAGTGGACCTACGGCGCCATCGAGCTGATGTGGCCGGGCCAGCGCGGCGACACGAAGGGACAGCCCTTCCACCCGAACCTGCGACTGCGCTGGTTCGAGAACTTCGGGATGCTGACGAACCTGTTCGTGCGCGTCGCGTTCCTCATCCTGCTCGCCGGCTCGCTGTCGATCAGCGCGTTCGTCTTCTCGCCGCTGTGGCTGATC
Source organism: Microbacterium sp. 1262 (assembly GCF_040544895.1). Classification (NCBI taxonomy): domain Bacteria; kingdom Bacillati; phylum Actinomycetota; class Actinomycetes; order Micrococcales; family Microbacteriaceae; genus Microbacterium; species Microbacterium sp. 1262. The sequence goes on from NZ_JBEPKU010000001.1 coordinate 3,060,517, forward strand.
CCGCCGCTCGTCGCCGTGCTGCTGAACCTCCGCATGGCCCGCAGCATCAAGGACCACAACCAGCGCGACATCCTCTTCGCGATCCTCGTCTTCCCCGCGGAGGCGTTCATGTGGATCAGGCTCGGCCACTTCATGCGCTCGTGGTCGCGGTTCCTGTCGAAGAAGAAGGTCGACAACTGGGCGATGCAGGCCAAGGCCGAGAGCGGTGGCGGCAGCATCGGTCACTGGATGCCGATGGTCATCCTCGCCGCCGTGCTGCTGGCGATGGCCGTGGTCTGGAACCTCATCGGACCCGTCGCGCAGTCGTCGATCCTGTGGATCGGATGGCCGATCGTCGGCGTCGTGACCGTGCTGCAGACGCTGCTGATGTTCTCGAAGCTCGTCCGTCGTCAGAACGGCTACAAGGTCTGAACCGGATGCCGGTCTGAGCGATCAGACCGCTGCGTTCTCCGACGTCATGCGGTACCCGACGCCCCGAACCGTCTCGATGTAGCGCGGGGTCGTCGGGTTGTCGCCGAGCTTCCGGCGCAGGTTCGTCATGTGCGCCTCGATCGCCCGCTTGTCCGCCTCGCCGACGAAGTAGCTCGTGACGTAGGACTCACCGCGCAGGACGAGCGTCAGGTCGGCCTTCGACCGCACGCGGCGCTTCGAGGCCATCAGGGTCGAGAGCAGATCGAACTCGGTGCGCGTGAGGTCCAGCTCGCGTCCGGACACGTAGGCCAGCCGCGTGTCGGTGTCGACCTGCAGGTCGCGGTGCGCGAGCCAGTGCTCTCCCGCGGCCGGCACGAGGTCGCCGGCGGGCTGGTGAACGACGAGGTCGGCGCCGGCCGTCGGGACCGGGGCGGGCATCGGGGCGTCGCTCGGGTGGTGGACGATGACCTGCTGCGGTGGCACCTGCTGGGGCGGCACCTGCTGGGGCGGCGCGGGCTGCTGCGGCATCGGCTGTTGCGGGGCCGCGCCGGGGAAACGGGCGAGGTACTCCTCGTACGACATCGGCGCAGCCTCGGCGGGTGCCGGTGCCGGTGCCGGTGCCGCTGGTGGCGCCGGGGTGAAGGCCGCGGGGCGGGCGCCCGGGAAGGAGGGTCCGACCGAATCCTGCTGCGGAGTCTGCTGGGGCGCGGCGGCGCGCGGGCGTCGCAGCAGCGCGTCCACGCGCGCACGGAACTCGCGCGGGCGGAACGGCTTGACGATGTACTCGTCGGCGCCGGAGCCCAGACCGAGGACGACATCCGCCTCTTCGGACAGGCCGGTGAGCATGATGATGTACGTGTCGCTCTGGGCGCGGATGCGTCGGGCGGCCTCGAAGCCGTCGATGCCGGGCATGTTGACGTCGAGGGTCGTCAGCAGCGGGCGGTACGACAGCACGGCCTGGATGCCGTCGATGCCGTTGCCCACCGAGACGGTGGAGAAGCCGGCCGCCTCGAGCACCTCGACGAGGAGATGGCGGATGTCGGGATCGTCCTCGACGATGACCGCCGTCTTCAGCTGCTCGGACATCATGCTCGACACTCGTCTCCCTCAGGTTCGGGTTATTTTGCCACACGCAAAGGACGAGGTAGTTCCCGGGCGCGGTCGGCGGGTCAGGGCGCGACGCCGCGGGTGAGCTCGACGGCCCCGGCGGGCCACCACACGCCGGCGTCCGGGCCGCCGTTGCACGGCCCGTCGCTCTCTCCCGGCGGCTTGATCCACAGGTTCGTGTCGACGACGTCGTCGCCGTAGGTGCCGCTCGGGTCGCCCACGGCGCGTCCCGGCGGATTGCACCACTCGTCGTCACCGGGAGCGCCTGCGCCGTTGCGCGAGGTGTCGACGAGGGCGTGCATGCCGCCGAGCCGATCGGACAGGGCGTGGGCGTAGGCGAACTCGTCGTACGTGTCGTTGAAGTTCGATACGTTCGTCACGAAGCCGCGGACGCCCGAGACCGCGACCCGCTCGACGAGCTCGGCCATCGCGTCGGCGCCGAGCCAGTTCGAATGCCCGCCGTCGACGTACACCCAGGTGTCCGTGCCCGTGAGGCGGCCGAGGGCGCCGCGCAGCTGGTCGACGCGTTCGTCGACGTTGCCGCACTGGGGCGCGAGCGCGAGGCTGTCGGGCTCGACGATGACGACCTTCTTCACGTCCGGAACCGACCGCAGGGCCGTGCCGATCTGCGTCGTCCACGTCTCGTAGTCCGCCTCGTCGAGGCCGCCCGCGGAGTGATTGCCGCAGTCGCGTCCGGGGAGGCCGTAGACGACGACGGCCATCGCCGTATCCGTCTCGCGGGCCTCCTGTGCGATGTTGAGCACGCGCTCGCCGACCTCGCCGATGGGGTCCTGTTCGGGGGTGAGCCAGTACGCCGTCGGCTGGGCGGCGAGGTACCGGGCGGCGGCGACCTCGTCGGCCGAGCCGCCCTCGGCGACGGCGCGCGCGGCCTTCGACTCCGCGGGCGCGACGAAAGCGGTGCCCACGCCCGGGGGTCTCGCCGTGAGCGCCTGCACCCCGCCCATCACGAGGGAGACCGCCAGGGCGATCCCGGCGACGATGAGGGCGACGGCGGCGACGATGATCGCGATCCATGCCCAGCGAGGCAGCCGACGTCGCCGGCGAGGGGGCCGAGGCGGTGCGGGCCGTTCGGGACGCGGCGGCGCTTCGTAGTGGCCGCTCACGACATAGGGGCCGGCATCGCGACCGGCATCGGGATGCGATGCATCGGAGCCGGGTCGCTGTGCCACGGACTGACTCTAACCGCTGGCGACCGCGAGGCCCATCGTGCCGGTCCGCCGTGGCCGATACCCTGGGGCCATGGGCGACGTGATCCTGGGAGTGACCGACGCGACCGGCGCGGGGGCGCGCGAATGGGCGGTGCGCCGGGCCGAGGCGCTCGGCCTCGCGCTGCGTGAGCTGCTGATCGCCCCGACGCGCGACGATGTCGATCGGGTCGCCGCGGCCACGGCGGATGCCGAGATCCTCGTGCTCCCCGAAGAGCACGGTCATCCGTATCGCACGCTCATCGCGCACGCGCACTGCCCGATCGCGATCGTGCCCGACCACCGCAGCAGCGACGACGGGGCTCCCGCCGTGGCGAGGGAGGGCGTGCTCGTCGGCGTCGACGCGTCGGACGTCTCGGCCCGCGCTCTCGACTTCGCCGCTCGCGAGGCTCAGCGAACGGGGCAGCCGCTCGTGGCGCTCGCGGCATGGGAGCCGGTCTCGGTCGGCACGGAGCCGGGCCTCGACCTCTGGACGGGGCCGATGCCGGTCGACCTGACGGAAGCGACCGCCGGGATGCTCGACCGCATGCTCGAGCCGGTGCGCGCGGAACACCCGCAGCTCGAGGTGCGCACGCGCATCGACGTCGGCGACGCCTCGACGCTCATCGAGGACGCCTCCCGCGGCGCCACGCTGACGGTCGTCGGCTCGCACGGTCGTACCGGGCTGTCACGTCTGCTGCTCGGGTCGGTCAGCGAGCGCGTGGCCTCGCACGTCGGCTCTCCGACCGTCATCGTGCGGTGACGCGCGCCGCGCGAGTCCTGCTCGCCGGCTACGTCGTCGTCCTCGCGCTCATCGCGTTCTGGCCGACGCCCGTCGACCGCGACGCCGGCCCGATCCTCCGGGCGATCACCTCGGCCGTGCCGTGGCTGACCTATGCCCGCATCGAGTTCGCCGCCAACATCGCCCTGTTCGTCCCGTTCGGGTGGTGCGCGGCCCGGGGCTGGCCCCGCTGGCAGGCGTACGTCATTCCCGCCGGGCTCATCATCTCCGCCGTAATCGAGGTGGCGCAGGGCGTTCTGCTCGCACAGCGGACCGCGAGCGTGTGGGATGTCGTGGCCAACACCCTCGGCGCGACCGCCGGCTGGCTGCTCGCCCGCGGGCGGGTCGTCGGGCGGCGTCAGCCGGCCTCGGGCGACTGAGGCCCCTCCGACGACGAGGAGCCGCCGCGCGCACGGCGCCGCCGGACCTCGGCCTCGAGCTCGGCGATCTCGATCTCGCGTTCGAGGTCGGCGAGCTGCTGCGCGGTCGTGCGGTAGTCGCGGGGCTGCGGACGGCTCGCGGGCGCGGGCGGTGCCGGCTCGTCCCGCGACCACCGGCGCGGGTCGCCGAAGCTCATCGACTCCCGCGGGGCCCTGTCCCACTCGCGCCCGAGGGTGAACCAGAGCACGGAGCCCACGAACGGCAAGAAGATGATGAACAGCACCCAGGCGAACTTGGGCAGGTGCTTGACCTGGTCTTCGCGGCGGGTGATCGCGTCGACGAGGGCGGCGACCATCAGGACGAAGACGAGCAGGGGAAGCAGCAGATACACCCCGCCAGGGTGGCGCAGATCCGCGCGGTCGCGCAAGGGAGGGGGGATCAGAACGCGTAGCGGATGCGGCACGACGGCAGCTCGCGCTCGATGAGAGCGCAGAGTGTCGCGACGGCCTCGCCCTTGAGCGGTGAGCGGTACCGGACGTTGATGGCGCCGTTCTGCGAGCGTTTGGTCTCCTGCATCCGCGGGGTCCACAGCAGGTCTTCGCCGCGCGGATGCCACCCGAGGTTGACCTCGTGCAGCCCCTCGTTGTGGGTGAGCATGATGATCTCGCACGCCAGCTGCGCCTTGGCGCGGTCGGAGAGCACGTCGTTCAGCTCGCGCAGCAGCGCGGTCCAGTCGGCCACCCAGGTCGGGGTGAGGATGACGGGCGAGAAGTTCAGGTGCACTTCGTAGCCGGCCTCGACGAAGTCGTTGATCGCGGCGATCCGCTCGGCGACCGGCGACGTCCGGATGTCGGTCACTTTCGCCGTGTCGTGCGGCATGAGCGAGAAGCGGATGCGGGTTCGCCCGAGCGGGTCCCAGTCGAGCAGGTCGCGATTGACGTACTTCGTCGCGAACGAGGCCTTGGCCGTCGGCGACATCCGGAACAGCTCGCACAGATCGCGGACGTTCTCGCTGATCATCGCGTCGACCGAGCAGTCGCTGTTCTCGCCGATGTCGTAGACCCACGCCTCGGGGTCGCACTGGTTCGGCTCGGTCTTGGGGCCCTGCCGGGAGATGTGCCGTGCGAGATGGCGCGAGATCTCGTCGATGTTCGCGAACACGGTCACGGGGTTGCTGTAGCCCTTGCGTCGCGGCACGTAGCAGTAGGAGCAGGCCATGGCGCAGCCGTTCGCCGTCGACGGCGCGATGAAGTCGGCCGAGCGGCCGTTGAGGCGGGTCGCGACCGACTTCTTCACACCGAGCACGAGCGCCTCGGTCTTGATCCGCACCCAGCGGCGCACGTTCGTCTCGTCGCCGTGGATCTCGGGAACGAGCCAGTGCGAGTCGATCGGCACGATCTCGGCATCGGGCCACCGCGCCACGATCTCCTGCCCGCGGGGCAGCGCGAGCGCGGCCTCCTCGGCGTAGATGCGGCTGATCTGCAGCAGCGGGGCCCGATCCCGGGACATCCGGCCGGTCAGCCGGCCTGCTCGAGCTCGATCTCGCCGGCGGCGAGGGCGTCGGCGTACGTGCGGACGTCGGGGCCGGGCTCCCAGTCGATGAACTTGTCCTTCATGTGGCTGACGAGCGCGGCGTAGGCCTTGTCGGCGTCGTTCGCGTCATCGGTCGCGGCGACGGCGGCGACGGCATCCTGCAGGACACGGTCGGCGTCGTCGAGCACCTTCTGGCGGGCTTCGTCGTTCCAGTGGATCTCGCTGATCTTCATAGCGGCACGCTAGCCAGCGGGAACGGATTCGGCGACGGACTTGCGCGAGGCCATCCGACGCCCGATGATCCCGTGTCTCGGGCTGAAGAGGTAGACCGCGGCGAACACGACGCCCTGCACGAGCACGACGAGTCCGCCCGACGAGGCGTCCACCCAGTAGCTCAGGTAGATGCCGACGATCGAGGATGCCGCCGAGAGCACCGGCGCGATGACGAGCATGCGGCCGAAGCGGTCGGTGAGCAGGTGCGCCGTGGCTCCCGGGATGATGAGCATCGCGACGACGAGCACGACGCCCACGACCTGGAGCGCGACGACCGCGGTCAGCGCGAGCACGCCCAGGAGCAGCCCCGAGAGGAGCCGGGGCGAGAGCCCGATCGCGAAGGTGTGGATCGGATCGAAGGCGAACAGCGTGAGGTCGCGGCGCTTGACGAACAGGATTGCGAAGGCCACTGCGGCCAGGACCGCGATCTGCACGAGGTCGCCGGTGGAGACCCCGAGGACGTTGCCGAACAGGATGTGGTTGAGGTCGGTCTGGCTCGGCGTGACCGAGATGAGCACGAGGCCGAGCGCGAACAGCGTCGTGAACACGATGCCGATGGCGGCATCCTCCTTGACGCGGCTCGTGCCCCGGATGATGCCGATGAGGGCGACCGCGAGGAACCCGAACACGAGGGCACCGATCGCGAAGGGGGCGCCGAGGACGTACGCGAGCACGACGCCGGGCAGCACCGCGTGACTCACGGCGTCGCCCATGAGCGACCAGCCGATGAGGACGAGCCAGCACGACAGGACGGCACAGACGATCGCGGCGATCGCCGTGGCCGAAAGGGCGCGCAGCATGAACTCGTACCGGAGAGGTTCGAGCAGGATGTCGATGAGGTTCACGGGCGCTCCTCGATGGTCAGGCCGAAGGCGCGCGCGAGCAGCTCGGGGCGGAGCGCCTCGTCGACGGCTCCCTGGAAGACGACGCGGCGCAGCAGCAGCACGGCTTCGTCGGCGAGCGAGGGGAGGGCGTGCAGGTCATGGGTGGAGACCAGCACGGTGCGGCCGTCGGCCGCGATCTCGCGGAGCAGACGCACGATCGTCGCCTCAGACTTCTTGTCGACTCCTGCGAAGGGCTCGTCGAGGAGCAGGACGCCGGCATCCTGGGCGATGCCGCGTGCGACGAACGCGCGTTTGCGCTGCCCGCCCGACAGCCGGCCGATCTGGCGGTCGGCGAGGTCGCCCAGTTCGACCCGCTCGAGGGCAGCGTCGACGGCGCGATGGTCCTCGGGGCGCGGGCGGCGGGTGAGGCCGAGGCGACCGTACCGGCCCATCATCACGACGTCTCGCACCGAGACCGGGAAGGTCCAGTCGACGTCCTCGCTCTGGGGCACGTAGCCGATGACGCCGCGGCGGCGGGCGACCGCGGGGGTCTGACCGGCGATGCTCACCCGGCCGCTCGCGGGACGGACGAGACCCGTGATCGACTTGAACAGCGTCGACTTGCCCGATCCGTTCATGCCGATAAGCGCGGTCACGCGGCCGGGCGTGACGGTGAGGTCGACGTCGTCGAGCGCCACGATGTCGCGGTAGCGCACCGAGACTCCGGTGACCTCGATTCCCGGGGACGCGCCGGCCACGCCGCTCACGAGGCGCTCCCGGTCAGCGCCGCCGTGATCGTCTCGGCGTCGTGGCGGAGCAGGTCGAGGTAGGTCGGCACGGGGCCGTCCTGCTCGGAGAGCGAGTCGACGTAGAGGGTGCCGCCGAAGACGGCATCCGTCGCCTCGACGACCTGCTGCATCGGGCGGTCCGAGACCGTCGACTCGCAGAACACGGCGGGCACGTCATTGTCGTCGACGAACTCGATCGTCTGCCGGATCTGCTGGGGTGTCGCCTGCTGCTCGGCGTTGACGGGCCAGATGTAGGCCTCGGTGAGCCCGGCATCTCGAGCGAGGTACGAGAAGGCCCCTTCGCACGTCACGAGCGCGCGCTGCTCGACGGGCACCGTCTCGAGGTCGGCGACGAGATCGTCGTGGATGCGCTGCAGCTCGTCGTTGTAGGCGGCACCGTTCGCGGCGTAGGCGTCGGCTCCCGCGGGATCGAGCTCGCTGAACGCCGCGACGATGTTCTCGACGTACAGCTGCACGTTCAGGGGGCTCATCCAGGCGTGGGGGTTGGGCTTGCCGGCGTAGGCGTCTCCGGTGATGTCGATCGTCTCGACGCCCTCGGACACGACGGCGTGCGGTGCGTCGGCGGTCTCGACGAACCGCGCGAACCATGACTCGAGGCCCAGCCCGTTGTCGAGGATCAGGTCGGCGTCGGACGCCGCCGCGATATCGCGCGGGGTGGGCTCGTAGCCGTGGATCTCGGCCCCGGCCTTCGTGATCGATCGCACATCGAGTCGGTCTCCCGCGACGTTGCGGGCGATGTCGGCGAGCACCGTGAACGTCGTCAGCACGACGGGCCGGTCGCCCGACGGTTCGCCGGCGACGTCGGCGTTCGAGCCCGTCGCGCAGCCCGCGAGGAGCGCAGCCGTCGCCCCCAGGGCGACCAGCGCGGAAAGGCGGCGAGGTCGATTTTTCGGCATACCGAAAAATTACCCGCTGGCCTCCCGGGCGTGCAATTCCTCGTCGACGACATCGGCCCAGGGTTGACGCGTCGAACGCACGGTGTTACCGGACTCGGCCGCCTGCTGCATCAGCAGCGCGAGGTAGTGGTCCTGGCTGGCCTCGGCCAGCGAGTAGAACGGCGCGTGCCCGTCCATGGCGCCCGGCATGCCGTCGAGCATCCGCGCGATCGCGATCTCGTCGTCGTTGAGGCGGGCCGGGAGGAAGGGGTTGCGGAAGACCCACTGGTCGCCGAGGAGGATGCCGCGCAGGAACATCCCCTCCAGGTTGCCGCCCTCGCCCGTCATGACCCGTCGCAGCGAGTCGACGACGGGCTCGTCGAACCGGCGGAGGTGGCGCACCTCGCCATTCTCGATCTCGCCGCGCTCGCCGCGGATCAGCAGGCGGTTGCCGCGGATCCACGAGAAGTACTGCTCGCCGGCGAAGTCGTACACGCCCAGGCGGTCGCCGAACGCGAACCGTGCCGTGGTCTGCGTCGCGGTGACGATCCGCTCCTCGGTGGGGTCGCCGTCGCGGCCCGGGCCCGCCACGAGCGGAGACCGGAAGACGGATGCCGTGATCTCGGTCTCGTCGGCCCCGATGCCGAGCGCTCGCCGCATGACGCTGACGCCGTGATAGTCGTGGCACTGCGCGACGAGTGCCTGTGACGGGGTGCCCAGCCGTCCGGAACGGGCCACCGCGAGCTGTGCCGACAGTAGCGGCGACAGGTGGTACTGCTCGGCGACCTGCACCGTCGGCATCCCGGGGCGGGCGAGGTGCTCCCACAGGTCGACGAGGTCGTCGATCCCGGCGGCGGGCGGTGTCTCGGTCAGGACCGGGATGCCGCGGTCGGCGAGGTCGACGATGATCCCGGGCGCCACGTCGCGCGGCACCGAGACGACGACGAAGTCGGGGGTGCCGTCGGCGAGCAGAGCGTCGAGGTCGCTGTAGCCGCGGACACCCCACCGGTTCTCGATCTCGGCCGCGGTCGCCGCGCTGCGGGTGACGAGGCCGGAGATGCGGAACCGCTCGGGAAGGGCGGCGGCGATGCGCAGGAAGAAGTCACTGCGCCAGCCGCTGCCGACGATGGCGAAGGTGAGGGTCATCGGCACAGTCTGCACGGGGCGGCGTGTGAGACGGTAGGGGCATGGTGGAGGGGCGCGCTCGCGGCGGTGAAGATGATATGGAGCCGGCCGACATCGACGTCGAGACGGTCGCGTTCGACGGGGTGCGCACTCGGGTCACGCGGGTGCAGACCGCGTCGTCGGCGGATGCGGGGCGGGCCTTCGTGCTGATCGCGGGCATCGGGGTGGCCGCGACGTACTTCGACCTGCTCGCCCCGACGCTCGCGCAGAACGCGCGGGTCTACGCTCTCGACCTTCCGGGCTTCGCCGGTCAGCGTGCGCCGCGCGACGAGCCGTCGGTGGCGTTCTTCGCCGACCAGGTGGAGGCGGTGCTCGATCGGTTCGAGCTCGATGATCCCGTGCTGCTCGGGCACTCCTTCGGCACGCAGATCGTCACCGAGGTGCTCACGCGGCGCCCCGGCATCCGCCAGGCCGTCCTCATCGGTCCGGTCGTGAACGACCGCGAGCGCTCGGTGGTGCTGCAGGCGATCCGGTTCGGGCAGTCATCGCTGTTCGAGCCGTTCCGCCTCGTGATGCTGGCGGTCAGCGCCTACCTGCTCTGCGGCTTCGCCTACTTCATGCGGGTGCTGCCGCACATGATGCGGTATCCGCTGCGCGAGCGCCTGGCGGACGTCTCTGCGCAGGTGCTGCTGATCCGCGGCGCGCGCGACTTCTCGTCGCCGCGGTACTTCCACTCGGAGCTCCTGGCCGTCGCGCGCGACGCGTGGCGGTGGGAGATCCACGGCGCCGCGCACTCGGTCATCAACGGCAACGCGATCGGCGTGGCCAAGCTCATGGACGCCTTCGTCGCGGGCGACCTGCCGCGCCGCGGTCAGATGTCGCAGGAGGAGGCACGCGTGCCCCGGCCTGCGTACGGCGGGATCGCCCTCATGTGGCGCGCGGCGCGCTACCGCGTGCAGGAGTGGTTCAGCGCGCGGGAGGGCGACGAGGTCGGCGTCGAGCATGCGAAGGAGTCGCACGCCGCCGTCATGTGGCGCGCGTTCACCGGCGGACGCAGCTGAGCCGGCGGGCTCGCGACGTCACTCCCTCGTCGTCACTCCCAAACCGCAGCGTCGGGGTCGATGCCGTGCGCGCGGGCGCTCGCGTCGATGCTGCGGCGCAGCCACGAGGTGAGGCCGGGACGGAGACGGTCGTAGTGCGCGGTGAACGCGGCATCCGCTTCGTACATCCGACCGAGGCAGACCTGCATCGACCGGCTCACCGGGAAGTACTCGCTGATCGCGGCACGATGGCGCTCGACGAGCGCCTCGGCCTCCGGCGCGCCGGGCTCGATGCCCGCGTCGGCGGCCGCGGCGAGGTCGGCCTCGAGCGCGGTCATCGTCGCGGTGATCTCCCGCCACTGGTCGGGGGTACGGGTGGCGGCGCGTTCGGCGTACTGCTGCCACTGCGGGGAGTCGCCGTAGCGGCGCCGGGCGAGGGCGGGCCAGTCGGGGTTCCAGTCGGGGCCGAAGATCGACAGCTGCTCCTCGGCGGTGAGCAGCACGCCGCGCTCGTGCGCCTCGATCATGCGGTCGAGACCGGCGCGGAGGCCCTCGAGCCGGGCGAGCGATCGCGACACCTCGTCGCGTTGCTCCCGGAGAGCCGCGGAGGTGTCGCGACCCGGCTCGTCGAGGATGGTGCGGATCTGGTCGAGCCCCAGCCCGACCTCGCGGTACACGACGATGCGCTGCAGGCGAGCGATGTCGGCGGCGGTGTACAGCCGGTACCCGGCGTCGGTGCGCAGCGACGGCGAGGCGAGGCCGATCTCGTCCCAGTGGTGCAGGGTGCGCACCGTGACCCCGAGATCGGATGCCGCGCGCCCGACCGTCACCCCGTCCGTGCTGATGTCGCTCATGGCTGCTGCTCCTCCTTCGCCGGGTTCTTCGGGGGTGTGATGCCGATGGCGGCGAGGGAGCGTGCTGCGGCGCTGTCGGGCTCGTAGGGCTTCGCCGCCGTGACGACGATACGCGCGTTCTCCGGGGTGAGGATCTCGACCTCGCGACTGTTCCACGGGGTGTCGCGGGGCTCGCCGACCGCCCCCGGGTCCAGCGCGCGGCAGGCCTCGACGATGCCGCCGAGCTCGGCGAGGACGCAGGCGTAGCTGTAGGTCAGTGCGGGCGGTTCGGGCGTCGGCGCCGAGGCCGGGTCGGCGGCGACGAGCAGGACATCCTGGAACGCCCAGCGGCGCAGGTGGATGAGCGTGCCGGGAATCGAGAAGAGCTCGAAGAACCCCAGGCCCGCGGTCCAGAACCGCGACGAGGTCGTCAGATCGCGCGTGGGGATCGTGACGAACGCCGGCATCCCGTAGATGCCGCGATAGGGCTCGGGGGCGACGGCATCCGGTCCGGGCGGGGGAACGGGGCTGATCTCGAAAGCGTCGTAATAGCGGGTCTCGGGGTCGGTCATGCGACCACTCTCGGCCCTCACGTCGCGTGAGAGTCAAGCGGGGGTGCCCCGGTCAGCGGTAGACGCCGCGCGGGAGCAGCATGGCCGCAGCGATGGCGAGCACGACCATCGCGACGCCGCCGACGATGACGCCGAGCATCGGGTTGAGGGTGAGGAGTCCCACCAGGAATCCGAGGGCGATGCCGACAAGAGCGCCGGTGGCGGTGTGGGCGAGTGCTTCGACGTCCATGCTCTCGACGCTACGGATCTCAGCGCCGGGGCGCGTCCCCCATACGGGTGATTTCGACTCGTCCTGCGGGACCATGCTCCCGGCTGTCGCGCAGTACCTGAGCACCGAGCAGACCGGGCAGGCCGCGGCCGCCCTGCGTCGTGAACGTGAGGATCGCGCAGGCCACGAGGAAGACGAAGGCGAGGAAGCCCCAGGGGCCGGGGAGCTGATCCAGCAGCGCGTAGCCGCCGATGCCGCCGAGGAACCGCGTGAGTCGGGTCACCACGGCGGGGGCCGGGCCACCGGCGTAGCGGAGGCGCACGGTCAGGTCGCCGATCGTCCGGCCCGACACCAGGACGCATCCGCCGACGACCGCGAGCGCGGCGATCGAGCCGGCCTGACCCGCGAGGTCGGTCTCGACGGCGACGTCGCGGTTGCCCGTGAAGACGAGGGCCGCCTGGATGCCGACGCTCACGAAGATGCCGACGAGCGAATAGGCGAGCAGGTCGCACACCATCGCGAGGATGCGGCGGCCGCGCGTCACCGGTCGCGGTGCGTCCGGCTCCTCGGAGACCGGGCGGCGCGGCACGAGGAGCGCGAGGATCGAGCCGATGACCGCTCCGACGGTGTTGGTGAGCAGGTCGTCGACGTCGAAGACGCGGTAGGCGCACGGGTAGACGCCCCAGACTCCGGTCAGCTGTGTGAACTCGACGATGAGCGAGATGCCGAGGCCGGCCGCGAACGCGACGAGGATGCCGCGGCGGGCGAGAACCCGTACGAAGAAGCCGAGCGGGAGGAAGAGCAGGACGTTGAGGGCGAGCTGCAGGAAGGCCGAGTCGGAGAGGAAGGCCCGCGGGCTGCCTCCGGCGCGCTGCGCAGCGCCGCGGATGTCGTCGACGAGCTCGAAGAGGTTCAGGTTGGATCCGGCGCACCGCATGCTCGACGGGTCGGGGAGCGGCAGCAGCGTGTAGGTCCAGATCGCGAAGAAGTAGACGAGGGCCGCGCCCGACAGCACGAGCTGGCCCGCGGTGAGATGCCCCGCGCGCCGGTACTGGACCGCGACGAAGGGCACGAACAGCACGAGGCCGACGAGCGCGCCGATGCCGATCGCGACGGCGCCGAGGAAGACGTTGTCACCCATTCCGACAACTTTTCCAGACCAGGCGGGTTCTTCTGGACACTGTGAGTGTTACCGGTAACATGACGACCGCCGGTCCCGAAGGCGGAGCCGGCTGATTCCGAGAGGCGGAGGAGTCCGATGGAACACGAAGCGGTGGCGCGGGTTCGGGCCGAGGTGGCGTCGTTGCACGCGGAGCTGGTGCGTTACGGGCTGGTCGTGTGGACCGGTGGCAACGTGTCGGGGCGGGTTCCGGGGGCTGATCTGTTCGTGATCAAGCCGTCGGGGGTGTCGTATGACGAGTTGGCTCCGGAGAACATGATCGTGTGCGATCTGGACGGCAATGTGGTGCCGGGGACGCCGGGCAGTGACCGGTCGCCGTCCAGTGATACGGCGGCGCATGCGTATGTGTATCGGAACATGCCCGAGGTGGGTGGTGTGGTGCACACGCATTCGACGTATGCGGTGGCGTGGGCGGCGCGGGGTGAGGAGATCCCGTGTGTGATCACGGCGATGGCTGATGAGTTCGGGGGGCCGATCCCGGTGGGTCCGTTCGCGATCATCGGTGATGACTCGATCGGCCGGGGGATCGTGGACACGCTTCGGGGGCATCGTTCCCGGGCGGTGTTGATGCAGAACCATGGGCCGTTCACGATCGGGTCGAGTGCGAAGGATGCGGTCAAGGCTGCGGTGATGGTGGAGGACGTGGCTCGCACGGTCCACATCGCCCGGCAGGCGGGGGAGTTGCTCCCGATTCCGCGGGACGCGATCGATGCGCTGTACGACCGGTATCAGAACGTTTACGGACAGACCACCGACGACCGCCGGTAGCCCCGCACCGGTCAGTCGGACTCGGTCGGCGCCTCGTCGGCGATACCGGCGAGGCGCTCGCGGGTCTCGCGTTCGGCGATGATGCCGATGAAGTCCGTGACGCGGGCGTCGGCGTGGCTCTCAACCGAGGCCGCCGCCTCGCGGTGGATGAGCTCGTCGTCGAGGTCCGGCATCCGCTTCTTGACCCGGTCGGCGACCTCTTCCGTCACCTCGTGGGCGTCGAACTCTTTCGCAGGCTTGTCCATGGCCACATCATCCGACGTCCGTGCTGCCGGCGAAACCCGTCGACGCGACGCCCCGCGCGTGCGATCATGTGCGGGATTAGGCTGGATCAACGTGAGCGATCAGACGAGTTCCGAATGGCCCTGGTCGGAGGGCGGCATCAACTTCCACACCCGCAAGTGGGTGCGGCCGGAAGACCTGAACGCCAACGGCACGCTCTTCGGCGGCAGTCTGCTCCGCTGGATCGACGAGGAAGCCGCGATCTACGCGATCATCCAGCTCGGCAACTACCGCGTGGTGACCAAGCTCATCTCGGAGATCAACTTCGAGTCGTCGGCGCTGCAGGGCGACCTCATCGAGATGGGCCTGACCGCGACGCACTTCGGTCGCACCTCGCTGACGATGCGCGCCGTCGTGCGCAACATGATCACGCGCAAGCGCATCCTCTCGATCGAGCGTCTCGTGTTCGTGAGCGTCGACGAGGACGGGCAGCCGATCCCGCACGGCTACTCCGCCATCACGTACGACCGTGATCGGATGCCGCGCGAGCACCCCAAGACCGACTCGGTGCGCCTGCCCTGATCACCGGGACGCGGCCCTCGCGCGACGTCGCCACACGAGCAGCGCCAGGCCGAGGGCTGCGACGAGAGCCGCCAGTCCGGCGACCCCGCCGATCGTCCCTGCGTCGGCGCCGGTAGCGGCCAGAGCATCGCTCGACCCGGCATCCGGCCCCGACCCGCCGCCGGAACCGGGCATGCCCGGCCCGCTGTCGCCCGGTGCGCCCGGCCCGCTGTCGCCCGGTGCGCCCGACCCGCTGTCGCCCGGTGCGCCCGGCCCGCTGTCGCCCGGTGCGCCCGGCCCGCTGTCACCCGGTGCGCCCGGCCCGCTGTCACCCGGTGTGCCCGGCTCGCCGTCACCCGGCGCCGCGACGACCGTGACCTCCACCGTGTCGGTCACCCCGTTCACGGTCACCGAGATCGAGGCATCGCCGGCCGACACGGCGGTCAGCTCACCGGAGGAGGGGTTCAGGCGCAGCGCGCCCGAGGCGGCTGCTTCGGTCTGCGCGCGCTCGGCGCGCCCCGATCGCGCCTCGGCGTCCGCCCGTGCATCCGACCCGACGACGTCGAGCCCGGCGCCGGCCCAGTCCGCGCTCACCGGCCAGGCGACGGGAACCGTGCGCCCGCCGTCCTGTGTCAGCGTCGCCGACACGGGCACCGTCTCGCCGACCTCGAGCACCGTCGGTGCCGCGAGATCGAGCGATTGCACGCGCGGCTTCGTCTCGGCCTGCATCCATCGGATGCGGTCCTCCACCACGGCGGGCCCCGTGCCCACGACACCGGCGCCGGGGTTCACGCCGAGCATGGTCCAGCCGGTGAAGCCGCCGGCATCCGGGGTTCCCGAGGGCCCCTTGCCCGAGTTGCCGTTCAGCACCCGCGAGACGCCGTCGTAGCTCGTCGCGTCGAAGACGCCGACGTGGCCGTTCACCATGGCGACCGACTTGCCGGTGTCGGCGCGGAAGGCCGCGAGCGTCGACACGAACTGCGCCGCCTCGTAGCGGTCGGAGAGCTGGCTCGCCTTCGACGGCAGCGGGTCGTCGGCCGGGTGGTGCGAGAAGACGAGCACGCCCGTCACCGACGAGTCCTCCGCCGCGGCGGCCAACTCGGAGTCCAGGAACTCCAGCTGCTCCATGCCCGACGCCCGGAACGAGCCGGCCGACGAGTTCAGGGTGATCATGCGCGTCGAGCCGAGGTCGACGGATCGGAACGCCGCGCCGAACGCCGAGGTGAAGTTCGAGATCGCGCCGCCCATGATCTCGTGGTTGCCGGGCACGTAGATGTAGGGCACACGGTCGCCGACCTCCTCCTCGAGGATGCGGGCAGCGAGCTCGAAGTCGGCGACGGATGCCTCGTCGACGAAGTCTCCGTTGATGACGAGGTAGTCGGGCTCGGCCGCGACGATCTCGCGCAGTGTCTCGCGTGCGGCGACGACGACCTCGGAATCGGGGTTGCGGGCGACGAACTGCGCGTCGCTCATGACCGCGATCCGCTGGGAGCGGCCGTCGACGCTGCCGTCGGTGACGATCACCGGGTCGAACACCTTCGGGGCCACCGGCTGGTCGACGTCGGGTGCGACGATCGACTCGAGGCCGGAGATGGCGATGTCGCCGTGGTAGGTGGCCGACGACCGGGTCTCCATAATGCGCACACGCTGGAATGTCAGCGGATACGCCGTGCCCGCCGGCACGGTGAAGCGTGCCTGGCGCCAGCCGGTCCAGTCGATCATGGGGCCGTCGAGGTTGATCGTCGTGTCGGTGCCGGTTCGCATCTGCAGGCGGGGCCAGGCGCCCGAGCCGTCGCCGTCGATCCACAGCGTGATCGCTTGCGGCTGGCCCTCGAGCACGCGGCCCGACGCGGCATCGACCTGCTCCGGAGCGATCGCGTAGTAGCCGCGCGTGCTGGTGGTGGTGGTGAAGTCGTAGGTCATGCGCAGCGCGGCTCGACCGTCGGGGCCGGTGGTCGGGGTGAGCTCACCGGTCGCACGCGCGACTCCGGCGGTCCACGACGCCGCGTCGGTGAAATCGGCCACCGAGATGGTGCGGTAGCCGATGGTCACCGCGACGTCGACGCTGCGTCCACCGGCGGTGAAGGTCACCGTCGCCGAGCCGCTGTCGGTGGTCGGGGTGATGAGGAACGCGTCCAGGCCGTTCCGCTCGACGGTCACGTCGGCCCCGTGCTCGACGCTGACGTCGGCGGTCTCGAGCGGCGCGGTGAAGCCGTCGGCGTCCAGACCCGTGAGGCGGACGGTCGCGGTCTGGCCGGGCTCGGGCAGGGCGACGACCGTCGACGACGGGCGCACCCGCTCGAGGTCGCCGAGCACCCGCACCTCGGTGGTCGCGGTCTTGCCCTCGGCCTCGAACGAGACGGTGGCGGTGCCCGGGGTCACGCCCGCGACGAGCGCCGTCGCGTCACCCGACGCAGACACCGTGACAGCGGCATCCGTCGCGGAGAAATCGCCGATGACGTCGACCCCCGTGAGGTTGGCGTCGAGGCCGGTGCCGGCCAGCGTGCGGTGGAGCCCGGGGAAGACGGCGTCGGAGCCGGCCGCGTCGAGGGCCGGTGCGACCTTCACGTCGTCGACGACGCCGGCCGGGGCCGACGAGAAGAAGGCGAGGCTGTTGGCGACGACGCGCTCGCCCCCGTCGGAGGGGCGGTTGTGGATGGACGCCTCGGCGTCACCGGGTTCGCGCACGGCGAGCATCGTCGAGCCGCCGCCGTCGAGGTTGACGGCGTTGTAGACGTCGAGGTCGAGCATGAGGTCGCCGAGCTCTCGGATGGTCATGCCGCGGCTGTCGCCGGCGCGTCCGTCGATGGTGACGACGGTGACCTCCGTGCCGTCGCGGTTGACGCCGATGGCGGTGCGGGCCGCCTCGACCTGGTCTTCGTCGGTCTGCACGCCGTCGACGATCATGCGCTGCGACCCGCTGACGGCGAGGTCGACGTCGGCGGACGCCTCGACCGTGACCTCGACCGTGTCGCCGACCTCGAAGGCGGCCAGCGTGGTGGCGCCGCCGTCACGGCCGATGAGCACGCCGGAGCCGTCGGCGATGGCCGTCGTGCCCGTGACGGATGCCGCGTCGGTGGTGACCTCGGTCACGACGCCGTCCTGCACCGTGACGCGGGCGATCGAGCCGGCGATCTCGGCGGGTCCGCCGAGCGGGCGGCTCAACGGGTGGGAGCCCCACGCGGGGGTGTACCACCCGATGCCGTCGACGCCGATGTCGGGGCTGTTGACGCCGGCCAGTCGGTGCACGGTGCCGTCGACGGCGACCGTGGCGCCCGAGGTCAGGGCCTGCACGGCGGCGAGTCCGTCGGAGATCGTGAACGCCTGGCGCATGCCGGGGGCCGCGGTACGCAGACCTTCGGTCGGTGACACGTTCGTGCCGACCGGTGCGGTCGAGTAGTTCATGTCGAAGTAGTCGCCGTTGATCGCCGCGACCGCACCGGTGCCGGCGATCTGGTCGCTGAGCATGGCACCACCCGACACCGTGCCGGCGTCGAGCACGTCGAGCGACAGGGTCGGTGTCGTGAGGTCGGCGCGCATCACGTGGCCGGTCACCCAGCCGGCGGGTTGCAGCCGGCGGAAGTCGGTGAGCTCCAGTCCGGGCGCGAGCGTCTGAGCGTCGGCGCTGAGCATCGACGAGTTCCCGCCGCCGAGGTCGAGTCCGCCCGTGTCGGGCGCGGCGACGGCGGATGCCGGGCTCAGGGCGCCGATGCTCGCAGCGGTCGCGGTGACGACGGCGAGCAGTGCGACTGCGCCGCGGCGCGTTCTCGGGGCCGGGCGGGAGAGACGTGAGGTGAGGGCGGGCACGCGGAGCACCCTACGGACGGGGGCGTCCGAGAGGATGATGGTCCGGTGGCGGGGGGATGACCCTCAGGTGAACCGTCGGTGCCGCGCCCGGTGACGATGCGCGCGGCCTGAGGACCTCAGTGCCTCAAGGTGACACCTGACCTGAGATGCGCTGATGCGTGGCGTGGACGAAGGCCGCGTATCCCCCGGGAGTCCGGCCTTCGAACCTGCCCGAGGTCGTGACCTCATTGTCGTCTGTGGCCACGACCCGCGCGCCGGACGCGCGCGCGGCCCGCACGACTTCGACATCCTCATGCTCGTCGAGATCGGGAAATCCGCCCGCGGCGAGGTGCACGGCGGCACTCATCCCCAGATTCGCGCCGTGCACGTTACCGGCGGGCGCTCCGCGAGGGTGCGTCGCGATCCAGTGCGCGGTGTGGGCGGGCGTGAGGTCGGCGAAATCCGGACGCACGGTGCCGAGGACGACATCGGCGCCCGCGGCGCGGAGATCGAGCTGGTGGGTCAGCCACGTGACCGGGACGGTGGAATCGCCGTCGGTCGTCGCGATCCAGGTGTCGTCCGGCGCGGGGCTGCCGAGTTCGGCGAGGGCCGCCTCGACCCCTTTCCGGCGAGCGGTCCCGACGCGGCGTGCGTCGATGCGCCGGATGCTGACGGGCCATGACCTCGCGATGCGTTCGGAGGCGTCGGTGCAAGCGTCGAGGACGACGACGGGTGCGACCCGGATGCCGGGATGGGTTCGACGCGCGTGAGCGACCGCGGCGGTCAGCGCAGCGAGGCAGGCATCGAGCAGCGCCGCTTCGTCGTGCACGGGGACGACGACGGCCACGGCGATCGGGCTCACGGAATGAGGCCCGTCTCGACCGCGACCGATCGTGCATGCGTTCGTCCGAACACCTCGAGGATGAAGTCCTCCTCCTCGTGCCGGGCCAGCCGGGTCAGGGCGTGCTCGGCATCGAGAGCCGCGTGGACCTCATCTCCCGAGAGCGGGTACTCCGCCACGGGGTGACGCCAATGGCAGGCGATGAGGTGGCCGTCGGGCGCGAGAGATGCGGCGATCCGCGTGATCGCCCGGGCCAGGTCAGCGGGGTCCCAGTAGTAGCCCACCTCGGACGCGACGATGAGGTCGAACTCGCCGGCGGGCCACTCGGCGGGCAGCTCGGCGCGAGCGAGATGAACCCCCGCGCGCTCGCCGAGGCGACGTCTGGCGACGGCGAGCGGAGCGTCGGCGATGTCGAGGGCGAGCACGGCCTCGCAGCGGTCGGCGAGGAGCGCGGTGAGCGCACCCGTCGAGCAGCCGAGCTCGAGGGCGGACCGGTAGCGTGCGCGGGGCATGGTCGCCATCGTGATCGCACGCTTGCGCTGCTCGTACCACCGCGAGTCGAACCCCCAGGGGTCGTCACCGTTTCGGCGGTAGAAGGCGTCGAAGAAGTCGCGGGGGAGGCTGCCGGTGCGGCGCGGGGGACGCACGAACACCTCGAACCCGCGCTCGAAGTGCTGCTGCATTCCCCCGTGGAGCATCTCCTCGTCCCCCGCGGCCGCCGAGAGCGGCTCGACCTGTGTGCGGTGGAGGCGCATGGCGGCCCGCTTGCGCTCGAGCGCATCCCCGTCGAGGTCGACGAGGTCGACGTCGTCCCAGGGCGCGTCGTCGGGGGAACCCCAGTGCCAGAGCCAGATCGGGTAGGACCGCCACGGGACGTCGCGCTCGCCGCACACCGCCGCGGCGACCTCGCCGACGACGCGGTGATCGCGATGGCCGTCACCTGTCCATGTCGAGACCACGAGCGTGCGTTCGGGGACCGGTTCGTCGCCGAGCGCGTCTGCGATCGCGCCGGCGATCTCGTCGCGGTGGTCGTCGGTCCGGCCGTCGGGGAGACCGAGGAAACGCCGTCGGATGGCGGGTGAGAGGTGCTCGAGTGCGCGCTCGGCCTCGTCTCGACGGAGCGTGGCCAGCTCGTCGGGCGTGTGCGTCGGGGAATCGGGATGCGACCCTTCGCCGTCGGTCGCGATGATGACCGAGACCGCTCCGCCGCGTCGGGTAGTGCGCGCTATGAGCCCCGCGGCGCCGAGAGTCTCGTCGTCGGGATGGGCGGCGACGACGAGGAGGTGGTCGAAATCCTCGGGCAGCACCGGCAGCGACCGTTCGGCGAAGGCCGCGGCCCACGTCGCTTCAGGGGTGCCGGGATCGCGGTGGCTGAAGCTCACCATTGGCCGCGCCCTTCGCTCACGCTGCCGCCGAGGCGAGCGAGATCGCGTTCGCCGTGGTGCTGACGGATGTAGATCTGCAGATCGGCGACCCGGCGGGCATGGCTCTCGTCGGCCACGAGGGGCAAGGGGCCGAGCGCTCGCGCAGACTCCGTCAGCGCCGTCTCGACGGCATCCGACACGATCGCGCGCACCCGGCCGGCGAGCAGTGCCGGGTCCGGGTCGGCGTCGATCGTCGCCGCTGCGGCCTTCAGCGTCAGCCGCGCGTTCCACAGAGCGGTGTCGACGCGGGCGAGGTGGACTCGTGACAGCTGGTCGGCGCCGGTACGCCGAGCCGCCTCGAGCAGAGCGTCTCGGAGGGGGAGGGCTCCACCCCACCAGCAGGCGGCCACGCCGATCCCGCCGTGCGCGAAGCCGGGACGGCGCAGATACCAGCCCGCCTCTCCGACCGGCACCGCGGTCGCGTCGGTGAACTCGACCGGAGCGCTCATCACCTGAGTGAGCCCACGAGCGTGCCAGGGCCCCGCGTGCGGGTCGACCTGGGGAGTGCGCAGCGCCACGGCGAACAGTCGGCGCTCATCGCCGACCCACGCGGTGACGAGCGCGTGGGTGAGCTCGTGCGCGAGCGAGCACCACGGCTTCGTTCCCGACAGCCGCCACCCGTCGGCGGCGCGGTGGGCATCGAGTCGCATGCCCGGTGCTTCGGCGGCGAACACACCCCAGGTCGAGTTCGCGCTCGCTCCGATGGACTCGAGGGCGACGTCGACGTTCACGTCGAGACGATGCGCCTGGTCGAGGATGTCGAGCGCGTCGAGGTGGGGTTCGAGGATGCGGGCAGCGGCGACATCGAGACTCGCCACCGAGGCCAGCAGCGACCAGTCCTCGACCACCGGGCGCTCGGCGGGCCGTGCGGCGCCGACCGCGACCGCCCAGTCGAGGGTGGCGGCGACATCCGTGCCGAAGCCGTCTATGGTCTCAGCGGCGTCGAGTGCGCGGGTGATGCCGTGGGTCAGAGGCCGCTCCGCCAGGAGGGGACTGGTTCTCGGGTCGCGGTGTGCGGGCATCGCTTCATCATCGCCTGCGGGACGAGCGTGCAGGTTGCAGATGCTCGATCCGGCGCGGTGGTGTATGTCGGCGGTGGGTGGGTCAGGGGCGGCCCATGCCGCGGTAGTCCCAGCCGGCTGCGCGCCAGGCGTCGGCGTCGAGGCAGTTGCGGCCGTCGACGATGAGCCGGCCGGCGGTGAGCGTCGCGGCGTGCGCGGGGTCGAGCTCGCGGCGATACTCGTCCCACTCGGTGACGACGATGACGGCGTCGGCGGCGCGGAGGGCCTCGTCGCGGTCCTCGACGTAGTTCAGCTGAGGGTGGATGCGGCGGGCGTTCTCGATCGCCTCGGGGTCGGTCACGGTGACCCAGGCACCGAGGCCGTGCAGGCGCACGGCGACGTCGAGTGCGGGGGAATCGCGGGTGTCGTCGCTGTGCGGCTTGAACGCGGCGCCGAGCACCGTGATGTTCTTCTTGAACACCGATCCGCCGAAGGCGCTGACGACGAGGTCGACGGCGCGGTCGCGGCGGCGCATGTTGATGGCGTCGACCTCGCGCAGGAACGCGACCGACTCGCCGCGGCCGAGCTCTTCGGCGCGAGCCGAGAACGCGCGGATGTCCTTCGGCAGGCAGCCGCCGCCGAAGCCGATGCCGGCCCCGAGGAAGCGGCGGCCGATGCGGGCGTCGTGGCCGATCGCGTCGGCCAGGGTCGTGACGTCGGCGCCGGTGACCTCGGCGATCTCGGCCATCGCGTTGATGAAGCTGATCTTGGTCGCGAGGAAGGCGTTCGCGGCGACCTTGACGAGCTCGGCTGTGGCGAGGTCGGTGATGATGAACGGCGTGTTCTTGGCGACCGAGGGGTGGTAGACCTCCCGCAGGATGTCGGCGGCGCGCTCGCCTTCCGGCCCGGCGGGGACGCCCGCGACGAGGCGGTCGGGGTCGACGGTGTCTTGCACCGCCCAGCCCTCGCGCAGGAACTCGGGGTTCCAGACGAGCGTGGCGCCGGTGGGGGTCACGCGCTCGGCGAGCGTGGCCGCGGTGCCGACGGGGACCGTCGACTTGCCCGCGACGATGTCGCCCTGGGCCAGGTGCGGGATGAGCGCGTCGACGGCGGCGTTGACGTAGGTGAGGTCGGCGGCGTAGCCGTCCTTCTGCTGCGGGGTGCCGACGCCGATGAAGTGGACGGCGGCGCCCGCGGCATCCGCCATGTCGGTCGAGAAGCGGAGTCGGCCCGACGCGAGGCCGTCGCTCAGGATCTCCTGCAGCCCCGGCTCGAAGAAGGGGGCTTCGCCGTTCGAGAGCGAGGCGATCTTGCGCTCGTCGACGTCGATTCCGACGACCTCGTGCCCGATGGATGCCATGGCGGCCGCGTGGACCGCCCCGAGGTAACCGCAACCGATGACCGACAGACGCATCATGCTCTCTCTCCGCGGCCCCGACGGCACCGACACTCTTTCATACCAACTTCCCGTGACGCGGGTGTAAACGACCCACCCGCGTCACGGGAACGATCAGCCTGCCGGAAGCGGGCCGTACAGCGCCGGCGTCGTCCGTGCGCCGGTCGCCTGCTCGAACGAGAACGCCAGGCCCAGCAGGGTGCCCTCGGCGAAATCGCGTCCCAGGAACTCGAGGTTCACGCCGGCGCCGGGGATCTGCTCGGTCGCGCTCGCCTGGCCCATCGGCACCGTCACGGCCGGAAGGCCCGTGTTCGGGCTCAACCGCATGTTGCTGCCGACCGTGCCGTAGGGGGTGCCGCTGGGATAGATGATGGCGTCGATGCCGTTCGCGTCGAGGAACTCCGTGACGATCTGCTTTCCGCGGGCGAGTTGCAGCGTGTGCGATCCTGCCGGTCCCGCCCAGTCCTCGTACTGCTGCGGGGTGACGGTCGAGCGCGGCCCGTACGTCGATGCGCCGCGGTTCGGCGCGATGTTCGGCGACTGCGCGATGGCCGCGAGGCTCCGGGCGCCGACCGCCGGGTTCAGGTAGTCGTCGATGTAGGCCTGCAGGTCGTACCCGAACTCGACGGCGCTGCCGCTTCCCTCGCTCAGGATGCCGCTGAATCCCTCGGGCGCCGCGAGCTCGACGACCTCCGCGCCCTGCGCTTCGAGCGTCTCACGCGCAGCGCTGAACAGGCGCTGCGTCGTGGCGTTGCTGCCGACCATGTTCTGCGAGGTCGGCAGACCCGTGATCACGGCGATGCGCGCGCCGCGGAGGGCGTCGGCGTCGAGTGAAGCGGTGTAGCTGGCGGGGACGAGCCCCTCCTGGCGAGCTGTCACCGGATCCGCCGAATCGGCGCCCACGACGGCGTCGAGAGCGACCGCCGCGTCGGTGACCGAGCGCGCCATCGGGCCGCCGGTGTCCTGCGAGAGCGCGAGCGGCACGATGCCGTCGCGGCTCGCGAGTCCGACCGTCGGACGCACGCCCACGAGCTGGTTGTAGGTCGACGGGATGCGGATCGAGCCGCCCGTGTCGGTGCCGAAACCGATCGCGGCGAGGTTGCTCGCAATGGCGGCGCCCGTCCCTCCTGACGATCCGCCGGAGCTGCGGTTCGTCGCGTACGGGCTCGAGACGGTGAGGGCGGTGCCGGCCGGCTGGTAGGCCGACCACTGCGACGACAGGTTGATCGCGAACTCGTCCATGCTCGCTTTGGCGAGGATGACCGCGCCGTCGGCGCGCAGGCCCTCGACCATGTGCGCGTCCGTGGCGGTGCGGTTGTCGTTCCAGCAGCCGCAGCCGGCCGTGGTGGGCATGTCGACGGTGTTGTAGTTGTCCTTCACCGCGATCGGCACACCGAGCAGCATGCTCGTCATGCCCTTCTCGGCGCGAACGGCGTCGGCTGATGCTGCGGCGGCGAGGGCAGCGGCGTCGCCGGTCGTGATGATCGAGTTGAGCGGCCGTCCGCCGGGCTCGATCACCGCGCGATCGTAGGCGGCGATGCGGTCGAGATACTGCTGGGTGAGCTCGACCGAGGTGACGACCCCGGCGTTCATCGCCGCCTGCATCGACACGACGTCGGCCTCGACGATCTCGAAGGGACCGTCGTCGTAGATGGCCCGCTCGGAGACGAGGGCGATGTCGGATGCCGTGATCGCGCCGTCCCCGTCGAGGTCGTACGCGCCTGCCTCCGCCCAATCGGCGTCGGTGTCGGTGCTCCCGATGAACGCCGCGACGACGGCGAGGTCATCCGTGGTGACCCTGTCATCGCCGGTGAGGTCGAGCTCGGTGTAGTAGGGCGCGAGGAACGCGGCCCCGACGGTGGGCGCGGCCGCTGCGGCCACGGCGGGCACCGCAGCAGCGGGGGCGGCGACACCGCAGGTCAGCAGCGCGCCGACGGCGGCGGCGGGGACGATCAGCCGGCGGTTCATGCGTTCACCGCCCGACGGCGCAGGACGATCGCGGTGCCCGCGGCGAGGAGGACGGCGCCGAGCGCCGCGCTCAGCACGATCGGCGTCGCGTCGCCGCCGGTGGCCGAGAGCGAACCGCTCGCGGCTTCGCCGCCGGAGGCGGAACCTCCGGGTCCGGCAGCCGGGGTGCCCACGACGGGCGCGCTCGCCGACGGTTCGGGTTCGGGTTCGGGTTCGGGTTCGGGCTCGGCGACGGGAAGGGCGGCGATCGTGATGTCGGTGGTCGCGGCATCCGTCGCCGTCGCCGTCTCGCCGGTGCCGCCGACGAGGCGGACGCTCGGGAGCGTGATCTCGGCCGTCCCGGCGCCCTCGGCGGTGAACGAGAGCGTTGCGAGCGTGAGGGGAGCGCCAGGGTCGGACGCGAGGCCGGGCGAGGTGCCGAGGCGGGAGTGGGTGACGGTGATCGTGCCGCTCGCGGTCTCGCGCGCGGCGGTGAAGCCGCCGTCGGGACCCGTCGCCGAGTCGTCGACGTAGTCGAGCAGAGCGCCCGGCACGGAGACGTCGAGGTCGTAGGCGTAGAGGTCGACGACGTCGGTCGCCGTGAGGACGACGTCGATGCGGTCGCCTTCCGTGGCGGTGGCGGTGGCGGCGACGCCGATCGCGAAGGTCGCGGTGGGTGGTGCGGCCACCGCGGCCGGCGCCGCGGCGAGTGCCGCGGTCAGCGCGACGACGCCGGCGAGGGCGGGCGCGAGGGTGATCGATGGGCGAGCAGGCATGCGGAAGCAGCCCCTTTCCTGGGTCGGGTGCACTCAGGACGACAGGCTCTCGTGGGGCTCCGAGCCCACGGTCCTCGGGGGATGTGCCGAGCTTGGCAGGACAGCGTTTCCTGCCGGTGTCGGTGCGTTACGCGCCGGTTTCGCCAGCCTCGCCGCGGAGGCCGGCCGCGAGCCGGCCGTCGAACTCGCGTCGGCCCGCCTTCGTCAGCGAGGCGGAGGGTGCGGCATCCGCATGCGTGATGCTGACGAGCCCCTCGCGTTCCAGCGCGCTCAGGTGCCCCTGCACGCTCGGCTGCTCGCCGTTCCCGTGCCCGAGGCTCTCTGCCAGGACGTCGACGCGCGCCGACGTGACCGGGCGGAGGGCGGCGCTCAGCCGAAAGCGCTGGGCGTCGGCGAATGGGGCCGCAGAGCGCGGAGTGCGGGCGAACGGGCGGACGACGTCGGCGGCGAAGGTGCGGTCGTAGGCGGCCACACCCAGGAACGAGACGACGAGACCGGCACCGGCCGTCAGCGCGATCCAGCCGCCCTGCCCGATCACCGCGAGGGCCATCGAGGTGACGGCGAGCCCGAGGACGACGACCGCGAGAGCGAAGCCCACGGCCCAGCTGCGCCATCCCGCCGGCAGGTCGATCGCCATGCCGAGGCGGCGGCGGAAGAACATCTCGACACCGACGAGCGCGCCGACGACCACGACGAAGGCGACGATCGTCGGGATGCCGACGCCGAGGGCGGGTACGGCGATGATCAGGGCGAAGCAGACCGATTGCGCGAGCGAGGCGGCCGGCGAAGCTCTGCGGAAACGTTGGGCCAGGCGGCGGCGGTCTTCGGCCACCGTGCGGAACAGGTCGTGGATCGGGGCGGAGTGGTCGGTCGTTTCGATCGCCATCACTCCACTCTGTCAAACCTGCGGCCCCGGTGCGGCGCACCGCGCGTAGCCTCGATTCATGACTCCCGTCACGCTCTCGCTGTCGCACGACTTCGCTGACGCGCTGCCCGCGCTCGCGCGGCCGTGGTCGGCGGATCCGGCGCCCGCGCCGCGGCTGCTCGTGCTCAACGAGGCGCTCGCCGACGAGCTGGGGCTGGATGCCGGGTTCCTGCGCAGCCCCGCGGGGGTCGACCTTCTCGTGGGTGCCGCGCTGCCGGAGGGCGCGCAGCCGGTCGCCCAGGGTTACGCCGGTCACCAGTTCGGCGGTTTCTCGCCGCGGCTCGGCGATGGGCGGGCGCTGCTGCTGGGCGAGCTGACCGCGCCCGACGGATCGCTGCGCGACATCCATCTGAAGGGCTCGGGGCCGACGCCGTTCGCGCGCGCGGGTGACGGGCTCGCGGCCGTCGGGCCGATGCTGCGCGAGTACGTGATGAGCGAGGCGATGCATGCGCTCGGCATCCCGACGACCCGGTCGCTCGCCGTCGTCGCGACGGGGCGCGAGGTGCTGCGTGAGGCGGCGCTGCCGGGAGCGCTGCTCGTGCGGACGGCGTCGAGCCATCTGCGGGTGGGCAGCGTCGAGTTCGCTCGAGGGACGGGCGACATCGCCGTGCTGCGCGCGGTCGTCGACTACGCCATCGCGCGGCACCACCCCGAGGCGGCGGACGAGGACGTGCCCGCGCTCGGACTGTTCCGCGCGGTCGTGGCGGCGCAGGCCGACCTCGTCGCCCGCTGGATGTTGGTCGGCTTCATCCACGGCGTGATGAACACCGACAACATGACGCTGTCGGGCGAGACGATCGACTACGGCCCGTGTGCCTTCCTGGATGCGTACGACCCGGCGACCGTGTACAGCTCGATCGACACCGGCGGGCGTTACGCCTACGGCAATCAGCCGTACATCGCCGAGTGGAACCTCGCGCGGCTCGCCGAGGCGATGCTGCCGCTGTTCGACGACGACCTCGAACGCGCGGTCGAGCTGGCGCAGGGCGTCCTGGCGGAGTTCCGTCCCCGGTTCGCCGAGGCCCGGGCGGCGGGCATGCGGCGCAAGCTCGGGCTCGCCGATGCGCGAGTCTCCGATAAGCAGGTCGAAGCGCTCGCCGGTGACTTCCACGAGATGCTCGAGCGCAAGCGCGCGGACTACACCTCGACGTTCCGGTCGCTGTCTGCTGCCGCGCGGGGCGATGCGGCCGGTCTCGAGGCGGCGCTCGGCGGGGATCCGGCGCTGACCGGCTGGCTGGATCGGTGGCGTGCGCACGCGCCCGACGCCGAGGTGATGGATGCCGCGAACCCGATCTACGTGCCGCGCAACCACCTCGTCGAGGAAGCGCTCGCCGCGGCGACCGCCAGCAACCTCGAGCCGCTCGGGTGGCTGACGACCGTCCTGTCGACCCCCTTCACCGAACGTGCGGGCGCGGAGCGGTACGCCCAGCCGGCGGGTCCGGACTTCGCGGCCGGCTACCAGACGTTCTGCGGCACCTGACCGGATCGGAACGCGCGCGGGCGGTCCGTATTGCGACGCTCGTACCGCGCGTGCGTGGCGCGGCGATGCGCGTCCCGCGATGATGACGGTGGGGCCGCGCGGGGGCGCGGCGATGGGGGAGAAGAGAACATGGCCGGATCGAGCCTGCGCGCCGATGGCAAGCCGTCGTTCCTGGCGCGTCCGATGTCGCGCAAGGCGGCGCTGATCACGTCCGGGTCGGCGCTCGTGGCCGGGTTGCTGCTCGGCGGTGGCGCCGGAGGCGCGGGTGCGCAGTCCGAGGTGACGTCGCTGAAGGACCAGGTGGCCTCGCTCGAGACGGATGTCGCCGACGCCGAGACGGTGGCTGTCGAGAATGACACGGCGCTGACCGACGCCCGAGCGGATCTGGACGAGGCGCTCGATGACCTCGCAACGGCGACTGCGGCGCTCGAGACCGCCACCGCTCAGGTGACCGAGATGCAGACCGCGGCGACGGCGTCGCAGACCGAGCTCGATGCTCGCGCGGCCCGGATCTCGGACCTCGAGGGCCAGCTGTCCGCCCGGACGGTGCAAGCCCCCGCTGCTCAGGCACCGGCTGCGCAGGCACCCGCGGCACCGGCATCCACGTACTACGACAACTGTACGGCGGCCCGGAACGCCGGCGCCGCCCCCGTCCGGACGGGGGATCCCGGTTACGGGCGTCACCTCGACCGGGACGGCGACGGCATCGGCTGCGAGTAGGTCTCCCGGGCTCAGGGCACCTTGTGCCCGGCGGCCTGGATCAGCCCGTACCACTCGCCTCGCGTCAGGGGGATGTCGCTGCCTTCGGCTGCATCCGCGACGCGCTGGGGGTTCGTGGTGCCGAGCACGACCTGCATCGCGGCGGGGTGGCGGGTGATCCACGCCGTCGCGATGGCGGTGGGGGTGACGCCGTACTTCGCGGCCAGCTCATCGAGCTTGGCGTTGAGCTCGGGGTACTCCTCGGCACCGAAGATGACGCCGTCGAAGAAGCCCTTCTGGAACGGCGACCAGGCCTGGAGCGTGATGCCGTTGATGCGCGAGTAGTCGACGAGTCCGCCGCCGTCACGGGTGATCGAGTCGTCTTCGCCGGCCATGTTCGACGCGAGCCCCTGGGCGATGATCGTCGAGTGCGTGATCGACAGCTGCACCTGGTTGGCCACGAGCGGCTGGGTCACCGCCGTCTTCAGCAGGTCGATCTGGCGGGGCGTGTGGTTCGAGACGCCGAAGGCGCGGACCTTGCCCGAGGATTCGAGGTGGTCGAACGCGCGGGCGACCTCGTCGGGCTCGACGAGAGCATCGGGACGGTGGAGCAGCAGCACGTCGATGCGGTCGGTGCCGAGCGCTTCGAGCGACTCCTCGGCGGAGGCCACGATGTGCTCGTACGAGTGGTCGAAGTGCCAGTCGTCGGCGACGATGCCGGTCTTGGTCTGCAGCGTGATCTCGTCGCGCTCGGATGCCGTGAGCTTGAGCGCTTCGGTGAAGCGTCGCTCGCACGCGTGGCGCGACGAGCCATAGAGGTCGGCGTGGTCGAAGAAGTCGACGCCGACCTCGCGGCAGCGGTCGTAGAGGGCGCGGATGTCGCCGTCGGAGAGCTCCTCGATCCGCATCATGCCCGCGACGACGTTGGGGACCTGGATGTTGCTCTGACCGAGGGGGACGCTGCGCATGATTCTTAGTATGCGCCGCGGGAGCAGGACGCGCGGCGGGGGCATGCCACGATGGGCGGATGCCGGTCGTCGAGTCGCGTTGCGTCGTTCCCGTGCCCGTCGAGGTCGCGTTCGCGGTGTCGCAGACGCAGGGCGAGGTGCGGAAGCGGTGGGATCCCTTCATCCGGCGACAGCACCTGATCAGCGCGGATCGGCCCGCGAAGGGCGTCCGCACGTACACGGTGCAGCGATTCGGGCTGGCGATGGAGAGCGAGTACGTCTCGTACAACCCGCCGTCGAACGTCGGGATGAAGATGACGAAAGGCTCGTGGTTCTTCGCTCGGATGGGCGGCGGATGGCGGTTCAGTCCGGTCGAGGGTGACCCCTCGCGCTCGCTCGCGGTGTGGCGCTACAACTTCGCCTGCCGTCCGGCGTGGCTCGCGCCGCTGGCGGAGCGCATCGGCGCGATCATCCTGCAGCGCGACATCGACCGGCGGATCGCGGGGTTCGCACGTGGATGCGAGGATCCGGTCGTGCTCGCCGAAGCGGAGCGCATCCGGGGCGTGTGACTGCGCCGGACGGCGCCGGGCGGCGCCGGCCAGCGCCGGCCAGCTCAGAAGGGCGGTGGCTCGTCCCTGCCCGCCCCGGGTGGTGGCGCCCCGCCGGTGTCGGGAACGAAACACACTGACGGTATCGGTGCGTCTTCGCGGTACACCCGACCCAGGGGTGAGGTCCATTCCAGGGCTCCGCCGCCAATCTGCCTGACCTCCCATTTCGTGAATTGCTTCATCGAATGGTGTCGTTGGCACAGGTGGGCGAGGTTGAAGATGTGGGTGTGCCCGCCGAGGGCGTAATCGATGGTGTGGTCGAGTTCGCATCGGATCGCGGCTCTGCGGCATCCGGGGAATCGGCAGTGCTGATCGCGCGCTTTGAGTAGGCGGCTCATCGCCGAGGTGGGCCGGTAGGTGTCGACTTCGACCGGGGTGCGGGTGACCGGGTCGATGAAGAGTCGGTTCCAGATTTTGGCGCGGCCGGCGAGCTTGCGGGCGGTGTCGGCGTCGATGAGCGCGGCGCCCACGAGCTCGGCGGGGGCGTCGTCGACGCCGGTCACCGTCTCGGATGTCAGCGTCACCTGGACCTGCGCCCGGATCGCACCCAGCGGCCCGGCGGCGTCGCTGCCGTTCGTCGGGTCGACGACCGGGGCGCCCCCGAGCAGCAGGTCGCCGAGGATGTCGGCGCGCAGCTGATCCATCGTGCGGACATCGGGCGCGCCACCATCGGCCGGCGCCGCAGCATCCGCCGCCGCAGAACCCTCACCCGCCGCGGAGCCCTCACCCGCGGCAGCATCCCCAGCCGGACCATCCGCAGGCGCCTCCCCGGCGGCGGCACGAGCGTCTTTGACGGACTGCGCCATGACGGTGAGGCGGTCGTGGATGCCCGCGGCGATGACCGTCGGCAGGGTGGCGCCGAGCTCGGACATGCCGTCGGTGCCGTGGGTGACCCAAACTCCTCGCTTTGCCGCGGCGGTGCGGTGTCGCTCGGCGAAGGACTCCGACCCCATCCGGGCGGCGAGGTTGCGGAGCGGCTCTCGCACGCGCGAGGCGATGTCGCGCTCGCAGATCAGGATCGCCTGCCGCGCGTAGTCGTCGCGGATGTCGTCGGCGAGGCCGCATCCCATGCGGACGACGACGTCGACGTGGTCGCGCGTGATGCGCTGCTGCTCCCATGCCTCGAACACAGCGGGGTAGTCGTCGACGATGGTCAGCGCGTGGTCGATCTCGCTCTGAGCGCGGCGGTCGTGCGACCGTCGCACCCCGGCGATCTCGGCGGCGATCGAGCGCATCTCCATGTCTGATCCCATGCCGCGCGGCCGCTCGCCGGAGCGCGCCGCGACGCTCAGAGCGCTGCGCCCCGCCTCAGCGAGCGCACGGGTCATGGCGATGTTCGCCGCGTGGAGCAGATCGTCTGCGTGAGAGACCCGGTCGACGATGCCCGCGTACGGCGAGCTCGACGAGCCGGAATCCGGTTCGTGCGCGCTTTCGCCGTTCGTTGTCATGTTCCCATTATTGCCAGGGGGTCGGACATTCGTCTCGAATATCCGTACATCTGTGGAGAACAATTTTGCGGCTCGGTTGGGGAGGAATGGGCGGCCCCGGCGGAGCCCGTTTCTCTACAGCGAGCTCCTGGATTTGTCGTTTCTCCATGACGAATCGAGGGATAAACCGGCAGACGGGCCGGTTGGCAGTGCCGACTCACGTGGTAGTTGCGGTGGAAATCGCGAGTGCCACGGCGGGGACGATCAGCACGAGGCTTGCAACGGTCCACGAGATCACCTCCGCGGCTCGCGCCCACCCTTCGCCGCGCTCTTCCGGCGGTGAGACCGTGGCGATCTGTTCGCGCGCTGCGGCGGCGAGTATCAGCCCGAGGGGGAACACGACGCTGACGAACGGACTGATGACAGCGAGCCGGTTCAACGGCAGCGTCGCAGGGCGCCTGCTCTCGTCCCGCAGGACACCGTCGTGGAGCCTGTTCGCCTTGCTTTCTGCGAGCTTGATTGCAATCGCTCGGAGAAGCCGGCTCTCGGCGGGACCATCGTCGGAGCGCGGCCGCCGTCGCCGGCCGGTGAGATAGAACGCCATGCCGGCGTTGCTGCAGGTGACGACGGCGAATCGAAGAAGAGCGTCGGCCGCAGCGCGGACCGGGTTCGTCCCGTCGGCCGATTCGATACTCGCGATGACGATCGTCCCCGAGACGCCGACCACGGCGAGGATGAACGGCAAGAACGCGGGTGTGAGCGGTGACCACCGGCGGCGAGCGGCCGCCACGAATGTGTCGTACACGGCAGCCGTGACGAAGACGGCGAAAGCCGCCAACGCGGCGGCGCGCGCCACGACCACGTCAATGTCGGCAGGTGTGACCGCGTTGAGCACGAGGAGCTGAGCAATCACAAGACCGACGATGCGCGCAATGTCGCCGATCACCCCACGCACGGATGACGGCCCCGCGCGGAGCTTGAGCGCGGAAAGGGCTGCGCGCTGTTCTTCCGCGGCAATCTTCCGGCGCGTGCGACGCACAGCTGGGTCGGTCGGTGGGAGGGGGACTGCCGCAGCGGCGTCTGCCGCGAATAGCGCTAGGAGGATTCCAATAGCTATCGGGCCGAAGCCGCGCACCAGGTCGATGCCGGTCGGCGCGGATTCGATCATGTAGGGGATGGCGATGTAGATGCCCAAGCCGAGCGAGGTGGGCACGAGCAGCGCGGCGATCAGTGTGAGTAGTTGCTGCCGTCCTGCCGATGCTGTGGGCTGTTGAAGCGCCCCGGGGTCTCGTACGGCGAGTTGCAGAGTGGTGACGAACAGGCCGACGACACCGAACGCGGCGAGTGCGTCGCCGCCGTCGAACCGTGGCAGGACGAGCCGCGGCGCGTCTGGGTTGAGCTGGGTGAGGGCGAAGAGTGAGACGAGCGCGAGGACGGCGACTCCGCGACCCAGCGTTGCGCCCAGAGTCCGTGCGTACTGCGAGAAGTCCTCGTCATGGGCTCGCAGCAAGTCGGCGAGATCGTCCGCGACCGATTCCTCTTCGGCAACCGGATCGGTGTCGGCGGGTGCGCTCAGCGAGGCATCCCGACGCGGCCGTCGGCTACGCAAGAGCATTGTCGCGAGGACTCTCATAAGGCGATTCTGCCGGTGGGCGCCTCGCCGCCGTGACGGCGCCGGGCATGTGACTTTGCCCGTCAGGTTGCGCCGATGTCACTCGCGTGGACGCGCGAAAGGCACGCAGGTGACCGTGATCGCTAGAGTGGCGCCGCGGAGACATGCGGTCGCTTCGGCAGACGCGGCAGCGGCCGCTCGAGCCGGGCGGTGACCGATTGGACGTGATGCGACGGAGTGCGGCGCGAAGGCCGCGCCGCCTGTTCGTCGCGACCGTCGGGTGCGTCGCCCTCGTGCTCGCGGTGAGTGCATGTTCGCAGGGACGCGTCGACCCGCAGGAGTACGACCCGTACACGGTGGCGCAGCGTGCGGATGCCGCGGCGGCGGCCGAAGCAGCGCTTTCGCGCGCGGCGGGCGGGGTCGTGCTGACCACGGAGACCACGGATGTCTGCTCGCCGGGGCAGAGGAACTGGTGGGTCCAGGATCTCAGCGCGTGGACCTGCTCGCGTTCCTCTCGATGGCTCGTTGCGGCTGCGAGCGGCGACCCGGGGGAGGTGATCGCCGGATACCGGGCTCATCTGACCGACGCCGGATGCACGGTCGACGAATCGTCATACGGGATGGTGGAACGCTACTGGGCTGACTGGGGAGTCGCGGGGATGGATGAGAACGGTGACCCCTACACCGTCGACGACCTTCCCTCGGCGTCTGCGATGTGCGACAACCAGTCGGTGGGCATCGCTTTTCGGACGCCCGCTGCGGTGCGGGCCCCTGCCCCCGCGCTGTCATCCTCACTCGTGGTCGAATACGACGCGTTCGAGCTCGACGCGGTGACCGGCGCCGGAATACCTTTCGTGGTCGTGCTCCGCACAAGCCGGGGCTACCACTCCGTCGACTGGACGGGCGAGATCAGCGGGAAGGAAGGGGATGACGCGGAGTCGGACTTCCCGCCCGGCTGGTGCGCCTGTTACAGCGGAAGCGACTGCGACTGCCCAGGCGGATAGGGGCGTCACGGGTGACGGCCAAGCGCGGTCGGTCAGCGCTTACGGCGGCTGCGTTTGCGGCCGTACGCGGCCGCCGTCGCGATCGCGGCGACGGCGAGCAACGCGGTGATGAAGAAGACGGTGGTGTCGACGGTGGCTCCCCACGGTCGTCGGGTCCGTGCCACGCTACGCGGACGACGGATGCCGCGGCCGGCCCGGTGGCGTCGAAGCTCAGTGCGAGCGCAACGAGGCCGGTAGTGGATACGGGTGGTGCCCCTGGGTTTGCTCAGGATCACTGCGCACACGGCTCGAGAGGCGTATCGTCGCGTCTCGTCGGGAGGTGGGTGCCGACGCGCGTTGATCAGGGGTGGTCAACGGACGGGGAGAAGATGCGCAAATACCGGGTGACTCACATCTACGACGCAGCCGACGGCTGGCGCCAGGTGCGGCCCTTCGTGCTGACCGCAGAGATCCGCGACGAGCTCGTGCGAGGTGGATGCAGCATGGTGCGAGTCCGGTCAGGGCTCGCGCATCGCAAGCTCTCACTGATCCGCGTGCGCGACCTGCGGTGAGGTGGGCGCGCCGAGATCGGTGCAGGCTAGGGTCTGGTCCCGTGAGCGAGACCGGGGAGACGGGGCGTGAGAGCGCAGAGCGACGCCTTGCCGTCATCTACGGCGAGCTGAGCACACTCGCGTAACCCGGCCTGAGCGTGGAGCGATGCGCCCCTCGCCCGCCGCGAGGAGCTGGAGCGTGAGGCTGCGGACCTTCGCCGGTGATGGGGTCTGGGCGATCGCCGAGGTGTCGGCGGCGATGCGCCGGGTCCGGTTGTGAAGCTGCTGCGACGCCGGGGGCGTTTTCGGCCGGACCGTGGTTCGCCGTGGCTTTGATACTCGCCGCGCTTTGGCTAGCGCTCGTGCTCAGGTGGCTGTTGAGCGCGATCCGCGATCCGGGCGTCACGACTGTGCCGATCGCGGCGAAGGCCTACCGCTCGCTGCCGTGTGGGGTGCCATCGTGGTGAGCGCGATAGTGCACCGGCGCAATCGCAGGCGTAGGTCGGACGAGACGGCGTCGTCTGGTCAGACGCTCGGCTCGTGAGCGCGGCGGCTTGACTATCGCGATCTTTAGGCAATGAAAGCGCAACGGCACCCGAGCAATGAGCATGAGCATTGCATTTCCGCTCGTCCTCGATATGGCGAAGAGTCTGGCCGGTTGGATGCAGGGCTGATCATGCAGCGACTCCGGGTGAGGGTGGGCAACCCGGACCTCCCTGGCGTAATGGCTAAGTTCCGTCAGCGGACCGGGTCGGGGGTGCTCTTCCGAGCGGTAATGCGCGTTTCGAGCCTCCGGCGCAGCTTCGCGAGGGGGCGCTCGACGCCGAGATACATGAGCTGGGCGATACCGATCGTGATGATGAGGGATGTGAGGTCGACAGCCGGCGCAACCGGGACGAACAGGGCGACTAGCGCAATCACAACACGGTGAAGCAGATAGATCGAGAACGACAATAGGCCTAGGTGGGTGACCCACCGATTGTTGAGGATCCGACCGAACACGCCTTCGGGGTGAATGACGACGAACCAGAAGATCGGCACTAGGCACAGGTAGATGACGGAATCGGAAATGGTGAGGCCGAATGTACGCGGCGCGAGTGCGGCCGCACAACCGATCATCGTCGCAAGCGGGGCGGCGACGTACCGAATGGAACGGTCGCTGGCGCCGAAGGGAATGCCATCGCCGAGGGCGGGGTTCGCGAGAAGGGCCATTGCTGCCCCCGCCAGGATTCCGTCGAACCGGGTGTCGGTCGATGTATAGAGGCGATAGAAGCCCGCCCCGTTCAAGGCGAGGTAGATCCGCCACATCGGTGCAAGGACGCAGGCGGCCACGAGGATCCATCCAATCTGCCGGTAGCTGAGTTTTCGCCACAGAAGGATGATCATCAGCGCTGGGAACAGAAGGTAGAAGTGCTCCTCGACGGCAAGCGACCACAGCATGCTCGACTCGGGCGGCAGCCCGGTGTGGGCGGACCCGGTCGTTGCGTACGACCACACCATGAAGTAGTTGGTGTAGTTGAAGACCTCGGCCGTGATACCCCACCCGTTCATCGTGGACGGGAGGATGCCCAGCGCCCCGACGGTGACGGTGATCGCGATCGCAATGAGTGCTGGCGGCTGGATGCGCAGCAGGCGGCGAACATAGAACTTCCCGAGCGCGAGCCGTCCGTTCTTGTCGTACTCACGTCGAAGCAACGTGGTGATGAGGTAACCGCTGAGGAAGAAGAAGATCGTCACGCCGACATCGCCGGGCCAGGCGCTCGGTGCGGTCAGCCCGTGGCTGACGAACACGATCAGCACTGCCACTGCACGGATGCCATCGAGCGATGGGATCGAGAATGTGCCGTGCACGCTCTTCACGGGGCCAGCCGGCATCTTGTCTCCCTACGTTCGGCCATCACAGCATAGGGATCGGGTGTTGCCGCCGGGTAACGTCGTGCCGTGTCGGCAGGACGAGAGGCCGCTGCTCTCCTCGATTTCTGCCAACAGGTCGTTGAGCAAGCCAGGATCGCGATGTTGCCACGCGGGTCAGTCGGCTACGTTCGCACTGGAGCGCCCTTTGAGTTCTCGGGTGAGGGTGCGCGTGGTGGACCCCGAACGCGCCCCACTTGATGATGAAGTCCAGCAGTAGGGTCGGGATAGGGCCGTCGGGGTAGCACAGGCATGGAAAAGCCCGCTCGCTGCCGATCCATACGGAGTTGGGCTGCGACTCGTCGATGTACAGCCGCAGCCTCGCACGTTGGATGATGTTCGCCCTATCGACCTCAAACACGTTGGCCGCGGCGTCAGCCTCCACACACGGTGGCCCGTCGAAGTGACATCCCTAGGCTGACTGAGCTACGTTCCTCATGGACCGGTTGTGGACGCGCTTGGTCGTGTCGTCCGGCTAGGAGAGCGAGTGAGTGCTACCAGAACTGCGACAAGACGCGCGGGAGCGGTCCGTGACTTCGTAGAAGCTCGGGATGATGTTCCGTTCATCGCGTTGTCGGTCTTCATGTCGATGAACCCAGCGCTCGTCCCGCAGCTCGCGCTCAACGCCGCTGTGGGACTGTGGCTCGTCGTGCGTATGGTGCGCGCGGGCACCGCACGTCGCTACGACTTCCACGTGTTCTTCCCCTGGCTTGTGGTTCTCCTCATTCTTGCGTCGACCCTCTGGGCGTCGAACTTTGCCGAGTCGGCCCAGGGTGCGTTGTCCTTCTTGATCTACACCGTCTTGGCCGTGCACATCGTCAGTTCGATGTCCGTCGAGCGAGCGATTCGCGGACTGTCTGCGGGGTTCAAGGTGATCCTGGCCGCGAGCATCGCCACGATCGCTGTCTCGCCATCGACAGCGTTCGTCACCGCGATCTACCAGTCGGGGTCATTTCAGGGCCTCGCAAGCCACCGCAACTACATGGGATACCTAGCCACCCTCGCCTCGCTGTTCTTTATCTACGAGTGGCTGAGCCGGACGAGGAAGCGTCTGCTCGATGTCTTGTGGATCGTGGTCGCGATTGGGGTTGTTGTGATGACTCGCTCGGTGACCTCACTCGCTCTGACCGTCCTCGCATGCGTGACGCTGCTCTGCGCTCTCGCCCTACTGCGGAGCACTTCGCGACTGCGCGGCTTCACCGCGTTCTCGCTGATCACGACCGCCGGCGCAGCAGCAGTCATTGCTTTTGTGAACTTCGGGGACGTTGCCGACGGACTCGGTCGTGATGCTACCCTCACCGGCCGAACTGGGATTTGGGAAGCGGTACTTGCCTACGTCGCGCGCGAACCGTTCTTCGGGTACGGCTGGGACTCCGTGTGGGCTGTCGGGGATGCCGTCGGCGATGGTGTGCGTGGTCGCATCGGCTTTTCTATCTCCCACGCGCATAGCGGGTTCCTCAATGATGCATTACAGATTGGCTGGATCGGTGCCGGCCTGGTGCTCCTCAGCGTCGTCGTGGGGGTGACGACGCTGAGCCGCGAGTCCTTGCGAACGCGGTCCCAAACCTTACTGCTTGGTCTTGTCATAGTCATGACGATCGTCTCGTTCAACATGGTCGAGACCCGTCTGACACTGAACACCGGATGGATGCTGTTTGTGCTGTTCTACGCCTACGCCAGTCGGTCGCTGCGCGCCGCGATTGCAACGCGCAGAGGTGGTCGTTTTGCGGACGTACCGCTGAACACATGATTTTGACCCACGCCCGTGCGAGCGCATATGGCAAGGTGACCAATGCGCGAGAGCGTAGCGCGCCGGCGGTCAGGGATGATCGGGCTCAACGTCCGCCAGGTGCAGCGGATAGCCCGCGATGGCGCCCCACCGCGTACGCCGTTACCACATCCGGGGTCATCGCAACGCGTTCGACCCGGATGCGGCGACAGCGCAGGGGCGCTCTTCGTCGTCGTTTCGGCGCCAGAGTGGAGGAGTCGGACCGTCTGAAGTCATCGCTCAGGCGAAACTCTCCAAGTTGCCCGTCGCCGTAGGGGTCCCCCGATTTCGACCAGCTCGATCACTCGGTCACGCGTCCCCTTGGTGCCACATCTTCCATTCTCTCCGCTCCCGAATGAAATCACCCACGCTGTAGTTCGCGAGCGCACCGAGGAGGTGTCGGATCCGGGCACTGAAAGTGGTTGCGGAAGCTCGTCGTATCCGATGAATGGTGAGCCGCAGTTTCCGTAGGTCATGTCGGGAAAGATGCTTGCGGTGTTTGGCGATGTAGAGCTCAGTCCCGCGCGCTCGGCGCTCGTTCTTTGTCGTCAATTGACCTAGGCCGTGCTTGCGCTGACGCACGAGAAGCTCGGGAACAACCGCGTAAGTGTAACCTGCAAGCAGAAACCGAAAGAAGAAGTCGGTGTCGTTCTTCACTGGCAGGTTCGAGTCGAATCCCCCAATGGACTCGAACGCTCTTTTGCTGACGAGCATGTTGCTACCGGTCGTCCCTAGGCTCGCGGCCGCTACGTCTGCGGCCCTCAGCCCCGGCCTGATTTTCGGGCCAATATGGGATTCATTCGCCGAGAAGATCTCCCTGTTGACGACCACCATATCCGCGGGCTGCTTGACCAACGCAGCCAGGGCCGCGCGTATGAGGTCCGGCTGCCAGAGGTCGTCGTCGTCCAGAAAACCGATGAGATCGCAAGTAACAGCTGTGGCACCCCGGTTTCGCGAGGCCGATGCGCCCGAGCCGGCGCTCGGGTCGTGGATGAACTGCACGTTCTGATGATGCGCAGAGGACGCCATCGCTCTGGTGATCTCCGCTGCCTTGGCGTCATCGATGTCCGACACGACGATTACCTGGTCCGGCGGCGTCGTCTGGCGGAGGACGGAGGCGAGGGACTCTCGCAGGAAATCGTGCCTATTGTGCGTGGGGATTACGCAGGCGAATGTCGGGTTGTGCATCAGGCTCCGCTCGTGGTTCGACGGTATTCGACGACGTCGAATCTGACTACGTTGCCCACCATACCGATGCCGTGCGCCAGCATGTTCCAACTGCGCGCCATCGGCTGGCGGTGGAGTATGAAGTCCAGGGCAACGTATGGTGCGCCGATGCCGATCCGTGCAACGCCTCCGAGGAGGGCCGCGACCCGGCCCCGATATCGCGCATTGATGTTGCCGATACGGATGGCCCTCCGGAACAGCCACCTTGCGTTGGCGCGCTGGGGGAGCACGTGTTCCTCAACGACCGCCTCGGCGCACCAGAGCACCGTGAGAGCGGCGCGCGCTCGGATCGCTCGAAAGAACTCCGTGTCGCTACCTCCCTTCATCGAGAGCGCTTCGCTGAACCTGATACCCGACTGTCGCCAGGCCGCGAGCCGAAGGAGAGTGTTGTTCGTGGCGACGGAGTCTGGAACCGCTCCAGTCTCGCGGTTGTGTCGACGCCAAAAGCCTCCGCGAACGATCCACGTCGGTACGCGATCATCGATCAACGGTTCGACAGGGCCGGTCACCACGTCCGCGTTCGTCTCCTCCGCGTAGGCGACCAAAGCGCTGAACCAGCCGGAGGCGGGGATCTCGTCATCATCAATGAAGACAATGGCTTGATCTTCGGCTTCGAGAGCGTCGAGGCCACGATTGCGCGCCGCCGCGATTCCCGGCTTCGGCTCAGGCAGGTACTCGACACTGGAAAACTCCGAGACTACGTCCTTCGCAGACTGTCCCGGGTCGTTATCCACCACCACAATTCGCACCCGACGACCCGAATCGCCGATCTGCTCGACACATCGGGCCAGCAGCGACCGCAGAAGATCAGGCCGACGGAACGTCGCGATCGAGATGACCGTGCTTTCGATGGCGCCCCCGGCGGGGGGGTATACCCGACGACCGGTCACGAGGCTCGACCGCCCGATATGACCGTATTCATTGACCGTGACAGTTCTTCAAGCTTGGCTCGGGCAGCGTCCACGCGAGCCAAGACCTCTTGCTGCGTAGAGGCGAGGCGGGTGATCCTGCGGATTTCCTCGTCGCCGCCGCCCGCTGAGGCCTGATAGTGGCCCAGTCCGACGGTGGCCATGGTGCGCGGAATTTTGGTCGAGTGCGTGGCCGGAAGGTATATGGGCACGGCGCCCTCGGTCGCGGCGAAGATTAGGACGTGTAGCCGATCACTGATGACGAGCCGGGCTCTGCGATACACGCTACGCAGATCCTCCTCGGCCGCGAGGTGATCTCCACCCATCCAAGGGTGAAGAGCCGCGCCAAACTCCACGGCCAGTTGCTCGCCGCGCGCGACGTCGCGCTCCACTTGAGAGATGACGACTATTCGAAGCCCCATGGCATCCCGGATGGCGCCGATGGCACTCATCCACTCGGCGGAAGGTGCTTCGCTGTCTCCCCTCATCGAGATCACCACAAGCGGGCGCGCATCAGAAGAGAGGTCGGTGGTCGCGGAGCCCAGGGCAAATGCCCAGTCCGGCCGTACGACGCCGGCTCGTGCGAAGTCGCGACTGTCCTGGTCTCGCCATGTTGCGATCTGACATGCGCGTGCTAATGACGTCAGCACGGGTGAATGGGAGCCGGAAGGAGTCCGCACACCGAGACCGGTTGAGATCGCGGCTCCACCTCGAGCGCGGATGAGAGCGATCAGGGCCCTGTCAAATCGATTAATGCGCAATCGCCGTCGATTCAGCTGAATCTCCCCCGCGTTCGAGACAAACGCCGCCTTCCCCTGTAGCGCGAGCCGGAATGCCATCAGCTGCCACTGGCGCCGACTCTTGTAAGTCACGTCGTCGCCTCGCAAGCCCAACGCGCTGACGTATGCGTGCGACGCCGCGCCGACGAGCACATGACGGCGTGACGACGGGGCGAGCCCTTCCAGCATCGCTCGCCGGAGAGCTGGATCTCCTACGTTGTCGTCCTGGCCGTGGGCCGCGACGAAGACTTCAGGTGTTCTCGGCATAGGTTCCATCTCTTTCAGGATCGGGCAAGTCCGCCCGATCAGCCGCTCCGCCGACCGCCCACGGCGCGTCTAGCGAAGTCGACGAGTTGCGCGATGTCGTCGCGCACGCGGCGGAACAGAGCGAAGGCAACACCGACCCAGATCAGCGCGGCTGCGCCGCCACACAGCACTGTGACGATCACGCCGCCCCCGAGGCTCTCCACCAACGTTCGAATACCGAAGGCCGCGGCACCCATCGGGATCGCCACGAACACGAGAGCGCGTAGTGCGTCGAGATAGAGCACGCCGAGATCAAGTTTCGTAACTCGTCGAACCCAAGCCAACGATGCAAGCCAGAACAAGGCGTACCCGATCGACACCGCGATCGCGACGCCCATCGGCCCGAAGGGCACACCGCATGCGATGATCCCGACGAGCAAAGGCTGCGCGACGAGGTAGAAGCGAAGCTGAGCCCCGGCGAGGCCCTGCGACATATAGACCCAGTAGACGACCTGCACCAGTGAACGAAAAATACCGCTCAGGGCGAGGACACTCAGCAGCGGGCCCGCAGACTCCCATCTCGGTCCGAGGACGGCAACCACCAACGGGGTACCGAGAGCGAATAGGACGGCGAAAATAGAAGACGTCACGTAGAGAGCGACCAGTTGGGCGCGCCGCAAATATGCGATGAAGCGCGGGCCCTCGTCCGCGATGCGCGAGAGGACGGGCACCGCGACGCGCGACATCGGGGTGTTTATCTGTGTGAGCGGCAGGACGACGAGGTTGTAGGCGCGGTCGTAGTATCCGAGCGCCG
Organism: Microbacterium sp. 1262; assembly: GCF_040544895.1. Taxonomy (NCBI): domain Bacteria; kingdom Bacillati; phylum Actinomycetota; class Actinomycetes; order Micrococcales; family Microbacteriaceae; genus Microbacterium; species Microbacterium sp. 1262. The sequence goes on from NZ_JBEPKU010000001.1 coordinate 3,103,281, forward strand.
TTGATCCCCACACTCTGCCGATCAGCAGGCTGTCGACGTTGCGGGTGAGGTACGAGATGATTTGTGTCCCAGCAAAGCTGGCGCCGAAAGAGATCAGGCCGTCCATCGACACTCGACGCGGCAACCCGGGACGCCATCGCGTGAGTGCGACCGCGAGGATCAGGGTCACGACCGCAACAATGAGCTGCTGGGCCACGAGGGCCCAGAAGTTGTTGAAGACGGCGGCGATCGCTATCGCGCCACCAATCCCGAACGCATAGGGCAGAAGGTCCGAGACAGCGAGCGCGACGAATCGCAGATCTCGGTTGATTCGCACCTTGAACTGAGTCGAGAGGCCGCCGAGAAGGAAGGTGAACGAGAGCGCTTGGGTGATGACGACGACCTCATCCTGCCCGTAGAACGCCGCCAACGGGAACGATGCAGCGAAGAAGACGGCTCCCAGTGCGAGGCCGACCGACGCATTGATCCAGAAAAGATTAGATTGCTGCGCCTGACTCAGCGACTTGGCTTGGAGCGCGGCCATCGAGAGGCCGAAGTCTCGGAAGATCTCGCCGACCCCGACGACTGCTACAACCATTGCGACGAGGCCATAGTCGGTCGGGGCGATGAGTCTCGCGAGGATCACGGTCGAGCCCAGCATGAGGACGACCTTGACCGACTGGGAGACGATCGTGATCCCGCCGCCGCGCGCGGCCGCGGACGCCAAGGAACTCAACCGCCGGCCCCGCTCCGGAAGGAGACCCGGCGGCTCACGATCCTCGGAAGAAGCACACTATGCATCAGTAGCGCGTTTCCAATCCGCGGGCGCCGGCGCCCCGCTGCCTGGAGGTCGATGCTGCATAAGCCTTCTCACCAGCAGCACCGGCTCCAGCAGGTACCGGCCCGCAAGACGGCGTGGCGAATGCGCGAGGCGGAAAAGCCACTCCAGGCCAAGATGACCCATCCAGCGTGGCGCCAGCTTCTGCGTTCCCGCGAAGTAGTCGAAGCAGCCGCCGACGTTTGCAACAACGGTGCGGTCGTTCATCCGGTCGAGGTGGTCGAGTATCCAGGCCTCTTGCCTTGGCATGCCGAGACCCACCAAGATGAGGTCCGCAGCGCCGAGCGCGGCTATGAGATCCTGCTCATCGCCTCGTTCGGCGCCTCTCTCCAGGAACTCGTAGCCGTCGAACGCACGCCACCGGAGCGATGACGAACGACCCGTGACGTAGCTCTTCATCTTCTCAGCCGTTTCCGGGGTGCCGCCGACGGCGACGACACGTATCGCGGGATCGCGAGCGATCAGCTCGATCAGCCAGTCGCTGCTTCCGATACGCTCGCGCGTGGTCGGCCGTGCGTCGGAGGTCGTCGACATCCGCGCCAATTGCAGGATCGGCCAGCCATCGATCAAAACGACATCGCTCGATCTCGTCAGGGTCCTGACCGGCCCGTCCTCAAGCGTGAGGTACAGCGCGTGGAGGTTGAGGTTCCCGAGCATGTGCGGTGACCCTGTGGTGGGCTTCGCGTCGAGGACCCAATCGCAGGTCTCCGCGACATTCAGCGGATTGACCCGCCCGAGCCCGGCGGGTAGATCAATGGCCCTCATCGTTCCTGCCTCCGGCGCGTGACCTCGACGAGAAGCGGGCGCACCCGTGCCAGCCAGCTATGTTCCGCCCGTACACGGGTCTGATCGTTGACGGCTGTCGACAACAGCAAGGGGAGGCGGTCCGCGGCGGCCGCGAGCGCCACATCGAGGGCGTCCTCCGTGCTGTCGAAGACCTCGACGGCATAGCCGTCGGCGCGCAGGCGCTCCGTTGCGTCGTGGCTTGAGGCGATCACCGGGCGCCCCGCGGCGAGGTACTCCCAGAGTTTCAGGGGGGAGAAATAGACGCCTGCGGAGCTGCCGTGCCCGGCGTAACAGATGTCGACAGTCTGCAGAAACTCCGGCACGTCGTCGGGGTGCACGCGGCCGAGAAAGGCGACTCTCTCGTTGAGCTTCAGGGCGTCCGAGAGGCGTCGGAGTGAGGCGTATTCTGGTCCCTCGCCAGCGACGCGCAGCCGCCAGGGGATATCACTTCGGTGGATCGCGTGAAGAAGCTCGTCGACCCGTTGCCACGAGTACAGCGTCCCGAGAAATCCGATCGTGGGAACAGGCTGAGGCTCGCTCGTGGAGTCATAGTGCTTTGACGTGTCGACGCCGTTCTCGACGACGATCATGCGGTCCAGAGGAATGCCGTGCTCCCGGTTGATGGCGACCTTCAGCTGCTCGGTGACGGCAACGATTAGATCCGCCCGGCGCAAGGTACGCCGCTCGAATATCGTCGCCAACCGTCGACTCGATGTAGCGCGTCGCTCGGAAGTCGACTCGATCGCGAGGAGGGCGTTCACCTCGAGCACCCACGTGGCGCCTTTGAGCTGCGCCGTTCGGCCGAGCTCCTGCATTAGTGCGTAGCGTTCGTATGCCAGTGCGGGGGCCTCTCCGCGCTGGCGCAATTCGGCGCGGAGCTTTGCGCGCGACCGCACTCGATACAGCACACGCCCTATGTCGGCAGCGATCCGCCGTGGGAGAGAGGCTGACATGCGGGCCTCGCTGCCCGCCGCGTGGAACGATTGGGGGACGTGATCGCCGACGATGAACTCGGCCACGCTCGCACCCGACTCGCGGAAAGCGCCGATGACCCCAATGATGTGAGACCGCGGGCCGAGGCTCTCTGTTGTCGGCTTAGTCGAGAGTCGAGGTGCGCCGGACAAGTAGAGAATTGGGGAGACCGAGGATTCAGTGGCGGCCATGACTTCCGTCAAGATGTCCCTTTCCGGTGAATATGCGTCGAGCGGTAAGGCAAACGGAACCGGACCCGTGCGGCGCAGCCGCAGGCGCAGGGCCACGCGGATCGAGTACGAGCGGCGCCCCGCCAGCTGCCAACAGCAGAGCGGAAGTTGTTTGAGGCGGTCTTAGGATCATCGTTTTTTCAAGTCGATCAATGAGCGGTCTCACCGGGCGATAGCGCGGCGCGGGCGGTGCGGGCGACGATGACGAGGTCGCTCACGAGCGACCAGTTCTCAACGTACGACAGGTCAAGACGAACCGACTCCTCCCACGACAGGCTGGAACGCCCGCTGACCTGCCAGAGGCCCGTGATGCCGGGCTTGACGAGGAAGCGCCGGTGCACGTGGTCGGCGTATTTGGCGACCTCGGAGGGCAGCGGCGGGCGGGGGCCGACGAGCGACATCGATCCGCCGATGACGTTGAAGAGCTGGGGCAGCTCGTCGAGGCTGAACTTGCGCATCACACGGCCGACGGGTGTCACGCGCGGGTCGTTCTTCATCTTGAAGAGAACCTCATTGCCCGAGTCGCGTTGCTGTTTGGCAAGCGCCTCGAGCATGTCTTCCGCGTTGACGATCATCGTGCGGAACTTCAGCATCGTGAATTCACGCCCACGCAGGCCCACACGCGTCTGGCGGAAGAAGACCGGCCCCTGGCTCGACAGGCGAACACTGAGCGCGAGGAACAGCAGGACGGGGCTGAGCAGCACGACGCCGATCACGCTGGCGATGATGTCGACGGTGCGCTTGAGGAAGAGCTGACCGCGGCTGAACTTCGGCGTCTCGACGTGCATGAGAGGCACGCCGGCAACGGGGCGCGTCTGCACGCGCGGGCCGGCGATGTCGACGATGCTCGGCGCCAGCACGAGGTGCTGGCGGCCGGCCTCGAGTCCCCACGAGATCTGCTTCACCTTGTCGGGTGGCAGCTCGTCGGTGCTGGTGACGGCGACGGTGTCGGCGCCCGTTGCTGCCATGGCCTGGGCGACCGCATCCACGCTCCCCATGATCGGGATCTTGGTTCCCTTGACGGTGCCGGCGACGCGACCCGACGGAACGCACGCTCCGACGACGCGGTAACCCGAGCCCGGCATCCGCTTCAGCTCGCGCGCGAGATGGGTGACGGATGCCTCGGACCCCACCAACAGCACGCGTGCCGAGTACTCGCCGACGGAGCGCTTCGCGACGAGCCACTGTCGCCAGAGCCAGCGCGAGAACAGCAGCATCCCGACGCCGACGGGCAGGCTGATGAGCAGGAAACCTCGGGCGAGATCGACCCGCGCAAGGAAGGCGAGGATCGCGATGACGCCGAACAGTGACAGGCTCGATCGTGCGATGCGCGCGTACTCCTCGGCCCCGGCGCCGATGATGCGGTGGTCGCGGGTGTCGGCGAGGCTGAGCGTCCACATCCAGACGGCGACGAGGCCCCCGGAGAAGAGCCAGTAAGAGATGTCGGTGATGCGCGAGTCTTCGCGGATCGCGACCTGCGCGTTGCCGAAGCCGAACCAGGCGATCTGCGTGCCGTAGACGACCCAGATCAGCACCAGCAGATCGGTCAGGCGCAGCAGCGAGGCATAGCGGCGGCGCCAGTCGCGAGGGCCGCGGTATGCCGTTGCGGATGATGGCGTGGAAGAGGCCGTGGCCGCGGCGGACGAAAGCGCGGAAGCGTCACGCGTTCCCGTAGCCTCAGGAGCCGTGGCAGAGGAGAAGTCATATGGCATGACATCCTCCTCGCGCTGTGTGATGTGGTGCTGAGGGGGAGATCGTACGCCTGCGATGTGTCGGGCGTGTGAACCGGGATCGCCAAAAACAGCGGCCTTCCCCCGTGCCGATGGTACCGGTGCCACGCCTCGGAGCGATGTCGGCCATCCGGTGGACAAGCCCCGAAAATACCCGGTCAGGACCGACGTTCCTCGCGGGCCGCGACGAGGCCGACTCGTAATTCGTACTAGTGGTCACGCATGGGGGACATTCCCTTGACACTGGGTGCCCCGGCGTGCGTCCGGCTCGTGCGGCGCAGGGACCGCACGAGCCGAACGAATCTCACTCGACGGGCAGCCAGACCCGCATCGTCGACGGGCCGCGGTTGGCCCAGTCGTGATAGGCCACGAGGGGGACCAGCTCGGCCTCTTCGGCGGCTGCGGTGGCGCTCGCCGACGGATTGCCATATGGCCATCCGTCGCTTTCGTCGGGTCGGAGGCCGACCTGCAGCCACACGCGACCGTCGCGCTCGACCGGTTCGGCGTCGCGCGCGATAGCCGCGCGCCCGACGTCGGCACCGCCGGGCAGATCGGTCGACTCGAGCGCGAGCACCTCGGGGCCGCGCTCGACCGCGACGCAACCGCGCACGGCGTCGATACGCGCATCGGGAGCGACAAGCCGCGGCGCCATCGGCAGCTCGAGCTCGACGACCTCGCCGGCGCGGAAGTCGCGGCGCACCTCGACGCGGCCCGGAGCCGTGGCGTCATCGTCGATGACCGCGCACGCGGCATCCCGAACGCGCAGGCGCGCGCCCTCGGCCCACTCGGGCACGCGCAGCGACAGAGTCCACGCGCCGCCGGCATCCTCACCGACCACCACCCGCACGACACCGTCGGCGGGGTAGGCCGTCTGCACGTCGAGCGACACAACCCGGCCGTCGGGGAGGGCCGTGCGGATCTCCGAGGGCGCGTACTGGTGCAGCTGCACGCCCTCGTCGTCGGCGGTCGCCACGTAGGCGTCGAGGCTCGCGAGCGTGCGCGCCACGTTGGGCGGGCAGCATGACACCTCGAACCACGGCGCTCGCAGCGAGGACGACGCGCGCGGCGACGTGCCCTCGGGGTCCGCCTCGACGCCGGGCACGCGCTGGTGCAGCGTGTTGGCGTAGAAGAAGCTGCGACCGTCGGCCGCGGGCGAGGTGGCTACAACGTTGTAAAGCGTGCGTTCGATGAGGTCGGCATACGCGGCATCCCCCTCGGCGAGCAGCAGCCGCCACGAGAACATGATCGACGCGATACCGGCGCACGTCTCGGAGTAGGCGCGGTCCGGCGGCAGCTCCCAGTCGTCGCCGAACGCCTCGTCCTGGTGGTGCGACCCCTGACCGCCGGTGATGTAGGTGCGGCGGCCGCGGGTGCGCTCCCACTGGCGGCGCAGGGCTGCGAGCAGCTCGTCGTCACCCGCGTCGACGGCGACGTCGACCGCCCCGGCGGCGAGATAGTTTGCGCGCACGGCGTGGCCGGCGAGGGCGTCGGCATCGCGCAGGGGCACGTCGTCCTGGAAGTACGTGCGCCCGAACTCGATGTCGTCGAGCGTCTCGTGGCCGCGGCGCTCGACGAACAGCTCCGCCTGGGCGCGATAGCGCTCGTCACCGGTCACGCGGGCGAGCTCGGCCAGCGCGGTCTCGACCTCGGGATGCCCGCAGAAGGCCGGGATGCCGGTCGGCCCGAAGACCTCGCACACGAGGTCGGCGGCACGTCGGGCGACGCCGAGCAGGCCGTCATCCGCTCCGGGGCGCGTGCGCTCGCGGGCGACGGCCGCCTGGAACAGGTGACCGAGGCAGTACAGCTCGTGCCCCCACTCGAGGTCGGACCAGCGCGGCTCCTGGCCGGGACGGCCGAACTTCGTGTTGAGGTAGCCGTCGGGCTCCTGCGCTGCGGCGACCCGGGCGACGACCGAGCGCAGCGTCGCCTCGAGCTCGGCGTCGTCGCTGCGACCGATCTCCCAGGCCACGGCCTCGAGGTACTTGTAGACCTCCGAGTCGGAGAACTCGCGCCCGCGGCGTCCGGCGGGAAGCGTGCCCGCGGCGGCGCGATCGAAGTTGGGCAGCCAGCCCTCGGACTCGAGGCGGCCGAGCACATGGCCGAGGGTGTGCGCCGCGTTGATGCGCTGGCGCTCACCCCAGAAGCCTCCGGTGATCCGCACCTCGTGCAGACCGAGCGGACGCAGCCGCGAACGCGCGGGCACGACGGGAGCGGCAGCGGCGGCGGATGCCGCAGAGCCGAGGGGGCGGGTGGGGAAGGTAGTCGACATGGTCATCCCTTGAATGCGCCCGACATGAAGCCGCGCACGTAGTGACGTTGAAGGATCAGGAACAGAACGATGCAGGGCAGCGCGAGCACGACGACACCGGCTTCGGTGACCCCGTAGTCGATGACGCCCATCGTTTGGCCGCGCAGGTTCGCCACCGCGAGGGGCAGCGTGATGCGCGAGGTGTCGTTGATGAGGATGAGCGGTGCGATGAAGTCGTTCCACGCGGTGAGGAACGCGAACAGACCCACCGTGATGAGGCCCGGCTTGACCGCGGGGAGCAGCACGCGCCACAGGGCGGTGAGGCTCGTGCATCCGTCGACCAGCGCCGCCTCGTCGAGCTCGCGCGGCACCGATTCGAACGAGATGCGCATCATGAACATCGAGAACGGCAGCTGGAACATCGTGAGCACGAGCGCGACCCCGACGAGCGAGTTCTGCAGGCCGACGGCATTGAGGATGACGTACAGCGGGATGAGCAGCGTCGCGTACGGGACCATGAGGATCGCCAGCACGAGCAGGAACAGCGCGTTCTTGCCGGGGAAGTTGAACCGCGCGAACGCGTACCCGCCGAGGAACGAGGTCAGCAGCGTCAGCGCCACCGTCAGCAGCGACACGAAGAGCGAGTTGCCGAGGTAGACCCAGATGCCCGACTGGAAGTTGGCGAGGGTGACGTAGTTGCCGAACCCCCACCCGTCCGACTGGCTCGTGCCGGCCTGCGGGCTCACCGAGGCGACACCGGTCCAGACGAGCGGGTACAGGAAGATGATCGCCAGCGCCCCCGTGAACACGGTCGAGGGGATGCCCCACAGCAGGCGACCGGTCGGCCGGCGCCGCGTGCGCGGCCGGGACTTCGGGATGACGATCGTGCGCGTGGTGTCGGGGGCGGCGGGCGGGACGGAGCCCGCCGGGGCGTCGGTCAGAGCCATGTCAGGCCTCCTCGGGGCGACGGAACGCGCGCAGCTGCACGACGTTGATGACGACCAGGGCGAGCAGGATGATGACCGACAGCGCCGCGGCGACGCCGAGGTTGTTCTGCCCCTGGAACGCGATGTTGTAGATGAGCTGCACGACGGTCATCGTGCTGTTGTCGGGTCCGCCCTTGGTCAGGATGTAGAACTGGTCGAACGCCAGCAGCGACCCGGTCACGCACATGACGGTCGTCAGTGCGAAGGTCGGACGCAGGAGCGGCACCGTGATGTCGCGGAAGATCTGCCAGCGCGAGGCGCCGTCGATGCGTGCGGCCTCGTAGACGTCTTCGGGGATGCCCTGCAGGCCCACGAGCAGCAGCAGCATGTAGAAGCCCGCGTATCGCCAGACGATGAGGAACACCGTCGACCACAGGGCGCCTTCGGGCGTTCCCAGGAAGGTGATGCCCCACGATTCCATCAACCCCGCGAACGGGCCGGCGATGGGGGAGTAGAGCACGTAGAAGAGGAGGGATGCCGACGCCAGGCCCAGAGCGCTCGGCAGCAGGAACGCCGTGCGGAGGAAGCCCTTCCAGGCGGTCGACTCCTGCACGAGCAGGGCGAGTCCGAGACCCAGGCCGATCAGCAGCACGGTCGTGATCGCGGTGTAGACCAGGGTGAATCGCACCGAGTCCCAGAACAGCCGGTGGTCGAGCGCCTCGGCGAAGTTCGTCGGGAAGTTCGGCCCCATGTTGCCGCGCAGCAGCGGCCAGTCCGAGCCCGACATCTGCAGCACCAGCACGAGCGGGATGAGGAACAGGGCGATGACGAAGAGGGCGGTCGGGGCGGCGTACAGCCAGCCCTGGACCGGTCCGCCGAGGGCGGTGCGCCGATATCGGGTGCGGCGCGGTGATGTGGTGAGTGCCACGTCATTCCTTTCGGAGGGTGGGGGCGCCGCCGCGCGGCGGCGACGCCCCCGGGTGTGTCACTGACCGAGGATCGCGGTGATCTCGTCGTTGTCGGCGTCGACCGTCGAGGTGCCTTCGAGCACGGCGTTGCGCACGAGGGTCAGCCAGGGGCTGCCCGGGGCGTTGAACGCCTGCTGGAAGTTCAGCGCGACGGGCGTCTGACCTTCGGCGGCGACCTGGTTGATCGTCACCTGGCGCGGGTCGGCCGAGGCGTAGGTGTTCTCAGCGAGGTCGCCGCGCGAGACGGCGTTGCCGTCCTTGGCGAGCACCTCGACCTGAGCGTCCTCCGACATCATCCACGAGAGGAAGTTCCACGCCTGCGCGGACTGCTTCGAGTCCTTCGAGATGCCGATGCCGTCGCCACCGACGAACGTCGAGGCGCCGCCGTCGACACCGGGGATGCCGGCGACCCCGGCCTCGAAGTCGAGGCCGGACAGCAGGGTGGCCGGGAACGGCATGACGCCGACCTTGCCTTCCTGGAAGCCCGCGACCCAGGTTGCACCGGTCTCGTCGGCCGAGCCGGGAGCGACAGCGCCGGCAGCCTCGAGGTCCTTCCAGGTGTTGTAGACCTCCTGCGCGGCGTCGCCGGCGAGAAGCGACTCGGTGCCGTCGTCGCTGAGAACCTGCTCACCGGATGCCCAGACCGAGGGGAACCACGTGAAGACGAGGCAGCCACCGCAGTTCAGGCCGGTCGAGGTGCCCGAGACGCCCGGCTTGCCGAGGTCCTGAACCGCCTTGGCCGCGTCGGCGAACTCCGACAGCGTCGCGGGAGCCTTCTCGGGGTCGAGGCCGGCTTCGGCGAAGAGCTCCTTGTTCCACATCAGCATCGACAGGTCGAGGACGAAGGGCAGTACGTGCTCCTTGCCGTCGACCGTGCCGGCCGACAGGTGGCCCTGGTTAATGTCGTCCTTGTAGTCGAGGCCGTCGACCTGCGCCGTGATGTCCTGGAACAGGCCCTGCTCGACCCAGTTCGGCACGTAGACGATGTCGGCGGCGAACAGGTCGGGGAGTCCTCCCGAACCGGCGGCGGCGCCGACCTTGGCGACGTAGTCGTCGTTGGGGACGACGGTCAGCTCGACCTGGTTCTCGTGGCTGGCGTTGTACGCCTCGACGAGCAGCTTCGCCTGACGCTCGAGCGGTGCGCGCGTCCACAGCGTCAGCGTCGTGCCGTCGTCGGTTCCTGCGGCGGGAATGTCGGCCGGGGCAGCGGTGTCGCCACCGCCGCTGGTCGAACACGCGGCGAGGCCGCCGACGAGGACGCCGGCGACGAGCGCGGCGGTCGCGGCCCGGAATGCCGGGCGGCGCCGGAATGGGGTCATTGCAGTCTCCTCTTGCTCTTCATTGAGCGGCTGCGCCGTTCGGGCGGGCACCGCGTGAGTCCGGGAATCCGAAAAAACCGAAATCCCTTTCGGGAAGGTAACCTAGGTTAGGACGGGCGTCAAGACGGCCGGATGTAACGATGAGGAAACGGATCAACATGGCACCGACCGATGGGCAACGCGCCACGACTCTCAGCGATGTGGCACGTCGCGCCGGTGTCTCGATCGCGACAGCATCCAAGGCTCTGAACGGTCGCGGCGACGTCGCCCCGGCCACCCGCAAGCGCGTGCTCGCCGCCGCCGACGAGCTGACCTTCACCCCGAACGCGGCGGCGCGCAGCCTCCTGGCGGGGCGCACCGGAACCGTGGGACTGCTCACGAGCGACCTCGAAGGCCGCTTCATGATTCCGATCCTCTCCGGCGCCGAAGACGCCTTCGGGGCCGGGCAGGTCAACGTCTTTTTGTGCGATGCGCGCGGTGACGCCATCCGTGAGCAGCACCATCTGCGGGCGCTCCTCAGCCGCCGCGTCGACGGGATCATCGTCGTGGGGCGGCAGACCGACCCGCGCCCCTCGCTCGGGCAGGAGATCCCGGTGCCCGTCGTCTACGCCTACTCGCCCTCGGACGACTCCCGCGATCTCTCGCTCACGCCCGACAACTATTCCGGCGGGCGCCTGGCGATCGAACACCTGCTCTCGTGCGGCCGCACCCGGATCGCCCACATCACCGGCGATCCGACCTACGCCGCCGCGCAGGACCGCCTCGCCGGTGCGCGCGCCGCGCTCGGCGCCGCCGGCCTCGACTTCGTCGCCGAGCCGATGTTCGCCGCGTGGACCGAGCATTGGGGTCGCGACGCCGCCGCGATGCTGCTCGAGCGGCATCCCGACGTCGACGCGGTCTTCTGCGGCTCGGACCAGATCGCGCGCGGGGTGCTCGACACGGCGCGCGACCTCGGGCGCGACGTGCCGGGAGACCTCGCGGTCATCGGCTACGACAACTGGGAGCTGCTCGCGGGCAATGCGCGACCGCCGCTGACCACCATCGACGCGAACCTGCAGCAGCTCGGCCGGCAGGCGGCGCAGCGCATCTTCGACGCGATCGACGGTGCCGACATCGGATCGGGCACCCACCAGCTTCCTGTCAAGCTCGTCATCCGCGGCTCGACGATCGCCCACCGCTGACGCTACCGGGGTCACAGTTTTTCGGGCCGTTTCGAAATTCCCGAAAAGCGTTGCGGAACCCGGCATCCTCTCTGTAGCGTCCGAGCACGCACGCGTCGCTCATGGACGAACGGCGCCGAGAGGAATCAATCACCGTGGACTGCACTCCGACGACCTCCGGTCGGCTCGGGCGAACCGCGATCGCTACCGCAGCGGTCACGGCCGTGCTGGCGACGACCTTCGCGGTCGCGCCCGCCTACGCCGCCAACACAGACATCGGCTATCCGACCTTCACGGGCAGCCCCAACCCCGTGCCGGACACGGGGGTGACCTACACTCCCGGCAACCAGCTCATGCGGATCTTCGACGCCGATGTCGCCGCAGGCGCGGGCAGCAACGCCCAGAACGACTTCTGGATGGACGAGATGCTCGCCCGCACCGGCACCGCCGGCAGCTTCGGCGACAACAACCAGTGGCTCTTCACGCGCGGCCGCGCCGCGTTCATGAAGGAGCACAACCCCGCCGTCCTCGGCTTCGCGGGGCAGCTGGCGTACTGGGAGTCGATCGACGGCCGGAACGCCTACACGATCACCGCTCGCGTCGGCGGCGCCGACATCGCCCTCACCGAGGACACGACCAAGCGCAAGCAGACCCCGAGCTACTGGCAGAGCGTGCACACCGACGCGGGCACCGGCATCGAGGTCGTGCAGACGAAGTTCATCACCGACGCGAACGTGCTCGTGACGAACCTCGACGTGCGCGCCACGGGCGGCGCCGTCGACGTCGAGCTCATCGTGAGTTCTCCCTACGCCGCGACGGCCGAGGGCGACGAGCTCGTCGGTCACGTCCAGGCGCTGAACGACCTGACGAAGCTCTCGCCGCGGCTGTCGGGTGACCAGTTCACCCCCGCCGGCGCGACCCTCGTGCGCACCCTCGCGGTGCCCGCGGGAGGGACGGCGTCGACGAAGGTGCAGCTCGGCCTCGTCACCGACGAGATCGCCGACTCGCGCGCCGACTACGACGCGATCCGCGAGGCCACCTCGGCGGCGGCGTACACCGCTCACGTCACGCTCTACAACCGGTGGTGGGCCGAGAACGTGCCCTACCTCGACACCCCGGAAGACAACATCGACAAGACGCTCTACTACCGCTGGTGGCTGATGCGTTACAACTTCCTCGACGCCGACATGCCGGGCAACACCTACCAGTTCCCGACCTCGATGGAGGGCGTGCTCGGCTACAACAACGCGATCGTGCTCACGACGGGCATGTTCATCGACGACCTGAAGTACTTCCGCGACCCGATCTACTCGTACGGCCCGTGGGTCTCGGCAGGCGAGACGAGCAAGAGCTACAAGTTCGTCGACAACCCCGGCGACCCCGCGAACTGGTCCAACAGCTACACGCAGTACATCTCCGAGGCGGCCTGGCGCGCCTACGAGCTGCACGGAGGCCCGACCCCGATCGCGCAGAACCTCGCCGAGTACGCCGAGTACGACGTCAAGGGACTCGTCGACGCCTACGACCACAACGGCAACGGCCTCATCGAGTACGACTGGGGCGCGATGACCGGCAACGACGCGGATGCGGTGTCGTTCCACTGGAAGGGCGGGTTCCAGGACCGCGCCGAGAACGCCTACCTGTACTCCAACGCGCTCGCCGCGGCGGAGGCCTACCGCGTCGCGGGCAACACCGCCAAGGCGGACGAGATGGAAGCCTTCGCGCAGAACATCAAGACCCAGGTCATGGACGTGCTGTGGAACCCCGATCGCAAGCTCCTCGAGCACGCGATGGCGAACAACGGCGAGCACGTGCCCTGGAAGGAGATCAACAACTACTACCCCTTCACCGTCGGGCTCGTCCCCAAGCCCGGTGACGCCGACTACGACGACGACTACGTCGAGGCGCTCCGACTGTTCGCCGACGACAAGCAGTACCCGATCTTCCCGTTCTTCACCGCCAACCAGGCCGACCAGGCCGCTTACAACGCGACCGGCGGCCAGGGCAGCAACAACTTCTCGGTGATCAACTCCACGGTGACGTTCCGCATGCTCTCCACCGTGCTGCGCGACTACCCCACCGATGCCATCAACGCGGAGTGGTACAAGAAGCTCCTCTACTGGAACGCCTGGGCCCACTACCAGAACGGCGGCGACAACCGCCTGCCGGACCAGAACGAGTTCTGGGCGAACGGATCGGCCGACCCGCAGAAGATCGACTACCGTTCGTGGATCCACCACACGATCCTCGGTGCGACGAACTTCACGATGATCGAGGATGCGATGGGCGTGCGCACCCGCAGCGACGCCAAGATCGAGCTCGACCCGATCGCGATCGGCTGGGATCACTTCACGGCCAACAACATCCGCTACCGCGACCGCGACCTCACCGTCACGTGGGACCAGCCGGGCGGCGAGCGCCACTACGGCGACGACGTCCCCGAGGGCTACTCGGTCTTCCTCGACGGCGAGCTCGCGTTCACGGTCGACGACCTCGCACACGTCGTCTACGACCCCGCCACCGGTGAGGTCGAGGTGCTGGGCGGCGACGCCGAGGTCGTGACGGCCACGGCATCCGCCGTGCAGACGCCGCAAGAGGTGCGATTCGCCGACGACGCCCGCATCGTCGACCTGTTCGCCAAGGCCGGTGCCGACATCCGCACCGCCAGCACGGGCAGCGCCAACCTCGCCGAGTCGGCGACCGCGACGTTCTCGGCTCCCGGGCGCGAGCCCGCGGGCGCCGTGAACGGCACGACGATCAACGAGCCCTTCTGGGGCACGGCAGGCTCGCCCAACGTCAAGGACGCGCTGACCGTCGAGCTCGGCGGAGAGCAGACCTTCGACGACGCACGGGTGTACTTCTACGACAGCTCGTCGTCGGCGACGGCGGCCGGCTATGCCGAGCCGTCGGTGTACACGCTCGAGGTGCGCCGGAACGGTCAGTGGACGCCGATCCCGCAGCAGGCACGCATGCCCGCCTACCCGCGCGCGAACTACAACCACGTGCAGTTCCCCGAGGTCACCGGCGACGCCGTGCGACTGACGGTCACCCACGCGGCCGGCGCCAAGACCGGTGTCAAGGAGCTGCAGGTGTTCCGCACCGGTCTCGCAGCGCCGGAGTCGACCAACCAGGCGCCGCTCGTGACGGCATGGGAGAACCCGCAGGCATCCGTCGGCGGAGCAGCCGCGCTCGTCGGCTCGGTGAAGGACGACGGACTGCCCAGCGGTGAGCTCAGCTCGCAGTGGACGGTGCAGAGCGCGCCCGACGGCGCCACGGTGCTGTTCGACGACGCCGCCTCGGCATCGACGACGGCCCGGTTCTCGGACGCCGGTGAGTACGTGCTGCGCCTGACCGCCACCGACGGCGAGAAGACGTCGCAGGCCGATGTCACCGTGCAGGGCGAGCCGGCCACCGCCGGAGCCAACGTCGCACCCGACGCGGTGCCGACGGCCGAGTACACCGCGTCGTGGAACAACGTGCGCGCGGTCAACGACGGCAAGGTGCTGTTCTCGGGTGGCAGCCAGAGCGACATCTGGGGCACCTGGTCGGGCAACCACCCGGCGACCCGCTGGCTGCAGTACGAATGGCAGTCGCCGCAGCGCATCGCCGGTGCCGAGATCAGTTTCTGGAGCGATCAGGCCGACCCGGCTTCGACGAGCGGCGTGAACGTTCCGAAGAGCTGGAAGGCGCAGTACTGGACCGGCTCGGCGTGGGCCGACGTGAGCGGCGCCTCGGCGTACGGCATCGACCGCACCTCTCCGAACAACGTCACCTTCGACGCCGTGACCACCACCCGCCTGCGGGTCGTGCTCGAGGCAGCCGGCACCGGGGCGGCACGCGCCGCCGTGGCCGTCAGCGAGCTGGAGGTGTACGCCGACGCCCCGACGGCGATCGAGCCGATCGACGTCCGGACGGCGGTGGGCACCATCCCGCAGCTGCCGACGACGGTCGACGCGACGTACTCCGACGGCAGCCACGCCGACCTCCCGGTCTCGTGGGCTCCCGTCACCGAGGACCAGGTCGCGGGCGAGGGCAGCTTCCCGCTCTCGGGCATCGTCCCGGGGTCGCCGCTGCCGGCGAAGGCGACGGTCTGGGTGCGTGCTACCGCCCCCGGCCAGATCAACCAGGTCGATACGGTCACCACCCGCACCCTCGTGGGTGTGGCGCCGGTGCTGCCGAAGAGTGTCGGCGTGCTGTTCAACGACGGCTCGCGGCAAGACCTCCCGGTGACCTGGAACGCCGTCGAGCCCGCCTCGTACGCTCAGGCCGGCGACTTCACCGTCGCCGGAACGGTGCAGAGCGATCTGCCGGGAACGAAGGCCGCCTCGGCCGCCGTGACCGTCGGAGCCGGTGGCGACGACACCACGGCGCCGACCGTCGCCTTCGAGGTCTCGCCCGCCGCGCCCGACTCGGGCTGGCACACGCAGGCGGTCACCGTGGCCGTCACTGCGACCGACGACCAGGACTCCGCTCCCCGCACCGAGGTGCGCGTGGACGAGGGGGCCTGGACGGCATACACCGCGGCCGTCTCGGTCGACGGTGACGGCAGCCACGTCGTGCAGGCACGGTCGACGGATGCCGCCGGCAACCAGTCGGCGGTGGCTGAACAGGTCGTGCGCATCGACACCACCGCCCCGGTGGTGGAGGTCACCGCCGACGCCGTCTCGCGGACCGTGAAGGCGACCGCCACAGATGCGGCATCCGGGGTCGTCTCGGTCGAGTACCGGCTGAACGACGACCAGGCCTGGACGCCGCTGACGGGCAGTGTGCTCGTCGGTCTCGACGAGACGCGGGTCGCGGTGCGGGCCACCGATACCGCGGGCAACGTCTCGCAGATCGTGGAGCGCACCGTTCCCCGGGCCGATGGTGAGCAGCGCCGCAACGTGGCGCTGCTGGCGACCCCGACCGCATCGGGGACGGCAGGCTGGAACACGGTCGACGGTCTGAACGACAACGTCCAGCCGACCTCATCGGGCGATGTCACCCCCAACGACAACGCCAACGTGTGGGGTGTGTGGCCTGAGGTCTCGCCGCAGTGGGTGCAGTACGAGTGGACCGAACCGGTGCGCGTCAGCTCGCTCGGAGTGTACTTCGTCTCGAACATCGACGCGCAGGGACTCGGCATCGACGTGCCGAAGGACTGGGCGGCGGAGTACTGGGATGCGGATGCCGAGGCCTGGGTCCCCGTCGAGGCGACCGGTGACTACGGCGTCGCGAAGGACGCCTACAACACGGTCGACTTCGCACCCGTCGAGACGACGCGTCTGCGCCTGAACCTCACTCCGGCGGGGACCGAGTCGGGCAAGGGCAGCGTCGGCATCAAGGAATGGCAGGTCTGGGAGCAGCCCGAGGTGGTCGTCCCCGACACGCAGGCCCCGGTGGTCGCGGCCGCCGTGTCGCCGGCGGCGCCGGCCAGCGGCTGGCACACCGGCACGGTGAGCGTCAGCGCGACGGCGATCGACGATCGCGACGACGCACCGGCGATCGAGGTCCGCGTCGGCGACGGTGCCTGGGCGGCGTACACCGCGCCCGTCGAGGTCGCCGCGGACGGAACCACGACCGTGTGGTTCCGTGCCACGGATGCCGCAGGCAACACCTCCGAGCCCGGCTCGGTCGAGGTGAAGCGCGACGCGGCGGCGCCCGAGGCGAGTGTCGGTTGGAATGCGGCATCCCGCACCATCACCCCCACGGGGACGGACACCCTCTCGGGAGTGGCGCTGGTCGAGTACCGGTTCGGCGAAGGCGCGTGGGCGACGGCGACGGGCGGGGCGATCCCGACCGGCGATGCCGCGACGACCGCGCAGGTGCGGGTGACGGATGTCGCCGGCAACGTCTCGGCCGTGGCCGAGGCAGCCGTCCCGGCCAAGACGACCGGCGGCACCGACCCGGGGACGGATCCCGGAACGGGTCCGGGCACCGACCCCGGGACGGGTCCGGGCACGGATCCCGGCGGCGAGCCGAGCGGTTCGCTGACGGGCGACGAGGTGCTGCGCCTCGGCGTCACGCAGGTCGCCCCCGGCGGTCAGCTGCCGGTGAGCGTCTCGGGCGCCAAGCCGGGCACGGTGTTCGCGGTGGAGTTCCGGTCGACCCCGGTCCGCCTGGGCACCCTGACCGTGGGCGCCGACGGGACGGCATCCGGTGTGTTCACCGTTCCCGCCTACGCCGAGGCCGGCGTGCACACCGTGGCACTGGTCGTGCCCGGCGGTGTGCTGACGGCGCAGGTGACGGTGGTCACGCCCGGCGCGACGTCTCCCACCGTGTCGGGTCTTCCCGCCACGGGTCAGGAGGCCGGCGTCGTCGCGAACACCATCGGAATCGGCGCGAGCGTGGTCCTGCTCGGACTCGCGCTGGTCGCCATCGGCATCATCCGCCGCCGCCGCGCGGCGTGACGCCGAGGGGCCGGGGGATCACACCCCCGGCCCCTTCCCCTCTCCTTCTTCCTCTCCCGAGAACTCCGACGGCGCGGTGAACCGGTTCACCGTTGAACCGGTTCACCCGAAAGGCATCATGGCCACTATCACCGACGTCGCCCTCGCGGCGGGCGTATCCCGGGCGACCGTCTCGTATGTGCTGTCGGGCAAACGAACGATCTCCGAGCCCGTCTGCCAGCGCGTCCGGGAGGCCGTCGAGTCGCTGGGCTACACCCCGAATGCCGGCGCACGCGCGCTGGCGACATCGCAGACCAAGGTGCTCGCCCTGATGGCGAGATTCCTCTCCGACGAGTTCGCGCCGGCCATGCTCGAGTTCATCAGAGCGGTGACCGACGGCGCTCGTGATCTGGGCTACGACACCCTGCTGGTGTCGGACGAAGACGGCGTCGCGGCGCTGCGGCGACTCGCGGCGTCTCGCATGGTCGACGGGATCGTGCTCCTCAACGTCGGCGAGAACGACGACCGGCTTCGCGTCCTGGCGGAGATCGATCAGCCCAGCGTCCTCATCGGGTCGCCGGGCGACCCCGCGGGTCTCCTGGTCTTCGATCTCGACTTCCGCTCGACGGGGCGACTGATGGTGCGTCACCTCCACGCCTTCGATCACCGCGAGGTCGTCCTCGTGTCGCAACCCCGCCACGTCGTCGACCGGGGCGGGGCCTACGTCTGGCGTCTGGCCGCCGGGGCGAAGGAGATGGCGGATCGGCTGGGCGTGACCCTGCACCGTCACCACGCTGCCGCATCGCAGCCGGACGTCGGCCGCCAGCTGCACGACATCCTCGACATGCACCCCGATGCGACCGGCATCCTGCTGAACAACGAGGCCGCCGCGGCGGCGCTGCCGTTCGTCCTGCGGGAACGCGGCCTGCGCGCGCCCGACGACGTCTCGGTCATCGGGCGGTACTCGGACGACTTCGCCCGCGCGTTCTCGCTGCCGTTCACCGCGATCGACAGTGCCGCCGGAGAGCTCGGGCGCCGCGCCGTGGCGCAGCTCGTCGGCGCCATCGAGGACGCCGCGCCCCGCGACGCCCACCTCCTGCTTCCGCCGGTCGTCATCGACCGCGGCTCGGTCGCGCAACCGCCGCAGCCGTGACGACCCGCTCCTGTTCCCACCCCCCGCACGACCCGAACTCCACCGTTCCGAAGAGAGGCAACGACATGACCCATCCACGATCGCGCCACCTGCGCAGACGCGTCACCGCCGTGACCACCGCATTCGCGGTCGGCGGCGGCCTCGCGCTGACCGGCGCCGCCCTGCCCGCCGCGGCCGCGGCCCCCGAACCCGACCTGCACTATTCGATGGACGGCGTCGCCGACGGCGTGGTTCCCGACTCGTCGGGCAACGGCTGGAACGGTGCACTCTCGGGCGCGGCAACCACGATCGCGGGACCCGATGGCGCCGCGCTCGACCTGAGCGGCGGATCCATCCGCATCCCGCGCGACCCCATCGCCGGGGCGACGGACCTCAGCGTCACGACGCGGGTTCGCTGGGACGGCGGCGCGAACTGGCAGTGGCTCTTCGGGATCGGCACCGACAACCAGAAGTACCTCTTCTTCACGCCGCAATCGGGTGACGGCAACCTGCGCACGGCCATCACCCGTGCCAGCGGCGGCGCTGCCGAGAAGCAGATCCTGGGTTCGAACCCCCTCCGCGTCGGCGACTGGGTAGACCTCGCGTTCACCCTCGACGCCGACGCCGACGAGCTGACCGCGTACATCAACGGCACGGAACTGGCCACCACCACGACCGACATCACCCCCGGCGAACTTGTCACGGCGACGTCGGAGTTCGGCGGCTCGATCGGCCGGTCGTTCTACCCTGATCCAGCCTTCGACGGAGCCGTCGACGACTTCCGCATCTACCGGGCGGCGCTCACCGCGTCCGACGTGGCGGAGATCAGCCGAACCGCGCAGCCCACGCTGCAGTCGCTGACGCAGCAGGTCTTCACCGCATCCACGCGGATCGGGGAAGCCCCCGCGCTTGCGCCGGCGGTTCGCGGAGCGTTCTCGGACGGCTACGCCCGAGACATCGCCATCGACTGGGAAGACGTCCCCGCCGAGCGCTACGCCGAACCCGGCACCTTCACCGTGTCGGGCGTCGCGGCGGGCCAGAGCGTCCGCACCGACGTGACCGTCGCCCGGGGCGAGCTCACGGTCGACCTGTCGGCGCGCACCGGCGAATTCCAGGGCGGCGCGTCGGGCCTGCTCTACGGCCTCTACGGCGACGGCATGCCGACCGACAACCTCATCGAGGGGATGAACGTCCGCTCGGTCGCGACCAAAGCGCAGGACGGCGGCCAACACCCCGGGTCGGACGCACTGGAGATCCTGCCGAACCTCGCCCGCGCGGGCGGCGACGTCTACCTCCGCATCACCGACTACTACCGCGGTTTCCCGTATCAGGTGCCGGGCAGCACGCCCGAAGAGCGGCGCGCCGACTACACCCAGCGCCTGAACGACCAGCTCGAGATGATCGAGCAGTTCGCCGCGGTCGACGACACCCAGCGCGGCTACGTCGCCGATCACCTCGTCATCGAGCCGTTCAACGAGCCCGAGGGCAACATGTTCAGCAACCGCAACGTGCCGTGGTCGCTGTCGGGCAACGTGTCGTGGCTCGATGACCCCACCGTCTACTTCGCGATGTGGGACGACACCTACCGCACCATCCGCGACTGGTCGGAGCGCACCGGCATCCCGCTGCGCATCGCCGGCCCGGGAACCGAGCACCTCTTCGCACAGGTCGAGGGGTTCCTCCGCCACACGGTGCAGGCCGACACCGTGCCCGACATCGTCACCTGGCACGAACTGTCGCACCCGCAGGCCATCCGCGAGTCGGTGGCGCGCTACCGCGGCTGGGAGGCCGCGGCATTCGCCGGCACCGCCTGGGAGGGCGAGCCCCGTCCGATCAACATCAACGAGTACGCGTTCAACTACCACACCTCGGTCCCGGGCCAGATGGTGCAGTGGATGTCGGCGATCGAAGACACCAAGGTCGAGGCGATGATCGCCTTCTGGAACATCAACGGCAACCTGTCGGACTCGGCGGTGCAGCAGAACCGCGGCAACGGGCAGTGGTGGCTGTACAACGCCTACGCGCAGATGAGCGGTCAGTCCGCCACCGTCACCCCGCCCTCACCCGGGGTGAACTACACGCTCCAGGGCGTGGCCTCCATCGACGACGACAAGCGCGTCGCGCGAGCGCTCGTCGGCGGTGCCAACGGCAGCGCGCCCGTCGACGTCACCGGCATCTCGAGCGAGACCTTCGGAACGTCGGTGCGCGTCCAGGTGCGCGAGATCGGGTGGACCGGGCAGATCGGCGACTCGTCGGAGCCGCGGCTCCTGAGCGACCGGGTGGTCGCCGTCGAGAACGGGACGATCACCGTGCCGTTCGGCCGTGACGGGCTGCCGGCGATGACGGACTCCGATGCCTACGAGATCGTCGTCACCCCCGGCGAGAACGCGCAGCCGATCGACGTCGCCGCCACCTGGCGGGGCTCGTACGAGGCGGAGGATGCCGCCCTGACCGGCGACGTGACGCGCAACGGTCCCGAGGGATCGCCGAACGCCGTGGGCAACTACTTCACCTCGGGGGCCTACAACATCGGCGGGTTCCGCACGGGCGCCGATTCGACCGCGGTCTTCACCGTCGAGGTGCCCGAGGACGGCTCGTACGACCTGTCGGTCTTCTCGAGCAGCCTCAACACCGACCCCGAGATCGCCGACAACGGCCCGACGAACGTGTTCCTCACCGTCGACGGCGGCAGCGAACAGGAGATCCACCTGCCCCTCAGCTACCGCTGGGTCGTGTGGGACCACGCTGACACCCGGGTCGAGCTGAGCGCCGGACGTCACGAGATCGCTCTCTCGACCTCGAGCGTGGACGGATCGCGTTCGACCCAGGGTGACGCCATCATCGATCGCATCACGCTGGAGACGACCGAGGCGGCCCCGAGCACCGTGTACGAGGCCGAGCACTCCGACCACAACGGCGAGGTGTCGGTGCAGAACCCCGGTTCCGTCGTCCTCGACGCCGCGGACTCGGCGACCTTCTGGGTCTACAGCGACACCGACGGCGAGGCCTACCTCGAGGTCGCGGGCGCGGGCGGCGGAACGGTCAGCCTCAACGGCGACGACATCCTCGACCTCTCCCGCGCGGGAGCGGCCGACGTCCAGCTGCAGGGCGGCGTGAACAGGATCGTCGTGCACGGTGCGGCATCCCTCGACAAGATCACCGTCTCGGGCTCACGCGACAAGATCGAACACCGCACCTACCAGGCCGAGGACGGAGCACTCGCCGGGACGGCGACGGTCGTCGAAGCCGACCTCGCCGACGGCGGCGCGGCGGTCGACGGCATCGGCGGCGAGCCGGGTAACGACAACACGCTCACGTTCACGGTGGATGCCGCCGAGGCGGGTCCGCACGCGGTCGTCGTGCGGTTCTCGAACCCCGAGCAGGTTCCGGCCACGCACTACAACCCGAACCCGATGGCCCGTCACGCCGACATCTCGGTCAACGACGGCGCCGCGCAACGAGTGCTGTTCGTGCCGACCTTCCACCGCAACAACTTCTGGGAGCGCACCCTGGTGCTCGACCTCGCCCAGGGGCAGAACCAGATCCGGTTCGCATCGTCGGAGCAGCCGAACTTCGATGGCGAGACCTTCGCCGAGGACAACTTCCCCGGCATCCCGTTGCGGGCGGAGCTGTCTCCGATCATCGACCGGATCGTCGTGTCGGCGCTCACGGCGTCCGCCGGCTCGACCCCGGACCCGGACCCGGAGCCGGAGCCGACGCCCGGGCCCTCGACCCCGCCGACCCCCGGCCCCACGGCGGGACCGACGCCGAGTTCGACGACGCAGCCGACGACCTCGAAGGCTCCGACGTCAGCGGAGCTGACGGAAGCGACGCGCGACGCGGTGTCGGGTCCGACGACGCTCGTGCGCGGTGAGACGGTGAGAATCACCGTCGGAACCGCCGCGGCCGGCCGAAACGTGTCGGGCTGGCTGCTCTCGACGCCGAGCGCGCTCGGATCGGGAACCGTCGCCGCGGACGGAACCGTCTCGCTCCGCGTGGCCAGCGACGCGCCGCTCGGCGAGCACCGTCTCGCGATCACCGGCGCGGACGGCCGCGTCATCGGGTGGTACGGAGTGACCGTCGTCGAGCCGGGATCGCTGGCGGCCACGGGCGGCACGTTCGCCCTCGGTGCCTGGGTGCTCGGCGGCGCCGCGCTCGTCGGCGCGGGTGCCGCGCTGGCGCGGTCTCGCCGACGTCGCCTGAGCTGACCCGGTCGTCGTCAGGGGGTGCGCACGCAGACCGCGCGCCCCCTGACGGCGCGCCTCGGCGCCGGCGCGCCGCCCCCGATTTCGAGCCGTTTCGAAATTACCGAAAAGCATTGCGGTCGCATGGGCGGGCTCGATAGCGTGCCATCCACGCACGTCTCCGGTCCACCTTTTCGGCGGGCCGGCCGGCGCTGTTTGACCCCGCCGCACCCCGTTTCTCTCCGCGGCACCCGTCGCTCCGGTCGAAGGAGACCGTCATGCCCCGCTCGCTTCCCCGCCGCGCATCGGCCGCCCTCATCGCAGGTGCCGTCGTCGCCGGTCTCGCCGTCGCCGTGCCGGCCCCCGCGGCCACCGCGCTCGACAACCCGATCCTCGGCGACGGCTCGGTGTACTCGGCCGATCCCGCCACGCTCGTCGTCGACGACACCCTCTACGTCTACGCGGGGCGCGACGAGGCGGGGCCGACCACGAACGACTTCATCATGAACGAGTGGCAGGCCTTCTCGACCGCGGACGTCGGCGGCGGAGAGTGGGAGCGGCATCCCGCGCTCATGCGTCCCGAGCAGGTCTTCGACTGGGCGACACCCGGGCGCGCGTACGCCGGACAGGTCGTCGAGGGCGCCGACGGCCGCTTCTACTGGTACGTGCCCGTGCACGAAGCCGGCAGCGACTCGCCCGACCCCTTCGGCATCGGCGTCGCGGTGTCGGACACCCCCCTCGGCCCCTGGACCGACGCGGTCGGGGCGCCGATCGTGTCGCAGGAGATCCTCGGCAACGACGCCCACAACATCGACCCGACCGTGTACGTCGCGAGCGACGGGCGCGTGTGGATGTACTGGGGCAGCTTCAGCCGGCTGTTCGCGATCGAGCTCGGCGCCGACATGACCAGCCTCATCGGCCAGCCCACCGCCATCACGAGCGGCGTCGACGGGTTCTTCGAGGCGGCGTGGCTGTTCGAGCGCGCCGGCACCTACTACCTCGCCTACGCCGCGAACACGGCCGGCCCCGACAGCTGGTGCACGCCCGCGGTCTACCACGCGTGCATCGCGTACTCGACGGCGCCCGGACCGCTGGGGCCATGGACGTCGCAGGGCCGCATCCTCGCGCCGGTCTCGTCGACGACCAGTCACCCGGCGATCACCGAGTTCCAGGGGGAGTGGTACATGGCGTACCACACGGCCGACGCCGAGGGCGGCAACCACTTCCGCCGCTCGGTCGCCGTCGATGCCCTGCGCTGGGACGACTCCGTCACCCCCGCCCGCATCCTGCCGGTCGTCCCGACGCTCGGTGCCGAGCAGGTCGAGACCCCGAGCGCGAACGTCGCGCCGCAGGCGACGGCCTCGGCATCGAACGAGCCGATCCCTGCGCAGTACTGGATCGCCGCGCTGAACGACGGAATCGTCCGCCCGAACCCGCTGCCGCCGGACATGTGGGGCTCGTACGACGGCGACCGTGCCGCGGCGGAGTGGATCCAGTACGACTGGACCGAGCCGGTGCGCATCGACCGGTCGACGATCCAGTTCTGGAGCGACCGTGAACCCGGCAGTGGCGACGGTGTCTCGGCCCCCCGCGCCTGGAAGCTGCAGTACTGGCAGAACGGCGGGTGGCGGGATGTCGAGGGAGCGAGCGGATACCCCACGACGACGCGCACGCCGATCGAGGTGACCTTCGCCCCCGTGACGACGACGCGCCTACGGGCTGTGCTCGACGCCGCGCCGGGAACGGGCGCGACGCCGCGCTACTCGGCCCTGGCGGTGGAGGAGTGGTCGGTCGATGCCGTGGCCGCCGACGGCTACGGCCCGGCGTCTACCCGCACCGCCGTCGGCGAGGCGCCCGAGCTGCCCGAGACCGTCGAGCTGCGCTACGGCGACGAGCGCGTGCCTGCTCCGGTGCGCTGGGATGCCGTCGACCCGGCGGCATACGCGCAGCCGGGCACGTTCACGGTGAGCGGCGTAGCCACGGGCTATGCGGCTGCGCGCGTCGAGGTCACGGTGACCGTGATCGACCCGAGCGACGCCGGCGAGCCCGACGTGACCGCGCCGGTGCTGCAGCTGACGGCCCGCGGCGCGGAAGGTGCCGACGGCTGGTTCGTCGGTGCCGTGACGGTCCGTGCCGAGGCGACCGATGACCGCGACGTGCGCTCGAGCATCGCGGTGTCGGTCGACGGCGGCGACTGGACGACGACGTCGGACGTTCGACGCGTCGACACCACGATCGAGACCGACGGTATGCACACGGTCTCGGCGCGGGCAACGGATGCCGCGGGCAACGTCTCGGCCGAACAGGCCGTCTCGGTGCGCGTCGACCGCACCGCCCCCGTGGCGACGGGTGTCGTCGACGCGCAGGCGCGCACGGTCGCCGCCGCCGCGACGGACGCGGGTTCGGGGCTCGCGAGCCTCGAGTACGCGGTGGACGAGCCGACGGGTTGGCAGCCGTACGGCGCCCCGATCGCCGCCCCCGACCTCGAGCGCCACGTCGTCTACCTCCGCGCGACCGACGCCGCAGGCAACGTGTCGATGCCGGTGCCGGTGACGATCCCGCGCTCGCCCGACGCTCCGCTGACGGGCAACGTCGCGCCGTTCGCCGCGGTGACCGCGTCGTACGCATCGCCGTGGGCGCCCGTCGACGCCGTCGTGGACGGTGCCCTCGGTGGCGCGTCGTGGGGCACGTGGCCGCGTGTCGGCGAGCAGTGGCTGCAGCTGGCCTGGGACCGCCCCGTCACCCTCGACCGTGCGGCCGTGGTGTTCGCGCGGGATGCCGCCGACGACCAGAACGCCGGTCTCATCCCCCCGCGCTCGTGGGTGCTGCAGTACCGCGATGCCGCCGGCGCGTGGCACGACGTCGAGACCGACGACGTCTACGAGCGGTCGACGACCGATCGCAACGAGGTGCGCTTCGCTGCGGTCGAGACCACGGCGCTGCGCGCGCTGATGCAGTCGTGGGGCGCGGCCGAGGCGGGAGGCTCCGTTGCGGCGCACGAGTTCGAGGCCTGGACCGCCGAGGTCACGGAGCCCGTCGACACCACCGCCCCCACCCTGAGCTTCGACACCGCCGACGTGGTGCCGGCCTCGGGCTGGTTCCGGCAGCCGGTGCGTTTCGCCGGCGCCGCCGAAGACGACGCGGATGCGGCACCGGCGGTGCGCGTTCGCATCGACGGCCAGGCCTGGCAGCCGTTGTCGGATGACGTCGTGGTGGCCGATGACGGCATCCATCTCGTCGAGGCCGAAGCCGTCGACGCGGCGGGCAACGTCTCGGACCGCGTCGCGGTGACGGTGCGGATCGACACGGTCGCCCCGGAGGTGCGGGGCTCGGTGAGCGAGGACGAGGAAGGCTTCCTGGTCGACCTGCAGGCCACCGATGACGGTTCGGGGGTCGGCGTCGTCGAGGTGCGCTCGGGCGATGCCTGGGTGCCGGTGCGCGGCGGCGAGCTGCGCGTGGCGAGAGACGGCACGGCGCGCGCACCCCTCGACGGCGTGCTGCGGTTGCCGCGCGGCGGGGGCGCCGTCGACGTGGTGTTCCGCGCGACCGATGTCGCGGGCAACGTCTCGCCGGACCGCTCGCTGCGGGTCGAGACCGGTTCCACCGGGACCGATGAGCCGGGCGTGCCCGGAGTCCCGGGAGGGCCCGGCACCCCCGGCGTGCCGAACGTCCCGGGCGGCGCCGGGGGCGGAGCCGGGACCGGTGTCGCCGGTCCGGGAACCGTGCGCGCAGACGCGAAGCCGAGCGGTCGCCTCGCGAACACCGGTGCCGAGGTGCCGACGGGGCTGGCGGCGGGGGCGCTGCTGCTGCTCCTGGCCGGCGGCGGTGTTCTCCTCCCGCGCATGCTCCGCACCGCCGACGGCGTCGGAGCACGGCCGCGGACCCGCACCGGACGCGCGGGATCATGACGGTCGGCGCCCGCCGCGCGACGGCCGCGAGCCGTCGCACGGCCGCTGTCCTCAGCGCGGTCCTCGCCATCAACGCCGCGGTGCTCGCGGGGGCCTCGCCCGCTGTGGCCTCGCCCGTGCGGGCCGAGGCCGGGCCGGGGTTCGTCGATGTCGACGTCCCGGCACGCGCCGACATCCGTGATCACCGGGTGACGATCGCGCTCCTCGCGCCGCAGGGCTCGGAGCCGTCGTTCGCGGCGGACGAGGCGCGGCGCTCGCTCGAGCTCGTCGACGAGTTCTACGACCGTGAGACGAACGGCGCGATCCGCTTCGAGCTCGAGCAGCTCCTCGACTGGCAGAGCGTCGACCAGCCGATCGGATGCAGCGACACGGCCGGTCTGCATCAGTGGCTGCGCGAATTGATCGGCTGGCAGGGCGGAGCGGCCCGGCACCTCGTCA
Organism: Microbacterium sp. 1262; assembly: GCF_040544895.1. Classification (NCBI taxonomy): domain Bacteria; kingdom Bacillati; phylum Actinomycetota; class Actinomycetes; order Micrococcales; family Microbacteriaceae; genus Microbacterium; species Microbacterium sp. 1262. The sequence goes on from NZ_JBEPKU010000001.1 coordinate 3,130,467, forward strand.
TCATGGTCCCGCCCGGTGACCCGTGCCCCACGTGGGCCAACGGTGAGCAGCCCGGTGATCCCGACGACGGCGGCGGGACGTTCCAGCCCGGGCCCGACCCGTATCTGCTCGCGCACGAGCTCGGTCACAACCTCTCACTGGCTCACGCGTCCAGCATCCGCTGCGACACGGGCTGGGACTATCCCGCCGGCGTGGAGTGCCCGCGCGACGAGTACGGCAACCGGACCGACATGATGGGCGGCGCCTGGTCGTTCCTGCCGCTGTCGAGCCCGACCCTGGCTCGCCTGGGCGTGCTCCCGAACGTTCGCGAGCCGGTGTGCGGCGATGCCCGCACGGCGGTGCTCGACAGCCTGGGAGCCGGGACCCCCGCATCCCGGACGCTCACCTGGACCGACCCCGAGAACCCCGACGCGCGGTACTGGGTGCAGTACAGCGACGCGTCCGACCCGGTGAGCGGCGACGGTGCCTGGCCGAGCCCGTGGCAGGCCGAACGGACCGTGTCGGGCGTTCAGATCCTCCGCTCGAACCCCGCGCAGCCGTACGGCGGTGACCTGCTGGAACGGCCGGGCGACACGACCGAGGCGAACGAGTTCGTCACGGCGGGCGAGACGGTCGCGCTCAACTCCGGGATGACCGTCCGCGTCGACGAGATCGATGAGATCGCGCACCGGGCCACGGTGACCGTCACCGTGCCGTGCGCCGACCCGACGACGGTGCGCGACATCACCGGTTCGGCCGTGGCGACCGCGTCGTACGTGCCTGAGTGGTCGAGCGCGGCTGCCGCCGTGGACGGCGACCCGGGCAGTGTGTGGAGCTCATGGCCGCGGGTGGGCGAGCAGTGGCTCGAGCTCACGTGGGGCGGCCCGGTCACCGTGGAGCGGGTGTCGGTCGCCCTCGCGCGGGATGCCGCAGACGACGAGGCGCGGGGGCTCATCCCGCCGCGCGCCTGGCGCGTCGAGCGGTGGGATGCGGCCACCGGCCGGTGGCTCGCGGTGGCGGGCGCCACGTTCACGCCGTCCCGCGACGAGCCGTCCCGCGACGAGTCGCCCGGCGAGGTGGCGTTCGAGCGTGTCACGACCTCGGCGATCCGGCTCGTCTTCGATGCCTGGGGTGAAGCCGAGTACACCGGATCGACGGGAGTCGCCGACATCGCCGTGTTCGGCGGGACGGCCCCGCCCGTGGTCGACCCCGAGCCGCCGGTCGTGGTGGACCCGGAGCCGCCGGTCGTCGTCGACCCAGAGCCGCCCGTGGTGGTGGAGCCGGAGCCGCCGGTCGTTGTGCCGGGCGGGTCGGCGGTGCCGGGCGGATCGGCGGTGCCGGGCGGATCGAGCGCCGGCACGGCCCGCGGCGCGGCATCCGGGGTTCGCTCTCTCGCGGCGACCGGGGGCGCTGCGCCGTCGGCGGCGATCGCCGTCGCGGCGCTGCTTACGGTGCTCGCCGGCGGCGGCGCGATGCTCGCGCGACATCGCACACCGTCACGCCCGCGAGTGCAGACGACGAGCCCGCCGCACCTGGCAGACTGAACGCCGACAGAAGGGCGGCGGATGCCACGACACCCGCTTCTCGACGAGGCCCGCACCGCGTGGCGACGCCGGGAGACCGAGACCGCGGTCCGCGCCGCACTCACCGCACATGCCGCCGGGGATGCCGACGGCCTCGCACTGGCCTGCTCGATCGGGATGCGCGGCTACCGCGCCGACCTGCTCGCCGCCCACCGGGACGACGTGGCTGCATTGCCGGAGGGGATTCTGCGCGAGGGCGTGCTCGCGATGCTGCAGATCGGCGACGGCGACCTCGACAGCGCGGTGACTCGCATGGTCGCGCTCGCCGAGGTGCCGCTCGCGTCGGTGCCGGGGCCCGTCGCCGGGGATCCGCTCGAGGGCGAGGGGATGCTGCTGCCGCTGCTGCTGTCCTACGTCGCGACCGGCTGCGTCGCATCGGCGTCGTGGGTGCCGGCGCGACGGTGCATCGACGCGGCCCGGGCGGTCATGGCCGCGGCATCCGCTGTCGAGGGCCGGGTCGCGGCCCCGGAGCACGTGGCCTTCGACCTGCTCGGTCTCGACGCGATGGTCGAGCAGCACACGGCAGCGGGGGATGCCGCGCGGCGTGCCCTCATCGAGACCCTGGCGCCGCTGCGGATGCGCAACAGCCTGTCGCCCGCGCATGCGCTCGCCCTCGTGAGCCTCGGCAGTGTCGAGCACCTGTCGGGCCGGCTGGGGGAGGCGGCGCTCAACCTCGCGCGCGGTGCGCGCCTCGCACCCGCGTGGCGGCCCGGGGTGCGCCTGCACGCCGAGGTCGAGCTCGCGTTCGTCCGCGTACGCCAGGGGCGGTGGCGCGAGGCGGCCGAGGCGGTGCGCGCGACGACTCCGCCGACCGGGTCGATCGAGCACGACTGGCTCGAGCCCCAGGCGCTCGCGGTACACGGGCTCTTCCTCGCCCTCCGCGGCGACATGGACGCGAGCCGGCCCGTGCTCGACCGAGCCGCACTGCTGTGCCGCGACACCCCGTCGTTCCTCGCGCAGATCGTGATCACGCACGCCCGCATCATGATGGCGATCTCGCTCAGCGACTGGTCGGCGCTGCGGCGGGCCCTGGAGGATGCCGCCGAGCCCGGGTACCGGCATCCGTACCGGGTCGACGAATGGCGGATGCTGAACCTGCTCGCCTCGTGGCACCTCGGCCGGGTCGACGAGGTACGACGCGGCGTGGCCCTGTGGACCGCCCAGCCCGGAGCCGACCAGAGTGCGTACGCCTGGGCCTTCGTGTCGATCCTGGCGGAGCACGACGAACGGTACGCCGAGGCGACGAAGGCGGTCGACCGGGCCCTCGCGCTGCTGACCCTCGACCACGACCCGCTCGGGCGGGCCTGGGTGCGCGTCGTCGCCGGCATCCACTACAGCCTCTTCGGTGCGCACGGCCGGCCGGATCCGCGGCGCGCGCTCGTCGTCTACGAAGACGCCAGTGCCGAGCTGCAGGAGCTCGGCGCGGGCGGGCTGGCGCGGCGGTACGACGAGGCGGTCGCCGCGACGACGACGGAGATGCAGCGCGGATCGCGCGGCGGCGACCCGACGGCGCGACTGACCGAGCAGCAGCGGAAGGTCGCCGACGCCGTCGGGCAGGGCTACACGAGCGGCGAGATCGCGGGCCTGCTGCACCTCTCGAAGCGGACCGTCGACTACCACGTCGCCAACATCATGCGACGCCTGGGGGTGTCGAGCCGCCGCGAGATCGCCCGTGTGCTCGGCGGGCGGCGCTGAGCTCTGGTCGGTGCGCGGATGCGCGGGTGCGCGGATACAAGGGATCGTGTGCGACGCGCCGGGGATGCGGCATCCGGGTCGGGGTGTCGGATCGGATGCCTTGCATCGCGGCACGGGCGGCGGACCAAGGCGAAGGGGCTATCTCTAGGTATATAGAGATAGCATGCGGTCATGCAGCCGCTCACACGCATCACCCCGGCGACCGTCGATGTGCTCGAGGCCCTGATCAGCGAGTCCGAACCGGTGTGGGGGCTGCGCATCGTCAACCGCACCGGCCGGCCCGCGGGCAGCGTGTATCCGATCCTCGAGCGCCTCGAGTCGATGGAGTGGGTGACCTCCGAGTGGGAGGTCGACCCGAACCGCAGCGGGCCCCGGCGGAGGCTGTACCGCCTGACGCCCGACGGCCTCGTCGCAGCCCGCGCCGCCGTCGACGCTCACGCGGTGCGGATGCAGCGCCGCCGAGCGCGTCGGCACGAGCCCGAGCCCGGACGCGGCCGGGGCGACGCGAGGGGAGTGATCGCATGAGCCTCGATCTCGTCCTTCGGGCGGTGAGCCGGACGATGCCGGTCGCGTCGCGGGCACGTCATCTCGAGCAGTGGCGGGCGGATGTCGCCGGGGCTCCCGAAGCCGGGGTGCGCCGGGGGGATGTCGTGCGCGGTGCGATCGCGGTCGCCCTCACCGCGGACCGTGACTCTCCGGTGCTGACCGGCGAGCCCCGGGGTACCGCCTCGCGCCGGCTGAGTCGGCGGGGTGTCACGCTGCTCACCGCGGTCGGGGCGACGTCGGCCGCGCTGTGGCTGACCGGGGATCTCACCTCCCCGGAGGTCGCCATACCGGCTGTGGTCGAGATCGCGCTCGCCGTCGGCCGTTCCGCGCTCAGCGTGCTCCTGTTCGGGGGAGCGCTGCTCGCCATCGCCCTCTTCATCGGCGCGGCCGCGCTGTCGCGGTCGGCGGTCGTGAGGTTCGCGTTCGCCGCCACCGCGCTCGGCATCCCCGTGCTCGCGCTCGCCGCGGTGCGCCCCGTGGCGGCTGGGGTGAGCGCGGCGGGCGTCGGCCTCACCGTCGGCGGTGCCGCGATCGGGCTGGCCGGCGCCTGGCGATCGACGCCGCTCGCCCTGGAGGACCGCTCCGCATCGCTGGCTCGACGGCGGCCGGTCGCGATCGCGGGGCTCGTGTCCGTCACGGCGTTGCTCGTGCTCGGCGCCCTCGATCTGCTGGTGTGGAATCCGCTCGCCAAGGTGCCCGGCTACGAGTTGGACGCCATCTACGCCGCGATGATCGCGGCCGACGGGTTCGACCCGGCGTTCGCTGCGGGGGCGGTGGCTGTGTGGGTCGGGGTGTGGCTGGTGGCGGCGGCCGGTGTGACTGTCGGCGCGCTGACGAGGGGCGGGGCGTGGCTGACGCCCCGCCGGCTCGGCATCCTGTACCTCTCGATCATCGGGGCCGCGCTGTTCCTGCGACTGTTCGCCGGATTCTCGATCGGGATGTCGATCGCCGACACCTTCGCCACCTCGGGCGGTGACGTCTCAGCGCTGTCTCAGGTCTTCCACCTGATCGGGCCGCTCAGTTTCGCCGCGGCGCTTCTCCTCTTCGGCTGGGCCCCGGCCGGGCGTCGGACGACGGGCGTGCCGGTCGCCGCGACCTGAGCCCGGGCGCCCCGGTGCGCGGTTGCAGGGGATCGCGGGCGACTCGCCGGGGCAGCGGCATCCGGACCGGGGCGTCGGATCGGATGCCTTGCATCGCGGCACGTCGCGGCACGCGGCACGGGCGCGGGCCGGCATGCGTGGGAGGTCAGGCCGCTTCGGCGGCGATCCGCATGCGCGAGAGGAAGTCGACGAGCACGGCGGCGGAGCCGGCGGGCATGTCGGCGATGACATCCTCGACGCGGTGCTGCACGTCCGTACCCGACTGGCGCAGGCTCTCGACCGGGCGGTCACCGAGCGTCACGAAGACCTTGCGGCGGTCGGAGGGATGCGGCTGCCGCCGCAGGTACCCGGAACGCTCGAGGCGATCGAGCATCGCGGTCGTGCTCGCGGACGAGATCCCGAGTTCCTGGGTGATGTTCGACGGGGTCAGCGTGACGTCGCGATCGTGCGCCTCGATGAGCGTCTCGAGCGCGATCAGGTCGTTCTCGCACACGAGCATCGAGTCGCGCAGCCGCAGCCGGATGGCGCCCTCCGCGGCCTCGTACGCCCACAGCGCGTCGAGGACTGCCGATGCCGACGATGTCTCACCCTGCACTGCCATGACGACTCCCCGTATTGATCGACCTAGCGGCTCAGTCTGTCCGAGCATCCGGCCGAAGGGGAGCCCTTCCCGTGGGAGCGCTCACCTGGTATGGGCGAAGGAAGGTGAGCCTCAGTGGACCGAGAAACCGCCGTCCACGGCGATCGACTGGCCGGTCACATAGGCCGAGCCCGGGCCGGCCAGGAAGATCGCCGCGGCGGCGAAGTCGTCCGGCACGCCGTTGCGCCCGACGAAGGTGCGAGCGGCCAGCGCGTCGACGACGTCGGGGTTGCTCGCGAGGCGCTCGTTGAGGCGAGTGAGGACGAAGCCCGGGACCAGCACGTTCGAGGTCACCCCGGATGCCGACCACGCCTCCGCCTGCGAGCGGGCGAGGCCCTCGAGGGCGGCCTTCGACGCGCCGTAGGCGCCGCTCGAGGCGAAGGCGCGGCTCGCCTGCTGCGAGCTGATGGAGATGATGCGGCCGTACCCGCGCTCGATCATCGCGGGGGCGAATCGCTGGCCGAGGATGAAGGGCGCGTCGAGGTTGACCGCCATCGTGGCGTCCCAGGCGGGCTCGTCGAGGTCGAGGAGGGGAGGGCGGATGTTGATGCCCGCCGAGTTCACGAGGATGTCGATGTCGCCGGCCTGGTCGGCGAGCTCGTGACAGCCCGCGCGGGAGGACAGGTCGGCGACGATCCCCGACGCGAGCCCGCCCTCCGATCGGATCTGCCCGACGGTCTCGTCGATCAGGTCGCGACCGCGGGCGGCGACGATGACCTCCGCCCCCGCGGCGGCCAGCGCCTCGGCGATTCCCCGGCCGATGCCGGAGCTCCCGCCGGTCACGAGGGCGCGTCGGCCGGAGAGCCCGAAGAGGGAGAGCAGGTCCATCCGTTCAGCGTACGGAGCGAAGCTGTGTTCGGATGATGCTCTGGCGAGTGTCGAAGATGTGTTCTATCCTCGGTTGTCATGACCGACACGACGAGCGCCCACGATGTCACCCTCTGGCTCGTCGACGACGTCCCGGCGCGGATGTTCTACGCGGGCAGGCGATGGAGCGTGAGCGACATCCCGACCCGCCTCCGCGACTCGGTCTGGTCCCTCGCCGCCGACGACGATCGGCGACGGGGGCTCTACGGATGGCGCTTCCAGGCCACCGACCCCGGCGGTGAGGCGTTCGTGTTCGACGTGTACTGCGGCGAGGGCGGGTGGCACGTGCACCGGGCCTACGCGTGAGCTCGGGCCGCGATCCGCGGCCGCGCGTCGGTCAGATGTCGCTCAGCTGCTCGAGGAACTCGTCGGCCATCGCGACCTGCCGGGTCAGCTTCTCGCGCCGCTCGGTCGCGCCCGCCCGGATCGTCTCGAGGCGAGCGCGCAGTTCCTCGTCGGCGGGGGCGGCCGTGAGGGCGTCGACGACGTCGAGCAGCTCGCGCATCTCGTCGAGGCTGTACCCGAGCGGCTTCATGCGGCGAATGAGCAGGATGCGGGCCACGTCGTCCTCCGTGTAGAGGCGGAAGCCCCCATCGGTGCGCGCGGACGGCGTGACGAGGCCGATCTCGTCGTAATGGCGGAGCGTGCGGAACGACAGCTCGGTCCGCTCGGTCACCTCTCCGATGCGCATGGTCACCTCATCGCGATTCGACATCAAACCTCACGTTACGTTAGATTCTTGTCGGCGCCGATCTGCGCCGCCCCCTCATTCTTCCTGCGTCCGACAGCCGGCGCTGCGCGGGCTGCGCGACCACCCCGCCCGCGCGATCACTCCGCCCGCGTCGTCGGGCGCCGACCGAAAGGCACCGAGTGACCGCCGTCACCCCCGCCCGCGACAGCGCCGCGCGCTATCGCATCGAACCGACCGTCCTGCAGGCTCTGCGCAGCCCTCGGCTGCTGACCCGCGAGGTGCTGGCGGGGCTCGTCGTCGCCCTCGCGCTCATCCCCGAGGCGATCGCGTTCTCGATCATCGCCGGAGTGGATCCCCGCGTGGGGCTCTTCTCATCGTTCATCATGGCGGTCGCGATCGCCTTCCTCGGCGGCCGCCCGGCGATGATCACGGCTGCGACGGGGGCGATCGCGCTCGTCATCGCGCCCGTCGTGCGCGAGTACGGCATGGACTACTTCATCGCCACCGTGCTTCTCGGGGGCGTGATCCAGATCGTGCTGGCGGTGCTCGGCGTCGCGAAGCTCATGCGGTTCATCCCGCGGTCGGTGATGGTGGGCTTCGTCAACGCGCTCGCGATCCTCATCTTCCTCGCGCAGATGCCGCAGCTCTTCGGTGACGGCATCCCGTGGCTCGTCTGGCCGCTCGTCGCCGCGGGGCTCATCATCCTCGTCGCGCTGCCGCGGCTGACGAAGGTGATCCCGGCCCCGCTCGTCACGATCGTGCTGCTCACGGCGGCGGTCGTGGCGTTCGGCTGGCAGGTGCCGACGGTCGGCGATCAGGGCGAGCTGCCCTCGAGCCTGCCCGAACTGTTCGTGCCCGACGTGCCGCTCACCCTCGAGACACTGCGCATCATCGCGCCGTACGCGCTCGCCATGGCGGTCGTGGGTCTGCTCGAATCGCTCATGACCGCCAAGCTCGTCGATGACATCACCGACACTCACTCGCGCAAGACGCGCGAGGCTCTCGGCCAGGGCGCAGCCAACATCCTGTCGGGCGCGTTCGGCGGCATGGGCGGGTGCGCCATGATCGGGCAGACCATGATCAACGTGAAGGCGTCGGGGGCGCGCACGCGCATCTCGACGTTCCTCGCCGGGGTCTTCCTGCTGATCCTCGTGCTCGCGCTCGGCGACGTCGTCGCGATCATTCCGATGGCGGCACTCGTGGCCGTCATGATCATGGTCACCGTGGCGACCTTCGACTGGCACAGCATCCGTCCGGCGACCCTCCGGCGGATGCCGAAGAGCGAGACGGCCGTCATGCTCATCACCGTCGTGGCGACGGTGTGGACCCACAACCTCGCGATCGGCGTCATCCTCGGAGTCATCGCCGCGATGGTGATGTTCGCTCGTCGCGTCGCCCATTTCGTCACCGTCACGCGAACCCTCGACGCCGTCGGCGACGAGCCGGTCGCCCGGTACGAGGTCGACGGCGAGCTCTTCTTCGCCTCGAGCAACGACCTCACCACGCAGTTCGCGTACGCCGACGATCCCGCCCGCGTCGTCATCGACATGACCCGCTCGCACGTCTGGGACGCCTCGACGGTGGCCGCGCTCGACGCCGTCGTGAACAAGTACGAGCGGCACGGCAAGATCGTCGCGATCGAGGGACTCAACGCGACCGCATCCGCTCTGCACGGCCGCCTGAGCGGCAACGTCGTCGGCGGGCACTGACCCCCGGCGGCGCGGCCGCGCGCGGTCCGTTCAGTGCGCGGTGAACGTCACGAAGGATGCCGGACCGAATCGTCCGGTGGCGGGGTCGAGGTAACGCAGCCCCAACGTCACCGGTCCGGCGGTCGGCACCGAGAACCGCGAGGTGTACCGGCCGTCGGCATCGAGCGCCATCGGCTGATCGCGCCACGGCACCGCCTCGCCCACGCGGGCACGCTGCATCTGGAGGTTCGGCTGTCCCGTCGCGGCCAGATCGAAACCCGCTGCGGTCGCGGGAGGCGGCGTGGTAGTGGGGCTCGGAGCGGGCGTGGGTCGCATACGCCTCGTACGGGAAGGCGTCGCAGACGATGGTCGCCGTGACGACCTCACCGTGCGACTTGTCGGCGACGAGGATGGGGCGGGCGGGCGCCCCCCTCGCGGCTGGTCGCGCCCGACGAGCACACGGAGCCGACGTCGCCGCGCTGCCATGACCGCTTGCGGGCGTTCGGGCAGCCCCATGCGGCCGTGAGAGTTGCGCCGTCGATCTCGATCCAGGACGGACGGATGGCTCCCGAGCGGCCTGCTGACCTCGTGCCCGCGTGCGACCGAGCGGCCACGCGTGGGAGCGGAACCTGATCGTGCCGACCCGGGTGGGCGGCTCGGCGGACGCGGGGGTGAGGCTGGTGGCGCGAGTGCGGGCGCGGTCGCGGTCGCGGCTGCGGGTGCGGGCTCCGGCGCGCGGTCGGTCGCGACGGAGGGAAGCGCGGGTCCGGGTGCCCGTTTCGGAGGGAGCCGGACGGGCGTTCGTCGCAGGGTGCATGTTGATGAGACGTTCGAGGCGACGGATCGTGACGCGGAAACCCGAAGAAAGTTGCGGGGGGAGCCTCGTCGGATGAGATTCGGACCGAGACTGATGGCCTGGCTCGGGGATGCTGGATTGTGGTTTCGTCGATTCCTCCCCAATCGGTCGAGCGAACCGCGTTCTCGCATCGAAGATAAGTTCGACCCGAATGTCGTAACCCGCTGCGACAATGGGAACATGACATCGAATAGCGGTCGCAGGCTCGGAGGCGAAGGCGCCTCGGGTGGGTCGTCGCACGCCGCGGCTTTCGCGGGGTTCGCTGAGGCCCTCGACCTCTTCCATGTCGGGGATGTCGCGCGAATGCGGGCGTTGGCGGCGCTGGGCAGGTCGGCTCTGCGTGAGGCGCGTCGCGACGGGGTACGAGGGATGGCGTCGGACATGGAGCTGCGGTCGGTCGCAGCCGAAGCCGCCGGGATGGCGCGACTCACCGACCGCAGGTTGCAGGGCGAGATCGACCACGCGATGACCGTCATCGACGACTACCCGGCCGTGTTCGAGGCGTGGGTTCAGCGGCGGATCGAACGCGGCCACGTGGATGTGGTCGTGCGGGTCGGCGCGGGAGTGCCCGCCGAGGTGCGCGATTCGTTCGCGGAGGCGGCGATCGCGGTGTGTGAGCGGGATGTGCCCTCCCGGGTGCGGGCAGCGTTGGATGCATTGGCGGCCCGGTTGCATACACAGAACTTCACGGAGCGACACAAGGCCGCGGCGGCGGAGCGGTGCGTGCGGGTCTTCCACGGCACGGACGGGATGTCGAACCTCGTCGCCAACGTCCCGACGGTCATCGCCGCCGGGATGCTCGACCGACTCACCCAGATGGGACAGTCGGTGAAGGATGCCCGGGCGGAGAGTGATGCCGCCGACACGCGGACGATGGATCAGCTCCGCGCAGACATTCTGGGCGACCTCGTCCTCGGCGGGGCGCCGGTGGTGGACCCGACGTATGGGATCGATCGGGCCGGTGGGCTGGGGGCGATCCGGGCACGCGTGCAGGTCGCCGTCACCGCCGAGACGCTGATGGGGCGTGACGAGAACCCCGCCGAAGCGGTGGGCGCTGCGCTGATCGATGCTGATACGGCGCGCGAGCTCGCGGGGCAGGTCGGCGAGTGGGACCGGTTGTTCGTCGACCCGGTCACCCGAACCCCGATGGAGATCGACACCTACCGACCCACGGCTTCGATGAAGAAGCTCCTGATGGCACGGGATCAGCACTGCCGATTCCCCGGATGCCGCCGGGCCGCGATCCGCTGCGAGATCGACCACACGATCGACTACGCCCTCGGCGGGCACACCCACATCTTCAACCTCGCCCACCTCTGCCAAAGACACCACTCCATGAAGCAATTCACGAAATGGGAAGTCAGACAGATCGGCGGCGGCGTTCTGGAATGGACCTCACCCCTCGGCCGGGTCTACCGCGAAGACGTCCCCATACCGGCGGTGTGCTTCACGATAGACACCGCGGATCCGCCACCGGATGCCGCACCCGGCGGACGGCCGCCGGACGAACCGCCACCGTTCTGAGCCTGCCCCCGGACTCCGCGCACGAATGTTGGGAAGTCGCGTCACGATTCGGGCTTCGGGCATCCCCTCCATGAGCGCATCGCGTGTGCTCGGGCTCGACTCGCTGGGGTCGCTGTTCGCTGCGGTGGCCGAGACCTACGCGGTGGCCGGACGTCCGCGTGACGCTGGGCTGTACTCCTCGAGGCCCTCGCCGTCGCCGACATCCTGCTGGGAGCCGGAACTCTCGACGCGACCGTACGCGCAGCATGCCGCAGCCACGGCGGAAGCGATCGCGCTCGTCCTCCGCGGCGACCCCGCCGAGGCGACCCTCGCGCAAGGATCGGCTCGGCGTCCGCCTGGCTCATCACGCCGGCGACGTCATCGCGCCATTCATCAGCGTGCCGCGAGAGCAGCTGGCCCCGCTACGAGAACGCCTCCGCGAGCGCCGTCCCGACCTCGCCGCCGCGGTTGCCGACGCGACGGAGGAATTCCACCGGCGGGAACCACGCGCGTCACAGGCGCTGCCTGCCCTGACACCCCGCGAGCGATCCGTCGCCTCGGTGATGCGAGGCGGCAAGACCTATGGCGAGATCGCCGGGGAGTTCACGGTCTCCATCAACACGATCAAGTCGCAGATGCGGTCGCTGTTCGCCAAGCTCGGCGTATCGACGCGCGATGAGGCCGTCGTCGTCCTCGAGCGTCACGGCTTCTATCTGTGAGCGGATGATACGCCCCGGCCCCGCGTTGCCCGCAGCCGCCTAGGCTGTGCCGGTGGGCAGATTCTTCTACGACAACGCGGCCAACTTCGTCGAGATCGACGACCGTGCGCTCGCGCATCTCCGGCTGGTCCTGATGACGAAGCTGCGGCGCGGCGAACCGCTGATGTTCGAGACGACCTCGCCGCACGGCACGAGCCGTCGCGATTTCTGGCTGCACCCCACGATCTCGGTCCAGTTCCAGTTCGCCGGCAGCCGCCAGCCGCAGATCAACCCGAAATGGATCGACGCCCTCATGGAATCGGCCAACAGCGCCGACGGTCTGCGGATGGTGCCCGAGCCCCAGAGCTGACGTTCTCCGTCTTAAGCGGCGCTTACGTTACGGTGCCAATCTCAGGCTCCGACGTGTTCTTCCCGCGGGTGACCGCCCGTTCATGGAACTGTCGAGTCAGAGATCGATGGGGCGGTACATGCAAGACGCTGGGGAGGGTCGGAAACTCGACCCTGATTGGTGGGCGACGGGGGTCGCCGGGGGGAACGTACCCGGCGGTCGCCTGCGCGGCGACAGCCGCACCGTGCAAGCCGGCGACGTCTTCGTCGCGCTCGGCCGAGACGAACGGGTCCGCGAGCACATCACGCAGGCGCTCGAGCGCGACGCGGCTCTCGTCCTGACCGACGCGAGCGTCACGCACGTCGATGCGCGGGTGCGCGGCATCCCGAACCTGGCCGCCGTGATCGGGCGGCTGGCCGACCAGTACACCGGTCGTCCGTCGGCCGACATGACATTGGTGGGCGTGACCGGCACGAACGGCAAGACCTCGACGGTGCAGCTCCTCGCGCAGAGCTGGGAGCTCCTCGGACGCCGCGCCGCCACCATCGGCACACTCGGAGCCGGCCTGTTCGGCGCTCTGGCGAAGACGTCGCTCACAACCCCGTCGGTGGTCGACATGCACGAGCTCCTCGCCGACATCCGGCGGGCCGGCGCCGACGTGGTCGCGATCGAGCTGAGCTCGCACGCCCTCACGCAGGGAAGGGTCGAGGGATGCCACTTCGACATCGCCGCGTTCACGAACCTCACCCGCGACCACCTCGACTACCACGAGTCGATGGAAGCGTACGGCCAGGCGAAGCAGGGCGTCTTCCGCCTTCCGGGTGTGCGCGCCGCGGTGCGGAACATCGACGACCCCTATGTCGCGGGCATCGCGCTCCCCGCGGGACTCGACGACGTCACCGTCTCGACGTCCGGCGCAGCGGCGGCGACGGTCCGCGCCGACGACATCCGGATGCGCGCTGACGGCGCCGACTTCACTCTCGCGATCCAGGACGACCGCTTCGAGGTAGCATCACCCCTCATCGGCCGGTTCAACATCGACAACCTCGCGATGACGGCGGGCATCCTCCGCGCACAGGGCGTCGCCCCCGGCGCCATCGCGCGGGCAGTGGGGGAGATCCGCCGGGTACCCGGACGCATGCAGGTCGTGTCGCCCGGCGCCGGCCCGCAGGTCGTCGTCGACTACGCCCACACGCCCGACGCCCTGCGGCAGGCCCTCATCGCCCTGTCAGGCGGCGCCGGCCAGCTGACCGTCGTGTTCGGCTGCACCGGCGACCGCGACCGTGGCAAGCGACCCGAGATGGCCGTGATCGCCGAAGAGCTCGCACAGACGATCATCGTCACCGACGACGATCTGCATCACGAAGACGGCGACGCGATCGTGGCCGACATCCTGGCCGGTTTCCGCTCGGTCGAGAACGTCCGCGTCATCCGCGATCGAGCGGCCGCGATCACGATGGCCGTCGCCCCCGCCGGTCCCGACGACATCGTCCTCATCGCAGGCAAGGGCCACGAGTCGGTGCAGATCATCGGCGACGACGCCGTCGCCTCCGACGATGTGTCGATCGCCACGGCCGCCCTCCGGGAATGGCGCGAGAAGCACGCCGCCGGAAGCGGCGACTCTCAGTTGCCGAGGGTCGAGGGCTCGCCCGCGTCGTCCTCCGCGGTGCTCTCCGACGGCTCGAAATGACCGAGTGACTTCTCCTGCAGGAAGGCGCAGAGCTCTGCAGCGATCTGGAGCTCGTGAGTCAGTGCGTTGAGCTCGTGACTGGTCAGGACGAGAGTGTCGGGCGCGCCCTCGATGGAGACGCACCAGTCGAGGTCGTCGCCCGCCGGCCGCGGCTCGATGTACACGGCGTTCGGCGCGTTCGTGAGCGGGACGAGGACGAGGCCCGTGTCGGCCCCGTCGGAACCGTCCTGCACCGCCACGCGCACCTCTTCGCCGGCGCCGCGAGCGTCGATGAACTCAGCGACCCAGTGCTCGAGGGTCTGCTTGCTGTGAAAAGGCACGTTCTCTCCCGGCCGTCGGCGCTCGTCAAACCGCCCGAGCGTAACACCTCCTCGGCCGGGAGAATCCCGGGCAGACCCGGATGCGACGGGTAGTTCGATTCATCGTCGTATCCAACCCGAAATGACGGGCGATCTCGTTCGATATATGACAAAATCCCACGTGATGAGCGATGACATCCCGCGGGTCCCCGTGCGGACCAAGACCCTCCTGGAGGAATGGGTCGCCGAGTTCCTCGAACAGGGGAAAGTTCCCGGCGTCTCGGTCAAGGTCGCCATCCAGGACGGGTCGGACGGGCTCGACACCGGACTCGTCATCGTGCACCTCGAGAATGCGCCCGCCGACGTCTACATGCAGCCGCGGGCGATCGACGACCCCGAGTGGGAGGCGACCCTCACCGCGCGGTCCGACGACCTCACCCTGACGCCCTATCAGATGGCCGGTCTTGCCGCCGAGGTCGCCTTCGCCGGCAACCTGTGCACGTTCCTGCAGTTCAAGTCGATCGAGTGGGACCGGATGTCGGGCATGCGCTGATCGCGCACGCCGAGACCTTTCCCTAGACCATCGCACCCTGCCTGGCAACAGGTGCGTTCCCGCGCGCTCGCGTGCCGACAATGGTCGCGATCGCGAGCTTCCACCGTGGATGCCTCGGTGGAAGGAGATCGTCATGGCTGCAGCGAGCGGGCGCGGAGTCGCCGTCGTCACCGGGGGAAGCGCGGGCCTCGGCCGAGCCATCGTCCGTGAGCTCGCGCACCGCGGCTGGGACGTCGCGGTCCTCGCGCGCGGACGTGACGGCCTCGACGGCGCTGTCGCCGACATCGAGGCGGCGGGCCGGCGCGCGCACGCGGTGTCGGTCGACGTGGCCGACGCGGATGCCGTCGACCGGGCCGCCGCCGACGTCGAGAACACCCTCGGCCCGATCGACCTCTGGGTCAACAACGTCATGTCGGGGGCGATCGCCACGTTCCTCGACACCTCGGCCGATGACTTCGACCGCGCCACGGCCGTCACCTATCTCGGCACCGTCAACGGCACCCGCGCGGCGCTCCGGCGGATGCGCGACCGGGGCCACGGACACATCATCCAGATCGGGTCGGCGCTCGCCCACCGCGGCATCCCGCTGCAGGCGGCCTACTGCGGCGCGAAGCACGCGATCCACGGCTTCACCGATTCCGTCGTGTCCGAGCTCACGCACGAGAAGAGCCGCGTCGCCGTCTCCATCGTCGACATGCCCGCGCTCAATACGACCCAGTTCGGATGGGTGAAGTCGAACTTCCCGCAGCATCCGCAGCCGGTGCCGCCCATCTTCCAGCCCGAGGTCGGCGCCCGGGCCGTCGCCGACGTCGCCGACAAGCCGCGCCGGCGCACGTGGGTGGGCGAATCGACCGTCGGCCTCATCCTCGGCACTCGCGTCGCCGGGCGCTTCCTGGACTGGTACCTCGCGAAGAACGCGTGGGAGGGTCAGTTCGCGCCGGGATCGGCTGCGTCCGGGACGGCTCCGAACCTGTACGAGCCGGTGCCGGGCGACCACGGCGCCCATGGTGCGTTCGACGACCGCGCGCGGGGCGGGAGCGTGCAGACCTGGGCCATCCGTCACCGCGCCCCGCTGTACACCGCGGCGTCGGCGGCGGCATCCGCGGCGCTCGTCGGCCTGATCGCCGGCGCGAGGGCGGTGACGCGGCGGCGCTGAGACCGGCGGGTGCGAGGATCGAGGGATGAGCGAATACAGCGGATCATCCCGTGCCCTGCCCCTCGATGAAGCCGCCGCGGCCGAGATGTGGGAGCAGTACCGGACGGCGCACCCCGAGGCCGTGCTCGCTGCACCCGAGTACACCGTCGAGCACTTCGGCGACAATGCGCGCCTGGCCGATGAGCTGCTCGGCATCGTTCTCGCCGGCGGCAAGCGCGCCACCGCCGAGCTCGTCGCCGACTTCGTCGCCCGCGGCGATCTGATCCCGCGGATCGGATCGCACTGGATCGCCTGCGACAGCACCGGCGCTCCGCGCATCATCATCCGCACGACCGAGCTGCGCCTGGGGCCGTTCACGAGCGCGGATGCCGCGTTCGCCGCCGACGAGGGCGAGGACGACCTGTCGCTCGAGAGCTGGCAGCGCGAGCACCGGCGCTACTGGACGCGCGTCGCCGCCGCCCGCGGGGCGGAGTGGTCGGAGGGCGAGGACATCGTCTTCGAGCGGTTCTCGGTCGTCTGGCCGCCCGAGCACGCCGACTGAGCCCGCCCGGCTGGCGGCCATCCCCGACCTGATGAAACCGCCGCGAAAACCGGACCGCGCGCGGGGTCGAGCACGCGGTCCGGTTTACGCTGTGGACGGGTCGGTGAGCCCGCCGCGCCATCCCGGCTCGACGCGACCCTCGGGAGGTCGATGTGAACTGGCTGCTCGACATCAACATCCTCTCCGGACCGGCCGTGGTGATCACGTGCGTCCTCGCCGCCCTCGCGTTCGTGTCGCTCGTCGTGCTGCGACCCAGCCGGCGCTGGCAGCGTCGCCGGTGGACGCTGACCGCCGCGGCGGCGGCCGTCGCCGCGGGCCTCTTGGGGATGGCGCTGACGTGGCTGCTGGCCGATCACTACAACCTGTTCGGCGTCGTCCTGACCGCCGACTCGCGCATGTGGATCGCGCTGGGGTTCGCCGCCATCGGGGTCGCCCTCGCCTCGCTGTGGCGGCCGACGTGGCGCCGTGCTGTCGCGGCGCCGCTCGCGATCGTGCTCTTCGCGACGACCGCCGCCATGGGCGTGAACATCGCGTTCGGCCAGTACCCGACCGTCCGTCTCGCGCTCGGGCTGCCCGCGTTCGGTGCTGCCGAGCTGCCCTCTCTCGACAGCGGCGCCGACCGTCCGACGATCGCGGACTGGACCGCCCCCGACGGAATGCCGTCCGCGGGCGAGGTCGGCACCGTCACGATCCCCGCCACGGCCTCTGGGTTTCCCGCCCGCCCGGCCGTGGTCTATCGCCCGCCCGCAGCGCTCACCGACAACCCGCCGCTGCTGCCGGTGCTCATCGTGCTCTCGGGGCAGCCGGGGCAGCCCCAGGACCCGCTGATCGCGGCGCACCTGCAGCAATCGCTCGACGCCTACGCCGCGGCTCACGACGGCCTCGCGCCGATCGTCGTCTCGCCCGACCAGCTGGGCTCACCCGACGCCAACCCGATGTGCATCGACTCGCCGCTCGGGAAGTCCGCCACCTACCTCACCGTCGATGTGCCGACGTGGATCAAGGCAAACCTGCCCGTCCTGGACGCCCCGGACTTCTGGGGGATCGGCGGGCTTTCGCAGGGCGGTACGTGCTCGATCCAGCTCGGGTCCGCCCACCCCGAGCTCTTCAGCGCGATCCTCGACGCCTCGGGTGAAGAGTTCCCCTCGCTCGGCGACGAGGCGACCACCATCGCGCAGGGCTTCGGCGGTGACCGGGCCGCGTACGAGGCGGCCAAGCCCGCCGCGATCATGGCCGCCCACGCCCCGTACCGCAACATGACGGCGGTGTTCGGGGTGGGAAGCAACGACGCCGGCTTCCTCCCGGGTGTGCAGCGGATCTACCAGGCGGCGCAGGCCGCCGGAATGGATGCCACCTACGTCGAGGCCCAGGGGAGCGCCCACGACGCGACATCGTGGTCGTACGTCTTCCAGCAGGGGCTGCCCATCATCGCGGACCACTGGGGCCTGGGCCGCTGAACCGCTGAGCCGCCGCTAGCGCAGCGCGCCCGCCATGCGCACCGCCTGCGACAGGGTCAGCGTGGGCAGGTAGCAGCGGGTGAGCGCGACCCCCAGCGCGGGGAGCATCGCCGGGTCGGGGTACACGGCCCACAGCGGCACGAACTCGGGCTGGAACTTGCGCTTGAAGTTCAGCAGCGACCGGAACCCGTAGGCCGGCTCGAGCAGCCCGCCCAGCAGGTCGAGCAGTCGCGCGACATTGGTGCGGGCGGCGTCGTCACCGAGCTGCGTCGAGGCGAGCGGCGACCCGGACAGGCTGAGGAGCGTCAGCCCGTCGCCCTTCATCCGGTCGGCGGCGGCGCCGATCACGAACTCCATGATCCCGTTCATCGCATCGCCCCGCCGGCGCATGAAGTCGAGGGTGTATCCGGTCACCGTGCCGTGCTCGAACATCGGCAGCCAGCTCGTGACCGCTTCGATCCGGCCGCTCTCGTGGACCGCCATCATGATGCGCACCGCCGGGTCGTCGAGCTCGTCGACGCCGCCGAGGGTGAACTCCATCTCGGGCAGCGACCGGTCGGCGACCCAGCCCTCGGAGATCTCGCGGATCTGGGCGTGCTGGCCCGCGCTGAGCTCGCGCCATGAGGTCCACACCGCGGTGATGCCCGAGCGGGATGCGCGGTTGGTGGCGGTGCGGATGTCCTGGCGCTTCTTACCAGCCGTGTTCCAGTCGGGCAGGTGAAGCACGGCTTCCTCGGCCACCGGCATCCGCTGCCAGCCGAGATGATCGAAGATGCTGCCCTCGCGTGCGTCGACGCTGTAGAACACCGCCGTCCAGCCGTGGGCTCCGCAGAACTCCACGAAGTTCGACACGACGTCGGGGCGGTCGTGATCGGGGCCGAAGGGGCCGCCGAGGGTCACCGCGATGGTGCCGCGCACGCGGTAGGCGATCGCAGCGTCAGCGTCGGGAGCGAACCAGTACGAGTTGCCGCGCCAGGTCGACATGAACGACAGCGTGTCGCCCCCGCCCCGCTCGAGCACGCCCCGGGCGCGCAGGCGGTCGGGTGCGTCGAGCACGGTGCGCGGATTCAGGAGCACCCGAGCGACCGCCACGATCAGCAGCATCCAGAACACCAGCGACGGCAGGTACCACAGTGCCTGCGCGGCGGCCGACTCGGGCACGAACTCGACGATGTCGGAGGGGATGAGGGTCGGCGGCACGAGGCGCAGCGGCAGCGCCCGCAGCACCATCACGGCGTCGATCCCCGGACGGAAACCGTCGGCGAGGAGGAGCGTCCCGGCGAAGGAGGCAGCGAGCGTCAGAGCGGTGCCGATCGCCACGGTGAGGGCGAACGTGCGCTTGGCCGCCGCAGCGGTCGAGACGCGCGCCGCCCCGCGGAACGCGATCAGCACGACCGCCACGGCCAGCGGCACGATCGCCCCGACGATGACGCCCGTGAGCGTCTGCCAGACGAAGTCGGCGGTCTCGGGGTCGACGGCGGCGCCGATCGCGGCGACCGTGTCGGGCTCGATCACGAGGAAGGTGTAGACCATCCCCGCGAAGATCGCGAGATTGATGGCGACCGCGACCGCGAGCGCGATGCGCCGCCCGCCCCGGATGCCCCAGGCCGCGAGCAGCAGGACGATCAGCGGCAGCAGCGCCACGACACTCGACCAGCCCTGCAGGTCGGCGATGGAGGAGAAGTCGTCGGGGCAGGGCGCGCCGGGGGAACCGAAGGCGCACACCTGGCCGTCCACCACGCTCAGCGGATCGATGGAGAGGTACCCGTAGATCGACAGCAGCCCGGCGCCCGAGCCCGACGCGGTCGCCACGACCGGGCCGATCGCGGTGATCGCGGTGATCGCGGCCAGCAGGACGCGCTTCTCGTAGTACGAGCTGCGCACCAACCGGAAGCCGCGGACGCGGCCCCCCAGTGCGAAGCCGAGCGCGAAGCCGACGGGAACCGCGAGGAGCGAGAACAGATCGTTCGCGCCGCCGGAGTAGAGGTAGAGCGTGATGGCGGAGAAGAGCGCCAGCAGTCTCGTGCGGCGGCGCCAGATCGTCCCGAAGAAGGCGCTCGCCGCCATCGCCGTCGCCAGCAGCGGGGCGGTGGGGGAGAAGACGTCGACGGCGGGTGCGTTCAACGGGATGCCGGCGAGGTAGGTCTGCTCGAACAGATCGATCGCGAACCCGAGGAACGACGCCGCGACCCCGCCGACGACGTACGCGATCGCGGTCCGCAGGCTTCCCATCGCGCGCTCCGCCGCGCCGACGACGAGGATCGCGAGGACGACGAACGCGACGAGCGCCGGTACCGTCTCCACGACGAAGAGCGAGGTGAGCGAGCTCCACCAGTGACGCACCGCGGTTCCCGCCGGGTCGGCGTCGTCGACGGGGATGAAGCCCCAGTCGATCGGCTGGAAGATCATCCCCGCGACGCTGAGTCCGATCGTCAAGGCCGCGATCAGCAGCGTCACCGGTCGATGGCGCAGCCACGAGCGCGCGCTCGTGGCGAAGGTACGCAGGTCGCGCAGGGGTGACGTCACCTGACGCACGATAGTGGCTCCGCCTGTGGGCACAGAGTCCACGCACAGCTCACGCTTATCCAGCTCGAACCCTCACCCGGCTCGAACCCTCACCCGGCTCGGACAGAGCCGAACCACAGCGCGAAGTAGTAAGCGAAGTTGCGGTTGCCGTACGACGAGCACGGGCCGCCCGAGCCCCACCCCGCCGACATCGCCGCCGGGTCGGGCTGATAGGGCGTGTAGTTGTACAGCGCCGCCGTCGCGTCGTTCTCGATCGCGACATCCGTTCCCCCGCAGGCGGGGTCGGGGTGGAAGGCGATGAAGTGCGTGCCGGGCTGGCGCATGAAGCCGGATGCGCGGTACGAGGCCAGGTCGGTCGCCCCCGCGACGATCTGCGCGCCCACGCCCTCGTACTCCGGGTCGCAGGGAGCGGTGTCGGGACAACTCGCCCCCATCGCCGCCCGCAACCGTCCCTCCGTGGGCGCTCGGGCGGCGCGGCCCTCGACCAGCGACTGCTCCTTCTGCAGGGTGACGAGGATGACGCGGGCCGAGATCCCGCAGGCCTCCTGCACCCGGTGGATGATCTCCGCGACCGGCAGCTCACCCCCCTCGATCGCGCGGCAGATGACGTCGCCGGTGCGTTGCGAGACCCGAGCCTCACGCGACGAGATCCCCGCGGTGGCGACGTTCAGACACGCGTCATTGGCGCACTCGCCGATCCGATCGTCGAGGAACGCCTGGATCTCGGCGGCGGAGAGCGCGTCGTGATCGAAGAACAGGGCGTCGTCGATGAGGTTCCCGGGATCGATGTCACCGACGTTCGGCGGGAGCTCCCGCGGCTCCTCGGCCGGCTGCGGCTGCGCGCCGGGGAGCGCCGAGAGATTCGACGCCGTCACCCCGATCGCGACGATGACGGTGACGAGCAGTGCGGGGACGAGAACGAGCACAGCCGCGATCCCGATCCGGCGACGGCGCCGCCGCATCCGGGATCGAGAGGCCATGGGAACGATCGTGCCGCACCCGGTCACGAGAACGCTGGGAGCGGCGCTCAGCCGTCCGACACCGACGACTGCCGGACGATGAGGCGGGTCGGCAGCGGGGTGGCCTCGGTGACGACATCGGGCTGCTCCACCACGAGCAGGACCTTCTGCATGATCAGGGCCCCCAGGGCCGGGAAGTCCTGCTCGACCGTCGTGAGCGCGGGATGGAGGAACGCCGCTTCGGGCACGTTGTCGAATCCGACGATGCCGACGTCCTCGGGCACCCGCAGACCGCGTTCGCGCAGCGCCGACAGTACTCCGATCGCCATGTGGTCGTTGCTCACGAAGATGCCGTCACCCGCGGCGATGTCGCTCTCGATCGCGATGCCGAACCCGCTCGCAGCCGACCAGTCGCCGTAGGTGAGCGGCGGGATGTCGAGCCGCCTCGCGACGAGCTCGTCGCGCCACCCGCGCACGCGCTCGGCGGCGTCGGGATTGCGGGCGGGGCCCGCGATGTGGTGGATGCGGCGGTGACCGCTCTCGGCGAGGTGGCGCACGGCGCTCCGCGCCCCCCGGTACTGGTCGATCGACACGAGCTGCGGATGCGGCCGGCTGGTGGCGGCGACGGCGACCAGCGGGATGTCGAGCTCGAGCCCCTGGATGGCCGCGAGCACGTCGAGGTCGACCACGATGAGGACGATCGCGTCGACACGCTGGCGCAGCAGGCCGTCGATCGCCGACCGCACGGCGGCGACGTCGCTCTCCGGTGAGCTGATCGCGTCGACGTTGTAGCGTTCCGAGCGCGCCGCGAAGTTGAAGTGGGTCGCGACCGAGGTCGGCCCGAACTGCACCGTCCCCGGCGTGATCAGACCGATGGTCCGGGTGCGGCGGGTCACGAGCGCCCGCGCCGCGGGGGAGGGGCTGTAGCGCAGCTGCGCGATCGCCTTCTCGACCCGCTCGCGTGTGGCGGGCCGGACGTTCGGCATGTCGTTGAGCACCCGCGACACCGTCTGGTGAGAGACGCCGGCGAGTCTCGCGACGTCGAAGATGTTCGCTGCCCGGGGCGTGCGCGCGTCAGTCATCGGCCTCTTCGGTCTTGTCGTCGGCGCGCGCCACGAGGGCGATCAGCAGGTCGGAGCTGAGATCCGCGGCCGGTACGACGTGGGCGATGCGGCCGTCGCGGACGACCGCGATGGTGTGCGAGACCCGCAGCACCTCGTCGAGCTCGGCCGAGATGTAGACCACCGAGACGCCGTTGTCGGCGAGCTCTCCGACCAGGCGCTGCACCTCGGCCTTCGCGCCCACGTCGATGCCCCGCGTGGGCTCGTCGAGCACGACCACGCGGGGAGACAGGGCCAGCAGCCGCGCGAGCAGGACCTTCTGCTGGTTGCCGCCGGAGAGCTCCCGGACCGGGCGGTCGATGTCGGCGGGTCGGATGTTGAGGGCCTCGATCCAGCTGCGGGCGAGCTCGCGCGCGCGGGCGGCGCCCACGGGGCGCAGGATGCCGCGCTGCGCCTGCAGGGCGAGCGTGATGTTCTCGAGCACGCTGAGGTCGCCCAGCACACCGTCGGTGCGGCGGTTCTCCGACGAGTAGACGACACCCCGCCCGATCGCCGACCGCGGGCCGTGGCCCCCGAGCGGGGTGCCGTCGAGGAGCACCGTGCCCTCGTCGAGGCCGTCCACGCCCGTCAGCGCGCGGGCGAACTCCGTGCGTCCGGAACCCAGCAGGCCGGCGAACCCGATGACTTCGCCCTCGGCGAGCTCGAGGTCGAACGCATGTCGCGTGCGGCTCGACCGTGCTCCCCGGACCGACAGCACGACCGGCCCGTCGCTCAGCGGCGCGATGTCGTCGTCGATCGCGGCGAGGCGGGCTGCGGAGTCGCCGAGCATCTTCTCGACGAGCTCGACGCGCAGGAGCTCGGTGGTGGAGTACTCGCCGACGAAGCGGCCGCCGCGCAGCACGGTGACCCGGTCGCACAACTCGTAGACCTGGTCGAGGAAGTGAGACACGAACAGCACCGCGATCCCGCGAGCGGTCAGCTCGCGGACGACGCGGAACAGCTCGGCGACCTCGTCGGCGTCGAGGCTCGAGGTCGGCTCGTCGAGCACGAGCACCCGCAGGTTCGATCCCGAGACCGCGCGCGCGATTGCCACCAGCTGCTGCACGGCGAGCGAGTGCGACGACAGCAGCGAACCCGGGTCGATCGAGACCCCGAGGGACTCGAGCGCCGAAGCGGCGCGGCGCCGCATCTCGGCATGGTCGATCAGCCCGAACCGGCGCGGTTCGCGTCCGAGCGAGACGTTCTCGGCGACCGTGAGGTTCGGCAGCAGGTCGATCTCCTGGTAGACGGTCGAGATGCCCGCCGCGAGCGCGTCCGCGGGGCGAGCGAGGTGCACCGGTGCGCCGTCGAGCAGGATCTCGCCGGCGTCCAGGCGGAGCGCGCCGGTGATCGCCTTGATGAGCGTCGACTTCCCGGCGCCGTTCTCGCCCATCAGCGAGTGCACCTCGCCCGCGAACAGCCGCAGATCGACGTTCGCGAGCGCCTGCTCGGGGCCGAAGCGCACGTCGGCGCCGCGCACCTCGAGCGTCGGCGCCGCCTCGGGATCCATGCGCACCATCATGCCGCCCCGATGCCCCGCCGCGCTGCCGCGGCGCGGCGGGCCGTCACCGCCGCGTCGCGGATCGGCTGACGATCACCCGCTGCACCACGACGAACACGAGCAGCAGCGCGCCCACCGTGATCCGCGTCCACGACTGCTCGGCGCCCAGGAACGAGATGATCGTGCGGATGAGCCCGTAGACGAAGACGCCGATGAGCGACCCGACGACGAACCCGCTGCCTCCCGTGAGGAGGGTGCCGCCGATCACGACCGCGGCGATCGTGTCGAGCTCGGTGCCGACGCCGTTGAGGGGATAGCCCGCGCCGGAGTAGGCCGTGAGCACGATGCCCGCGATCCCCGCGCACACGCCGCTGATGACGTACACCAGCAGGCGGGTGCGCACGACCGGCAGGCCCATGAGGCGCGCCGACTGCTCGCTGCCGCCGATCGCGTACACGGTGCGACCGAAGCGCGTGTAGCGCAGCACGAGCGCGGCCAGCACGACCGTGAGCAGGGCCAGGATGCCGGTGGGGGTGATGTACCAGCCGCCGACCGAGAGGCGGGTCGACTGCAGCCACAGCAGGCCCTCGTCGGCGACCTTGATCGACTCCAGGCTCACGACGAAGGCGAGGCCGCGCGCGAGGAACATCCCGATGAGCGAGGCGATGAAGGGCTGGACGTCGAAGAACTGCACCAGCACGCCGATCAGCAGGCCGATCGCGCCGCCGATCACGATCATCGCCGGCACTGCGACGGCGACGGGCACTCCCTCCGACAGCAGCCTCGCGCACAGGATGCCGGTGAAAGCCATCACGGCGCCGACCGACAGATCGATGCCGCCGGTGAGGATCACGAAGGTCATGCCGACAGCGAGCACCAGGAGGTAGGCGTTGTCGAGCAGGATCGACGACAGGATGCGGGGCAGCTGGAAGTTCGGGAAGTTGATCATGGCGCCCGCGATCATCACGACGAGGATCACGGCGGCGGCGAACACCGGCACGAGGGCGATGTGGCGGCTGAGGAAGCGGCGCCACGGAGTCAGGGCGCGCTCGTGCGCGCGGGGGGCAGCGGTGAGCGATGTCATGACAGCACCTTCGCGTCGGAGCGGGCGGAGACGGCGCGGGCCGCGGGGCGGGCACCGGAGGTGAACCAGCCGCGCACACGGCGCGACTGCAGCAGGACGACAACCAGCACGGCGCCGGCCATGAACACCGGGCTCACGGCGGGCGGGACCCCGAGGAAGGTGATCGTGGTCTTGAGGGTCTGGATCGTGAAGACGCCGATGACGGTTCCGGCGATGCTGAACTTGCCGCCCGCGAGCGACGTGCCGCCGAGCACGACGGCGAGGATCGCGTCGAGCTCGATGTACATCCCCGCCGCGTTCGCGTCGGCGGCCATGATGTTCGAGCTGTAGAGAATGCCCGCGATACCCGCGAGGGTGCCGCTGGCGATGTAGGTGCCCCAGATGATCCCGCGCGAGCGGACGCCCGCCAGGCGGCTCGCTTCGGGGTTGATGCCGACGGCCTCGGTCAGCATCCCGAGGGCGGTGCGCCGCTGGACGACGGCGACGACGATGATCGCGGCGACCGAGACGCACAGGGCGAAGGGCAGGCCGAACACGTATCCCTGCGCCATGAACTGGTACGGCTCGCTGTTGATCGTCGTGATGAATCCGCGCGTGATGAGCAGAGCGACACCGCGTCCGGCGAGCATGAGGACGAGCGTGGCGATGATCGGCTGGATGCCGAGCACCGCGACCAGGAAACCGTTCCACGCGCCCAGGACGAGAGAGGTGCCGACACCCGCCGCGATCGCGATCGCGACGACGCCGAGATTCCCCGGCTCGGGCGATGCCTCGATGATCGTGAGGGCGACGGCGCCCGACACGGCCATGATCGCGCCCACGGACAGGTCGATCCCGCGGGTGGCGATCACGAGCGTCATCCCGAGGGCGACGAGCATGAGCGGAGCGCTGTTGCGGAGGATGTCGATGAGCGAGCCGTACAGCTGACCGTTCTGCACCGTCACGCTGAGGAACGAGGGCCGTGACACGGTGTTCACCGCGATCAGGGCCACGAGGGCGAGCGCCGGCCAGACGAGCCGGTGCGTGATGAGCTTCTTCACGCGATCTTCTCCTTATCCGAGGGGTTCTCGGCGTCGCCTTCGGCGATGAAGGCGACCAGTGTGTCGACGTCCACATCCTGGGTCATGAGTTCGCCGATCTTGCGGCGATCGCGCAGAACGGCGACGCGTTGCGCGATGCGCAGCACCTCCTCGAGCTCCGACGAGATGAAGACGACGGCGAGGCCCTGAGCCGCGAGTTCGGCGACCTTGCGCTGGATGTCGGCCTTGGCGCCGACGTCGATCCCGCGGGTGGGCTCGTCGAGGATGAGCAGTTCGGGCGCGGTGGCCAGCCATCGCGCCAGCAGCACCTTCTGCTGGTTGCCTCCCGAGAGGTTGCGCACGAGGGCGTTCGGGTCGGCGGGGCGGACGCCGAGGGCCTCGAGGTACTCGGCCACGAGTGCGTCGCGTTCGCTCTGCGGGACCCGGCGCAGCGCACCGCGTCGCGCCTGCACGCCGAGCACGATGTTCTCGGCGACGGTGAGGTCCGCGATGATGCCCTCGGATCGGCGGTCCTCCGAGGAGAACGCGATGCCGTGATCGAGTGCGTGACGCGGGGTGGTCAGACGGGTCGGGACGCCGTCGACCTCGACGGAGCCGGCATCCGATCGATCTGCGCCGGCGAGCAGGCGCGCCAGTTCGGTGCGGCCCGAGCCGAGCAGGCCCGCGATCCCGACGACCTCTCCGCGGTGCACATCGAGATCGGACGCCTCGATGACGCCGCGGCGTCCGACGCCGCGGGCACGCAGAACCGGGACGGCGTCGCGGTCGATCTCGCGTTCAGCGGTCGACGACAGGGCGTCGAGGGCGCTCAGCTCGCGTCCGATCATGCGCGCCACGAGGGCCTCGCGTCCGAGCTCGGCGATGGGGTACTCCCCGACGAGCCCGCCGTTGCGCAGCACCGTGAGACGGTCGGAGATCTCGTAGATCTGGTCGAGGAAGTGCGAGACGAACAGGATGGCGACGCCGCGGTCGCGGAGGCGCCGCATGACGGCGAACAGCTGCTCGACCTCGCCGCGGTCGAGGCTCGACGTGGGCTCGTCCAGGATGAGGACCCGCGTGTCGATGACCATCGACCGGCTGATCGCGACGAGCTGCTGCACCGCGATCGAGTGGCTGGCCAGCACGGAGTGGGTGTCGACGTCGAGACCGAGCTCCGCGAGGTGTCCGGCGGCCGCCTCGTGCGTTGCGCGCCAGTCGATGCGTCCGGCGCGGCGCACCTCGTTGCCGAGCATCACGTTCTCGGCGACCGAGAGGTTGGCGCAGAGGTTCACCTCTTGATAGACCGTCGAGATCCCCGCGGCCTGCGCGTCGGCGGTGCTGCGGAACGAGCGCTCTCGTCCGTCGACGACGATGCTGCCGCCGTCGATCGCGTAGACGCCCGTGAGTGCCTTGATGAGCGTGGACTTGCCGGCGCCGTTCTCTCCCATGAGGGAGTGGATCTCGCCGCCGTAGAGCGTGAGATCGACGGCATCGAGTGCCTTCACGCCGGGGAACTGGATGGTGATTCCGCGCATGGCGACTGCGACGGGGCGTTCCGTGGTCATCATCGACCCGCTTTCTGGAAGGGGTGGCGGGCGGGCCCCGGCGGGGGGCCCCCCCGTGGGGGGACAAAATGTGCGTGGATAACCGGGAATAATAGCCATGGGAATTGTGTAACGAATAGGCCGCCACGAAGTTCTGGAATTACAACGACCACAACG